>NZ_JBDOIO010000003.1:0-2400000 GCF_039831995.1 Paenibacillus pabuli
AATCCCTTTGGGATATTTTCTAATTACATAATGTGGCGGCGTAGCTCAGCTGGCTAGAGCGTACGGTTCATACCCGTGAGGTCGGGGGTTCGATCCCCTCTGCCGCTACCAAAAAACGCCGGTGTAGCTCAACTGGTAGAGCAACTGACTTGTAATCAGTAGGTTGGGGGTTCAAGTCCTCTCGCCGGCACCATAATACGATATGCGCGTGTGGCGGAATTGGCAGACGCACTAGACTTAGGATCTAGCGTCTTTGACGTGGGGGTTCAAGTCCCTCCACGCGCATCCAGGAATTAACGGACAGGATCAAGAGTAAAGGAAGATTATTATACTTCTATACTCTTGATCCTGTCCGTTTATATTTATAACCCTTGAGTTTGAGTTCATTTCAAGGTTTTTTTTGTTTTTTAAACTATATAGCAAGTGAAAATAAGATAAACCGGCAGATATGATTTTTTTTTTATGCAATTGGGATTCGTATCGCACGTTTATCATTGAATTCCATTTTGACCTGGGCCATTTGCCCTGAATCAGCTCCGGCAGAAATGGGCTCACGCATATATGCCCTGGGCATAAGCTGGCGTATAGGTTTATACCTAAACCATGAGCGAAGGGCAGGCGTTAACTTTTGGCAACCTCTTATATGGATTATACGTTACCCACCACCCAGTTCACGTATGATGTGAACCAGAATCAATTGTTCAAAAAGGATGAAAATAACTACATTAACTCCCTATCCATCAAACAGTTAAATACATTGGGGAATGCATCCCTGCTGGATATTTATTTGAGTACTGGCAATGTAGTTGAACCTCATATACATCAAAACGCAACAGAATTGGTCTATTGTATCCGTGGTTCTGCTGTCGTTTCCCTGATCAATCCTTTTACCAACGAATTGTTAAACTTCCGCATTAATCCTGGCCAGGTAGCGAATGTTCCCCAAGGCTGGTGGCATTATGAAATTGCAACTCTTGATAACACTCACCTGCTGGCCATTTTTGATGCTCCGGTTCCAGAAGCGATATTTGGTTCAGACATTCTGCGTCTTACGCCTGCAAATGTACTGGCCCATACGTATTGTCTGGACGAGAACAAGGTTAAAGAGACACTAGCCCCAATTCAAAAGACCGTATTCATTGGACCGCCTGCAGATTGTGCAACTCAAGTTTCGCCAGCTGCCGAAAACATGCCTAAACCAAATAGCCAGCCCAACGCCCAGCCGAATTCTCAGCCGTATGTACAAATGCAGTACGCACCAAGTCCGGAACATATTTATCCCGATCCAATGAATTCATCGTATGGACATACCCCGAATACGGCTTATTTGCCATCGGAGTCAGATTACACGCCGTACACTGTGCAGCGCCCTCTCATTGGTAACGGTTGGAGATACTAATTATCCCCCATAACTTTTTTTGAAATGGATGTCACAGATTCATCTGCTCATTTGTCTTCAGTATGTACACTACAATACGGAGGCGATTTGAAATGAGTTTGAGAATGAATCACAGAGCAGTAAATCCGGGAGCTTTCAAGGCATTAATGGCAATGGAGCAGTTTGTATCGGGTCAATTTGAAGATAAAGTATTATATGAGCTGTTAAAAATCAGAGTATCACAAATCAACGGCTGTGCTTTTTGTCTTGACATGCATGCCAAAGATCTGTTGAAGCTTGGCGATTATGCAGATCACATTTTAATGCTTAGCGTATGGCGCGAAGCTCCTTTGTTCACGGAAAAAGAACGTGTTATGCTTGAACTGGCTGAAGCCGTGACCCAAATCTCTGAGCAGGGGGTTCCTTTGGATTTATACAATAAGGTCCGGGAACACTTTAGTGAAGCGGAGGTCGTGGATTTGATCATGGCGATCAATACCATAAACAACTGGAACCGAATTGCAATTACTACAGGCATGTATCCCGGCTGTTTTAATTAAACATCTAATATCCGCTCCCAGAGGAGGCTTTTCAAATGAATCCTGATAAACTCACCAATGAACCGGAAGAGTCTTCTCTGGAAGTTGGTGAACTGTATATCCGTTATAAAGCATATGCTTTCTCCATTGCTTATCGAATGCTTGGGAGTGTCGTGGAAGCGGAGGATATTGTTCAGGACTGTTTTGCAGGGCTGCAGAGCAGATCTGACGAAGTAATCCGTAATCCCAAATCCTATATTGCCAAACTTGTCGTAAATCGGAGTCTGAATCAGCTGAATTCCGCGCGCAATCAAAGAGAACATTATGTTGGTGAATGGCTTCCTGAACCGATTGGCGAGACAGTGAAGCTGCCAGAGGAAACTTATGAACAGAAAGAAATGATCTCTTATGCCTATCTGGTGCTGCTGGAACGACTGACACCCGTGGAACGGGCAGTATTTGTGCTTCGTGAAGCCTTCCAGTACGAGTACCGGGAGATTGCCGATTGGCTTGGCAAAACGGAAAGCAATTGCCGGCAAATTTTTAGCCGGGCCAGACGCAACCTGCCGGATCAACTTCCGGATAAGGATCAGACCACCGTGGATCAAGCGACCAAAGAAAAATTGCTCGCGCGTTTCACGACTGCCTTTCTTGCTTATGATGTGACTGCCATGCTCGATCTGCTCTCTGAACAACCTGTATTTACCGCAGATGGAGGTGGACGGGTACATACGGTCATGAGATCCATGAAGGTTCATAAGGGTGTTCTCGCTCTTCTGACGTCCCGGCGTGTGCTTACCCGATTAAGGGAACGCGAGTGGGTTCCAACCATGATCAACGGGGAGCTTCAGGTTGCTCTCCTGAATAATGGGGAGTTAAGCGAGGTATTATGCCTTCAGGCGGACTTGTCGGGTGAACGAATTGAGGCAGTCTATCTGGTCGTGAATCCAGATAAACTGACTGCAATTATCGCAGGAAGTCATTGAACAACTATGTAGAAAATGCGCATTTAAAGAAAGCGGCTTGTTCCTATTAACGGAACAGCCGCTTTTGTGTTATGTAGGTGCAGATTGAGGTATTGGGATAATGCTCTGCAACGGACTTAATGATGAATACCGGATTCAAGTAATTTGATTCTTATTGAGTACGTGGTATGATCCTAATGTGGTGTTTGTTTCAATTTTTAGGATGAGAATGGAAGCGATTATTCGGAATTTCCCGAAAATAAGTGAGGTAGGCACTATTGAGACAGCTGAATTATTTTAATGTTTTTATTTTCCTTAGCGTAGTTACTGTGGTTACGGTAGGACTGTACTTTGCAGCTGCTGACTGGCTGGACCAACGATATTTCCGGTTTCTTATCTGGAATCTGTTTTTGGCCTGGATTCCGTTTGTTTTCTCTTTTATTTCATATGGATTCAGTGAAGCGAAGTGGAGAGTGGCTCCATGGCTTGCGGTGGCAAGTGGGCTCTTATGGCTGTTGTTTTTTCCGAATGCGTCCTATATCGTAACGGATCTTGTTCATCTGACGGCGCGGAGTTCGCGTTACTATGCTGAAAACGGTCTGGATTACAGGTACTGGTACGATCTGATTGTAGTGCTGATGTTTGTATGGACAGGCTTGCTGCTTGGTTTTTTGTCCATGTATCAGCTCCAAGAGGTTATATATCGAAAAATGGGAAATGTGGCGTCATGGGTCTTTGTACTGGCGGGCTGCGCTTTGGGGAGCTACGGTGTGCTGCTCGGGCGGGTCTACCGTCTGAACAGTTGGGATGCCTTAACTAACCGGGATACGCTGTTTAAATTGGTAGTTGAAAGTGTTAGTCGTCCATCGATTGCGTTTTGCCTGTTTTTTGGTCTATTTATACTCACCATCTACTTGACGCTGCACTATCTCATGAATGCAAAATTGACGCGTGAAAAGAAGATGGATCCTAGGGGACTTGAGACAGATCAGCAAGCTTTCCGTTAAATCATAGGAACGGAATTGAATTAGCAGATTTAATACGAAAAAGGCTGTCCCGTAGTGGTGCGCAAGGGGACAGCCTTTAAACATTTAGCGAATGGAGTGCGTCTTGTTGTTGTTCGAAAGCAATTGCAGGATGGTTTGGATAACGAGGTCGGGTTCGTCATGAATGACCATGTGTCCGCTTTTCGAAGCAACGATGAGCTCACTATCCTCCGATATGTTCAACATGTTGCGCTGTCCCGCTTGCCAGATGGATTCAAGTTCCTTTCCAATATCATCGGATATTCCTGCCTGAGCATAGTTTTGGGGGAGCCCGCGAGCAATGATTCGTACAGGGATGGATTCGAGGTTTTGGCCGCGAATGGCATCTTCTGTTTTATAGGCAAGAGCAGCTTCCTCTTCTTTGGCATGAAAAAAGGAAGGGGTTGCTATTACATTAACAAATGCATCCCGATCTTGTTTGGCAACCAATCCTTCAAGCATGAAGTCTGGAAACAGCCGGAAACTTCCGGATAACTTCAAAACCGACAATAAGGAAGCAGGCGGATTACCTTGAAAGTGAGCCTGTTTCAGCAAATCCTTCGTATTTCGTTCATCATCCTCAGGTCTTGCATCAATAAGGACCAAGCCTTCCACGTCGTTTCTGTAGGTTTGTGCGAACAGCCTGGCATACATTCCACCAAGAGAATGTCCTACCATAATATATGGCCCACCAATGCCTTCTTTCTCCAGAGCTGTATGTAACTCTTTAACAATATTTGCACCAGAACGTTCAGTGGGGGAGGGCTCACTCCACGCATACCCTGCGCGGTCGTAGGTAACCACTGTGGCGTATTTGGCCAGTTCATTAGGGATATCACGCCAGGATAGACTGGTTTCACCACTTCCTGCCTCCAAAATAATGGTAGGAGACCCGCTTCCTTGTTGATGAATGTGAAGCTGGTAACCTCCGGCTTCAACTAATTTTCCCGAAGGTGGATAGTCTCCTTTTGCCTTCACTGAGGCATACCATTCATAGAGGAAACCTACGCTAATAACCAATAGCGCTGTACAGAACAGCAGGGTTATGAATTTTAACACTCTCCATTTTTTGCGTCGATTGCCTGAAATGCTAGTCTGCATCCTTAGTAATTCCTTTCTTTACAATCTTTTTATTTAATACGATGTATTAAAAAGAATTATAACACAGTGTACTATAAAAAGAGAAGCTTGGTGTATAATGAAGCCATGCCCAAAATTGTAGACCATGAAAAACAAAGATCAATTGTTGCTGCCGCAGCTATTCGCGTTATCCGGGATAATGGACTTGAACACGCCACTGTTCGGACTATAGCGAAGGAAGCGGGCCTATCCGTAGGATCAATGAGGCATTATTTTGCCACACAGGCTGAGCTATTTGCATTTTGCATGAATCTGTTTGCGGAAAGGGTGAAACAGAGAGTAGAAGCGTTACAGATGAGTGGAACCGTGTTGGAGAATATGAAAAATCTCCTGCTGCAATTTCTTCCACTGGATGAGGACAGGAAAATGGAAATGGAGGTCTGGTTTTCTTTTTCGGCCAAAGTGCTGATGTACCCTGAATTAAAAAAGTTAAGCGATCAAATGCATAACGGTATGTATCTATCCGCTCAATTGGTTATCCAGGAGCTGCGCGAACATGGCATGGCACATCCGGATCTGGATGCCGAGATCGAAACAGAGAAGTTGTATGCTCTGGTAGATGGACTAGCCATTCATACGCTAATGCAACCCGAAAGGCTAAGTGTTCAACGGATGGAGCAGGTGATAGAACAACACTTAATCATGCTTTGTCAGCCGTAGATTACAGCACCATGTATGGTGGATGTAAGAACCGGGCGAGCAAAAGAAAAAAAGGTGAGTAAAACAATGACATACGAAACGGATTTGATACGCAAGATAGATAAAGTCATGGAGAGTATCGATTTTTCTGGTGTGATTTTGTTAAAACAACGTGGCCAATTGCTTTTGAACAGGAGTCGTGGGTACGCCAATCGAAGCGAAGCAATCCCCAACCAGATGGATACCCGGTTTGGAATTGCTTCAGGATGCAAAATCTTCACGGCAGTAAGTGTATGCCAGCTAATTGAGCAGGGTAAACTGTCTGGCGATTCATTGCTGAAAGATGTGTTGAGTATTGACTTTCCATTATGGGACAAAAATGTTACGGTGCATCAATTACTAACGCATACTTCAGGCATTCCGGATTATTTTGACGAGGAAGTGATGGAGGACTTTGCCGATTTGTGGAAAGAGCGGCCTGTCTACTCGATGAGACAGCCAAGTGACTTTTTGCCGATGTTCCGGCATCTGCCAATGAAGTCAACACCCGGTGAACGTTTCCACTATAATAATGCGGCATTTATCGTGTTAGGCTTGATTGTGGAAGAACAATCGGGACAACCTTTCACCGAATATGTACAGGAACACATTTTTAAACGTTGCGGGATGACGAATTCAGGTTATTTTTTGACCGATCAGCTTCCACGAAACACAGCAATCGGATATATTGATCATGACGATGGAACATGGAACACCAATATATTCTCGATCCCAATCAAGGGTGGGGCCGATGGTGGGGCGTATACAACAGCACCTGATATGATTCGTTTCTGGGATGGACTGTTAAATTATAAATTACTGAGTGAATCGACAACACAACATTTGACTACACCTCATGTACAAGAAGAAGGAGAGACCTACTATGGCCAGGGTGTTTGGGTTGATCAAAAAGGAGAAGATATTTTCAAAGTACATGTCATGGGATTTGATCCTGGGGTGTCGTTTATGTCTTCGCTATACCTAGAACATGCAGCACAACTGGTCGTGCTCTCCAATAAGGAATCAGGTCCATATCCCATAACACTTGCGATTGAAGAGACACTTTTTGAGGTGTAATGAAGTAAAACAATGTACGTCAATAACCCCAACCGATCGGGAAGTACCCGGTCATGGTTGGGGTAATATTGTGTTTTACATAAACCGATAGATGCGGTTTACAATAGTTTAAGTAACTGTGGAGCAATCAATCTAGGGAAAACATCCAGAGGAGGTTTTTCCTTCTTTCGTTTGTCGTTCGTCAAGACCGTAACAAGCTCAAGCTCAGGAACAACGTACACAAACTGACCGCCATATCCACGGGCGTAATAATAGTGAAGTACAGACTTACTCTGCTCAGCGGTGTTTATGGAGGTGTACTCAGACCCATACCCCGACGATTGTTTACGTTCTCCACTAAATTCAGATGATTCATCAGTCTTGCAAGTATCGACCCACCAGTGCCAGCCGTAGCTTCCACGGTTCGGTGGAGTCACGGTAATGAATGCTTCTGTAGAACGGGCAACGAGAGCACTTGAAATCAAACGTTCACCATGCCACGTACCTTTCTGCAAAAAGAGCTGACCGAATTTCAGCAAATCCACTGGCAGCATCTTTAACCCAAATCCCCCTGTATGTACACCCTGAGGATCACTCTCCCACTGATACTCCGTAATCCCCAATGGACCAAACAAATAACGTTCAGCGAACTCCGCTACGCTCATTCCAGTTTGTTGCATAAGGATGGCCGCAAGTATTTGCGATACCCCCGAATTGTATTCCATATGGGTTCCTGGTGAATGACTAAGACGTTGCTCCAACGCAAAGTTCACCCAATGATCCGTGCGTGTCATACGTGGAAACGAATTTTGTCCGCCAAACTCATCCCAGTTGAAACCGGCTGTCATGGTGAGCAGCTGTTCCAGAGTGATTTGCGGTTTCCGGGGGTCAGGATCTGAAGCTAGCTTCGGGAAAAAGGTAGAGAGTGGAGTGGATGCATCAGGCAGCCACCCGTGATCCATCGCGATACAGATAAGTGCAGACAGCACACTTTTGGTGCACGAATTGACTTTGGCGATCTGATTAGCTGCTTCTTGATTGCGATAATGCTGGTATATGTGCTCCCCTTGCATGCTGACGAGGCAGCTTCGAAGATCTAATGAAGGAATCTGTTGTTGAAATATGGATTGTACGGATAAAGGATTCATAATGTCCCTTTCTAAGGTTGTTGTTTATGAAATAGGTGTTCATAATATTAGCATAGGAATGTGCAGAGCTCAAATGTGATACATGACCGTGGACATCGTTCTGGTGTTCTGCGAATATTTCTATCTTTTCATATTTCAAGAAATGGTAAGATAGAGAATCAGTTTAGGTATAATAGAATGGACTAATAAGAGTAGTTTTCATATGCATATAAACCAGGGGGAGGGTACATCTTTGTTCAAAATCGGAAACCAAGGAACGTTTGAAACGCTGCCTGATTTCGCCATGGCGATCTATAAGGGAGATACTGCTGCTGTAGAGGAATGGATCAGAGAGGGTGTGGACTTGGAAGCACCCATCACACTCAGCAAATACATAGCTTTGACACCAATAGAGCTTGCTTTAATCACCAATCAACAGAAGATGATAGAGCTATTCGTAGAGCATGGCGTCAATCTCAATATGAAAGGTAACCCGTCTATTCTTACTGCAGCCAGATATGGCGGAGAAGAGGTCCTTCGCTATCTGCATGAGAAGGGTGCGAAATTGACTGGTTTAAACAAGGTGAAATCGAGTGCGTACGATGAAGCATATTACGGCAACAAAAAGAATATAGCTGTGCTGAACGAGCTTGGACTGGATATACGGAAATATGGTGGGAAAACATTGCGGAAAGCTGTGTCTGACCATGATATGCAAACGATACAGTATTTGCTGAATGAAGGGACAGACATTAACTATAATGAACCGGATATGGTGTACCCTTATAGAGCAACCCCGCTTACTGTCGCTGCTCGCAACAATAATATGAAGATGGTTCAGTATCTCGTGGAACAGGGTGCAGATGTGACCATTCAGGAAAAGGATGGGGAACGGGCTTACACGATTGCGGTTAGTCAGAAAAATGACGAGATGGCCGATTACCTGAAGGCTCACGAACCGAAGGAGTTCCATGACTTAAGTAACAAATTGCATGCATTAAAGCCATACAAGCTGCCGAAGGAACTTGTTCATTTTCTGAACGAAGGGCCACGGCGAGTGGAATTGCCGGATAACGAATCAGGTATCCAATATGTAGATTTCTTTAATCTGTTGAATACTGTGGAGATGAAGATGGGGAGGCAGAAACTGCTTCGTTTATCCGCCGATTTGGATCAATACTCACATATTCATCTGGTCTGGAATCCCAGTAAAAAGCTCATCGGTTACGTTGATTTAGAACACCAGGAATATGGCGATATTTCTTCTACGCATCTTGATTTTCTGGCTGATCCGGGGAAGACCATAGCAGATTTTTTTGATCAAATATAAATTAGATATAAAGCTTGATTCTCTTTCGATATAGTCAGGCTTTTTTGTCATTCACTGAGTTGAACATAAAGAACAAATCTCTATGAAATGAAAAGCCTCAGACCTGATTGTATTCAGGCCTGAGGCTTTGATTTTATACATCCCGAGTGTCTCTGTTGAGCTTGTTGGACATGAGACTTATCATGGAGTCCATTGATCGTGGACAATACCGACAAGGGTGTGGTCCTCACCAATTTTTTCGAATACCAGACGCAAAGTATGCCAGTCTCTTTCGTCGTCACCTGCGCCTTTTACATGAAATTCAACAAAATCATGATTGGCTTCCGGGTATACCTCGTGCAAATTGCCGAGATGAGCATTCTCGCCAATGACGGCGTTTACCGCATTTTCACCGTCATGTATGAAGTCTTTGTTATACACATAGTTTTGATGATAATCCGCATAAGTCAGTTCAATTTGATCATTATTGCCGGGTGTGGAACGCCATACGTATCGGGTGGTATCTTTCATTAGCCCACTAATTTCATCCGGTGTGAACACCAGATCATTTTCTGGATCAATGTTGGCAAAAGGAGAGAAGCGGACTCCACCCTGTGAGGCCCAAGAAGCTACCGTCTCCATGTCTCCTTCTTGAAGGGCTTTGATAATGGTAGTGGATGCTTCAGTAACAGTCGGGGGCTGTCCCTCGACCGGTTCGTGGGCTTCCTTGCCTAATTCGGTATTTTCTTTTTCAGTACCCGTCTTGTTGTCCATCTGAGAATCCGGCTGCTCCTGTACGGTCTCTGTGGTTTGAGGCTCTGCACTCTCACCAGGAGTTGAGCTGCAGGCTGATAGAGTCGAAGCGACAAGGATGCCAAGTGCGAGTAGCATTATTTTGTTCCAGTGCAATATAAATTCCACCTTTCCGTTCTTCCATGTTTTTACCCGTATAGACGTCATTTTAACGCAAGAAGTTACAGAGCAGGAAATAAGGATGGCCATGACTTCCCCTTAAGCATGATCTGAATTTATTGCGCATACAGTACAACAATGAGGTATGCGCCCATAAGGAGGAAACATTAGCATGATCAATCCGATTTTGCAAATCCCGAATATTCAGCTCGCGGGTGATTCCACTGCTGTACTGAACTATCAGCGAGATCCGCGTAATTATGTTACGCAATTATTCGGGGAGCAACTGCCAAGCATTCAGAATGGCTTTTTCAATATACACATGAGCAAGGGGATCATTGTTCAGCCTCACTGGCATACCAACACGACGGAAATGATTGTTTTGATTAGTGGGGAGATTACAACTTCGGTGTTTGATCCCTTTGCCCGGAGACGGATTAATTATCATTTGAAACCCGGTCAAGTCTCCATTTTCCCCAAAGGATGGTTTCATTGGTTTGTGGCGGATACGGATGATGTTCATTTGCTGACCATCTTTGATCAGCCGACGCCTGATATTGTGTTGGGAGCAGACTTCCTGGCTGCAACACCTCCTGAAGTAGCACATAGAGCCTACTGTATTGACGAAGAAGCCTATGCCCAAGCGGTTGCATCCATCCAAAATGATGCGATCTTGGGACCGCCAATTGGTTGTGTGGACTCCGTTTCGGACCAAGTAAACCAAGCATCCAAAACCAAAGGCTGACTTAAGTTTTCATTTCAGATCATGTCGATGCCCGTGACCAGTAAACGTGTCTGGTTTCGGGCTTTTATTTTGCACAAATATACATCTACAAGTTTCTTGGTTAATATAAATTTAGCGTTTGTTTGAACACATGATTATGGAGGGGAATATCCATGACGATTACGGGTACGGAATTGCTGGAAACAGCGATGAGTTATGCGCCCATTTTGATGTTTGATCTGAACGAACCGTTTTATCCGGATCTGGTTGGTATTTCAATACTCGAGAAACCTGGACCTTCACCCTCGTTTAAACGGGAAATCCTTTTTCCGGTTGAGGCCGTGCAATTTGTAGTGGAGTATGCGATATGGTGGGATTATGAGATTGGGCACCTGTATGAAATGGAACATGTTTGGATCTATGTGGGCCATGAAGGCGAGGTCGTGGATTGTGAAGCCAGTTTTCACGGTAAAGTGCTGAGGGGGATGCTGAAGGATCGGATGAATATGGTTGATCGTCACGTCTGTCTCTATTCACAGCCAGGTAAACATGCTTTCTCGCCGCTGCCTGTCGTGTTCGAGTTGCTGCCCGATTTGTATTCCGCTGCAGGTATCCAAGCCGGATGTGACGGCCTGCTAGTGAACGACTTGTTCAAAAATTATTATAAGACCAATGAGGAGATTGATGCTCGGGTGAGGAACTATCTACAGACCAAAGCCTTTGTACCGACAATGCAATTTGAAGAGTACTTACTAGAGCAGGAAAAGTTTGTAACATGGGACAGGCTGTTTGAGATGATTCCACAGCGAATCAGGAGCCGTCTAATAGAACTGGAGCAAATGGATGGAGTGTAATGAGCATTCAGCAGTGTAACGTTCTACACGAGTAAAAATGGAAATTTATCATTAGTCGCTAAACAGTCGTCAATTAACAAGTGCTTCTTTTTCCTAATCAGGGGTAGAAGCACTTGTTTGTGTTAAGGAGTGATTTAACTTTTAAAAATAAGATCCATAATTCGGTTTGCCGCCAGGGAAATAGGCATATTTCGTTTGGTCATAATCCCCACATGTGAAGGGGGAAGAGGGACATCGAGCTGAATTTCAAACAGTGAACCTTCCTCCAGCTCCTTGGAAATAAATTCACGGGTTACATAGGAAATACCCAATCCCCGCCTTGCAAATTCAATGAGCAGATCCACGCTTCCGACCTCGATCCCAGGCTTCAATGTGTATCCATAGCTGTTAAACAACTCCGTAATAGCCATGCGAACCCGGCTGTTCCGCGAGAAGAGAATAAGCTCGTGTTCAAGCAGCATATCCAGTGTCATGACCTTGCCCTTCAACTGGGCGTAACGTTCGCCAGCGACGAAGCAATCTTTGAGCTGAATGCTCTCACGGACCTCCAGCTGCGGATCCACAATTGGCATCCGTACAACACCGAGATCAATTTTGCCCTCTTTCAAAAACGTTATGACTTCAGGCGTTGTTCCATGACTTAGATGCAGCTTAATGTTGGGATACAGGATATGGAATTCTTCCAGGTACGCAAGCATGTAATGCTTGAACAAGGAGTCACTGCCTCCGATTCGAAGCTCTCCACTGTCCAGACTTTTCAATGCAGCCATTTTCTCTTCCGCGAGTGAAATCAGAATCTGGGATTGTTCGATATAGGAATATAGGCTGACGCCTTCTTGAGTCAATGCCACACCTTTGGAGTTCCGATAAAACAACGTCAGGCCAAAACTCTCTTCCAGCTGCTTGATGGCATGGCTGACGCTGGGTTGGGTGATATAAAGCGCCTTGGCGGCTTGAGTCAAACTTCCTGTTTTGGCAGCCCAGTAAAAGACTTTATATAACTCATAATTTGTTGTCATAGATATTGTCTATAGCTCCTGTGAAATATATTAATTACTTGTATGGCTATAAAACGTATTATAGTGTAACTACAGCAAAGAAACCAGAGTTACTTGGAAGGAGAACGGTGATATGGAACCGACGAGCATTATTTTATTTGGTGCTACTGGCGATTTAGCCAAAAGAAAAATATATCCTGCCTTATACAATTTATACATTGAGCAGAAACTTCCTGAAACCTTCTCGCTGATTGGCCTGGGCCGTAGAGAATGGTCTGATGAATTCTTTCAGGCACAAGTTGAAAAGTCACTGAATGAATTCTCCAGACGGCAGGCGGATCCTGAACGTGTGAAGTCATTCGTGCAGGCTTTTCGTTACAATGTATTGAATATTAGTCATAAGGAAGATTATATACAGCTGTTAAAATTGGTTGAACAGAGAGAAGCAGAGCTGGACATTCCGTCCAATCGTCTGTTCTATCTGTCTGTCGGACCAGAATTCTTCGAACCGATCGCAGAAAACATCCAAAACAGCGGACTGGGATCCACCGAAGGCTGGAAGCGCCTCGTGATTGAGAAACCGTTCGGTCATGATCTGCAATCGGCCCGAGATCTTAACCGCAAACTGAGTGAGGCGTTCACGGAAGAAGAGATTTATCGGATTGACCATTATCTTGGCAAACCGATGGTACAGCGTTTGGAAACCTTGCATCAGAGCAATCCGATTATGAAAGCATTGTGGAACAACCGTTACATCTCCAATGTGCAAATCACGGCCAACGAGACCGTTGGTGTGGAGGAACGTGCTTCCTATTATGATCATGTAGGTGCCGTGCGAGATATGTTCCAGAATCACATGCTGCAATTGCTCATGATGATGGCCATCCAGCTTCCATACAACAGCACAACCGAAAAAGTTGGGCTGAAGAAAAAGCATATTATGGAATCGATCGAGCCGCTGCAGAAACACAATGTGGGCGCAAGCGTGATTCGGGGACAATATGCTGAAGGATCCATTCAAGGCAAAGCTGTGAGTGCGTATGCTGCCGAGCCGGGTGTGGCCGAAAATACAATGAACGATACGTTTATCGCTGCAAAATTGCAGATCGATGACTTCTTCTGGCGCGGGGTTCCATTCTACATCCGCACAGGTAAACGAATGAAGGAGAAATCAACACGTATCGTTATTGAATTCAAGGAACCATCTGGTCAGTCAAATGCAGCGAAGAGCAATGGTTCCAAGCCGAACCTGCTTGTCATTGAAATGAGTCCTGATCAAAGCATGACGCTTCAGCTCAATGCGAGCGACCCTCAGCACAAAGGGGAGTTCAAGCCGGTTCACATTGATTTGGCACCTGATCGGGAAGATCTTGCCGAAGCTTATGAGAACCTGATTCGTGATGCCCTGCAGGGGGATCCAACGTTCTTCGCTCATTGGGATGAAGTTGAATTGTCTTGGGCTTGGGTACAGCCGATTTTGGAGGCGTTCGAAGAAAATCTGCTGCCACTTCACCTCTACCCGGCAGGTAGCTACGGTCCTGCGGAATCAGACGAGATGCTAGCTGCTGAAGGTCATCACTGGTGGTTTGATGAGCCGTCAGATCAGTCTGCTGAAGATGCACTGGCTGCACCTTTGGCTGTGAATTCAAACTTGTAATAAAAAAACAAATTAACTGGAGGGTTTTAACATGAAATTTTTCATCGACACAGCAAACTTGGAAGACATCAAAAAAGCGTATAAAATCGGCGTCCTGTCCGGTGTAACAACTAACCCATCACTAGTAGCCAAAGAAGGCATTAAGTTTGAAGATCGCATTGAGGAAATTTTGCGCGAAGTACCTGAAGTTGAATCCGTATCTGCAGAAGTAACACCAGATGCTCTTACAGCTGAAGAAATGATCGCTCAAGCGAATGAATTGATCAAAATCAACAATAACGACAAAAACATTACAATCAAGCTGCCAATGACACTTGCAGGACTTGAAGCTTGCCGTTACCTGACCAAAAAAGGCGTGAAAACGAACGTAACGTTGATCTTCACTGTGAATCAGGCACTGCTGGCAGCACGCGCAGGTGCTACTTATGTATCTCCATTCCTCGGACGCCTTGATGATATTTCGGAAGATGGTGTTCAATTGGTTGCCAAAGTAGCTGAATTGTTCCGTACACATAACCTGGATGCGCAAATTATCGCGGCTTCCGTAAGACATCCGGACCACGTTACACGTGTAGCGATGGCAGGAGCACATATTGCTACGGTTCCATTCTCTGTCATTGAACAAATTTCCAAACACCCACTGACAGATCAAGGCATGGACAAATTCGCAGCGGACTGGAAAAAAACAGTTCAATAAGAATCTTCCAAAGAGCGAATTCAATCAGATTAAACGTTTCTTAAAACAAGGAGCATGGGGAGGACATAATGAGTAAACAACAGATTGGTGTTATTGGACTTGCAGTAATGGGCAAAAACTTGGCCCTTAATATTGAAAGCAAAGGATTCTCGGTATCGGTGTTCAACCGTTCCCCGGAGAAAACAAACGATCTTTTGAAAGAAGCTGAGGGTAAAAACCTGATTGGTGCGTTCTCCATTGAAGAGTTCGTGGCATCCCTGGAATCCCCGCGCAAAATTTTGATCATGGTTCAAGCCGGTAAAGCGACTGATGCAACCATCGAGCAACTGCTTCCACATCTGGATCAAGGCGACATCATTATTGACGGAGGTAACGCCTACTTCCCTGACACGCAACGCCGCAGCAAAGAGCTGGAAGAAAAAGGTTTCCGTTTCATCGGAGCCGGTGTATCCGGTGGCGAAGAAGGCGCACTTAAAGGTCCGGCAATCATGCCAGGCGGTCAAGAAAGTGCATACGAATTGGTTGAACCGATTCTGACAGCCATTTCAGCAAAAGTTGGCGATGATGCCTGCAGCACGTACATTGGACCGGATGGTGCCGGACACTACGTCAAAATGGTGCACAACGGTATTGAATACGGAGATATGCAGTTGATTGGTGAAGCTTACCACCTGCTCAAATCCGTTCTGAATGTTTCCGTTGAGGAATTGCACGAAATCTTCACGGAGTGGAATCAAGGTGAACTGGACAGCTATCTGATCGAAATTACGGCAGATATCTTCTCCAAATACGATCCGGAAACCGGCAAACCCATGGTTGACGTTATTCTGGATGCGGCCGGACAAAAAGGAACAGGCAAATGGACAAGCCAAAGTGCGCTGGATCTCGGCGTGCCACTGTCCATGATTACGGAATCCGTATTCTCCCGTTTCCTGTCCGCGATGAAGGACGAGCGTGTAGCTGCGAGCAAAATCCTGAACGGACCGAAGACTGAAGCGTTCTCCGGAGATAAAAAAGCGTTTATCGAGAGCGTACGTAAAGCTTTGTTCGCAAGTAAAATCGTATCCTACGCACAAGGCTTCGCCCAAATGCGTGCGGCTTCCGACGAATATGGATGGGATCTAAAATACGGCAACATCGCGATGATCTTCCGCGGCGGCTGCATTATCCGTTCACAGTTCCTGCAAAACATCAAAGAAGCCTATGACAAAGATGCAGAACTCAAAAACCTGCTTCTGGATCCATACTTCCAAAACATCGTTGAATCCTACCAGGATGCTTGGCGTGAAGTTGTAGCTGCTGCTGTAAAACAAGGTATTCCGGTACCTGGTTTCTCCAGCGCCCTGTCCTACTATGACAGTTACCGTACAGAGCGTTTGCCTGCAAACCTGCTGCAAGCGCAACGTGACTACTTCGGTGCTCACACGTTCAAACGTGTGGACAAAGAAGGTTCATTCCACTTCCAATGGATGGATACAAACGAGTAATATATGTTAAGTCACTTTACTGAAAATTAACATGCGAGCATGCTTGCATCCGTTTATGAGTGGTAATACTCCTAAGCGAATGCAGGTATGCTTTTTTATTTATTTACTACACGGTTACTCTATAACACCGATTTCAATTGGCTGGAATTTAAGTATCACCAAATTGTAATAAAATGTACGTATCTAAGCTGGTGAAGGAGATGCCTCGACCCTGCATACTGCGTTATACTGGTTCAGACAGGCAATTATTTTATGGTTTGTTAGGTGTAAATTCAGCAATCAACTTATTGACGTGGAGGTTAACCGGAGCATGTTCGTATTGGCAGGCATTTTGTTTTTGGTTGTATACGGTTTATTGGTGTTCTACATAGGTTGGAGCGGCTGGAGCTGGATGAAGCCCGTCGTGTCAGCCAGGTTTCGATGGTTCTACATTGCAGCACTTGTATTTCTTGCGGTTTCATTCATTCTGGCCCGGCTGTTTGGAAGTATATCCTTCTTAAGTGTAATTGGTTCTTACTGGCTGGCTATTTTTTCACTGCTGCTGCTGATCTTGCCAGTAATCCATCTAACATTGTGGTTACTCCGTTTAACACGGATTCCCAGACATCACACACAGAAGTGGGCGGGTGTCGTTACTCTGGTGTTACTTCTCTCTACGATGGCTTATGGGATCTATAATGCGTATAGTCCGGTAGTAAGGGAGTACAGCATTCAAATTGATAAAAAGGTGGAAGGGATCGACAGTCTCAACATTGTTATGGCTGCGGATATGCATTTTGGACTTCTATCAGGTCCGGCACACGCCAAGCGCATGGTGGAGGAAATCAACGCGTTGAAGCCGGATCTGGTCCTCTATCCCGGTGACCTTATTGATGACAATCTGGACATGTATCTGGGTAGTGGCATTGCAGATATTATCAGTGGTATTCAGGCGCCATACGGAGTCTATGCTTCACTGGGCAATCATGACAAGTTCGACGGACCGATTGAAGATCTGATTGCTGCGCTGGAGAAGAGCAATATGCAAGTGCTTTACGATGACAAGGTCATGCTGGATGACAAAATTACCCTGATTGGACGCAAAGACAGGACGGAAAACGATCGTGCCGAAGTAGCAACGCTGATGCAGGATACCGATCTCAGCAAGCCGGTGCTGATGATGGATCATCAGCCGTATGATCTGGATATAGCGGAGCAGAATCGTGTGGATCTGGTTGTATCCGGTCACACCCACCGTGGCCAGATTGCACCTGCTCAGTTCATCACGCAGGCGATCTACGAGAACGATTGGGGTTACCTGCAAAAAGGTTCCATGCACTCCATTGTGACCTCTGGATATGGCTTCTGGGGACCACCAATCCGCACGAGCAGTCGCTCCGAAATCGTTCAGATTCATGTGACATTCCAACAATAATAGTAAAAGGCCCTTCAAACGAAGGGTCTTTTTTTATGGAAGTTTGTCTGCTTCAATAATTTAAACCAACCATAACCATCTAACCTGTGTTTATGTAAATAGAGCTTGTTTACTTTTAAAAAAGGACATTAACAAATGAATACTTATAAGAAAGAGATGATCCATTGAACACAAAAAGACATTCCCGAAAGCGAAGACGATTAGTGCCTATTATCGGTTTTATACTAGTTATGTTGGCGGGCTATCTTTACTGGACTAGAGTCCAGTTGCAGATTACTCAGGTTGCTTTTGAAACGATTGAACTTGCTCAGGCACCACCAGAGGTGGTGGAGTTATTTGAAGAAAAAGCTAGAAAATTTGAAGTTTTATCTGCTGAGCATGAGGGGTGGACTTACATCTATTATGGAATTGACGAAGGTGACTATTCTACTATAGATGTGAAGTTAACGGAGTTGAAGGAACAGTACCACGCAGAAATAAAGGTTCGACATGCAGCAAGTGAAGAATGGATTAAAAGTTATAAGCTCATACGATTTCAACCGTTAAGTAGCAAGTCCTTGCTTACCGAAGTAAAAGATGAAACCGATTGAATTAGAATGACCAGTATCTATTAGTAAGGTTTCACACAACCGTTCGATGGCAATACTCTAGAGGGACAAACTGAAGAAATACTTGAACTGATGTGAGATTGTTAAGATTAAAGCCCTATTTAAAGGGCATAAACGGTATAAAGCATTCATGTAAATAAGACAGTGGTAGCATTTTTGGTTGACACCGTTTTCAGGTTGTGATAAATTATACCCGAGGCTTGTTACCGGTAATGCGGGCAAAACCACTATGGAAATGATTTATTATTTCTATTTTGGTTTTGCCCTTTTTTTAATCCTCAAAAAAAACGGGTGGTCCAAAATGATTATTAAACAGATATTTAATAACAATATTGTCAGTACCGTGGATGACAAAAATCAGGAGCTGCTGATCCTCGGCCGGGGTATCGGGTTTAAGTTCAAAGTCGGTGATGAGATTGATGAGGAACGGATCGAAAAAGTATTCCGTCTTCAGGATGCATCGATCTACGAGAAGTTCAAGTCCATCGTCACAGAAGTGCCGATTGAAATCCTGCAGGCAACGGATGATATCGTAACGCTAGCACGGACGCAATTGAACAAAACCATCAGTGACGGGATCTATGTCTCGTTGTCGGATCACATTCATTTTGCCTTGCAGCGTATGGAAAAGGGCATGATCACGAGGAATCCGCTTTCCTGGGAAGTTCAGCATTTTTACAAGGCGGAGTACGATGTCGCCCGAGAAGCGCTCACGTTGCTGAAGGAAAGACTGGATATTGATTTTCCCAAGGATGAGATTTGCAACATTGCTCTGCATTTCATCAATGCGGAAGTCAATGATTCCATGAATGATGTGACCCATCTCATGCAGCTGCTTCAGGAAATCATGAATATTATCAAATATCACTTCAATGTCGAATTGGATGAAGATAGCGTCAATTATTTCCGCTTCATCACACATTTGAAATACTTCTGCCAGAGAGTCATTACGCATTCAACTCATGATGATGCAGAGGAGTATTTATACGAGGTGGTTCGGAAAAACTATCCCGAAACCTTCAAATGTATCGGCAAGATCGAAACCTTTATCCATAAGAATTATCAATACGACATGACTCACTCGGAACAGTTATATCTTACGCTCCATCTGGAGCGGTTAATGAAAACCAAGCGAGAAAATTAGGTGTTAATTAAATATTCCCATGGGCTTGTTACTGTTCAATCAGGCAATACCCGAATGAAATGACGCGCACATGACGTGTCGTATTCGTTCGGGTATTTTTTATTGGAAAATACGAGGAGGAAAACATCATGAACCATCAGGAAACGGCACAGGAAATTATTAAAGCCGTTGGGGGAACAAACAACATCAACTCAGTGTACCACTGTATTACCCGGCTTCGCTTTGAGTTGAAAGACAATGACAAAGTGGATAACGGTACACTCAAGAAGCTGGACAAGGTCATGGGGACCAACATCTCCGGTGACCAATTCCAGGTCATTATCGGTAACGATGTACCGAAAGTGTTCGATGCCATGGTGAAAGAACATCCGGCACTGCAGCAGAGTCAGGAAAAGAAAGAAGTCAAATCGGACAAAAATAAAAATGTAATTCTTAAAATATTTGAAACTATTGCAGGGGTCTTTGCTCCGATGCTGCCAGCGATCACCGCTGCTGGTATGCTCAAAGGTTTGCTTGCCTTATTTGTATCTCTCGGCTGGATGTCGGCAGGTACGGATACGTATCGCATTCTCTCAGCGATCGGGGATGGCGTATTCCATTACCTGCCTCTATTGATCGCAGTTAGCGCTGCCCGCAAATTCGGCAGTAATCCGTTTGTTGCGATTGCGCTAGGTACAGCGTTAATGTATCCGGATATGAGCACGCTGCTCTCCAGCGGCGAGTCTGTAGCTTTTATCGGCATTCCGGTAACGGCAGTAAGCTATGCTTCATCGGTTATCCCGATTTTGCTGGCCGTATGGCTCATGTCCTATGTGGAGAAGTGGGTTGACCGCGTAATTCCGGCCGCTCTGAAGCTGCTGCTTGTTCCATTGATCACGTTGCTTGTTATGGTTCCGGTTACGCTGATCGCGATCGGTCCATTAGGTACTTTCGTAGGTAATGGATTGTCCGGCGGTATCAACTGGCTGCTCAATGAAGGTGGACTCATTGCGGGTATCGTGCTTGGCGGCGCAATGGCGCTCATTATTATGACAGGGATGCACTATGCACTCGTTCCAATTATCCTGAGTAACATTGCTACACTGGGCTTTGATAAATTCTTGCCGCTAACGTATATCTCCAATATGGGTCAAGCCGGAGCAACGCTCGGCGTATTTTTCCGTGCAAAAGACAAAAAGCTCAAAACCGTTGCATTGTCTACAAGCTTTACAGCGCTCATGGGTGTAACTGAACCGGCAATGTACGGTGTAAACATGAAGTACAAAAAACCTTTTGCTGCAGCCATGATTGGTAGTGCTGTAGGTGGTGGGTTCGCTCTGGCATTTGGAGCCAAGGCTTATGTACTTGCGGGTAATGGCGGACTTCCTGGACTGCCTTCCCTGATTGGACAGACGTTCTGGTATTCCCTAATTGGGATGATTCTTGCCTTCGTGGTAGGTGCGATTATGTCCACGGTATTCGGAATCAAGGAGGAAGAAGGAGACGCAGAAGCGCTCGCTCAGTTCTCCCCTGGGGCATCTGCTGCGCCAGCAGCAGCGCCTTCCAATGAGTCAGCAGAGGTAAACGTGGACGACCTGGGTGCACCAACGCCGACAAGTAATGCGGTTGCTGTTGCTCCGATGACAGGAAAAGCAATTCCACTGAAAGAAGTCAATGATCCAACGTTTGGCGATGAATTGATGGGTAAAGGTGTTGCATTTGTTCCTAGCGTAGGCGAGCTCGTATCACCAGTGACAGGGACGGTTATGAATGTGTTCAAAACAAAACATGCGATCGTTGTCCGCAGCGATAACGGAATGGAACTTCTGATCCATGTGGGAATCAATACGGTCAAGCTGCGCGGGCAATACTTTGAATCCCATGTTACCGCCGGAACTCGCGTACAGGCCGGTGACAAGCTGCTTTCCTTTGAACTTGATCAAATCGCGAAAGAATATGACATTACAACGGCCATGGTTGTTACGAACACGGCTGACTACCAGGAAATTAAGCCAGTAAACTTGGGTGAGATCACGATGGGTCAAGAGGTGTTGAAAGCCCAGATGTAATTTTAAATTAACGAGAAGAGGAGAGATACGCATGATTAATCGACAAGGATTTCCGGAAGGTTTTCTGTGGGGCGGCGCCATTGCCGCCAATCAGGCTGAAGGTGGATTCGATGCAGGTGGCAAAGGCTGGTCCACGGCGGACATGGTTCCTTATTTTGAGAAAAAAGACTACACCAATCTGAGAGAGCTCATGCATGTGACCACGGCAACCGTTGAGAAAGCCATGTCCCACCACAGTGCGGAGGGTTATCCCAAACGATACGGAATTGATTTTTACCATCGCTTCAAAGAGGATATCGCGCTATTCGCTGAGCTTGGTTTCAAGACATTTCGTCTATCGATCAACTGGCCGCGTATTTTCCCAAACGGTTATGATGCAGAACCTAATGAAGAAGGACTGCGCTTCTATGACGAAGTATTCGATGAACTGCGCAAGCACAACATTGAACCACTCGTAACCCTTTCTCATTATGAAATGCCAATGGCACTGGTACTGAAGTATAACGGCTGGGCTGGTCGGGAAGTCATTGGTCATTTTGTGAGATATGCTGAAACGGTAATGACCCGTTATAAAGACAAGGTTAAATATTGGCTGACATTTAATGAAATCAACACAACCATCATTGAACCCTTCACAGGTGGAGGCATTATCGAAGACCGCGTGGACAACGTGATGCAGGCTTCGTATCAGGCGCTTCATCACCAATTCGTTGCCAGCAGTCTGGTTACGGAAAAAGCACGTCAGATCAATCCGAACTTTCAGATTGGCTGCATGCTTGCTCGTATGATTCACTATCCGGCCACGTCTAAACCGGAAGATGTGTTGCAGGCTCAGATTGATAACCAGTTGAATCTGCTGCATACCGATGTTCAGGTTCGCGGAAGCTATCCAACCTTCATGGCTCGTTACTGGGCTGACCATGGAATTTCTATCGTCATGGAACCAGGGGATGAAGAGATATTGAAAAAGCACACAGTGGATTTCATCTCGTTCAGTTACTACACGTCCTTGGTATCTGCTGTGAATCCTGAGGAATATGGAGTAACTGGGGGCAATCTGTACAGCACCATTAAAAACCCGAATCTGGAGCGTACAGAATGGGGTTGGCAGCTTGACCCAATCGGACTTCGCGTGGTGCTCAAAGAGCTGTATGACCGTTATCAATTACCATTATTCGTTGTGGAGAACGGACTTGGTGCCAAGGATAAGGTTGAAGCTGATGGTTCCATTAACGATGATTACCGGATTGACTACCTGAGAAAACATATTACGCAAATGAAGGAAGCCGTCATGGATGGGGTAGACCTCATGGGTTACACAAACTGGGGAGCGATCGACATCATCAGTGCATCCACTTCCGAGATGTCCAAGCGTTATGGCGTAATCTACGTCGATCAGGACGACAACGGACAAGGTACATTGAATCGTTATAAGAAAAAAAGCTTTGGCTGGTATCAAAAAGTCATTGCTTCCAACGGTGAAGATTTGGCTTAATTCAAGAGGGCAGCCCCAGGCGCAGCATATGAGCGGCGCAGGGGCGCCTTTTTTTATCTAATGGATGTGACTGTAAAAAGAATAGCTTCATGACACCCGGGGTGATATACTGTGTTCGTACTGGGGAGGGATAACATGAAGAAACCAATCATTGCTGTAGACATGGATGATACGATCTGTCATCTGGTCAGGCGAGCCATTTATCACAACAACATCAACTTCCCGACCCATCCGCTGCGTTATGAGGATATGACTCATTGGGATACGTCTCACTTGCGTCATCCGGACAGCACTCATGATGTTTTTTATGGTCGGCCGGGACTGTTTGAGGAATTGGAGCTGTACGACGAGTACGTTGTGGACGAAATGCAAAAGCTGAATGAAGCTTATGATGTTATTATTGTGACGGCAGCAGACCCGAAGACTGTGGTGGAAAAGTGGAACTGGCTTCAGCGGCATATGCCCTTTATTAAGGCGGAGCAGTTTATCACATGTAAACGAAAAAATCTGATTAACTTTGACTTGTTAATTGATGACGGGGCACATAATTTGATTCCTGCCTGGAAAGAGGGAAAGAAAGTCATTTGCATACCTCATCCGTGGAATGGGAGTGAACGTGAACAATATCCGTTTCCCTTGATGTCCAGCTGGAGAGGTGCCAAGGCGTACATAGATGATTTGTTTGAGACTGCGAGTCGATAGTGGAAGTTCCAAAAGTCCAGGACGTCAGGTTCTGGACTTTTTGCGGTATGCTAGTGGGGTTTCCCCTGTAATTCGTTTGAAGACGGCGTAGAATGTATCCACATCCCGATATCCGACCAGCTCAGCGATCAGGCTGACTTTATGCTGTGAATTCTTCAGGAGTTCACGGCTTTTTTGTATGCGCAGATGCTGCAGATACGAGCTGAATGTCTGTCCGGTATAGCTCAGGAACATGCGGCCAATCTGTTTTTCGCTCCAACCCGATTGGTGAGATAGATCGCTCATTCGAATGCGCATGCCAAGATGCTGATCCAGATAATAAAGGATATGTTCAAAATCGGAAGCAGGCCCTTGTTCGCCGTGCTTTTTCTGGTGCAGCTGCCTGAAGGTCGTTACGATGAGCTGGCTAACGAGTGTATATAACATGGTGGAAGAACCGATTCCCGCAACCGAGGTTTCGCGATAGAGCTTCACCATCAATTCTTCAATCTGTCGATTCTGATCGGAGATGGATACATAAGAGACCTTATTGTTGGCCAAATCGATCAGGTGTCTTCGAATGTCTTCTTCCTGAATGGTGACAGACAGTTTATGTATCAGTTCCGTATGGAACAGACAGTTATATATGATGAGCGGATGCTGTGAGATATTGGACGATGATGGACGGAATACATGGGGTACTCCAACGGGGATGACGAACAGCATGCCTTTTTGAACCGGGACTATGTCCTGATCAATGTGATGGAACCCTGCGCCTTCCGCAACATAACTGTATTCCAAGAAATCATGGGCATGGAAAGGGAGGTTAAAATCCTCGGTACATCGATTGACAAAGAGCTGCAGATCAGAGTTGAAGAAGAATTCACTTTTTAACAGATGTACAGATGAATTCACGTCTTAACCTCCTTATGGTCATGGCCGAATTACCGGGTTAAACTGTCCTCATTACCGGGTATTTTCGAGAGCAGGATCAGTATAATTATAGCGTAAGCCTGTGTTGGAAACCACGATGGAAAGGATGTTTACCCCATGTTGACCGTCAGTCATCTTCGTTGCGAATATAGAGTTAATCCGATTGGACTGGATGTAAAGTCACCCAGATTAAGCTGGAAATTACAGTCGGACCAGCGGAACTGTGTTCAATCAGCCTATCAAATTCAGTTATCTCTAACGGAAGGTCATGACCAGACCGAATGGGATTCCGGGAAAGTCATCTCTGATCAGTCCATCCATGTGGAACTGGCTGGTTGGCTGCCCAAGGCACGAACCCGTTATTATTATCGCATTTGTGTCTGGGACGCTGCGGAAGAGCAATCTGCCTGGTCAGAAACAGCATTTTTCGAAATGGGACTGATGGACAGCAGGAATGCCTGGCAGGCTAATTGGATTACGTCAAGACCGGAAGACGAGAACGATACAGCTTGTCCTCGTCTTCGTACCACTTTTGAACTGAAACAAGAAATAACCTCTGCGAGAATTTATGTGACGGCTCTTGGATTGTATGAGCTGCATCTGAATAACAAGAGAGTGGGACAGGATTATTTTACGCCCGGCTGGACCAGTTATGGAAAGCGGTTGCAATACCAGGTTTATGATGTCACAGATCTTCTTCAAGCAGGGGGGAATATTCTTGGTGCAACCCTTGGAGACGGTTGGTATAGAGGTCATTTGGGATGGAATAAGGAAAAAGGAATTTTTGGCGAACATACAGCCTTACTGCTGGAACTCCATATGCACTATGCGGATGGAACGGAAGAAACCATTCTGTCCAATGGGGACTGGATGACTGCGAGTAGTGCCATCCGCATGTCGGATATCTACATGGGGGAGACATATGATGCACGCTTGGAGAGGGATTGGACAGATGACACTTCAACGCTTTGGGTACCTGTGGAGATACTTGAATATACAAAAGACATTATCGTCGCTCAGGAGAATGTACCTGTTACCCAAGTGCAGGAGCTCGAGCCTATCGCCTTACTCACTACCCCGCAGGGAGACCGCGTGCTGGACATGGGGCAAAATATGGTGGGATGGGTGAAATTCAACATCGAGGGTGAGCAAGGGCATACCGTTGAGTTAAGACACGCCGAGATTTTGGACCATGAGGGCAATTTTTATACCGAGAATCTGCGAAGAGCAACACAGTCTATTCGATATATCTTAAAAGGTGAAGGGGTGGAGACGTACGAACCTCATTTCACATTTCAGGGGTTCCGTTACGTTAAGCTCATTGGCTTCGCGGAACCGATAAATCTGGAGGACTTTAGAGGAGTGGTACTGCACTCCGATATGGAGCGAACAAGTGATTTCAAATGCTCCAGCCCGCTTGTAAACCAGCTTCATCACAACATCCTATGGGGACAAAAGGGGAATTTTCTTGACGTGCCGACTGACTGTCCACAGCGGGATGAACGTCTAGGTTGGACGGGCGACGCGCAGATGTTTATTCGGACAGCTTCATATCTAATGAACACGGGCCCCTTCTTCACGAAATGGCTGCGGGATCTTCAGGCAGATCAGGGCGAGGATGGTGGTGTTCCCTTTTTCGTTCCGGATCTAAGAAGTTCAACGTCCGAGGGCTGGGGGGACACCAGTCATTCTTCGGCTGCCTGGGGCGATGCAGCGGTCATCTGTCCCTGGACCATTTACGAGATGTATGGAGATGTCAGACTGCTTGCCGAGCAATATGATAGCATGAAACGTTGGGTTCATTATATTCATGATCAAGGTGATCATCCGTACTTGTGGAACACGGGCTTTCACTTTGGGGACTGGCTGGGACTCGACTCCAAGCCGGACAGCTACATTGGTGCAACGGACAAGGATTTTGTGGCAACCGCGTTCTATGCCTATTCGGTCTCACTCGTGAGAAAGGCGGCCGCAGTTCTTGGAAACGAAGAAGATGAAGCATACTATGAAAAGTTGCATGATCAAATTGTAACTGCATTCCGAGAGGAGTTTGTTACGCCTGCGGGGAAAATTGCGGTTCCTACACAGACAGCTCATGTTCTTGCCCTGCATTTTGAATTACTGGATTCTAAGGCAAGACAGCGGGCCATCGAGCAACTGGGAAAACTGGTTGCAGATGCAGGAAATCATCTGACAACCGGCTTCGTGGGCACACCATATCTGAATCCAGTACTTAGCGATACAGGTCATCATGATCTGGCGTATACGCTGCTCTTTCAGGAAGACTACCCGTCCTGGCTGTATCAGGTAACGAAAGGGGCGACGACCGTCTGGGAACATTGGGACGGGATAAAAGAAGATGGAAGCCTATGGAGTGCAGATATGAATTCATTCAACCATTATGCGTACGGTGCCATTGGAGAGTGGCTATACCGTAATGTTGCAGGCATTCGTTCCGATGAGAAATCTCCGGGCTTTCATGTTGTGCATATCGAGCCGGAGCCTGGTCCGGGTCTGGATTGGGTGGAAGCAAGTCTCGATACGATGTATGGACGTGTGGTATCAAGATGGTATCGCCGGGAACAAAATGAGATGGAAGTGCACGTAACCATTCCCGCCAATGTAACAGGAACCGTTGTTTTGCCGGGTGCAAGCCTTCAGACAGTTATGGAGAGTGGTCTTCCTTTGCATAAGGTGCCTCATCTTCAGGGAGTTCAAACGCCAGAATCTCACGTTAAGATCGCTTTGGGATCAGGCAGCTATCAGTTCACGTATCAATGTATGGAGGAATTGGAAGGCAGGATCGTGAAGTAATACACAGAGCAAAGCATTAGACCTATAAAAAGGATCTGCAAACGCGGATTCTTTTTTCTTTTTATATTAGGGAGATAAGGATGAGGAATTCCCGCAATACCGCTTCCCAAAAGGTCATTCTTCGTAATGGGGGGATCCAGGATCAGGATTATGTGGAGCCGGACGGTAACGTGGTGGAGCCATTCTGGATCGATGTTGTCGAATAATGTTGAATATACAGGAAAAATGACGAAATAATATGGATATCGATTGAATAACCCTCGCAGGCTGATTACAATGAAGCTTAGAATCTGGATTGCGGCCGGAAACTATCATCCCATATCAGTCATAAGTGAGGTTTTATTATGAATCAACCGGTTAATCGGCCCCGGCGTATTGAGTATCTGGATCTTTTTCGTGCTTTTGCCATCATGGCTGTGGTTGCCATCCATGCAACATCCACAGCAGTTGCGCATTATCCCAAGCATTCGCAGGGTCATGATTTTTATTATTTCTGGAACAGTTTTCTGCAATTTGCGGTGCCTGCATTTCTGTTTCTGTCCTCCCTTGTCTTGTTCTATAACTATAGTGCCAGGGTGAAGGATAAGGGTTGGATGTTCGGATTTTATAAAAAGCGTCTGTTATATGTTTTTGTGCCTTATGTGATTTGGTCATTGATATATTTTGGGGTCAAACAGCTGCTGGCAAGTCATGATCCAATGTCTCATTATACGCTTTTCCTTAAACAATTGCTCACAGGAACAGCGCATACGCACTTATACTTTTTTCTTATTATTCTTCAGTTTTATGCGGTGTTTCCGCTGCTCTTATTACTAACCCGGTTTCGTCTATTCAAGCGTTATTTGCCCGTGTTCTTTATTGCAGCGCAAGCTGGCTTCTATGCATTACATCTTCAGTTCCACTTCGAGCGAATGGGGAGTCTTCTGCCGAGTTACCTGATTGTCATTGGGTTTGGCGCGTGGATTGGCATGAACTTTAACATTTCGTTGGAGAAGCTGCGTTCATACCGCAATGTGTTGATCATGGCCTTTTTAAGTGGAGGTTTTATCTTTGTATATGGCAGTGTTTACATAAAAACGTCCTTAGGTGCATCTCCGATCATAACGTATACCTTGCTGTTTTTGTTCCGCAATTTGTTTACACTTTCTGCATGTTTGCTATTGTTGATGGGATGTGAACGAGCAGCGGCCAAAAAAAGGGATCGAGCCCGTCTAATCACTCGCCTCCTGGACTCGCTGGGAACAGTAGCCTTCGGGATATTCTTGATGCATCCATTAGTATTGTTGTTCTGGAGAAGGGAGTTCTCATTGGAACTGGCACAGCATTTTAGTCTTGGCATTATCCTGTCTTATGTCGTTGCCCTGCTGCTTTCATGGGGGATAGCAATTGGATTACGGCGAATGAAATGGGGATGGGCGCTGATTGGACGATAACTTTAGTTTGTATATGTAATAATATGAATAAGAGGTTTTAAGACTCCTGATGAAAAGGGAAGGCTTGAAATCTCTTTTTAATTTGCTTTTAAAGAGGTATTATGGAGAATGCCCAGAAAATTCAAATGGGATAGATCTCCAAATAAGGAGTGGTTGGATGAAGTTTGTCATCATTTTTGGTCCACAAGCTGTCGGGAAAATGACCGTCGGGCAGGAACTGGAGAAGATCACGGATCTGAAGTTGTTTCACAATCACATGACGATTGAACTGGTATCTCCCTATTTCAGTTATGGCACAGCTCAAGGAAAAAGACTTGTGAGTCTGTTTCGCCAGGAAATTTTTGAAGAAGTGGCGAAGAGCGATCTTCCGGGCTTGATATTTACATACGTGTGGGCATTCGATCTGGAACAGGATACAGAATATATCCGTAATATCAGTGAGCTGTTTACCTCTCAAGGCGGGCAGGTGTGTTATGTTGAATTGGAGGCAGATTTGACAGAACGATTGGATCGTAACCGGAGTCCTCATCGGCTGCTGCACAAGGCAACGAAGCGAAATGTAGAATGGTCTGAGCAGGATTTGCTTAATAGCATGCAGAAATATCGACTGAATTCAGCGCCGGGAGAGATCATGCACGAGCACTATATTCGGATTAATAATTCGCACCAGAGCCCTGAAGAGGCAGCGGAAGTAATAAAGAAAAGATTTGAGCTATAATCACATAACTGGTCAGGTCGGATAGAAAGGATGTGGTCATGTTGACCAAAAACATATTTAAAGACATCGTTGAATCGGAAGACGTTCTAAGAGAGATTTGCGGCACCCCCGGAGAACTGGTTAAAAACAAAACGATTACGTATCTGGATGAGCATTGTCAACAATTCATTGCCCGTTCCGGGCTGCTCTTTATGTCAACCAGTGATCGTTCAGGCTCTTGTGATGTATCTCCCCGTGGTGACGGAGAAGGATTTGTACATGTCGTGGATCAGCATCATCTGGTCATTCCGGAACGGCCGGGCAACAGACGATTTGACTCGCTGTTAAACATTTTGTCCAATCCGCATATTGGATTGATTTTTGTTATTCCTGGTCTTGAAGAGACACTGCGTATCAATGGCAGAGCGATGATTATTCGGGATATCGATATGATGAAGCAAATGCAGGCACAGGGCAAAACACCCAAATTAGGTATCGCTGTGATGGTAGAAGAATGTTATATGCATTGTGGCAAAGCGTTTAAACGTTCGCATACCTGGGAACCTGAGAACTGGATCGCCAAGGAGGAATTACCCAAACCAGCACGTATTATCGCTGCGCACGCTGGCAAATTGGGTGTTACGGAGGACGATGTCGTCCGTTCGTTACAAGAATCGTATGAGAAACGATTGTATTAATGTTTACAGTCAAAGGAGTTGAATCATTTTGTTTGTATTCGTCTTGATGATTGCAGGAGCCATTATTAGTATTATGTTTCCGTATGGCACTGTGATCGTCATTGGAATTATTCTCGGTCTTGTGGTGGATAATTATCGGAATACCTTATATATTCGTGAAGATATTCGTTCGATTAAAGAGCATCTGGGGCTCATGAACAACAAGGAAGCAGAAGAATACGAATTCGACAAACAACTGAATCAAGTGGATCAACTCAGTTCTGATGAGATCCGAGTGATCAACAAGCGGATTGAAGCTGAACTGGAGAATGAAAATAGAAATAAAAGAAACTAGGGTAATAAGTCGGTTTCGTACTGCAATTTAATGCAAAAGAAGAGATGGACCACCTTGGGCGGGCAATTTATATGAAGATCCCTCCTTAACCATGAATGGTATGCGAGATTGGCTATAGAACTCGGACACTTAGGTGAGTGGTGATCTTCATTTTTGGAAGTGTTTTTTCAATTCAAGAGGAAATAATGCAAATGCTTTAAGAACATATGAGACAGGCTGAATAAAATATAACAGAACAAACCAAATTAAATTTATTGTTGCACATTGTAGAAAATTGTAATACCATGAACGCACATATCGTTGATATTGAAGTTGAAAAGGGCAGGACCTATTACCTTCTTGAAGGTGTGGCTTGTCTTTTTCTGTATATTGGGGTGGATAAAGTGAAAATCGAGAAGGTGCTGAACAATAACGCTGTGGTTGCCATTCAGGATGAGCGCGAAGTCATCGTCATTGGCCGAGGAATTGCTTTTCAGAAGCGGGCAGGTGATAGAGTCTCCGAGGAGCATATTGACAAGATCTTTACTTTACAAAATGAAGATATTCAGGAAAACTTCAAAACATTAATCTCCAGCATACCGCTGGAATACATGAAAGTTTCCGAAGAGATCATCGCTTATGCCAAACTGAAATTGGGCAAAAAATTGAATGACAGCATCTATCTCCATCTTACAGACCACATTCATTTCGCTATTGAGCGTTATCGCAAAAATCTGCCTATCCGTAATGGATTACTGTGGGAAACGAAGCAGTTGTACAAGGATGAGTACGAAGTGGGACTAGAGGGCCTTAACATGATCTGTGAACAGTTTGGTATCCTATTACCGGAAGATGAAGCCGGATTTATGGCATTGCATTTCGTAAATGCAGCGCTTAACGAAGAAATGCCGAATATTCGAAGCATGACGCAGGTGATGCAAGAGGTGCTGACCATCATCAAGTACCATTTCAAAATGGATTTTGACGAGAACTCGCTGAACTATTACCGATTTGTGACGCATCTGAAATTTTTCGCCCAGCGTCTGGTCAAAGGGAAGCACTATAAAAATAACAATGATGATGAATTGTTTGAACTGATTCAGAAAAAATATCCCGAAGCACACAAGTGCTCAGAGAAAATCAAAAAATTCATCGAAAATAACTACACATATCAACTCACTAACGAGGAAATGATGTATCTATCGATTCATATTGAACGTGTGGTGCACGCCACTTCAGAGTAGCTCAATCGAATCCAAATATTCTCTTAAAAAAACGCTTGCAAAAGATCAGAAGTTATACTATTATTTATCCATAAAGTAAGCGCATACAAAAATCGGATTGTAACTGTTCAATCAGGCAATGCCGGTCACTCCAGGTCAGTAAAGACTGGTTGCAACTTACTTTAAGATGAAGTTGTTGAACGAACAACCGAATATCGCTGTGTACAGCCTTACAGGGTTGCAACCATTAAGGGCAAAACCTGAATTGCTGAATAACACGACTTGTTTCCGGATCATCCGGCACGTTGTGTATGTTCAGTAGTTCAGGTTTTCTTTGTTTCACAAGCATGGGGAGTCTACTTAGAGAGGGAGAATTACTATGAATTATGATCAACTGGCCAAAGACATCCTATCCCGTGTAGGTGGCACTGGAAACGTGAACAGCGTCTTCCACTGTGTAACCAGATTACGTTTTAAACTGAAAAATGAAAGCGTTGCTAAAACAGAAGAGATTAAAAATCTGCCTGGCGTCATTACGGTTATGCAGAGTGGTGGACAGTATCAGGTCGTCATCGGCAATGAAGTACCGGATGTATATAAAGCGATTGTGAAGGTAGGCAACTTGCCGACAGAGGGTCAGGTTGAAGAGACGAAGGAAGAATCGGGGAAAAAAGTAGGCCTGTTCAGCCGATTTATCGACATGATTTCGGGAGTCTTCACTCCGCTGCTCGGTTTGCTTGCTGCAACAGGGATGATCAAAGGTTTTACAGCCATGTTTTTATCCTTCGGGTGGTTGACGAATACGTCAGGAACCTACCATCTGTTGAATGCAACGGGTGACTGTCTGTTCTACTTCTTCCCGGTATTCCTTGGTTATACGGCAATCAAGAAGTTTGGCGGCTCACCATTCCTGGGTATGGCCATCGGTGCGACGCTCGTATATCCGACGCTATCCGGTTTGACTGCAGGAGATCCATTATACACGTTGTTCGCAGGTACATTGTTTGAGTCACCGATTCATATAACATTCCTGGGTATTCCTGTTATCTTGATGAACTATTCATCGTCGGTTATTCCAATTATTATCGCTACATTCTTTGCCGTGAAGATCGAAAGATTCTTCAAAAATGTCATCCCTAAAGTGGTTAGTACATTCCTTGTTCCATTCTTTACCCTGCTTGTTATCGTTCCGGCAACGTTCCTTGTTATTGGTCCAGTATCCACTTGGGCAGGACAGTTGATCGGTGCAGGAGCAACAGGTATCTATGAACTGAGCCCACTTCTTACAGGACTCGTGATTGGCGGTTTGTGGCAAGTGTTCGTCCTGTTCGGTCTCCACTGGGGCCTGGTTCCAGTCATGCTGCTGAACCTCAGTACGTCCGGAGCTGATCCGGTGGTTGCCATGTCGTTCGCTGCTTCCTTTGCTCAAATTGGTGCGGTACTTGCAGTCATGTTGAAAACTAAAAATGCCAAACTGAAATCATTGAGTATTCCGGCCTTCATTTCAGGCATCTTCGGTGTAACCGAGCCGGCGATCTATGGTGTGACGCTTCCACTCAAAAAACCGTTTATCATGAGCTGTGTTGCAGGTGGTATTGGCGGCGCCATTCTGGGATTCTTCGGTTCGAAAATGTACATGTTCGGCGGACTCGGCGTATTCGGTTATCCGACGTTCATTAACCCGGCCACAGGTGTTGATTCGGCATTCTATATGGCACTTGTAGCAACAGCCGTTGCGTTCGTACTTGGTTTCGTTCTTACGTATGTCGTTGGTTTCAAGGAAGCTGCAGCACCAGCATCTGCTCCGGCAGCTGCGCCAGCACCTGCACTGGATCCGAATCCGAACAGCAAATACGAAATTTTCAGCCCAATGGCAGGCGAAGTCGTTCCATTGAAGGAAATTAACGACATTACGTTTGCTGGTGAGCACATGGGTAAAGGGATTGCGATTCGACCAACAAGTGGCCGAGTGGTATCGCCAATCACTGGTGTCGTACAAACGGTGTACCGCACGAAGCATGCCATTGGACTGGTGACAGATGACGGTGTAGAAATGCTGATCCATATTGGACAAGATACGGTACAACTGAAAGGTCAACATTTCAATGCTCATGTGAAAGATGGAGACCGCGTTAACGCAGGTGATCTGATTATGGAATTTGATCTGCAGGCCATCAAGGATGCCGGTTATGAGACGGTTACCCCGATTATTATTACGAATACTTCAAATTACCTGGATGTTGTGGGCACCGAAAATGCATCGGTGAACGAAAAAGACAAATTGCTGACCGTGCTTGGTTAAGTCAACGTTTGGATGAATAGGAGGACAACCTTGATGTTTGAAAAGCTAACTTCCTTCCCGGAAAATTTTCTCTGGGGAGGAGCAACAGCGGCAAATCAGCTGGAGGGAGCCTATCTGGAAGGGGGAAAAGGATTGACTACGGTCGATCTGATCCCTGTCGGGCCCAAACGATTCCCTATTGCCATGGGGAACCTTGACTCATTCGAGCCACAAGAGGGCGAGTTCTACCCTTCTCATGAAGCCATTGATTTCTATCATCGGTACAAGGAAGACATAGCTTTATTTGCCGAAATGGGGTTCAAATGTTTAAGACTTTCGATCGCCTGGTCCCGGATCTTCCCGAACGGGGATGACGCCGAGCCCAATGAGGCAGGCCTGCAATTCTATGATGATGTTTTCGATGAATTGTTGAAATATAATATCGAACCGGTCGTAACTATTTGTCATTTCGATGTACCTGTACATCTCGTGCAAACTTATGGCGGTTGGAAAAACCGGAAGATGATTGGCTTTTTTGAAACCTATGCGAAGACGTTATTCAATCGATATAAGGACAAAGTAAAATACTGGATGACGTTTAACGAAATCAACATGCTTCTGCATCTCCCGTATATCGGAGCAGGTATAGTCCTGCAAGAGGGAGAGGACAAGCAGCAGATCCTGTATCAGGCGGCGCATCATGAATTGGTAGCCAGTGCACTCGCCGTCAAGGCAGGTCACGAGATTATTCCCGGTGCACAAATCGGGTGTATGCTGGCCGCAGGTACGGTCTATCCTTACACCTCCAACCCAGAGGACGTATGGAAGGCGATGGAGCAGGATCGTGAGTCTTTTTTCTTCATTGATGTTCAGTCCAAAGGGGCATATCCCGGCTACACCAAGCGTTTCTTCAGAGAAAACGGCATTCATATCGAGATGCAGCCGGAAGATGCCGATCTTCTTATGCAGAATACAGTGGACTATATTGGCTTCAGCTATTATGCAAGCCGCTGCACAAGCACAGATCCGGAGATATTGAAAGACTCCACCGAAGGCAATGTATTTGGTTCCGTGAAAAACCCATATCTTGATGCATCGGAGTGGGGATGGACGATTGACCCGAAAGGACTGCGAATCACCTGCAATCAGCTGCATGATCGCTACGGCAAGCCACTATTCATTGTGGAAAACGGACTTGGCGCTACCGATGTATTGCTGGACAATGATACGGTGGAAGATGATTATCGCATTGACTATCTGGACCGTCATTTTGCCGAGATGGCAGAAGCCATTCAGGACGGAGTCGAGATCATTGGATATACGAGCTGGGGCCCGATTGATTTGGTCAGCGCAGGTACAGGAGAAATGAAGAAACGTTACGGTTACATCTATGTAGACCGAAACAATGACGGTACGGGTTCGCTGAGAAGGGTGAAAAAGAAAAGCTTCCACTGGTATAAAGACGTCATTGCTACTCATGGTGCACAATACTTCTAAGCGCTGTCCTGTAAATGAAATTCATAAAAAAAGGAGGAGCAATCTCGTGTTACACACGGATTTGCTCCTCTTCTGTTCCAACGAAACAGGATCTTGGAAAATTGACCTATAAATGTTCATATAAGAGAATTAATTAAGGGACTTGCAGACTCCGTTGTGCATTTAGCCTGCCATACTGCCAATAGACCCCGGAACCGGATACGGGATCGGAGGCAAAGCACAATGCATCGCGGATCTGGGCATTGGTTTTGCCTTGGGCAGCAAGCAAGGCAGCCGCACCTGCGACCTGTGGGGCAGCCATTGATGTACCGCTCATATATGCGTACGAGCTGCCGAGGTATGTGGACAATATGCTGTCTCCGGGAGCAGCCATGTCAACCCATGCACCGTAATTGGAGAAATTCGATTTCAGATCGGAAGCATTGGTGGAAGCGACCGCGATGACGTTGGGATAGGAAGCGGGTACGATTGGATACGAAGTGTTGTCATTTCCGGCAGCGGCAATAATGACTGCTCCGCGGTCCCAGGCATACTGTACTGCAGCCTGCAAAAAGGCATCGCTGACAGGTCCGCCTAGGCTCAAATTGACAACTTGTATACCATTGTTGGCAGCATAGACCAGCCCGTTTCCGACATTGCCCATGGTTCCCATTCCGCTATCATCCAGAACACGAATGGGTACGATGGACGCAAGCGGAGCAACGCCAGCGATGCCAGCTCCATTATTCGTGACGGAAGCCGCAATTCCGGCCACATGTGTGCCGTGTCCGTTTCCATCCTCGGGAATGGCGTCATAGCTGACATAGTCATAACCTGGAAGGAGCTTGCTGGCAAGCTCGGGGTGGTTTAGCTGCACTCCGGTATCAATAATGGCAATTTTGATGGAGCTGTTGCTTTGGCTAATATCCCAAGCCGCAGGTGCGTTAATCTTTTGCAGGTTATTCTGATAAGGGAAGTAGGGGTCATTCGGGGTATAGGATGCCTGAACGAAGTAATTGGGTTCTACATGTTCAATGAGTTCATGATCCTTATAGTTCTTGAGCATGCGATGCATGATTCTGTTTGATTCTACCCGATACCAGCCGAGATCCTCATAAGTTTCGGCAACTTTGCATCTTCCTTTTTTATGCAGAGTGTGCATTTGATCTGCCGTGGTGCCGTCTTTAAATTTGATCAAGAGCTGCTTGGGAGCATGGGGATGAAACTTTCGCGTTTCAAGGATATCTTCTACGTAACGATATACAAATCCCAGCATGAGCAGAAATGCAGCAGAGATACCCAGCCATAGCCACATCGCTTTTTCCCCCTTGTGAGTTTGATTTGGTAACACGTCTTATCGTATGCAGAGTCTCTCAAATCGCGCGGGCTTTCTATCATTTTGGATAGGAGTGCAGCTAGATTGATAGAAGAAATTAAATTAGGTAAGATGATGGAAGAGAGCGAGCTCACCAAGAATGCGGGTTCGGGTAGTTGCTATAAGCCAAGCTCTAATCTATAGGATAGGAATGAAAATATTGTGACACAGCTTCAGACGGTGCCCAAAATAATGAAGGTTCAGCTCCATCAGATTGAGCAAGCAGTTGATTTTGCCATGCGTGTCCGCAGAGAAGTATTCCCAATGATGAATCATGAACAGATACCTGTGGATCTGGCGCAATTTAGAGAACATTATATGGAGACAGCGGGTGCGGTCTTTCTGGTAGCTGTAACGGAGGAAGCGGGCATTGTAGGCTCCATCGGTACTTTGCCATATGATGGTCGGATTCAGGTGATCGAAGGTCGGTATCCGGATCAATCCGCAGCTGAAATTGTAAAATGTTATGTCGATCCTGTCTATCGCAGATACGGTATTGGTTCACTTTTGATAAAAGAGCTGGAGCGTGTGGTAAGAGAAATGCCGTACACCATGTTATATCTACATACCCACCGTTTCTTGCCTGGGGCCGTGGATTTCTGGGAACGTCAAGGATTTACAATTGTGACCGAAGAGCATAATGAGTGGCAAATTGTGCATATGGAGAAGCCAGCTGAGAAGTGATCTTTACTGTAAAGAAGCTAGCAATGATCAAGTCAAAGCAAGCAAACGAGCACAGTTGGTAACGCTCAAATCGAAAACGCCTGAGATCGGAGAGATGTATCTATGTTGACAAGTCTGATTGAAAAACTGAAGCATACCGAGGCTATACGCTGGTTCCCCAATCATCAGGTTCAGGAGAGCTGGATTATCGAAGTAGAACAGGAACTAGGCTTCGCATTGCCTCCTTCCTATCGCTGGTGGCTCCTGAATTATGGCCAGGCGATGTTAAGCGGCACAGAAATTCTAACCGTTGCGCCTCCAGAGGACCGAGAATATGCAGACACGGATATTCTGTACATATACCGGCTTGCTGATGAACAGGCGAAGCAGGAAGGCAAGTTGGAACTGTTTATTCCGGATGAGGACGAGTATTACTACTTTGATACACGAATCGCTGATGACCGTGGGGAATACAAGGTTATGCGGCTGGATTATTTTAATGGCGAGCCTGAAGTGTATGCGGACTCCTTCGCCGAATTTTTGGAGAAATTAATTGATCAACGAACCCCTCGGAATCCGTAATTTCACTATGCTGTTTATGTGCTAAGACCGGCTCGTTGGGAAATCATAAAGGAATAAGTATTTTGGCATGAATGGATGGATACAACATGGCTTGAGACATAATGGGGGGCAGATTCAGATGAACACACGGACACGTAAGATAGTCTTTATCGATATTGATGGCACACTTGTGGATGATGATGGGAACATACCTGTTTCAGCTCAGAAGGCTTGCAGGCAGGCACGTGCCAATGGACATCTGCTTTATTTGTGCACAGGGCGTTCCAAGGCGGAGATCTATGATTCCATCTGGGACGTCGGATTCGACGGACTGATTGGTGCAGGTGGCGGATACGTGGAATTTGGCAATGACGTACTATATCATAAAAAGGTAACGGCTGAAGATGTTCGGCATATGGTCGATTTTTTCAATGAACATGAGATTGATTTCTATCTGGAATCGAATTCGGCTTTATATGCCAGTGCCAAGCTTCAGCCTCATCTGGAACGTCGTATTTATGGTGATGTGGAGAATGATCCGACAGCCAGAGCGAAAAAGGAACAGAAGCCACATCCCTTTATTGCGGGACTGACTTACGGTGAAACTGACTTATATAAGGATGATGTCAATAAGGTTTGTTTTCTGGAAAGTGCTGTGGTTCCATTCGATCGGATCAAGCAGGAGTTTCAGGGCAAATTCGAGGTTATCCAATGCACCGTACCCATCTTTGGTGAGGGAAGCGGGGAACTTATGATTCCTGGCATACACAAAGCGATTGCGATTGCAGATCTGTTGGAACATCTGGGCATGTCTCGTGAAGACACATTGGCCATCGGGGACGGCATGAATGACGCGGAGATGCTGGAGTTTTGCAATGTGGGTATTGCCATGGGTAATGCAAAGCCGGGTCTGAAAGCCATTGCCGATGACATGACTGGGACCATTGAGGAGGACGGGCTGTATCACAGTTTTGTGAAGTATGGCTTGATTCAGTTTTAACCTTCTTGAGATCCTCCCTCCTGAATCGGATCATGGCGTGCGTTAGATTACATAATTCATGTGCAATATCCGATATATATTAGGTACGCTCATTTACTAGATACATAAAGGAGTGCAGAACATGGATATTGCAGCATTATCAATGGCCATGAGTCAAACGTCGCTGGCGCAGTCAGCGAGTTTACAGGTGATGTCATTGTCGAAAAACATGGCAGAACAACAAGGTCAACAGCTTACGGAAATGTTAAAATCAGTTCCAGCCCCACATCCGAATCTGGGAAGTAGTCTGGATATTTCAGTTTAGACATTTTCTAAGAAATGCATGTTCAAAAACAATTGCAGCAAGCGAACCCAAACGGTTTCAATTCATCGAATTGAAGCTGTTTGGGTTGTTTTTTACGATTAGGAATGATGTAAGATCATATTTCCAAAAAGCTGACGGGCCTTGTCCCAATCAACGCCAAGTTTACCCTGCCACCCGGCCCATGGCATCTCCATGTCGGAGCGGCCTTTCGTATTGTTGAGCAGTAACTCGGCATTCAGCAGCTCTTCTATATTGGTCCAGTGATCGGGACTAAGGGAGAGAATCTGGTTCGGCAGAACACCTACTCTGGATAAAGATTTCAATATGCCGCGGCGGATGCCAGCCTGTCCTTTGATCAATTTCTCGGCTGTGAGCCGTTTCTCGTATTTTCCCGGAGATTCCTCGCTCTCTGCCTGATCCAAACTATGAAGCAGTTGATTGAAGGTGTGAATGTCCTCTTCACTCGGTGTAATGGATTCATGTTCAAGTAGGGAAACTAGCTCTGTCAAATCAGCATATGTCCCTAAACTATTCGAGCTGTAATCGTGTCCCAAGTGAACGGCATAGCGAATAAAGGACAAATTATCCCATGCGTCATTGCTGCTACGGCTTAAACCGCAGTATTTACAACAATGGAATTGTTTCGCTTCTTCATAAGCATGGTGCTGCATGTGAATCATCATATGATAGCTTCCTAGTGTAGTTATGCCTCGAGGGTAACTTCCACCTACACCCGCCACAAATGCATTGGTGATTGTGGTCCAGGATAGATGTTCATTTTGCTGCAAATCGATTAATTTTTGAATGATCTCATCATGGGTAATCAACTCCAGATCATTCGGTACCCAGCCGTGCGTAAGTAATACTTCTTGTTCGGCAGCAGTGAGTGTATCGGTTTGATATACCATCACTTGACGCTCCCTGTCGTACTTGCCATTGGCATGCAGATACAGCTTTTTAAGTACTCTCATGCATTTTTTGTCCATGAGTCTCTCCCCAAAGTTTAGTTGCTTGTCCTAAGTACTTTCGCATAAACTTCATTGCTTCATTTCATTATAAGTGAGATGATGGCAATATTACAGATGAGAAGCGGTGGAACATGCGAATTAATAAATACATAAGTGAAACGGGTTTCTGCTCACGGAGGGAGACTGACCGCTTCATTGCAGCCGGACGTATTACGATTAATGGTAAGGTATGTGTAAAAGGGGCCGAGGTTGAATCAGAAGATATCGTTCTGATTGATGGTAAGGACATTCCTCAGGTTGATCGTCAACCTGTATACCTGGTTTTGAACAAACCGATAGGTATTGTATGTACGGCAGCACAACAGGTCGAGGGGAATATTATACAGTATGTAAATTATCCATCACGCATTTTTGCCGTAGGAAGGCTGGATAAAGCCTCGGAGGGGTTGATTTTGCTTACGAACGATGGAGAGATTGTCAACAAAATGATGCGTTCAGAGCATAATCATGAGAAAGAGTACGTGGTGACCGTGGATAAACCTGTGACAGACGAATTCTTAAGAGCCATGTCCCAAGGGGTGGAGATTCTGGGCGTGGTAACCAAACCATGCGAGGTCGTTCGCCACAGCGAGAATGTGTTTCGAATCATTCTGACTCAGGGGCTTAACCTGCAAATTCGCAGAATGTGCAAAGCCCTGGGATACAGAGTACTGAAACTCGAGCGCATCCGAATTATGAATTTAACGCTGGATCAGCTGGAACGAGGACAATGGAGACATTTGGAGAAGCATGAACTGAATACGCTGCTAGCCAGGCTGAAATAGGCAATTCCCCCTAGTTAGAGGGAATAACATTTTTGCGCAAAAGAGATAAGTCATTGCAAAGAAGGCACCAATCCTGAATGGATGTGCCTTTCTTTGCGTCCCAATGACAAGAGTTTAATGGATCTCGGACAACTTCGACCCGCGGACACGCTTGCGAACTTTTCGTTCTGAGAGGGTTGAACCCAGGAGCGTTAACACAGCACCAAGCATGGTGATCCAAGTGATGGGTTCATGCAGCAGCAGTGCAGAGGCCAGCAATGTGATGACAGGCACCAAATAAATGTAAACGCTAGTTTTGACCGCACCCAGCAGGCTTACCGCCCTATTCCAGGTTACAAAACACAACGCAGAGGCGCCTACCCCGAGAAAAAGCAGATTGGAAAGGTTGGTCAGGTCGGCTAACCGCTCCAGGTTGAAACGGAAGTCGAACAGGAACAAGGCAGGGAGCATGAATAAAAGCCCGTAAAAGAATATTTTGCGTGTCGCACCAATGGTGTGATAGCGAAGCTCGCCTATTTTACGCATAAGAACGGAATAGATCGCCCATACGGCAGGGGCTACAAAAGCAAGCAGATCGCCCAGCGGATTCAGCTGCAGCTTGAAAGTCCCATTAAACGCGATAAGTACAATCCCTGTCATAGCAACACCAAAACCGATGATAAAACGCTGGGATAACGGCTCATCCTTCAGGAAGAAATGCGCAAGCAGCGCGGTGAAGAAAGGGGCGATAGAAACAATGACACCTGCGTTGGAAGCCAGTGTGTATACAAGCGCGATATTTTCAATCAAAAAATACAAGGTGACTCCACACAGTCCGGCCGCCATAAAAAGGATCTCTTCCCGAATCGATGATACCCGCATCACACGTGGGTAGATCAGGAACAACACCACATATCCAATCAAAAAACGGAAAAACAAAATTTCCACAGGTGTAAAGTCGATGAGCAGAATTTTAGTGGAGATAAAGGTGGTCCCCCAGATTAAAATGGTACACAAGGCGAGCAGGTGACCAACCGTATTTTGGTTTTGAGTCATCGTAAAACACGGTCCTGCAGCCGATTGGAGTCAACTTCGTGGTTAAAGATCCGGCGATATTGTTTGGGCGTCAAGCCGATAAGTTTTTTGAAAAAGTTCGTAAAATGGCTTTGATCGCTGAATCCTGTCCTGGCGGATACGTCAATCGGCAGCTGTCCTTGTTCCAATAAGCGCTTGGCCTGGTTAATACGAATGGTTTCCAGATAACGATAAGGTGAGATGCCTTTTTGGTGAGTAAATACACGAACCAGGTGATATTTGCTCATTCCACTTAACTCGGCTAACTCATTCAGCGATATACTTTCCATGTAGTGAGACTCTATGTATTCGCAAATACGCTTGATCTCGGTCGTGACATCCTGAGAAGAGATGGGCGATTCAGCATCCGCATAATCCCGAAGCAGCTGTTCCAACAGCAAGAGCAACAGTTCTTCTTTGCCAAAATCGGATTGCTCCTCCAAAATCATCAAATGAAGGTCATGCAAAGAGCCAACAAGTTCGTGTTGATAGAGAACCGGTGCCGTGAAGCGCGGCAAATAATCTTGTGCGGTAATTTCTCGTGTGTATTCTCTCATGACCTCAGGCTGGATGTTAATACAGCGATAATCGAGCGTTCTTCCGTCAATCTGTTCACAGGCATGAGGGTCATGAGGATTAAAAACGATCATGTCACCTGTATTCAGCACATACTCCTGATTATTACATACCAGATGTCGTTTGCCCTGCTCAATAAAACCAATGACATAATAGTCATGAAAGTGATTGGGGAATTTCTGCATGATTCCTTGGAATTGATAAGCTTCAAGCCGTAGATCGGTATCAAATACAACGGTTCTTACTTCGCGGTTCATGGTGCACCTTCTTTCTCGTAAGTTCTTGTCATTATAATATGAAAAGAAGGAAGGTTCTTGGACGATATTGCTCCTTCGCATGCCATAAATAGCAGGGCAGCAGCAGAAAAAAGAGCAGATTCCCTGCTCTTTTACGGTTGTCCATCTATAGAGTACTACGTATATAACTTCATGGGAAGGCTTGTCAGAGATTGACCTGCTGCAGATGGGGTCAGGTGATCTTCCAGAATAAATCCGCTGACTGGTTCAATGCTTGTGAAGGTTTGCAGAAACGTTGTCAATACAATTTTGGCTTCCAGCCTAGCCAGAGGTGCACCCAGGCAGAAGTGTGTGCCAAAGCCAAAAGCGAGCTGTTTATTATTGTTCGGACGATGGATATTCAATGTGAACGGATCCTCGAACATGTCCTCATCCATATTGGCTGCACTCATCCAGGCCACGATTGCGTCTCCTTTTTTGAGTTCAACACCAAGCAGATTATTATTCGCCTTGACCATGCGGTCCATTTTACTGATATGGAAACGATAGCGCAGCATTTCTTCCACTGCATTTCCAACAAGCTCTGGATTGTTTCTAAGCTCCGTGTACAGTTCAGGCTTATCATAGAGCAGTGCATAGAACGAGTTGGCGAGCAGGTTGCTTGTCGTTTCTATTCCTGCCCCCAGAATAAACATGGTTGTGCGTACAATCTCCTCATCCGTGAAATGCTCACCATCCACCTCGACCTGAATCAGGTCCGAAATAATATCCTCGGCAAGATTAGTCCGTTTGGACACAACAAAAGGATAAAGGTATTCAAAATATTGCTGACCAGCAATTTTCTTCATTTCATTGATTCGGTTAAAGGTTGCATCCGTTGTTGGCATGAAGAGGATATCTACCCATTCCTTGAACAAGAGCCGGTCTTTGGAAGGGATGCCGAGCAGATCAGACATGATGATCACTGGAAACATACTTGTGTAGGCTTTTACAATATCCACCTCGGGAAGCTGGGAGAATTCCGCGACTAATTCGTCGGCTACTGCCTGAATACGCGGTTCCCAAAGTTTGAGACTTCTTGGTGTAAATGCACTTGCCAATAGTGATCTTCTCTTGCGGTGTTCCGGAGGATCCACGTTGTGAATATCCAGCTTGTCCGGAATGTGATGCTCGTTATCTGCGCCTTCTCCCTCACTCGAATATCCCACGTTAACAATCGATCTTTTTCGTACACTGGAGAAATGTTCATGATCGTTCAACACGGTTTTGACCAAGTCATACTTGAACACATGCCAGGAATCCGTCTCCTCATTGTAGACGACAGGTTCCTGCTTGAGCATGTGGCGATACCAACGATAGGGGCTAAACTCTTCTTCTTTCGATTGGAATTTCGTGATTTCAGACAGAGAAATGATGGTGCTCTTCTTCATTCATCTTACCTCCTTAGTTGGGGTCATTGACAAATATAACAAACAAGAGTACTTTAATTCAAGTAGTTTAAATTATAATGATTAGGTGGAGTAGTGAGTGAAAAGCATGCTAAAGCATAAAGGAGTCAAAGCGGGGATATTCATGATTGTGTTTTATCAGATTGTGATGCTGACCGTTTTCATGTCCGGATATAGCGCCATCCCCAAAAATGTAACGAATCTTACCGTGGCCATCGTGAATGAGGACCCACAATCGGGTACTGAATTCGTTCAGAAGCTGCAGGAGCAGCTTCCGTTCCATATCGTTACCGATGAGTCGCTGGAACAGGCGAAGACGGGGCTGGAGGACCGCGATATTCATATGGTTATACGTATACCTGGTGATTTTACGGAGAAACTGTCTGAACAGAACGGCAAAGCGCAGCTGGAATATTTGATTAATGAATCTAACCCAACCACGATTACCAGTTCGATGAAAAATGTAGCAACAGAAATAACCGCCCAGATCAGCGCCCAGGTTCAGGCTCAAAGCTTCGAAGCGGTATTAAACGGAATGCAGGTTCCAGAAGAGCAATCCAAGCAGATTGTGGAATCAACCACTGGCAAGGTCTCGTCCAATATCGTCATGAGTAATCCGCAGCCTGCCGGCATGCAAAATCAGATGGCACCGATGTTCATTACGATGGCGCTGTACGTTGGAGCCATGATCTATGCCATGCAGAGCGTTGGCGGGATGCAGCAGCTGCGTGCCCAAATGGGAAAATGGAAAGCTTTTTTTGCCCTGCGAGGTACGAACCTGCTCATTTCTCTGATTGCTCCTCTGGTTGGAATAGGCATCTACTTCATGGTTCAAGGATATGGTATGGAAGTGTTTCTGAAAATGTGGCTTGTCCACAGCCTGCAATTGTTCGTGTCGATTGAGTTTACAAGTATCTTCATCATGCTTCTTGGCCAAGGAGGTATGCTGATCAACATGGTGTTTGTACTCAGTCAGTCCATTGCCAATGGTACGTCCATGTCACCGGAGATGATGCCGGGATATTTCAAATTTGTCAGCCAAATCACGCCGATGTTCTATTCCACGCATTTGGATTACAATATTCTCTTTGGCGGTGGCAGAACGGCCCATTATGCGATTGGACTAGCGTTGGTTGGACTGGCAGCCTTCGTTCTCAATGCAGCTATTCACCATTTCAAAAACGCCAAGCAAACAGAACTTGTGCAAGAGTCTTCACAACAGCCCGCTATCGTTTAAAATAAGAAATAAAAGGGCCTGGCGACTTTCGGCAAGAAGCTTTGCCCTTTGTAAGAGCAGAATGGGGGCAGTCACATGTCGATTCAAATATTTATTCTCGGTGCATTAAGTGAGGGGAATTGTTATCCCTATGATATTAAGAAGCAAATAGGCAAACATTTGGATCAGACCGAGGCCAGAATTACGGAAGGCACGATCTATTACAATTTTGAAGTTTTGCATAAGAAGGGTCTAATCAAGAAGATTGAAACGATCCAGAGTGAGAATAGACCAGACAAGACGATGTATGGGATAACTGATCAAGGACGCATCGCACTGGAAGAGAGTATTTATAAAGTGTTTCAGAAGTTTACGACCATCCAGTCCCTATATACGGCCCTGGTTAATCTGGATAAAGTGGATAATCAGAAGATCGCTTACCTTATTGAAGATATTATTGTGAAACAGAGAAAGAAAATCGAGTATATCGAACAGCAGAAGCCAGAGGAAATCGATGTAAGTGAGGATCTAATGGATGCGCTGTGGTTGATGAGGGATCACGCTTATCACACGATTGAGAGCAATATTGCATGGTTGCAGAAGCTCCTTCACCATGTTCAAAGCAGAGCGTTAAAGCACTAGACCTCATTGTGGTTTGCAAAGAGGCGCGTCATGTCAGACCAAGTCTGACTTTGGACGCGTCTTTTCTGCGTTTGAAGGAAAAGCGATATAGGTATGCGAATTGCAACGTGTAGAATAAACATATAAAATTTGAGATGAGTCGCAGATCAACATTTTGTAACGAGGGAGATGGAATCTCATGTTCGAACATCTGGTCGTATTCAAATTCAACGATAAAATTACACCGTCAAAACAACAGGAGTTTGTCTCGCAACTGCTCGCTTTGCAGGACAAAATTCCCGGGATCATCGATCTCACTGCTGGAATCAATGTAACGGAAGAAACAGATCGTATTCAGGGATTCACACTTGGATTAAGGGTGACGTTTGAAAGTCAGGAAGCATTGCGTGCATATGGTCCGCATCCCGCCCATCAGGCATTTGTAGCTTCTCTTGACGGATGGATAGAAAATGTCATTGTAACGGACTTCCCGATCCCTTCGAAATAAGATGGGAATGAAGCGGAAGACAGGAGTATGGATATAAATAAGATCATGAATTTGAAAACAAAAGTATCTACGGATTTAACCGTAATAACGAATGCGAATCAGGCTGGCACAATGCGTGCTGGCTTTTTAATTTTTTCCTACAATTCACCACAAAAGGCAGTTGTGTTAGGTATTGTTACATATATAATTGGGTGTTTTGTTTAAAGCGCCCAAAACGATGCGATTTCTTTATCTCCTATAACAATTATCGTTCATGAATCATGGAACTTCCCGAAATAGTTTATATAATGTGAATCAACATAACATGATTATTGAACGTCTTAGCTTGATTCTAATTTCGGGGGGCAGTGCGGATGAACGAAACGAAAAAGATGAGAATTTTTTCACTGGGAATTCAACATGTATTGGCAATGTATGCCGGGGCAATTCTGGTACCTTTGCTTGTGGGAAGAGCATTAAATCTGACTGCAGAGCAGCTGGCGTATCTGGTGTCCATTGACCTGCTAACATGTGGTGTGGCGACATGGCTGCAGGCTCGAAAAGGGAAGTATCTGGGCATTGGTTTGCCGGCGGTACTTGGAAGTTCTTTCGTAGCCGTTACACCCATGATTGCCATCGGATCGCAATATGGCATTCCAGCCATTTATGGGTCTATCATAACAGCCGGGTTATTTATCGTCATCTGTGCTGTATTTTTCAGCAAAATCGTTAAATTGTTCCCTCCCGTTGTGATCGGTACCGTTGTAACCATTATTGGTCTTGCGCTTATCCCTACCGGAATCAAGAATATGGCTGGCGGGGCTAACAGTGAGAATTTCGGAAGCTTGGACAATCTGGCCCTTTCATTCGGGGTACTGCTCTTTATTTTGGTGCTGAACCGATATGCTCGTGGTTTCGTTAAATCGCTTGCCGTCCTGATCGGCATTATCATGGGAACACTCATTGCCGCTCTTATGGGAAAAGTGAATTTCTCCCCTGTACAGGAAGCGTCATGGTTCCACTTGCCACAACCCTTTTATTTTGGAATGCCAACATTCGAGCTTGGCCCGATTATTACCATGATTATTGTAGGAACCGTTGTGATTATAGAGTCGACGGGTGTGTTTATGGCTTTGAGCAAGATATGCGATCAGCCCATAAATGAGAAGGATCTGGCGCGCGGTTATCGCGCAGAGGGCTTGGCTTTTGTACTTGGAGGTATATTCAATGCCTTTCCGTACAACACATTTGCTCAGAATGTCGGGCTCGTTCAACTGTCCAAGGTGAAAACAACGAATGTTGTCGTTGCAGCCGGAGGCATTCTGGTCTTCCTCGGACTCATACCGAAGGTAGCTGCTTTTGCAACCATTATTCCAAGTGCTGTATTAGGCGGAGCGACGGTCGTTCTGTTCGGCATGGTCGTGTCATCCGGGATCAAAATGCTGCAAACCGTCGATTTTGGCAAGCAATCCAACCTGTTAATCGTCGCTTGTTCGGTTTCGCTCGGGCTTGGTGTTACAGCCGTACCAGACCTGTTTGCCCAGCTGCCTCAAAGCGTTCGGATTATTGTGAGCGATGGGATTATCACGGGAAGTCTGTCAGCCATACTGCTTAATGTCTTTTTCAACCTCGGTTTCAAAAAAGAAAGTCTGCCTGTTCAGCCCGTAGCGGGAACACAAGAGGCACATACCTGATTCAATCTTAACCGGATTATAACGGATTAAATGAATAAGCCCACGTTGAATTCATTGGTAGGAAGGGATGGGAACCATCATTCTTCTTCCTGATGAATCAACGGGGCTTTTTGGTTATAGGACGTCATGAAACATGCAAACACCGTATAAATATGCTAAAGTTTCATTATGAACAGATGGCATGTTCTTCATTTCGAAATTCCATGCGACTACATAAATGAGCATTGGTTCACACAGGCTACATGAATACAAACAGAGGAATTCCTTTGTTAAGGAGAAGGAGTGGAGTTCACATGGAAAAGGCTAAGCTAAGCGCAGGCTGGAATCTGGACAATAGTTATGCACGGCTGCCGCAGACTTTTTATACGAGTCAGGGCGCAGTACCGGTGCAATCACCTGAGCTCGTCATCTTAAATGAAGCACTTGCTGCCAGCTTAGGATTGAATGCTGAAGCGCTGAACAGCAAGGAAGGGGCAGCTATTTTTGCAGGCAATGAAACTCCTCCTGGAGCCGAGCCTCTTGCTCAAGCTTATGCAGGTCATCAATTTGGCAATTTTAATATGCTTGGTGATGGACGAGCATTGCTGCTGGGTGAACAGATTACACCACAGGGCGAGCGGGTGGACATTCAGCTCAAAGGTTCGGGAAGAACGCCATACTCCCGAGGAGGGGATGGTCGTGCGGCGATTGGACCGATGCTGCGCGAATATATTATCAGTGAAGCCATGGAAGCACTGGGTATTCCAACAACCCGAAGTTTGGCAGTTGTGACTACTGGAGAACATATTATTCGCGAAACGGAACGGCCAGGTGCCATATTAACCCGTGTCGCCTCCAGTCACATCCGCGTGGCAACCTTTCAGTATGCAGCTCGGTGGGGTTCTGTAGATGAACTAAGAGCACTGGCGGACTACACGCTGGAAAGGCATTTTCCAAACATTCCTGCAGATGATAACCGATACTTGAACTTCCTACGGGAGGTCATCAAGCGTCAGGCTTCTCTGGTAGCGAAATGGCAAAATGTTGGGTTTATACACGGCGTGATGAATACAGATAATATGGCCATCAGTGGAGAAACGATAGATTATGGACCTTGTGCATTTATGGATGCTTATAACCCGGCCACAGTATTTAGTTCAATCGATACACAAGGTCGTTATGCTTACGGTAATCAGCCCTATATTGCGGGTTGGAATTTGGCTCGTCTTGCGGAGACACTGCTTCCGCTATTGCATGACAATGAAGATGTGGCCATACAGATTGCACAGGATGCCATTTCCCAGTTTTCGGAACAGTATCATCATGACTGGTTGTCCGGCATGCGTGCCAAGCTGGGATTATTGACGGAAGAGGCAGAAGATGAAACGCTGATTAAAGATCTTCTGGAACTTATGGAAAAGCATTCGGCAGACTATACAAATACGTTCTTAGCTTTAACTTTTGATAAGTGGGAAAACTCGAATCTGAACGAAGCACCGGAATTTGCGGAATGGAACGAGCGCTGGAAAGCCAGACTGGGCCAGCAGTCTGAATCAAAAGAAACTGTGGAGCAACGGATGAAGAGCAGCAATCCTGCAATAATTCCTCGGAATCATAGAGTGGAAGAGGCGCTCGAACGGGCAGAGAATGATGGGGATTATAGCCTGATGAATCAGCTGCTTGCCGTTCTCCAGAAACCATATGCTCATACAGCGGAGCAGGAAGAATACGCTACATTGCCTACGACGTGTGATCCAACCTATCGGACATTTTGCGGAACCTGATGGGTGATGCTGATAAAGAATCAATCAAGAGTTATGATAGGTACATTGTGATGAGTAAGAGCACCCTTGTGATTGTGAAGAAGCTGCCACGGGCAGCTTTTTCATGTTCATGCCATGTGGAATACAAATTAGATGAATAGCAGGTGGTGAGTTGCCATGTCGGCTGTTTTAACGAAGCAGGAATTAACGGTAAAACTGCTTGAACTTTTATCACGAACAGACTTTGCCCAAGAACAGAGCAATAAATATGTTAACCGTCTATTGGACCCATTCAAATGGGAAGGTGTACCTTATGTTGAAATGGAAGATGGAATATATATCGTCACTATCTATGAACGTGGAATGCCCATGTTGGAGAAAAAGTTGAAGCAGACTGAGATGGTTATCTACTGGCTGCTGGAAGATATCATTTTTACCGCAGTGCATGTGGAGATGTTGAGGAAATACAATGTTGATAATATCAACACACACTTGAAATACACAAACGAAGTGAACCAGGAAATGGACCAAAATGTAACGAACGCTTTTCAACAAGTGGGAGAACCCTATTTGCATTGGCACCAAACCGGTAAACGTCACGTACTGGAGAGCATGAAGCATAAGTGAGGGGATTAAGGGCATGACTAATCAAGATATCAATGATGTATGGTATGAATATGCGTTGAATTTTGTCGACAAAAAGAACAACCATGAACAGGGATGGTCTGGCTTAACACCACAGGAGCAGGAGATAGCTGCCTTATGGGTGTTAGAAGTGGATGTTTATAACGGTGGATTCATTTCATTTTTCTGCAACTGGGGAGAAGAGGCATACCTTCATGTTTTGCGGGCATTACATACGATTGATGCGAACGAGGTGCTGAAAAATATTCAGGAACAGTATAGCTGCATAGAGCATTTGGCAGATGATGAAAGGCTGACTGCATTATGGGACATTCCCCGTTTACTTACGGCAGAAGACGAACAAAGGTTAGATACACTGGATCAGCGATTATGGGACAACGAGGATCAGCTTGCGGAGAAGGCATATACGTATTATCATGGAAAGCTGCATATTCAGGCATAGTAAAAGGGATCGAAGTCTCCTTCGCTGTTTTTATCTGTAGTTTGAATACAGGCTCTTGCAATGGCTTGAACGTTCGGCTATACTGGCTATAATCTAAATACATGAATTACGTTGATGGAGCGCAGTAGCGGCTTTGTCCCTGTTACAGAAAGTCAGGGGTTGATGGAACCTGATACATACAAGGGCTGCGAATTACACTCTGGAGTACTTGGGTAATGCCAAGCGGAACAGGCAAACGATATATTGCCAAAAGCGGTATGGACAATGCGTAAGCATCTGTTCATGCAAGTTGGGTGGTACCACGGTTATGATAATCGTCCCTATGTCTAATGAAGACAAGGAGGCGATTTTTTTGTGTCCAAAAAAGCTGCTCCAATCTGTATTTTTCACCATTAACGTAGACCATGACTGTAGAACGAAAAGGAGAGAAAGGGGTTGTTTGGGTTGAATATTATTGATGAACTTGAGTGGCGCGACGCCATTAACCAACAGACGGATGCGGAGGGACTGCGTGAGCTGACCGAAACGAAGTCGATATCCTTGTACTGTGGGGTTGATCCTACTGGAGACAGTATGCACATCGGTCACCTGATTCCGTTCATGATGCTGAAACGTTTTCAACTTGCGGGACATCGTCCGGTGATCCTGATTGGGGGAGCAACAGGTACAATTGGTGATCCAAGTGGACGTCAATCCGAGCGTTCGCTGCAAACGCTGGAACAAGTACAAGAGAACGTCAATAAGTTGACGGCTCAGATGAAAAAATTGTTTGTAACCAAAGGCGACAACCAGGTTCGCATGGTAAACAACTACGACTGGACACATCAAATTAATGTTATCGAGTTTTTGCGTGATTACGGCAAAAACTTTAACCTTAACACGATGCTGGCAAAGGATGTTGTGGCGAGCAGACTGGAAGGCGGAATCTCATTCACCGAGTTTTCCTACCAGATCCTGCAATCTCTTGATTACCTGCACCTGTTCCAAAACGAGGATGTACAGCTGCAAATCGGTGGCTCCGATCAATGGGGCAACATCACGAGCGGTCTGGATCTCATCCGCAAGAAAGAGGGATCTGAAGCAAGAGCATACGGTCTGACGATCCCGCTGATGCTCAAAGCCGATGGTACGAAATTTGGTAAAACGGCTGGCGGGGCAATCTGGCTGGATCCGGAAAAAACGACACCATTCGAATTCTACCAGTTCTGGGCCAACACCGATGACCGCGATGTCATTAAATACCTGAAATACTTCACGTTCCTGAGCAAAGAGGAAATCGAAGCTTTGGCTGACAAGGTGGAGACAGAGCCGCACAAACGTGAAGCACAGAAGGCACTCGCCGAAGAAATGACAAAATTCGTTCACGGTGACGACATGCTGGAGCAGGCTAAACGCATTACCGCAGCGCTCTTCAGTGGAGATATCCGTTCCCTGACAGCCGATGAGATCGAGCAGGGCTTCAAGGAAATGCCAACGTTTGAAACCGACGGCGAAGCCAAAAACATCGTGGACTGGCTTGTGGATCTTGGTCTCGAGCCATCCAAACGCCAAGCGCGTGAGGATGTTACCAAAGGTGCTATCTCCATGAACGGAGAGAAGATTACGGAACTGGAATTCACAGTCTCTGCGGAGCATGCCATTGGCGGCAAGTTCATCATTATTCGTAAAGGCAAGAAAAATTACAGTCTGGTTAAACTGAAATAGAAACGTACAATTTCTTTAATATCTTGGGAAGGACAACGAATGTTTGAATTCCCAAGATATTAAATTTCCAAGGTACACAAAAGGGCCGTCTCCACTTATGTCAATGACATTAGGGAGACGGCCCTTTTAATAATTCATCCGCAAATGCTGTATTAATTATTGATTCACAATAGCTGTAATCTCTTCGTCCAGATCGAGTCGGACGTTCTCACGGTAAGCCCGGATGTTGTATTCGCTGTGCAGATAGCGCAGGATCGCTTCAATCATATTGGATTCAACCAGGTATTGACTACGGCCTTGAATCCAGACTTCAGCGGAGTATCCCGTATCTTCTTCCCAGCTCAGTTCAACATTGACATCGGTCGGACGTACACCTTTGCGTTCAGCCATGTGAAGACAGATCGCGTTAACAATCTCATCCATGCTTAGAACCATAACGATTAGTACCGTCCGTTTCTGTTGCGGTCATCATCATCACGATCATTGCGGCGGTCATAACGACCATCTGCAGCCGGTTTACGGCGATTCGTGATCTTTCTGAAGAGTGTCATTGCCAGCATAACGATCAGCATGATTGCAGCCACGTTTACAAGCAATCCAAGAATGTTACCGAGGGCGCCCATGCCGCCGAACAATCCGCCGAACAGCATACCTGCCAGACCACCCAGCATCATGCCTTTCATAAATCCGCCGCCACCACCGAAGAATCCGCCACGGTTAGTTGCAGCTGTGCCTGTACCCGAGTTTTTCGAGTTCGACTGGCTCACATTATTGTTGTCGGTTTTCTTAGGTGTATTGGTATAACTTTTTGTGCCTGATTTGAAACCGCCACCACGTCTTGCGTCAGCAGAATCCGGATTTGCTACGCCAACTGTTGCAAACAACAGAGTGAAAGCCATGAAAACCATCATCAGATGTTTAATTCCAAATTTTTTCTTCATTGTAAAGATCGTAACCCCCCGATTAAATTGTGTGATCAACCCTAAAAATGGGCCTTACTCATGTAATACGGTCTACAAGCAGGAACGTTTCAAATTTTATTAATTTTCCGAAATAATCGGACAAGGGTCCTGAATGGCTGCCTGACCATCCAGCAGCTGAGTCACCCAGTTGCACCATTCCAAGCCGGTCTGGGCATTCATTAATCCCTTTTGAACCAAAATGTAGCTTCCGAATTCCCGGCTGCCTACACGGAGGTTATCCTGAGGGATGCGGGACTTCAGATCCTCGAAATAACGGATGCGCTCCATAAACCAGTTCTTGCGCTCATTCAGAATGCGTCTCATGCTTCCATCTTCGGCAATGCCGACACACAAAATACGCAGATTGAATTCGTCACGCGTCACTGGAGCTGTAACCGGAGTAATCATCCAGCCGAGCAGCTTCTCAATACCTTTTTCCGTGACTGCATACATTTTTTTGTCCGGTTTGTCAGACTGTTGCACCCAGCGGGAAGATAATAGTTCATCATTTTCCATCTTGGACAGGAGCGGGTAGATCTGACTGTGTTTGGCTTGCCAATGAGGCTGGATTTTCAGCATCAGATCGTAACCAGACGACTCCTCGCGGGTAAGCAGCCCGAGCAATCCGTAGGAAAGTATGTTCATGCACATGTCTCCTTAATATTAGGGCTGGGCCAGTGAAAACAATGGATATTGCTATCAATGACCGCTTTCATAAAAGTGTACACTGAAACTGTATGGTTTGACAACCTGACAGCATAACTGCCTCAATTTAGACAAAAAAAGAGTGCGGACCATGAGGTCCGCACCCAAAACCATTTAGAGAGATGCCTGTTACTCGTACCCTTCAACTACAAGCTCAAGCTCGCCTGTGGAGGAATCGATAATCATGCCGTGAACGGGTACTCCCTGTGGAAACAGGGGATGATTTTTGATGACTCCTACAGTATGTTTTACCCCTTCATCAACACTGTTAAACCCTCGAAGCCAATTGTTCAAATTGATTCCGGAGTTGTCCAGAGCATTGATGACTTCCTTGGACACACCGCGGTCAAGCATGTGACCAATCATTGTGTCTGCTTGCAAAGATGCCATACCGCACTCGGTGTGACCGACAACAACAACTTCGTCTGCCCCGAGCTCATAAATAGCTACAAGCACGCTTCGCATAACAGAACCGAAAGGTTGAGAGATAATGGCGCCCGCAGTTTTAAGGATTTTAACCTCACCATTCTTCAAATTCATCGCTTTAGGCAGCAGTTCTACCAGGCGAGTGTCCATGCATGTGATAATTGCCATTTTTTTGGTTGGAAACTTACCGGCCGTATACTTTTCGTATTCTTTCGTCTCGACAAATGATTTGTTGTACGCCAAAATCTCTTGAATGTTGTTCATGTCCATTGCCTCCTGTTATCCAATACGATGAGCCCGGCTGCTTGCATCGGTATGCAGCTTGTCCTACGCCCTATTCTTGATTATATCACGGTCGGCAAACGACATGATATCTTATAAATGAGAATCAAGCCATTTACCTCTGTTAAAAGTTGATTATACGCATTGCAAAAAGTATCATCAATAGGGAGTCTAAACTTTTTTTGGAGAGGTGAACGATAACAATGGAACAACAAACGCAGAAACATCTGGAATCATTCCTTAATTTGGCCAGCAAAATCAAAAGTTATCACGAAGCCATTGGTTTGCTTCATTGGGATCTGCGCACAGGTGCGCCGAAGAAAGGCGTTCCGACTCGTTCGGAAACGATCGGTATGTTATCTACCGAAGCGTTCAAGCTTCAAACGTCGGATGAGATGAAGACCTATTTGGACACGCTGACAAACCCTGAGGTGTTGAAACAGCTGGATGATACAGACCGTCGCCTGGTAGAAGAATGCAAAAAGGAATACGATCGCAGCCAGTCTGTCCCGCCTGAGAAGGTACAAGCATATACAGTGCTTACGGCCAAATCCGAAACGGCATGGGAAGATGCCAAGCATAACAGCGATTTTGAAGGCTTTTCCCCTTATTTAACTGAAATTGTGAAACTCAAACAGGAGTTCATCGACTACTGGGGTGTGAAAGATACGCGTTATGATACCCTGCTTGATATGTACGAGCCAGACCTGACGGTTGAGAAAGTCGATGCGGTATTTGCCCGGTTAAAAGCACGCTTGGTGCCGCTGCAGGAAAAAATTAATGCTTCTGAAAACAAGCCGAACACGGAGTTCCTGAACCAGCTGTTTGATACGGATCAACAGGAAAAATTCAGTTTGTTCATTTTGGGACAGATGGGTTATGACTTCGATGCTGGCAGACTGGATGAGAGTGTTCATCCCTTCGCAACAGGACTTAACCCGGGGGATGTGCGAATCACGACGAATTATTTGCAGGATGATGTGACGAGCGCCGTATTCAGTTCATTGCACGAAGGCGGACACGCTTTATATGAGCAAAATATTGACGAAAGTCTGGCCGGTACCCTTCTGGCTGAAGGGACGTCGATGGGCATTCATGAATCCCAGTCCCGTCTCTGGGAAAATATGATTGGCCGCAGCCGTCCGTTCTGGACACGTTACTACAAAGATTTGCAGCAGCATTTCCCGCAATTAAGCGAAGTAGCACTGGAAGACTTCTACCGGGCAATCAACCGTGTTGAAAGTTCATTAATCCGTATTGAAGCAGATGAACTGACGTACAATCTGCATATTATTATTCGTTATGAGATTGAGAAAATGCTGTTTAACGAAGGGCTGGAAGTCAAGGATTTGCCGGAGACCTGGAATGCCAAATACAAAGAATATCTTGGCATTGTACCTCCAAACGATGGTTTAGGCGTGCTTCAGGATGTACACTGGTCCGGTGGTGATTTTGGTTATTTTGCTTCGTATTCCCTTGGCAACATGTACGCAGCACAGATTCTACATACATTGCGTAAGGAACTGCCGGAGTTTGATTCTTATATTGCTGCAGGCAACCTGATTCCCATCAAAGAATGGTTAACGGACAAGATTTATCGTTACGGCAAGAGCCGTACGCCATCCGAATTGATTCTCGCTGTGACAGGTGAAGAGCTAAACCCGGATTATCTGGCTGACTATCTAGAAGCAAAATATACCGAGATTTATAAACTGTAGTAGCACAATCACATCACACAAATAGGCACTTGAGAGAGCCGGGCATAAGCCCGGCTCTTTTTTGGTGTGCAAGTTCTTAACCTTTTGGTGGGCAGCGGCATATTCATAGTAGAGAGAAACTGCTGAAACCAGCGAAGGAGGGAAACAACATGAAGTACACTCCCTGGTTTATCCGGGCCATCGTTATTTTACTGATTATTATTGTGGCACTCACGAGCTGCAATGAAGAGAAAAATGAAGCGAAAATTACGATTGGTGAGGTGACCCGTTCTGTATTTTATGCACCGGAGTATGTAGCCGTGGCCCAAGGATTTTTTGAAGAAGAGGGGCTGGAGGTCGAGATCCAGACAACTGCTGGTGGTGACAAAACGATGGCTGCCTTGCTCGCAGGCTCTGTAGATATCGCTCTGGTCGGAGCGGAGACATCCATCTACGTCTATCAGCAGGGAGCGGAAGATCCGGTCATTAACTTTGCTCAGCTAACCCAGACAGACGGAACATTTTTGTTTGCACGCAACGCGGAGGGCAGCTTCGATTGGGATCAGCTCAAACAAAGTACGTTCCTTGGTCAACGCAAAGGCGGGATGCCGCAAATGGCTGGAGAGTTCACGTTGAACAAACATGGCATTGATCCACAGAGTGATCTGGAATTGATTCAAAATATCGATTTTGCCAACATTGCATCTGCATTTGCGTCGGGTACAGGGGATTATGTACAGCTGTTTGAACCACAGGCTTCCATCTTTGAACAGGAGGGTCGCGGGAAGGTTGTTGCATCTTTTGGAACAGAGAGCGGACATCTGCCTTACACGGTGTTCATGACGAAACAAAGTTACATCAACGACAACAAGGAAATGGTACAGAAATTTACAAACGGGCTGCATAAAGCACAGGTCTGGGTAAATTCCCATTCAGCTGAAGAGATTGCCGAGGTCATCCTCCCTTACTTTAAAGACATCGACCAATCTATTCTCGTAAGTAGTATTAATCGCTATAAGGAACAGGGAACGTATGCAACAGATCCGATTATTGATGATGAAGAATGGAACAATCTGCTTGACGTCATGAGTGCGGCTGGTGAACTTGAACAACGGGTAGATTCCCAAGCGATTGTTGATAACACCTATGCGGAACAAGCGGCATCTGCGAAGTAACCAGGCATTCAGGAAAGGGAGTGATCGCCATGCCTGAATCCGATACGGTGATTAGACTGGAAGGCATCTCGCAAGTTTATGTCAATGAGCGTGAAGCCTCATTGGTCATAGAAGACCTGAGTCTTCAGGTTAAACAAGGAGAATTTGTCAGTCTTGTTGGTCCGAGCGGGTGTGGCAAAACGACATTGTTGTCCATCATCGCCGGACTGCTGACTCCGACCGCAGGAGAAGTGAAAATTAAAGGGAAACTGGTTGAAGGTCCTTCCGCCCAGATTGGCTATATGCTGCAGCAGGACTATCTGTTTCCATGGCGCACCATTCTGGATAATGCGCTGATTGGACTTGAATTGACAGGCAGGCTGGATGAACGGAGTCGTAAGCGAACACGCGAGCTGCTTGCAGGAATGGGGCTTGCTGAAACAGAGAATTTATACCCTTCGGAACTATCCGGAGGCATGAGACAGCGTGTCGCGCTTGTGCGAACACTCGCAACCGATCCGTCCTTGCTGCTCCTGGATGAACCGTTCTCTGCACTGGATTACCAGACCAAACTGCAGCTGGAAGATCTGATTTCGGATACACTCAAGGAATCGGGAAAAACCTCGGTGCTGGTCACACATGACCTGTCCGAAGCCATTGCGGTAAGTGACCGAGTTATCGTGCTGGATCGTAATCCTGGCCGAATCCGGAAAGAGTTCATCATTCCAGAAGAAATCCGAAAGTCTCAGCCCTTTTACGCGAGGGAACAGGAAGGTTTTAATGAGCTTTTTCAGGCGCTATGGAGCGAACTGGAACAGTCCGGAGGAGGTGAGAAGAACGGGTGAATCAGACGAGAGAGAAGCAGGAAATGCGCCGTGATGAATGGATGCAGAAGCTGCACCAGGGCCACATGAAGCAGGTCGCTGAGTGGCGCCGCAAGGTACTTGCGGTTCAGCTGTCCCTGCTGGTCTTCATGTTTTTGTTATGGGAACTGGCTGGAAGGCTGCGCTGGATTGATGTGCTGCTGTTCAGTTATCCAAGCAAAGTTTTTGCCCAGATCGGCAAGGACATCGCCAGTGGAGAACTGTGGGCACATGTCGCAGTCACCGTTGGGGAGACGGCAGTTGGCTTTTTGCTGGGGACGCTTGTCGGAACGCTGCTTGCGGTCCTGATCTGGTGGTCTCCTTTTTTGTCCAAAGTGCTGGATCCCTACATGGTCGTATTCAACAGTATGCCAAAGGTGGCGCTAGGCCCTATCTTTATCGTCATGTTTGGTGCAGGTTTTACAGCTATTGTCATGACAACGTTGTCCATTACGGTGATTATTACTACCCTTGTCGTATACAACAGTTTCAACGAAGTGGACAGCAATTATATTAAGGTCATTCGTACGTTCGGTGGAGACCGGTCCGTGATTTTTACCAAAGTTGTACTTCCAGCTTCCTTTCCCGCTATTGTTTCTACATTGAAAGTCAATGTGGGCATGGCCTGGGTCGGCGTGATTGTGGGTGAGTTTCTGGTCGCCAAACAGGGACTCGGGTATTTGATTATCTACGGATTTCAGGTCTTCAATTTTACGCTGGTCTTATCGAGTCTGCTCATTATCGCGGCCGTAGCTACAGCAATGTATCAGCTTGTGGTGTACGTGGAACGAAAACTGCTGGCAGGTCGCAGGTAGTGTCACAAGCGGGATTAATAGAACAGGATAAATCCTGCTATGTATACAATTTCACAAGGGGTGTCACGTTGCCCGATAACCAAAAATCAAGTACCATACTAATACGAATATTCCGTGCAGTCTCTCATGTATGCGATGATTGGAGAGTAGGGCCCTATGGCTTGCGCCCGCATGGATCAAAATGGCCAGCGTCCCTCATCCGGGACGCGATGTTGTAACCGGCATGCATGGGCATGTCGGTTGATGCCGTTTATTGCTTCTGATATGACTGCATATACTTGTGCATCCCTTCAATAGCTTCTTTTTCATGAAACGGGAAATGGTTTGCCTTAGGGTGTGTAATACTAAGTATTGCGGAACCAGGCTAACACAGATTTATTAGAGGTATGAAACAGGACATGCGTTCAACCGGATGGGACGAAGAGCTGGCTTGGACATATAAGCAGCTTAGAGGAGAGGTCATGAGAAATGGGTTTTAGGGTAATCAAAACCGCAATTGCTGCGCTGATGGCTGTACTGATTGCGGACTGGTGCGGCTTGCCCGGGCCAACATCGGCAGGCTTGCTGGCCATTCTGGGTGTCGATGTTACGAGAAAAAGAAGCATTCGCACGATTTCGGCGCGATTTTTTGCTTCTGTGGTAGGTCTTTTGTTTGCAAGTGTACTTTTTCACTTTCTAGGCTTCCATTATTGGGTTCTGGCCGTGTACATACTGATTGCGTTTCCGGTAATTGTTCGGGCCGGATTCAAGGAAGGCATTGTGACGGGGTCTGTCGTGGTCTTTCGTGTCTTCAGTGGCGGGGAAATGGACGTTCAGGTCATTTTGGTACAAATCGGGTTACTGCTGATTGGTCTTGGATCTGCAATGGTCGTTAATCTGGCTTACATGCCAGCAGCGGATCCGCAAATGCTTCAGATTCGCAAAAGGATCGACGAACTGTTCTCCGTGATCTTCAAGGAATTTGCTGCGACTCTTCGTAATCCGAATGAGGTATGGGCAGGGAAGGAGCTGATCGAAGCGGACAAGGCTGTTCTGGGCGGCATTGAAGCAGCCAAGCGTTCACTTGAGAATCAGGTCATTCATCCGAACGAAGAATGGAGCGTATACTTTTACATGCGAAAAACGCAGCTGGACTCCATTCAGCATATGATGCATCTGGTATCCCAGATTTATCAGAAGATGCCGCACGCCGAGATGGTGTCGGAGCTGTTTGACCAGCTCAGTCAGGATGTGCTTACAGAGTCTTACACTGGACGAACCGAAAAACTTCTCGCAGATGTGCAGGAAGAATTCAGGCGAATGGAGCTGCCAGATACAAGGGAAGAATTCGAGATTCGTTCCGCGATTCTCCAGCTGTGCCGGGAACTCGCGCTGTATCTGAAAATTGCGAAGAAGGACAAAGCGCCTTCTCCGATTACGGACCGGTCCCAATCTACAAACGAATAATAGAAAATAGTTGTCACCCTAGACGGATGCCCTGCATACACTTGTAGTGAATGATTGTATGGAGGAGGTTTAAAGATGTCATTGAGTCATAAACATCAATGTAGAGAGATCATCACGAAGGCGATCTGCGGCAAGGGTCGTAAGTTCTCTACCGTAACACATACCGTGACTCCGCCTAATGGTCCGACCAGTATTTTGGGGGCTTGGATTATCAACCACCAATATGAAGCCGTATCAGCGGGGGACGGAATTGAAGTTATTGGTACTTACGATATCAACATCTGGTATTCCTATGACAAAAATTCACAGACAGATGTAGCCAAAGAAACGGTGTCGTATGTAGAACATGTGCCTTTGTCTTACCTGGATCCGAAACACCGGGCTTCCACAGTAGAGGTATCTGCGGATGCAACGCAGGAACCAAGCTGTGTGGAAGCCACAGTATCCGCAGGCGGAGGCAGCGTAATTATCCGGGTAGAACGGGAATTCGCTGTAGAACTGGTTGCCGAAACCAAAGTTTGCGTGAAGGTATGCACAGATGGCTGCGGAGACTACGAAGATAAGGATTATGACTTTGGCAGCACAGATGAAGATTATGATGATCTTGATCCGGACCTGCTTGACGAGGAACTGTAAGTTCTTCGTCTCTTGTATCCTTAGCTAAGGTATCATATGCGCCGCAAGCGGCAGTGAAGAGGGCGCAAGCCCTCTTTTTTCTTTTTGGGCGATGGAAAGGAGGGGCCGAATGAATGTGATGGAGGAGGCAGAGCAAGCGGCAAGGCGTTACGAACGCATGCTGGCAGGAGAACGGGCAGGACGATTGGAACGAGCTGGTATCGAAGTGCTTGCCTCACGTGAAAGGCAAAAACGGAAGCCTGGGCTTCGAGTACGTTATGATGTAGAGATATGCTGCCTGTACGCGCTTAGAATTAAACGGCGGGATACCAGCGGCATGGGCGGTACACAGGAAAGCGTGCTGGACCGGGAAATGGCCTCGACGCTGTTCAAACGAATTGAGCGGCTCGCCGTCAAAACATTATATACCCTTGGATTGGATCACGGTGCCGTACGGTTGGAAGCCTCGGGGAAAAATGGGTGTGCTGTTGTATCGATTGACCCCCGACCTTGGAAGGGCATGACAGATCTATCCGTCATGTACCGGGAAGGCTGGAAGCAGCTGCAGTCTCAACTGGATGAGGAAGGTCAGAACAAAGTAACACCTGTGCTCGGGATGGACCCGGAGTTTTTGCTCGTTCAGATGCCAGAATCGAAAATTGTACCTGCCTCAAGATTTCTGGGGCGTACGGGAATAGTAGGCTGTGATTCCGTGACTATTGGGGGCAGACGGATCTATCCAGTTGCTGAACTTCGCCCTGAGCCCAGCTCCGAACCGCGCGAGCTGCTAACGCACTTACTTAGGGCGTTTGACCTTGCATCCCGCAGCATAACGGATCATTCGCTCATTTGGCAGGCCGGGGGAATGCCGCAGCGAGGATTGCCGCTTGGAGGACATGTGCATTTCAGCGGAGTAACTCTTAATGGGGATCTGCTGCGTGCGCTGGACAATTATCTGGCCCTCCCGCTAGCGTTTCTGCAGGATCCGCGTGGGTCGGGCAGGCGTCCAAGGTACGGAGCACTGGGTGATTTTCGACTGAAGAACTATGGCGGATTCGAGTATCGTACACTTCCCAGTTTTCTGATCTCTCCACTCGTTGCCAAAGGAGTCGTCGCTCTCGCCGGTCTTATCGCCGCCTCCTACCCGAGTCTTCATCTACGTCCTTTGATGAACACATCCGTGCACACAGCCTTTTATGAAGGAGACCGGGAACGAATGAAGGAATACATCCCAGCGCTTCTGGATGATCTGGTCGGCTTGGAAGACTACGCAAGATATGAAAAGTATGCTGCCCCGCTGATACGCCACCTGAGAGAGGGTAGAACGTGGGATGAGAGCCGGGACATTCGCAAAGTCTGGAATATTCGTGCAGGTTCATGAAGAGTGGATGTTTTTTTGTTATAATAGGAATCAAGTCAATTTTGGATCTGATTACAGCTATGGAAGACATGCAAACAGCGGTCTGAAGGATGCGGCAGATGGCCGAAACATGAGGCGGAGGCACGCAGATGTGCCTGACCGCCTTATTGTTCCTTCTAGGGCAGGGACTCTTCCTGACAACATAGGAACGGATGGAGGATATTCATGGCTCAGTATACGCCAATGATTCAACAATATTTGCAAGTGAAGGCCGAAGCGCAAGACGCTTTTCTTTTTTTTAGATTAGGTGATTTCTATGAAATGTTTTTCGATGATGCTGTCAATGCTGCACGTGAGCTCGAAATTACGCTGACTGCTCGCGCAGGCGGCGGGGAAGAGAAAATTCCGATGTGCGGTGTGCCTTATCATTCGGCGGACAATTACATACAGCGTCTGATTGAAAAAGGATACAAGGTTGCCATTTGTGAGCAGATGGAAGATCCTACCGTAACCAAAGGGATGGTACGCCGGGAAATTGTGCGTGTCATTACGCCTGGAACAGTGATGGAAGGCAAGACGCTTGGTGACAAATCCAACAATTATATGGTCTGCCTGACGGGAAACCAAAATACACTGGCGCTTGCAGCGTGTGACCTGTCAACGGGTGAATTGTATGTGACGTCCGTTCCATATTCCAAGGAATGGCTGAAAGACGAGATCGGCATCTATGAACCTTCCGAATTAGTCGGTGATGCGCCTCTTCTTGAGACCGTCGCTGCGCAGTCTTCACCAATCGGGAGACCTGTTGTATACACGCCTTGGACCAAAAGCAAGGAAGACCTTGTTCGGCAACAATTCGGTGAGGCTGCCTGGGCAAGACTGGAGCCGGAACGTCAAGTGTGTGTCGCTCGTCTGTTCTCTTATCTGAGTGAAACGCAGAAACGTTCGCTGGGGCAATTGACACAAATCTCGACTTACGAGCCGGATCACTTCATGATTCTGGATCCATTCACCAGACGTAATCTGGAACTCGTGGAAACGGTTCGCGAGCGCTCCAAGAAGGGCTCGTTGCTCTGGCTGCTGGACAAGACGGAGACATCCATGGGTGCGCGGATGCTGCGGCGGTGGGTAGATAAACCCTTGCTGCAAAAAGGGAAAATCAATGAGCGGCTTGAAGCGGTGGACACGTTATACAATCAGTTCATTTTGCGAGAGGATCTGCGTGCCGAATTGAAGGACATTTATGATCTGGAACGTCTGGTGGGGCGGATTGCCTTCGGGAATGCCAACGGGCGGGATCTGAATGCACTCAAACTATCGCTGGATAAAATACCTAGACTGCGCCAGTATTGTGCAGATTCTTCTTCGACGACGCTGCAGAACATTGCGGAGATGATGGATGACTGTAGTGACCTGAGGGATGCCATCGGGTGTGCGATTGTGGACGAGCCTCCGGTTTCCGTAAGGGATGGGGGATTAATTCGTGAAGGTTATCATGAACGACTGGACGAACTGCGGGAAGCTTCGGTTAACGGCAAACAGTGGATCGCTGAATTGGAAGCAAAGGAGCGTGAAGCTACGGGCATCCGTTCGCTGAAAATCGGTTACAACAAAGTGTTTGGCTATTATATTGAAATTACGAAGTCCAATCTGGCCTCGTTGCCAGAAGGCCGTTATGAGCGGAAACAGACTTTGGCTAATGCAGAACGTTACATTACACCAGAGCTTAAGGAAAAAGAAACACTGATTCTCGAGGCACAGGACAAGATGGTCGATATCGAGTACGGATTGTTTGCGGAGCTTAGGGATCGGTTGAATCAGGAAATCGCAAGACTGCAAAAACTGGCCGAACAGGTCGCGGAAATTGATGTGTATCAATCCTTCGCAGTAATTAGTGCGGAGCGGAATTTTGTAAGGCCAACACTGACAGATGGTTATGATTTTGTAGTGGAACAAGGACGTCATCCCGTGGTGGAGGCTGTTATGCGAGATGGTGCCTTTATCGCCAACCACACGGCAATGAAAAAGGAAGAGGCACGTATTCTGCTGATTACAGGCCCCAATATGGCCGGGAAAAGTACCTATATGCGACAGGTTGCACTGATCTCGATCATGGCCCAGATCGGGTGTTTTGTACCAGCTGGTCAGGCAGAGGTGCCAATCATGGACCGTATCTTTACACGGATTGGCGCAGCGGATGATCTGATTGGCGGTCAAAGTACGTTTATGGTGGAGATGGCGGATATTCAGGTGATGACCGATAAGGCTACGCCTCGGAGTCTGATCATTATTGACGAATTGGGACGGGGCACCTCAACGAGCGAAGGCATGGCCATTGCCCAGTCCGTCATTGAGTATGTACACGACATTATAGGCTGTAAAGCGCTCGTATCGACGCATTTTCATGAACTGGCTCATCTGGAAGAAAGTCTGGATAAACTGGCGAACTACTCGATGGCCGTACAGGAGAGCGGGGACAAAGTGAACTTCCTGCGCAAATTGATTCCTGGTGCAGCCAGCAGCAGTTATGGTATATACTGTGCACGACTTGCCGGTCTGCCGGATAGTATCATTGAACGAGCGAATGGTTTACTGCACGGCTTCGAACATGCAGCCGCACAGGTGGCGGTCGGCAGTGAGTTTGCCGGGAAGGGAAAAAGCACGCTGGAATCGGACCTCAACATCACAATTGGATCGAATAATGCCAAGAGTGCCACAATGGTACGAGAAGAAGCTGAGGTTTCGGCACCCGATACGGTGACATACTTGGAGAGAGAGCCGGCCAAGGAGCGAGGCAATAAGAACAATTCTGCTTCCAAACAACAGGACGTTGTTCAGCTGTCCATATTCGGTGATGATGAACCAGATGTGGCTATCAAGCCCCATGTGGTCGCAGTGGACAAACCCGCGCGAGATTTTATCCGCCACATGAAAGACATTGATGTCATGAATATGACGCCTATACAGGCGATGCAATTATTGAACGATCTTAAGTTAAAGGCACAGCAATTATCCTGATAATACGGGAGGGGAAACCTGTGGCGAAAATACATGTCCTTGACGAACATATTGCCAACCAGATTGCGGCAGGTGAAGTGGTTGAGCGGCCTGCTTCGGTTGTGAAGGAATTACTGGAGAACTCGGTGGATGCTGGCGCTACCAAAATTGACGTTTCCGTTGATGAGGGCGGATTGCTCAGCATCCGTGTGAAAGACAACGGTTCAGGCATTGAACCCGAGGATCTGGAAACAGCATTTTACCGTCATGCAACGAGCAAAATTACGCACGGACGTGATCTCTTCCAGATCACAAGTCTCGGTTTTCGGGGAGAGGCTCTGCCGAGTATTGCGGCTGTCTCCAAGGTCGAAGTGCTCACGGCTAGCGGAGACGATGGGCGAGGACGCCGAATTGTGATTGAGGGTGGCAAACTGTGTACACATGAGGATGCAACTTCACCTCAAGGGACCGAGTTTGTTGTCAAAGAATTATTCTATAATACCCCCGCACGGCTGAAATATATGAAAACCATCCAGACCGAGCTGGGACATATCTCGGACGTGCTGTACCGGATGGCCATGTCCCATCCTCATATTTCTTTTACACTGCGGCATAATGCCAATGTCCTGCTGCAGACGCTTGGAAATGGCGACCTGCTTCAGGTGGTGGCAGCCATCTACGGAACGAGTGCAGCCAAAGCCATGCTGCCCATCGAGGGCGAAAATCTGGATTATCGCGTAAATGGATTAATTAGTCTCCCGGAATGGACACGTGCCAATCGGGGCGGCATGTCAACGATTGTGAATGGTCGATTCATTCGCAATTACGGCCTTAATCAAGCAATCCTTAAAGCGTATCACACATTATTGCCGATCAATCGGTTTCCGCTGGTTGTGGTACAGCTTGAGATGCATCCTTCGCTTGTGGATGTAAACGTGCATCCGGCCAAACTGGAAGTGCGATTCAGCAAGGAAGCCGAGTTGTACGAATTCATTGAAACGACATTGCGTGGAATACTGCGGCAGGAAGTGCTTATTCCTCAAGTGACCAAACAACAGATCAGACGTGGAGACAACAGTTCATTTATACAGGAACAGTTTCTGTTTCCGCGAGGTCCATACAAGGATGAGCCAGCGTTAGAAGCTCAGGATTCACAAGGCAAGATGAATCACGCTCCTGTGCATGGAAATAGGACTGTGGAGGAGGACGATCTGGATGCGCCCGCTGATATTCAACCGGGACAGACTGCAGGACTCTTTACAGAGGTACCTCCCTTGCCGGATGCTCCGCCGCCTGATCAGTTCAATCCGATTAATCCGTTTCAAGCAATTGTTGATGAGCGGGTTAAGGCAGATGAACGACCAGTGCCAAACCAAGATACAGCTCCTGCATATCGTTCCAACAACATGAATCCTCCAGTTAGAGAGAACCGTTCATCTTATCAAACGTCTAATCGTTCCAATATGGAGCGCAGCTGGAAGGGTTCAGGTTTACCTGATACTGCGAAGCTGGCAGCAGCGGTGAAGTCGGATGCAACGATGCCAGCATTCCCTGAGCTCAGCCTGATTGGTCAGCATCATGGTACGTATCTGATTGCCCAGAATGAAGACGGACTCTTTCTGATTGATCAGCATGCCGCTCATGAGCGGGTGAATTACGAGTATTATTATGAAAAGTTTGGCAACCCGGCTCAAGCTTCACAGGAGCTTTTGCTGCCCATCACACTGGAGTTCACCCCGTCCGAAACGGAAAAACTAAAGTCAAGGCTGGCCTGGTTTGAACAGGCTGGGGTATATCTGGAGCATTTCGGTGGGCAGACGTTTCGTGTGCGGTCCCATCCGTTCTGGTTTCCCAAAGGGGACGAGAAGGACATTATCGAGGAAATGTCGGAATGGGTGCTCAGTGAACGCAGCATTGATGTGGGGAAAATGAGGGAAGCTGCTTCCATCATGTGCTCCTGCAAGGCTTCGATTAAAGCCAATCAGAAGCTGACAGAACAGGAGGCGGAGACGCTGATTCAGCGACTCGGTTCCTGCCGGCAGCCTTACACTTGTCCACACGGGCGACCCATTGTGGTTTCATTTTCAACCTATGACCTGGAAAAATTGTTCAAACGGGTCATGTAGCTGTTTAGGAGGAAGTTATGTATATTACAACCGGTGATACAGAGGCACCTTCTCTTGTTGAACGCGCGCGCAAGCTCGCGGAAACGACAGGGGGCACCTATGTGCCGCGCAATAAGAAGTCTTTGCCCAGGCTGATGGAACGCTATGGCGTAGACGAAATTCTTGTCGTGCTTCAGGGCAAGGCGCGCTTGTATCGCAAGAATGCGCCGCAGCTTGAATTCCATCCCAGCATGGGATTCGTACGCGCAAAGCGTGTACTGCGCGGAGAACCTGATCCAATGCTGGAAGCGGGAGCCGTACGTGAAGGAGATACCATCATTGATTGTACAGCCGGATTGGGTACGGACGCACTGGTATTCTCCGTTGCAGCAGGTAAGCGAGGACAGGTTATTGCATGCGAAAGCTCACTGCAGCTCTATACGCTGTTGGTTGAAGGGATGTCATATTACGAGAGTAATCAGCCTGAAGTGGATGAAGCCTTTCGCAGAATTGAATTAAGGCATGCCAATCATCTGGACCTTCTTCGTTCTATGCCCGATCGAAGCTGCGATACGGTCTATTTTGATCCGATGTTCCGTGAGCCAATGATGGATTCAAGTGCAATTCAGCCCTTGCGGGATTATGCAAACTCCCATGCACTGGATATTCAAAGCATCATGGAGGCCAAACGGGTAGCCCGGAAGCGGGTTGTGATGAAAGAAAAGCGCGGCAGCGCGGAGTTTACGAGGCTCGGATTCGAGGTGCTGGATCGCGCCAATGCAAAAACACTGTACGGAGTGATAAATGTTGAAAGCGGAAGTTAAACCGAAACTGCTTGTATTGGTCGGACCGACAGCAGTAGGCAAAACAAGAATGAGTATCGAGCTCGCACAAGCGTTCAACTGCGAGATTATTTCAGGAGATTCGATGCAGGTCTATCGTGAGATGGACATCGGAACGGCCAAAATCACCCGTGAAGAGATGAAGGGCGTACCGCACCATCTCATTGATATCCATGAACCGGAATATCCATATTCAGTGGCGGAATTTCAGGAGAGCTGTACCCGTCTGATCCGTGAAATACAGGACCGCGGTAAGCTGCCCTTTATTGTTGGCGGAACCGGTCTGTATGTAGAGTCGGTTTGTTACGGATTTCAATTCTCGGAGAGCGGGTCGGATGAGGCTTTTCGGGAAGAACAGTTCCGCTATGCGGAGTTACATGGTGCTCAGGCACTGCATGACAAGCTGAGAGAAATAGATCCAATTAGTGCGGACCGGCTGCATGTGAACGACCAGCGGCGAATTGTTCGGGCTCTTGAGATTTACCACCTGACAGGGGAGAAGTTATCTGAACAGCTGGCGTCACAGAAGAAAGAATCCCCTTACGATCTGAGTATTATAGGTTTAACAATGGATCGTCAGAAGCTCTACGCGAGGGTTGAAGAGCGAATTGACCTGATGATTGAGCAAGGTTTGGTAGAAGAGGTGAGGTCACTGCTGGAACGCGGTGTTGCAAGAGGACATATTTCCATGCAGGGGTTGGGTTACAAGGAAATAGCGGCATATCTTCAAGGCGAAGTGAGCTGGGATGCTGCGGTGGAATTGCTGAAAAGGGATACTCGCCGCTTTGCCAAACGTCAACTCTCCTGGTTTCGACATATGAAGGACATTGAATGGGTGGATATGACAGATACAGAAGATTTCGCAGGAAACTACGAGCGGGTAAGTGCATTGATTAATCAAAAGTTTAACGGATTGCAGGGCGTGTGAATAGGTCCCGTTTGGGACGTTTGAACCTCTATCTCTTTATTGCTTAAAGGGTAGAGGTTTTTTATTTTGAGTGCAATAGATAGAAAATAAAGGAATAGAATCAATAAAATGATTGTAAAAAAATACCATGATTATTATGATGAAAACACATAACAACATAAGACAATGAACGATGTGTTCAAATGAGAAAGGAGGAATCATTATGGACTCAAGCATAAGTGACGGTACGAGTTTGTATCTCTTTTTGTCCGGATTATATGGAGTTGCCGTTGCCATTCTGGGTCTTATTGCCCTAATTTGGGTAATTATCGTTCTATCCAATACCAATACATACCTGAAAGTACTGATTCTCGATCGAAAAGAACGGCAGAAAATTCCGTTAACGAAGGCGTTGGCGAAACCTTTGAGAGACGAGGGGCGGCAAGGATAAAGCGCTCTAAAACGAAGATTTTGTCCCTCTTTTGCATTTTAGACAAGCGGTGTATAATGGATAAGTCTTCTAACTGCACGCCAGGCTGATTCCGAGATGCAAAATAGTAGACAAGGGGTTTTTGTGGATTATATGAAAGTGTTCATGATATAATAGCACGAAAGCTACTCAGCGATATTGAATACATCTTAAACACGAATTCAAATGAACCAATGGGGGTACGGCTAATGAACAAGTCCATCAACATCCAAGATACGTTCTTGAACCAACTGCGGAAAGAAAACATTCCTGCTACGGTCTATCTGACCAACGGCTTCCAAATCCGTGGAACGATCAAGGCATTTGACAATTTTACGATCGTCATTGACAGCGACGGACGCCAGCAAATGGTCTACAAGCACGCCATCTCCACGTTCACGCCGCAACGCAGCGTATCGCTGATGCAGCAGGATAACAGCGGCGAAGCTTAAAAAATTACGAAACCTTTTCTACAACCATTTCGTCTACAAGTATAGGAATTGAAGCAGAGCAACCTTAACAAGGGTTGTTCTTTTCATTCCGGGCAAAAAAGGTTTATGATAAGCCTTAGCCAAATACAGGCGAATAGAAATTACGCAACCGAAAGGGAGTCAGGAGGTAACATGCCAAACGATCCGTTGTCGAGGTCTAATAATCGCAACAATAATAACAAGTCAACCAAAAAAGCGAAAACAAAGACCTCTAAAAAGAAAAAAATTACGGGTAAACGCGTTGGGTGGACACTATTTTTCACTATGGCAATCGCCATCTTTTGTGCACTTGGCGGGTATCTGTTCATCATGGTAAGTGGTGAGCGGCTGCTTACAGCCAACATGGACAAAACAACAATTAATGAGACGTCGAAAGTATATGATCGCAATGGCCAATTAATGGGCGAGCTGTCCATTCAGAAACTGGAACCAGTTGATGAAGATGAGATTCCCGAGTTGGTGAAGGAAGCTTTTGTGGCCACAGAGGATAAACGTTTTTACGAGCACCAGGGTGTGGATATCTGGTCTATCGGACGTGCTGCGGTAAAAGACGTTATGGCCCGTTCCATGGTGGAGGGCGGCAGTACGCTAACCCAGCAGCTAGCGAAGAACATGTTCCTGTCCCGTGACAAAACATTCTTCCGGAAAGCAACGGAAGTATCCATTGCGATGGCTTTGGAGCGCAAGTACACAAAAGACGAGATTTTGACGATGTACCTGAATCGGATTTTCTTCGGTCACCAGCGTTATGGCATTAAGGCCGCGTCCGAGTTTTATTTCGGGGAAAAAGATTTGAATAAACTTGAGCTATGGGAAATTGCCACACTGGCAGCGATGCCTAAAGGGCCATCCGCCTATAACCCACTGAGCAATCCGAATGATTCCAAAGCACGCCGCGGCGTGGTGCTGCAGCTGATGTACGAACAAGGCTACATCACGAAGGAAGAAATGGATGAAGCGAAAGCAGTGGATTACGATTATACGCCACCGGAGAAAGAGCAAAAATATCAAGCCTTTATCGATTATGTTCTTCGTGAAGCGGAACGCGTAACAGGCAAAACAGAAGATGATCTGAATATCGGGGGATACAAGATTTATACAACCATGGATGCTCAGGCACAGACAGCCATGGAAAGTGCATTCTCGGATGACAGTTTATTTGAGGAAAGTAAAGATGACCAGAAGGTCCAGGGATCAATGGTCATCATGAACCATGAAAATGGTAGTCTGGTTGCCCTCCTGGGTGGTCGTGACTATCAAACGAAAGGGTACAGCCGGGTAACACAGAGCCGGAGACAGCCGGGATCAGCATTCAAGCCCATCGTATCGTATGCCCCTGCACTGGAGTCTGGCGACTATAACGCCAATTCGCCACTGAGCAATCAGAAGCAGTGCTTTGGCGATTATTGTCCAGGGAACTTGCACGGATACTCTTCAACAATCAGCATGACGGAAGCCATTACGAAGTCGGAGAACATTCCTGCCGTATGGCTGCTTGATAAAATAGGTGTAAATACAGGCGTGCAGTTTGCCAAGAGTGTAGGCATACAGCTTACAGATGAGGATAAGAACCTTGCGATCGCACTGGGTGGTCTGAGTAAAGGTACCAATACCCTTGAGATGGCACAAGCCTATAGTGCATTTGCCAACCTGGGTGAATATCAAGAGGCGTATTCGATCAAGGAAATCAAAGACAGCTCGGATAAGTCTGTTTACAAGCATGACAAGTCAGACACGACGCGTGTCATGAGTGAACAAAATGCATATGCGTTGACTCAGATGCTTCAAAACGTAGTTAATGATGGTACAGGACGTTCGGCAAGGCTGGATCGTCCGGTAGCAGGTAAAACCGGTACGGTGCAAAGCGGTATCGCAGGCAACAGCGCGAACCGTGATGTATGGTTTGTCGGATATACGCCTGAATGGACTGCTGCAGTCTGGATGGGATATGACAATCCCGATGCAACCCATATGCTCAAAAACAGCAGTAAGCTATCCGCTGCTTTCTTCGCCAAAGTCATGACTGATGCACTGAAGGGTGTACCTGTTAAGGACTTTGAAGCGCCTAAAGGTGCACAGGCACCACCGGCGGAAGAAATACAACCGGAGCAGCCTCAATTGTCGGTTAGTGGATTAAGCGGGGCGTATGATCCGAATTCTCAGACGGTTTCGCTTAACTGGACAGGAACAGGAGATGCGAATACTCAATATCGTATCTACCGGAAAGAAACGTCCGAAGCACAATTCACGCATCTGATTGATTCAGTGGGATCGACGAGTGCACAGGATTTAAGTGCACTTCCAGGTCTGACATACGAGTATTATGTTACAGCGTTTGATGCGGCTTCTGGACTGGAAACGGATCCTTCCAATACGATATCACTCATGATAGAAGCGCAGGAGATCGAACCAGTGGAACCAGAACCGGGCACAGACCCTGGAACGGATCCGGGCACTGAACAGCCTGGTATAGAGAATCCGGATACGGGTTCACCGGACAACGGGAATACTGGCGAGAACAACGGCAACAATGGAAATGACGGAAGTAACGGCAACAACGGCAATGGTAATGGAAACAATGGGAATGGTAACGGTAATGGTAACAATGGAGGACAAGGGCAAGGCAACGGCCAGCCTGGTGATGGAAGTACGTCCCCAGGAACGGGCACTACCGAACCTGGTGGGAACAATGATGGTTCCAGCGACGGTTCGGTTACGACTCCTGGTGAAGTTGTTACACCGGATACCGGAACAGACAGCAATACAGGCGAAAATGATGGTTCGGTTGAAACACAGACCGGAAACGATGGTTAACTTCAACCGAATATCACGAGCGCATCTCTTAGACCTGCTTCCCGAATGATCGGTGAAGCAGGTTTTTTGTTTTAGACAGCTGCATTTCAACTCCATTTACGTCGCTGAATCGGTGGGGCAAAGCTTAATTTTGAGTGTATAACTTAAATATGGTAAGCTGTAGCTATCGTAATACGTTGTGCAAAACTGATTCGTAAGTCATGGAATCGGCTGTGCGGACGTTATTCAGTGTTCACCAATATGAGAACAGGTCAGGGGCCTGTAGTCGGCAAAGAGGGGTTCGTATGAAACGGAAATTCGGGGACCGCGCGAACTGGCGCCGGATTACGAACCGACAATTTACATGCCGGTTCGTACAATCCAAAATTTTTACGGGTTACATTACGTTGTATACCATACAGGATTTGAAAGAACCTCTGTGGAAAACCTATGGGGGAAGTACTTTCTGCATCGCGGATAAAGGGTATTCTTGGCTGCAGTATTACCCGAAGGGAGAGCATTTTGTGGTAACGGCCATGTTTGATGATCAGGAACGGATCGTTGAATGGTATATTGATACCTGTCGAAGCCAAGGCATCACGGATCAGGGGGTTCCCTGGTTTGATGATCTCTATCTCGATGTTGTCGTCCTGAAAGATGGAGAGGTATTCTTGCTGGATGAAGATGAGCTTGAGGACGCCCTTTCGCGTAAACATATCACCACCGGCGATTATGATCTGGCTAACCGGACGGCCAAAGAATTGCTGCATGCTATTGATGCTCATGTATTTCCTTATTTTCAACTATCATTGAAGCATCGGCAAACCTTGTTTGAGAACGGGGAGTTTCGCAAAAATGTTCAAATCTGAGTTTTGACCAAGCAGAGAATTACTTCGCCATCCTTCTAATATTGGAGCATCTGATAGAATACATTATTAATCAGGAGAGATCAGCCCGATAAAATAGAGGTGATGGCGAATGAACGGACGGGTTATGGCTGCAGGAGGGCAACCGGGAGGCAGACCATCCAGACAAATTAATGTTGTATTGCGCAACCAGGAGCCTCAGATGTTGGCCAAGGAAGAGGAGACACCACTTCAGGCAGTAAAGGGATTAGCTAAGCACAGCCATTTTCAGGAGATTCAGGGTGAGCTGGAGCAGTTGGTTGGGCTGGAAAACATCAAGGATCTCGTATTTGAAATCTATGCATTTTTGCAAATCGCCCAGATGCGTTCTGAGGCAGGCCTAATCAGTGGAGCACATGTGTATCATATGATTTTCAAAGGAAATCCAGGGACAGGAAAAACAACGGTTGCGCGGATTGTCGCCAAGCTGTTCCAAAAGATGGGCGTGCTCAGCAAAGGTCACCTCATTGAGGTAGAGCGGGCCGATCTGGTGGGAGAATACATTGGACATACAGCGCAGAAAACACGTGATCTGGTGAAGAAAGCACTTGGAGGCATCTTGTTTATCGACGAGGCATACAGCTTGGCTCGCGGAGGCGAGAAGGATTTTGGCAAGGAAGCGATTGATACGCTTGTAAAATCCATGGAAGATCATAAAAATCAATTCATACTGATCCTGGCAGGGTACTCTGAAGAAATTGATTTCTTTCTGCAGACCAATCCGGGATTACCATCCCGATTTCCTATTCAGGTTGAATTTCCGGATTACAGTATAGATCAGTTAATACAAATTTCAGAGATTATGGCCAAAGAGCGAGACTATATTTTAATGCCACAGACCATCCTGAAATTGAAGCAGCATTTGCTGCAGGAAAAAAATGAATCTCTACATGCTTTCAGCAATGCTCGATATGTTCGAAATGCAATTGAGCGCTCCATACGTCATCAGGCGGTTCGATTGCTGGAACAGTATACCCAGGGCAGCCCAGGGAAATTGGAACTGATGACGATTCGAACAGAGGATTTGAAGTTTGAGCGAAAGTAAGCGATAATAGTTTTTTTGGAGCAGCCGGCCGGGTTAACCGGTTCGGCTTAAAGCACGCTGCGAGGGAACAATAACCGTAATAGATGAAGCTGAGTTTAGAAGGAGGTCACATTGAATATGACAATTACCCATGATACAGATCAAGTTAAGAAAGACCGCGCCGTATTGGTGAGTTTGATCACAGATGAAGTGAAGCGCTCGGGGATTAATCCGGAGTACTCTTTGGAGGAATTGGTGAAGCTTGCGGAGACAGCAGGCGTTGAAGTGCTGAGTGTATTGTCCCAGAACCGGGAAACTCGTGATACAAAGTGGTTTATCGGAAAAGGGAAAGTGGAGGAGCTTCGTGCAATCGCAGAGGAATTGGGTGCTACCACAGCGATATTCGATCAAGAATTGTCTGGAGCTCAGGTTCGTAACCTGGAAGAGGCGCTGGATCTCAAAATTATCGACCGCACCCAGTTGATTTTGGATATTTTCGCTCAACGCGCGAACACAAGAGAAGGTATCATTCAGGTCGAATTGGCCCAACTTAGCTATTTGCTTCCACGACTATCGGGGCATGGCAAGAACCTCTCACGGCTGGGCGGAGGAATCGGAACACGTGGACCAGGGGAAAGCAAGCTCGAGACGGATCGTCGTCATATCCGGGGACGCATTGATGATCTGAAACGGCATCTGGAAGAGGTTACACGGCATCGCAAACTTCACCGCGAGCGTCGCAAAAAGACGGGCATTGTACAGGTTGCACTTGTAGGCTATACGAATGCAGGCAAATCGACACTGCTTAAACAATTGACTGCCGCTGACGTATATATTCAGGATCAGTTGTTTGCAACGCTGGATCCGACTTCACGTACGATGGAACTTCCGAGCGGTAAAGAAATCGTCCTTACGGATACGGTAGGGTTTATTCAAAACCTTCCCCATGATCTCATTGCAGCTTTCCGTGCAACGCTGGAAGAAGTGAACGAAGCAGATCTTATTTTGCATGTTGTGGATGCATCCTCTGCAATGCGGGAAGATCAGATGAGAACAGTACATGAAATTCTCCAGCAGCTGGGATCCGGGGACAAGTCTCAATTGGTGCTCTATAACAAAAAAGATGCATGTACACCAGAGCAGTTAGAAATGCTTCCTCTGGACAAAGATCATATGAAGGTAAGTGCACTGGAAGAGGCTGACTTGCTGAAGATTCGCGAGCGAATTCAGGAAGAGTTGACAGGCGACACGAAACGGTTCCGCATTCCCGCAGAGCGCGGAGATCTTACATCCGTCCTCTATAAAGTCGGAGATGTGGTTGAAACCACTTTTGAAGAAAATGATGTGATCTATCAAGTTGAGCTGCAAAAAGGGGAATACGAAAAATACGGTTATTTACTTGAAGATTTCATTGAACTGTAATATACATGACACATTGGTATGGTAAGTTGACACGATAATCGATATTATGCGTTAGATTAGTGCATTGAAGGGGAATGAAGTAAGATGGCAAGCATGGATACAGAGATTATGGAGCTGCAGCAACAAGTTGAGGCCCAGATTGAACAACAAATGAAAATGATTGACGGGATTACGGATTACAACCAGTGGAAGGTCATTGATGCGTTTCAACGCAAACAAGTCAGTGATTATCATTTTGCCGGTTCCACGGGGTACGCATATAACGATCGTGGCCGGGAAGTGCTGGATGAGGTATATGCGGACGTCTTTGGCGCTGAGGCAGCGTTGGTGCGTCCTCATTTTGCCTCAGGAACACATACGATTGCTACCGCTCTCTTTGGCGTACTGCGCCCAGGTGACGAGTTGTTATACATCACAGGTAAACCTTATGACACATTGCACAAAGTGATTGGCAGTCCGGAAGATGGAACCGGATCTCTTCGGGATTTCGGTATCGGCTACCGTGAAACCGCTTTGCTTGCAGATGGCAGTGTGGATTGGGATGCAGTTAAGGAGAACATTACAGCTTCAACCAAAGTAGTTGGTATCCAGCGTTCACGTGGATATGACTGGCGTTCTTCCTTCTGTATTGAAGAGATAGAGGATATGGTCAAACGGGTAAAGGCTATTAAGGAAGATGTTATCGTGTTCGTGGATAACTGTTATGGCGAATTTACGGAGAAACGCGAACCGACAGAGGTCGGGGTAGATCTGATGGCAGGTTCACTAATCAAAAATCCTGGCGGAGGTCTTGCTGAAACCGGGGGTTACATATGCGGGAAGGAAAAGTATGTACAACTGGCGGCGTATCGTTTGACTGCACCTGGCATTGGTGGTGAGGTTGGTGCCATGTTGGGAACAACACGCGGGATCTATCAGGGACTTTACATGGCCCCGACCATTGTGGGACAAGCCATTAAGGGCAGTACCTTTGCCGCTGCGATGTTTGCTGCTTCTGGATTTGTGACCAAACCTGCTTGGAATGAGACACGCACGGATTTGATCCAAGCTGTACAATTTTCCTCCGCGGAGCACCTGATCGCTTTTGTACAAGGAATTCAGCGTGCTGCGGCAGTGGATAGTCACGTAGTTCCGGAGCCATGGGACATGCCTGGTTATGAACATCCCGTCATTATGGCAGCAGGTACGTTTATACAGGGCGGAAGCCTGGAATTGTCAGCGGATGCGCCTATTCGAGAGCCGTATATCGGTTACATGCAGGGAGGATTAACCTACTCTCATGTTAAATATGGCGTTTTGATGGCGCTGCAGACGATGAAAGATCGTAAATTATTGTGAGTTTATCTAACACGTCATTGACACTTAGTAATAACTAAATGTACAATAGGGTGAAGAATAGATGACTGGAAGGTTGATGAACATGGGTGACGAAATTCGCAGAAATATGGCCTTATTCCCGATAGGTATTGTGATGAAACTTACGGATCTGTCAGCTCGTCAGATTCGATATTATGAGCAGCACAGCTTGATTGTACCGGCAAGAACATCAGGTAACCAACGTTTGTTTTCCTTTAATGACGTAGAACGATTGCTGGAGATTAAGGCTTTAATCGAAAAAGGCGTTAATATTGCCGGCATCAAACAGGTTATGAATCCGGTATCCAAGGAATCTGAAGAAGCGACAGTCATCACCGCAGATACAGAAGTGAAGCGCAGAGAACTGTCGGATACACAGCTGCACCGTTTATTGAAGCAACAGCTGGTTTCGGGTAAGAGACCTGGACAAGTATCTCTCATTCAGGGAGAGCTTTCCCGATTTTTTAATAAAAAGTAAGTTCGCATAACTTGGCGAGTGAGGGGAAATCATGCAGTTGTGATGGCAGACTCCTTGACCCGTCGAACTTTCTAATGTACAAATATAACAGGCAAGCCAAATACGCAGATAAGAAAGGGAGAGGTTATAGTGAGTTATACAAAAGAAGACATTCTCCGCATTTCGAAAGAAGAAAACGTACGATTCATTCGATTGCAATTTACTGATTTGCTTGGAGCTATCAAAAACGTTGAGATTCCTGTGAGCCAGTTGACTAAGGCTCTGGATAACAAAATGATGTTTGATGGATCTTCCATCGAAGGTTATGTACGTATTGAAGAGTCCGACATGTACCTCTATCCAGATCTAGATTCTTGGCTTATTTTCCCATGGGTAGCAGAGAACCGTGTTGCTCGTCTGATTTGCGACGTATATCTTCCGGATGGTAATCCGTTCCCAGGAGATCCGCGTGGCATCTTGAAACGAAACCTGAAGGAAGCCGAAGAAATGGGATTCACTTCCTTCAACGTCGGTCCTGAACCAGAGTTCTTCTTGTTCAAAACAGACGAAAAAGGAAACCCGACTAACGAACTGAATGACCAAGGTGGATATTTCGACCTTGCGCCTACGGATCTTGGTGAAAACTGTCGTCGTGACATCGTTATCACACTTGAAGAAATGGGCTTTGAGATCGAAGCTTCCCACCATGAGGTAGCTCCAGGCCAGCATGAGATCGACTTTAAATATGCTGATGCTCTAAAAGCAGCAGACCAGATCCAAACGTTCAAACTCGTTGTTAAAACGATTGCACGTCAGCATGGTCTACATGCTACCTTTATGCCGAAACCGCTGTTTGGTATGAACGGCTCCGGTATGCACTGTAACCAATCCTTGTTCCAAGGCAATGTGAACGCATTCGTTGACGAGTCGGACGAGCTGGGTCTGAGCAAAACTGCACGTCACTTCATGGCTGGAACTCTAAAGCATGCGCGTGCGTTTGCAGCAATTACTAACCCAACTGTGAACTCATACAAACGTCTTGTACCAGGTTATGAAGCCCCTTGTTATGTAGCATGGTCCGCAAGTAACCGTAGCCCAATGATCCGTATTCCAGCTTCCCGTGGTCTGAGTACACGTGTTGAGGTTCGTAACCCGGATCCGGCTGCTAACCCTTACTTGGCTTTGGCTGTTTTATTGAAAGCAGGTCTGGACGGAATCAAACGTGAGCTTTCCTTACCAGCTCCGATTGACCGTAACATCTACATCATGTCAGATGAAGAGCGTGTGGAAGAAGGCATTCCAAGCTTGCCAGCTGACCTGAAAGAAGCATTGAATGAATTGATCCGCAGCGAAGTCATCTGTGATGCTCTTGGCGATCACGCCTTGGCTCACTTCTACGAGCTGAAAGAAATTGAGTGGGACATGTACCGTACACAAGTCCACCAATGGGAACGCGATCAATATATCACGTTGTACTAATATGGAAAGCCCTTGGCGCAATAGCGCTAAGGGCTTTTTTTTAATGGATAACATAATGGAACAGAGGTGAGTAATAATTAAAAAAATAGCTACATTTAATAGTATACATATAAGTGAGAGTAAAAATACATATTTTCGAGAGAAAAGCTATTTTGATATGTTGATAATTTCATATAAACAAGATATAATACAAATATATTTTTAGCAATTTAATTTATGAAAATTTATTGGAGATGTTTATATGGAACAAGCGAAGCAACTCGTTGCAAGCCAGCGGGCATTCTTTTATACAGGACAAACCAAAAATATTGATTATCGGGTTGATGCTCTTCAACAATTAAGACGGGGGATCGAGAAGTATCACCAGCGGATATTGGATGCACTGCATGCTGATCTGAATAAATCGGAAACAGAGGCGTATAACTCTGAGATTCGCATCGTTTTGGGTGAACTGGATTTCGCACTAGATCATCTTAAGGAATGGGCGGCTCCTAGAGCTGTGCCTACAAGTGCTGTGATACCTGATGGTATAAGTACGATCTACCCAGAACCTTATGGAGTTGCTCTTATTATTGCACCATGGAACTATCCGTTCCAACTGGCTTTCGGTCCTTTGATTGGTGCAATTGCAGCGGGTAACTGTGCCATCATTAAACCGTCTGAATTAACGCCGGCTGTATCACGTTTGACGTATGACCTGATTGTGGATATCTTCCCAGAGGAATATATAGGGGTCAGGAAGGTGAAGTCGAAACCAACACAGCCTTGTTGAACGAGAAGTTTGATTATATTTTCTTCACAGGCAGCACTGGTGTTGGCCGCATCGTCATGAAAGCAGCAGCTGAGCATCTTACTCCGGTGACGCTTGAACTGGGAGGTAAAAGCCCTGTAATTGTTCATAAAGATGCAGATTTGCAGTTGGCAGCCCAGCGGATCGTTCGCGGCAAGTTTTTGAATGCTGGCCAGACCTGTGTTGCTCCGGATTACTTGCTTGTACATCAAGATGTACACGACAAGCTGCTTGAAGAGATTGGGGCAGAAATACAAGATAAATTCGGTAAGAATGTTATGGGAAATCCTGATTTTCCGCATATCGTCAACACACGTAACTTTGATCGATTATCTGTTTTCTTAGAAGGTGGTCATGCTCTGATTGGTGGTCGTTCTAATCGGGATCAGCTGCTTATTGAACCTACCTTGGTAGGAAATGTGGATTGGGACTCGCCAGTTATGCAAGAAGAGATATTTGGTCCAATTCTTCCGGTCATGACCTACGACGATCTCAATCCGTTGCTGGCTGAGATAGTGCGCCGTCCAAAACCCTTGGCACTATACCTGTTCACTCAGAATGCGGAGCTGCAGAATCAGGTCTTGAACCAAGTGTCCTTCGGTGGAGGATGTATCAATGATACGTTGTCTCATATGACTTCACACTATTTACCGTTTGGTGGAGTAGGGGAGAGTGGAATGGGGTCATACCATGGTAAACAAAGCTTTGAAGTATTCTCACATCACAAAAGCATTCTTAAAAGATAAGAAATGTAATTTAGTAAAATCGAAAGAATAGCAGAAAAAAAGAGGTTGTCCTGTTGAACAGGGCAACCTCTTTTTGTGGGTACAGTTCATCTGATTAGATGTTGCAAGACTAGTGAATATCACGGAAAAGGCCAATGACTTTACCCAAAATGCTAACATGTTTTAAACGAAGCGGTTCCAATGTTGCATTCTCAGGCTGAAGACGAATGTGGTCTTTCTCTTTGTAGAATGTTTTAACTGTAGCTTCGTCATCTTCAGTCATTGCAACGACAATATCACCGTTATCTGCTGTTTGCTGCTGACGCACGATAACATAGTCCCCGTTAACGATCCCTGCTTCAATCATACTGTCGCCAACGACAGAGAGCATAAATACTTTCTGTTCACCAACATAATGTGTCGGAAGCGGGAAATAATCTTCGATGTTCTCTGTTGCGGTAATTGGAACCCCTGCTGTGACTTTACCTACAACAGGAATGCGAGCAACACTGTGTGCAAACTGATGGGAGTGTTCTGATTCCTCCTGGCTTAACAACTCAATGGCTCTCGGTTTGGTAGGGTCACGTCTAATGAGACCTTTCTTCTCCAAGCGGTCCAGATGTCCATGGACCGTAGAGCTGGAAGCCAGTCCAACCGCTTCTCCAATTTCACGTACGGAAGGAGGATATCCCTTCAACCGGACTTCATTGCGTATAAACTCCAGAATAGCCTGCTGCCTGCTGGATATCTTCGACATACCGTATCAACCCCATTTTAGTAACGTTTGGGAAAATTATAACATAGAACCTCCGTTCGTACAAACATAAGTTCTAAATAAAATCCGATAAAATCAATGTTTTTGAGTGAATCTTTTGTGTGGTTCATCGCATGTATGAAATAGTAAAACTGCGATTAGGATTTGCCTATAGAATTCCGGAAGATTAGGAGTTCAAAATAAAGCGAACAATTGTTCTAAAAATCTGTTGTACAAAACAAGTGTTCGTGTTATATTGTTTTTAACAGATAGGAACAAACGTTTGGAGGACGATTGATATGAGATATTCCACTTATCAAAGTATTTATGAACCGGTGAATTCGGAAGCGGTCAAGTCTAACATAGGTAATTTTAAGAAATGGTTTACAGAAGCCAAGATGCCAACATGGATGTTGAAATTGATTATGGCATCGTTAATCATATTTATTGGTTGCAGTACTGTATTGACAGTGTTTGCAGGAGACGAGAATAATGTTCTCCCTGGCAGTAAAATAGCTGTGTCCCAAGGGGAAACATTGTGGAGCTTGTCATTGGAACATAAACCGGAAAATATGGATACACGTGTATATGTAGAAGCAATAAAGAAAGTAAATCAACTTCATTCGACATCAATTCAAGCAGGACAAGTACTAATTTTGCCGCAATTTACACCTTGAAATCATGATTCATTTAAGCGAGTAAGTAACAGCCTTGACAAGCCGCCTCGATCATGTCAAAGTTAGTATGACTTTGTATTTTTGGAGGGGACAAGCTTGGATATAGATAGCCTGGTAGCACGGATTAATGAATTGGCTCGTAAACAAAAGTCCGTTGGACTTTCAGAGGAAGAACTTGCCGAACGTGCTAAACTTAGAGAAATTTACTTAAACAACATCCGCAGCAACTTCAGACAGCAACTGGATTCCATTGAAATTGTAGATGATGAGAAGGATCAGGGCCACCAAGGCAAACTCAAACACTAAGGAAACCTAAAGATATCATTATGATATTTAGGTTTCTTCCTTTTATTTTGAGAATGCAAATCTATAGGGGGAATGTCGGTTTACGATTTTTGTAAGCCGATACAAAGATGACATAAGGGGGATTCTCATGGCTCGTTCGTTCGAGAGAACGGTTCGGAAAAATTCAAAGCAGTTGAATCAGCAGCGCAAAAAAAATGGTCAACCGATTTCGGGTACGCCCGGTGAGGACATTTTCAAAGGACGCAGTCTTCTGTTTCCTATTTTCCTAATCGGTCTTGCGTTTTTGTATCTGTTTATGAGCACATTTCTTGTTAAAGCTCCGATGACAACATGGGACTGGGTTACCATGCTGTTGTATGTATTTTTGGCTGTGATTTTTATGCTTCGCCGTCCTTACATTAAAATCGGGAGCAACCGGATTATAACAACCAAAGGGAATCGGGAACGCTCCATTGGAGTAGATGACATCGTTAAGTTCAGATTTGAGCAGGGAACGGTAGTTATCGAACATAATAGCCGCGGTAAAAGATGGGTGTTCACTAAACTGTTGAACCGCTATGATACAGATGCCATTACTGAACGACTTCTTAAATTTGCCAAAGCACATCAGATTACTGTAGAAACAGACGAGAAAAAGTAATTATTCACAAAGGGGAAGATGACCGGAATGGCATTAAAAGCGATTTTGTTCGACCTGGATGATACTTTGTTGTGGGATGAACGCAGTGTGCGTGAAGCGTTCCACGAAACTTGCCTGCTCGCTTCGCAAGAAACTGGCATTAATGCTGAGGAACTGGAAGAAGCTGTTCGTAACGAGGCACGTAGTCTATATGAATCTTATGAAACCTTTCCATTCACCAAAATGATTGGCATCAATCCATTTGAAGGACTTTGGGCTAATTTCACAGGCGGTGACCAGTCTGAGTTCCGTCAGTTGGAACAGCTTGCCCCTGTATATCGTAAGGAGTCATGGCGTCGTGGTTTATTGAAGCTAGGAGTGGACAGTGAAGATTTGGCTGAGCGTCTTGCTTCACAATTTGGAGCTGAGCGAAGATCCAGACCTCATGTTTATGAGGAAACGATGGACACGTTACGTCATTTGCAAGGAAAATTCAAACTTTTGCTCTTAACGAATGGTTGTCCTGCTCTGCAGCAAGAGAAGTTGGATGGTGTGCCTGAACTGGCTCCTTTCTTCGATGAGATCATAATCTCGGGTACTTTCGGAAAAGGAAAACCAGACCCGTCTATCTTTGAGCATGCACTTAGCAAACTTGGAGTGAAACCAGAAGAAGGTTTGATGGTAGGAGATAAACTTACTACGGATATCCGTGGAGCTTTGTCTGCAGGAATCCAGTCTGTTTGGATTAATCGTGAGAACAAAGTGAACCCGGAGTCGTATGTACCTGACCATGAGATTAAGCACTTATCAGAATTAGAACGTATCATTGCTAACTTCTGATTATTTCCGAATCTAATTGGGATTCATTTTAAAGCATTGATAGTCTTGGTGAATGATGCAAAATCATTCATCAGGCTAGCAATGCTTTTTTGATTGCTTCAAACATTAAAACTGCAGTGTATTGAAGGTTTTTCAAAAATAATAAAAAAAGGTGTTGAAATGTTGGAACTGCTGTTTTAGAATGTAACTAACATACTAGTATGACTAGTATGGAAACTTCGTGAAGCGGTTATCTTTTGAAATATCCATCTTATGGAATCAGAAGTTGTTGCTTTATTATTTTTTATTTTTATGTATATTGTAAGCGCTTTACATAGTTTTGGGAATTATTAATTTTTGGAATACAACAGGTATGGATGAGATTGAGCAACAAGATAACAATCTGGACCTAAGTGTATTCATTAAAATCATTTAAATTGATATCGCTTACATTACCAAATGTCTATTATGCAGTGGGGGTGAAATTTCTGCAATGTCTTCGATAGAAAGAAGAGAAGATGGGAGTTGACATGAAGTACTTTTGATTTTATCAAGTTTATTGATCGGAGTGAATCAAACATGAAGTCAGAAACTGCTAAAACCACACTTACGATGACCTCATTACGTAAAGAAAGCAGGTTAAGAACGGCTGGAGCATTACTCCGCAAAGATTGGCAGCTATATTCACTGTTAATACTTCCAGTTATCTATCTGATTATTTTCAAATACGGACCCATGATTGGTAATGTAATTGCCTTTAGAAGATTTGTACCCGGAGGCAGCATTTTTGGTGAGACTTGGGTGGGGTTAAGGTATTTTCAGATGTTCGTACAAGACCCAACGTTTTGGAAAGTATTTGGCAATACATTAATACTAGGTGGGCTTGCATTACTCTTCACTTTCCCGGTTCCAATTATCTTTGCTTTACTTCTGAACGAAGTGAAAAGTAAACGCTTTAAAAAGTTTGTTCAAACTGCATCCTATCTACCGCATTTCTTATCCATCGTTATCGTAGCCGGAATGATCTTGCAGTTAACCGCCGTTAATGGATCAATTAATGGCTTGGTTGCATTCTTTACCGGAGACAACATTCCTTTTATGCAGCGTGCTGAATGGTTCAGAACCATCTATATCACCTCAGAAATTTGGCAAGGCATGGGCTGGGGAGCCATTTTGTATCTTGCCGCATTGACAACCATTGATGATTCCTTGTATGAAGCTGCACGGATCGATGGTGCGAACCGGTGGAAACAAACCATTCATGTAACCATACCAGGCATTTTGCCTACCATCGTTACTTTACTGATTTTGAATATGGGTAATTTTCTTGCCGTCGGGTTCGAGAAAATTCTCCTCCTTTACAATCCGCTGATCTATGACACATCAGACGTGATTTCCACTTATCTGTATCGGGTAGGTTTGCAATCCAGCAACTTTAGTTATGCTACTGCGATTGGATTATTCGAATCACTCATCGGACTAATCTTGGTATTCTCGGTAAATGCAATCTCACGCAGATTAACACAACGGAGCTTGTGGTAAAGGAGGGGCAACATGCAGGAATCAAAATCATACAAAGTGTTCAAAGTGTTTAACGCCATCTTTTTGCTGCTCGTGGTGTTCGTCACACTCTATCCGTTCCTGAATGTCGTAGCACAATCTTTCAGTAGCGAATCCTATATCAATTCTGGGAAAGTCAGCATCATCCCGAGAGGGTTCAATGTGGAAACCTACAAGACAATTTCTCGTGACAGCATGTTCTGGACCAACTATAAAAATACGATTATCTACACTGTGGTAGGTACGTTGATATCCATGTTTATGACAACCATATTCGCATATGCGATCTCCAAAAAGAGATTAATGGGACGCAAGTTCTGGACGATGTTTGCCGTGTTTACCATGTTTTTCAGTGGCGGATTGATTCCAAACTATGTCCTGATTAATTCCCTTGGCATGAACAATACGATGTGGGCGTTGGTTGTCCCTGGTGCAATCAGTATTTATAACATGTTAATCATGAAATCGTTTTTCGAGAACATGCCGGAGGAACTAGAGGAAGCTGCAGCCATCGACGGCTTGAACACATACGGTATCTTACTTCGTATTATATTGCCGCTGAGTAAGGCTGTAATGGCTACAATGGTATTGTTTTATGCGGTGGGTCACTGGAACTCCTGGTTTCCGGCTTTCCTGTATCTCGACAAAAAAGAGCTGTTCCCTGTGACCATCTATCTGCGCAACATGATTGCGGGTGCAACAGGAGGAGCTTCGGCGGGCGCATCAGCCGACAATTTGACTCAAATCTCTGCAAATATCAAGTCGGTAACAATGGTACTGACGATCCTGCCAATCCTTACGATATATCCTTTTGTACAAAGATACTTTGTAACCGGTATCATGTTGGGATCTGTTAAACAGTAATTCCAGTCAGTATAGTTAATATCTTTACTACGCAAGGCCAACCTAAACCACATGCAGGGGGACAATGGAATGAAAAAGAGACCACGCAAGCTTGTAGGCAAGATGGTTTTGGCAACAATGATGAGTGTCGTTTTGGCAGCATGCAGCAGCGGTGCTGGCACAGAGAAAGCTGAACCCGAATCTAAGGGTGCAATGGAATCCTACAGTGTGGGGGAGACGTTTAAAGCGTCAGAGCCGTTTAACTTATCCATTCTTTATAGTGATCAGCCAGCATACCCCTACAAGAAAGATTGGTTGCTTTTCCAAAAAATCACCGAGTTGACGGGGGTGACATTGGATCCGACGATCGTACCGATGTCCGACTATCCTCAGAAAAGATCTCTTTTGATCAGTTCAGGAGATGCACCTCTCGTTATTCCTAAAACCTATCCGGGCGAAGAATCTGCCTTTGTATCATCCGGGGCGGTTTTGCCAGTAAGTGATTATGTTGACTTGATGCCTAATTTCAAGGACAAGGTAGAGAAGTGGGGACTGGAAGATGAACTGGAGGGTCTCCGGCAGGAAGATGGCAAGTATTACGTGCTGCCTGGTTTGCACGAAGAAGTATGGCCTGATTATACACTGATTGTTAGAACGGATGTCTTCGAGGAAAACAATATTCCGATCCCTACGACATGGGATGAATTATATGATGCTGCCAAGAAGTTGAAAGAGATTTATCCAGATTCCATTCCATTCTCGGACCGCTTTGAATTCAACAGTACATTAAATATTGCGGCTGCTGGTTTTGGAACCAAGGGCGGCTGGGGCTTCGGCAATGGTCTTACGTACAAGGAAGACAAGGATGAATTCGTATATACGTCCACTACACCTGAGTACAAAGAGATGCTGACGTACTTTAACAAACTGGTGTCTGAAGGACTCCTGGATAAGGAAAGTTTAACTCAAGATGACGATCAGGCAATACAAAAATTCGTCTCTGGCAAATCATTTATCATTAACGGTAACTCCCAAACGGTTGTTCTGCACCGCAATGATATGAATAAAACATTGGGCGAAGGCAACTTCTCCATTGCCAAAATTACAGTTCCGGGTGGACCAAAAGGACAGTTAATGTCTGGATCGCGTCTTGAAAACGGTGTCATGATTTCCGGTAAAATTAAGGAAAGCGAAAATTTCAAAGCAACAATGCAATTTATTGACTGGTTATACTACAGTGATGAAGGCCAAGAGTTCACCAAATGGGGGGTTGAAGGTGAGACCTTTACCAAACAGGATGGTGTACGCAAACTTGCGGATGATGTGAACTATAATGGATTGAATCCTAAAGGCACAAAAGATCTGCGTATTGATTACGGTTTCTCCGGCGGTGTATTTGCGTATGGTGGAACGACAGATCTGCTGCATTCCATGTTTAGCGAGGAAGAGCTGAAATTCCAGCAGGACATGAAGGATACCAAGGAAGTTATTCCGGCTGAACCGCCAATTCCATACTCAGACATTGACCGTGAACAGGTGACATTGCTGAGTACTCCACTTAAGGATTACTCGGACCAAAATACACTCAAATTTATTCTGGGCGAACGCAGTCTTGACGAATTCGATGCATTTGTGCAAGAACTGGAAGGACAAGGTTTATCTCAATATCTACAGATTTCCAATGATACGTACAAAAAGTATAAAGAAAACAAACAGCAGTAACATGATAAGCGAAGTTTAATCCATTGCCGTTTCGCTGAACCATTTTAGTGAAACGGCAATTTATGCTAAGATGAATGAATACGGCTGAGAGGAAGAGGTTAAGGAATGTCACTTAATCAAAAGATTAGAGGTTCGACCCGGGCTTATTCATACAATCTGATCAAGGAAAGAATTCTTCATCTTGAACTGGAGCCTGGTACGAAGATTTCGGAGAAAGAAATTGCGGACGAACTTGAGGTTAGCAGAACTCCAGTCCGCGAAGCTTTTATGAAGCTTGCTGAAGAGGAACTCTTGGATATTATCCCGCAGAGCGGAACAATCGTCTCACATATTAATCTGGAGCATGTAGAAGAAGGCAGATTTATGCGAGAGAAAATAGAAAAGGAAATTGTAGCGCTGGCTTGCGTATCATTTGCAGAAGAATTCAAATTCAGGTTGGAAACCAATATTGCCATGCAGGAAGTGTGCATGGACAAGAAAAACTTCTATCGGCTGTTCGAACTGGATGAGGAGTTTCATCAGATCCTGTTTCAGGGAACTGGCAAAATGAGAACCTGGAAAATGCTTCAGCATCTCAACATTCCGTTTAATCGCCTGCGCATCCTGCGTTTGTCTGAAGATTTTAATTCGGAAATTATTATCTCCCAACACAAGGAAATCTACCAGCTCATCAAGGAACGCCAAACCGAACAAGCAATGAAGGTGATGGAAGCACACCTCAGACTTGTCGTTGTTGAACAGGAGACGGTCAAAGCAAAGTACCCGCATTATTTTATATAGTTAACGTATGTTGTATAATGATCGAAACTGCAACAAACCCCTGTTCGAATGGTCAGGGGTTTGTTGAATGAACGATAATATCTATATATGATTACGCTTGTTTAATAAACGTTGGATCCGGATAAGGGTCAGCAACCCAGCCATCTTTTTCAATAAAGAGACGAACAGCAATAATCTGCTTGTTTTCCATCAAAGTGAAGAAATGCGGTGTGTTTTCTGGTACGGAAATGACGTCTCCAGGAGACAATTCAACATTAAAGTAACCTACATCATCTGTGCCTTTGATAACAAAAATCCCTTTACCCGCAACAATTGCGCGAATTTCATCTTCGGCGTGGGTGTGGATTTCTTCGAACTTGGCCAATTTTTCTTCGATATCTGGCGTTTGTTCGGACAGAGTGATGACATCCCAGATCTGATATCCGCGGCGTGCAGCCAGGTCTTTGATCTCATAATCATAGGTTTCCAAAACCTGATTTTTTTGATCATCAGTCAATCCAAAATTATTTTGCAATTCAGCGCTTAATTTGGATGCATCCCATTTTTCATAAAGTACTTCATATTTGTCCAAGAAATTTCGAACATTTTCGTCTCCAGTGATACGTTCGTTCGTATTTCTGATAACAATTTCAGCCATGTTCTTTCCCTCTTTTCCACTTGGTTTAATAGATATTATATCGGATGTCCTACCTTTTGTCGATTCGCAAATTCAACGTTAATCCTCCGAAACCCGCCACACAGCTGAATAAAACCGATCTTTCACATTAAGTTAGTTTCTGTTAAACTAAGATTTAACGTTTTGCGGGGGTGAAGATATTGGATAAGCTTAGTCTACATGATGCATTAAAACAACGAATATTAATCCTCGACGGTGCGATGGGGACCATGATTCAACAAGTTGATCTAACGGGTGCAGATTTTGGCGGTGATGATCTGGATGGATGTAATGAAATGTTGGTACTTACACGTCCAGAACTCATTCAGCGCATTCATGAAGAATATCTGGAAGCTGGTGCAGATTTAATCGAAACCAATACATTCGGAGCAACTTCGGTCGTATTGGCCGAATATGATATCCAGGATCGTGCTCGCGAGATTAACCTCGAAGCTGCACGAATTGCTAGAGCAGCGGTAGATCGCTTCTCAACTCCGGAGTCTCCACGGTATGTGGTAGGTGCGATGGGACCAACGACGAAGACGCTCTCGGTTACCGGTGGGGTAACGTTCCAGGAGCTCATCGACAGTTATTCTGAGCAAGCGCTTGCTTTAATCGAGGGAGGCGTTGACGCGCTACTGCTTGAAACTTCGCAGGATACTCTTAATGTCAAAGCAGGTAGCATTGGTATCCAGCAAGCATTCGAGCAGAGCGGGATTAAACTCCCTTTGATGATATCAGGGACAATAGAACCGATGGGCACAACCCTTGCGGGTCAGAACATCGAATCCTTTTATATATCCCTAGAACACCTTAACCCAATTTCAGTGGGACTAAACTGTGCGACAGGCCCGGAGTTTATGCGCGACCATATTCGTTCGCTTTCCGGAATGGCTTCTGTAGCGGTCAGCTGTTATCCGAATGCAGGTTTGCCCGATGAAAATGGTAATTATCACGAGTCACCTGACTCACTCGCTCAGAAAATTGGAGCATTTGCCGAACAGGGCTGGTTGAACATCGCCGGTGGTTGCTGCGGCACAACTCCAGCACATATTCGGGCGATGCGTGATACGCTTGCCAAGTACCCCCCAAGAGAAATGAACGGAACACATCCGCCTGCATTATCCGGTATTGATCCGGTATATATAGAGCAGGACAATCGTCCATATATGGTTGGTGAACGGACTAACGTGCTTGGATCACGGAAATTCAAGCGCTTGATCGTTGAAGGGAAATATGAGGAAGCTTCCGAGATTGCACGGGCTCAGGTGAAAAATGGTGCGCATGTTGTCGACGTTTGTGTGCAGGACCCGGACCGTGAAGAAGCTGAAGACATGGAAAAATTTCTCGAACTGGTTGTCAAAAAAGTGAAAGTTCCGCTGATGATTGATACAACCGACGCAAAGGTTATCGATCTTGCTCTTCAGTACTCTCAAGGTAAAGCGATAATTAACTCCATTAACCTTGAGGATGGGGAAGAGAAATTCGAGCTTGTCACTCCTCTTATCCATAAATATGGTGGAGCCGTTGTCGTAGGTACAATTGATGAACGCGGACAAGCAATCAGCCGGGAAGATAAATTGGAAGTCGCTAAGCGTTCGTACGATCTGCTGGTGAACAAGTATGGATTGAAGGCAGAAGACCTGATTTTTGATACATTGGTGTTCCCTGTTGGTACCGGGGATGAGCAGTATATTGGTTCTGCCAAGGAAACCATTGAGGGTATTCGGGTTATTAAGGAAGCCATGCCTGAGTGTCATACGATTCTTGGTATCAGTAACATCTCATTTGGATTGCCAGAGGCCGGTCGGGAAGTCCTGAATTCTGTGTTTCTTTACGAATGTACAAAGGCTGGACTCGACTATGCGATTGTAAACACGGAAAAGCTTGAACGTTATGCCTCCATTCCGGAGGAAGAACGAAGATTGTCGGAAGAGCTGCTCTATAATACGAATGACGAAACACTCGCTGCATTCGTAGCAGCATTCCGGAACAAAAAGGTTGAGAAGAAAGAAAAGATTTCGAATCTTTCATTAGAAGAGCGTCTGGCCTCCTATGTTGTCGAAGGCAGCAAAGAGGGATTATTGCCAGATCTGGAACAGGCTCTTGCCAAATACTCAGCGCTCGAAGTCATCAACGGCCCACTTATGCGGGGGATGGAAGAAGTAGGACGACTGTTTAACAACAACGAGCTGATTGTAGCCGAGGTTTTACAGAGCGCGGAAGTAATGAAAGCTTCAGTTGCTTATCTGGAGCAATTCATGGAAAAAAATGAAACATCGGTGAAAGGTAAAATCATTCTGGCGACAGTTAAGGGTGATGTGCACGACATCGGTAAAAACCTGGTGGAGATCATCCTATCCAATAACGGTTACCGAATCATTAATTTGGGTATAAAAGTACCACCAGAACGAATTATAGAAGCATATAGAGAAGAAAAAGTGGATGCCATCGGTTTATCCGGTTTGCTCGTCAAATCGGCACAGCAGATGATCGTCACGGCGCAAGATTTGCGAACAGCAGGCATTGACGTGCCTATTATGGTGGGCGGAGCAGCACTTACGCGTAAATTCACCAAAAACCGGATTCGTCCTGAATACGATGGCATGGTTGTCTATGCGAAAGATGCCATGGATGGTCTGGATCTGGCGAACAAGCTGATGAACCCGGCTACACGTGAAGTTATGCAGCTGGAGATGGAGGCTGAAAAAGAAGCGGATGCTTCCAGTGCAGAAACGGTTAAACCGCTGCCGGAGCTTACGCGGGTCGAACGGTCGGATATCGCAATCGACAATCCGGTTCTAGTCCCTCCGGATCTTGAGCGGCATACGCTTCGTAATTATCCACTGTCACACATTTTGCCATATGTGAACATGCAGATGCTGCTTGGTCATCATCTTGGTCTTCGTGGTTCTGTGGAACAGCTGCTCGCTTCCGGTGATCCCAAGGCAACCGATCTCAAAGCAGTTGTGGACGAGATTATGCAAGAGGCTGTCCGGGATGGAATTATACAGGCACATGCAATGTATCGGTTTTTCCCAGCACAATCTAGCGGCAATAGCATCATCATTTACGATCCGGAGAACACAAGCAATATTCTGCATACCTTCACTTTCCCGCGGCAAAAAGTTGAACCGTTCCTGTGCCTGTCGGACTTCCTGAAGCCAGTGGAGTCTGGTGAGATGGATTATGTAGGTTTCATGGTTGTAACAGCAGGTCACGGTGTGCGTGAGCTATCAACGGCCTGGAAAGAGCAAGGGGATTACCTTCGTTCACATGCGCTGCAATCTGTAGCGCTTGAAGTGGCAGAGGGATTAGCCGAACGTGTGCATCATATGATGAGAGATATATGGGGATTCCCGGACCCTGCGAACATGACCATGAAACAGCGTCATGGGGCGCGTTACCAAGGGATAAGGGTGTCATTTGGATATCCGGCTTGTCCGGATTTGGAAGATCAGGGGCCGCTCTTCAAGCTGATGCAGCCTGAGGACATTGGTGTGGAACTGACGGAAGGCTTCATGATGGAGCCAGAAGCTTCTGTATCAGCAATGGTGTTCAGCCATCCGCAAGCCAAATATTTTAACGTTGAAAAAGCATAATCAATAAGAGGTCAGGCAGAGCCCTCCGCATCGTCGGAGGCTTTTTGCTGGCAACAGAAAGAGGTGCAATCCGGATGGAACTATATTTCCTGGGAACTAACGCTGGTGTACCTACACTGCAGCGGAATGTAACTTCCATTGGGCTCCGCATGTTGGATGAGCGAAGAGCTTTGTGGTTGTTTGACTGCGGGGAAGGAACCCAGCACCAAATTTTAAGTTCACCGCTAAAACTGAGTAAATTGGAGAAAATCTTCATCACCCATCTTCATGGGGACCATGTATTTGGGCTTCCCGGCTTGCTTTCGAGCAGAGCCTACCAGGGAGGGACAACGCCCCTAACGGTCTATGGACCACCTGGAACAGAACGTATGATTACAACCGCAATGGAGTTAAGTCAGTCCCGGATTAACTATGAGTTGAAGATTATGGAGCATACGGGTGGCTTGCTGTTTGAAGACGAGAGCTTCATTGTAGAGTCTGCTTTGCTGGAACACCGAATCGACAGCTACGGCTACCGAATTACGGAGAAGGATCGTCCAGGCAGTCTCGACCAAGCCAAACTGGCTGAGTATGGCTTGAAGCCGGGTCCTCTTTTTGGTCGTCTTAAACGCGGAGAGACAATTACCCTGGATGACGGCAGTGTTGTTCGTCCGGAGGATGTGCTAGGAGCACCGAAGCGCGGCAAAGTGATAACCATTCTGGGAGATACACGTCCATGTGCAAATGTATTGCCCCTCGCTCAGCATGCAGATGTACTCGTACATGAAGCAACATTTATGGATGACTTGGCCGATACTGCCCATGAGTATTATCACAGTACTGCTAAGCAAGCGGCCGAGGCGGCTAGAGCAGCTGATGTTGGAGAATTGATCATGACTCATTTTAGTTCTCGCTATAAGGATGAAGAACAACTGCAGCCCCTTTTGGACGAGGCAAAGATCGTTTTTCCTAACTCCAGATTGGCGAATGAGCATCAATTGATTCCTGTCATTCATCACCTGAATGGATCTCAGTTACAATAAAGCCAGTTGGACTTTCAAAAACAGTGTGGTTCAACGACGGCAAACCAGGCGGGACTGAAGGGAATAAGCCCTGAGGTCCCTTTTGCAATCTGATCGGAAAGCGTGTAGGATGGGCAATATGAGCAGGGAAATGAATCAAATTATTTTCCGGGAAAGCGCAGGAAATGACAAGCTTGTACAGAAGACGCGCGAGCCAAAACGTCTGAGTTCGATTCGGTTCGACGTGTTACGTGTTCATACGAGCAAGCCCATATTATTTTCTGGAATACATAGCTATAGATCAAAAAATCATCGGGATTTAATTAAGGACATGAAATGTTAATGGTCTAAAAGAAAGGAAGTGCTCTGTATGATTAAGGCCTATCTGATTGATCTGGATGGAACACTCTATCATGGCAGACATCGGATTGAGGGGGCAGACAAGCTTATCCAGACGCTGAATGATCAAGCTGTACCTTATTTGTTTGTAACCAATAATTCTTCCCGTACACCGCAAGGGGTAGCAGATCACCTGAACGGAATGGGGATTCCAGCGGAAGCTTCTCAGGTATGCACCTCTGCAGTCTCTGCTGCTGAATATGTAGCTGAAGAATCTCCGGGCGCCAAGGTTGCCTGCATTGGAGAAGCAGGATTACTCCAGGCTATCGATGAAGCAGGATTACAATTGACGGAGGATAAGCCGGAATACGTTATTCAAGGGATTGACCGAGAATTTTCCTACCATAAATTAACCAAAGCACTGCGCTGGATCAATGATGGAGCAACATCAATCCTGACGAATCCTGACCTGCAGCTTCCATCGGATGATGGACTGACCCCAGGAGCAGGTACCATTGGTGCTGCGATTGAAGCGGCTACAGGTGTTTCACCAACCGTAATCGGCAAGCCTTCAAGCATTATTATGAAATCAGCCATTGACCGCTTAAATCTAAGAGCTGATGAAGTCGCTGTGATCGGGGACAATATGCGTACCGATATTGCAGCAGGAGCAGCAGCTGGATGTGAGACATTGTTGGTATTGACCGGTGTCACAACCAGAGAAAATATGGATAATCATATCAGCGCTACCAAGGTACGTCCTGATCATGTATTTGATGATTTGCATAAACTGATTGAGTGGCTGTCGCAACAAGCGAGCCAAGCATCCAAGAAGGGATAGATACAGATGCCGGAACTGCCGGAAATGGAAAACTACCGGACATTATTGTCCGCAGAAATACTTGATTTACCTATTACAGGTGTTATCGTCAATCGGGAAAAATCCATCAACAAGGAGCCAGAGGAATTTGCACGCGAGCTTACAGGCAATCGTATTATTTTTGTCGAGCGCCGGGCTAAGCATCTTATATTTCATTTGGCAAACGGTAAACGACTAGTACTCCACCTCATGCTGGGAGGCATGATTTACTGGGGTTCGGAGGCAGATCGTCCTGATCGATCGACACAAGTTGAGATTCAATTTGGTGATCGCATCCTGTTCTTTATTGGACTCCGATTGGGTTATTTGCACCTGCTTACGTCCAAGGAAACAGAAGAAGCCATGTCCGAACTTGGACCTGAACCGCTCGATCGGCGCATGAATCCTGAGCGTTTTGCTTTATTGCTGAAAGGACGCCGCGGCACACTGAAAACAACCTTGGTTAATCAGCACATTATTGCTGGGATTGGCAATTGCTACTCGGATGAGATTGCCTTTGCTGCAGGCCTAAGACCTAGTTCCAAAACGCAGAATATTGCGAGTTCACCTGAACTCACTGAGCGATTGTTCCGTTCTATGCAGTCGGTGCTCCGTGAAGCAGCTTCGGAAGGCGGATATATGGAAATGCCGCTGATGCAAGGGGACACGAAAACAGGAAGTTTTGATGAGCAATGCAGGGTATACGACCGCGAAGGGGAAAGCTGTCCACGTTGTGGAAGCACGATTGAACGAGTGGAAATTACGGGGAAGAAGGCTTTCTTCTGTCCGAATTGTCAGCATGAGGCCTAAGCACGGAATCGGGGCACATGTCAGCACGAGAGGTGGTTTTTTTCAGGCGGCTAAGAGGGCCTGTGATATGGGGGCTACGGCATTTCAATATTTTCCGAAGAATCCCCGGAGCCTTGGTTTGAAAGATCCCGACCTTAAAGATGCTGAGCTGTGCCGGGTGTGGTGTGAGGAGCATGGCATCGCGTCCATTGCACATTCACCCTATCCGACGAATCCGGCTTTGGGCATGACCCGTGGAGAGGCGGGGTTTCATGCCACCATAGCTTCCATAAGAAATGATCTGGAAATTGCAGATGCTTGCGGTTCGGTAGGAACCGTGGTTCATTTTGGTCATCTTAAAAGCGATCAACCGCTTGAGGGATATCAGAATCTCATACATTGTCTGGATACAGTTTTGAAAGACTGGAATGGACAGGCAAAAGTTCTGCTTGAAAATCAGGCAGGGGACCACGGTCCAATGGGTACGACAATGGAAGAAATGATTCAGATTCGCAAGCTGAGTCAATTTCCGGAGCATATTGCTTTTTGTTTTGACACATGTCATGCTTTTGCTTCAGGGATGTGGAACAGCAATAGTGAACAGGCTATGCTCCAAAAAGGCAGACAGCTTGGATACTGGGATGCACTTGCTGCTGTGCATTTTAATGACTCCAAATATGCTTCCGGTTCTTGTAAGGATCGACATGAGCGAATCGGTCAGGGATATATAGGAAACAAAGCGATGCAGGAATTGCTTCGTTCACCTGAGTTCCAACGGGCTGTTGTTGTGTTGGAAACGGAGACAGGTGAAGATGGGACGCACAAAGATGATATTGAAGTCATGCGATCCTGGCTGTAAACGGGGAGAGGAGTGGTTGTATGCATGTTTTCTTGGATGATTACCGGGCATGTCCTAAAGGATTTGTTCTGGCTACCAATGCTGAAGAATGTCTGATGCTGCTCAGGGAAGGCGATGTGGATATCCTGTCCCTGGATTATGAATTGGGGCCGGATTCGCCAAATGGTGGAGAGGTAGCTGCTGCCATTGTACGGGAAGGGCTTTTTCCGCGCGAAATTTATTTACACACATCCAGCATGTACGGCAAACGTCAAATGTACGAAATGTTGTATACCAATAAACCTGACACTGTAAAGGTACACAACGGTCCGATGACAGGTGAGGTTATGCTTCGAGTTGCTGCAGGAGAGCATAGCTAATGAAGCCCATTCATTCCAAGCTTTTGATGCGCGGTGTGTGGGAAGGCATTCCTCAGGCTGTATTTGTCTATACCCCTTTATGCGGTACATGTGCGGCAGCAAGAAGAATGCTGGAAATTGCAGAGCATTTGCTGCCTGAGAACACATTGTTTGAAATGAACATCCATGACATTCCGGATCTTGTGCAGCAATTTCAAATTTCAAGTGTACCTGCAGTGATGTTGTTTGATGGAGAGCAGGATGTACCTAAAATAATATATCGGATGTCCTCGGTGGAGCACCTGCTAAATGAAATTCGAAAGGTGGTCCTAAAATGAGGATTATTTCGATGGAGCAAGTTTCTCTCCGCCGTGAGGACAATCAGATCCTGGATGACGTTCATCTGCATATTGAGCAAGGTGAGCATTGGGTTATTCTGGGACGAAATGGTTCAGGCAAAACAACGCTGCTGGAAATGATGAACGGATATATGTTTCCCAGTCAAGGGCGTATTGAGGTACTGGGGAACTTATATGGGCAATGTGACGTTCGTGAAGTCAGAAAAGAGATTGGTTATATCAGTCAAACGCTGATGGAGAAACTGACGCTGCGAGATCCGGTATGGGAGGTCGTCGCGACAGGTGCATTTGCCTTTTTGCGCTTTTATCAGACCATTCCCGATGAAGTGAAGACCAAAGCCATGAATCTTCTTAATGATATGGGATTCGCTAAACTGGCTAACCACCCGCTGGGTACACTTTCCCAGGGCGAAAGAAAAAAAGTCATGCTGGCACGTTCTTTGATGGCGGATCCCAAGTTATTAATCATGGACGAGCCGTGCGCTGGACTTGATCTGTACGAACGGGAAAAAATGTTGGCTGAAATCGATCGACTACGTCAGCGTAATGTAACGGTAGTATATGTAACGCATCATGTGGAAGAGATCGTGCCTTTATTTACACATGTAGCGTTGACTCGCGAAGGTCGTATTGCCGCAGCGGGAACCAAACATGAAGTTTTAACACAAGATACAATTAAGCATACGTACGATATTCCGGTCGATATTCAGTGGGATCATGATCGGCCGTGGATTCGCGTACGTTCTGGAGGGTAACACAATTTGAGTACACAGTCATCTTGGGGGGAAGGGAATTTCTCCCGTTTTATCTGCACAGCCAATCATGGCTTTGCACCTTATGCTCAGGAAGAACTGCGCCGTACATTCGGTGCTGTGAAGAGCACGGTACTCGTACCGGGTGAAATTCTTCTCGCCGGCTTGCCGGTGGCGGAGGAAGAGGTATCAATCAAACTCCTCGAGGAAAATCCAACGTTTCTGCGTCACATTCAGCCTGTTCAGTTTCAGGAAAACACGGAAGATTCTGATCAGGCCCTGGAGAAACTGATTGCCTATATTACAAACCATACCGAGTTGACCGGAACCAAAGTGGCACTACAGGTCCGGAAAACAGAAGGCTCGTTTTGGCTGGAAAATGCTGCTTCATTGAAGCAGGTATTGACCGAAAAGCTGGATACTTTGGGCTGTGAATGGGTAGTTCGCGATGCCGACCATGTCATTTCTGTGTTTGCGGCAGATGAAGTATTATACGCTGGTATTTCACGACCTGAACAGAACCTTTCCGACTGGAGCGGGGGTGCTGTACGTTTTCAAAAAGAGGAAGGTCAGATCTCGCGAGCCAAATTCAAGTTGCTTGAGGCTGAGCAGACATTTGGCATTGATTTCGCGTCGTTCCACAAAGCGCTGGATATTGGTGCCGCTCCAGGTGGTTGGACTTCGTTTCTGCTTGAACGCGGTCTTGAAGTCACTGCAGTGGACCCAGCCAAAATGGATGCCACACTTCTGCAATCGCCCAAACTTACGTTTTTGAAAAAGAATGCAGGTGATGTCCGGTTCCGTGAGGGTGAATTTGACCTGCTTGTCTGTGATATGAGCTGGAGTCCAAAACTGATGAGCCGACTCGTTTCGGACTTGTTATACAGCCTTCAATCCGGTGGAACAGCGGTTGTTACGGTAAAACTGCTTCATAAGAAACCGTTGGCACTGATCAAGGAAGTCATTGATACGTTTGAGCGTTCACGAATGCAGATTCAACGGTCCAAACAATTGTTCCACAATCGCGAGGAAATAACACTTTATATGATTAAATATTAAGCTAGTAAAGTTTTTAAATTTACTGCTTTACAATATCTTGTAGCGTATACTATAATGATACCAATATTAACCATAACCATTCCAAGGGAAAGCATCCCGAGGTGGACAAGTCCGGATAACCGGTCTGTTCCGCTTCGGTAAGCTTTCCCTTTTTTGTTATGCAGAAAGGAGGAATATAAATGAGACATCCGGCGAGGCTGGAACGCGGAAGCCTGCTGGGAGGACGATATCGGATCGAGTCCGTACTGGGTTCAGGTGGGATGAGTCACGTATATAAGGCAGAAGATATGAAGTTGCCAGGTAAGACTTGGGCCATCAAAGAAAGTGTTGCTACGATACCTTACGAAGCAAGTATGGAGACGGAAGCTGCTCTTCTGACATCACTCAGACACCCAAGATTACCGCTGATTGTTGATTTTTTTGTACCGGATGAAGAGGGGTATACGTATCTGGTAATGGAATACATTGAGGGTCAGACACTGAGCGATTATCACAAGCAATGTCGCGGAAAGATCCCACTCGAACATATGACAGATTTTGTACTCCAATTACTCGATGTGCTCAGTTATTTGCATGGTCTGAATCCGGCAGTGATCTATCGGGATCTGAAGCCATCCAACATCATGGTAACCCCAGACCATGAAGTCAGGTTGATAGACTTTGGAATTGCTCGCAGCTTCAAAGCTCAGCATACAGAGGATACGGTAAAACTGGGTACGGCAGGGTTTGCTGCCCCAGAACAATACGGTACCGGACAAACGGATGCCAGATCGGATTTGTATGGGCTTGGAGCCTTGCTGCTGTACCTCATGACTGGTGGTACGTATACGGAATGGATCCAAGGCGTTGAAAGCTCCATACGCAGTGATGTTCCGCGCACCTACATTCCGGTTGTAAGGCGATTATTGAGACAGAATCCCGAGGAACGTTTTCAATCTGCCGACGAAGTCCGCAAAGAACTGCTTCGAAGACCTGGAATTACGGAGAGTAATGAACCGACAACATTGACAATCAGCGGCGGGACTAGAGTTATCGCTCTGACAGGGGCATCTTCCGGTGTTGGGGTTACGCATACGGCCATAGCCATTAGCCATTACCTGGAGAGACAACAGTTTAAAGTGGCAGTCATTGAGATGTCGCCGCGTTCCCAATCGTTTGCAAGGATTCAGCAAGTTGCACAAGCCGGGAAGCCGTTATCTACAGGCAGACAGTTTGCAGTAGACGGAGTGCACTATTGGAAACAGTCCGGACGAGCAGATATTTTGTCGCTGCTCGGAGGAAGCTATCAATTCATCGTTATGGATCTGGGCAGTAGTCAGGATCAGAACCGACTAGAGGAGTTTCTCAGAGCAGACCTGCCTATTGTTGTAGGGTCAGGCGCTGAGTGGAAACAGGCAGAGATCAATGCCTTTGTTCGTTCGCATTATCGTTATCCGAGGGACAAATGGATTTATTGTCTGCCGCTAGCAGCCACTGATGCAGTTCAGCGTGTACGTAGATCATTGAATACATCAAGTGTATATGGGCTTCCATTGCACATTGATCCTTTTGACAGGGATCCGCAGACAGACAAGGTATTTGCGCACATTTTAAATCATTTGATCGGGCAGCTGCCCAAGAAGCGTTCGTTTTTTGCAAGAAGAAAAAATTCATGATTAGAGGAGCTTGTGAAAGGAGAGCCTTTTTTGTCCAAATTAAGAAAACAAAGCCGACAAATGATCTATGCCGGACTAACCGGTGCGGGTGCAGTAGGATTATTGTTCGGGGGATATGTCATCTACAACGTATTTACAATGAATGACACCAAATCCAAAATGGAGGCCCAGTATGCTTCAGCTTATGAGCAAAAAGAGGCTGAGCTGCTGCAGCAATGGAACACGGGAGCACAGGGCTGGGTAACGGTGCGTGACATTGAAGCAGGAGAACCGATCTTGCCCGAGGATATTAAACTTATTGCAGTACCGGATGCTCAGGCACCACGTAATTTATGGTCCAGCACCAAACAGATGGAAGGCCAAGTAGCCAAAATAGAACTGAAAAAAGGAACAGCCATAACAACCGAAATGGTGTACGAAGACACACCGGCTCCGCCGGATCTAAGAAATCGTGAACTGCAGGTCGTTTTATTACCCTCTTCACTTGCTCAAGGAGACAATATTGACATTCGAATCCAATTTCCAACAGGTCAGGACTATATCCTTCTGTCCAAAAAGAAAGTAGAGCGCCTGAATGAAGCGACGTTGTGGATCACCATGACTGAGGAAGAAATCCTGTCGCTGTCCAGCGCAATTGTAGATGCCTATTTACATAAAGCTTCGATTTATGCACTAACGTATGTTGAGCCTCAGTTCCAGACAGCAGCAATCCCAACGTACCCTGCCAATAGTGAAGTGCTGAAACTGCTTGAAAGTGATCCGAATATCGTTCGCAGGGCAGAACAGGAGTTGTCGAGACAGGTACGGAGTTCCCTTGAGAGCTCTCTGGCTGCTTCCATAACAGTGCCGTCTCAAAGTGTTGAGCAAGATGTTGCACAATCATCTGTATCCCATAACAGCAGACCTCGATCTAACAATACTTCGAACGAAGTCATATGGAATGACGGATCAGGAAGCAATCAGCAAACGACAAATGGAAATAATGACTCCACTGAGTCCTCCGGATATACGGATGAACAGAAAAGTCTTTTGACCGGTGGGGAGTAGCTGACATATACCATTTAACAATTTAATTCAGATAACAACAAATTCATGCATTCAAGAAAGGAGTTGAGATCACTTGCATATTTGGATTTTCGCCGGATTATGTGAGAAAAATGATCTGATGTTATATCTGTGCAAAATTTTAGCCACTTCAGGCAAGCGGGTTTTGCTGGTGGACGGAACTTTGCAACAAAAGTACGGGTATGGGGTTGGAGAAGAACACCATTCTCTGCGGATCACTGAATTCGAGGGTTTTGATATTGCCTGTCACTTTGTGACATCGGCTGCTGTTGAGAGTCATTTGGAGGCAAGTGGAGAAGGGTTGGAATCCTATGATTATGTCTTGTATGACATGGAAACCTCTCATTTCGCCTCAAGGGAATTGTGGCTTACGGCCGATATTCGTGTCTGGGTAAGTGATTATGAACGTTACAATCTGGAACGAGGAAAAGGCTGGTTGAGGCGGCTTCTTGAAGAGCAGTCCTTGCCAACAGAGCTTTCATTTCAGCGCATTCTGATTAATGCAGTCGACTGCAAATTGGAGGAACGTTACCTGTGGGCTTATCTGGAGGGAAGTCCATTTGTTTGGACAGGTGAATCATTGATGCTTCCCTGGGATGAACTGACTGCTGCGGTAAAACTGGAAAATGAACATCATCGTCGGGTGCGGTTAGGGCCTTTATCACGGAGTTACAAAAAATCATTATGTCGATTGTTCGAGCAATTGACCGGATGGGAAAGTGTTTGGAGCCGCCGAGCAATAAAGGAAGCGGAAAGGATGAGAGCATGAGCAACATTTTGTTTTGGAGTCCTTTTGCAGGCTCGGGCAGTACGTCCAGTGCAGTAATTAGCGCCTACGCCATGGCACTTCAATACAGGACCCGGATTTTATTAGTAAACACTGGCCCCGCCGGCAGTGGTATTGAAGCATCGCTTACAACTATGGAGTCAGGACATGCTGACTCTCTGTTCAGATTTGAAGAGGGTGGTTGGGATGCAGCAGAACGTTTACATATTAGCGGAAGCCTGAACAAGCATAATTTGAGAGATTACGCAAAGCCGCTTTTACAGGAAAGACTGGATTTATTGACCGGACGAATTAACCAGATGGAACGCACGCCAAAAGAACATGCAGAAACGTTGAAAGCACTGCTGAAAGTGGCGAATGAGTACTACGATATGGTTTTGCTGGATGTGGACCGGGAGGGGATGGATGCGGCCGTTCTCCTGGCTCAAGCTGACTATGTTGTCGTGAATTTAACACAAAATATGCGGGATCTGGAATTGTTTTTTGAACATATCAGACCGGAGAGTTTGAGTAACCAAAACATGCATGTTGTCATCAACAAGTATGATCCGCAAGCAAGGGCAACAGTTAACAACATTCGCCGGCGCTTCCGTTACAAAGGATCTGTATCCATTGTGCCTTATACAACCGCATTCCTGGATGCAGTGAACCGGCGGGATACAGCTACGTATCTGCAACTTGAAGGATTGAGTGATAGTAGAGATCTTCGAAAAGGGAGCATGGGCGCCAGTATGGCTGAACTTGCTCGCCTGATTATGGACGGTGCCGGTATGCGCACTGTTTTGAAAAGGCTGGAAAGGGGAGCCTGAACCTCCAATGCTCTGGAATACGATAGGGATCAGTTTCATTTTGATAGCGGTTTTGACATACATCTGGATCAAAACGAAAACATTCAATCGGCAAAAAATTGCAGGAACTCCTGAACGAGAGGCATTCACGATTGAAATGTTAACTGAACAGGTGAAGAACTCGCTGCATGAATTAAGTCATAGTCAGCTTGCTGATATCGGTCTACATGAAGAAGAATATCGAAGAAGAATCAATCAGCGTGCCGAGATGAGAAAAGCACTAAAAGGCTGCGTCTCTGGCAGCATTAGTGACAAAACTTATGTAAAAAACCTGATCGGTGATTTGCTCACTCGAAATATAGGTCTGAACAAGACCAATGTGGATGAAGTCATCCTTTTTGCGGAGCCCGAGTTGTTATCCGTTCAAGATCAGTTTGAGATTGTCTTTTACCTCTACCGTCAGCAATTCGGCGTTGATGCCTTGTCACGATTAATTGACACGTACGATCTGGGCAGGCTCCGATTGGAGGATGGTGCTGAGGATGGCGGTGGATATTATATTTCCGAGGAAGATATCCGGTACGTATTTGAATGCGAATACCGTGAGCTTGGATTTAGAGAAAAAACGGATATTATCGTCCAGCGAATCTACCAGCATTACAAGGGCTTCTCGGTTGTAGATGAAATCAGAGACCAGCGAATTGACGGGGTTAGCGGGGGAGTTAGCGGTATGCTGGATGCCATGCAGGATATGGGAGTTCAGCACCCAGCTTCCTGGAATGATCTGTTGGAAGATGGCTTTGAGGATACACCAGTGGAGGTTCCGTTAAGTGGTATGGAAAGTGTTTGGATTTTCTACAAAGGGAAGTCGATCCATCTTTCATTTCTATCGTTCGGCAGTATCCGGGAACTGAAAAGGGTTTGTCAGAATATTTATAAATACAATTACCCTGGTCAGCTGTCGGAAGCGAATGGATATAAAGTCAACGAAATGAAGGATGGCTCTCGCGTAGTTGTGGTAAGGCCTCCTTTTGCAGAGTCATGGGCTTTTTTTGTCCGTAAATTCGACATTCCCAATGCCTCGCTTGAGCAATTGATAACTGGAAAGAATGCGGAACTGCCAATCACGTTGTTGCAGTACCTCATGAAAGGAAGCCGCATTACGGCTGTGACAGGTGCACAGGGATCGGGTAAAACGACGCTGCTGATGGCGATGGTCAAGCATATTTATGCCTCATACACCCTGCGTGTACAAGAGATGGCATTTGAGCTGCAGCTGCGTCGAATCTACAGCCGTCGTAATATTTTGAGCTTTCGGGAGACGGAACATATTTCAGGTCAACAAGGACTGGATTTGCAGAAAAAAACGGATGGAACAGTCAATATACTTGGCGAGGTTGCAAGTGATGAGGTTGCTGCCTGGATGATTCAAATGTCGCAGGTTGCCAGTTTGTTCACCCTGTTTACCCATCATGCCAAGACGTTCCGTGATTTGGTATTCTCACTCCGAAATTCTTTGCTCAAAACAGGCATGTTTCAACATGAGCACATCGCCGAGGAACAGGTCGTCAGTGTCATCAATTTTGATGTTCATATGAAAAAGGATCCAGAAGGACGCAGGTACATCGAGCGAATTACAGAGTGCTTGCCCCGTGCCGATCAGGTGCACAGTGTAGAAGAACGTGCAGGATTTGCTTTTCGGAATGTGATCGAATTTAAGCAGGGCAAATATGTGGTGACCGCGCCCCTTTCCACAAGCAGCATCATGGATATGCGGGACCATATGACTTTGCAGGATGCATCACAGTTTGAACAATTTATCGAGCAGTACTGGGGTGATATGCATGACAACTAAATCGTGGCTTATCATTCTGCTGGCTGTATGCATATCCGGACTGGTGGTTACGCTCCTAATTCTCAATTTCTATCTTAAGAGAGGAAAGGGGGCGAGCAGTAGAGCCGCTGGAGCACCAACTCCTACTGTCCATCGAACGGTATGGATGAGGTCATTCCTGCTGCAGTCCTACCGCTGGGGAATGAAGGTGCCTCTGCTATCATCCTATATCTATCTCATTCAGAAGCGGATTTCTTTCAGACATGTTGGAGACGAAGCATCATTACGTCGTATGACCATGACTGTTGTTCTGGTCGTTGCCGGGGGATACGGTAGTATTAGTATCGTGCTGTTTTTAATGCAACCGGGTATTGCTTTCGTCATTTTGTCCGTACTTTGTGCTGTCGTGATCAATAGCCTTGTTGTGGACTTGTGGCTAAATCGTACGGAGAAGCGGCTTCTGGTCCACATGCTGGACCTGTTTGCGGATGTGCGGCATCGATATCATCAGCACGGAATGATTGAAGAAGCACTCTATGAAGCTGGAGAAGCAGGCGTGGGTGAAGCAGCCGATCAGGTGCTGCTGATCTATGAGGCACTGACATCGCCAGATCCCAATGAAGCGTTGGAGAGATATTACGAGATAGCCCCCAATCGCTTTCTGAAGGCTTTCGCTGGCATCTCCTTTATGGTCATGGAGTTTGGTGATAAGGATCGGGCTCAAGGTTCAATCTACCTGAAAGGTTTGGGAAACCTGACTCAGGAAATCCACTTGGAAATTTTGAGGCGGGACAAGCTGGATTACCTTTTAAAAGGGTTGAATATGATTGCACTGGCTCCGGTATTGTTTACCGCTCCCATCGAACGCTGGGCGAGAGGCAGTTTTCCGACCATGGATGAGTTTTACCGCAGCAAGCTTGGATTTATAACCAAAATATCAATCTACATCATCATTATCCTGGCCTATTTGCTGTTGCAGAGACTTCAGCAATATGATGAAACTCGATTCCGGTCAGGGCGCAAACTTTCCATGATGGACCGTTTTTTATACAACCAGAGATTCATTCGTAAATTGGCCATGTTGTTTGCTGCCAAACCAGGAAGTGCTAACTACACCCAGACTGTTAGGTTGATGAGGGAGAGCAGCGCCGAATTGAAATACGAGTGGCTGGTAATCCGCAGACTGATGTTGTTTGTGTGCTCATTTGCTCTGGCGATCGGTTGTATATTACTGCTTCATCATATCGAAAGAAATCACATTCTATTCGACCCTGTAAGAGATGACCGAATGTTTGGAGCGATGGCCGAAGCGGAACTGAATCAGGCTGCTGAAAAAACAGCTTTGGACCGAGAGGTAATGGAACGGTTAGGAATGAAACGTGGAACTAGCTACGATGATGTGTTTAACACGCTACAACAGGTTTCCCCCATCCCCTTGGACTCCGACACGCAAACTGAAACGAGTCTGCGCATTATTCAAAAGCTGGAGGTATACAACAAGCAGTATTTGCACTGGTGGGAACTGCTGATTGCCATTTTTATCGGTGCAGCCGGATATTACATGCCGATTTGGCTCATGATGTTTCAGCGTAAAATGCGCAGCATGGACATGAGGCATGAAATTTACCAGTATCAGACGGTAATCTCCATTTTGCGTGAGATGGATCGGATGTCCGTTGAAGAGATTTTGGAATGGCTTAATCGATTCGCTGTCATTTTTAAACGTCCATTGCAAAAATGTCTATTGCACTTTGAGCACGGGCCCGAAAATGCGCTTGAGCAACTGAAAGAGGATGCGGGCTTGCCTGAGTTTCAGCGTTTGGTGGACAAACTGCAGCTTGCACTCGGTAAAATATCAATTCGTGAAGCATTTGATGATCTGGACAGTATGATGGCATTTTATTTTGATCAGCGGAAGCAGGAGTATACCCGAATGATTGATGTAAAAGCCTCATGGGGCAGAATGATTGGTTTCACCCCGATGTATGCCCTCATTTTTCTCTACCTGGTGATCCCGCTTGTCGGTATGAGCTTCTTGCAAATGAACATTTATTACGAACAAATTCAGAAACTGTAGTGTTTCAGGTTGAACCTGTTCAGTCTGATATACAATTTTTTATCAAAATATAGGAGGTTTTTAATATGAACAATGCTTCAAGTGCTTTAAAGGTAGCAGCAGGGATCTTTTTGACGATTGCCCTTATTACAATTGTGGTGCTGTTGTTTATTTCTGCTCAGGAGGCGACCAAAACGGCGCAAAACAACTTTGCGGACATTCAGACAGAATTGTCGCAGGCAGCTTTTACGGTGTATGACGGGACAACGATCAGTGGGTCTCAAGTTACTAACGCGCTGCGTAAATATGCGGACAAAGATCAATTTGGTATCCAGGTCATTACAGGAAAAAACAAGGGTGGTCAGTGGTATGGCAATGAATTAAACATTTCCCAGGACATTAACAATGCGGATTACGGTTCGGTCATCGCTCCAGATAGCAAAGTGGGCAGTATTAACCAGACCATGAGCGAGAAGGACAATCAGTACGTTAACCCAAGTGGAAAGTTCAAGGCAGTTATCGTTAAGGACAAGTCAAATGTGGTCAGAGGACTAATCTTCCAGCAATCCTGACAGGAGTTGGTTTCCATTGTCAAAAAATACACAGCAACTCATGTTGTTTTGTACCGCCATTGTCCTGTTTGTAACAGCCTGTCTGTATGGACAACAAAGCGTTAGCGTATTGGCCAGTGCTTTGAGTTCCAGCATGCACACGAATGAAGACATGGAAGGAAGAATCAATACGACATTAAGTATAAGCAAACCACTCCGTTACAGCGGAGCTGAAGTGTTACATACGGTAAGACAAATGACTGGTACAGCGGTCGAACTGCAGGTAGACGGGAAGACATATACGATAGACCCGCTTATCAACAGAAGTGCGACCATACCTGTTCCTGTATCCGCGTCCTATAGGCCGGAGTTTATAAGGAATGATAGCGGAGAATTGCTTATGATTGCGTTTTGGAAGGAGGCCAGTATCAATTGATAAATGCTGTATCCAAGCTGCTAGCAGTTATGCTGGCAGTACTTCTGCTATATGTATATCCGACGGCGGAAATTGCAGATCGACAAGACGATATAGCGCGAATGACCACATATCAGACGGTTACCCGTTTTGTGGATTCGGTCAGAACGAAAGGTTACATTTCTCCTGGAATGTATGCCGAATTTGAAGAGCAGCTGGCACGAACAGGCAATGTTTATGAGATTACGATTGAACACCTGCACAAAAAATATGTCCCTCACTACACGGATCCTGTGGATCAAAGTACATTTACAGGAACGTACGAGACGGTACAGGATGCATACTACTCAGCTCAAATCCTAGAAAAAATGTTCCCTGTCTCGGGAACGTACGCAGCCGATGATCCACGCCGCAGATATACACTGACCATAGGTGACTTTTTCACGATTACACTTAAAAATACCAATCGCACACCGGCCATGCTGATTCGCGAGTGGCTGAATGGTACAGCCCCTGCAGCAGCAGTGTTTACCAGTTATGGAGGCATGGTTCTTAATGAAGATTACTGATTTGTCCATTGTGTTTGTTCTAATATTTTTGCCTTTCTTTTGGATCGTTTCTCGTCATACTCAAGATGCGGAAGACGCCCAGGTTCTAAGTCAAAGGTATAGATCGGCCCTCCAAACAGCGGTATTGGATGCTGGAACCGTCATGCACCAGAATGAGAAGCAAAACAGTGAAGCGGGTTATGATTCCACCAAATTCGTAAAGGCAGATAAAGAACTGGCACTGCAGACATTCACTCAGACGATAGCCTTAAATATGGGCATATATGATGATCCTCATGCGATACAAGCACTGTTCGATTATATACCCGCCATAGTTGTACTTGATTACGATGGGTATTATATCTTGGCTAAAGAAGCAGAGATGACTGGTGAGACTGATGATTCGTACCACCAGGTATGGAGTCCTAAAATGCCCTATACATATTCAGATGCAGACGGGAGCAGCATTAATTTTACACTCGACGGTTACGTGTATGCATATGATGCCATTCAGGGTAAATGGATGGAAGGTTTTCAAAGCGAACTTGCTTCGACTACTGGGATACCATTGCTGCAAGATTCAGATTCGTTTGAGCAGGTCAGACAAACTTGTATCGTCATGAGCGTACAGGAGAAGCTCGCCGAAGTCATTAATCGGCATAATGAGTTTGCAAGAAGAAATGGGATATCCTATACGTTTACCCTGCCTCTTATTTCACAGGAAGATTGGTACAATACGATTACGGATACGGGTATCATGGCCTTTATTCAGGGTTTGCCTGTAGGGAACCAGAAGGTGAATACATATGCCATTGGTGGCGGCCGGTTGGTTAAAAAAACAGCAGTGATCGGAGGTGTAGACCCTTCTACCGGCATTAAGTATTATTATCCAGCAACCTGTCAGACCAACTTTCGGGCCGAAGAAGTCTTTACTGATACGAAGCAGGCCGCGGCGGCTGGGTATTTTGAATATAATTGTTACATTAACGAAGTCGTTCACTGAGAAGGGCAGCTGCGCTATTACATTACTTTCAGAAAAGGCGGGTCCTGTGCTAAAATAGGGGTTCAGTTCAGAACTTGACCGGTATCAACAATACCGAATAAAAAGTAATGTTAAATAGATAGGAGCAACCTCATCTTATGAGTCTATTGTCAGTAGAGAACGTCAGTCACAATTTTGGAGACCGTACGTTATTTAAAAATGTATCTTTTCGTTTACTTGCGGGAGAGCGGGTAGGCCTGGTCGGGGCAAACGGTGTAGGAAAGTCCACTTTAATGAATATTTTGACTGGAAAATTGCTGAAAGACAGCGGGAAAGTGGAGTGGACACCAAAAGTTCGTTACGGATATTTGGATCAGCATACCAAGCTGACTCCTGGTAAAACCATCCGTGACGTATTAAAAGATGCCTTCCTGCCACTACTCGAGCTGGAAAAAGAAATGATGACCATTACAGACCAGATGGCTGATGCGGACCCCGATCAGCTGGAAAAACTGCTGGAAGAAATGGGTGAAATCCAGGAACAACTGGAGCAGGGTGATTTTTATCTGATCGATGTAAAAGTGGAAGAAATGGCGAACGGCCTCGGCTTGTCCGCGATTGGGCTTGATCGTGACGTTGCTTCACTAAGTGGAGGACAACGGACCAAAGTACTGCTCGCCAAGTTGTTGCTGGAGAAACCGACGGCCCTTTTACTGGACGAACCAACGAACTACCTGGACGTGGAGCACATTGAATGGCTGACACGTTATTTGAAAGATTACCCTTATGCATTTATCCTGATTTCACATGATACGGAATTTATGAATGAAGTCGTTAATGTTATTTATCATCTGGAATTTGCTAAATTGACGCGTTATGCCGCCAACTATAACAAGTTTCTCGAAATGGCTGATATGCAGAAAGCACAACATATCGATGCTTATGAGAAACAGCAGGAATATATCAAGAAACAGGAAGATTTCATTCAGCGTAATAAGGCCAGAGCCTCCACTTCCGGGCGTGCCAAAAGCCGTGAGAAGCAACTGGGCAAGATTGAACGAATCGATCGCCCGGATGAAGCAGCAAAACCGACATTTAAATTCAAAGATGCCCGTGCCAGCAGCAAAACTGTGTTTGAGGGAATTGATTTTGAGATTGGTTACTCCTACCCTTTGCTGCCTAAAATGACAATGACAATCGAACGTGGTGAGAAAATAGCCATTGTTGGATGTAACGGTGTTGGTAAGTCGACACTTCTTAAGACCATATTAGGCAAGATACCGCCGATTAGTGGTAAAACGTTCCTGGGAGATTATCTGGAGACGGCTTATTTTGAACAGGAAGTCCGGGCTGGGAATATTACGCCTATTGAAGATGTATGGAACGAATTCTCCCACCTGACGCAGAACGAAGTACGAGGGCATTTGGCCCGGTGTGGTTTGAAAAACGAGCATATTACCCGTCCGCTGAGTGCACTTAGCGGGGGAGAACAAGCGAAAGTCCGCTTGTGCAAGCTTCTGATGCGTGAAAGCAACTGGATCCTGTTTGATGAACCGACGAACCATCTGGATGTAACAGCAAAAGCGGAGCTAAAACGAGCTTTGCAAGAGTTTAAAGGTACAGTTTTGCTCGTTTCCCATGAACCTGAATTCTATCAGGATTGGGTCACCAAGACATGGGACGTTGAAGCCTGGTCTGAGAAAAACTAGGTGTTACGAAGTGCGGTAAGTGCTTTTTATTCAAAACATCATTAACATTGGTTTTAAAAAATCGACGGTGACAAAAAAAGGTGTCTATGGTAACATAGGCTACAACTTCATACGATCACTAGGGGGGCCGCTCGTTGCGGCTGAGATGGAATAATGCGATTCCGGACCCTTTGCACCTGATCTGGATTATACCAGCGTAGGGAAGTGGCGCGTTTTAGTTAATGACATGGGCCAATTGATATTCGATTTTGTAGCGAATGTGAATGCTCACTAGTGGAACTTGCAGGTATCTCGTATATGTGACGGCTATAATCTAATAGCTTGTATACCTGACAACTGGCATGTAAAGCTCATTTAACTAACAGGACATATTATCGCGGCCACTCCCCTAAGGGAGTGGCTTTTTTGTAGTTACATATTGTGACGGTAAGGAGGGGAATTCAAACGGATACCTCTAATGCACGTGGGAATTCATTTTCATTTGAACTGCATGCTGTTTCGCCAGGGTTAGGGGATGAACAACGTTTCGTGAAGACTGCACAAGCTGTATGGCCTTGGTTTGACTATATCCACATTCGGGAGAAACATCTAACGACTGAGCAGAAAATTCAATGGGCCTACAGTTTGCTAAACGCAGGAATTCCAGCTGACAGGATCGTGATCAATGGTCTTAGTGAGCTGAACAAGTTGGATACACATCTATTCATTCAAAGGATTCATTGGGGGCAGTACAACGTGGCAGCTACTCAAGGTAGCAGCCTGAACAATAACGATCGATTTCGTCTCGGTGTTTCGGTTCATTCTCTTAACGAAGCAAGAGAGGCTGAAGAACGGGGAGCGGATTACCTCTTTTATGGTCATGTATTTTCTTCCGCCAGCAAACCTGGAATCAAGCCGAGAGGACTATCTGCACTTACAGAGGTATGTTTAGCAGTTTCCATTCCCGTCATCGCTATTGGCGGCATTGAACCGGCAAACATAGCTGCTGTACGTGCAGCCGGAGCCAAGGGAGCTGCGGTTATCTCATCCGTATGGGCTAGTGATAATCCGGAATCCGCAGGAACTGCCTTAAGGCAGGCTATTGGTCGCTAGAATATGAATGAACCGAGGAGGTGAATGAATGAGCGAAGAAGTAAGAGGCCGAAGAAGAAGTGGTAGCCTTTACCGAAATGGAGCAGCTTTTGCAAGCCAAATACGCGGAGAAATCCGGGGTAAACTTCATGCGGAAACCATTGTAGTGGGGGGCGGTATTATTGGTTGTGCCATAGCGTATGAGTTAGCTTCACGAGGTGAAGAAGTGATCTTGATTGAGCGTTCCCGTATTGCAAGTGAGACGTCTAGTGCGGCGGCGGGCATGTTAGCTGCAGACAGCGAGGCATTCCATACTACTGTGATGTCGAAGCTTGCACGTGAAAGCAGAACATTACTGCATCAACAAAAAGAACAGCTTCATCTGCTTAGCGGTATTGAAATGGGTCTCCAGCAGCATGGATTTGTTACACCATTTCGTAACGAAGACGAGATGAACAAGTATCAAGATACAAGGTGTGCTGATTCGCTGACAGAGCAAATCTGGTGGGATCATTCCATTCTTCATCGTGAAGCCCCATGGATAAGCGGAAAGACTTACGGAGCTCTGTATAGAGCTTCAGAAAGTGAGCTTCTTCCTGTCAACCTGGCACGTGCCTATGCCGGGGCTGCTCAAACCCTGGGAGCCAAAGTAATAGAAGGTGTACAGGATGTAAGTCTAACTGCGGACGCGAATGGAATCCAGGGTGTGGAGACATCCATTGGAAGAATGACGTGTAAACATGTTGTTGTCGCAGTAGGCTTACAGGGTGGAGAAATGTTGAAACAGGTAGGTCTTCAAATGCCGATTATTCCGGTGAAAGGTGAAATCGCAGCAATTCAATATGCAGAACATGATGCAGATTACAGACCTGACAAGACGGTCTATGCAGATAATGTATACATTGTTCCCAAAGCAAATGGAGAAGTCTGGATTGGAGCTACCAGTTTACCGGGTCGTTCGGACCGGGTCGTTACTGTGGAAGGAATACAAGAACTGCTCGCTTCCGCAGCAAGCTGGGTCCCTGGAATTCAGCAAGCCCAGTTCCTACGCGCGTGGGCAGGGGTCCGACCTGCAACCCCTGACGGTTTGCCTTATCTAGGAGCTTGTAACAGCATTCCAGGGTTGTATACTGCGTTTGGACATTATAGAAACGGTATCTTACTGAGCGCAATAACCGGCAGCCTGATGGCTGATTTGATTGCTGGCCATTCTTCCGAAGAACTCGGCATAGATGAATTGTGTCCGGAGCGTTTAAGCAGAAAGGAGATCATACATTGAACATCATCGTAAACGGGCAGAGCATGAAGGTTGATGACGAACTGAATCATGTGGATCAGTTGCTGCAATCCTTTAATTTGCAGGTGAAAACCGTGGTGGTTGAGTTAAACCGTCAAATTTTGATGAGGGAGCACCACGCCTCGACCGTATTAAGAGACGGAGACCGAATCGAGATCGTACATTTTGTGGGAGGCGGTTAAAACATGCTGAAAATAGGACATCATTCATTTCATTCTAGATTGTTATTGGGTACCGGCAAATTTGAAGATTTGGACGTACAGAGTCAAGCGGTAGAAGCATCAGGAACCGAAGTGTTGACTTTTGCCGTACGACGTCTGAACTTGGAAGAGCGGGGTAAACGCCACTTCCTCGATACACTTGATTTGAAGCGATACACATTACTTCCGAATACCGCGGGTGCTTCCAATGCAGAAGAGGCGGTCCGAACTGCTGAACTTGCCCGGGCCTCAGGACTTTGTGATATGATAAAAGTAGAAGTGATCGGAGATGGAATCACACTGCTACCAGATCCGATCGAAACGTACAAGGCTTGCGAGATCCTGCTGGAAAAAGGATTTATCGTATTGCCTTATATTTCGGATGATGTGATTTTAGCCAAACGGCTGCAACTGCTTGGGGTTCATGCTGTCATGCCAGGTGCTTCACCGATTGGAGCAGGAAGAGGTATTATCAACCCGTACAACCTGGAAATTATAATAGAGCAAGCGGTTGTTCCTGTAATTGTGGATGCAGGATTACGTTCCCCCAAAGATGCAGCTTATGCCATGGAGCTGGGGGCAGATGGTGTGCTGCTGAACACGGCCGTGTCCGGCTCGGGGAACCCTGTTACAATGGCAAAAGCGATGCGGATGGGTGTTGAGGCGGGCAGACTGGCTTATGAAGCAGGTATGATACCCGTTAAGCGTTATGCGGCAGCCAGCAGTCCGGCGGAAGGAATGGTTCATACATGATAGAAGAAACAAATTCAACCGAGCAGAGCGATCGTTATTCCAGACAGGAACGATATGCTCCGCTTGGCAAGGAAGGTCAACGGAGACTGAGCAACAGCAGAGTCGTTATTGTGGGGGCTGGTGCACTGGGAACCGGAATAGCGGAGACGCTGGCCCGATCAGGAATTGGACATATTACGATTGCAGACCGGGACTATGTGGAATGGAGCAATTTGCAGCGGCAGCAGCTTTATGTTGAACAGGATGCTGTTCAGCGAATGCCCAAGGCGATGGCAGCCGAAAAACGCCTGCTCGATATCAACTCCTCGATTGTCATCGAAGGCAAGATGATGGATGTCCGTGCAGACGAGTTGGAGGATTTAATTCAAAATGCAGATCTCATCATGGATGCCACAGATAATTTTGATACAAGGCTGCTAATTAATGACATGTCCCAGAAATATCGCATACCCTGGATTTATGGAGGATGTGTAGGGAGTTATGGAATCACGTATACGTTCCTGCCCGGGGATACCCCTTGTTTAAACTGTTTACTCGGCGAGGTCCCGCTCGGCGGAGATACATGCGATACATCGGGGATCATCCCGCAGGCTGTGCAGATGGTAACGGCGAATCAGACAGCAGAAGCGATGAAGCTTCTTAGCGGTAATGAGGGTGCGCTGCGGCGTAAGCTGTTGTCGTTTGATGTATGGCGGAATGAATACATATCCATTAACGTGGATGGAGCCAAGAAAGCAGATTGTCCTTCCTGCGGAAATGCAGCTACATTTCCTTACCTCTCCGCTGCCAATCTGGAGAAAACCGATGTTTTATGCGGTAGGGATACGGTACAGATTCGCCCATCTCGTGCAATGAAGCTGAATCTTCAAGAGACGGCAGAGCGACTGAGCAGGCTTGATGAAGGATCTGTGGAAGTCAATCCGTTCCTGATCTCTTTTACCACAGGGGCACATCGGCTGGTTATTTTTCAGGATGGACGTGTTCTGGTTCATGGAACGAAAGATACTGCTGAAGCACGTACACTCGTTCATCGATACTTCGGTTAAATCATTGGATGTTTTCCCAAGTCTGTTCCCTGTAGGGGAATGGACTTTTTCATTTTACGGCATGCTAAACAAACAACAGATTGCTGTCCTTCAGGTGGAAATGAGGAGCAAATGAGGAGCAAATGAGTCATCCCACACCTTGACAGCGGTTTGAGACAGGCCGGGTGAATCGAGATGAAAACGTCCATTTTACTGATTGGCGATGAAGACCGAACGAACTTTTACATGGAAGTGTTGTGTACAGAAGGTTACTCCGTTTCAAATATTACATGGGAAGAACTGTATCAGGAACAGGACTCTGGGCTGGAAACCAGCACTATGATCATCAGGGTGGTGGATGAGAATCATGACAATCCAATCGTGGAGGAACTGCAATGGCTAATGGAGCAGAAGGAAGGCATTGTTCCTATTATCGTGATTACATCACTTGCAACCCCTGAACAGATGGTAGCTTGGCTTGATCAAGGCGCGAATGATGTGATTATTGAACCTATTCAATGGAAAGTCATGATGGCGAGAATACGAAATTTACTTCGTGTCTTTGCGAATGCAGCTCGAACGGATGAAGAAGTCATCGTCGTGCATGATCTTAAAGTGAATCTCCGTTCACGCAGGGTAAGCCGTGCGGGGGAGTATCTCATGCTGACACCGAAAGAATATGAACTGCTGGAGTTTTTGGCCAGGCACGTGAATGAGGCGTGTACGCGGGGCACAATTCTAAGGGAAGTGTGGGGGTATGACTTTGCGATGGATACCAACGTAGTGGATGTGTATATTAAACATTTGCGGGTAAAGGTTGATAAAGGCAGAGATATTAAACTGATCCATACGGTTCGTGGAATCGGCTATATGCTTTATACCAGTTAATGAACGACGATTCCAGTAACAATTCAACGTTAGATTAACAAAATGCACCTGTTTGTACAGCTGAGAAATCCGGGTAAATATAAAAGGACCGGATCAAAGATCCGGCCCCAACTGCCTGTCTATCGTACAAGTTGATAAAACTACAGTACGCGGCGAGCTTTAATATATGTTCTTTTCCAAGTACCGGAATTCAGATCCGAGATGGTAACACCCGGGGATCCGTAAGTGTGCAGAATTTTGCCGTTCCCTGCATAGACACCAACATGAGTTACGTTAGAACCCGTGGAACGACTGCCGCTCGAGAAAAATACCAGGTCTCCTACACGCAGGTTTGCCTTGGATACAGCTTTACCTTCTTTGGATTGTTTCACAGACGTACGTGGCAAATCTACACCATACTTCTTAAAGATATATTTCATAAAAGAAGAGCAGTCAAAATATTTCGTAGTGGACGTTGACGCGCCAAATTTATATGGTGTTCCAGTAAATTTTTTGCCGTAGTTTACGATTTGTTGTCCAGTAGATACGGATGCAGTTGCTGCTTGTGCAACCGGTGCATGTGTCATTAATACAGCTCCAAAACCTAATGTAGCACACAACCCGACGGTTACGGCCTTTTGGACCAAGATGTTTGTTTTCATGTTGTTTGTTACCTCCAAAATTCGTTTTCGTTAAGTTGCTAGAGCGAGTATAACAGGTTTGTAACAGCCTAGAAATTGGATACATCGCTGTAATCCCTTGTGCAGCTTAGCTTTGGGTTTCTTTATTAAAAAACAATTAAAAATGTCAAAAAATTAATCGTTGACTAATGTTTTAGGACAGGAAAATAAAAAAGACCCTTGATTATCAAGGGTCTTTTGTTGATTGGATCTATTAATACGTTTAAATCACAGGTTACAAAAACGTAATAACTGCTTCGAAAAGAGTGTTAGTCCTTGCTCTGTATAATAAGCAACAATCCACTATCTATAGATACCGTACCTGAAGCTCCAAGCAGTTTATTGCTTATTCCCAAAGATTGTCCCATCCGTATCGTAGCTTTATCAAGAGGATACAGGAAGCCGTCGAGCGTAATACCCGTAACTTCATGGGTGAGCGGCAGTAAGGAAATGTATTCATATCCCCGGTCCTCCACCTCTGCTTTTGATGTAGTCAGCATCATATAGTTGTGTTCGTCCTGAATGGTACAGAAGATATGATGCTGCATGGCACGAACCATAATATGTACATTGGCCAAGGTATGATCCAGCCGAGTCCCGGTAGCTCCAAGCATCAGAATATGGGTAGGTTCGTGGTCGAGTGCTGTTTCAAAGGCCATCTCAGTGTCTGTCCAATCCTTCGCGATAGGATCAACAGTAATCATGCGCTCACTATTTTCACGTACCATTAGCAATTGCTGTTCGGTAATGGAATCAAAATCTCCAACGGCTATATGAGGCTTTACGCCATGTTCAATTAAATACAGTGCTCCTCGATCGGCTGCGATCACGATATCATCATGTCTAATTTCTTCAATAAACCGAGGAGAGAGCGCTCCGCCTGTAAAAATTACAATGCGTTTCGTAGTCATTCCAATTCATCCTTCCTATTAATGTAGAACGTATTACATCATTTCATAGTATTCACGAATGCTCTCAGTATAAAACACAAAATGTGGTTGCACAATTTCAGTCCTCGCGGATACAATGGGTAGAGCGACATGGAGATGACTTGAAAAGTGAGGTTTGAACAGGTTGGACTTGCACATTTTTGAAGTGTTCAGCATTATAGGCACCGTTGCTTTTGCAATGTCTGGTGCTTTCGTGGCAATGGAAGAGGAATATGATATCTTGGGTGTGCTCGTATTGGGGCTTGTCACAGCCTTTGGTGGTGGGGTTGTTCGTAATGTTCTGATTGGGGTGCCTGTCACTACGCTATGGAGTCAGGGTGGACTAATCATGCTCGCACTGGTATCTGTTGCGGTGGCGTTCTTACTGCCTCTGAAGTGGATTGGTCACTGGAAGCGGACCGAAGCCTTGTTTGATGCGATCGGGCTGGCGGCGTTTGCCATCCAAGGCGGTCTGTATGCTGCCAATATGGGACATCCCATCAGCGCGGTGATTGTTGCTGCAGTGTTGACGGGGATCGGCGGCGGAATTATACGGGATTTGCTTGCAGGTCGCAAGCCACTAGTACTGCGTGACGAAATCTATGCGGTATGGGCTATGACAGCCGGATTTGTAATAGGCATGGGATGGTTTACCACGAATGTGGGGCTGTTGATATGTTTTGCAGCAGTTGTGTTTTTCCGGATGTGTTCTGTACATTATAAATGGAAGCTTCCTCGCCGTTCATTGGTAAGTCCGGAAGCTGTTCCAACACAGCCTTCACAGTCTGCACTTAAGCGCACGTTAAGCAAGGGGGAGTAATAATGATACATGTTTTGTTTGTTTGTCTCGGTAACATTTGCCGATCACCTATGGCAGAAGCGGTATTGCGTCACAAGATCGAGGAACGGGGACTTCAACACCAGATTCAGGTGGACTCGGCTGGCACAGGAGATTGGCATATCGGCAAGCCTCCGCATGAAGGCACTCGCAATCTGCTTGATTCATACCAGATTTCTTACGCCAATATGGCTGCAAGGCAATTCGAAAGTGCTGATTTTGATCAATTTGATTATATTGTCTGTATGGATGATTCCAACGCTGCTAATGTGCGTAAAATTACGGGCGGAGCCGAAGCGGATATTATAAAATTCATGGATCTTCTACCGAATGAATCACTACGAGAAGTGCCGGATCCTTACTTCACAGGTAACTTTGAAGAAGTGTACAGGCTCGTAGAAGCGGGATGTAACGTACTTTTGGAGCAGATTCAAAATGACCATTCACTCGCCTGATCTAAAGTGGAACAGAATTTTGTTACAAAAAGAAAGCAGTTTGAGACAAGCAGGAGATTCCTGCTTCTTTTATGAATATAGATGTAAGCGTTATCAACTGTCATAAAAAAATAGCGGCCGATTCAGCCGCTTGTATTGTGAGACAACTAGTTCTCTTGCAGGAAATATAACAAAGCTTCAGGTAGTTCTTTTTGCCAAAATCCCCATTGGTGATGCCCATCCTTTTCCCGATAAGAGACGAGAGCACCACGTTTCTCCAGCAAATCACGTGTATCCCTGTTTAACTGAACAAAATCATAAGTGCCCGTATCCGCTTCAAATGCTGTTTCCTGCAAACCAACGATCATCCAGATGGATAGCCAGGACAAGTCTTCCTCAGCCGCATAGATTTCCTGTGAGGCAGAATAGAAGGCTCCGGACATGCTGATAACTCGTGAGAACAGATCTGGATAGAGCAGGGCAAGGTGCAGCGATACACTGCCACCAAGCGAATCACCGGCAAGCACTCGCTCCTGTGGAGAGCGTCTTACAGGATATTTCTCTTCAATATAGGGAATAATCTCTTCAGCAAAGCATGCGGTATATGCTTTGAATCGATTTCCGAATGGAGCATATTCCTGCGTTCGAACCGAAACATCAACTTGAACACCTACAATAATGAAAGGTTCGGCACCCTCGTCCAAAATGATACGGTTGGCAGTCGTAGCGATACGACCAAAGTTGAAGAATTCTTCGCCGTCCTGACAATAAACGACAGGGTAGCTGAGTAATTCGTTGTAGCCTGGCGGAAGATAAATTCGAAGTGTGCGCTTCTCTCCAAGATAGCGGCTATCGATTTCTTCCTTAACAATCGTACGTTTCAAATAGCGGGAATCCGTCATAAAACGTCACCTTTCTCGGTTTATTTTTGCATTCGTCCGCGCAATACGGTAAGATTAACCTGGTGCGGGGATAGGTCAAACACGCAATCATGTATTATGCTGTTATACCAATATTAAGCCCCTGTTATACATACAATCCGGAAGGAAACATAAAAAAATTACGGATATCTTTGACGTATGCAGTGAAACAGGTGTATAATAATATTATAACAGCGGAACTTGATATTCAAATTTTTTGTTGAGGTGAAGAAAAAAATGAGCAAGGTTCCTTATGAAGTGTATACGGAGGATGTAGAAGCTCTGTCCGTGCTGTCTCCTGACGGCGAAATTGTTAACAAAGACATGATGCCTAAACTTTCCGACGATCAATTAAAAGAAATTATGTACCGCATGGTATTTACCCGTACTTGGGATGACCGTGCTGTAAACCTGGGCCGTCAAGGCCGTCTTGGTTTCTATGCTCCAGTATCTGGACAAGAAGCAACAATGGTTGGTAGTGAGTTTGCACTTGAAAAAGAAGATTTTATTGCTCCAGGCTATCGCGACATTCCGCAACTCGTGTGGCACGGACTTCCTCTTTATCAAGCATTTTTGTATTCCCGTGGACACCAACATGGTGGACAAATTCCGGATGGCGTTAATGTATTGATGCCGCAAATCATCATTGGTGCACAAATTCTGCACGCAATGGGTATTGCTATGGGTTACAAATTGAAAAAACAAAAACAAGTTGTTATTACTTACACAGGTGATGGTGGTTCTTCCGAAGGTGACTTCTACGAAGGTCTGAACTACGCTGGTGTTTACAAGTTGCCTGTTATCTTCTTCGTACAGAACAACGGTTATGCTATCACAACTCCTTTTGCCAAACAAACGGCAGCTCTGTCCATCGCTCACAAAGCGGTAGCAGCAGGTATCAAAGGTGTTAAAGTTGACGGTATGGATATCTTCGCAGTTATCAAAGCTGTTCAGGAAGCTGCTGAACGTGGTCGTAATGGCGAAGGTGCAACTCTGATCGAAGCTGTTACTTATCGTTTCCGTCCTCACTCCCTTTCTGACGATGCTTCCAAATATCGTACAAAAGAAGAAGAGGCAGAATGGAATGCAAAAGATCCTATCGCACGTTTCGCTAAATATCTGGAGAAAAAAGGTCTTTGGACTGAAGAAGATACAGCGCGTGTGAAAGAAGAAGCAAAAGCTAAAGTGAACGAAGAGATCAAAAAAGCGGAAAAAACCGAGAAAATGACAATTCCAGGCTTGATCGACAGCATGTTCGAGCAAACGCCTAAGCACTTGGAAGAGCAAAAAGCTGATTTCCAATAAGTTTTTTCCGATAAAGCATAAACATCCGGGACAGATTCCGGGGTATCGGTATACATGTATGAATTCAAATGTGAACTGTCAATGTTTAAGGAGGAAATGAAGCAAATGGCACAAATGAACATGAAAGAAGCAATCCGTGATGCGCTTCGCGTTGAATTGAAACGCGATCCTAACGTACTGCTTTTCGGTGAAGACGTAGGTAATGTAGGTGGCGTTTTCCGTGTAACGGAAGGTCTCCAAAAAGAATTCGGCGAAGAGCGTGTATTCGATACACCGCTTGCTGAATCCGCTATTGGCGGTCTGGCTGTAGGTCTTGGTGTACAAGGCTTCCGTCCAGTTGCCGAAATCCAATTCGTTGGATTTATCTTTGAAGCACTCGACCAAATGGTCGTTCAAGCAGCTCGTATGCGTTACCGTTCCGGCGGCAAATACAATTCTCCAATCGTATTCCGTACACCATTTGGTGGCGGTGTAAAAGCGGCAGAATTGCACACGGATGCCTTGGAAGGTCTGCTTGCGCAAACTCCAGGTATCAAAGTGGTTATTCCTTCCAACCCTTACGATGCAAAAGGTCTGATGATCGCTTCGATTCGCGACAATGACCCTGTATTCTTCATGGAGCACTTGAACCTGTACCATGCTTTCCGTGCAGAAGTACCAGAAGAAGATTACACTGTAGAACTGGGTAAAGCGAACGTAGTTCGTGAAGGTTCTGATGTAACTATCATTACTTACGGTATGATGGTGCACACTTCTGTGAAAGCAGCAGAAGAGCTCGAAAAACAAGGCATCAACGTTGAAGTTATCGACCTTCGTACGGTTAGCCCAATCGATATCGATACAATCGTTGCTTCCATTAAGAAAACCAACCGTGCAATTGTTGTACAGGAAGCTCAAAAAAGCGCAGGTGTTGCAGCTGAAGTCATTGCCCAAATCAATGAAAAAGCTATTCTGCACCTGGAAGCTCCGGTTCTGCGTGTAGCTGGCCCGGACACTGTATATCCATTCGCACAAATCGAAGATACATGGCTGCCTAACCCGGCACGTATCGTTGCCGCGGTTAACAAAGTCGTAAATTTCTAATTTGATCATCTGACATGCCGCAAGGCGCAGTATGGTGATTCACATCGCAGCGCAGGCTGCACTGTAAACAGCCATTAGCCCCTTGATTGACAGTTATTTGCATTAGCAGTAACAGTTAGTTCTTGGAGCTAAGGGTTGTTTTCAGGATTGAGCACATAATCAAGGAGGTTTTTCAGTTGGCTAAATTTGAATACAAATTCCCTGAACTAGGCGAAGGCCTTCACGAAGGCGAAATCATCAAGATGCACATCAAAGTCGGGGACAAAGTAACTGACGACGATATCATCATGGAAGTACAAAACGACAAAGCGGTAGTAGAAGTACCTTGTCCGGTAAACGGAACAGTTACTGAAGTATTCGCTAAAGACGGTCAAATCTGTCACGTTGGTGAAGTTGTTGCGGTTATCGATGCAGAAGGCGAACTGCCTGAGCAAGACGACGCGCCTGCTGGCGACCAAGGTGCACAAGAGAAAGATGCAGCTCAAGGCGGAGCTGACACAAGTGGTTCTTCTGCAGCAGCTTCCAGCTCGGATGCAGCTCAAGAAGGCGGCAACAACAGCGTTCCGGCAGTACCTGCCAAAGACGTTCTGGCAACACCAAGCGTACGCAAATTTGCTCGTGAGCAAGGTGTAGACATCGCTCAGGTTAACGGCACTGGCAACAACGGCAAAGTAACCAAAGAAGATGTTGAAGCTTTCAAAAACGGTGGCGGCCAATCCGCAGCAGCTTCCGCAGCTCCTGCTCAAGAAGACAAAAAATCCGCAGCACCAGCAGCGGCAGCAGCTGACCAACGTCTTGAAGAAGAGCGCGTACCATTCAAAGGTATCCGTAAAGCAATTTCCAATGCAATGGTTAAATCGGCTTACACTGCACCTCACGTTACAATCATGGACGAAGTGGACGTAACTGAGCTGGTTGCTTTCCGTACTCGTATGAAACCAATCGCAGAGAAAAAAGGAACGAAAGTTACTTATCTGCCGTTCATCGTTAAAGCATTGGTTGCAGCTTCCCGTCAATTCCCTGCTCTGAATGCAATGATTGATGAAGAAGCTAACGAAATTGTTTACAAAAAATACTACAACATCGGTATCGCTACTGATACAGACAACGGCTTGATCGTTCCTGTTATCAAAGATGCTGATCGTAAATCCATCTGGATGATCGCTGATTCCATCCGTGATCTGGCAGCTCGTGGCCGTGATGGCAAATTGAGCGCTAATGAAATGAAAGGAAGCACAATCTCCATCAGTAACATCGGTTCTGCTGGCGGTATGTTCTTCACTCCGATCATCAACTTCCCTGAAGTTGCGATCCTCGGAACTGGACGCATTAGCGAAAAAGCGGTTATCAAAGACGGCGAAGTTGTAGCAGCTCCTGTAATGGCGCTTTCCCTGAGCTTCGACCACCGTATCATCGATGGCGCAACAGCACAAAACTTTATGAACTACATTAAACAGCTGCTCGCTAACCCTGAGCTGCTTGTTATGGAGGTGTAAGATATGGTAGTAGGCGACGCTTCTCTCAATATCGACACATTAGTAATTGGTGCGGGTCCTGGCGGCTATGTAGCTGCCATCCGCGCTGCTCAACTGGGCCAAAGCGTATTGATTGTAGACAAATCCGAGCTTGGTGGCGTTTGTTTGAACCGTGGATGTATCCCATCCAAAGCCCTGATCTCTGCTGCACACCAATATGAAAATGCACTTCACGGTGAAGCATTCGGTATCTCTGCTGAAAACGTAAAAGTGGACTTCAGCAAAACTCAAGAATTCAAAAACGGCGTTGTTAAGAAAATGACTGGCGGCGTAGCTGGTTTGCTTAAAGGCAACAAAGTTGAAGTTTTCAACGGTGAGTGCATGTTCATCAACGAAAACGAAGCGCGTGTATTCAACGATCACGAATCTCCGCGTTACAAATTCAAAAATGCAATCATTGCAACAGGTTCCCGTCCAATCGAACTGAAACCTTTCCCGTTTGGCGGACGCATTCTGTCTTCGACAGAAGCATTGAACCTGCCTGAAGTACCGAAAAGCCTGATCGTTATCGGTGGCGGTTATATCGGTGCTGAGCTTGGTCAAATGTACTCCAAATTCGGTGCTAAAGTAACCATCATCGAAGGTTTGGATACTGTACTGCCAGGATTCGATAAAGACATGACTAGCCTTGTGGCTAAAAACATGAAGAAAACAGGCATCGAAATTGTAACGGGTGCAAAAGCTGAAAGTGCTGAGCAAACGGATAAAGATGTAACTGTTAAATATTCCGTAAATGGTGAGTCCAAAGAAGTAACTGCAGATTACCTGCTTGTTACTGTAGGACGTCGTCCAAATACGGACGGTGAGCTTGGTTTGGACCTGATCGGTGTTGACGTTGACGAGCGTGGATTCGTTAAAGTTGACCACCAAGGCCGCACTAGCATTCCTCACATCTTCGCAATCGGTGATATCGTATCCGGTTTGGCACTTGCCCACAAAGCTTCTTATGAAGGTAAAGTGGCTGCTGAAGCGATCGCAGGACAACCGTCTGTCGTTGACTACAAATGTATGCCAGCAGTTGTGTTCACAGATCCTGAATGCTCCAGCGTAGGTTACACAGAAAAAGAAGCTAAAGAAAAAGGCTACAAAGTAAAAGCAGGTAAGTTCCCTTATGCGGGTAACGGCCGTGCTGTATCTTTGAACCACGCTGAAGGCTTCGTGAAAATCGTAGCTGACGAAGAAAGCGGCCTTGTACTTGGTTGCCAAATCGTAGGTCTGGAAGCTTCCAACCTGATTGCTGAGCTTGGTCTTGCAATCGAAATGGGCGCTACTTTGGAAGATCTGGCTCTGACTATTCACGCTCACCCAACGTTGGGCGAAATCGTGATGGAAGCTGCGGAACTGGTTATGGGTCACCCGATCCACATCATTTCCCGCTAATACCGTCTAGGCTTCGGGCTCGTCCGGCATTATACGTAAATCAAGGGACAGATAACGTGTTATAGCGTTATCTGTCCTTTTTTTATGCATATATTGTTTCGCTTAAGGATCATGCAATCTAAAGGTCAATATGGTACACTATAACAACGAAGAAACAGGTTGAGGGCAGGCAGGTTATGCTGTTGTAAAGCTTGGAAAACACGCATGATGCTGCCACAACCAGTGTTGCTATTTTTATTTTAAGTGAACATAAAGATATAGTAGTGGGGGAGTACAACTTGAAAAACTATCTCGATTTATTACAGGATATCCTGGACAATGGCGTACACAAGGGAGATCGCACCGGAACGGGTACACAATCCGTGTTTGGCAGACAGCTTCGTTATAACTTATCTGAAGGCTTTCCGCTTGTTACGACGAAACGAATTCACCTTAAATCCGTCATTCATGAACTGTTATGGTTCTTGAGCGGGGATACGAATATTGCCTATTTGAAAGAAAATGGCGTGAAAATCTGGGACGATTGGGCAGACGAGAATGGCGACCTGGGCCCGGTTTACGGTTCACAGTGGAGAACATGGGAAGCACCAAACGGAGAGAAAATCGATCAGATTGCAGCAGTTATTGATTCAATCAAAAACAACCCGGATTCACGCCGTCATCTGGTAAGTGCATGGAATGTGGCAGAGATTAACAATATGAAGCTTCCACCTTGCCATTTTGCGTTTCAGTTTTATGTGGCAGAGGGTAAATTATCCTGTATGCTTACGATGCGCTCCGTGGATACGTTCCTTGGGCTGCCATTTAATATTGCGAGCTACGCATTGCTAACACATATGATTGCCCAGCAATGTGACCTTGAAGTCGGTGATTTTATCTGGTCGGGTGGCGATGTGCACATCTATTCCAATCATGTGGAACAAGTGAAAACACAGCTTGAGCGTGAGCCTTTTGCGCTGCCTAAGTTGATCATTAAACGTAAACCGGATTCGATTTTTGATTATAAGTTTGAGGATTTTGAGTTTGAGAACTATCAGCATCATCCGGGTATCAAAGCTCCAATTGCAGTATAATCAGACTCGAAGAAGGAGTGTAGCATTTTGAGTATTGAACTTGTATGGGCAATGGGCGAAAATGGCGTTATTGGCTTGAACAATTCGATTCCATGGCGTCTGCCCAAAGATATGGCCTTCTTTAAACGTCGTACGTTAAACAAAACCATTATTATGGGTCGCAATACGTGGGAATCCTTTGGTGGTAAACCGCTCCCGCAGCGCCGGAATATTGTGGTCACCAGAGACCTGAACTACAAGGTAGAACAGGCAGAGGTTGTGCATTCCATTGAAGAAGGTTTGGAAGCAACCAAGGGTGAGGAGCTATGTGTGATCGGTGGCTCACAGGTATATCGTGAGTTCCTCCCGCTGGCGGATCGTTTGGTGGTTACCAAAATCCATGAGGAGTTCGAGGGAGATACGTTTTTCCCGGAAGTGGATTGGTCCGAATGGGAGCTTAAGGAACAGATTGAGGGCGAGCAGGATGAAAAAAATGTGTACGATTATACGTTTGAGTTTTATGAACGTAAACGCTGAAGACTATCCGGGAAGACGATAGTTCAAAGAATTTATAGCTTTCCATGTGATGTGTGAAAAAAGACACGGTAAATACGAAAGGCGCTGATTTGCGAAATATTCGTGAACAGCGTCTTTTTATTTATTTTGAAATGTAGCGTGTTCGTGCTATTTTTTGTGGTTTACACGAATATAACATTTGTAGCTATGAAAATTTAGGGTGCAGAAATAGGGTTTTCAGCATTACTAGTAAAAAAGTATAAAAGTTGTGGGCGTTTACCGTTGTAAAGCCCTAAATTCGAGTTAATATTCGGAAATAGAAGGTATTTGGGGCTGACTTGGTTGATTTTAATGACAAATTAGCTCACATTTATATGACGTTCTTTCTTTTGTTCGACATAATAACCGTTAGAATATGCTTTTGAGTATTATTTATAGCTCCAGAATAAGGGTATTGACCACAGGTAAACCTGACGATATGATGAATAAAATACAAATAATTATGCGGATAATCCATTTAATATTCAGTTGTCGAAATGCTACTATAATTGAAATATCTTTGAGAAGTTTTTGTGATACAATAGACAAAAAACTCAGCATGAGTAATCCATTTCATATAGAACCATGCCAATGAAGGGATTAAGACGAGAACGGATGGGGGAAAACGTAAGATGTCTACACCTACTGGATTTATGGAATACAAACGGCAGCTGCCTGCGGACAGGGAGCCGGCTGAGCGGATTAAGGATTGGGAAGAGTTTCATAAACATATGGCTGAAGAAGAGCTCAGAACACAAGGTGCACGATGCATGGATTGTGGTACCCCGTATTGCCATACAGGTATAGATATGATCGGCGGAACGTCGGGCTGTCCTGTGCATAACCTGATTCCGGAATGGAATAATCTTGTATATCGCGGATTGTGGAGAGAAGCACTTGATCGTCTGCACAAAACGAATAATTTTCCTGAGTTTACCGGTCGCGTCTGTCCTGCTCCATGTGAAGGATCCTGTACAGTTGGCCTGATCGGTCAGCCGGTTACCATCAAAACGATTGAAGAAGCCATTATTGAAAAAGGGTTCGAAGAAGGCTGGGTGGTTCCCCAACCTCCGGAGAAACGCACGGGTAAACGCGTAGCGGTTGTTGGTTCTGGCCCTGCAGGTCTTGCGACGGCGGCTCAGTTGAATAAAGCAGGTCATACAGTAACTGTATATGAACGTTCAGATCGTGTCGGCGGCTTGCTGATGTACGGCATTCCTACGATGAAACTGGACAAAAAAGTGGTTCAGCGTCGTGTGGATTTGCTTGAAGCAGAAGGCGTTCAGTTCGTGACAAACACGGAGATTGGCAAGGACATCCCTGCTCAGCAATTGGTGGACGAGTATGATGCTGTCGTCTTGTGCGGTGGTGCAACGAAGCCGCGGGAATTCAACATCGAAGGAAGCGACTTGAAGGGCGTGCATTACGCTATGGACTTCCTGAATGGCAGCATCAAAAGTTACCTGGACTCCAACCTGGAAGACGGAAACTACATTTCTGCAAAAGATAAGGATGTTATCGTTATTGGTGGCGGGGATACCGGTTCGGACTGTGTAGCTACATCGCTCCGTCACGGTTGCCGTACCGTAACCCAGTTCGGTACACATACACAAGCACCTATGGAACGAGATCGCATTAACAACCCTTGGCCGCAATTCCCTAACGTTTACACATTAGATTATGCACAAGAGGAAGCCAAAGCATTATTCGGGCAAGATCCACGTGAATTCTCTATCATGACAACCAAATTTGTTGGAGACGAAGAGGGTAATCTCAAAGAGCTTCATACCATTCAAATTGAGCGTATCGTCGATGAAACAGGCCGTAAAATCTACCAGCCGATCCCTGGAACAGAGCGCGTATTCCCTGCGCAAATGGCAATGATCGCGATCGGATTTGATGGACCGGAACAAACGCTGGTTGAACAGCTGGGTCTTGCTACTGATCGTCGTACCAACGTTAAAGCTCGTTACGGCAAATACAATACCAATGTGGATAAAGTATTCGCTGCAGGTGACATGCGTCGTGGACAAAGTCTGGTTGTATGGGCAATCAATGAAGGACGCGAGGCTGCTCGTGAAGTAGATAAATATTTGATGGGTGCCACCGTTCTTGCTTAACTTGAAATGAGCAATAATTTTATATATTATATCGAACATAAAGATATGAAGCTTAAGAACAGCTCTCGCTATTAGCGGGAGTTGTTTTTTGTTTCGTAAATTCTAGACTTACCAATTAATTTTGGGGAGTGTGCGGTATAGCATTGATTTTTATCCCGTAAAGATTTATTATTAGATTATAATAATTATAAATAAGAGAACAAATGACATCGTTAAATAGAGAATTTAAATCCGGAGGTGCGACCTGCTATGGCAAGAAACCGGGAAAAGACCATTTCTGAACAAATATTTGACATTAAAAAGCAATTGGTAGACAAAGGATATAAATTAACACAACAACGTGAAGTTACGGTACGTGTGTTGCTTGAGCATGAAAAGGATCATTTTAGTGCAGAAGAAGTGTTTCTGCTGGTGAAGGAGCAGTTTCCTGAGATTGGACTGGCAACCGTGTATCGGACACTGGAACTGCTAAGCGATCTCCAGGTTGTTGAGAAAATTAATTTTGGAGATGGCGCTGCACGCTTTGATCTGCGGAGTACAGATGGTTCCCATCATCATCACCATTTGATCTGCACGGAGTGCGGAACAGTAGAAGAAATTATGGAAGATGGCTTACTTCGTCTGGAACAGCAGATTGAGCGTCAATACGGATTTGCCGTGACGGATCATCGACTTGACTTTCAGGGTGTATGCAGGGAATGCAGGGAAAAGCAGGCCGTTAGTGAACAGGCTGCAGGCTAATTGTTCCACGGAGGATGCTCCCGGAATCAAAATCTGATATAATAGGGTTCAGAAGCAAGGGGCTTCCGTGGGCGGAAGGCCCCTTTTTGCCGTCATGCGGACGGTGAAGGAGGAGAGATGGACGGATGAAGACACTGGTTATAGCGGAAAAGCCTGATATGGGTCGAACCATTGCCGCCGTCATAGAACCAAGAGCCAAAAACAATCGCAGTTATCTTGAAGGTGAGCATTACATTATCACTTGGGCGATTGGACATCTGCTCGGGCTTGCTGAACCGGATGCGTATGATACGAAATACAAACGTTGGAATATTGCCGATCTGCCAATTATTCCGGATCAGTTCAAAATTGTGCCAAATCCCAGAACAAAAGATCAACTGAAGATCATTGGGGAACTTGCCAAACGAGCATCAGCGATCGTAAATGCCTGTGACGCCGGGCGAGAAGGACAATATATTTTTGCATTGATTCAACAGCAGTTGAAGCTGCGTCAGCCCGTTAAACGATTATGGATTTCGGACCTGACTGCAGAGAGCATTAAACGAGGGTTTGACGGTCTGAAGGATGCATCAGAGTTCGAAAACCTGACCCACGCTGCTCGCGCCCGAAGTGAGGCCGATTGGCTTATTGGCATGAATGCATCACGTGCCTTTACGACTCGGCATAACGCACTGTTATCTGTGGGCCGTGTGCAGACACCCGTGCTTGCGTTGATCTATGATCGGGAAATCGAGATTGAGGCATTTCAATCACAGACGTTTTATGAAGTGGCCGCCTGGTTTCGTCAAGAGGGTGTTGAGTACAAAGGTTTACGGCAAGGAGACAAGCTCACGGACGCTGAGGCTGCTGAATCGATAGCCACCAGTGTGAAGGGCAAGACCGGACATATTACCAAGTATGAGGCAAAGCAAACGAAGGAGTATCCGTACAGGTTATATGATCTGACTCTGTTGCAGCGTGAAGCCAATGCCAAGTATGGATATGGAGCGAAGAAGACACTGGACATTGCACAGGCCTTGTACGAGAAACACAAGGTTATTTCGTATCCGCGGACAAATTCCAACTATGTTACGGAACAGAACATTGAGGGTATGCACAAAACATTAAATCTGTTGAAGAACGGGCCCTATAGTGAAATTGCAATTGGCGCAAAACCTGAATTGGTTCATAAGAATAACAAGGGAGTCTGCAACCCTTCCAAGGTTGAGGATCACCATGCCATTTTGCCTACATTGAAACGGCCAGGAACTTTGTCCAAGGATGAGCAGAACATTTACGACTTGATCGTCAGACGGTTTTTATCTCATTTCTATCCTCCTGCAGAGTACAAGCAGCATACCGTGCTTACAGAAGTGGAACAGCACCAGTTCAAAACTTCTGTGAAGGAACTGCTGTCACTCGGATGGAAAGTCGTTCTGCCTTCTTCGGATCAGGAGCAGAATGGCTCGGGAAAGAAAAAAACGAAGAAGAACAGTAATGAGGAAGAAGAAGCCGAAGAATGGACGGATAAGTCGTTTTCGGTGCAGCCAGAGCTTCCAGTTCAGTGTACCAAGAGCGAGTTCAAGGAGAAAGCAACCCAACCGCCCAAAAGCTACACCGAGGGGACTTTGCTGAAAGCGATGGAAAGTGCGGGTAAGCAGATCGAAAACGAAGAACTGCGTGACGCCATGAAGGACAGCGGACTGGGTACGCCAGCAACACGTGCGGCAACTATCGAGCGGCTTAAAAATGTCGGTTACATTACGATGCAAGGCAAGAAGATGCAGCTGACGCTGAAAGGCCGGACGGCTATTGAATTGATCCGCCGAGCCGGTGTTGATCTATTAACTTCCCCCGAGATGACTGGACAATGGGAGAGAAGATTGTATCAGATTTCCAAAGGCGAAGCTGGCCAGGACAAGTTTATGGAGAACGTCAAGAAGTTTACCATGTCCATCATTGAGAAGGTACGTGTACAGGCCCCTGCACCAGCAGACGCATTCGGGGAAGATTCACGTGGGGGACGTGGCAAAGGCAAGGGAGCAAAAACCTCAAAGTCAGGAACCAAAACAACGGCGAAAGCAGCAGCTTCAGCCTCCAAAACATCACGTCAGCCTTCAGGGGCTGTATCCAGATCGAGTAACGCGGCTACCTCAGTGGCAAAGACAGCATCTGCGAGCCCGGCAAAATCCGGTGTTCGTGAGCCGTTGGCATCTTGTCCTTCGCCAGGGTGTACCGGTCAGATTATCGAGGGGAAGAAAGGATATGGATGTACTCGATTTAAGGAAGGCTGTGGATTTGTCATCTGGAAAGAGTACGTTGGCAAAAAAATAACCAGCACGATGTTAAAGTCTTTGATTGAGAAGGGAAGTACGCAGGTGCTGGCCTTCAAACGTAAAGACGGGAGCACGGTTAAGGCCCGTATCATCCTGCAGGATCAATCTTCGGGTAAACTGTCTGCCGAAAGGCAGGAGTCATAGGCTTGTACCCAAAACGAGTATACTCACAGATTTGATGTAAACAAAAGGACCCTTAACCAAGGGTCCTTTTTTGTTGCTGTTGTTGAATATTTTCATAAATAACCTGTGGAACTTCTTCCAGCGCCGTGATGGTATACATCGAAGTGTCGGGATTGAGCTGAAGATCAACAATATTGTACTGCCATTCATTTGGTTGTTTGATATATATGCTATGGATTCCGGCTGTTACTGCCGGTAAAATATCCGTGCGTAATGAGTTTCCGATCATCCATGTTGTTCTGCGGTCGAAAGGTCCGGAAGACAAAATGCCTTCAAGAGCTTCAACGTTTTTATGCTGCCTTATATAGATACGGTCATCAAAATAAGCAGATAACTTCATCTGATCGATCTTACGCTGCTGAATCACCGTTTCGCCTCCGGTATACAGATAGAGGGTATGTCCAGCCGATTGCAGACTTTCCAGTGTTTCAACCATGTGAGGGTAAGGCTCGACCTCTCGATCATACACGCTCATGCCAAGCTTCGTGAGGAACGTTTCTTCCTCCAATGATGTGGCTCTTGCATATTTCTGAGAGAAATAGCGATACGTATCAATGAGAGACTCCGGAAAATGGTGACTGGCGAATCCCACTTTGTTCACACCGGTTACGTCAATTTCCAGTTGTTTGTCACGAATGTCCTGCACGGTTAATGCATGATTATCGAACCACTCCTGCATGTTCTCGAAGAACTCACCGAGGACCAGGTTAAAATATTTGTTACAATAGACGAGCGTATCGTCCAGGTCGAAAATAATATGCTGTTTGATGGTGTTCATTTCAAAATCACTCCTTGCAGCCGGCGACTCCAGTACCATCCTCATTTATATGCGAATATAGGATTCCAGGAACATGTTTAATTCAGACACGCCATCCGGCCGGATACTGTATTTCTCTTTGCGGTTACTGCCGAGCAGATGGGTTCGGAGCAAACCTGCGATACGCAGCGCCATAACCTGATCTTTGACCATGTCTTCGTCCTTGTTCAATTCTTCACACATCTCAGCGAGCGATTTCGGCTCATCGGATACGTAACGAAGCAAGCGAAGCCGTTCGGGATCAGCCAAAGCATGTGTAAAACGCAGTAGACAGGTTGGCGGTTGATCTTCATTCTCTTCAGGGGTATCAACAGGATATTGCATAATCATCATGCCTTCGTAGAAGCAGTAGATATTGATTGGACGGTTATGTACTGTGGGGAAAAGAATCACCTCATCTAATCCGGGCATCGGCTCCACAATAACACCTGCTGTAGCATATTCGATAAGCAGTTCGGGTCCCATTTTGTCCAGAAGAATTCGCTTCTCATGAGCGTCTTCCTCCAGCCAGGTGCGATAATCGTCACTTATGTTCTGGCAGTAATGTTGATCCCAGAGACGAAGAAGCGGCACGTAACTGTCCCGAATACGACTTGTTTCTTCTATTGTAATACCCGGCAGAAGAGGAGATACACGCGCAAATAATTCTTCTGAAGACAGACTCGCAAGCATATTAAGGAAATCCTGATTCTCCGAAGAGCTAGTCCGATAGGCAGCCCATGCGAACAAGACATCAAAATCATCAAAGGGCCAAGTGGACGCAGGTGCGAGTGCAGCCCGTACGTTGGAACTTAGTTTGCCTTCTACTTCAAGAATCCATTCGGGTCCAACATCCAGATGTTGAATCCATTTTTTCGTGACATATACAAGAAAACTGTTCAGCATTTCATATATCGGTGAAACATCAATCTTAACATGATAAGTCATAACGATGCAGAATCCTCCCGTCACACTAAATGTACGCAGCGACTTATGTACTATTATGGCTTGTTTTGCAGGGCGTTGTCCACTATAATGTTCAAGTCCGGGGCAAATGCATCGGTCTATCAACACTTCATCAATGAATATGAATAACATGCGAAAAGTCGTCAGCGATGGCGATTTTTCTTTTGGTTGTCCGCAGGAGGAATGAAATTCGTGTCATCTATTAATGTCGCAAAATCATCACATTCTACATCCAACTATCTCATACTCATTATCGTTATAGTTGTAGCAGGGATAAGTCAGGGATTATTGCTTCCTGTACTATCCATTTTTCTGGAGCAAAAAGGGGTATCCCCCGGGTTAAACGGCCTCAATGCAGCAGCACTGTATGTAGGTTCCTTTGCAATGACTCTGGTTGCAGAACGGCTGCTCGGAGCGGTTGGTTTTAAAAAACTGATTGTCGGCGGCCTGTTATTTGTTATGTTTCCCCTAATCCTTTTTCCGTATTACCCGGATATCAAAATATGGTTTATTCTTCGACTCGTCGTTGGTATTGGCGATAGCGCGTTGCATTATGCCGCTCAGCTCTGGGTTCTTCTCGTTACGGCACCCGAAAAAAGAGGTCGTTACATATCCCTATATGGCATGTCCTACGGACTTGGCTTTAGTATAGGGCCTTTGGGCATCAAGCTGCTCGGATTCGGCGAGGCAGTGCCGTTCTGGGTTCTTTTCGTTTGTATGGGCGCCGTGCTTGTGCTTGTATTAATGAAGCTTCCTGATACTAAACCGGAAAAAACAGAGCATGGTCAGCTCCCGGAACGCCGGTTCCGTCGCAGTTGGGCCTGGGCTTGGTATGCGTTAATACCCGCGCTTTTGTATGGTTATATGGAAGCAGGGATGAACAGCAATTTCCCGGTATACGGATTGCGGATTGGTTTAGATGCCAATCAGATCTCATCTTTGCTGCCGTTTGTGGGCATCGGAGGATTGTTCCTGCAGTTACCTCTCGGTATACTCAGTGACCGCTTTGGGCGGAAAAGGGTGTTAATGTCTGCTGGTATTGCAGGCGGGGTCATGTTCATGCTCGTACCCGTGGCCGGGACTCACTTCTGGTGGACGCTGGTGCTGTTGACGGTAGCAGGGGGACTGGTAGGTTCCTTCTTTTCATTAGGACTTGCTTATGCAGCAGATATTTTACCAAAGGCACTTCTTCCTGCAGCGAACGTGGTGGCCTCGTTCCACTTTACCATTGGCAGTATTGTGGGGCCGAATCTGGGTGGCCAGATGATCAACTGGATTTCACCCGGAAGCATGTTTATCCTGCTTGGTTGCATGTATCTGCTTTTTGGTGCTGCAGGTGTGCTATTCCAGCATAAACCAATATCTCATTCTGTGTTAAAATAGAAGCTGGTGTTCGCATGGAAATTGATGTCCATTTCCGAGTACACTATATAGTAGGGAAAAACATGGACAAGAGGAGACATCGCGATGATCAGAGTTGAGAATTTGAGTAAATCCGTTGGAGCGGACCGTGTTCCGGTTCTACGGGATATACGATTTGATATGCAACAGGGTGAAATGATCGGAGTAGTCGGATCTAGCGGCAGTGGAAAAAGCATGCTGCTTAAGTGCCTGGCCATGATGGAGAAATGGGATGGCGGCCGATTTACCGTTGACGGTGTCGAAATTTTAAAAGAAGGCTGGTCCGGCAAACGGAAAATTAAGCGTGAATGGGCATACTTGGAACAGAATCCTCAGCTCTATCCTAGGCGATCAGCACTCAAAAACGTATTGATTGGTCGATCAGGTCAGACGCCTTGGTGGAGAATGGTGACTGGCATGGTCCGTTCGGATGATTATATGGGTGCCATGGATTATCTTGAAGGGCTTGGTCTACTGGATAAAGCCCATCAAACGGCAGAAAAGCTAAGTGGCGGTGAGAAACAGCGTGTTGCGATTGCTCGTGCACTCGCTCATGGTGCCAAAGTGATTCTTGCGGATGAACCGGTGATTGGACTTGATCCGCATACCGCTGATACGGTGCTCGAAACGCTACGCAAACTTTGCGAAGAAGAACGAGCAACGGTCATTGCCGTTTTGCCGATTGAGATGGCCGAGAAACATGCAACGCGCATCTGGGGTCTTGCGGAAGGCAATATCGCCTTTGATATACGTGGACGTAGACTGACACAGAAAGAAAAAAACATGATTTAAACTATTGAAATGAGTGATGAAATTGCTTAACTCAAGATGGGGGCGCCTGTTAGCGTGTGGAGCAGTCACCGTGGTGCTTGGCTCTGTTCTTAGCGGATGTACGGTTATAAGCGACCCCAAAGGCTTGATGAAGAAACCTATGTTATCCACGGACAAACAAAAGTTGTTTTACGTTGTTCAGAAGGAGCAGCCGCCAGAGAGCAATCTTATCCGTCCCAAAGACATGAACAATACTAGCATGATTCGTGTTGAAGATCTCGACGGAGACGGAACGCGAGAAGCTATCGTATTTTATGAAACGCCCAATGAGAATGTACGAATTCATGGCATGCTGCTGGAGGAACAGGGAGATACGTGGGTGAAGAAACTGACGTTTGATGTTCCAGGAAGTGAATTGCAATCTTTTAAAGTCCTGGATGTTACAAACGATGGAAACCCGGATATCATTCTCGGTGTAAGTCTGCAAGAGCAGAAAGCACTGACTGCATATTCCTATAGTGGCGGTGCACTTGAGCAGGTATTGGGTGGTGTCCCGTATAACCAGTTTATTATTGACGATTTGCAAGGTAACACACTGGATCTGAATGGGGATGGGAACAGCGACTTTGCCATTGTAGCCATAAATAACACTGGTTTTGCAAGCGTAGCGTTATATCAGTATGAGGAAGGCAGCTTCAAGGAAGTTGATCGACTACAGACCGATTATACGGTTAAAGAGATCTATAATGCTCTTGGTGGAGAAATCGCCAAAGGTAAGATGGGAATTGTACTCGACGCAGAGCTGGATGACCGTAGCTCTTTCTCACAAATTATCTATGTGAAAGATAACAAACTGGTGAATGCCTTCAAATCGCCTGATCAAACCTACAGAGATGACAAAATTTTAAGCGGTGATTTCAACAATGATGGTATTATTGAGTTTGGACTAAAGGAAACGCCAAAAGGCTGGGAACATTACGTATTTGACTCCCGCATGTGGTTTTATACCTTTTATCAATGGGATGGCAAGGATGGAAAAGAATTTGTTTCGTTCCAGTATCGTGATGATGCCAATCTATTTCATTTAAATCTAAAGCCGGAGTGGTACGGAAAGATTACCATTGATACCAAATCGGAAAAGGAAAAATATATTCGATTTAAAATGATTGATACGGATGAAACCGTGGGTGAAATTAAATATTTCACGTTTTCTCAGTGGGAGCAAGAGAAAGGAAAGAGATGGAAAGAGATTACCCGAACAAACGACCGGGTGATTGCTTCACGTAATGCGCAGGATAGTAACGAAGGATTACTTGATAATATGTCTCAGCTGAACAGAAAGGGAGAACTTAATGAGTAAAGTACTTATTCTTGAGGATGAAGAGTCCATCCGCAGTTTTATAGTCATCAATTTAAAGAGAAACGGGTTCGAAGTGCTTGAAGCAGGAGATGGGCATGAAGCGCTTCGCATCTTGCAAACTGTACCTGATATTGATCTGGCCCTTCTTGACGTCATGGTACCTGGAATTGACGGTTTTGAAGTGTGTCGTCGTATCCGTGAAACCAATGAGCGTCTCGGGATTATTTTCTTAACAGCAAAGGTTCAGGAGCAGGACAAGGTATATGCACTTTCAGTTGGAGCAGACGATCATGTAAGCAAACCATTCAGCCCGACCGAACTGATTGCACGAATCCAATCCTTGCTACGCAGAGTGAATGTGCACCGGGAGACCGCAGCTAAGGTCACTTTCCAATCGGGGCCGTTTTCTCTGGATCTGATCTCAAAACAATTTAAAAAACAAAATGAATTAATTGAATTGACTCCAACAGAATTTTCACTGATTCAATTTTTCCTGGAAAAAGAGAATACACCGCTTAGCCGGGATTTGCTCCTGGATCATGTCTGGGGCAAAGAATATATGGGAGATCCCAAAATTGTGGATGTGAACATTCGCCGCTTACGCCAGAAAATCGAGAATAATCCTTCCGAACCTGAATACCTGCAGACTGTATGGGGTCACGGTTACAAATGGAAGGGCCGGGAGCAATGATTAAAAAAGGTATCACCAGGCAGATTGTACTACATTACTTTTTCGTAGTTCTGCTTGCTCTGTTATTGGTGGAATTTATTTTTATGCTTGCGGTGCAGCGGTATTATTACGAGAGTATCTATAATACCATTAGCTCTCATATTTCCATGTCAAAGGACTTTTTGGAACCTATTGCCCGCGAGGATAATGCGGATAATGGTAATCTGTCGAAGTTACTTACGAATCTGGAGCTATCCAGCACAGAACTCGAAATTCTTGATCTCAACGGACGAGTGCTTGCCAGCTCTGCAGCCTTTGAGTCTGATCGGGCCGTAATGCAGACAAGTGATATTATGCAGGCTATGAATGGCAATACAGGACGATGGGTAGGCAGACAACCCGGAACGGGTGAGCAAGTCATGGCCGTATCGCACAAACTTGATCTGGGCGGGGAGAATACGTACATTGTAAGATACTTGACGTCTCTTGAAAATGTAAACTCCAAACTGCTGGTTATGGGATTGCTTGCCGTTGCCGTCGGGATCGCCGTTCTGGCCATTGTCCTGATTATCAGCATTGGTATGGCGAACTCCATTGTTCGACCCATTAACAATATCACTGCGGTATCTGCCCAGATGGCGAGAGGGCGTCTGGATGTCCGAGTTAAAGGGAACTACAAACATGAGCTTGGCGAACTGGCATCGACACTGAATTTTATGGCCCATGAGATTGTCCGCAGTAATCAGATCAAGGATGATTTTATATCTTCCATTTCCCATGAACTTAGAACACCGCTGACTAGCATCAAAGGCTGGAGTGAAACGTTGGATTCGGGTGGATACGACCCGGATGAGACACGGATCGGGATGAGTATCATCTCGAAAGAAACAGAACGATTAATCGGACTTGTCGAAGAGATGCTGGATTTCTCCAAGCTGCAGCAAAATCAGATGAAGCTTGTCAAAGGTACAGTCAGCATTCGTGAGATTGTGCAGGAAACGATGTTAAACGTTTGGGCCAAAGCGGAACAGAAGCAAATACATTTGAAGCTGGATACAGATGAGACCCGTGCTTTTAACGTGCATGGAGATGGAAATCGCTTGAAACAGGTGTTCCTGAACATCGTTGATAATGCGATCAAATTCTCCCACGAAAATTCCTGGATTTACTTGTCGGTAAAAGAAGAGGATGGGAAGATCGTAGCGGCCGTACAGGACACGGGAATCGGAATCAGCGAAGAGCATCTCATCAAAGTACGCGATCGTTTCTTCCAGGTGAATCACCAGAACGGTGGGACAGGATTGGGGCTTGCCATCACACAGGAACTCGTGGAACTGCATGATGGAACAATTACGATGCAAAGTGAGCTCGGATCAGGCACAACCGTCACGATTGAGCTGCCAGCTCTGCCGGAAGAAGAGATCGTAATCGAGCATCCCGCTAATGAAGCCACCTCTGAAACCCAGCAGGAGATTGGGGCACAACATATTAAACCGGATTCGGAAACAGGTAAAAGTAAAAGTGAATAGACACTCGTTTGCAAGTGTCATTACATGAATACACCAAAAAAGGCAAGCCATCAGCGGCTTGCCTTTTTTGGTGTATTATGAAGAGAGTTCGCCAGCGCGCAAGCGACCGGTTTTCTCATATACTTCTTTCAGAATACGTGCAGGCTGAGTGCGGACTGCCGGTTTGGCAGATACGACCTCATTAGGACCTACAACGACAATTTCATCAGCAGTGCCTTTGACAATGGCGCCGTCCTTGATAATGGCACCTTCACCAATAATGGCACGTTCGATGTGAACACCTCTGCCCACACGGGCATTCGGCATAATAACACTTTCTTTGACTTCTGAACCCTTACCAACTTCAGCCCCGCAGAAGATGACTGAGCGCTCTGCACGACCTTCAATGGCGCAGGATTCATGGACCATGGATGACATGTGCGACATGTGCTCAGCACGGGAATGACGAGCTTTGTGAGCACTTAATTTGGTTTTCCAGTCACGAGTGAACATCGGCCAGTGTTCTTTGTGCAGGCTCCAGTTTTCCTCGTTATGCAGCAGATCCATGTGTGCATCCCATAGGCTTTTCACAGTACCAACATCTTTCCAGTAACCATCGAAGTTATACACGTAAAGAGAGTTATTTTCATTAAGCATTTGAGGGATTACGTCTTTACCAAAGTCATGACTGGAATTCGGGTTAGCTGCATCCAGCAAAAGATGGCGTTTCAGATACTCCCAGTTAAACATGTAAATACCCATGGAAGCCAGGTTACTTTTTGGTTCAGCCGGCTTTTCCGCAAATTCGGTCACACGCATATTTTCATCCGCAGCCATAATTCCGAAACGATGTGCTTCATCCCAAGGAACTTCCATTACAGAAATGGTCGCAACAGCTTCGTTTGCTTTGTGAGATTCCAACATGTCACGATAATTCATGTGATAAATATGATCTCCCGACAAAATTAGAACATTTTCGGGGTTTTGTTGGTCAATATAGTCAATATTTTTATAAATGGCATCCGCCGTTCCCAAGTATTCGTCATTTCCTGTATGATAAGATGGAAGCAGGGAGATTCCTGCCTCGTCCGAATTCCCATGTCCCCATGGTTCTCCTCCACCAATGTGATCGTGCAAAGATTCAGCTTGGTACTGCGTCAGTACTCCAACCGTATCGATTCCTGAATTTACGCAGTTGCTGAGAGGAAAATCGATAATCCGGTAGTGCCCGCCAAACGGTACAGCGGGTTTAGCAATACTTGAGGTCAATGGGGCTAATCTTTTCCCCTCTCCTCCCGCCAACAGCATAGCGATGCAATCTTTATTAAACATAATCGTTTCCCTCCCAAGATATTTGTCCAGTGTAGTACTTACATAAACGCAAAGTGGAGCTGTTGAAACGATGTATACTGTAAAATTCCTGTAAAATTACAACATTTTTTTATACACGTCATTTTTCTTTTCAACTTGGCTAGAATGGGGTAATGGTTAACGTTATATCTATTTTCTAGGGGAAGAAGGTGATCTCTTGGCCATTCAACCATTGGCAGATCCGGCCATTTCGCCGGAGGATATCTATTTGTTTCATGAAGGAAACCTTCATCACAGTTATCGAGTATTGGGCGCACAGCCTGCGACGGAAGATCATCGTCAGGGGTATCGCTTCACCGTCTGGGCACCGAATGCCAAAGAAGTAGGTTTGGCTCTTGACCGCAATGATTGGAAAGGTGAACAGGAACCTTTATATAAGATACCCGATTCTGGATTTTGGACTCGTTTTTTTTCGGAAATCAGTGAAGGAACATTATACAAATTCCGTATTTTAACGGAAGACGGAACAGAACTGCTGAAAGCAGACCCGTATGCATTTCATGCCGAAGTTAGGCCGCGGACAGCTTCCATCACAAGTTCGATCCAGGGATATAAATGGAACGACGGTGCATGGAGACGCAAGCAAAGGGCTGTATATAACAAGCCTTTACATATTTATGAGATGCACATCGGAACATGGAAGCGCAAGGAAGACGGCTCTCTATACAGTTATAGGGAGATCGCGGATCTGCTCGTTCCTTACTTATTAGAAATGAAATATACACATGTGGAGATGATGCCGCTTAGTGAACATCCCTATGACCTTTCTTGGGGGTATCAGAGTACGGGCTTCTTCGCACCGACAAGCCGTTTTGGAGGTCCGCAGGATTTAATGTACTTAGTGGACACGCTTCACCAGGCTGGAATTGGTGTACTGCTCGATTGGGTTCCTGCACACTTTGCCAAAGACGCGCATGGTCTGCGTTTGTTTGATGGCTCTCCGTTGTTCGAATATGCAGACCCCTTGCTAGCCGAGAAACCAGGGTGGGGCACACTGAGTTTTGATTATTCCAAACCGGAAGTTCGCTCTTTCCTCATTTCCAATGCCCTTTACTGGATGGAAATGTATCATTTCGATGGTCTGCGAGTCGACGCGGTTACCAGCATGCTGAGGCTTGATTTTGAAAAGCAATCTGGCCAATTTCGTCCCAATGCAGACGGTGGATTGGAAAATAAAGAAGCGGTTGCTTTTTTGCAGCAACTCAATGAAACGATATTTAAGTATTATCCTTATGCGTTAATGATGGCAGAGGAATCCAGTGCATGGCCAATGGTCACCTCTCCTGTGGACGTAGGTGGACTGGGATTCAATTATAAATGGAACATGGGTTGGATGAACGATACGCTGGATTATATGAAAACGGAATTCCATGATCGTCCATCGAAGCATCATTTGCTAACATTTCCTGTGGTCTACTCCTTCTCTGAAAATTATGTGCTGCCTCTGTCGCATGACGAAGTCGTACATGGCAAAAAGTCCTTGCTGGACAAAATGCCCGGATCGTATGAACAAAAGTTTGAGGGCATGCGAGCTTTCTTGGGTTACTTCATGACTTTCCCAGGCAAAAAACTGCTCTTTATGGGTGGAGAATTTGGCCAGTTTATCGAATGGAAAGATGAGGATGAACTGGACTGGTTCTTGCTGGATTACGACAGTCACCGCAAACTCCACAAGTTTGAACGTGACCTGTCAGAGCTGTACCTGAGCGAAAAAGCTTTGTGGGAGCTTGATCATTCCCTGGACGGATATGAATGGATCACTCCGGATGACCATGCCCAAAGTGTCATTTCATATGTACGCAAAGGAAAAAAACCTGCGGATACACTCCTTGTGCTTGTGAACTTCCAGCCGGTCAAGCGGGAGCGTTACCGGATTGGTGTCATGCGTCCCGGTATGTATACCGAAGTTCTGAACAGTGATCATCCCGATTACGGGGGATCAGGTATATTGAATGATATGCAGATACCTACCGAAAAGATTCCTTTTCATGGTCATCCCCACAGTCTGGAAATTGTTTTGCCTCCGCTGAGCGTGGTTATTCTAAAAAAGAATACACGTCGGAAAACGGATGAGACAGCAACTGAAGTCGCTTCTGTCAGACCAAAAGCACTAAAAAATACAAAACAAACCACTGCCAAATCGAAAAGGGGGAAAAAGGCGTGAAACTTTTATTCGCTGCTGCTGAGGGCCATCCATTTATCAAAACGGGTGGACTCGCTGATGTTATTGGAGCTTTGCCTCAAGCCTTGAAAAAGGCCGGGGCAGATGTTCGAGTCATTTTGCCCAAATATAAAGGGATCCCTGACGAATATAAGGAGGCCATGAAGCCGGTTATCGTAACAGATGTTCCACTCGGCTGGCGCAGACAATACTGCGGTATTGAAATGATCGTCCATGACGGTATTCCGATCTACTTTGTCGATAATGAATATTATTTTGGCCGTGACGGTGTCTACGGATATATGGATGATGGGGAGAGATTTGCTTTCTTCAATCGCGCGGTACTCGAAGTATTGCCTCTACTGGACTTCAAGCCGGATGTGCTGCATAGTCATGACTGGCATGCCGGAATGATTCCGCTGCTGCTGAAGGCGCATTACGCACATGAGCCATTCTATAGTGAGATACGTACCGTATTCACCATACATAATCTGTTGTATCAAGGTGTATTCCCACATTCGTTATTCAGTGATCTGCTTGAGCTGGACGATCGATATTTCACCATGGACGGCGCAGAATATTATGGTAATGTCAATTTCCTGAAATCAGGTATTGTATATTCAGACCATGTAACAACAGTAAGCCCAACATATGCACAGGAAGTGAAAACATCCTATTACGGCTATGGCTTGGACGGTTTGCTTAGCTCGCTTGGCGAACGTTTTACCGGAATTGTGAATGGTATTGATACCAAGAGCTATAACCCGGCGACTGACAATAAAATCCCGGTCAAGTACAGAACAAGCTTATCCAAGAAAACGGAGAACAAGATCGAGCTACAAAAGGAGCTCGGGCTGCCTGTCCGTCCAGACGCACCATTGATGGTGATGGTTACCCGTCTTGTTGACTCTAAAGGGCTTGATCTGGTATGTCGTATTCTGGATGAGCTGTTGTATTACGACGATATCCAGTTTGCCGTATTGGGAACGGGGGATCCCGCCTATGAGCATTGGTTCCGGGAGGCATCCTATCGTTACCCATTGAAAATGTCAGCCCAAATCAAGTTCAACGATGGATTATCCCGTCGTTTCTATGCAGGCAGCGATATATTTCTCATGCCTTCGAAGTTTGAACCGTGTGGCATAAGTCAGCTGTTAGCACTTCGGTATGGCAGTGTGCCGCTTGTCCGTGAAACGGGTGGTCTTAACGATACCGTGCAGGCATACAATGAGTTCAACGGTGAAGGGAACGGCTTCTCATTTACCAGCTTTAACGCACATGACATGATGAACACGATCCGCCGTGCTCAGAAGTTGTATCGCGAACCCGACCACTGGAAGAAAATTGTGAAAAATGGAATGAACGGGGATTACAGCTGGGATGTTTCGGCTGACGAATACATGGACATCTATCGTAACATTACAATTGAAAAAATAAACTAATGATTAAACCACCGAGCCGCAGTATATCGTACTGTGGCTCTTTTTGCAGAAATAAATCCGAGCCATGTTGGTGTGCCCTCTACAGGTTGGATGAACTAATCAGGTTGGAAATTTGATGAAAGAGAGTTGGTAAAATGGCCAATCATATTAATTTTACCTCCGCTTATAATCCAAATGTGGAGGCATTGGGTGGAAACGAAACATTTGATCCTCTTAAAATGAATGCAATGTTCAGTCAAATTCTAGGAAACATTGCAGCGGTTGAAGCTTCCGTACCTGGAAATATCATTGATGTTAGAAATTTCGCTCCAGGTGATGGGAGCAATCAATCAGCACAGATCAAAGCCTTTTTTGACTCCGCGCAGGAAGGTGATATTTTACTGTTCACACCAGGACACTACAAAGTCGTAAAATCGGGATGGTTCTATACGTTCAACGGAAAAGCGGTAACCATCAGAGCTCATCCGGGAGCCATATTGGAAGTATCCGATCAAGGTTTACGCTTTGAGAACAGTAATCATATCGAAGTAAGTGGGCTAACATTAAGGCGAACGACTCAGGCTGGATGGGCCAAAGGAAGAACAGGCATCTATGTAGAGAATTCCAGCAACGTGATGTTGCAAAATAATGATATCAGCAAATTTACGGATGGCATTGGCGTGAATGGATCAACCAGTCAAGAGAATCCTTCCCGGAATGTCATCATCAGAAACAACAAGCTGCACCACTTGGGTGAAGAGCCCATTGCGGTGAGGACCAATTTGGCCTTTGTGATGATTACCGAAAATGACTGCTACCGATACTTGGGCGATGGCATCCTTATCAAAGCAACCTGGAACGTATTTGTAACAAACAACTATCTCCATACGCCCGTACTGTCAACTGATTCTGACTATGCTACTTTTACAGCAGGCCAACAAGGGGCGAATGTGCCGAAAGTAGGCGGAGGCATTACATGTAACAATGAAGGTGGCGAGACGGGTGCCAGGAGCCTGCACATTCATGATAATAGCGTAATCGGAACGGCTTTTGGTGTGGGGCTAATTGGCTTTCAAGGCGCATTCGTCACTTCAAACTTCTTCAGTAATATTCGAAACAGTTCTGTCGTTTCTGTCTCCTTTCTCCCTTCCCAATACAACCCAAATGATGTGAGCAACCATATTTTCGTGATTCAGGGCAACTATATTGATACGATTTCGAGGTCGAGTCCTACAGCAGCCATTGAGGCAAGAACCAATAATGGGGTTGAAGGCATGGATATCGGCATTATTTCCGATAATATCGTGATTCCTAATGGCAACCATTGGGGGATCATCGCAGACGGTAACATTATAATCAAAGGCAATTATATCGCCAAAGCAGGCATTGCAATGGACTTAAGCAATGGGGTAGTCGCCGCCAACAATATCATTCAGCCTGGTTTTGTCACGACCAATCCTGACCGTATGGTCAGTATAAATGATGATGTTACATTTACGGGGAATTCAATTTCGGGTAAAGGAACATCACTTAAAATCCGAGGATCAAACAACGTTATTACGGCCAATCGCATGAAATATGAGGGGAATTGGTGGGCAGTTCACTTTGATAATGCCAATCGGGTTGTGGAAAATAACATCATCAAAGATAATGTGTTACTGGTATCGTCTAGTGCAACCGGTCGATATTTGTACGGGTCCAGTGCTTTTTCGAATGGAAAAAACGTCGTTATTGATGTCGTTAAGGACAACAATGGTTTCGTGTATCAACTGGTGAATGAACTTGTGTTGACTGGTCCCAATTCCACCCGTTGGAGAGTCAGTGTCGATGCCAATGGCAATATAAAAGGGACAAAAGTATAGAAGTTTTCATAAAAAAACCTCCTAAACACCAGATTGAAGACATCGTGCATAGATCTGATGAATTAGGAGGTTCCTTTATGAAGGATCCAGTTGTCTGTATAGAATTCGATAACCGTAAGGATCTAGCTTAATGTTCATGATGCCATCTGTGGGGATAACCGGATCTTCGGTTAGAGCATCTCTCCAGTCCCTTGTCTCCATAGGGTGAGAGAGGGTACGTCCATCCGGCGTATTGTTCATCCATACGGTAAAGTGAAGATGGTCATCCATTCGTTCGTAAACGATACAAGGATCGTTGTGATCAGCTTTCAGGAAGCGGAAGCGGCCTTTGCGAAGTGCCTCGTTGCTTTTGCGCAAATCAATCATCAGCCGGTAGAAGTCATAGAGTTCCCGATCTTGCTTGGCAGGGTCCCATTCCATACATTTACGGCAATCGGGATCTCCTTCACCGCTGATGCCCACTTCATCCCCGTAGAAGATACACGGCGTACCGATATAGGTAAACAGGAACACAACCGACAGCTTTAATCTGCGTTTGTCTTCGCCGCATCTGGAGAGCAGGCGTGGGGTATCATGACTGCATAACATATTGAAGATGACTTCGTTGGTTTGCTGGGGATACCGCATAATGAGGGCCCCCATCTCATTTGCAAAATTGTAGCCATCCATGGAGCCGCAGAAAAATTCAAGGACTTTGTCGGCAAAAGGGTAGTTCATGACGGAATCGAACTGGTCGCCCATCAGCCATGTTAGGGAATCACTCCAAACCTCGCCCACAATATAGGCTTCCGGATTCGCAGTTTTAACGACTTTGCGGAAATCACGCCAAAAGTGGTTATCCACTTCATTGGCAACATCCAGTCTCCAGCCGTCGAGCTTAATTTCCTTAATCCAGTATTCAGCGACATCGAGCAGATACTCTTTCACTTCCGGATTGGCTGTGTTAAATTTCGGCATATTGCCATAAAAACCGAAGGTATCATAGGTGGGTATGCCATCCTTAATACGGACAGGGAATTCATTGATATGGAACCAGTCCACATATTTTGATTTTGTTCCATTTCTCAGCACATCCTGAAAAGGAGGGAAATCTTCGCTGCAATGATTAAAAACGGCATCAAGCATGACACGGATTCCACGCAGATGGCATTCCTCAGCCACTTTTTTGAGCAAATCATTATCTCCAAAATGCGGATCTACTTTTTTATAATCAATGGTGTCATATTTATGGTAGGAGTTGGCTTGAAACAGAGGGGTAAAATAGATGGCATTTACGCCGAGTTTGGTTAGATCATCCAGATGATCGAGGACGCCTTGCAGATCTCCGCCAAAGTAATTATCCAGCTCGGGCTTACCACCCCAGCGGTGGGTTCCTTCCGGGTTGAGAGCCGGATTACCGTTGGCAAACCGTTCCGTCATGATCTGGTAAAACACAGCTTCTTTGGCCCATTCGGGAACCTTAAAGACATCAATTTCATGAATGTAGGAGAATTCGTAATATCCTCCCGTAGGGTAAGGGGATTCATGGTGAATTCCATTGTCAGCCAAAAATACATTTTCATGACCAGCCGTGATGCGAAAAATATACGTAAGTCGCTTGAATTTAGGTTTAACCGGAGCCTCCCAGTAATCGAACATGCTGTCAGACGCAGCTTTTTCCAGTTGGACTTCTCTGTAGGTCCCGTTCCAATCATACTTATCACCAGTCAGTGCAGTCACATATTCTACATCATCTCTCTTCGTCCGTACACGCAGATGAATCGTAGACGTGTTGTAGGCATAGGCCCACTTGTCACGGGGAACATGATACATCGCTTCGAGCAGCATGACAGCACCTCCTGTATCAAGATGAGTTATAGCATTACATAACCAAGCTAGACAGCAAATGAACCAAGAGTAGTTTACATAATCAGAAAATTTTTCACGGCTTTCATCGTTTTCATTTCACAAGCATCTCCAGGTAAAGCCTGAATATACGTATGCACAATAAACAAAAGAGGTGTTTTCTGCAGAACGGGAGAAATCCGTTCAATCTGTAGAGAACACCTCTTTGATTAACACTATAAGCTTATATTATCGAACAGCCTGTTCAAACTCTGTGCGAATGGATTGCAGCAGCGCAGGCTTAGTCAACACATCGTAGGCCGTTGTCGCAAGAGCTTTTGCACCCAAGATCATGCCGTCCAGTGCCCGTTCCTGTAATGCGAGATCACGGAATTCGATGGAATGCAGGGTATGAACCTCATCAACCACCCGAATGTAAGGATGAATTGCAGGACAGCGTAAGGATACGTTACCGATATCCATGGACCCATGATCATTTCCTGTAACAATCTCGTCTTGTGGAATACCAAGTTCCATAAGGTTTTCACTAAACGCTGCAGATAACGATTCATTGGTTACCATCTCATCATATGAAGTTTCATAATTGGATGTCACGAGACGACATCCCGTTTGCAGCGCCGAACCTTCGGCAATCTGGATGACACGCTGCGTGAGTGTATTGAGCTCTTTTCTTGTTGCGGCGCGCACATAAAATTGGGCAGAAGCATAGTCGGGAATGATGTTAGCAGCCTGACCACCGCTATTAATCACGCCATGGATCCGGACAGTGCTTCTCACTTGCTGGCGGAATGCATTAATGCCGTTAAAGGTTTGAATGACGGCATCGAGAGCATTGATCCCCTCATGCGGACTGGCCGCAGCGTGAGATGATTTTCCGTGGAATTCAAATTGCACGGCATCAATGGCTAGAGAGCTGCCTGATTTCTCATAAGCGTAGTAAGGGTGGGCCATCAGCGCGATATCACAATCATCAAACAGACCTGCTTCAGCCATTGGCACTTTGGCGCCACGCGTCTCTTCAGCGGGTGTCCCGAAGACTTTAAGCGTTCCACCGACTTCATCCAGAATGGACTTGAGACCGACAGCGGCACCCAAGCTCATCATACAAATCAGATGATGACCACAAGCGTGACCAATTTCGGGAAGTGCGTCGTATTCACATAACAGTGCTATGGTTGGTCCTGTTTTGGCAGCGGAGTAAGTCCCGACAAAAGCCGTATCCAGTCCAAGTACGGGAGCCTCAATTTCGAAACCGTGAAATACCAGTTCTTCCTTTAAGCGGGCAGAAGCGAGATATTCCTCATTCCCGAGTTCCGGATTGGCACCAATGTATGATGAAATCTCTTTAAAACGGGAAGCATATTGATCAATAACCGACAAAATTTGTGATTTGGTATGTGTCATCGTAGACTCCTTATGCAAAATGAAAATAATTTAGTCATTATATCATGTTTGCTTGGTTTTTTCAGAAACAAGTCAAGATTTGTAAACACAAAACTCATTGCATAATCATGCATTCTACTTTATAATGACTCAGGCATCAACATGAGAAAGCACATAATGTATTGTAAGGGGAGAACAGGGTTGAAATTGATTAGTCGTTACACCATGATGCTGTTGACCTTTGTCGTTTTATTGACGGCAGCCGTTCCTTCGGCGCTGGCAAGTGGAACTACGGGCACTTCAGACAGTAAAAAATTGGTACTCGGCACAAGTGCCGACTTTGCACCATATGAATTCCATAAAGTCATTAATGGCAAGGATGAGATTGTCGGATTTGATATTGCCATTGCCAAAGAGATTGCTGCCGATTTGGGAGTAGAACTCGTAATCGAAGATATGGGTTTTGACGGCCTGCTGCCTGCCTTGCAGAGTGGCCGCGTGGATATTGTTATCTCAGGTATGACACCAACAGAGGACCGCAAGAAAAGTATCGACTTCTCGGATACCTATTATAAATCGAAACAAGTCATCATGGTTCGCAATGAGGATAAAGATAAATACCCAACCATGGCAGAACTGGAAAATGAAAAGATCGGAGCACAGAAAGGCTCGATTCAGGAAACGATCGGACAGAAGATTACTGGAGCCAAGCTGACTTCTCTTGATAAAATCTCGGACATTGTGCTTCAGCTGCAAACTAAACGCATTAACGCTGCAATTGTTGAAGATACGGTGGCCGCAGGTTATTTGGATGATATGATCGGACTTGCTCCTGCAGTTCCGGATGAAGAGCAGGTAGCAGCAGCGATCGGAATCCGCAAAGGCAATACTGAATTGCTGAATGCAGTCAATGGTACGCTTGAACGACTGAAAAGCGAAAATAAGATTGAGCAGATGGTAACTGAAGCCAGTCAATTAATGGCAGACCGTGAGGTCAAATCGCCAAATATTTTTGAAGTATTCTGGCAGTACAAAAGCTTCTATGCGACAGGCGTTGGATATACGCTCTTATTGTCTGCACTCGGCGTAATCTTCGGGGTAATTATCGGTTTGATCATTTGCATGTTCCGGATGCATGATACTGCAATTTTGCGGTGGATTGGTACGGCATATGTCGAAGTCATTCGTGGTACGCCGATGCTGGTTCAGTTGATGATTATTTATTATGGTCTGGCCCTGACATTTGGCATTACGTTCTCGCCTCTTCAGGCGGGTATCTTAACACTTTCCATCAACAGTGGTGCTTACCTTGCAGAAATCTTCCGTGCGGGAATTCAAGGGGTTGACCGCGGTCAACTCGAAGCAGCCCGTTCGCTTGGGATGGGTAGAGGCGCCGCAATGAGATTTATTATTTTGCCACAGGCTTTCAAAGCAGTGCTGCCTGCCATCGGTAATGAATTCGTAACCATCATCAAGGAATCTTCCATTATCTCGGTCATTGGTATGGTTGATATCATGTATCAGGCAAGTGTAGTCAAAAACATTACGTACCAAGGAATGAATCCGTTCCTTATTGCAGCAGCTATATACTTTGTATTGACATTCATTTTGTCCAAGCTGCTGGGTCGACTGGAAAGGAAGTTGAGTGCAAGTGATAGACGTTAGACAATTACACAAATCCTACGACAAAAACGAAGTACTTAAAGGCATAGATGTCTCAATTGGCAAGGGCGAGGTCGTTGTCGTGATTGGTCCTTCAGGATCGGGTAAAAGTACATTCCTGCGCTGTCTGAACCTGTTGGAGCAGCCTACTTCCGGTGAGATTAATTTCGAAGGGGTATCCATCACGGACCGCAAACACAACATTAATGCAACTCGGGAAAAAATGGGGATGGTGTTCCAGCACTTTAATCTGTTTCCGCATAAAACCGTGGAGCAAAACATTACCATTGCCCCAATTAAGGTCAAAAAGCAGTCTGAACAGGAAGCGAAGCAGATCGCAGCAGACTTGCTCAAAACCGTTGGGTTATTGGAGAAAAAGGATGCTTATCCGAGTCAGCTGTCTGGTGGACAGAAGCAGCGGATTGCCATAGCGAGAGCCCTTGCGATGCAGCCGCATGTGATGCTGTTTGACGAGCCAACCTCTGCACTTGACCCTGAAATGGTCGGTGAAGTACTCGACGTGATGAAGCGCCTGGCTGAAGGCGGCATGACTATGGTTATCGTTACCCACGAGATGGGCTTTGCCCGTGAAGTTGGAGATCGCATCATCTTTATGGATGGCGGGGTAATCGTGGAAGAGGGGACACCTGATGAAGTATTTGGTCAGCCTAAGCATCCACGTACGCGTGACTTCCTCGGTAAAGTTTTGTCATAATCGTTGAACATGATCAGCCAGTTAATCATATTGGATGGACTAACAAAAACGAAATCAAACAGCCTTGTTAACTTTATGGTTAGCAGGGTTGTTTTTTTGTGTGGATAAGTATCCACTGTCTTAAAAGTAACGTTTCTGTCATTGTTCCAAAGCTGCATAGTCACTCCAGATTTTGAAAAAATCCTTATTATTAAAGCTGTATAATGAGTTGTTTAAAACAGTTGGTAACATTTACTACGGACCCTGGTTACAGAATTGTGATATATTGTTCCTGCCGAAACTTCCTGAGGAGGAAGTGCGGAGGATGTAATGATGCAGGCCGTGAAGGGGAAGATCGATACGCACGCTGCTTGGGGTGAATTAGGGGTACATAACGCAATACGCATGTAACAGCAACCTATAGGGTGGTTTCCTCCATCCGAATCCGACAACTAACTTCGCAGGCACAATGAGGGAGGAAGACCATGATTAAGAAGAGAACAATAGCCAAAACAGCAGCAGCCCTGCTGACAGCAGCAATGCTCATTCAGGCCGTTCCAGCTCACGCTGATTCTGTTCACGTGGCCAAAGAGGGGGATACCTTCTACACCTTGTCGAAAAAATATGGGGTTGGACTGAGCACACTTATCAAAGCTAACCATGATATTTCGCCTTACAACATTTATGGTGGTTTGAAAATTACGATCCCAGGAAAAACAACAAATACGGCCTCGGCTGCTCCAGCTGCCAAGAGCTCTTCCGAAGCAAAGGCGATCACGACAGCTAGCCTTGATGTGAATGCTGACGAGAAAGTCGTTCAAGCTTGGGGCAAAACGTTTGATTACAGTAAGGCTGTTGAAGTGAAAGCAACAGCATACTCTTCGGCCGCTTCTGAAAATGGTGGATGGGGTGCTGTAGATTACTTCGGTAATCCGCTTGAACTCGGCACGATCGCAGTAGATCCGAGTGTGATCCCACTGGGGACGAAGGTTCTTGTTACAGGTCACTCCCATCCGGGGCTGCCTAAGCAGGCATTTGTGGCTACTGCACGTGATGTCGGCGGGGCGATCAAAGGCAAACGGATTGATATTTTCATTCCTGGAAGTCAGAAGTCTGTGAGCACTTTTGGTTTTCAGGATGTTGAACTTTATATTTTAAAATAAGTATCATCGCCAATAAAAGGGTGCCTTTATGACACGTTTAACGTGAAATAAGGGTACCCTTTGTTTTTAACAAAAAATAAGATTGTTAGTTTCATGATTAAGATGTGTTTACTATCCACTATGCCCTGTATTATTTGCTCTTCGGCAATTGCAGCATTTCGTCCAGAGTCACCAGATTGAAGCCCCTGCACCGCAGTTCATCAATAATCTCCGGAAGTGCCCCAATGGTACCGGACAGATTTGAACCCACGCCGCCTCCCGCATGTTGAAGAATGATGGAGCCTGGCTTGACTGCAGATAAAACATTTTGCTTAACCTGCTCTTTGCTTAGGCCTTTCCAATCCAGCGAATCCACATTCCAGTTAACAATACTGTATTGTTGTCTTGCGGCCCATTGCAGCTGTTTCTCATTAATGTCTCCGTATGGAGGACGAATCATTTTCGGTGTGTACCCGGTCAGTTTACGAATAATGTCACCGGTATGTAGAATTTGTTTGCGAAAAGCATTTAAAGACAGCTTACTGAATTCAGGATGGTTGTAACTATGGTTTCCAACAATGTGACCTTCCCTAACGATCCGTCTGACGAGGTCAGGATGTTTCTCAGCTCGGTTGCCAACAATAAAAAAAGTCGCTTTTACATTATATTTCTTCAAAATATCCAGTACCTGCGGTGTGAAGCGCGGATCAGGCACATCATCAAAAGTCAATGCCACCTGTCGGGTTGAAGGTCCATTGGTTTTGAAAGTATCAGCATATTTCTGCCTTAGCTGACCGAGCGTCAGCTGTTCATCTTCAGATAGGTCAGGCTTTGCAGCAGGCGTACTCTCTGGAACGGGTTTAGCCAGCAGCTGCCCAGAAGTATAGCTTCCGCTTAGAAAAACAAGGATCAACATGGCGAATGCGATGAGGCGAATACGCATGATATAGCCTCCTTTGTCAAATGGCGTTCTCTTTGGTATGCCCGGGGTGATGGTTCATTATGCATAGTGTGAGAAGTTTCATTGTCCAATCTGACCGATAACACTCATAATTCCACCATTACATATACACACAAAGGACAGGTGGATTAGGATGAATACTTATGATTTGAAGTCGGTTCGTTTGCAGGTCATTGAAGCTGGAGAAGATCAGATATTTTTGGTCACGGGTGGGAAAGCTCATATAGGAGCTGTGGCGACCTTTTATCCCGAAAGAGAACGCGTGGTGGGAACTGCAGTCCATATTCCTGGGCACAAGGAACAAGAATTATGTGAGCGTCTGGCACGAAAGGCTGCGAATTCTCTCAAGGTGACCGTCACCGTTATTATGGGTATTCATTTTGACGCCATTACGCGTATGCAGATCGATGAGATCGTACTGACGGCAGAAAAGCTGCTCGATGATCATTTAAGCCGGACGAAAGATGTAAAATAGTAGATTTTGGGTGGCTTCGAATCGTGTTTTATGATTTTTTTTGGTAAAATTGAAACGGGTTGAAGGTTACCACGTATGTATGATTATATACAAGATGTAATATCGACTAGGAGGAATACCATAATGTCCATTTTCAAACGTTTGCGTGATTTAACGATGTCTAACATTAATGCCATTATTGACAAGGCAGAAGATCCAATCAAAATGACGGATCAATATATCCGTGATATGCAGGAAGATCTGGAAGATGCCGAGAAGGCTGTTGCTCAACAAATCGCGATTGAGAAAAAATTCAAGCAGCTGTTCGAAGAACAGGAAGCATTGGTGAAGAAGCGTGAGGAGCAAGCTCATACCGCAGCACGTGCACAGAATATGGATCTGGCGCGCCGGGCTCTGGAAGAGAAAAAAGCTGCCGAAGTAAAAATGGCGGAATACAAAACAAGCTATGATCAAAACAAGGCTTCGGCAGACAATCTGCGCGGCAAGCTGGATGAAATGCGCAAGCAATTGACACAAATGAAAAACAAACGTGAAACGCTGGTAGCGCGCTACAACGCAGCTAAAGCACAAACCGAAATCAACAAAGCCCTAAATGGGTTCAGTTCCGACACAGCCAGTGCAGGCATGAAGCGTATGGAAGAAAAAATGATGCAAATGGAAGCACAGGCAGAAGCGAGCAACGAGATGTCGTCCAAAGGAAAATCACTTGATGAAGAGTTCGAAAAAATCGGCAAGGATCAGGCCGTTGAGGATGAACTGGCGGCACTCATGAAGCAGTACGAAAATAAAAACTAAACCTTGCATCTTACGCAGGGTTCACCAGCGGAGGAGAGACAGCGTTTCTCCTTCGCTTTTAAATGCGGTTCATGTTGATAAGTGGGGGCTGTGTAAATGTATTTGAACATTTTGGCGATGCTGGTCTGGACATTATCTGGTTCGGTTTTGCTTTTTGTTTTGATGTATGTGGATTCATTGTTTACGAAGTATAAGGATTTTGCGGAAGTTAAGGCAGGGAACATGGCGGTTACGACACGGATGGTCATGAAGCTGTTTGCTCAAGGGTATGTGCTTGCCACTTCGATTTCGACAGCGGGTCATCTGGGTGAAGCATTACTTGTATCCGTTGTTTCGTTTGTCATCCTGCTTATTCTGGAAAGCGTTGTGCATTTTATGATTCGCACGTGGGCCAATCTGGATTTGGACACAGGAATTCAGCAAGGAAAGACAGGGTACGGCTTGTTCTCCGGTGCTTTGCACATCGTGGGCGCATTAATTATTGCAGCTTGTTTATAAGATAACGAACGGGAGTAATGGGTATGAGTGTATGGAAACGGATTAAAGGAATACTAGCCAAACCCGAACCACCACGAGCAGAGAAAACCATGCTGGAACTTGAACCTGGGGATATCTGTGAAGTCTCTCTCGTAACGTATGAAGTCGTCGGTCGGGTGCAGCATCGTGCGCGAAAAGCGGTGGTATTAACACTGCAGGACGGAACAACATTTAGACATCTGCATGTAGAAGAAAGAGAATTGACACGTTATGCCCTCTATACACCAATTGATGGCCGTCTTGACGCACCAGACGAAGTACCCACCTTACTTGATCTGGATGGACGCGCATATCATCTGGAGGAAGAATATGGAGGAATGGTTTCTACTGCGGGCAGGACACCTTATGGTCAGGCTGGAGAGCAATTGGTTTGGCAGTACCAGTCTGATGATAACATGCTTCTGCGTGTGGAATGGCAAGACAGAAGATTTACTCTGTATGAAGGTGAGTCCATTCTTCCTGCGGATATCAAAGTGATTCGTTCGAGCTAGGAGAGGTTCCAATGAAAAAGCGCATGGCACTTGGATTAAAATTAATGCTGGTCCTCAGCCTTGTCATGTCCCTGTTGTCCGCGTGCGGGATGCCTTCCGTTCAGGACACTTATCCGCTTGAGTCTGTAAGTGGCAGTGGCAATACGACATCCTATGTGTATCGGGCTGCCGACCGTACTGTTCCGGAAGTCGCCCAGGAGTTATCCGAACAGCGCAAACCGGATCAGATCTCGGCGGAAAATGAAGAGCGGATGTTCCTGGTGTATCAGGACCAGTATTATCATTTGCAGCAAGACCCGAACAAGAAGGAAGACACCTTAATTGAAGTGGATTCCAAGGAATATGTACGCCAGAATTATGATTCTTCTTTTTTACAAGGGTATTTGACTGCAACGCTTATTGGGAATTTGTTTGATTCTTTTGGCGGTAGCGGGTACGGAAAGTACAGAGGGTACACCGATCGTGATACGTACAAACCGAATCAAGGTACTTATCGTGCACCAACAAGCAATGACAAAAAAGCTGCTCCGCCAATTACGGTTGACCGAAAAGGGTCCATCACCCGGCGGGGAGGAGACACCGATACAAGTGTAGGTTCAGGCGGAGGTTTGTTTAGCCGTAAAAAGGAACCGAGCACAGGTACGGTCGAACGTAATAAGAGTGGTGGATTGTTCAATTCACCAAAGAGCTCTTATAAGAAACCCAAGACAAGGGTAGGCGGCGGACGAATCATGAGGCGAAGGTAACGATGAGTTTGTCTGCCTGAACAATTCAAGAGAACAGCCACAAGGTAAGGCAGAATGAACCCTGCCATGCGAAAGCTCACCTTGCGGCTGTTCTTTTTGATATATATTAGGATGTATAGATTGAATTAGATTTAATTAAGATCTGCGAACGTGATTGGATTTGCGCGTCCGGGGAATGGTGGAAGGTGGCTGTTTGCGAATCCAGCGAACAAAAGGGGCCATTCGTTCATGCTCTCGCAGTGCCTGAAGTTCTGTTAAATTCAGACTGATGATATCCTGGTTGGTAAACAACGAATGGATTTGTTTATGACAGGGGATACATAGATCGGCGGTAGGCATGAACGTTCCGCCCATTTCTTTGGGGGTGAGATGGTGAACTGTTGTCTCCACAGGCTCTCTACCACATAATTCGCATCGGTTACTCAAGACGATTCCTCCGTTCTCATCCCTATTATGGGCACAAGTTCACAGTTTCATGTTACCCGCGAGGGCGACTACTTGTCACACCCCAGCTTTCACGCTACACTTTCTTAAACAAGTTTTGTCCCAAGGAGGTTCTTTCCATTTTGAAGATCAACACACACTCAGATGACATGACAAGCCCCAAATTTAATCGTACAGCCGTGCAGGTCGAAGCTGCTCAGGCCAAAATATCACCTCATGTTACTAAAGCTTCAATTGAAAAAGTAACCCTGGAATCAGCGCATGGACGAACGCTCGCAGAAACGATTTATGCTCCCCATCCATATCCTTTCTTCCGAAGATCGGGTATGGATGGCTACGCGATTATCAGCAGTGATACGACTCATGCGTCCAGCGATCAACAGATCTGGCTGCGAGTCGTTGATGAAATTCCATGCGGATATACGTCGAACCTACCCATCGTTCCAGGCACCACGGCCAGAATCATGACAGGTGCACAAGTGCCCGAAGGGGCAGATGCCGTTGTTATGCTGGAGATGACTGAAAGCAGGGAACAGGATGGAGAACAATGGATTGCATTGAAACGCCATATCCAGCCGAATGCCAATGTAACGCCAATTGGACTGGAAGTTCGGGAAGGTCAGCTGCTGCTTGAAGCCGGAACGATCATCCAGGCTGGAGAGCAATCCGTTCTGGCTACTTTTGGCGTGGCAGATGTACCGGTCTTTCGGCGTCCGAGAGTTGCTATTTTTGCAACGGGAACGGAATTGCTGGAGGTGGATGAGCCGCTGCAGCCGGGACGAATTCGTAACAGCAACAGTCATATGCTCCGATCCTTAGTTGTTGAGGCAGGGGGCGAACCTGTGATGTACGGGTCCATTGCGGATGATGTGGATACTGCTCGTGCAAAACTGACAGAAGCAGTGGAGCATAACGATATCGTCGTCACCACAGGCGGCGTATCGGTCGGCGATTATGACATTATGGGTGATCTGGTACGGGAAGGCAACATGGAGATGCTGTTTAATAAAGTGACAATGCGTCCAGGAAGTGTTACGACAGCCGCGGTTGTGAGTGATAAGTTGCTATTTGCACTATCCGGTAACCCAGGAGCCTGTTTTGTTGGATTCGGACTGTTTGTAAGGCCGACCATACGCATGATGCAAAACGATGCCCGCCCTTACTTGGAAGAGTGGACAGCAATCCTGGATCAAGAATATACAAAAGTAAACAATTTTACGCGATTTGTACGGGGGCGCACGGAGATCCGGAATGGCCGGGTATATGCGATGCCTGCTGCGTCACGAGTGGATGAGTCCAGCGTCATGATTACCATCAAGGACAGCGATTGCTTGATCATCATCCCACCTGATCAGAAAGGGATTGCTGCAGGAGAACAGGTTCGCATTCTTAAGCTGCCAAGTGGACAGGTGAGGTAGGACTCATGGCCAATAAGAGTACAGCACCACCTATTGTGCAGATCGTGGGATACAAAAATACAGGGAAAAGCACCTTAACAGCAGCACTGACCAGATATCTTTCCTCGGTAGGGCTGCGTGTTGCGGTTATTAAGCATGATGGACACGATCATTTTCAGATGGATCATGAAGGGACAGATTCATACCGTTTCAATCAGGCCGGAGCCTCCGCTGTGGTTGTGATGTCGGAGAAACGAACGGCGATTATTGAGCAGCAGCCAACCCGACTTGAGACGATGCTAACCCGTTTATCGGATTACGATTGGATTCTGATTGAGGGTTACAAAGAGGCAGCTTATCCCAAGCTAGTGATGATTCGCGAAGAACAACATATAGCTATACTTGAGAAGCTAAAGGGAGTGATGGCAGTCGTCTCCTGGTTCCCGAGAGAATCATTACATTCAGCGGGAAGCGAACAGGGTCCGCTCAGCGATGTGGTTTGGCACTCTGTGCAGGAGACTGAACGTATTGCTCAGTGGTTGCTGAAAAAGGTGAATAAAGAACAATCATGACCGAGGAATAGGCTTGTTCGAGGAAATTAAAGGTTAAAAAGTATAAATAGCCACAGGTTTACCGTATATGCTGTAAATGAAAAACCGAATAAGCTATTACATGAACCAAACAGCGGATATTCTTACTGGCGATCAGTAGAAATATCCGCTGTTTGAGTTGTATAAGAGCCCTCTTATGAACCCGTACCTTCGGTACGACGCTCAATGGCTTCAGACATCGTTTTGTCAGTGAGATGTGCATAAATTTCTGTGGTCTCTGTTGAGGCATGTCCAAGCTGTTCCTTTGTTTTATAGATATCATTTTGCAGGTAATAATCTGTCGCAAAGGAATGCCGCAGCTTGTGCACAGTGAGATACGGCTTGCCAAAACATTTGGCATATTTCATAATCATGGCCTGAATCGCCCGTTTGGTCATTCGACTGCCTTCGGACTCACCGTTACGGAGCGCAATGAATAGTCCTTTTTCCCGTTTGGGTGTGCGATACCTCGATTGCCGCAGCTGCATGTAATTGGCCAGCTCGTCCTTGGCCTGCTCCCTGAAATATACCGGTGTCTTGAACGTTTCATCATTGTTACCTTTGCGGTAAACATATAACAGTTTGTTGTTCAAGTCCAGATCGTCAATATTCAGGTTAACCACTTCGGATACCCGTAGTCCAGAATTCAGAATAAGACTGGCAATGCATGCATCCCGTTCTTTGTTGAGTTCGTGGGAATACAGGGCTTGTTTGTTTTTTTGCATATCGAGAGCGTATCCTTCGAGGATATATCCGATAAACTCAAGCAGCTCCTCGTCCTCTAATAGTTTCCCTTTCAGCTTCGCCGCGGTGTCTTTTGGCTTATGTGTGCGTTTGATCTCAATCTTGGCCATAATATTTCGTTTCAGCAGCGGATAGAAGTCTTCATCTTCGGCAATTTGGCTCAAATAATGAAAGAGTGAGCGAAGAGAGGACAGTTTGCGGGATACTGTAATTCTCGAGTTGGCTCCTTCCCGTTTGGTAGCCAGGAACAATCGGAATGAGGTTACCGAATCCATCCGTAATACCTCAAGTTCAGTTAGCGTCACTTCCCGGTTTGACTCAGCCTCGGACAATCCTTCCGCACGCAGCCAACTGAAAAAAGTATCATAATCCCTTAAGTACTCCAGCAGGGTGGAGGGGGATAAATCAGGCAGCTTATAATCTATGAATTGCTGAACGAACCAAGGCATGGAAGGCAGCTTATCATCCAGCTTGCGTCGATCAATCTCTTTTTGCACATTGGTCAAGTTCGGCACCTCCTGGTTAGTTCTTCTTCAAATCGTCTATGTCCTAGTGTACCATAATTTGCATGGTCACAGCCTGTCCATGGAATAGTGCAGAGGAGAGCTGTATTCTTGCCCTTCGCCTTACAAACCTTTAAAGTAACTAGTATAAGTAAAGCAGAGGAGGTGGACCGGATGAATATGCAAATCGAACTGGTTCCCCGAGAACGGAGTCAGGTGATCCGCCATTTAATGCAATTTTATCTGTATGATTTCACGAAATATTTAAATATTGATGTGGACAGCAACGGTATTTTTCCGGAGTATCCCGGTCTGGAGGCATTTTGGGAGGAGGAAGGCCTCAAATTTGCTTTCCTCATCACATGTGATGGAGCACCTGCCGGCTTTGCACTGGTGGAACGCTTCGAGCCAGGCAGCAAGGATAACGATTATTATTTGACCGAGTTCTTCGTCATGCAAAAATATCGACGGAGCGGGATCGGGACTCAAGCGGCACACGAGCTGTTTCATCGTTTTCCGGGACGATGGAAAGTAACGCAGGTGCGCAACAATGTGATCGCTCAGGCGTTCTGGAGAAAAGTAATCGGAGCCTATACAGGAGGAAGATTTCGCGAGAAATTTCATCCGGAATTAGGGAATCCGAGCCAGTTTTTTGTAACGTGACAGCAAGGTGATGAACTAATCAACTGTCATTTATACATATTGGATTGAATAAGGAGCGTGTGACATGATCGGACCTACATTTCATCTGGAAGGACAGACTGCCCTCGTAACAGGTGCGGGAAGAGGGATCGGAAAGGCGATCGCCATTGGACTGGCAGAGTCGGGATGTGATGTTGCTCTTGTTTCCCGAACGAGGAAGGAGGTCGAGGAGACGGCTGCTTTAATTTATGAGCAAACAGGTCGAAGGGCTATCGCCTTGTGTGCAGATATCACGTCCAGGGAACAGCTGGAAGCTGCCTTTAGTGAGGTAATAGCAGAACTGGGAAGACTGGATATTCTCGTGAACAATGCCGGCATGAACATTCGAACGCCAGCTCTTGAAGTAACGGACGAGCAATGGGAGACCATTATGCAGACAAATCTGAAATCAGCCTTCATGGCTTCGCAGCTGGCAGGTCAGCACATGAAGGAGCAGGGCGGCGGCAAGATCATTAATATCTCTTCCGTAGGTGGACACACAGCACTGCGAACAGGTGTAGTATATGGTGCAACCAAGGCAGCTCTTATTCATATGACCAAAGTGCTGGCTTTGGAGTGGGGGAAATATGGTATTCGTGTGAATGCCGTAGGTCCGTGGTACTTCCGGACTCCGCTGACTGAAAAGCTGCTGGATGATCCTCAATATCTCCAGGAGATTGTAAGCCGGACACCCCTTCAACGGGTCGGTGAACTGCAGGAGGTCGTTGGACCAGTTGTTTTTCTGGCGTCGGAGGCTGCCGGGTATATTACGGGTCAAACGCTGCTCGTAGACGGCGGCATGTCCATATACGGATTTTAAATGTTGGAGAAGTGGATCAAAAGTGGGTGCGGTGGCTTGTCTAACGGGTAATAATCCATAGAGTTGTCATTCTTTCATAAGTTGTAACCTATATTAACGAAGCTCGGAGGAATCAATCATGGAACTGCGTGAATATGGAAACACAGGCATGAAAGTAAGCACGCTCGGATTTGGCGGATCCGAAATTGGAAGCAACGTATCCAAGCAAGACGTGGAAACACTCCTGAATACCGCTTTGGATGCCGGATTGAACGTCATTGATACCGCCGAGTGTTACGGGAACAGTGAGGAATTGATTGGAGACGTACTTTCGCACCGGCGTGATGACTATTATTTGTTTACCAAATGCGGACATGCTGCCGGGGTAGATGGCCCTGATTGGGATCCCAAGGTGCTGGAACAAACGATTGACCGTAGTCTAAGAAGACTCAAAACGGAGTATGTGGATGTCATCCATTTGCATAGCTGCTCGGAAGAGGTTCTCCGGCAAGGGGCGGTAATCGAAGTGCTGCAGCGAGCCAAGGAAGCCGGAAAGACTAGGTTTATCGGTTATAGCGGGGACACAACGAACGCGTTATATGCGATCGGAACCGGCGTGTTCGACAGTTTGGAAACATCGCTAAACATTGCGGACCAAGAAGCGATCGATCTGACATTGCCTGAGGCGAGAAAAAGAAACATGGGTGTCATCGCCAAACGGCCGATTGCCAATGCTGCATGGACGTTTGATACACTCTCTGAAGATGCCTACCCATTCGTATACTGGAGACGGTTGCAGGAACTGGGCTACGGTTTTCTGACAGGTAATGATGTGCAAGCAGCGGTCGAAACGGCCCTTCGTTTCACGTTAAGTACGGAGGGAGTCGATACGGCTATTGTCGGCACAACGAAGCCGAACCGTTGGCAGCAAAATGCTGACCTGGTGGCTAAAGGAGCGCTTCCGCAGGAACTGTACGATGAAATCAGGACTAGATGGCAGGAAATTGCCGGATCGGATTGGACCGGACGTACCTAATTGAAGATTGGAGCGAACGGTTCGACAGAGAACCGTCGAGTTTGAAAGCCGCCTTCGGGCGGCTTTTTTTAGTGGAATCCAGGCTTACAGGAACATGCACCGAAACAATGGGGAAAAATTATAAAGGATAAGTATAATATATTTTCAATATATGAAAAATTCATAACAATAAACCCTCTTCATGTATCCACGCCAGATATAGACTCAAGGTATGTCCGTGACGAGGAGAAATCAGGAAAGCAAACCAAAACGTGAAAAGTCAAGTCTGTTTCCTAAATAAAATGTCCCTCTAAGAAGTTCCCTGGCCGTATAATAGAACTCATATGTTTATAAGAACATGAAAAATCAGAAGTGGTCAACAAGGGGGAACAGCATGGCTTCACAGTTAAAACAAATTCATCCACTGGCGTGGACGATCATCGTGGGTACGATCTTTGGACGTATGGCGACCTCGATGAGCATTCCATTTCTGTCCATTTATTTAACACAGCAGATGGGGGCATCGCCAACCGAGACAGGAATAATTGTGGCCGTGAGCGCGCTCGTTGGAGTTTTTGCCAGCTTCTATGGGGGATACATCTCGGACCGGATTGGGCGAAAAAAAGTGTTGTTTATGTCGGTTTTTGGCTGGGCGCTCGTATTTATTGGGTTTGCCCTATCGGATAAGATCTGGCTGTTTTTTATCATGAACGCACTCAACGGCATTTGCCGGGCATTATTTGAACCAACATCCAGGGCATTGTTATCGGACATCACACCACCTTCAAGCAAGCTGCTTGTATTCAATTTGAGGTATGCAGCGATAAACCTGGGAGTCGTGTTTGGACCATTGTTGGGATTGTATTTGGGATTATCGGATTCCAATTTGTCCTTTTTGGTCGCTGGAGGAGTATACATAGCTTACGGCATTCTATTAATTGTTCAGTTTATTCTTCATCCGCTGCAGCAGGGTGAGCAGGGTTCGGGGACGGCAGAGCCGATCCGTTTGAAACAAGCTTTTCGCATAACGAGTGGGGATCCTGTCTTTATGTTTGTTTTGATTGGGACAATCTTTTGTGTACTCGGATATGGGCATTTTAGCTCGACTTTGCCGCAATTCATGGCGATTAACCCAAATATGACAGATGGAGCGAAATGGTTTGGATACATGCTTTCCTTAAACGCAGTGGTTGTTCTCGCCGTTCAATTTCCGGTGGTTCGTATCGCGAGTCGCTTTCCACCTGTAGTGCCGCTCATTACAGGCAACATTATGGTATCTGTCAGTCTGCTGCTGTTTGGGTGGGCACAAAGTCCATGGATGCTGGTGACGGCAGTGGTCATTTTTACTGTAGGGGAAGTACTCATGTTCACGTTGATGGATGTTCTGGTGGATCGGATTGCGAAGCCGGAACTGAAAGGAACATATTTCGGCATGATCGGATTCAACAATCTGGGCAATGTCAGTGCTCCGATTCTGGGCGGATTTTTGCTGGATAGCTTTGGGGCTAACCAACCATTGCTTGTATTTGCACCCATTGCGATAAGTGCTGTATGCGGGGTTCCATTTTTATGGATAGCACATCAACGACTACAGGCAAGGGAACAGCAACCAACGTAGGAAACCCAGATTGGATTCGTGATTGAGCAAATTCAGGAACCGTCAAATCACTTTATTGTGAAGTTGGAGGTTCTTTTTTTGACTTAATACCATAATATTTCAACATATGAAAAATTCACAATAACAAGATCGTTTTCCGTACTTTGTTACTGCCTACAGACAAGTTACAATTTGCGCCCCAGGAGTTATAACGAACTTCATTATTCAACAACAAAAGTCAAGAACACCCACATCAATAACGTTGATGGTGTCTTGATCATGCCGCATTCGCGGCTTTTTTTGTAGTTCATGTTCAGTTCATATGGATGACACGGGCAGTACATTTTCCTTAAGTACACTAATTAGGACGCCACCTGATGGTAGCCAACACAGAAAAACAGGAGATGATAAGATTGTCCATCAAGAAACAAACTTCAATTACAGCCGTAACACTGGTATTTGCCATGCTTGCTCCAATGTCCGCTATGGCTGCACCGGTGAGTACCGTCAGTGAGGTTACGTACGATCTGACCCAACAAGCAGTGATCGAGAAAGCCAAAATCCTTACCGAAACATATGGCACAACAAGCGTGCAGTATGCACTCATAGATGATGGAGAGATCGTGATCTCCGGGCAAGCCGGCAAGAATGACCAGAATAACGCTGTACCTCTCACCGCAGATACGATCTATGGCATAGGTTCAACCAGCAAAATGGTGGTAACAACTGCTGTGATGAAGTTGGTGGATGAAGGGAAAATCGATCTGGATGTGCCTGTGGTAAATTATATCCCTGATTTCAAAATGAAGGATGAACGTTACAAGGAAATCACGACACGAATGCTGTTGAATCATTCATCCGGATTTTCTGGAACTTCAAGCAGCAGCGCGATCCTGTTCGGGGATAACGATACCTATGCACATGATAAATTGTTGGAGCAACTTGCAACGCAAAAGCTAAAAGCAGATCCCGGAGCATATTCGGTATACAGTAACGATGGCTTTTCGTTAGCCGAGATTCTGGTTGAAAGGATTAGCGGCATGAGTTTCACTGCTTATATGCATCGCTATATCACCGAGCCCTTGGGTATGAGCAACACCAAAACGCCGCAGGATCTGGTTAATGACAGCCAATTGGCCGTAACGTATTCTGACCTACATGAAGGACAACTTCCACAAGAAAACACGAACATGATTGCTTCGGGAGGCATTTACTCCACGGCCGAAGACTTGGTTCAATTTTCACAAATTTTCACGGGAGAGGTTGAAGGAATTCTCTCGCGTGAATCGGCTGAAGCCATGGCAGAAGAAGAGTACAAGAATGGCATGTGGCCGGAAGATGCAGATTCGTCTATTTCTTATGGATTGGGTTGGGATAGTGTAAACCTATTCCCGTTCAATGAATATGGGATCCAGGCCGTAGCCAAAGGCGGTAATACGATTTCGTATCATTCCTCTTTAATTGTACTTCCGGAATACAACATGGCTGCAGCCGTCACCTCTTCGGGAGGAACAAGCACAACGGATCAATTGATCGCAACCGAACTGCTGCTTGGGGCACTTGAGGAGAAGAATATCATTGCGGAACGGAAACCGGATAAATCTTATGGTAAACCTGTAAAAGTAACTATGCCTAAGGAATTAGCAGCGTATTCGGGCATCTATGGAGGTGGGGCCAGCTCGCTGCTGAAGATTGATGTGCAGGCTGACGGAGAACTAACCTTGTCCACACCTATAACACCGAGTAGTCCTGAACAAAAGTACATATATACCGCGGATGGAACTTTTGCGAGCGATGCAGGGACGGAAAAATTGAAATTCGTTGAAGAGGATAACGGGAATATCTACTTATGGTCCCGCTCGTATCAGTCCATGCCTGGACTGGGGCAGATCGCTTCTTCTGAATACAAGGCCGAGAAGCTGGAAACGAGTGAATTGTCCGCGGATGTTGCCGCAGCCTGGCAGAAACGTGAAGGCAAAAATTATTTTCTTGTAAATGAGAAATACACTTCAACGGTATATGACAGTGCTACACCGATCATCCCGATTCACCTGTTTGACGAGGTGCCAGGCTTTGTGTACACCAATAAAACCATACATGCCAACCTCGCTGTGAACCAGCTTCAAATCCCCGGCTTGGCCGGTCGTGATACGATGGAATACGAAATTCTTCGTGGAAAACGGAATGGAATACGTCACAGCAGGGGGCAAAGTTTATGTGAGCCAGGACGCGGTGAAACCGCTCTATTCCGGAAATCAGTCAAAAACAACGATCCAGGCGAACGGTTATGCTGCGTGGTATTCGATCCCGGCAGCGGCTGCAGGTAAAGTCATGACGGTTAAAATGCCTTCAAAAGGTGCTTTTACAGTGTACAACCAAGCGGGCATCTCCATTAATCACACCGTAGTTACAGGTCAAAATGAAGTAATACTGCCTGAGAATGGCATCATTGTTTTTGCTGGTGAGAACGGTTCAGTGTTTGAAATTTCACTTGCCAGCAATAAGAAATAAACGATATATACTACAAAGTGAAACAACCAAAATCCGCGGTTAGCGCGGCTTTTGGTGTTCGTATAATCAATAGGATCTGTGAACGCTGAACTACTTGGATAAATTTCCAGCAAGAAAAAGATTGTCAAATAAAAAAATATATGATAATTTAATGTCTGTAACCGGTTACACATAGAGGAGAACAAATTCATGACAACAATCAAAGACGTAGCAAATCTGGCTGGCGTATCGGTAGCCACCGTATCAAGGGTCATTAATGACAGGGGTTATGTACATGCGGATACACGCAAGAAAGTAGAAGATGCCGTGAAGGCGCTTAACTTCTCCCCTAACGAAGTAGCTCGATCATTATATAAACGTAAATCCAAACTGATTGGTCTGCTGCTTCCGGATATTGCAAACCCTTACTTTCCGCAATTAGCTCGGGGTGTAGAGGATCGTATGCAGGAGCAGGATTTCAGACTTATTTTCGGAAATAGCGATGAGGATGAATCGAAGGAGCAGGACTATATCCAGACGTTTGTTCAAAATAACGTAGTTGGTGTGATCTCTTCAACGAACTACCCTCATTCTCCAATATATGAAAAATTAAAAATTCCTGTCGTGTTTCTTGACCGGACTGCACTGGATAGTCCTTCTGTCTATGCAGACGGAAGAGAGGGCGGACGATTGGCAGCGAGAGAGATTATCAAGCGCGGTAGCCGCCGGATAACCGTTATGCAGGGTCCCTCACATATCAAGCCAGCACAGGATCGGTTCGAGGGAGCCATTGAAATCATCCGGGATGCCGGTTTGAATTACGGCGTAATCCAGACAACCTCGTTCTCGTTTAACGAAGCGGGATTATGGGCAGAAGAGCTGTTCAGCAAATACGCCGACACGGATGGGGTCATTGCCAGCAATGACATTGCAGCCATGGCGGTACTGCATGAGGCATCACGAATCGGAAGAAAGGTTCCTGACGATGTGCAAGTGATTGGCTTTGACGATATTCCAATGAGCAGTCTGTTATCACCAGCATTGTCCACCATTCGCCAGCCTGCATACGAGATGGGTAGGGAAGCAGCGGGATTACTTATCGGGCTTGTAGAACAAGCTCCAATTGAGAACAAAAACATACAGCTGCCCGTAGGATTTATTGAACGCGGCACAACCAGAAAGGTGAAATCAAATGGCTAAAATATGCGTAATCGGAAGCAGTTCCATGGATCTCGTCGTTACATCTTCAAGACGTCCAGGGGCGGGTGAAACCGTCCTTGGAGACAGCTTCAAAACGGTTCCTGGTGGAAAAGGAGCCAATCAGGCCGTTGCTGCTGCACGGTTGGGTGCCGAGGTTGCGATGGTCGGCCGGGTAGGAGATGACGCATTCGGCACAGCAATTTTAAATAATCTTCAAGCAAATGCTGTAAATACGCAAAATGTGAAACCGGTTACACATTTGGAGAGTGGAACGGCTCATATCATATTGGCAGAAGGTGACAATAGTATCGTAGTCGTCGAGGCGGCAAATCGCGAAGTCACTCCTTCTTATGTAGATCAAGCGACTAAGGTGATCCGCGATGCCGATATCGTGCTGATCCAGCAGGAAATTCCCGAAGAAACCGTAGTCCATGTGAGTTCTCTGTGTGCTGAGTACGGAACGCCGCTGCTGCTTAATCCGGCTCCAGCGAGAACAGTGCCGCAGGAAGTCATTGACAAAGCCACCTACATCACGCCGAACGAGCATGAAGCCCAGATCCTGTTCCAAGGCATGAGCCCGGCAGAGGCTTTGCGCCTATATCCAAACAAGCTGTTTATCACGGAAGGCAGCAAGGGCGTTCGTTATTTTGATGGAGCGCAAGAAATCCTTGTCCCAACATACAAGGTGGAGGCCGTGGATACGACTGGTGCAGGAGATACATTTAACGCAGCATTCGCGGTCGCCTTGGCGGAAGGCAAGCCTCTGCAGGAGAGCATTCGTTTTGCCAATCGTGCCGCATCGTTGTCCGTGACCAAGTTCGGAGCGCAGGGCGGCATGCCAACGAGAAACGAAGTGGAGGAGAGTCTGTCATGAAAAGAAACGGCATACTAAATAGTCATATTTCTAAAATACTTTCTGACTTAGGCCATACAGACATGATTGCCATTGCTGATGCCGGCCTTCCTGTTCCAGAAGGCGTGGTCAAGATTGATGTTGCCCTGAAACTCGGAACGCCAAGCTTTCAGGAAGTGGTCGAACTAATCGCAGACGATATGGTCATTGAGAGAGTGATTGTGGCAGAAGAGATCAAGGAAGGCAATCCGGCGGCTTTGCGGTTCGTTACCGAGAAATTTGGCAACAATGCCATTGATGCCTCCGTAAACCACGAACAATTCAAAGCACTAACTCGGCAGGTTAAGGCGGTTATTCGTACAGGTGAAGCTACACCCTATGCCAATTGCATTTTACAATCAGGTGTCCATTTCGGTTAAAAGGAGGTTGCATGATGCATATTCAGATGCACAACATTCATAAAGCATTTGGCACCAATCAGGTGCTTAGCGGAGTGGATTTCGAACTGAGGGAAGGTGAGGTTCATGCCCTGATGGGTGAGAACGGAGCCGGCAAATCCACGCTGATGAACATTTTGATCGGACTCCATCAGCGTGATCAGGGAACGATCTCCATTGATGAGAAGGAAACCTATTTTGGAAGTCCAAAGGAAGCAGAGAAACTAGGCATCGCATTTATTCATCAGGAGCTGAACGTTTGGCCTGAAATGACGGTCCTCGATAATCTGTTCATCGGCAAGGAAATGACATCTTCCTTAGGACTGCTCAATACGAAACAAATGAAAGCGCTCGCTTCAGAGCAATTCGCCAAGCTGTCGGTACAGATCCCGCTTGAACGGCCGGCAGGAGAGTGCTCCGTTGGACAGCAGCAGATGATTGAAATTGCCAAAGCACTGATGACCGACGCGAAGGTCATTATCATGGATGAGCCAACCGCAGCGCTGACGGAACGCGAGATTCAGAAGTTATTTGGCGTAATTACTGCACTGAAGAAAAACGGAGTATCCATTGTCTATATTTCTCACCGTATGGAGGAGATCTTCACCATCTGCGACCGGATTACGGTGATGCGTGATGGCAGAACGGTGGATACCAAGCCGATTCCGCAGACAAGCTTTGATGAAGTGGTAAGAAAAATGGTTGGTCGGGAACTAACCGAGCGGTATCCAGCCCGGAATCCTTCCTATGGCGAAGTGGTTCTGGAAGTACGGGACGCTAGCATTAAGGGCTTGTTCCAGAATGTCAGCTTCAACGTAAGAGCAGGTGAGATTGTCGGGTTCTCGGGACTTATGGGTTCGGGACGGACAGAGATCATGAGAGCCATTTTTGGATTGGACACCATGAACAGTGGCGAAGTATGGATCCGTGGCAAAAAAGCGAACATCCGTAAACCTTCGGATGCAGTGAGACACGGCATCGGTTTCATTACAGAAGACCGTAAGGATGAAGGCCTCGTACTGGACTTCTCCATTCGGGAGAACATGGCGCTGCCGAATCTGTTCAGCTTCTCCAGTAAAGGGTTCATTTCCACTGCCAAAGAACAGGATTTCGTCGATACCCTGATCAAGCGTCTGCAGATCAAGACGCAATCATCGGAGACTGCTGCGCGTAATCTGTCGGGGGGCAATCAGCAAAAGGTCGTTATCGCCAAATGGGTGGGTATCGGACCCAGCGTGCTCATACTGGATGAACCGACGAGAGGCGTGGATGTCGGAGCGAAACGTGAAATCTATCAATTGATGAATGAACTGACAGAACGCGGTGTCGCCATCATCATGGTATCTTCGGAGCTTCCCGAAGTACTCGGGATGAGTGACCGAATTGTGGTCGTGCATGAAGGGCGGATCAGCGGAGAGCTAACCAGGGAAGAAGCAACACAGGAAAACATTATGACATTGGCCACAGGGGGACAGTGAAATGACAACCATGCAGAACAACAAAACAACCGGAAGCGGATTCCGCTTATCCAACGTGACACAGAAATTAGGACCACTGCTCGGTTTAATTATTCTTATTATTATTGTATCCGTACTGAATCCAAGCTTTTTGGAACCGCTTAATATCTTGAATCTGCTGCGCCAGGTATCGATTAATGCCTTGATTGCCTTCGGTATGACCTTTGTCATTCTGACGGGAGGGATCGACTTGTCGGTTGGCTCCATACTGGCTTTATCAAGCGCCTTTGTCGCGAACATGATGCTATCTGGCTTGGATCCGATTTTATCCATCATCATCGGGGTGGCGCTTGGCGGTGTCATGGGTATGGTGAATGGACTCATGATAACCAAGGGTAAAATGGCTCCATTTATCGCAACATTGGCGACGATGACCATATTCAGAGGCTTAACACTTGTATATACGAATGGTAACCCGATTACGGGACTCGGGGACAGTCTGCTGTTCCAACTCTTTGGACGCGGTTATCTGCTTGGTATTCCGGTACCTGCTATAACGATGTTGATTACATTTGTGATTCTGTGGACGATCCTGCATAAAACGGCTTTTGGCCGCAAAACGTATGCTATTGGCGGTAATGAGAAAGCATCCATCATCTCGGGTATCAAAGTGACACGGGTCAAAATTATGATCTATTCCCTTGCGGGTATGCTTGCAGCGCTGGCAGGTGCCATTCTGACATCACGTCTGAATTCCGCACAGCCTACAGCGGGTACTTCTTATGAGCTGGATGCGATCGCAGCCGTTGTCCTGGGCGGAACAAGCCTGACGGGTGGACGTGGACGGATCGTGGGTACATTAATTGGTGTTCTGATTATCGGCGTGCTGAACAATGGTTTGAACCTACTCGGCGTGAACTCCTTTTATCAAATGGTTGTAAAAGGTGTCGTCATTGCGATTGCTGTCCTGTTGGACCGCAAGAAAACGGCTTAAGGGGAGAAACAATTATGAAAAAATGGACATTAACACTTGTAAGCATGATCATGATCATCGTTCTGGCCGGGTGCTCTCTGGAGCCGCCTGAATGGGCGAAGCCGGACGCTGCAGGAAATAAAGGACAGAAAAAAATTGGCCTTTCGATATCGACACTAAACAATCCTTTCTTCGTTTCATTGAAGGACGGAGTCGTTGCCGAAGCTCAGAAACAAGGCATTCAGGTTATCGTGGTCGATGCGCAAAATGACTCGGCGAAACAGACCAATGATGTGGATGATCTGATTCAACAGGGTGTCGATGCACTCCTGATTAACCCTGCTGACTCTGCGGCCATCTCTACGGCAGTTCAATCGGCCAACAGCGTAGGCATTCCCGTAATTACACTGGATCGCTCCGCAGACAAAGGTGAGGTAGCAGCTCTGGTTGCATCCGATAATGTCAAAGGCGGACAGATGGCAGCAGAATATTTCGTTGAACAGCTAGGTGAAGGTGCCAAAGTCATTGAACTTGAAGGCGTGCCAGGGGCTTCCGCTACACGTGAGCGGGGTAAAGGGTTCCACGAGGTGGCTGACCAGAAGCTTGACGTGGTTGCCAAACAATCTGCGGATTTCGATCGTTCCAAAGGTTTGAATGTGATGGAAAACCTGCTGCAAGGAAATCCGGATGTGCAGGCTGTATTTGCCCATAACGACGAGATGGCACTTGGTGCGATTGAAGCGATTCAAAGCTCGGGCAAAGACATTCCAGTCATCGGATTTGACGGTAATGATGATGCAATCAAATCCATTCAGGACGGAAAACTGACGGCAACGGTTGCTCAGCAGCCCGTACTGATTGGCCAACTGGCTGTACAAGCTGCTCTGGATGTCATGGACGGCAAACAGGTGGAGAAGTCCATCCCGGCAGAATTGAAGCTGGTGACCAAGGAAAATGCAAACAACTAAATGATCTTATATCCCGTTCTGGACGAGTACGCCAGGGCGGGATTTTTTATTTTATTTATTGGGGTGTTATGACAGATCATAAATGAAAACAAACTTTCTACGAATGGAAATCCAAGCGAAGCTTGCTTTATTCAGAGATGGATTCGGCCATGACCATTTCCTTTTGTCTGAAAAGCTTTGGAGACATCCCGTACGTCTTTGTAAATAATCTTGTAAAGTAGTTGCTGTCATTAAACCCGGACTGGTATGAAACTTGCGTAATGGGCAGACTTGTTAACCTTAAGAGCTGACAAGCACGCTCCATGCGCAATCGTTGAAGATAGGCAATGGGAGACGTTTGATAAAAGGATTTGAAAATCCGGTTCAGATGCCTTACGGAAATGTTGGCATATAGCGCGATATCCTCCAATGTGAGGTGATCCAGGTAATGATCTTCAATATAGGATACTGCTGCTGCCAAATGCATGACTTGGCCTTCGGAAGTTTTTCCGCTGGACTCATGGTGCCTGGATAAGTAAACTACGAGTTCAGTGAACTTGGAAGTCAGTAAAGTTTTGTAACCCGGCCGTTTCCCGTGATATTCGTCAATCATGTCTGCGATAAACTCTTCGATAAATTCCATATTGTTTAACGACAGATACATATGTTTGTTAATTGATTTCTTGTTATGATAAAGCGGTTCCAAAACAAACATCGCATGATAACCTTCAAACGAACGCAAATCGGAACCAAGTTGAATCATCATTTCCGGCTTATACATGATATTGCATATCTCAAAGCTACAAGGGTCTTTATAGGCATGCGTGTTTTCCCCGTTAATGACGAACACATGCCCCTTTTTAATAAATGAAATTTCATCATTAACGATATGTGTTGCATGGCCGTTAAGCACAATGACGAGTTCAGAGAAGTCCGTATGTTTATGAAGGGAAAAGTCTTCTGCATGCTCCCCGTATTGAATGAAAAATGGAAATTCCTCGTCTCTCGTAAACCATTTTAGACGAACATTCTTCAAGAAATCACCACCACATAATCGAGATTTGTCTATATCATGCTACATTTCTGACTGAATAATCAAGGTTTGAATGAAGGCACACATACTACTATATAGAAAAAACGGGGAGTGAGGCGAGAGATTAAAGAGATTCAACCGGAAAAGTCGAAAACGTATTCTTGAAAGCGATATCAATAAAAGGCATAGTGAGTTGGAAACAAGTTAATTCAGATACAGGGGGCAAAAAAACATGCGCACACTATCCAAAGCAATAGGAACATGTCTTTTAACAAGCACCTTACTTATTTCGGCCGGATGCAGCAGCAGCACAGCAAACAATGCCAATTCGGAGGGTGGCGACTCGGATAGCCCGATTACGTTTACTTTTTTCGGGGCAGATGCGAGTCCTAACTGGAACAAGATGCAGGATGCTGTAGGCAAAAAGATTACTGAAGAAACAGGTGTAACTATTGATGCAGAATATGATATATCAAGCGGAGGAGGCAATGACCGGATCTCCCTCATGGCTGCAAGCGGCGATTATCCGGATTTGATCTTTCCGAAAGGGAATTTAACGAGATTGGTAGATGCGGGTGCCATGCTGGACTTGACGGACTTAATTGAAGAGCATGCACCGAACCTGAAGAAAATTTATGGGGAGCATTTCAATCGATTGAAATATAGTAATGAAGATCCCTCCATTTACTGGATACCTACGAATGGAGCCATTGATCAGATCAGCTTTGATGCAAATAACGGCGCTGCCATTCAGCATCGTGTAGTCAAAGAGCTGGGGTATCCGGAAATCAAAACGTTGGATGACTTCGAAAATGTGCTAAGAGAGTATTATGAAAAGCATCCAACCACAGAAGACGGCCAGCCGACCATTCCGCTGACACTTAGCGCAGACGGATGGCGCCGGATGATTACCGTAACAGATCCAGCCGCCATGGCCACCGGGGGGCCGGGAGACGGGGAGTATTTCATCGATCCTGAAACTTACGAAGCCAAACTCCATTACAAGCGTCCGGTAGAAAAAGAATATTTCCGTTGGCTGAACAAAATGTTCAATGAAGGACTTTTGGACAAAGATAGTTTTGTTCAAAAAGACGATCAATATAAGTCCAAAATCGCCAGTGGACGAGTGCTGTCCCTGCTTGACCCGAACTGGGGTTACAGTGATGCAGAAAATGCACTCAAAAGTGTAGGGAAGGATGACATGACGTACGGATACTATCCTGTAACGCTTGATGAGAGCTTCCAGCGTAAGGACTTCCAGAACATTGGTTTTGATGGGTATGGAATCGGCATAACGGTGGACTGTCCCGACCCTGTTCGGGCGATTAAATTCTTGGACTGGATGTCTTCCGAAGAAGGCCAGATTCTAAGAAACTGGGGAGTTGAGGGAGAGCATTATGTCCTGGAAGATGGAGTTCGCTCCATACCTGCAGAGATTCAGGAAAAGAAAAACAAAGACAACAACACGTTTACCAAGGAGTCCGGAGTGGGTCTGTACTATATTTTCGGAGCGCACTACGGCGATGGAGTTAAGGATTCGACTGGTAATTATTTTACAACCAATTATCCTGAACAAATACAGCAAAGTTATTCGGATGCAGAGAAGGAAGCTCTTGCGGGTTACGGAATCAGTACGTGGAAGGATCTATTCCCTTCGGAAGAAGAGTTCCCGGTCAAAGAATGGGGAGCAGCGTATAACATGCCTATACCTTCGGATAGCGGCGATTACAACGTGATTTCGCAGAAAACGCAGGATATCATCCAGAAACGCATCGCCGAGGCCATCACGGCTACCCCGGCTTCCTTTGATGCGATCTACGACGGTATGATTGCCGAGATCGATCAGGCAGGAGCAGTCGAGATGGAACAGCAATATACGGAGTGGATTAAAGATCGTGTCAGATTATGGACAGGTAAGGATATTAAATAACATTCAACCAGCGTTCGGATCAGAGGAAGAGTGTTTAAGAGTGTTTACACGAATTCCAAAAAGCCGCGATAAGCGGCTTTTTGGTTTTTAATGGCAAGGCATTTCCCGGGAGATCACTTTGGACAGAAGAGATGTTCGATTATCTTTTCATATTTGCTTGCCCTAGAGTTAACTATAAGCATTAATATGGAAATGCGGCAAAATCGTGTGCAGCTCAGCACAAATGAGATAGATGCATTGAATGATGCCTGGGCAAGAAGATCAAAGATAAGGATCAATTCAACCAAAGTGAGGTTATATCATGGATATATACGATTTTATCGACTTTTGTAAAAAAGGGAATCCTATCTCTGGTGAAGATAAAGAATTACATGGGCTTTTAGTACAGTGCAGCTATGATGCTCAAAAAATAACGATGGAACTGAATACGTCCTTTCACACCAAAGAAGAAATTGTTGAGATTTTCAGCAGACTGACAGGCCAACCAATCGATTCAACGTTCACCTGTTTCCCACCGTTCTATACAGACTTCGGCAAGAATATTACCATTGGCCAGAATGTGTTTCTAAACACAGGCTGCTCATTCCAGGATCGGGGCGGGATTACCATCGGAAATGGAACCATGATCGGAATGAATGTAACGATAGCTACTCTCAATCATGGGCTTCCGCTCGAAACAAGAAATGTAACATACCCTTCTCCTGTTACGATTGGTGAGAATGTGTGGATCGGATCCAGTGCCACAATCTTACCTGGTGTAACCATTGGAAGCAACGCTGTAGTTGCGGCGGGAGCAGTGGTGACGAAGGACGTCCCGGAAAACGCTGTTGTTGCCGGAGTCCCGGCCAAAGTGATTAAACAGATCTAAAGTCAGTTAGGATGCCATACCATTCGTGGTCGAGTTGATCTAAACCAGTGTGAACATAAGATAATAATCAAGACCAAATCAATCATATCTCCGCCATAGTACATGAGCATGCCTCCGACCTTTGCCTGATCCAGAGACACACCGCTAGGAGGCTGAACATAAATGATTTTCGACAAAATGCCATGGCCTGCCAAGGAAATGATCAGTACAATTGACCGGTATACAAAGGAAAAACGATGAAACACAGGGTCGATGTAAAGGAAGGATAGCGTGTACAGATAGCCTGCGATGAAGATGTGGACATGGATCAAGAGATAAAGAACGATATGCTCATGCATGAGTGAGTAAAGGTTCGTGGTATATAGCAGCCACAGTCCTCCTATATTGAGGCAAGTTGTGAAGATCGGGTGAGTCAGCAGGCGAGATGGCCAACTTTTCAGCATGCGTGTAAGACGTCTTGCTAACGGGGTGCTTAACGTCTTCAGCAGAAGCGTCATCGGTGCGGCCATGACCATAAGTAATGGTGCGAACATACCCAATAGTAAATGACTGAGCATATGCGCAGCAAAATTAGTGTGGGCCAGACTAGCAAGGGGTCCAGTTATCGCAAGAACTGCTGATGTAACGCCAATACACCAGTAAACGATCCGATTCAAAGGCCAGGGCTTGTCAGGATTGGAACGAATTGCAGCAATAATATACACGCCCAAAGCAATCACAAAGGGTAAGGCTAGAAGCAGTTGTGGAACGACGATCCACGCTAAATGCTGCTGTTCAGTACCTTGGTAGTGATGAAGGTGAGAATTAATGTACATTGGAGTATGCCTTTCCTGCTCCTTGACTGCTTCTGGTGCGGTAAACAAGAATGAACCCGACCAGAAGCATACAAGCAGCCAAGATGTTCCATACCATGTCGTAGAGAATAACGTTTTCCACATATCGAATCTGATGGATCCTCATCAGTTTGTGTTGGATCAACCCATCGTATAGCTGAAAGCCCCCGGCTCCAACTAAAAATCCTCCCCACCATCTAGCGCGGACAAGAGCACTCCGTCTTCGAAGATCCGCGTACATAAACAATCCACCAATGGTTGCAAACCAACTAAAAGCATGAAAAAGTCCATCTGAGACCAAACCAATGTTTGTTGTGGATTTATCATAAAAATGGTGCCAATGCAGCAATTGATGAAAAACGGTTTCATCTATGAAGGCAACCGCCCCAATTCCGAATAGAACCCCAGACCATGCATTTCGTTTGGAATACATGTAATGATTCATGCCATTAGGGGTCTTATTACTGGTAGCACTACGAATAGCCAATTTACTTCCGCCTCCTTAAGTGGTTAACTATATTATCCAATATACCCATATTAACCAATTTAGTCGCTTATATAGAGGCTTTTTTTGTAGTTTTCTAAGTTAAGCTAGTTAGTCAGTATCAGGGCCCACTTTGTTCCCCACATAATGAAAAGAGTGGATATGCGTTTTGGAAAGTTCAATGACGTTCTTGATAAAGTCCTCGCGTGATTCACGAAAACCGCTTAATATCCAATTGTTTAATAGACCAAAAAAACCGTAAGCCGTGTAGTATTTGAAATATTCCATGTTAACAGGGGAGTTGTTGATGGTTTCGAAAGTAAATTGCTCCTCATAGATTTTGAGTATGGTCTGAGGAAAACCTGTATGCAGACCAGGTAACGTGTCATCGTATTGAATCAGCTCGAAGAAGTCTCGGCTTTCATGGATGTAATCCACGATTTGAAAGGAGTCCGAATTCAGTTTGTTCGTGAAGACTTTTTGGCCATGCAAATAGGGTCTACCCACGGCACCCCTTAATCCTTCAAGCTTCTCTATCAACAATTCTTCGGCGAGTACGAACTTATCCTGGTAGTGTAGGTAAAATGTGCTGCGATTATAACCCGCTTGGTCAACGATATCTTTGACAGACACCGCATGGAAGCCTTTTTTCTTAATGAGCTGGATCAGGGCTAGGTTAAGGTGCTCTTTGGTACGATTACGATGTTGAGATGTCACAATAAGTTCATCATTCATTCAAAAAATCTCCTATAAATATAGACATTATTTAGAGAAGTGTCTACTAGGTAGACACTTGATCGCATCTTAATGATTGGATTGTTACAATTTTAAGCATACAATTAGTTTTGTAAACATCATATAGCACTATTGATATAGGCGCTATTCAAAATAGTATACTGGAGGAATTATTCATGGGCAAACTTCAAGATAAAGTTGCAGTTATCACAGGAGGAGCATCCGGGATCGGCGCAGCGACAGCGCGCTTATTCGTTTCCGAAGGAGCCAAAGTGGTCTTGGTGGACCTGAATGAAGAAAAAGGCAAGGCGTTCGAGCAGGATCTGAAAGCGCTTAAAGCAGATGCTCTGTTTATCAAAGCCAATATCACGAGTGAGCAGGAAGTAGCTGATATTTTCAAACAAACGGTTGAGACTTTTGGTAAAGTGGATATTGTATTCAACAACGCAGGCATCGGACGTGTACATCCTTCGCATGAGCTGGACTATGCAGAATGGCGCAATACGGTCAACGTAGACCTGGACGGCGTATTTTTGGTTGCACGTGAATCGATTCGCGAAATGCTCAAAATTGGCGGAGGCACGATCGTTAACACGGCATCCATGTACGGATGGGTGGGTTCACCTGGTTCTGCAGCGTACAATGCAGCCAAAGGCGGCGTTGTGAATTTGACTCGTTCGCTTGCGCTGGAATATGCAGAAAGTAACATTCGCGTTAACGCACTTTGCCCAGGTTTTATCGACACACCGATTATTCCTGAAGAGAGCAAACAGGCTCTTTCGGCAGCAACACCAATGAAACGTCTTGGCCAAGCGGAAGAAATGGCTAAAGCCGTTCTGTTCCTGGCTAGTGATGATTCATCTTATATGACAGGAAACAGTCTGATCGTGGATGGCGGATACACTGCTCAATAAGAGCAGATTGATATTTGAATAGTAGATTATTCAAATAAAAGCTGTGCATGAATGAAAGCAAGTGATAATTCACATTATAGAGAAGTAGTATCACTCTAATTTCCTGAGGAGGAGATCTTTTATGGCTCGCCAGAAGAAAAGGCAGGAAGCTGCTTGGAAGTCACGAAAGCAAGAACAGCATCCTCATGGTAAAATCAGATCGCTTAAGGAATTATCAAGCGAATATGAAGAGAAGCATACTACGAGTTAAGCGTATGACTGTCGGAGCGATCTGTCCGGCAGTCATTCTTAATGACTTATAAATGAAGAAGACAGACGTATACTACAACACCGGACATGATTGGATAGAGAAATACGTGGGCATTTAAAGTCGCTATTGTAGCGGCTTTTTGTTTTGAGGATTAAAGGCGATGTTGCGCTGCGAGACAAAAAACGCATATCTACCGGCGTAAGGATGCCAATAGTTTGCGAACAACCCATATTATTAATGAAATAAATAAGATTAGTATGACTATTCCTGGGAAACTAACACTACTCAACATATAACCCTCCTAAATTTATCCAAAATAATCTTTGGGTTTATTATAGCACAGGAGAAAGACGGATTAATAAGAGGAGGTTTCATTTATTAATTGTTGGGACAACAAAAGGTCGTGAGACCAACCCAGTTGGGCTGATTTCGACGACCTTAAAACGCTGATTTCTATGAAGTTGAAGCTGTATACGTGGCAATCCTTTTCCGCTGTTCGAGCCACTGGGAGATGAGAATCCCGCCTATTACCAGCAAGGCTCCGAAATATCCCTGCATGCTCAGTCGCTCTCCAACAAAAACAAAGGCAACCAGAGCAGCGAAGATCGGCTCAAGTGCGTACATTAATCCCAATTGAACGGGCGCGATGTACTTCAGTGAGACCGACTGGGCAATAAAGCAAAAAGCGCTGCAAACCAGGCTAAGAGCAAGTATGGCCAACCATCCATTAAACGTACTTGGAAGGATCGGGGACTCAAAGATGAAAGAGAAAATCATGGCATACACAGCCGTGAAGCCCAATGAGAGAATACCCACGGTGATGGAATCGTTTTTTTTCACCGCCGCACCAGAGACCAGAATATATAACGCATTACCGATTCCTGCGGCAATGCACAGAATGTCGCCGGGATGAATTCGCAAATCGCTGTTCAATGTCAGTAATCCAATCCCTGCTATGGCCAGAAGAGCTCCGATGAAATGGCTAATCTCCAGTTTGTTCCGAAAAAACATTACGCTCAGCAAGGGAACGAAAATAACCGTAAGTCCAACCAGGAATCCTGCATTTGAGGTAGTGGTAGTTTTTAAGCCGTATAGAATAGAGACGCATACCCCAAGCAAAATGGCACCGAGCAGCGCTCCATACCCGATGGTCGTTTTATCCATACGCCGCAGTCGTTTGTGAAAAACAAATCCGGTCACGAGGAATGCAATCCCGAAACGCAGCGCAAGCAAATTAAATTCTTCCATGGAGCCCAGCCCCATTTTCATAAACAGGTAAGAAAATCCCCAACCCAAGGTAACGAGCAAAACAAGCAAATTGGCTTTCTGAGTATTCAACTTGACACGCATCCTTTAAACAGTGTAGTAGATTTGGTATTTCAGCGTGTTCAAGAACGATGCCGATTTTCCTTCATCAGTATACTCCGATTTTTGCGGCAGGAATATTGAAGGTTTGTTATACTAAGCTTGAGAAAAAATCATGGATAGTGATAGCGGAACGTGACTTTCGCTGGCTGCGAAGTGATCATAATATACATTCGGGATAGTGAAGGTGTGACGAATTGAGCATACATAAATATGAAGCTTTTAGTAAGGTGGTCGAGCAGGGAAGTTTGTCCAAGGCAGCCGATCTGCTGGGTGTAACACAATCAGGAGTCAGCCATGCCATCAGCAGCCTGGAGGCTGAACTCGGCGTGGTGCTGTTCCTTCGTGGGCGCTCCGGCATGAAATTGACTCCGAATGGGGAGAAGCTGCTTAAGCCCATCGTGGAAATATTGAATTGGAATGGACATTTAAAGCAAGTCGTTGCCTCCATTCATGGGATCGAAACCGGCACTGTCCGCATCGGAACCTTCACCAGCGTTTCGGTTCACTGGCTGCCTGGCATCATGAAGGCGTATCAGGCTGAATATCCCGATGTAGAGTTTCAACTGATGGAAGGCAGCTATGAACAGATCGAGAACTGGATTGCCGAAGGCAAGGTGGATTGTGGATTTATTACTATCCCTTCACGGGAAGGCTTTGATGTCATTCCGCTAAAAAAGGAAAAGCTGATGGGCATTGTCCCCCAAACGGAGCCCTTTGACACCTTGTCTCAATTCCCGTTGTCTCTCGCAGAGCATCATCCCTTCATCATGCATCAGGGAGGAACAGACTATGATGTGCAGCAAATTATGGGGAAGGCCGGCATTCATCTGAATGTCCGTTTATTCTCTAAGGACGACTATGCCATTATCGCCATGGTCAAGAATGGACTGGGTGTGAGCATTCTGCCTGAGCTGGTTATGCAGGGATATGAGCAGCAAGTCTGTTGCCTGGAACTGGAGGAACCCCGTTATCGCTTTTTGGGTTTGGCTGTCCGCTCCATAAAGGATGCTTCACCAGCGACAAAGCGCTTTGTCCAACATGTAGAGCAGTGGGTGATCAAGAACGTGAGTGTTGAGGACGAAGACATCGCTTCTAAGCATAAGGGAGTAGACAGAAATGAGGATGAACCAAAACATATTTTAAGCCATGCAAGCCGCTAATGTAGCAGTTTTTTTATTTGAAAGGATCAAATCCCTGTCCCGGATGGAGGAAGAACATTTCCATACCGGTATGTGGATTCTAATGATTATGGTATGAACCTCAGCACCTCAGTCGGGGAACTATTTACAATAATAAGGCCTAAGTAGCTACTTAATAAGCAGCATACTTGGGCCATTTGTTATTTTTGCCGCACATTAGAGCACTGAAGATTGAAATGGAGATAATCAGAAGAGAGAGAACTATTGATGATGAATTCTTTTATACCCGCTTGTTATACACTCTCATGGCGAGGAAATATGCAACCAGCAAGATCCCGACACACCACGCCAGAGCGACCCATATATCATTGCCTACTGGCTGATCTAAGAGCAGCGCGCGGATCGCTTCGACAATGGAGGTGACCGGTTGATTTTCGGCAAAGACACGAACGACCGAAGGCATGGATTCAGTTGGAACAAATGCAGAGCTGATAAAAGGAAGGAATATGATGGGGTAGGAGAAGGCACTTGCACCATCCACAGATTTTGCGGATAGTCCGGCAATCGCTGCGACCCAGGTTAAGGCCAGTGTAAACAGAGCGAGAATGCCCGCGACGCCAAGCCATGAGAGGATTCCGGCCGGTGAACGAAAACCCATGACGAGTGCTACCAATATGATGACGACAACGGAAATAGCGTTAGAAACCAGCGAGGTCAGGACATGCCCCCACAATAAGGTGGAGCGTGAAATCGGCATGGAGTGAAACCGTTCAAATATGCCCCGCTGCACATCGATAAACAGGCGGTAAGCCGTGTACGAAATTCCGCTGGCAATCGCAATGAGTAGTATACCGGGCAAAAGATAGTTGACATAGTTATCCGTCCCGGTTTGAATAGCACCGCCAAATACATAGACGAACAGCAGCATGAAGGCGATCGGCATGATCGTAACCGTAATGATGGTGTCCATACTGCGGAGAATATGGCGCATGGAACGTCCCAGCATAACGCTCATATCACTGAAAAAGTGTTTTTTTACCGTTTCCATTCAATTGGCCTCCTTTTTGCCGATGACTGCAAGGAATATATCCTCAAGTGTAGGCTGCTTTTCGACATACTCCACTTTTGCGGACGGGATTAGTTTTTTGAGATCGGAGAGTGTGCCGCTGGCGATAATCCTGCCCTCATGGAGAATGTTGATTCGATGAGCAAGCTGCTCGGCTTCTTCCAGATACTGTGTGGTCAGAAATACGGTCGTACCGCCATCCGACAGCTCTTTTACGATCTTCCATACCTCGATGCGTGCTTCGGGATCAAGTCCGGTCGTTGGCTCGTCGAGAAAAATGATCTGTGGTTTTCCCACGAGGCTTAGAGCAATGTCGAGTCTGCGGCGCATTCCACCCGAATACGTCGATACCCTGCGGTCCGCAGCATCTGTCAGACCAAAGCGTTGCAGCAAATCTTCCGCAATCTGACGCGGTTTTTGGAGATATCGCAGTTTGGCAATCATAATCAGATTTTCTCGTCCGGTTAAAATTTCGTCCACGGCGGCGAATTGGCCGGTCAGGCTGATCGCCTGCCGCACATGATCGGGGTTTGTTGCAACATCGAATCCGTTTACAGTGGCGGTTCCACTGTCTTTTTTAAGCAGCGTAGTGAGAATTTTGACAACAGTTGTTTTGCCGGCACCGTTGGAGCCCAGAAGGGCGAAGATGCTGCCTTTTTCCACCTCGAAATCTACGCCCTTCAGGACGTGCAGCTGCTTGTAGGACTTTTGCAGGCCAATCACATGAATGGAATTGTTTTGCATAGGATCCCCTCCTTAGATAACGGTAACTTTTGACACATTGGCTTCCATGCCTTTGAGGGCAGCATACGTGAGTTTATCCATCATCGCACCGTCAAAGCAGACGGTTTTGATCATACGATAATATTTTTTGGACCAGGATGACGTTGGAAAAGACACGTTTTTGAGAGTAGCGTTCTGGAATGAAACCTCGGACAACGCCACCTTGTCAAATTTGACCCCGATAAAGGTTTGCCCATCGAAACGCTGCTCGCTCAGATCGGATGACTTGAATTCCACACCGTCAAAGATACAGTTATTGAAAATGGCTTTTCTAAGGTCAGTCAAGGAAAACGTAACGTCTGTCAGTCTAGCATTTGTGAATTTTGCCCCGTCCAGACCCGACTTGCTAAAGTTCGTGCGTACAAGGATGGATTGATTAAAGCTCGCATTCGCAAGGTCTAGAGTAGACAGGATGCAGTCTGTCAGATTGGCTCGATCAAAATGAGCATCCCGCACATCGCTGCTGAAAAAAGAACTTCCGGTTAAATCCGCTTCCGTGAAATTAGAGCCTCGCAGTGCGCTGGACTTAAATTGTCCTTTATGCGCGGTAACCCCCGCAAAATCGCTCGTTGACAGGTTACTTGCGTTAAAATTGGTTACCACCTGCCGCTCCAGCGAGCGGGAGAGGTTGGCAACCTCCTGTACGGTCTGTTCAATATCGCCGATGCTTTCAATGGTCATCTCAAAAGCAGTTTCATCATCCTTACCCTCGGCTTTGAGGTCACGGAACCTCTCCTGCAAATCGGAGTGCAGGTCTGCTTTTAATTCGGTGACACTTTTTACCCCATCGTACGGTGCAAAAACACCGTTCAAATAGTGAGTGAGCTTTTCATTCATAACCTCAACACTCCTTATAATAAGTTTTCAAGCACGCGCTTCGCGTACTCCCAGTTTTCTTTGTTGCTGGCATGAGTTGCTTTGCCTTTTTCGGTAATTCTAAAATATTTACGGCGTCCGCCTTGAGATTCATCGCCCCAATACCACTCAATATCACCCTCCGCTTCAAGTCGCCGAACGCTGGAGTACATGGTGGCTTCTTTTAATTCGTACTCACCTCCTGAGCGCTCAGCAATCATTTTGACAATTTCGTACCCATATCTGTCAGCTTCGGATAAGAGCCGTAAAATCATTGTATCGGTATGGCCGCGTAGTAGGTCGGATGTAATTTTGTTTTGGCTCATGTAATCACCTCGCAATTGTATAATACGTCATACTACTGTGACTGTCAAGGTAGTGTTATAATCAAATTACCTTGATTGAGAATTTGTGTGTTTGTCACATCATGTTATCTACATCGTTCCTTCTCTTTATGGGAAGTAATCAAGCAACAAAAAATGATCTGTACCTTAGAACTAGGAGTCAGCTCTATGGTACAGATCATCGTCGGGCACATCGAGTTAAACAGGAAATGGTTACTCATACCCAGGCATAACTGGGGTGAAGAGGGCTTCGGTTCTTCCAAGCAGTCTAGCCACTTGCTGTTATGCTTATTGGTGGATCATATTCCTGCGGTATTGATAGGGAGTGACCCCGAATTCTTCCTTGAACAATTGGATAAAATACTGATTTTTCTTGTAACCGACCATTTGCGATATATCGGCTATGCGGAGTTCAGAATCCAGCAGCAGGTGGGAGGCTTTCTCCAACCTTTTCTTCGAGATGTAGTTGGACACATTTTCTCCAGTCTCCTGTTTGAATAGTTTGGAAAGGTAGACAGGGTGAAGATGGGCGACTTTTCCCAGCTCATCCAGACTGAGGCCATGTGAAATATGGTCTTCGATGTACTTTTGCACTTTGCCCACGATCGTTTGAATGGACATCTGCTTGTTGTTCCTGATCTGACTGACCGTATCCATGAGAGTCGGCCATAGTTCGTCCGGCTCCCGCAGTCGATTGAATATCCAATCCGCAGTCTCAGAAGGCTTCGGTTCCTTATCCACCAGATATACATAAAGGATGGTTTCCATTAGAAAGAGTATTTTTTCCTTTCGTAAACGGATTCGATCATAGCTTTTCATAATGTTGCCTGCCAGCTCCCATTCCCCGCATGATGGAGAAAGGTCAAAGACCCCGTTGAAATCCGCAGACTGCACGTTCTCACCCAGGAAGAATTCGTAGAACAGCTGACGGGTCTCGTTCTGGTCAGTTATCGAAAATGGTGGGGACAAGACCGGATGGCCTGGTTTGGACGTCAGTATCTCAGCAACTTCTGCTGGGACAAAACCAACCAGTTGCGTTCCAAAAGACCAGAGGAAACGGTCCAATGGATCTCCAAGTTTATGTTTCAATTCTTCCACATCAGCTTGTGTGTACTTCTCTATTCTCATACAGCAAAAAAGGGAATCTCCTAAAAAATCGGTATATGCTTCAAATTCCGTTCTCAACGTCTCGTTTTCCCCAAGCAGAGAGAGCAGATAACCCATACTATCGAAGTTTTCCCAACGGATCGTTGGACGGGGTCTTGTCTGTTTAATATTCCCGATGGCTTTAGCCATGGCTTTCTCCACATCGTCCTTGTCTACAGGTTTGAGCAGATAATCGAGTGCGCCCAATCGAATCCCCTGCTGCGCATATTCGAACTGGGAGTAGCCCGAAAGGATAATGACTTTGGTAAGCAAGTTATGTTGATGAATATGTTGAAGCAGATCAATTCCTGAAACCTCGGGCATTCGGATATCGGTGATTAGAATATCTACATGCCGTTGATTCAACCATTCTCTGGCTTCAATCGAATTGGTCGTCGTCTCGATCTGGTTGATGCCGAAGGACTTCCAGTCGAGCAAGTGTTTCATATATTCCACAACGTAGTGTCCGTCATCCACGATCAGTAGTCGCATATGTTTCTCCTTTCTCTGCAGAAATATCGATCAACAGCAGAACAGACAAGCCGCCCCAATCATTAATGAAAAATTGAAGCCCGCTCAGCTCGCCGTACGTATTTTTCAGACGTCGATTTACATTCCAGAGCCCGACGCCTCTTGTTCCCTCAGGCGGTGTGTCGCTCTCCATCTGAGCTTCGAGTCTGCGGATTTCATCCGGTGCAAGACCTTTACCGTCGTCCGAGATCCTGATCATAATAGCAGCTTCCGTCTGTTTAACGTCAATAGTTACCCGGTGCGCTCCCTGTCGTCCTTCAATTCCATGTTGAATGGCGTTCTCGACTACAGGCTGAATAATCAGCGGCGTCAGGGCATGAGAGGCAAGTTCGGGCGGCAGATCAATGTTGTACTCGATTTTTTTGCTGAGCGTCATGATGACCAGGAAATGTTCCGCAAACTGGAGCTCGCTCTCCAGCGTCACTTCATGCCGGTCCAATTTGGTTAAATAGCGATAATATTCGGCCAGATGCTTGCTCATTCGCATAACGGCATCCGGGGAAAACTGGGCCACTGACATGATATAGAACAAACTGTTGTATAAAAAATGAGGGTTTATTTGGGCTTGTAGTTGTTTTAGTTCCGCACTTCTTCTCAGATCCGTTTCGGTTTTTAAGGATACGAATAGCTCCTGAATCTCTGCAACCATGTGATTGAAGCTGCGGAACAGGCTGTAAAATTCCTTGTCGGTGTTTTCGGTAATCCTTGTGTTGTGATTGCCATGTTCAACCTGCAGGAACTTCTTCTCCAGCAGACGAATGTTACGGTAATAATTCCGGTAAAACGTAAAGATAACAAACAGGCCAAGTGTCAAAACCGCTAAAATACTCACAAGGAAAACTTTACGGCTGCGGTCCAGCGGCTGCAGAAAATCATTCGTTCGTGTGTATGTAATCAGGTAGGCGTCGATCGGTTCAATATACCTTGAAAGAACATAGTAATCATCCGTTTTGGTGTGATAATCATATTTTATAGTGGACTCTGGTTGGGGTGTAAGCATATCGGTAACCGCTTTCAATAAATCATGATCGACTTCTTTCTCACTCCATAATTGCTTTTGGTTAAACAGGTAGAAAGCATTTGAGCTGTCGTTGTTGACTGCCTTTTTGAGAAGGCTCTTCAAATAATCAGTTTTCAGTTTCACGCCAACCACATATTGGGCAGGTTCAACCTGTCCGTTTTTTTGGATATAAGGGTAGACGGCAAAGTAATACAAGCTGCCTTGGACAATTCGCCATCCTCGTTCTTGAACTTCCTTAAACGGGAGTCTTGCCTCAAGTGTATTGTTGGTGGACAGGAACGATTCTTCGGACTTCCAGTAGATGCCGATCGATTCAATAGAACGGCTGGAAAGCAGAATTTGACGCAAGCGATCAACGATTTCATTTTTCTTCATTTGGGAATCGTAGTTACTCAGCTCGATCACTTGATTCTGATAAAACCGGACGTCACTGTCGGCTGCAAACTGGACCCCGTACATGTTAGCCTCGTACATAATTCCGTCCAAAATGCCTTTCACATAATCAAGCTGGTTCTTGGAAGCTCCAATCAGATTCTCCTCCAGTGTCTTGGAACTCAAACGGTTCATCACAAAAAATAAACTCAACGTCAGCAGCAGAAAAAAAACAAAGAAATAGATGAATCGTTTCATGTACATTTTTCTTAGCATCGTGTTTCCCTTTCCTAACGAGAAGCCTGGAGTATAAGGCCCATATCCATTTAACTTTAATATAAGCCAAACGACCGAAAAGCGGAAGTGCAGCATGAGCACTTAAATGTAAGCGGTTTAAAGTGGTTCAGAATGGGGTGATGATCTTGAAATTTTGGCATTTTGGATTGAAAGCGCTTTTGTTAAGCTTGACGGGAGGATTGATTTCCAGGAGTTGTCATAAAGGAGGTATGCAGCATTAATGAGATGGGCACCGTTACATCCGCAAAAAAAGTAAAAACAAAGATTTCCCGGCGTAGTCCATGGAAAACGGAAATCAAGAAAAGTTGGCCTTTGTATGTATTATGTCTTCCCGCTTTCGTATTTGTCTGTATCTTTTCGTATGGCCCGATGGTTGGCTTGGTTATGGCGTTTCAGGACTACAAACCATGGCTTGGCATCTCAGGTTCCCGGTGGATCGGGTTAGCAAATTTCGAAAGGATCTTCCAGTACGATGAAGCGACTCAAGCGATCGTCAATACGCTGGTTATTGCGGTTTCCAAAATTATCGTCGGAATAATCGTTCCGATCATCATGGCGATTTTGCTGAGCGAGATACGAAATATCGGGATTAAGAAGAGTGTACAGACACTGGTGTATCTGCCGCACTTTTTGTCCTGGGTCACTGTCGCGGGACTGATGATTGACATTCTGGGATTGGACGGAGGCGTCAATCAAATATTGACCTGGATGTTCGGGAGCGATCCGATTTACTTTTTGGGTGATCCTGATCTCTTTCGGTACACCGTCGTTGTGAGTGATGTTTGGAAGAGCTTCGGCTTTGGCATGATTGTCTATTTGGCTACGATTGCGGGAATCAATCCTTCCTATTACGAAGCGGCCGAGATTGACGGAGCCACACGCCGGCAGCAAATTCGATACGTCACCTTGCCCAGCATGCTGCCGATGATTATCGTCATCTCTACACTAAGTCTGGGTAACATTCTGGACGCCGGATTTGATCAGGTTTTCAATCTGTATAACCCGCTTGTCTACAGTACGGGAGATATTATCGACACCTATGTCTACCGTTCTTCCTTGTTAAACGGGCAATACGGATTCGGGACCGCTGTTGGTCTGTTCAAATCGGGGATCAGCCTGATTTTGATCGTCGTGTCCTACAGACTGGCCTATAAGTACGCCAATTATAAAATATTCTAACAAGGAGGGAGAGGGATAATGTACCATAAGACGACAGGCTACCGAGTGTTTTCCATTTTTAATTATGCGTTCATGATCCTGGCGGGACTGGCGTGTTTTCTTCCACTGCTTCATCTGTTGGCGCAATCGCTCAGCAGCAAAGCGGCCATTAGCGGTAATATGGTGTCATTTTGGCCGGTCGGGTTCAACGTGGATGCCTATGTAAAAACGTTTAACAATTCCAATTTTAATGGCGCCATGCTGACATCCATTATCCGAACTGTATTGGGGACAACCATCAGCATGTTTATCCTGACCTGTGCAGGATATGCCCTGTCCAAAGAATTTCGGGGCCGCAACGCGCTCATGTGGTTTTTTATCTTCACCATGCTCTTCTCCGGGGGACTGATACCTTCTTACATATTGGTGACTAGCCTTGGGTTGAAGGATACGATCTGGGCCCTTGTGCTGCCAGGAGCCTTCGGAGCTTATAATCTCATTCTTCTCGTTAACTTCTTCAAAACGATTCCAAAAGCCTTGGAAGAAGCGGCGTTCATTGACGGAGCCTCCTTCTTCGTGATCCTCAGCAAAATCTATCTGCCGCTATCACTGCCCGGAATCGCTACCGTGTCCTTATTCATCATGGTAGGACACTGGAATTCCTGGTTTGACGGGATTTTGTACATGTCGGATGCGAGCAGGTATCCGCTGGCTTCCTTCCTGCAGACGGTCGTGGTGCAGAGTAATATGCAGAATATGGCGATGAGCCAGTCTGAGGTCGCGGCAATGTCGGAGCAGAGCATCAAGGCCGCCCAAATTTTTGTCAGTACGCTGCCTATCATTTTGGTTTATCCATTCTTGCAGCGATATTTCGTGAAGGGGATTGTGCTAGGGGCTGTCAAAGAATAGCTCTTCATTAGGATCATGAACAGTCGGATGAATAGAAAACAGTACGATATGAGCGAAGGGGGCATGTTCTATGAAAGAAGGAAGAAATCTATGGAAAATGGTTAGCACGGTTATCCTGTCAACCATACTTGTGGCTGGCTGCAGCAGTGGGGAAAGCCAAACCGAATCGGCACCGACATCGGTGCTTAAGGACGGAAAATACGATCCTCCGTTCAAGATTACCATCGCGAAACAGCAGGATGAAAATGCAGGCAAATATATTAATGGAGAAAGTTTGAATGACAATGTGTTAACCCGCTGGGGAGAAGAAAATCTGGGCATCAAGATCGAAACCACCCTGCTAGGCGGGGATGCTTCCCAATATAATACCAAGCTTCGGCTGGCGTTAACCGGTTCCGAGAAGCTGCCTGACGTTCTGCCGGTGTATGACACCATGCTGGTCAATGATTTGATCGATTCGGGGCGGGTCAAGGAGATAACGGAAGATATTGCAGCCTACATGCCTGACCGGTTGAGAGAGATTTACAAACAATACCCAACGACGTTTAATCCGGTGGTCAGGGACGGCAAGGTGTACGGGATGGCGATCGCACCGAATCTGACGGAGGGTGAAGTCATGCTGATCCGCCAGGATTGGTTGGACAGATTAAAATTGAAAGCGCCAACAACGATAGAAGAGTTTGAGCAAGTCATCGCGGCATTTACCACGGAGGACCCGGATGGTAACGGCAAGCAGGACACATACGGGTTTACATTCTCGGGCAAGGATTCCTACAACACGGGCTGGGTCAGTGATCCGGTCATGATTTTCAGCGCATACACAGGTAAGCACCTTCCGCGGCAATGGGTTAACGACAATGGCAAATTAACCTATGGATCAGTAGCTGGAGGCAACAGGGAAGCCCTTGCCAAGCTTCGGGACTGGTATGCCAAAGGGTATTTGAACAAAGAACTGGCCACTCAGGGTGCATGGGACGCTCTGTCCGATTTTACCGAAGGAAAAGCAGGCATCATTATCGGCCGCCCTTGGCTCTACGACAGTGTGAAGGATGTGGAGAAAAATATAGAGGGCGCTAAAATCAATGCTTATCCGACCATTCAAGGCGTGAACGGTGATAAGACATACCAGTCCGCTCAACTGAACGATGGTGTGTTCATGTTCAACAAGGACTTTCAAAACATGGAAGCATTCTTTCTGTACTACGATAAGATGTACGATGCCGCGTTCAGTACGGGTGAGTTCAAATATGGCTACGCTCAGGGTTACGATTACGATATCGTCAATGATGAGGTGACATTCGATCCACAGAAGTTCAACAAGCCATTGGAAGCGATACAAAGTGTTGGGAAAATGGCATTCACCAAAAATACACCGAGTGTTGATGGCCCCGGCAAATCGTATTTCGATCTGGCGAACGGAGTCAAGGCCGATACGGGGGTGCTTATCCAAAGTGATTCAAAGGATCAAACAACCAAAGACGGATATCGCATTTCTTATGAAAATCGGGAGGCACTGCTTCCAAACGAGTTTAACGGTCCGCCTACACCAACAATGCAGAATGTGTGGGAGCAGTTGACTACCATGGAGCAAGAAACCTTTACCAAAATCATATACGGGAATGAGCCGATTGAAGCCTTTGATACCTTTGTGAAGCAGTGGCACGAAAAAGGTGGAGATCAAATCATTGAAGAAGTGAATGATTGGTACACCCAAACCAGCGAAACGGATGTCATGGCACTCATGAAGCTGAAATAACTGTCCCGCCTCACCAAGATCAGCCTTCCGGATAAGGAAGGTTGATCTACTAACCAAAGGAGATGATGAGACATGCTTAAAGGAAAACGAGGGATGGCTATCGTCATTGCAATGGTATTGTTGACTTGCCATCTAATGTTCTCGGCTCAACATGTTCACGCTGCGGACAGCGAGGAGACCCAGATTGCAGCTACACTGTTTATGCTTAAGAACGCATCCGAAGTATCCAATGCCAAAATACACTGGGGACCTGTTGTTGGAGCGAACGAATATGAGTTGTATAGATCCGAGAACAATGAGCCCTTTATTTTATTGCAGACCTTGACTGGAACGACCACGGATGATTATGACCTTACTGTAGGCAGCACATACAGGTACCAAGTGAAAGCATATGGCGGAACTTCCTTGTTAACCTCGGCTGTCTCGCCTGAATATGCACCTTATCCCCTTCCGGATAATCTCACAACATTTGACAACACCATGCATTCTACCTTGAATCTTCCGAATGAACTTAAAGTAGGTGACACCTACTACAGATTTAATTTTGTTCAAAAGTCCTCAGGCGGTTTTGGCCAAATGATACAACAGACGTCAACCGACGATATCACGTATGGGAATGACAAGGTGGTACTTTCCTATACAGACCATCCGGATCTGGCGGATTCCAAGTTCGAAGGGATTAATATCTTATACCATGCGCCTACGAACAAATTCGTATTTTGGGCCCATTATGAGAACAGCACCGATTATACACTTGCCAGAGTATCGGTAGCTTCAGCCACGCCTGGAGAGAACTTTACTTTTCACAAAAGCTTTCGGCCGGAAGGAAATGAGTCACGGGATATCTCCATTTTCAAAGATGACGACGATTCAGCTTATTTGATTTCAACCGCCAATAATAATTCTGATACCATTTTATACAGATTGACCTCGGATTGGCTGGATGTGGAATCCCAGGTTTCGGTAATTTATGATAATCAACATCGGGAACTGCCCAAAGTGATCAAAAAGGATGGCATTTATTATCTCTTCTCTTCCCAAGCTGCGGGTTGGTATCCGAGTATCCCTATGTATTCCTCAGCATCAAGCATCGATGGAGATTGGTCTGAATTACGAACGATAGGCAACACGTCAACCTTCTCTGCACAATCGGGTTCGGTCATGCGGGTAAAACCAAACACGGGTAACCATGTGGTTATGGTTGCGTATCGATGGATGTTCGGCTGGGCTGGCACGGAAAACGGCACAACAGAGGAGCGGCTTCTTCCCGTTTGGTTCTCGAATGGTTACGCATTTTATGATTATTTTGATCAAGTCCTGTACAGTGCGAGCGATGATGCCGTTGTCCCTGTCCAGAACGGAAAACTGCTGTCCCAAGGCAAGCCCGCAACAGCACAAACGGCTACCGGCACGAACCCGGCGGGTTATGCGAACGATGGAAACTATCAAACGGAATGGATCGGTACAGGCAGCTCCTGGCCACATTGGTGGAAGGTAGACCTCGGTTCCGTTCAAGAAATCAATAACGTGCAAATCTCCTGGTGGATGCAAAAAGGTTCTGAAGGGTTTTACAAATATAAAATTGAGACAAGTACGGACAATGTAAATTGGACGGAAGCATTGGATCGTACCCATAATACCTCATACGGTTTCACTTCGGATACGTTATCAAGTACGGCCAGGTATGTAAGAATCCGTATGCAGAACGCTCAGCTCCATAACAACCCGAACAACTGGTATACACCAAGGCTGTGGGAAGTTAAGGTATTTGGAGCAGATGAACAATAATGAACCTTCCAACATGAAAGAGATATAGAAGAGAGGAGTAACGGTGTGAATAATCGATTAACCAATGGTACCGTCTGGAGTGATATCCATGGTCAGCCCATTCATGCACATGGTGGACATATGTTATTCCATGATCATTATTATTACTGGTATGGGGAAGACCGCAGAAATGAGTTCTATGTCAGCTGTTATCGTTCCAAAGATTTATTCAATTGGGAGTTTCGAAACCATATCCTTACCACTTCAACTCCGGTTGCCCCGATCAGAGTAAGGACCAATACGAAATTAATGAATGGCAGCGGCGGAAAGGTGAATCTCGAACGACCAAAAGTGTTATTTAATCAGGAAACCAAAAAATTTGTTCTTTGGGTCCACTATGAGAACGGAACGAACTACAACGATGCTGCATGCGCTATTGCAACATCCGATTATCCGGATAAGCATTTTATCTATCATGGCAGTTTCAATCCATATGGCTATATGTCGCGTGACTGCACGCTCTTTCAGGATGATGACGGGACGGCCTACTTTATCTCAGCTGCCAGAGACAATGCGGATCTTCATATCTATCGTCTGCAGCAAGATTACCTTAATGTCGAAAGTCTGGTCGGAAAGTTGTGGCAGGGGGAGTACCGGGAGGCGCCGGCGGTCTTCAAGCGGAACGGGAAATATTACATGCTGACCTCTTTTTGTACAGGTTGGGAGCCAAATCAAGGGAAGGCATCGATGGCGGATGCTATGGATGGCCCATGGGAGATGCTCAGGAATTTCGGCGATGAAACGACATATCACACACAGCCGTCTTTTGTACTGAAGCGATCAGAGCAGGAATATCTCTACTTTGCGGATCGCTGGAATGCTGCGGATTATTTTCAATCCAGCTATGTGACTCTACCCATTGAATTTGAAGGCGATAAGCCAGTACTGAATAATTACTCCGCGTTAACTTTGGAAAGGGATGCAAATGCGATCACTTTTGAAAAGTAAATCATAAGGAATCAACGTAAGATTGGATGGAAGGATGAGAGGATATCGGACAGATGGTGACCTTTCGGAGAACGAAGGCTCAACGTCTGTCCAATAACACAAATGGGGAAGCACCTCAAAAGATTGAATTCATTATAATTTCACATCTACCGCATACCGATCGCGAAGGATCGACAGATGGTGCAGTTCATGTCCAACCATAACATAAGCGATGGATCGAGCCGAAGCTGGGTTATCACTAACAATTCCTTTACGGAGCCAAGCTTCCGGCGTGATGTGACGGAGCAAGAGAAGGGTTGAGCGGCGTGCGACCGCATATTCTTCCTTCAGATCGGCCACGGTGTACGCATCGAATGGGTGACTTTGCATAAGGACGTCCTGATCGTAGCCTGGATGATTCGCTTGGTCGCCTCTGGCGATGCGAAGCAGCCGGCTGCTCATGATGCGTTCGTTATCCGTCAGGTGACCGATGACCTCTTTCACGCTCCACTTGCCTTCGGCATAACGGTAATTGGCTTGCTCCTCTGTCAATGAAGACAGAAGAGATTGTACGATATTGGACTGCTGCTCCAACCGTTCGATGATATTCCCTTCGGGAACAAGTTTTATGTATCCTTCGTAATAAGCTGCATACTCCTCTGTCGCTGGTCTTTCAAGCATGTTAGTTCCTCCTTTGGGATTTATAGCTCTGGATTTTATTGTAATATATGCCCAGAGTGATTCTCAACCTTTCCATGGCACGATTCTGATACTTTATGGCGTTAATATTTAATGGGATGAATTCAAAATGGAGCAGAATCACGAAGTAGTGAAATCTTGTTTGCAGTACGAAACATGCCCCTCCGCTTATTGAGCGGAGGGGCATGCTGTATGTTCGGGATCTCGTTTATAACGCTTCCGAAAATTCGTTAAAAGGGAGCCTTTTCACCTTTCAGATGTTCATTTCGTTAAGTTCATTCATTCATCGTTTGCAGGAGTAATGGAGACGCTTGGAGTTCCGGTACCCACCTTCAAATTCGGCAGCTCATCGAGCGTAATGACATAATCACTTTGATAGAGTGTTTTTAGAGTGGCCGGATTGTTGAATGCAGGACTCATAAGATGTTCGCCATACCAAGGGCAGAAGTAGAGCCATCCTGATTTTTCCTCCATCAGATTCTGTACGCTTGGGACCGTATCATTCTCCGTCATGGCCACCATCTTTTGGCCGCCTGTCAAATCAACAAGCTGATAGAAAATGGATGTAATTGCATCTTCATTCGGAACGCCGGACAAACCGTCATAGCGATTGTAAATCGTATTGTATTTGTCATAACCGACAAGATCCACCTGATCGTCGCCAGGATACCATGCAGGAGATGTGCTGTACACATAGCTGTTGTAGGTCCAGATCAAGTTGTGCAGGTCATATGTCTCCGTAAGCTCGGTATATAAAAGGTCCCACAGCTGCTTATATACATCTGCGCCAGCGGAAGCCCACCAGAACCAAGCGCCTTCACCATTCAACCCGCCATTACCCTCAGCCTCATGGTAGGGCCGGAAAATAACTGGCACGTCATGATCCTCTAAAATTTGCAGCTGCTCCGCCAAATCCGCAATGGTCAGCATCACATATTCATATTCTTTCGTCCCGGGAATGACCGCATTCGCCGTATTAAAATTGGTTTCGGTCGGTTTATAGGTTGCTTCTTTCCAATCGACAAATTCTCCAAGCTGGTAGGTGTCGAATTTGCGAGGAACATTGATATGCCACGCAGCTGTAGCAATCCCTCCACGGTTGTTAACCCAATCGATCATGCGATGGGTTGTTCCGTCCTCCCAGCCATACAGAGGATTATAGTTCATGAAATCGAAGCCGCGAATGGCGGGATATTTACCGGACAGATCATGGATCCATTCAAACTCCAATTCGGTATCTCCGTTATTTCCGCCTCCGTAAATCTCCTGCTGTCCGGAAATGATGTGGCTGCCGTAAACTTCTGTCAAATAATTCATTAGAAGCTGGGTTTCCGGTGTAGCTTGAGGATCGGTGAGGATAGGCTGCACATCGAGAGGATCGAGATCGGCATGATCCACAGTGAAGGTGTCAAAATAAGCGAAGCCCCAGCCTGCTTTCACTTCAATGGTGTTGGTCCCCTGATTCAGCTTATGGAATCCAAAATCATAATTCGCCCATGTTGTCGTATAGGGCAGCATATATGAGCCTTTAGTAACGCCATTCACCGTTAAATATTGCAGCCTGCCATCAGGACTCAATTCTTGCATGTACTGAGTGGAGATGGCATACATACCGGTTTCCGGAACAGTCACGGTAAAGGTGATCGTGCCGGAATTCTGCATCCAGACAAATCCGCTTCCGGAGAAGCCAGGTTTGGGTTGTCCATAAATTTCAGTAACGACTTGCAGATCGGACGTCAGCTGAGCGTTTTCGCTTTCCGTGGTGAATAGTGGAGGATCTGCATGAACAGGCGTGTTCATCCATACAAACAAGAGGATAAATGCCAACATCAGTGCGCTTGCCTTTGTGAGCTGATTTTTCATTCCCATCTCCCTTTTCATTGTGAAATAAGATCAAGAATTCTCAATAAAACCAGTCATGGATGCGCTTTCAAAACAAACATAGCACAAGCATCAAGCTTTGTAAATATATGTAATAAATCTTAGAGATTGGCTGCTTTTTTGAGTTTTTTATATTTTTTTGCAACAGGACCTTTGAGAAAAAATATGTCTGACCAGCAGGATAGATCATTTTTCGATTTCCTCTTCGTAGGTTCTTGTTCACATCCGTTTCACGTTATCTTCTTCTAGTCAAACTTGTGGTGGTATAATAGAAGGGTTGCTATACAAATTTTATAGATGCATGACAACGTCATGTCCAACTAAAGGTTAATACCATAAAGGAATGATGATTACATGACAGATTCGCTGAGACAAGATATCAGAGATCGATTAGCCCAAAAAGATTACCATTGCGAGAAAGAGTATACGTTATCGATCCTTAGCGGCAAATGGAAGGTGGTCATCCTATGGCATTTGGGAGTGGAAGGACCACATCGGTTTAGCGATTTACAGAAGCTCTTTCCTAAAATTTCACATAAGATGTTGACAAGCCAGCTGCGTGAGTTAGCTGAGGATGGCATTGTTCATAGAGAAGTCTATCCGGATGTTCCTCCCAAGGTTGAATACTCGATGACAGAAGTAGGGATGAGCATATTGCCCATTGTAGAAATGATGTATGCTTGGGGATTGAATCGATTAAGTCAACTTAAAGAAGAAATAGAGTAAATTGATGTGGTAGTTACCATTCGGTAACCTCCGCACCAAAAAGTGCATTCTTTTCAATCCAAGTCAGGACAGTTAGAATGGAATAGAAGTTGAAAACGAATATTTTTTAGCAAAAACTTAGTTCAAGCTTAACTTATCTAACATTCAAAGGAGCGAACAATAATATGCAGTCCATTGCAGGAAAAGTAGCATTAATTACAGGAGCGGGTCGAGGGATTGGTCGCGCGATTGCAATTGCATTTGCACAAGAGGGCATTCACGTAGGTCTTGTAGGCCGTACGCTTGAAAATTTGCAACAGGTCAAGGAAGAACTTCAACCGTACAATGTGAATGTATCCATTGCTGCAGCGGATGTGGCCGATCTGGATTCCATCACTGCAGCAGTAGAGTCTGTTCGAAGAGAGCTCGGAGCGATCGATATTCTGATCAACAATGCCGGTATCGGCAAATTCGGCGGATTCATGGAGTTAACACCGGAAGAATGGACGAATATTATAGATGTCAACGTCAAAGGGGTATACTACACGACCCGTGCGGTTTTGCCAGAGATGATGGAGCGCAATGCTGGCGATATCATTAACATTTCGTCTACGGCAGGACAAAAAGGTGCGCCGCTTACGAGCGCATATACTGCATCCAAAGCGGCTGTTAATGGACTCACTGAATCCTTGATGCTTGAAGTACGCAAGAAAAACATTCGTGTTACTGCTCTGACTCCTAGCACAGTGGCTACGGATATGGCGGTCGAGCTCAAGTTGACAGACGGCAATCCCGATAAGGTGATGCAGCCTGAAGATCTGGCTGACCTGATTGTGGCACAACTGAAGCTGCACCCACGAGTACTGTTGAAGCACGCGGGTCTATGGTCAACCAATCCGTAAATGATATCAGAAAAGGAATATTGAAATAATATACAAGAAATAAGTCGCTACTGGAGCGGCTTATTTTTGTTTTACAGCGTTCTGTCTTTGTCTCACAGAGTAACGATAATCTCCTTACTGTACAAGGTGTTCCAAATCCGGCTGCAGTTTGTTGCGCAGAATATACATCATGGCAGCACCCACAAGGAAGGCGACAGCATCAGCAATAACGAGCGACCAGACCACGCCGTGGAAACCGTTCAGATGGTTGGCGATAAAGAGCACAGGAATCAATGTAACGCCTTGAATAATGGACATAATAAATGCGGCGGTTCCTTGTGCCGTTGCTTGGAAAATACCGGTGAACAGCGTCGTCATTCCTGAGATGAACAGGGATAAGAATGTCACATGAAGAATATAACTTCCCATTTCAATGAGGTACGGATCACTCGTGAATAACCCGATTAAATGATCGGAGATGAAATAAACAATGACCCCGAAACCAACAGCTAACACAACAATGGTCTTGATTGTAAATCCAATGGTTTGTTTCATACGCAGCTTATTCGCCGTAAACGTGAAAGCGAGCAGCGGCACCACTCCCTCGCATAATCCCATCAGAATGAACTCCGGAAATTGTAACAAACGTGATGATATCCCATATCCCGCGACAGCCTGATCTCCATAGTCGGCAAGAAAATGGTTTAAGACGAGTGACATGGCACCCAAGAAGATGCTCATGATAAAGACGGGAACACCGATTTTGAATACATTGCCTAGAATGTCTTTGCTAACCTTGAACCATTTTGCGGAGATCGTGAGGAAACGACTTTTATTTCCCATATGGAAGGCGTAGAATGCACTCGCAACCTGGTTGGAGATAACGGTAGCAGATGCAACACCAATGACACCCCAATGAAAGACGTAAATGACTATAGCATCAAGTATGATATTTACGATCACACTTAGAATCATACCAACCATGGATGTGATGGCCGCCCCTTCTGAGCGTACGAGATTCTCCAATGTGAAAAATAAGATCACGAATGGGGAGCCTATCAGCATTACGGTGACATACTCTTTTGTAAATCCAAACGATTCCGGCGTTGCCCCGAGGCCATGAACGATGGGGTCGATCAACGGAAGACCGATGGCCATCACGATCAAGCCGAGAACCAAACTGCTGTAAAACGCGAAGGAAGACACATGTTTGACGTCATCATATTTCTGTTCGCCTAACAAACGTGAGATAAAGGTACCGCTACCCATGCCAATCAAGCTGCCTAATGCCATAATGACGGCAAATAAAGGCAAGGTTAACGCAAGGGCGGTTAACATGGCTGTATTGCCAAGTGTACCAAGGAAGTAGGCATTCAATATGGAGTATATGACATTCATTGACGTGCCGAGCATCATGGGGATAGCGAAGTGAGCTACGGCTTTGGTGATTGGTGCTTTCTCAAAATAATGGAGGTTTTCTGCATCCATGTGGGTCACTACTTTCTTCATGTAATTTAGTTTTTTTGACAATCTAACAGTGTTAGTTTGTGCCTTACAGTGTAAGATGATATCATGGACGTATGAACCTGTAAAGCTAAACTTACACTGTTAGATAAGGGCGGATATGAGTGAAAAAACAACAGCCTCAAATTTCGGAAGACAAAATATTGGAAGCTTCGTGGGCTCTTCTTGGTGAAGAGGGCATTGAGAAGTTCAGCATGAGGAGGTTGGCCAATCGTTTGGGGATTCAGGCTCCCTCTATCTATTGGTACTTCAAGAGCAAGCAGAATCTCTATCAACGTCTGGCCAACCAGATATCGAAGATCATTCTGGAGGAATTCAACTCCGAAGGGGATTGGAAAGAGCAGTTGGAGGGACTTGCAAAAACCGTTCGAAGTGTGCTCCGTCGGTATCCCTGCTCCACGCAGCTCATGATGATGACGCTGCCCCACGAACCCGACATGATCCGTTTCACCAACCGGTTGCTGCTCTGCGTAGAATCAACTCCACTAGAGCAAGAGCAGAAATTGCAAGCTGTCATCACGCTCACGAACTATGTGTTCTATTTCGTTCTGGACGATTATCAGCATCAGCGCAATATCACCGTGATGCTCGAGGAGGAGGGAGCGGTTCCAAGCGGGCAGATGAACGAACTTCTGGACTCTATGAGTGAGATGGAAGCGGGACTGTTCCGGGGAATGTACAAGAGCGGGCTATTTGAGGTGATGGGGACGGATCAGGCGTTTGATTTCGGACTGAAACTCATATTGCTGGGGATTGAGCAAGTCATTAAGGATCATGAGAATTAATGTAAACATACAAAAAGCTGATGCGAATAATAGGAATCGCATCAGCTTTTTGTTTGCATGTGGAACGCTCGTAATTTCGGACACTCTAACGTGTAATGATAGTCCCATTTAACAGTCTGTTCTAATTTCAAACTTGGCGTTGGATGCCTTTTTCCTGGACAAATTTCTTCAGCACCGAAAAATCCTCTGTCACCTTTTTAAAAGGCAGCGTTTCGAGAACTTGTTCCCGGTAATTCTTGTTCGCTGCGGCACTGAGACGAGAGTCAAGGATGCTGAGCACGCCAAGGTCCGTTTCGCTGCGAATTAATCGTCCGGTTCCTTGCCGTAATCGAAGAAGCATGTCCGGTACAAACACCTCCATAAAGGAATTCTCCGATATAGATGCCTTATACTCATAAATGGGATCGGATGGAACAGGGAAGGGCAGACGGAAAACAATGACTTGCGACAGGTCAGGACCCTCGATATTCACGCCTTCCCAGAAAACACCGGTACTCAAAAGCACGCCTTTACTTGCCCGAAATTCAGCAATCACACCATCTTGGGAAGATCCCTCCTTTTGAACATGTACTGCCCATGGATGCTTGCTCACACCCGAAATTAACTTCTTATGAATAACCTTCATGTCTTCCTTGGCTGAAAAAAGGACCAATGTTCGTCCTTGGGTTAGATTACAGAGTTGGATCATTTCTTGGCAGGCGGCTTCCAGATAGAGGTCTCGCTGTTCATGATGATACTGTGGAACATGGTTCGAGATGTACATCATGGCATGGCTGGTGTAATCAAAAGGAGAGGGTTTGCGATCCATATAATCGCCCCTGTAACCAAGTGATTGCGTTAAATAAGAATATTGTTCTTCCAAACTTTCTCCGCCTTGGCACATCGTTGCGGACGTGAGGACCACAGAAGTTTTGCCGTTAAATAACGTGTGTTTCAAAAACTGGCTTATATCTTTGGGACAGATGCTGATTGTGGCGGCCCGAAGAGTCCTGCTTGCCCAAATAAGATTATTTTCTTTTTCGTTAGCCAAGACATTGATGAGGGATATCAGTCCGTTCATTGCTTCATAAACATCGTCAATCTCCCGCTCGTTACGAGAGGTCAGAACCGATAAGCGAAGACTTAGGTCCTTCAAATATTGGGAGACTTGGCGAAATGAAATGCCTTGAATCTCGGAGATCTTAATACGGTCGTTATCCTGCTTGGCATCTCGTAGTAGGTCTGCGTCGATCTGTTTAAAAATAAGTTCAGCACATCTTTTGATGAATTTGGATTGGGAATGGAGACTCTTATCCATGGACTGCTTCATGAGCAATTGAACAGCGTCGTCCAGCGTACGGCAGATGCCCCGGAACGTGAACTCGAGCGTTCGTGCATCTCTAACTTTCGCCTCCAGATTATGGGCTTCATCAATGATGACCAGAGCCGGACGTTCTGTAATGATGCCCCGTGTTCCTTCCTTTTTCTTCATCAGATCCCGGATGAGCAGATCCTGATTCACAATAATAAAATCAATCTCGTTCGGTTTTGCATTAATTTTGGCTCGCATATCGTAAAACAAGCATGCATTCTTATAGTGACAACGTTCGAATTTGCAATCCTTCACGGACACGTTGGACCATTCGGCATCGCTAATTCCACCTTGAATATCCGCTCTTTCATCAATTTCATAATTGATAACTCGCTGGGCAAGGGTGGATAAGGGGGAGGTTGGTTCTTCTGGCTTGAATAACTCAGAAGCCCTGTTTCGACAGGCATACTGCCCCATGCCTTTCCCCACCACGGAGCGAACTGTTGTGAAGCCGAGCCGGCTGCCGATGACTCTAAGATCCTTATGTATCTGTTCCGAAAGCTGAATGGAGGATGTTGCAATAATAATGGGCTGATGCGATACCTGATTAATAAGCAGACTGGGGATGAGGTATCCAAAAGACTTGCCGATTCCCACCCCGGCTTCAATCATGGCATTACGTCCGTTAACATAGGCATCCGTTATATCCAGAGACATATCCTGCTGTCCAATCCGCTCGCGAAGGCCCATTCGGGGAAACCGGTCATACACCCGAAAGACGCCCTCAACGAGCGAGCGTTCGAGGTCTTTTTTCGGCTCATGCTTTTGTGATTTATAGAGTTCATTTAACCAATTCATGACAATCACCTTACTCCCTCATGTAAAATCTTCCTCTTCGTCTATTTTTAGTGAAACCCTAATTATCTGTGATGCGCCTGTAACAGTCAAGTGTTCCAATCGAGGGTCAAGGGTCATGGCGTAACATAAGAGCAAGAGATAATGGATTTCATGCCATATCAGGCAATAACGTGTAAAAAACGCAACAAAATGCCTATCGAAAGCGTCTAATTATCTTACATAGAACTAGCAACAGGAGTGAAACAGATGCAACGAAAGATGATAGGCATATTCGGTGCCGTTCTCGGCTCTATGCTCATATGGGCAGGAAATGCAAGTGCGGAAGAGCGTTTTAACGATCTGCAGTATTCCAAGTGGGCAGAAGACGGTATTGAGTACATGGCCAAACGGGGAACCGTCGCAGGATATGGAAATGGGAAATTTAAGCCCGCTGGACTTGTAACAAGAGGACAGGCTGTCACCTTTTTGGTGCGGGAGCTATATCCGGAACAGCTTGAGAAACCGGCAGAAGGTACGACTTACTCGGATGTTCCCAAGACACACCCTTTTGATAAAGAAATTGCGATAGCTGCAAAAAATGGACTCGCCAGCGGATTCCCGGATGGCTCCTTCCGTCCGGATGCACCGCTTAGCCGAGCTGAAACGGCGGCATTCCTTACGCGCGCATATTCCCTCTCGGAAGGCAAGCAAACCGCTAATTGGTCCGATGCGGAGAAACATTGGGCAGCTGCGCCCATTCTTGTCATGAGTTCCAATGGGTTGGTCGGCGGTTATTCAGATGGCACCTATCGTCCGAATCAAACGGTCACGCGTGCGGAATATGCCGTATTTATGTCGCGAGTGATTCAGTTCGAACGCCAGGCGGCCATTCGGGCACAGGATTGGGACAAGTTGATTTCTTATATGACTGTTAGTGAACAAGTCGGTCAAATGCTCATGCCTGACATCCGGCAATGGAACGGTAAAGTGACGACGACAGTCAACGAAGGGTTGAAAACTAACATCCATGATCAGTATCTGGGCGGTTTGATCCTTTTCGATAAAAATATTGTAGATACTCGGCAGGTCACAACATTCACACACAATTTGCAAACGGAAGCAGGGGACATTCCTATGTTTCTGGGCATTGACCAAGAAGGCGGCGTTATTAAACGAATCCCTGGCGGCACCAATTTGCCGGGGCAAATGGCTCTAGGCGCAACGGGAGACACAGCTCTGGCCGAAGCGGCCGGGCAGCTGACGGGGGAAGAGTTGAAAGCGCTGGGGCTGAACATCAATTTTGCGCCAGTACTCGATATTAACAGCAATCCCGATAATCCAATTATCGGTATGCGGTCGTTCAGTTCAGATGCAGACTTAGTAACAAGACTTGGTCTTGCAACGATAACAGGGCTGCATCAATCAGGCATCATTGCGGCAGTTAAACATTTTCCAGGACACGGGGACACAACGGTGGATTCCCATCTCGGATTGCCGGTGCTGACGCATAACCGCGAGCGGCTCGATTCAGTGGAACTGAAACCTTTTCAGGCTGCGATCGAGAATGGGGTGGAGATGATCATGACTGCACATATTGCCTTTCCTGCCATAGACAACGAACAGGTCACTTCGCTCAAAGACGGACAACGCGTGCCTGTTCCTGCCACGTTATCCAAAAAGGTATTGAATGGTCTGCTTCGGGAAGAGCTGGGATATGAGGGACTCATCATTTCAGATGCGTTCACCATGGATGGGATAGCGGAGCATTTTGGTGAAGACCAAGCGGTAGAACGGGCGGTCAACGCAGGCGTCGATATCATCCTAATGCCGCAGGATTCTGCAGCTGCTCATCAAACACTCGTGAACGCGGTGAAGAACGGATCGATTCCGATCGGAACCATTCATGCCTCCGTTGAGCGCATTTTGGAACTGAAAGCGAAATATGGCTTGTTTGAACGCAGGGAAAGCCTTACGTCTAAGTTAGCCGAGCTTAACCAAGTTATCGGTTCAGAGGGACATCGCAAGGTGGAACGGGAAATCGCAGAGCGAGCGGTCACTCTGTTGGCCAGCCGTGACGGTATGCATCCAGATTCATTTCAACAAGGAGATCGGGTCGTTATTGTTGCAGCGGAGGAAGAGCAGGCGAAGCAGCTTGAGAGACAGTTGAAGCAGGCATCAACCAGCCTATCATTAAAGACGGAAATTGCCGTAATTGGACAAGCACAAACGAAAGAGGCGATTGCCAGTGCGGATTATGTCATCCTGGCTTCCTACCAGTTCCGTAACGTGGCCAGTCAGTTTGGATGGATCGCTTATCAAGCCTTAATTAATGAGATGAACAGTCGGAACCAACGCTACACACTGTTGTCGCTCGGTAACCCGTATGAAACGATCTATTTGAAGAACATTCGCTCGGGACTTGCCGTATACGGCAAACAAGAACCCAATACAGAAGCTGGAATCAACGTGCTGCTCGGCCAACAAGAAGCTAAGGGCACGTTGCCAGTGCGAATTAAAGCAAGGGAATGAGCATTGTACGGGCCAGTTTACATCCTGAAGCATGTTACTAATATATTGATTGGATAATAATGACATTGACATTTGCGGCTTTTTCCAAAATAATAGAACGTAATTGAATACTGGTACCTTTAATTCAGTCCAGAGAGGCTGGCAAGGGCAGCGGATTTTTATAATCACGCGTGAAACAGGGCATATTCCGTTCAGGGATGCTCTGCGTCTTCGCGCGGGTTATGATGCAAAAAAGAGGCTACTTGTCAGTTTACGACCTGACGAGTAGCCTCTTTTTTCTGCTTTTTGGTATCAGGACACTTTAAGTTGGGGGTATTCTGATGAGCAAACAAGATCAAGAGTTTTCATGGCAGGCAGTGCCAAAAACGCAGAGAAACCATTTTTGGAAGACGTTGTCCGTTATGCTGGGATTCACGTTCTTCTCGGCAAGCATGCTGGCAGGAGGGACGCTTGGTGTCAGCTTAACGTTTATGGAGTTCATTGGCATCGTGCTTGCGGGTAATTTGGTGCTGGGAATCTATACGGGCGCACTGGCACATATCGCGGCGAAAACAGGCTTGTCCACACACTTGCTGGCCAAATATGCCTTCGGTGAGAAAGGGTCGTATCTGCCTTCGTTCCTGCTCGGCTTCACACAGGTCGGATGGTTCGGTGTCGGTGTAGCCATGTTCGCGATTCCCGTCGCCAAAGCGATGGATTGGAATGTGTACCTGTTAATCTTCGTGTTTGGTCTCGCCATGACGGCATCTGCAATCTACGGCATGAAGTCACTTGTTATTTTGGGTTATATTGCAGTTCCGGCCATTGCCATTCTCGGGAGTTACTCCATGTTCCAAGGCGCAGACACGTTGGGCGGCCTGCAAGGATTGTTTGATTACACGCCGGCACAGTCGCTCACTGCAGCAGCTGCACTAACCATTTGTATCGGATCATTTATCAGCGGCGGAACGTTAACACCTGACTTTGCCCGGTTTTCCCGTACGTCACGCCAGGCTGTTACCGCAACAGTCATTGCATTCTTCCTGGGTAACTCGCTCATGTTCCTGTTCGGTGCAGTCGGCGCCATGGCGTATAACCTGGCAGATATCTCAGAAGTCATGTTCCTGCAAGGTTTGATCATACCTGCGATTATCGTCCTGGGACTAAATATCTGGACAACGAACGATAATGCCCTTTATGCTTCCGGACTGGGTTTTGCCAATATCACTAAAATTTCGAAAAAATTCTTCGTCATCGTCAACGGCATCGTGGGCACCATCTTTGCGATGTGGATGTACAACAACTTCGTTGGTTTCCTGAATGTACTTGGCGCAGCCGTACCGTCCATTGGGGCTATCATCATTGCAGACTACTTCTTCGTGAAGCGAAGAGATTATAAACCGTTTGCGGAGATGACTTTCAAGAAGGTAAACTGGATAGCGATGGTGGCTTGGGCGATCGGCGTGGCATTTGCCCAGTTGGCACCAGGAGTCACGCCATTGAATGCACTTCTTGGTACAGCCGTGGCCTACATTGTACTCATGCTGATCATTTCTGCGAAAGAATCCAAAGAAAAGGGGAAAATAAATGATTATACAGAACGCGAAATTGCGGGGTAAAGAAGGTCTATGGAATATCGTCGTAAAAGACGGGAAATTCGAACAAATCACACAGGAGCCAGCTGCTTCGGCCAATGAGGAAGTCATCGACGTGGGTGGTTCGCTTGTATTGCCACCGTTCATTGAGCCTCATATTCATCTGGATACAACGTTAACGGCGGGTGAGCCGGAATGGAATTTGAGCGGTACACTGTTCGAAGGCATTCAGCGGTGGTCGGAACGCAAGGCATTCCTGACGCATGAAGACGTTAAAACCCGTTCCAAAACGGCGCTGAAATGGCAAATGGCACAAGGCATCCAGCATGTGCGCACACATGTGGATGTTACTGATCCAAGCTTGACGGCAGTTAAAGCGATGCTTGAAGTAAAAGAAGAAATGGCGCCTTACATTGATATCCAGCTTGTTGCTTTCCCGCAGGAAGGCATTCATTCCTATCCGAACGGCGTGGAGCTGCTTGAAGAATCGCTGAAAATGGGCGTTGACGTCGTCGGAGGTATTCCGCACTTCGAATTCACGAGAGAATACGGCGTCGATTCAATGAAGGTTGCATTTGACCTTGCCGAGAAATACGACCGTTTGATCGACATCCATTGTGATGAAATCGATGATGAGCAATCCCGTTTCGTGGAAGTCGTTGCCAAGGAAGCCTACGAACGTGGTCTGGGTTCCCGTACGACAGCGAGTCATACAACCGCAATGGGGTCATATAATGACGCATATACGTACAAACTGTTCAGATTGCTGAAAATGGCTGACCTGAATTTCGTCTCCAATCCGCTGGTGAACATCCACCTGCAGGGACGTTTCGACACTTATCCAAAAAGAAGAGGACTGACTCGTGTCAAAGAATTGCAAGAAGCAGGTCTGAACGTGTGCTTCGGTCACGATGACATCTTCGACCCATGGTATCCGCTCGGTACGGGCAACATGCTTCAGGTGCTGCATATGGGTATCCATGCTTCGCAGCTGCTTGGTTACGATCAGATCGTGAATTCTATCGACCTGATTACCAAAAACAGCGCAAGAACGCTCCATATCGAGGATGTGTACGGCATTGAAGAAGGCAAGCCGGCCAACTTCATCGTTCTGGAAGCCGAGAATGAATATGAAGCCATCCGCAAACAAGCCGGCGTGCTCTACTCATTCAGAGGCGGCCGCAAAATCGCGGAAACGAAGCCACGGGACACATCAATCATTCTTGAAGGCGGTTCGGAGAAGGTAACATTTAATAAATAAGTAAAAAACAATGCATTAAGCAATTCTTGCGCATGAACCAAACATCCCCTCGGGTTAACAGGACAATGAGAGATCTTCGTGATCGTGAACTCTCCCTGCACACCAGAGGGGATTTTTTATGCCATGTATGTCAGGGAGAACAGCGGGTATTTCGGCACCTTGTGCTCCTCGTAACACGTAGGCTTCATGACAAGGAGGGTAGCTTAGTACGACAATGCAAGCAGCTATCCAATGGTTCAGCTGCTCTTCTTCGTGATAACACTCCAACAGGCCTTATCGAGAGACGAAGACCTCATCATGAAGTCATTTCATTACGGCTTTTTGTAATCTCGCTACACCTTCCTGTATTTGTGCATCTGACAAATGGGCAAACGACAAATAAATACCAACCTTCATGCCATCCGACGTTGAGCTGCTGACTTCCGAGTATATGACTCCTTCAGATCTAGCCGATGCCCGAAAGGCTTCATAAGCGGACCCATCACCTCGCCACCAACCGAACACGTGCAGACCCGCTTCATTTTCGACCCAATCAAACCATGTGGATAGCTGCTGATTCAACAGCTTGAGCAGCATATGGAACTTGCGGCTGTACAGACGATTCATCCGGCGCAGGTGACGCTCATACTGACCACTTGTCATAAATGCAGCGAGCGCCCGTTGCTCAATTAGATTGACGGGTCTTGGTTCGTATAATGCCTGGGCCTTTCTAAAAGTGTCTGCCAAGGTCGGAGGGAGAACCACGTAGCCCAGCCGGACTTCAAATGGCAAGGTTTTGGTGAAGCTTCCAAGGTAAATGACACGCCCCTCTTTATCCAGTGTTTTGAGAGGTTCAACATGCATGCCGCGATACCGGAACTCACTATCATAATCATCCTCGACAATCATGGCATCATGACGATGTGCCCAATCCAGCAGAGTTTGTCTGCGTTCAAGACTAAGCATTTCGCCCGTTGGAAATTGTCTTGAGGGCGTGACAAACAGCATACGTGCATCCCAGTTTTGGGGAACCAGTCCCTGGCCATCGAGGTTGGCCTCAATCAATTTGGCACCCGCAGCCAGAATGGCTTGAGAAATCCCGATATAACAAGGACTTTCCGTCACGACATGGTCGCCGGGATCTGCAAGCAATTGAGTTAGCAGCGCTATAGCCTGCATAGACCCGGCAGTGACGGCAATATGATCCGCATCTACATGAATCCCCCGCATTCTCCGAAGGTAGGCCGCAATGGCTTCTCTCAATTTCGGGTCTCCTGTTGAGCTTACAGAGGCAGAAGTATGGCTAGAGTGATCCTCACGATGCCGTATCTCCGCATACAATCGATTATTCCATTCCTCGTAAGGGAATTTGGATAGATCCGGTTGATATTTGCCGAAATCGATAACTTCGTTGCTCTCATTTCTGTGATCACGCGCATGTGCTGTTTGTTGAGCAGTCTGCTGCTCAAGCTGCTGAATACGGTTCCCCCAAGCGGACAAGTGATGAGAACAGGATTTCACCAGGTACTCCTCATTGCTAAAATCCGCTTGATAAGCGACAAAAGTACCTCTTCCATGCTCTGACTGAAGGTAACCTTGAGCAGTTAATGTATCATAAACCTGGTTCACTGTTCCTCGGGAAATGTGATACGACGCAGCTAACTCCCTTGAAGAGGGGAGCTTTTCACCGTAAACGAGATTGCCTTCCTGAATAGCGTCACGCACCGCATGATAGAGAGCCTTCATCTTGGTATATTGTCGGTTCAAATATGAATTGTAGGCTGCATGAAATTGCATAGATCCTCCCATGGTTATATAAAGTGGTTCAAACCATTCAAAGTGGTACAATAAAATCCGGTGATATTGGATCTTTTTATGTGTCCATTATCATTTTATACTAATTCATAGTTTGAAGGGAAACAATAGTGGCATCGAAAAATAGATCATTTACATTTGCTGAAATAAGATGTCCTTTTGAAAAGCACTCAAAAGTTAAATGGGAGGAATACAATCATGCAAACAGGTACAGATCGTGTTAAAAGAGGAATGGCTGAGATGCAAAAAGGTGGCGTCATTATGGACGTCATGAACGCTGAACAGGCTAAAATTGCGGAAGCGGCTGGGGCAACAGCTGTTATGGCTCTGGAGCGGGTGCCTTCTGATATTCGCGCAGCCGGCGGTGTAGCCCGCATGGCAGATCCGACAATCGTTGAAGAGGTTATGAAAGTGGTGTCCATTCCGGTTATGGCCAAAGCGCGTATCGGTCATTACATAGAAGCCAAAGTGCTTGAATCTCTAGGTGTGGACTATCTCGATGAGAGTGAAGTACTGACGCCTGCAGACGAAGTATTCCATATCGATAAACATGAGTTCACTGTACCATTTGTATGTGGAGCCAAAGATTTGGGAGAGGCTCTTCGCCGTATTGGTGAAGGCGCATCGATGATTCGTACCAAAGGTGAGCCTGGAACGGGCAATATTGTTGAAGCTGTTCGCCATATGCGTCTGATTAACAGCCAAATCCGCAAAGCGCAAAACATGTCCAAGGACGAGCTGTATGCTGAAGCGAAAAACCTGGGTGTGTCTTATGAGCTTCTGCTCGACGTACATGAGAACGGCAAGCTTCCAGTCGTTAACTTTGCAGCTGGTGGTGTAGCTACTCCTGCAGATGCTGCACTAATGATGCATTTGGGCGCAGACGGTGTATTTGTTGGATCCGGTATTTTCAAATCAGATAGTCCTGAGAAATTCGCTCGTGCTATCGTTGAAGCGACAACGCATTACACGGATTACAAACTGATTGCCGAAGTGTCCAAAAACCTGGGCACCCCTATGAAAGGGATTGAGATTTCCAAACTGTCTGCGGATGAGCGCATGTCCGATCGCGGTTGGTAAGATAGAAGGGCTTCCAAGTTGAATAAGTTGTTGCAACAGTTATGAAGAAGAGCCGGTCAATTGAGTACAATTGATCGGCTTTTTTTGTTATTCTTGAGGGAAAATGCAGAGCTGCATACGGAAACTTGAACAAATTCGACTTCATATCCAAGTAAACCACGGCGGTTATATAGCCGCCCAAGATGTGTTACCAGCACAAAGTTGCGCTCTTCAGTATAGTTTGTCTTTTTTCTGCAAAAAACAAAGCTTGTCGCTCTTGATGTAACGGACACCGCACGGTCTAGCTTGTTGATATCTTCAAAATGCTGTGCCTATAATAAGCGGTATGAAGGAAGGTGCGGACCATTCGCTATCTATATGAGTTTATTCAACATCAGGACGATCTGCCTATGAAACTCTTCGTGAACTCGGTGAAACATATTGATTTCCATTGGCATAAGGAAGTGGAAGTTGTATACGTTCTTCATGGTTCAATCATCATGTATCTGGACCAGCAGCAATATACACTGCATGAAGATGATTTGATTGTCGTTAACAGCATGTCCGTCCACAAGATTGAACGAACCAATCAGGACAATGTGCTATTAACATTGCAATTCGGTCCCGAGTTGATGAACAATAATGCTTTTATCTCCTGTAACTCTGCCATGAACGTGGAGCAGGACGCTCTACGCCTGTATAGTATTAAACAATATCTTGCGCAAATGGTATGGGAGATTAACAAAAAAACGCCGGGTTATCAAAACTTTACCATGGGCAGATTACAGATGTTATGCGGCTGCCTGCAGAGGTATTTTTCCAGTGGAATAAATTCCGCATTGGAAGAAGGAAGCAAGGATTATGACTATAAAAGACTGAACAGGGTCCTCACATATATTGATATTCACTACAATGAGAAGATTACGCTGCAGGATATGGCGGATTCCGAGCATTTAAGCTTGCATTATTTCTCCCACTTCTTCACCGACAAAATCGGGATACCTTTCCAAAAGTATTTGACGCTCATTCGCCTCGAGAAAGCTCAAGCCCAGCTGGCAGCGAATGATAAAAATATTTCGGATATCGCACTGGATTGCGGATTTGCCAATGTGAAGCTGTTTAACAAATACTTCAAAGAAAAGTACGGCTGCACGCCAGGCTCCTATCGGGAAGCTTCGCGAGTACCGGAACCCCATCAGCTGAATGTAAACCGCAAGCCCAAAACGTATGAGGAATCTTCAAGCGGCGATTATTACGAGATGGAAACGTTGAATGCGATTGGCTCACTGTATCGATATCTGGATGCTAAGGTTGACGCGGATCAGGACACGCTCCCTGTACCGTCTGCACATCTGTCAGACCAAACTCACATTGAAATTCGTGCAGACCAGACATCAATTGTCTACGAAAAGCACTGGAATATCACCATGACGGCAGGAAGAGCTATTGAAGGCTTGCGTGAAGATTGGCGGAAGCAGCTGTCCTCACTGAAAGGAAAAGTACCTTTTCAATATATTCGATTTCACGGCATATTTAATGACGAGATGATGGTGTACAGCGAAACGGAGGATGGCATCTCCGTTTATAATTGGTCTTACGTGGACAAGTTGTATGATTTCTTGCTGGATCAGGGAGTGAGGCCATTCGTGGAATTAAGCTTTATGCCGAACCAGCTGGCGAGATCCAAAGAAACGTTGTTTTGGTGGAGGGGGAATATTAGTCCGCCATCCGACCCTGCCAAGTGGCAAGGCCTTGTGCGTGAGTTCATTCGACACTGTTTGAATCGTTATGGGGCGGAAGAAGTGAAGAAATGGTATTTCGAAGTGTGGAACGAGCCTGACCTGGCTGGCGTTTGTTGGGCAGGAAGCAAGGAAGAATACTTCGCTTTTTATGAATCGACCGCCCATGCCATCAAATCGGTATTGCCCGAGCTGAGAGTGGGAGGCCCAGCTATGGGTTATGGATCTCTCTGGAACGACATTTGGGCTGAGGAGTTTCTGTCATATTGCCGCAAGCGGGAAGTTGCTCTCGACTTTTTCTCGTTCCATATCTATTCGGAGTATCCCAAGCTGAAAGTTGAAGAGGATCGTTTAACCCAAATCATGCCTCCATCTTTTTATAAAGAGAGTATTGATCTTCTGCGGCAAAAAATGAAGGCGGCTTCGTACAGTCATGTCGAACTTCATGTGACCGAGTGGAACTTTTCGATATATGACCGTAACTTGCTGCACGATACCATGTTCATGGCTCCGTTTGTCATTTACCACACCATGAATACGCTCGGTGACGTGAAAGCAATGGCGTTCTGGTCCTTTACCGATGTATTCGAAGAAAGCATCGTTCCCGCTTCTCCTTTCTACGGGGGCTTCGGCCTGATTAACCGCGATGGTCTGAAGAAACCTAGCTATTATGCATATGAGCTTATGCAGAAGCTCGGTGATGAGCTGCTGATCAAAGGAGACGGTTATGTCGGAACGCGAAAAAGGGACGGAAGCATGCAATTTCTGTTCTATCACTATGTGCATGTAGATCGGCTGTTTGCGAGTGGAGATTGGTCCGAGCTATCCTGTTCAACCCGTTATGACGTATTTGAGGAGAAAGGCAGCAAAGCTTTTGAGCTCACGCTTAACAAGCTCTCAGGACCTTATAAATGCACCAGTTATCAACTGGATCGGGAGCATGGATCGGTATTTGATGAGTGGGCTCGCATGGGTTCGCCATATTCCCTGACGGAAGAAGAAATCGCCTATTTAAACGGCAGGAGCGGACCCGTCATGGGGACAGAAATGGTTAGGGATGAATGTTGGCGCAGAGAAATTGTGCTTCCGCCACATGGCGTGATGCTGCTCATTTTGGATAGACAATATTAAAAAAGTATCCTTAAGACATCCTTTCCGTAATGGAGGGATGTTTTTTGTTGTTTATTTTTCGCTGAGGCAGACAAGCTAGAACCTAGGATATCAATTAGGCAAAAAACGAACCATGATGCGGCAAGTTCCAACAAGAAAGCGTTAACAAAGATTTATATACTATGGTTGTGCAGCTAAGAGGAAGACAGGGGGAGTTTGGATGAAGCGTTTCATGAAATGGATGACAGATTCGTTTGCGCCAAGATTGGAGGCATTTACGAATAATATTTGGGTTTCTTCGATTCAAGAAGCCATTATGGTCGCCATTCCGATGATTTTCATCGGTTCGATTATTACATTGATTTCGATTTTGCAGGATTTCATTCCGGGCATGCCGGACTTGACACCCATCACGACATTCAGTTTCGGTTTGCTCGGGTTGTTTATTGCTTTTCTGACGCCTTATGTGGTGATGGAGAAAAAGGAGCGGCACAAAATCAAGCTGCTGGCGGGAATGACGGGGGTATCTCTGTTTGTTATGCTCCTCAACCCGACGGTAAACGAAGACGGTACCATTCAGTTCATCCTTGAACGATTTGGACCATCGGGGATGATCACAGCACTCCTGGTGGGTGTATTCGTTGCGCTTGTGATGATCATGTGCAACAAATTTTCGTTCTTCAAAAAGGGGTCTTCACTTCCCGAATTCATTATGGACTGGTTCGATTTTCTCGTCCCGATCGCCCTGGTATTAACAACAGGATGGGTTCTCGTATATCAGCTTCATTTTGATATTTTTGGACTGATCGTGAACGTGTTTGAGCCAATCAATGCCTTGGGACAAAGTTTAACTGGATTTTTATTGTTCAATTTTATTGGTGTAGTGCTGTATTCCTTCGGCGTAAGCCCTTGGGTCATGACACCGATCTGGTACGCGATCTGGATACCTGCAATCGAAGAAAATGCAGCTCTTGTGGCAGCCGGACAGGATCCTGTCAATATCAACACGTTTGAAACCTTTTTCTCCGGATGGCTGGGTATTGGGGGAATGGGAGCGACCTTACCGTTAGTGGTTTGGTTCCTGATGGCACGTTCGAAAAAACTGAAATCTGTCGGCAAGGCAACCATTATCCCGTCCTTGTTCAACATCAATGAACCCGTCGTGTACGGTGCACCGATTGCCTTTAATCCATTACTCATGGTACCCATGTGGATTAACGCACTTATCACGCCAGTGATTGTGTACTTGGCTCTCGACTGGGGTTGGGTGCGGATCCCGAGCCAGATCTTCCAGCTATGGTACACACCGATCGGCTTGTCCACCTACATTATGTCTGGATTTAACGGTCTTATTTTGCTGGCGGTGGTCCTGCTGATTGTATTTGTGGTTTGGTTCCCGTTTTTCAAACTGTATGATGCCCAGGAATTGAAGAAAGAACAGGAACAAAATTAAATAAAAAGGGTGAGTACTATGAATAAATCGATCAATGAATTGTTGTCGGCAATGACTCTGGCCGAGAAAGCTTCACTCTGCGCGGGATTGAATATGTGGATGACGAAAGGAATCGAGCGGTTGAACATTCCGCCAGTTCATATGTACGACGGGACGAATGGCATCCGTAAAACGAACAGTGACGAAGAAATGGGCATCACAACGGAAAATGTACCCGCCACTTGTTACCCTACGGGTTCGGCCATCGGTTCTTCGTGGAACACGGAATTGTTGCATGAGGTGGGTGTGGCACTAGGACAAGAATCAAAAGCTATGGACGTGGAGCTGCTGCTTGGGCCGGGTGTCAATATGAAAAGAACGCCGCTTGGCGGGAGAAATTTCGAATACTATTCGGAAGACCCTTGCTTGTCGGGTGAACTTGGCGCAGCTTTCATTAACGGGATCCAAAGCGAAGGTGTGGGTGCTTCTGTCAAGCACTTTGCGGGTAACAACCAGGAGTTTGAGAAGATGGTGACCAGTTCGGAAATCGACGAGCGGACGCTTCGCGAAATTTACCTGAGTGCCTTTGAACGAATTATTAAGAAATCGGACCCTTGGACGGTCATGTGTTCTTATAACTTATTGAATGGAACCTACACGAGTGAGAACGAACATTTGTTGCATGACATTTTGAGAGAAGAGTGGGGATATGAAGGTGTTGTTTTATCCGACTGGACAGCTGTCAATGATCGCATACGCGGTCTGAAGGCTGGGCTTGATCTGGAGATGCCAGGTCCTGCTCATTACAATGCCAAAGCCATCATTGAGGCGATTCAGAACGGAAGCCTTTCCGAAGAACAATTGGATCGAAGCGTGGGTCGCATTTTGAAGCTGGTCGAGCGGGTAACGGGCAACAAAGGCGAGGGGACTTCTGAAGATGCGGATTACCATGCACTTGCTCGTAAAGCGGCAGCCGAAAGTATTGTGCTTCTGAAAAATGAGAACGCAATTCTTCCGCTGCAGCCGGAATCATTGGGGTCCATTGCCGTGATTGGGCGGTTTGCCAAGAAGCCTCGAATTCAGGGGGCAGGCAGTGCGAAGGTAACGCCGACAAGAGTAGACATTCCGTGGGACGAGATAAAGAATCTGGCCGGCGAGAATATTACGATGGGATATTCAGAAGGATACCCGGAGGATGACTCCATTCACGATGAGTTAATTCAGGAGAGCGTCACATTAGCCAAGAATTCTGATGTTGCTGTACTGTTTGTTGGCCAACCGGAATATGCCGAATCGGAGATGCATGATCTGCAAGGAATTGATCTTCCTGAGCATCAAGTGAATTTGATTCAGGCGGTAGCCGCAGTTCAGCCCAAGTGCATCGTTGTAACGAGCAGCGGCTCCGCACTGGCGATGCGTCCATGGTTACAGCATGTACCGGGCATAATTCACTCGTGGTTGTCAGGTCAAGGCATGGGTAAAGTGATTGCAGATGTATTATTTGGGCATACGAATCCATCGGGCAAGCTATCCGAGACCTTCCCCGTGAAGCTATCGGACAATCCTTCTCATATGCGGATTCGCGGAGAGAACGGCAAGCTGTATTATCGTGAAGGTCTTTTTGTGGGATATCGATATTACGACCGCAAAGAACTGGCACCTCAATTTCCGTTTGGGCACGGATTATCATACACATCCTTCTCATATACGGATCTGAAAGTGGCTCAGACAAATAGAGGTGTTACCGTATCCTTTGAATTAAAAAATACCGGTAAGCGCAAGGGGAAAGAAGTAGTGCAATTGTACGTGCACGATGAAGAGTGCACATGGACCCGTCCAGAGAAAGAGTTAAAAGCCTTTGTCAAAGTCGAACTGGAGCCTGGTGAAAAACGCAAGGTTACGTTTGAACTGGAAGAGAGAGATTTTTCATACTACAACACCAAGTATAACCGCTGGGTAGCAGAGACCGGATATTTTCAAATTTCACTCGGCAGCTCGTCCAAAGACCTCCGAATCAGTGAGCGTCTGCATTGTGACTTCGGGAAGGAAGAAATTACGTTCCACAAATTCAGCCTTCTCAGCGAATGGATGAGTGATCCGGCAGCGAAGAAGGAATTGGAGAAATGCCTGAATGAAATGAACGAGCATGTTACAGATAAGGTATATCTTAACGAGGAATTTGTGGGATTTTGGGAAGACTTCCCTATGATCAAGGTATTCCAAATGTTTGGTCAACAATGGATGAACGAGCGTTCACCTGATGAGGTTATTCATGAACTTATTGCCAGGGTTAACCAGGCACGAAATTAATAGATAAGGTAAAGAAAAACCAAGTTCGATCCCGTAAAGAGGAGATGAACTTGGTTTTTCTATCGTTACGGGACAGATTGTTTACAAACAGCCGGATGCTATGCAGAGCTTGCTCGATTCACGATGTAAATGCCGAGCGACACGAACAGGAGGGCAACCAGATTCTTCAGTTCCATAATGCTTTCGCCCAAAAATACAGCAGATAGAAATGCGCCAAACACGGGGATAAGGAAGTTGTATACAGACACTTTTCCTACTTTGTTGTATTTAAGAAGCATATTCCATAAACAAAATGCTGCGGATGACAGGAGTACCAAATAAACTAAGTTACTGGTGGATTCCAGGGTGAAATGTGTAACCTGTCCGCCCAGCAGCAGACCCAGCATAGCCAGCGTCAATCCGCCGACAAACAGGCTGAAACCCGTTACGACCAATACATCCATGGAAGAGGTTAAATGCTTCGCGTAGATGGCCGTAATGGAAAATATGAATGCAGCTGCAATGACGAAGCCTTCACCTGTAAACGAAACGGAAAATGAAAGTAGATCGGTATTGAAATTGACAATAATGACGCCGATAAATCCAAGCATACAACCAATGACTTTTTTATTGCTTAGCTTATCATTTTGATACAGGAAATGGGCAAGTACAACGCTGAAAAAGGTAGCTGTCGCGTTCATGATTGAACCTTTGACACCGGTCGTATTCGATACACCTATGTAAAAAAACATATACTGCAGGCCTGTTTGCATGACTCCCAGCATAGAGAGGCTAGTCCATTGCCGTCCAGTCAGGTTAAACCTGCGTTTTCTAAACAAGCGATACAGGGTCAGGAGCAGCAAGCCTGCGAGTATAAAACGATATCCGGCAAATACAAACTTGGAGGCAATATCTTCTGGCATGATGTTAAAAGCGATATACCCTAGTTTAATGGAGGGGAAAGCACTTCCCCATAACAAGCAGCATAGGCTTGCGATTAGGGTTACAACCAGTGGATCTGTTAATCTGTTCGGTTTTTCAATTGCTTTACTGTCATTCACTTGTAATCTTCTCCTCAACATGTAGTGCGTATGTGATACAACAAATACATTCTAGACCATATCACATTTCCCGCGGCTTGTATCCAAAAGTTAAATGTACTAAACATTACGGAAAATGAAAATGTGGTGCTATAACAGAAGTACATACGCAAGAATGGATCCGAGAATCCCATTCCAGCTGGTAGCAGGAGCCTTTGCTGTCTCAATTCCGCGTTTATGCCAAGAAAAATCATCAGTACCAATCCAATACAGGTGTAGATGTGAATCATCATGAGAGTTTGTGAGGTTGCGACTGAGCAGCCTTTTTTGAGCAGGAAGCTGGATGAATGATGTGGAATAATTATACAGGTATACTAAAGAGGAGGTTGTTAGATGGTCTTTCCAACGCATATCGTATCGGCAGGCGGAATTGTAGAAGACGGACAAGGAAATATCCTGTTGGTAAAAGCTCATGATGATGGATGGGTGTATCCAGGCGGGATTACTGAAGTAGGAGAAAACCTGATGGATGGCGTCATACGTGAAATCAAAGAGGAAAGTGGCATTGATGCCAGCGTTAGTCATTTAGTTAGTGTCGTCTCTAATACAGCAGTACATAAGTGGTATGACGGCGTGACAGATGTTCCAACAAAGGTCATGTTTGATTTCGTGTGCAAATTAGAAGGTGGGGAATTAGCTGCATCTGAGGAAACGAGTGAGTGCAGGTGGGTTCCAAAGGAACAGGTGCTGGATTATATTACACTACCTGCCATCCGCATGCGTTATGAAGCGTATCTGAGCTTTAATGGTTCAGTGAATTACATGGAGTACGTCACTGCGACAACATCAGAGTGCAATGTCAAGCTTCATAGACATGTTTAGCAGTTAGAGTGCTTGTAGTTTGAAGAATTATGGACAGACGGTCTACGTCAATGGATTACACATCTTGTTGATTGAACACAGGAGAGCAGTCGATCCATTAGATCGCCTGCTCTTTATTCATACGGCCGGAGACCAATGTGAATATTTGAACATTAAATATAGATATGCTGTTTCATAAAATGTAAAAAATCGCTTTGCATCGAGCCGAGCGTAAGGATCTTTTTGGAAATCATGAATTTCCATCGCCGACCATGAACGTGGAATGACCATGTTGCAGATAATAAGGTTCCAGAATGATATTTTTGATCTTGTAATTCCGCTGTTCGGAATTCAACTTTATGTACGACTTTAGTCGAAAAAAAATTGAGGAAAAGGATGATCAAAATATCCTCATTTATAAGCAATATAGCCCGGCTTGTCTTCGCCGACAAGCTCTGCGGAGTGGAATAACACATAAACATGTTAGGTTCTCTATGAGATTGAGTTAGCCGTTCCAACAATTTTTTGGTAATAAAGATCATGGTTCAATACTCCTCTGCGGTGATATCTCATATTGCAATCCGTTGCTAAAAATTCCGATCCAACAAAGTCCCAACCTGTTCTGCAATGACTTGGGTGGGCTCAGATAATCCATTGGTTAGCCACGCCTCTACAACCTCCACGATTGCTGCTCCAAAGAAGTTAAGAATGATCTCCTTGCTTAATCCTTGATTTATTCCTTCGGTTACACTCACTTCTCCTTCCAATTCCTCAATAACAAATGCAAGGAAATGATGACGAAATACAGAGGCCCCTTTGCTTGATAACATGGTTGAGAAGAAGGGGAGATGATGTTCAAAGTATTCAAACCAGAGTAGATTTCCCTCGGCAAAACTTAAATCAGATGCAGCTTCACATATTTTTCGAAGTTCGTTGATGTGCTCTTCGATGAGTTTGTCGAGCAAATCAAATTTATCCATGTAATGATCATAGATCGTTCTTCGACCAACGTTAGCTCGATCGGAAATATCCTGAATCGTAATTTGATCCAGATTTTTCTCAGACATCAGTTGGATAAATGCATTCTTAATGGCTTCCTGAGATTTTTGCACTCTTCGATCCAATTTGGACATGGGGGTTCACACCTTTTTGATCGTATTCACACATTGTTTTGAATCTGTGCGATAACGCACGAATGAAGATGGTTTGTTTATTGAAGCTAAACCACTTTCCATTTATATTATACACATGTGCGGTAACGCATCAATATGTAGTATCTTAATCATTTAGGTTTCCTTGACTGAAATAATAAAAGAGAAGCTTAAGGGAGGCGGAGCACGTGGATCGAATCGAAAAGAGTAAGGAAAAATACCAACAACTATTTGGTGAAGGCGTACCTTCTTCATATGCAACAGATCCTGAATTTCAGGATATCCTAAGCCGTTTTATTTTTGGAGAAGTGTTCTGTCAAGGTACTTTGACGGGCATTCAGCGGGAACTATTGACCTTAGTGGTCCTTACGGTCAACCAGGCATTACCTCAGCTCAGGGCACATGTTCATGCAGCGTTGAATATTGGGGTGACTCCGGTAGAAATGAAAGAGGCCGTTTACCAGTGTGCCCCATACATCGGTTTTCCGAGAACACTAAACGCCATTAATGAAGTGAATGAGGTATTCGCTTCCCGTAATATTGCATTGCCTATTGAAAGCCAAAGCCAGGTATCAGAAGATAATCGTTTGGAGAAAGGACTTGCCGTACAGATCGAGATTTTCGGTAATGTCATTGAAAAAATGCGAGCAAATACACCTTCTAATCAGCAGCATATTCAGGAGTACCTTTCGGCTTTTTGCTTCGGGGATTTCTACACCCGCGATGGACTTGATTTGAAAGTCCGGGAGTTGTTAACACTGGGTATGGTTAGTGCATTAGGAGGAGCCGAAGGGCAAGTGAAGGCACATGTGCAAGGAAATATAAATGTGGGAAATGACAAGGAAACGTTGATTGCAGCAATCACACATTGTCTGCCTTATATCGGTTTTCCGAGAACACTAAATGCACTCGCTTGCATTAATGAAGTTATTCCGGAAAGTGAAGAAAGATAATTTGTAATCCACTTATTGGAGGAATCAGATATGGCCAAACATGAAGAGGTAAAGAACGGTGTTATATTTCCGGTAGGAGAGAAAAATGAAGCATATGCACAGTATTTTGTAGGACAAAGTTATCTTCAATCCTTGGTTGCTGATCCCAAAGTGAATGTTGGCGTAGGGAACGTAACCTTTGAACCAGGATGCCGCAACAACTGGCATATTCACCGTGACGGGTTTCAGCTATTGTTAGTTACCGGTGGAGAAGGGTGGTACCAGGAGGAAGGCAAATCTGCCCAGTTCCTGAAAGCCGGGGATGTTATTGTCACACATGATGGCGTAAAACATTGGCATGGTGCCGCAAAAGACAGTTGGTTTGAACATATTGCGATCACGGCAGGCACACCTGAATGGCTTGAACCTGTCACAGATGAAGTTTACGATAATGCAACGAAGTGAGCCACCAGATTCTCATGGACTAAAAGTTTATGGCCAAAGCTAAAGAGGCACCCACATGGGGGTCTCTTTTTATTTTCTACATAATGGGAGTAAGTGAGTAGAGGTGGTCATTTGGCCGATATGGAAAACCCTAAATTGTTCAACCAAGAATTGAGTGCTAAGGATCATGTAGCAATCTATTGCGTTAATATAAAAGGGTTTAGCGAACCAGTGTAGAAAGGCAATGTATAAGCTTTGAACCATTATCTATGTGTAGGAGGAATCATTTGAAAATAGTTAAGGTATTCGAATTTGAAATTGGTACCGAGTTAACCGAGAATATACAAGCGTTATTAATCAAGAGTTTTCCTGGAGTTTATCCTGAGAATCGAATTTACTTCAAGCAAGTACCGCAATTTAGATTCCTGGCTTTTAACGATGAGAGTGAACTCGTAGGACAAGTGGGTCTGGATTATAGGGTAATGAATCTAAATGGTAAAGCCATAAGAGTACTGGGTGTCATTGATTTGTGCGTTTCACAAAATGAGCGCTCTCAAGGACTAGGGTCAAGGCTGCTTGTGGAAATTGATACGTTAACAATCGGTAAGAATATTGACTTTCATCTTCTGTTTGCAGATAACATGGCTCTTTATCTAAAAAACGGATACAAACGAGTTGAAAATCGGGTAAAATGGCTGAAAATTAATGATGAATCCCAAACTACGAATGGAATAGGGCATGAGGCCATCAGCGAATTAATGATCAAGGAAGTAAATGAGATGCGTTGGACCGAAGGAGAGCTAGACTTGTTAGGATATCTTTACTAGAATTGCGCTCGAAATAGAAATTTCACATCATTCACAACATATCGTTTAGCCATGAAACCGTTGATTCGTTAATTGAATAACGGTTTTTTGTGATTTTTAGAGTGGGATTGAAGAGCAAAGGAATACACCTCAACGAGGTTCACTTCTGAATCTGTATTTCCTTGGCGAGGCGCCAACCAACTTCTTGAACTGCCTCATAAAATGGGTGTCATTCTCATATCCACAGGAGTACGCAATCTGATTGATGGAGAGCTCGCTGTGATCCAAAAGATATTTGGCGTGTTCAAGCCTGGCATTAATCATATCCGTCATAACAGAACAACCAAATAGCTCTTTATAAATGTGTTGAAAATAGGATTTGCTCAAATTTAATCGTGAAGCTTGTGCTGTCACGGATACGTTCTGCTGAGGAGAGCGATAGATATCGTTGCGCAGCTCTGTGAATTGGACGTAATAACGGCTGAGTTGGTGGGGAGCCGTTCTTTCCCGCAAGTCGCTTAATTTCATGAAGAAAGATCGAAGGTCACAATCAATAATGCGCTCCCGCAGCTTTCCATCAAGTCGGTAACTATTCTGAAGATCCATAATGCTTCTGGAAATCAACAAAGGATCTGAAGCTTCAATAAGTGTATCCATAGGAAATTGAATACTAGGGAGAAACTCGTGGAAATCACTGCCGTTACAATGAAACCAATCATTAATAAATGGACTCTCCAGCTCACGGTAATAATGAGGCGTTTGAGGTTGAAACAAAATGAACGTGTTTTTCTCAACCGTGCTTGTGTTGTCATGCAATCTCACTTCTGCTCTGCTATTAAAAAACACAAAGGTGTAGTTTCCTGAACCATTCGGTCGGTTTCTCACAATCCCTTCATGGTGAATGGTGCGATAGCCGCAAGAAAGTAACGTTAGCATTCCATATCCTCCTAAGCACAATAGGTCAGTTTTTGATGATTATAGTTTATTGTTCGGGTGTAAACAACCATCTATAATTTTCTAAAAATGATTATGCTGAAGGAGGAAGGATACGTGTCGGTCGATAGAAAGTATTGGGTGGATACGTTGGTTCGCATAGCACATCCTGTACTCTATTCCTTATCGGAAAGCAAACTTGTTATCGATATGCCTGTCGAAGCGAAGGGGGAAGATCGAGCAGACTACGCCTATTTAGAAGCTTTGGGGCGGACACTTGCTGGGATTGCACCATGGCTTGAACATGGCCCTCGTTCCGGAGAGGAGGGAGAAATTCGAGCCAGGATGGCGAATCTGGCTAGGCGTGCAATCGAAGCAGCAACAGATCCGGCTTCACCCGATTTTATGAATTTCACACAGGGCGGCCAACCTGTTGTTGACGCAGCCTTTCTTGCGAATGCGGTGCTTCGGGCTCCACGTGAGCTGTATGAACTGCTTGATGAGAAAGCGAAACAAAATCTGAAATCAGCCCTGCTGGCAACACGGATGATACGCCCTGTATTCAGCAACTGGCTGTTGTTTAGTGCAATCATTGAAGCGGCCCTTGCCCGAATGGGCGAAGAAACCTGGGACCGCATGCGAGTGGATTATGCTGTAAGGCAGCATGACCAATGGTATATGGGTGATGGTGCGTATGGTGACGGTCCTGACTTTCATTGGGATTACTATAATAGCTTTGTGATTCAACCCATGCTCGTGGATATATTGGATGTGTTAGGTGATCAATTCGAGGATTGGAAGACGATTAGAGTCAAGGTGCTGCACAGAGCAACTCGCTATGCAGCCATCTTGGAACGCTTGATTTCACCGGAAGGCACCTTCCCGCCCATTGGGCGATCACTTGCCTATCGTTTCGGAGCATTTCAGCACTTATCCCTCATGGCTCTCAGAGAGGAGCTCCCGGTAGAAGTGCAACCAGCCCAAGTTCGCTGCGCGCTTACGGCTGTGATCAAGCGGCAGATTGAGATGCCCGGGACGTTTGATGATGCGGGTTGGCTGCGAATAGGGTTCGCCGGAAGCCAGCCGGAAATTGGTGAAGTTTATATATCGACAGGCAGTTTGTACCTGTGTACAACTGTATTTCTTGCGTTAGGACTGCCACCAGTCGCTGATTTCTGGCAGGGAGAGGCCGAGTGGACTTCACGGAAGGCATGGTCCGGAGGAGAAGTTAATTTGGATAAAGCCTATCATGATAAACACTAGAAGGGCACATTCGAAAAGGAGGCATTCTGAAATGTCGATTCAACCGGATTGGGTGCAGGAGGCATGGGATCAATCGAAGGCAAAAGTGAAACGGATTTCTCGTCGAATCGGGGATGGATTTCCTCACGCAAGCGTAAATGGAGAATACCAGTTAGAGCGACCATCCTGGTGGACTGCGGGATTCTGGCCAGGAATGCTGTGGCAAGTGTACCGGGACACCAAAGACGAAGAACTTAAGGAAGCCGCAGAATCCTGTGAACGCCAGCTTGATGCATTGCTGATGGATTCTCGGATGGTTGATCATGATATCGGTTTCATGTGGACGTTAACAAGCGGTGCCAGATATAAGCTTCTGGGAGCAGAGGATTCCAAACGGAGAGCTCTGCTTGCCGCTAATCTCCTGGCTGCACGTTTTAACGTCCAGGGAAATTATATTCGTGCATGGAATGGGGAGCATATTGCAGGCTGGGCCATCATTGACTGCTTGATGAATTTGCCGCTGCTTCATTGGGCATCCAGTGTAACGGGGGATCCTCGTTATAAATACATCGCAGTCAAGCATGCGGATACGGTGCTGCAGCATTTTTACCGACCGGATGGCTCCGTTGCCCATATCGTCGTGTTTGATCCGGAAACCGGGGAAAAGCTCGAAGTAAAGGGAGGCCAAGGGTATTCACCGGAGTCGGCGTGGTCCCGTGGTACAGCCTGGGCGATTTACGGCATGAGTCTAAGCTATCATTATACGGGTAACCCGCAGTATCTGGATGCAGCCAAACGAACGGCCCATTTTTTCCTGGCCAATCTACCGGAAGACCAGGTACCAACTTGGGATTTTCGTACACCTGAAGGAAATTCCTCGATTCGTGACTCATCTGCCGGAGCTTGCGCCGCTTCCGGACTGCTGCTTTTGGCTGATCAGGTTGATGGATTGGAAGCAGAGATGTATCGCAGAAGTGGAGAAAGGATTCTTCATTCCTTGTACATGAATTATGGAGCATGGGACTCGGAAACAGAAGAAGGCCTTATTTTGCATGGGACAGGTCATTTCCCAGAGCAGAGAAATGTCGATGTTCCACTGATTTACGGCGATTATTACTTTGTAGAAGGGATATCGGTGTTGAAGGGTTTTAAGGAGCGTTTTTGGTGAACCTTATGAATGTTTGTTATATAAAGGCCTAATGAACGGGTGTGTCGAGGTAAGAAAATAGTTACACTGTAAGCCGCTGGTGAAGCGGCTTTTTCGTATTAAGAACATTATACCCTCGCTTATTGATACTGATTATTGTTCTCATTTACACGCTTCAACATTTACTGTATACTGACAATAGTTTTTACATAATGGTCAAAAAGACAAGAGAATTCAAAAGGGAGAGATTATTTACATGTTGGTACCCGTTAAAAAAGGGATGTTTCTTTGTTTGATTACTGCAATGATTCTGGTACTCGCAGCGTGTTCAAGTAACAATGGTGGCAGTGAAGATGCAAATGGCAGTTCACAGCAAGCTGCGGAGAGCAGCGCCGCGAATGCAGCAACAGATGGGGAACAAACCGATGCAGACACTTCAGCTGCTGCTGAAACAACTTACCCGGTAACCGTTTCAAATTATACAATAGAGAACGGCACATGGGTGAAGAAGGAACAAACGTTTGACAAGGCACCTGAACGCGTTGTTGCCAATACCCAAGGTGCAGCCGAGCTAATGATTCGCCTTGGTTTGACGGACAAGCTCGTGGGTGTAGCCGCGTTGTTTGGTAGTGTGCCTGACGATATTGCTGATGAGTTTAAGAAAATTCCTGTTCTGGCCGAAGGATATGTAGGTAAGGAAGTGACCATTGGCGCTTCACCTGACCTGATCATGGGACGCGGCGGGCTGTTTGAGGATGCCGACTGGGGTGTGGGTACAGTCAACAGCTTGAATGATATGGGGATCAAAACGTTTGTGCAGAACACGAGTGTAACTGATGCTTCGTTGGATAGTCTGTATAAGGATATCACCGAGCTAGGCGAGATCTTTAACGTACAAGCTAACGCAGCGGCCTATATTGGGGAGCTTAAAGTACGCGAGGAAGCATTGAAGGCTCGGGCTAGCGCTGAAACGATCAACTATGCGTCCTTCTCTGATAATGGTGATGGCACGATTGCGATATATAACGGAAATGGAGATACATTTATCGAAAGTGCGATGTCATTAATTAACGTTCATAATATGTTGATTAATGAAACAGGCACACTCAGCCTGGAGAAGCTCATCGAGATCAATCCGGATGTCATGATCATTTCCAAATATGCTGGCGGTATTGATCCCCAGGAAACGATTGACAAGTTGCTGGCCAACAAGCAAGTGCAAAGTATTAACGCAGTGAAAAACAAAAAAATCTATGTTATTGATTTCAACAACTTCTGGGGTTATGGGGATTCCATCTTCACTGGTGTTGAGACCCTTGCTGATGATATGGGCATGTAACATAACAAATTTATATGATTAATGAATGTGTTACTATATCTTCACATTCAAAAAGGAGCCAACTCTATGAGTAGGCTCTTTTTACTTTTTAAAAACACTTGGATTTTTGCCTGATCCAACTGCCTCCATGCAGTTTAGGGTTTAAATCATGCTTTTCGTCCAAATTTTGTCCTGATACTTATGATAAAATAGTATATTTGAGAGTGAAATTACTCAGAATCGTCGTCAATGAAGGGCGGATGTTCAAACATGTTTAATATAGCAATCTGTGATGATGAGGAGAAACAAAGAGAACACGTGAAAACGATGTTGATCTCCTTATCTCTTAAAACGAATATGGATTTCCAAATTACATTATTTACATCCGGTGAACAGCTCGTCTCACATTATAGAAATGTCGGAGACACCTTCCATATTCTCATTATGGATGTGGAGATGAACGGGATGAACGGCATACAGGCAGCCAAGGAAATCAGAAATATGAAGTTTCTGGATGTGCAAATCATGTTTCTGACCAGCTATCCCGAGTATATGGTAGAGAGCTTCGATGTGGTTACGTTTCAATATCTGATCAAACCGATCCAGCCGCATATTTTCGAAGAGAAAATGATCAAAGTGTGCCAATATCTGAAAGCGATGGACAAAAAATTTGTATTAATCAAATCAGCTTATGAAGAAGTACTGTTGAAATACGATGATATTCTCTGGATTGAGGTCATGAAGAGTTTAACGATCAAAAACAAACTGAATTTTGTGACAAAAGAAAGCACGCATGAAAGCAAAGGCATTATATCGAGTTATGCTGATGCTTTGAAAGATCATGGCTTCTTGCAGATTCATCGCTCGATCGTCATTAACCTGATGCATGTCCAGAAGTTTAGCGGCTCCCAGGTAGTCATGTTGAATGGTACCGAATTGCCCATTGGCCGTTCCAAAGTCAAGGAAGTCAAGGATGCCTATACCAAATATATGATCATGAGGATTCAGTGATATGGAACCATATATGATTTTGTCTGTCATCGTCGTTACCCTGCTTATGGCGTTCCAGGTTAATTTTTATTTCGATTCGGTACTGGGCAAGTCCAGGCAAAAGCCACACAGAGCGGTCTATTTTGCCCTGTTTATTGTCGTAGGTTTTTTCTATTTGGCTTCTACATTACCTTCGGTCATCTCGTCTTTGGTTGCGTTAATATTTATTTTCAGTCTGGCGCAATCCTATGAAGTGGAGTTGAAGCTAAAACTGGTTTTCACGGTCCTATATGCCGTACTGATCACCATGGTGAATTATATTGCTGTATATATTATGAGTGTTTGGGACGCTACGGATTACACCACATGGGATCGGTTCGACGGGGATTATCAAGGGGTGTTCTATAAGGTGATGCTGCTTGGCTGCAGTATCATGTTTATTGTCATTCAGGTTGTTCGTCTTATTGCCAAACGCAGAAGTTTTGCCCTGCATTATCGCTACTATGTCTTGTTTCTGATTGTACCCATCATTACGTTATATCAGATTAATGTGGCCTCGAGCTATAGTGAGAAAAACATCTATTATGTCGTTTCCGTGCTGGGCTCGCTTTTTCTCAATGTGTTCATTGTCTATGTATTCGATAATATGGTGGAGAAGGTCCAGCTCGCGAACGAAAATGCCCAGTTGCAGCGTCAAATGGATTATCAGGATGCCAACTACGAGAAGACGGTGCACAGTTTCAAAAATGTGAAAGGCATCATCCATGATATTCATCAGCAGTTTCTGTACATTGAAGAATGTATCAAGCAAAACAAACATGAAGCGGCATCTGATCATATTAAGCTTACCTTGAATAAGATTGAAGGCGTGTACCAGCGGGTGAACTCCGGCAATCTCGTGATCGATGCGCTTGTCACCAATACCATTGCCGTAGGGCAGGCGAACGGGATCAAAATTGATGCCCGCATTCAGCTTCATTCACAACAGGTCCATATTGATCGTTATGATCTGTGTGTGGTACTCGGCAATATGCTGGATAATGCAGTCGAGGCTTCCAAGAAAGTCAGGCAGGCTGAAGACAGGTATATCCTGATCGCGATTCATTCTACTGCATCTGCAATTGTCATCCAGGTGTTGAATCATGTAGAGCAACAATTAACTCATTTGATGAGTGAGAAGTCCAATCCGGAGTATCACGGAATCGGCCTTACGAATATATCGAGAATGTGCGAAAAGTATGGTGGGCATATGACGATTGAACAACATCATCGGACATTCAATAACATGGTCGTGCTACCATTTGAAATAAACAGTCTCTGAACATGCCGTTCAGGGATTGTTTTTTTCCATTCAGGGTTCATTATCGTTCGGTGTGTCTCTTCCCAGATATGATGAATTCATCATATAGAAAGTATTGAGGGAGGAAGCTAATGATGAAGAAACTATTGAGTGTGTTATTTACAGCGGTGCTTGTGATTACTCCGATGACAGACGTCAAGGCAGAGGCGAATATGAGCACTTCGATTGAAAATCAGGCAGAACGAATTGCTGCAGACCTGGTGAAAAATTATGGAGTCACAAGTCTGCAATATGCCATTAGGGATGAAGGGGAAATCATATTGTCAGGCAGCACCGGACTACATGACAAGGCATCACAGACGCCAGTGACTAAAGAGAGTATGTTCGGCATTGGCTCGGTGAGCAAGATGGTTGTCACCGCTGCTACCATGATGCTGGTTGATTCCGGTAAAGTAGATCTGGATGAGCCTCTTACTACGTATATTCAAGACTTTGAGATGGCGGATGCGCGGTACACTCAAATTACCCCGCGCATGCTGATGAATCATTCATCGGGGCTCTACGGTTCACATTATGGGAACAGCATGTTGTTTGACGATAATGATATGCGCAACCACGATGAATTATTGCTCAAACTCAAGAGTGAAAAGCTAAAATCCAAGCCTGGTGCGTATTCCGTATACTGCAACGATGGTTTCCAATTGCTTGAGATCCTGGTTGAACGAGTGAGTGGATTAAGTTACACCGATTATGTTGCCAAGTTTATCAGCAACCCGTTGCAGCTGGAAGCAACCAAAACACCGTTGGATTCATTCGATAGAGATCAATTGTCTGAAGCGTATTGGCCTACAATTGAAACAAAAATGCCCGTTGAAAATGCCAACATTCTCGGTACAGGTGGAATCTATTCCACATCCGAGGAATTGACAGCATTCGCAGAAGTGTTGATGGGCAACAGACCGGACATCTTGTCCGAATCATCGGTAAAGTCCATGCAAAATCATGAATATCGTCAAGGAATATGGGTATCAGAAGAGCGAAACACGTTCAATTACGGCCTGGGATGGGATGCCGTTGACCTTGCCCCGTTTAGCGATTATGGCATTACCGCGCTTTCCAAAGGTGGCGACACCATGATGTATCATGCCGCTTTAATCACCATACCTGAGCATGATATTTCGATGGCCGTTCTGTCCTCAGGTGGGTCCTCCATCTACAATCAGATGTTTGCCAGCAAAGTACTGCTGGAAGTTCTGGAGGATCAAGGTATCATCGGGGAAATCAAGGCGGATCAGACATTCTCTCCACCCGTGAAAGTAAAAATGCCGACGGAGTTGAATGCATATTCGGGTCTGTATGGCACGGTAGGTACAACACTGGATATCGAGATCAAAAACGACGAAATCACGCTGCCTGCGTTGCAGGGGGGGATCATTCCAGAGCAGAAGTATGTCCACACAGGGGATGGTCAATTCACTAGTACGGATGGAAGTGTGAAGGCCAGTTTCGTGAAGGAACACAACGGGAAAGTGTATGTTAAGATTCAGGCGGTTATAACGTTGCCAGGTTTAGGTCAAACGGTGATGAACACGTATGATTATCAAAAATTGGACCGTAACACTTTGGACACCGTTACAAAAGAGAAGTGGGCAGATCGCAACGGCTCCAAATATTACGCGTTAGATGAAAAAATTACATCCATTTTTTATCTGCTTCCTTCGATGCTGATCAAAAATCTGTCCGTTGATACGGAGAACGGTTACGCAAATGGCACAAAAATTGTAGATTCAGACAATGCAGTGAATGTCGCAGAGATTCCCGTGATGAACGGAAGAGACGCATTTGATCTGCAGCTCTACACCCAGAATAACGCTGAGATTTTGATTCAGGATGGACAGGAATATATTGCAGAGGATGCGATTACACCGATCTTTGGCGGAAAAACAGGGAAGACCACCATTCCGGCCAACGGTCAAGCCCGCTGGTATGCTATCGATACTCGTTCTGCGAACAAATCGTTGACTGTAAATTCGCCGAATGGCGGGGGTTATGCCGTATATAATGAGCAGGGCGAAGTGGTTCACTTTTCCATTGCAACCCCTCAACAATCCATTGAGCTTCCCAAAGGTGGTTTTATCGTCTTTGGTGGTGAAGCTGGAGACGTCTTCAAGATTCATTTAAAGTAAAACGCGGATTGCATCAAAAGTTCCATTCAAATAACAGATCACGAGCATAAGCTGCCCGGGGTCTGTTTTTTTTATGGAAAGATTATTGGAATAAACAGGAAGGGTTTCTGAAATAAAGAGAGAAAATAGTGATGTTTAGATCGTCTAATTCGAAGGAGACTGATGATAGATGAATAATAGAGAACGGTTTTCAAACCGGGTTGATTCGTATTCGAAATACCGACCGAGCTATCCGAAAGAGGCGATTGACTATTTGTACGACTCCGTTGGTTTGCATTCGAACAGCAAGATTGCAGATATTGGTTCAGGTACAGGGATCTTCTCAAAGTTGCTTCTGGAACATGGAAGCCATGTCATAGCCGTCGAACCGAATCAGGCCATGCGTACAGCTGCAGAGCAGATGTTAGCGAGTGAACCGAACTTTCAGACAATATCAGGCTCTGCAGAATCTACGGGATTACCTGATCAATCGGTTGAGTTTATCGTATGCGCACAGGCGTTTCACTGGTTTGACCGATTGGCAGCACAGAACGAGTTCAGGCGAATTTTACAGCCGGGAGGTAAAGTCATATTGATCTGGAATTCCCGTCTGACCACCGGTAACTCGTTTCGTGTAGAGTACGATCAGCTGCTGCATACATACGGAACCGACTACGAAAAAGTGAATCATAAGAACATTTCCCAGTCCATGCTTCATTCTTTTTTCAGGGAAGGCACGATGCAGGAAGCGAACTTTCGAATGAGTCAAGAGTTCGACTTCGAGGGTTTGAAAGGCAGGTTGTTATCATCTTCCTACAGCCCTGAACCAGGGCATCCGAACTATACTCCGATGATGACGGAACTGCGCCATATATTTGATAGAAATAAACAGGATGGTATTATTTTATTTGATTATGAAACGGAGATATTTTGGGGAGAAGTGTAATCAAGCTTCGATAATAGGGGAACATGGTGGTCGCAGGCGGTTGTGTTCAAAAGAACTGAGACAAAATTGAATTAGAGGTGTAGTCCATGATGAGAAAAATGGCATTACAATCCCTACTTGTGCTTGGAGCGATATTTATTATCACTGCAGCTGTTCCTCTGATTTTTAACGATCCCTATCATGATGGGCCTCATTCTGGTCCTTCAAACGTATGGGAGTTCGTTCACATGTTTGCGCGTGACTCATGGGCATTACTTTTAACAATTGGCATCCCTTTGTCAATAGCTTCTGGTCTCGGGCTTCGGCGATGAATGTATTCGTTTATGTAAATGGGGAGGCATTGTATATGATTCCATTAGTGTATGACCAGATTAATCATTGGGGAAGAGACGATGAATTTTTCCTTGCATTGCTAAAGAAATTGAAAGTGGAAATTATAGCAGACCTAGGCTGTGGAACAGGAAGATGGACTACTCATCTTGTTCCGGAGTTTTTCCTACATCAATGAACGTCATTCCGAAATCATATATATCTGAACTTTTACTTTAATCAAACCGTTTATTAAGTGCGGTGGAATGTGTATCTGTGTTAGCAAATAAAAGTGTTATTCATTTAGCAGCAACGAAGAATGCCTTACTGCTGTTTTCCCAAACACCGGATATAGGCGATATTCAAAATGAAGTACCTCTAGTAGAAATGAGAGGAGTGGATTTTACCATCTCTCTAAATGCCAAGCTTTTGGTCGATTTACTGCGATCTATAGGGAGTGGGAAAGTCAGATTAAGGTTTGCTGGTGAATTAAAACCCTGGTGATACTGCCTGAGAATATCGATTCATCTACCCTTTTCTTAATTACACCTATAAGAACCCCTTATTTAATTCATCCACAGTAGTTCAATAAACTGTATTTTAATTCTCATTAATGATACATGCCATTCTAAGCTAATGGGAGGAAACACGGACTCTAATGAAGATTACCAAGCTTAATTTCGTACTTTCCATAATACTCTCTATTGTTCTCTTGTCTATTGTTATCGTTTATTCTGTAATCTATTTTAGATTTTTCTATGAGGCTAGTCAGATTGATTCTAGTCCCGAAGCTTCGATTGAACAATATTTAAGTTATGAAACCCATAATTATAAGATTATAAATATCACTTTAATGGAAGAAAAATTCAGAGAGCGTGAGTATCTCCTTGAATGCGAATGTCAATTTAATAACGAACTGAACCAAGCCACTCAAAAGTACAAGGTGCATTTAATTGATGATATAGGTTGGGTGGTTACCCAAATGGAGACGATAGAAAATTGATAGCACGATCTAGTGACAATGTACTAAAAAAAGCATTCTTCTTCGGAACCGGACCTTCATCAATCGGGACATCTTAGATTAAACTTGCATGGAGCATTTGCCGGTTGGCAGTTGCTCCATTTTTATAAAGCTGAAGAGCAGGCGATTATAATTGATCTGGAGGAGGATTTTGGCTCATGTTAAAGAAACGCAGCATAGTTAATGTTTCATTTACCATAATTATTATTGTTTTAATTGTCATTTTTCCTTTAGACAAGTTAGATAAACGGTATGGGAATGATGAAGAATCAATCAAGCAAGTTGTTGCCTCGATTGATGGATACGAGAACGAGTCTATAGAGATTCTAGAAATAAGAGATTTTGATGATATAAGAATGGTTGGTTTTTTATCTGACAATAGTCCTGCTTATATTCATTTTATTAAAAATAAGAGAGGTAATTATGAGTGGAAACATATAGAAAAAAGTCCGAATCAAAGTTTTGCTTCATTTCTCCTTCGAGAATCGAGTGAGGAAGCTAAGTTAAGTACTTTTATGATCATAACAAATCAAGCTAATGAAATTGCTAAAATGCAATTGTATATCAATGAACAATTGATTCAACAGGAGTTTGACATCAATCAGAAGTCTGTTACTTGGATTGATTTACCTGAAATAAAGAGTGAAACCTACGAATTTAAATATAAATTCTATGATAAAGATAATGAGTTAATTGGAGATCTTTAAGTATCAAATAATGTTAGATCTAAAGACATTGTCATTTGAATCTGTTTCGGAGATGCAAGGCTATTCAAATTTGGAAGGTGGCACGTTGTAATATTTCTTGAAAGCTTTCGAGAACGTAAAAGGATCAGGATAGCCAAGAAAGCTGGCGATTTGTTGAATCGTATACTTTTTTTCGTAGAGATAATCCCTGGCGCGATTCATTTTGATTTGTGAAATATACTGACCCGGTGTGATCCCGAGGGTTTTCTTGAAATAGGAAATAAAATATTTTTCGGAAATTCCTGCGATTACCGCGAGGTCGTTCATCCGAATGGAACGGTGCAGATTCGCATCCACATATTGAAATACATCCTGTAATACTTCCAGGCTTCCTTCGGTTTTTCTGGGCTTCTTCCCATTCAGAAACTGACCAACGTAGGCACCTTGCCCGTGTAGCTCAATGATTTTTGCAATTACGGCAAGAAGTGATGCTTTTAAGTAGAGTTGGTTCCCTGACGTGCCGCTGCCCTCTTTCAATCGACGAAATACTTTGGTAAACAGTGTGGTTTCCTCCTGGATCAGGTTGCCTGGCACAATCCCCGGAAGTTGAAAACCGCTCAGAATTCGCTGCTGTTCGCCAATGCTGAAATCGAAATGGATGTATATAAATCGGCAAACTTCCTCGGACGTTGAAGCTATATAGGGCATATCGGGATAAAAAAACACCGCGTCTCCAGGGACCGCAGTATATTCGAGCCCGTCGATCATGATTTTTACGGAACCCGATTGAATAAACCACAGATCATAATCAGGATGCGATTTGTGTTCGGTCCAGTCTTTATCGTGAGTTTGTTCCAAATAGGAGCTCATCCGTAGATGAATATACTCCGAGAGTTCGTTGAGTATACTCATGTTCATTCTGTTTTCACTCATCGGGTTTCCTCAGCCTCCTTTACCTTATGACATTTATAGATTTAATTCAGTATATCAAAGGCTTTAGAGGTTGTTAAATATCATACGATTTGACATGTTTTGAAAACTATTGCACATTCCGATTATTCGCCACTCTTCTATAATGGACTTATATCATATGAGGAGGGCTATTTATGAACGCTACGAACATGCCGCAGCCGAAAATTGTCGTCATCGGAGCAGGGAGTCTATTCTTTGGTCGTCAGTCCATATGGCAGATGGTTCATTCCCCTTACTTGAATCAGGGAACGCTTGCTTTGGTGGATACGGACGAGGAGAGACTGGCAAAAATGGTGAAACTTGCGGAGCTGGTTGCTCGGGAGAACAATGTTTCTTTGAAAGTGGAAGGTTCGACGGACCGGAGAAAGGTGCTTCCAGGTGCCGACTTCGTTGTACTCAGTTTTGCAGAGCAATCAGTGAAATATCGGGGTATAGATTGCGAGGTGTCTTTGAAATATGGCATCCGAATGTGCTCAGGGGATACGATCGGACCAGGAGGGATCTTTCGTGCGATGCGGGAATTGCCGGTCATTATGGAATGCGCCAAAGATATTGAAGAACTGTGTCCCGATGCTTGGGTGATCAACTATATCAATCCGTCTACCGTCCATGGTATCGCATTACACCGTTATGCACCGAAGCTGAAATCGTTCGCGCTTTGCGACAGCCATCATATGCCCCATAAGAAAGCTCATTATGCTATGCGAGCTGGGATCATCGGAGACAGAAACGAGTTCACCGAGGAACTGGATCGGAAGTTTGACTTCCGTATTGCCGGGGTCAATCATTTTACCTGGTTGCTAAAAGCGGAGTTCGAAGGCAAGGATGTCATGCCGACGATCGCGGAGGCTATGCGCAAATCGGCTGGCGAGGAGAACAACGGCGGTGACCAAGGTGCCAAAGCTCTCCATAACGACGCCATTACGCATGAACTGTATGATATTTTCGGGTATATCCCAACGTGTACTGCACATACCAAGGAATATGTTCGGTATTGGCAAGGTCATGGTAAAACGCCGGATCGTATCCCGCCTTTATCGATCTGGGAGACGGAGGACCGATATCAGCGTCACGATGAGATGTGGCACCAAGTGGACAACTTCCTTTCGGGGAATATTCCCATTGCTGATTACATGAGTACCTTCGGCCCGGATCATGCAACGGACATTATCGAAAATATGGTAGGGAATCTGGGAAAACGGTTCTTCATTAATACGCTCAATAATGGTGCGGTGACAAATATGAATAAGGATTCGTTCCTGGAGCTGCTGTGTGACGTAAGCATGGAGGGGGCGAAGCCGGTCCACGTCGGAGAGATGCCGCGAGGAATTCGAGGGATGCAGGAGCTTGTACTGGATGTCCATGAGCTTACGGCAGAGGCGGTCGTGGAGCAGAGCTATGAGAAGCTAAGAAGAGCGATGCTGACGGATCCGCTTGTAAGTTCCATCAGTGACGCGGACAAGATCATCAAAGAACTATTGGAGCTGGAGCGTGAGATGATTCCGGAGGTATGGTATGGAAATGAGCTAATCAAGAATTGAATTTGGGATAATTCATAGGAAAGTGCGTCCCGATCCATTCTTAGTGGCCAAAGCCCTCGCGGAAAAGAAAATCACAACACAGCAAAACAATCGGAGCATAACACGCCTAAGTGTTCATAAGCGAGGCATCATCATCAGTGCAACGGTCGAGGTTTTGTCAAAACCAAAGAACAAGAGAACGATGCCTGGGGAGTTCGCCACATCGAACAAACCTATGAACTTGAGCTTTAAGGGGAAGTAGCCGCTGAATAAAGCGGCTTTTCTTGTTTTAAGAGAACATGAATTTCATGAAGTCATGGGAGCATTTTAATTTAAGTGAGAGTGTAGAAGTTTTCTAGGCATCGTCGTCTTTCTTGCGGTAGGTGTACACATAAACAGGTGGGAGGTTGTAGGGGACAAACTGGATATTCTCAATAATCAGCTCTTCAGCCAGTGTTTGCTTCATATGAAGTGAGTACTGATATAGGACCAGCAAGCCTCCTGGCCGGAGAGCTTGTGTCATTTGTACAAGAATGTGATCTCTCATTTTCCTGGTAAAATTAAAAATGGCAATCCGCAAATAATACAATCCAGCTGTTGAATTTGCTCCTGATTCATTTTCTTCACTAGATAGGAGGCATTGGAATGGAACGTGAAATGAGGATATGCTTTCATGATGCGTGTAATGGCACCAGTTCGTGGCCCAAGCTCATTCAATGCGTAAAAAGAGAGTCGCGGCATCTATCGAACACCCGAGGGCAATCTTAACCTGAACTTAAATACATTATCCTCGTGCTGTAGAGTTAAACTGCCATGATGCAATTCCGCAATATTCCTTGCGATCGAAAGGCCGAGTCCTGATCCCGATTGGATGCCCTCACTGCTTCTTGAATAATCGACCTTATAAAACCGGTCAAACAGTTTGTCCATCTGTTCTGTCGTCAGCGGTGTTCCTTTATTTTCAACTTCAATCGTAATATGTTCAGGATGCATGTCCATTCGAATATAGATCGTACCGGGCTTCAAGGAATACTTCAGGGCATTCATCAATAGATTATCGATGGCGCGAGCCATCTTATCACTGTCAATATAGGCCATGATTGGTGTGATACCGATATCTTTCTCGATATGGATGCCATTTTCCATGGCAAGAGGTTCGAATTCGAATAACATCTGGTCCAGAAGTTGAAACAAATCAATTCTTCTCAGATCCAAATGAGTATCGACGGAGGTAAGACGGGTATATTCAAATAGATCATCCAGCAATTTTTTTAAATGCGTCGCCTTGTTATAGGTGTTCTCTATGAATCGTGTGTATTCGGCCTCGTCTTGAAAGGAATTGCTTCGTAGAAGCTCAATATATCCAATAATGCTAGTAAGAGGTGTGCGCAGATCATGTGAAATGCCTGTAATCAAGTCCATCTTGGATTTCTCCAAATCACGTTCTTTCACAATCTGTTGTTGGAGCTGTTCTGTCATGAGATTGATATTGGTCGCGACCCGTCCCAATTCGTCTTGACGATTAACGGCTACCCGGTAATCCAGATGACCTTCCGATATGAATTGAAGGCCTTGCTCCAAGGCGATCAGGTCTTTGACTATTTTTCGTGTCGCAATCAAAAAAGTAAATGTGAAGATTAAGATAAAAATAGGCGTAATTACATAAGGGAAAAAGTTAAGAAGCCCGTGCCAGTCTAATCCTTCACTGATTTTGGAAACCGTCATAATAAGAATGTTATTCACGCACACGGAACCAATAATCGAGATAACAAAACTGATCACCAATCGATTCAAGATATGAAACTGGATCTTTTTCGTTTGCTTGGACTGCGGCAGTGGTTTAGTCAACTTTATAACCCACTCCCCATACCGTTTTTATATACTGAGGTTCCCTTGGGTTTACTTCCAGCTTCTCACGCAGATTCCGAATGTGGACCATCACGGTATTATCCGAATACCCGTAAGGTTCTTTCCACACGGTTTCGTATATCTTCTCGGAGCTGAAAACCTGTCCAGGGTGGCTGGCAAGCAGTTCAAGGATTGAGAACTCCAGCGGCGTTAGCGGGATGTCGTTCTCTTTCAACTTCACGGAGTGTTTACTTTTATCGATGACAAGGTCTTTGATAAGGATGAGCGAATTGTATTCGGTTTTTCCAATCAGGGTTTGACGTCGCAATTGAGCTCTAACGCGAGCAAGCAGTTCCAATGGATTAAACGGTTTAACCATATAATCATCGGCTCCGGTAGTCAGGCCTGTAATCTTATCAATATCTTCTTCCTTAGCTGATAGCATAATGATCGGAGTGTTGGATACTTCCCGTATTTTAAGACAGGCTTTAATTCCGTCCATGACGGGCATCATGACATCCAGAATGACGAGCTGAACCGATTTTGTTTTTATAATATCAAGTGCTTCTTGACCATCAGCTGCTTCGATGACGTGATATCCTTCGTTACGTAAATAGACATGAATGACATCGCGGATATCGGGTTCATCATCAACAACGAGTACGGTATTCATTAATTCTAGCTCCTTTTCTCGTACTGCAAAAAAATAAAATGAATTGGTATCTATCAGTGTAAACCATCATTGAGAATGTTTAAATTGTTTCCTTTTTGCGGCAGACATAAACAAACGCAGGAGGGATATTCATGGGCACTACATCTATGTTCTCAATGATAAAATATTTGGAGAGTGTCTTTCTCATTTGGAGTGAATATTGAAAGGCGATGAATAAACCTCCAGGTTTGAGAGCTTGATGGACTTGATCTATTATCGTATTCCTGAGTTCAGGTTCAAAGTTGAAAAACGGTAATCCGCTAAAGATACAATCCAGCTGCCGAGCGCCTTCCTGCTTCATGGAAGCAACCAAGTGAGCAGCATTTGGATAGAAGGAGAACCTCGGAAATGTCGTTTGCAAATTGGTTCTCATGGTGTTATTCGTTTCAAACACGAATACTTTGGTTGAATCCTGTATCTGACTTTCAATATGACGAGTAATGGCTCCTGTACCTGCTCCAAGCTCGGCAACGGCTTGAATCTCAAGCCAAGGTGCATGACTAACCATTTTGCTCGCCAGAAACCGAGAGCTTGGTATAACGCTGCCTACATGTTTGGGGCTGTTCAGAAAACTTTTCAAAAAAAGAATAGTCTCATTGGAATTCAACAAATTAGGATCCTCCATGGGTTTTATATAAAATTTTTGTAAATATGAGTTGGACTAGAAGCGAAATAGCTGAAGCGTAGATAGAATGGATTCTCCAAAGTAGGTGCCAGCTGCGAAATAGGCTATAGTCCACAGCAAGGCACTGGAATAGGAAATAATCGCAAATCTTCTGAAATGGACGCCGCTCAGCCCGATCACCAGAGGAAGAACATATCGTACGACTGGAATAAAGAAACCAATAGACATCGCCCAGTGGCCTCGTTGATTCAGAATCCGTTCAGCTTTGATGAAATGTTTATGATGTTGAAAATTGCCTAGGTTCTTAGCCTTGCATAATTTACCTGCAACATAAGCAATCGTAATCGCGGTTAATAGTCCGGATAAAATACAGAAGTAAGTGATTCCAGCATCGATTGCTCCCGTGTGGCTCAGGATGGCCCCGCTGATAATCGTGATCTCATTCGGAATGGGAATTCCGAAGGGGCCCAGGGAGAAGGCGAAATAAAAAATCAGATATCCATACTGATTCAGCAGCTCTAAGATTGTATTACTGATCATTGTTTTACCTCCTCGATAGCAAGATCATAATGAAATAAACTAAGGAAATGATGAGTATATTTCTAAAGAAAATCTAAAGATTGTTTAAGTAAGCCAACAAAACAACTTATCTTCGTTCAACCTTACAAGCCCTGCCAAAAAAAATGGCAAGGCTTGATTTCGTTTTAATAGAAACGTTCGTCATAGAGTAATTCTCGCAATTGGTATGCTGCTGCATATGCTTTGTGTACGAGCTGGATGTAATCTTCCTTGTATTCGTAGGATACCGATTGGATTAGCTCGATGTTCCTGATCAATTCTTCCAAAGCAATAACCACGTCATTCGTTAAACCTCCAAGCCATCTCCAATTGGCGCTGTCGTCCTTATGCGTCTGTGTCGCCAGTTCCTGGAATTGATCCAATTCTTCCGAAATAAGGTGTACAGCACTTTCCAAAGCCGCAATATCTCTAATCATGCGCCAAGTCACTAGACCGCATAATAAAACGAAAAAACATATGAATATTATTGGGAATAAGTAGGCGAGAAATAGCTGAAATTGTTGCAAAAGCCAATAATCCTTCAATGTCTACATCACTCCGAAAAAAGTTGAATGGTATGTTTAATTGGTAAATAGTCATGGCAATGATAGAGCAAAACTCTGAATATATGGGTAGGATATTTCTAAAGAATTTCTAAGTATGACGGGATATACCCGAGATTGGGACAAATTTTTTCGTCGAAGATTCCATAGAGAATATTGTTCTTTATTTTCCATTTTTGTGTTATTCTGTTGATGATAGGCGACCATTTCATTGGTGTGATCGATATAGAAGGGAGGGGCATCTTCTCGATTCATTCAATTGGTATAAAGAGAGTAACGGCACTGCTTGTAAAAATGAAAAATAAGCGGAGGTTTGGTTATGCTCAAAAAAATGAAGAAATATGGCGTTTGCAGTTTGGCACTTGTATTGTTTGCGGCTGCGGCATTGACTGGGTGGAGTACTAAAGCAGCGGCAGCGGATTTCAGATCATTGAACGCTTCACAGATCGTATCGGAGATGGGTGCAGGATGGAATCTGGGGAACCAGCTTGAAGCAACAGTGAATGGCGTCCCTAGTGAAACGGCTTGGGGCAATCCTGTCGTTACTCCAGAGTTGATTAAAAAGGTAAAGGCAGCAGGTTTCAAGACAATCCGCATTCCTGTATCCTACTTCAATCATATTGGAAGCGCTCCCAATTACACAATTAATGCTGCGTGGTTGAATCGAGTCCAAACCGTTGTTGATTATGCATATAATGAAGGTTTATATGTCGTCATTAACATTCATGGAGATGGGTATAATTCCATCCCGGGCGGATGGCTTCTTGTGAATGGCAGCAATCAGGCTGCAATTAAAGAGAAATACCAAAAGGTGTGGCAGCAGATTGCTACCAAGTTCAGCAATTATAATGAGCGTCTCATTTTCGAATCGATGAACGAAGTGTTCGACGGAAATTACGGCAATCCGAATGCGGCGTACTATGCTAACTTGAACGCCTATAATCAAATCTTTGTGGACACGGTCCGGCAGACTGGGGGCAACAACAACGCCAGATGGCTACTGATTCCAGGCTGGAACACCAATATTGACTATACGGTGGGCAATTATGGTTTTGCTCTTCCGACAGATCATTTCAGATCATCTACAATCCCCAGCTCCCAGAAGAGAATTATGATCTCGGCACACTATTACTCTCCGTGGGATTTTGCAGGTGAGGAAAACGGGAATATCACGCAGTGGGGAGCGACGTCTACCAATCCTTCGAAAAAATCGACTTGGGGACAGGAGGATTATTTGGATTCGCAGTTCAAATCGATGTACGATAAATTTGTAACGCAGGGCTATCCGGTTGTGATTGGAGAATTCGGCTCGATCGATAAAACGGCATATGACTCTAGCAATAACGTTTATCGTCAAGCTTATGCCAAAGCGGTAACAGCAACTGCCAAAAAGTATGGTGCCGTGCCGGTGTATTGGGACAATGGCCATAATGGACAGCATGGTTTTGGCTTGTTTAACCGTTCAAACAATACGGTTACCCAGCAAGGCATCATTAATGCCATCATGCAAGGTATGCAGTAATCAAAAGGGAAGTTTAATCGTACAAACGGCATGTCCTCTCCCAGGGAGGGACATGCCGTTTTTTAATGCATTCGTTCTGATACAAGTAGCATTTTGCCAATGAATTTTACATAAGCCGCATACAGAATTCATTAAACTCCACAATACCTTTTATATACTTAATTTGCTTGATATAGCGGACTAAAAGGACTGGGTGGTAGACAGAATGTTAAAAAAACGCGATTTGCATGAATGCCACGCACTGTACAGCTTATTGATGGACCCCGCAGTGTCACCTTATGTTCGTTACCAATGCCAGTCGCATGAGGAATACTTATTCCTGACCAAACAGTTGATGGATGAAGAAGAACAGAGAACCACCATTTCCCGAACGATTCTGAACGAAGCGGGAGTGCCAATTGGAACCATTGATTTGTATCATATCGTAAATCACACAGGGTTTCTGGCCACATGGATCGGAGCACCCTACTTTGGAAATGGGTACAGTCAACGGGCGAAATCCGTCTTTTTGAGTGAACTATTTCTCGAACATGCCATAGAAACGGTATTTTTGAAGATTCGCAAACAAAATATCCGGTCGAGCAAAGCTGCACAAAAACTGCCCTATGTAAAACTGGCCAATGATTCGCATGCTGAATTATACGGATCCATCAATGCCGGGGAGCAGATCTATGATCTGTATCGCGTGGAACGGATCGACTTTATCGAATACAGTATGATCCTGAACCAGGGAGTGGCTACATAACTGCACAGTAAACTTTATGAATCCTATATAAGGTCATAGATAGGTGTTCATCATAGCAATGCATACTAATCGAGAGTCGCTGAATCAGCGGCTTTTTTTTATGTTGCTCTTTAGACCAGGGGAAAAAAAGGTTATGTAATAATTTATAACACATGAATTGAATGATTGTGAAAAACAACAAAAAATAATGAATCTTTTTTATGGAAAACTACAAAGACATCCAGAAATCTTCGTAATATAATATGACACAAGAAGAAAAAACGAAGGAATAAGTCAGGTTATATAACATTTAAATTAATCAACACAGGGATCTCAGTCTCTGTTCTAAAAGGAGAATATCTATGCAAATTAATGCAGCACCTTACAGTTGGCCTTACGACGGGAGTATCGATCCCGCAAGAACTGCATTAGTCATCATCGATATGCAAATCGACTTTTGCGGTAAGGGAGGATATGTGGAACAGATGGGATACGACCTGTCCTTGACGGCCAAACCAATCGAACCCATACGAAAACTACTGCAGCGGGTCAGGCAGATTGAACAATTTCACGTCATCCACACGAGAGAGGGGCACAAACCGGATTTATCCGATCTGTCTGCAAACAAACGTTGGCGCAGCAAACAGATCGGGGCAGAGATCGGTTCTTCCGGACCGGCGGGACGCATTTTGGTTCGAGGTGAACCGGGCTGGCAGATTATAGAGGAGCTTGCTCCCATTGAAGGTGAATCGATCATTGATAAGCCGGGTAAAGGCAGTTTTTATGCCACAGACCTGGATCTGATCCTGAAGAATCAAGGCATCACTCATCTGATTTTGACGGGAATTACAACGGATGTTTGTGTGCATACAACCATGCGTGAAGCCAACGACAGAGGATATGAATGTCTGATTCTGGAAGACTGCACGGGAGCAACCGACCCTGATAATCATCATGCAGCGCTCCAGATGGTCAAAATGCAGGGAGGCGTGTTTGGCAGCGTCAGTAACTCCAGCGAGGTTTTAAAGGTGCTAGCAGCCTTTTAAGCAACACCGCCACAGCAATAGAAAAACAACAACACGGGAGGAAATCATATGTGGAGATGGTCCAGAAAGTCACTGCTTATTGTAATGTCGGTTTGTTTGCTCGCACTAACAGCTTGCGGGTCGAACGATGTGCCTAGTTCAGCATCAGGAGATGGAGAATCCGGTGAACTGAAAAAAGTGGTTCTGCGTCTAAAATGGGTTCATCAAGCACAGTTTGCTGGCTTCTATACCGCCGTAGAAAAGGGGTTTTACAAAGAAGCGGGATTGGATGTTGAGATCAGACCAGGCGGCGCTGATTTTCCTTCTGTACAGATGATTGCATCAGGTGCGGAGCAATTCGGCGTGACGGGCGCAGATCAGATACTGATGGCCAGGGAGAAAGGGGTTCCCGTGAAGGCGCTGTCCGCCATTTACAGAAAAACGCCATTTGTGTTGTTTAGTCTCAAGGATTCAGGGATCACGAAAATGGAGGATCTGGTCGGCCAGAAGATCGGTGTGAAGCTTGGAGGTAATGAAGAGCTGACTTACCGAGCAATGGTGAAGAATGCGGGTATAGACGGAACCAAGGTGGAGGAAATGCCAGCAAAATATGATCTCAGCCCATTGCTCAGCGGACAGGTAAAGGCATGGCCAGGTTATGTCATCAATGAGGTCCTCGCCGTACAGGAACAGGGGAATGAAGTCAATATTATTGAGCCAAACGATTATGATATTAACTTTTATGCAGATACGTTGTTTACGACAGAGGACATCATCGAGCGTGATCCCGAAATGGTGAAAAGCTTCGTACAAGCTTCCATGAAGGGCTGGAGCTACGCTATTGAGAACCCTGAAGAGGCTGCCGAATTTGGCTTGAAATACGGGGATAAATTGACCATTGATCACGAGGTGAGCATGATGAACGCAAGCATTCCTTTGCTGGAGCCAGAGAATCTTCCACTCGGCAAGATGGAATCAGAGGCGTGGGACGTGCTGCAGCAGAACTTGATTGATCTGGAATTCTTGAAGAAAGAGCAAAACCTTGAAGACGTATTTTCAAACGAATTTATCGAATAGGGTGTGATTTTATGCTAACAACGGCCAGTGGTCTGGAGAAAGAAGCTTCAGGGCTGCATGAACAACAGACAACCATTTCTTCCAAAAGCGACATCGCGGTTACGTTGAAAAATTGCTCCTTATCCTTTGGTGACGTCAACGTATTGAATAATGTGTCGATTGATATTTATAAAAATGAATTTGTTTCGATCCTCGGCCCAAGCGGATGCGGGAAGTCAACGCTGCTCCGGTTAATGCTCGATCTGCTTCAACCCAATGCAGGAGGAGAGATCGTCTATCCATCGAAGGATCTCTCGCTCGGCATGGTGTTTCAGAAGCCTGTATTGATGCCCTGGCTAACCGCAATCCAAAATATATCGCTGCCTCTCACGATCGGAGAGAAGAAATTCACCAAAAAAGAGATTAAGGAAAAAGCGGAATCCTCGCTGCGGTTGGTTGGACTTCAGGATTTCATGAATCATTTTCCGCATCAGCTGAGCGGGGGCATGCAGCAGCGGATTGCGATTGCAAGGGCACTCGCTGCAGATCCGACAGTATTGCTTATGGATGAGCCCTTTGGGGCACTCGATGAATTTACGAGAGAAAAGCTGAATTTCGAACTGCTGCGTCTATGGGAGAGTCCCGAAACGAGCCTAAGTACAGTTGTTATGGTTACCCACTCGATTCAGGAATCCGTGCTGCTATCCAACCGCGTGATCATGATGTCACCAAGGCCTGCCGGCGTAGAGGAAATTATTTCGGTTCCGCTGCCTTCACCGAGGGAGATTGGCATGGATGAACTTCCGGCCTTCCACCAGACTGTCAATGAGTTAAGAAAGCGGGTCAAACACCTATGAAAACCAAGATCAAAGATGCCATGTATCCTGTCGTATTCGCCATTGCCTTTCTTATATTATGGGAACTCATTGTACGCCTTTTCGACATACCCCTTTATTTGCTTCCATCTCCCACAGGCATATTATCGGTAATGGACAGCTCCTTATGGTCACATATGCTGGTCACGCTGCTGGAAGCATTGGCAGGCTTCGTGCTTGCCAATGTCCTGGGATTGATTACCGCTGTAATCTTCGTGCATTCCAAACCCATTGAAAAGGGAGTATTCCCGCTGGCGATTGCACTCAAAACGACTCCGCTCGTCGCTCTGGCTCCGCTTCTGGTCGTATGGATGGGGACGGGATATTCCTCCAAGGTCGTAGCCTCTATGCTAATCTGTTTCTTCCCTATTTTGGTTAACAGCGTAAAGGGTCTGAAAGCCATTGAGCACGAAGCATGGGAGCTGTTCTCCACATATAAAGGCACCAAGTCGGAAATTTTCTGGAAATTACGTCTGCCTGCAAGCTTGCCTTATGTGTTTTCTGCGTTGAAAATCTCGACCTCGCTGGCTATCGTGGGTGCCATTGTTGGTGAATTTGTCGGCGCTAACAAAGGGCTCGGCTATGTCGTCCTGGTTTCTTCATACCATATGGATACACCTGTGATGTTTTCCGCAATTATAGCATCCGCACTATGCGGACTGGTTCTCTTCTGGGCCATCAGCTTACTTGAGAGAAGAATTATATTCTGGCAAAGGACGGATGACCTATGATGAGATGCACTGTGAACCGTATTCCAAGCCGTTCGCCTAACGATACGGCTGCGATGGAGAAAGCGATCCAAGAGGGAATCATTGATGCTCAAGATGTGGTTGCGGTATTAGGCAAAACAGAGGGCAATGGCTGCGTGAACGATTTTACGCGTGGTTATGCTGTGCTGGCGTTAAAGCAATTTTTTGGCGGATACCGGAAAGAATCAACCTCTACGATATCCTATGTCATGTCTGGAGGAACCGAGGGCATATTGAGCCCTCACTTTACAGTGATTAGCCGCAAAGGTGCTTACAACCAAGATGGTAAGAGACAAGATCAGAAATCGCTGGCCATTGGCGTCGCAAAAACACGGGATTTTCTTCCCGAAGAGATTGGAAGGCTGGCTCAAGTGGACGAAGTGGCTGCGGCCGTTCAGCGAGCCATAGCGGAAGCTGGCATCGAATCCTCGGCAGATGTACATTTTGTGCAAATTAAGTGTCCGCTGTTAACGTCGGAAGGCGTGTATGATGCCTTAAGCAGATCTCAAACCACCGTGACGGAAGATACCTACAAATCCATGGGATATTCACGAGGAGCCTCCGCACTAGGTGCGGCAGTTGCTCTTGGCGAGGTGGAACGAGCTGGACTTCAAGTTACGGACATTTGCAATTCATGGCATCTGTTCAGCAGCGTAGCCTCCACGTCGGCTGGTAGCGAACTGGCGTATTGTGAGGTAATCGTTTTCGGCAATTCCGACTTTGCAGAAGGTCCGTATTTTATCGACCATGCTGTAATGAAAGATTCGATTGACGCCCCAGCACTCAAGCTCCTGCTGGATGTTCATGCAGATGCTGAAATGGTGCAGGTAATGGCTAAGGCAGAGGCTGATCCCACCGGGTTCATCCGGGGTCACCGGCATACGATGCTTGATGATTCGGATATCAACCATACGAGACATGCGCGAGCTGTCGTCGGAGGTGTGCTTGCTTCAGTGTGTGGTGATCCCATGATCTATGTGTCTGGTGGAGCCGAACATCAAGGGCCGGCAGGCGGCGGGCCAGTGGCTGTCGTTTTTAAACGCAGGGATTAGACGGGATACATCCATAAAAAACAAATGGAGGAATGACACGATGATTACAGCCAAGAAAACTGAGGTTATCACTGGAGAAGACATGCAATGGGGATTAATGCCGAATCACATTCACCTGTATCACCGCGAAATTGTGTCTGCGGAACAGGCGGATCAGATGGGGGTTCGTTCCAGCTCTGTTTTGTGGGAAAAGATTGGAGTCGGCGGTCAGGTACTGCCTCACTATCATGATGTAGCTGAAATCATTCACATCACCGTAGGTAAAGTGAAACTGCTGTGCAATGGGGAATGGAAGAGCTACCAGGCAGGAGATACGTTCCATGTCCCGGCAGGCGTTATTCATTCGGTAGCCAATGACGATGTACAGCCGACAGAGCAGATCAGTATTTTTTTGCCGGTTGAAGAAAATGCTCCGGTTAACTCCTTTTTTAATACGACATTAGTGGAGGATGTCTTTACCACCAAATTGAAATAGTCAGGCGGGATAGGAGATGGCAGATCACAAGAAGGCAGGATTCACGTGCAGTGATGTTTTGTTGATCCCCGACTTTAAGGAAGCTGTCGTCTTGGCTGGAGCAAGTGGCATGCAGCGAGTGATTAACCGTGTCAACGTAATGGAAGTGCCCGATGTGATCGATTGGGTACGCCCTGGAGAGTTACTGATTACCAGTGGATTTCCATTTCGTGATCAGCCGGAGGCCATTGCGGATATCATACCGCAGCTGGTGGAGAAAGGTGTATCGGCGCTGGGGATTAAAACCAAACGATTCATCGATCATATTCCTGACCGTGCACTCGAGCTGGCTGACCAATTGGGCTTTCCGATCTTCGAGCTTCCGGCCGCGACCGTATTTTCGGATGTTGTTAGGGATATTATGGAACGGGTCCTGGTGCAGGAGGCAAGGGAACTTTCAGTGCTGCAAAGCCGTTTTCACAAGCTGTCCCAACAGCTCCTGTACGGGAAAGGATTGGACGAATTTCTGCAAACGCTGGATGGCATATTGAACAATCCGATCGTATTGCTTGATGACGCCAATCATTTGTTTCTTTCTCCCCAGGCAGAGGAGATTGTGGAGGCAGATAACCCGATGCTATGGTCCGGTCTGAGGGAGGAGAGCAGCCTCGGCGTAAGCTTTATAACGCTTGGCGAACGCCGGATTCGTGTATATGTATCCGCCGTCAATGACAAGCAATACGATAAATGCTTGCTGGTTCTGCTGGAATGGAATCAAGAGCACTCCGTTGTCGATCGGCTGACGATTGATCGCGTAGGCGTTTTGGTAGGGCTCGAGATGATCAATGCCAATGCCAGGCGGGAAGTAGAGCTGAAATACGTCGACCAGTTTCTGCAGGATTGGATTACGGGCAGAATTGTAACCATTGAGGATCTGAGGCTGCGCGCGGAAGCATGTGGACACCCTCTCGAAGATGATCGGCCGCGGCAAGTAGCATTAGTGCGATTTCTAAACGTCAAACCAAGCATTAGGACCATGCAGCAGGCGATTAAAAGGCTAAGAACCAAATCCATATGCGAGGGCCTTCAAGCAACCATACTGGAGGGAGAGATGGTTCTTCTCTTCGCAGAAGCAATGCATGGTAGTAGAAATGTGGCGGTGGAAACCATTATCGCTGATATGAAGGTGATTTTCCCTACAGAGAACTACTCGTTATGTATCGGCAATCGAACCGGAGCTGCGGAGAAGGTATACGAAAGTTATAACGATGCCAAAAAGATTCATCATATCAGCTCCATATGCGATTATCGTGAACCCTATGTGGATTATATGAAGCTGGGCGTGTTCCAACTCTTATACCATCTGCCGGATACGGAGGAGGTTCAAGAGTACCGCGATCGATTCATTCAGCCATTGCTTGCGTACGATGCTAAGCATAATTCCCAGTTGTTTGAAACATTGAAGGTGTATTTTAAGCATAATCGAAATGTGAAAAAGACGTCAGCGGAGCTTTTCACCCATTATAATACCGTTTCCTATCGGGTAGAGCGGGTGTGTGAATTGCTGGGCATCAGCATGGATAATGGCGATGATGTTTTGCAGTTGCATCTGGCGATGAAATTAAATGAAATGCGGCCAGCCTGATCTGAATGTACGCATTAAGGAGGGATGATGGATGAGTAAGCCGGATATGGATATACCGCGTGAGCTGACAATAGACTGGCTGCAAGCACAATATGGGAGCGGGAAGCTGAAGCCCGAGCGGGTCATCGAAGAGATCATCTGCCGTTCCCATGAGGACGAAGGGATGAATATCTGGATCACGCCGCCTAGGCTGGAGAGAATTCAACCGTACTTGGACCATCTCAAGACAATGGATATTTCCTTGCCGCTGTGGGGCGTACCATTTGCCATTAAGGACAACATTGATTTGGCTGGTACACCAACGACGGCTGGCTGTCCCGAATATGCATATGTTCCAGACAGGCATGCTGCAGTTGTAGAGCGATTGTTGAACGCAGGAGCCATTCCTGTCGGGAAAACGAATATGGATCAATTCACAACAGGGCTTGTTGGTACCCGAAGTCCTTATGGTGAGACGCATAACGCGCTGAATGATAAATGGATTAGCGGTGGCTCCAGTTCGGGATCTGCCGTCGCCGTAGCGAGAGGACAGGTAGCATTCGCATTAGGTACAGATACAGCGGGCTCCGGAAGGGTACCCGCAGCACTGAATCGTATCATCGGCTATAAACCGAGCCTCGGAGCCTGGCCGACAAAGGGCGTTGTTCCTGCTTGTGCAAGTCTGGACTGTGTGACTGTATTTACCCATTCTCTACAGGAAGCAAGGATTATCGATGTGTTAGTGCGGGGCCTTGAACCACTCGACCCATGGTCCAAGGAAATACCGCGAATGGTCGATAAGCTTCCCGAAAAAGTATATTTGCCTGAAAAAGCATTGAAGTTTTTTGGTCCGTTGGCTGAGGAATACAGCAAGGCGTGGGATGCAGCAGTGGAGAGGATCGAAAAGCTGAAGCTGCCAGTCGAGTATATCGATTACGATTTCTTTGAGGAGGCTGCGTCGCTTCTGTATGATGGACCTTGGGTAGCGGAGCGCTGGGCCAGTGTAGGTGAATTTATTGAATCAACGCCTGGGGTCACCTTCCCGGTGACTGAGCAAGTCTTGCGATCGGCCAGAACAGGCAAGCATGATGCAGCTTCCGTATTTACCGCGATGCATAAGCTTCAGGAGCTGCGAATGAAAAGCAACAAGCTTCTTCGAGGAGCAGTTCTTGTCATGCCTACTTGTGGAGGAACGTGGACGAGAGAAAAGGTTGAAGCCGACCCGGTAACCACGAATTCGGACATGGGACGGTATACGAACCATTGCAATCTTCTGGATTTATGCGCGGTTGCTGTACCGGCTGGTGATGCCGCGGCCGAAATGCCTTTTGGAATTACGCTCTTTTCACTGTCGGGAAATGAGCACTTGATGGATAGAGCTGCGGCTTCGTTTCTAGAAGCGGCTGTGACGTCTGTAGAAGTGAAAAGGCAAGAAACGATGATGGTTGCCGTCTGCGGCCTGCACATGAGGGGTTATCCGCTGGAGAAGCAGATGCTGGAATACGGGGGTCAATTCGTTCGTGAGTCGCATACGGCGGAGAAGTATCAAATGGTGAAGCTGCCTACAATACCAGCTAAGCCCGGGTTGCTGAAAAAGAAGGCAGGAGGCAGCGCTTTCGCGCTTGAATTGTGGGAGATGCCTGTAGCATCTTTTGGCGTGTTCACTTCATTCATTCCGGCCCCGCTAGGTATAGGCAAAATTGAATTAGCGGATGGGACAGAAGTGTCCGGATTTATATGCGAAGGCTACGCTGAAGAAGGAGCAGAGGATATTTCTGCTTATGGAGGCTGGAGAAACATACCATAGCATGAAGAGAAAGTCGCTTATTGGAGCGGCTTTTTTTGCTTTTTACCGTACCGAGTGAATGCTGCAAGTTGAGGCATTTAACACGGTTTCTAGTGAAGGCTAGAAGTGTATTGTGCAATTGCTGAAGGCCCGTCGATTCACTTTAAAAACCATTAGATGTGCTGTAATGGCATGACTAAGAATTCAGGAGCATCGATATTACCTTGCAATTGTCCGGTTAAAAGTTGTGCTTACATATGATAGTATGGGAATAAAATGACTTCGTTCTATAGAGAAAATCATTCATAAGGGGGAATACGAATGATGAATGTGTTATTGGTGGATGATGAGCCGTGGGTACTCGAAGGCCTGAGAACTATGGTGAATTGGGACAAATACGGTTTTCGCATCTGTGGTGAGGCGGAGAATGGCAATGCCGCCTGGTCCATGATCGAAAGTCTTCAACCGGATCTGGTGTTTACAGATATTCATATGCCCTCCGTGAGTGGCCTGGAACTGATCGACCGTTCCAAGCATGAGCTGGCCAAAGCACCCCGATTCGTTATATTAAGTGGATATGACAGCTTCGAGTATGTGAAAACAGCGCTGGAGCAGAGAGTAGAGGACTACTTGCTCAAGCCAATTGATGAGATCGAGATAGAAAACATATTGGAACAGATGGGCCGTAAAATTCAGGAAGAACAGATTTCGGCAGAAGTACACCAGCGTGATCGTGCTCTGTATGTGAATTGTTTATTTGAGCGCCTGATTCAAGGGGAAGACAGCAGGGAGCTGCAGGACGAAGTGAATACCATGCTGCACATGGAAGGTCATGAGTATATGGCCTGTCTTCTAATTGCGACGGATATAAGTAAAGATGACGTAAGAAGGCGAATACACGCTTTTGGTGGTGTCCATTGGTCGGAACCTTTTGTGGATGCTGAAGGAAACCTCGGAGTGTTCGCTGCCGATATCGATAATTCTTTGAAGCTGCTTGAGTCAATGGGCAGAAATATCGTGGAGACCTATGCTGGTCATTCGTCCATGATTGTGGCCGTTGGACATCATTCGGGCACAGAATTCGGTATGCGGTCTGCCTACGAGAAAGCTTTGTTTGCTTTGAGATGGAAGCGTTATCAGGGAGGGGGCGGATTTGTTCATCATCAGGATCTGCCGCAGAGTGACCCATTGGCCAGCGTAAATCAAAAAGATTTAGCCAATCTGATGGAAGTCATTCTTTCTGGTGAACAGGATAGGTTGGAAGGGAAGATTCAAGCACTTCTTGCTGATCCTGACTTAGGATTGCCTTTCTCCAATATGGAATACGTCCGGGTTCAATTGCTTGCCCTTGAAATGAGTATTCTCAAGGAGTTGAAAGAGCTGGATGGCGATATGGGCAGTTTTATGCTTCACGTTCAGAACATGGCAGGCGGTATCACCAAGATCAATTCATTTCCTGCGTTTAGGGAATACGCACATCTGTTAAGTCTGAACGCGCTGAAGGCGCTCCAGGAGCAGCGGCAAGAGAAGGAATGCAGCACGGTGTTTCGTGTAGTGCAGTATGTGAATCAGGAGTTCCGCGAGAAGCTGCAGCTTCAGGAGCTCGCACAGCGGTTTCATATGAATGCCAATTATTTGGGGCAGGCATTCAAACAGCAGACCGGCAAAACGTTCCGGGAGTACTTAAACGATAAACGGATTGAAGAAGCGAAGAGGCTGCTGCGTCAAAGCTGCATGAGTATTGCCGATGTTGCGGCACATTCGGGTTACCCGAATGCAGACTATTTTGTATGTCAGTTCAAACGAATGACTGGCGCGGCACCTTCTGTATATCGAAAGCAGCAATAGGTCCCTGGAAAGATGAGAAGCTTGAACGAAGGATGGCGATAGCTAACATGTTTAGAAAAATCCGTTTCCGCAGCATCGTGAACGATATTCCCTTGAATTATAAATTTATATTGATTTATGTAATTGGCATCTTGCTTCCCATCTTTGTTAGTAATGTTCTGTTTATGGATCGGATGTCCGGCCTGATCAAGGAGCGAGAGGAGCAAAATTTGCAAATATCACTGGAGCGTGCACGAAAGGATATCCATACCATGATTGATGGCGGTATCGCTGTCAGTCATGCCTTGATCACGGACAAGTTGTTGTCCGAATCCATGGATCGGGTGTACGACGGCCAACTGGATTTCTATAACACACTCGATGAACAGCTTCGCCACCGGGTGACTTCCTATATTCCGGTAAACAATCAAATTCAGCGAATAGGGGTTTACACCGAGAATCCCACCATTGTGCCTGGCGGGGATTATTATGTTCTGGACGACACAATGCGCTCCAGCACCTGGTTCAAGCAGTGGGAATCGGGTGGGGAATCCCTAAGATTGCTCGCGTACCGAGATCAGGCAACGAATGATCGTGCGGCGACCTCTTCATATTTAAGCGTGATCGAAAAAATGGACTATTACAACGCCGACAACTCTTATCAGAAGCTGGTTCGTATCGATTTCTACGTCAATCGTTTTTATGACGTGATTGCTCGGGAAAAAAGTTCTCTGGATCTGTATCTGGTGAATGCTCAGAATCAAATTATCGTGTCTGCGGATGACAAGTATCAGGGCGAGGTGGACAGCAATTATGCTTTGTTCGATATCGGCAAGGCGGAAGACAAAGACATACATATCGTTCCAATAGGTAATGCCAGCTATGTGAAGGGTTGGAAACTCATTGGTGTTCCCCAGGGAACGCGTGTCAAACAAGCGATGTTATCGATGCAGCTTTATTTTGGGATGCTGGCCGGGATTATTACCCTGATCACTTCCATTTTCATTTATGTCATGCTCCGTTCCTACAATTATCGTGTTAAGCGACTGTCGAGACATATGCAGAAGGTGGGTAACGAGAAATTCGAATTGATCAACATTGACGGTGGACAAGACGAGATTGGTCATTTGATTCGCAATTTCAATATGATGACGGCACGAATCCATTCATTGATTAACAATGTGTACAAACTTGAAATTCAGCAGCGGAGCCAGGAGGCTGAACGCATCCGCGCCGAGCTTAATTTGCTGCAAAGCCAGATGAATCCCCACTTTTTATTCAATACGTTGAATGCGCTGCTTGTGGTTAGTACCAAAAATAATTATGCGGACGTTAAGGATATAATCAAAGATCTGTCCAAGCTGCTTCGCCGGTTGTTGAACTGGAAGGACGATGTGGTCACGCTGGAGGAGGAAATGAGCTTCACGGTCATGTACCTGGGAATTGAGAAGTTCCGTTTCCGGGACAAATTTGAATACTGCATTGACATCGCCGATGAGGCGAGAGGATATAAAATACCGAAAATGAGCATCCAGCAATTGGCCGAAAATGCTTGCAAACATGGCATTCAAGCGATTGAGGGAGTTGGTTGTGTGAAGATTCAAGCTGAAATTGTAAATGAGCATCTGCGCGTTGTTGTATCCGACAATGGCAAGGGCATGGATAAGGAGCGGCTGCAAGAGGTTCTCTACCACATGCGGAGCAAGGAAGAGAGCGGAGGATACAATATTGGTATACGAAATGTATATCGCCGTCTCGAATTGTACTATGACGATAAAGTGAATTTTAACCTGTTAAGCAGAATCGGTGAAGGTACTGAGGTATCCTTCGAAATCCCGTTGCAGCTGTTGGAACGTCAGGATGTAAAAGGAGGGGTGGACCATGGCATTTAAAGTGCTGTTAATCGACGATGAGCCCTTGGCGCTCGAAGGCCTGCAGTTATGGATACCTTGGGAAGATCTTGGATTTGAGGTATGTGGGGTCTGCGAAAACGGTGCGGAAGGTTTGAAACGAATGGAGGAATTGGAGCCTGATCTTGTCATGGTCGATATTCATATGCCAATGATGGATGGCCTTGAGATGATTGAAGAATGGAGACGCAGAGGCAACCAGGCAACGAAATTCATTATTCTTACTGGGTACAGCGATTTTGATTATGCACGAAAGGCGCTTAAATTCAAAGTTTCCCGCTATTTGCTTAAACCGCTGGATGAGGAAGAGGCGGAGCGAGAGATTCGTCAGATGGGACAGGAACTGATCAAGGCACAGGAGCAGCTTTATATTGGTCAGATTGCACAGAGAGAGCAGGAACATTTGACGATGAAAAAGGCTCTCATGGGGGAGGATCTTTCCGCAGAAGATGCCCGCTTCATGGAATCCCTGTCCCGGTCATCTGATGTTTGGAATGTATGCCTCATTCAGATTGCGGGAGAGGATTACGGCAGGTGGAGCGCGATTGCAGCAGAGTTTATGGATGGATCAGAAGCCGGGTATATGATTCGCTTGCGAAATGATCTTGTTTCTATTGTCTTTGGCGAAGTTGAATCTGACTCCAGGGGAATGAACAACGCGGCAAGAAATCGATTGGAGGGACTGGCCCGCCGTCTGGCGGGCTTTCGTTCATTTATGGCGATTGGTGCAGCCGAATCCTCCCTTATGCGCATCAGTCATTCCCGGCTAACAGCAGAGACAGCGCTCCTGCATGCCTTTTATGAACCGGATCGGAACGTCATTATGGACTATGACAGGCTCCAAAATCACTCTTTCCAAAGGAATTACGATCAGGTAGAACTTCTGAAGAGAATACTGGAGACCTTTCAACTTATTGATCACGCTGCCTACCGGTCCGCAGTGGATTATATTGATCAATCCTTTCGGCAGATACGAGTCCACCCGGAGGAGGCCCGCAAATTTGTGATCTATCTGCTCCATGAAATTCGGACAACGATGAGGGCTCGACTGGCGGAGGAATCAGGAGCTTCAAACCGTCTGTTTGATATCCCGAATTTGGATGAAGGGCTGCTGACATTTGATGATCTGATCGGCATGCTGCAATCGTGCGGGCGAGTCTGCTTCGAGCTGTTGCTTAAGGAGAATGCCTTCGAGGCGCAGGGGATTGTACAGGATATCAACGATTACATTCATGTGCACTACCGGGAGGGACTGACCATTAAGATGCTGGCGGAACGATTCTTTCTTCATCCAGCCTACCTTGGACAGCTGCTCATCCGAAAAAATGGGATTGGCTTCAATGAACTGTTACATAACTTGCGGATTGAGGAAGCTTGTCGCCTGCTGCGTTTGAATCAATACAAGAATAGTGAGGTCTCTGAGAAAGTTGGATATTCCACGTACCATCATTTTTTAAAGCAGTTTGAAAAAAGGCTGGATATGTCACCTAATGAATATAAGAAAAATGTCTAACCAAATATCATCTGAAAACCACCATCTGTAGAAACCTTTAAGTTATACAACGAAAACCTGAGCTTTTCTCGGAAAGAGCTATAATTCGAATGTATTTTCCATGTGGAGATAAATTTATAATGAAATTATTCAAATGAAAGGGCTTTCATGAATGCAAGATCAAACTTTGGAGGTGCTTTATGGGGGACAGTAAAAAGAAGCTTTTCCGTATGGGGGCAACATTGTTGTTGTCACTGGGCGTTGTGCTGGCTGGTTGTTCAGGCGGTACAAATGATCCGGGCAGCGGAGAAGAGGGAAGTGGAACAGAGGTAGGGCCGGACAATCCGATAGAAATCTCGGTATTTCTGAACGAGGCCGGGCAGCAGCCAACCGCTGACAACAAGATATACAAGAAAATGAAGGAAGAGCTTGGTGTAACATTCAAATTCGAATTCCTGGCCGGTGACAAAAACCAAAAGCTCGGCGTCATGATTGCCGGTGGAGATTATCCAGATCTGATCTCTGCGGATACCAAACTGACAGCAGCAGGTTCTGTCATTCCGCTTGAAGATCTGATTGAGGAGCATGCGCCTAATCTGAAAAAGCATTATGAGAAGTACTGGAATCAAATGAAGGACCCGAATGATGGACATATTTACTATCTGCCGAACTATGGTGCATACAACGGCGAAGTGGCTGACACCTATTACAGCGGTCCCGCGTTCTGGATTCAAAAAGCCGTACTGAAAGAGTTCGGTTACCCGACTCCAAAAACACTGGATGAATACTTCGACCTGATCGCGAAATACAAAGAGAAATATCCGACTATTGACGGCAAGCCGACCATCGGTTTTGAGGTCCTGAACTATGACTGGAAAAACTGGGGCCTGCTGAACCCGCCGCAGCATTTGATCGGTCATCCGAATGATGGCGGAGTGGTCGTCAACGATGGCAAGGCGGAGATCTTCGCCGATAAGGATTATGCCAAACAGTACTATCAGAAGCTAAATGAAATCAATGCCCAAGGCTTGCTTGATAAGGAAGCGTTTGCACAGAACTACGACCAATATATGGCCAAATTGTCTAGTGGTTCCGTACTCGGCATGTTCGATCAACATTGGAATTTCCAAAGCGCGGAAGATTCACTCATAACGCAAGACAAAATTGAACGCACTTATGTAGGTTTCCCGCTTGTGTATGACAGCAGCATCAAAGACTATTATCGTGACCGTGCAGCACTGAATCTCAACAATGGTTTCGGTATTACCGTGAGTGCCAAAGACCCTGTAAAAATCCTCAAAGTGCTCGATAAACTGATGGAGGAAGAATGGCAGAAAACACTCACTTGGGGCATTGTGGATCAAGACTATTATGTCAATGAAGAAGGCCGCTTCATGAAGACACAAGAACAACGCGACAATGCAGCAGATGCTGCTTGGAAGCTTGCCAACAAAGCTGACGCATTTTATGGAACTGCGCCAAAAACGGAAGGGTACTTTAGCGATGGCAACGCAACTTCGGCAAGTAATCAGCCAGAAGAATACCAGGCAAGCCTGAAACCGTTTGACAAGGAAGTTTTGGATGCATATGGTTTCAAAAGCTATGTCGATTTCTTCAGTGCTCCACCAGAGAATCCGGTGACTTACCCTGCTTGGTCTGTCGATGTGGTAGAGGGATCTCCAGCCAAGATTGCCAATACGAAGTTGAACGAATTGTCGACCAAATATTTGCCAAAAGCAATCTTGGCCGGTACATCAGAGTTTGACAATGTTTGGAACGAATACGTTTCCGAGATTCAAAAGCTTGACATCAAGGCATATGAAGATCGTATCAATGAAGTGTTGAAGTGGAGAATTGATAACTGGTCTGTGAAATAAAAACAACTTAGTGTCAGGAAGGAAGATAACCTTCCTTCCTGATTTTTTTTAAAAATGGTTGTGGCAGGACGTAGTCGTTTACCTTGGAAGATACGTTGTTTCGACGTTTTCCTTTGATTATAAAGATGGATAGGGAGCTTGATATTATGGAGGAAATTGTAGTGGGTACCGAGCCGCTCCGCCCGAAGAAAAAACCGAAAATCAGGCGGATTACCTGGCAGAATATTAAAGCACAGAGACAACTCATTTGGATGTCTGTTCCTCTGCTTGCGTACATTATTGTCTTTGCGTATGTACCTGTATGGGGTTGGACGATGGCCTTTCAGGATTATAAACCGGCCCGGAGTTTCTCGCAGCAAACCTGGGTAGGGTTCAAGCATTTTCAGTTTTTGTTTACCGATGACAATTTCTTACGCGTGCTTCGCAATACGCTCGCCATGAGTATTATCAATATGATTCTGGGTTTCGTTACCGCTATTGTTTTGGCATTATTACTCAATGAGATCAAGAAGGTCATGTGGAAGCGGACGGTACAGACCATCTCGTATCTGCCTCACTTCTTATCATGGATTATCGTTACCGGCATCGTAGCAACTTCGCTTGCATCGGACGGCATTATCAACGATATCCTCATGAAACTGCACTTAATCAATGAGCCTATTCTATGGCTGACGGAAGGTAAATATTTCTGGGGCGTTGTTGCAAGTTCCCATATTTGGAAGGAAGTTGGATGGAGCACTATTATTTATTTGGCGGCCATGGCCTCTATTGACCCGGCACAGTATGAAGCTGCCGATATTGATGGAGCCAATCGATATCAAAAAATGTGGAATGTCACCTTGCCAGGAATCAAGCCTACCATTGTCATCCTGCTAATTATGTCGATTGGGCATATTCTGGAGGCCGGCTTCGAGGTTCAGTATTTGCTGGGTAACGGATTGGTTGTTGACTGGGCGGAAACGATTGATATCTTCGTGCTCAAATACGGGATTGCACAGGGTAACTATTCGCTTGCGACTGCAGGCGGGATATTCAAGACCGTGGTCAGCATTACGATGTTGCTTGTAGCGAACTGGACTGCCAAGCGGCTTGGGGAAGAGAGGCTCTTATAAGATGAAAAAAACACCATTGTCCGGTTTAGGAAATACATCGGCGCTTTCTGTACGCCGTCCTGGTGCCAGAGGTCTTGAACCGTTTCTGTTCGGCACCTTTAACACGATCTTCATGATTTTGCTCGTAATCGTGACGCTGTATCCATTTTTAAACACGATTGTTGTTTCGTTTAATGCAGGGAATGACACCATTCGGGGAGGCTTATATTTATGGCCTCGTGATTTCACCTTGCAGAATTACAAAGCTGTTTTTGCATCGGGCACGATTTATAATGCATTTTTTATTTCCGTTGCACGTACAGTACTATCCACCGTGCTGAATATTTTCTTGACCACCATGCTCGCTTACACGCTGAGTCGGCGCGATTATATTTTCCGCAAGCTGATTACGACCATTTTTGTGCTGACGATGTATTTCAATGCAGGACTAATTCCGGGGTACTTCCTGATGAAGGATCTACATTTGATTAATTCCTTCTGGGTGTATGTCCTGCCATCACTGGTCAGTGCGTTTAACCTGATCGTCATTCGTACGTATATCTACACCATTCCCGAAAGCTTGATTGAATCAGCCAAAATCGACGGTGCAGGCGATTTCAGAATTTTCTGGAGAATCATTTTCCCACTATGTAAACCTGTGCTGGCGACCATTGCGCTCTTTGTCGCAGTAGGCGCGTGGAATTCCTGGTTCGATGCTTTTCTGTACACGTCATCACGTCAAGAGCTCAGCACGCTGCAATACGAATTGATGAAATTGTTGTCTTCCAGCATGAACGCCAACAGCAATCCTTCCGTTGCCAATGGTATAGGGGCAGAGCATTCGACTCAGGTAACCCCAATTTCCATTCGCGCGGCCGTGACCATTGTGGCTTCCGTTCCGATTTTGCTTGTATACCCGTTCATGCAAAAATACTTTGTCGTAGGACTTAATGTAGGGAGTGTGAAGGAATAAATGTCACAGCTTCAAGTACAACAAATTCGCTATGCGAACCCGATTCTTCCTGGTTTTTACCCGGATCCGAGCATTGTGAAGGCAGAGGATTACTTTTACCTTGTTTGCAGTTCGTTTGAGTATTTTCCGGGAGTTCCGATTTTTCGGAGCCCGGATCTGATTCACTGGGAGCAGATCGGCAACGTATTGGATCGGGTGAGCCAGCTTGATTTGACTGGTCAGAAGAGCTCGGACGGGATTTATGCCCCTGCGCTACGATACCACGAAGGCACGTTTTATATGATCACGACAGATGTTAGAGGTATCGGGAACTTTTATGTTACGGCAACCAACCCTGCCGGACCATGGTCTGATCCGATTCACATTCCGTATGGGGGAATCGACCCCTCTCTGTTTTTTGACGATGACGGAAAAGTGTATGTTACGGCTCAGCAAGGAGCGGACTACGATTCTCATGCCATTCAATATGAGATCGACATCACGACAGGAGAGGCGTTGTCCGAACCGCAGGTGGTATGGCACGGAGATGGTGGACCATGGACCGAGGGGCCGCACTTGTACAAAATCAACGGGATGTACTATATGATGTCTGCTTCCGGAGGGACGGCCAAGGAGCATCGCGAAATCATCGGTCGCAGCGAACATCCGTATGGTCCTTTCGAACGGTATCCAGAGCCGATTCTGACTCACCGCCATTTGGACCACCCTATCCAGTATTTGGGCCATGCCGATCTGGTGGAGGATCATCACGGTGATTGGTGGGCTGTATTCCTTGGCGTCCGCTTGACAGAAGATGGATATAGCGTGCTTGGACGCGAAACATTCCTGGCACCGGTTGTCTGGAATGAGGGCTGGCCGCACATTGACAACAATGAAGGCACGGTAAGTCTGGACATGACGATTCAACGTATGCCGATGTCCGTTCCTTCTCAAGCGGATGGTAATGCAGCAATTGTTGCAGGCCGGGATGAATTCAATGAAGAACTGGGTCCGCAGTGGATGTTTGTGCGCAATCCGTCAGAAGGAGCATGCTCCATAACGGAAAATCCGGGTTCTTTGACACTTTACGGGCAGGAGGCAAATCTCAGCGACGTTGGTCAGGTTACGTTTGTAGGCCGGAGACAGCAGCATCTTCAGGCCTGCTACACAACCAGCATGACATTTGTCCCGGTTACGGATGGAGAAGAAGCGGGCATGTGCATTCGCAGGGATGAGGATGCGCATTATGAGCTTGGTGTTAAAAGGTCGGAAGGACGCAACCTCATTTTTGCCCGTCTGACGGTACGTGGAGAGTCGAAGCTCGTGTACGAGAATGAGACTGAAGCAGAGCAGCTGTTTCTTCGGATTGAATCAACGGAGAAGGACTATAAGCTGAGCTGCTCCTTGGATGAACTGGACTGGGTAAGTCTTGGCACGGGTTCGGCACGGGGCATCTCTCCGGAGGACTTTGTGCATAAAATGTGCTTTACCGGAGCGGTAGTGGGGTTATATGCCACTGGCAATGGCCAGGCAAGTCATACACCTGCACGCTTCGATTGGTTCGATTATGAAATCTAGCTAACTGATCTAACGAGACGAACTAATATTACTTATTCGGTAATCAGGAGGAGGGGAATTATGGAATCCAGGCGTGAAGAGGAATCATTGAAGGCTTTATATAAGGATGCTTTTCATATCGGTGCAGCGGTTAATCCCCGGACGATCGACAGCCAGCGCTCGCTGCTGGCCTACCACTTCAACAGCTTGACAGCAGAAAATGAAATGAAATTTTCAAGCATACACCCGGAGGAGAATCTGTACACGTTCGAGAACGCAGACGTTATAGCTGCATTTGCCAGAGAGCAAGGCATGGCACTGCGAGGACATACGCTGGTCTGGCATAATCAGACTCCCGATTGGTTGTTCGAAAACGAAACGGGCGGAAAGGCGGAGCGGGATCTACTGCTCGAACGGCTTCGCTCGCATATTCAGACTGTCGTCGGCAGATATAAGGATGTGATCTACTGCTGGGATGTTGTGAATGAGGTCATCTCCGATGAGAATGATGAAAGTGCATTTCTGCGGCCTTCCAAATGGCTGGATATTGCCGGGGAGGACTTTATTGCCAAAGCATTCGAGTTTGCTCATGAAGCAGATCCACAGGCTCTCTTGTTTTATAACGACTACAACGAGTCCAACCCGCATAAGCGGGAGCGCATCTACCGACTTGTTCGTTCACTGCTGGATCAAGGCGTACCGATTCATGGGGTAGGTTTGCAGGCACACTGGAATTTATACGACCCCACACTGGACGACATGCGTGCTGCAATTGAGCGTTATGCCCAGCTTGGTCTTCAGCTTCAGCTCACTGAACTTGACGTATCGGTATTTCGCTTTGAAGACCGACGTACGGACCTGACTCGTCCTGAGAAGGGGATGCTGGAACTGCAAGCCGAGCGATATGAATCCATTTTCCGTCTGCTTTACGAATATCGTGAACACATCAGCGCCGTCACATTCTGGGGGGCAGCCGATGATTATACCTGGCTTGATCATTTCCCGGTCAAAGGCAGGAAAAATTGGCCATTTTTGTTCGATGAGTCGCATGCTCCCAAACCGGCTTATGAGCGCGTTGCTCAGATTCCGAAGCATGCTGCAATGGAGAAAAAGTGATACTTATATCGTTCAAGTGACCGAAAAAATGTTGAAATTGAATCGATCTCTTTTGAAAGGGAGTATTTGAATGTCTGAAGTGCCTAAACCACATCAACCGTTAGTCACCCACATCTATACTGCAGATCCATCAGCACACGTTTTTGAGGATCGGATCTATATCTATCCATCTCATGATCTGGATCATGACGGTCCGGTGAATGACAACGGAGACCAATACAAAATGGAGGATTATCACGTATTGTCCATGGCCGATCTGAATTCACCGGTCGTGGATCATGGTGAAGTGCTGCACGTTAAGGATGTCCCGTGGGCATCCAGTCAGATGTGGGCGCCAGATGCTGCATACAAAAACGGAAAATATTATCTGTTTTTCCCCGCACGCGATCATGATGGCATCTTCCGGATAGGCGTAGCAACAAGCTCTTCTCCCCAAGGTCCATTCCAACCGGAGGAGCAGTACATCCCTGGCAGCTTCAGCATCGACCCTGCCGTATTCATTGATGAGGACGATGAAGCCTACATGCTCTTTGGCGGGCTGTGGGGCGGTCAGTTGGAGAAGTGGCAGACGGGAAGCTACGTGGAGGATGCCGAAGGTCCTGCTCCGGATGCGCCTGCCCTTGGCCCACGAATCGCCAAGCTCAGCGAGGATATGCTTTCGATGTCTTCGGAGGCCATGGAGATTATGATCGTGGATCAGGAAGGCAAGCCGCTTACCGCCAGCAACGAAGAATGCAGATATTTTGAAGGACCATGGATGCACAAGTATAATGGCAAATATTATTTGTCTTACTCCACGGGAACAACGCACAAGCTGGTGTATGCTACAGGGGACAATCCTATGGGACCATTCACGTTCCAGGGCACCATATTACCGCCTGTTTTGGGATGGACAACACATCATTCCATTGTTAAATGTGAGGATAAATGGTATTTATTTTATCATGATTGCTCCCTGTCCGGCGGTGTTGACTACAAGCGCTGCGTAAAATTTGCCGAGTTGACGTACAATCCGGACGGCACCATTCGTATGATTGATCCATACCCAGAGAAGTAACAAGTCGGGTTGGATGGTCTGAATGCGGCCTCTACGATCAAACCGTTACCATGAAGGTGCCCTTGAATCATTGTTGTCTTGGGGCACCGGTTCGGTTTTTTAGACCACCTTACGTCTTTCATGGTAATTTTGTAAGCGTTTTAAAAAACGTATTGTCATCTCATAATAACCTTCTTGCCATGATGACTATGGCATGGAAGGTTATTATGCTACATTGTGGCATTTACTTGAAGCGAACATCACGTAGGAAAAAGATGTTTAATTGATCTGTCGTATCATCACTAAAACATGTAAAATGGGATTGACTGAGGAGTCAGCTTATAAAGGTGCTTTTGACTTAACAATACCCAAAACCAAGTGAGGTGTACTAGAGGTATGTATCCCAATCCAATTATATGGGCTGATTACCCGGATCTTGATGTCATCCGTGTAGAAGATACGTATTACATGGTCAGTACAACAATGCATATGATGCCCGGGTGCGTCATCCTGCGTTCGTATGATCTGATTCATTGGGAAGTGGCAACCTACGTATATGACCGGCTGGATGACACCCCCGCCCAAAGACTGGAAGATGGCAAGCAAATCTATAGCAAAGGAATGTGGGCAGCTTCACTTCGGTATCATCAAGGAACGTTTTATGTGGTCTTTGTAGCCAATGATACGCGAAAGACGTATCTGTACACATCTTCCTCCATCACGGGGCCATGGGAGAAACGGTTCGTTGAGGGCTTTTATCATGATTGCTCCCTGTTCTTTGACGATGACGACCGAGTATATCTGGTACATGGTAATGCCGAGATTCATCTGATCGAGTTAAAGGCTGATCTGTCAGGACCTAAACCGGGAGGAACACAGCGTTTAATCGTGAAAGAGAGAGAACCTTACCATCTTGGCTACGAAGGTGCCCATTTCTATAAGATTGATGGAAAGTATTATGTGTTCCTGATTCACATTTCCAAAGAGGCGGGGCGAAGAACCCAGGCTTACTACATGGCGGATACGCTGGACGGTGAATTTGTCGGTGGGGAATGTTTTAACGACGATATGGGCTATTTCAATTCAGGTGTTGCTCAAGGAGGGATCGTCAATACCCCGGATGGTAAATGGTATGCCATGCTGTTTCAGGATCATGGTGCCGTGGGCCGTATTCCGGTACTTGTTCCCATGCATTTTGAAGACGGTATTCCCGTTTTTGCAAGCAAAGCACCTAGAAAAATAGATATTCCTAGCACAAGGCCAGATTATCGTTATAGCCCGCTGGTAGGCAGTGACGATTTCGGGTATCACATCGAGGATGACGGAAGGGTAAGCCTCCGTGATTTTTGGCAATGGAACCATACGCCACATGATGAGCTGTGGTCCGTAACCGAGAAGCCTGGCGTATACCGAATCCGGACCGGCCAGCTCAGCCCAAACCTTACTTTTGCTGTGAATACACTGACCCAGCGTGCGATGGGGCCCGCTTGTACGGTAAACGTCACACTTGACGGCAGCGGATTGAACGATGGTGATTATGCAGGAATAGGTTTTCTAATAGGCACTTACGGTCTGATTGCACTAACAAGGGATGAGGGACAGTTCTATCTTGTCATGCAGGCACGGGAAAGTCAGGATTCCAGCATATTCGGCAATTTGGTTGATCAGGAGCCTGCGACGGAGCATGCGCGAATTCGCGTAGCGGGACCAGTTGTTACACTCCAAGCGTCAGGCCAGTTCGAGAACAATCAGGATGAGTGTTCTTTTGCCAATCTCGATGGCACAGAGTGGAAGCCACTTGGCATTCCCCACAAGATGTTCTATAAACTGGATCATTTCATGGGCTGCCGGATTGCCTTGTTCCTGTATTCAACCCAGATCATTGGAGGAACGGCCGATTTTTCCGATTTTCAATACCGGATCCTCTAAGCAACTAAATACACGATGGTACGGCTAAAGTCGCCTGATGGCGGCTTTTTGTACGCATATAGGCCAAGCTGGTTATATAATGATCGGATTCGGGATGATCCCAAATAAATAGTATCGTTCATTCCAACAGAACTGGGGGCAAGTCGCTGTGCCTAATCAATGGAAGTACAGAACAAGATGGGCTTTAATTCTGCTCCTTGTGGTGTGCATGCCTGCAGGCTTTACAAAAGGGTTTTTGGAGCAACCACAGCCCGTCCCTGCTGGGCAGCAGGGACAACCTCTTGAAGAGGAAGGAAGATATGTTCCACCGATAAAAGTCACTTTTGTCAGGGAAACCGGAGAGGACCTGCAGCGAATGATCGACCAATTACCGGGTGAGAGTTTGGTGGATAATCGCTGGACTCGCTTATACGAAGAAGAGTTGGGCATTCAGATTCACTATGACTGGATTGCAACGGGTGACGTTTATAGTCAGAAGCTGGGGGTGTCCCTCGCGGCAGGTCGTTTTCCGGACGTAGTCAAAGTTAATCCTTATCAGCTCAGGCAGTTAAGCAACGCCGGATTGATTGAAGATCTGACAGACGTGTACAAGTCGCAAGCCTCTCCGCTTACCAAAAAAATATTGGAGGCTGAGGGTAGAGGTGCGTTCGACGCTGCCACAATTGAAGGAAGACTGATGGCCATCCCGGAATCGTCTTCTTCCATAGAAACCGCGCAGTATCTGTGGATCAGAAGTGATTGGCTGGAAGATATGGACCTGCAGCCGCCCAAAACGATGGAGGACGTCCTGCAGATATCAAAAGCGTTCACAGAAGGAGATCCTGACGGAAACGGTAAACAGGACACCTATGGACTTGCCATGACTAGTTATCTGTGGGATCCCGTCATGGGTGTATCCGGATTCATGGCCGGTTACGGAGCCTACCCGAACATATGGGTTAAGGACAAGGGTGGAAATCTGGCCTACGGTGGCATACAACCGGAGGTGAGAAAAGCGCTGGAAATGCTACAGAAGCTATACCTTGAAGGTCAGCTTGATCCCGAATTTGCCTACAAAAACGGAAGCAAGGAGTACCGACTGATTCAGGACGGTAAAATCGGCATGCTGTATGGTGAACAGTGGACCCCCTTCATGCTTCAGACTACGCGCGATACTGACACCGATGCGGAGTGGCAAGCTTATCCTCTTGTGGCGGAGTCAGGACGAGGCATAAGGGTCCCGCTCCGCTCCAATACAGGACAATACTTCGCGGTAAGGAAAGGATTTGCGTATCCTGAGGTCATCGTAAAGCTCATGAATCTGCATCTGGATAAAAACTGGGGTGAGCAGGCCGAGTATGAAACCTACTACAATGATGATTCACGCGCTGTGTGGATGCTTTCGCCGGTAACACCCTTTCCAGGGACGAAAAACATGGATGCCTACAGAGCTATTCGTGATGCCAGTAACAGCGGGGATTTCTCAAGCCTGGAGAACGAAGCACTTGCGATCCATAAACGAATGGCTGCTTATGAATCCGAAGGTTTAAAGAGTGGCTGGGGATGGAAACAAACTTATGGACCCTCGGGGGCCTTCAGTATTGCCGACGGTTATGACCGAAACGGACAGCTTCTATATGATGAATTCACCGGCGGAATTACCGAAACCATGGTTGATCGGCAAATCATTCTTCGAGACCTCCAGCTTGAAGTCTACATGAATATTATTCTTGGTTCGCCTATCGAAGAATTCGATCAGTTCGTGGACGATTGGTATAAGCTGGGTGGAGAAGAAATTACATCGGAGGTGAATGTGTGGTTCAGAACCAATGCTGCAAGGGATCATTCAACGTTCGCCTCCTCGGATTAGCCCAAAATCCTATTTCAGCCTGTTGGACAGGAGGTGAAAGGATTGTTCAGAATTCCTGCCCAGTCGTGGCTTAACAGCATATTTGCAAGATTAATCATGACCTATTTGGTTTTTGTGACTCCTCTGATCCTTCTTGGAGTTTATCTATATCACTGGAGTTACGATACGGCAAGCCAGGAAATATCCCTGTCGACGGATCGGCGTCTGAACCAATTTGCTATGGAGCTGAACAGGGAGATTGAATGGATGGAACTGCAGCAGTTCGATATCGCTGAAGACCGGAAACTGAACCGGCTTGCCATCCTCTGGAACATGATGGATCAAGTGGAGAGACGTGAAACGTTGAATTATTTATCTGAACGATTGGCCGCTTTCAAGAACAGCAGTGCTTACATCAAGAACGTTTACGTACATATTCCTTCAGTCAACAAGAGCATATCAGCCGTGCAGGGCATTGATGACTTCGATCAGGGTTCCTTTAGCTACTTTAGCTCAAATCATGTAGGGAAAGGCGTTCGCTTTACTGTAAAAGAAGACAACCTTAATCTTAGCGCCGTGCGACTATCAGGCAAGAGAGAAGAGGCCCCACTGTTTGTTGTCCAAGTGGAACTGGATAACGCTGAAGTTCAGAATGAATTGTCACAGCTCAATCTTTATCCCGAGAGTGCAACATTGCTGATTGAAGACCAAACAGGGCATGCCATCTCAGATCAGCAGCAGCGTGATGTCATTCTGTCAAGTCACCGTAAATATAGCCTTGCAAATCTGCATGAAAGCTTTCAGGTGAATGTGGAGGGGACCTTATATCATGTGAACCAGCTTCATATGAATACTCTGGGCTTGTCCGTAGCCACCTATTTGCCGGAGGAAATCGTAACCAAACCTCTCAGCAGATTTGTTCAATGGGCCTGGATTTTTGCCATCACTTCATTCATCGCCATTACAGCGTATCTGTATTCCAGCTACAAGCTGATCCACATGCCGCTGCTGCTGCTTGTCAAAAGGTTCAAGAAAATGGAGGGAGGCGTGCTGGACATTCCAATCAACCATCATCGAAAAGACGAATTCGGTTTTTTGTACAGCCGTTTCAATCTGATGATCGAAAATCTCCGGCAGCTGATTGACCGTGATTTCAAAATGACGATGATGATGCAGCGGGCAGAATTAAGACAGCTTCAATCCCAGATTAATCCGCATTTTCTGTACAATAGCTTCTTTATTTTAAGTTCTCTCGCCAGAACAGGAGACACGGATCGCATTGAACAATTTACGAACATGCTTGGCGAGTATTTCCGCTTTATCACCCGAAATGGGACAGATCATGTTCACTTGAAGGAGGAAGTGGAGCATTCGAGAATCTATACGGAAATTCAGCAGCTGCGATTCTCCAGACGCATTAAGGTGGACTTCGGGCAGGTACCCTTGGAGATGGAACAGATTCAGGTGCCCAGGCTGATTATTCAGCCGATTATTGAGAATGCTTACGAGCACAGTCTTGAGAAAAATACAGATATGGGTCTCTTGCGCGTACATTTCTATATGAAGGAATCCTATATCGAATTTGTCGTGGAAGACAACGGAAACGAGCTGCGCATGGAAGATATTGAGCTCCTCCAAGAGCGGCTACTGAATGAAACAAGTACAGATGAAATGACCGGATTAATGAATATACACCGACGCCTTAGACTGACCTATGGGGAAAAAAGCGGTCTTTTTCTCTCCAGGAGTGAGCTGCAGGGGTTAAGAGTCGCTGTTCGGATTCAGGCGGAAGGAAGGGGAGACGAATAACGAATGTATAGACTTTTGATCGTGGACGATGAGGAGATTATCACGGATAGTCTGTATGAGACGTTTGCCAGATATATGCCTGACAACCTTGATGTGTGCAAAGCCTACTCTGCTGCGGAGGCGTTATCTTGGATGCGGCGCTCAAGGATAGACATTGTCCTGACAGATATCCGCATGCCGGGAACAAGCGGCCTGGAGCTGACCGAGGAGATTAAGGCCCGATGGCCGCAATGCCGCGTTATTTTCTTGACAGGACACAGTGATTTTGATTATGCCTACAAGGCTTTTCAAATGGGCAACGTAAGGTATTTACTCAAAACAGAGGGCTATGACAAAGTGATGACCGTCGTTGAACAGGTGATCGAAGAGATTCGGCAAAGTCATACCATGAATGAAGTGCTGGAACAGTCTAGTGAGATTACTTCCAGATTAGCCGCGCTGCAGCAGGAGGACTATGTGCGTAAGCTTCTTCAGCAATGTAAGCCGGCCGGTTCAGCAGATGAGATCCAAGCTGAACTGACCCGAAGAAACATTGAATTGCAATCCGATTCTCCGGTGTTCCTGGTGCTTGGTCGATTCAACACGATGCCTGGAAACCCGGCTGATCTCGAACATGTTCAGGCATCCATTCGAGTGATCGGCTCTTCGCTTATCCGTGAACATGCGACATCTGCCAGCGTCACCGATCATTATGGCGATGCGGTCTGGCTGATTCAACCGAATAGAGAGAAAGTCAGCCCGGACGATGATTTTGTCACCTATGTCGAAGGTACATTGGAACTTGTACAAGAAGCTTGTCAGTCTTCCTTAGGTGTATCCATTGCATTCGCATTAAGCGGGCAGGGCTGTCAATGGTCCCAAATTCCAAGACAATACGAACGTTTGCGTCTCCTGCAATGGATGAAGATCGGGGACGGGGTATCCATGGTGTTAACAGATAAAACCGAAGAACCTGCAGTGGGGGCTTCCAAGGATTACTTCCGCATTTCAAGCCGGATCGAATTAATGATCGGTTATTTGGAAGCCGGCAGGTTCCAGTCTTTTTATGACGTCTTTGAAGAGCTGATCAACGAATTACTGCAGCAGGACATGACTATGGAGCGAGCGATGGAGACGTACTATCACTTGGCACTGATGCTGTACACCACATTCAATCGTTGGGGGCTTCCGCATGAGATCCCTGATCAGCGAAGCCTTCTTCATCTCGGAGATTATCGAAGTATAAGGGAGGCCGTACACAACCTGTATCAGGCAGCTGATAAGTTGGTTCAATTCAAACAGGCCAATGAAGCGGAACGGGCTAATTTGGTGACCCAAACGATATGCACGTACATCAAAAATAATCTTGAGAAGGATTTATCCTTGGTCCGACTGGCTGAATTGAATCATTTCAACCCATCCTATCTCTCCCGGTTTTTCAAGCAGGAAACAGGGATCAACTTGTCTGAGTTTATTGACGATTGCCGCATTCGAAGAGCCAAGGAGCTGTTGGCCCATACGGATCTTATGGTGCGGGAAATCGCGCTGCATGTCGGATATGAAGCAGCTCATTCGTTTACGCGTCTGTTCAAGAAGCTGACAGGTATGACGCCGCAGGAATACCGCGAATCCTTGCTGGTTCGATAGGGGAATCCAAGGAAACAGAAATGATTGGCTGAGACATGTTACAAGAGTCAATTATGCTTCCGTACATTTACGATAGGTTAACTGTCTTCATCAGATGTCAAAAGGATCCGGATATGATAAAAACGCAGGAGCAGTTGCTCCTGCGTTTTTTGGTTTGACTGGAAGAGTTCCAAATAGCAAAAAGATTCATTCATACCTATGCCGTATGAGTTTTCTGTCTTCGATAGGCATTGGGACTTGAACCGGTATACGATTTGAACTTTTTGTAAAACCAATCAATATCCTTATAACCGACCTCTACAGCTATTTCGTATATTCGCAAACTGGTTGAGGATAGAAGCTGCTTGGCTTTCTCCATACGCTGCTGAAGCAAGTAATCCGTGAAAGACATATTTTCCTCCAGCTTGAACTTCTGTCCCAGGTATGCGCAATTGAAATGCAGCATATCGGAAATTTTCCTTAACGTGATTTCATCCCCCAGATGATCCCGGATATAGGCTTTGACAAGGCGGATGACATGACTGGAGTTCATTGCTTTTCCGTAGATTGGAATAGGGGATTTACTAGGTATACTTTGTTTTACTGGTTCAGAGCTCAGCCTGTTCTGCATTCCAAGTAAACTGTTCAGCAGATCAGAAGGACGGACTGGACCAGACAAATAGTCATTTACCTGATAAGCCAGTGCTTTCCGCACAAGTCGGTAGTGATCTCTTCCACCCAGTAGAAGGATTGGAATATCACTTGTTTTCCGTATGTGGTGACATAACCACAGCCCAGCTGTATCACACTGCTCCGTAAATACAACAACAATGGCAAATTGCCGTTCAGATAAAGCAGTCAGGGCTGCAGGAGCAGAATGGACACATTCACCGATCACATACTGCGATTTGTTATGGTTCAGCAGATGCTGAAGTTCTCTGCACCAACGGCGACTGTAATCGACAAGCAGCATATTGTACAAGAAGCATGACCTCACCTTCCTGAATTTCGTTCGGGCGGTTCATCTCTGGATAAAGGCATAATTTTATTATGGGAATAAAAGAAAGCGCATACAATGTGCAACTTTTTGCAGACAGTGCATTTCTTTACCAATTCACAATAAAAAGAGGACGTATCTCTTCAAAAGCCCGCCTTTCTATAATTTGACAGGGTAAATATCTAAGTTTCATCAGGTTGTTTGCGCTTTCATCCGAGAGATACACTGTGGGAGCAAACGACAATCAGGGGGGAAAACGATGAGAAAAAACAAGTTTATGCTGCTGAGCCTGGTATTCGCGGTCATGCTGTTAATTGCTGCATGCAGTTCTACGCCAACCGCACAACCTGAACCGGAGAAACCGGCACCTCAGGAGGAACAAAAACCTGCCGAAACTGAGCCCGAGAATGAAAACTCCACGCCGGAGATGGATTTTGATATGGGCGGCCGGACCATCAAAGTGGTTGCTTGGTGGGATATGGAGATTCAGGACAATAACCCGGACAATATTCAGCGCCTCGAAAATCTAGAAGCACTGAAGAAAAAACACAACTTTAACATCGAATATGTTTCCATCGACTTTGGTGAGTATCAGGAGAAAGTGGTGGCTTCCCTGATGGCAGGTGAACCGCTTGGTGACTTTGTAAGGCTCGGTAAGGACTACGCCATCCCCGCATTGACCAAACAGGATCTGTTGTGGCCAGTGGATGACTATATCAAAAACGACAAGGTATTCAACCAGAAAACGACCAAGGAATATATGCAGTACGAAGGCAAGGGCTACGGGTTTACCGAAGATCAATCTTCGTTTATTAATGGCATTTTCTACAACCGGACCCTTATGCAGGAACTGGGCTTGAAGCCATTGCAGGAATATGTGGATGCCGATGAATGGAACTGGGATACATTCCTCAGCGTCGCAAAAGAAGCAAACAAGGATCGAAACAATGATGGCAAGCTGGATACGTGGGGACTTGCTCAGACAGGCCTTCTTGAACCCATTTTGTATTCCAACGAAGCTTCTCTGACCAAAGAAGATAAGCAGAACCTGGAAGATCCGAAGACCAAAGAAGCGCTGAACTTCCTGTCCAAACTGGCAACTGAGAAAGTCGGCAGAGCTTCAGAAGGCGGCGACTGGACAGAACCATCCACCTTCTTCCGTCAAGGTAATACGCTGATGTACGCAGGGGCAATGTACGAGGTGGAAGGCATTATGACGGATATGAAGGATTATGATATCGGCTTTGTACCTTTTCCCAAAGGACCAAGTGCTTCGGCATATCACTCCGGTGAATCACGCTACCAAGCAATTACAATTCCTAAAGCGGTGGAGAACCCGGAACAACTGATGTACATCTGGGAGAAAATTAACGAGATCGATTCGATCTACGAGTATCCCGGCCAATCCACGCTGGAGACACATCTGACGGATGAGGCGGACATCAATAACGCTAGAGAGGTTGCAGAGGGCATGCTTGTACTCGACCACAATACATTCCCTTCCTTGCCATTCTGGGACTTTGATGCAGAGCTTAAAGAGGGCGTATCCGTATCTACGCTGATTGAGAAATACAAGGCTCCCTTCCAGGCAGCGATTGATGAGGTATATAAATAAGCACCTACACTATACACCGGCAGAACGCATCAGTATTAGTGTGGTCTGTCCGGGTTAGTTAGTCAACCGTTTTATGGTCGCTACGCTTACAGGAAAGGGGATACATTCGAACATGCGGTCACGTAAGAAAATGGGGCTGATTCTGGTGCTTGTCCTGGCCTTAGTGTTCTCGATCTGGACGATCTATCCATCGCGTGATCAAAGCACGGGAATGGTACATGCGCTCGAAGATTTTGAAGCGGTCTCGAACACGGACGATGAAAGCAGCTATGAACATTATCTGAGTATGCATGCCAGCAGCGCCAAGCCGGATAACGTCATACGAATTGAAGGCGAATCTTATGTTCGGGCGGACGGCGGAGCGTTCGAAGTTGTACAGGGATATGAGGGATTGGATGGCAAAGCCGTCATTACGCCTGAAACCGGAAGCATCCGCTGGGATGTGCCCGTACAAGCGAGTGGTCTGTACCATGTCCGCATCCATTATTATCCTGTTGAAGGCAAGAGTTCAGGGATTGAACGCAGGCTGGAGCTAAACGGGCAGGTTCCATTCAGGGGTGCTGACGTCCTGCTGTTCGACAGGGTGTGGGGCAATCGGGAAGAAGACATCAGGCGGGATGACCGCGGCAACGATCTCAGGCCAAGACAGGTGGAACAGCCCGAGTGGCAGCTCGCTTCCTTCAGGGATAGCGCAGGTTACTTCGAGGAGCCGTTCCAATTTTATTTTGAAAAGGGTACACAGGATTTAACGCTCACCTCGTTAAGAGAGAGCATGGCCATTGATTATATCGAACTGTATCAGGAAGAGGACGTCCCTTCCTATGCGGATTTGCAGGCAAGTTATGAGACACGTGGCTTGAAACCGGCTGAGCCCGTCATGCTGAAGGTTCAGGCAGAGCAGGCAGCGAGCAAGTCCTCGCCGACACTGTCACCCATCTCGGATCGATCCAGTCCTTCACTTGAGCCATATCACGTTTCGAAGATTCGGATTAACGCCATTGGAGGAATAAACTGGAAACTACCGGGTGAATGGATTGAGTGGGAAATTGACGTGCCGGAAGACGGGTTATATCAGATCGCGCTGAAGGTGAAGCAGGACCAACTGCGCGGCATTTATGCCACCCGCAGTCTCACCATTGACGGCAAGGTACCGTTTAAGGAAATGAAACGCATTCGTTTTAATTACAGTCCTTCCTGGCAAACGCAAGTCCTCGGAGCCGGAGAAGAACAGCCCTATCAGTTCCATCTTGAAAAAGGGAAACACCGCATTCGGATGACAGTCACACTGGGTGATATTGCCCCGCTGCTCCGTACGTTGGAGTCCAGCGTGCTGGAACTGAACGAGATGTACCGCAAAATATTAATGATCACTTCGAACCAACCCGATCCGCTGCGGGACTATCAGCTCGAACGGCGTATTCCGGAGATGACCGAGGTGTTTCAACGACAGGCGGATACACTTAGCTCGGTTGCAGCCTATCTGGAGCAGGCCACGGGTGAGCAGAGCGATAAAGTTGCGATTCTGAATGCAATGGTCGTTCAGCTTAAGGATATGGTGGCCAGACCAGAGACAGTAACGAAACGATTGGATACATTCAAGATTAACGTGGGCGGACTTGGCACCTGGATTCTGACCGTGAGAGAGCAGCCCATTACGATGGATTACCTTGTCGTATCCCAGCCAGGTGGGTCACTGCCGGATGCAAATTCTTCGGCCATCCAGCAAGTAAAGCATGAACTGGGAGCCTATGTGGCTTCCTATACGGAAGATTACGACAGTATCGGCAACGTGGAGCAAAAGAAAGACGCGATTACCGTCTGGATTACAACTGGACGGGACCAAGCCCAGGTGCTTAAGGGTCTGATCGATGATTCGTTTACCCCGGATACCGATGTCTCGGTACAATTGCGTCTTGTTCCGCCCAACATTCTGCTGCCTGCAACGCTTTCGGGGGAAGGACCGGACGTGGCCATGCAGATGGGTGAGGACATACCCGTGAACTATGCGATGAGAAATGCGGCAGCGGATCTGAGCAAGTTCCCGGACTTCGAAGAAGTTTCCGGACGGTTCCGTGAAAGCGGACTGACGCCTTACCGTTACAATGACGGGGTCTACGCGCTGCCGGAGCAGCAGCACTTCCCGATGCTTTTTTACCGTAAAGATATCCTGAATGAGCTGGGCCTTGAACCGCCGAAGACATGGCAGGACGTCTATAACGCCATCGCGGTGCTGCAAAAACACAACATGGAGTTCTATCTGCCCATCGAGGATACGCTGAACAATGCAAACCTAGTACCGAACTCCACTTTTGCCATGCTGTTGTATCAGAATGATGGCACATTCTATACGGAAGATCAGAAGAAGAGTGCACTGGATTCGGAGATTTCAATGGATGCTTTTAAACGCTGGACCCAGTTCTATACCAATTACAAATTTCCGCTCAAGGCAGACTTTCCAAACCGGTTCCGTACTGGGGAAATGCCGATTGGCATCGCTGATTATACCACGTACAACATGCTGACGGTCATGGCACCGGAAATTCGCAACCTCTGGGATTTTACCATTGTTCCGGGTACTGAGCTTCCGGACGGTTCTATACGGCATGAGGTAGCCAGTGCGACCAGCGCCGTGATGATGCTCGAAAGTGCAGGCAACAAGGAAGCTGCATGGAAGTTCATGAAATGGTGGACCGATGAGCAGACCCAGATCGAATACGGAAGAGAAATGGAAGGCCTGATGGGAGCGGCTGCCCGCTATCCCACGGCCAATATTAAGGCACTGCAGCAGCTGCCTTGGCCCGTGAAGGATTATCAAAATCTGGAGAAACAATGGAAATGGGTACAAGGTATCCCGCAGCTTCCGGGAGGTTATTTCACAGGCAGGCATCTGGACAATGCATTCCGTAAAGTGGTCAACGCCAACGAAAACCCGCGTGAGGCCCTGTCGGACTATGTCCTGTATATCGATGATGAAATCGAGTTAAAGCGCAAGGAATTTAATCTGAAGTAGAAGGAAGGGAGGGTAACGGTTGCAAGCCAAAACAGCCAAGACAGCAGCCGCTCCTGCCATCCATACGCGTCCAGCGGGCAGGTGGTCCCTTTTGAAAAGGGATCTGTATCTCAGCAGACACTATTACGTATTGATGGCACCGTTTATGTTGATCTTTTTCATGTTCACTGTCATTCCGGTCGGCATTTCGCTTGGGCTCAGCTTTTTCCATTTCAATATGCTGGAGCTGCCGCGTTTTATCGGCTGGCAAAACTATTCACGCTTGTTCCTGGGGGACGATGTCTTTTTAATTGCTCTGAAAAATACGCTGCTGTTTGCCGTCATCACCGGCCCAGTCAGTTATATTGCCTGCTTTTTGTTTGCGTGGATCATCAATGAACTGTCGCCCAAAATCCGGGCGGTTATGACGCTGATATTCTACGCTCCGTCCATATCCGGTAACGTGTTTTTCATCTGGCTGATCATCTTCTCCGGTGACAGCTACGGGTACATGAATGGCTTCCTGATGCGTCTGGGCGTCACCCTGGAACCCATCCAATGGCTCGTAGATGAGAGATACGTGCTGGCCATCGTCATTATCGTTCAACTATGGCTCAGTCTTGGAACCAGCTTCCTGGCTTTTATCGCAGGTTTGCAGACGATTGACCGCTCGCTGGTGGAAGCCGGTACAGTGGATGGGATCAAAAATCGCTGGCAGGAGCTCTGGTATATTACCCTGCCATCGATGAGACCCCAACTCATGTTTGGCGCAGTCATGCAGATTACGGCTTCATTTGCTGTAGCCGAAATTTCGATTGCCCTGGCCGGTTTCCCAAGTGTTAACTATGCAGCGCATACGGTCGTTACCCACTTGATGGACTTCGGCACCATTCGCTTCGAGATGGGCTATGCCTCGGCCATTGCAACGGTGCTGTTTGCACTGATGCTTGGTACGAACGTCTTGACGCAAAAAATGCTGAGAAAGATAGGTGAATGACAATGACCAGCAAAGTACGTGCCGTGTTCGGCATGCCCAAAAGACTGAATCGGTCATTTACCGTCAGCCTGATGCTGTTTGCCCTGCTGGCCGTGTTTGGATCATTTATGGTGTTGCCTCTCATTTATGCTGTTAACAACGCATTTAAGCCACTGGATGAATTGTTTATTTTTCCACCGCGCTTCTGGGTGAACAATCCGACAACGGAGAATTTCGCGGATCTGATCAATCTAATGGGCAATTCGTGGGTACCGTTATCCCGCTATATTGCCAATACATTGCTCATTACGATCCTGGGGACGGCAGGACATATCCTTCTGGCCTCAGCGGCAGCTTATCCACTGGCGAAATATCGTTTTCCCGGCTCCAAAGTGTTGTTCACGATTGTCATTCTGTCCCTCATGTTTTCGCCGCATGTCACTGCGATCCCGAACTACATGGTTATGTCCTGGCTCGGCTGGATTAACAGTCATGCTTCGATTATCGTGCCATCCCTAGCGTTCTCCTTGGGACTGTTTCTGATGAAACAATTCATGGAACAGATCCCGGATGCACTGCTCGAGGCAGCGAAGATTGATGGCGCGAATGAATACCGGATTTTCTGGAGTATTGTGATGCCTAATGTGAAGCCGGCTTGGCTTACTCTGATGATATTGCAGTTTCCCGCCCTCTGGGGTACAGACGGTGGAAGTTTTATTTACAGTGAAAATCTTAAAACATTGCACTACGCGCTCAGCCAGATTGTTCAGGGAGGAATAGCGAGAGCGGGGGTTGGTGCAGCGGTTGCACTGCTGCTTATGATCGTACCGATTACCCTGTTCATCATCTCCCAGAGCAGCGTCATGCAGACGATGGCTACTTCGGGCATGAAAGAGTAGAAAGGAGGCAGCGAGGTGCGGAAAAGCACATGGAACAAGCAGGGCTGGATCATCATGGGCATGGTCTGCCTCCTGTGGTTCAGCCAGCAGGCAGCACCCGTGAGTGCAGATGGCAAGCAGGATGCTTACCAATATTCCTACTGGGGCGATTCCGTTCCGGCTCCTGCAGCATACGAGGCCACGTCCATCATTACGGGAAAAAAAGTAAACGCTGGTGCATTCAAAGAACCCAGTGACATGCATGTCACAGCAGATCAGCGGGTGTTCGTACTGGATTCCGGCAATGGTCGCATTGTGGAAATGGATCGTAATTTGAAGCTGGTCCGGACGATTGATTCCTTTGAACGTGATGGAAAGGAGGAGCAATTCAATAATCCGCAAGGGCTGTATGTGAGTGATAAAGGGGATCTTCTCATTGCGGATACCGACAATCAACGGGTCGTCCATCTGAATGAACAAGGCCAATTGGTCAAGGTTGTGGCTGAGCCGAAATCGGATCTGTTACAGGCGGATTTTCAATTCAAACCCGTTCGGGTTGTCATGGATAAAGGAGACCGTATTTACGTCATGGCAGCGGGTGTATTTGACGGATTCATGGAGTTCAGTGCCGACGGTACATTTTCCTCCTTTATCGGAGCGAATAGGGTTCAAGTTGACCCGGTAGAGTATTTATGGAAACGGTTTGCCACGCGTGAGCAGCGCAGTCAGATGGTCATGTTCACGCCGACGGAATTCACCAACCTGGATATGGATGAAGAGGGATTCATCTATGCCACGAGCGGTGACCGCGGCAAGGATCCAATCAAGAAGCTGAATGCCCAGGGGACCGATATTTTGCGCAGACAAGGATATCATTACCCACAAGGTGATCTGATGTACACGAATGAAGCTGGGCCATCGCGCCTGATTGATGTAGACGTGGGAGACAGTGACATGTATTCGGTGCTTGACTCCAACAGAGGGAGAATATTCACCTATAACGGTGATGGATACCTGCTCCATATTTTTGGGGGGATAGGCAATCGGTTGGGACAGTTTAACACACCAGTTGCACTGGAACGTGCAGGAGACCGAATGCTTGTGCTGGATAAGGCGCTCGGTGAGATTACGGTATTCGAGATAACGGAATACGGGCGCACGCTGCACGAAGCGGTGCGCAGTTATTACAACGGAGATGAAGATCAATCCTCGGTGCTGTTCGCCAAGGCCGCCGAGATGAATGCGAACCTGGAGTATGCCTATGCGGGTATTGGCAAGTCGCTGCTTCGCCAGAAGGATTACGCCGAATCTGCGCAATATTTCAAACGGAGCATGGAGCGGCAGGGTTACTCCAAAGCTTTTCTTTTGTTCCGCAAGGAGCTGATGCGTGAGCATTTTTCGTGGATGATGTCCGGTCTATTCCTTGCTGTTGCTGCGTTTGTTACCGTCGTCATCGTTCGCAGGCAGAAAAGGAGGACAACAAATGCAAGCGCCAAGTAAGCAGCTTTACCAGTATCCGCTTCACCTCATCTTTCACCCGTTCGATGGGTACTGGGAACTGAAATATGAACGTAATCAACGAACGACATTGCTGATTGCCTGTATGATTATGCTGCTGCTGATGGTTACCAAGATTTTGCATGCCCAGTACAGCGGTTTTCTCATTAATTTTAACAATCCCAAGTATCTGAACAGCCTGCTTGAAGTGTTGTATGTCATGATCCCGGTACTGTTCTGGTGTGTGGCCAACTGGTCGCTAACGACCCTGATGGACGGAGAAGGCAAGTTTTCGGAGATTTTCATGTCGACGTGTTTTGCACTGGTGCCGCTGCTCCTGATTCATTTCCCGTGGATTTGGCTGAGTCTCGTCATTTCCGCGCAGGAGACAGCCTTTTATTATTTCTCCAATGCACTTGCTGTTGCTTGGACGGTGTATCTGTTATTTGTGGGTAACATGACCGTTCATCAGTACACACCGGCTAAGACGGTGCTTACGATGCTGCTTACCCTTGTAGCCATGGCTTTTATGGCTTTTCTGTGCTTGCTTTTCTTCAGTCTGGTGCAGCAGATCGTATCGTTTGTCGTAACCATCTATCAAGAAATCGTGCTTCGGGGCTAAGGAAGGAGGACATCCAGTGAAATATGCTGTAGCAAAAAAAATAACCGGAATGCTGCTGATTGGCAGTATGCTTCTAAGTGGTTGCCAGGTCTCGCTATCACCGCAAGCTCGTGAGGCAGCAGCAGCTGTAGATCAGGCCGATCTTCCCTCCCTGCCTCCCGGAGAACAACTGAAATCTTCTTTCAGCGATCCTCGACTGCAAGACATGATTGGTATTGCCAGGAATGAAGCCTTGCAGCTGTTTATCGATGAAAAGACGGCAGAGATTGCTGTCCTGGACAGAGAGAGCGGACAGATCTGGCGCAGCAATCCGGCAGATCGAGAGCAGGACGGGATTGCGGCCGGCATTAACAAAGATCTTCTGTCATCCCAAGCCAGACTTAGCTTTTTTAACAACCAGGGTCAGAGCAGTACGGTGAACTCTTATACGGATAGCATCGGTCATAAGCAGGTTAGCTATGAGGCTATGCCAAGCGGGGTCCGGGTTCACTATCAGTTCGGGAGCACGGAGCGCTCCATTGAAGATTTACCGGTCAAAATCAGCAAGGAACGATTTGAGCAAAAGCTGTTAGCACAGCTCGACAAGGCAGGAGAACGCGCCTTGAAGATCGGGTATACCGAAGACAAAGAAGAAGGTGTTTATGTTCGAATCGACAAGGCTCTGCAGGGACTTCAGCTGTCTCGTGCTCTCAAGGCATTTGACACGGCCGGTTATACGGAAGAAGACCTGGCACAGGACCATGCCGAGCACGGGATCGATCAGGAGCGAAGTGGACCGAGGCTCTTCATGATGACGCTGGAATACGAACTGGATGGTGAGAATCTGCTGGTGCGTGTTCCTGCATCCGGCATTCATTTTCCGGAAGAATATCCGATCAACACCATATCCGTACTGGAATATTTCGGAGCCGGAGGGATGAATGAAGAGGGCTCAATATTTGTACCGGACGGCTCGGGAGCACTAATCCATTTTAACAATGGCAAGCTCCAGTATCCCGGTTATCAACAAGATGTTTACGGCCCGGATTTGACGATGAAGTTGAGAGAAGCCGGCTCGGCGGAAGCCAAAGCCAGGTTGCCGGTCTTTGGACTGATTCGCAAAGAGGGAGCTTTCCTTGGCATTATCGAGGAGGGGGACGCTGTGGCAGTGGTGAATGCGGATATCAGCGGCAAGCTGAACAGCTATAACAACGTATATCCAAGCTTCTATGTCATGAATAAGAGCGATGTAACGCTTCAGGCAAGTGACATGGTGCGAACACTTCCCAAATTCCAGAAAAAACCGACAGCGTCAGACTTTGTTGTCCGTTACGCCTTTGTCGGCGGGGAGAAGGCTTCCTATTCAGGGTTGGCGGAACTCTATCGGAATTATCTGCTGCAAACTGGAGGACTTCCCGAGCAGCAAGCGGGTAAAGAACAGGCGGGCATTCCATTTTATCTGAAATTGTTCGGCGGGATGACAACCCGGCAGCATATGCTGGGTATCCCTTATGATTCGACTGAGGCGCTTACGACTTTTGAGGAAGCCAAGCAGATTCTGTCCACGCTCACGGAGAAAAATGTATCCAACATTCAGGTTCGCTACGCCGGATGGTTCAATGATGGATTGCACCACCGACTGCCGGATTCCATTTTGGTGGATGGAGCCATTGGTGGCAAGAAGGGCATGCGCGAATTTAGTGATTACGCACGGGAAGCGGGTATCGGATTTTATCCGGATATAGCTCTGCTGAATGTACAGTCGAAGAAAGGGTTCAAACCAAATAAAGAGGCTTCACGAACGTTAACCCAGGAACCGGCTGTTGTGTATCCGATGAATCAAGCCTTACAGCGCCGTGACCGGGAAAGGTCACCATCCTATGTACTTTCGCCCAACAAGCTGGATCAGGTTACAACAGATATGCTGGATGAGATGAAGTCTATTTCAAAAGCAGAGCAAGCGCAATCACTGAGCCTGCAGGATCTGGCTGAACAGCTGAACAGCGACATGAATCCCAAGAAGCAGCTGGATCGAACGGAAGCGTTGGGCGTAGTCAACAAAGCCCTAGAACAGATCAAACAGCAGGCAGGCTCCGTTGTGGCCGAAGGTGGAAATGGCTACGCGCTGCCTTATGTTACCGGACTAACGGATGCTCCAATGAACAGCAGTCAGTTCAAACTGGAGGATGAGGAGGTTCCATTCTTTCAATTGGTGGTTCATGGAAATATTAGTTATACGGGATCTCCCTACAATCTCTCGACGTATACGAACCCAAGACAATATGTGCTGAAGCTGATTGAATATGGGGCAAGTCCGTACTTTGCCTGGTTTAATGCGCCTAATCATGTAGTCAAACAGACCGATTATGACGATCTGTACGCGGCAAATTACGAGCAGTGGGTAGACCTGGCTGCCGAGATGTACAACGAGGTCAATCAGACCAATCTTCCATTTGCCGGGCGATCCATGAAATCGCATGAAGCATTGGCGGAAGGTGTGTACCGAACAACCTATGATGGCGGTGGCTTCGTGATCGTGAATTATAATGATTTTCCTGTAGAGGTTGAGGGCCAATCCGTGGAAGCCCAAGGTTATGTGACGGGTGGTGAGCAGCTCTGAAGACACTCCTGAAATGGAAATCGGGAAGTCGTACGTATGCTCAGCAGAAAGCCATGTGGGGCGTCATCTACGTGCTTCCATGGCTGGTCGGATTTGTATTATTTTTCTTCATCCCGCTGCTCGCGTCACTGCGTTACAGCATGAGCACGATTCAGGCCAATGCGGAAGGCATTGCCATTCAATTCACCGGGGTTGCCAACTATATTCAGGCGCTCACCGTCAATACCAGTTTTAACCGAGCGTTGATCGAGTCGATTACCGATGTGCTTGTCAATGTGCCTCTTATTGTCATATTTAGCCTGTTTCTCGCCGTCATCTTGAACCAGAAGTTCAGAGGCCGGGCTGTGGCACGTTCCATATTCTTCTTGCCCGTTATTTTGGCATCCGGTGTCATCATGTCACTGGAAAGCACCAGCTTGATTGATGCTGTTAATCAGAATAGTACTGGAGGAAGCGCACTAGGTACATTTGAGCTCGAAAATCTGATGTTGGATGCCGGGGTGAGCGAATGGATCGTGACGTATCTGAGCAGTGCCGTTGATCGAATCTATCAGATTGTCAGCCAGTCGGGGGTGCAAATTTTGATCTTTTTGGCTGGCATTCAGACCATTTCTCCTCAGCTCTATGAGGCATCCAAAATGGAAGGTGCTACCGGGTACGAAGCATTCTGGAAGATTACATTCCCGATGGTCAGTCCGCTGATCTTTGTCAATGCGATCTACACGATTATCGACTCGTTTGCCAATAACGCCATGACTGAACTGATCCGGGATACCGGATTCGTGAAATTTGACTTTGGCCTCAGCTCGGCGATGGCATGGGTGTATTTTCTAGCGATTGCCATCATTCTCGTGATTGTATCCATTATGTTCTCGAAACGAGTCTTCTATCAAGATTAGAAAGGAGGACGTTCAGCGTGACGACTTCTCGATTATTATCGCTGGAACACTGGAAAGGCTGGCTCTGGTCAGTGATTCGGTTCGTACTGATTACTGGACTTTCCTTTGTTATCCTCTTTCCGATATTTCAGAAAATCTCTACGTCCATAAAAGATAAGGGTGACCTGTATTCCGCAGTGGTGGTATGGATCCCCCAGAATTTCTCGATCGATAACTTTCAGCAGGCTATCCGGGTTATGGATTACTGGGCGACTCTGTTCAATACCTTCGCTCTGTCAGCGACAACAACACTGTTAACGACAGCGTCCTGTGCCCTGGCAGGATACGGTTTCGCCCGGTTGAAGTTCAAGGGGAGCAATTTGCTGTTCGCAGGTGTCATTCTCACGATTCTCGTTCCGCCCACGACGATTTTGATTCCGGTGTATCTCAACCTGAAAAGCTTCGACCTGATGGGCTTGATGACACTGATTACCGGCAAATCGGTGAACCTGCTGAATACCTACTGGCCGTTCATTCTGACCGCCATTACCGCCAATTCGCTTAAAGCCGGATTGTATATTTTCATCTTTCGTCAGTTCTTCCGCGGCATTCCGAAGGAAGTGGAAGAGGCGGCATATGTGGACGGTGCAGGCATTGGGCGGACCTTTGCCCGAATTATGCTGCCGAATGCAATTCCATCCATGGTGACCGTGATGCTGTTTTCCTTTGTATGGCAGTGGAATGATAGCTTCTACACGACCACGTATCTGACTTCAAGTAAGGTCATGTCGACCCAACTGTCTTCGCTTCCGTATAATCTGGCCCAACAAGTAAGTGATGGAGCCTCTAAGGCGGATCCTTTTTATCTAAGCATGATTCAGGATACGGGAATATTGCTCGCCATTCTGCCTTTGATTGTTATCTATCTCTTCGTGCAGCGTTATTTCGTGGAAAGTGTAGAACGTACAGGAATCGTTGGCTAAAACGTTAGGCTTAACCGTGAAGAAAGATCCGAGACAGATCGATACGATCTGAAGAGAGGAGGAGGAGTCTTGCCCCTGAACGTGTGGAACGGGTTGCGGAAGCGTGCGCCAACCGATGCTTAGTCTACTTTTAGGCTTTGCTGCGATTCATCGGATATTGCATTGAGGATAAGCAATCGATCATGACAGGAGGATATAAAGTGAAAAAGATGTGGATGTCTTGTAAACTTTTACTCGTTTTGGCTTTACTGATTACGATTGCTCCATGGGGAGGAAGCCGCGCAGAGGCGTGGGTTGGCATGCCTATGGGCAAACTTCACGTAAGTGGCAAGAATCTGGTGAACAGCAACAATCAGCCTGTGCTTCTGAACGGTTGGCATCAACCTTCAGGTGCCTACTGGACGTATCAGAACAGCAATTATTATCTTAATCTGCACGGCAACAATCGTCATGCGGCTACACTGGCCTACCTGAAAGACATTACCGATACATTTGCGGACACAAGTCCGAAATACGGCAGCAATCATGGATGGAACATGAATCAGGTACGTCTGTTCATTGATCGTGAGGACATGGGTGATGTGGCGGCGGGTACATACAATTTTGCCGGTGTGCAGACCGTTACGCAGAACGTCATTATCCCATACATTCAATATGCCAAAACCAAAGGTGTGTATGTCGTCCTGGGACTCGACTTTACGTTGAAGGATGACCAGGCAACCACCGCTTCCAACCTGCAGAAATTCAATCAAATCTGGGGATATCTTGCATCTCGTCCCGAGATTAAAAGTGCCGATAACGTTCACTTTGAGCTCATTAACGAGCCAGTGAAATCGTATGCGAATGGACATTGGGGCGGATACAACGGGGAAAATGATTTTGTGGATCACTGGAATGACTTGCGCAATTTCCAGAACTCCATCATCTCCACGATTCGTAACCAGGGTGCCGATAACGTAATCTGGGCTGCAGGTCTGGGGTATAACCAGTTCTACAGTCTGACGGCAAGCCATCCATTGACGGATCCCCTGAACAACTACGGATATGCCGTTCACTGGTATCCGGGTTACGGCGCGTACGATAACTTCTCCATTTTGCAAGATCAGTGGAATACCAATGTGAAAGCAGCAGCAGACAAGTATCCGATCAATATCACGGAAGTAACCTGGTTTAAGAACAAACCTGGTGATTCGGCCTATTGGAACCTGTTTAATGGCAGCAACGAAGGTTTCGGTACCAATACCAAAACCATCTTCAACGCGGCTGGAAACGTTAGTATTGCGGCTCACATGAACGGCTTCATTCTTGAGCCAGGGCAGCGCAGTTCTTTTGCCGATCCAACGGCTGGACTGAAATGGGATGGCGATGCTTCACGAAGTGCCATGGGACGATTCCTGTTCAACTGGTACCATGAACGTGCTCAATCGTATCCAGGTAGTGGAAATGGTGGTGGACCCACAACCGGGCTTGTGTCAGGTGCAACCTACAAAATTGTGGCCAGACATTCTAATAAGGTCATTGACGTTCCTGGGGGACAAAATCAAAACAATCTACAGCTTCAGCAGTGGAGCGATCTGGGCGGCAATCCTCAGAAGTGGGTTCTGACCTCCATCGGCGGTGGCAGTTATACACTAACCAGCGTGAACTCACCGGACAAAGTGATTGATATTCGCAACGGTACCCTCACGAACGGTGAAGCGGTTCAGCTCATGAGCAATCTGAACACGACCGCACAGCATTTCAAAGTCAACGATCTGGGGAATGGATATTGGAGTATTATTAACGTGAACAGCAACAAAGCGATTGAAGTAGAAAACGCTTCCACATCCGATGGTGCCAAGTTGCAGCAGAATACGTACACGGGTGCAACGAATCAACAATGGAAATTTATCGCGGTTAGCAATTAACATTATTGCACAAGAGGACCTTCATGGCTGTTATCGCCGGAAAGGTCCTCTTTACGTGAGATTTCAGTCTGCGCGATGCGCTGTGATGCGTAGGAACTCCATTTGTACGATGACTCATTGTAGAGGGATTAATATATCCGATATCTGCCGCTTAAAGCCAGCAAGCTGAAAAAATACAGACAGTTATCATAATAGCGGCGCTCACCCTGCCGCAGGGGGGTGTTCCAAAAGAGGCGTACGAAATGTTCGACATGTGGACCATCTGCAGCCAGTGAGGCCATCGCGTTGGTAGCGAGCAGACCGATCGGATGCAAGGAAGGTTCATCGAACGGTTCACCTTCAATGGTATATCTGCGATATTCGGCGACATCCATGCTGCTGAAGAAGGACTGAATTCGATTGGATTGCTCCACCTGCCAGGGATCCTTGTCGAACCATTCCCAGTCCAGAGCAATATTCGCGGCAACCCGGTAAGCATCGCTGTAAAAGTGTCTAAAATCACCATGCGGCTGAACAGGAGCGGGTGATCCGTCATAGTTCGCATATTCAGGCGAAAGTCCGGTTACAGGATGACAGGCGGTATGCAGATAAGCTCGACTTGCCGCCGCTGCTTCTCTCCAGAAGGCTTGATCGTCTTCATCCGCATATAATGCAAACAACTCATAGAAATGGGGGAGATGGTAGGATGGATCACTGAATGGAGATTCCGGTACGAATTTGATCAATTTGGTTTCCGGGTCCCACATGGGATCTCCCTCGCCATTTTCACCTTGATGAATGCATGCGCGGAGGATTCTTCTGGCTTGTTCCTTATAGTTAAAAGGCGCATCTCCATCACCCCAGCGGTTAGAAGCAAAGAAGAGAGCCATCGCGAAAAATTCCTCACCATCAGGTGCAGGACCTTGAGATAAGCGGGTTCCATCAGGTTGGCAGTGCCAGGCAAAATAATCCTTGTATCGACCTTCAGCATGCTGCATGAACGTATGGGAAAAATTCCAGAGCCGATCGAATTCTTCTTTTTTGTCCATCTGAACAGCCATCATCATGCCATAAGACATGCCTTCGGAGCGAACATCGTTATTACCGGTGTCGAGTAAATAGCCTTTGTCCTCACCCATCGGGTAATAGATTCGCGTATCCTCTTCTCCATAAAACAGCTCGTTCCATGACTCCTCCAGCCGTGCGTTTATTTCCTGTTCATCATAACCAAATTTGTGGAAGAGATTGTTGTATGTATTTGTATCATAGGCGCCTTGACCGGTGATATTCATGGGTTTTCCTCCTCTTATTGCAAACGTTAAATCCATTATATCACGGTAAATGTGTATAAATTAAAGCGTTTACATTGGAAATCTTAGTTCTTTCCTTTTTCCGATTATCATGACCAAAATGAAATGATATGATTGCTGCAAGTCCTATACTTTATCGGGTATCTGTAAAATTATGTAAGTGTTACACTCGTGAAGAAGGACCCACCAAGCATAAAGTTTTACCCGTTTGGATTCCTTCAAATGACAATGAACTTTATGATCGAAGAAAGGATGGTGGTAAACATGGTTCGCGATGCAGGAGATACACCAGAAGCAGATATACACCAAGGGATAACTGCACCGCGCGATCCCGTTGGAGTGAAGGAGACGAATAACGAGGCAACGTTCGATTACTGCTCCCCTGAATATCACAAAATGATTAGCCAATCTCTTTTGAACAAAGGTCACAATGCCAGATTAAAACGGGCAATTCAGAAGGCTGGACAGGGTGAACCTGTTGTTATGGCTTATATCGGTGGTTCGATCACCCACGGCGCTGGCGCAATTCCTATTCATCTCCGTAGTTACGCCTATCGATCGTATGAGCGGTTCAAGGCGATGTTTGCTCCATCAGACAGTCGTTCCATTCAGCTGGTTAAAGCCGGAGTAGGCGGAACGCCTTCCGAACTGGGAATGATACGCTATGATCGTGATGTGCTTGGAGATGGCCAAATTCAACCGGATATCGTCGTTATTGAGTTTGCAGTTAATGATGCGGACGATGAAACCCGGGGGAACTGTTATGAAAGTTTAATATTGAAAGCGCTTGCTGCAGATAACAAGCCTGCAGTCATCCTTTTGTTCAGTGTCTTTGAGAACGACTGGAATCTACAGGATCGCCTAGCTCCGGTGGGCTGGCATTACAATCTGCCCATGGTGAGCATGAAGGATGCTCTTGTCGAGCAATTCCACAAGACCAAGCAAGAAGGTAACGTCGTAACCAAAGAACAATATTTTCATGATATATATCATCCGACCAACCTGGGACATCAGATCATGGCCGATGCACTGGGTCACCTGTTTGATGCAGTGAATCATGCCGAACTGGACCAGGACGATCATGATCTGAGAAGGCCGCCTGTGATTGGGGATGATTTCGTCCACGTGAAACTGCTTGATCGAAAAAACGGCAATCAGCTTGCCAAAATCAACCCGGGGTGCTTCGCGCAGACGGATACCGACCTGCAGATGGCCGAGATGGATGATCACGATTATGCTACGCCGCTCTTCCCGCACAATTGGATGTATACCCGCGGTGATAGGGCCGAAGCGCAAAAGTTTAAGCTGCAAATGCGCTGCAGGTGTCTTCTATTAATTTTCAAAGACTCCGGAAGCGACGAGTTCGGAACAGCCCTTATCAAAGTGGATGGTGTTCTCACCAAACAAGCCAATCCGCATGAAGTAAATTGGACACGCTGTCATGCCATGCTCCTAATTCAAGATAAGCACGTCAGAGAGCATACGATCGAGATCGAAATGGCAGAAGGGCATGAGGATAAACGCTTCACGATTCTTGGTTTTGGCTATGTCAGTTAACAAAACAAAGGCCGGAGATTAATCCAATAGCTAAATGCACCTATGAAGGGAGTAGTGTACATGATATCTTCAGCACCGGCTGGATTTGACCAATACCGCAATGATATACCTCGCGGAGCAATAGAGTCGATAGAGTATGATTCCACTACGGTAGGGAATACCCGGAAAGCACTGGTGTACACACCTCCAGGATTTTCTTCCGAAAACACATACCCTGTTCTTTACCTGCTTCACGGGATCGGTGGAGATGAGATGGAATGGCAGCAGCATGGTAGCCCGCAGATCATCTTGGACAATCTTTACAACGATAACCTGCTGGAGCCCATGATTGTTGTTTTGCCCAACGGTCGCGCCATGCCAAACGATCGAGCCGAGGGAGATCTATTTGACCCGGAGAAAATAAAAGCCTTTGAACGATTTGAATCCGACTTGATTCATGACCTTATTCCTTATATTGAATCTAATTATTCCGCAAGTACAACCAGGGATAATAGGGCAATCGCCGGCTTATCCATGGGCGGAGGACAGTCCTTAAACATAGGGTTGGGCAATCTCAACCATTTCGCTTGGGTCGGTGCCTTCTCTCCCGCTCCAAACACCAAAGCGCCAGAGCTGCTCCTTCCTAATCCGCAGGAAGCAATCTCGCTTTTGTCGCTTCTTTGGATCTCCTGTGGCGATCAGGATAATCTTATCCAAATTAGCGTTGACGTACATCAATATTTGGAGCAGCAGGACGTACCGCACATCTGGTATGAAGAGAGCGGAGGTCATGACTGGCCAGTGTGGAAAAATGATTTGTATCTGTTTTCCAAACGTCTTTTTAAATAAATACCAACTCAACTCCAACTCCAGTGTCTACCCAAAAAAGTACCGAATTATTCAAAAACTAATCCAAATATCAGGAGGTTTTTACCATGTTTAAATTCGGAAAAAAATGGTTAACTGTTGTCCTTGCCGCTTCCATGAGCTTCGGAGTATTTGCCGCTACATCCAGCGCAGCAACAGATTATTGGCAGAACTGGACAGATGGAGGGGGTACAGTTAATGCCGTGAACGGTTCGGGAGGAAACTACAGTGTAAACTGGCAGAACACGGGGAACTTTGTTGTCGGTAAAGGGTGGACTTACGGTACACCTAATCGAGTAGTGAATTACAATGCGGGTGTATTCTCTCCATCTGGCAACGGATATTTGACGTTTTACGGGTGGACACGGAATGCACTTATTGAATACTACGTGGTCGACAACTGGGGAACATACCGTCCAACCGGAACATATAAAGGCACAGTGAACAGTGATGGCGGCACATATGATATCTATACCACCATGAGATACAACGCACCTTCCATTGATGGAACGCAGACCTTCCCTCAATATTGGAGTGTGAGACAAACCAAGCGTCCCATTGGTGTGAATTCTACAATTACGTTCAGCAATCACGTGAATGCATGGGCAAGCAAAGGCATGTATCTGGGCAACAGCTGGTCTTATCAGGTGATGGCAACTGAAGGATATCAAAGCAGCGGAAGCTCCAACGTGACCGTTTGGTAACGTCCTAGCTTCTGGTCATCATTCCCAGGGAATGGTTCAATCGTAATTTCCTGAACAGGAGATCTAGCAAGACAGGTCCAAGGCCTGTCTTGCTTTCAATCCAGGAACCAGAAGGAGACATAGAATGAAAAAGTGGATGCTATTTCTGTTCATTGCAGCTGTGGCTTGCCTAAGCGCTTGTTCATCAACGAATGCTGATGTAGGGGATCATTTTGTATACGTGGAGGGTGGAACCTTTAAGAGCACCAAGTCGACGTTTAGCGGTAAGGACGTAACCGTTTCTGATTTTTATATCGGGAAATACGAAGTTACGCAGAAGGAATGGATGGAGATCATGGGCGAGAATCCATCCGGCTTCAAGGGAGACGACCTGCCCGTTGAAATGGTGAGCTGGTACGATGCCGTGGAATACTGCAATCAGCGCAGCATCAAGGAAAACCTGAAACCCTACTATAATATCGACAAGAATACGACCGATCCAAGCAACAAAAACGAAAACGACAATCTCAAATGGACGATCACTGTAAATGAAGGCGCAGACGGTTATCGCTTGCCGACTGAAACAGAGTGGGAGTATGCTGCAAGCGGAGGCCAAAAAAGCATGAACTACGTCTATAGTGGAAGCAGCAATCCTGATGAAGTAGCCTGGTACTGGATCAATGCAGGGGACAAGATATTGACTGGCGACTGGAGCTGGCCTGCGATTGAGAGCAACCGAAATCAAACCCAGAAAGTGGGTACCATGAAGGCCAATGAACTGGGCATCCATGATATGTCAGGGAATGTGAGAGAATGGTGCTGGGACTGGTACAGCCATCCCGAGAGCCCGGAGAATACCTGGCGTGTAGTCAAGGGGGGCGGCTGGATGGGCGGTGTTAACAACAATGAGATTTCCTTTCCGGGTAAATTTGACGCCAATGGATTTGGTCCCGATCAGGGGTTTCGAGTCGTACGTGGAAAATAAGTGGTCCCTTCCTAACAGAAGGGCCTTTTTATTATGTTTTTATTCTGTTCTTAATCCACCTTATACATATCAGCATTCACATCATAGTACGAAGAAATAAAATCGCGAAAATGTTCAACCGGAGAAGATAACGATTTTTGCTTGATCCAAGATAGGCTTATGGGATAGATCGCTGAATCATCAGCAATTTTTATATAGTGTAACCCCAGTTTTCTACATACGGAAACAGGTAACAAAGCGACTCCCTGATCAAGTTTGATAATCTCAAGCAGTGTATGGGAATCTACTTCAAAGACCTGATTAGGTACGAAGCCTGCTTTCCCGCAGAGCATGGTGGTAAAGTTGCTGTACTCCACATTATCGGCAAGAGATATGAAGGGTTCGTTTGCAACAAGATGTAGCGAGATGTTTGTCTTTCCAGCGTACGGATGATGGGAAGGTACAACCAGAACAATATCCTCATTAACCAGTACACAACTCTCAATCTCCTCATCCTGGATCGGATGACCTGTTATTCCTACATCGATGTCCCCTTTTTGCAAGCTTGAGATGATTTCGTTCTTCGTTCCAATGCCTTGATGAATCTGGGTTTGCGGGTTGCTATTAATATATTCGCTAATTAGCCCGGTAAGGAATCTTGGATTCGTAATCGAGATTCGAATGATGTTAGATACGTGTTGTTCTTCCGACTGGATCTCCATTTGAGCATTTTCAATCTCCGTAAAAATCCGGTTAACGTGTTTCAACAGAATTTTTCCTGACGCATTCAATTGAATGTTTCTTCCTTTTCGATCAAACAAGGTAGTACCCAATTCATCCTCCAGTCTTTTGATTGTCAGGCTTAAGGAAGGTTGAGCAATATTTAGTTGTTGAGCTGCTTTGGAAATGTGTTCGGTATAGGCAACGGTCTGAAAGTATTTGAGCTGCAGCAATTCCATTCGTTTCGCACTCCTTATTTATTTCAATAAATATATATAGTACTTATTATGTATTATATTAAATTTAATTATTAATGTAGAATTTTATTTGTGAGAGATGAAAACATAACTAAAAGGTAGGTGTCCTTCATGAAAATCGATGTGAATAACATAGCCAAAAATCTGAATACACCCCTAACGGCACCGGCTTACCCCATGCTGCCCTATAAATTTGTGAATCGGGAATACTTAAACATTATTTATCGAACGGATGAAAAAGCTCTACGTGCAGCAGTGCCAGAGCCTCTGGAAATCGCTGAACCGCTGGTTAAATTTGAAGTGATGTGGATGCCGGATGTCTCCGGATTAGGTGCGTATACCGAAGCCGGACAGGTCATCCCTGTGCAGTTCAATGGTGAGGATGGCGACTATGTGCATTCCATGTACGTGGATAACTTTCCTGCGATTGCAAGTGGCAGAGAACTCACGGCGTATCCCAAAAAGTTAGGTGCACCCAAACTATACATTGATTCAGATACACTTGTGGGTACGCTTGATTACGGAACGCTTCGTGTCGCAACCGCAACGATGGGATATAAGCATGCTCCGATGGATAAGGAACTCGCCAAAAGTGAAATCTGCCGCCCTAACTTTATGATGAAGATTGCTACGGATTACAGTGGGAATTTAAGAATATGTGATTTGATTCGAACCCAAATTACGGATATCGAAGTGAAGGAAGCATGGACGGGACCAGCACGATTACAGCTTTTTGAACATGCATTGGCACCCCTAGCCGATTTGCCTGTATTGGAAGTCGTTTCAGCTTCGCATATCCTGACAGACCTGACTTTGAACGCCGCACAGCCTGTATATAACTACCTGGAGCAGAAATAAGGAGGAAGTTTACCATGAGAATTGCAATTTTAGGAGCAGGTTCTTTAGGAACCATCGTAGGCGCTTATCTAGCGGATGGTGGTATGGATGTTGAGTTAATTGATGCGTATCAGGAGCATGTCAATGCCTTGAATCAAACGGGAGCCAAAGTGGTTGGTACAACGGAGTTTCATGCAAAAGTTAAAGCCATTACCCCTGACCAAAAATCTGGGACATATGATCTTGTGCTGCTATTGACCAAACAATTATCCAACGGTACCATCCTTCGGGAATTGCTTCCGTTCTTACATGATGAGAGCATCGTGTGTTCCTTGCAGAACGGGATTCCTGAAGAAAACGTAGCTTCCATTGTAGGTGCAGCACGTGTTATTGCCGGATCCGTTGAGTTTGGCGCCACGTTCATGGAACCGGGTGTATCAAGCCTTACAACCGAGTATACACAATTCAAAAAGTATGCTTTTCAGATTGGCGAATTAAATGGAGAAATGTCCGATCGCATTCAGCGTGTAAAATCGGTTTTGGACCTGGTGGGTGGAACACACATTTCCGACAACTTAGTGGGAACCAAATGGTCCAAGCTGCTGATCAATAATGCATTCAGTGGTCTGTCGGCGGCATTGAACGGAGAATACGGAGACATTCTGGATGATGAAGTCGGTATTGTGAGTGCTGTTCATATCGCGGACGAAACGATTAAGGTCGGACATGCGAACGGGATTGAATTTGTCAAAATGAACGGATTCGATATCGCCTCCCTTGAACTCCAAAGTGAACAGGATATTCCGGAACGGATTAAAACGTTACAATATGTGATGGAACCTTCCCGCCTGCTCAAAGCAAGCATGCTTCAGGATCTGGAGAAAAAACGTAAAACCGAGATTGATTACATTAATGGAGTCGTTTCGAGCAAAGCGGCAGGTACAGGAATTGCGACGCCTTATAACGATTTGGTTGTAAAGCTGGTCCAATCTGCTGAAGAGACACAAACGGTTCCTGATTTTCAGACGAACATTGAAGAATTTAAACATCTCGTAGACGGACGTTAATTTGTTGATATCTATTCCTTGCCTGATAGAAAATAGAATTCCATGAAAAGCCGCGATTTGCGGCTTTTTTTGTTGGATCTGTTCAACTCTAGTTAATCGAGAAAGGGTACTATCGTTAACTTTCCATTTACTTAGGGAGCGCACTCTCCTAACAAATCCCACTTATGATGAAACAATGTTTGTCAAAGTGGAGCAAGCAAAAATGGAATAAAAGGAGATGCGGGTTAAATTGAACAGAAGAAGGATTCTTCAGCGAAGTATTGCAATCGCTTTATTAAGCAGCATGATCTTGACAACCGGGATGCCTTTCACATCACTGCCAGCAGTTCATGCAGAAAGCCTGCCGCAGGAAGACAGCCAGGAACAGACACAAGTCACTCAAGCTGTAAACGTTCAGGTAGACCACACCCCGGCTGATTGGATTTACGAAATGCAGAACTATACCGTTACCACAACGGTATATGGCACCGACCAGCCGTGGACTGGACGAATCACTTATTCGGTAGATGGCCAAATGTATGCTCCGGTAGAACTTGTATCCGCAGCGCAGAGTCCAGATACCTACGCGGGGGACATTCCTGGTGAGACTTTGGTCGGAAGCGAGTTAAACTATGCCATTGACATTACGGATGAGGTAGGAAATATCATTCAATCTACAGGATACTCAACGGCAATTCGACCTTCCATGTCCCACATGCAGCAGTCCTCAGGACCAGAGCTGCTGATTACTGAGATGGTACCGGATACGACCAATTTGCCTAACGTCAGCTCTGATGCGTACGAGTTCGTTGAGGTCTACAATAATACGGATCATGACATTAACTTCAAAGATTATTATTTCTTCTACAATAATAAGGATAATTGGAAGACAGAAGAAGATGCGGATATCATCATTCCTGCTCGAAGCCCGGCCGTATTCTGGATTTTGAACGGAAGCAACAACGATCTTACGGCAGAGCAATTCAATGACAATTACGGAACAGCCCTGATCGAAGGGGAGCGCTTATTCCGTATTCAGGGCGGAGGTGGCATGGCGAACGGAAGCGCCAGGTCACTTGTGATTAAAAACCAAATGAGCGAAAGTATTGTTGCCGCAGCTTATGAACCGGCTCAGGTTAAAGCGAATATGGGGATCTTTTTCAAGTATCCGGCTGCCGGAAGCATGCAGATGAGCGTCTTGGAGAATTCCGGGAAAGTTGCTGCCACACCAGGAGTCATTGATCCTGAACAAGCCGTTCCACCTGTTGTGGATGAAGGATCTCAAACCGAAATTGTGCATATGGTTCCAACTGCTGCCTTGGCCATTCAGGATTTTGAAGTGAAAGCGCAGATTAAAAACCTGGGGACAAATGCGGATGGGACCAAACCTTCAGTCAAGTTGTTATACAAAACGCCTTCCCAACAGAGATTCACCGTCATCACCATGACTAATGTAAATGACACAGACGAGTATATCGCAACGATTCCGGCGTCTGTACTTACAGAGCCTGAACTGCAATACCGGATACAAGCAGGTAATCTGGACAAGCCATATTCTGCACAGGTTCAATTGGGTGCATTCGATCCGTCCAAAGCACCAACGCTGCTTATTACTGAGCTTGTGCCGAATACGGCGAACGTACCGGGGACGTCCACGGATGCCTATGAGTATATCGAGGTATATAACAATACGGACCAACCGGTTAATTTTAAAAACTACAGCCTGTACTATCGTTATCCTGATAAAGGACCAAGTGCCGACGTGGAATGGGGAGCCGTTAATCCGGATTTTGTTATTCCAGCGCAACAATCGGTTGTATTTTGGATTAAAAATAACTTAAACACGGCCTATACCGTGGAGGAATTCAACCAATTTTACCAAACCAATCTAATCCCAAATGCTACACTGCAATCGATCCAGAGTGATGGCATGGCGAATTCCGGACGCAGAGCGCTCGTGATCAAAACGAATACAGGCAAGGAAATTTCTTCTGCCTATTATGATGCCGATCAGACTTATGAAGAAGGTACCAAAGGGGATGAAACGAAGGAAGACAGGGCGATCACTTACACCTACCCTGTAAATGGAAGCACAATGATGATCAAATCAAGTTCGGGTTTGCAATCTCCATCGCCAGGCGGCATCACGCCGGAGCAGGTTCCTGCCGTACCCATTCATATGGAGTCGGACGCAGTCCCGCCAACGGTTCAGGACATGACGAACATGACAGAAGTTGACCAATCCGAGGGATTGGAACTCATCGTCGATGCCAGAGATAACCGCGAAGTGACGTCTGTGGAAGTATTCATCCGCTCTGACAAACAGGCTGAATTCACGGCACATCGTTTGACGGAAGATTACGATGACACGATGTACCATTATAAAATGACATCAGCTGATCTCATCGGACGCAAAACCATTGAGTATTACTTTGTCGCTTCTGATGGCATTAACGAAACGAGAACGGAAACGACCAGCATATCCGTGACCGGTGGAGTAGGCGATGAATCGCTTCGCCTGAATGTTAAAGATGAGGATATCATTCAAGGTGTCCATACAATTAAAGGAACCTCGCAAACGGAGGGTATGGATGCTCGCCTTACCATCGACGGCAAAGCTTTACCCGAAGGTGAAACCTTCGCTGCGCTTGAACATGATGCATACTTCGTATTCGAAGCAGTTAACGTCGATTATTATTTCAAAAACGCAGTAACGATGGGGCCGTCGGAACTGGGGGACGAATCGATTCTCTATACGTTCATGAACCCAATTACGAGCTATACGACGTTGTCTTTTCCAATTGATTCAGACCGTTTGCTTCAGGGCGACAATGTGATCTATATTCGGGCGGGTTCCAAAACATCGCCGTTTGATCAACGACCGGAGGAGAACAAAGATGACTTTGAAGTCAAAAACGTTCGCTTGCTTTTGGCTGACGGGACTGAAATATGGGATCCGGCCTACGCTGAAAAAGAGAAACAGATCAAAATGGGTGATTCTGCAGGGAAAAACGAATCAATTGGTTTCCATTTCGACCTGAAACCGGAACATCTTACGGCTAAAGCCTATGCATGGGACACAACCCGAGTCCCGGATGGAGCTCATGAAGTAACGGTAACCGATGGTGCAGCGCAAAAAAGGGCCAGAGTCTTGGTGGACAATACGGCACCTGACATCAAGCCGACGGTCGAAGAAGGTAAGACGTACCGTGGAAATTTCGTCATTGATGCCGAAATCAAAGATGCGATAGCCGGTGTGGAGATGGTCAGTGTGAAGCTGGATGACAATGTGATTACTCTCCCGTTAAGATCCTCGTCGGGAGAAATTCAAGGCGGGAAGCATGTCCTGAATATTCAGGCAACCGATAAAGTGGGCAACGTTTCGGAGAAAAACGTGAATTTTGAAGTGCCCGATGAAAATCCACTTCCGCCGGAGTTAGTGGCTCCCAAGCAAAATCAAACGAATGTTGGCTCCGATGCTAACCTGACGGTTAAAGTTCAGGATCCAAGCAACGATGCCATGGATGTGACGTTCTACAAAGGGTACAAATACGATGGAAGCCGGGCCGAAGGTTTTACAGGCTACTTGAATACTTCCGTTACCGAGCCGCCTAAAGAAATGACTCCTCCGGGAGAAAAGGCCATGAATGCAGAGGATTACAAAAAAATTGCTGCGCTCGACGGAACATATCTCGTCAATGATTCGGTAGAGCAGTTCCCTTACCAACGCTTTGAAGTAAAGCTTGATCCATCCGTGAAAAACACGGATCGCGTCGAAATCGAATGGCAGGGCAAGTCACTCGAAGGCAGGAAAGTAAGCTTGTATGCCTGGAGCATGAGCGAGCAAAAATGGATTCAGCTGGATCAAGTCATTGCTGGATCAGAAGATTTTGAATTAAAGGCAGTGGTAAAAGCGGGTGATTACGAGAATGATCATGTTATTCAGGTTATGGTGCAGGACGAACTTACGGAACAGGCTGTCACCACAGGTTACAAACCTGCGCCGGAATCACAGGACCCCTACGATTTTTCATTTGTTTGGATGTCGGATACGCAGTACTACTCCCAGAGCTATCCTCAAATCTATCAAAACATCGTGAATTGGATCGCCGGACAAAAAGAAAATATGAATATCAAATACGTTATTCATACCGGGGATGTCGTTGATAAGGCAGATCAGGAATACCAGTGGATTGAAGCGGATAAAAATATGAAGGTGCTTGAGGATGCCTCCATTCCGTATGGAGTATTGGCAGGGAATCATGATGTGGGACATCAGGACAACGATTACGCGAAATTTCAGCAGTATTTTGGAGAGGACAGGTTCAAGAACAATCAGGTATTTGGTGGGTCATACGAGAATAATAGAGGACATTATGATTTGGTTTCAGCGAACGGTAATGACTTTGTCATTGTGTACATGGGATGGGGACTTGGAGAGGAAGAAATTGAATGGATGAACGACATTGTCTCCAAGTATCCGGAACGCAAAGCGATTCTCTGTTTGCATGAGTATCTGCTCGTATCCAATAACCGTTCACCGATTGCGGACGAGATTTTTGAGAAGGTTGTAAAACCGAACCAAAATGTGATTGCTGCCCTTTCCGGACACTATCACGATGCCGAACTTAAGGTTGATCAGCTGGATGATAACGGAGATGGCATTCCTGACCGTAACGTGTATCAAATGCTGGCAGATTATCAAGGTGCTCCTGAAGGAGGACTTGGATATATTCGGCTTATGCAGTTTGACATGGCAAACAACAAGCTCCATATCAAAACGTATTCACCTTATCTAGATGACTACAACTACTATGATCCAGAGACCGAACAAGGCAAAGATGAGTTTAGCTTGGATCTTGGTTTGGCACCAACAACGAAGCGAGTAGCCACCGATTATATCGGGGTGAACGTTTACACAGATCAGAAAATTGGCTCAAAAGCTAACGTTGCGAGCGGGCGAGAAGCTTCAGTGGAATGGAAGGGACTTTCAAACGAAAGCTACTATCAGTGGTACGCCAAAGCAGAAGATCAGTATAGCGGCAGTGCTTTATCCGATATTTGGGGTTTCTCTACAGGGGCTTCTGCTCCGGGGGAACAGACTCCGGGAAATGGAGGAGGTTCGGGTAGCAGTAATCCGGGAGTTCCAGCAGGAAATGATAGTGTGACGAAGCCAGCAGCTCCGATCAGTAATGGCCAAATCACACTCCATCCATCTTCTGATGGAACCTATCGTGCTGAAGCACAAGAGCTGGAGCAAGCCACCGATTCAGCGAGTGGAGGGAAAGTAGTCATTACGCTTGATGGCAAACAAGAGCAGGATGGGGAGTTTGGCGTATATCTTCCTGCCAGCGCGGCGAAAAAGGCGAAAGCTAATGACCTTTCCATGGTAATCTCATCACCGTGGTTAAAAGTTACGATCCCGGCTGATTCTCTGCCGGAAGAATGGGGAAAGGCAGATCAGCTGCTGCTGCGTTTCAGTACTTTATATCATAACGCTGCGAAGCAAATGTTAAGTGACAGTTTGAGTAAGTCATTATATTATTCAAATCCAGAGATTGTACAATCACTTCGCATATTTATGCTTCAGGGCGAAAACGAGATGGAGGTTCAGGTATTCGGCAGTCCGGTCACGATGGATCGAACATTGACGGCAGAACAGCAAAAGCGGATTCAATCGGAGTATGCAGGCGTTTATCTGCTCGGACAAGAAATCGAATACAAAGGCGGCCGCTTCGTAGCCGGAACTGTAACATTTGAAACGGAGCACCCAGGTTTGTACGCGATCTTGGAATATCATAAAACATTTAAGGATATGAAAGACTCCTGGGCAGAAGATTACGTCAATACATTGGCGGCCAAACATCTTATTGAGGGAATGGATGATGAGAACTACGGTCCTGCCTTGCAGGTAAGCCGAGGGGACTTCATTACCTTAATTATGCGTGCTGCTGGGTTGGATTCTTCAGAAAAAACTGCGGTTTATGCCGACGTACCAACCCATGCATATTACGCAGCAGCCGTTGCTCAGGCGACCGAACTTGGTATTGTGCAAGGAAACGGTAATCTCTTCAGGCCAAAGGATTCGATCAGCCGCGAGGAAGCAGCCGTGATTTTGATGAAAGCTCAGCAAGTATTGTTTATGGAGAAACAGCAATCCACGGTACAAGAAGCGTTCGCTGACCAAGGCCAGGTATCTGCTTGGGCTCAAGATGCTGTCGAGCATGTGAATGCACTCGGACTGATGACGGGCAAAGCTCACCTTCGGTTTGACCCGAAAGGCAAAGTTACACGTGCAGAAATGGCTAAAATAGTGTATATGCTGATTCATAATTAAACATCCTTCAATGCAACTCACACATGTAACTCACTCAAAGGAAGTCGCCTGAATGGCGGCTTTTTTTGTTTTGTCGGAGCAAGTAAGTGCACTCAGTCTCTAGTCTGCGAGCTTTAAAATCAAACGCGAAATAGGCAAGCCATATCATTGATTGTGTGAGTTTCTAAAAATGTGTAGCCAATCTGCCTTAGGAAGCGGGATGTTCGACATGAGCTTCAACGGGTATCCCGCATGAACGAACTTAATTTCCGGATTTGGAATATCACCGTTCATCTTCCGTTCATAATCATGTCATATACAATACATGTTTATAGAATAAACTTGCAGGTGATCCAATTTGCAGTAGTGATCTGATCTAAACCAGACAGGAGATGATGTGATTGGCACTGAAAAAATTACCTCCATAGCCGCCGTTACCTTGGCGATCACTATGCTGGCCCCCATGTCCGCGATGGCAGCACCAGCCTCGGGTAGTGGGAGTGATCTAACGTACGATGCGACCAAAGCAGCTGTTATGGAAAAAGCTCAATTATTGACCGGGAAGTATGGTGCGACAAGTGTGCAATATGCGCTCATGTGTATTTGCAGGGAAAAATGGTTCACAGTTCGAGATATCATTGGCAAGCAAGGCGGATTGAGTAGTGGAAAGCAGACGGTAACCAAGGGGTCGCGGTGTACGCGACTTTTTGTTTTTATCATCTTCCAATGCGGAGAACGGTTATAAACGCAGTGTTATTATCATTTATGACATGAGTTAATATTGTCCTGATTTGGTTAATACGGTATATTGAAAATGGTTTAATTTTCAATTTAATTACGAGGAGGACTCAGTTTACATGGAGATAACAGAAAAGAGATGTAATGATTGTGGAGGAAATTCATTTGTACAAGCTGCGGATTTTATAAATCTCCGTCCAGTGGATAAGAAATTGGCGATTGGTTCTGAAAAGATCTATACCGTTTGTCTGGACTGCGGGGAAGTGGTATCGATTAAAGTGAAGAACCCTGAAAAGTTAAATCAATAGCCAACAGCTGCATATTTTCTTCTTATAACCATTCTTTTATTAAGGTAACTTATGATAATAAAGAAAAGCCCCTCTCTCATTTCCTGTCGGAAAAAGAGAAGGGCTGCTGTTAGAAGCAGATTATTATTTATGCTTCTTTAGAATATCAAAGATGATCTCTGCATTATTCGTATTGTCGATCAGGCCGGAGAATCGATGGCTTGCCGGACCGTAGGCGTAGACTGGCACGTCATCTCCCGTATGTCCGCCTGTCGTCCAGCCAGTGAACGAGCGGTTATCAATTATCGCTTCGATGGCATTGTCGATCGTCGTGACATCTGCGTCTTTAGCTGCGGTTTTTACCGATTGAATCTCCTCGGAAGTTAACTCAAGTTTGAGATAGCTCTTAAGTGTTTCTTCCACGGAAGCCCCTTTAGCGATTTGAGCTGCCATGTAGTCAGGCGTGCGTACTGCGGCTTTGATCGGATCCACGAAAAAGTTATATTCTCCGTCTTTCCCGAGCGTAAGTCCGCCAGTGGAATGGTCAGCCGTTGCTACGACAAGGGTCTCTCCATCTTCTTTGGCAAAATCAATTGCCGCCTCGAAAGCTGCTGCAAAATCCTCCATTTCGCTCATAGCGCCAACGATGTCATTATCATGACCCGCCCAGTCGATCTGGCTTCCTTCAACCATGAGGAAAAACCCATTTTCGTTTGAGCTCAGGCGATCAATGGCTGTATTTGTCATTTCGGCCAGCGAAGGCGTTTCGCTCGTACGGTCAATCAACTTGTCCATACCTCCGTCAGCAAATAGTCCGAGAATCTGTTTATTTGTATCCTTGAGAAGGGCACTGCGATCAGTCACATAGCTAAATCCGACTTTTTCAAATTCATTGGTCAAGTCACGATCTTCACGTACAAAATTGGTTTTTCCTCCGCCTAACAGAACATCAACTTTGTGCTTCCCATTGATCAATTCATCATAATAATCATCTGCGATTGCATCCATGTTCTTCCGACTAATATCGTGCGCACCGAAGGCGGCAGGTGTGGCATGAGTGATCTCTGAGGTAGCTACAAGTCCGGTGGATTTTCCGTTTTCCTTGGCTTGCTCCAAAACGGTTTTGACTTCAGTATGGTCATTGTCAACTGCAATGGCAGCGTTATAAGTTTTCACACCAGCAGACATTGCGGTCGCCGCGGAAGCCGAGTCCGTAACGTTTTGTGTGTCGTCATCCGGATAGGTCATTTGAGCGCCCACAAGATAATGATCAAATACCGTTTTCTCCATGACCTTAGTCGAAGGGTCATCCTTCATATAACGGTAAGCGGAAGTATAAGCCGTTCCCATGCCGTCACCGATGAGGAAGATGATATTCTTGATTTTTTTTGTCTCTACACTAACGGCTTGTACCGCATTGGCTTGACCCGCAGACAAGACAGTAGAAGCGGCAAAGACCAGGCTGAGTGCAGCCGCAGGAAGTACTTTTTTGGATAATTTCACGATAATTCCTCCTTTTATTATTAAACATGAACATATGTAGCTTTATTCATTTGTCCGACAATAAGAAGATTATCATTCGACTGTAAAAGAAGTCCGAGTCCTCTGTATGTAGTGTGTAAAATATTTACAAAGAAGAGGACCTGCCAAGTGCAGATCCCCAATCCATCCTGGTATATTCACGTTTTATTTAAGCCGATTACTGCAATGGCAAAGGTGCCTGGCTTCGAAATGGATAGGGAATGGGACTGTAAGCCCACGCCTCAATCTTATTCATGATTTGCTACCAAACCGGATGTGAATGGTTTATGATCTAGTCATGACAATGACAAGCGGTGAGGGTAGAAGATGAAACAAGTTAAATGGATGGATAAAGTAAAAGCCATGGCGCGGGAGATCAAGAGGAATGTATTCGTCTTGTACCTGGCGTACAAGGATCCTCGGGTATCTTGGTATGCAAAATTATTTGCGGTCGGCGTGGTCGCTTACGCATTCAGTCCGATAGACCTGATTCCTGATTTTATTCCTGTTCTTGGGTATCTCGATGACCTGATTATAGTTCCGTTAGGCATTACAATTGCTTTGAAGCTGATTCCACAAGAAGTCATCCGGGATTGCAGGGACAAAGCGGAGGAGATTCGAAAAAACGGTAAACCCACAAATTGGATTGTTGGAGGATTGTTTATTTTTATATGGATCGTGTTTGCCATCTGGATCGGCTTGATCTGTTATAAACTTTTTATTTAGAGTTGGTGGAATGCAAATGCCCATCTGAACTAACCGATTCAGATGGGCATCTTCTTTTTGTTAAATAAGCATTCGATATACTACTTGGTGTCGATGTGAAAGATACCAATTTCGTTGTAATGCTCCAGCTTATAGTCAATCGTGCCAAGACTGCAGTTCAGCGTATCCATTTGTTTCAGAATATTTTGCCGATGCTGCTCCAACATAATCTTGCGCTGTTCACTGGTGGAAGAGCCCTCCAGGCATAGCAGCATAAATGCTTTAATGTCCTCCAAGGACATGCCGCTGTCCTTCAGGCAGCGGACCAACTCCAACCAGCATATATCCATTTCGGAATATCTGCGTGTACCGTATTCCGTCTTTTTCAGCAAAGGCATTAAACCTGCTCTATCGTAGAAACGCAAAGTGGAAGGCGGCAAATGGGTGCGCTCCGCCACTTGTTTAATCGTAAATTCCAAGCAAATCTTCCTTTCAAAAAAATCGATTGAATGGCTTGACTTAAACCTAAGTTTAACCACTATCCTAAGATTGTTCAATAGAGCGTTTTCAGGAGACAAGCTCGCATTTTACCATTCAATGAAGGAGTGATTTTGTTGAAGTACAGAAGACTAGGCAGAAGCGGATTGAAAGTGAGCGAGATTGGATTGGGAAGCTGGCTGACCTATGGATCGGCTACATCAGAGGAAGCGGCACGCGCTTGTATGCATAAGGCGTATGAACTGGGTATCAACTTCTTCGATACATCCAATTCCTACCCTGGTGCGGAGGAGGTGATGGGCAGCACGTTGAAGCAGTATGCACGCAGCAGTTATGTACTTGCCACGAAGCTGTTTTTCCCGCAAGGATCGGGACCGAATGATCGTGGTTTATCCCGCAAACACATCATGGAGCAGTGTGAGGCGAGCCTTAAGCGATTGGGTACCGATTACATTGATTTATACCAATGCCATCGCTTTGATTCTGAAACACCCATTGAGGAAACGCTTAGAGCATTGGATGACTTGCAAGCACAAGGCAAAATTTTGTATGCGGGTGTCAGCGAATGGACGGCAGCACAGATTGCGGAAGCCTCTGGTATCGGCAAACGCCTGAATCTGCGTCCGTTAATCTCGAATCAGCCGATCTATAACATGTTTGAGCGTTATATTGAGAGAGAAGGCATTATTAGACAATGCGAGCAGGAAGGGCAGGGCCTTATCGTATTTTCTCCACTGGCACAAGGTGTATTGACGGGTAAATACAAACCTGGACAGCAGATCCCCGAAGGAACGCGGGCCTCTAATGACCAAACGAATGGAGTTATCAACAGTTATCTGCGTGAAGACGTACTCCAATGTACTGCACAGCTATCGGAACTGGCTAATGAACTTGGTGCAACGTTGTCGCAGTTTGCTTTGGCATGGATTCTGCGTCAGCCTGTTGTAAGTTCAGCCATCATTGGCTCCAGCAGACCGGCACAAATTGAAGAAAACATCCAAGCGACCGAGCTGGAACTTACGTCTGATATCATTGATCAAACAGAGAAGATTCTGTCGTCGATCAGCCATTTTGCACCGCTGAGATAGAAATCGGTTTAAGTGTCAGGTTCATTTCAGATGAAGGCAGAATTACAAGCGGGTATGAAACCGAATATCGTTTTGCATGAATAGGTTAGTCAGTATTTACTGGCTGGCCTTTTTGGTCATAGTTAATGTTTTCAAACGATTTAAGAAGAAAGAATCCTTTTTATTTTTGCTGAAAAAAGTTCTCTTTCCGATTACCGTACCGTTTAGATAAGATTTTAATTGTTTTTCATTGCCATGGCTTAACTTGCGTACTCATCGTGTTAGTTGAAGTTAGTTTTTTATTTGGAATGGTAATATGCAAGAAGAAAGTAATTTAAGTCCGTACCATTTCAAGTTATAATTTGAAGATATAGGTACTTTATTCTTGGGTTACGCCTTGATTATACCGAATATGAATAATCTATAGAATAAAAATCTGTTGTGCTCTGTTATAGGGAAAATAAATAAAATACTTTGGATGGTGCAGCATGTTTACTTATAAAGAATATGAAGAGATCATTAGAGTACTCAAAGAAACGGGACTTCCCATTTTAGACTATTCAGAGATTACGGAAGCAACAAAATCTTTTGTTATCCTTAGACATGATGTTGAATTCTCTTTATCTAGAGCACATATACTAGCCTATTTTGAGTCGAATCATTTGGATATTAGATCTTCATACTTCATTCAAATATCGAATAACTGTTATAACCCCTTTTCTGAAGAGAACATATCAATAATAAGGGATATTATTCGCATGGGTCATCGAATTGGACTACATTATCACTTACCAAAGAATAACAACGGCGACATAGTAAATGGAATAAAAAAAGAACTAGATATTTTATCGTGTTTTATTGGGACTCCGATAGACCGTTTTTCGATCCACAGGCCCACGAAGTTAATTTTGTCTTTGGATTTACAAATAGACAACGTAATAAACAGCTATGCCAGTAGATATTTTAATTACTGCCACGACAATAATTTAATTAATACAAACAAGTCCGACATATTTTATTTATCGGATTCTCAACATAAATGGAAATTTGGATATCCTAACGCAGAGCTGCTTGAAGGTGTGCAACGTGTTCAAATTTTAACTCATCCTTACTCTTGGAGTGAGATGGGGAGTTCATCAGATGATAACTTTGAGACTCTTTTCATGGAAAAGAAGCACGAGCTATTGAATTCGATGAATATGGAATGCAGCCATTTTCCTTATGAAAGAATGAAATTATTTGAAAATTTATGATCATTTAATATTAAAGGGGCCATAAGTTCCATACTGCAGAGAATACCGCACGGATGCCTCATTCGCACAGGCAAGCAGTCCATTTATTGCGTAAACTACAGGAGATTCAGTAGAGCGAGGTGAATTTTATGGCTAACATCAACGATATACGCTTAAAGGCAAAGCGATATAAGGCCAAACCCGTCTGCGTGACTCTTCATAATGGTGAAACATACGTTGGTTATATCGCTGAAGTGAATAACGGTGGAGTGGTGTTAACTGGTGTAGGAACGGTATCGGGCACTCCGACAACAGGAGGCACTTCCCAGCGTTCTAACCGAAACCGGAAAGTTGTTTCAGGCAGTAAGGGAGGTTCCTCTCAGAAAAGAAAACAGGGTAAAGGTACTCGTAAGGGGCCTACCCGTTCGCGCCAAATGCCGCAAGCCCAGGTTTCGTCCTTTCTGCCCATGATGGGTTCCTTGTTTGGCGGGCTCGGTGGCGGGGCCTCTGCTGGAGGTGTAGGAGGATTACTTGGCGGAGGAATGCGGTTATTCGGCATGATCCAACAATTCGTGCCCGTCGTGAAAATGGGCTATGGTATGATCAAGTCCATCAAGCCGTTCATGGGTGCCGTCCAAGGTCTCATGGCTGGGCCTAGTCAGGCCGAACAGGAAGAGGCATAATTCGATCGATTTACGGCCCCTTTGGGGGCTTTTCTTTTTTTCGTTGTTGTCTAAGTTTGAGCCAGAGATCTGGCGCAGGAAAGATTTTGAATCCCTTTCTATTGTTCTGGATATACAAATACCTTCTTGAACAGAAGGCCGTAAACGTACGCTAGAAGTAAAGGAAGAATGTAGGAGAGGGCAGTCCAGTAGATATTCCATCCATTGAAGTACACCACTCTTCCCATTTCTTTTGCCAACCACTCAATGAGGGTTAGAATTAAAGATGTAATTAATATGGCCAGCCAGGGTTTTGCGCCTTTTTTGAGGATTGCAAGCATCATGAGACACCCTGAGATGGGGTAGATGCCCAGATCCATTGGGAGAGCGGTATAGGACTGATTATTGGAGTTAGGGAGGATATTCCAGAAAAAGTTAAAACCAACATCGTTGATGCAAGAAGAAGCAGCTACTCCCAACGGATAAAAAACAAGTAGGATTTTGGGATGTCTTCGTAAGATCCATCCACCAATTAGAACAGGAATAATAAAACCCAGAATAATATTCCCTAACATACAATCCCTCCTCATATTCATCAACTGTAACAATTTCTTATTATTGACTGGACTTGTACATTTTATAAAGAATGAAGCTAAGGAGTAAGGAGGGAATATGGTTTAAGACAGCTAGCCACTGTACCCGTTAATCCGTTTTATTTTTATCCTCAAGAAGGGTATTGAGTTTTTGGTTTAACATCTCTAATTTTTTATCATAGTGCCGATACGTAATAAACCCGATTACGGCTTTAACTGCAAAAAATAATATTGCCGCAATAACGATCAGAACGTAATTATGTGCAATCTGCTTGAGCCATTCATTTAACCCATTCAATCTCTGATAGCCTTCTCTCTGCAAAGTACTTAGATACATCTTTATAGAATGAACCAATACGAAGAAATTATTACCTTACAAAAAATTAAATCCGCATTGGCGGGATAGTTAAGCGCGTTTCTTTGCGTTATTATAAATGAATGGTTTACACTAAAGGGGTTCAAAGTGGAGCATCTTTCTATTTCTGAACACCGACGATTTTTGGAGAGATTATAATGAAATGGTCTCCAAAAGGATAGAATTTGTTAGAGAACCAAAAGAACAATCTTACGGAATAGTTGCTGTATTTAAAGACTTATATGGTAACTTGTGGGATCTGTTGGAAATGAACAAGGATCATCCCATCTCCAAACGAGTCAGGTAGGTTTAGCTTAGCGTTATGGGACCCATTTACATTGTGTGAGTTTTTCGAGAGAATAACATTGATGAAGTTCATTGATGATAAAAGATAGTGAGGTAGGAAAAGATGATTGCAAAAACAGAAGAAGACTTTAATGGTTTGAAGGAAATTGGTAAAATTGTTGCGGCTATTCGGGATGAATTGGTACAACGAACAATTCCGGGCGTAACGACGAAAGAACTCGATGATATAGCTGGAGAGCTCTTTGCCAAAGAAGGGGCCGTATCAGCTCCAAAAAGCGAATATGATTTTCCGGGGTATACATGTATCAGTGTTAATGACGAAGTGGCGCATGGAATTCCTGGACCGCGTGTTATTCAGGAAGGAGATATCGTTAACATAGATGTATCTGGTTCAAAGAATAGTTATTTTGCAGATACGGGAATATCCTTTGTAGTTGGTGAAGGAGAAGAAGTATTAACGAAAATATGCGACGTTGCAAAAAAAGCATTTGAAGCAGGTCTTAAAAAAGCAAAACCCGGCTCCAAAAAAAGCGGGATCGGAAAAGCTGTATTCCAAACTGCAAAACAACATGAATTAACAGTTATTAAAAACCTTACAGGACATGGCATTGGACGTACAATCCATGAAGCACCCGATCATATTTATAATTACAACGATACATCGGATGATGAATTGCTGAAGGAAGGGATGGTAATCGCATTTGAGCCGTTTATCTCAACCTCTGAAGAAGAAGTATACCAGAAGAAGGATGGCTGGACTTTTGCTACAGAAAAAAGCTATGTGGCTCAAATCGAACATACGATTATCCTGACTAAAAATGGTCCCATTATTATTACAGAGTAATGAGCTCAAGAGCGTTGAAGAAGGTCGATTTCCTTTGTGAAATCGGCTTTTTTTGTGTCCCAGGTTCTTGTTTTAGGCAAGACAAGAACCTGGGCATGTTATTTCAGGCTTGTACCGAATCAATAGGGGCAGCAGGTTGTTTCTATTCTAGTTTACCTGGATATTAATGCGGGTACTACTTTCTCCAACTTTTCTCTTGTCGACAACTACGATGGACATACCCTGGTCACAAAGGATATTTGCACACTGGCCACCCGAACTTCCAGCGCCAATAATGAGTACATCGCAGGCTATGTCCTCCTCCAGCTTAGGATAAGAGGGGGATTAGCAATTGTTGTCGGCCAGTACAATTTACCGCTCATTTGAGTCTCTTCCTTATACATATTTGGTACGTAGTATGGACACTTTGCTGCAACGCGATGCAAAACCAGGCATATTGGAGCATCGTACTCCAGACCCAGCCGATACAGGTGACTGGGAGAGGATCCAGCTTATCCATAGTGACATGTTTTATACTCCATAGTAGTTCCCCTTACATGCGAAACATGTTACTATTTAAGTGCTTTAAGGTTTTTCAATATAAGGAGCGCTTAAATATGATCATCCAATTCATTCGTTTAAGGTAATGACAGGTACAGCTCACATACCCCGGAATTTTTAAAACAAGATGCCGGGTTTGTTTGACTGTGCCTTTTTTCGTTGACCTAATACGAATGAAAGGGTGCTTTTTTGTGTTCAAAAAAAGTAAAAAGTTAATTCGTGCAGAGAGAATCAAAGACTCGCTGGAGATATTTAGTTGCCCAATATGCAGCCAACAGATGAAAGTGATGCACTTACAAAGTTTAGTGTGTATCAATCAGCATTGTTTTGATATAGCGAAGCAAGGATATATCAATCTTTCCTCACGCTCGACAAACTCTAAGTATGACAAACAAATCTTTGAAATGAGAAGAATAATTAGCCAGAGCGGGTTATTTAATCCTTTGCAAGCTGCGGTAAGTGATATTATCGTGAGTCACCTCCAGGACAATGAACCAATACGTATACTGGATGCAGGTTGCGGAGAAGGCTCTCATTTGAATAGAATACAAACCAAAATAAATCAGAAAAAACGTAACCCTATATTGGCTGTAGGAATCGATATTTCTAAAGAGGGGATCAGCCTTGCTGCAGCGGAATATTCAAAAGCCATGTGGTGTGTTGCAGACATTGCAAACATCCCATTGGCTAACCAGCAATTCAATTTCATCATAAACATTCTTTCCCCAGCCAATTATTCCGAATTCCAGAGATTGCTCACGAATCATGGTTTGTTGATTAAAGTTATTCCTGAACAGCATTATCTAGCTGAATTAAGAGACATCCTTTACAAAGGTACAGATAAACAGGTTTATTCCAATACACCTACAATTCGTTATTTCAACGAACGCTTCAATTTAATAGCTGTTGAAAACATTCAATATCAAGTTAGCCTCAGTGAGCACCTCATTCCACCTTTGCTTGAGATGACTCCGTTATCTTGGGGGGCTTCACAAGAGTCCAGAGAACAGATTTTACGGATGGATCTGAGAAAAATTACTATGGACTTTAAGATATTAGTGGGTATGATACCATCACAGAATTAGTGGTCTGCATTTACGATTAACTAATACCAAAGCCTTCATCAAGGCAGCCGATCAATGGATCGGCTGTTTTTGTTCAGGGAACATCGAAGTATTTTGAGCGTTAATCCCAATATGTGGTACTATCATTGGAATAAGAACATCTGAAATGAATCAAGGGGATGATAAGGTGGGCTCTAGGCTGATGCATTTGTTGATTTCAGATTTTGTGGGCAAGGAGCTGTTACTTGGAACGCTCCGCCTATCGTGCCTTGGATGTATGTAGGCCATTACTAGGTACTGGGGAGACACAAGTAGACCCGTCCGATTTTATTTAAATCCGAGAAACGAATAGAGTGATACTGAAATGATGTTGCACACGTAACTATAAAGCAAAATGCGGGACCATCATCTGATGGTCTTTTTATATTGAAATAGCAATTCTCTGATGAATCAATACGTTGCTATTCAATGCTGTCTCTGTTCAACGATTTTTTCACAACTTGACCTTAGGTCAGACCTAAGGTATAAGCTTAGATTTATAGTCAAGGAGTTTGGGGAGGAAAAGAGTTGAAAAAGGAAATTACAATTAGTGAGTTTGCCAAACTGATGGGTGTCTCAGTCCAACAAATTCGTTATTTTGAGGAAAAAGGCGTATTGTTCCCGTCTTACATAGATGAAAATCAATATCGCATGTATGGCATCCACGAGATTTACCGATTGGCGCATATTTTACTTCTCCGTAAAGTCGGGTTGTCCGTACAAGTCATCCGGACTTGGAGGGAAGAAGGTACACCGGATGACATGCAGGGATTACTTGTACAGTCGGTATCCAAGATGGAAGCCGAGATGGACAGGCTGCGAACGTTAAGCGGCTTTATCCGTAAGGTGCTGGATGAGAACGAGCGCTATGGGCAGGAGAACGCTTCTTTCCAGGTTATTCAACGCAATCAGCTTGTTCTGTCTTCTTGGTTCGAAATGGACATGGAGAGCGAACTGGATGCTCGAATGTTGGCTCAGCAGAGGGATACGCTGCCAGAGTTGTTTGAAGCGGACATTCATTACGTGTATGAGGGAAACCATCGTGTATTGCTGTGCACGGAAGTGCATGACATGGAAGGAGACATGGTTTTGCCAGCTGGCGAGTATTTATCTTACCGTTTCTCGATACAAGACGACGAAGAATTGGAGCAACACTTCAATCAGTTTCAGGCCTACGCCGATGGCAGCTCCCTTTTTCTAACCGGACCACGAATTCTTGTGGAGAAGTCGTATCTGTCTCTATTCACCCAAGAAAGCATATATTACGAGCTGCTCGCGTGTGTTAATCCCTACGGCAAGGATGCGCCGAAACCGGAGGAGAGTCAATGATCATCCATCCTATCGTTCACATGGAGCGAATGAAAGAGGAGCACAAAGCTTCAGTCAGTCAACTGCTGTTTCAAGGCTTCTCCAGCAAACTTGGTACAGGGCTGAAAGACGCGCAGTTACTGTTGTTATTAGAATGGTTTCTCATGTTGGATGAACAACGGGGAAATGGCCAGCGCATCGTTGCCTTACAGGAAAGCTCCGTCATTGGCAGTCTGTCTCTGCAGTTTCAGTCTTGGTCAGGCGAGAAGCGTCCAAGTGGAACAGTGACGGATCTGCTCCCCTTATGGAAAGGAATTCAAAGAGCTGGATGGGGAAAAGCATTAGGGTGTGCTGTACGATTGGCATGTTTGAGTCATCGTCCGGCACGTGGGGAAATGTATATTGCGGATGTATCCGTCCATCAACATTTTCGGGGATCAGGCGTGGGCCAATCGTTGCTGGAATGGGCGCTTCGTGAAGCAATGACAAGACCGGAAATCCGTTATACAAGCCTTCATGTGTCAGGGAGCAACGTTCGAGCCAAACGACTGTATGAACGCATGGGATTCCGGACGTTGGAAGTACAGCGCAGCTTATTCATGACGTGGCTGCTGGGTGAACAGGAATGGAATTACATGATATACGAAGGATAGGTAACTCTAGGGAAGAAAGGGATGTAGACGATACGTGAAAAAGAAATGGGGAATATCGCTCCTGATCATCCTGCTGTTGATGGGAGGAGCTGGTACAACTATTTTACTACAGAATAGCTTCAACATGGTCCAACAAGCTGTAGAGATTGATTCACCTCAAGGCAAACTGACGGGGATACTCACATTACCTCAGAAATATAACGGCAAGGTTGGACTCGTATTGTTCATTCATGGAGACGGTCCCATTGATGCGACGCATAATGATGGATATAAACCGCTCTGGGAACGGCTTGCTGCGCTTGGCTATGCGTCACTCTCGCTCGACAAGAGAGGGATCGGAGGATCAGAAGGCAGCTGGCTGGACCAAAGTATGGATGATCGAGTGGAGGAAGCACGACAGGCGCTGGCCTGGGCGAGGAAGCAGCCTGCAATTAATGCCAATCGCATTGGCGTATGGGGGGCAAGTCAGGCTGGATGGGTGATTCCTAAACTGGCTGGCAAAGAGCCTCTGGCTTTTAGCATTCTTGTCTCTCCGGCAATCAATTGGCTGACGCAGGGAGAATATAACACGCGTAGTGCAATGGCTAAGGAAGGACACTCCTTGAATGAGATTGAGCAGCAGGTGAATGAGGATAACCGAATCAAAGCGCTGCTAAAGACAGGCAGTTCTTATGAACAATATGTGAGCGTCGCTGGGCAAAAAGAGGCGATGTCCAGAGAACGCTGGAAGTTCGTGAGCCTGAACTATACCTCAGACGCAACAAAGGATATAGCCAATTTCGATTCCCCTGTTTTACTGATGCTAGGGGATCATGATATTAACGTTGACGTGAAAGAAACAGAAGCAGTTTACAGGGAACATGTATCACCATCCGAATTACTGCGAGTTAAAGTCCTGCCGAACACGGAGCACTCCATGCTCTCCACTTCGACAGCCGATTCCCAAGCGCGTGCGTTATTGATCAGCTTGTTTGCACCAAGGAACATCACGTCGAAGGGATACATGGAAGAAATCGCTGATTTCCTGCAATCCATTTCTCCAACTAAATGAGGTTTCCATAAGCATCCTTGGATGAATCACGGTCTCACTCATGAACTTTTCCACCCTATGAAAATAAAGGGTAATTCACTATGATAGAATGAATGCAGTTTGGATGATGGATAAGCGGAGGATAGAAGTATGAATAAAACGGAGCGGCACCTAGCTATCACCCTTGAATTACAGCGCAGCAAAACGCTAAGGGCAGAAGATCTGGCTTCCCGGTTTGAGACCAGTGTGCGAACGATATATCGGGATATGCAAGCACTAAGCGAAGCTGGGGTGCCGATTATAGGAGCACCTGGTCAGGGCTACTCATTAATGAAAGGATATTTTCTTCCCCCGGTTAGCTTCACTGCAGAAGAAGCTGTATCCCTGCTCATGGGGGCTGATTTTATTGAACAGAGATTGGATAGAACTTACGCGAATGAAGCCAAATCGGCTCAACGTAAAATTGAAGCTATTTTGCCAGAATCCGTTCGAAACGAGTCTACACGTGTTCGGGAAACGATGCGACTTCTTCATGGAAGTGAGCCGTTAACTGGTGAGAGGGTTAAAACGTACCTGAAGCAAATACGTAACGCCATTTTGGAACGTCGCAAGATTCGTTTTATGTACCGAAAAAAAATGCCGGGGCCAGATGGGAATCGAAGCAATCTCCGGGAGGTTTCTCCGTATGGATTATCCCTTTTGCATGAACATTGGGTTTTAATCGCACACTGCGATATGCGACAAGACATTCGTCATTTCCGATTGTCCCGAATGACAGAAGTTCATGTGATGGAGGACCGCTTTCTTTTGCCGGATGGTTTTGACTTAAGCAATTATCGGCCGTCTGATGATCGGAATGAACGGGTATTGATCAGGGCAAACCCTGAAATTGCAGACAAGATCATAGAACATGTTAACTTTTATATTGAATCCATAGAGGATCATATGGAAGGTGTGACTTTTCATTTACGTGTCCGGCATACGGAGGAACTAATGCATCATTTACTTGGATGGGGTGGTGATGTCGAAGTGATTGAGCCGGAGTCTTTGCGCTTGCGAATTCAGGAAGTTGCGAAAAATATTTTAAAGCACTACTGACATACCCCTGTCAGTAGTGCTTTTTTATACTTTGAATATATCTAAGATGAAAAGGGGTTGCTGGAAGGATGAGAAACACACTGCATGTATTGAATTCTTTTGAAAGTTCTGTAGAAAGGTATTTGGCAGAATTAAAACTGCTCGATATGGAGCAATTAAATAGAAAGATGGATGAGGAGGAATGGTCCATTGGACAGATGTATGTGCATTTGATTCAATCAGCGCTCTTTATGCACCTGCATAATATGGAGCAATGTTTGGTCCACAGCGAACCGATGGTGAACGCGAATAAGGGTAAAACAGAGCTGGGGGAAAGGGTGTTTGAACAAGAACAATTCCCTCCCATTCGGATTAAGGTCCCTGCTTCGCCGCTTTACACGCCAAAGTCACCCGAGAACGTGGAGCAATTGATAGAAGGGCTTCATCGGGTCACAGAAGGAATGAGGGATATGGAAGCTGTTTTACGTCAATCGCCAGTCACGGATAAGGTCATTCATCCAAGTCTTGGAGCACTGAACGCTCAGGAGTGGTTTTTATTGATTGAAATGCATTACAGACATCACTTTTTGCAACTGGATCGTTTGAAAACGAAATTAGACATGGGCCAGAGAGAAGGGGATGTCTAATGGTGGGTATAACAAGTCAGGAAAGCAGATACTGGATTGGCGTTGTATCTGCTTCTCATGTCAACGCAGGCGTAGAAGGCGGATTTGCCCAGTTGTGCCACGGCAAGGCGGCAGCACTGCGGCTGATGTCTCCAGGTGATTGGCTGATCTACTATTCTCCCCGTACAGACATGTCGACAGGGAAGCCACTTCAGGCATTTACCGCTATTGGCCAGGTTACGGACAACCAAGTCTATACATATCAGATGACGGAATCATTTGTACCCTTTCGCCGAAATATCCGTTACTTTCCGTGTCGAGAAGTAAAGATTGCCTCTTTGTTAAACGAACTCGACTTTACACGCGGAAATCGCAATTGGGGTTTTACATTCCGCAAAGGACATTTTGAAATTGGGGCTCAAGATTTTATGACGATAGCTAGCTCCATGATCGATCGTGAGGATTTCAGAATTTGAAATGAATTTGTTCTCTCTTATTTCAAGTATTGCCTGCGAAATTGCAACGGAGAAAAGCCAAATTCCCGTTTGAAGCAGGACGAAAAATACGGGGAGTAACGAAAACCCACTTCCTCGGCGACTCGTTCAATGGACCAATCGGTCGTCACCAGAAGGCGTTTGGCCCTCTCCAGCCGAAACTGCTGCAGATAATCGGATGGCGTGCATCCGTATCTCGCCTTCATACATCGAACAATATAGTTCGGATGAAAGTGCAGGGCGGACGCAATGGATTCATTGGTGATTTTTTCCTGATAGTTCGCCTGAAGGTAAGCCGCCGTCCGTTCGGCTAATCGGGAAGCCACTGAATCCGTTGGACCGAAGCTTCCTTCTTCAAGCAAGCTGAGCAGCTCTCCAAGAAGCTGCTGTTCCTGCCAAAAGGAAAGGGTGGACGGCTGGGCAAGCAGTTGTTCTACCATACCAAACACCGTCCGTGAGTCAGGCAAATGCATGTATTTAGGCAATCGCAGCGTGTAAGGATTAATAAATGGCCTGGTTGAATAGGGTGACGGGTTGTTCTCCGCTTGCTCTGCCAGAGGTGCATCCCGTCTGGGTGCATGCTCAAAGTGAACCCAATAAAAAACGGTATCCTGATCGCAAGGCCGAAGAGGATAGTGTTCTCCATCAGGCACCAGCAGCAGCATGTCTCCCTCTGTTAACGTCCATTGTGATCCATTCTCGCCGATGTACATCTCTCCGCGGACAAGGATCAGCAAATCATACGCCCCGATGTTGCTGCGATGGGGATGTTGGTCCCCGCTTTTATACTCCGTCAGGCCCGATCCCAAATAATAGGGGAGTGGGGGCATTTGAAGTTCAATCATGGTGTCTTCGCCCAGAACGATCACACCCTTTCGCCTGTGTCATATTTTATAGAAAATGGTTCATTCCATTCCTATTAAGTCAGTAATACCAAGCATATAATTGAGTTCGTAAAGAGTCAATTAATATAGGAGGTACATATCATGCAGACAACACAGGTTCATATCCGAGACCAATTTTGGGAGGATTATTCCGCACTGGTACGTCAAACGGTCATCCCTTATCAATGGGAGGCGCTGAATGATCGGATTGAAGGGGCGGAACCCAGCTATGCCATCCGAAATTTCCGAATCGCGGCCGGTCTGGAACAGGGAGAATTCGGTGGATGGGTGTTTCAGGATAGTGATGTATATAAATGGTTGGAAGCGGTTGCTTATTCGCTGCGGAGTCATCCTGATTCCGAATTGGAGAATATTGCGGACGGAGCAATCGATCTGATTGGTCAGGCTCAGCGCGATAACGGGTACATTAATACTTATTTTACGATCAAGGAACCGGGCAAAGAGTGGACTAACCTGTATGAGGCCCATGAGTTGTACTGTGCCGGACATCTGATCGAAGCTGCGGTGGCCTACGCTGATGCAACGGGTAAACGTAAACTGCTGGACATTGCATGCCGCTTCGCTGACTTAATCGACACGCTTTTCGGTACAGGGGAGAATCAGAAGCGGGCATATTGCGGGCACCAGGAGATTGAACTGGCTCTGGTCAAGCTGTATCACGCGACCGGAGAGGAACGTTATTTGAATCTAAGCCGATATTTCATTGATGAGCGGGGCAGCAGCCCAAGCTATTTCGTCCTGGAATGGGAACAGCGCGGCAGAACAGGCATCTGGTCGCAAGGCTCGCCAAATCTGGAGATGTATCAATCACATCTACCGGTACGAGAGCAGACAGCTGCGGTTGGACACTCCGTACGTGCCGTTTACATGTATACGGCCATGGCCGATCTCGCCCACTTGACGAAGGATGACAGCTTGCGAGCGGCTTGCGAACGGCTGTGGGCCAATACAACCCGCAAACAGATGTACATTACGGGCGGCGTGGGAGCAACGCATCTGGGTGAGGCATTCACCTTCGATTATGATCTGCCCAATGACGCGGTGTACGCGGAAACTTGCGCTTCCATCGGACTTATCTTCTGGGCACGTCGGATGCTCCGATTGGAGGCGAAGAGTGAGTATGCGGACGTGATGGAACGTGCGCTGTACAACAACGTGCTTGGCAGCATGTCCAAGGACGGTAAACACTTTTTCTATGTCAATCCACTTGAAGTATGGCCCGAGGCCAGCATGCGCAATCCGGACAAACATCATGTGAAACCAGTCCGCCAGAAGTGGTTCGGCTGTTCCTGCTGCCCGCCAAACGTGGCCCGTTTGCTTAGCTCGCTCAACGATTATATCTATGATGTATCTGCGGAAGAGAACGCGGTTCATGTTCATTTATACATTGGCAGTACGGTACAATTCCCGTCAACCGAAGGCCGGGCAGTCACCCTGAGTCAATATTCCGAGCTTCCTTGGAATGGCAAAATTAAATTTGGCATCTCGCTTGCTCCAGATAGCTCAGATGGTGCTACATTCACACTCGCGCTGCGGATTCCGAACTGGTTCCAGAGCGGGCAGCCTGTTTTGCGAGTGAATGGCGAAGAACAGGCATATACATTGAACAAAGGTTATGCTCATATCCACCGACTTTGGGCGGAAGGAGATTCATTGGAATGGTTGCTGCCGCTGGAAACGCACTTGATTGAAGCTCATCCGCAAATTCGGGCTGATGCTGGCAAAGCAGCCATTCAGCGTGGACCACTTGTATATTGCGTGGAAGAGGCGGATAACGGAGCGCCGCTCGCTTCATTATCCATTGCCGAGGCAGCGAACTTAACGGAGCGTGATGCACCGAATTTACTTGGCGGATGCGTTGTTGTTGAGGGCGACGGACTAACTGCGGATGGGTCAGCATGGCCAGAGGATCAACCGTACCAACCGATCCACAAACCTCGCATTCCGGTACGTTTTACAGCCATTCCTTATTATCTGTGGGGGAACCGTGAACCGGGTGAAATGAGCGTCTGGCTGCGCAACTGAAGCGTGGGTCATCCAAGCAACTCCAACGTTAAATGTCTAGAATGGCAGCTGAACATAACGCGTGGTTTCAATACTGGCAAGACAGAAGGTCCCTCGTATATTATCGGGGGCCTTCCGCCATGTCTGGCACACCCGAAACCCGGAAGCGGAGATGAATGCATGAATACAGAACATGTACCCAAGTCCCGTATCGAACGAATTACGTTGAAAAATCGAATTCTTTTGCTTTTTGCGGCCGTAGCCCTCATTCCTTTCCTCTTATCCTGCTACCTGTCTTACCGAACAATTCATTCCATTCTGACGACCAAATTGCAATCCGGTATCCAGAGCAACCTCAAACAGGTGACGCTTTCCTTGGAAAACACGCTCAGTAACCTCAACCATGTATCTCAACAGCTCGCCTTCGAAGGAAGCATTGGTAAACAGCTGGAGCAGCTCATGCTTGCGGATCAGCCTTATGATCGCAGTTATTTGACCGACCAGATCAAAAACCAGCTGAACCTGATTGCGTTTACCAATCCCAATATCGGGTTATCGATGTATTATTTTCGTAAAGACGGTACCTATCTCTTTGAAACCATGGGGGTCAAGGATTCATTCAATCCGGAGAAACTGCCGATCATGGCGAGTTATTACGGAATCACCTATTTTGGACCCCATATCAGTAACGACAGGTTCAACGATCAATATGTTCTTTCTGCACTGCGCAAGGTGGATCTGCCCGAACGGGAGGATGCCTATGTATATATCGAAACTGGATTTAATCTTACCCAGAGTATCCTTGATCTGGACGATGTCAGCAAAAATACGGCCCATCTCATTTTGGATAATCACGGACGGGTCTCGTACAGCGAATTAAGGGATGCTTTTCCCGAAAACGCGACTTTTCCGGTTTCTGGCGGGCTCTCAGAGGCTTCAGCAACTTCGGGAATCGCTTCGGGCTATTACTGGTACAGGCAATACAGTAACCAGGGCTGGAGCGTGGTTTCGCTCGTATCGAAAGCAGATTACGATCAGGAGAAAAACCGCTGGATGATGCAGATGGTTCTGTTAACCGTGCTATTCGCCGCAGTCAGTTTGGCCATCGGCTGGTTGCTGTGGAAAATGGTATATCGGCCCTTGTCCCAATTTCACCGGGAAATGAAGCTGATGCTGAACAGCAACTTCAACGTGGTGGATGCGAACTCGCGCATACCGGAATTTGAAATGCTGCTGACGCAATTCGGGCGAATGAAATCCCACATTGCAAGGTTATATTCCGAAGTAGAGTTAAAAGAGAAACGTAGGGCGGACCTCGAAATTGAAAAGCTGCTCTACCAGATCAATCCGCATTTCCTGATGAATACGCTGGATACTGCGCACTGGTTGGCTGTCATGAATGGACAGGAGGAGATCGACCGGCTCGTGACTTCGCTGAACAAGCTGCTGTATTACAATTTGCGCAAGGGTGGCCAGAGCTCAACCATACGTGAAGAGATTGACTCGCTCAGGCAGTATCTAATCTTGCAGCAGATCCGCTATAATTTTCAATTCGATGTTCGCATACACATCGATGACGAACTGCTTAACGTACCCGTGCCGAGGTTTATTTTGCAGCCGCTCGTTGAAAATTCGCTGTACCATGGGCTGGATGACAAGGGAAGGATCGAAGTCGAAGTAAGCAGGCACAACGATCGGCTTGAAATTTCGATTATCGACAACGGCAAGGGTATCTCCGAAGAGAAAATCAAAGCGCTGCTGGAACAAGAACAGGCCGAACGTCATCGGGTCGGCATGGGGATCGGCATGAATTATGTCAAGCGTATGCTGGAGTCTTATTATGAAGGCTATGCCAGCATGAGCGTATCCAGCGAACTGGGGCAAGGAACCCGGATCGTCATTGAGCTGCCAATTCAATGTGAAGGGGAGGAATCATCATGATCAATGTGCTAATCGTCGATGACGATCAACTGGTGCGCAAAGGGCTCATGCTCGCAATGCCTTGGGATAGATTTGAAATGAAGGTCGTTGGCGAAGCGGGGAACGGAGAGAAGGCACTTGAATTCCTGTCTGAAAACCACGTCGATCTATTGATTACTGATCTGGCCATGCCGGTTATGTCAGGAATCGAGTTGATCCGCGTTGCCCGCAAGCAGTACCCGGATTTGCCCATTGCGGTCCTGACCCTCCATCAGGATTTTGAATACATTCAGGAAGCACTGCGTCTGGGCGCCATCGATTACATTGCCAAAGTACAGCTTGAGAAAGAACGGTTCGAGGAAGTGCTTGGGCGCATCCATGGTCGTATCCTGGCCGACAGGCGAAAACGGTCAAATGACGATGCCGCTGGTGTATCCGGGAAGGATGCATTGTTTTATGGAGAGCCTGAACGAGGTACTCGAGCAGTGAACGAACTGGACTGCGAATGTGAACAGCCTGGGTCAACATTCGTTGAAGTGGGCGATGGGAGCATTAAGGACAAGTTGCAATCATTTCGCTGGGTTCATGAGGAGGGTTACATGATTGAACTGCTGCACGAATTGAAAACGATGAGATTGCCCGTGCCCCGATTGATGCAGCTGCTTTACAGCATAACAGCCGAATGGAACCGCACGTTCAAATACATCGTCCACACGGAAATGACCACGCCTGTTCATTTTGCCTCATGGAATGAGGTGGTGGCATGGATGGCGAACTTTCGGGCAGAAGCGCTTCATTTATCGGGTGGACAGTATCTGCGTAAGGAGGTAAGCAGCAGTATTATGACCGCCGTCAAAATCATACATGACGAGCTGCACAAACCTTTATTCGCCAGCGATGTATCGAAGCGGGTCAATCTTAGCCGCAGTTATTTCAATCAATGCTTCAAGGAAATGGTCGGCTACTCCTTTAACGAATACCTTCGCAAGATCCGGATGGGCAAAGCGAAGGACTACCTCACCAAAACAGCTAAACCGATTGTCTGGATTGCGGAGCATACGGGCTATGCAGATGAAAAATACTTCAGCCGGATTTTTCGTGAGCAGGTAGGCATGCTGCCAAGCGAATACCGCAATGCCCCAAGGTGAGGGTAGACGGATGGAGAGAAGGTAGGATGAATGATTTGTAAGCGTTATCAAAAACGGACGTTTCACCTCCTGTTTCTCGTTCGCTTCTCTATCCATAAACGTTTTCCGGCCGTGTTATATTGTTGGTGCTGGACGCTAATGACATTCCATTAAAGGGGGAGCATCCATTTGGGCAAAAAAATGGTCATGGTGGGAATGATGCTGCTGCTCGCATTCACGAGCGCCTGCAGCAGCACAGGCAATGAGGAGAACGAAACGGCGGAAAACAATTCCACGCCTGGTGTTGTTGAAGAAGGGCCGGCAGATCCATTTGGCAAGTATGATCAGGCGATTACACTGACGTATGGCAAAGAGGTCGATCCAACGGACAAAAGCTTGCCTGCCGGGGATACACCGGAGAACAACCAGTACTCGCGTTATGTGAAGGACAACCTGAACATTGATACCAAGGTCACCTGGCAGGCGGCCACCGGAACGAACTACGAGCAGAAAGTCAACCTGGCAATCTCCAGTAACGATCTGCCCGATGCGCTCGTGGTCAAGGACACCCAGTTGCGGGCGATGGTGAAGGCTGGCCAGCTGGAGGACCTGACCGATGCATTTAATCGATATGCTTCACCAGCCATGAAAAGTTACATGGAGAAAACAAACGGTGTCTCTGCCGAGGCTGTGACATTTGACGGGAAGATGTACGCCATTCCCAGTATACAAGTACACTCCGATGGTGTTCACCAAATGTGGATACGAAAGGATTGGCTCGACAAGCTGGGACTTGAGCCGCCCAAAACGGTGGAGGAACTGGAGAACGTAGCGAAAGCTTTTGTGGAACAGGACCCGGACGGCAACGGCAAGAACGATACGATCGGGATTGCCGGACAGCAGAACGGCGGTAGGTTATACGCCAACTTTCTGGAATCAACCAACAACACGTATGGACTTGATCCGATCTTCGGGGCTTACAAGGCTTATCCTGGTTACTGGTTAAAAGATGATGCGGGGAACCCGGTCTACGGTTCCATTCTGCCGGAAACGAAGGAAGCGCTCGCCAAACTGCGCGACATGTATGCGAATGGGCTAATTGACAAGGAACTCGGCATTCGCAAAAGCGCGTCCGAGCCTGTGGTCAACGGTAATGCAGGTATCTTCTTCGCGCCATGGTGGATGGGATACGGACCTCTGCCTGACGCGATTAAAAACGATCCGAATGCCAACTGGCAGGCATACTTGTTGCCGCTGGATGACGATGGACAATTTAACGCTCACATGGGCGCCCCTTCTACCGTATTCGTTGTCGTGCGCAAAGGATATGAACATCCCGAAGCCGTCATCAAAATGTTGAACCTGCTCATTCGCGATGAGTCAAAATTCGATATCTCTGTGCCTGTGGGCCACTATCCGCTGCGTGTACCGATGTCCTACATGGATGAGAGCGAATATTCGGCGAAAGCATTGCAGGAAGTACTCGCTGGCACGAAGAAACCCGAAGACTTTACCGATCCGGGCTATAAACTGCTTGCTGCGGATATTGAGAACGTCAAAAAAGTGAAGAAAGAGCCGTATGACAATATGGACATCCAGTATTGGGACCCCCAGGCAGACCTTGGTGTATGGAGCCGCATCTATTCACTCTTGGTCGGATCATCGTCCTTGCAGCAGGACTATAACAAGGTATATAGCCTTCTCTATTCCCAAACCCGTACGATGGAAAGCCGCTGGTCGAATCTGAAAAAGCTGGAGGATGAAACCTTCCTGAAAATCATTATGGGAGCTGCACCTCTGGATACATTCGATACGTTCGTCAGCGACTGGAAAAAGCAAGGCGGGGACAAAATCACCGAGGAAGTGAAGGAGTACGTCAAGTAGAAGCTGTCCAGAGCGCCGGGGTCAGTCATCCGGCGCTTCTTCTTGAGAAGATCAGGGATGGGAGATTGCAGAGGAGGAACAACGGATGCGAAATCGAAGTTTCATCAAACATTATTACATCATGTTGCTGCCCGGATTTCTGTGGCTGCTGTTCATCAGTATCATTCCCATGTTCGGGATTGCCATTGCCTTTCAGGACTTCAACCCGGGCCAAGGCATCTGGAAATCGACCTGGATTGGGCTGGAGAACTTCGAATATATGTTCAGCCTGAACGATACCAAGACCATTTTCTTCAATACAGTGAATATTGCCGTCATGAAAATTGCCGGTAACCTGATTGTGCCGTTGATCTTTGCGATCATGCTCAATGAACTGCGTCTCATGGTGGTCAAGCGGTGGGTGCAAACGATCGTGTATCTTCCGCATTTTTTGTCCTGGGTTATTCTATCCGGCATATTGCTCGACGTGTTTTCGTACACGGGTCCGGTCAACGGATTGCTGAACATCCTTGGCATCGAACCAGTATTGTTCTTTGCCCGTGCAGACCTGTTCCCGTTTATTGTGGTCGGCAGTGACGTATGGAAGGAGTTCGGCTTCAACACAATCATCTATCTGGCTGCCCTGACGGGCATCAGTCCCTCCCTGTACGAAGCTGCTTCAATTGACGGAGCAACCCGGATGCGGAGAATCTGGCATGTAACCTTGCCAGGCTTGCGTACCACGATTGTGCTCTTGGCTGTGCTAAGCCTGGGGAACGTACTGAATGCAGGCTTTGACCAGATTTTCAATCTATACAATCCACTGCTCTACTCAACAGGTGACATTATCGATACTTGGGTATACCGCGAAGGCTTGTTGAACATGCAGTATGGACTTGCAACCGCGGTTGGTTTGCTGAAATCGGTGGTCAGTTTTGTGCTCATCATTGTCTCGTATCTGCTGGCTTCGAAGTTCGCCAATTACCGCATATTCTGATTAGGAGAAGGAGTCGAGCGAGATGATAAGAGAAACAACGCTGCGATCCAGGGTGTTCGATATCACGCTTCTGGTTGTGCTGCTCCTGATTGCATTCCTGTGCATATTACCTCTGTGGTATACGCTGGCCGTGTCTTTAAGCGAAAAATCAGCGGCAGCTGCCGGAAAAGTATGGTTATGGCCTGTTGGCTTCAACTTCAATTCATACCAGCAAATTATCGGCGATCGTTCCTTTTTCAATTCCTTTTGGATCTCCATTCAGCGGGTTGTGCTTGGTGCTACAATCACGTTTGTAGTGACAACGATGATGGCGTATCCGCTCTCACGAAGCCCGCGTGAATTCCGGATGCGCAATGTATTCATGTGGATTCTTGTGTTCACGCTGCTGTTTAACGGCGGCTTGATTCCCTGGTATATGACCGTGAAGGCAATTGGGCTGTATGATACCATCTGGGCGCTTGTTCTTGGCGGGGGAGTACCGGTATTTAACGTTATTCTGATCGTGAACTATTTCCGCAATCTGCCCAAGGAACTGGACGAGGCTGCTCTCGTGGACGGGGCCGGGCCGTGGCGAATGTTGGTCACCATTTATGTGCCGCTGGCCGTACCGGTACTGGCGACCGTCACATTGTTCACCATCGTCTACCATTGGAACGAGTTCTTCCATGGGTTGGTGCTGACTTCAGGTCAGGATCATTATCCACTGCAAACGTTAATCCAGCAATTCGTTGTGGTCATCGACGCGTCCAACATGACGGAAGACCAATATAAACGCATGAACGAGTTATCCAATCAAACGCTGAATGCCGCAAAAATTTTCATTGCCATGCTTCCCGTACTTATTGTATATCCATTCCTACAGCGCTTTTTCATCCACGGCATTACTCTAGGTTCGGTGAAGGAGTAGTTGCTTCATTCAGGATGCAATATAGAGCAGAGTTCATGAGAGGAAGCGGCACAACTAATTAATGATTTGATCAAAGCATAATTTAATATCTTGGTAGAATAGGTCAGTATTCGATCTCGTCGATGCTGACCTGTTCTTATTAAAGCTTAACATGAAGTGAATCTTCTAAGGATCTATGAGTTACTTCTCGCTTCACGCGACCTTCTAAAAGAAGTTTACAAGTAAGTAAATGTTGAATGCCTACATCCTCCAGAACAATGTTAATGACGGAACTAGCGATCCCGAGATAGCGGAAATTACGTTAACGATGCTGTAGAAGTATTTTGGCAAAATAACCAGATCGGCTGAAGCCAAGCAGTCTTGCTGAAAGCTGACCAATTATCTAAAGAATGCAGGGGTAAAGCTTATCAAAATTTATTCATTAATGAACGAAAAGAAGAATGCTATACTAATAAATGAATATGATATGTGTTGGTTATTGCTAAATAGCGGTGAACGGAGAGTGAGCAGTGTTGAAAATAAAGATCATTATTGCCGATGACAATCCATTTATCCGGGAAGGCATGAGGATCATCCTGACCACTTTCGATGAGTTCGAAGTATTGGCGACGGTTCAAGATGGTCAAGAAGCGGTAGATTTCTGCCTGGAGAATGAAGTAGACGTGGCGCTGCTCGATGTGCAGATGCCCAATATGAATGGTGTGGAAGCGACCAAGCTGATCTCCGAACAGACAGGAACCAAAGCGTTAATCCTGACCACTTTCGATGACGAGGCGTTTATTATCGATGCGATTCGCAACGGAGCGAAGGGATACCTGCTCAAGAATAACGATCCGGAGCGGATTCGAGATGCCATCATAACTGTATACAACGGACATAATGTACTGCAGGATGCTGTGCTGGATAAGCTGAAAACTAGTTTGCTACTGGACAAGGATAAAGATCAGAAAGAAGATAGAGGGAGTAAGATCGACAGAAGCTTATTCACGGATAGAGAGCACGACATTATGTTACTCATTGCGAAAGGGCTTTCCAATCGTGAAATCTCGAAGAGGCTATTCATCTCAGAAGGCACGATAGCCAACCACATTACTTCTATTCTAGGTAAGAAGGGCTTTACGCATCGTACACAAATTGCGATTTATTTTCTGACCGGGGAAGTGGATTAAATGACGGAGAGGGGAACCTCTATAGAACTATGGACAATGAGCATAAAAGCGATCCTCTTAAGCTATGTGGTTATTCAATCCTATGTATCTGTAGGTTCGATTTCGCCATGGTATATACTGTACATCCTAATCTACCTGTGTTTGAATATTTCCATTCATATCACTAAAAAAGTTAGTATCACGACGATTGTGCTTCTGTTGTCTCTGCTGGTTACCGCAGTGTCCTCGACATACATCCAACCCTTATTGTTACTCCTGTTACCTCTGAACATATACGAACTATTTACTATATATCTGCGTAAACGCGGAATTATTCTATTACTTATGATGGTTCCACTCTTGTTGCTGTCTCCAGAACCTCAAACCATCTTGGTTACATATGGTCTCGTTGCGATGCTAAGTTTCCTATACTACCACTTGCTTAACACCTACATAAATAAAAATGCTGAACTCAAAGAGGACATAGAAAAAAGAAACGAGCACATCCAACAGTTGACTAAGAGCTTAAATGAGAACAACGAATATATCAGACAGGCCGATTATACGATAAAGCTGGAGGAGCGCAACCGAATGTCTCAGGAAATTCATGATAAGATCGGGCATTCTATGACGGGTGCATTGATCCAGATGGAAGCCTCGAAGCGCTTGTTCACCTCCGATCCGAACAAGGCTGCGGAACTGCTGCAAAATGCAATCAATATCTCTAAGGATGGGATCGAGAGTATTCGCCTTGTGCTTAAGAATGTAAAGCCTCCGACAGAGCAACTCGGAATGAATCGGATAAGATTATTCGTTGATGAATTTTCAGCGAAGCATTTGATCAGAACCTCACTCACTCATGAAGGTAATGTCGACATCATTACTCCGATCCAATGGAAGGTCATTCAGGAGAACACCAAGGAAGCGCTGACCAATGCCATGAAATATTCAAACGCAACTTTCATCTCCATCCATATCGAGGTACTGAGATCCTTGATCAAGGTCGAAGTATCGGACAACGGTAAAGGAGAGCAGAAGGTGATAAAGGGCTTGGGATTAATCGGCATGGAAGAACGGGCAGCAAGCGTATCTGGTACGATTATCGTCGATGGCTCACGAGGCTTCAGTGTCACTACATTAATTCCTCACGGATAATATGAGATTTACGATGATTAGATAGGAAGATTCTCAGGGGTGAAGGATGAACTTGTGCACTGTCACAGGGGCATCCTTTTTTATTACAATTACATTATCCTAAAGACGAAACGGGAGTGTTACGAATGAACGTACTTGAAATTAAGCAGCTTACGAAGAAATTTGGAGATTTTATTGCCGTGGACAATATCACGATGTCCGTGAAGGATGGCGAGATCTTCGGATTTCTGGGTGCGAATGGAGCAGGTAAGAGTACAGCGATTAACATGATTGCCTCTCTGCTCCGGATTACCAAGGGTGAAATTGAAGTTCTTGGCAAGAGTATCGCTAAGCATGGCAAATTCGCGAAAATGAACATCGGGATCGTGCCGCAGGAATTGGCTATTTATGAGGATATGACTGCATACGAGAACGTTCATTTTTTCGCCGGATTATACGGACTAAGAGGAGCCGAGTTAAAGGAACGGGTGATTGAAGCACTAGCATTTGTGGGACTGGGCGACAAGCACAAAAGCTATCCCAAAAATTTCTCGGGCGGTATGAAGCGAAGATTGAACATAGCTTGTGCAATCGCCCATCGGCCAAAGCTGCTTATCATGGATGAGCCAACGGTGGGGATTGATCCGCAATCCCGCAACTATATCCTTGGTTCCGTGAAGAAACTGAATGAATTGGGCAGTACGATCTTCTACACCAGCCATTACATGGAAGAGGTCGAGGAGATCTGTACAAGAATCGCCATTATCGACCACGGCAAGATTATCGCGGAAGGAACGAAAGGTCAATTAAAAGCTATCATTACGAATCAGAAAAATATAGGTATTGAGGTTCGTTCAGCGGAAAATCTGAATAAGAACAAGTTGGAGGGAATTGCTGGCGTAAACCGGGTTGAGGTGGAGGATCGAATCGTTAAGATCACCTCTGATTCGGAGGTCAATAACTTGAACCGGATCATCCAGCAGTTGATGGCAGACGATATCGAAATACGTTCAGTGGAAGAGAATGAGCCTAGTTTGGAGACGGTGTTTCTGACATTGACAGGCAGAAGTCTGCGCGACTGATTTAGAAAGAAGTGAAAGGAGGCGCAGGTGCAATGAATGTATTTAGAATAATGCTTAAAGAGTTGAAAGTTATCCGCGATCCCAAGATGCTTTTGTTCTTAGTGGTTTCGCCGCTATTAACCATGCTTATTTTGGGAACAGCGCTTACGAATGCTTTTAACGGCAGTTTAACGGTTGAAGAGATCAAGGTACTTTATAAGAATAATAGCACATCGAGTGAGTTATCTACGTATTGGGACGACTTCACGGGGCAGATGCGTCAAGCCGGCATTAAACTCGAGAAGGCAGACGAAAAGACGGATGGGAAAATTGAAGTGAAGAACAACCGCTATGCGGGTTACGTCGAAATTTCGGACAGTGGGTTGAATTTTTACAGTAGTAGTCAGAGCTTGATTGAAAGCGACATTGCTAAGAGTGTGCTTGCGTCTTTTACAGATCGTTACCGATTGGCGGCTGAAATATCAGGTACAGACACGGAGCAAGTGGATGCGATCACGATCGGAAGCGGCGCTAAAAGTTATGTGGTAGAGGAGTCGTTGAATGCGCCAAGAAAACCTGGTGCTATGGACTATTTCGCTATAGCGATTACGACAATGATTATTTTATATAGCGCCTTGACGGGCGCACAATTAATAGATGTTGAACGCAAAAGGAACACCGCTGTCCGATTGCTTGCTTCACCGGTAACGAAAATAGAAATTTTCGCGGGTAAATTAGCAGGGCTTGTCGTGCTGAATTTAATACTCACAACTATCGTAGTGCTTATCAGTAAGTACATGTTTAATGCTTATTGGGGAGAAAATTTGGGTTTAGTGTTTCTAACGCTCTTTACTGAAATTATTTTCGCTGTGAGTATGGGACTCGGGTTCAGTTATATCATCAAGGGCAATGGATCAGGCACTGTTGTTATGATTATTATCCAATTAGCTGCATTTCTCGGCGGTTCATACTTCCCGGTCGAGAAGGCTACAGGGATCATGGCAACTCTCTCTTCACTTTCTCCGCTGCAATGGTCCAATGCTGCACTCCTTGAAATGATCTATGCAGACAGTCTGTCAGCAGCGATTAACGCCATGCTGTTAAATATCGGATTCGCGGTCGTTTTGCTGGGTATCGCATTAACGATGATGCGTAGAAAGGAGGGGTTGTAAGAATGAGAGACACGTTATGGTTAATACGGAAAACATTTATTTCTACCTTTAAAAATGTTTTGAGTTTATTTGTATACTTCGTCTTTCCTGTTATGGGGATTCTACTCGCGACTCTAGTCCAAGGGGGCTCGGGAGAAACCGAATTGAAAATGGGTATTGTTAATCATGATGGAGGTCAGACGATTACGAAGAGTGTTATAGATTCGGTGAGCAGACAGGATTCCATGGTTATAAGTGAGATTGAGGAAAATGAGATAAAAGAGCTGATTGCTGCCGGCAATCTTGATGCAGCAATTATCCTTCCCGCAGGTTTCGCACAGAGTTTGGTTGTTGGGAAGCCCGCACATATTAAGATCGTATCCATTAAAGGGGCCCAGGTTACCGGACATGTGAAAGCCTCTTTGGATCAACATATTAACAATTTGGCTTCGATCGGCAAGGTGGCTAAAGGAGATCAGGCTAAGTTTGATTCCCTATATGAGGGATTTCAAAATACAGACTTCAGATTATCAGAAGAGAAGGTAGAGGATCAATCCGTAAATTACAACAAAACCAATCAATCAATAGGTTACTTGCTCGTCCTCATGCTGGTGTCCGCTTCGAATTTATCTGGAATTCTGATTAAGGAAAGAGAGAATAGAACCTATTATCGCCTTTTATCCTCACCAATCAATCCTAGAACCTATGTCTTATCGAATATCATCGTTAATTTGACTATGATGATGCTGCAGATTGCAGTGACACTGTTGATCATGATAAATGTTTTTCGTGTCGATCCGGGTATTTCTTACTGGAGCATGTTCCTAATTCTTGTGTTATTTGCTCTGGTGGCCATAGGTCTATCACTTGTAATCGTGGCATTCTCCAGCAGCTCTGCAGCAGCCAGCGGCATGCAGAATATGATCCTTATACCTACCAGCTTGCTCTCTGGGTGTATGTTCCCACTTGAGTTAATGCCGACAACGATGCAGCAGCTCGCGCACTTTCTTCCCCAGTATTGGCTTCTGGATACCTTTAGCAACCTACAACAAGGGGTATCCATGGGGCAACTATCCTTGAATCTGATCATTTTGATTGCTTTTTCCGTAGCCTTATCTTTAATAGCCGTCTATAAGTTTGGAAGGAACAATGATACTCGAAGTTATATTTAATATTAACTGGAGGAATATAAAGGATACGATTAAACTAACAAGGAAATTTGGGATTGATTACAGAATATAGTGAAAATAAAATGTTTATTTTTTAAAATAACTTTGAAACTAAAGGCGGTATATTAATGAACAAACTTGAAATTAAAATATCTAAGTATAATTCCAAGTATGCAGAACATACAGTGAAAATGTGGAGAGCCAGTAAGGAACGGGCAATTGGTCAGGCTGACATCCATAGCTTCGAAGACCATCTTTATTTTTTTAATCATATACTATCTGAACAGTATCAAATAGATTTAGCGTTACTTGATGAAAAAGTAGTTGGAATGATTGCCTATAATGAAACGGAGATAAGCCAACTTTATATTCATATTGATTATCAAGGCAATGGAATAGGGCAAACCTTACTAAACAAAGCAAAAGCACAAGCAAGTGGAAACCTAACATTATATACATTTGAAGTTAATAAAAATGCGCAAAGATTTTATGAGAAAAATGGATTTGAAATCATTGATAGAGGACATGAAAATGAAGAAAACTTACCTGATATTCGATATGAATGGAAGTTGTAGAAATCGAGTATGATGGTATGGGAAAGACCTGTCAAAGTGACAGGTTTTTTTGGTTTTTACATTATAAAAAGATTTTCTTGTAAAAAGGCAAAACCTAAAGTTTGTATTTAAAATATCAAATAGGTCGGCGTGCAGCTCCAAACATGGCAGTAACTATTGATTAACGGACTCTGTAAGGGGAGAATGAAGATGGCTATGTTGGGAGTTGAAATTAATATCCCGTTTACATGCCGGTGATATCAAACGAATATTCCCCCTTTATCATTTAAGATGACAAACGAGGGAATGAGGACTGAATCATGAAGAATTATCCGATCATCGCTTCCATCACGGTAGATGAGCAAATTGCACAGGCTATAGCAAGCGATGTGAAGCGAGTTATTCTGATGACAGGAAACATTACGAATCTTGGCTCGATCATAGAGAGACTGCATCAAAGCGGTAAACAGGCCTATGTACATACGGAGATGGTATCCGGAATTGGACGAGATGCCTCTGCCATTCAATATCTTGCTGATGTGTTTAAAGTCGATGGGATTGTGACAACGAAGAGCAATGCGGTGTCAGCAGCCAGACAAGCCGGCATATTAAGCATTCAACGTATATTTGCCATTGATTCAGCAGCCATTGAGACTGCAGTGCGGATGATTAAGAGCTATAAACCTGATGAGGTTGAACTGATGCCAGGACTTATGCCTCGAGTCATCCAAGAACTGAAAGAACGCATCACACAGCCGTTAATTGTTGGAGGACTAATCCGGCACGAAGAAGAGATACAGCAAGCTTTAAAAAGCGGAGCAGATTTCGTTTCAATAGGGCATGAGAAATTCTGGACGTAATTTCATACATTTATCCTTGGGTGGAGACGACGAGAAAACCCGGTGGTACGTAAATCAATACAACCTTGATGTTGAAGGAGGGTGATTTGCTGCTGGGTTTTTTGTGTTGTCCAAAAAATACAACGGGAGGTAATAGAGCATGATTATTCAAGCCGTCGCTCATCGAGGCTATCCAAAGAAATATCCGGAAAATACGTTGTCTTCCTTTTTAAAAGCAGTGGAACTTGGGTTCACCCATCTTGAACTGGATGTACATCTCAGCAAAGATGGAATCCCCGTTGTCATTCATGATCATACCGTTGATCGCATGACGAATGGATCGGGCAGGGTAGCCGATTATGCAGCTTCTGAACTGCAAGCTTTCAAAATAGAACAGGATGAGCATATACCAACCCTTGAAGAAGTGCTGCGAGCTTTGAAGGGGAAAATTGGGCTTAACATTGAGCTTAAGCAGATGGGTGACTATTATCCTCAGCTGGAGGAGAAGGTACTCGAAGTGATTGAGGAATTTAACATGCTGGATCAGGTCGTCATTACGTCATTTGATTTTGATGCCTTGGAGAAGATCAGACAATTATCTAGCGAGGTACGCATCGGTCTCATCACCTTTGGCTGTTCGAAGGCTATTCTGGACTGGTCCTTAGCGATCGGAGCGACGTTCCTGTCCATGCACTTCGCATTTGTGACCGAGCATTATATTCATCGATGTCAAGAGCTGGGAATTCAATTGATGGCCTGGACAATCAACGAGACTTCCATAATGGAGAAATTTCAGGAGTATCCGTCCGTGTGGGTCTGCACAGACGAGCTCGAATCTTTTATGGATGTGTTGGAGCTGTCCGGCTCAGTGTGAGTGGGCAGGGGTAAGGTCATGGAAAATGTGTATGATTACGATGCGTATTGCTTCGATTTAGACGGGACGATTTATGTCAGCCAGATGATCCTTCCTGGCGTAAATAGCTTTATAAACAGCTTGCGATCACGCGACAAGCGTCTATTGTTCCTGACGAATACTCCCGTGCATACCAGGGAGGATTGCTACAAGAGGCTGCTGAGTTTGGGGATTTCATGTCAGCTCGACGAAATTCTGACTGCAGGATATGTGTCAGGAATGTATTTTGTTGAATACGCCCCTGATGCCAAGGTGCTGATTGTTGGTGAGGAGGCTTTGCGAAGAGAGCTAAGGGCCATCGGGATATCTATCACGGAAGATCCGTATGAATCAACCCATGTATTAGTCGGAATGGATCGACAGTTTCATTACGATAAGCTTCATCTAGCGGCAAAAGCAGTTCGTCATGGAGCGATTCTCATCGCAACGAATCCGGACAGCTGCTGTCCCGTCCAGGATGATATCATTCCCGATACCGGATCGATTCTAAGCTCGATTGAGGCAGCTAGCCAGCAGAAAGCCTCCGCCGTGATTGGTAAGCCTTCCCGTTACTATGCTGAGAAGGCGTTCCAGCTTTTGAATGTGAACAACAGCAGATGCCTTATGATCGGTGATCGGTTGGAAACAGATATTTTATTTGGTCAGCAAAATGGAATGAAGACCGCCCTCGTGCTTACGGGTATCTCTTCAAGAGGAGATATCCAAGAAACAGGCATCATTCCTGATTATATATGGGCTTCCTTCAACGAATGCATCATGGAGGAAGAAGACAACTCCAAGCATTCAACTGTGCTGCAGGTGAAGAGGACTTAAGCAGCAATGGGTTTCAAAAAAATATGGAGGTGGAGTTCATGCGTCTGGCGTTACTTGGTGATTATCACTATTCAAGCATGAGTCACGGAACTGAAGAAATGAAAGCTGCGAGAGTTCGTGTATATGAGCATATGCTCAAGGCTTTTTTGGAGGAAAAGGCGGACTTTCATGTCTCGATTGGCGATTTAACGCATGAAGGAACGGCCCAGGAATTCCAATCGATATACTCCATCCTTTCCAGTAGTGAACGGAACTTCATTCATGTGCTTGGCAATCACGACACGTATTCGATACCGAAGCATGAAATCTCCAAGCTAACAGGTCAGGATCGCTATCGGGCGATTGACACACCTCATGCCAGGCTTATTTTTCTGGATACGACCCAGGAAATGAATCCTGCAGATTGGGGAGGGGAGCTGGACGAAGAGCAGCTGGCATGGCTCAAAAGCGAGCTTGCCGATTCGCATGAGAAGCAAGTACTTCTCTTCGGGCACCATCCGGTATTTGATACGACTGCGCGTTCGACGCTCGATAAGCTGTACATCCGTCCACAGGATGAACTGAAGAGCATATTGAACAGTCGGCCAGAAGGCGGCATCTATTTTTGCGGGCATAATCACATGAACTCCATCGTTAAGCAAGGTGAATGGCATTATGTTCAGACCGCAGCTTGCCTGGACGTGCCGGCATACCGTGTTATTGAAGTCCATGAGGGCAAAGTAGAGATAACTCACCATCTTATACAGGGTGCTGGTCTGCTTGCTGATATTGAGAGCTTTTGTTGTGATATGCCAGGCTTTGGCCCTGTCGCTGGTGCATCAGGAGAAGAGAGTGACCTTGTTTTATCTGTGCAATTCGCATCGGCCGCTCAGTAAAAGAAAAAGGAGGGAATGTCATGGCACAAATTGTGTTGAAGCAGATTGAAAAAAGCTTCAAGCAGGATAAAGTCATTGAGGGTCTGGATCTGACCATCGAGGATGGATCCTTTACGGTATTGGTCGGCCCGTCTGGCTGTGGAAAATCGACGACACTCCGCATGATCGCTGGACTTGAGAAAGAAACGGGCGGTGAAATTTGGATCGGGGACCAATGTGTCAATGGAGTCGAACCGGGCAAGCGTAATGTGGCCATGGTATTTCAAAACTATGCATTGTATCCAATGATGACAGTCAAGGAGAACATTGAATTCGGACTCGTGAATCGCAAGGTGCCCCGGCCCGAACGAGAACGCCTCGTTAAGGAAATCACGGAGGTCGTAGGCCTAGCAGAGTATCTGCATAAGAAGCCGCAAGCGCTGTCCGGAGGTCAGCGCCAGAGGGTTGCCTTGGCACGGGCCATGGTGAAGAGTCCTGCGGTTTTCCTGATGGACGAGCCATTATCGAATCTCGATGCCAAGCTGCGCCATCAAATGCGAACGGAGTTGATTCAGCTTCACAAACGGCTGGGCGCAACCTTTGTCTTTGTTACGCATGACCAGGTTGAGGCGATGTCGATGGGAGATCGTATCGTCATCATGAATAAAGGGATTATTCAACAAGCAGATGGTCCAATGAAAATCTACGATGATCCCGATAATGTTTTCACAGCTCAGTTTATCGGTACACCGCCGATGAATGTGATTGATCGTGAACGTATCCAGCCATATTTGAATGGGCAGCTGCATGACGATATTGGGCAGATTGGTTTCAGGCCGGAGAAAGCAACGATGTCGCTTGAGAGCCGACCGCAGACAGGGAATGTTCATTTCCCGGCCCATATCATGACACGCGAGACACTAGGCGCAGAAATCATCTATCAACTGGAATCCGCGCTCGGGCTTGTGTCTGTGAAGAGCTTTTTGAAGCCCTTAGAGTCAGCTTCTGAAGTGAACATTACGGTATCTGTGCAGGACCTCTACTATTTTGATCGGAACGAAGTCCGTGCTCGTCAGCATGAGCGGTCCGAAGCTCGAGAGCTCATTGTCCTGGGAGGGAAATATTCATGACCGTCTGGTCCAGATTCCGTCCCTATGTCATGGTAGCTCCCTCTATCGTGATATTCTCCATTTTTTTCATATATCCGATCTTCTATATGATCTTCCTGAGTTTTTACAACTGGGACTTCATTAATCCGGTCAAGGAGTTTGTAGGCTTCAACAACTTTGTCGAGTTATTTAAGGATAGTGCATTTCTTCAGGTCCTTAGCAATTCCTTGAACTATACGCTTCTTTCCGTATCCTTATCCATTGTGATTTCGCTGCTGCTAGCCATATGGCTGAATCGGGAAGGCGCATGGTATGGGTTTGTGCAGGGTGCGTTATTTAGTCCACATATTGTTTCACTTGTATCTGTATCCCTGGTGTGGATGTGGTTGATGGATCCCAAATTCGGTTTGCTGAACGGTTTGTTGGATATGGTTGGTTTGCCCAAGCTGGAGTGGCTGAGCAGTCCCGACAGTTCCTTACTGTCACTTGTCCTTGTTTCGGTCTGGAAGGGCGTGGGCTACAACGCTCTCATCTTCATCGCTGGTCTTCAAAGCATTCCGAAGGATGTATATGAAGCCTCAGCACTGGACGAGGCCAATTGGTGGCGGAAGTTCTACAAAATTACGCTGCCGATGCTTTCACCGACCCTGTTTTTCTTAATTATCATTAATTTGATCAGTTCATTCCAGGTGTTTGAAACCATTGCCATCATGACCAATGGAGGTCCGATCAATTCAACCAACACGCTCGTCTTTTATATCTACGAATATGGATTCCGCTACTTCAAGATCGGTTACGCTTCGGCAGCGGGAGTTATCCTGCTTGTTGTCGTTGGTTTGCTAACACTAGTCTACTTCAAATTGCTGAGCCGCAAGGTTCACTACCAATAGAAAGGAGAAGGGAGATATCATGGCAAGAAAGTCAATTCTGCGTACTCTAAACGTTACTGCCACGATCGTACTGGTTGCGATTTTTGCTATCCCTTTTCTATGGATGATTTCAACATCATTGAAGTCGTACCCGGAGACAGTGATCTTTCCACCTAAATGGATCCCCTCCAAGGTGATGTGGAGCAATTTCCAAGCGGCGTGGGAATCGGGACCTTTCTTGAAATATTTAATGAACAGTGTTGTCGTATCCATCAGTATCCTTCTTCTCCAATTCACAACCATTATATTGGCAGCCTATGCGTTTGCGAGATACTCCTTCAAAGGAGACAAGCTGTTATTTGGAATCACGATGGTGACATTAATGATTCCCGGTCAGCTCATTTTTCTGCCTGTGTATTTGCTGCTAAGCAAATGGGGACTCATTAACAATTTGCTGGCACTCATCTTACCCTTCGCTTCCAGCGCTTTTGGGATCTTCATGCTCAGGCAGTCTTTCAAGCAGGTGCAGGAAGAACTTATTGAAGCAGCACGGCTTGATCAAACGCCAGAATGGAAGATCATTCTTCGGATTATGGTGCCGATGGCCCGTCCAACGCTGGTAACCTTTGCATTGTTCAGCTTCATTGCGCATTGGAATGATTATTTTTGGCCGCTCGTGATGACGACCTCCGATGCAGCCAGAACGCTTCCGATCGGGATTTCCAAGCTGCGCGAGGTGGACGGAGGAGCTGCCTGGCACATTTTGATGGCTGGAAACATGATTTTGGTGGTTCCGATTCTGATCGTTTTCTTATTTGGACAACGGCAAATTATTAAAGCATTTGTCTATTCGGGTGTAAAGTAATCCAATTCATCATTCATAGGAGGGTTTATCCATGAAAAAATTTGGTTCCATTTTGTTGGCAGCAACGCTTGCATTTGCAATAACGGGTTGTGGTGATTCCAACTCCGCAGGTTCAACCGATAATGCGGCTTCCGGTAGCTCTAATGGTACGGCGAGTAAACCGGTAGAGATTACATATTGGTACTCATGGGGAGACAAGATCGCCGAGAACAATGAGAACCTGGTGAAAATGTTTAATGAATCCCAGGATGAAGTGATTGTGAAGGCCGAATATCAGGGATCATATGCAGATCAACATTCCAAGGCACAGGCTGCTTTTGCAGCGGGTAATGCTCCTGAAGTGTGGCAAAATGAAATTGCTTCGGTTGGTGTATTTGCCGAATCCGGCATGACGCAGGAGTTGACCTCTTTTGTAGAGAAGGATCAACTTGATATGGATGATTTCATTCCAGGTCTGATGGGAAATTCATACGTGAACGACAAGCTGTATGCTCTTCCGTATTTACGGAGTACACCTATTCTGTACTTCAACCGTACGATGCTAGAGGAAGCGGGACTTGATCCTGCTGGACCGAAGAATTGGGCGGAATTTGAAGATTACGCTCGTAAACTCACGATTAAGGATCAGCGCTACGGGATCTCAATGCCTGTCGATATTTGGTTCTATGAGGCTTTTGTGAGACAGAGCGGAGGAACGATGATTAGCGAGGATGGGAAAAGTGCGGCATTCAATAATGAAGCCGGGATTGAACCCGTGAAGTTGTGGCTGAAGATGAAGAATGAAGGCATTATGAGTATCGGTACGACCGATGATGCAGGTACGCAAGCCAAGACGGATTTCCATAATCAGCGTTCGGCGATGCTGTTCGCTTCCACGGCAGACTTGACCAATAATATGAAGGTTGCAGAAGAGCAGGGCTTTGAACTTGGAACGACATTTATGCCTGCGAATAATACGTTTGGTGTGCCGACTGGCGGTGCCAACCTGGTGATGACCTCTGGCCTGTCTCCAGAAAAGCAGGAAGCGGCGTGGAAGTTTATCAAGTGGATGACCTCGAAAGAGCAAACGATCTATGCGAGCTCCTTCACGGGGTACTTGCCTAGCCGAATCAGCGCGGTGGAAAGCGATGAAATGAAGAAGCTTTATAAGGAAAAGCCGCTGTTCAAAGTTGCGGTAGACCAACTGGAATATGCAGGTCCTCGTCCAATGCAGAAGGTTTACCCTGAGATTGGTGAGATGATTAAGGATGAGATTCTTCGTGCGGTTGTTGATTCGTCTGTTACGGCAGAGGCAGCTATAGCTGAAGCGGCGAAGAAGGCAGATGCCTTGTTGAGTAAGTAGAATTGATAAAACAAAGGGGTTAAGCGGTGAATTTCCCGCCTAGCCCCTTTGTTCTGTCCCTGGGACATGGGGATATCGGGCTTGGCGCTTCGTGCCGAGGGACAAGAACATGGCCCAATGAATGTGGATCGTATTCACAAGTACGTTGATTTAGCGATTTCAGTGCCTTCTTTTTGACTTGTTCATATTCAGTTCATATTGTCGTCATGAAGTGGACATCTTGCTTGGTTACACTTCAACTATGTCGCCAAGGCGACGCTTCAGAAGCGAAGACAGGAGAAGATGGACGTGACAAAAACGGTGGAAATAAAAACAACGGAAAAGAAAATCCGGAAGAAAAGAAACTTATGGTTGAAAATAATCGGAGGTATAGTCGGGGTACTTGTGCTGTTCATGGGCATCGTATTTGTCGTGAATGCAATCAGTAACGGGGTCGAGAAAAAGAAAATCGAACCGTATGGTCAGTATGTCCATGTGGATGGGAAAAAGATGAATACTTATATTCAAGGAGACGGTGAACAGACCATTGTTCTGCTTCCAGGACAAGGTACTCCATCACCTGTGCTTGATTTCAAATTGTTAATTGATGAATTGTCTCCCGATTACAGAGTCGTGGCCATCGAGCCTTTCGGTTATGGATTGAGTGACGAAACGGAGAAAGAGAGAACAACGGAGAATATCATCCGTGAATATCACGAAGCTGTGCAGCAGCTCGGTATAGACCGTTACATTCTGATGGGACATTCGATCACAGGACTTTACGGTGTTTCCTATGTGAACACGTATCCGGATGAAGTTCTAGCTTTTGTCGGCATTGACAGCAGTGTTCCCAATCAACCCGGCATGGATGTCAAATTGCCGTTGAAATCGATGCAGTTTCTTCAAGAATCAGGTTGGATGAGATTGCTAAAAGCAGTGAGCGGCGATCCATATCAATCCCTTGATTTCGATGAACATACCAAAGAACAGATGGACTTGATTTCGAATCAAGTTGCGTCCAATCCAACGATGATGGATGAGCTAAGGCATCTTGGCTCCAATTTCAAAAATGGAGAACAACTCACTTACCCTCCTGATCTGCCAGTGCTTCTCTTTGTTCGATCGAATAATGAAAACAATCCGCAGTGGGTTCCGCTGCATGAGGAGCAAGCCAAACGATCTGCACAGGGCAAACTGATCCCGATGGAAGGCGCACATTACCTGCATCATACAAAATTCAAAGAAATTGCCGAGGAATTCAAAGAGTACATGAAGCAAATCGAGTAGTATGGTTAATCCTTAAACTGCGGTACCGAACCTGGTACCGTGGTTTCTTATTGTTTTTCGTTTTCAGCTCCCGATGGTTAATATGAAACTGTATCTCTGTCCAAAAAAACGAATGAATAATATATAAAATATCTATATAGTTCGTAAATAAGTGTGAACAAATAGGGTGATTCGTTGACAATGTATGTTACTTTTATTAAAATACGAAATGGACATCAGGTTAAAACAGATATGAGGATCTCTATTTTTGGTCTAGAAGCTTAGCTGTTCAATCCTAATGACGAATATAGGAGCGGGAATAATACCATCCTATACGAAGATTGGGATTTTTTTGTTTTTTTCCTATGCAGAATAATTTGAAGGTTGGAGGCTGGCTTTACCATGAACAATTGGTTCAAACTAAAAGAAAGAGGCACGAGCGTTTCAACAGAAATCATCGCAGGGATCACGACATTCTTCACGATGGTGTACATAGTGATTGTAAACCCGGGAATACTCAGCAGCACGGGAATGGAATTCAACGGCGTATTCATTGCAACGGTACTGGCGAGCATTGTGGCAACGCTGATTATGGGGATCTGGTCCAACTATCCGATTGTCATCGCGCCGGGTATGGGTCTGAATGCATTCTTTGCCTATAGTGTGGTAGCCGGATATGGCGTTTCTTGGCAGGTTGCACTGGGAGCGGTATTTATTGCAGGGCTTTTGTTTATTGTTTTATCACTTACTTCATTCCGTTACATGCTGCTCGATGCCATACCTGCGAGTCTTAAACACGCAATAACGGCAGGGATCGGGTTGTTCATTACCACGGTAGGCTTGCAAAATGCCGGAATTATTGCCGATTCGGAATCGAATTTGATTACCATCGGAAACTTGGCAGAGCCAATGACCTACCTGACGATTATCGGGTTGATAATTACGGTTGTGCTCATGGCTTACAATGTAAAAGGTTATCTGTTCATCGGTATGGTAGTTACAGCGATTCTTGCCTGGATGATGGGACTATTCCAAATGCCGGAATCGATTGTATCCATGCCGGAAGGCCTTACGGCAACGGCTTTCCAACTGGACCTGGCAGGCGTATTCTCGAATGGTTTGTATACGATCATCTTTACCTTCCTGTTAATCACCCTGTTCGATACAACGGGAACGATGCTGGGTGTTGCTGAACAAGCAGGACTCCTGAAGGACGGTAAATTTCCGCGCTCACGTGGTGCGCTCTTGGCAGATGCTGTAGGGACGACTACTGGGGCATTGCTCGGAACCAGCCCAACATCGGCTTATATCGAGTCCAGCACAGGAGTAGCTGCAGGAGGAAGAACGGGACTGACGGCGGTAACGGTAAGTGTACTGCTTGCGCTTACGTTGTTCTTCACACCGATCGTAAGTGTGATATCCGGCATTCCGGCGATCACTTCTCCGGCACTGATTATTGTTGGGTACTTTATGATCAGTGTTATCAGCAAAATCAATTGGAAGGATCTCGAAGAAACATTTCCTGCTTTCCTGATTATCATCCTTACTCCGCTAACGCACAGTATTGCGACAGGTATTGGCGTAGGATTCATCTTCTATCCGGTTCTGAAGCTGCTTCGTGGTAAAGGCAAGGATGTTCATCCTGTATTCTACGTGTTTGCGGTATTGTTCTTCATTCAGCTTGTATTTCTGGATCACTAAAAAACGGTTTAATATAGAAGGAGAGCGGCCTGTAATTATACAGGCCGCTCTCCTTTTTTGTTGCATTCCGGGTTTATTGTTTGAAGCATGCTTATTTTGTCAAGAATCTCAAGCGCAATCTTACACGATTGAAAGATTCATGAAAGCTTGATAGATAGGAGCTTTTTTCCACTGTCGGTATACTTGAACCATAAAGGGCTGCTCAGTGCAGCCAATCATTATGGGAGGACAACAGATGGATTTCATTCAAGTGGTACAGAAACTATTGCCTGTCGTGGGTGTTGCATTAATAGTCGGTCTCATAGCCTTGGGAATCGTGTTAATAACGTATAGGTTGTATAGAAAAAGAGGTGGAAAACGCATCATAACCTTCTGGCAGTTTATAGCTTCATTTTCGTTGATGGGCTGGCTGATCATGGTCATGATGTTAACTACATTTAGCAGAGGTGCTAACTTTGGCGGATGGGTAAACCTGGAGTTGTTCAGCGGTTATGTAAGTGCATGGAATCAATGGTCGCTGAGTGAATTCCAGCTTATTATTTTCAATATGTTGATGTTCGCACCGCTAGGTTTCCTGCTTCCGCTTCTGGGAATGAAGACACGTGCCTTCAAGTCGATATTAATCATATCGCTGATAATCACAATAGGTATAGAAACATTTCAGATGTTGACAGGCAGAGGGATTTTTGAACTGGATGACATATTGCACAATACGCTGGGCAGTTTAGCCGGATATGGGTTAATGCGTGCGATTCTTGATATCAGGCAACAAAAAAGAATCTCCTTCAAAGCCGTGTTTCGTGCGTTCTGCATTCCTCTGGCCTTTACCTTGTTATTTACAGGGGCATTTATCATTTACTCCAGCCAAGAACTCGGCAACCTTTCCATTCGTCCAGCCACTTCCCAGAAAATGAATCAAGTCAGTGTGACGCTGAGCACGAAGCTGCCGGACTATGCTGAACCCGTTGCGCTATATCGAAGTTTTGAGATTCATAACATGGAATATGCCAAGCAGATGGTTTCATTAATAATGGATCATTTTCATCTGCAACAGAGAGGTCACATCTCCATTGACGGATTCAACCGGATCTGGAATCTATACGACGATGGTGGGAGCGATTACACCTTTAATTACAACATCAATAGCGGTAACTGGTGGTTAGCACCTGATCAGTATGCGACAGTCTCAATGCAGCCGGAGGTGCTAACAGAAAAAGGAGCGGCCTATGGTAAGTGGCTAAGTCAGCATGGATTACTGCCTCAACAAGCTGAATTTAGCACACAAAATGAAGATACCGTTCGATGGGATTTGCGTATGACCAACTCCGATATGTCAAAAGAACAGCGAGACTTTGATCAGGGGATGATCATCATTGTTCCTGCGGCAGAAGGACTCGTTCCACAGGAATTGTTCTATTCCATGAATAAAAATAAATATATTCGTACCGTTGATGTGAGCAGTCCGGCGCAAGCGTATGAAGAAGTTCTCAGAGGGAATTTCTACATGTATAATGACCTGCAAAAAGGCGAAAATTTAATTGTAAAGAGTTATGAGCTGACCTACACTTACGATTCAAAAGGTTATTACCAACCAGTTTACCTATTCGAGGGAACCGTCAACGGGGAAGAGTGGAGCACTCTGATTCCGGCCTTGAAGAATTGACTTTCAGTATAAAAGGACCGTTGAGCTTGTGAAGAGCTCAATGGTTTTTTGTGTTTTTTTATTTTTTTATAATATTTATATTTAAATCAACTTTATATTTAATATTATTAAATAATAGTTTGACTTTATTTAAGTTTAAGTTTATTATTTGGATAAAAGGAGGGGAATTATGGATATTAAAGACGTGCCTAATTGGGTTTTAGCTTTGGAAAATGAGGATATGGAGTTTATCCGAAAATTTGTTCTGAACTCAGGGTCGCTAAAAGAAATTGCGAAGATATATGAAGTCTCGTATCCAACCGTAAGAATTAAGCTCGATCGGCTCATCGAGAAAATAAAGGTCAACGAAGCAGAAGATAACGAAGATTTCATTAAATTCATCAAGAATTTATCCATTGATGACCGGATCAGCGTAGATGATGCAAAACTAATTATTCAGAAATATAAACAAGAGAGGAAAAGTGAATGATGAACGACGTTTATAGGTTATTAATCATTGTTGGAATACTGGCAGTTCAGTACTTTTTTTCAACCAGAAACAATGCTTATTGGGGGGCAGTTATACCCGTAGCTTATATTGGAATCTCCACATGGATGTTTGTTACAGAACGTATTGAAAGTACGCTAGGATTTATTCTTTATCTGATCCTAGGATTGCTCTTCTTAATTGCTGAATGGAGTGCGGGCAGAAAATCACTTCATTTGAAGAGAAATAGGGAATTGAACAAGATGAAAACTCACGACATGAACTAATACGCTAAGAACGAAAACGGGTACGATACTGGGCTAAGAAAAGCGGGCAGATGGCTCGCTTTTTCCATTTGTCGCTCAGAGCATGGGATAAAGTTTACCCGCTCCAATTCTTTTAGTTTGTTATAACAGTCTTGCCGTGTTCAGATTATGTTTCACTGTGCCCAAAACGTTTCTCTAGACCCACACAATCTCGCGATGATACTATCAAAAACGTGCTAGAAGACTGGAGAGTGCAGGAGGAGTTGTTCGTGGATCAACTGAAATACGACAATTTAAAAATGGGTGAACGAGGAGCCATTATTAGCATTGTTGCTTATATATGCCTGACCGCATTAAAACTGGTTATTGGTTCCATCGCAGGCTCGGAAGCGCTCAAAGCAGATGGTTTGAATAACGCAACCGATATTGTGGCCTCGATCGCCGTCCTTATTGGACTCAGGCTTGCTCAACGTCCAGCAGATAAAGATCATACATATGGTCACTGGAAAGCGGAGACCGTTGCATCGTTAGTTGCTTCGTTCATCATGATGGCTGTTGGTTTACAAGTTTTATTCGAAGCCATTGGTTCCGTTTTTCAAGGGGAAAATGAATCACCGGATCTGATTGCCGCATATACTGGCATTTTCTGTGCAGTTGTGATGTACCTGGTCTATCGCTATAATAAACGACTTGCTACTAAAATTAAGAGCCAGGCGGTCATGGCTGCAGCTCGCGACAATATATCCGATGCTTGGGTAAGTGCCGGTACCGTCGTTGGAATTGTAGGCTCGCAGTTTGGTTTACCTTGGCTTGACCCGGTAACAGCAGTCATCGTGGGTTTCCTCATTTGTAAAACAGCATGGGATATTTTTAAAGAGGCTACACACCATTTGACAGACGGTTTTGATGTGGAGCTTATTCGGGAGTACAGAAAAACCATTGCTACTATTGATGGGGTAGAGACAGTGAAAGATGTAAGAGCGAGAAGCTACGGAAATAATGCGGTTGTAGATGTCGTCATTACGGTTCGTTCTGACCTGGACCTGCAGCAAGCACATGATATATGTACCGAGGTTGAAGACGAATTGCTCAAAGAACATGACGTGTATACTGTACATGTACATGTTGAACCAGAGATGTGGGAAGAATCCGTGTAAACGATATAGAAGTTGTAAACCAGTGGACGTTCATTCGTCCATTGGTTTTTTATTTTTTCATAAAAAGTTAGGAAATCACAAAAGAATCAACTTTGCTCATTAGAATGCACCAATGAAGGCTAATGCCTATATATTGTTGTAGAAAAGGAGCTGACGAATCATGATGAATTATATTCCAACCTACTATTATCCTGTCTATCGAAAAGCAGATCACTTGAGCTGGACGCCAGCCAGCGTCGATTTAAACAGGAAGCTCAGATCATTATGGGAACAACATGTGTTCTGGACGAGATTAACCGTGAACAGTATCGTCGATGGGCTTGAGGATGTCCAGCCAACAACCGCAAGACTTTTACGCAATCCAAGTGATTTCGCCATGGTGCTTGAACCGTTGTACGGAACGGCTATAGCCAATCAATTTGAAAAACTGTTTAGAGAACATTTAACGATTGCCGCAGAACTTGTCAGTGACTTGAAATCGGGTAACACCACAGCCGCGGAAGATGCTCAGAAACGGTGGTATGCGAATGCAGATGCAATTGCAGCCTTTCTGGCCCAAATTAATCCATACTGGTCTCAAATCGAATGGCAGCGGATGATGCATGAGCATTTACGTCTCCTTACGGAAGAGGTGGCAACTCGGATAGCGAAAGATTACGTAAGAAATGTTGCAATAAGTGATCCCATACAACAACAGGCGTTAGAGATGGCGGATATGATGACGAGCGGAATTGTACAACAATTCCCGGCGGTATTTCAGTATTGATCAAAATTCATGAAGAGTATCCAATTAAATTTCTGGATTGTTAAATAAGAGCGTTTGAACAATAAGTCGCTATTTAAGCGACTTTTTCTTGTTTTCGATCATTCTTTATTGCTTCGAACGCAGCTCTACCATTGATCCTCTTTTTGTGGATAAAGTACAAGGTTCGTGAGCTTCTTGAAAAGGATAAAACGTAATGGAGATTTGCAAAATTTACATTCAGATGGATAATAGTGGTACAGAGTACGAGAGGAGTGATGTCTTATGGGAAGACATTTAAACGATACTAGGGCAGCTCAAAATGGGGGGAACACGTTTAAGTAGCCCGTAAACGACGTGAATCCCTAAAAAGTTTAGGGGACGATAATATGCATCAAAGACCGATTACATTCAAGATGGATCGTGTATCATTCGAACTTCAAGAAGAGCATGATTTTACATGGCTTCAATCTATGGGCACCGTTTTTAGCGTGTTTGACCAGCAGGATTCGGGTAACATTAGTTTCGGAGTTGATTGCAACGGTAAGAAGCAATTTGTTAAATATGCGGGTTGCAGACCCATGGAGTTTTCTGGGAAGCCCGGAGATGCCATTTCCAGATTAAAGCGTGCCGTACCGTTGTACAAAACCTTGGCTCACCCCAATCTCATTCAACTTATAGATCATTTTGAAACGAGAGAAGGGTATGCTGCTATTTTTGAATGGTTTACTGGTGAATGCTTGCATTCACACTGGTTATTTGCAGGTGAAGCAAAACATGGTCATCCGGAGTCGCCTTTCTATAAATATAAACAATTATCTATTGAGCAAAGGATGCAGTCCCTGGATAAGATATTTGAGTTTCATCAACACGTGGAGTCCAAAAGATACGTTGCTGTTGATTTTTATGACGGTAGTATTCTGTATGATTTTACAACGGATGAAACGAAGATCTGTGATATTGATTTCTACAGAACGTCTCCTTCTGTCAATGACATGGGAGAGAACTTTTGGGGAGCAACACGTTCAAAATCTCCGGAAGAGTTTATACTAGGTTCGCCTATTGATGCAAGAACGAATGTATTCACCATGGGAGCGATCGCATTTGGACTGTTAGGTGGCGAATTGGATCATTCATATTCAAAATGGGAAGCAAACAGATCACTTTACGAAGTCGCCCTTCGAGCGGTTAGTCAGGATCGTGATCAACGATACAAGAGTGTACATGAATTTTTAGATGCCTGGAATTCAGCTAAACATAGACGGTAGACATTGGATGCTGCAGAACCTTCCAATTCATGCTCCATTTCTTTGAATTGACGTGAGCGCCAAGAGATATGAACGTTGCTTGATTAAAAGTCGCTATTCAGCGATTTTTTTTGTTGTGTAGTCAAAGTTCCTACCCCTAAACCGAGTACAAAAACATGTATCCTTTGCCATTTTACTGTTCATATTCCGTTCATATTGTATTCATTCAGAGGACAACTTGGTTGGTTAAACTTGCATCAGTGGACCGGAAGAACATTGTACAGATCACAAGAGGAGCTGAAAGAGATTGACACAACAAGTAGCAAAGGAAGTAAAGAAAAGAACACTATTCAAGAAAGTGTTACATATTTTACTAAAAGTCATCGCTGCAATCGTTATAGCCATCCTGCTTTTTGTAGCCATCGTGTATACGGTTAACAAAGTCAGCAGTTATTCAGAACAAAAAAGAACGGAACCATACGGTCAGCTGGTGTCAGTAGATGGGAAACAAATGAATGTTTCGATTCAGGGTAAAGGCGAAGAAACGGTTGTCCTGCTACCTGGTTATGGAACAGCGGCACCCGCACTTGATTTCAAACCGCTTATCGCAGAACTAACACCCTATTACAAGGTTGTTGTCGTTGAACCTTTCGGTTATGGTTTGAGCGATCAGACCGAGAAGGAGCGCAGCACAGCTAATATCGTAAGTGAAATTCATGAAGCATTACAAAGTCTCCATATTGACCAGTACATTCTCATGGGTCATTCCATATCAGGGATCTATAGTCTTGATTATGTGAACGAATATCCGGACGAAGTGAGAGCATTTATCGGGCTGGATAGCAGTGTTCCAACACTGAAAGAAGAACAGACGATTGATTCATCGGTGACAACTCCGATTAAATGGTTCCGTAACCTGGGTTTCCATCGTATACAATTGAAATTGAGCACGGACCCTTATGAAGGACTGCCGTATGATCAACAAACCAAAGAGCAAATAGACATGTTCATTCGTAAAAACATGTATAACAACACGCAATTAAACGAGGCAGAGAACATGTATACCAATTTTACTGAAGCTGAGAAGCTAACATTCCCTACAAATTTACCTGTTCTCCTCTTTGTTCAAGCGAATAATGCCGCAACGGATAAATGGGTTCCCGAACATGAAAAGCAAATAAAGGGATCTACACATGCTGAAATGGTCCTAATGGACGCGGGACATTATTTATATCGTTCCCATCCCAAAGAAATCTCTGAAAAAATAAAGCAGTTCACCAGTGAATTGAAATAAAAGAGGATGATCCAGTTGAACTCACTTATGTAAATAAATCATGATTTGAAACCGTTAATCCGAAAATATTAACGGTTTTTTTTATAAGTAAGAAATCGGTTATGGAGGTAAAACAGTAGTGACTTGCAAAAACAGTCCTAAGACAAAAAAGAAGCGAGCTCGTGTTAGCAGTACACGGATCGCTTCCTGTTGCGTATTCCAATTAATTTTAGAGTTCAAAATCCTACAGGTTTAGCGGTGCACATAGTCAAACTACAATATTTCAACTTTGTTAAACAAGTGCCATAGATGCCATTCCTCTAAACCGAGGGAAATGGCTCTAAGAGGATTCTTCCAAGGGTTTAATCTCCGGAAGTACAGACTCCAACATTTCTCTTACTGATGAGTGAAGTGGCTATAAAGGAAGAAGGAGGCCAGGACTTGAAGTCAAGCCAATGATTGCTGCAGCTGCAGCTGTGACACGAAGACTTCCGTATTGCCTGAATAGCTTCCAGATTGGTTCAAGCTGTGACCAGTATTGATCTGCCTCAGCGGCCCGACCTTCCAGTGTTAACCGGGTTATTCTCAAGCATAACCTGGGAAATAAGCCGCCTAGTACGGAGTACCCTACTTCACATCCTGTGTTCAAGCCAGTGATCGCAAACGCGTCCCCGCTCACTCCGATCGTCACATGTGAAGGAACAAGTTCACGAAGATTGTTCACCCGTTCTTTGGCTTTTTCTGGATCAGAAGGCACACCCGGAATTTTGATGGAATGTACATGGGGAAGTGTAGCAATTCGACCATGGAGCTCGTCCGTAAAATGAAAGTGCGAAGTACTTGGATTGTCATATACACAAAGTGGAACAGAGAGCGATGCTGTAACGTGTTCATATAATAAGTAGACTTCTTCTTCCGTTAATGTCTGATAAGAAACAGGAGCAAGCAGCACGGCATTAGCTCCTGCCCGTTGTGCATCTTCTGCTAATTGAAGCACCTCTGCTGTGCGTATTGCACTAATGCTTGTCATCACAGGAATGCTTTCGGCGGAACGGACAGCAAGTTGCAAGACCCGTAAACGCGCTGACCGGCTTAAATCGGCATAGTTGCCTGTGGATCCAAGAGCTCCGATCGAGTCAACTCCAGCTGTAACCATCCGCTCTACGATATTCACAAATTCTCTTTCGTTGATTTGATGTTCATTCATAGGGGTCAGGGGAAAAGCAGTTAATCCATGGAATATTCATTTCACTCCTCTAGTATGCAGATAAAGAATTACATAGAATTATGAGCCAAATGGGATGATTCTACAGAGCCAATTTGTATAAAGTTTATAGGGCCAATATATTCGGTGAGTAGATATGATTCTTGCTTTTCATATGGATCACAATAATAGTTCTGGAGGAGATAGGATCATTTACTTTGCAATGGTAAAATAGCTAAAAAAGGTCCAAGCTTTTCTCATTTTTCAACAATCAATAGAACAGGATTACATCAAGAAAAACATATACTGGGGGTCCTCATGTATAAACTGATGATCGTGGACGACGAACTGCTAATGCGGGTTGGAATTCGTTCCATGCTTAACTGGGAGGAATTTGGTTTTTGTGTTGTCGGTGAAGCTGGAAACGGGAAGGAAGGCTTGGAGCTTGCGCTCGAGGTTTCTCCCGATCTGATTATAACGGATATCAAGATGCCCATCATGGACGGTCTTAAGCTTATAAAAGAAGCATCTTTATTACTGAAAAACTGTAAGTATGTCATTCTGAGTAATTTTGATGAACTCCATTATGTGAAAGAAGCATTAAAGCTTGGTGCTGTAGATTATTTGATCAAAAGTGAGATTACAGAAATATCCCTGATTGAGCTCCTGACGAAGGTAAGACAGAAACTGCAAAACGAACAGAAGAGCCTGTCTAATGTACCATTTGTGCAGCATGATTATTCTAAGAGTCTAAGACATCTCAAGGACAGTTTCTTTCAGGATATTGTAAGCGGATTCATAAGTGAAAAAGATATGATTACAAAAGCAGAGGAACTGCATTTTCGCATACGATCTGACAGCCTTGTGGTTATTAAGTTTGTCGTGAACTATTACGAGGATGTGAAGAGGAAATATGTCGAGAAGGGAGAGAGGCTGCTCCGTTTTTCCATAGTGAATATTATGGAAGAGATCATTCCGTCGAAATGGGACAAAGAGATTTTAGTTGAAAGTTCATCCGAATATTGGGTTATCGTCAATCTCCCTTCTGGTAGCGGAACCAACCAAGTTGATATCCATAAACTATGCAATAAGCTTCTATCTTCTATAAAGGATTTTATGAATCTATCGCTCACGGCTGGTGTAAGTACTACGGTTTCCGGCTTTCGCTTTCTTAAGAAGGCGTGTCAAGAGGCGGAATATGCACTGAGGGAGAGTTTCTTCACAGGTAGCAACCAGGTATTGTTTTACGAGGATCTGGCTCAAGCTCCGGCTCGAAAAGAAGTAAATGGGATACTTAGCACACAGCAACAAAAAGACTTTTTGAAGTTGTGGGTAAGTAAAGACGTTCAAGAGGCGGAGAAGTTCTTTGAAAGGGTGCGATTGGATCTGGAAGCAAAGCGGGCGGATGAGAACAGTATTCGTAAGCAATATATCACCGTCATGGAAATGATGCACTCCCATCTGTCACGGGATCCAAGAAGCAGCAAGCCTTCTTTAGAAGAAAAATCGCCCTATGAAACGGTTCTGAGGGGAGAGTACTGGAAGGACATTCATCAAGAAATGCTGACACATATCGTAGATTGCTTCACAACCGATTCCCAAATCATGCAGGAGCTTACCTATGCAGATGTGGCGATTCAAATCATTGACAAGTATTATGCCGAGGATATTTCTTTGCAAAGCGTTGCTGGTCAGATTAATGTGAATCCGTCGTATCTCAGTCGGTTGTTCAAGCAGGAGAAAGGAGAGAACTTTATCTCTTACTTGACACGGGTTCGAATCGAACACGCCAAGACTTATCTATTAAGCCGAGAATTAAAAGTATATGAGATCGCAGACACGGTCGGATACCATAATTACACGTATTTCAGTAAAATATTCAAAAAGTCAGTAGGCGTTACTCCAGAGGAATATCGTGAGCAGATGCTTGGAACCATGTAATCCGTGAATAGAGGTGCAGCATATGAAGCGTACCGGGCTCTTCCGCATCAAGTACAAAATATTGGTGATTTGTCTGACAGTGATTATCCTTCCGGTATTCGTGATGACCATCAATTCGTATTACTCTTCTGAACGGCTATTGGCACAGAATTACACGAAGCTGCTGAGCGATCTGGCGAAGCAGACGAACATTCGCATTGATGAGTTTCTCAAGGAGATAGAAAAGATCTCGCTGCTGGCCAGCAATGGACTCAGCGACAGTTTATCGGCGACACATGATGGAAGCTTTCCGATACAGGATTTCCTGCGGGATGGTAAGGAGCAAAATGAGATTGCGGCTTATAATCTTCTAATGAATTACATCATGATGAAGGACCGCGTATTTTCCATTTACCTCTATAACCTGAACGGAGGACAGGATCTGTTCGTTAGTCCACACCAGCCCATAGATCCCAACTTCAAGATGGCGAACGAGTTATGGTTCAAAAAGTTCATGCATTCCAATGACCGAACGATCACGTTGACAACCCGCATCGATAAGCAATTGGAAAATAAAGTCCTGGCCGTATCACACGCACGAAAGATTCATGATGTGACAAATGGAAAATTGCTTGGTGTCATCGTCGTCAGTATCGATATCAAATTCATTGAAATTGTCAATCGCAACCTGCAGGAAGGGCTCCGTTCAAGGTTTATGATTGTCGACGAGGATGACAAAATTGTGTATAACGTGAATGACCAGCTGATCGGGACATTGTTCCGAGACAACGTTCGTCCAGTGGAGTCAATGAATATCGTAGTAACCAGTCCGCTTAGTCAGCAAAAATGGACAACTTACTTATATATGCCTTTAGATGAGCTGACTGCAGATGGAAAAATACTGGGTCGCAATCTGGTCATGCTGGCTGTCGTCATGTCTCTTTTTGCTGCCATTATTTCAATCTTTTTATCTCATGTGATAACGCGTCCGATCAAGAAACTTCTACGCAATATCGCACTGGTTGAAAAAGGCCAGTTCGAACAGGTGGAAGATGTTCGTTCACGAGACGAGATCGGGCATTTATCGGTTCGCTTCAATAAGATGTCACATGAACTGAAGCGAATGGTCGAGAGAATGCAAAAAGAAGAAATTGAGAAAGCGGCAGCGGAGATGCGAGCGCTTCATGACCAGATTAACCCTCATTTTCTGTACAATACACTTGGATCGGTGAAATGGATTGCATCCATGCAGCAGGCTGACAAAATCGTGGAGATGACAGATGCACTGATATCGATGCTTCGTTATGCGACCAAATCGGATGGAACATTGGTAACCGTTCGTGAGGAATTAGATAATATCGTCAATTACGCAACCATTCAGAACGTCAGGTATTATGGGTCTATTCAGATGAGATATGAGATTGAAAATGGGCTGCTGGATTATCTTATGCCGAAGATGATTTTACAGCCAATTATCGAGAACGCAATATTTCATGGTCTTGCCGAGATCGAAGAAGACGGCATAATTACGATTCGAGTTCAGCCACAGGGCAATGATATTTCAATAGAAGTCTGCGATAATGGTGTCGGCATGGAACAGCATGCAGTCCATAATGTTATGGAGGGAAGGGTTGATACAGGCACGGGTTCCAATGGGATTGGTCTTTATAATGTACAGCGGCGCATTCAACTTCATTTTGGCAAGCCCTATGGAGTACGGGTAGAGAGTAAGGTGGGCGAAGGTACGATTTTTTCCATCCTCCTGCCTGCCATTACGAATGTACCTGATTAAAAAATAAAGAGGCTTGCAGCAAATGCTGCAAGCCTCTTACGTTACCCTTTAACACTACCAAGTACCAAACCCTTCGTAAAGTATTTCTGCAGAAACGGATAAACGAGCAAAATAGGAATGGCACCCAAAAACATCTGGGCGGCACGCCCGGTTCTGGCGTTCATCATGGAGAGCAGCTGCGTGTAATCAGAACCTGATTTCAGCATGATTTGTTCAAAGCTCTGCAGAAGAGTCTGAAGATAGCTTTGTAACGGATAATTGGCCGGATTGTTCATATAAATTATTCCGTCGAACCATGAATTCCAATGGGCAACGATACTGAACAAACCGACAGTCGCGAGAGCAGGTTTAAGAAGGGGGAGTAGGATACGGAACAATACCTGTACAGGACCTGCACCATCAATAATAGCTGATTCTTCGATTTCCTCTGGCAATCCCCTGATGAAATTCATAAGAATGACCATACTGAAGACGGGTAGAGCCCCGGGTAATATCAATGACCAGATTGAATCAATCAGTCCCATTTTGACCACCACGAGATAGGTTGGGATTAAACCGCCGTTAAATAACATCGTCACGATGAAAAATCCCATATATACATTACGACCCATCAATTTTTGCTTCGATTTTGAGAGCGGATACGCAGTAAGCACGATCAGGGCAAGATTAATGAATGTTCCGAGCAGGGTTCGTTTAATGGCTACCCAAAGGGAAGAATAGAATGCTCCGCCAGATAATGCAAATTCATACGCTTTAGTCGTAAATTCCACGGGCCAGAATGTAACACTTCCTGCAGATACAGCCGCACTGCTGCTAAAAGAAACAGCCAGCAGGTTGATAAACGGCAGAATACAAAGCAGAGAGATGATCATTAATACGGTGTAGTTCACGATATGAAACAAACGTCTGCCTATACTTTTATCGTTGATCATCGTGATGATCCTCCTTAGAAAATACGATAGCCTGCTACCCTATAGGCCAGGAAATAAGATAGGGCCATCAGTATAGTGGAAATGATGGACTTGAATAACCCGACAGCAGTACCGATGGAATATTGCGCCTGTTGAATCCCTAACCGATATACATAGGTATCAATAATATCGCCCGTCTGATAGACGACAGGGGAGTATAGGTTATAGATTTGATCAAAACCGGCGTTGAGTACATTTCCAAGCGACAATACGGTCATCAAGACGATGGTTGGCATGAGAAGTGGCAAGGTAATATAAAGGGTCTGCTTCCACCGTTTGGCGCCATCAATCACAGCAGCTTCATAAAGTCCGGGGTCTATGCTCGTTAGGGCTGCTAAATAAACGACGGTTCCAAAGCCGAAGCCCTTCCAGATATCACTCACAATCATGGTCCATGGAAAAATGGATGGTGTGCCAAGAAAGGAGATTTTCTCCACCCCGAATACCCCTAAAAATGTATTGATGATGCCATCAGCGCTAAGAATATCAAGCATGATGCCAGCCATAATGACCCAAGAGAGAAAGTTGGGGATATAAACCAGTGTTTGGAACGTACGTTTAATTGAACTTCTTACTACTTCGTTAAGCAGTAACGCGAAGATGACGGGCACAATGATGCCACCAATGATCTTGAAGATAGACATATACAGCGTGTTCCAGATGGTCCTAATGAAATTGGGCTGACTAAATACGTGCGAGAAATTGTCCCATCCTACCCATGGGGAATTGAACCCCAGCCCCGGATTGTATTTCTGAAAGGCAATCACGAGGCCGTAAAATGGAATGTAACTGAAGATGAAAACCAGAACCAAGCTTGGTATCAACATTAAATGGTAGGGACTCTGCTGTTTTAATTTTCTCAGCATTTCTAATTCCTCCGTTCACGGTAATGAAGATTGCATCTCTAGCAAAATAAAAGGGGAGAGAAATTTCTCATCCCCGCTTCTAACCTTATTATTTTCCGTAAGCTTCATTTACTGCCCGGGTTGCTTCATCTCCTCCTGCTGCTCGCCAGTTCTCGACGATGACATCGAAATGATCGATACTTTCCGTGCCCATGATGATCTTGGTGAATCCCTCTGTCAGGATATCATCCAGGGTTGTACCATAGCTCGCCAGAACCTCCGGGGTAACTCCCCATAGTCCTGTCTTGATATAGTTGCCGCTATCGAGTACTTTTTTCGCAAGACCATAGGCATTCTTTGGAGCGCCTTGTTGCAAATAATCACCGACCGCTCCTGGGGTTGCATTATCCTTGAATTCAACACTGTTGTTATATTTTTGCCACATTCCCGATGTCGTGAGCCCGCTGGTATCTTTGGACTGAAGTGCTGCAGATACAGCCTCAAATTGCTCATAGTCGGAGTTCGGATTAAGGACTCGGAAAGCTCCAACCACGTGAGCGATATCGTTGTCCAGTAAGGCGGATAACGTTTCTTTGGATTCCTTGCCCTGGCCTTCATCGACGATATAAGCATAGTCGTTCAAGATTTTGATGACTTCTTCAGGGTGTTCAAATCCCTTTTTCATGACAATATAGTTGCCGTTAGCGAAGGAGATCGATTGTTTCGCTTCCTTTCCATCAATTGTTGGGATGATATATGGGTAGAAGATGGCATCCTTGCCCAAATTGGATATTGTATCGACTCCAGGATTATAGCCCCACCATTGATAGTAAGGCTGCATGCCCACTTTGCCGGCTACAATATCGGCATTCATCGCGTTAAAGTCTTTGATCGCGAATTCCGGATCGATAATGCCTAGCTTATACCATTCGGCCCATTCAGCCAGTGCGGCTTTCATCTCGGGTTGAATCGAACCATATACCAGCTCTCCGCTGTTATTCTCAATCCAGATATCGGGATGGGCGTTCCATGCAATGGCAAGCAGGTTCAGATAATCTAGCGATTGATCTACCGCGATGCCATAACCACCGTGCTTTTCCATAAATTTCAGTGCAATATTCTTGATGTCTTCAACCGATTTCGGATCATCTAGACCCAATTCTTCCTTCCAATCGTTTCGGATCCAGACGAAGTCCGGTTGCTCAATAAGTCCCCAGTGCATTTGAGGTATCCCGTACAACTTGCCGTCCTTTTTACCAGATTCGAAACTGTCTGCATCCGCTTTCATGTAACCTTTGAGGCGCTCGGAGGCGTGCTGATCAAATGCATCCGTAAGGTCCATGACCATATCTGCTTCGACTAACTGCCGTAATTGTGAAGGGTTCACCCGAAATACGTCAGGAAGATCGTTCGATGATATGGCCAAATTCAGTTTTGTATCGTATTCATCACTAACCCAGTCTGTTTTAACATCAATATTCAGTTTCTCTTTGTATCTTCTAATCCACACATTGTTGGTAATATCGTCACCCTTCGGATATTTCGCAGAAGTGTATTCAGAGGTTACGGTGTGTATGGTTACTGTTCCAGTTTCGTTGGTTCCTGAGTCATCATTCGTTGAACTTTTCCCGGAGTTGCCATCATTGGTGCACGCAGCCAGTAATACGGTTGATATGCATAAAGACAACAAGACCATTTTGCTTTTCTTGTTCATTTCAGTTCCCCCTTATTAGCGATATTTCAGCGAATCTATTCTTGAAAATATTGTAATCTAGAAAGGAATAACGCGATATCAAAGTTATTGACGAGAACGCGTAAGTTTTTTTACTTTTGACTCAGAGAGGAGAATCGAGAAGAGAGGAACATGCACTTATTTTACTTTTGTCTAAACTTTTTTTTACTCAGGAGAGTGGCTAGCGATTTTAGATGATGGATGTGATTCCTCATGAACATTTTCATTTTAAGGATGAAAGCTGAACCGATGGCTTGTCAGCCAAGTATACCCTTCCTTTGGTTTGGAGAAGCTTTAACCGTTTAACACAAAATTTAATCTGAAGGAATGGTACCATATATGCTTGATTCCAAAACGATAGAAATCGTCAAATCAACAGCACTTGTATTGAAAGAGCACAGTGCACAAATAGGAAAACGATTTTATGAACTGTTATTTAGAAAAGCACCAGAACTGAACAACATTTTTAATCAAACGAATCAAAAAAGAGGGGTTCAGCAGGAAGCATTGGGTTATGTCGTTTATGCAGCTGGCGAATACATCACCAACCTGGATGCATTAACTTCAGTTATCAGACGAATCACAGAAAAACATCGAGCCATAGGAGTCAAACCCGAGCAGTACCCCATTGTAGGCGAAACGCTGCTAGAAGCAGTCAAGGATGTGCTTGGTGACGCTGCTACCGATGAAATCATCGAAGCTTGGGGCAAAGCTTATAGCTTCATTGCGGATGCGTTCATAAGTATTGAGAAAGAACTATATGATGAGACGGAGAACCAAGTAGGAGGCTGGCCAGATTATCGTACCTTTGTTGTAGACAAAAAAGAAAAGGAAACAGGAGAGGTTACCTCGTTTTATTTAAAGCCACAAGATGGACAAAGCATTGCCAAATACAAAGCCGGTCAGTATTTGACGATAAAAGCAAACATACCTGGTGAAACGTATACTCATATACGTCACTATAGCCTGTCTGATGCTCCAAACAGCGAACACTACCGAATTACAGTGAAACGTGAAGAGGCAAGTCACGATGATCCGGATGGATTGGTATCGAATTACTTGCAAGAACACGTTCAAGTAGGTGATACATTAGAATTCTCCGCTCCAGCTGGTGACTTTATAATAGCGACCACAGAAGAGCCTCTTGTTTTTATCAGTGGAGGAATCGGAATCACGCCTGTTTTGAGTATGCTGAATACGGTTGTCAAAGAACAACCGGATCGTCAAGTGACCTTTATCCACGCCACTGCCAACAGTGGGACACATGCCTTTAAGGAACAACTGCTTGAGATGGAGAAGAGTCACCACAACTTGAAATCAGTGGTATGTTATTCTTCTCCAACTGCGCATGATCGGGAAGCTCGCAATTTTGATTTCGAAGGAAGAATTGATCTGAAGTGGCTGCAAACCGTAGTTCCTTCAAAGAAAGCTGACTTTTACTTCTGTGGTTCCATTCCATTTATGGAGTCGATATATCGGATCTTAACAGAGTGGGGGATAGAACAGGCTAACATACATTACGAAGCTTTTAGTCCTCTGGCTATGTTAGGTGAGGAATAGAATTGAAAAACGTCTGGGAGTATTTTTTTCAGTTAAGAGTCAAAATCAATGTAAATTCAGTTGTGTAACAGCGGATCTCCTGGGCTTACACCCAACCCAAATAGTAATTTTGGGCATAATGTGGTGATAGGTCAATTACCTATAAGGAGTGATTCTGAAAATATGGCATACCCACAACCCATGTTTCCCTATCCTGCTAATTCCTTGGGACTTCAAAATTGCATTAATCGTTTCACGTATATGTGGCTTAGGAATGGAGATAATTTTTGGTTTTTCTTGACAGCGGTCGGGGAATCAATAGCTTACGGCTATAGATTTTTTGGTGGGAGATGGAATCAGTATTCAATTGGATTGCGTGAAATTGGTTCCTACAATTGTTCTCCAGTTCCAACGTTATATTAAATCAAATGCAATGAAGCTGCTGAATATTGTTTTCGGCGGTTTCTTTTATGTATAAAGTACTCAGAGGACAACTCTTATAGAGTAAAGTGTAGATATACTTTTAGAATACATATCTTCCGAATTTACTTGCACCACAAGTTTCCCAAATATAGCTTGACCTAAAGTTAACTCTAAGAGCTATACTGTCTAAAGGTTTAAAGTAATTTTTAGAGAGAGGTATGGATCAATGATTAAAGGCAACAAATGGAATGTTGCAGGCTTGGCCTTATTGTTGGGTTTATTTTCAACCTTAGGCCCATTTACGATCGACATGTATTTACCAGCATTCCCTGAGATTGCAGCAAATTTCAATACGAATGCTTCACTTGTTCAGTTCAGTCTTACTGCTTGCTTACTAGGGCTGGGTATGGGGCAACTGGTTATGGGACCACTGAGCGATGCTTACGGTAGACGAACACCGCTGCTGATCTCCATGGCCGCCTACATTATTTGTTCATTGGCGTGCGCCTACGCTCCAAATATTGGGCTGTTGATTTTGTTTCGCTTCACTCAAGGTTTCGCGGCTTCAGCAGGGATCGTCATTTCCCGCGCGATAGCTCGCGACCTATACAGTGGACACGAGCTCACCAAATTCTTCTCTTTGTTATTGCTTGTAGGGAATTTGGGGCCTTTGGCAGCACCCATCGCGGGCAGTGGCGTTCTTTCATTTACGTCATGGATTGGTGTGTTCATCTCACTTGCAGTTCTGGGGATTTTCTTATTGGCAATGACCAAATGGAGTCTGAAGGAGACGAACCCGCCGGAACGACGCGTCGCCCCCAACTTCAAACTTCAACTGCGTAACTATGGTCAGCTTCTGCGTGACCGGAAGTTTGTCGGTTACATGCTGGCACAGGGGATTATGACGGCTGGAGTCTTTGCATATGTAGCAGGAACACCTTTTATCTATCAAAATATATATGGAGTCACACCTACGGTATTTGCTATATTATTTGCTTCTAACGGGATCAGCCTGATCATCGGCTCTCAAATCGTGGGACGGCTGGCACAACGTATTCCTGAGCAGACCCTTCTATTGTCGGGACTATGGCTAGCATTAGCGGCAAGTGTTGCTGCTTTGATTGTAGCCCTTGCTCATGGCCCACTTTACGCTCTGGTCATTCCGTTGTTCTTCTTTGTATGCTCTATAGGGATTACGTCAACAGCGGCATTTCCACTTGCCATGGAGAGTCAAGCCAAAAGTGCCGGAAGTGCTGCAGCATTACTCGGGGTCGTTCCCTTTTTGCTTGGCGCGATGGTGGCTCCATTGGTCGGAGTTGCCGGTGAAGACACGGCTGTTCCATTAGGGCTTACATTGTTAGGAACCAGTCTTGCTGCAATTATCACTTACTTCGTACTGGTTAGAAAGGTATCACATCCTACCTCCCCACATGCTCAGTCCGAACTAAACGTTTAGTTTGTTCTACAGGAGCTGTAACCACAATCATGTTTAGACTCAAACGTGTTTACTACGAACGAAAAGTCGCTAATTTAGCGACTTTTTTGTTTTGGGAACGAATTTCTTTATATCCTGTGCTCATGCTCATCAAACGCGCGCTGAACACGTTGTATCGGGTGGGAGGCACAGCAGCCAAGCATTAAGCTCGACTGCGGGTACCCATTTAAACCAAACAGTTCAAGAATTCCGCTTTCGTTCCTCCGTTAATCTCAATGGACCCTAGTTAGGCTGAGAAAAAAGTCAAGTTGACTTCGCACCTCTCAGAAAGATGCCCACTAATCTTCGGCCCAGTGCAAGATTAGATTCATACTTTTGCGGAGTATTTTCCCGATTACCCATTAACATCAGGGTCGAAAAAGTCTCCGCTAAGAACATGGGATCGTCTTCGCGCAGCGTTTGCTGGTCCATAGCCAACCGGAAATGGGTTGCTAATACCTCGTGAATGCGGACTTCGGCTTCTCTAATTTCCTGAACTTGATTCTCTTCAAGAAAAGGCTCAGCTTCTCTGATCATTGTTTCAACCTCTGCATGCGGATTCGCCAACCTGGCCTCGGCCAATCGTATAAGTCCATCCTCCAGATGTTCAGCATCATCAAGCAAATCTGAGGTTACTCGGCGAACATTCTGGAACATGGTGATCATAGCCACCTTAAAAAGTTCGGGCTTGCTAGCAAAGTGATAGTATATGGTTGGTTTAGACACATTGCATCGTTTTCCAATGTGTTGGAGCGTGACAGTTTCGTAGCCGTATTCCTTGAACAATTTGGAAGCCGTTAAAATGATCGTTTGCTGAATTGAAATTTCGTTGTCCGTTTGCTTGGGTCTTCCAGGCATACGTTTGGATGAATTTTCTGGCATTGCACACTCTCCTCCATTTGAATATTTTATGACAAACCTCGCTCATAAGCAAAATCAACTTGTTATTATACTTACCGGTAAGTATAATAAATTGAAGCCAACACAGTAACGAATAAAGGTGGAATTTAGGGTGAAAACAGCACAACGCAATAACAAGTGGAAAAAAATCCTGATATGGTCTTGTTTATCGGTAATTATAATCGTAGCTGGACTATTCGTTTATCTCCAATCGATTACGTATAATCCGTCGGAACGAGCTGAAGCTGCCCTGAAACCAGATGGACAGATTAGCATAACCAAGATCAAAAATGGCTATCGATTTGAACCTGAGGGCGCAGAGACCGTAGAACCAAACATTGTTTTTTATCCGGGAGGCTTGGTGGAACCGGCAGGTTACGCTCCATTTGCTAAAAAACTGGCAGAAGAAGGGCATAGAGTATATGTAGCAAATATGCCGTTAAATTTAGCCATGTTCGGGCAGAACAAGGCAGATTCATTTATTGAAGAACATCCCGACGAAGCTTTTGTCATTGGTGGACATTCGCTAGGAGGGGTCTTCGCATCACGGTATGCTGCCCAGCATACAGACACGCTGGAAGGTGTCTTTTACTTAGCATCATACGCCGACGAAAGTGGAAGCTTAACGGAGACCGACTTGTCTGCATTGCAGATCACAGGTACTGATGATGGTGTACTGAACATCGAAAGTTGGGAAGATGCCAAAATAAATCTTCCGGAAGACACGACATTTGTAAGCATTCAAGGCGGAAATCATGGGCAGTTTGGTTCATACGGAGAACAAAAAGGAGATCATACACCTGCCATTACTGAAGAACAGCAATTGGAAGAGGTAGTGAAGGGGCTCGAAGAATGGTTTAAACGGTTAAATCGCTAATATCTACTTGTGACTCAACAAAAACCTTGAATTGAAACCATTTATTAATCACCTTCGTATGTACTATGATACATAGTAGGCAAAATTAGGAATTTATTCAAGGAGGAAGATTATTGAAAAAGAGCACAAAGTGGGTATTGTGGATTTTGGGATTCATATTGGCAACCATTTTTATTCATTTTTTCATGAATTTATTTAGTTTCGCTTATGCGTTGATTACCGTGCTCTTACTTGCCTTTATGGGGTGGGGATTCTTAGCAAAGTTGAAGAATGACGTTCGTCAGCATGAAGATCATTATAGAAGAGAGTCACAATCTAGCTTAGACGATATCGAAAGGTACACCAGGTAGTTAATATCACATCATTCACAGAAAACAGCCGCCTATTTCTAGGGCGGTTTTTCTATCTCATTAGACAAAATGATGTGCTTGGTAAATAAGGTGCAGAACGATAATAATTTCGTTTTGCACCTTTTTCTCTAAATTGCTATGTTAGCTTAAATAAAAGTAAGCGTCTTTACCAGCGAGATTAAGTGATCCTGATCGGCCCACAAGATGAAATAGGAATACGTACTTCCTTGAATCACAACAGGAGAAGGGTATTTGACAATAAGTGCCGCCTGATTTCTCATTTCTACGGGTTGGTCTTCCGAAGGAAATATGAAACAGGCTTCCTGTGCTTGAACCAATGCAGGAAAGATTCGTGGATTGGTTCCATAGGGTTGCAGGACATGGAAGGCTTCGGCTCTGCATACGGAGTGAATTTCCTCTTCTGAAGATATCGCCGATATCTGAAAAAATCCGTCCGATCCTTCGAATCGTTCTTCGGTAACTTTGCGCCAGTTCTGTGGATAGTAGAAGGATACTCTGTAGATCTGATTGAGAAATAATTTGTAGGGCTCAACATCATGCACTTGTGGTGACCATTGTAGAGATGTAATCCACTTGGCTTCAACAATTTTAATCGGGTTATTAGGGGAATTCAAATCAATAACCCAAATTTCGTCTGCTTGTTCTTGATTGCTGCATCCGGATAAGTATGCAAGTCGTTTCCCGTCCGGCGACCAACTAAGTGGTGTGGAGAAACAGGTGGAGACCGCCCATGTTTTTTGCTGCCCGCCAACTCGGCTGTCAGTCTGGATTAGAGAAACGTATTGATTGTTTACGATGTCTGTAGCACTGTATGCAATCGTTGAAGAGTCCGGGGACCATTCGGGAAAATAGTTCTTCGCCTGTGGTCCGCCTTGGAGTTGGTAGCTCACTCCTGTAGACAGGTTCACCGTAGTGATCAAGGAAATGCTGGCTCCCGGAGAAGTATATAAGGCAAACTCCCCGTTAGGTGATATTCTGACATTATGGAGTGGCCCTTCCGTATTTTTGGTTATTTGCTGTTTGTTCATGCCATCCCGGTTGATCTTAAATAGTTGAGTATTGCCTGCTTCATCAGGTGCTGCAAACAGGAACGCCTCTCCTGAAGGAAACCACTGGACATCGGTAACTCCATATTGAACGATCGAACCGCTGGTATGAGCGTAGATATTGTAGATCACAATCCGATTGCTTTTTACATAAGCCAAGTACTGACTATCCGGTGACCAGCTCAGTAGAGTATAAGGTTCAATTTGGTCAATCTGTGCCCATTTCCTGCTGTTTAGATTGAATACGAACACCATATTATTCTTGCCAATAAAAGTAAAACTTTGGGCATCTGGCGACCAATATGGAATTGAAAATTCCGCGCCAAGATTCTGGGTTAGCTTCATGGTCCGTCCTGTGAAAGGTTGATAAAGCCAAATGTCGTACGAACCACCCCCAACATTTGAATTAAACAGGATCGCTTCATGATAAGTAAGATTCATATTTAAATCCGCCCTTCAGATTGAATTCCTACAATATATTCAAGAAAGTAAAATGGGCGAATGCTTATAATCACTCAACTCAGGTATTTGGAACAGAGAGTGTCAAAGGTTAGCACAACGTATGATCAAAAAAAGGCATCGTTCTAATAAGAACGTGCCTTTATGATTTTATTACATATTTACGATTTACATGAACATATCCAAAATCAGAACACCAGCAAGTCCCACCAGGGAGATAATCGTTACCATGACCGACCATGTTTTTATCGTTTTACCGATACTAAGATTGAAGTACTCCTTGTAGATCCAGAATCCTGCATCATTGACATGAGAGAAAGTAACACTACCCGCACCTGCTGCGAGAACCATCAATTCCGGACTTACACCTGTTGCAGCAACCAGAGGTGCGGCAATACCAGCTGCTGTCATACCGGCTACGGTTGCAGAACCAACGGCAATCCTTAAGATGGCTGCGATCAGCCAGGTTAAAAGGAGTGGAGAGAGGGTTGAGCCTGACATCAGATCCGAAATATATTGGTCAATATGACTGTCAATCAAAACTTGCTTAAACGCACCACCACCAGCGATGATTAAGAGGATCATTCCGATTCCACTTACAGATTCACTCAGTGAGGTCATGATCTCAGGCATTTTCTTGCCCAGATTTAATCCGAAAGTAAAAATGGCAACAATGACTGAGATTAATAAAGCCACATTCGCATTACCGATGAAATCAGTTACTGGTGAAATGGCTGATTCAGGTGCAAAAATTTCGACAACGGTTTGAAGCGCGATCAAAATGACCGGTAAAAGAGCTGTGAACAGACTGATTCCGAATTTAGGAAGCTCTTCTTCTTTGAATTCCTTGGGATTAAATAGCCCTTTTGGGATATCGATCTGTAATGCTTCTTTTTTGAACAGCTTGGTATAAACAGGACCCGCAAGGATAAATGCCGGGATCGCAATAATCATGCCTAAGATCATCGTTAATCCGATATTGGCTCCAAAGACATTCGCAACGGCTGTCGGTCCAGGATGCGGAGGAACGAATCCGTGCATAGTGATAAGGGCTGCAATAACGGGCATTCCCAGATATAGAACAGGCACACGTGCAGCTCTCGCGATGGTAAATACCAATGGAATTAATACCACCACTCCAGTTTCGAAGAATAAAGCGATTCCAACAATAGCTGCCGTAATAACCGCCGCTAGCTGAGTCCGTTTTTGACCAAAGGCACTTATCATGGTGGTGGCGATACGCTGCGCACCACCGGAATCGGTCATTAACTTCCCGAGAATTCCTCCAAAAATGATAATCATCGTTAAATGTCCGAGTGTTCCGCCTAAACCGGATTCGATGGATTCGACAGCCTGAATTGGTGTCATTCCTTCCAGTACTCCAACAGCCAGGGAAACAATAATCAAGGATATGAAAGCGTTTAACTTAAAAGCCATCATTAATATGAGCAGTAGAATGACCCCAATGGTAACGGAGATAATTGGCATATATTTTCCTCTTTTCTATATTGGCTTGATCAAGGAAACCAAAATGTAAGGAGTTCACGATTTGTTTTTTATTAGTCATTTATCAGTGTTACTCCTTACAGTTTGGCCATACTAAACTTATTTTGAATTACTTCGCACTCAACATTTCAACGACTTCTCTTAAATCCGTTTTGGTACCCACGTTTCCCGGGAAGATGACATAGGAAATTCCGGGGAATTTACTTTCGCTCCCCGTTGTCCACACCGGGATACCAGGCCGAATCTGCCCAGCAACGGTAGCTCGTTTTACTTCAAGGCCGTTCGTTCCAATATCGCTCGAGGTAATCCCACCTTTAGCAATGATATACGATGGTCTTACTTCCAAACGTTTGACAATACTCGTGACGGCATCCGAAATTTTGACCGATAGTTTTAATTCCTCTTCTTTTCTGTCTTCTCCAAGATCCAATCGTTCTCTTCTGGTATAGACAGCCACATTTTTGCCTTGAAGAATCAGTTCATTGGTTGTCTCCACAACTCTATGAAGCTCGTTCTCGAATTGATCGGGTTCCAGAACAAGGTGAACATTAAATTCAACAAATTCTACTGCACTGGACTTCTTCAGTTCTTCAAACTGTTCCGTTGTTTTTTTAACATGGGATCCAATGATGACTAATCCGCCATGATTTGTGTTATCACTCATCATTTCTTTACGCGTGAGCAGGCTTTTGTCACTAACGCCTCCGATGACCTTCGTAAGTGCAGCAGCACTTCTAAACATAAAATGTTTACCTTTATTGATGGCTCGAATTAAAGCAATGGTGAAGACTTGAACATCGGAATAGTCAACCGCATTCACGATAACTTTATTGAAGTTCTCCACTTTCAACAGCTGCTGTTCAATGAGATCAATGTTGATGGCACGCAGACTTTCAAGCGAGATGTACGTCATCTGATCGGCTTTATACTGACCATTCGATTTCTCCTCAGCCCACTCCCCTAAATGTGATTTGGTATAACCAAAGGTGCGGTCCTTGGCGAATTCGGTTTCTCCAGCAGGAACCAGTTCCGTGTCATATTGAACATAGTGAATATTATCGATTGTGAAGCGTCCGCCTTCTTTGAAGAAAGGGAGGAGTATTTCACCGTCAAACCGTATATCTGACTTTGCTTCAACGGTGTCTTTTAACACTTTAGTTTCAAGTGGATAGTGGCCTCGAAGTGTGGAATCTCCACGACTAATAATGGTGAACTCACGGTTGTTTTTCTTGGCAGCTGCTACGATATTTGCAGCAATTTCCTGGTGTGCTTTTGTCGTCTCAGCAGCTGTAAATCCACGTGAATTGGTGAGAATAAAGAACATCGAATGGTCTTCCTTAAATCCTCTGTCGATGCTATCTATGGACCAATCCGTATAGACCGAGATCCCATGTACGGTTTGAACACCCGTTGGATCATCATCCAAAACGATAATTTTGGGATTAAAGTGTTGAAGCTCTTGTTCAATCATTCCATGGATAAGGTTCGTATCAGGAGAAGGAATTTTGCTGAAAACTTCTTCTACAGATCGGTTATTTGTTTTCATGTCCAAGACCCCTTACTTCGACATTTGCTAATTTTTCATAATACTGCACGATACCCCCGTGGTCGTCCATTAATTTTCCGTCAACCTTTAGCGCATGGAACATTTCTAACAGATGACTGGATAGTGGGAGAGGTACTCCAATCTCGTGAGCTGTATCCATGACATTTGTAATATCTTTCATATTGATCGCGATCGTGCCTCCTGGAGCAAAGTTTCTTTCCAGAATCAGCGGAACTTTGGCATCAAGAACTGCACTGCCCGCTAATCCGCCTCGGATCGCCTGATACATTTTATCGATATCAATGCCCGCTTTAGCTGCCAGGACAAGTGCTTCGGACATCGCAGCGATATTCAAGTTAACGATAATTTGATTCGCGAGCTTCGCTGTAACTCCACATCCGCTATCTCCAACCAAGGTAACAGCTGTCCCCATGTCAAACAATACGGACTTGGCTTGTTCGAATACGCTTTCTTTGCCGCCTACCATAATTGCTAATGTACCATCAATGGCTTTAGGTTCTCCGCCGCTAACGGGTGCATCCAAGAAGCCGACGCCTTTTTTCGCAGCTTCTTCAGCAAGAGCGATGGAAACAGCAGGAGTGATGGAACTCATATCGATAATAACCGAGCCTTCTTTGGCTCCGGATAAAATGCCTTGTTCACCCAAAACAACTGCCTGCACATGTTGAGACGCAGGGAGCATCGTGATGATGATTTCACAGTTTTCAGCGACTTCTCTTGGTGATGAAGCTGCAGTGGCACCTGATTCGACCAATATTTGAACCGCTTCCTGATTTAGGTCATTAACGGTTAATTCGTGTCCTTTTTTTCTGAGGTTTAGAGCCATCGGTTTCCCCATAATACCTAATCCAATAAAACCAATTTTTTTAGCCATGATGTTTTCCTCCTAGTAACTTTTCTAAGAAAGGCTTCTATGCCTATGAATTGAGTTAAGTACACAAACTGGATGCAAACCACGTTGAAGTTAACTTGGAATGCTGAAAACAAGAAAGTTTGATTCGGCAACCGCTTACATCGTTGTTTGCGTTTTCATTGTATACTAAAAAATAAAAATTGTATACGTTAATTCATAAAATTGTATACAATTTATGAATTAACGTATACTTTTATGATTAGACATCGTTTATTGGAATGCTTTTATGAACATAATTTGGTACTATATTTATGATGAGAAATGAAACTGAGGTGAAGTTAGTGCATGAAAATAATAGCTCACGACCGGCGTATCATCAGTGTTATGAAATTCTCCGTGACAAGATTTTAAACGGTGAGCTTCCTAGCGGTACGAAGATTGTTGAAGAGAAACTGGCTGCAGAGCTTGGAGTTAGCAGAACGCCCATAAGGGATTCTATACGAAAATTGGAGAACGAAGGATTAATTGTTCAAAAAAAAGTGGTTAAGCCGACGGAAAAGGATTTACGTAATTTATTTAATGTTCGCATATTGTTGGAAGGGTATTCAGCCAAATGCGCGGCGAATTTCCTGAAAGACAACGAGATTGAGGAACTGTATACGTATGTGGAGATCGGGAGATCGGGGACCAAAGATGAGATTATGTCGGCTAACGAAAGCTTTCACAATGACATTGTAAAAGCAAGTAATAATCCGCTCATGATCGATATTATAGACCGGATGCAGGCTATTATTTATCTGTTCAGGAAGACCGTTGTGATCTATAATCGTCCTCATCTGATTGATGAGCATGAAGAAATTTATGATGCAATCAAGTCGAGAAATGGCGAGAAAGCAGAAGAGTTGATGAAAAAACATCTGGAGAACGATCTGAACTTTTATCTTCATGTTATGAGCAATCAGTAAGAAGCAAGGGGAATCATAAAACGCCGGTGACCTTAAGAAGGTGACCGGCGTTTTTCGATTAGCGTTTCGGCATGTTGCTCTCATCCATGTACAGCAGGTTCCACCGGTGACCGTCCAGGTCGGCAAATCCGGCACCGTACATCCAGCCCTCATTTTCACTCGGTTTGCCAAAGATACTTCCTCCGGCAGATTCTACTTTTTGAATAATCGCGTCGACTTCTTCTCTGCTTTCGGCACCAAGTGAAAATATAATTTCTGCACAATGGGAAGTATCTGCGATTGTTGAACCTGTGAATTTCTCAAACACCGCCTCCGGGAAGAGCAGAAGTGTTGTTTGGCCGATGGTTAGCTTAGCTCTTTCGCTACCAACGCTCATCGCATCGAAACCAATCTCATTGAAAAAGGCAGTCGATTTCTCAACGTCTTTGACCGGCAGGTTAATCCAGATATCCTGTGACATGGCTGTAGCCTCCTGAAATATATTTTTGACTAATCCTACTATACTCTACTGCTGGCAGCAGAGACAGCACAAATTGGAAGGGTGTGGTAAAGTATAGGGGGAAATGAATAAAATGAGGAGGCTGCTAATCGTTTATGATGAAAGACTTACACCGAAAACTTGGTCCTATCATTCTGAGTAAAGATCTAATTCAGGTGGTTTTTTCGTTTTTTATTTCTGCGATCATCGGAGTTATATATAGTTTTATGATCATTGATGAGACTATAGGCGGATATATTAACAGAGTATTACCGAGTAAAGCGGGACCAGACCTTCATCAATATTTGCCTGTTGTGATTACTGTGCTAATTTACTCGTTTTTCATTCAAAAAAAGAAAAGAAATGTTCTGGAAAAAATCTCATTCACTTGTCTTCAGATCATCATTGCAATAGTAAGCTGTATATTTTCTCTTATCCTTTTATTACTGATTCAGCAATATTTCAAGAGAGCAGCTGGCTAACAGTCGGTTGCTTTTTTGATTTTCATGTTTCGATAAGGTCTGTTATCCCCGACAAGTTGTGGAACTTAAAATCGGTTTAATACTTAACAAAAAAATATGTTCTTTGCAAGATACCTGGAGGGAAGGTCATGAAAAAAACCATTTATATTGCATGCCTATTTTTATTGGGAATTTTTTTGATCGTAACCATAGAAGGATTACATTTCAACGAAACGAATGCAATACCAGGAGATGTGCAAATTGTGCGCTCCGAAGTAATGAATGATTATGGGAAAGCGGTGTTGTTTGAAGATAAGCAGGATAAGACATTCGGGATTGCTCAGTTAAAAAAAGAGTTCAATGTCCTGTACCGTTTTGGTGGAAGTACAATTGGTCATTGGATCGAGGAAGGTAAACCGTTTGAAGCTGCTGGATTTGGTGATGCGAAGCACTTCTCCGTTGCGATAAAGACGGCTAAAGATTCAAATATCAAATACATTTTCTCTAAAATAACGGCAGCCGAATAAGAGCGTGGCTCCCTGCTTGTCCGATTATTTCCTTTACTTAAGCTAGGATCAAGGCGTATAATCCGTTCAGACATCAGAGAGAGAAGAGGAGAATTGGATTCATGAATAACGGGTTAGTCAACGCTATTATTGCTTATATTATGTGGGGGGTTCTCCCGCTCTATTGGAAATTGTTTAACGATGTGCCGGCAGGCGAGATTCTGTCCCACCGGGTCGTCTGGTCGTTTGTCTTCATGGGTATTCTCGTCGCCGTCCAGCGCCGCTGGGGTGATATGAAGCGGATTGCTGCTAACCGATCACACCTGCTATCCCTCACCGCAAGCGGACTGCTGATTGCAGTGAATTGGCTCATCTTCATCTGGGCGGTCAACAATGGGCACGTTGTCGAGACAAGTCTCGGTTATTATTTGAACCCGCTGCTGAACGTGCTGCTAGCGGTTGTCTTCCTTCATGAGAAGCCAAACCGCGGCCAGTGGCTCGCCATTGCCATCGCTGGGGTCGCGGTACTCATTATCGCTATCGACTATGGTCGTTTTCCGTGGGTCGCGATCTCACTGGCTGTATCGTTTGGCTTGTATGGACTTGCTAAGAAGAAGACGGTACAAGACGCTTCTGTAGGCTTGCTGTCAGAGACGGCTGTAGTCCTGCCCATCGCGCTTGGCTACTGGATCTATTTGACTGTCATGGGAGAGTCTACGGCATGGACGCTGCCTCCATCCATGTTCGTTGGACTGATTCTTTCCGGTGTGGTAACGGCGCTGCCGCTATTATTTTTTGCGCGTGCGGCCGCACGCATGTCGCTGTCCACACTCGGATTCGTACAATTCATCGGGCCGACAATCATGCTATTCCTAAGCATATTTGTGTTTAAGGAATCGGTTTCGCCGGTTCTTCTCGTCGGCTTCGCACTGATCTGGACAGCACTCGTCGTATACGCGATATCCTCAGTTCGCGGCACAAAACTTGCGAAAGTGAGTTGAAGGCAGGGGGTCTGGTTTCGTCATTTTTCGAAGAATAGAACGGTTAAATCGGAAACTAAATATTAATTTTCAAACCGTTGATCCTGATACATTTCAACGGTTTTTTGATGTATAAATTTTCTCAGTAAGCAAGTGCATTCAGGTTCCCATTTCTCCTAGTTTGCTTACTGGAACATATCATTCGAGAAAGGCGTGATTTGCTAGTTTGTTGTCGCTCACTGCTAGTTACATATAGAAACGTTAAGAGTATCATTAGACCCGTAAGTCAGCGAGAGAATACTTATCAGTCCGAATGTGTCTGTCAGCAGAAGAAAGTACAAAAGAATGACAACCTATTCCTTGACAGCATCAAATGCCGCCGGGTAAGGAATCGGATATGATAATATTCATTAATTACAAGAGCAGAAAAGGGAGAAATGCATCATGGATATGGGGTTAAATAACAAAATAGCGTTGGTAACAGGTTCAACGAAAGGAATTGGCAAAGCGATTGCCATCCAGTTGGCCAAAGAAGGAGTCAATGTACTTATTAATGGACGGAATCATGAAGATGTTGAACGCGTAGTCGGAGAAATCAAGTCTGCCTATCCAAATACTACGCCTCAAAATGCGACAGCCGATATCGTCAATGCTGCCGAGCGGGAAGCATTGTTTGCTAAGTTCCCGCACGTTGATATTTTGGTAAATAACACCGGGATATATGAGATCATGTCTTATTACGACGTAGATGACACCGTGTGGGAAAAATACATTCAGACGAATGTGATTTCCGCAAATGCACTGACCAAATATTATATGCCCGATATGCTAAACAGCGGCTTTGGCCGGATCATCTTTATAGCGAGTGAAGAAGCCGTGATGCCAGGTCATATGCCGCAATATGCCGTCACCAAATCCATGCTGCTTTCGTTATCGAAGAGTCTGTCCAAATTGACAGTGGGGACGGAAGTAACGGTCAATACGATTATGCCTGGACCAACACTTTCAGAGCATGTACAACAGATCATTGAGAGCGTTTATCAGGATGAAAGCATGACTTTTGAGGAAAAAGAAAAAGCGTTCATGGCTGCCAATCTTCCGCAATCCGAGTTGCAGCGTTTCATCAGACCGAGCGAGATCGGCAGACTTGCTGCATTTCTATGCAGCCCTTATGCAGCTCCATTCAAAGGTTCACCGATTCGTATGGATGGGGGAATGGTCCCGACGATTTACTAATCATGATAGATTTCGAAATGATCTTATAACTGATATTCCGGGTTCCAGTTCTATTCCTTTTTCAATGATCCAATGTGCGTAAAACGAGAGTTAATTCATCCCTGTAGTTGCTGTAAAGTCACGTATTGGCGAGCGTATCGGCTCGCCTTTTTTGTTCCTGCACTTTTGGGCTCTTGGTAAGATGTTTTGTTTTCTTAAGCTCACCTTGAACAGTAGCGCCTATGAAAGGGGTTACTTCATTCTTTATTCCGATACTTGAAGGGTGTCTTTTTGTAACGTTGTTTAAACAGTTTGTAAAAGTAACTCGGATCGCTGTAGCCGATCTCATATGCGATTTCCGCTGTGTTCAGGTCGCTCTCCCGCAACAGTTTTCTGGCAACGCTTAGACGCTTGTCATTGAGCAGTTCAAGGAATCCCTTACCTAGCTCCTTCCGGATTTTGAGGGACAGATAATTTTTGTTGTACTGGAACGTCTCGGCAAGCGACTCTAGCGTCGCGTCCCGGTAGTGCCGGTCGATATAGTGAACGATCTCCATCAGCTTGGGTTTGGCCGGATTTCTTGTCCCTTCCAGCGCCCATTTCTCCAATTCGCGGCTGATCTCGTAGCTGAAGATTGAGAAGTAATTCTTAATTATTTCCTCGCGAAAAGGCTTCCTGCTGAAATGCTCAACCATCATGCCGCGCAGCACGGGCAGGATGGTTGTATTCTCTGAGGCGTCGATCAGCAGAAAATTGCGGTAGGCTGATTTCTCCCGGATTGCGTTGACAAGAAATTCGCTGAAGATCGAGTGGACCTGAACTGCTTCAAACAGTATATCAGTGGACAGGAAGTTCTCGTGTACCAATATGTTGATTAGAATATCGTCCTCACCAATTTCATCGACCCGATGAACCACATCCTTATCCATAACAACGATGTGCCCTTTTTGCAGTTCGATTTTCTCGTCGTTGACGTACTGCGTACAGCTGCCCGAATACATATAGTTGATCTCAACGAAGTCGTGTGTATGCGCCGGAATCGGGGAGAACCGCTGCTGCTTGTTGATGAAGATATTACCATCAAGGAAAAAGGCTTCTTTTGGAATCTTAGGTACCCGCTGCAGGGCGTAAGGCAGATTCAGCTCATTGATATTCTGTTTGTCAGCCAGCTGCATTCGCTCAATTTCCGTGTGCGAGCACAATTGCTCGTCCAATGTGAGCAATTCCATTATTCGCAACCCCTATACTTGATTTTTTTGATGATGTTATCGATTGGAATGAAGTAAAAACCTGAATAAAGACCATTTTTATATAAGATAATGCCATTCGTTCTGGAATATCCTTAGATTATACTTAATATTGTAAGCGTTAACAAGATGTTAGGGAAGGGATGAACACATTGAATGGTTGGATATGGTTTCCCGGAGATTTTGAGATTTATCACATCATGAAGCAAAATTTCAGCCGTGAGGAGCGCGGCTTTGATTGGCCGGCATACTGGTATGCGTCCGGTTGGAATCACAAGGTTGAGTTCTCTTGCACGTATGAACTCATGGAAACGACAACGTTTAAAGCTTTCGTCCAGGGAAAAGGATACATTGCCGTCAAGCGACAGTTGCCGGACGGTAGCAAACAGGTTGAGAAGTACCCTTTTGGTCAGGAGGTAACCTGCGCGCCAGGCAAAGTGAAGATTGAGGCGGTCGTCGCACATCTGGAGGGACTACCGAGCGTACTGGTTCAGGGTGCGATCATTCGATCGGATGAATCATGGCTGGCATCCAATCACCTCGAACACGAGCTTCCTGTAGGATTAAGCGAGCTGTTTACCCAAGCGAAGCAGAACCCGTCGGTCTTCCCGTACACGCACGAGCTGAGGGAGCCGATCTCCGTCGAACGGGTGAATGGAGGTATGCTGCTGGACTTTGGCTGCGACATCATGGCCGTGACGCAGCTTACGTTCCACGGCGAATTTCAGAGCGGTTACGCTCTGCTATGGAGAGAGCAGAACAGAGGCACTGGACGTGGACCATTGTTATCTGAAGCAGAGCATTGAGATACCGGAAGATGCCGGAATTGAGCGGATTGGAGAGAATACATTCGCCACGTGTCTGAGGGCATTTCGTTATATTTTCCTGCCTGGCGTGGAGGACGACTCGGTCATTGTCCAAGCAGATCGTCAATTCGTCGATTTCGGAGGTGTGAGCGATTTCCGTTCTTCGGATGAACGATTAAACGAGATCTGGACAATTGCCGACCGGACATTCCGTGCATGCAGCGATATATTTTTTCTAGATGGGATTAAACGGGACAAGTGGGTGTGGTCTGGCGACGCGTATCAGAGCTACTTCATTAATCAGTACAGCTTCTTCAACAAAGAGATCGTCGAGCGTACCATTTTGGGGCTTCGCGGCAGCGAACCGTTCCGTCAGCATTTGAACACCATCGTCGACTATTCGCTCTACTGGCTAATTGGTCTGGAGGAATATTATCGGACGTTCGGAGATCGCAGATTTTTGAAGACTGTATATTCAAAGATGGAATCACTCCTCAATTATTGCGAGCAGCAGATCGATGAGAATGGATTTATTTATGGGAGAACAGGCGACTGGATCTACATCGACTGGGCAGAGTTTGATAAGCAAGGGCCGCTATGCGCGGAACAGATGCTGTTGGCCCGTGCCTACGAGAGCGTCATTGCCGTTCGCGGGGCACTTGGGAAGCCGATCAACGGTCTGGATGAGAAACTGGTGAAGCTCAAGGACAACATCGAGCAATTCTATTGGGACGAGGAGAAGGGAGGTTATATCGACAGCTACGAATCCGGCAAACGCAATGTGACGAGGCACGCCAATATTTTCGCCATTTTGTTTGACTACGTGGAAGGAGCGAGAGTAGAGAACATCAAGCGAAGTGTTCTGCTGAATCCAAACATCGGCGCCATTCATACGCCATACTTCAAGTTCTGGGAGCTCGAAGTGATGGCGAAGATCGGCGAATTCGGTTATGTGATCGAACAGATCAAGTCTTATTGGGGCGGCATGCTGGACGAGGGCGCAACCACCTTCTGGGAGTATTACGATCCAAGCGAGACTGGGCCGGAGAAATATGCGATGTACGGGGACAAATACGGCAAAAGCCTCTGTCATGCGTGGGGCGCGAGCCCAATCTACCTGATTGGTCGCTATCTGCTTGGTGCTCGGCCGACTTCACCCGGATACTCCACTTTTGAAGTCGCACCCCGGGCCGAGCTTCCGGACGAACTGATCTGTACGCTGCCGGTCGGATCGGGACAGGTGACGATCGAGCTTTGTAAGGGGCAAGTGGCTGTCACCTCCAGCGTTGCCGGAGGCACCCTTCGCCTTGCCGACCGCATGATCGAACTGCCGGAGGGTCAATCTATAAGCGTTATTTTGTAGATATTCGATATTCATGAAATAAAGGAGAATAAACATGAATAAAGCAAACGAAAAGCTGTCAGGCAAAGACTGGTTTCTTGCAAGTATTGCGGGGATTGCTTCGTACCTCGATGCCGCACTGCTAGTAAGCGCCGGCATCGCCTTGGCAATCTGGTCCGACCACTTTGGCGTGAACGCATGGTGGACAGGCGTTATCAGCACAACGTTGACATTATCTGTAGCGATCGGTGCATTGTTCGGCGGACGGCTATCGGACAAATTCGGCCGCGTGCGGGTGTTCAACATTGACATTCTGTTGGTGGCGATCGGCAGCTTAATTATCGGGTTCGCCAGTAATCTGGAGACGCTGCTCGTTGGTCTGGTCATCGCTGGGCTGGCGTCGGGAGCAGATCTGCCCACCTCGCTTGCTGTTATTACGGAGCGCGTCGCGCCTGAACGGCACGGCAAAGTCATCACCATCACCGGCATGTTCTGGATCCTCGGCATTCTGCTCTCGCAGGCGCTGGGCTTCGCCACTTCGACGATGGGAATGACCGGAACACGAATGTTGTTCATCTGGATTGCTGCTGTGGCGCTGCTGAACTGGGGAGTGCGTGTGTTCTCAAGCAAGTTTCGCCAAGTCGAGCAGGAGTTGTACGAGGAGAATGCCCATAAAAATACCTCGACTCAGCCGGAGATGCGACTGACGATCAAGACCATCTTTGCCTCGAAGAGATACCTGATGCCGCTGTTGTCCGTGACTGGCTTTTATCTATTCTGGAACATTCCTGCCAACACTTGGGGGTCGTTCGTAAACTATTTTCTCGTGACGATTAACGGTCGTTCACAATCCTATTCGACAGCCCTGGGCTTCATCGCCAATGCGGCCGCGATCGCAGTATTGTTCTTCATTTATATGCGTTTCGCCGATACGAAGTACCGCTATACCATGATGAACATGGGTTTGCTGTTGTGTACCTTATCTTTCGTTGTGTCAGGCATCTTTGGCGCAACCTCTTGGGTTGTGTTCTCTATAGCTTATTTCGTCTATTCCGCCTGTAACAATCTGCACGGGGAATCGATCTTCAAGATCTGGACACAGGCATTCTATTCACCAGATATGCGGGCTAGTGCCACAGGTGTATCCATCGCGATCGTACGCATTCTGACGGCTGTCTGCTCCGTGTTCACTCCAGTTATAATGAACTATTCTCCGAATCTCTTGATGTGGCTGCTCGTTGCTTCGCTGCTGATCTGCTGGGTATTCGCCAGTATATCCACTCAGATGGTCAAAAAGTACAATATCGCTGACCCCGGAATTAAAGGGTCGGAAGTGGCAAGGAGTAGTATGGCGGTAACGCAGAAGTAGCATATTGTTATTCTAGCGTTTCTTAGAAGAGTCAAGGTCGTCTTCATAGACGGCCTTTTTTTTGTTTTGAGAATTGAAATGAAAAAATTCCTAACAAAAAAATATATTTTTACATATAAAAAATTGTGAGAAAAATGTCGAAATTGAATAAGCATAGATTTTCACTCATTGAGAGATAGGTCTATTTTTAAATTATATAGGGGGTAAATCATTTGAAGAAAAAGCTACTCATCAAAGTCATGACAACTACTGCTCTGCTTAGTGCAAGCATCCAGCCTGCTTTCGCTTCAACGGAACTGACCGATATCCAAGGTTCGTTTGCCCAAGACGCCATTCAGAAGCTAGCTGAGACCGGAATTATCAACGGGCAAGGTGATGGCAAGTTTAATCCGACTGGCAAGATAAACAGACAGGATTTCGCAATCATTCTTGCCAAAGCTCTAGGTCTGAATGTGGAAAGCGCGCCTGTACAGCCGACTTTTTCGGACATTCCGGCAGATAGTTACTCCTACAGATACGTGGAAGCTGCAACTAAAGCAGGCTTGATCAAGGGACTTGGAAATGGTACTTTCGGCTTGGGAAAAAATCTTTCCCGGGAGGATATGGCGGTACTGTTTGCCAGATCACTAAACTATACTGCAGGTGCTGATATTACAATCGGTAAAGCATCGCAGTTGAAATTCACGGATGCAAACTCCATCGCAGATTATGCCAAAGATGCGGTAGCAACGGCTGTTGAGCTTGGACTGATTAATGGAAATCGTAACGGCACCTTTAACCCGCAAGGCAGTGCCAGCCGTGAACAGGTAGCTATGGTAGCCAGTAAATTCCTAACAGCTCAGCAAAAAATAAAAGACGAGCTCGCAAATCAGCAATCCCAGGAGCAGGATAATTCAGTCCCCCCGACCATAACGCCTGAACAAACGGCGCCTGTTCCAACCGTGCCTTCTTCCAGCGGAAGCAGCAGCGGCAACAATAGTAACAGTGGAAGCCCAACTGTCCCAACTGATAGCTTAGCTCCAACGGTAGCTATCATGTCTTCCACCCCTGTTCCAGTTGGAGGGAGCGTAAGTGTAACCAGTTCCGAAACCGGTTTTGTTTATTTGGTGCCATATGAAGGCATTCCAGTGGAAGTATCCGGGCTGAATGCATTAGTAACAGAGCACCGTGCTGCAAAAGAAGCCATCACAGCAGCTAATATCCAAACCTTCATCTCGACCGAGGGACTGGCTGCCGGAATGTACCGGGCAGTAGCGGTCGATGCAGCGGGTAATATTTCCGCACCTTCAGAAGCATCGATTGAATTGATAGAGAACACCATCCAAATGACTTCAATCGAGTTTTTGGACGCCCGTACGATCGTGTTGAATTATGATGAAGAGTTGGATACGACTCATATTCCCACTGCTTTTAACGAAGACGGGGATACAATTACCTCTGATTTGGTTGTAAAAAGCTTAGACGGTGACGTTCTATATCCTATACCTTTGAGTAACGAGGATGTCGTGATTTCAGGGAAGCGAGTAATGATTAAACTGCAATTCCCGGTGCAAGTGGATGAGTATCTGTATATCTCATATCAGCCTCATGCCGAGGAAAATGCTCTTCGCACGATATCAGGCAAAAAGGCTCAGTCAATTAGTGATTACAAAATTCAATACTCAAAGGCTTATGAATCCTCACTTTCATTGTCTCTTGCACCAAGTGCTTTCTTTGTAGTTAATACTAGTTTAGCAGTTAATGAACCGATCTCACTATCTGTATCAGCCAATCCTGAAAACTACAATAAGCGCAGCATTAAGAGTTTAATTCAGGTTAAGCGGGGCGAATCGGTAGAGAACTTCCAATACAATTCTGTAGACAACGATTTTGATATTATCGATACAGAACAGCATGTGCTGGGCAGCGTAAGCGTCACTTCTACCTCTGATGCACTGACGATTACTCCAAATGGAAATAGTGGATTGTCGATAATGCCTTCTAACATGTTATTGGGAGATAATACTCAGCTTGTATTCACCCTTCATGAGGAGGGAAATGACCAAACTAAACAGGTATTACTTCCTGTTACAATTGATCAAATCAAGCCAACCGTGACGGATGCGACATATAATAACGGCAACATTACGCTGAATTTTAGTGAGTCTATCACTGTACCGTTCCCTTCTGTGGGTAGTACTACACTGGAATATGCACCTAGTGGTGATTTCACAGCAGAAGATAACAAGACACTAAATGGCAGTCCTTTGGAAATGAGTAGTCCGGAAACAGATTACCAGTATTCCTTAGTAAATAATCAGCTGGTAATCTTGTTGACGCAGCAATCCTTTAACAAATATAACTTTGCATCCCCTGGAAAGTTTCGAGTAACGCTTAATGGCTATCAAGATTACGCGAAAAACAACTTCGAGCAAGACCAGTGGGAAGTTTCTATTCCCGCTATACTCGATTGAGCCAGCCAGTCCGATTGGAGTTTGTTATCTTTCAAAGGGCAGTTCCAATCGAATTTCTGGATTATCTTTCTATAGAGCACCACGCGGTCCTCAAGCAAATGCCGCATTTCTACGCTGCTGTGGGTGCATTAGTTGAAGGGAAGCCGGCAGGAATTTCATTAGTCCATCTTCCTGCTGCTGATTCTCAACGATCGGCAAAATTACTAGATTTTTGTATTGTCCCATCGTATCGCCGGATTGGAATTGGCCTAGCTTTAATGAATAAGCTGTGCTTATTACTAAGAAAGGCCGGAGTACAGAAACTGACTGTTGAATATCTGAAGAGCGAAATAGATCAACCCATGTTATCGACTTTTTTTCAAGCTTGTGGCTTTGATCTCCCGCAACCTGGTATTTATGTTTACAGTTCATCTCTGGAGGTTCCATTAGAGTTCCCGTGGGTAAGACGCTTTTCCTTGCCTGAAAGCTTCACAACCACTCCTTTCCATTCGATTTCCCCGGAGGAACGGGAATGGATAAAAGGCGGGTTTGGAGAGTGGTACCCCTCAATTCTGGACCCGTTTGCAGAAGAAGAATTAATTGACAAAAGTCGAAGTGTGATTCTGCGCCGCCACAGGGAGGTTGTGGGATGGCTGATCTTTGAACCTTTTGATGACAAGACCATCCTGTGTAAATCCATGTTTGTCCGTATTCCATTTCAGCGTATGGCCAGAGGTGTAGCATTGATGGCCGAGGCTAGCCGGAGGCTGACAATGGATCCGGTTTATAAAGAATTGATCTTCTTTGTGGAAGTGGAAAATCAGCCGATGTTGAGATTTATTAAGAAACATGTATGTTCTCCACATATAAAAGAAGAAATTTTATGGAGATCACAGAAGACACTTCATTAGGAGTAATCGTATACTTCCTCTTAAAAGTTAAGCCTCGGCTTAACTTTTTTTTAAAGCTAGAGAAATTATTTCTGCTTCCCAAGGTTAGGGATACAAAATTAAAACGCTACTGACATCCCGTTGTCAGTAGCGTTATTTTATGATTCATGAAAAGGAAGGATGGTATTTATGAAATTTGCTTCTGTACGTATTATTACCGATGATGTGGATCGTCTTGTCCAGTTCTATGAGAAAGTCATGGGTGTTTCGGCGGAACGTCCTGCACCAGTCTTTGCTGAACTCGTTGTGCCATCGTGCACCCTGGCCATCGGTCACTCCCAGACGGTGCCATTGTTCGGAGTTGATTCCGCTGTGGCTGGCGACAATCGCAGTGTCATCCTCGAGTTTCGCGTTCATAATGTCGATGCCGAATACGAACGTTTGAAGCCATTGGTCGATGAATGGGTTAAGGAGCCAACCACAATGCCGTGGGGGAATCGAGCTGTGTTGTTCCGTGATCCAGACGGCAATCTCATTAACCTCTTTCAGCCGGTGACTGAGGAAGCGATTAAACGGTTCAGCGGAAGAGGTTGATTTATAAATTGAAAGCAGCTGATCAACAAGATCAACTGCTTTCAATTTATCATCTAACGAACAAGAGCTTGAAATGACTCACTAATCTTGTTATATGAACAGCATCTCTATTGAAAATAGCTGTACGAAAACCATAATATACAAATTATTTAGTAACTTTTTCCGGATTCGTGCGTTTAATAGTATGACTTTTAATAGATTGAAATTTGCGAGGGAGCGAAAGGGGAAAAAACAAAGAATGAATCTGAAAAGAAATATGTCCATAGTTACCGCTGTAGCTGTACTGCAAGCATTTGCAGTTGGTTCAGCAAACGCACAACCCGTGGATCAAGGGGATGCAGCAGTTGTCCAGCCCGCCAAAGTAGAATCAGTAGAGGTCATGAAGAAAGAAGTGCCGCTTACCGAGAATGAAATAAAGATAAAAAACAGCACAGCATCCTCAAAAGCTGAATCTTCTGAAGAAGGCAACGAAGCCACCAAATCAGTGGGCGTGGAGACAACACCTGCGACAGAAAATGATCCGCCTGCTAGTGGTAAAGAAACAACAACGGATGAATCCGAGGACGGTTCTGCGATTCAGGAAGGAACCTCAGAAGATGACAAGACGACAGCTACTCCAGCTCAAGTCGAGCAGCCTTCAACAGGTCAGACTACTACCGGTACATCAGGTGGAGACCTTACATTGTACATGAATAGCAATAAAATGGATCAGGATGGGATATCGTATCTTGCTGGCCAGCCAATGACTGTAAAAAACGGTGTATCCTATGTTGCGATCCGTGCACTGGTGGACCGTGTGGGGTACGGGGTAAAATACGATAACAAAACCAAGGAAACCATCATTATCAGTGGTGAAAATGAGCTCCGATTTAAAACGAACAGCAAGGTCTATACCGTTAATGGGGAGTCCAGAACAATGAAAGGCCCTGCGTATCAGCAAAAAAATACGTTTATGGTGCCGTTAACTTCCATTACTCAAGCTCTCAACATTTCCTACAAGGTGAATCAGTCAGCGAAAACAGTGGTGCTGAATCTACATAAGAAACCCGTTGCAAGCTTTGTAATTTCCCAGAAGGAAATTTTTGCGGGAGATCAAGTGGATTATGTGACTTCCTACAACTCTCCAAATGGACTGGAGCTTGCCAGCGAACGCTGGACAGGTCGTCAGGAATCGTTTGATCAAGCTGGTACATATACGATATCATATCAAGTTCAGGATTCAAACGGTCAATGGAGCGACCCCTATTCGGTTACAATTCAAGTTTTGCAGCCTAATCTTCCTCCTGTGGCTTTGTTCACAACGGACAAGGAACAATATAAGATGGGCGAAAAAATAACATATATCGACCAAAGTACAGATGATGAAGGTAAGATTGAGAAAACGGTTTGGGATAACAATCCGCTTGCATTCTTTGAACCTGGAGCCAAGACGGTGACATTGACCGTTACCGACAACCATGGTGCTACTAATACGTATTCCAAAGTGATAAACATAACCGATGAGACGTTATATAATTTTTCGGATTTTAATTTACTCTTCACTCCGGTTGGACAGAAGTTTACCTTTAATGGTGGCGAAGTGACTGCCATGGAGAAAGTGCCTTATACCTATAGAGATGAGGCAAGTTTGCTCATCCGCAGCAACAGTCCGGAAACGGTTAATACAGAAGGCATCGTGTATAAAGAATCATCTTCGGGGCAGACCCGTTTCATGATTCACCATGTGAACAATACAGGCAAAAGAGTGAAAATGTATGTTATTGCAACGAACAACAACCCATATCCAGCAGTATTCGAACAACAAAATATGGGCTTTGCTGGACCTACTCCGTTTGCTACCGTAGCCGGCAAATTGTCGATTGATAAATGGTTCAAGTCGATTCAGACTGGAGCTGATCAAAAGAAAGAGTATATAGAACCTGGAGAAAGCAAGCTGATCTTGACCGAACTCAATAAAACTCCAATGAAGGAAGGGCAAGTAATCTCGCTCTATTCCGACGCATTCAGCGATTATACCCTGGACTATAATGTTATCCTGGTTGAAGAAAATAAAGATCCGTTCGAAGCTTTACCGACGCTTCCTGTACTTGATCGGGATGGTGTGCACAACCGTGGCACGTACCCGAATGCAACACGTATCATAACGTACGATCAGCAAGTGGGAGCTACACCAGCACGTTTGCCCCTAGGAGACAACGTTAGTGACCCGAATTTGGTTGGAACAGATCCAATGGCTTACATTGAGGCTTCCAATGCAGGTAACTTTGGGGTGTTATACAAAATCACGCTCAGCAATGTGGCACCGCGTACACTAATCTCTTTTAATCCGCGTGGAGGAAAGTACTTTGGAGTAGCGCTCGTGAACGGCCAGCTTGTACAAATTGTTGATGGTAGCATATCTGTCAACAACTCGAGTGAACAGAGCGTACTCTACCGCACAGGATCCAATTCGGAAAGTGTAACAATTCTTTTCTCGGCCGCGCCAGGAAGCAACCTGCCGGTTAATCTGCTCTTTACACCGCTTCCGATGGAGAAGTAGGTCGTTGTCTCTTATAAAATTGCCGAGGAACAGGAATATGGTTCAATTAAAAGTCGCTAATATGGTCATAACCCCGTCAAGTAGACAGTTCTAAAAAGACAAAATTTAAGCTGCGGCCGTTTCCCGGTATTCTATCGGGGAACGGTCGTTTAGTTTTTTCTGAAATCGGTTTTGGTTGTAAAACAATATGTATTCGCTTACTTGCTGTTCAACCTCTGCTTTGTTTGCCGCCTTATTCAAGTATATTTTCTCGGTCTTTAAATGAGAGAAAAAAGACTCGGGTACAAGCATTATCTAAGCAATTTCCACGCCTGGAATGACTGCCTAACATGCCGAGCTGGTTCAGTTTACGGTTAAAGGGCTTCGAAGTATATTGAAATCCTTGATCCGAGTGTAGGATTACACCACTCAGATCCACGTGCTGACGGAGTCTATCCAGCGTTTCATGAACTAAAGCAAGGTCATTTCGTTCAGAAAGATGCCACGCTACAATTTCATTATTGTATAAATCCTGAATAACAGAGAGATACACAAAGTGTTCTCCAGCACGAATATAGGTAATGTCCGTAACCAGCTTCGTTCGTGGTGTATCCGCCCGAAACTGGCGCTCAAGCCGATTCGGGTTCACCACAGAGGCTTGTTTTCCAAAGAATCGACGCTTTTTTCGAATGACAGAACAGATGCCTAATTGTTTCATTAATCGGTACACCTTTTTGTGGTTGACTCGAAGGCCTTCCCGTCGTAAAGCAACGGTCATTCGAAGATAGCCAAAGTAAGGATGCACGCGATGGATGGCAAGCAAATGGGATTCTAGTTCATGTTCCTTGTGTCTACGCTCTTTTGCTGCTGCAATGCTTTTTCTCCACTTGTAATAACCCGAGCGGGAAACCGCAGCTAACTTCAAGAGCCAAGCCAGACTATGGCGTGCTCTCAGGTCCTCAATGATTTGAAATCTGGCTGCTTTACTCGTCACTCCTTGTGTAGATTTGGATACTGCTTTTTTAAGTATTCAATTTCCGCCCGCAAATACGCCATCTCTTCTTCCATACTGGAAAACTTGGTTCTAGGGCGTCCCCGTTTGGGTGCAGCAGGTTCTAGACTCATTCCCTGTTTCGCTTTGGCTGCCCACACTTGTACCTGAGATTTATTTTGAATATCTAAACGCGTCGCTACTTCACGTATACTCATATGTTCTTCGTTGACCAGCCGGACGGCCTCCAATTTCAACTCCAAGGAGTACTGCCGGTATGTTTGACCTTTTTTAGCCATGAAAAAATCCCCTTCGTTTACATGATTAAGTTCATCTTAACAGATGTCTTTTTTCTCATGTCTACTAAAAGGGGATAATACCAATATAGCGGCTTTTTTGTTTTTTTGTATAACATCAAAACTGAAGTTGATAACAAGAAGTCGTACCAATGGCTAAAGTGGACAAAGCAATGCCGATCCTGACTGGATGACGAACTACTAAGAGTAGATTTACTTACGTATGAAAATATAATCGTTATAATAGACATTTAAAGTCTTTATTAGGCGTTAGATTTTCCGTATACGTCAAAAATGCAGTGCAGAATTATTAAAAAGAGATGCAGCAATAAAATGGATAAAGTACAAATACAGGTGGGGAGAAGATGGATATTTTTGAAACTCAGTATAGGATGATCCAACAAACCAGGGAATCATTATTTCGTTATTGTGAGACGGTAACTCAGGAAGATTACGTGAGAGAAGTTGAAACATTAAGTGGAGCATCTATACGAAATTTGCATGTCCATGAAGCAGATTGCTATCCCCTAAAGTTCAAGCATCTTGGTATAGTGACAGCGTAGAATTAACAGAATTATGGTTATTTACACACACCATCACCCACGAATTTCACCATCAGGGGAAAATCGTAAAGATAGGCCGGTACCTGGGTTACATTCCACCCAAAATGAACTTGGCTAAACGTTAGCTGCTAGCTGTACGATTTCAACAGCTTTGCATCGTTAAAGCCAGAACAAGTTGGCTTCTCAAAATTGTTGACTGGCATCGTTACATTTACAGATCTTTCATATTGAATTGCATACGTGTGAGCATATCAGTCATCAGTGCGACTTCTTCTTCACTGAAATCAAGCATCATCTGGTGAACGAACTGGTTTCGATCCTGCTTAAAGTTGGCAATATGCGTGAGTCCTTGTTCAGTTAACCGGACAAACGTTTCTCTTTGGTCGATGGGATTTCTTCTTCTTGATACCAAACCATCTGCTTCCAGCTGCTTCAAATGGCGTGTAATGGCAGCACTGTCAATGTGAATGGCCTTTTGCAAATGACTTTGAGTAACCTCTTCATGAATATAGAGATGATACAGCAGAATGTACCGTGAGGAACTGATCCCCGTACAACGTTCAAATTTGGGTTTTAGTTGATTACTTATATTTTTAAGTAGAATTAACAAGTTTTCTTGCTCCAGTGAACAATTCATGTGTGCCCCTCCTTGAATGGTGCCGAATATCTTGGAAAAGCAGCCTGGTAACGAAGGCAAATCCCTTCCAAGACATTCAGCAGCTAAAGGCAACTATATCACAATCTGGTGCTTACTCGCACCAAAACATGCAGCTGATTTAACTTAAGCCCAGAATGTGGTTTCTTCGGCTGGCAGGCGGTAAGAAGTATATCCCTCGCTTGCAGCTTTTCCGATTGTCAGTAGCATGACGGGTACATAACGTTCCTTGTCCAATCCAAACACTTCGGCAATTTGATCTTTTTCATAACCGCCGATTGGATTGGTGTCATAGCCATGCGCACGGGCAACCAGCATCAATTGCATGGAAACGAGACCCGAGTCAAGCATAATGACATCATTCATTTCAGCATCAGACATGCTGTTATAGATCGGTTTGAATGCGTTTAATTGAAAGTCCTTAACATCCTGTGGCATTAAGCCAAGCTCAACGGCTTTCCCATAAATGTTTTCAGCATAATCGAAGTTGTTTTTGTCCGCAAACACGGCAATGACAGCAGAAGCTTGAGCCACTTTTTCTTTGTTGAAGCGGGACAGTGGGACGAGTTTCTCTTTTCCCTCTGGAGTATCCACAACAAGGAAGCGCCAAGGTTGCATGTTTATGGAGGAAGGGGCAGTGCTTGCTTCATTAATGATTTGAGTCATTTCTTCTCTGCTGATTTTTACGGATGAATCATAAGTCTTAATAGAGCGGCGTCCGTATATAATTTCATTGAAGTCGTTTGTTTTTTGGTATGCTTTCATAATAGTTACTCTCCCTTTATCTATTAGTTGAGGCATCAATATTTGATTAGTCAATAGTTGATAAGTCAAATACAATTGAAAGCTAAGTTGTTTTCAACTATTTTTTTCGTGTTAAAATATTACAATAATGATTTGAGATTTTATATTGTTAAGTTGCATAATGAAGAGAATAGGCGGTTGTCGAATCTAGTTGATTAGAATTCAACGGGTGAAAATAAGCACTGAGAAGAGAGAGGGAAATCGAAATGAAAACAATCAAGCGCATGATGGAGCATCTGTATTGGGCGGACGAACGCATCTTGGATGCGCTTCAGGAGAGCGAGATGAAGAACAAGGAACTGTTGAAGTTGGTTAGGCATGTCGCGGTGGCTGAACGGGTCTGGTTGTCCCGATTGCAGGGCAAAGGCAGCGCGCAATATTCGTTGTGGGAGGAGGCGGAAGATCTCACGGTGATCCGGACCATGTTCGAAGAAAACGCCGAGCAGTATCGGGTCTATATTAAAGGGCTTGATGAATCCCTGTTGGACGAAATGATCGATTATGCGAACCAAAGCGGGGTTCCGTTCCAAACGTCCGTCCGAGATATCCTGTCACAGGTCATTTTACATGGGCAGTATCACCGAGGACAGATCAACCGTGCACTTCGAATCGAATCGGCAGAGCCTGTCCAAATCGATTACATCACGTTTGCAAGGCTTTAACGGGGCTAATAAGCACTATTACATCAAATGAGATTGGCTTTGAATAACGGGGAATGACAGTTGATAGCTGAACTATTTGAAAAAATAGCAAGGAGCTTCTGCTGCTAGCTCCTTGCTTAGATATTCGATCATTACTCCTGAATCGACTGAGCCCTTCTTCTATTTTAAGGGGCGCAGCGGTTTTTTTAGTTGCAGTACAATATTTTCTTTGCGGTAGTGTTTTTTTGAGGGTTCGGATCAGCAGGCAGGGCTTAAACAATTCCCTTGTCCATTGCTTTGCTGATCAGCGTAGCAAACAGGCTGTTGGACCAGGCGAACCACTCGCGTGAAAAATCGGAGGGGTCATCCGGGTGGAACCCTTCATGCATATATCCGGTATCTGCATCGGTCCGGACCAGCATATCAATTAATCCTTTGATTTCCTCATCGTTATCTGCTGTCAGCGCCTGCATGGATAGTGCCATATGCCACACATAACCACCTGGCGTATGCGGACTGCCGATGCCTTTGGCATGTTTACCCTCGAAGTAGAAGGGGTTGTCGAAACTGAGGGCAAATCGGCGGGTGTTCTGATAGATTTCATCCTCCACACCCACATAACCAATATAAGGAATGGATATCAATCCCGGTGTACCAGCATCATCCATCAGTGAATAATTACCATATCCATCCGTTTCATAGGCGTAGATTCTGCCGTATTTCGGGTGATTCACAATTCCATACGTCCGGATGCCGAAGTCGATTTCCTTGCGCAGCTTCGCTGCCCGGGCCGCCAGTCTTTCGTCCTCATAGACGACGCTTGCAATCTCGCGGATATAGTCCAGAATCACCACAGCGAACATATTCGAGGGAATGTTGTAGCCGAACTGGCAGCTATCATCACTCGGGCGGAAGCCGGACCAGCTCATACCGGTGTAGTTGACAGGCATGCCGCGTCCGTTATTGTACAAGGTCTCCGTGTCCTGAAGCGTCTGCCGGATGAAATGGTAGGGCGATTTCTCCCCGTGGTACTGCTCCGTTTCGATAACGTTCACGATGGAGCTCAGCGCTCGGTAGCATTCGGTATCGAAAATATCCGTTTGTTCCGCTTCCTTCCAGTACATGTACGCCAGCTGTACAACGAAGCACAGAGAATCCAGCTCGTATTTGCGCTCCCACATCCATGGGTTTAGATTGCAGTCATCCGTAGCCCGGTAATGCTTGTCGCTTGCCGTTTCGTTGAAGGCGTTAGTATATGGATCAATGTTGACATAGAACATCTGCCTTGCAATTAAACCGCGGAGAATTCGCTGCAGCTCGGGATCGTTTTTGGCAAAAGGAATATAATGACGCACCTGCTCCGTGGAATCGCGCAGCCACATGGCCGGGATATCCCCGGTGAATACGAAGGTGGTACCGTCTTCAAGCAGCTTCGTTGTTGTCTCTAGCGTGTTCGGAAAACAGTTGCGGAACAGCTTTTGCAATTTTGGATGATGGGCAAGCCGTTCGTCGGCCTCTTTCAAATACGCGGTAATGGAAGATGGCAGGTTCATAGTCAAACTCCTCCTATATTGTTAAAGTTGGGTTGTACCGATTGCAGGGCATAGGTGACAATTTGGGCCTTGCCGACGGAGCTGCGGAGAATTCCTTCATCTGATATTCGTCCTTTTCCAGGATCTCCAGAAGTTCGTTCATCAGCTTCGCCAGCAGAACATGATGACGCCCGTATGGCATATACCATTCCCGGTCCCAGAGAGTGTGGGAGATTAGGTGGGCAGTTGTACGGGTCAAGACAGAAACCTCCTAATATCATCAGTCAATGATTCAGTCTTGGCATTCGTAGCAAATATTTGCATACCTGCCCGGCGATCACAATATGTAACTTTTGCAGGGAGAAGAGAGGTTCATAATTCACATATTATAGACATGCTCCATCGGTTGGCATTTGCATTACGGCAAGCTGAAAAGTACCGCAGCAGCGCGGATTTACACTCTCTCTAACATGACAATGCACAACCTACATATTTACTGTGTCAGGTAAGTTTCACTACACTTTGAATTGTAAGCGCTAGCATGAAAGGGAACAGCCAGAATGCGAAGTGAGACATGAATTTATGTAACGAAAACTACCATAGAGAGGAGTGGGGGAATGAAGGGGAGTTATACTGCAGTATCCGTAAATCCTTCATGGAAGAACAAATCCCTTGGCAAAAGAATCTGGAAAAATTGGGAGCTCTATTTGTTCATGCTTCCTGCGCTGTTGTATTTCCTCGTTTTTCATTACGGTCCGATGTACGGCATTCAGATTGCTTTTAAGAATTTCGTACCTTCGAAAGGAATTACCGGCAGCGAATGGGTCGGCTTCGACCATTTTGAACGATTCTTCAATTCCTATTTTTTCTGGGATCTGCTCTGGAACACGTTCAGCATCAGTTTCTATGAACTTGCGATCGGGTTTCCGCTTCCAATTATTCTGGCGCTAGCCTTTAATGAGGTACGCAACGGTCCGTTCAAGAAGTCGGTTCAGACGGTAACTTATGCGCCGCATTTCATCTCTGTTGTTGTTATGGCAGGCATGATCATTACCTTTTTGTCGCCTTCCAGTGGAATGATTGTCCGGTTCATCGAGTTTCTGGGCTTTCAACCAGCACAGTTTCTAACGGATCCGGCCTGGTTTAAGACAATCTATGTTTTCTCGGGCGTTTGGCAGAGCACCGGGTGGGGAACCATCATTTATCTCGCGGCTCTGTCCGGTGTAGATCCCCAGCTGCATGAAGCGGCCATTATGGATGGAGCAAGCCGGATTAAACGGATGCTGCATATCAATCTGCCGACGATTGTGCCCACCATTACAATCATGCTGATCTTAAATATGGGGAATATACTGGGCCTGGGCTTCGAGAAGATTCTGCTGCTGCAGAATTCACTCAATATGGAAGCTTCCGATGTGATCTCCACCTATGTATACCGCGCCGGCCTGGTGGACGCCCAGTATAGCTTCTCAACGGCTGTGGGATTGTTTAACTCGGTAATCAACGTTATTCTGCTTATTACTGTCAATCAGATCGCCAAACGTACCAGTGAGAACAGCCTCTGGTAGAAAGGAGTTGAAGTCTTTGGTTACTGCCATGAAAGAATCCAAGGGAGACAAGCTGTTTGTAATCAGCACCTATATTTATTTGGTACTTTCACTGCTGGTTGTTCTATATCCGCTGATCTACATCCTCAGTGCTTCAATCAGTTCGCCGCAGGACGTCAATTCGGGAGCCATGTGGCTGTTCCCGAAAAATGTGACACTGGATGGTTACAAGCTTGTTTTCGAGAACCCGAAGATATGGAATGGTTATTTGAACACGATTATTTATACGGTGGTAGGAACTCTGGTTAATCTCGCCGTTACCCTGCCGGCCGCGTATGCGCTGAGCAGATCCGATTTTGTCGGGCGTCAGCTGTTCATGGGTCTCATTCTGTTCACGATGTTCTTCAGCGGCGGACTTGTGCCGACATATCTACTGGTCAAGAATCTCGGACTCATCAACAGCATGTGGGCATTGATTCTGCCGGTGGCCGCTTCAGTCTGGAATATTGTCGTGGCCCGCACTTTTTTTCAGACGACCATCCCAAAAGAACTGCAGGAAGCGGCTCACATTGATGGCTGTACGAATCTGAAGCTGTTCATCCGCATTATTCTGCCGCTGTCGGCACCCATTATAGCCGTTATGGCCTTATTCTATGGAGTTGGCCACTGGAACAGCTATTTCCCGTCCTTGATTTATTTGAATGATGAAGCCAAATATCCGCTGCAAATGGTTCTGCGCCAGATCCTTGTCCTTCAGGAAATGTCGGCCGAAACCACGGGCGCTTCAATCAATAGCGAGGTGGCAACCGCCATGAATAATAAGGCGGAAACGGCATCGCTCATCAAATATGGAGTCATTGTCGTCTCCACACTGCCCATCGTGGCAGTCTATCCTTTCCTGCAGCGTTACTTTGTCCAAGGGGTCATGATTGGCTCTGTTAAAGGCTGAACGATTAGAATGTGTATATAACAAGGAGGAATCATTCATGCGGACCACACGCAAACCATGGAAGCTTCTGTTGTCTTCGGCTCTAGTTGTTGCACTGCTCGCAGGCTGCAGCAGTTCAAACGAAGGAGCAGCAAATAACAGTACCGGAGAGGTCACTGTGAATAAAGAGGGTTTCCCCATTGTCGATGAATCCCTAACCCTCACGCTTATGGCGCCGGATGTAGGAATCCAGAACTGGGAGAATATGAAGGTACTCCAGCAAATGCAGGAGAAGACGGGGATTACGCTGGAATACAGGAATGCACCGAAGGACAGCTTCGAGACCAAGAAGAATCTGGTGCTCGCCAGCGGGGATTATCCGGATATTCTCTATGCTGCCGGTCTGACGACTGCAGAGCAGATGAATTACGGAGAACAGGGTATCCTCGTTCCTCTGGAGGATCTGATCGAAGAATACGCTCCGAATTTCAAGGCCTTGCTGGAGGAGAATCCGGATGTCCGCAAATCAATCACAGCACCGGACGGTCATATCTATTCTTTGCCGGTAGTAGAACTTAGTCAGCACTGGTACCGCAATCCGATGTGGTATAACGGGGACTTCCTAAAGGCGCTGAATATCGACAAGCTTCCTGAAACGACAGAGGAGCTGTATACCTACCTGAAGCGTGTGAAGGAGGAAGATCCGAACGGCAATGGCATAGCCGATGAAATTCCCATTTCCTCGGTGACAACACCCGCTGCGAACCTCCGGGATATCCGTACCTGGCTGCTAGGCGCCTTCGGTATTTATGAAGAAGAGGTATACGTGGACGATGCGGATAAGGTGCATTATACACCGCTTGAAGAAGGCTACAAGGAATATTTGACCTATATGAACCGCCTATGGTCCGAAGACCTGCTGGATCATGAGAGCTTCTCGCAGACAGCAGAGCAAAAGAAGGCCAAAGCACAGAACAACCAAGTCGCCCTCTTCTCCGACTGGCATGCCTACATGTCCAAGGGCGGAGAGCCTTCGACGGAAGATCCGATGTTTGCACCTGTTCGCAGCGAATCGGTTGATGCTCCGGCGATTGCGAAGAACAGAGGAATAACAACGGGTGCCTTTGCCATCACGGAGAGCAATCCGGCGCCGGAAGCCTCGATGCGCTGGGTGGATTATCTCTATTCTTATGAAGGTGCCATGTTCTTCAATAAAGGGCCGGAGGGCATCCTCTGGGAATACACCGACAAAGAGAACCGGGTCAAGAAGTACTTGCCTGTACCGGACGGTAAGGAAATGGAAGATTATCGAGCCACTCTGACGCCAAACTACGGCATTCCTGCTCCGACCCTGTCCATGGATGATATTAGCAAAGGGCTGAAGACAGACTTTGATCTCTGGGTAGAACAGGAAACCCAGCAGAAGCTTCTCGATCAAGGCGCACGGATTCCGTTCCCTACGCTGTTCCTCACCGTGGAAGAGCAGACTGAAATCAGCAACCTGAATTCGGATTTGAGCACATATGTGAAACAGATGGAAGCAAAGTTCATCACCGGTGCAGAGCCGCTAACCGGTTGGGACAATTATGTGGCTACCGTCAAGAAAATGGGCGGAGAGCGTGTGGCTGAAATCAACCAGGCTGCGTATGACCGTTGGAAGTCCAACTAAACTTGCCTCTAAGCAGAAAGGTACTGTAAGACATGATTTATAGGGACAAAATACGCGCTGTAGCAGATCGAGTATAGGACCTGCTGCAGCGCATGACCCTTGGAGAGAAAAGCTGGACAATTCGTACAGCCTTTCGGCTGGCAGTACTATGAGAAGCACCCAGATGGAGTGCTGGGCAGCAATTACTGGTTCATCCCGCTGCCACCCGCTGGGCTGATTTGTCCGAAGGTGCTTGAGAGTGACATTTTCTGTGAAGACTTCCGGAGACGCGGTTGCGCTTTATTTGAAACCTTATGAGGTCCAGACGATCAAACTATACCATGAACATGAATGCCAGGAGGAAAAGACATGCAAATTACGAGACATCCGAATAATCCTATTGTTGTCCCGGGCGGCTATGAATGGCGCAAAGTTACGGTCTTCAACCCGGCGGTCATAATGGATAACGGCAAATTTTATATGATTGAGCGCACCGCAGGTTCCCTGACTCCATGCAAGAACTATTTGGGATTGCTGGAGAGCGAAGACGGCGTAAACTTTACCCATGTGAAGGATGAGCCCATTGTGACGCCTGATATGCTGGGATTCCCGTACGGCAGTGTGCAGGACCCGCGGATAGTCAAAATCGACGGGACCTTCTATCTGAACTATGCCCTACGTCCTTGTGCTATGAGTTATTACCCTACCGGTGCAGGTGTTCCCCTGCGCTCTATCCCGGAATATCCGGAGGGATGGGGAGAAGAGGAGGGGCATTGGCTGACCCGGTCCTCCATTTTGAAATCGAATAATCTCCTGGATTGGGAGTTTGTGGCGGACACGACCCCTCTTGATATTAATGACCGGGACAATATTCTGTTCCCCGAAAAAATAGGCGGCAAATTCGTGCTGCTGCGCCGCCCCGAGGAATATGTGGGAGAAGCCTACGGGACGGAGAAGGCGGCCATGTGGATTACCTACTCCGAGGATCTGATGAACTGGGAAGAGCCCAAGCTGCTCGCCACCGCCGAAAACCTGTCATGGGAATCGCGGAAGATCGGAGGCTCTACGCCTCCAATCCGTACCGACAAGGGCTGGCTGGTGCTCTATCACGGCGTTGATGAAGATATTGTCTACCGTGTTGGAGCGATGCTGCTGGATTTGGAGCAGCCTGAGAAGATCATTGCACGGACCCATGATTTCATTATGGAGCCGGAGACGTACTACGAGAAATTTGGATTCCAGATTCCGAATGTCGTCTTCCCGACCGGAAATGTAGTGAAAGACGGACTACTCTATATCTATTACGGGGTAACGGATACAGCGATTGCGCTCGCCACAGTTCCTCTGGATGAGTTGGTAGAGCATATCCTTCAGGAAGCGCAGTAGAAAATAACCCTTAACGTGAAGCTTGATCATCAAAATATACGAATAACTATGGTTCGATAGCATATAATTCTGACGATTTCACGCTGAGACGATACCGACCTACAATAGGACAGTACAACAGGTCCCACTTGGTTTGTGATTTAGGTGCTTGGCAGGGCAGGGACAACAAAACATATAAATTTATCTTCCATTCCAGCAAGAACGGGAGAAAGACCGGGATTAAACCGGTCTTTTCGCAACAGCGCCCTTCAAAGCATGTTCCTTACGGTACTGTCCTGGTGTCAGACCGATTTCCTTTTTGAACTTGCGGATGAAATTCGGCGTATCCAAATAACCGACCTGCTCAATAATTTCTTTGAGCGGTGCGCTAGTATTCTCCAGCAGCCGGATAACTTCATCCACACGCCTTTGCCAGATATATTGTGAGAAATTGCTGCCAGTCTTCTCTTTGAAGCTCCGGCTTAAATAAGAGGTTGAAATGGCAAACTTAAGTGCCACATGCTCCAGGCTGAGTGTGTAATCTGCGAACTGCTCGTCCACGTAAGCCAGAATGTCATCCATTAATGAAGATTCGCTTGTCTCTGTATTCCGCTCGACCTGCGCGCAAATGTCAGCGGCCAGAGAGAGCAGGCGGCTCTCCAGTTCTTCAAGCGTTTCGAAGGAGGTCAATTCCGGCATATTGGCGAAGACACTGTCCATACCAAGTTCGGAGGCGGTGCGCAGAAAAGCGTTCAGCAGATCGAAGCAGATGCAGCGCAGCAGATGAATCTGCAGTGGCTCGTCTTTGATCATATCGATGGTATCAGCAATCATCTGGACGGCTACCGATTCGTTGCCCTGCTTCAGGCTCTGCTCCAGCTTCAGCATGGATTTGCGTGGAATCCAGAAACTCTCGGTTGCGGAAGGGTTCAGCTCTGCAAGCTGCTCGAAGTAGGTTACCTGTCCGCTGCGCCGGATCATTCGGTGCTCCAGTGCTGCTGCAGCTTCGATAAACGATTGGTTAAGACGGGTCAGGTCCGTGTAGGCCATACCGACACCGATGCTTAAAGACAGCTGTGAGTGCTCGCGGATGATCGCTTGAATTCCTTCAATAACCTGTTCCATTTGGTTCTGAACCGGCATGTCTGCACCGCCCGGAAGTGAAATGATCAGGGCAAACTGGTCCTTAACCGAGAACTCCACACCAAAGATCTGTGCACCAGGGCCGGGCAAACATACATTGCTGAGTATTCCCTGCAGCAGATGACGTTCCTGCCAGGAGTTGCCGCCTGGCTGGGTGTCATCCCAGGACAGAATAGCCGAGAAATAGAGGCCTTCTCCCTGAGGATGCCTGAAGCCGGTGCTGAAGATCATCTGCTCAATCTCTGGATCATCCGGCTTGCCGTGCTTGAGCAGCAGCAGCATACACTGATTGCGGACGAAGGGCTCCTGTAGATCAATTTTGGCACTGTAATCGTGGAGAGTCTGGCGGATCCATTCCCACTCATTGCGAAGCTTGGGAGCATCATTGCCGCTGCCTTTCAGCTTGGCAAATTCCATCAGATCCCTGATCGGATGGTACTGCCGTTTGGCCAGCAGTAGTGCGGCAGCAATGCCGGTAATGACCGTGATACCGAAGACGATCAGTATCAGGGTCTGGACATGGGCGACACGACTGAAGAACTGGAAGCTTGGCATCGTGGTTACATAGGTCCAGCCATTCTCTTCCGATTGTACAGAAACGACAGAGTGTTGTTCCCCGTCCAGCTGTAGATTATGAATACCAGGTTGAAGTCCGGATAATTTCTTAAGCTCGTCCTGAGGTAGGGTGACGCCATGGCTGTTCGCGGTTAATACCTCTCCGGTGGGACCGAAAATATAGGTGCTCCCCGTGAAGTCACTCAAAATCGAATCCATGACCCCGGTTAGCTTGGATTCTTTCATTAAATACACGACGGTTCCGTATGGAAAGGGGTCATTCGGTTTAATGGGTACGAGCATGACGAGCATCGGATCCGTACGGGAATTGATCGTCACATTCTCAGCGGGACGCACCAGAGGCTGCCGAGTATCATTCAAGTCCTGTCGCAATACATCCGGGGTCCAGCGCTCGAATTGATAGAGCGTATCAAACGTGACATGAAGATCAGCGAGACCACGGTGAGAATAGATGTTGGAATCGTTGTGGAAGTAGAGAAGCAGATCCTCTGCTATGTTGCTGCTGGCTTTGTAATTCGCCAGTGCCTGAACCGCCTCCATGCTGTAGTAGGGATGCCGTACCATGTAGGGGGTTAAATGCTTGTCATAAGCGATTCTCCCTGCAATTTCCTGAAGCTCATTCATACGGGTATCTATGGTGTTCTTCACCTGGTTCAGCTGATTGACATTGGATTGTTCAATTTCAACACGAAGGCCATTGACAGCGTTTTCATATACAAAAATAGTTACACCTGTCAGAGGGATAAGAAATATGAGGATGTAGGAAAACGCATATTTCAGCAGAAGTCTTGATTTGAAATGATTCCAGCTGAGCCTGAATCTGTTGAGCAAGGATGGCTTGAGTGCCGGATTAGCCATGAAGCTGTCCCTCCAATTTTTAAAAAGTTCGGATTCGTAATCTTGGGCTTATAAATGACTGTTCTGTTCTGAATTATACTTAAGTTAGCATAAACATTATAACATTATAATCTTTGGAATAAAGTAGCTCATTAGGTTTATTTTTAATAGATGGATGTACAGGTTTCATGAAATAAATCATATGTGAATTTTGCCTGTATACCTGGGTCGAAGAAGGAGATGGGTTGATTGGGCACAGAGCATGTGCTGCGCAATTTGCAGCTTGTTGACGGGCGGATCATAGATATTGCCATTCGGGACGGGATCATCACTGCCATTACACCGCCAGGCCAGGCTGAAGGAGAGAACGGTCAAGACTGTTTGGGATTATATGTGTCCAGCGGATGGATTGATCTGCATGTGCATGCTGTTCCGGAGCTTGATCCCTATGGCGATGACATCGACGAAATTGGTGTGAAGCAAGGGGTAACGACACTCGTGGATGCCGGAAGCTGCGGTGCAGACCGGATTGGGGCTTTGTATACCGCCAGCCTGAAGGCGGAGACGCAGGTGTTTGCTATGTTGAATATTTCCAGGATCGGCCTTGAACGGACAGATGAACTGTCACAGCTGGAATGGATAGACCTGGCCAAGGCCCAGGCAGCGGCAGCGGCTTATCCTGATTTCATCGTAGGCCTGAAAGCACGCATAAGCAGAAGCGTCGTCAAAGACAGCGGCATACAGCCTCTTAAGCTGGCACGCGTATTGTCGAAAGAAACGAAGCTGCCGCTCATGGTGCATATCGGTTCCGCTCCACCCGCAATCTCTGAAGTGTTGGGGCTATTACAGCCGGGCGATGTAATCACCCATTATCTAAATGGCAAGTCGAACAATCTGTTCCATGCGGACGGCACACCCCTGCAGGGACTGCTTGATGCAGCAGCCCGGGGAGTTCATCTGGATGTGGGACATGGCACAGCGAGCTTCTCGTTCCGGATTGCAGAACAGGCCAAGGCAGCAGGCATTGAACTGAATACGATCAGCACGGATATTTACCGGAGCAACCGGTTGAACGGGCCGGTGTACAGTATGTCAAATGTACTGACCAAATTTCTGGTTCTTGGCTACAGTCTGGAAGAGGTCATTCGCGCGGTTACAATCAACGCAGCAGAGTGGCTCGGCAAGCCGGAGCTCGGACAGATTAGGGTGGGACAGCGGGCAAACCTGACTTTGTTTGCCCTGGAAGCGGGTGAAAAACACCTTAAGGATTCGGAAGGCGATGTCCGGGTCGCGCAACACTATATTAAGGTTAAAGGAGTATATGCTAATGGATCACTCATTACAAGCTAGATATGGACTGAAGCGTGTTATAAATGCCAGCGGTAGAATGAGCATTCTTGGCGTTTCCGCACCAACGGATTCGGTCATGGAGGCAATGAAACAAGGCGGACAGAAATACGTGGAAATTGCGGATCTTGTAGACAAATCGGGAGAATATATTGCACGCCTGCTTGGTTCGGAAGGGGCGGTTGTTGTGAACTCGGCATCCAGCGGCATAGCCCTGTCGGTGGCTGCCATGGTGACCGCCGGAGATCCGCGGCTCAGTCTTCGCCTGCATCAAGAGCCGGTATTGAAGAATGAAATTATTATGCTAAAAGGTCACAATGTGCAGTATGGAGCACCTATTGAAACCATGGTATTCCTTGGCGGCGGCCGGGTTGTGGAAGTTGGATACGCCAATGAAGGTCGTCAGGAGCATATTGAACAGGCCATCGGTGAATATACTGCGGCCATTCTCTATGTCAAATCCCATCACGCCGTCCAGAAGAACATGATCTCTGTGGAAGAGGCCTGGGCGGTTGCGCAGCGCAGCGGAGTCCCGCTAATTGTTGACGCGGCTGCAGAAGAGGATCTGCTTAAATATGTCCAATATTCGGATCTGGCGATTTACAGCGGATCCAAAGCAATTGAAGGTCCTACTTCCGGGATTGTTGCCGGTAAAAAGAAATACACCGAGTGGTTAAAGATCCAGCTGCACGGGATCGGCCGGAGCATGAAGGTCGGCAAAGAGACTACCTTCGGGCTGCTTCAGGCGCTGGAGGAATACCAGGATAAAGCCGATAACAGCGAACAGGAAAAGCAGACCCTTGACACTCTTCAGCTGTTGGCCGAGCTTCCTGGGGTTTCAGTCCGTATCGTGCAGGATGAAGCGGGCAGAGCGATTTTCCGTGGACGCATCCAGATTGATTCCGCTGTTGCAGGGTTGGATGCGAGGGATGTGAATGACCAGCTGCGTGAAGGCGAGGTTGCGGTATATACCCGGGACTATGGCGTAAACCAGGGTTATTTCGATATTGATCCAAGGTCGCTGCAAGGTGATGATCTTCAGGTCATCGTCAGCAGAATACATGAAATCGTGGGGGGAACACCAGAATGACGAATATTCAGCAGTGTCTGTATAAGAACAGGGCAGCACTTAATGTACTGGCTGGCAGTATCGGGAACGCTAAGGAAGTATACGAAGCTGCGGAAGGATATGTACTGGTAGGTGTGCTCTCCAAAAATTATGCTTCGGCGGAGGAAGCGGTAGCCGCTATGACTGAATATGGTCAGGCTATTCAAGATGCTGTATCCATAGGGCTCGGGGCCGGTGACAACCGCCAGGCAGCAGTTGTGGCGGAGATTGCCGCAAGTTATCCGGGAAGCCATATCAACCAGGTATTTCCGGCGGTGGGGGCAACCCGCGTCAATCTGGGAGCCAAGGACAGCTGGATTAACAGCCTGGTCTCTCCATGCGGGGAGCCAGGCTATGTAAATATATCGACCGGCCCCGTCAGTTCAGGGACGACTCCGCATGCTATTGTTCCCGTTCATGCCGCCATTGCACTGGTGCGTGACATGGGCGGCAATGCGCTCAAATATTATCCGATGCAGGGGCTGAAGCTGGAGGAGGAGTACCGTGCGGTTGCCAAGGCCTGCGGAGAAGCTGGATTTGCTCTGGAGCCTACGGGCGGAATCGATCTGGATAACTTCGGAGCCATACTGGAGATTGCACTTCAGGCAGGCGTGCCACAGGTTATCCCACATGTTTATTCCTCTATTTTCGAGCCAGAGACGGGGAGTACGAATGTGCAGGATGTTCGCAGACTGCTCGATATGATGAAATCGCTGGTGGACCAGTATGCCTAGGATTGCTGCTTTTGGTGAAGTGATGATGCGTCTGCAGGTTCCGGGCTACGAAACGTTGGTCCAGAGCAGCAGGCTGGAGTATTCTTTCTCCGGGAGCGGGGTGAATGTAACGGCAGCACTGGCCAAATACGGCCATACCGGTGTTCTTATAACCACCTTGCCGGAAACCTCGGTGGGCGAAGCAGCTATCGCTTATCTGCGCAAGCTTGGAGTGGACACTTCACTAATCAGCCGTGGCGGCAAGCAGTTGGGGATGTACTTTCTGGAAAATGGCTTTGGAGCCCGGCCCGGCAGAGTCACTTACACCGACCGGCTGGGCAGCAGTTTCAATACCGCAGAGGCGAGCAACTATGATATGGAAGCTCTTGCCTCCAAGGTCGACGTTCTTCATTTGTGCGGCATTACGCTGGCTATGAATGAAGGCGTGCGCCAGCAAATGAAACGGCTTGCTGTGGAAGTGAAGGGTGCGGGGGGCAAGGTTGTTTTTGATTGCAATTACCGTCCTGCGTTATGGGGAACAGATGGCTATATTAAGGCCCGTCCGCACTATGAAGAACTGCTCGAGCTTGCGGACCTGGTATTGATGAATGAGAAGGATGCGCGGTTTATTCTTGGCATTGGAACCGGAGATTATGATAGAATAACACAGTTGAAACAAGCGATTCCCGAAGTTGTCGAACGCTTCGGAATCGGAACGGTAGCGGGAACCCACCGTGAGATTAACGCAGACAACACGCATTCCCTAACAGGATATATCTATCATCAAGCTACGTTCGTGTTTTCCCCCAAGCTGACCTTCCCGGTGTATGACCGGATCGGAGCCGGCGATGTGTTTGCCAGTGCCATGATCCACGGGGAATTGCAGCAATACCCGCAGCAGCAGACGGTTAATATGGCAGCGGCGGCAGCGATGCTGGCCCATACTACTCAAGGCGATACAGCGCTTTTTAGCGAGAGTGAGGTGCTCCGGGCGCTGTCAGACCATACCTTAGATCTTGAAAGGTAGTGAACAGCGAGTGTCCCTGAAGCGCAAGCAAGGTCCTTTATATCAGCAAATCCAAAAAATTCTCAAAGACCGGATACTCCATGGCGTTTATCCTCTCGGAAGCATCATTCCCTCCGAGCCGCAGCTGGAGAAGGAATTTGGCGTCAGTAAAATGACGGTCCGCGGTGCGGTTCAGGAGCTGTCCCAAGAAGGCTATGTGCAGAAGAAAAGCGGAATTGGCACGATTGTGATGCGCAATACTTCTCATCAGAAGCTCTCTAAGGGGAAACGGTTTACGGAGCTGCTCGTAGAAGAGGGCCATAAGCTGGAAAAGAGAGTACTGAATTCCCGGTTAGTCACCAATGATGCCGGAACGGAGGAATATGGCCGCTACGGGCCGTATTGCCAGCGGATTGAAAGACTCTACATTCTGAACGGACAGCCTTATATTCATCTGATACACTTCTTGGCTGCAGCTGCTCTGCCTGGTGGAGGTACGCAAGAAATGGATACAGACATACAGTCGCTGTATGACTCACTGGAGGAGAACGACATTATGCTGGAGAACTTCAGGGACCGTTTCTTTGTAGAACCGGCACCTCCCGAGGTATGCCAGCTGCTGGAGATCCCACCGGGGATGCATGTGCTTAAGCGCCTGCGTAACTCCTTCGACGGGGAAGGAAGACTAATTGAGCACAGTATCGGCTGCTATAACACAGAGCTTCATCATTACCTGGTCAGTTACGACACTTGAGGTTGGGTTAGGAACAGGGTGTATATATGAAGAAATCAAAGGTATATAGTATTAGCTAGCTAATACTGTCGAGGGAGAACAGTATGATCCCATTAAAGTCGCTCAATAGCGGCTTTTATTTTTTGTATAGAGGAATATTTTCTTCATTTTGTAGATATTCAATTGGGAACTAAATGCTAAATGATTTAACGAATAGGAAACATCAGTGAAAAAGAATGAAGCAGATTCGAGAATTTTTATGTTATTTTAAGGTATTATTTTCCGAATACATTATATTTAATTAAAAAGTAGATTTAGGAAAAGACCTAAGGGGGATCATATTTTAATGGATAATAACAAACCGTCAGAATCCGGCAATGAAGAAGAAATGAAAGATTCTTTGACAGAAGAGCGGGAACCACAGCAAGAAACAACCTTGGTGCCGGAAATGCAAGAAGAGGAGATTCAAGGGAACCCATCAGAGGTTCATCCACAGGCGGCTAAAGGGAAAAACAGTGTGGTCTGGATGGTAATCTCGGGAGTTCTAGCTGCTGCACTTATCGTTGTACTCATATATCCACCGTTCGGCGGAGGCAGGGAGTCTGTGGCTTCGGTCAATGGCACGGACATTTCAAAGGACGAGCTGTATAATGAATTGATTTCTCTAGGTGGCGAGAGCACACTAAACTCCATGATTACGATGAAATTGATAGATCAGGAGGCAACAAAGGCCAACGTGTCTGTTACGGAAAAAGATGTGAATGCCGAGATTGAATCACTAAAAACCCAGTATGGCGGTGAAGAAGGGCTTAATATGGCACTTTCACAATCCGGTATGACCATGGATTCACTTAAGAAAAATACGGAAGTACAAGTGAAGATCCGTAAAATTTTAGAGCCGCAAACGACAGTAAAAGATGAGGATATCAGTGCTTATTATGAGGCGAACAAAGCGACGTTCGCCACTCCGGAGCAGGTAAGAGCATCCCATATCCTTGTGGCAACAAAAGAAGAAGCTGATGAAATAAAGAAACAGCTTGATGAAGGAGCCGATTTTGCAACCCTGGCAAAAGATAAATCCACAGATACAGCCTCTGCAGCGAGTGGTGGGGATCTTGGATTCTTCGGAGAAGGTGAAATGGTAGAACCTTTTGAGAAAGCAGCTTTCTCCATGAAAATCGATGAGATCAGTGACCCGATTAAATCGGATTTTGGTTACCACATCATCAAGAAGACAGATTCTAAAGAAGCAACCAATCCCACACAGGAAGACAAAAAGGAAGATATTCGTAAAATACTGGTGGAGCAGCAAGTCGGTGAACTCAGTACCAATTGGATGACCGAATTGCGTTCCAAAGCAACCATTGTCAATACACTTGAACCAGCAGAAGAAAGTGCGGATACTGCAACCTCCGCTGCAGATACAGAGTCTTCTACCAAGGAATAACAGTAACGATAGATTGAATATTAACAAGCAAGCAGCTGACAGATTTGAACTGCAAGGTTCAAATCTGACCGGCTGTTTTTTTGATTGTATCCTAAGTGAAATAAGGCTGGTTAAAATCACTGTTTTATGACGCTTAGCAGAGAGTGGTTGAAGTGAAATTGAAGAAGTCCGGAGAGAAATGGATGCCTTATTCGTATCATTACCGTGAATCATGGGGAATTGTAGCTCCTTAAACAAACGGAAGATGCAGCTCAACAAACCAAGGAAGCAGGCAATCACATGATTGGCTGCTTTCGTTCAACAAACGGTCAGGAAGTTTCATATTATCGATTGAATGACGTGACCTACTGGGGTGAATTTAACTAGCTGTACTTTTTATGCTGTACATAGACGTAATAATAGCAAGCCAAATGCACGAGATTAACAATGGACCATACAACAAGCCATATGATGGGAGTTGACAGCGTAGTCCAGATGCCGAACCAAGGCAGCACGCGTCCTCCGCCGATAAACGTCATCAATGGGGACAGGAACACGAGGATTACAATCGGAATAATTCTTCCGATCGTTATCCACATCATTTTACGGATCGTTAGGATTTGGTTCCTCCGTCGGATGCGAAAACAGGCATATACGCCCCATAAGAGCGTGGCGACGATTAGCGTAATCATGATCATTTCCATATTTCGACCGTTCACAAATGAGGTAGCATGTTTCTCCCCTCTCATAATCTTCGCGATTTCATCAATAAAAGTCGAGTAATTCACATAAGCGTTTAATCCGGAATTAAACATCACCGCAATGCCCATCTGTTCGTCCAGAAATATCTTTTCTTCTGACTTGTATGTCCAGAAAATGCCGCTATGGGAGATAATTCGGCCCCAGGATTCGTCTTGGTCTGCAAGCCAGCCCATGCCGTAAGGACCGATGGCCCCAGCCGCGTGATATTGTTTCATTAGGGTAGGAGAAAGTAGGTGTTCGTGATATTGTGCAAGCATCCAAAGGGACATGTCCTCCGCGGTTGAAACGATACCGGCCGGGCCTTCGATAAACCACATCGGTTCCGTTTGTCCTACGGCACGTCCCAAACTCAAGTAATGTCCTAGCGGAATCGTTACATTCTCATAGAATTGCTGCGTTGTGCTGACACTGAAGGTATGGTTCATCCCCAGCGGTTGGAAGATATGTTTATTCAGATAATCCGAAAAGCGCTCTCCGCTCACATTTTCCACGAGGTTCGCCAGCAGCACGTAATTGGGATTATGATAGCTGTAGGCTGTTCCAGGGCTATGGGCCAGTTGTACCTCGGTTAATAACCGGTTCACCTCATGCAGGGTTTGGAATTGTGGCTTCCTCGTCATATCCGGATTTATTTGGTCATTGAGACCGCTAGTCTGATTCAATAAATGGCGGACCGTGATGTTGTGAACGCGGGGGTCCTGTGCAAGATTGTCTGGAAAATATGAATTGTATGCTGCATCCAGGTCAATCAGGCCGTTGTCCGCCAGCTGCAGCACAGCTAGTGCGGTAAAGGACTTGCTTAAGGAAGCAATGGGGAAATGAGTGTCGCTAGTAACGCTTTGGCCGTTTTCGAACGTTCCATAGCCTTTTGCGTAGTAGACCTCATTGCCCTTAACAATGGACAGTGAGGCAGCCCTGATCTGATTGACTTCCATACTCCGATTCATATATTCGTCGATATTTTGCAGAATTTCTGACCTGTCTCGGGCTTTCGTGGCGGAAACGAAGTTCGGCCATATGGAACATAACAATAGTAAGCAGCTGATGGCAATAAACATTCTTTTTTTCATTATAAGCATCAATAGCAACTCCCCAATTCAAGATAAGGAAATGCTATCAGAACATTTTCAACTATTTATCAACTTGGACCCCAATACTTGCAGTGACGATACCGCCGCCTTGAGGTCCGTTATCGACCTGCAGGATCCCGTTATGCTTTTCGCAAAACACCTTGCAAATGTAAAGGCCCAGCCCGCGATGTTCGGTCGCATCCCACACCTCGCCTCGGTAGAAAGGGAGCACAGCCTTGTTGAGAGCTTCTTCGGAGAAGCCCTGCCCGTCGTCTGAGACGGTGATTTTCATAAAGCTTTGCTGAATGTCATAGTGAACATTCACTTGACGGACAGCGTATCGAACTCCATTGGCCACCATATTCTCGAAAATTTGCATGACGATATAGGGGTCCACGTTGATTACGACGTTATCATAGTCCATGGATGAGACAAAGGTTTTGCCAGATTGCCTTGCAATTTGTTCAGCACTGTCGTTTAGCAGAGTCGTGAATGAGATTATATCCATCGATTGGCGTCGTACTGGGACATCCTCCAGTTTCTGAATCGAGTTCATGGCCTCCGTATAGTTCTCCAGACGCACGATGTTAAGATTCATGGTATGGATAAGTTCCAGCACCTTTTCTTCAGACAATTTTTTTTCAGGCAGATAAGCAGCGAGTAGCTCGGTGTTCCCTTTCAACACGGACAACGGTGTTCTCAGGTCATGAGCAAAAATTGCATTTAGTTTTTTGCGTTCCTCAACAGACCGCCAGAGCATCCTTACGTTTTTCTCCAATGTGGAGCGCATGTTTTCGAATGCAGCAACCAGCTCGCCCATCTCGTCCCGGCTGTCATAGGAGATGCGGAAGTCTAGATCGTTGGCCGAAATTTTCTCGGATGCTCGGTTTAGTAGTTCCAGCGGACGTTTTAGTTTCCATCTGTAAAAGAGTATGGCCATGGTGATAATTCCGGCTGTCACAGTAAGCATCACTGCCGCGACAAGGGAAGGAAGCACCCAATCCGTTTCTCCGAAACGCTGCCTTAGCTTTTCCGCCCAGTTGAACTCCAGAGTTATAACGGCAAGCACGGCAATAAGCGTGGCTACAGATAACAAAATAAAAGATTGCCGCAAGGTAAATCGTTTGAATAACCGTCCATTCATGAGCTTGGCCATTTGTATCCTACTCCCCAAACGGTCTCGATTCGGTCATTGCACCCGTGTTCTTTTAATCTAGAGCGAATTCTACGAATATGTTCCGCGATGACACTACTATCGCCTTGGGTGTCCCAACCCCAAATTTTTTCGTATATGCGTTCCTTTTCAAACACGATATTGGGATGCGTAGACAGCAACTCGATAATGTCGAACTCTTTTTTGGCCAGTGGGATTTGCTTATGACGGTAGAAGACCCCCCGTGCTGTATAGTCAATGACCAGGTCTTCGTTAAACCTCACCGAGGATTTGATGTGGATTCGCTGCTCCCTGCGCAAATGCGCTTCAACCCTGGCCCCCAACTCGTGAATGCTGAAAGGTTTAAGGATATAGTCGTCACCTCCGGCCCGAAATCCGGCTATTTTATCGGTATCTTCAATTCGAGCTGTTAAAAATAGAATTGGACATGATACAAAGTTACGGATCTTCTCACATACTTGCAGGCCGTTCTGCTCAGGCATGTTGATATCCAGCAAAACAAGGTCGGGTTGTTGTTCGATTTTCCGCAGCGCTTCTTGGCTGTCCTTGGCCGTTAAGACGGCATACCCATTGATTTCGAAATAATCCGTCAGCAGCTTTCGCAGATCTGCTTCATCGTCTACGATCAGTATTTTATGTATCAATGCTCAGTCTCCCGTTAACATATTTAACTCAGCATAGCAAAATTCTACTAATAATAAAATCTCCATCTAATTGTGAGATCTAACTTACCATCCTTCGATCGAACGCTATGTACAAAATCATACTGGAATTCAATGTCCAACCATAACTTATGAAAAGGGGGGCTAAATAATTTATTTGAATAAGGTTGTTGATTGTGGGTTAATGTACAGGGTAATTCACTATTCTGGTAATGAAAGCTGCTATTGATAAAAAAGGATAAGGGAAGGTGAACCATTTTGGATCTTGTCATTTATTCGGCATTGGCACTAATTTATTTGATACTTGTTATTAGAATTGCCACTCAATTATCTGGAAAAAGGCAATGGCTCAATTACTCCATCTTCCAGATTTTCGTATTGTTCAGCCTTGCGTATGATAACGGAATTATTGCAGCAGGTCATTTCATAGGTGAAGGGGAGCTACTCAAGACACTTAGCAGTGTTCGATTTTGGCTCCATGCCTTTGCTACCCCCACTTTAATTCTTGTAGGCTACTATATTTTACGTAGATCACAAGTCCAATTTTCCAAACATATTATTACACATATTACTGCGTGGTTATTAACAGTAGGCCTTATCATTTACCAAATGGTTAGTTCAACTTTACATGAGGTTAAAAGCCTCATTCCCATAGAGGAGTACGGCGTATTGAGGTACACGTCAGAAAGTCATACAAGTCCGCCATTCATGGTGATCATCGTTGGTTTTTGGCTCTTGATAATTGGCCTAATCGTTCTTGTGAAACAAAAATGGGTATGGCTGTTTGTCGGAACGACACTTTTATTTGTAGGTCAGGGGCTCCAGATACCGATCGCAAGCACAGCGTTAACGAATGTTTATGAACTGATCCTCATGTTATCCATATGGATCACAACTTCAAGAGCTATGCTTTCTCAGCGACGCTAAAGTTCAAAAAAGAAGATACAATATCAGACTATCGTTCATTTTTCCATAGTTATTCGCAGACGTTTAAAGTCGCTAATTTTAGCGGCTTTTTTTGTTTTATTGGTACTAGGTCTTGTCTCGGGTTAAGGAAAAGGAGTTGTACATATTGCCGAGATGACAAATTATGAATTCCCTCCTTCATCTCGTTAGCGTACAGAAATGATTATTAACCTGAAAAGTTCAGCATATAGTCCATGAAATCAGAAGATGCTGAATGGCTTTGAGCACTCTGCTTCTCTATAATAAAGCACAAAATATGAGAAAGAAGGGAATTTGAATGAGAGCCAGATTAAGTATTCCATTGGAAGAATCATGGATATTTCAGGCAGATACAGAGAACGAAGGAGTAAAACAAAAATGGCATGAAGAGGGTCCTCCTTTAGGAGAGAACATCAAAATTCCACACACATGGAATGTGCAAAATGGTTTGCAGGAGTTTCGTGGCACAGGCTGGTATAGTTGCGTCTTTTTTGCACCCGCTGAATGGGAGGGCAAATTACTTCGACTGCAGTTCGATGCGGTATATCGTGATGCAGTTGTATGGGTAAATGGACAAAAGGTAGGAGAACATATCAATTCAGGTTACACCTCATTTGTTTTAGAGATCTCAAGTACTGTTGTCTTTGGAGAAAACAACAGGGTTGTGGTATCGGCAAATAATGAGAATAGTCAGACAGCCCTTCCAATGGGTAATAGCTTTGATTGGGCAGACGATGGCGGAATTATACGCGGTGTATCTCTCATCGTTAGCGGGCGCGCAGCGATTGATTATACCAAAATTCAAGCGGTTCCTGTCTTTAGCGATGAAGGAGAAGGATGCTGCTCCCCGTACGGTTTAATATCAGGCGAGATTTGTTTGTGGGGACAATATGGAGAGGCTAACAACACATCTTTAAAGATGATTGTGAGGGTAACGAGCAAAGATGGCACGATCATTTCAGAAGAATGGGAGAAGTCTAGCTTCAAAAGCCTGTTGCACTTTAAAAATATTAAGGTGGAAAGCCCCAAGTTGTGGCATTTTGACCATCCTCATTTATACAAGGTGAATCTTTCTTTAAACGTGGGTGAGGTCCTCTCGGATGAGGTAACCGTTGAAATTGGTTTTAGAGAGATTCGTTCAAAAGGAAGTACATTACTACTTAACCGAGAACCTGTACGCCTCATGGGGGTTGAATGGATGCCGGGCTCACACCCGAATCGAGGAATGGCTGAAACGTCGAGCCAACTTCAAGAGATGCTCCGACATATTAAAGAGGCCAATTGCGTCATCACCCGTTTTCATTGGCAGCAAGATAGCAAGTTACTGGAATGGTGTGATCGAAACGGGTTATTGGTACAGGAAGAGATTCCGCATTGGCAGGCACCGCTTGATCCTGACGCCGAATGGCTTCAAACCTCCATGCAGCATGCCCAGGAGATGATTCAACAGCATTACAACCATCCATGTATTTATGCTTGGGGAATAGGCAACGAGGTGAATGGGCAATCCCCTGTCACCGTCCGTTATTTTGAGAAATTAAAAGCGCTTGTTAGCGATCTGGATGATACTCGATTTATTAACTACGTATCCAACACGGTGCATGAAAATTCCGCCAAAGATGCAACGGGTGTTGGTGATGTTATCATGTGGAATGATTACATTGGAACATGGCATGGCGATTTAGACAGGCCAGCCGTTATTGATACCATTACAGAGACTTATGAAGATAAACCTGTGATCGTTGCAGAGTATGGACTATGTGAGCCCGCTTACGAGGGTGGAGACAAACGACGTATACAGATTCTTACTGACAACACGAGTGAGTACCGGAACCACTCTGGAATTGCTGCGATTATTTTTTTCAGTCTAAACGATTATCGGACACAGATGGGCGAAGCAGGTGAGGGGATGCTGCGTCAACGTGTGCACGGTTCCATGTATCTGGATGGCACGCCTAAGCCTTCATATGAAGTTCTGCGTCAATTGGCCTCCCCGATCAACATTTCCTTAACTCTGCAATATGATCTGGGCAAAATGGAAGTAATCATAGAAACCTCGAATGACATTCCATCCTATAGAATATCTGGATATACACTGAGGATGATCGATACGGACGGGGATGTATATGCTCAGGAAATTCCAAAGTTAGAACCAGGAGAGCGTTGTGTTCTACAGTTTTTAGACATACCGCAGTTAAGGTGGGACGAAATGCTGTTGAATATTGCAAGACCTACCGGATTTACGGTCTTAAGCGGTTCATTAACCCGTTTCTAGATAAGTCTCATTATCGAACTGCAGCCGAGGGACTAGGATGGATCCCATTTTCCGATTAGCTTTTTATGCTTTTCCTTAACATTAGATGAAATAAACAAGGGTATAATACTACAAAAACCATGGAGGGTATCCCTTGTGTAATCGGTTTGTTTCTTTGATTTATTAAAATTGACAGCAAAGTGTTCACTAAAGAGGAAATGGTGGATTTAGCTAGTCATTGTTCAATGAACGGAAAACGATAATGTGACGATGGAACTCGCCCGACAAATTGGAAAGACATGCTGAGGGGACCTGCATCGGTACGGCTTCCTTTATTAAGCCTATCCATGCTGGCAATGGACAGTGATTAAGGTTAAATCTGATGTTACACAGGAGGTTTCACTTTTTGAAATTCGAATTAGGACGTTGCTTACTGAATGAACGGTTGATGGAGTCTGGAAAGTCAGCGGAATGGCTGGCAAAAGAGTTACTTTTTAAACCCGAACGAGTTTACGACTTTATTGAAAACAAGAGAGTGATGCCGCTCAAAATTGCCATATCGATCGCCGATTCCATCGATTGTGATATTCGTGCCTTGTATGAATTAATTCCGAACGATAACGATGTAAAGGGAGACGGATGGAATATTTAAGCACGCGATCGGTAAACCAGAGGTGATTTAGTTGTGTGAAAATGATGCAAATTGTAAGGATCAGAGACTGATCCCAACTTTGTTAAGTTCCAAAAATAGAAGAACAACTAACCCTCTTTATAAAGATCGATTGACTGAGAAACCTATAGTGTGGAGTATAATCGTAAAAATGTCGAAAGACAATGAACATAGTTCCATTGTTCCATTGAAGGTCGCTATTATAGCGGCTTTTTTTGTTATCTGCACTAGTGCTTGTCCCTAATGCAAAATGGAAAGAACGACCTATTCATTTGGGGATGAATCGGTCAGTCGATTTGTTCTTCTCTTGCGCCTGCTTCAGTACGAGGCCGAAGATTATGCGTTTGAAAAGTCGGAATGATGACTACCAACAACGAGATCGGTTATTCATAATAAATGGCCTCGTAAGGAAATGCTAACTTATTCATACGATATTCTTTGGGTGACATGGACATATATTGCCGAAAAACTTTGCCGAAATAGCTGGGACTCTCAAAGCCGCATTGTTGTCCAATCTGGGAAATGGGAAGTTCCGTCGTGCGGAGTAGTCGGATTGCAACCTCAATTCGTCTGTCTTTGAGATAGGCTAGGGGTGATGTTTTCTCCGATTTCTGAAATAATCTGCACAAGTAGTGTTTATTGATATCGCAATGGCTGGCCAGCAGATCCAACGTTAATGGGGAAGCATAATTCTCCCGGATGAACTTTTTGCATTTCTCGATCGTTGTAATCGAAAGGACACCGATATCCCTCTCCGCTTCCCGACTCGTCTGAACTAAGATAAGCAACCACTGATAGACCTGCATGGACAAGCGATACTTGTCCGTCACTTTCTCTTGATGAATCAAATGGATAATTTGCCATAACTCTTGAATCAAGGGAGAATCTCCGTTTCGTAGAATGACATGCCCCTCATTTTCATGAATCAAATCCCAAATTCGACTCGCTTCATCCCCGCGAATGTTGATCCAAATAAATTCCCAGGGTTCGTTATTCTCTTGCTTATAGTAATAGCAGTGTTCTCCGGAAATTTTAACGAGTAGTGCATGTCCCTTCGGTAAGGAAATCGTTTGATTTTTAATATCCAGATAACCCTGACCATTAAGCGTGTATTGAAAAACAACGTGCCCCGGGTCCGGTCTATTATCACTTGGACAGCGATATTCCTCGCTTGAGACGATCTGCCATCCAATAGAGTCTAGTGTCATGATTGATGTATCGTCATTACGAAAAGCATAAGAGACCGTATGAACCATACTTTCATCCCCTGCCTAAAAAAGTCAATTATTTTATATAATACGTCACATTTTTTAGATTGTCTGCCTTTTTTTACACCTGTAAGATAATTGTAAGCGGTAACATTAGAAGGGGGTGACAGTAGTTTGTGTTTCTTTGGAGAGCGAAAACAAGTTTTTAAGCAACAAAGCATCAGTGCTTCAAATGTACAGCGAACGACAAACAACAAGTAGGGCAGATCGAATTGATGATACTGTGGGGCTGCCTTAAAGACAAAAAAAATTCTTTCCCCAAATTCTAAAAACGATTTTTAGATAAGGAGGAGCTAACTCAATGGAACGAAGAACTGTTTCCATCCAGAAATCAATGTTTGTATCTTTTCTAGCTTTCCTTATGGTTATTTCACTGGCCATACCCCCAGCTCCGGCGCGTGCAGAATCATCAGACATCCTGACGGGCCGCCAGGGGGAATATCTTAACCGAGGTCTAGTTGCGGTTCTCGTAGACAACGGCGTATTTTTGAGCTGGAGATATTTAAACACGGATCCGGATGAGATCGCTTTCAATATATATAAAAACGGAACTAAAGTGAATGCGTCACCCATAAGCGATGTGACAAACTATGTGGACACAACGGGTTTTGACAGCTCGCAATATCAGATTTCCACTATCATTGCGGGTAAGGAGCAAATGCAGCCGGAGGTTGTATCGGTCTGGCATAACGATTATCTGCCTATTCCGCTGGATAAACCGGCCGACGGCCGGACCAAAGACGGTGGAACGTACTCCTATTACGCGGGCGACGCTTCTGTAGCAGACTTGGACGGTGATGGCGAATATGAGATCGTTTTCCTATGGAGTCCAAGCAATTCCAAAGACAATTCGCAGGCCGGGTATACCGGCAATGTCTATATCGATGCCATCAAACTGGACGGCACGAAGCTGTGGCGGATTGACCTGGGAGTCAACATCCGCGCAGGAGCACATTATACGCAGTTAATGGTATACGACCTGGATGGCAACGGAAAAGCCGAGGTTGTTGTTAAGACGGCGGATGGCACGAAAGATGGACAAGGCACGGTCATTGGGGATGGGACGAAAGATTACCGCAACGAGAGCGGATACATACTGTCTGGACCGGAGTATCTCACGCTGTTTGACGGTGAGACCGGAGCGGCCGTATCCACCGTGGATTATGATCCGCCGAGAGGCAATGTTAGCGAATGGGGCGATGGCTACGGTAACCGTGTAGACCGTTTCCTTGGCGCCATTGCGTATCTGGACGGCACGAAGCCAAGTGTCGTGATGAGTCGTGGGTATTATACCCGCACCGTGCTTGCTGCTTATGATTATGTGGGCGGGGAACTCGTCAAGCGCTGGACATTCGACACGAACGAAACAGGAACACAATATCAAGGACAGGGCAACCACAATTTAAGTGTGCTGGATGCCGACAATGACGGCAAGGACGAAATCATGTTCGGAGCCTTGGCCATAGACGATGACGGCAGCTTGATGTACAGCACAGCACTCGGCCACGGCGATGCCATGCATGCCGGGCAGCTTGATCCGATTCGGGATGGATACCAGATTGTAAGCGTGCATGAGCATTCGGATGCTGCATACGGACTGGAGATGCGCGATGCCGCAACAGGCGAAATTATCTGGGGGCAGAAAACAGGCATCGACACCGGTCGCGGGATGTCCGCGGACATTGATCCGAACTATCCGGGCTACGAATCATGGGCTACGACCATTACGAACGGACAGAGTGTTCCCGTAACAAGCACGTATTCGGCTGCCGGAGAAGCGATTTACACTGCAGAAGACTCACCCAAAACCGCCAACTTTGCAATTTGGTGGGATGGAGATCTTCAGCGGGAGCTGTTTGATCATGAGTGGGATAACAGTACAGCCAAAGGAATTCCGCTCATCTATAAGTGGGATTACGAAAACAAAAAGCTGGATGAAATCTTCCGGGCGACTGGTACGTTAACGAACAACCATACCAAGGGAAATCCAGCGCTTCAGGCGGACATTCTGGGCGACTGGCGTGAGGAAGTTTTGCTGCGGAGTGAAGATAGTTCGGAATATCGTCTCTATACAACGACCATTCCTTCGGACTATCGGATCCCTACGCTGATGCAGGACCCCGTGTATCGACTTGGCGTCGCCTGGCAAAATGTTGCCTACAACCAGCCGCCGCATACAGGCTTTTATCTTGGAGCAGAAGCTACATCTTTCCCGAAAGCCGATCTGGCACTGACCCGCGAAGCAGAGATGCCGGTACAGGTCTACCGCTTTGATTTCGGTACAGAGACAGCCTCTGGAAGTACGAACATACAGGACACGCTTTACGCGCAAGATCCGGGATATGGATTTAAGGATACAAGCGGTATTAACGTAGGGGCAAACCAGGTTTCGGTCGCGGCAGGTACGACCTTCGCCGTTGACTTGCCAAATGCCAACTATAAGGTGACATTGCGATTGGGCAATGATGCGAATGACTCAAATGTTGGGGTCAAGTCGGAATTCGTCCAAAAGCTCGCCGTGACCAATGTAAAAGTGGGAGAACCGCTGGAGTATTCCTATGATATCGCATTGGTGGATGGACAGCTTGATTTCCTCTTCACGGGTACAGCCATAGACATCCAGGACATTATCATTGAGAAATATCCGGAGAAAGCGGCCGGTGCCGCAACGACGATCTATATGGCCGGTGATTCAACCATGCAAACTTACAGTGAAATGCAGGCACCACAAGAAGGATGGGGCCAGCAGTTCGGTCGTTATTTCTCAAATGGGGCAGTGATCGTGAACGACGCGATCGGCGGCCGAAGCAGCAAATCATTTATGGTAGACGGCCGTCTGGATACGATTCTGCAGCGTATCAAGCCGGGGGACTTCTTCTTCATTTCCTTCGGTCATAACGATGCCAGTGCAGGGATACCTGACCGTTATGCATCGCCGGAAGATTATAAGATCTACTTGGCCCGCTATGTGAATGGTGCGAAACAGCGCGGCGCTACTCCAGTATTGCTCACTCCGGTTGGACGCAGAGATTTCAATACGGTAACTCAGGAATTCAACGTCAGCTTCCCGGCATATGTGCAGGCTGCCAAAGAAGTGGCGGAGGAGCTTGACGTGCCGCTGATTGATCTCAGCAAGCTAAGCATTGCGTACTACGACAAAATTGGTAATGCTGCAACGGAAAAAGTATTCCTTTACGCTAATCCGGGTGAATATCCGAAGTACCCGAATGGGATCAACGATAACACTCATTTCAGCAGTTATGGTGCACAGAAAATTGCCGGATTGGTTGCAGGCGCGGTCAAAGACATGGAGCTGAGCATTTCTTCTCTGGTCATCGACCCGGATATTTCCGAGCCGGAACCGGAGCCGGATATCCAGCTTTATGAGGAGGATTTTGAAGGCGACGCTGCCGACTACCAGTATGCGATGGTCAATGCCACGGGTATTGCAGGAACGATGACGGGAACGGTTGTTGAACAGTCAGGAAATAAGGTCCTGTCTGTCACGGGGTCCGGATCGGGCCATCGGGCCAAAGTGTTCCGTCTGTTCGATGCCGTAAACGGCGATCAGGTGAACGTGAACTTTGACTGGCAATCCGGTAATGTGAGCGCCTACCCGTCAGAAGGTCATCTCACGATCCAGGATTCTAACGAGAATGCCCTGTTCACGCTGTATACCAAAACCGGAAGCACCCAAATTCATTATTTTATCGGTGCATATAATCCGGAATACGGCACAGGGGATACAGCCATACCCGAAGGGGGAACGGCGACAGAAATGTCCAAGAACCAGTGGGTCAATGTAGATGCAACCGTTAATTTTGCCGAGAGAACACTCGATCTGACATTGACGAACCTAGCGGATCCGACAGTTACACAAACGATTGCAGATATTTCACTGAGTTCCGGCGCATATGCGGACAACGTCAGATCCATGCGTTTCCTGGGAACGAGAAAAGGCGGTGGAGGCACGTTGAACTGGACTACCCAGATCGACAACGTGCGAATTGAAGGCACGCAGCTCTCTTCGGAGGGCGGCGATCAGACTGCATTGATCGCTCTGTACGATGAGATCAAGGCACTTGATCTGTCGGAATATACAGAAGTATCGAAAGCCGTAGTGAACCGGGCTTTGGCAGCTGCCGAGGCAATATTCGATACGGAAGCCACCCAGGCTCAAATTGACCATGTAGTTAATATGTTAACTGTCGCGAGGGATTCATTGACAAGTGAACCTGGGGAAGAGATTAGCGAGTATAAGTTTGATTTTGGTTCCGGCAGTGCAGCCGATGGATACATTAAGGTAGATGCCAGACGAGCGTACATCGAAGGCAATGGGTACGGCTTTGCCGATACTGCACTGACCGAAGATGTGAACCGGGAAACCGGAGATGCACTCAAAGAGGATTTCACACGGGTGAATGGTACTTCTTTCCTGGTGGAAATGGAACCCGACAATTACCGGGTAACGATGACCATTGGGGATGCGGAGGAATCGACTAGCGCGAATGTTGTTGTGGAGCAGATGACGAAGCTGCCGCTCACAACCATTGCCAAGGGCGATTTTAAAGAAATCACATATGACATTGCTCTGATTGACGGCGTGTTTAACTTCAACTTCTCTGGAAATGCACCAAAGATTAATGCACTGAAGCTGGAGCGTCTGCCTGAAAACGGCAAGGGTGATAAACCGGTCATTTATCTGGCGAGCGATTCCACCGTAGCCAATTATGCGGAGAATTATCGTCCACAAGCAGGCTGGGGCGAAACGTTGGGCGGATATTTTGATCAGAAGGAAGTCAGCGTTGATAACCGGGCAGTGGGTGGGCTCAGCAGCAAAACCTTCCTGGTCGGTGGATATCTCAATGATCTTTTGCTCGATATTCATGAGGGCGATTATCTGTTCATGCAGTGGTCTCATAACGATTCCACGCCGTCCCGTCCAGAGCGTTACCTTACGCCTGAGCAGTTTAAGGTCTATTTGAAAGAATACATTGATGGTGCTCGGCAAAGAGGGGCGATCCCAGTTCTGGTCACACCAGTGAACCGTCGTGATTTTACCGGAGACGTCCTAAACAAGAGCTTCCCGGAATACGTTCAGGCGATGAAAGAAACAGCGCAGGAGACGGAAACGCTTATCATCGATCTGAATCAAGCCAGCTGGGAGTATTTCCAGGAGCTTGGCACAGAAGGAACCAAATCGATCTTCATGTGGGTAGGCACAACGGAAGACAATACGCATTTGCAGATGAACGGTGCAATCAAGGTATCTGAGCTTGTGGCACGCCTTGTAAAAGAATTGAATATACCGCTGTCAGCCTTAGTCACATTGGAAGGGGAATCACCTGAACAGAAGGCTCCGCAAACCACGGTGAAAGTGGAAGGGGATGCACATGACGAGTGGTATACGTCTCCAGTACAAGTAACCTTTACAGCAACCGATGAAGATTCCGAAATTGAAGGGACTTATTATCAAATCAATGGTGGCGAAACGGTGAGTGGAACACAGTTGACTCTAAGTGAAGAAGGTACACACACCATCACCTACTGGAGCGTCGATGTGGATGGTAACCAAGAGAATGAACAGTCTTTGACCATATCCATTGATCTCGTACCTCCAACCATTGAAATTCATGGTCAATCGGAATACACCATTGATCAGCAGGTGGAAATCAGCTATACAGCCTCTGACACGATATCCGGTGTGGCAGAACCGACAGGTGTGGTTCTGGACACACCGGCATATACGCTGGAACCAGGTTTGAATCAGGTTACGGCAAGTGTCTCCGATTTAGCTGGCCGGGAACAGACAGTCGAATATCGTTTCGGAGTTATTGCTACATTTGACAGCCTGACCAATCTGACCAACTCCTTTGCAGATGAATCAAACGATCCTAATGCTGGTGTTCTTGCTGAACAGCTTGCGAACACATTAGAGCAGGCTAAACAGGCAGCAAACCATCATGAAGGAGCAAAGGCGCGTCAACTTCTTGCATCCTACGGTAATGACGTTCAGGCAGCTAGAGGCACTGTATATACGGATGAGCAAGCAAATGCGCTGCTTAAGTGGGAGGAATGGCTTAACCAGGCAACTCCACTAGCGAACGGGGCCCCGGGGATTCCGGTGTTATCCGATAATAACGGTTATGACACAGGGCTCAAAGATGGGGATTATACTGTCACGATGAATCTGTGGTGGGGCAATAACGGCAATCTGTTCAAACTGTATGAGAATGGAGAATTGATCAAGGAAATTTCTCTGGTCGATCAATCCCCATCTGCCCAGGCTGTTAAAATAGATATTACCGGAAAGAAAAATGGTACCTATATCTATACTGGGGAATTGATTAATACACTAGGTACGACCACGAGTGTACCCCTGACAGTGACCGTCACGGACGCTTCCCCAGGGCAAGCCGTTCTGTCGAATGATAACTGGGACGGTGACGGCAACTACAATATCACCATGAATCTGTGGTGGGGAACGAACGCAACGGAATACGAACTTTATGAGAATGGCGTTTTGATCGACACACAATCGCTGGAATCGAATACGCCTACTGCACAGTCGGCGGTTACCGCAATCTCTGGTAGGGTACCTGGAATCTATGAGTATGAAGCCGTGCTACGTAACGCTTCAGGGGAAACCAGGTCATCCAAGTCAACTGTGACGGTGCGAGAGTAGGTTGAAAAGTTTGTGCATTCCATGAACCACATAAAATGCTGAAGTTCAGCCCAAGTATGTTCACCTAATTACGCCTATGGTTAATACACAAAACAAGGACGTTCCTGAAGAGGAACGTCCTTGTTTATTAGCTCACCTGTAAGGGTGAATGCTGATTTGTCATTACAGGGATGCTTGGTAAATTTGGACCACATCTTCACGCTGCAATGTTTTGAAAAATCCAAACGGACCAAAACGCATGGCTTTATCAGCCATCGCGTCAATCTGGCTGCCATCAATATCGTAATCCGCAAGACGGCTAGGCGCGCCAATGGAATTCCAAAAATCGCGTAAAGCTTCAATGCCTTCTTCAGCAACCTGTCTGTCCGATTTACCTTCAGGGTTAACATCAAACACGTTAATTGCCAGACGCTTGAAACGATCTACATCCACATCCAGATTGTGTTTCATCCAGTGCGGGAAGAGAATTGCAAGACCACCACCATGAGGGATGTCGTAAACTGCCGATACGGCATGTTCAATATTATGAGTTGCCCAGTCTCCAGCAAGACCCATATTCAAAATATCGTTAAGCGCCATAGTTCCACAGTACAGAATGGTTTCACGCAGTTCAACGTTTTTCGGATCTTTGATCAAACGGGGTGCAGTCTCCATTACCGTGCGAAGAATGGTTTCACAGAATCCAAGCTGAACCGGTGTGTTGCTATCCAAGTGGAAGTAGTGCTCAAATACATGAGACATCATATCCACCATCCCATATACCGTCTGATCAAGAGGTACAGTGAAGGTGTTTACCGGATCAAGAATGGAAAACACAGGGAATGAATACTCGCTGAACCAGGCCCATTTCTCCTGCGTATCCTGGTTCGTGATAACTGAACCATTGTTCATCTCGGAACCCGTCGCCGCCATGGTGAGCACCGTTCCCAGCGGAAGTCCGCCTTGCGGAGTTGCTTCGCGCACGACAACATCCCACATGTCTCCATCGTATTTTGCACCTACTGCGATTGCTTTACCACAGTCAAGCACACTGCCGCCACCAACAGCCAAAACTAAATCAATGTCATGTGCTATGCATAGCTCCACACCCTTATGTACCGTGGAAAGACGAGGATTCGGTTCAACGCCGGCCAGTTCCGTAACCTCTGCTCCGATTTCCTCCAACTGGCCGATCACCTGATCGTACAGTCCGCTCCGTTTGATGCTGCCACCGCCATATACAAGCAAAACGCGTTTACCATATTTAGGGACTTCCGTTTTTAATGCTTCAATTTGCCCTTTACCAAAAATTAATCGGGTTGGATTGTAAAACTGAAAAGATCTCATGCGTATGTTCCTCCAAAGAAGTCTGAAATTTTGTGCATCAACCATTATAGTTCACATCATATGTAAAAACAAATGTATGTAAGTTTGGTAGGGGAGATAAGAAACTGAATTTTTGGGCTCTATCTGCTGGCGTTGTTTTAAGGAACTAAGTATTTGCCCTAGGCAGAGAACAATTTGGATTCAAAATTTGGAGATTTTATGGAAACTTCCACCAAGTAAATGCGTATGTAAAGCCATATCTAAAAAACTGAATTTCGATGGAATGAATTTGAACTGCTCAGCTTGGAAGCAGCCATGGATGACGATCAATGGAAATCAGAAATAACGACATGATGAAATCATTACCTGCCAATCATGATATCCGTTAATGGTGGTTATTCCTTTTATGCGATTGATTTATCCAATGAAACAGGTGCGATCGTACGTGGAGACGAACCTGAATTCGAAGAAGTCAAAATAGCGGCAAATCATCTGGATGAGTTTTTGGAACTCATTATGTAGAATTCAATCGTACTTCAGTGAGCGAGAGGGCTTGGATTCAGGTATCCTCTACGCCTATGTGACTGTTTAGAGAGGTTGCTATCATTATAGATTTGTGCACTTCGACGGAGGAGGAATCACACGAATGAATTTGGTCGTCAAGTTTATGAAGGAATTCAAAGATCGCGATAACCGGCAGCAGTTAAAAGGCTATCGAAACAAAGTGGAACTCATCAGGAAACGGAATTTGGAGGCATGGGACGATGAGCGGCTTCAAGGGGAATCACTTCGCCTGAAAAAGGAAGCAATAAAGGGCAGACCTTTGGATGAGCTGCTTGTCGATGCCTATGCGTTAGTCTGCGAGGTAGCGAAGAGAAAGCTTGGATTACAACCTTACGATGTACAGATCATGGCAGCCATCGCTCTACATGAAAGATTTTTGATTGAGCAGCATACGGGTGAAGGAAAAACACTCTCTGCTGTTATGCCTGCTTATCTAAATGCGCTGACTGGACAAGGTGTGCATGTGCTGACGTTTAATGATTATTTGGCCAATCGAGATGCCGAGTGGATGGGTCCAATTTATCGTTTTCTCGGATTAAACGTAAACTCGGTTCAAGCGGGAATGAGCCTGGACGCGAAAAAGGAAGCCTACGGGAATGATATTACCTATGTGACGGCTAAAGAAGCGGGGTTTGATTACTTACGCGACACGATTGCACTAAATGAAGCTGATATGGTTCATCGTCCGTTCCACTACGTCATTGTCGACGAGGCGGATTCACTCCTTCTTGACGAAGCGCGGGTGCCGCTAGTCATTAGCGGAGAGTCGGGCTCTTTCAAGAATGACGACATTCGTTTTGCAGAAGTGGCTCGGCAGCTCGAACAGGTAGAGCATTATGAATTCGATGAGTTCCAGCGGAACGTTTACTTGAATGAAGCTGGTTCTGCGAAGGCGGAGTCACTGCTCGGCTGCGGCAATTTGTACGATCGTCATAATGGTCATTTGTTAACGTCATTAAATTGTGCGCTGCATGTGGAAACGTTACTAAAAAGAGACGTCGATTACATCGTCCGAGACGGTGAAATCGAGTTGATTGACGAATATACAGGCCGCGTGGCAGAAAACAGGTATTTACCCGACGGGCTGCAAGCCGCGCTTGTAGCCAAAGAAGGGCTACAGTGGACAGAAGGCGGGAAAATTCTTGGCACAATAACCATCCAACATTTCATTAGCCTGTATCCGGGAATTTGCGGAATGACGGCTACAGCGCAAGCTTCAGCAATGGAGTTTGAACATATCTATGCGCTGCAGGTCGTGCAAATTCCGCCAAATCAACCAAACATACGGATCGACTACCCGCACCGAATTTATACTCACAAAGAAGCCAAACTACAGGCGCTTATACAAGAAATCTTGTCCGTCCATGCGACGGGACGTCCGATTCTCATTGGTACATCTAGCGTCGAGGAGTCCGATAAGCTAGCGGAAGCGCTGGCGAACGTCAACGTACATTGCCATGTTTTGAATGCGAAAAACGACGCAAAAGAAGCCGAAATCATCGCTAAAGCAGGAGAGATTGGTGCCGTAACGGTTTCTACGAATATGGCAGGACGCGGAGTAGACATTCGGCTCGGCGGCGGCAATCGTGAGCAGGCAGAAGTTGTCGCCAAGCTGGGGGGATTATACGTGATGGGTACATATGTGAATGAAAGCGTGCGGATTGACGACCAACTGCGCGGGCGTGCCGGCCGCCAGGGCGACCCCGGAGCCTCCGTATTTTTCGTAAGCCTGGAAGACGAGCTAATGGTTCAGTTCGGCATCCATAAGATGGTTCGAGTTACGAAGCAGGATGGGGCACTTGAGGGGGCGGTGCTTTTCAGTAAAATTGAGCATATTCAGCATGTTATTATGGGTCAGAACTTTGATATCCATCAGGAACTGAACAGTTATTCAGATATGGTCGAAGACCAGAGGCGAATTCTGTACGCGGAGCGGCTTAAAATTTTAAAAGGCGATCTGCCAATGAGCCCTTCGGAACAGAGGGTGCGACTTTTTTATATTGACGAATCCTGGGCTGAACATCTGACATACGTTTCTTACCTTCGCGAAAGCATCCACTTGGAGAGCATTGCTAGCCGCAATCCAATCGATGAATTTCATACGCAAATTACACAGGCATACGAGCAAATTCCGTCTAAAATCAATAAGGAAGCGAAGAAGATGCTTCTAAGACTCGGGGGTTCGAATGAACCAACGGAGTGGGAGAAACTTGGACTGAAAAGCCCGGCTTCCACAAGGACCTATATAATCAACGACCAGTACAGCGAGAATAGGCGCAGCTCATGGACTGGAACGACTGTCTTTGCTTTTTGGGGCCGTCAAATTTTGAGATTGGCACTATGGCCGGTATATAGAATGTCAAAATAATGATGAAGAGTAGTATTCCATATCATCGAATCGATTGGTACTACAAAAGAAACTCCGAAAACCCACTACATTCAAGGGTTTCGGAGTTTCTCTTTTTAGAGCAAATTTAAACAGTGATGTTCTTCATTTCATGAATTTTTTGGAGCATTTGGACAAGTTTCGTCTTCTCGCCATTATCCTCTGTGTGGAGATAACTCTCCACAAACCTGTAGCCAAATACAAGAAGGATCATTTCATAGACGCAATGGTCCGCAACAGGGGGTGCATCGGCATATTCAGAAAATCCTTGGTAATACGCGGGAACACACCGCTCGTAGTAATCGACCATGTAATTAACATCCGCTTCATCCGCAATCAGGCTTGCAAGATCCTCACCCAAATAGCCCCATCCGGTTGTATCCCAGTCGATCAGCGCGATTTTCCCATCGGCATAGATCAGGTTGGTCACCCAGAAGTCCCTGTGGCATAGCACGAGGGGGAGTTTTTCAATGCGTGTAAGTATTTTGTCTGAATGTTCATCGATGTCGATGAGCATTTGCTGTATGTGCTGCGGAAATTCGCAGTCCTCCGAACGGATATAATCGTAGACGACGGGCCATGACCGGTAGTGCAGATACGTATTCTTCATGAGATCCGCATGGCTCAGGTTTGTCAGGCTCTGCAGTACAGTGGGCTGTTTCGCATACAGCTTGCCCTGAAAGCGTCCTAACTCCAACGCAGCCTGTTCATACATGTCACCGGTTAAGTCTAATCCTGTTACACCATCGATATATTCCAGCCATAACTGGAACTCCTCTTCTTCGGTATTCATCTCGGCGTAATAACATGTTGGCCAGCGCAAGGTATCAGAGAACGATTCCCCCAAGTCAGACGCATAAAGATCATATTCCCGGCGCCATGAATCCGGATCATTGTAACGATTCCATTGCTTCTGAATTTTCAGCACGATACGGTAAGATAATTTTTCGCCTACCGCAGTTTCGGCAATCCCCGTAACCAAGTGTACATTTCCCACAGTACCGCCCTGTAACGGCATGGTTTTGTAATCCGCCGAGATGATCTCTTTCTCAAACCGCCTGCTTAAGACATCGTTCAGTGTTTCGGATTTAATATTCATATCTTCCAACCCCCGTTTTTCTTCGTGTTCTTGCTCTGCATGGCGAGCGTTTTGTCCCTTGCCCTTTTGTCGATAAGGTAACTCGTTTTATCCTGGACATACTTGTTCTCATGCTGTTGGGTGAGATAATGCTCCCACCGCTCACGAGAAAACGAACCGTCGGCAATCGCGGAGAGAACGGCACAGCCTGGTTCGGTCTGATGGCGGCAATCCGTAAATCGGCATTGAGGGAACCATTCCTCCACATCGGCAAAGCTTGCGCGTATGCCTTCATTGGCATCAAAAAGCCCAAGCTCACGCATACCCGGCGTGTCGATGACCATCGTACCGGAGGGAAGCATGAACAGCTGACGATGGGTTGTCGTATGCCGCCCCCGGCTGTCGCCCTCCCGAATCGCCTGAACCTGCATGACGTTTTGTTCCATCAACGCATTGAGCAGAGAAGATTTACCGACGCCGGACATGCCGAGAAAGACGACTGTTTTTCCAGGCATGAAATAGGAATCGAGTTCGCTCAGCCCCAGGGCTGTATGACTGCTGATCGCGTGAACCGGCACATCTGGGATACTTTGTGTGACTTCTGAGAGTGGGAGCGTATAATCTTCGACGAGATCAGCCTTGGTCAGAATGACGACCGGCTGGCCGCCGCTCTGCCTGGCTTGTGTCAGGTACCGCATGATGCGGGTAACGTTAAAATCCCTATTTAGAGAAGAAAGGATAAACACATAGTCAAAGTTGGTTGCGACGAGCTGTTCCAGCACGGTTTTGGTATAGCCTGTGGCATGACCGGAGTAATCCGCCCGCGAAAATTTGGAATGGCGGGGCAGTACCGTAACGATGAGAGAGTTTCCGCTCTCGTTGTATTTCAGCAAAACAAAATCTCCGACACACGGAAAGTCCACGCGGGTTTCCGCGCCGTGATAGAACGTTCCTTTGAGAACCGCTGTTACTTCACCACGCTCGGTCATGACCGAGAAGCGCTCGCGCCGAAGCTCTGTCACCCTGCCGGGTAATAATCCGCCTTGAATTGCATCTATTTCTGTATAGCCATAGGTTTTTAAATCAATCATGTTTGTTTGTTAGCTCCTTTAATGTTGTTTTTTGGACGCAAAAATGCCACGGACAAGCAGCCTCTAAAAAAGCTGCTGTCGCGCGGCATCAGGACGCAAAAAAGATACGACCTTCATCGTATCTGCAAACAGCAATATTCACGAAAGGTTACTTTGGATGGCATAGCAAATAATACGGGAGTTTTCCCACCTTTTTTACGTATGCCTACTATTCAGTTTTAAGACAAAACCACCATATAAGTATTTGCCATTAAAAACATCTCCCTTCGTGTAAGGAACTTGCTTATCGCTAAGCTGTTTATAAAATAACCTTTTTTTTCAAAAAAATCAATGATGAAAAGAAGCAGGAAGAACGTATGATGCATGACCTGGCTAGCATTGAATAAGGCCAAAAATCTTAAGTTCAACGATTCGGGACAGTAAGCCGCATTGGGAGATCGAGTTCAGAATGTAAATTTGAGACGTTGCGGTTTACAATAAGATAAAAATTAATTATAGTTATCAAAGAGTTGTTTTATCTACAATCAAAGGAGAGATCAACATGAATCCAAAATTACAAAAGAAAATTAGCAATTTAGAAAATATCGAGAGATTTCCAGCAGAGGAATTATTGGAGCTTTTACCTGTCAAAAAAACCGACAATGTATTGGACCTTGGAGCAGGCACTGGTTACATTTCACTTTCTATTGCTGAACGAGTGAACACTGTATATGCGCTGGATAATGATAAGGATGTCCTTGAATATTTGGAAACCCAAGCGAAGGAGAGAGGCATCGCGAACATTCAATCTGTTGTAGGTGACTTTAAAAAAATTCCGTTAGATAACCTTGATATAGCTATTGCTTCAATTTCTTTACACGAGGTTCAACCACTTGCAACAGCTCTGAAAGAAATCAACAGAAGTTTGAAAGACAGAGGCTTGCTCTTATGTATCGAATTAGAGAAGACAGAAACTTCAACGGGTCCAAGGGTTTCTTCGAAAGACATGGAAATTGCAATCCTAGATGCTGGCTTCTCGATCGTTAACAAAATCTACCCGTCCACCAAAATTGCCAACCAGTCTATCTACATTATTCTGGCTCAAAAGTAAATGACAAGAGCAACAATTGCAACAATGATGATTTATGAATAAAAGAGTATTTAATATTAAGCAACGAGAGACAAAGGTTTAATATAAATGAAAGCGAGGCTGCCGGTATTATCGGCGGCCTCGTTTATCTATGGAACAGACGTATTACGAGTATTTGAACGGTTAGCAGGCTTACCCGGATGTTCTGAAGCATGAAAGCGTTTGACTTATTTGAATATCGATCTATAATTATGAAGGAAATTGGACTTGGACGAGAGTAGTCGGAGTGGCCTGATTTTGTCCGCCTGAATGGATTGAAATGCCGACGAGCTTCAAAGTAGGCCGGGGCCTATGGGGAAAACGAAAATCGGTATAGCTGTATGTATACTCACAGCAAGCTTCCATAACCAGGAGGCTTGCTGTTTTATTTTCAGAAGGAGACTAGGTCAGAATGACACTTAAAAAAAGGATTTTTTTATTGTTCTTTCTCAGTGCGTTTATCCCCTTTATCAGCATATTTGCGATCTCTTACTATACGATTGACTCCATTTTCGCAAATAAAATCGATGATGGTATCCGCAGCAATTTACAGCAGGTGACATCCTCACTGGAGAATTCGATCACCAATCTGAATCACGTTACACAGCAATTGTCTTACCGAGGAACCATTGGCAAAAAGCTGGATGAATTCCTGAAACCTTCCTCGGATATCCTCAAATTGATGGAGGCCCGGGATGAATTAAAGAGCGAGTTAAGCGTGGTTACCTTTACCAATCCGAATATCGGTTTGACCTTATACTACTTCCAGAAAGATGGCACTACACAGTTCGGCAACTTTCCCATTAAGGATCGATTTTCTCCTGAGACTCTGCCTGTACTCTTCCAAACCTATGGCATTAAGTACTATGGTCCGCATATCAGCATGAACCGGTTCGATGACCAACTCGTTCTGTCTGCCATGCGAAGAGTACAGCAGCCCGAAAGGAACGACGTGTACATTTACGTAGAGTCCGGCTTCCGCCTTACACAGGATACCTTGAGATACAATCAGTACAACGGCACTTTATCTCATCTGATCCTGGATGGTGAAGGCAACATTGTGTACAGTGAGATACCGGAAGCCATGAAGGTCGGAGAGAATTTCTCCAGCTTGACGGCCGATCCTGCCAAGGACGGAATATCCCGGGGGTATCACTGGTTCAAGGAGGAATCGTCACAGAAATGGAGTGTCGTATCGGTTATTTCGCAGGCTCAATATCAACAGGAGAAAAACCAGTGGTTACTTCAAATATTGCTGGTCGCTTTATTTTTCCTCGGCTTTACCGTATTTCTGGCGTGGCTCCTGTGGAAGATGGTCTACAAACCACTCGGCTTGTTCCATTCGGAAATCAATGGGATGTCCCAAAATCCACAAACGACAGGAAGCCGAGCTCGCACCCAGATTCCCGAATTCGATTTTCTGCTCGGTGAATTTTCAAATATGCAGCATCAAATTGGCGACCTCTTCAAGGAAGTACAGCAGAAAGAGAAGATTCGTGCAGACCTGGAAGTGGAAAAACTGCTCTATCAGATCAACCCGCATTTTCTGATGAATACGCTGGATACGGTGCACTGGTTGGCTGTCATGAACGGACAAGGGGAAATCGACAAGCTGGTGCAGTCATTGAACAAGCTGCTCTATTACAATTTGGGCAAATTAGGACAAGTATCCACAATGGAAGAGGAGATTGATGCGTTAAGGCAGTATCTGATTTTGCAGCAAATCCGATATGACTTTGAATTTGATGTTCGCATTACTGCAGATGAACAAGTGCTTCAAATTCCTGTGCCTCGCTTTATTCTGCAGCCGCTGGTTGAAAACTCGCTTTATCATGGATTGAGTGACGAGGGTTTTATTCAAATCGAAGTGACATGCAACACAACGTTGAACATTATGATACAAGATAATGGAGCAGGCATGACCGAGGAAGTTATTCATAAACTGCTGAACAATCGTGTAGCTGAACAAGAAAAAGTAGGAATGGGGATCGGTCTCAATTATGTGCACCGCATGTTGAAATCACAGTACGGAGATCAAGCACAACTGGTGATCGAGAGTGAATTGGGAACGGGGACAAGCATACTGCTCATACTGCCTATTAAAGGAGAAGATATCTCGGCATGATTAAGGTACTGATTGTAGATGACGATAAGCTGGTTCGCAAAGGAATTAGCTCTGCGATGCCATGGAACGAGTTCAACATGGAAGTTGTAGGAGAAGCAAGCAACGGAGCGAAAGCACTGGATTTTCTGAAAAATCAACCGGTCGATCTGATGTTGACGGATCTTGCGATGCCGGTCATGTCAGGGATTGAACTGATGCGAGCTACGAGACAGCTCTATCCGGAACTGCATATCGTTGTCTTAACACTGCATCAGGATTTTGATTATATCCAGGAAGCGCTTAGGCTGGGAGCCATCGACTATATAGCCAAAGTCCAGCTGGAGAAAGAGCAATTCGAACATGTTCTGCAGCGTATACATACCCGAATTGACGGGTTGAAGAGTACGAACCTAAAGATGCCTTCGCAGAATGAAATCAATGTCTATTATCCAAATGTGTATGTACTCGTTTCCCAAGATCGCAAATCAGAACAGGCGTGGCCTATCGAGCTGACCATCCATGGAGATGAGATCAGGTGGGAGATTGAACGGAATAGCTGGATGTGGGCAGCATCCCACTGCGAAGAAGATCAACTGTTTAATCATTTGAAGGAGTCCCTGAACCAAGTTCCTCAAAGTACATTATTGGTTCTGTCTGACGTCCAAGAGCGAACGTGGTCGCAAATCAAAAACTGGATTATGAATTATACAGAGACGTCTTTATTCTATGCGTACAACCCCAATGATCGAATCATTTCCGTTTCGATGAATGAGGAAGAGACATTTTCAATAGAGCCGCAGGATGATGACATTAACCGGATTAAGCAAACTTGGTTCCAAACACCATGGACTCACCATGACAGTTACTACGGCCAACTCATTGAACAGTTCAAATCATTACGATTACATAAAGGACAGTTGATGGGATTGCTTTATTCAATCGTTATGGAGTGGAATCACCTTTTTGCCCAAACAACACTTGGAAGAATCCCCATGATCCATTCTTTTGATTCCTGGTACGAGGTTGAGGAATGGATGAAGCAGACTGCTGCAGGTATTCGAAAGGCCGATGAACAGACTTCGTATTCACAGGAAATTATCGATGCCGTGAAAAAAGCGGTGATCATCCTGCAGAATGATTTGGAACAGGCGTATACAGCTTCAGCTCTCTCCCAACAACTCAACATCAGCCGAAGTTATTTCAGTCAATGTTTCAAAGACTTGATGGGGAAAACCTTTAATGAGTACTCCAGATTCATCCGGGTAGAGAAGTCCAAGGAGTATTTGCTCAATACGAACAACACGATATTCTGGATTGCAGAGCGAGTGGGTTATACGGATGAAAAATATTTTAGCCGCATTTTCCGCGAACTGACAGGCCTTTTGCCAAGTGAGTATCGACAGCTACGCAGAGAAGTTAAATAGCTGGCACCTTCTCAATGAGCAAACATCCATTCAGTGTAGAAAGGGAGCTCATACCCTGATGAGCGATGTAGGATGTCATGTAAATGATACGAGAGACATTGTCGATTGTTGCTCAATTAATGCCGACAGTATCCTGCTTTAGGAGCTGCCGGCTCTTGTTTTTGGATTAAGAATAAGCATAGTTAGACGAATGTTCTTCCTTAGGTAGGGTAAATGCTCACAAATGAATGAGAGCTATAGGATCCCTGCTGAAAACTGTAATCATTCCTCTATCCAAACGGACGTGCAATCCCTATCTCGACTAATCTTCACTTCATTTTATACTGAAAGCGCAAACAAAAAATGAGAAACAGAATAAGGGGAATCGAACTAGATGAGAACAAAATGGTCCATGAAAATCACACCGTTGACGAAACGTCTCGCGGTGCTGTCAATGTCTGCCTTGATGGTTGCGTTTCTTGCGGCGTGTGGAGGCTCTACCAATCCTCCTACTGCAGAGGAAGCAGGGAAATATGAGGTAACGCCGGGGGATCCGTTCAGTGCCTACAAAGACGAAATCACCGTCACCATGGGACGGGTGACCACAGCCAATCCGAAACTGCCGGCTGGAGATACCTATGAAAACAACGCGTATACTCGACTGGTCAAAGATACATTTAACGCTCAGATTACCGATCAATTTGAAGCCAATGGCGAAGATTATAGCCGTCAAGTTTCGCTTGCCATCGCATCCGGGGAATTGCCTGACATGATGCGTGTTGATTCCAAAGATGAATTGAAAGAACTGGTTGATAATGATCTGATTGAAGATCTGACAGCCATTTACGATCAATATGCCACGGATAACATCAAACAGATGTACGATTCCTATGACGGTCGAGCATTAGACAATGCGACGATTGATGGACGATTGATGGGCCTTCCGGCGACTTCCCTGGATTCGGCACCAACGATGGTTTGGGTGCGCCAAGATTGGCTGGATCTGCTAGGGATCCAACTTGATGCAGATGGAGACGGTGCCATCTCGCTGGGTGAAGTAGAGAAAACGGCACAAGAATTCCTGAAAAGAGATCCGGGTCAAACCGGAAATCCGGTCGGTATTCCATTTGTAAACACACTGAATACCACCGATTACAATGCTTCTGCTTATACCATGCTGGGTGTTGCCTCAACCGAGGGCGCGTTCCCGCAATATTGGATGAATGGTGAAGACGGCAAAATCGTGTATGGTTCCACGACAGAAGAAACGAAGCAAATGCTGGGTATCATGGCGGATTGGTACAAGAATGGCATCATTGATCCCCAATTCGGAACCCGCACCTTTGATGATATTACTGCACTCTACGCCAATGGCCAGAGTGGTATCGCTTTTGGACCGTGGCATATCCCTGACTGGGGACTGATCAGCGTGAAGCAGATGGATAAAGATGCGAAATTCTCAGCGTATACACTCGAGGATGAAGACGGCAATGTAAACGTAGCACACGCGAATCCATCCAATCAGTTCATCGTGGTGAGAAAAGGATATGAGCACCCTGAACTGGCCGTTAAAATTCTAAACCTGTTCTACGATAAACTGGCTAACGACAAGGATGTCGCAACTACGATGCCCGAAGCCGCCAAGTACCAGGAAACCGGGGTAGACGGTTCGACCAGACCTTTCAATATCGAAGTCAACTCGGCGACATCACTGCTGGATGATTACTCTGATGTCGTTCGTGGAATTAAAGGAGAAATTGGCCTGGACGAGGTTCGCACCACCGAGTCGAAGAACAATATCGGAAGCATCAAAACGTACTTGAGCGACATGGATACGGATGACGTGACCGCTTGGTCAAAATATCATTCGCGCATAAATGGAGTTGGACTAATCGACAAACTGACACAGGAAAATAAATTCGTTTGGATGACTCCGGCTTACTCTGGCACTACACCAAGCATGAAACAGACGTGGGCCAATCTGACGAAGCTCGAGCAGGAATCGTTCATCAAAATCGTGACAGGTTCTGAACCGCTTGATTACTTCGATACATTCGTCAGCAACTGGAAGAAACAAGGCGGTGATCAAGTCATTCAGGAAATTGAAGACGAGATCGCAGCGAAACAATAAACATCCATGATCAGTAGCGGGGCTGCGATATGCAGCCTTTCTTCAGGAAAGGGGCTCATCCATGAAACAGGGGAAATTGAAAGCAAGAGGCAGGCTTGGCACGGGTGCCATGTACCATATGATGATGCTTCCGGGCATTTTGTTTTTGCTTGTATTCAGCTATATTCCAATGGTCGGTGTCATTACAGCTTTTCAGGACTACATACCGGCCAAGGGCATGTTCGGCTCTGAATTTGTAGGGCTGAAGCATTTTATTTATATGTTTAAGCTGCCGGATATCGGGCAGGTCGTCAGCAATACGTTGATCATTGCGATTGGAAAGATTTTGCTCGGAACGATGATGGCCATCATTTTTTCTGTTTTGTTAAATGAAATTCGTATCAAATACGTTAAAAAATCCGTGCAGACGATTGTTTATCTGCCGCACTTTCTATCCTGGGTAGTACTCGCATCCGTCGTTGTCAACATGTTCAGTTTGGACGGAATCGTGAATCAAATGCTCGCGTTCTTTGGCCTGGAAAATATTAATTTCCTTGGCAGCAACACCTGGTTTCAGCCACTAATTATAGGAACAGACGTGTGGAAGGAGTTTGGTTACAGTTCGATTGTCTACTTAGCTGCTATTACGTCAATTGACCCCGGTCTATATGAAGCGGCAGGAATGGATGGAGCCAGCTGGTGGAGAAAAGTATGGCATATTACATTGCCGGGTATGCTGCCTATTATTCTGCTGATGGGTGTAATGAGCCTGACCAATATTTTGAGTGCAGGTTTCGATCAGGTCTATAATCTGTATAATCCGGTTGTCTATGAATCGGGCGATATTCTGGATACCTACGTCTACCGGATTGGTCTCGTTGGGCGACAATATAGTTTCGGTACGGCTGTTGGCTTGTTCAAGTCCGTGATCGGCATCGTGTTGCTCTTGTCTGCGAATCAACTCGCCAAAAAATATACGGACCGAAAAATATTCTAAGGAGGCCAAACCTGTGTCCTATTCTGCAAACTTCAAAGATCGAATTGGCCGGTTTGTCATCTATGCCATCGTAATCATGCTGGCATTGGTCTGCCTTCTTCCATTATGGAATATTGTTGCCATTTCATTCAGCAGCAGCGAGGCCGTATCCGCCAATGCGGTAGGTCTTGTTCCGGTCAATTTTACAACAGCAGCGTATACGAAAATTATCGATGATGCACAGTTCTGGCGTTCCTTTGGCATATCTGTTCTGCGTGTCGCGCTAGCCCTTGTGCTTAACATGATTCTGATTATTTTGATGGCTTACCCGCTATCCAAATCGAAAAGGGAATTTAAAGGCAGAAACATTTATATGAATGTTATGATTTTTGCCATGTTGTTCAGCGGAGGCATGATTCCGACTTACCTGCTGATCAAAAACCTGGATATGCTCAATACAATATGGGCACTTGTTCTGCCAGGCGCTGTTCCGATATTCAGTGTCATCCTCGTGATGAACTTCTTCTCTGCTGTACCTAAAGCGCTTGAAGAAGCAGCCTTCATCGATGGGGCGAATCCGCTTCAAGTTTTGTTCAAAGTGTATGTTCCCGTGTCCATTCCCGCATTGGCGACAGTCGCCTTGTTCAGTATCGTGGGGACTTGGAATGACTTCTTCAGCGGTTTGATCTATATGACCAAAGTCAGCAATTATCCGCTTATGACCTATATTCAGTCCCTTAACGTGAATATTGCTGATCTGCTTCAAGCCGGTACGAATTCCAGCGAGCTCAGCAACCTGACTGAAATTTCGAACAAAAACCTGAATGCGGCCAAAATCGTCGTGGCGGTCATTCCACTGCTGCTGATTTATCCTCTGCTGCAGAAATACTTTGTGACAGGCATAGTTGTTGGATCGGTCAAAGAATAGCGAGATGCTGTGACCCACCTTAACGGAGAGGCAGCACTAATCTGGGGAAGCAAGAAAGGTTGAATGGAACATGGAAAATAAAAAATGGTGGAAAGAAACCGTTGTATATCAAATATATCCGCGGAGTTTTCAAGATAGTAACGGAGATGGAATCGGCGACTTGAAGGGGATTGTGTCAAGGTTGGATTATTTGCAGGAGCTCGGCATCGGTGCGATTTGGTTATCACCCGTTTGCAAGTCTCCTCAAGATGATTTTGGGTATGATATTTCAGATTATCAGGATATCGATCCCATGTTTGGGTCTTTGGAAGATATGGAAACGTTAATTCATGAAGCCGGGAAACGGGACATTCGAATTATAATGGATCTGGTCCTGAATCACACGTCGGATGAACATCCTTGGTTTCAAGAAGCCAAAAAAGGCAAAGACAATCCGTACCATGACTACTACGTCTGGAGAGATGGCGTGGAGGGAACGCCTCCGAACGACTTGGGGTCCACATTTGGGGGCTCAGCCTGGGAATGGGTGCCTGAGATCGGGCAGTATTATTTGCACCTGTTTTCCGTAAAACAGCCGGATCTCAACTGGGAAAACCCCAAAGTCCGGCAGGAGATTTACGATATGATCAATTGGTGGATCGACAAGGGAGTCGGCGGGTTTAGACTGGATGTAATCGACTTAATTGGCAAAGAACCAGATGCGAAGATTACGGGCAACGGGCCAAATCTGCATAAATATATCAGGGAACTAAGCAAGGAGACGTTCCAAAACGCGGAAGACCTGCTGACCGTAGGAGAGACATGGGGCGCGACCCCGGAAATCGCCAAACTGTACAGCAACCCGGATGGCAGTGAGTTTTCAATGGTATTTCAATTTGAACATATCGGCTTGGATGAACAAGAAGGCAAAGGAAAGTGGGATCTTAAGCCTTTGGATGTGATGGAATTGAAAAAAGTGCTGTCCAAATGGCAGACGGAGCTTAAGGGCGACGCATGGAACAGTCTGTTTTGGAACAATCATGACTTGCCACGAATCGTCTCACGTTGGGGAAACGACGGAGAATTCAGGAGCGAATCGGCGAAAATGCTGGCGACCCTTCTTCATGGCATGCAAGGCACGCCTTATATCTATCAGGGTGAAGAATTAGGCATGACGAATGTGCAATATGGCATTGAAGATTACCGGGATATTGAATTGCTCAATTTCTATAAGGAAAGAATGGGGAAAGGTTACTCTGAAAGCAGCGTTATGGAGTCGATCTATGCCAAGGGACGCGATAACGCGCGAACACCTATGCAATGGGATGCTTCCGATAACGCAGGTTTTACACAAGGGGAACCTTGGATTAAGGTGAATCCGAATTATAAGCAAATCCATGCCGAGGAAAGTTTGAATAACCCTGAATCCATATTCCATTATTATCAGAAGTTAATTCAATTAAGAAAAGAACATGAAGTGATCATATATGGCGATTATGAGCTGGTTTTCCCTGATGATCAAAATGTGTTTGCTTACACCCGAACGCTAAATGGAACCAAAATCCTTGTTGTATGCAATTTTCAAGGAAATACGATTGAACTCCCGCTTCAGGAACAATTGGCAGAGACTAATGAGCTATTAATATCCAATTATGCAGGTGAACTGCCCGAGAACGTATTGCGTCCATACGAAGCAAGAATGTACCTTACACATGCGTAAAGCATAATACTATAAATAAAGTCTATATAAACTGCTTATACAGACACACGTTAACGGCGAGGCAGAACCAATCTGGAGAAGCGAAGCGTTCGCCTAAGAGCTTTCTGAAGGAAAGCTGCATCGGAAGCATACGCTTATCACCAGATTTTCCCCTTAGAGAAGGGGATTCAGAAAATCTGGGGATAACAGCGATCGGAAGATGGTACTGCGCTCGTAGTGCCCTTGTGTGTTCGATTAGTGCAGTTTATATCGTGGTTGAGAAAGAAGGATTGCGTCAAATGAAAAGAGTATGGTGGAAAGAAGCAGTCGCTTATCAAATCTATCCGAGAAGCTTTATGGATTCCAACGGGGACGGGATTGGCGACATTAAGGGAATTATTTCAAAATTGGATTATATCCAAGATCTTGGTATTGATCTGATATGGATCTGCCCGATGTATAAATCACCCAACGATGATAATGGTTATGACATCAGTGATTATTGTTCCATTATGGATGAATTCGGCACGATGGCGGAATTTGATCAATTACTGAACGAAGTTCATCATCGGGGCATGAAACTCATCATGGACTTGGTGATCAATCATACCAGTGACGAACATCCGTGGTTTATCGAATCCAGAGCTTCGCTGGATAATCCCAAACGAGACTGGTACATCTGGAGAGATGGGAAGAACGGGGAAGAACCGAATAACTGGGAAAGCATCTTTGGCGGTTCTGCTTGGGAATATGATGAAGTTTCCGGACAGTACTATCTTCATTTGTTCTCCAAAAAGCAACCGGACTTGAATTGGGCAAATGAAGAAGTTCGGAAATCCATTTATGAAATGATGAATTGGTGGCTGGATAAAGGGATTGATGGTTTCCGTGTCGATGCAATCAGCCATATTCACAAAGAAGAGGGCCTATTGGACATGCCAATCAAAGAAGGCGTCAAATACATCTCTTCGTTTGAAAAGCATATGAATGTCAAAGGAATTCAGCGTTATTTGCAGGAAATGAAAGAAGAAACATTATCCAAATATGACGTGGTTACTGTCGGGGAAGCGAATGGCGTTAAGGTAGAGGACCAAGAAGATCTGTATGATTGGATCTGTGAAGTCCGGGGCAAGTTTAATATGGTCTTCCAATTCGAACACCTTGACCTGTGGAATAACAGCACGGACAGGCAGCTTGATGTTCCCAAATTGAAAAATGTCTTGACCAAGTGGCAAAAATCGCTGGAAGGCATCGGCTGGAATGCTCTATTTATTGAAAATCACGATCAGCCTCGCAAAGTTTCATCCTGGGGAAATGACGCGGAGTATTGGTATGAAAGTGCCACCGCGCTTGGAGCCATGTACTTTTTCATGCAGGGAACCCCATTCATCTATCAGGGGCAAGAGATCGGCATGACAAACGTGGCTTACCCTTCCATAGAGGATTATAACGACGTAGCCGATCAGAACCTATATCAGATCAAACGCGAAGAAGGGATGTCGCATGAGGAGATCATGAACATCATTTGGGCTTCGAGTCGCGATAACTCCAGAACGCCGATGCAGTGGTCATCGGCAGAACAAGCCGGTTTCACCACCGGTAATCCATGGCTTAAGGTGAATGACAATTACGTTAATATAAATGTAGAGAAACAACTTCAGGAACCACGTTCCATTCTACATTTTTATAAACAAATGATTCAGCTGCGAAAAGAATACGATACGTTGACATATGGTATCTATGAGCTTCTTATGCCAGATCATCCTAGTGTATTTGCTTATACACGTACATTGGGAGAGCAACAGGTGCTGGTCGTAGTCAATCTTACTGGACAGATCGCGGAGCTTGGAGAAGAGGAGCTTAATCTGAACTTCTCCGAAATTTGGCTTACCAATTACGAGAGTGACAAGCTGCCAATGATGCTGCGACCGTTCGAAACAATTGTTGGTTTAAGCAATAAAGTATAAGTGGGAGATCCGTCCGGGTATCCAATGGAACAAACAGAAAAGTTCCTGATCTGATCTTTGACAGAAAGTCCCCAATGTACCCCTTGGAAATGATATTGGAGTAAACCTACGGTTTACCCGATGATATTCTAAGGGGATTTTTTTATGTTGCCCTTCGTCAATTGAGCGTTGAAACGCGTGCAAAGCAAGATCATTTATATATCTATATTGAAAACATTTGATGATTCATTGAACAGGAACTCTCTACCTGGATAAGAAAACGAGAATGCTTCAGATTGATTAATCTGGAGATATCCATTATCATGAAAGCGTTATCGTTAATCTAATACTTATTGTACAATCCGGTCACTTGACCAACATATTAAACCTCGAGGTGAGAAGAGTGAAGTACAGAAGATTGGGCAAGACCGAGCTGGATGTATCCGTTGTAGGCGTGGGCACGTGGCAGTTTGGCGGGGACTGGGGTAAGGATTATACCCAGAAAGAAGTCGATGAGATTCTCTATCGGGCCAAAGAACTGGGTATTAATTTGATTGATACAGCCGAATGTTACGGACCTCACCATATGTCGGAAAGCTTTATCGGCGATTTTATGTCCCGAGACCGGCGTGAGGATTGGGTGATCGCATCTAAGTTTGGCCATCAGTGGCATGATCACTGGACAAATGCCTGGAGTGTGGATCAGATCCGTGTTCAGCTGGAAGAATCCTTGAAAGCCCTAAGGACGGATTATATCGATTTGTATCAGTTCCATTCCGGTTCAGATGAGGCGTTCGATAACGATGAGCTGTGGACCATGCTGGACAAGCAGGTACAGGCCGGTAAAATTCGAAATCTCGGTATCTCCATTGGCAGCAACGATAATCTGCATCAGACGAGCAAAGCTACCGAGTTGAACGCGAAGGCTATTCAGGTTGTGTATAACCGTCTGGACCAGAAGCCAGAGGAGAGGGTATTCCCGTCATGCCAGAAGCAGGATCTTGGTGTGCTCGCAAGAGTCCCACTGGCCAGCGGCTATCTGAGCGGCAAATACAAGCCGGGCGCGGTATTCAATGACAATGTCAGAAAGGGACGCGAGCGTCAAGAGATTGATGAGAAACTGAAGCTGGTAAGTGAAATCCAGAAGAATGAAGTCCCGGAAGGTGTCGATATGGCCTCGTGGGCTCTCGCCTGGTGTCTGAAGCATCCAGCCGTTAGCTGCGTCATTCCAGGATGCAAGAGTCCGGAGCAGGTTGAAGCGAACGCCCGGGCTGCAGATCTGGAGTTGTAGGTGCCAACCAGCAGAATATAATCGTTCATTAAAAACGAAAAAGCAGCCGATCAAAGTTGAATTGATCGGCTGCTTTTTTAACTTAGATGAGTGATCTTAATATTTAAATTGAATGGTCAAACGCTCTAACTTTTGTGACATTTCCGACAAGGTTGTGGCTAGGCTTGTAATTTGCTCCATGGAAGCCAGTTGTTCTTCTGAAGATGCAGCTATATTTTGTGAATGGTCTGCAGCTTGAAGTGCAAGATTGGAGACTTGCTCCTGGCCTGCTGTTATTTCCTGGACACTTGCAGTGATCTGCTGTGTAACACTGGCGAGTTCTTCCGTTTGTTGGGCGATAAAGTTTGTGGACCCCACGATTTTGTTAAACTGTTGTTCCGTCTCATTCGCAATCTGTATACCAGAGTCGACGTCCTGTTTAACTCGTTCCAACGTTTTAAGCGACTGTTCAATATCGTTACGCATATCCTGAATCAACGTGGAAATCTCCCCGGATGACTGGTTCGATTGTTCAGCAAGCTTTCTCACTTCAGCAGCAACCACGGAGAAACCGCGGCCTTCTTCGCCTGCACGAGCAGCCTCAATCGAAGCATTCAAAGCAAGAAGATTAGTCTGTTTTGCAATATCCGTAATGGCATGCAGCATCGTACCAATCTGCTGACTGCGTTCATCTAGCATCCTCATGACCACATCCGTCTCATTAACCGAATGGTTGATCAGATTCATTTGCTTCGCTGTGTGCTCTACGGCCGTACCACCGATGTTCGCCAGTTCCATTGCATCCACAGAAGAATCGGCAATGGTTGATGAGCTCTCCGCTATTCGCTGGATCCCAATGGATATTTCTTCAAGGGAGTTGGTTGTCCGTTGAAGCATCATTTGCTGCTCTTGTGCACCAGCTGCAGATTCTTGGATCGAAATGGTGATATTCTCAGTTGCTTGACTAGTGTGCTCAGCTCCAAGGGTCAATTCTCTGGAGGAAGAAGCTACCTGCTTGGTAGACAGATCGACTTGGCTAATAAGAGTTCTCATGTTTTTAATCATGTCATTAAAGTCTCTGGAAAGCTCACCGATCTCATCTTTGGACTTTATTTTAACTTCTTCAACCGTTAGATCCCCGCCCGCAACGGATTTCAGTCGCTTTGCAATCTTAAGGATAGGCTTGGTTAGACGTCCGGAGACGATGCTGACGATAATGGATCCGAGAACAACAGCAACGGCCGTAACGATTATGACAAGATAGAGCACTTGTGTTGCCCCGCTGTTGAATTCACTTAAATATGCGCCCGAACCGATGATCCACCCCCAATGCGGATCCATTTCAACATACGAAACTTTCGTTTCTACTTCACCTGTATCGGGTAGAGCCCATTTGTAGGTAACAAATCCTCCTCCGGCTGTTCCAACGTTAACGAGCTCTTTTCCCAAAAACACGCCATCTTCCGTTACGACATCTGTTAGATTTTGACCTTCATTTGAAGGATTCATCACGGAATGAGCATCCGTATCAACTGCCCATGGATATCCTGTTTCCCCTACAGTATATTCACTTTTTACAGGCCGCTTATTATCTGCATTTTTTTCACCGAGCAGCTCGACACGAAGTTTTTCCTGTGCTTGCTCCAATGTCATATCTCCGTTCTCAACTTGCTCATTAAGGAGACTAATCATGCCAATGACCATCCGCACACTATTTTCAAGCGCGGCCTTGCCGGATTCATTCATTTCATTTTTCGAAACCGTATACGAGGTGAATCCGATAACGATTGTCGGCACAATTAGTATAGCCAAGCATAAGGTGACTAACTTTGTTCTCAAAGATCTCATTTTTAGTATGGATACAATATTCTTTTTCACTGCATTTCCCCCTCAACTACATCCATTTACAGCTCCCATAACTTCAATAGTTAAAATTTAAATAAAGTCTGTACATCATATATCGAAAAAATAGGCTGCAAAATGAAGTCCTTGAGTGATGCTAAGTCTTAGATCTAGTGGAAGATTGAACTGTATGTATAAAAAACTAGCTGAGTAATCTTGAAATGTGCATATGATTTTTCATAGATCAAAGAGAGCTAAAAATGAATTGTAATCTTTATCTCCATGGAGTAATATGTTAATTAAATATATCTTAAAGATACATTATGAACGGGGAGGGACTTATGAAAAGAATCAATACCACCCATTTTGCCATTCTCGGCTTGCTTCGAATCAAGCCCATGAGTGCCTATGAGCTTGTAAAGTTTTCAAAGGAGAGCATCGGCCTTTTCTGGAACGAATCGTATGGACATATTCATAAGAGCATCAAACAACTGGAGGTAGAGGGCTCTGTATCTGTTGTGGAAGAAGCAGAGACGGGAAGACGTAAAATTGTCTACGGCATTACACAACAGGGATGTAACCAACTTGATTCCTGGTTAACCCTGCCGCCTGAGGAACCTGTCATGAGGAACGAACTGCTTATGAAGCTTTTTGTCTCTGATGAGCATCATATCCCGCAACTAGTCACTTTTCTCGAGGAAGAATTAGCAGCGAGTGAGCAGCTTATCACGATGCTTGCAGGAATAAAAGCGAGTGTTCCTAAGGGGGAAAGCAACCAAGCCCAGCTCTGGTTGTTAACCCTCGACTATGGGGAGCGATACCTTCGGATGACCATGGAATGGTGTCAACATGCGTTGGAAACGTTAACTCATCCAAACAGGGGGATGTAAATGAATAAAAAACGCTTCAACCTGGTTCCAATTCTGTTGATCACGATTGTGGTCGTTGCTTGCGCACCTCTGCTGTTATGGTTTAGAAGCAGTCCGCTACTCACTTTGAACATGTTCGAAAGCACTGTATACAACCTAGAGATTAGTTATCAGATCACGGTATTGTTACTAGCTTTTATCATAATTGGCATTGTATATGGGATGGCAGGTAAAGGTGGACTTGCATATTTAAACCTGAAAAAGCGGGACGGGCGAATTCGGCCTGAACCGTGGATTGGGATTAAGCCGAAAGAAACGGAGACATGGAAACACTTGGGCCTGAATTTTATGATTATTATTACCTTGGTTACGGCCGTAGTTATCTACATCCAAGTGGTGCATGGGGAAAGCGTGAGTCTGGAGCTGTATCCCGGTGGTATACTCATCCTTGTGTTTGCACTAATGAATGCTTTTTCTGAAGAAATCATCTTTCGGTTTTCATTTGTTGCCGTTGTTGGCAAATATGGTTTGTCGCCGTATGCAGCGCAAGGATTATCAGCAATAATCTTTGGTACTGTTCATTATTTTGGTCACCCAGGCGGGGTACCGGGCGTATTGATGGCTGCATTCATCGGATGGTTTTTGGCCAAATCGATGTTAGAAACGAAGGGATTCTTCTGGGCGCTGACGATTCATTTCTTGCAGGACGTCCTTATTTTCAGTGCCTTATTTATGAGATAGCCAGGGCTTGGTGTGCGGACATTGTTGTATAGTAAAATGGGTATGAGGTTTTGGTTCGTGTAAAAAGAGCAAAAAAATTAAATTGGATATTTTTGGTGACCCTTTAAACGGAGTAATATGGCAAACACAACTGCGATTAAGTGATACGTTAACCTATGCCTTAGAGAATAATGAATTTGAAACAGAATATCTAAGATCTTTACTGACACTATACGGTTATGAATCCGATGTATATGTTGCTCTTGAAAAAAAATCAACGCCTCATTAATGGACCCAATACCAGTGACTATATTTACGAAAAGATCATAGAAAACAAACCAACTGAACAATAGATGAATTCTCTTAGCAAAATATCTAGCTTATATAAAAATTTATCGCTACAGCAAAGTCAATTGTTCAATGAAGATGGAATATTCAATGAAGTGGTTTGGGGGAACATTTTGTTGATTGATGATAAAATAAATACCCTGGTTTCACTTTTTAGTTGAATATCAAAACAAAGAAGTGACAATGTGAACCAAACGGCTCTATCGAGGGGACAAGAACAATTTTAACTAAAAGAATACGATAATAGATCAATACACAATAAAGAGAGCAGCTGACCCAAAGCGATCGGCTGCTCTTGTTCAACTTACGGGCATTAAGCGATGAAGTGCAACATTTCGTGTGCTGAGAAAGGAAGCCTCCAAGAAGATCTGGAGAGATATAGGGGAGCTGTTTACGGTGAAATAAAGCAAATCAAAGTTGACCTGAAGCAACAAGGGATAGCGGGGACAAAAGAGAAAGTTAGATATATACTAGTGGAAGTTGAACGAAGTTGGAAAACTGAAGTTGATTCTCAAATCATTGTCGCAACTGACTACACGTGGGGCTTTAATTTCAAGGAAGGCAACAAATACTTGATATACATTAGTGAATGGATGGGGAATTAAGCAGTAGTCCGTGCAGTACGACAATCGAAATGAACAACCTTAACCAAGCAACTGAACTACCCGGTGAAGGAATCGCGCCAAAACAACAAGTGAATTTAGAACACAAGATGTGGTTTATGTTGGAGGCAGGATATTGATTTGTATATCGTACTTGCAATAATAATTGTGGTGAGTTCCATATTAATTCTAAAAATTGAAGGTTTTCAACAGTATGTTGTGTAATCAACCTAATGCTCAGATATTGTAACAGGATCTTTGCTGGTTCATCATTGGTGAGACTTACATGATACATAGGAAAAGAGGGACACAGATGACTACGCTAGGATTGATCCGACACGGAGTAACGAATTGGAATGATGAATATCGGACACAAGGCCATTCAGATATCCCGCTCAATAAGAAGGGACGACAACAGGCTGAACTATTGTCCAGAAGAATAGGCACAGAACATTGGGATTATATTTATTCTAGTGATTTGTCCAGAGCACTTGAAACAGCGGAAATCATCGGTAAGATCAACAATATCGATGTGAGAACGGACCCGCGCTTGAGAGAAATGAACTGTGGGCTTATCGAAGGAACGACAGAACAGGAGCGCGTCAATCGGTGGGGGTATGGATGGTTTAAACAGGATCTTGGCATTGAATCAAACGATGATATCGTAAAAAGAGGCAGGCAATGCCTTGCCGACATATCAGACAGACACCCGGACCAAAATATTTTAATTGTGAGTCACGGTGCGTTCCTTGGAATGATTCTGAAGAGGCTCATTCCCCATATTGATATGACAGAAAGTTTATCGAATACTTCGATCACCATGCTGCATACATCAGAACGATCTCGATGGGACTGTTCGGTGTATAATTGCACTAAACATCTGAATATGGACTCTTTCGAGACGGAGAGAAAGGATGTGGATGATGAAGTGTAGAAGAGCCCTAGTATGGGGCTCTTTTGTTTTATCGGTACAATTTATTGTCTGTAGCCAATGAAATGAACTTGTACCGATTGCAGATATGAGCAAGGCGATGATCCGGGTCACAAACAAAGGGTGAAACCTAAGTTAATGCTCACAAGGTGATATCCTCTATACAGTATCATGTTTGCTTTTGTTATGGCTTGATCCAATGAAGTGCTTAAAACGTGGAAACAAAAAAACAGTCGTGTTGGTTTGTGGAAGATCCACATGGAACGTATATTAAGTTTTCGTGACAAGGAAATAAAGGTATTTCATGATTAGACTGCAATTCATTCTTCGTCTTGAGGCGACAATCTCATTATAATAGAGACATAAGCATATCCAACAGGGGGAATAGCGAATGTACAAGGTTCTGCTGGTTGATGACGAATGGATGATTCTTGACGGAATTGCCAGCGTGATGAATTGGAATCGGCTTGGTACGGAATTGATAGGCACCGCTCAGGATGGGATGGAAGCGCTTGCTTTTATAGAGATTCAGCGTCCTGACATTATCATTACGGATATACGTATGCCTGGCATGGACGGTCTGCAGCTGGTTGAAGCGGTTGCCGAAAAGTACCAGGATGTATCATTTATTATGCTGACAGGCTTTACTGAATTCGAGTACGCCAAGAGAGCAATGCAGTACGGAGTTAAGCATTATTTGCTTAAGCCTTGCAGTGAAGAGAGCCTGATGGAGGCCATCGCTGAACTGGTGGGCGAAAAGGATGAATGGACGGATCAGGCCCAGTTTGTGCAAACGATCCAAACCAACCTGGAACGTGTATTGCCCCATGCGCAGCAATACTTCCTGAAGGAACTCGTCACCAACAAGACCTATGGAGCCAAAGAGTGGGGACACTTCGGCGAATTGTTCGGCGTGCATTTTCGAAGTCAGCAGGTGCGAATGCTGCTGGTTGAGATTGAGGGAGAGCATGAGTACTTGCATCTGTTTGCCATTCAGAACATCGCCGAAGATATCTTTCACAATCCCATTCTCAGCACAACCTTGGGGCGTCATGTGCTGTTGATCATGGAAGACAAACTTCTAGAGGAGCAATTGTTTCAAAACATCGACGAGATTCGTCACACATTCACCCGGTACTATCACTACGATTTGACGATGGCTCTCAGTGAGCCGGGAGAATTGGCACAGACACGTCAGTTGTATATGCAGACCATAGCGTACCTGAACCATCGCTTTTACCTGGGTGAGGGCAGCCTTATTATGGAAAGGGACATTCTGTCTCCGGAGGAACATGGCTATTCTGAATTTGAGATGGATCAGGAGCGGCTCGTTGCGGCCATCCAGGCCGGACATTGGCAGGTGGCGGAGGATGAGCTGAAGCAGACGTTCTGCTTACTGTCTGATCAACGTTATGACATATTTCAGACCAAGTCCTATCTCATCCAAACATTCATGGAGATCATTCGGCTTAGCAGTCCTGCGGAGATGAAAGAATACATGGATCGATTGCCCTGTATGATGGAAACGAGTACACTTCAGTCGTTTCAGCAGTTTATTCTGGATGCAGCACGGGATATTGCACTGGAACGCTACCGGCAGCAGCGCTCCAGACAATCGCAAATGGTGCGAGCTGTCAAGGAACTTGTGGAGTCACGGTATGAGGATGAATCTCTGACACTTCAGGCTATTGCTGGTGAGATTTACATGAACCCGGACTATATCGGCAAAATATTTAAAAAGGAGACCGGAGAGAAATTTACGAATTATGTGCTGCGTTACCGAATGGGCAAAGCATTGGAACTTTTGAAGCAGGATAGCAGCTGCACGGTTTCATCGCTCGCCGAGAAGACCGGTTTTGGAGCCAACTGGCCGTATTTTAGCAAAGTGTTTAAGAAATATACGGGTTTCTCACCTTCCGAATATAGGAAGGCTCCATAGTCTTGCGGTTGTTCAATCTATTCTCTGCATCATACACCCTGTATGCCTCGAAAGGCATACAGGGTATTTTTTTGTCGGTGGAAAGTCGGTTTTGAGCATGAAGAGAGCGGAAATGAGCATGGGAAGCATGGCCTCCAAATTTTATGATTACCCTAGGATGTTAACGAATGAACATCGGAATTGGAGGCAAGGAGAATGGAACTGAAGCGAGGTCCGGTGGTGCAAGCGGGTACATTGAAACCACCAGGCAGATGGGGTGTTGTCAAAAAGGAACTGGCTCGAAACAAATATGTATATCTGATGCTCGTTCCTGTCGTCGCGTATTATTTGATATTCAGTTATGGCCCAATGTACGGGCTGCTGATGGCTTTTCAGGAATCCTACAGCCCCGTCAACGGGATTTTGGCAGGAACGTGGATTGGTTTTGACAATTTTACGATGTTTTTCGAGAGTTACTATTTTTGGCGGCTGATTAAAAACACACTCATTTTAAGTTTTTACAGCATTGTATTTGGGTTCCCGGCACCCATCTTGCTGGCCATCCTGCTGAACGAGGTTCGCAAGAAATGGTTCAAGAGCACAGTGCAAACGATCAGCTACATGCCTCATTTTATATCAGTCGTTGTGGTGGTCGGAATGTTGAAAACGTTCTCAACACTCGATGGAGGCTTGTTTAATGTCATTCGGGAATTTTTCGAGTTGCAGCCAGTCATGTTTTTGGCCGAAAAGGACATGTTCCGTCCCATTTATATTTTATCGAACATATGGCAGGGGGCTGGTTGGGCATCCATTATCTTTTTGGCGGCACTCAGCGGCATTGATCCCCAGCTGTATGAAGCTGCAAAAATCGATGGTGCCGGACGCTGGAGACAACTGCTGCATATCACGCTGCCAGGCATCATGCCAACGATTGTCATAATGCTAATCCTTCGTCTTGGTGCGGTCATGAACTCCGATTTTCAAAAGATCCTGTTGATGCAGACAGCACCCACGTATGAAACATCAGACGTTATCTCCACCTTCGTGTACCGATCAGGGATATTGGAAGGCAATTATACATATTCCACGGCTATCGGGTTATTTAACGGCATTATCAATTTTTCTCTGCTTATTATCGCCAATGCGATCAGCAGAAAACTGAACTCAACCAGTCTCTGGTAAGCGGAGGTGAAACGATGAAAAGGTCTGTTGGGGAACGCATCTTTGATGCAATTAATGTTCTTGTTCTAATCATCATTATGGTGATCTGCTTTTACCCCATGTTATACGTATTCAATTCCTCCATCAGCGACCCGGATCAGATGCTGCGTTCCAGATCTCTGATGCTGCTGCCGGAAGGCTTTCAGCTGGAAGCATATAAGTCCGTTTTCAAAGATACAAGGATATATACGGGCTACATGAACACGCTGTTCTACGTGGTCGCCGGTACGGCGATTAACCTGCTGATGACCTCCTTGGCTGCCTACGGATTGTCAAGAAAGGATCTGATGGGGCGAAAAACATTAATGAAAATGATTACCTTCACCATGTTTTTTGGTGGCGGCATGATTCCGACGTTTTTGTTGATTCAGAATCTGGGCCTTGTGGATACGAGACTAGCCATGATTATTCCAGGAGCAATCAGTACATTTTATTTCCTCATTATGAAAACGAATTTCGAAGGCATTCCAACCAGTCTGATCGAATCAGCGAAGCTGGACGGGGCAAACGATTTCCTGATCCTGTTCCGTATCGTATTGCCGTTATCGAAGCCGATCCTTGCCGTGATGATGCTGTATTATGCCGTGGATCACTGGAACGATTACGTAGGACCGATGCTTTATTTACGCAGTCAGGAGCTTTATCCCATCCAGATCATTATGAGGGATATTCTGATCAGCAGCAGTACGGAAGCCATGGGCGCCGGGACAGATACCGGTTTTGCCATCGGAGAAAACATCAAATATGCAACGATTATCATCTCTACACTGCCAATCATGCTCGTATACCCGTTTATCCAGCGTTTCTTCGTTCAGGGAGCATTAATTGGTGCTGTCAAACAATAAAAGCAATTCAACTGAAATATTTAGGAGCCGCGACTGCCTAAGGTCACGACTTCTGATATTATAAATGACTTATGTGGAGGCGAATGACATGAAAAAAAGAATGGGGTCCATCATGCTCTCTTCTCTTCTGACGATGGCGCTGCTGGCAGGCTGCACCGGAGGAAGCGAAACCACCCAACCTGACGACAACACGGTAACTCCGTCAGAGGCACTTACCGAAATTCCTTTGCCGATTACAAGCGAGCCATTTACCATTGAATACTGGCGTGCCAATGATGCCAAACTGACGGCTTCTCTGGGGAATTTCGGCGAAACGGCAGCCTACAAAAAGAAAGAAGAGCTGACCGGCATCAAGGCAAATTTTACGCATCCGCCTCTGGGACAGCAGCGTGACCAATTCAATCTGCTGATCTCGACGAAGCAGCTGCCTGATGTGATCTACTACAACTGGGCGGATGCTGTTGGCGGCCCGGAGAAAATGATTAAGGATGGCCGAATTATTCGGCTTAACGAACTGATAGATCAATATGCTCCAAACCTGAAACGAATCATTGAATCCGATCCTGATGTGAAAAAGCAAATTGCCCTGGATGATGGAACGATCTACATGTTCCCGTTAATGAAGCTGGATGCACTGAAGCTGAACGCTACTTCAGGATTGATTATACGCAAGGATTGGCTGGATAAACTGGGGCTGGAGGTGCCTACGACAATCGACGAGTGGCATACGGTACTTAAAGCCTTTAAGGAGCAGGATCCGAACGGTAACGGCAAAGCGGATGAATTGCCATTTACGGGGAACTGGGGACCCGGAAATCTGACCAAGCTGCATGATTTTGCACCCGGATTTGGTGTCATCGGTGGCTTTCAGCTGAATGGAGACAAGGTGGAGTACGGACCTATACAGCCAGGGTATCGTGACTTTCTGGAGAACATGTCCACTTGGTACAAGGAAGGATTAATTGATCCCGAAATCATGACGAATGATGGCAAGGCGTTTGATTACAAAATCACCAACAACCTGGCGGGAGCCTATCAGGGTGGCGTATTTAGCGGAATGGGTAAGTACTTCAACCTAATGCGCGACACAGACCCGAACTTTAATGTGACGGGCGCTCCATGGCCGATATCCCCGGATGGCACAGGGTATTCTTCCTTTAATTTGGAAAACAAAGTGCTGAGTTACGGTGAGGCCATCACTTCATCGGCGGACAAGGATAAATTGAAGTACATCGTACAGTGGATGGACTATAATTACAGTGAGGATGGTAGTGATCTGTTCAACTTTGGCATCGAGAATGAGAGCTATGTGAAAGAAGGTGATGGTGTGAAATTCACCGAAGTCATTACCGATAATCCACAGGGGTTGACCTATGACCAGGCACTGGCTGGCTATGCACTATCCATCATGGATGGTCCAATCAATCAGGACAGCAGGTATTTGGATGCACTTCTTTTCGATGACGGGCAGCGTGCAGCTAACGAGGAATGGATGAAAGCCAGCTCGGCGCTGACCCTTCCAACGATTCGCTTGACTACGCAAGAAGCCAGTAAAAGCACCTCGATCATGAGCCAGGTCGATACGTATCTGAATGAGACAATGACCGCAATCATTAACGGCCAGAAACCCATCGCGGAATTCGATACAATGGTCGAGACCATTAAAAGCATGGGTATCGAAGAGGCGATTGCCGTACATCAGGCGGCCTATGACCGCTACCAGTCAAAATAAAAGTCAGTTAATGGCTGTTCATGTTTGTTTCGACAGGAAATTTCTCCTCCATGTGTTATAAGTATAGAGAACACGTGGTGCAAAGGAGCGCGCTTGCCATGACAGCCTATCGCAAATTAAGCATTAAAATGAAAGTGTTTCTGATGATTATGCTGATGATGGCTCTGGTCATCACCCTGGCATTTACCTCCTTATATTATACGTACTCCGTCTATGACAGACAGTTGTATGACAAATCGTCCAGTCTGCTTAACCTCTCCTCGTCCACAGTGGATGCAGAGCTCAGGAAGCTGGAGGCATTATCGCATGCGATGATCTCGGATAGAGTCATTCAAAAGTCTCTGAAGTCGCTAGCCCAGGACGATACGGATTATACGGGATTTGTTGAGCGAAACCGGATGGCTGACCGAGTATGGGAACACGCTAGTGGGGCTGCACGATATGTGCAGTCCGTTCATCTTATTGACTCCCAAGGCGGGTTAGTTAAATATGGCGAAGCGCTGACTTTTTCCAGTGAAAAATATGACCGGATGATCCGAGCAGCGGAAGGAGCAAACGGAGCGGTAAGGTGGCTGTTTCCGGATGACGACGATCCGATGCTGGCCATGGTGCGTCAAGTGAGAAGCTACGAGCCGATGACGCTGGAGCCGGTAGGCATTCTGTTTTTTCGGATCAACATCGACAAACTAATTGAGGAATATGCCGGCATAGATAACAAGGACAGCGATATTGTGCTCAAAGCAGGGCAAAAGGTGATCTATCCGTTCCGGGAGTTTTCAGATAGCCTGTCTGCAGATTTGCAACCGCTTCCAGGGAGCGGGGGGTATGAGATCAAAGAGCTGGATGACCAAATCGTACTTGTGGCACAGAAGAAGTCTGCCCAGACAGGCTGGGTTTATTATAATATGGCACCTTATGAACAGATATTTGAGCGCATCATTTTATTGAAGAACGCACTCATCGTGGTTTATGTGATTGCAATTGTTGTGGTATTGACACTTGGTATGGCTTTTGCTCGCAGTTTAACCAGGCCAATTCAGCAATTGATCACCCAGATGAGGGACATCCAGTACGGAAATTTGGAGAACATGGATACCGCCATTACTATTCCGGTTTCCCAGCATGTGGACGAGCTAGGTTTGCTGCAGCGTACGTACCGGCTTATGATTACTCGAATCAATACGTTAATCAAGGAGAATTATGCTAATCAGCTGGTGATCAAAGAAACGGAATTTAAAGCATTGCAAGCTCAGATTAATCCCCACTTTTTGTACAATGCTCTGGATTCCATCCATTGGCTGGCCAAAAAGAACCGGCAGGAACAGATATCACGCATGGTGTTGTCTCTCGGATATTTGCTGCGTACTTCCATCAGTTTCAAGAAAAATGTGATTACCATCGCGGAAGAACTCGAGATTGTGAGTCATTATATTACGATTCAGCAATACCGCTTTCAAACAAGACTCGATTTGCAAATCGATATGCCCTCTGCCTATTTGCAGTGCAATATCCCCAAAATGACTTTACAGCCCCTGCTCGAAAACGCAATCCAGTATGGACTGGAATTGCAGCCAGGTCCTTGCATGATTCGTCTGTACGCTCAAATGCGGGAAAATAAGCTGGCTGTATTTGTAGAGGACAACGGTCCTGGCATGGAGCAAGAATACGTCGAACAGGTATTGCGTGGTGAGGTCCAAACCAGAGGAAGCGGGATCGGGTTATTGAATATCCGGGATCGGCTCCATCTTGCTTTTGGGGAAGAGTACGACATGATTCTGGAAAGCAATCCGGGCAGGGGAACCCGGGTTACCTTGCTGCTACCACCACCAAAGGGGGAAGAGATGTGAGTATATGGTTTCGATTCATCGGCATACTGTGTCTCCTAACGATTCTTGCGGGGTGCGCTCCCCAGCTTGTCTCGAGACCCGGCATGATTGTCGAAGAAGAGCCCATAACGCTTCATATGGCCTGGTGGGGTGGACAGATGCGCAATGAGGCAACCGCTGCAGTGATAGAACTGTATGAGCAGCAGAATCCCCATGTCCATATCAAGTATGAGTACAGCAACTTCAATGAATATTGGAAAAAACTAGCCCCATACGCAGCGGGGAATACCTTGCCGGACATTATACAAATGGATATCTCCTATTTGTCTCAATATAGCTCCCTCAACTTGCTAGAAGATCTTGCGCCATACATGGATCGTGGCTTGATTGACACCAGCGATATGGACGAAGCCAAGGTCCAGATCGGTGAAATGGATGGAAAAGTTTACGGTATGAGTCTGGGCGTCAATGCCTTGATGGGCTATTACGACCCAGAGATTTTGCGCGCCCAGGGTATCGAAGAACCAATGGAGGACTGGACTTGGGACGATTTTTACGCCATGGGAAACAGCCTGCATGGCAAGGATATTTATTTAGGCACTTACTTCACGCCGGAACAATTTTTTGCATACTTTCTGAGGCAGCATGGCTTGAAGCTGTATGCTGAGGATGGACAGCGGCTGGGGTACGAGGATGATACCTTGTTCATTGATTACTTTGGCCGTATGCAGCAAATGGCCAAAGAGAAGCTCATTTTTCCGCCGGATATCTGGGCCTCGGATATTGGCAAGCCGGATAGGGATCCATTTTATAGGGGCCAAGCCCTGTTTAACTGGGGCTATTCGAACCAGTTTATTGCCACGACCCGGGAATACGGCAAGCCTCTGGCTATTGCCCCCATGCCGGGACCCCACAGCCAGGAAGCACTTTTTCTGAAGCCAGGCATGTTCTTCTCTGTTGCAAGCAATTCCAGACATAAGGAAGAAGCAGCCCGGTTCATCAGCTTTTTCGTCAATGATATTGAAGCGAATAAATTGCTTAAGGGTGAACGGGGTGTCCCTCTCTCATCAAGGGTCAAGGAGCAGATCAGGCAAATTGTCGACCCGGAGGTTCAACAAGTATTCGATTATGTGGATTGGGTAGAAAGCAATAGCAGCCCAATGGACTCCCCCGATCCGGTTGGCGGATCAGAAGTAACTGCAGTCCTGCGAGAGATCTATGACCAGCTGCTTTTTGGCCGGACCACACCGGAACAGGCTGCCAGGCAGTTTCGAGCAGAAGCCAATGCAATTCTGGGGGAGAAACCCCACCTTACGTTTAAAGTATCTGGAAAATCAACGATGGAATGATATAGATCTTTTGGATCTAAAGCAAAACAAAAAGCATATTTAGAACACGAGATAAAAGGATAGTCAGAATAAACGACCAAAAAGAAGACGCTCACTACGTCAACAGATATTATCTTATCTGTTCTCATAGCGGGCGTTTCTTGTTTCCAAATGTATACAAGATCCATAATTCCACCTTCTAGTTCTTAAAAAGAACAATTAAAATACTGACGAGCCAAGGCAGCCCGAATTATTATACAGCTTTTTATTCGTTTACGTAATCTGACTTGAATGTTCAGAATTTGTTGAGTAATATGTGCTAACGTGAAGCTAGCTTTGGCCTGACATATGGTGATATCACGAACGAGCAGGCGATCTTAATGAAGAAATATGATAAATGAGGGATAAAGATGGAGAGAAAAATAAGAAATTCAGTAAAGGCATTGATTATGAAAGAAGGAAAGATGCTCGCAATGAAGCCTGGATGATGATGGTGATGTTTTCTATACTATGCCTGGTGGAGGCCAGAATGCGGGTGAAACACTGACCGCTGCCTTAAAGAGGGAGGTTGCCGAAGAAATTGGAGTAGATGTGGTTCCTCAATCATTGGAATTTGTCATTGAAGGGGTGTATGGTGAAGCGTTCCATCGCGTAGATTTGATTTTTCTATGCGAATACGTAGGACTAATTGACAACTCTATTTTACAGCATGAGGACAGCCAGGTGAGATATGAATGGCTTGATATTGAAAATCTCAACAACCATCCGCTGTATCCATCCAAATTAAGAAAGCAGATTATAAGATTATCGAAAGGTGAAAAAACAGATATGTATCTGGGGAATGAGGAACCGGGGGATCCTGAATAATAATAATGGCAGGTAGCAATCAAAGTGTATCATTGTTTAACAATCGATGAATCGATCAGGTTCTTGGATTCTTCCCCGAGCTTTGAGTTAAGCGGAGAGTACAGCCGCCACAAATGGAATGAGACCTGATGGTGGATTGAACTGCGAACCCGATGCGTACTGTAGAGCTGAAGTAGCAGCGCTGCAAGCCCTTTTTAATACATAGCCTTGTCAAATGATGCATTTCTGAATAAGTTAACACATACCACAAAAGAGGGGGAAGAAACATGAGTGAAGTTGGATATGGTAATGGTAATGTTGGAGGAATTGGTGGGGGATACGGTAGTTTCACGTCAATCGGTGCTATTCTGGTGCTCTTTATTCTGTTAGTCATCATCTCCAAAGCTTTCTTAGTCTAAGGGTTTCTAAATAAGGGACTAAGTGAAAGTGGCATGATTACTGAGTTTGTCCTGTAAAGACAGAAAAGGAACCGCCCGTTTGGAATGTGGCGGTTCCTTTCTAAAAAGCCTTGGTTAGAAGTCGGTGCAGGAGCAGGGGAGCTTCTGGTAATTGTCTGACTTTATTAAATGGATCAAATAATCGTTTTTCCGCAACTTCTATTTTGAATACATATGAAAGTATGCTAAGTAATTCCGTCTTTATGTGTAGTAATGAAGGCTGCAATAGTATAGTTAAGAACAGCGTGGTGGAAGGGTTCGTGTTGCCAATTCGTATCTTGATATCTGTTTGATTAAAACTGAACATATAAAAAAAGAGATGGCCCCGAGAAATTCAAGTGTTATCTCATTTTTATATGAATGTAATTGAACGAAAAATAACGCTATGATATAATCATAACGGCATTGAAAAAAAACAAGAAAGTATGTATATTTTATTCCACTTAATTTTATTTTACATCTTGGACTTGGATTTGTCAATGCTCATTTTTGCCCCAAAAATGGGGGGGAGGAGGATCGAAAGATAGGTGTTTTGGTATAGAAGCAGCTGAAATAGGTCAAAAACATACGATAAACAAGAGTTGATGACTAGAGCCGCAGGTTGGTGGAATACGTGGTCAGTTTGCGCACAGTACAAGCTCTTTGTTTTTCTAAATTCACTGGTTAGAGGAGAGGTTGAATGAATTCACTGGTTCTCGATTTTCAGGAAATAGATCACACACAACTTATGCTTGTTGGCGGAAAAGGGTTGAACTTAGGGGCGTTATCCAAAATGGAAGGACTTCACGTGCCTGAAGGGTTTTGTGTTACAACGGAGGGATACCAAAAAGCCATCGAACAAAATGAAACGGTTCATGCTTTGATACACCAGCTATCTGAGCTTAAAGTGGAAGATCGAGAACATGCTAATGAAATCAGCAAGAAGATTCGACAGGCCATCTTGGAAGCGGCCATTCCTTCCGATGTTGTTACAGCAGTTGGTCAATCTCTCTCCCGGTTTGGCGAGGAATATGCCTATGCTGTGCGGTCAAGTGCAACTGCTGAAGACTTGCCCCATACTTCTTTTGCTGGCCAACAAGACACCTATTTAAATATTTCGGGCAAAGAAGCCATCTTGGAGCATATTCGCAAATGTTGGGCTTCTCTGTTTACCGAACGCGCGGTAATTTACCGTATGCAGAATGGATTTGTTCACAGCCAAGTTTATTTATCCGTTATCGTTCAAAAAATGGTTTTCCCACAGGCATCAGGAATATTATTTACTGCTGATCCCATCACTTGCAACCGAAAACTGATCTCTATCGATGCCAGTTTCGGGCTTGGAGAAGCGCTGGTCTCCGGCTTAGTATCGGCCGATTGTTACCAAGTTAAGAATGGGGAAATCGTCAGCAAGAGAATTGAAACCAAAAAAGTGGCGATTTATGGACGAAAGGAAGGAGGAACAGAGACCAAGCAACTCCAGCTTGATCAGCAAAAGACGCAAACACTTACGGATCAACAAATTTTACAACTCGCACGCTTGGGTAGACAGATCGAAGAATATTTCGGATGTCCCCAAGACATCGAATGGTGTACTGAAGGTGATACATTTTATATTGTCCAGAGCCGACCAATCACCACTTTATATCCTATTCCTGAAGCACATGACCAGGAAAATCACGTGTATGTATCTGTCGGTCATCAGCAAATGATGACTGATCCAATGAAACCACTAGGGATGTCCATCTGGAAGCTAACAGGCAACCCGCCCATGTTTAAAACGGGGGGTGGAAGGCTGTTTGTGGATATCACGAAGGGGCTGTCTACATCGGCTGGCAGGCAGAATTTGTTGGGCGTTCTAGGGCACTCCGATCCGCTCATCAAAGACGCACTTATTACCATTATAGAACGCGGCGATTTTATTCAATTGGACCCGACTGACCAAAGCGAACAAGGACCCATAAAAAGCCATCAGGGCATGTCTCCTGCCGAAATTCGTGAAGAAGCAGGCAGTGATCCGGCAATTGTTACTACTTTGATAAAGAATAGTGAGACATCGATATCTGCGCTAAAGCATAACATTCAAACGAAAACTGGGTTGGATATATTTGATTGTATCCTGGAAGATATGCAGCAGCGGAGGAAGCGTTCGTCCGATTCGAAGAATTTGAGTGTGATCATGGCCGCATTTCATGCTTCTGCATGGATTAATGAAAAAATGGATGACTGGTTAGGTGAGAAAAATGCAGCAGACACTCTATCCTTATCTGTACCTAATAATATCACTTCAGAAATGGGTATGGAGCTGCTGAATGTTGCCGATGTGATTCGTCCCTATCCGGAGATCATTGCGTACCTCCAACAAGTAAGAGATGATCATTTTATGGATAAAATGGCTCAATTCGAAGGCGGCCAGCACGTATATGAAGCTATTGCTGCTTTTCTTAATAAATATGGAATGCGATGTGCCGGAGAGATTGATATTACACGAACACGCTGGAGTGAAAAACCAAGTGTTCTGGTACCCATGATCCTCAGTAATATCAAAAACCTTGAGCCTGGCGCCAGCAAACAAAAATTTGAACTTGGACGACAGCAAGCTCTAATGAAAGAACATGACTTATTAGCTCAATTGAAACAATTACCGGATGGGGAACAAAAAGCCGAAGAAACCAAACAAATGATCGACGTGATCCGTAATTTCATCGGTTATCGTGAATATCCGAAGTACGACATTGTCAGTCGTTACTTCGTTTATAAGCAGGCTTTATTAAAGGAAGCGGAACGACTCGTACAAGCCAATGTTATTCGTGATAAAGAAGACATTTACTATCTCACTTTTGAAGAATTGCAGGAAGTCGTACGCACACATAAAGTGGATTACCAAGTGATTGAGAAACGAAAAGAGGAGTACAAATTGTATGAAAAGCTAACTCCACCACGTGTCATCACGTCTGATGGCGAAATTATTACGGGCAAATATAAACGGGAAAATATCCCTGCTGAAGCGATTGTCGGCCTCGCGGTTTCTTCAGGCGTAATTGAAGGGCGGGCGCGTGTAATCCTGAATATGGAGGAGGCAGATCTGGAAGACGGCGATATACTTGTGACCACCTTTACGGATCCCAGCTGGACTCCACTGTTTTTATCCATAAAAGGCTTGGTTACGGAGGTTGGTGGACTGATGACTCATGGAGCCGTTATCGCACGTGAATATGGATTACCAGCCGTTGTGGGTGTGGAAAATGCGACCAAAATCATAATGGATGGACAGCGAATCCGTTTGCATGGAACAGAAGGGTATATCGAAATATTGTAATAGATCATCATACTAAGGATATGCTTATACTCCCTTGTATAAATGCTGAAAATGTGCATTATGAGTTGAATCTGAGAGTGGGGCTTCAATCCCTCGTATACGAAAAGCAAATATCCGTTTGCTTGCTGTGAAATGGGGGGCGGAATGCAGCCTTGGTAATCTCTTCAGTGCTAATCATACTTGATTGAACTATCAACGAACGATAGTTTAATAAAAGCAAGAAGGCAGCCGACCAATGTGGTCGGCTTTTTTTGTTCAACTAACTAAGATCTTGTGTTTGTCCTTTCAGCTAACTTAGTTATTAACTCAATATCTTGATTGGTTAAGTGTTCAAAAAAATGCTTACGTATTGCCTTGGAGAGGAAGGGACGAGCATCATCCAATATTGATCTTCCAACAGAAGTGATCATGACTTGAATCCCGCGATCTGTGTCGAGTGGTTTCCTCGTTACTAGCCCACGTTTTTCCATACGCTTCAGATGATGAGATAATCGACTTTTATCCCAGTCCATAGAGTCGGCTAATTCCTGTTGGCGAAGGCTACCGTTCCCCAAAAGGACTAATCGATCTAACACTCCGAAATCACCCTCTGATAGTCCTGTGTGATCGGACATGTCCTTAACTACACGCCCGAAGATAGCCTGAAAGGAACCTTTCCACATATGCCATATTCGCATTTCTTCTTCATTTAGTTCGTTTTTATCCATAGAAGCATAATAACATGGTTGACGTGTCAACTTCAACGTGTTAGTATCGTTTCAGGTTGACACATCAACTTCGGTTTATGTTTGCTCACCAATCGATAATAAAGGAGATTATTACTATGCAAGATAAACTCGTCGCTCTGGTCACTGGGGCTAACAAAGGTATCGGTCTACAAATTGCGAAGGAGCTAGTGGAACAAGGATTCATTGTTCTTGTCGGATCACGAAGCCCCGAGAATGGAAAAACTGCAGCAAAAAGTATCGGTTCGGGTGCGAACGCTATCCAGCTTGATGTAACGGATCAGGACTCCATTGTCGCTGCAGCAGAGCATATACAGAACGAATTTGGTCGTCTCGATGTACTTGTAAACAATGCGGGTATTTCACATGCTGGTAAACCGAGTGATTCTTTTCCAAGCAGTGGCGCGGCCAGTGGTCTTATGACCATCGCTTCGCTTGAAGACATTCGTACGGTTTATGAAACGAATGTTTTTGGTGTCATTGCTGTTACTCAGGCCATGCTGCCACTTTTGCGTGAGGCTCCGGCAGCACGCATCGTCAACATGGGCAGCACTGGCGGATCCCTTAGTTGGAACTCCATTCCGGAAAACTCGCATCGTGCGATGTTTGGGGCCTATTCGGCTTCAAAATCGGCAGTTCATGCAGTGACACTTGCCTTTGCCTTTGCACTTGAATCGACAAATATTAAGGTTAATGCGGCATGTCCAGGCTTTACATCGACTGCACTCAATAATTTTGCTGGCACTCGTAGTGTTGAACAAGGGGCCCGTGAAGCGGTTCGGCTTGCAATGATTGGTGCGGACGGTCCAACAGGAACATTCTCGGATGAGGATGGACCCATTGCGTGGTAATCATATTTTATACAACAATGGTTAATCGCTTAAGGGGGATTTCATCATGCGTGTTTTCGTAACAGGAGCAACAGGTTACATTGGTTCCGCTGTCTTACGCGAACTCATTGATGCAGGTCATCAGGTCGTTGGTCTTGTGCGTTCAGACAATAGCGCAGCAAAACTAAAAGAGTTCGGGGCCGAAGCGCACCATGGCGACATCGAAGACCTCGACAGCCTTCGTAGTGGTGCGGCTGCTGCGGATGGTGTCATTCATCTGGCATTCAATCACGACTTTTCGAACTTCGCCGGGGCACTCACAGCAGATCTGCATGCCGTCGTCGTGACATTGCAGGTGTTATTGGTAAACAACTTAACGTACCTGTAATTAGCATTTCTCGTGAAGAGGCAGTCGCTCACTTCGGCTTCATTAGCACGCTAGCATCGCTAGATATCCCGAGATCAAGCGCTGCAACTCAGGAACTTCTAGGGTGGAGGCCGGTGCAACGTGCACTGATCCCCGACCTCGAACAGTCTCACTATTTTAACAACTGATTAGAAGGCTCCATAAAACCCTTTTTAGGTTGCTTCCCGCACTCATTGTTGTTGTCTAATAGTAGCAGTTATCCTAATGCTTATTGAAAGCAATCAATATTAAAAGGAATATAACAGTAAGAAGGCAGGGGCGTTTAGCAGTTTTGTATTTAAAAAGAGGCTTATTATAACCAAAGAAGGCAGCCGACCCATGTGGTCGGCTTCTTTTGTTCAACTAATTGGTGGCAGGATAGCACAATAAAAAACGATAAAGCAAAAATCCAGCGTTATTGGCTTATCTTATTATATTTTGAGGAAGAACCTGTGGGATTCTTTGTCCTGCACTATTCACTTCAGGAATGCTAAACGATTACGCTAACGGGAAACGATAGCTAAATATAAATAAAACTGCGGCCGACCAATTGAGCGGCTGCAGTTTCTTTACCCTAACTGGTGATTAAAACCCCAGTTTTGGTGTGACATAAAAAATACAGTACTTGAGATTAGGCCATGTGTGCGACGGCGCTGATTTCGATCAGTTGCTCAGGAGATGCCAGGAATGTCACGCCAATACAGCTACCGGCCGGTCGGTGTTGTCCCATATATTCCTTGAAGAGTTGGATGCATGTCTCGATATGCTCTTGCGCGTTGGTCAGATAGATTTCCACATAAGCGAGGTTTGACTTCGTGATACCAAACTCTGCTAGCACGCGATCGAGATTCTTCAGCGTCTGCAGGGTTTGTGCCTCGATATCGTTTTCGCCAACAAAGGCGCCCTCCGTATCGTGGGAAAATTGTCCCGAAATGTAAACCGTGCCGTTGACGCTGTACCCCTGAGCGATACCGTGATCCCAAAGGTCGTGATTGTAGGTTTTGATATTAGTCATTTTTTTCTCTCCTCAATTCAAAGTAAGGTTAGTATAAAATGAGCGCAAATAAAAATATAGTACGCACTTTAATGATAGATACTATCTAAAGGGGTAGTGTACATCTACGCGGTTAACGACGGAGAGAACTCTATCGCCGATTCTTTTATCCTGTGTTAGCGGCGAACTCTCATTTAGAGATCTGGAGCTGTTCAACTATTGGGCAGGATAGAACAGGTCACTATTTATAGAATGTTTGGAGTTTTAGAAAACGGGTAAGTTTTAGAAAGTATAGCTATTTGTCAGGGTTCTTTCACTTATTTATAGGGGGAAGTTACATGTTGCTAAACAATTTTCTAGAGGCCTTGGTTACTCATAATTCATCTATATCTATACACTTAGTTAGTGGAGAGTATTACATAGGTCAATATGAACTTACGTCTGATCCAAATATTATTCTAATGAAAACTTCTAGTGGTGAAGTGAAAATACAACTTTGGACGATTAAACGCTTTAAACTGTTAGGTAACTAGAAAGTCATTGAACATTTGAGGAAAACTAACTTCAGAGGAATGGGTTAAAGCCGGATTGGTCACTTTGCAAAACCGCCACATATGCTTATCTAATGGCGGTTTTTTTTGTTCCGATTAGCTGATATTTTGCTTCATCCAGATGATCCATCGAGGTGTGAGTATTTTAAAATGTATTTTAGGTGAATTAATTTACACACAGCGTGTGAAACTGGTTCATATCTGGTATAATAAAAATAATAATCAGGAAATACAATGAAATACAGCGGAACATAAAAAGATGAAGAGGATAGGTGGAACGGCCAATGGCGAAAATAGATCGTCATACTTTTCAGACCAGAACCAGACATATGTCTGCTGACCTGAAGCAAAAAATCAACTCTGGAGTATACAGTCCGGGAGAATTTCTGCCTTCCGAGTTGGCACTAACAGAACAGTATAAACTCAGCAAAAACTCCGTGAGATTCGTTCTGGATGAGCTTGTTCAGGAGGGATTGATTGTTAAAATTCCCAGGGTGGGCACACAGGTGACAAAGCCTACCTCCAAAGAAACCATCCGATTTGGTGTATATCCCTCGTTGTATAAAGAAGCGGGAATGGAAGAGCTAATTAACCGATTTCACGAGAAGCATCCACATATTCATGTGGAAACGATTGAGCTTCCTTATATGAATTCAGACAATATCGCCAATCTTATCAGACTGGGGATTGTCGATGCGTTAACCATCAACTTGCAGGATATGTATCAATTCCAGGAAAAAAGGTATCTTGATTTGTTTGTTGACCAGGATCGGCACGATAATATATACCCTTTTCTTACATCTTATTTTGAGAAGGAATCGGGTGTGCTGGCAGCACAGCCTTTCGTGTACTCACCTGTTATTTTGTGTTACAACAAGGAGCATCTGAGGGAGAAAAGACTTGGAGAACCAAACAGCAGCTGGAGCTGGGATGAACTTGCAACGCTGCTCAGGGAGCTTAAGGCGCCTCATCGATACAGCATCGCATTTCAGTTATTTTCCATGAATCGGTGGCCCATTTTCTGGATGCAAAATGAGGATGATCCATCTTCGATTGAAACCAGTTCAGCTCAGAACGGAACTGCCTTGCCCACAGAAGGATTACGCTGGCTCAGGGATCTTGTGACAGAGGAAGGAATATTTCCACTGGCCTTGGCACAAGGTGAATTCGAAGCTGAGAAATTGTTTAAAGAGCAGAAGATATCGGTCATGCTAACCACATATTACATGCTTAATGAGCTGAAGAATGCGAATTTTTCCTTTGATATCGCTCAGCTGCCGCATTTTAAGAATGATAAGACACTTCTTCTGTCCACAGCCATTGCTCTGAGCGCAGAATCGAGCCATAAGGACACGGCAGCCTGCTTTGTGAATTATCTCACTTCAGATGAGGCACAGACCTATATTAGGCAGAACACATACAGTTTACCTGCAAGCAGATATATTACGGAAGCGTTTTCTGTAGAGCTTAAAAACAAACCGTCCAGGTTGGAGCTTCATCGAGACTATAGTTCGAAATACATGACGTATCGCGATCTGTCGATTTCCATGCAAACCCAGATCCGTTTCGGAGAAAGCCTGAAGCAGTATATGTCTTATTTAACGGATGAAGAAGGCCTTGCTGAAGTGCTGCTTCCATCCAAAAGTCTCCATTTATAAAAAACGAATAGGCGACATAAAAAAGCACTTCCTTTGGGAAGTGCTTTTTTATGAACTACAAAAGAACCAGTTGACAGATAATACGGTATATGCTAATTTCTTATTGAAAATAAGTACCACATATGATCCAATTATAAGCCTTAACAAGGAGAGGTGACCGTATTCGGATGAAGACCGTGGCTGAATTGGAAGCAAAGCTTTCGGAGGCATCAGACCGGCTAATCAACGACTTACATAAAGTGGAAGGGGATCTTCTTATATTAGGCGCAGGAGGGAAGATGGGTCCGAGTCTAGCTAAATTGGCCGCAGAAGCCATCAAGGCGGGTGGAATGAACAAGAAAGTGACGGCTGTATCCCGATTTCAGGATCAGGAGGTGAAGAACGATCTTGAAAGTGCTGGTGTACAGACGATTTCCTGCGATCTTCTAAACGATCAAGAGTTAATGCAGCTGCCAGCAGCGGAAAACATCATATATATGGCAGGCAACAAGTTTGGTACAACGGGTAGAGAGTATTTTACATGGGCAATGAATACTTACTTGCCCGGAAGAGTGGCAAAAAAGTATAAAGATTCGCGTATCGTCGTTTTTTCTTCAGGTAACGTGTATCCTTTTTCCCCGGTGGGTCTCGGAGGAGTAGATGAATCGGTACCTCCTGAACCTCTCGGAGAATATGCACAATCCACACTGGGGAGAGAGCGGATATTTGAATACTTCTCTCACAAGTATGGCACGCCGATGCTGTTGTACCGCTTAAACTATGCCATTGATTTGCGTTATGGAGTGCTTCTCGAAATTGCCAAAAAAGTCCACGAAGGCAAGCCGGTTTCGCTTGCGATGGGGCATGCCAACGTAATATGGCAGGGTGATGCCAATGAGATGGCCTTAAGGAGCCTGCTCAAGTGCCAAAGCCCTCCCGAAATTTTGAATGTGACCGGCCCTGAGACCATGTCAGTTCGCTGGGCGGCCCAGCAGTTTGCCGACAGGTTTGGTCTTCCTGCATCGTTTGAGGGAAGCGAATCCGAAACGGCGCTGCTCAGTAATGCAGCCAAGGCGTATCGTGAGTTCGGTTATCCGAGAGTAAGCCTGCTGGAAATGATTGATTTCATTGCCGAATGGGTTGAATCAGGCGGACATACGTGGAATAAACCAACCCATTTTTCGGAAAGAAAGGGGAGGTTTTAGTGCACAAAACACAAGCATTACTTACGCCGGAGCAGGCAGCTGCACTCCATGAAGGTCTAGTCATTCCTGCTCATCCGCTTGCCTTGAATGAACGCAGAGAGCTGGATGAAGTCTATCAAAGGCTGCTGACCCAATATTATATCGCTTCAGGAGCCGGCGGAGTTGCAGTTGGCGTGCATTCTACCCAATTCGAGATTCGGGATCCTAAGGTTAACCTCTACGAACGTGTGCTCCGCTTGGCGGCGGAGGAAACGGAGCAAGCCCGCCTACAACGGCCTTTCATTAAAGTGGCAGGCATCTGTGGGGACATGGAACAGGCGGTGGAAGAAGCTGAGATCAGCAAAGGCCTCGGATATGATGCTGCCCTGCTGAGCATGGGTGGACTTGACGTATGGAGCGAGAATGAACTGCTTCGGCGTACGGAAAGGATAGCCGAAATCATGCCGGTGATCGGATTTTATCTTCAACCTTCTGTCGGCGGCCGTATGTTGAGCTTCGCTTTTTGGCAGGCTTTTGCCGAAATCGATAATGTCGTCGCCATCAAAATGGCTCCTTTTAACCGATATCAAACCATCGATGTCGTGCGAGCAGTTTGCTGCTCAAGCCGTCGGGATGACATTGCGCTGTACACGGGAAACGACGACAACATCCTCATTGATCTACTCACAACCTATCGCTTTGAAACGGAAGAAGGCACCATTGAGAAACAGATCGTGGGCGGGCTGCTGGGTCACTTCGCTGTCTGGACACATAAAGCGGTCCAGCTGCTCGAAGAAGTGAAACGTCTCCGCGGGCAAAAGGGATCGCTATTGTCATTGGAATGGCTCACGCGCAACGTGGAGATTACAGATGCCAATGCCGCTTTTTTTGATCCTGCCCATCAGTTTGCCGGCTGTATACCGGGGATACACGAGGTTCTTCGAAGGCAGGGGCTCATGAGAGGAATCTGGTGCCTGAATCCGCAGGAGACTTTATCCGAAGGGCAAAAAGAGGAGATCGATCGTGTATACCTCCAGTATCCTCACCTTCATGATGACGATTTTGTGAAGCAGCATCTGGATGAGTGGCTTAGGCTTGCTTCTCCTTCTCAGCCATGAATATCGGAATCATCGGGCTTGACAGCTCGCATGCCCTGGCATTTACCCGTTTTCTTCACGAAAGCCAGGATACTCTTTTTTCAGATGTGACCGTGACGGCCGCATATGCGGGCGGATCTCCGGATTTTCCGCTCAGCGTGAGCCGTGTTAACACTTTCACCGCCCGGATGACGCGAGAATACGGAGTGAGATTGATGCCCACGATGCAGCGAGTTGCAGAAAGCACCGATGTGATCCTAATCTTGAGTGCCGACGGAAGGACGCATCTGAATCAGTTCAAGGCAATCTGCCCTTACCGAAAACCCGTATTTATCGATAAGCCCTTTGCTTTATCAACCGCAGACGCAAGTCATATCATCAAACTTGCTGAAGAAAATCAAACCCCGTTAATGAGTGCTTCGAGCTTACGTTATGCAGAAGCCCTGCCTGAATGCACAAGAGGAGACATCTTGGGTGTGGACGTGTATGGCCCAATGCACGTCGAAACGACGCAGGGACATTATTTTTGGTACGGCATCCATGCGGCAGAATTGCTCTATCAAATCATGGGCCCCGGATGCAGGGAGGTGACCGCCTTTTCCACGGATTACGATGATCTCATTATCGGAACCTGGAAAGAGGGAAGAATGGGAACGATCCGCGGAATCCAACGTGGCGCAGAGTCTTTTGGAATTAGCCTGCACACCAGAAATGCCACCCGGCATGTCTCGCTTGAACCGAGTTATAAAGAACTTCTTAAGTCTGTCATGAACTTGTTCAAAAACGGCGTATGCACTGTGCATCCTTCTGAAACGCTGGAAGTCATTCGGTTTTTGGAGTGTGCAGAGCAAAGCCGGCTGCAAAGACGCACCGTCTTCATGGAAATGTGATAAAGCCTTATAAGGGTGACCCCTTGCTCAAGTTAATCAGATCCACCTATCTGAAGGAGGAATGTTTGATGAAGCTGAAAAAGAGGATTTCCATGCTGCTTGCGATCACGCTGTTAACCTCAATCCTTGCCGCATGCAGCAGCGGTACGGACAAAGGCGGTTCTGCCGCCTTGCCGCCCCAGGAACACAGACAGTACGGTGATACAGGTGGCTTGACTCTGCCACTTGTAGATGAGCCAACTACCATCACTTACATGCTTCCAAGCAACGCGAAGGATCTCGGTCCGAGCAAACTGGTCGTCCAGGAGCTTGAAAAACGGACCGGTATCAAAGTTAACTTTCAAACCTATTCCCCACAAACCTACCAGGATAAATTAAAAGTCATTGTGGCATCCGGTAAGCTGCCGGACATTTTTACAGGGCTAAAACCGGCCGAACTCAAAAAAATCGGCAAACAAAACGGTGTAGTTGCCATTAATGAATACGCTGATCAGCTCCCTAACTTCAAAAAGTTGTATATGGAAGAAAATGACTGGGTCATCAAATCCTTCGGCGATGAAGCCGGCAATGTATATACCTGGCCTATTTACAATCTGAATCGCAAGGTGAATCACGGATTTATGTACAGGAAGGATATCTTTGATGAGCTTGGTATCAAGGAATGGACGAACACGGACGAGTTTTACGAAGCATTGAAAAAAGTAAAAGAAGCGTATCCCGATTCCTACCCGTACGCATCAAAAAGCTTGGCCAATATCTTCAGGGATTGGGCCTTCGGCTGGGGGCTCGGCAACACGGATCAGTACCCGGCCTATTACGATGAAAAAGATGGCACTTGGAAGTACGCTGCAGTACAGCAAGAGCATAAGGACATGCTCAATTTTATGAAGAAGCTGTACAACGAAAAACTACTTGATCCAGAATTTTTGACGGATACGCAGGATTCCTGGACGACCAAGATGACGACGGACCAATCGTTTGTCACGTTTGATTGGATTGGACGCCTTGATCTCTTTTACAACCAGATCCAAGAGCAAAATCCAGACTATGACCTCAGGTATGCCAATCCCGTCGGACCGACCGGCAATATCAGAACACTGCCAGAAGTTTCGGATTTCAGCGTTGCCGTAGCCAAGAACAAAAATACAGAAACCTCGCTCAAACTGCTCGACTATCTGACCAGCCCATCCGGAAGTGAATTGATGACCATCGGGGTGGAAGGGGTTAACTTCGAATGGGGCGAGGACGGATATCCGGTCTACCCGGAGCTGAAGGATCTTCCACTTGTGGATATTACCGTGCTTGAGGATCGTTATGCCATGTGGCTGGAAGGAGCGTACCTAAGACCGGACCATCGAAGCATTTACTATCGTTTCTCGGAAAAAGAGCAGGAGGCGCAGGATAAAATCGTGAACGAGGATCGTTTTGAACCGCTGGATCCCATCCTTAATTTCACGGACGAAGAAACGTCCAAGATTGCCGAGCTGCAGACCTCGCTGCAAAAATCAGCTGAAGAATTTAACGCGAAATATATTCTTGACGCCGGATATGGAGATGCCGAGTGGGAGGATTTCAAAGCCCAAATCAGAAAAAGCGGTGTGGAGGAACTGATGACGATCTATAATGAAGCTCAAAAAAGATACGATGAGTCCAAATAAAAGGCCTTAAGCCTGTGAATCAACAGGAGGGGACGATGCAAGGAACGTTACTCTCCTTATGGGAAAAGGTATTGGAGGCGAAAATCTTATGGCAGACATCGGCACGGAACATTCAGCAGCTTACCATAATGCAGTGCCAAAGAAGAGCTTCAGAAGCCGTCTTAGAAAAACGTGGAATCATATCAAGCGCGACAGGCAGCTGCTTCTGCTGTTTCTTCCTTGCATCCTATTTTACGTCATCTTTCGTTACGGGCCACTATATGGACTGATTATTGCCTTCAAAGACTACAGCGTATTTACGGGAGTGCTCGGCAGCGAATGGGTGGGATTTAAGCATTTCATCACGTTTTTTACGAACCAAGACTTCTGGATCCTGTTCCGGAACACGCTTCTCCTTGGGATGTATTCACTCATTTTCGGCTTTCCTTTTCCGATCATGCTTGCCCTTCTGCTGAACGAAGTCCGAAACAAATGGTTTAAAAAATCCGTTCAAACCTTCAGTTATTTGCCAGCATTTTTGTCCGTGGTCATTATCAGCAGCATGATTATCGATTTTCTCTCTCCAAACCATGGTATTTTGAATCAAATGCTGGCTGCGTTCGGTTTTGAGAAAAAATACTTTCTTGTTGATCCGGGGTGGTTCCGTCCAATCTATGTCATTTCGGAAATATGGGCGAACGCAGGATACGAATCGATCATTTATCTGGCGGCGATTGCGGGAATCAGTCCTACGCTCTATGAAGCGGCCAAGGTGGACGGCGCCAGCCGTTTCCATATGATCCGCCATATAACGCTTCCTGGATTGTTTCCCACGATGCTCATCATGTTTATATTGAAAACCGGCTCCATGATTCGCGTCGGTTATGAGAAAGTACTGCTGCTGTACAATCCGATGACCTATGACGTTGCCGACGTATTTTCAACTTATGTTTACCGCAAAGGGCTGCTTGAATCGAATTATAGTTATGCAGCCGCTGTAGGACTATTCGAAGCGCTCGTGGCAATGGTGATGCTGCTGTCCGCCAATGCGCTCAGCAAACGGCTGGGAGGAAACGGCTTATGGTAGGAGAGCGCAAAATATCTGTTTTTAGTGTCATTAATACACTGATACTCTGTCTTGTTGCTGTAGCGACGCTCTATCCCATCGTGTACATCACTGCCGTTTCTTTAAGCGATACAGCAGCGGTCATTCAAGGTAAGGTATTTCTTTTTCCGAAAGGTCTAAACCTTGAGGCTTATATCGAGGTGCTTAAAAATGACACGATTCCAAGAGCCTACCTGAATTCTATTTTCTATACGGCATTCGGCACGTTGGTGAACTTACTCTTTACGGCTGTTGCCGCTTACCCCTTGTCCCAAAAAGGATTTTTCGGACGTAAGTTCTTTATGATGACCATTGTTCTAACCATGTTCCTGAATCCCGGCATTATTCCCACTTATGTGGTCGTGCAGCAGCTGGGGTTAACAGATTCGGTTTGGGCTCTTGTGCTTCCCAATGCCATTTGGACAATGGAGCTGATCATTTTGAAAAGCTTTTACGAAAACATGTCTTCCCAGATCCGCGAAGCAGCCTTGATCGACGGTGCTTCCGAATACCGAATTCTGTTCAACATTGTCATTCCCTTATCCAAACCTGCGCTTGCTTCCATCGGACTTTTTTATTTCATGGGGCATTGGAACAGCTTTTTTCTCCCGTTGATTTACTTGAACGATCCGGACAAATATCCTTTGCAGGTCGTGCTGCGGGATATGCTGATCTACAGCGCAGAAAACGACGCGGGACTCGTGGATCGATCGGCGCTGGCCCCTCAGTCCATCAAAAACGCAACTATCGTGCTTTCCATGATTCCGGTTCTGCTCATCTATCCGTTTGCTCAGAAGTATTTCGCCAAAGGGGTGATGCTCGGTTCGGAGAAAGGCTAAATAGACATAAGGAGGAGCCATATCGAATGAAAATCGTTGCCGCGAAGGAAGGAAAAGTCACGATACTACAATCGGATATCCCCGAACTGAACAAACGACATGTCCAAGTGAGAACCGAATATTCGGGGATTAGTCCAGGTACGGAGATGAGTGCGATTAAGAGATCAGGCTTATCTCCCGTATTCCTTGGCTATAGTGCTGTTGGGATTGTGGAGAAAACAGGAAGTGAAGTCAGCGATATTCTTCCGGGAGACCGAGTGGCTTGTTACGGTGTGCCCTACGTAAGACATGCAGAAGTGATTTCGGTACCGACTAATCTGATAACCAAAGTGCCTCATCATGTCAAACCTGAGGAGGCCGCATTTACAGGGCTCGGAGCGATTGCCATACATGCGCTGCGCACAGCCGACGTGAGGTTCGGCGACAAAGTGCTTGTTGTTGGACTGGGAATTCTCGGTAATCTGGTGGCCCAGATTGCTGCTGCTGGTGCATGCCACACTGCTGCATTCGATCTGAGCGAAGCGCGGGTTCAGCTGCTTCGGAACCAGATGGGAATTCAAGCGAGCTTTTCGAGTGAAGAGGAAGTGGAACGTTTTGTGATGAACGAAACGGGGGGATTCGGATTTGATTCCATCCTTTTATGTGCTGGCGGGCCCGGAGAAACGCTGATTAACAAGGCGCTTGAGTGGCTCCGTGACCGGGGAAAAGTCGTGATCGTCGGTGATTTGTCCATGGAGTTTTCAAGAGATTTAATGTTTCGCAAAGAAGCCCAGGTCCTTATCTCGAGAGCGGGCGGGCCGGGAAGGTACGACATGCAGTACGAGAAAGACAATCAGGATTATCCCATCGGTTTCGTGCGGTGGACGGAAGGAAGAAATATGGACGAGTACGTCAGGTTGCTTGCGGATAAGCGAATTACGGTAAGTCCCGCCATCACGCATATGTATGCGTTGGAAGAAGCATTTGAAGCCTACGGAAATTACCAATCCGATTCGGCTCAAGGGACCCTAGCCACGTTAATCAAGTATTTTTAATGACATGAAGAAGGGGAGATAAGTGATGAAAAGGCCTATTTTCAACCTGATCACCATGTTCATGAGTTGTTTACTTGTATTTGCGATGTTTCCCGTCAAGCCTGCTCCTGCCCAAGCGGAGGAATCCAAACTTGCTCAAAAAAACTTCAGCGAACCTGAAGAATTACTTATTCCCAACAACTACACGGTAGCTGTCTTTAACGGAACCGTAGGTTACGAGGATGGAAAACCGGTGATGTATGCCACAAGCAAAGGAAAGCCGGGCTTCCTTAATGTGATTGACCTCGAAGAGTACAAACTGCTTCGGACCGTTTCTCTTGCGCCATCCGAAAGCTCCTGGGCTCATACGGTTGCGCCGAACGGTACGCTTTATGTGGCGGCCGAAGGATCGGGTGCTCGGTTATGGGAGTATTCTCCAGTCACCCATGAGGCCGTTCAAGTGGCCCAATTTGAGGGGCAGTCTGTCTCCAACAGCATCACGACAGATGAACAGGGGAGAGTGTACGTCGGAACTTATCCTGGCGGCAAGGTTTGGCAGTATGACCCAGCCACCAAGCAAGTGAGGGATTACGGCCGCGTTATTGGCGCGCTTGACCAGGAGTATGTGCGCTCCATTGCTTACCAGGGGGGATATATTTATGCCGGTACGGCCCACGAACAGATCGTGCGTGTGGATCTGGCTACAGGTGAAAAAACGGATATCGCCGCTTCGCTTACCGTCAAAAACGATACGGTATACGATCTGAGCACGATTGATAATCGTTATTTATTCGCCCGTTATACGGATGGAAGCGGTATACCGGGTGAGGGTTACATCTACGATACCACAACAGGATCATGGCTTGATGTGGAGCTCCAGCAGGTAACCGGCCTTCATGCGACCGACTCAGTCGATGGAAAGCTGTACTACATGTCAGAGAAAAAACTGAAAACCTTTGACCTGGCAACGCATCAGGTAGAGGAAACCGGCATGACCTATGAGAGCGGATTCAGAGGCGCGGATTGGGTAGAGTTTCAGAACAATCCAGAACTGCCAGGAAAAACACTTGTTACGGTCCGATATGATGGCGGGGTAGCCATGCTGAATATCGATACCCAAAAAGTAATTGTAAAACCGCCGATCATCCCGGGATTGCCGGGTGTTGTCAACCGGCTTCAAAGCGTATCGAATACACAGCTGATAACAACGGGTTCCCAAGCAAGGTCTTCGTTGGTTGACTTAGAGACCATGACGGCAAAACCTTTCAGCATAGGTCAGGCGGACAGTGTGTATCCAATTGGAAACAAAGTCTATATGGGAGTCTACCCGGAAGGTGGCTTGTACGTTTATGATCTGAATCAAGAACCGGGAAGCACGAATCCGCAGCGTCTCGCTGTACTCGGGAACGATCAGGAACGGCTTGTGCATATGTCTGAAGGGGACGGTAAACTGTTTATTTCGACCATCTCTGGATACGGTACGTTGGGAGGATCGCTTACGGTCCATGATACAGCGACAGGGGAAACCAAAGTCCATCGTAACGTAGTCCAAAATCAGAGTGTGCTTAGTACCGCTTATGTGGACGGAAAGATTTTTGGATCAACGACCATCAGGGGAGGACTGGGCTCCACGCCAAGCGAACAGGAGGCCAAAATTTTTGTATGGGATGTTCAGAATGAGCAGAAAATTACGGAGTTTACCCTGGATATTCCCGAACTTATCGATCCCATTTTCATTGGAGACCTGTCTCTCGGACCGGATGGCCTGATCTGGGGAGCATCCTATGAATATATTTTTGCGATCGATCCGGACACGTACAAACTTGTAAAATATAAAAAAATCTATCCAAAGCTTTATTACACCCAGTGGCACCATCATCCGATGCGGTGGTCGGAAGACGGACTTTTGTATGTGCTGTTTAACAACAAGCTGACGGTGATTGATCCGGAAACGCTGGATTTCAGAACATTAACGGATGCATCGAGATTTGATCTTGGAATGGATGGCAATCTTTATTTCACCGATCTCGCAACGAATACGATTCTCTATAGAATCAATATCGATGGAGAGATTGTACCTGAAACGCCGGAACTGCCTTTGCCGGTAAACAATGCCGGGGTGGAGCAGCCGGAAGGAAGCGGAAAGCTGCCGGGCTGGACTTCGATGTTTGCGACCAGCGGGGATGTTTATTTTGGGCGAAGCGGCGACAAGAGCTATGCGGGTGACTACAGCCTGAAAACAACGGATCTGATCCGTACCGCCTCTGTCGCGGTGCAAAGCGATCCAATCGCATTATCGCCTGGGGGAGAGTATACCGCAAGCGCTCAAATCTATATTGAATCAGGCCAGCCCGGGTTCATGTTCAGATTTTATAATGCGGAAGGGCAGAGTTTGTCCACTTTGGAAACGCATCTGGATGAATCGCGACTTCACCAATGGCAAAACGTAACCCTCCGCGGTACGGCACCGGAAGGAACGGCTTATGCCAGACTGATCGCAGTAACCAGCCGCTATAATATCTCAACAGCTTACTATGACGATTTTTCCGTAACAGTTAAGGATAATACGGTCCCTTTGACTGAAGTTACCTTTAATCCACAGGCAAATGAGCAGGGCTGGCATCATGAAGATGTTTCCATAACGTTGAGCTCGGAAGGAGCGGCCTCCCTCTTCTACGAAACTACGGGGGCTGAGAGAATTGATCAGCGTGAGACCGTAGGGGGTACCACTGCGTTTACAGTAAGCGCAGAAGGCGTAACGTCAGTAACTTATGGGGCAAAATCGGCATATGGCGTGTCCGGGGCACCTACTACTACCGAAGTCAAGATAGACAAAACGGCCCCCGTAATTCAATTTTCAGGAAAAGCCGTCTATGAAGTGCATGATGTGATTCGGATCGAATGTTCCGCTCTAGATGCATTATCAGGTGTAGCCAAAAGTGATTGCGATGCTGTGCTTGCAGATCGCCCCGCCTATTTGACGGGTATTGGGGTGCATGTGGTTAATGCATCTGTGAATGATATAGCTGGGAACGCAGAACAGTCCTCCTTTTCTTATGAAGTGATCCTTACCTATGAAGGCATTGCAGGACTTATTGACAAGTTCCTATCTAATGATCAAGAGCTGGCTGAGAGATTGAAGGAACAATTGATCAAAGTACAAAGAGCCGATGAATCGGGTAATGAGGGAGGGAAAAAGGGCGCAATAAACGGATTTATCCATCAAGTGCAAGCCAAGAGTGGTAAGGGATTAGCTCAAGAACATGCTGAGCTGTTGGTACAGTTTGGGTCTCAAATTTAACTTTATTTGAAAGAAAAGCCCTTCCACGTCTGGATTGGACCAAGTTTTAATGCGTGATGCGATCAAAATAGGTTTGAAGCAGAGGAAAGTGAATCTGTTAACTAAAAAAGACGTTGTCATAGCGTATGACAACGTCTTTTTTTCGGTCCCAAACATGGTTCTCCTAGTCGACTTCTAGACATGCTATACTTCCATCTTTGTCACCACTCCCAAGCCCGGAATACAATTGATCTGCTTAATTAAGCTAACGGGCAGATTAGTGCAACATTTTGTATGTAGAAATAGTCAATAAGATGTACGAAATAAGTCTGATAAGTAGGTGGAGAAATTGAAACATCGTTTTCTCACGTTAATATATCTTTTCACTACCATAATCTTTTTTTCATATGGACAAGATGCTAAAGCTCTATCCTGTGCTGAGAAGGGAAGCCTCCAAGAAGGGTTAGAGAGATATAGTGGAGCTGTTTACGGTGAAGTAATGCAAATTAAAGTTGACTTGAAGCAAGAAGGGATAATGGGAACCAAAGAAAAAGTTAGATACATATTAGTGGAAGTTGAACGAAGTTGGAAAACTGAAGTTGATTCTCAAATCATTGTCGCAACTGACTACATTTGGGGCTTTGATTTCAAGGAAGGCAACAAATACTTCATATACATTAGTGAAATGGATGGCGAATTAAGCAGTAGTCCGTGCAGTACGACAATCGAAATGAATAATCTTAACCAAGCAACTGAACTATTTGGTGAAGGGTTCGGGCCAAAACAACAAGTGAATTTAGAACACAAGATGTGGTTTATGTTTGAGCAGGATATTGATTTGTATATCGTATTTGCAATAATTCTTGCGGTGATTTCCGTCTTATTCATGAGAACTCGAAAGAAAAGGGATAAGTATCATTGAGCTAAGTAACCGACCCGCGCCTTACCGACATATCAGGCAGACACTCAGACCAGAATATCATAATTGTGAGTCACGGTGCGTTCCTTCGTTGTATTCGTAATTGGGTTTCGGATTAACAAATGGTGGGCGGTACATAAATGGCTGCCTGTTACGAAATGCCATGTCCCCAATGCTTCAGGAGCTGTACCAGAACAAAGAGGAGCTCGGATTCATGGATGGTTCCTATCACTTTTCAGGGCGCGGACTTACACTCATCCAATATTGGAGGAGCTTTGAACACCTAGAGCATTATGCCCGACACGGAGCTAACCATTTGAAGGCATGGAGGGATTTCAACCGCAAAATTGGAACAGGAGGAGATGTAAGATTACTGATACTATATCGTCTGTCGTGGGAAAAGAACACGATTTCGATGAAAGTCGCTATTTCAGCGGCTTTTTTTATTTAACTTTTTAATTGCCTGAATGAGTAGATAAATATCACAATTGTGTTAGGTTTAATTTGTATTGGGGTGTTACATAAAGAAAGAATAATAAAAAATAGTTTTTGTTGTGCATTTTTCCGAAATAACGTTACATATTTTGACGTTCAATAGTACTAAAACTATCATAATATTCAATTAAGATAACATTCATTCTTAATTAGTATGTATCCCTAAAGAGAGATGGAGTGATAATGCATATGACCAAAGGAAAGGAGAGGGAAATCTACCGGGATATCAAACTAGCGATCACACAGCACAAACTGCTGCCTAACTCACAACTGGTTGAGGATGCACTGGCGGAGGCTTTTGAGGTCAGCCGCACGCCAATAAGAAATGTGCTGAGAAGGCTTGAAATGGAGAAGCTGGTCACGGTTATTCCTTACCGGGGAGCTTTTGTCTCTTGTCCTAGTGTGGATGAAGCAAGAGAGGTATTTGAAATGCGCAGGGTCATCGAAACCTCAATGGTCCAAAAGTTATGCAGAACGGTGAAGCCGGAGCAATTGTTCCCGCTCGAGGTTCTGATCCGGGAGGAGCATCAGGCTAGCCATGAAGGCGATATCGTTGGTGCATTGGATGTCACGGTAGATATACACCTTAAGCTGGCAGAACTATCGGATAACTATTACTACTATCATTTTCTGGAGGAGTTGATCTCGCTCACCTCTGTAATCATTGCCCTGTATGGGACGGATCAGAGCTTCTGCCATGATCATGTAGATTTGCTAGCAGCTATTCAGCAGCAAGACGGGGAGCAGGCGGCCCGCATTATGACAGAACATCTATGGCAAATCGAACGTTCGCTAAATTTCACAGAAACGGCGCCCAATGTCCTGAATTTTAAAGAGATCTTTCAGAAGTGATTTTTTTTGGATAGGATTGTATCCAATTTTGGATTCTATATGATCTGAAAATGCATCCAAAGGAGTGGAGAGATTTGAACAAACGGTCATTCATGCTGGGGTTAATGGTGGTGGCATCGTCTGTGCTAAGTGCTTGCGGAAGTGGTGATAACGAAGAATCAGCGGTTGAAAGCGGCAATACCATTACGATATCGCTTCTGCACAGGTATCAGGAATCCAATATTGGCAAAAGTCCAGAGGATACCGCTGTACTTAATGGACTGAAGCGGTTCAGAGAAGATTATCCGAATATCGAGATCATAGAGGAGCAGCTTCAGAACGAGGACTATTCCATTAAAGCTCAGGCACTAGCAGCGGCCGATGATATGCCCGATGTATTTATCGTACCTGGCTCATGGATGACCAATTTTGTGGATAACGAAATCGTACTCCCTTTGGACGAAGAATTAGACAAGCGTCCCGAATGGCGAGACGGTTACCGTGCTGGAACACTGGATGCCGGAACCCGTGAAGGTCAAATTTACGGGATACCCATTGCAGCAGGGCCTACGCATCTGATCTACTATAACGCGGATTTGTTCGGAAGCATCGGTTACGACCAGTTCCCATCGAGCTGGCCGGATCTGATGGATGTCGGAGAAAAGCTGGCCGAAAAAGGCATTAACCTGTTCTCATACGGAGACAAGTCCAAAGGATACGCCATGTCCAGCTGGATCAGTGCGTTGACTGATCGGATCAATGGCCCGGAATGGACGGAGTCCATTTTGAACGGCGATGGTGCTAAGTTTACCGATAAAGGTTTCATACAGGGAATTGGCATCATGAGTGAGCTGGCGAAAGCTGGTTATCTGAATAAGGACCTGAATTCTGTCGACAACGACACCATGGTTAACTATTACTTTGAAGGTCGATCGGCTGCCTTTGTCAGCGGAATCTGGTCAGCAATGAATATCGTGAACAATGCTCCGGATGAGATTAAGGCGAGTACACGAGTTGCCGTCTTTCCGGGCGTCGAGAACGGACTTGGCAATCCACTCAGTTCTTCCGGAGGCGCCGGTGTCTATTATAGCGTTAACTCTGGGGTAGAAGCCGGAGAAAAGTTAGACGCCATCATGACGATGCTAGAGTATATGACCGGTTCGGATAGCGCCAAGCTAATGGCAGAAGTCGGAGGATTCCCGGCCTATGATCCCGGAGACTTCGATACTGGGAAGCTGCATCCGGTAGCCCTGGCTGCTTACGAGGCCAGCGCGGCAGCTGACGCAACTAAAATCTTTGACCTCTGGTTTGATGCTTCGATCGTAGAAGTGCTAAATACGGGGATCCAAGGTGTAATGGCTGGTTCCAGAACACCCGAGCAGCTGGCTGAGGAAACTCAACAAGCCTATGAGACTTTTTTAAATCAACCATAACTTATTATTGAAGGAGTGAGAACATGGGCAAGGCGCTGCGACCGAAAGGCTGGGTGCTTGTGGCATATCTGCTTCCGGGTCTTCTTATCTATTCATTTGTCGTGCTGGTTCCCATCCTTGCTGCTCTTCGAGACAGCTTCTACTCATGGACAGGAGGTCCCAAAAAAACGTATATCGGCATGGGAAACTACAAGGAAATTCTTCAGGATGATGTGTTCTGGCATTCCTTTCTGAACAATGTACTGATGACAGCCTATGGCTTGATTGGACAAGTAGGGTTCGGTTTTGTTTTTGCTCTGCTGCTGATGTCCAAGATGGTAAAACTAAAAGGGCTGCATCGGACAATGAGCTATTTCCCCTCAACACTTGCCCCGGTAATTATCGCTTTTCTATGGATGCTGGTCTACAACTATAACTACGGTTTACTCAATGCCGGACTAACCAAGCTTGGCCTGGGTGCATTGGTGCAATCCTGGCTGGATCTGACGGGACCAATCGTTCTGCTGGCCTCCATACCTCTGTCTTGGCAAAACATCGGGTTCTTCACACTGCTTATGCTGGCAGGGCTATCGTCAATCAATAAGGAAGTTCTGGAGGTTGCTCAACTGGATGGAGCAACAGGAGTTCGCAAAGCCTGGTATATCATTATTCCTTTGGCCAAACCTACCCTGGTCGTTGCTTCACTGCTCTGTATAGCCAACAATATGCGCGGGTTCGAGCATATCTACGCACTGACCGGGGGCGGTCCAGGCAACTCTTCCTCGGTGATGGCGTTATATGCGTATGAAACGTCTTTCCTGCGTTTCCGGTATGGATACGGTTCTGCGCTCGCCATAGCCATCATTACGCTCACTATGCTTATGATCCTGCTCTCCACACTTTTACTCCAGCGCCGCAATCACTCCAAGGGAGGTGCGTAAAAATGGAGTTACAACTGGAACTACAATCGCAGCGCAGTCCCCGTCGGTTCCTTCCCAATCCAGCCAAGCTGGCCGTGAACGCCTTGTTACTTCTCTTTACCGCGAGCTGTATCATACCGCTGCTCTGGATCGGTTATTCATCATTGAAAACACAAGCAGAATTCGCCAACAATATTCTTAGTCTGCCAAGTGCACCGCAGTTTAGTAATTATTGGGAAGCGATTAAGCTGACGAATATGCTGCAGCTATCGTGGAACAGTGCGCGGGTCACCTTCCTGTCCGTCATTGGCATTACGGCAATTGCATATGTAACAGGCTATATTACGGCCCGGCTGGACTTCAAAGGGAAGAGAGCAATGATCTTTTATTACCTTTTCGGTATGCTGGTACCCATTCACGCTCTACTTGTTCCCATCTACCTGTTATTTAAAAATTGGGGGCTGGCAGATCAATGGTATACGCTCATCATCCCCTATATTGCCTTTAATCTGTCTTTACCAATTATGTTGGTCAGCAGCTACGTGATGGGCATTCCAAGAGAAATTGAGGAAGCAGCAGCAATCGACGGCCTTAGCTTCAGTGGTACCATGTACCGTATTATCCTGCCGATAGCCATACCTGTACTGACAACGGTCGCAATTCTACAATTTTTCTCCTGTTGGAATGAATTTTCTTTTGCACTGGTACTGCTCAATGATGAGTCGCTGCGCACGGTTCCGCTCGGGATGTCCTATTTCAAATCACAGCACAGCACCAACTATCCACAGCTTATGGCCGGAATGATATTGTCGATGCTACCTGTCACAATTATTTATTTTGTATTCAGCTCACGGATTATTGCCGGCGTCATGGCCGGATCTGTTAAAGGATAATCGCTATCTGTCTAAATTCATAATTAACGGAGGGATTACTATGCTTACTTTCGATTCCAATCAAGAACAACCGCAGAAGCGGACTCCAGACCGTACAAAATGGAATGAATCTTTTTACCGGAGGTCAATGGAGCTGCCAGATGAGCTTCTGATTGGTGCCATTGATAGTCATGTGCATGCCGGTCCGGTATTGAACTCTAACCCCGGGCATCTGGACCCGATTCAGGTAGCGCAAGAAGCCGCAGCTGCAGGCATGAGGAGCATCGTGTACTATGATGTATTCGGCTGGGCTTCAGGGATGGCCTGGGTAGTGAACCGCCATGTACCGGGCATTCACACGTATGGGGGTTATTTGATGAATTCCTGCCATGGCGGTATGAATCCGCGTTCTGTAAAAACCGCACTGCATATGGAAGAGGGCTGCCGTTTCATCAGCTTCGGTTCACATTGTACACGCCATTCAGCTGAGCGTGAGTCCACACTGATCGACGGCAAGCTTGTTCCGTTTAAGGATGTCTATCCGCAGTTTGTGGAGAGAGAACTGTCTGTGGCGACGTCAATACCGCTGGAAGGGCCTGTTCCAGAAGCGCTGGATGAGATCTTAAGCATGGTGGCAGAACATCCGGAGGTATACCTGAATACGGGTCATGTATCTGTGCCGGAAGCGCTCCGTCTACTGGACCTTGCAGAACAATACGGTATTGCGAAGGTGTTGATCGCTCATCCCGTCCGCGGACAAATGACAATCGAAGAGCAAAAATCGGCTGCCGCCAGGGGTGCTTTTCTAGAGGCCTGTCTTGTGGATTGGCTGTATCCTGATGTCCCCCGGACCCATTACTATGTAGAACGAGAATATATGGATATGGGAGCTGAACTCGGCAGATTCTCGAATGCGACGAAATGGATGAAAACCATCCGTGAAGTGGGAATAGATCAGTTCGTTCTTGGTACGGACTATGGGATCCGTGCGGCCTCAACGCCTGTACAAGGCATGAGGACAATGATTGCTAGCATGCTCGATTATCAATTCTCTCCGGATGATATTTACCGGATGGTAGCAACAAATCCCGCAAGGTTGATCGGCATTAACACATAGGATGTTGCTGGTGTGCTGCTATCACCTTAAGCATGGACAAGGAGGAATGGAGCATGAAATCCGCAACATCGTATGATCTAGTCATTACAGGGGGAACGATCGTTACGGAAGCTGCCGTGGAGCGAAAGGATATCGGTATTAGGAATGGATTGATTACTGAAATCTCAGAAAACATTGATCCGGCGGGTACCCAAATCATTGATGCGCATGGACTGACTGTGATGCCTGGCGTTATCGACACTCATGTACATTTTAATGAGCCGGGTCTGGAATCCTGGGAAGGTTTCAAGACGGGTTCCGCTGCTCTTGCTGCCGGAGGTGGAACCTGCTTTCTTGATATGCCGCTCAACGCTGTTCCTCCTACAGTTACAGTTAGGGCCCTTCAGCAAAAAAGAGATCGTGCGGCAGGTAAAACGTATGCTGATTATGGATTTTGGGGTGGACTTATGCCCGGCTATCTTAAAGAGCTGCCGCTGTTGGCGGACGCCGGAGTGATCGGTTTCAAGGCCTTCATGTCTTCTCCGGGAGATAAGGACAAGGACGGGTTTCGTCGGTCAGACGACGAAACCCTGAGAGAAGGGATGCGAGTGATTGCAGAGACGGGAAAGTTGTTGGCGCTTCATGCTGAACATGAGCCCACCGTAGCTCGACTCACCCGTGAAGCACGTAGCCTGGGTCGATTCGGCCCGGAGAGCTATACATCCTCGCGTCCGATAGAGGCAGAGGTGGAAGCAGTAGAAACTGCGCTGCGTTATGCAGCCGAGAGCGGTTGCCGGGTTCATTTTGTCCACATCAGCAGCGAATCCGCTGCAGGGCGAATTCGTAAAGCCCGGCATGAGGGAGTCGATGTGACCCTGGAGACTTGTCCGCATTATCTATGCCTGACCGACAAAGACCTTGCGGTCATGGGTGCCGTGGCGAAATGTGCACCTCCACTACGTGATGCGGAAGAACAGGAGAAGCTATGGGACGGATTACAGCGAGGATGGTTTGACTTTTTATCTTCGGATCATTCACCCTGCCCAGCCAGCATGAAGACAGGCGATGATATGTTTGAATCCTGGGGCGGCATCGCCGGTGTACAGAGCACATTGGAATTGATGCTGGACGAAGGCTACCTGAAAAGGGGGGTTCCGCTTCCGCTGCTGGCGCGCCTGTTGTCAGGGGCCCCAGCCGAACGATTCGGGCTGGCTCCTGTTAAGGGACGCATTGCAGTGAACTGCGATGCCGATCTGGCCTTGGTTGACCTCAATGCTCCCTACACCCTTAAAGCGTCAGACCTTTATCAGAAGCATCGCCATTCACCATACATTGGTCGTAGCTTTGGCTGTAAAGTGAAGATGACACTGCTGCGAGGCCGATTGACGTATAGTGAAGGTTCGCCATTTCTTAACCAAGGCACCGGCAGGGAATTCAGAATCGTATGCCCTGGAGCTATGAACATAAGTAAGTAGCTAGTCATGCTGATTTTGAAAGAGTACGTCCCATCTCAAGGAGGGAAAGCAATGACCGCAAAAGCTGGCAGATTGTCCACCGTTCAGGAGGATCTCCTCAAGTTGGTCCAAGATATTCCGCGAGAGCAAATGCAGCAATACATCGACCGCTATATTGGCAGCCTGCTTACAGTAGAAGGCTATGACCCTGAGCTTCTACAGACGTTGGAAACGTATGCGACATGTAATGGCCACATTAATGAAATGTCCTCCAGGTTATATATTCACCGCAATACAGCGGCTTACCGACTGGAAAAGTTGGAACGAATCATAGGTATTCCGCTTAAAGAAACCGAAAACCTGTTGCTGCTAAATTTGGTGTTCCTGTTCCGCCGCCTGCTTGATGCAGAAAAAGCCAATGCGTCTGCCAATGGCCTTCTTACTCTGGACTATCGAAGCCATTATCGCACATCATAATTCCAGTAAGAAAGGTGAAAGAATAGAAAGAGAAAAGGCGACTCTAACCGTTTTGAACAGCGGAGATCAGAGTCGTCTTTTTTGGCATTCATTGAATTGAAACCCTGGATTTCAAATTCAGAATATGATTATTCATCAATAATTCTTAAGGATATGTCATTGTATCAAGCACGAAGAAACCTTACTTTTAAATAACGATGGAAGCGCTAACAAGGCAGAAAGAGTGGTGTTTTAATATGTGCTAACTGTAATTTCACCTTGCAATGTAATGACAAATTCAGGTTGGGAAGGTTGTAGATCCTCGGCGTTACATGAGGATAGATTAGTATTTCCTTTTTATTCGATTGCCATTGAGAATCTAAATTCATTCATCGGGTTACGACACCAGTCGCTCGCCTAAGTATAAAAAGGAGGATATATATGAGAAAATTTGCAATCATTCTGCTTATCGGAATATTCGTGACAGTGATCACCGCCTGCTCAGCAAACAGTGATCAGGCAGCGGAAAATTCATCGGGTAATGGAGAAATTTCCGGTGACCTTACCGTATTTGGGTGGGGCGGTGGCGAGGAGCTCCAGTCTCGAAAGGAAGCCACCAAAATTTTCAAAAAATTGTATCCAAAAGTGAAGGTACATGAAGTTTGGCTCCCGGCAGATAACATTGATGTCAAGCTCGATGCAGCTCTGGCTGCTGGAAATGCCGGTGATGTGATCATGATATCTCCAGACTGGAAAGGGTTGAGATCCAAATGGTTCGAAGATTTAAACCCTTATATTGAGAAGGATCAACTGGACCTCGAGGCCTTGTTAACACAGGGGGTTGATGGGGGATATGTCGATGCGGACGGAAAACGCGAAGGGATGCCAACAACCGCTTCTGATTTTATGATTGCTTATAATAAAGACATTTTTGACAAGGCGGGGCTCCCGTATCCAACGAATGACTGGACTTGGGATGATTTTTCGGCAACAGCCAAACAGGTCTCCTCGGGTGAAGGTGCAAATCGGGTCTATGGCATTGTGTCCCACTGGATCTTGCAGAGCTTCGCTCCTTTTATATACGGCGGGATGCCATATAACGAGGATTGGAGCAAACAGACTCTGGATGATCCCAATACCCTGAAGGGGTACCAGTTGTTCGGAGACCTGGTGAATGCAAAAGCAATGCCAGATGATGCAGCCGCCAAGAGCATGCCTATGGACCAAATGTTCGCTGCAGGTAGAGCTGCGATGTATCCGCTAGGTGTGTTTGAAGCTTCGACAATCGCCAAAAATATCGGTTCTAATTTTCAATGGGGTATCGTGATGCCTCCAAAAGATCCATCCGGTAAAACCGTCAACATTAAATTCCAGACAGGCTTCGCCATGAACAAGGATTCTAAAAATAAGGAAGCGGCGTGGGCTTATATTAAAACGGTCTCCCTGAATAAAGAGGTCGGAGATCTGTACAGTAAGGTAAATCTTCCTGCGGCAAAAGAATCAGCGGAGAGTACTTTTGCCAATTTGAAAATTGAAGGCACAGATATCTCCATGGTGGATTTCGTAACAGGGTTGCAGGATGCCATAACTTTCCCGTGGGGTGGCTCCATTGCAAAGGCGGGGGACCTCTATGAGCAAACCTGGCAGCAGGTCACCGTTCAAGGGAAAACCGCAGAGGAAGCGGCCAAAGCCTATACATCCCAAATTCAGTCCGCTCTCGACTCCATTCATCAAAGTAAATAAACGAATAATGAACACCTGGTTACAACGAGGGGGGATCGATCTTCCCCCTTCTATCCTAATCCGGTCTCAATAGGAGGCAGCTTTGGAGGCGAAAGAATGAAGGCGCGAAACAACCGCATTGAAAACAGGGAGGAGAAACAATTCTTCCTTTTTATCTCGCCATGGCTTTTAGGTTTTCTAATATTCACCTTATATCCAATGGGTTATTCTATCTTTTTGGTTTTCACCGATATGGATATGACCGGCTCAGGCCAATTTGTCGGCTTAGATAATATCATCAGGGCCTTTACACAGGATCCACTTTTTTACCGTTCTTTGTTAAACACATTATATTTTGTGTTGGTTTCTGTTCCGGCCAGTTTACTCATGTCGTTTCTGATTGCTCTTCTGCTCAATCAAAAAATAAAGGGCGTTGGTTTTTTCAGAACCAGCTTCTATATCCCGTATATCACATCGGGGGTTGCGGTTACCTTGCTTTGGGGCTGGATTTTCAATGCCCAGTTTGGCTTTATCAATTATTTCCTTTCTCTATTCGGTATCACAGGACCTAACTGGTTGAGCGATACGAAATGGGCGATGCCGGCGATTATTATTATGGGAGTCTGGACGATCGGAAATTCCATCATCATTACGCTGGCGGGACTGCAGGATATTCCGGAAGCCTTATATGAGAGTGCTGAGATTGATGGAGCGAGCAGTTTCGTTAAAATTACGCAGATTACCCTGCCCCTGATCACGCCAACGCTTTATTTTAATCTCGTTATGGGGATCATTGGTGGATTCCAAATCTTTATGCAGCCTTACATTCTGACCGAGGGTGGCCCCAGCTATTCCACCTACACGTACATGATGCATATTTATAACAGCGGATTTAAATACAACGAGATGGGTTATGCGTCAACTCTGGCCTGGTTATTGTTCGTCGTTATTATGATCATCACGCTAATCGTAAACCGGACTTCCCGACACTGGGTTTATTACGATAACTAAAATTTGGGAGGTGCAACCATGGAGGCTTATTACAAAAGTAAAAAAAACAGCGGCCGGATTAAAGTCAGCTTGAGTTATGTGATATTGACGATCATTGCAGTCGTGTTTATTTTTCCGTTTATATGGATGCTTTCAACCGCCTTTAAAATCCCTTCGGAAGCCTATACGCTGCCTCCCAAAATCATCCCGGAAACGTTTACTTGGGATAACTTCATTCAGGGCTGGCAATACGCGGATTTCACCCGTTATACATGGAATACCTTAATCGTAACAGGACTTGCGACGATTGGAACGGTTCTTTCTGCCTCATTCGTAGCCTATGGCTTTGCGCGGTTTAAATCTCGATACAGCGGATTGTTATTTACGCTCGTGCTTGCTACCATGATGCTCCCCAGTCAGGTCACTCTCGTTCCTACTTACCTCTTGTTCACCAAGCTTGGTTGGCTCGATACCTTGATGCCTCTTATCGTTCCGTCCTTTTTTGGGGGAGGTGCGTTTAACATTTTCCTGCTGCGGCAATTCTTCAAAACGATTCCGAAAGATTTGGATGAAGCCGCATATATCGACGGTGCCAATGCATTCCAGATTTATTACAAAATCCTGCTGCCTGCAATCAAACCGGCTTTGATTACGGTCGGTCTAATGTCGATAACCTTTCATTGGAATGATTACATGTCTCCGCTGATTTATCTGAACAGCGATCAGAATTTCACACTCGCTATCGGTTTGCAGTTCTTCCAGAATTCTTTTGGCTCCTCGCAAATACAGATGCTGATGGCCGTTTCATTAATTACCGTTATTCCTGTGCTGATCCTCTTCTTCATCGGACAGAGATATTTTATTCAGGGGATTACCATGACCGGAATCAAAGGATAACCTTTTTGGAATCTGCTGGGCCGGGAGTTAAGTTACTCGCGCGTTTGTGAAATTTCTTGGGTGATGAACCGGTCATTTGTTTGAACTGCCTGCAAAAATGCTCCACATTGCGGTAACCGCACCGGTCTGCAATCTCCGCAACCGTATACTGATCATGCCTGAGATATTCTTTGGCTAGGCGAATCCGGCTGTGAATAACATCATCCATACACGAGAGGCCAAACAATTTTTTGTAAATCAACTGCAGGTATCCCTGACTGATGCTAATAATTTTAGCCATTTCCGATATGGTCCAGGGGTGGCTTGGATTGTTATGGATGGCAGCACGCAGCTTTAAAAGGTTGTAGTGCTGAGGACTAATTTCCTCTTGAAAGTAAGACTCCAGCAGCTTGTTGAACAGGGTTCGGAGCAGACAATCAATGGATGATTCTCTGTAGTCCTTATTGAATGAATTCTCTACGACGAGCAACTGGAACAGCTTGTGGCAATATTCAGGATCATCCAAAGGAAAAGGCTTGCCATAGGGAAGCGAAGTTTCGGTTACGTAAGGTTCATCGCTTGCAAAGCGGATCCAGTCATTAATATATTTCCCTGTGGAAGCCCGGTAGTAAATTTTTTGATGAGGCTCAAAAAGAACAGCACAATGAGGAGGGTATTCCTTGAGTTTTCCATCTACCCAGAACTGAGCGGGAGTCTGTGTAATGACCAAAAGCCAGCAGGGATGTCCTTGGGGAATATCAAAAACAAAATTGCTATGATGTGCTGCGTCATATTCAACGTAAAATATATTTGTCATTGATTTTCACCTATATCATGTAAGTTTGTCAGACGGACTATTTTTCTATTATACCGAATTCATTTTCGATTCATATTGCTTAATTACTTTGACGAGGAGTGTAGTTTTTATGAAAAAACAGGGGTTAAATCCATATCTTCCATCCTGGGAGTACGTCCCTGACGGTGAGCCTTATGTATTTGAGGATAGAGTTTATGTGTACGGTTCGCATGACCGGTTTAACGGACATGTCTTTTGTCTAAACGACTACGTATGTTGGTCGGCGCCTGTGGATGACCTCGGGAATTGGCGCAATGAAGGTGTATTCTACCAAAAGGCAGATGACCCGCTTAATCCGGGCGGCAGTATGTGCCTTTACGCCCCAGACGTTACGCTCGGTCCTGACGGACGATATTATCTTTATTATGTGCTGGATAAAGTGCCGGTTGTTTCTGTTGCTGTATGCGATACACCTGCAGGCAAATATGAATTCTATGGATACGTGAAATATGCGGATGGCACTCGCCTGGGGGAAAGGGAAGGGGACGAGCCCCAATTTGATCCAGGTGTGCTGACCGAAGGAGAGTGTACGTATCTTTATACCGGATTCTGTGCGCCTGGAGACCGATCGAGACACGGTGCGATGGCGACGGTGCTTGGTCCGGACATGCTGACGATTGTGGATGAGCCCGTATTCATAGCGCCGAGTCAGCCATACAGCGAAGGCAGCGGATTCGAAGGACATGAATTTTTCGAGGCCCCTTCCATCCGGAAAAGAGGGGATACCTACTACTTGGTTTACTCCTCAATTGTCATGCATGAATTATGCTATGCTACCAGTAAATTTCCTAACAAAGGGTTTGAATATCAGGGTGTAATCATAAGCAACTGCGATCTACATATTGACTCCTATAAACCAGCTGACAAGCCGATGTATTATGGCGGGAACAATCACGGCAGCATTGTTGAGATCAAGGGAGACTGGTACATTTTCTATCATCGCCATACCAATGGGGACGCATTTAACCGTCAGGGCTGCATTGAACGCATCTCTTTTGACGAGCATGGAATGATATCTCAGGTAGAAATGACTTCCTGCGGCGTGAATGGTGGCCCTCTTGAAGGAAAAGGGGAATATCCCGCATACCTTGCATGTAATCTTTTTGCAAAAGATGATCAAATGTATACCGGTGGTTTTGGAGGAGGTGCTTGGCTGGACAGCCGCTTTCCGAAGATTACCCAGGATGGGCGAGACGGTGATGAAGAGGTCGGATATATTGCCAATATGGTGGATTCAGCCACAGCAGGTTTTAAATATTTCAAATGTGATGGGATTCGCCAGGTCAGTGTGAAGGTTCGTGGATATTGCAATGGAGAATTTGAGATTAAAACCGCATGGGACGGTCCTGTACTGGGAACGATCCCGGTACATTTTACAAATGAATGGAAAAAATATACGACTGACATTACCGTTCCAGACGGCAGGCAGGCTTTGTATTTGACTTACAGGGGAGCAGGAGGCGCGAGCCTGGCTTCTTTTACATTAGCATAACGGATACACAGATTGAAACACCCTTAAGACGAAGCAAAGCAGCTGCTGGTAACCCGGCAGCTGCTTATTTCATGTGGAAAAGTACTTCAATCACCGAGATGCTCCGCTCCAGCAGTCCGCTGGGAATGGATGCGAAATTCGCTTGGCGTGATGCCCGTCCATCGCTTGAACTGACGGCTGAAATGCGCATTGGTCTTGTATCCAAGCATCATCGCAATATGGTCAATGTTCAGGTCTGTTTGTTTTAACAGCCGCTGGGCTTCGTTCAGAAGGGTTTCTGATAAAAACTTGCGCGGGGCTGTACCATATACCTCCCGAAAGATCCGGTTGATCTGTGAAGGGCTAATGTTCAGTGACTTCGCGATGTCTTGGATCCAGGTTCGTTCGCTTTCCCGAACGTCACCATGAAGGTGGATATATCTTACGGAGTCCTCAATGTGCTCGGCAATTTGGTGGGCGATGGTTTCTTTTCTCGATAAGGTAACGGATGCGTTCTGAGATAACTGGCCAACCAGGGAGCCGAGCAGTTCGAATACGGCGGCATGGACTTTCATCTGTTTGGAGGAAGACAACGGCATGGATAAGTGTTCTGTGGCCAGATCATACAAGGTACATAGTGAAGAGGACAGTCCTGAAGCCAGGCTCGAATCTGCCGGATAATAAATGTCCTTGCAGCGGTTGAGTTCTCTGCAGAAGGAGGTATCGTGTACGCTGAAATGAACAGAAAAGTATGTGAAACCCTTCGGTCCGGCACCTGTGCAGGAGTGAGTCATACCCGGACGGATAAACAGAAGGTCTCCAACGGATTGACTGTACGACTGACCGTTGACCACCATGTTCATCTCGCCGTCCAACATCCAGTGAATTTCATACATGGAATGCTCATGAGACGGATACGTCCAGTTGGAATCTACTTGTCTTGCATGCAGTCCCAACAATTGAAAAGACATGCGAACATCGGGCAGACGGCCTAAATATACGGCTTCTGAAAGTTTGGTCACAGCTACCTCCTCGTAACGCTCTGTATTCCAAATACGAATAGATTTATTTTAACAGAAAAATAATGCGTGAAAAGGGTAAGTCGTCGGAGTGATAAGTACATCGTCATGAAACATCGCTGGTGCTATGGTAATGTTATCAACCCGGTAGGGAGATAGGGGGCAAGCTGGAATGAGAATTATTCGATTTTTGGATGGACATCAGAAATGGTTGGCAGCCGTTACGGATGATGAACAAGCGTATCGTTTGCCGCAAGCAGATTTTATGACTTTAATCTATCAGGCGAGGGAGAAGGGTGTTACTCCGGTTCAATGGATTGAAAGCGCTCTTAAACCGGTAAACAAGCTGACCGATGATTGGACTTCTCTGCACCTGATCACACCAGTCGATGCACCGGAAGTGTGGGCAGCAGGTGTGACATATCAGCGGAGCCGGGAAGCGCGGAATTATGAAGCTACAGATGGAAAGTTGGATGCGGAAACTTTCTACGATAAGGTCTATGACGCAGAGAGACCGGAGATCTTCTTTAAATCCACAGCAGCCCGGACTGTCGGGCCGAATGAGGCTGTCACGCTGCGCAGCGATTCTACTTGGCAGATCCCGGAGCCTGAGCTGGGATTGGTGCTTGCCGCGGATGGCAGCATTGTGGGATACATCGCCGGAAATGACATGAGCTGCCGCGATATCGAGGGGGAAAACCCGTTGTATCTGCCACAAGCCAAAATATGGCGCAATTCCTGTTCCATAGGTCCAGCTATTCGACTAGCGGAAACGGTGAAGAATCCCTATGAATTCAGCATTGTCTGCCAGATCTATCGGGATGAATCAATGGTTGTTAAAAGTGAAGCGAGTACGAGTGAATTAAACCGCAAGCTGGATGAACTGGTTTCCTTTTTGGCAAGGGATAACGATGTGTATGACGGTACGGTACTTTTGACAGGCACTAGCATCGTGCCTCCGAATGATTTCACCCTTGAACCAGGAGACCGCATTGAAATATCCATAAGTGATATCGGGACACTGATCAATCCTGTCATTTCAAACTAGTTTAGAAGGAGGATGAATGCGATGAGCGCATTTCAGTTAGAGCAGACCTATAACAATTTTATTAACGGGGAATGGGTAAAACCAACGTCCGGATCGACGGAACCAAGCATTAATCCGGCGAATCGAAAAGAAATCGTGGGTTATGTGCCAGCCTCGGGTGTAGAGGACCTGAACCATGCAGTCGCAGCGGCAAAAGAAGCAGCGAAGGCCTGGCGGAACTTAACGGGTGCGGAACGGGGGAATTATCTTTTTCAAGCTGCTAATGTGCTGGAGCGCCGGGCCGACGAGGTGGCGGAAGCCATGACCAGAGAAATGGGGAAGACATTCCCGGAAGCTAAAGGAGAAACGATGCGCGGCGTCGCCATTTTGAGATATTATGCGGGGGAAGGCATGCGAAAAACGGGTGATGTGATTCCCTCAACAGATAGGGAGGCACTAATGTTCACGACCCGTGTGCCGCTTGGCGTAGTAGGTGTCATTGCACCTTGGAACTTCCCGGTGGCTATCCCCATCTGGAAAACAGCACCGGCTTTGATCTATGGCAACACCGTTGTATTGAAGCCAGCTCAGGAAACGGCGGTTACAGCAGCCAAGGTTTTGGAATGTTTTGATGAGGCCGGCATCCCGGCTGGTGTTCTCAATCTCGTGAGCGGAAAAGGCTCGGTAATCGGCTCCGCACTTGCTGAGCACGCCGATGTAAACGGAATAACTTTTACTGGTTCCAATGAAGTTGGAAAGCGGGTCGGCGCCGCAGCACTTGCTCGTGGAGCCAAATATCAGCTTGAAATGGGTGGCAAAAACCCGATTATCATCGCGGCAGACGCTGATTTGGATTTGGCTGTTGAGGCCACGATCAGCGGCGGCTTGAAATCAACTGGCCAAAAATGCACGGCCACCAGCAAGGTCATTATTGAACGAAAAGTATATGATGCCTTTAAAGAAAAACTCCTGTCGCAAATCAAGGAAATCCGTCTGGGTGACGGGATGTCTTCCGGAAGCTGGATGGGTCCATGTGCGAGTGAAAGCCAGCTGAGTACCGTGCTTGGTTACATTCAAAAAGGACAGGATGAAGGTGCCGTACTGCTCGCTGGAGGAAAAAGACCGGACAATCCTGAGCTCGCAGAAGGATTTTATGTACAGCCGACGGTATTTGAAGGTGTCGAATCGCATATGTCCATTGCCCGGGAAGAAATATTCGGTCCGGTCCTGGCCTTGATTCCTGTGGATTCCTTGGAAGAGGCCATTGCTTCGGCAAATGACAGCGATTATGGTTTGAGTGCTTCAATCTATACACAAAATGTCGGGGCCATGCTGTCCTTCATCCGGGATATGGATGCCGGACTCGTAAGAATTAATGCGGAAACTGCCGGCGTAGAACTGCAGGCACCGTTCGGTGGAATGAAGATGTCAAGCTCGCATTCCAGAGAACAGGGGCAAGCGGCCATCGAGTTTTTTACGGCAATCAAAACAGTCTTTGTGAAGTCATAAACTGTGGGAGGCTACCATGTACGAACAGATTATGTCGATTATGGGGGAGAAGGAGTTAAGCAGCTATGATATTATAGCGCATGCTCCAGGGGCAACAGGACGTCTGCCTTTAACCGATGATTTGCTGCGGAATGCTCCAAGCGGCGACTTGTTCGGCATGTCTCAGAATGTCGGAATGGGTTGGAAGCCTGGAGAATTGAACGGAAAACAGTTCCTAATCTTAAGTACGCAGGGCGGTATCCGCAATGAAGATGGCAGTCCCGCAGCTCTTGGCTACCATACGGGACACTGGGAAGTCGGCTTGCTGATGAAAGCTGCCGCAGAAGAAATATCGAGCCACGGAGGAATCCCGTTTGCTGGCTATGTCAGCGACCCTTGCGACGGCAGGTCTCAAGGAACAACCGGCATGTTCGACTCACTGCCGTACCGGAACGATGCCGCGATGGTATTCCGCAGATTGATTCGATCCCTCCCCACGCGAAAAGGCGTGCTTGGCGTTGCAACTTGTGATAAGGGATTGCCCGCCATGATGCTTGCACTTGCAGGTATGCCGCAGCTGCCAGGAGTTATTGTTCCCGGCGGCGTTACGCTTCCGCCTACGGATGGGGAGGATGCAGGTAAAATTCAAACCATTGGCGCAAGGTACGCGAATGGAGAGCTCTCTCTTGAGATGGCATCGGAGCTAGGGTGCCGGGCCTGCGCTACACCGGGCGGCGGCTGTCAGTTTCTAGGGACCGCGGCAACCGCCCAGGTGGTAGCAGAGGCAATGGGCATGACGGTGCCGCATGCCGCTCTGGCACCTTCAGGGCAGCCCATCTGGTTCGAGATGGCGCGCCAATCTTCGCGTGCACTGATCAACATGGAGTCCCAAGGGATCAAGATGGCAGACATTGTTACAGATGCTTCAATTCGCAATGCCATGGCCGTTCATGCCGCATTCGGCGGATCTACCAACCTGCTTCTTCACATCCCGGCTACTGCCCATGCAGCGGGTTTAACTGTGCCAACGGTACAGGACTGGATACAGGTGAACAAGAACGTTCCAAGACTGGTTAGTGCTCTGCCGAACGGACCGATCTTCCATCCAACCATACGGGTTTTTCAGGCCGGAGGTGTTCCTGAGGTCATGCTTCACCTTAGACAGTTTGGCCTGCTGGATGAATCTGTACTCACAGTAACAGGTGCGTCACTGGGTGAAGTGCTGGATTGGTGGGAATCGTCGGAACGTCGTCATCTCATACGCAAGCAATTGGAAGAGAAGGACGGGATTGATCCGGACAGTGTGATCATGAGCTTAGAGCACTCACAGCGTCTTGGGATTTCTTCGACCGTGACCTTTCCAACCGGGAATATCGCGCCAGAAGGCTCTGTCATCAAATCCACATCCATTGATCCTGATGTGCTGGATGAGCATGGCGTGTATCGGCATCGTGGCCGGGCCAAGGTGTTTACAACCGAACGCGAGGCAATCCGTGCCATTAAGACTGGCGGGGTTCTGGCTGGCGACGTTGTTGTACTGCTCGGTCGTGGACCTTCAGGAACCGGGATGGAGGAAACGTATCAGCTTACTTCTGCGCTCAAGCATTTGTCTTTTGGGAAGTATGTTTCGCTCATCACCGATGCCCGCTTCTCGGGAGTTTCAACCGGAGCATGTATTGGCCATGTTGGGCCCGAAGCGCTGGCAGGAGGGCCCATTGGCAAACTCCGGAACGGCGACTTGATTGACATCGTTGTGGATCGGGGCAAGCTGGAGGGCAGCGTGAACTTCATTGGAGAAGGAGATACGGAGTTTTCGCCGGAAGAAGGAGCTATCATTCTGGCTCAAAGGACCTTCCACCCAGATATGCGTCCTGATGAAAATTTGCCGGATGATACCAGGCTGTGGGCTGCGCTGCAAGCTGTCAGCGGCGGAACATGGAGAGGGAATATATATGATGTGGACCGGATCATAACTGTCCTGGAAGCCGGCAAAAAAGCACTGGCATGGTGATGCATTTTTATCATTTGTTGTATCTGCCATTATTTTAATACCGGAGGTTGCTTCTATAATGAATATGATTACCAACCCCATTCTTACCGGTTTCCATCCCGATCCGTCCATATGCAGGGCGGGGGAAGATTATTATATCGCCACTTCCACCTTCGAATGGTTCCCGGGTGTACGAATTCACCATTCCCGGGACCTAGTTCATTGGCGGCCGATAACTTCTCCGCTGACCCGTAGCACTCAGCTGAACATGGAAGGAAACATTAATTCCGGAGGGGTATGGGCGCCATGCCTTAGCTTTGACAACGGCGTATTTTACCTGATCTACACAGATGTCAAAAGTCGTGTAGGGGCTTTCAAAGATACTCACAATTACCTTGTGACCGCAACAGCTATTGAAGGGCCATGGTCCGAACCGGTTTTTCTGAACAGCAGCGGCTTCGATCCTTCCTTGTTTCACGATGAAGATGGTCGCAAGTGGCTGGTTAACATGATCTGGGATCATCGGAAGGGCAAAAATCGGTTTGCAGGCATCGTGTTGCAGGAATACTCTGTTCAGGACCAAAAGCTGATCGGACCTGCCATTAACATTTTTAAGGGAACAGAACTGGGACTGACAGAAGCGCCTCATCTATATAAACACAAAGATTATTATTACTTGATTACGGCTGAAGGCGGTACGGGTTATGAGCATGCCGTTACGGTTGCTCGCTCTCGTTCCCTGCAAGGCCCTTATGAGGTGGACCCTGCTAATCCGATTCTCACTTCATACGGCAGGCCGGATCTAGCTCTGCAAAAGGCCGGTCATGGCAGTCTTGTCGAAACTCACACGGGTGAATGGTATATGGCTCATCTGGTCGGAAGGCCAGTTCATGAGAAATTTTGCATCCTAGGACGTGAGACTGCTCTTCAACCGTGTACGTGGAGCGATGAAGGCTGGCTGAAGCTTTCAAACGGTGGTCGGCATCCGGAGGTTTCGGTGCCTGCACCGAAAATCTCGTCGGTTCCATTTGAACCAGCACCGGAAATGGACCATTTCGATCGATCAGAGCTCCGGAACGATTGGAATACCCTTCGTATCCCACCCGATCCATCTTGGCTCAGCCTGACGGAACGTCCAGGTTACTTGCGCTTGCGCGGGATGGAGTCCATGAGCTCGACACACAGACAAAGCATGGTCGCCCGGAGGCTTCAGGATTTCAGGTGTGAAGCTGAAACGTGCCTGGAATTTGCCCCGGACCATCCACAGCAAATGGCAGGACTAATACTGTACTACGATACCAAAGACTATCTCTATTTACGGGTTACCTATCATGAAGAGAAGGGAATATGCTTGGGAATTCTTCAGTCAAGATACGGAATATACGATGAACTGTTGGAGGATATTCCCTTGAAATCAGTGAGTCGGATTCGGTTGAAGGTTGTGTATGAGTATGACCGTGCCTGCTTTTACTATGCATGTGATGATGACCCATCTTGGTATCCTGCTGGTGGATGGTTGGATGTCACACATCTGTCCGATGAATCTCCGGAATACATCCGGTTTACAGGAACTTATATTGGTGTCTGTGTGCAGGATCTTGGCGGTACCCGCAAGCATGCTGATTTTGATTACTTTTTGTATAAGAATACAAACAACGAAACGACATAAATGGACCGATTCAATGCTGAATTAAGACCTTTGTAGTAAACAGTTGGAGAACTAACCTTGAAGTTGCTAAGTACTTAACAGATGACTCCTGTATTGTTCAGGGGTCATTTTTTTATAGCTTTGACATCTGCCAAGCTGCTTATCTGACTGCTGAATAGCTACTTCGCAATCAAGAAATTACCTATATTTTGTCAGGTTTTAGCTGAATGAATAATATAGTAAGATTTACAAATAAAATCTAGTTTTTGCTTTTGATTTGAAAGGGAGTGGTACGTGAATTTTTATTCGATGCTGGACAAGTTGGTAAATTTGGATACGCTTTCATTTTAAAATAATATGAGGAAGGTGAAGATATTGAAATTTAAGATGAATTTAAAAAAATCAGTTCATGTTCTGTTGGCCTGTTTAACAGCCCTGCCTTTAATGTTAACGCCGACACATGTATCAGCAGCAAGTGATGCCAACATTAATTTGTCTTCCGAAAAGCAGCTTATCAAGGGCTTTGGAGGAATTAACCATCCAGCCTGGATCGGCGATTTGACGGCAGCTCAGCGTGAAACCGCCTTTGGCAACGGAACGAATCAGCTTGGTTTTTCCATTCTAAGAATCTATGTCGACGAAAATAGAAACAACTGGTACAGAGAGGTTGCTACCGCGAAAAGAGCCATTGAGCAAGGTGCCCTCGTATTTGCTTCACCGTGGAATCCTCCAAGTGACATGGTTGAAACCTTCAATCACAACGGGGATACGAACGCCAAACGATTGAGATACGACAAATATGCCGCGTACGCGCAGCATCTGAACGACTTTGTCACTTATATGAAAGATAACGGTGTGGATCTGTATGCCATTTCGGTACAAAATGAGCCGGATTATGCCCATGAATGGACATGGTGGACACCTCAGGAGATTCTTCGTTTCATGAAGGAGAATGCTGGATCCATTCAGAATACCAAAGTCATGGCACCTGAATCGTTCCAGTACTTGAAAAACATGTCTGACCCGATTCTGAATGATCCTCTGGCACTCGCTAATATGGATATTCTGGGAGCGCATACGTATGGAACCCAGTTCAAAGATTTTGCATACCCTCTCTTTAAGCAAAAGGGAGCCGGCAAAGAACTGTGGATGACCGAAGTGTATTACCCGAACAGTGACAACAACTCGTCGGATCGCTGGCCTGAGGCATTGGACGTATCTTACCATATGCATAATGCCATGGTTGAAGGAGATTTCCAGGCTTATGTATGGTGGTACATTCGGAGACAATACGGCCCGATGAACGAGGATGGAAGCATTAGCAAACGTGGATATAATATGGCGCACTTCTCCAAATTCGTGCGACCAGGCTATTACCGAGTCGATGCAACCAAAAATCCGGATACCAATACTTTCGTTTCGGCCTATAAAGGCGATAACAAGGTGGTCATTGTGGCGATTAATCGCGGCACCTCAGCTGTAAACCAAAAATTTGTCCTCCAGAATGGTAACGCTTCCACGGTATCTTCTTGGGTAACGGATAGCAGCCGAAACCTGGCAAGCGGAGCACCGATTATGGTGTCAGGTGGAGCCTTTACAGCACAACTGCCAGCCCAAAGCGTAACAACGTTTGTAGCCAACATTACCGGTAGTAGTGTCACTCCAGGCAGCGGAACCACGTACGAGGCGGAAACGGGTACTACACTTACCGATGCCGCTATCGAGACTCTCTACCCGGGATACACTGGGACCGGATACGTGAACTTTAATGCGTATACAGGTTCGGCCATTCAGTGGAATGCCATCAATAACACGATAACAGGTACCAAAAACGTGAAATTTCGTTACGCCCTGGAAAGCGGAACGCGTAATCTCGACATATTCGTCAACGGAACCAAAGTCATCAGCAACGAACCCTTTGCGGCGACCGGAAGCTGGTCGACTTGGAGTGAAAAAACCATTCAGGTCCCCATGAACGCGGGAACCAATACGATTAAAGTGGTAACAACCGGCACAGAAGGACCGAATGTGGATAACATCAATGTCACTGCAGTCCAATAAGTGCTCCGTTCTTCAAATGTAGACAATAATTAGCCAAGCCCCCGTCCTGCTTTTGAACCGCTAGTCGGTTCCTGGGATGGGGGTTACTCATGATTTAATGGTGTATGACGTAAGAATTTGGGAGTCAGCGAATCATATAAAGAGTAGGTGAATTTCATGGCATGGGAAAAAGTATTCACGGTACATGTTGCGATAGGGGATACTACGGATCTCTCCAATACTAATGATGGCGACTCCGTAGTTATGATTTCTTTTGGTGGCCATGTCACAGGGAAATATTTCGAAGGTGATATTCTTCCTGGAGGTGTAGATACTCAAATTATTGGCCCAAATGGCAGTCGGCATAGCTTATCTGCAAGATACATGCTTCAAGGTAAGGATTATACAGGTGAAGCGTGTAAAATGTATATTGAGAATAATGGGATGTTCGATGAGAAACTGGAGAATGTATTGTTCCGAACTTCTCCTAAAATCATCACGAACAGCCAAGCGCTGTCCTACTTGAACAATGATGAACTAATGGGCGAAGGCATACCTTCGAAAACTGGAATAGATATTCATATCTATAGAAATCTATAAGTTGGATGGGTACGAATCTGGATTTTCGTACATGCCTGTAATCAGTATCACGAAAAGAGGCAGATGCCCACTTCGGTTTTCTCAGCACACTTGCTGTACTCGATATCCCCAGATCAAGCGTTGCAACTCAGGAACTTCTTGGATGGAGGCCCGTGCAACCTACACTGATCGCCGATCTCCAACCTCAAACAGTCTCATTACTTCAGTGACTAATTGAAGTGCTCCCGTCCATTCTGGTCACGGATGCGGGAGCATTTTTCTATTGAAACATAACTTCCCTAATGAACAGAAGGCAAGAAAAGTGAGGAACAGTGCAAGTTAAAGACAAAGAACGAATTCATAATGCGGATTTATTGTTTTTATAGAAACAAATTATATAATTATTATTGTTTTAATTCATTATTGGTGATATTATATTTTTGTTTTACACAAAACAATATATTGGGAGGGCGTATGAAAAGAATAAATCCGAGTACCCTTACGCAAACGGTGACAGATCTCATTTCACAAATCGTCATTATACCCGCTTCACCGTTAGCTTTTATTTCCGGACAAGTTGCGTTAAACGAAAAAGGCGAGTTGATTGGAAAGGGTGACTATCTGCTCCAGGCCAGGCAAGTCTTTGCCAATCTGAAACTAGCTTTGGAGGCAATTGATACTGAAGCGAAGAGTATTGTTCAAATGAGGATTTATGTCGTAAACCATAAGCCCGAATGGATTGATTCAATCTTCCAAGCCGGATTTGAAGTATTCGGCGAGGGATGGCCCAAAACTGCGAGTACCTTTATAGGTGTTCAGGCGCTGGCCTATGAGGAATGGTTGATTGAAGTGGATGCAATGGCATCGATTTCCAACTAAGAGAGGAGATACATGAAAATGAATTATGATGTGATTATTATCGGCGGAGGACCCGTCGGCATGATGTTGGCAGGGGAGCTCGCTTTGGCGGAGGTCAAGGTTTGTATTTTGGAGAAATTAGAAAATACCACCCCTTACTCTAGAGCACTCAGCATCCATCCTCGTACATTAGAAATTCTGGACTTGCGCGGTATAAAAACGGAATTGTTGAAGATTGGTAAACCGCTGCCGACCGGGCATTTTGCAGGCTTGGAAACTCGATTGGACTTTACGGTCATTGACTCTTCATCCAATTATTCATTATTTATCGCCCAATCGGAAACTGAAAAGGTACTGGAGCGGAGAGCCAGAGAGTTAGGTGCAGAGATAAGAAGAGGAACGGAAGTAACGTCCATCTCTCTAAATTTAGAATATGTAGAAGTGACGGTCACTGGAACTGAAGGTGAAATGACATTAACAGCAGCGTACGTGGTTGGTGCAGACGGGGCCGGAAGTATGGTGCGCAAACAGGCGAACATTCCCTTTAACGGAACAGATGCAACACTTACTGCGGTCCAAGGCGATGTTGTATTTAAACGCCCGCCTGCAACGAGTGTCGTTTCCAGCTTTAACGAGAACGGGATGATCATGATCGTTCCTGTGACTAAAGAGTTGCATCGTGTAGTCTTTATCGATCCGGATAGAAAATCTATACCAAAAGACACACCTGTTACACTGGAGGAACTACGCTCGGGAATGCTCCGCATATTAGGGGACGACTACGGGATCTCGAATCCGTACTGGATGACTCGCTTCGGCAATGCTACCCGACAAGCTGACCGTTACAGAGAGGGAAGACTTTTCCTTGCAGGGGATGCTGCTCATATCCATTTCCCTGCGGGAGGCCAAGGCATGAACGTTGGACTGCAAGAGGCCATGAACCTTGGGTGGAAACTGGCTGCGCAAGTGAAAGGGTGGGCACCCGATGGGTTGCTCGATAGTTATCATGAAGAGCGTTTTCCCGTCAATTCAGCATTGCTTCGGAATACACGTGTACAAACCCTGCTATTTGGTACCGATTTTTCATCTACAACGATCCATTTGCGGAGAATGATAGCAGATTTGTTGGAATACCCGGAAGCAAACTACCACTTAGCGAGTCAAATTGCAGCCGTGGATGTTCGCTATGATGTGCTGAACACGGTTTCTGCTCACCCGTTAAATGGTCGCAGGCTTGCAGAGATCAAATTGCGTAAGGGAAACGGCGATCTCTTGAGCAGCTACGAACTTTTCAGGGATGGTAAATATGTATTGTTGAGCCTGGGTAATGATCCGATCGTGGAAAGCATCATTCGCCGTCTGCCCATCCAGCATTTCACATATGTTAGCGCGACGCTGGTGGAACCAGCTATTGACTGGAACAATGTTCATACAGCAATGATTCGACCGGATGGATATATCGCATGGGCTATTTCCGATCAAGAAAGTGAATTGGAACAATGCATTGAGGAAGGAATTAAGAGTATCAGCAAAAAGTAACTTTTTTTACTATTATTGTTTTGAGGGAAACAAAAATATGCCCGGGAGCTTCGGATTCATCACTTTCCGGGCTTTCTCCCCGCCTGTCTTTTGCTGAAAGAAAATTGGAGCGATCCCAATGGGGAGGAGTGATAATTTTTTTCTTTGGGTATTGGGAGGGTCAGTGCATGGGAGTGCTAACGACCATATCCAAGAAATTATGGTCCACGTGTTCTCCGATATAAGCGTATCCAATGTTTTTTGCGAAACAATCATGTATAATAAGGTAAGATATGCGAATAGAGGAGACCAAAGAATATGCAGCAAATGGATCTTTCTAAAGAATGGATTTTTAAAAGCTTTATTCATCTTATGAGTCAACAGGACATAAGGGAAAGCAAGTTGTCCGTCCGAATGAGTGAGGAAATACATAAATTCGAAAAGGAATTTGGTGAAAAGGGGAATTTGACCTTATCGGAGATTCACCTCATCGCATGTATCGGAGATTTCTCACCGATAAATGTCACCTCCATTTCAGAAAAAACCGGATTAACGAAAGGGTCCATCACAAGAATTAGTAAAAAACTTTTAAAACTGGCGTTAATCAAAAGACAGCAGATTAATGACAATAAAAAAGAAGTCTATTATAGTTTAACTTCAAAGGGTCACAAAATTCATGTTATCCATGATCGGATCCATAAAGAAATTGAAGAGCGATTTATGAAGTTTTTGGATAAGTATACTGCTGATGAACTGGTGTTTGCGAGTAGGTTTATCCAGGATCTAACGCAGTGGGATTACTAAAAGGATATCGTAGAGCAACTCAATAACGAGAAACGATTGTCAACTATAGAAAGAAAGCAGCTGATCAATGTGATCGGCTGCTTTTATTCATCTAACGGAGAATGTGAAAAGAAGTCGACCATCTCGTTGTCAGACCTCTATTTGTTCTATTGCAGGGTTAGAATTTGGGGACCTTCAGCCGTGATAGCAATGGTATGTTCGTATTGGGCGGCAAGCTTGTTGTCGATCGTCCGTGCGGTCCAGCCGTCGGGATCAATTGTCAGGGAGTAAGATCCTTCGGTAATCATGGGTTCAATCGTAAATACCATACCTTCCTTGATGCGGTGGCCTTTTCCAGGCTTGCCGACATGCATATAAGTCGGCTCCTCGTGCAGGTCGCGGCCTATGCCATGGGCGAGGAGGTCGCGTACGACCCCGAAGCCGTGTGATTCCGCATGCCGCTGAATCGTGCTTGTCACGTCGCCGAGCCGATTGCCGGGCTGCGCCTGCGCGATCCCGAGGTCAAGACATTCCTTCGTGACCCGCATCAACTTCTTGGCCATTGGCGAGATCTGCCCGACCGCATAGCTCCAGGCAGAATCACCGAGCCAACCATCGAACTCAGCAACCGTGTCAATCGTCACGATATCGCCTTCCTCAAGGGGCTTATTGTTGGGGAAACCATGTGCAATCACATCATTGGCGGAAGCACAGGTCGCATATGGGTAGCCTTTATAGCCTTTCTGGTATGGCTTTGCGCCGTGCTTCAACATAATCTCCTCGAACATGCGATCAATCTCATTAGTCGTAATGCCTGGTTTGATAAGCGGGGCAATTGTACGATGGCATTCAGCCACCACTTGGCATGCCTTGCGGATAGCCTCAATTTCATACTTGCTTTTTAAAATGACCATTTTCGTATCAAGACTCCTTCTTAATAGCTTGCATGGCAAGACGGGCAATTCGATTAACATCAAGGTCGGAATTGCCTGCATAATAGTACAATCCACAGCAGCCCACCAGCACGGCGAGCATATGGTCTATGTGATCATCTTCACACTGGGTGATCGATTGAAGTGGAACGTAAAGCCGTTCCATGAATCGTTTCTTGGCGTGGTAGCGATCCTTCTCAGGCAAGCCTGCATAATGTTCTGCTGCCATTTTGTAGACAAGATATGCACGGGCGTCCGATTGCCATAGCTGGAGCAGCGCTATGCAATAGGTCAATACCTGCTTATCATCCGGGTTGCTTCTGTTGCTGTTCGTCCATTTTTCGATAACTTGTTCGCATTTCTCAAAGCCGCTGCCCAGCACATCTTCTATTAATAAATGCCGGTTGGGGTAATAATGGTACACTGTGCCGTAACCAAGCTTTGCCTCGCGGGCAACGTCACGTATATCAAAGCTGCCGCCCGTGCGAAAATAGGAGCGGGCGGCGACGTCCAGAATCTGTTCTCTGCGCTGTATGCGAATAAGTTCATTTTGTTCTTTGGTACGGGGAGACATTACGTTCACCTCCTTATTTTTTACCTGCAAATTTGTCAATATAAAAATATTAACGCATGGTGCGGAGAAATGCAAAAGGTTTGTTGATGTTCGATTGATTTCGGTATTGGACAGGAATTTAAGGATTTGTACCCCAAAGCCGAAGTTGTACCTTCACCTTGTGCAAATGAAAGGTGTATCATTAACAAAACAGTTTTGTAAACGTTTACGAAAGAAGGGGGTACATATGCAGCGCTTATGGTCCAAATTCTCGCCTTTGTTTCGCAGATTCATGATTTCGTATCTTATTGTTCTCATGATTCCTCAAATTGCCGGATATGCCTCCTATCGAACATCCATTGAAGCAGCGAGGACCAGCTCGATTGAGAACAGCCTCAAATCGCTCAACCTGAGCAAGGAAATTATTGAACGAAATCTGATGCTGGTTGAGGATTTCACGAGACAACTGGCCATTAACCAGGATTTAAACCGTTTAATAGCTGATCCCAAGCCGCATGACGTTAATAATGTCTATGGTTTGAGCCGCATGCAGCGCAGCCTGTCCATGTACAGCAGTACGAATGATTATTTGTCTCATTTTTTCATCTATATCCCCAACTACAATGTCATTATTACGCCTACGACGGTTTACTACCGACCTGAACATTATTTTGCTGCCAACCGCGTGGAAGGCGTCACGTTTGCAGAGTGGAAAGAGAACGTATTAAAAAAGCCGCATTTAAATGAAATCATTCCCCTACAAAATTATAAGAAGGAGATTCGAAGTGATGTGTTTGTGAATGCTCCAGCCATCACGTTTCTTCAGTCGCTTCCTTTAAACAGCTTCAACAAACCGCAGGCTACCATTGGCGTCATGATTGATGAGAATCAGATGGCGAGTTTGACTCAACCTATTGTGGAGCAATATGGGGGGTGGACATTGGTGACAGATTCGGGTGGAGATATTATTTTTTCGCGTGGTATAGATGAAGCCGAGGCGGAAAACTTGAAAGGTATGCCTGCTAACAAGAACGATGAAGTGATGCCAATGGACGACGGGCGGCTACTTATTTCCATTCACTCCAATCAAAACGGCTGGAATTACATGGCTGGCATCCCCGAAGGTGCGCTTATGGTAAAAGCCGATCAGATCAAGCAGGTTACCTTTACCTTTACGCTAGCAACACTTGGTATTGGATTATTGATTGGGCTAATGCTGGCTTACCGACACAGCGCACCGATTCACCGGCTTCTGTCGGTCTTCCGGGAACAGGATATAGGGCTGCCTGGAAAGACAAGCAACGAATATGATTTTTTGGCAAGCAATATCACTAGCCTAATTACCAATAACCATGTACTTAAGAATGCATTAAATGAACAGATTCCCATGTTACGGGATGGATTCATCAAACGTCTGCTGACAGGTGAGTTTTACACCATCCCCGAATTGGAGGCGCTCTCTTCCCAGACCGATATACCTCTTCATACGAGCCGAGGGGTTGTAGGGATTGTGAAGGTAGACGGTTATGGAAGTCCCGATAGCGAAGAAATTATTCAAGAACTAAGCGTCGCGAGGCTTATCGTGCGTGAAGCCTTGACGACATGGAATTCAGAGATCTTGATAACAGACTGGGGAACAGATCAGATTGCTTTTGTACAACCGCTTAGCGTAGAACCTTCGGATATATCCTTGCACACAACGGTATCCGAACTGAGCAAACGGATGAATGCAGTTTACCGGGAATACCGGGTATCGACCACTGTTGGAATTGGGTCTTCTTATGAGGTGTGGAATGATGTTGGCCGTTCGTTTAACGAGGCCAGACAAGCATTGGAATATGCCATTCATATGGGAACAGAGCATCTGGTGAGATTCGAGGACACCGTCAAGGAAACCGAATTGTATTACTATCCGATGGAGTCCGAACAGCGTCTGCTCAATACGCTGAAGGCGGGTGAAATGGAAGAATCGGATCGGGTTCTGGATCAGTTGTTCCACCGCAATTTTACTGAGCGAGAGCTGTCTTATGACATGACACAGCAGTTCGTTGTGGAATTGAAGGGAACATTTCTGAAGCTGGAACCCAAGATCATGCTGGACGAAGAACTTGTCGATGAGTTTAAGAATCGGATTGCGGCTATTCAGGTAACGGACAGTGTTACCGTACTCCGGGACAAGTTTCATCAACTGGCGAAAGACGTCTGCCTGGACATACAACGCAAAAAATCCAATATGCATGCTGAAATTATCAACGAAACGATGGCTTACATTCAGGAACGCTATGCCGATGCAACCTTAACGGTATATCGCATTGCAGAACAAATGGGTAAACCGGAAAAATATATCTCGCAGTTATTCAAAGAGTATACCGGAGAGAACCTTTCCGACTATGTGGAGAAGGTACGAATTAACAAAGCTGCTGAACTGCTGCGTGAGACTGAACGGACGATCGATGAGATTGCCCTGACCACCGGATACAACAGCGCACATTCGTTCCGAAGAGCCTTCAAGCGAGTCCGTGGGATTTTGCCTAGTTCATTTCGCCAGATGGAGAACGAAATGGAATGAAGCTGGCACAATCATGATTATCAATCCAAGCAGAAACATCAAAAAAATCATTGCGAAATTAAAGCCATATCAGGCTTCTCGGCCTTGTTGTCCTTGATTCGTACCTCAACGAGTAAAGTGTACCTTTACGTGACTGAGGGAGCCCTCTTATGATTACGAACAAGAAAGCGCTATCAATAAAAAGAGGGCCTTATTCATATAGGCTACCTCCTGGGGGGATGACTCTGAGAACAACAATCTCGAATGGCAAAACGGTAGTAAAACAAGGCAGGCGGTCTGCAGTGAAACTGGCCTTGTCCAGAAGCTGGAGGAGGCACTGGCAGCTCTATCTGTTGATGATTCCTCCCGTCGCGTACTTCATTATTTTCAAGTATGTGCCTATGGTTAATGCAGTGCTCGCTTTCAAGGATTACAACGTAATAAAGGGGATCTGGGGAAGTCCGTGGGTGGGCACCAAATATTTTGAGCTGCTTTTCCAAAACCCGGCGTTCGCTACCCTGATCAAAAACACACTGTATATTTCCTTTTACAGTTTGGTCGTGGGTTTTCCAGTCCCGATACTTCTAGCACTGGCGTTGAACGAAGTCAAGAACGCCAAATTCAAAAAAACGGTACAGATGGTTACTTATGCACCTTACTTTATTTCAACCGTTGTTATGGTATCCATCATCATGCTTTTCCTATCGCCGCGGCTGGGCATTGTGAACACAATCGCAGGAACGCTTGGTTTTGAAGCGGTCAATTTCCTTGGAGAGCCTGGGCTGTTTCGTTCCATCTATGTATTTTCAGATGTCTGGCAGAGCATGGGATATTCCGCAGTCATCTATTTGGCAGCACTTGCAGGTATTGATCCTTCGTTGTACGAGGCAGCCAAGGTTGATGGAGCTAACCGGTTTCAGAAAATGGTGAATATCGATCTGCCCGGCCTGCTGCCGGCGGCAGTCATTATCCTGATTCTGAGCGTTGGCAATATCATGGCCGTCGGATTTGAAAAAATTTATTTGCTGCAAAATCCGTTGAACTTATCGGCTTCCGAGATTATCTCCACCTATGTGTACAAAATGGGTTTACTGAATGCCAATTACAGCTTTGCTACCGCAGTTGGCCTCTTTAATTCGCTTATTAACCTGGTTCTATTGTTAACAGTCAATGCTGCCGCCAAGCGTCTGTCCAATACAAGCTTGTGGTAATGCGGATAAGGAAGGGGGGAATCAGATGAGCAAGTTGCAGTCCCAAGCCGGTTCAGCGGTTAGTCAGAGGAGTACCATCAGAGAATCTTTTGGGGACCGGGTGTTTATAGCCATCATCTACCTCATTCTGACGGTTGTCTTGATTGCAGTACTCTATCCACTGATCTATATCGTAAGCTCTTCTCTGAGCAGCCCGGCAGCAGTTACATCCGGAAAAGTCTGGCTGTGGCCTGTTGATATGACACTCGACGGCTATAAGTCTGTATTGCGCAACGATCAGGTTATCATGGGTTACGCCAATTCGTTATTTTACACCACAATAGGAACAATCATTAGTGTAGCGCTGACCATTATGATTGCTTATCCGCTTTCCAAAAAGACCTTTGTTGGGCGCAGCCCACTCATGATGTTTATTACATTCACCATGCTATTTTCCGGCGGATTAATTCCAACTTACCTCGTGGTCAAATCCATGGGACTGATCGATACTCGCTGGGCTCTGCTAATTCCAAATGCCATTTGGGTGTGGCAGGTGATTATCGCGCGTACTTTTTTTCAAAATTCCATCCCGGAAGAGCTGTCCGAGGCAGCCGATATTGACGGATGCAGTGATATCCGTTTCATTTTCAGCGTCATTCTGCCTCTAGCCAAACCCATCGTCGCTGTTTTGTCATTGATGTATGCCGTTGGGCAGTGGAATGCGTATTTTGATGCCCTGATTTATTTAAAAACGCAATCGCTCTATCCGCTTCAGTTGATTCTCCGCAGCATTCTGATTCTGAGTAACAGCACGGGGAATATGGATGTGGGAGAGATGGTGAAGCAGCAGCAAATGGCCGAGTTGATGAAGTTCTCACTTATTGTTATGGCCAGTTTGCCGGTACTCGTCATTTATCCGTTTGTGCAGCGATATTTCGTTCAGGGCATGTTGATTGGCTCCGTCAAGGGCTAGTTCGCTACATTCATTCGTAAGGGAGAGGGTCTATTTGAGAAAAACAGGGTCATTTGTACTTGCTTGTATACTGCTTCTGTCTGTGGCACTGGCGGGATGTTCATCCTCCAATCCGGGCAGCGGAGAAGAGGGGAGCGACCCTTCATCCGGGGACAACGTAACCATTAATGTGTTTGCCCATCAAAGTTCGGATACCAACCTTCAAACGAACAAGTTTACGAAGAAGATGGAAGAGAAGTTTAACGTGAAGATAAACTGGACGACGGTTCCTTTCGACGGCGCGGCTGAAAAAAGACAAATATCATTGGCTTCGGGGGACTACCCGGATCTGTATTTGCTCATTCCATGGGTGGACCGTTTTTCTCAAACGGACTTGTTGAAATTTGGTCAGCAAGGAGTCATTGTGCCGCTCAATGATCTAATTGAGCAATACGCACCGAATATCAAAAAGGTACTGGACAGCAGTGAATATTATAAAGCAATGAACACTGCACCCGACGGTAATATTTACGGTCTGACGGGCTTGAATGAATGTTTCCACTGCTCATATCCGAACAAAATGTGGATGAATACGAAATGGCTAGAGCAGCTGGGCTTATCCGAGCCTACAACGACGGAAGAATTTAAGGAAGTGCTAAAAGCATTCAAAACCAAGGACCCGAACGGCAACGGTAAAGCGGATGAAGTTCCGCTGAGCGGTTCCATTGAAAATTTCGGCGTGCACATCATTCCCTATTTGATGAACGGGTTTATCTACGACGATGACAGAACGTATCTCATTGCAAAGGATGGCCGGGTTGATACGGTTGCGAACAAACCGGAGTGGAAGGAAGGACTGGCCTATATCAAGTCGCTGTATGATGAAGGTTTGATTGACCCCGGTGCGTTCACTCAGAATGTGGGGGCCTTTAAAAAAATCGGAGATAATGCGGATGCGCAGCTACTTGGCGCAGGTGCAGCCATGCACCCATCTCTTTTTGTTAATACAGCCGAGGGTGCTCCATATGGGAAGGATTATAATCCGATTCCTCCTTTGAAAGGGCCGCATGCCAATTATGCGACCTATAACTATCCTATTGACCCTGGAGCATCGTTTGTCCTTACAAACAAAGCAAGTGAAGAGACACAGATTGCAGCCATAAAAATGCTGGATTATCTCTACACACAAGAAGGAGCCATGAGTGCATATTTGGGTGAGGAAGGCACCAGCTGGCGGAAGCCGGAGGGAAGGAGACGTGGCCCTTAATGATCAGGTAGAGCCACTCTACAAAGCCATTCCCCTCCCCACAGGTGAGGAGCCTCGTAATGACAGCTGGGGTGCGCTGAGTCAGTATAATCACCACAGAGCATACCGCGATGCCGAAGTACAAGGTAAGGACATCTATGCAGGTGACGGTTATGAGCGCCGACTTTATGAGGCAACACTCTTGATGGAAGGCAAAGAACCCGAGGAAGTTTTTCCGCATTGGGCACTATGGGTGGACCCGGCAAATGCGGACGAAACAAGCATGATGCAGACGAACCTCAAGGATTATATTGACCAGAATGCCCTGCAATTCATCACAGGAGCAAAGAGTCTGGAAAAGGATTGGGATGATTATGTGAAAGGGCTGGAAGGCCTCAACATCAAGCGTTATCTGGAAATTATGCAGGCAGCGTATGATTCTTCATCCATTTCCAAGTAGGGAGAATGGGTAGGTATATACCAATCCTGGGCGACAAATCATCTATTATTATCAAACACGGGCCGGTTCGCATTCTTGCGAATCAGGTCCGTAATCTTTTATTGCAGGAAGCCAATCTCATTGATGTTTATCGAAGAAAATCTCCCAATACATGATCTTCTCGATTCTCATATCATGAAAGAGTATGGATCTGCATGAATACGTTATTTTTATTCTTTGTTGGGATGTTATTATGTGATTAATCTCTTATCATTCATTGAAATTCATAGTGGAGGTTCAGAATGAAAGAATCTAATCGGAACAATCATCGCATGTGGTACAGCAAACCGGCAGAGATATGGAACGAGGCCTTGCCAATCGGGAACGGTCGGCTTGGGGCAATGATATTTGGAGGCGTAGCGGAGGAGCGTTTGAAGTTAAATGAAGACTCGATGTGGTATGGGGGCCCTCGGGATCGGAATAACGATGATGCACTGCCCAATCTGCCCCATATCCGCAAGTTAATCATGGAAGGGAAACTTCGGGAGGCTGAAGAGTTGGCCAGCATGACGATGGCCGGGCTTCCTGAAGCCCAGAGACATTATGTGCCACTTGGTGAGCTGCAGTTATCATTCGGCAATCATGATGGTCCTGTTGAAGATTATGTACGTGAGCTGGATTTGAACCGGGGCATCTCCCGGGTTAGCTATCAGGTTAATGGTATCCGTTATACTCGTGAGCTGTTTGCCAGCCATCCGGATCAAGCCATTATCATCCGAATCTCAACAGACAAGAAGAATGCCTTGTCTATGAAAGCCCGTTTTAATCGACAGAATTGGAGATACCTGGAGAAAACCAAGAAGTGGGAGCAAAGCGGACTCATTATGCTTGGTGATTGCGGTGGTACAGACGGCAGCTCCTTCGCAGCTGTGTTGAAAGCGATACCAGATGGAGGTGCCTGTCAGCTCCTTGGCGAGTATTTGCTGGTGAAGGAGGCGAGCTCGGTCACACTGCTGCTTGCTGCGGAAACGACTTTCCGCCAGGAAGATCCGGAATTATACTCTAAACTTCGTATAGACGAGCTCAGTCGGATTCCTTATGAAACACTGCATGTACGGCATACATCGGATTATCATGAACTGTACAGCAGGGTTTCATTGAACCTGTCCAAACGTTCTGATCGTCATGATGGTCCGACGGATGAGAGATTAAAACAGTTCCAAAGGGGAGAAGAAGATCCCGAATTGATCGAAACCTATTTTCAGTTTGGTCGTTATCTGCTGATTTCCTCAAGCCGGCCAGGTTCCTTGCCTGCTAATCTTCAAGGCATATGGAATGACAGTTTCACTCCGCCTTGGGACAGCAAATTTACGATCAACATTAATGCCCAAATGAACTACTGGCTCGCCGAAAACTGCAATCTAGCCGAGTGCCATGAGCCATTGTTCGATCTGATTGAGCGAATGCGGGAGCCTGGCCGAATTACGGCACGAAAGATGTATGACTGCGGCGGGTTTACCGCACATCATAATACGGATATTTGGGCAGACACAGCCCCTCAGGATACCTACCTGCCCGCTTCCTTCTGGCCGCTGGGTGCTGCTTGGTTATGCCTGCACTTATGGGAGCATTATCGATATAGTCAGAATCTCATTTTTCTGGAAGAAGCATACGAAACGATGAAGGAATCTGCGCAGTTTCTCCTTGATTATCTAATTGAGGATGCAGATGGCCGTCTGATTACCTGTCCATCCGTCTCTCCAGAGAATAGCTACAAGCTGCCAAATGGTGAGGTAGGGGTTCTATGTGCAGGCGCTTCGATGGATTTTCAGATCATTGAAGCTCTATTCACTGCATGCATTCAAAGTGCAGAGTTGATCGGAAGGGACCATACCTTTAGGGAAGAACTTGCTGCTGTTCTGACGCGAATTCCGAAGACTCAAATCGGCAAACACGGCCAAATCCAGGAATGGATGGAGGATTACGAAGAAGTGGAACCGGGGCACCGGCACATCTCGCATCTATTTGGTTTGTACCCTGGAGAAAGCTTCACTCCAGAACACACGCCGGAACTCGCAAAGGCTGCACGTACAACGCTCGAACGTAGATTGGACAATGGGGGTGGACACACCGGATGGAGCCGGGCCTGGATCATTCACTTCTGGGCAAGACTACAGGATGGGCAGAAGGCTTATGAAAATGTAAGAGCTCTCCTGGAGCACTCCACGTTGCCCAATCTTTTTGACAATCATCCTCCGTTTCAGATTGACGGCAACTTCGGGGGATCATCTGGAATTGCTGAGATGTTAATGCAAAGCCACACCGATGTGATACGGCTTCTACCTGCCTTACCAGACAATTGGTGTGACGGGAGTGTGGAGGGGCTCAGGGCCCGTGGCGGATATACCATTGGATTTTCCTGGGCGAAATCAGAAATTACTGAAGTCACCGTAAAAAGTTCAATTGCTGGACTTTGTCAGTTGGAAGGTCCTGGCCTTAAGCCGATTTCTTTCAACGCAGAAGCTGGCGGAACGTATACGTTTACACCGACATCGTCTGAAATGTTGTCACAAACCCAATGATCGGATTAATAAATCGATCTGCTTCGGTAGAAGCAGAATATCCAGCTCATTGTGCTACGGATGAACGGTAAGCGTGATCTGTAGAAAGAGCCAGAATGTGTTACTGAGAAATTTAATCTAATGTGACAGCAAAACAAAAAAACGAGGCAGTCCACAGCGATGGTATTCGCGGGGCTGCCTCTTTTGGCTTACAGTTTGTAGTCAATGCCTTCGCCAGCGCCTGTGCGGGCGTTAATGTATACGTGAGTAACGCCTTCGATCCCGGTGACGGGAAATGCATAGACGAGTTTGTCGTTGTGGAGCTTCAGTTTTGGCTTACCCGAGACGTTTACGTATGGGCCAAGCTTCGCAGAGGCTTGCTCCGCTGTCAGCTTCGGGTGAAGGGGGAAGTTTTTATTATAATGGGAAAAATAATTAGACGCATCAAAGCTTATCAACGCACCTGTACGACGATCAAATCGCCATACGACTTTCATCTGCGGAATGGAGATTTGCTCCCGGACTGGAATATAGACGAGATAAATGGAAGTTTCTTTTATCTCTTTTGCTGTTAATGTCAGACGTTCGTCAGACCAGCGAGTCATCCAGGCGTCCGCAACTTCGATAAACTGCTTTAAGTCCATATTTTGCTCTACAGCAGCATCTTTGGAGATCGAGCCCTTGCGTCTCACTTGGAGCACGTGTCCGCTTTTACTTAGCTTGACGGTATAGGAACTGGTTGATTTTCCATCAGTGTCCGATAACCGGAAATCCATGAATTCTCCGAACTCGGAGCTGCTCCCGCCAGAGGCCATGTGGACGATTTGCTTACCTGCCCCTTTATTCCAAGCCTCCCCCATGAAAATTTTCGCTTTGGCCGCAAGCTCCGTAGCCGTATACGTGGTTTCACCGGCGAAAACGGTTCCTGGCTTCAGAGGTATGTAAGGATTCTGGTTGTACCGGAATTCATTATAGGCTTTATTGCCGGACGTGAAGACCGGGTCGAGCTCAGACAAGGCCTCTTCCATTTCGGTCGAAATCTGTTGTATATCTGAATAAGAGGAATCAAAAGCTTTCTTTCTCATCTGCTCGAGATACGGTAGAGCGGTCCTCGCGAACGTTCTCAAGCGCTGAATTTGTTCTAATTGATCCGGGGTGAGCGACATTCCCTTCTCACTGGCGGGATAGGCCAAGTAGTGGCTGCCTTCCGTGATGAACCACTCATACGAGGACGAAGATTGAAAGTTCATGGTAAGGGATCCGATCCTTATATATTCCGAGATAATATTGGCATGTTCAATCGCAGATTGAAGTGCTGCTTGCCGATCTGCAATTGTAGATGCCGCAAGAGATTCCGCAAGCGCATAATCAAAATCGCGCAGGTAGATTGATTGTATATTCGCCCAGTATTGCGTACTGCGCTGTTGCTGCTGCTCCCATTGTCGATTATTCTGATGCTCCGTGTAACTGAAATATGCCCCTGCTAATGTCGTCACGCAAAGCAGACCAATGATGGATTTGGTGCGAACGTTCATGTTTATTAAAACTCCTGTCTATGTCTTCATAAATGCTTATCCACTGTAACAAAGATGTGAGCACTGTTTAATGAGTAAATATTACCAATACAAATTGCCTCGCCCGTTGACTAAATCTGTACGCTAATATTGACGAAAAATACATTAGAGGTGTTCAGAATATGTTGAGACTGGTATGCTAACTTAGTTTTAAGCGCAACTGAACCTGAGGATAAAATCAATAGGAATATAGGGGATAGTAGATAAGATGGAGAGAAGGATAAGAAATTCCGTAAAGGCCTTAATTATTGAAGACAGAAAAATGTTGGCAATTAAGATAGACGATGATGGCGATGCTTTTTATATACTGCCTGGTGGAAGCCAAAGTGCGGGGGAGACATTAACGGAAGCCGTAAAGCGTGAAGTCGCAGAAGAAATCGGAGTAGAGATCATTCCTAATTCATTGGAATTTGTCATTGAAGGCGTATATGGCGAGGCGTTTCACCGTGTGGATTTTGTGTTTTTATGTGAATATAAAGGATTAACGGACCATTTACTTTTCCAAGATGACGAACATCAAGTCCGTTATGAATGGCTTGATATCGATAACCTGATCAGACAACCATTGTATCCTTCCAAATTGCGAAAGCAAATTCAGCAGTTATTCAATGGAGAAAAAACCGAGATGTACTTAGGAAATGAGGAACCAGGTAATCCTAGTATGTAAACTGAGATTATCGTATCTAACATGGTTCATTTATAAGAAAAGCATCCAATGGCGCCATTCGGCGAGCGATATCGTAAAAGGCAAGCTTTTGGCTTGAAATTAATAAAGGAAGGAGCAGCATGAAATCATGCTCGCTCCTTCTTTTTGTATGCTATGGGTTCGGTACGAAGAAGGAAACCGTAGTTCCTTCACCAGGTTTACTTTGAATCGTTAAGCCTTGTCCATACATTTTTTTGAGCCGTCGATCGGTATTCGTTAATCCCACACCAGAGGTTCCCGCTTTTTTATTACTATCTAATAGGGAGGACAGCTTGGTCTCATCCATACCCACTCCGTTATCATGTATGATGAATTGGATGTAATCCGCTTCTTTTGTAGCAGATAGAGTTAGCTTTCCTCCACTGGTACGGTTCAATATTCCGTGCCGGATGGCATTTTCTACGATAGGTTGAATCGTAAGTGGAGGAAGTTTAGCCTCCAACGGATCAGGCAGATTCCACTCTATTTCCAATCGCTCTCCAAATCGTTCCTTTTCGATATATAAGTAAGCTCGCAGTAAATCAAGCTCATGGGACAGAGGAACCTGGCGCTCTAAGTTCCTTGAATTAAAGCTCCCCTTCAAGTAATCACCGAATGCCTCGAGCAGCGTGATCATGCGGTCTGGATCTAACAGACTAAGCGAAGCAATGGAATTGATTGTATTAAACAAAAAGTGAGGCTGAATCTGAGCTTGGAGCCATGCAGCTTCCATACGTAATTGCTCGTCAACAGACTGTTTAAAATGGATTAAAGCGCGAATTCTTGACTGAAGCTCTAACATATCAACCGGTTTTGTTAAATAATCATTAGCACCCGCAAGAAACCCGGTATGAATATCTTCTGGTCTGATTCTAGCCGTTAATAGCAGTATAGGGAGCTCGAAAATCGTAAACTTCTTTCGTATCATTTCAGTCAGGGTATATCCGGACATTTCCGGCATCATCACATCGGTTACGATCAGATCCCACTGTTGTTTATGGTTAATTTGTCTAAGGGCCTCTTCAGCACTATTTACAGCGGTAACCTCATAGTTGTCCAGCTCCAGCAATGATTTTATAACCTTCAGATTGATGGCATCGTCATCCACGATAAGAATAGACCCCTTGATATGATCCACCTTGTATCTATTCTCTGAAGAAACAGCTGCTTCCATCGCTGCATTCATCACGTCGGATCCCAGGTGATTGAAATGAGACTCTAATTCTTCACCGTTCTGTACACCCTTAAGAGCCGGTACGGCGTCTGCCAGAGGTAAGGAAAATGTGAAGACAGATCCTTGACCAATTTTAGACGTCAGCTCCAGTGTTCCGCCATGAAGTTCTACTAAATTTTTGCTTATGCTGAGTCCCAGACCTAAGCCGCTGCCTGGAGAAGTTATGCTGGAATCCACTTGTTCATACGGGGAGAATATGCGCTGCTGCAGTTCTTCGTCAATTCCAATACCCGTATCTATAATATGAACATAAACAGCTTCATTCAGGATCTCCGCACGAAGAGAAACACAGCCTTCCTTGGTATATTTCAATGCATTGTGAACTAAGTTGAACATTATTTGGGTAAGTCGGTTTTCGTCAGCTGCGACGTTAGGTAATGTATCAGGAATCTCGTTCTGCAGCTTCACGTTCTTATCTACCGTCATATAGTTCAGCATATGGACTACTCCCTTGGCCACTGCCGGTAGAGAGACACTTGTTGGTTCTAGCGTAACCCGGCTATCCTTCAGTAGGGTAATATCAATCAAGTCATCGAGCAGACGTGACATGCGTTGTCCAACTTTGGTAATTAGCATCAAATCTTCTTGATCAGATGTATCGAGCTTACTGCCCCTCCGAATGATGATGGATTGAGACATATTAATGATTGCATGGAGAGGATTACGAAGCTCGTGCGACGTATTCGCGAGAAATTCATCTTTTTGTTTGTCCACTTTCTTGAGCGCTTCCGCTTGTTTCTCCGCACGTATTGCTGTTTTGGTGAAACGTACAAACCAAAAGGATGCAAACACAACAAAGGCTACAATCAGGTCGATCGGGTAATAGGGCAGGTCTTTATCAAACCATGACTTGAACAATCCGCTAAATAACATATTGAACGATACGGCAATACCGGCAAGTAATATTGAAGTGGCTGCTTCTTGACCTGTCCTCACAGCCTGTCTTGAAATAATCGGTACTAATAAGATGGCCGTGATCATGAAAATACCCAGAATCTTGGAGGTATAATCCAGCCAACTGATCGGAAAGAGAAGTGTACTGGATACATATGAGTAAAAGAATATAGAAAAAATAAAAATCAGTTTCTTAAAACTATGTACGCCAAGCAGGTGCTTTGTACATAACACCAGACAATAACAAAGGGCGGAGTAACCAACAATTCTCATACGTACTGCCCATTCAAAATTGATCGGGAGCCACTGAAGCATCATTTTGTCATCGTCTATTAACGTAACAATCAGGGCAAACAAAATAATTCCGGCAAAATAAAGAAGCTCTTTCTGTCGCTGCCCTACGAAAAGAAGAATAACGATATATAGCATATGAAGCAGCAGAATAATACCGACGAGCAACTGCATATTTTCGCTGAAGTGTACTTCATTCAGGACAGCAGATGGAGTACCAAATTTAATGGATTGAATAATGCCACCTTTATTATGATAGTGAAAATTACTGACATGAATGACAATATCCATGGTGGACTGCTCCACTGTAAAGTTACCTGTATAGGGTACAACCTTGGAGATCGTTCCAATCGGGTTGTCATCAGGATGACCTGATTCGTATAAAAGGCTTCCATTAACATATAAGCGATAAGCAGTCTTGATTTCAGGAATATGAATGCCATAAGACGCATTAGATGTAGGCAAAAGTAAGCGAAGCCGATAAGTTCCGAAATTGGATTCTGGACTCGTATCGTTAAAAGTACCGGGAACCTCTGTCAAATTAGCAGAATGTGTTGTATCCCTAAAGGATGTGCTTGGATGAATGAAGGTACCCGGGGTAAAGTTCCATTGCCCGTTCAGTGTGATCGTCTGTTGATCAGTAAATTTCCAGTGGGACAAATCAAGTTCTCCCTGGGCTGCATGTGGCTGATTAGGAGGGGAGAACTCCGTATACCAGAAAAACCTTACTCCAATTAAAGCTGCTAAGTAAATGAGGATGAGCCAAGCCATCCTGTGTCTGGATATTATTTTCTTAATAGGTGTGAATGATGGCAACATGAACAATCCTTTATCATACGTTATAGTGGGCTTATAAATAAGCTCTTATCTGTTATACATCTAAAATGCGGATTAAGAGGGAAGTTGTTTCTCTTGCCACTCCTTAAACCATTGTTGAATATCGTTTCCTGGGAGAATATCGTATTCTTCTTTTAGTCGTGTCGTGAGTTCTTGATAACATTCTATCGTTTTCTGTGGCTCGTTCAATTTGTCATACAGCTTCATTAAGGCAAACGAAGACTTTTCCTCTATTAAATAGAGGCGGTGAATTTGCAAGTATGTAGTCAACGCATCGCCAAATCTCTGCTGATCTTCATACCAACTGCCAACACTTAGAGCTGTGTTTAGCCATAATTGTTTAAGTCTATGCCTTTCTGCCTCTGCCCACCAATAATCGTATTCCTGCAAATATTCACCCGTATAGCTGTTTATCTTCTCCAGATGAAGCTCCAGGTTGTCCTCTGAGATATCAATTGTCTGCATAGAGTCTTCCCATAGTGATACGTCCAAAATAATATGGTCCAGCTCTAATAAGTATCCTTCATTTGCACTCTTAATCTGAAATCTCTTGCCATATGCAGTAAGAGTTTTGCGAATATGATAAATGGTTGTATACAACTGTGAGTAGGCCTTGTTCACATCTGTATTGCTCCATAATAAGTCAACGATAGACGACTTGCGAACAAGCTGTCCCCTATGCTGAAGCAGATACAGGAAAAGCTCCTGTGCTCTGAAGGTTCTCCATTGCATTAACGTAAATTGTCCAGGTGATTGTGGCTCCTCAATCATGACTTGTTTGAACATGGTCATCCTGAGGGGTTGATGGGGATCAGGGTTATCCAATCTGGCTGTACTCTTGCTCCATATCCGATTCATTGTTTTGGACAACCGGTCAAAGCGGACCGGCTTCACAATGTAATCTATGGCGTTTAATTCGAAGGCGTCCACAGCGTATTCTTGGTAGGCTGTAACAAATACCACCATCAGACCAGGGTCATACTCCAACAATCGTTCCGCCAGTTCAATACCATTGATCTCAGGTAACTCTATATCAATAAAGGCGATATCCACTTTGGCATGTTCAACGATATCCAAGGCATCGTATGGGTTGGTAAATTTACCGATAATATCAAGGCTGAAGTTTTCCATCTTCAGTAGTTGAAGCTCCAAATAAGATAACGCTAAAACTTCATCGTCAATAAGAATAGCTTTCATGTAAAAATATACTCCTTATTAGCGTTTATTTAGTTATATCGATTTTAACATGGATGTTGAAAAATGGAATAAAAACTCGAATGATGTAGCAAAGCAAGTCGTATATCTTGAGTTTAGGATCAGTGGGGCTGAATGAAATGTTGGTCCTTTGGCCACTGAATTTCTCCTATTTGACTAGTGTTTTATGTATTCGAAAGGTTAGACATAACCATTAGGCGAAACCCGAGGTGATGAGCATGAGTATATTAAGATACAGTTATCCTACGATGTTAAAAAAGCAAAAGCTTGTCTTATCGACAGCAAGTTACTTCAATGACAACGGTATGGAAAGGATCTATAACAATTAACTGGTGTTCTACTAAAAAATTCAAGAGTGGGGATGGCTCGCTCAGAGAAGACCTGGTATTGCGAAGCACTGATTTAACCGATGTGGGAAATGAATTCTTCGGGGAGGTCTTTCCGAAGTGGTCTGCGCATATTGATCGCGGTGGAGATATTCAAATGACAACCATTCTGTTAAATGGATTGAACAAGCTCCAAATGTAGCTCTTATGAAGGGAAACCATTATTAAATAATGAAGACATTATGACTGCGGAGCTAACCTTAACTCGGCGGTTATTTGTTGTTCATTTTAAAACGATGTAGTGATGGCACTTAATAGTCAGTAAGCAAGTGAAGAGCGTATTTCGGCGGACCACATTATGCACCAGGTGGATTTTCTAACTTGGATGTATAATGGAATGATCTCCAACGGCAAAAAAATCGATGATATCCTGTGATCGTTAGCTTGATTTGGTTTCGCTTGTGACTGGCGGAACGGCATCTTCCATTTTGTATAAAGTAACCGTCGGTTTTGTCCATTGTTATTGTCACGTTGTCGAAGCTACAATGATATTGATAATGATTATCATAAGCGCGGATGTTACATAAGCCGGCTGGAGGAGGGCATCAATTGACTGAGCAGCTTGGATTATATGATGTGACAATTATTGGCGGTGGTCCTGCGGGAATGTATACTGCTTTTTATAGTGGAATGCGTGATTTAAAGACAAAGCTAATCGAAGCGAAAGACGAACTGGGTGGGCGGATGCTTATTTATCCCGAGAAGATGATCTGGGATGTTGGAGGGGTTACGCCAATCCTATGCGAGAAATTAATCTCCCAATTGGCGGAGCAGGCGAAGACGTTCGACCCGACCATTGTATTCGGCCAGCACATTGTCGGATTGGAGAAACAAGCGGATTCGACGTACATCCTGGAGGCGGCAACGGGAGAGAAGCACTGGACACGTACGGTCATTCTGGCCATTGGCCGCGGCATTCTGCGAATGGCGAAGCTGGAGCTGGAAGGTGCTGAGCGCTATGAAGTATCCAATTTGCACTATACGGTGCAGGAACTGGAGCCTTTTAGAGGAAAACGGGTCCTTATTTCGGGAGGGGGGAATTCCGCTGTCGATTGGGCGAACGAGCTGGTTTCCATCGCTGCTCAGGTCACTGTCGTGCATAGACGCGACCACTTCGGCGGGCATGAAAAAAACGTTGTTCGAATGAAGGAGTCCTCTGCCGACGTGCTTACGCCATATGAAGTCACGCAGTTATACAGCGGCAACGGAAAGTCGATTGAACGTGTGACGATTAACCACATCGAATCAGGGGATTCACGCGAGCTAGAAGTAGATGAGGTTATCGTCAACCATGGACTGAAGTCTGATTTTACAGGGATCAAGGATTGGGGACTGGATATGGATGACTGGAACATATTCGTCAGCCCGAGACTAGAGACGAACTTGCCGGGCATCTTCGGAGCTGGCGATTTCGCCAACTACGAAAGCAAGCTTAACCTGATTGCAGGGGCATTCACGGATGCCGCCTTAGCACTTAACAGCGCCAAACGGTATATCGATCCCGAGGCGCCGAGAATGGCTTATGTTTCGTCACATAACGAGAGATTTAAGGAACGGAACAAAGCGTTTGGCTTATCCAGTGAATAGTAGGTTTTGCCATCAGTAGACGGACTGTTACAGAGCCGTTGTGAAACTGTAGATCCTGAGCAATGGAGGAAGTTTGTTCGAATATTAATTCGTACATTTGTGGCTTACAAGTAAATTAGAATTAAGCTCCTACGTTCTGTTGATGATGATGATGTAATACGTTCAATTGATGGTAAATAAGCCGCTGATCAGCGGCTTTTTTCTTTTTAAAATATGTCTGCTATTGATTTTGTCATATACTGTCTGATAATTTTATTCAGAAATGTTGTTGCCGTCTAAGCTACTTGTTATTAATTAAAAAGATAATAGATGGAACAGTGCAGAAGATGGAGGCATTAGAAATATGAAAATTCTAGTATTGGGTGCAACTGGACGAGTTGGCAGTCAGATCACTGCCTACGCACTTAAGGATCAGCATCATGTAACTGTACTGGTTCGTCATCCTGAAAAATGCCAGGTTCATGATGAACATTTAACAATCATTCAAGGCAATGTGTTGAATCAAGAAGATATTATGCGTGCTATCCGTGGTGCCGATGTCGTTATTAGTGCACTGAACACAGATGGAACCCATACACTATCCGAAAGTATGCCGTTAATCATTGAAGCAATGCGTGAAGAAGGGATAAATCGAATCATTACTGTAGGGACAGCAGGTATTCTGCAGAGCAGGCTTTCTCCGAGTATTCTACGATATCAATCCAGTGAATCGAGGCGTAAATCCACCCGTGCTGCCGAGGAACATCACCGTGTGTACTCGCTGCTTCAAGAATCAACATTGAAATGGACGATAGTGTGTCCTACGTATTTACCGGATGGAGAATATTTAGGCGTTTACCGTGTAGAACGTGATGTTCTTCCTGAAGGCGGCACGGAGATATCCGTGAGTGATACAGCAGAATTCACCTACAATCAAGTTAATGATGACTCTTATATCAGATATCGTGTAGGTATTTCATATTAGGTACTGTCGAGAGACAAAACATATATCCTATTAGAGTCGCTATTACCTTAGCGGCTTTTTCCTTACTTCAAGGTGGAGATTAGAAATGAAATTTGACTCAGAAAATAGTCACAAGCTTGGCTTGTCCAGAATGAACATGATTGGTGTCGGGCTTAAAGTGATTCGCAGGATAATGAAGAAAAAACCCTGGAGGAATTGATGCAACTTCACTTTAAAGATGTATCTAATCAATTTTCAGCCGAAAAAAGTATCCATGAAAACTGAGGAACCAGTTCAGCCCTTTGTTTCGCTAGGCACATTCCCTGTATGTAGTCATATACTGACTTCATAATATTTGTAAAGGGATGGTGCAAATTGTATTACTACCACACACCAGCACATCAATATGGTGGATACACGATTGGACATAATCCATATTATTATCCAACTTATACAGGAAGAAACAATCATTCACTAGACCAAGGATCTCAAATGGGTATGGAAAATACAGGGCAGCAAGTGATTCTTCTAAAGGATTACGGGAAGAGACCTTTGGTGGTAGATATCGAAAAAGTAACTAAGCTTAATAATAATTTTCGTACAGCTTTATGGACGGGGGAACACTTCCAAGTAACTCTTATGAACATAAATGTAGGTGAAGATATCGGATTAGAAGTTCATCCGAATACGGATCAGTTTATTCGGATTGAAGAAGGTCAAGGACTGGTTCAAATGGGGGATCGTAGAGAGAATCTCGATTTTGTTGTGAATGCCTTCGAAGACTATGCAATCATGATACCTGCTGGCAAGTGGCATAACATAACGAACACAGGCAACAAACCACTTAAAGTCTATGTGATTTACGCTCCACCGCAACATCCATTTGGCACCGTCCATCCAACAAAAGCTGATGCCATGGCTTCAGAATAACAGACTATTTAATCGTTATTTAACTTATTAGAGACCGCTCTATTGAATAGAGCGGTTATTTCATTACCCACATTTGTGCAATCAAGTTTAAGAATATAATCCATCAACTACCGACTTTCGTTAATTGTATAAAAGGGGGAGCGGCATTACATTAAATGTTATAACACAAAGGAGGATCTCAATATAGTACAACAGATTCATCAGCCGTTTCTAATCAGGTGCGGGTATGGGATGAACAGGTTGAAATTCCCACTTATGGAACGGGAAAACCTGACAAAAATCCCATGTTTCTGGAGAAACGCGTGTACCAGGGAGTTCCGGACGAGTCTACCCGCATCCGGTCATCGATAAAATCCTGGATGAGAAAGAATCCAACTCCTATTGCATGGTCATTCTTGAAAACAAATACGTTCGCATCGAAGCACACGGCAACCGAGAATGAGGACGGCAGCGCAACCGTATGGGTTAGTGAGATTGATCGCATGTACGGCACAAAATTAACTACGGGTTTCACATTGCATCCAGGTAAGGCCTATATCGAAGTTATGGCGCAAATGTATAACCGGACCTCCGAGCCGCAAACGTTTTTGTGGTGGGCCAACCCGGCCATGGCTGTCAATGATCAGACACAGACCGTATTTCCACCTGATGTCACAGCAGTCTTTGATCACGGAAAAAGGGATGTATCCAAATTCCCGATTGCTACAGGGACTTATTACAAAATGGATTATTCCGAAGGCGTTGATATCTCCAGGTACAAAAATATCCCGGTCCCGACTTCTTATATGGCATATAAATCGGACTACAATTTTGTAGGCGGTTACGACCATGGCGTGCAAGCAGGTTTGCTGCATGTAGCCAATCATCATGTCTCCCCAGGCAAGAAGCAATGGACGTGGGGCAACGGGGAGTTCGGCCAAGCCTGGGACCGAAGCCTGACGGATGAAGATGGACCTTATATCGAATTGATGACAGGTGTGTTCACCGATAACCAACCCGATTTTACTTGGCTCCAGCCGTATGAAGAAAAGGCGTTTACCCAATATTTCATGCGTACAAAAACATTGGAGTCGTCAAAAAATGGCAGCCGACCAACATGATCGGCTGTCTTTTATTGAACTAAGGGGCAGTTTAGATGAATGAAATTTTGGAAGTGAAAACTAGGGGAGATTCTTGAGAGGCGGCTTCTTTCCATTTTTGTGCAGTACTATCCTTTACCTTATACCTGCTCTATAGACTTGTCCGTCTTCGTCTGCTTATTGGATATGGTTGTACTCTAAGCCATCTATTATTTAGTCCATTTTAATCTTTGATGAAGTAATCCATCGGAATCTTTATTTTCTCCCACGACAAAATCGGTCATATGGTACGTTAGATATTGTTCGTACTTGCTTTCGGTTTTGAGCAGGAGCTCATGAACGTTATAAATACCTACAGGAATATCATCCAGTATTAGGCTGGCCAAGGCAGCATAAATGCCGCATGCGACTTGAAAATACGTGGCATTTGTTTTGTACTGAGCATAAATGCTACTACTTTTCATCGAATTATACATAAACTTTTCATGATCCTCGTAAACCAAAAGAACTCCAACGAGGTCTGCACCTTCAACCTCCCCTATGTCTGGATCAATTATGCGCTGGTTCCAATTCCATAAATCGTCTACTCGATCTAAATGGTTTCGAATTAAATTCGTTGTATACTCACTAACACGATAAATAAATCCAATCTGCATATCAAACAACTCACCTAGTGTTAGCACTTCTTCATGCGGCATCAGACATCCGTAAAATTCCTTGTCTCCTAACCTTACTTTGTACTCCATTGAATAGACCTGTTCATAAAAATAATGAGGCAAATGATTATGAACAAACATCGGATAGCTTAATATGGCTTCATCCAGGAAACATTCGACTGACCAAGAAGTATAAATGGTGTTAGGTTCAATTAATGTTTGGTCCGCAAAAAAGGAGGTATCATGCTCAACAATGTAGCAGGCTAAAGGTTTTTTATCTGGATTTTCTTGCATCAGTTTTATAGCCATCCATTGTACGACGCCAGGATTCATACCTGAGCATGTAATGGCGGTTGTATGGGTGAAATCAGTTTTTCTAGTTTGATATTTAATATTTCGCTCTGCAAGGGGAAACCCGTGCAGGCTCTCATTATTATCCACCTCCTCATTCTCAAGGGCAGAATTAACATATAATATGCCTAGTTCGTTACAGCAGTTGAGCATCTCGATCGTATCGGCCCATGATACATCAATGACTACTTTTGTGTTTGTTTTAGTAAGGTGTTTCCGAAAGTCGCTGACATTTTTAAGATCTAACTTGTGGATTTTGATTTGTTTCGAAAGATGGGGGCAGAGTTGAGCATAATATGCTTTATCCTTTTGGTTCATATCAATGAGGTGGATTTGTGATTGGTTAATGATAGAGTGTATAGGGTCTTTTTTATCTTGAACGGATTGATTAAGAATGGCTAATACCGCTTTAGCCGCACCTCCGCTGCTGCCTAGTATCGTAATGGAAGGAGAGATTACATAATCCAGCATCTTATCACTTCCTTCATAGTTATTCATGTCTATGTATTAATATATGATTCTACTAATCGCAACGATCGTGCTTCTACCTATTAATAGAAGAGAAATAATAGATTAGAGGGACAGCTAATTAGCTGAACAGGATGTATGGGAAACCTTATCATAATCGCGTTGAATTAACGGGTAGGACAGTTTAATGAAATAAAAGGGATTACAATTACTGGCATGGAAATAATATAGTCAAAGTAGATTGTTAAATGGAGGGTGAATATGTTTCTCATTACTAATCCTAAAGTTTCTGGATTTACGCCCCAGTGGTCACAATTTAGAGGATTCTCAATTCTATTTGATAATCCATCAGACCGATTATTACCCTTAGATGAAAGTAGAGAGATGAGGTTACTTAGTTGTGATATTGAAACTGAAGAATTAAGATTATACAAAAGTTTATATCAAACTCTTACAATATTCACAGAATTGAACAATACATATCTGTTTTGCCCTTTGCCTTCTCAGTCTTATCATGTGACGCTTTGGGATGGAATGAATGAAGCCAACGTTCAAGCTGTCTCACCCCAACATAGGTTCAAAGCCGAAGATCTGCTTGAAGGTTTACCGCATTCCTTTCTGAGAGAAAATGAGTTTCTCTGTATCGAAAACCAGCCACTAAATATCAACATGAAAGAACCCATTACATTTCAATTTGATAGACTCCTAAAGTGGGGGAATTCTGTGCTAGTAGCAAGTCTAAAACCTGCGAATTCTCATTCTCAAGCCATCTTACATAAGATTGAAAAAGAAAGAAAATACCTTATAGAAGAGTATAAGGGACATTTCGGATTAGAAACGTCCGGATATTCCTATACACCTCACATCTCTCTAGGGTATTTCGCTAATAAAGAATTGGCTGAATTGACTACCTCCATGATTGATTCTTGGAATGAACATTTTTTAACAAACACCAAGGGACAAACCATTACTTTTACTAGCAACAGTCTGTACGGTTTCAACCAAATGTCTACTTTCTTCAAAAAAGCTGTAGGAAATTAGTTGAAAACAGCATTCAAATCCTCATTTTGGGAAAAATATAATATCCCAACTATGAGGTGATTGCATTTGATAAAAATAATTTTGACGTTCGTTTTAGCCCTTGGGTTAGCTTCGCTAATAGAAACCACAGCTTCGAGCGAAGACACTCTGCAAGCAACAGGCACAACGCCATGCACGTTAATTCAACAGGCACTGATAGTCGAATTGAATCCTCAAATAATGAGTGCTCTTCGTCAAAAGTACCAAGACAACTTTTTGTACTCGAATGTCCATGTGTTACCGATCCAAGGTTCAGACACTCTGCAGACAGAATTTATTTTAGAAATGACGGTGATGAAGGGAGAGCAGCCAGAAACAGTTCAAATGTCGTTTCGACGAGATGGTCTTAATGGATATAGGGTAGATGATATAGCTAATAAGCTGAATTAAGAAGTTCCAAGCGACTAGGAGTGAAGCTATGAAATGATTACTAACTTCTGCGGGCGTTAATAACAAAAGCATACGCGACGCGTTAGTGGACATGTTGGACAAGCCGATCGCCGACTCCAACGCACTGTGTATTCCCACCGCAATGTATGGACACCCCTGGGTCGGACCTGGCGTCAATACCTGGGAGTTCATCAGCGGGAAATCCGAGAACCCCATGGTTAATCTGGGCTGGAAGTCTGTTGGTGTGTTAGAGCTCACCTCGCTGCCAAGCATCAGTAAAGACCGCTGGGTGCCGCTGGTTCAGGAAATAGACGTTCTGCTGGTGGCGGGCGGCGACGCCCTCTTCCTGAACCACTGGATGCGGCACTCCGGACTGGCAGACCTCTTACCATCGCTGCAGGCAGTTTATGTGGGAATGAGCGCGGGTAGTATGGTGATGGCACCCAACATTGGGGAATACTTTGTTGGCTGGATTCCACTCGGCGGTGGTGATGCGACACTGGGTCTGGTTGACTTTGCAATTTTTCCGCATCTTGACCATGAAAAGCTTCCGGAAAACACCATGGCTGCTGCTGAAAGATGGGCCGCTGGCGTTCAAGGGCCTACATATGCGATTGATGATCAAACCGCCATCAAAGTGATCGATGGAACAGTAGAAGTTGTTTCCGAAGGGCATTGGAGGCATTTTACGTTATGATATTTACGCTGTTGGTGACATAAGTAAGTTTCATGAATTGGTTTGTGAAGGAAGCGAGATTAAAGTAGCTTAGTCGTATCCAAGAAGAGCATTCACTACCAAGGATAGAGGATAACAAATACAGGAGTTTGACTTTGATTTTACTATATCGCATTATTCTAATATAACGATACAGAGGGGGGGTTACGTTTGGATAAACTCGGTTTTAACGATAGCGGTGATTTGAAGCAGTTTGAGGAACCTGCTAACTTACTGAAGGCCCTTTCTCATCCTATACGCCTGTGCATTGTGCGTGGGTTGATGCGTAAAAAGAAATGTAATGTTTCCTATATGCAGGAGTGTCTGGATCTGCCGCAATCAACCGTTTCCCAGCATTTGCAGAAGCTGCGCAGTGCAGGAATTGTTGATACGGAGCGAAATGGCCTCGAAGTGAATTATATACTTGCAAACCAACGTATTGAACAGATTATAACTGTTTTATTTGGAGAGGATGAATCTGAATCATGAGCAAGAAAGTAGTCATTGTAGGTGGAGTAGCGGGGGGTGCGTCAGCAGCTGCCCGCCTACGCCGGCTGGATGAACATGCTGAAATAGTCATATTTGAAAAGGGGCCCTACATTTCATTCGCCAACTGCGGCTTACCTTATTATATAGGCGGAACGATTACTGAGCGTGACCGCTTGTTAGTACAAACACCTAAAGGTATGGCAGATCGTTTTCGAATTGATGTACGTACACAGAGTGAGGTCATATCAATCAATCCCCAATATCAAACGATTCAAGTGAACAGCGAGGAGCGCGGTCAATATGTAACTCGCCGGTAACCGTCAACACACATAGTACACAAAAGGATATTGGAAATGGAATGACCTTGCCTAGAGATTACACAGAGGCTTGGGAGATCGAAGTGGTAATCCTCGATATCTGTACTGAAGTATGCCGAAGAGCTCGTAAAAAAGGACTGATGGGTAGTGTCGTTTCCGTGAGTGTGTCTGGAGCGGATTTCGACCATCCAACTGGTTTTCACAGGCAGGTTAAACTGTCTGATCCAACAAACATAACCGTTGATGTGTGCAAGATCGCCAAACGCATATTTCATCAACACTGGGATGGGCAACCGGTGCGCCGTGTAGGCGTATCCCTTTCTCAATTATCCGACGCGGATACATATCAACTATCTTTCTTTGATGATCAGGAGCACAAACGGGCTATTGATCAGGTGATGGACGACATTAAGGATCGATTTGGCGACATTGCCATACTTCGCGCAAGCTCCATTACAGCTGCTGGTCAAGCAATCGATAGAGCATCTAAAATTGGGGGGCACTACAAATGAGCAAAAAACTTGAGGCCAATGGATTATGGGAATCGAGCCGCATGATGCTTCCACAACATAAAGAACGAATCATACAGCATCGTACTCAAATTCATGTTCAAGACAAACCGCTAATTCATGAAGATGAGTGGGAGATCATGGCTCAAAATGTAGATATGTCACTCAACTATACATTACAAGCCACCATTGAAGTGTTTAATGAGTCGGGCAATCGATATATACATGGAATCGTTACTTCAGTCAGTACCGTTGGAAAGAAAATCAAAATTGAAATGGACAATGGATTTGAATGGGTCGATTTTGATCAATTGGTCACGGTCAAACTTGAAGAAGGAGGCGTGTACGGTGAGACAGACTTCTGAGGAACTTGCACTCGTGAAGAGGCTGGTGGAGCTTCCCTATCTGTTAAGTGCTCTGGAGGTAGATAAGCATAAAATATACGCTTCAAACTTTAAGATGAAATCGGTCTATGTTGATTACTTAGACGGTACCCAAAAGAAAATCGCCTTAGAGATGTACCAATCCAAACAAAGTTTAAAGGAACACCATATTAAAATCATTGATTCCAAACCTTCTGGGATGGTTTAGGCAAGTAAGGTAATGCAGTGATTATGTCTTTTTTAAATAATGAATGAAACCAGAAACCAAGAAACGGCAATGCTCTGTAAAGAGAATGTCGTTTTTTTCGTAGAATTACAACCATGCATTTCTGGTATCTGTTCTTTAACGTCTAATGCACGTGTACTCCGTAGAAACAAACGATGGAAATAAGCCCACGATCAATAGTTGTTCAGCACTGGATAACATAACTGTTCTCGTTGACAACACCTCTAAAAGCATAGTATTATTTTACCAATTTAGCTGTGTGGGGAGGATTCGGATGTCTACGATTAAGGCCATTGTGCTGGACCTGGACGGAACTTTGCTCGGAAGTGATAAATCGATATCTCCCAGGAATTATCAGGCTGTTAAACGATGTTTTGATTTGGGGATACATATTATCGTTGCCACGGCAAGGCCGCCTAGAGCGGCAAATCAATTTGTGAAGCAGTTTCCGTTTGTAGATTACATGATTTATTACAATGGCGCTTTAGTTACATGCAAATCCACACAGAATGAGCGCCATATTCCAATCCCTTTGGAGATCAACCAACAGATTAATACATTCATTGAGTTAAACATGCCTCAATCCGTAATCTCATACGAGGTTAATGATTCATGGTACACAAGTAAACCAATTCTTGACTCCCACTGCGCTCAATTCGGTATCCGTTCGAATGATCTGAAACCTCAGGTTGTTGAGCAACATTATATAGACTCTCTATCTCCGACCAAAATATTAGTTCTAGGTTGTAACACATGGAAGGATCTAAGCGAGCAGTTTGGTGATCATGTGAATGTCATCGCAACGGATGGAGGAGCATTGATCCAAATCATGCATAAATCAGCTTCTAAGGAAAAAGCCGTGGAATGGGTGTTAAGTGAAATTGGGGTGATTTCAGAAAATGTAATGGTGTTTGGGGATGATTTTAACGATATAGGCCTATTCCATCTGTCCGGATTTCCTGTAGCCATGGGGAACGCGATCATTGAACTGAAAAAATGTGCCGTTTACATAACCGATTCAAATGATAATGATGGCGTGGCTGATGCCATTGGGAAATTTGTGATATAACCCACTACAGTGAAGCATTCAACGAACGAAAACGTCAGCTTTGATACAACTTCTCTATATGTGAATGAGTTGCAGAAGAAGAACAGGTACGTGTGAAAAGCAAATGGTGCCAAAGCAATCAATGGTCTCGGGATGGTCCTATGGCAGGGCGCACTTGCTAATAAACTTTTTACTGGGGAAGATATGCCAATTACAGAGGTTAAAGAAATGGTATTTGATAAAGAAGTATAAAAAGAGATCAGGGTATGTCACTATTTCGTAGACATATTAACTTGGAACAAGAAGATGATTACATCGAAGCCGCTATATTAGCGGCTTTTTTCAGTTATCGTAGTAAGGTTAGTCTAATGTGGGATAGATGGCACACTATTTTCATCAGCCGAGATTGAATAGTTTTAAAAATACATATCCGATGAGGGAAAGAACGATGGAGCCAATAAAGCCGGCTGCAAAAGCTTTTAGGCCCAATTGCCGAAACGTAACTATATCTACACTAAGACCCAGACCAGCCATGGCCATAGCAATCAGCATATAAGCGGCAAGAATGATTAGATTCGTCAAATCTGAAGGAATAAACTGCAGCGTATTGAGAGCACTCATCATGAGGAATCCGAAAATAAACCAAGGGATCGGGAGGGATTTCAGGCTTCTTTTATTCAATCTGCTGTTTCCTGAATTCTTGGAGCGATCCAAACGATTCGTCCAGAATCCGATCAAGATAGCGACGGGCACCAACATGGCTACACGCGTTAATTTAACAATGACAGCCAGGTCAACAGCGTCTTGGCCCACTGGTTCTGCAGCTGCAATCACATGCGCGATTTCGTGTAATGTAGCGCCTGAAAACACGCCGTATCCTGATGCAGACAAGTGAAGAAATGGATATAGAAGGGTGTAAACCATCGTAAAAATGATTCCCAGAATCGCTACAGTAGCTGCACCGATGGCGGCTTCTTCGTCTTTGGCTTGGATCTGTGGTGCAATGGCTACAACTGCTGCAGCTCCGCATATCGCTGTTCCGCATGCAGTTAATAGCCCCAAACGCCTCTCGACGTGAAAGAATTTGGCAATGCCATACACAACAAAAATGGTTATGGTAATGTTCAGGAAGGAGATCAAGGCAACCTTGGGCCCCGCATGAAGAATATCCCTCAAATTGAGCCGCATGCCAAGCAAAATGATTCCATATCGCAGAAGCTTTTTAGCTGAAAAGGAAATTCCGCTCACCATATGATCAGGTACATTCCTGACTGCTCTCCAGATCATGCCGAACAAAATAGCAAGTACAAGCTGACCCATGATGTGTAGAAAAGGAAAGCCGGCTGCATATTTTGCAGCAAGGGCAAGCATTAAAGTAAGCCCAATTCCCAGCAGAAACCCTTGTTTATTCTTTTTCTCTTGTAGCAAAACAGAAGTTGAATTCATGGATATCACGTCCGATTTCTTTATTTCTTGTTCACTTGTAACTATAATTAGTTACGATTGAAAAGAGAAATACCGGAATAAAATGCTTATCATAACGAATCATAATGATTGAGTGATATTTGGGGTTAAATACTATCAAGGGAGATGCACTTTATGATCGTGGAAAGCTTGAAAGTATATATAACTGTAGTGGAACAGCGCAATTTTTCTAGAGCGGCAGAACTATTGCATTTATCACAACCCGGTGTTAGCTTACACATTCGTAAATTAGAAAAGGAATTTGATGCAAAGTTAATGCATCGTTCGCCCAAATGGGTGAAGCTGACGGAGGCTGGGGAGCTGCTATATGTACGTGCCAAGGAAATGGTGAATCTATATGAGTCGGCGAAATTGGATATTGCCAGATTGCAGGATGATGTTAGTGGCTCATTGCAGATTGGGGCTAGTTTTACGATTGGAGAATATGTTTTACCGCGCCTGTTTTCGTCATTTGCCAGGCAATACCCTGAAGTGGCCATGGAAGTATTCATCGGAAATTCATCTCAAGTTGTGGAAGCAATTCGAGATAATAAAATGGATTTTGGTTTGATTGAAGAGGACATTGAGGCCCAAGATCTGACCGTGACACCATTCATGAAGGATGAATTGATTATTGTGGCAGCGGAAGGATATCCTCTTAACGCTTCGGTGAATGCGGATCTGGAACAATTGCAAGATCAAGTGTGGATACTCCGCGAGATGGGTTCAGGAACCAGATCATCTAGTGATCGATTTCTGGCTCAGACAGGACTCCGGGTAAACCGTTCTTATGTGTTCAACAGCAGTCAGGGCGTCAAAGAAGCGGTGTTCTCTGGATTAGGCTTCGCCATGTTGTCCCGCTGGGTTGTAAAAAGGGAGTTATCCGCTGGCATGTTGAAGGAAATCACCATTCCAGATATCCACATCGAACGAAACTTTTCCTTAGTTCGTCGGATAGGTCATATTCCTACCAGAGCAAACGAGGTTTTCGCGGAAAGACTGCTAAAATTGGATGGTCATTTTATCTGAACTAAATCAATAACAGGGTAACTTCCTATATTAGGCAGCATTTGGTGAGCAGCCGGACCAAGTATCGACAGGCGAGACAACGTAAAGAGCCATGCATTCTTGCATGGCTCTTCATTGTATGATTCATGTACACGGATGAATGTTACACAACGGGCTCATTTTGCTTTTTGAAATACTGTTCAATGACCAATTCAAGTACTGGTCCCGGCTCTGCACGCTGTAACTGGGACGTATCACCGAATTCCATGCGGTAAGGCTGCTCGGTACTACTTGGAATCCAATAGGGCAAGGGTTTGCCCGTGGAATCCAGACCATTCGGATCACCTGTCGCGATAAAATTGGACAGATAATTACACATCTGGCGTGCCAGGTCATAATGTTTACCGACGAAAGGTCGCCAGCATTTGGCAAGAGTTTCGAAGAAAAACCACAGATCAACGGAATGGAACGTGCCTGGCTGATCCCAGCCCGGAATCTCCGCGTCGAAATTATAATAATAGAGCGGTGTCTCGGATGGATGACCACTATTGGAGCGGATCACAAGTTGAATCGCATGTTCAATCATGCGGATCGATGCCTGCTGCAATACATGATCGAGATCTCCAGTATCGGCTCCACAGCGCTGCAAAAAGGCAGGCGCATCCTCTCCAAACAGTTCAGTCGCCGTTTGCTTCAGTTCCTCCATATTGCTTACCGCAGGCTGGGTCCAAAACTCGGAAGAGGTATGCCCAAGCATGACGGGAACGAGTTCGCGTTCATGCTGCATGAAACGAATGAACGGATCACCCGTACAGAACTGATTATCGATGACTGTTCCCCAGAAGCTATTATATTCCAGGATTTTATCCCGTAAAGTGATCGCGTCCAGCTGTCTGGCTTCGTCTAAAGTGGATACGCCCAGAAAACGGAAAAAATCAACGCCCTTCTGCTCGGCATCCCGCAGTGTGCCGCGGACTGAAGGTACACGCACATTGGGATACAGTTTGGTCGCAATTCCACTCATGATGACAGCTCGCTGGAACAGGCCTTTGTTCTGCGGGGAAGTCATCTGACTTAGCACACTGCCGCCGCCTGCAGATTGTCCACCAATGGTTATCTGATCCGGATCACCGCCGAAGGCAGAGATGTTACGTTTCACCCAGGCCGTACCTGCCTGTTGATCCAGATGTCCAAAGTTCGCAGGTGCTTGTGGGGATTCAGCGCTAATCTCGGGGTGGCACAGGAAACCAAACGCATTCAGACGGTAATTGACGGTAACCACGACAATGCCCCTGCGGGCAATGCGCTCACCATCAAATTCCATTTCAGCAGTATGACCCACCTGAAGCCCACCGCCAAAATACCAGACAAACACAGGCAGCTTCTCATCCGTTCGTTTGGCAGGTGTCCACACATTCAAATATAGACAATCCTCACTCATCGGCAGATCGGGATCAACAGACCACTCTCGCGTATAGATGTTATTATCGTCAATGACGGTCGGGGCCTGCATAGAGGTGTGGGCAAAATCAAAAGCTTGCAGCACCCCATCCCAATCGGATGCAGGTTGTGGTGCACGCCAGCGGTTCTGGCCTACCGGTGGGGCGGCGAATGGGATACCTTTAAAGCTTGTAACACGTGGGTCTGCGGCAGGCAGCCCCTGAACTTGGCCATTTTCTACCTGAACGATTCTAAGCAACACAACATTCTCCTCTCTGAATTGAGCATCCTTATTCATGTCGATCCAAGATGTGTGTGGTTGCGCTTACATATCTCTGTTTGGTTATGAGACCACTATTCCGATCATAAGCAACTTGAAAGGAAGTTTCTAGCATCAAAATAAATCAAAACTCCACAAAATCATATATAATGACTGGTATCAAGAAGGGAGGAGCCGGATGTGGACTCATTATGGACAGACGGGAGCAGGGCGATTCAAGTTTATTTTATAAGCGGCGCCCATAAACCCGTCAATCTTCACCAGTGGGGACCGGGCGTGCGTGATGTTTATGCGCTGCATTATATCATTCAAGGGCAGGGTACACTGGAAACCGGAGGCCAGCAATTTCGGCTCGGTGCGGGAGAGAGCTTTATTATTTTTCCGCAAAAAGAAATCTATTACTACCCCGATCCCGCCGACCCGTGGGAATACGTATGGATGGAGTTCAATGGACGAGACGCAGGACGACTTATAGAACTGACACAGTTCTCGGTTCAGCATCCCGTACTGCCAGCTGCGCCAGAAACCTTGGCACCCTGGTTTCACCTGGCCTGGAATGCCGGGGCATCACCAAGTGAAGTGGTTAGGGCGGATGCGCGTTTGCACCTGTTATTATCCTATTACATGGAGTACTTCCCACGCGAGACGCAGGAGGAAGCCAGAGATTATGTGTGGCTGTCGAAAACCTATATTGAGCAGAACTACTGGAAATCGACCTTGACGGTTGCGGAGATTGTACAGGCCGTGAATCTGGAGCGAAGCTACCTGTTCCGCAGGTTCAAAAAAGCTACAGGCGAATCCGTCTCGGCGTATATAACGGCATGCCGTATTCGGCGCGCCTGTGAGCTGCTGAAGTCTTCCGGATTGTCCATTCAATCCATCGCTTATTCGGTTGGATATAATGATCCGCTTTATTTTTCGAGAGTATTCAAAAAGGCAACATCACATACACCATCAGCTTACATGCTGTTGCACCAGAAACAAGCAGAACCTGTAGGAAATACCGATCGGTGAGCTAACTGTTAAGACAAATTACAAATTGCTTTTATCGAAAAAGTGCACAGTTCCCGGATTCACGGAAGTAACGAATCAGCTTCTCAATCGGCTCCCGCCCACAATTCAGCTTCACACCGAGACAGTCGATACAGAGGAATTGCTGGGCTGTGAGAGAGACCAGTTTGAGATAAATACCCACATCATCCGACGAGAGCGGAACCTGGCAAGTGGTACACAACCTGCTCTGTGCCATTTATTTCACCAATTTGGCTCGCACGACGAGACAATCATGGGCGCCAACCACGGGTGCATAACGCTCGCGGAATACACCCAGCTCCTTGTGTTCCCAGCAATCGTAGAGTGACAGGGAATAACCCGCGGCGTAAGGCAGCCCCATATCCCAGAACTGAAGGGATAGCTCGCGTTGACTGTCGCTCAGGTTGAAAAATCCGATGGCAAGATCGCCGTCTGTCAGCACCTTCACCAGCATGAATACATCATCTGTATGGAACCATTGAGGCTCGGGTTTGATACGATAGGCTCCGCGTGCTTCCGCATCCTGATTGATGGCAAGCAGGTCCGGGTTCAACAGAATATCCTTGGTGGCCTGATTGGCCTTGCGTACATCACATCCAATCATGAGCGGTGATCCCATCATGGACCAGAGCGAGAAGTGGGTTTTGTATTCAGTGTCGTTACAGCCGCCGATGGTTCCAATAAAGTCGTTGTTGCTCCCGCCATACATGCCTACGATGAGCATGTCCATGTCATTATGGCAGAAGGAGCCAGTGTAGCTTTGTTTGCCGAGCTGAGACAGAGCCAGGTCCTTGACCGATTGCCAGTTGTCGCGAATGTCACCGGTGGAGCGATACATATGAGCCCCTGATTCACGAATCCACTCATATACGTTGTCTTCTCCCCAATTGCAGGCAGAGAACAGGATATCCCGCCCGCAGTTTTTGAGTGCAAGGCTCATGCGCTTGTATAACAACTCACCTGAGATATGGCGCGGCTTGAAACAGTAGTCATATTTTAAATAATCCACGCCCCACTCGGCGAATAACGCAGCATCCTGGAATTCATGCTCGAAGCTGCCTGGATAACCTGCACAAGTATGTGTACCAACACAGGAATACATGCCAAATTTTAGACCTTTGTCGTGGATATAATCTGCAAGCGCCTTCATTCCACTCGGAAATTTAGCGGGGTCTGCGACCAGATTGCCATCTGCATTCCGCTCCTTCAGACTCCAGCAATCGTCAATGACGATGTACTCGTATCCGGCGTCCAGATAACCCTCCGTAACAAACACATCGGCAACATCCCGAATCAACTGCTCATTGATGTCCCACGTGAAGGTATTCCATGAATTCCATCCTAGTGCAGGGGCAAACCCCATTAACGAATGATTGCTCATAATCTCGCTTCCTTCCTAAATCCTAGTTTCATAAGTTATGAATAACGTAAACACAATTGTTATTTCAAAATAACTACAATGAACTTATACGATACATGTGAATTCAGCCATAGCTTGACGTTGCTTCCATATGGACTGATGTTGTCCAGTAGGCTTAAATGAAGCAAACGCCAAGTACATTCATTCAATGAAATTTGTTGAACCATGAGAAACTGGAGTATAATGACCTTTGCGGATAGCCTTTAGAAGGAATTCCGTGTTTGGTAAAAAAACATAATTAGAGTGGTTATAATTGCATTTGCAAAGATTGAACCCAACTATACATCACGATAATTCCTTGAAAGGGGACATCTGTTTTGGATGAGCAATTTTTAGATCTACTTGCTGAGAAATATGATACGGAAGAAAAAATCATAACAGAGATTATCAACCTTGAAGCGATCTCCAATCTTCCAAAAGGAACCGAGCATTTTGTCAGTGATTTGCACGGGGAGTTCCAGGCTTTTCAGCATGTACTACGAAACGGTTCAGGTACCGTCAAAGAAAAAATCAAAGAATTATTTCGTGAGGTTTGGACAGAGCAGGAAATTAATGATTTTGCGGCGTTAGTATATTATCCGGAAGAAAAAATAAAGCTGGTTATAGGGGACCTGAGCAATAAACAGGCTTTGAACCAGTGGTACAGACAAACGATTGAACACATGCTTAAGCTTGTTTCGTATGCCTCTTCCAAATATACGCGCTCCAAATTGCGGAAAGCTCTGCCGAAACAGTATGTATATATTGTAGAAGAGCTTCTATACAAGACGGATACGACTAACAATAAGGATCCTTATTACGAGGAAATATATAGGCAAATTATATCCTTGGGTCAGGCGGACAATCTCATTATCGGCCTTGCTTATACGACCCAGCGTCTGGTGGTTGACCACCTTCATGTGGTTGGAGATATTTATGACCGGGGGCCGGATCCCGATAAAATTATGGATACGTTAATCAACTACCATTCTGTAGACATTCAGTGGGGAAACCATGATGTGCTCTGGATCGGCGCTTATGCAGGTTCACTGGTCTGCCTTGCAAATATTATCCGGATCTGCGCGAGATACGACAATCTGGACATCATCGAAGATGTATACGGAATCAATCTTCGCCCGCTGTTAAACCTCGCGGAGAAATACTATGAAGATAATCCATCTTTCAGACCTAAGCTGCAGGGCGGCCATAACGTATCGGAGCAGGAAATTCTGCAGATCACCAAGATTCACCAAGCCATTGCCATGATTCAGTTTAAGCTTGAAATCCCGATTATCAAAAGACGCCCAGACTTTAATATGTCTGAAAGACTTCTGCTGGAGCAGATCGATTACGACAAAAATGAAATCAACATCTGCGGAAAAACATACCAGCTGGAAAACACCTGTTTTGCAACCGTAAATCCGCAGAACCCTGAACAATTGCTGGACGAAGAACGTCAGGTGATGGAAAAGTTGCTGTTCTCTGTTCAGCATTCCGAGAAGCTGGCCCGGCATATGAATTTTCTTATCAAAAAGGGCAGCCTTTATTTAAGATACAACGGGAATTTGTTAATCCACGGCTGTATTCCTTTGGATGAAGAAGGAAATATGGAAGAAATGCAGATTGAAGACAAGACCTATGCGGGCCGTCAGCTGCTCGATGTTTTTGAAGAGAACCTACGTTACGCCTTTGCACATCCGGAAGAGACAGATGATCTGGCGACAGATATGGTATGGTACATCTGGACTGGGGAATGTTCCTCGCTCTTTGGCAAGAGAGAAATGACCACTTTTGAACGGTACTTTATCCAGGATAAGGAAGCCCATAAGGAGAGAAAGAACCCTTACTACCATTTACGTGAAAAGGAAGAGATCTGTCGAAAGATCTTGCTGGAGTTCGATTTGAATCCGGATCATGGACATGTCATTAACGGACACACGCCAGTAAAAGAAATTCGTGGAGAGAGCCCTGTTAAAGCAAACGGCAAAATGGTCGTCATTGACGGCGGTTTCTCCAAAGCTTATCAATCCACAACGGGCATCGCGGGATATACCTTGTTGTATAATTCCTTTGGCATGCAGCTCGTCGCCCATCAGAAATTTAATTCAAAAGAAGATGTGCTGTGTAACGGAACGGATGTATTATCTATAAAAAGACTGGTGGACAAAGAACTGGCGCGGAAACTGGTGAGGGAAACCAATATCGGAGAGAAGCTGCTGCAGAAGATCTCGAATTTGACAGATTTACTGGAATATCGCTCGATGAAATAAACGATTGCTGAACGTACTCACCCGGATCAAACCGTTTGAGTACAATTTGACGTAGAAGCTCGTATTGGGCAGGGAAGTCATGTTACCCTGCCTGTGCGAGCTTTTCATTTTTGTGGATTGATCTGATTTCAATACGAACTGCTGCGACATTCTATGTCGTACCATGACCTCTATAATAACGGTGAACACACAAACTACATGGAAAAGAGGTTCAAGTATTCTAAGGATCCAAACATTATAAGTAGCGGCATGGGTTCCTATGCAGATGTGATGCACCGCATTTTAATACATAAGAAGTGGACGGAATTCCCGCGTCACATGATTGCGGGCATGACAGCAACTGTGTTTCGGTTGGTCGTAGATCGGCATCTGACCGAAGAATCAATCTCAGCCTACAACTGGATGGCAGAGAACTTTGTAGCTGCTGATTTTATTGGAGTAACGGCCAGTCAGGCAGCAGGGTTTCATTTGCACCGACGTTTCCTTTGTATCAAAAACAGGCATTGGTGGACATTAAGTCATCCATTGATCGGGGTGTGGGGGCCATAGTATGGCATGACCAATTTGTTATTGCTGCCGGGTATGATGATGTGGAGCGGATTTTGCTCCTCTTTAACAGCGAAGGCCATGACGTTACTCGTTTGTCTTACGATTCTTTTGGGCGAAATAGTACGCCTTATTGGTATTATCAAGTGCTTGAATCCTGTAGAACGGTAGATGTATGGGAAGTCTGCAAAGAATCGTTGATTCAGGCCGTATACAAATGGGAAATCCATGATTACATGCTGCCACCTCAGGATTACGCCTGCGGATCTGCTGCATATTCTGCCATTGCTTCAGCACTGGAATCAAGAGTTTATGAACCAAGGCAAGCTGCTGCAGTCCTCCGATATTATTGCAAATCAAGAGAAAATATTGCCTCCTATGTTGCAGGTCTTGGATACCTCTCTTATCAGATGGTTCAGGTTATACAAGAATATACGTCCTTGTCAGATCTTTATTTGGAGATGATTGGTTGGGTTGATCAGTGCAATTTATGGGATGTCAAAGAAACGGGGTGTGTTCAGTCTGTAATAGCGCTTCTCCATCAAGCGGGAGAAACGGAACAACGTGCCATTGATGCCATTAAGCAGGCCTTTCCTGAAACCATCGGCAATCGTTTTAAAGATGTTGGACTGAGATAGCTGTGTCATCATGCTGTGAATAAAAACCGAACTGAGCTCATTGAAGCTTGGGAGGTTTTTTTGCGTTTATCTGAGATCCTGGGTAATTGAATATGGAGGCTTTTTTTAGTTATCAGTAACAAGAAATTTTGATTCTGAGGTTGGTCTGAAATTGACAAAAGTACATATAACAAGTAATATTTAAATAAAGAATCTTAAATCTGAGATATATAAAATGGAGTGAGAAACAATGAATAATTTCCGATATCAAGCATGTCTTCATTTCATTCAAATGTCAAAAATGATTCAGGACCAATTTCGGAGCGAGTTAAAGAAAGCAGATCTCAATTTCACGGAACTTTCTGTGTTAGTGTCGCTTGAACATGAAGAGAAACAAGCAATTCAACAGATTTCTCAACATGTTTCTTTGACTAGTGGTGCTTTAACGTATATCTTGGATAAATTGGAGAATAAAAAGCTGCTAACTAGGATCCCTTGTCATTCGGATCGTCGAGTGATATTCGTACAACTAACGGATAAAGGCAGACACTTAATAGATTGTATACTTCCCAATCTGTATAACTTGGCTGATACTCAGTTCAATTCGTTAACGATGGATGACGCTGATAAACTTGAAAAGTTGGTAACGAATATGGGGACCATCGGTTAATGCATTCAGCAAATGGCTGAGATCGGTTTGGAACTTGCATGGTAAACCTTGTGGGATATACAACTTGAATCTCGAAACACAACAAGGTTATGTAGATGTAGAATTCTTCAATTATGAGTCCTGAAATAGTCTGCTTTTGAATCAATGGTTAAGAAAACGAAGAATGTTGATCTGACAGATCAACATTCTTTTTGCACATTACAGTATGGTTTACAGATCAACTTTCCAGTTTCCCATCATTTTGGCGACTTCCGGATCGTGATACGATAAGAAAAGACTCTTCCGCGTATCAAGGGCCATAATTTGTTCAATATCCTCGGTACTGAGCTCAAAATCGAAGATGTTGAAGTTTTCGACAATCCGCTCTTTATTTACTGATTTCGGAATTACAACGATTCCACGCTGGACAAGCCAACGCAGCACGACCTGCGCGACAGACTTACTGTGTTTTGCAGCAATGGATGTCAGCACTTCGTTGCCAAACATGTTATTAAGCCCTTCAGCGAATGGAGCCCACGACTGATGTTGAACTCCTTGTTCCTTCATAAAGGTGGCACTCTCGGTTTGGTGATAGAACGGGTGAGTTTCGACTTGGTTAACAGCTGGCACGATCTCATTATGCACGATAAGGTCCATCAGACGGTCGGGCAGGAAGTTACTCACACCGATCGCCTTGATTTTACCTTCATGGTACAGTTCTTCCATTGCACGCCAAGCACTGTAGTAATCACCAAACGGCTGGTGTATTAGATATAAATCGAGATAATCCAACTGCAGCTTATTTAAGGATTTGTTAAAAGCGAGCTTAGCGCTCTCATAACTGGCATCCTGGACCCAGAGCTTGGTCGTGATGAACAGCTCTTCACGAGGCACGCCACTGCGCTTAATCGCACGTCCGACCGCTTCTTCATTTAAATAACCGGATGCAGTGTCGATCAACCGATAACCAGCCATCAGCGCTTCATATACTGCATTCTCACATTCTTCAGCATCCGGAACTTGGTAAACACCAAAGCCGATAATCGGCATTTTTACCCCATTGTTTAATGTTACGGTTTGCATAATAATTCCTCCTAATATTTATATATAATGCAATGGCCCTAGATTCGAATTCGGGCACCTCAACAGGGTTTACCTTCATGGTCGAGTTGCATTACAATGAGCCTATCACCTTCGTGTTACACGAAGGCAAGCATACTTCGGAATTTATATTTTTCAAGGAGGTCTTCTCATGCATACCGTCAAAGAGGCCGCGCAGATAACAGGACTCACCGAGCACGCTATTCGCTTTTATACAGATAAAGGCTTGGTGCCAAGTGTACAGCGCAATCAAAATAATATTCGAATGTTTGACGAAGAATCAATCAACTGGTTACATGGCATCAAATGTCTCAAACAATCCGGGATGCCGATTGAAAATATTAAAATGTATGTTGATTACTGTCTCGAAGGAGATTCAACGATCCCACAACGGTACACACTTATGATGGAGCATAGAGAGGCAGCTCTTGCTAAGTTTGAAGAAGCCAAACAGCACTTAGCGCATTTGGAAGAAAAGACCGCTTTATATCAAGCCATAATGGAGAACCGTTCCCTAGACACAACCAATCCCGCTAACTGGGATCGAATTAAACATATGCATGGAGACGTATTTTACGCATCCTCTGCTGGTGATCTACGATGAACAAAAACGCAGGTCAAAGTGCAAGTATTGAATCAAGTATAGATGCAAGCATGAACGCCATTCTTAGTCAGTATGCTTTTAGCGAACAGTCATCGGCCCATGAGTTGATAGAGTTTACGTTAAAATCACTGCGGGAATTGATACCACTCGCTGGCTTCAAAGTTGTAAAATCCCGCAAAGCACTCGAGATGAAAACACAGGAATTGTTGATATCCATCTATCTTCAGGCCAATAGACATAATGTAGCTGGAACGAGTATAGAAGTGATGGTGCACTCTAAAGTTACGCATAACAAACGAAAGTCACACACGGGTCTACCAGAAAGCTACTATCAGCATTCTGAACTGAGATGGTATGAGTTATTCGGGAAAGAGGCATTTAAGGACAGCCTCATATCTATTACTGAGCATATTACACAGCACGAAATACCATTGATCGAGCAGCTCTTATCTGATCCTCAATGTGCCATAGAAGAAAATGCTAAGATGCCAAAAAGAATCCTCAGCCCTTATTTTTACTATCGTTACGGTACAGAAGGACAATTTGAACAGGCGAGACAGCGATACGTTGCCAATCTAAGCGAAGCGCAGAAAAAGCAGTATGATGATGCCGTCATGAAGTTCCAAGCGGATGGATGCAGTCCGATCAGGCTCGGAGAAGATTGGGAATATTTGACGGTTGCCAAGGCGGAGGGGCGTGAAATATAACTGTTGCTTCTCTCATTCTAGCCATGTAGTTGTGCTGGAAGAGGCCAAATAACGGAGTTAAAGTCTACAGCTTTATTTGCCGCGTCGAATATTTTGTTTGTCTAACCTGGAAAAAAATCCATTTACAATCATTTACAGTAGGTTATAATACAATCAATAAGTGGGTTACTTCACAAGAAAAGCGAAATATTGTAATTCTTTTTTTGTAATCATGTAGTCACCTTCGACTCGTCAAACTATAGTTGCTTATTACATAATAGATACCGGAGGTATGGTTATGGTCAAGAAGAAAATGTCCACAACTCTCAGCGCAGCTTTAATCGTTTCTATGCTGGCTACTGGCGTGATCGTTGCGATCCAAGGTACCACAACGTTAGAGGTAGCGAAGACAGCAGGGGATAAAAAGGTTGAAGTTATTAAATGAATAAGCTAGGTGCGGCTCAAGTGAGTCAATTAGGGAGTATTCGAAGCACCTGATGCGAAATTGAAGCGGAATCAAAAGACACTAGAGTGGCAGCAGCTAAAGATAAACGTGAACAAGTATAATGAATTTATTAACCTCAGCTCGGTAAACCTGCTGAGGTTTTTTTATTGGGGTGGAACAGAGTGCGACGACAATTGCTCTTTTTTAAATTTGTCTCTCAGGCGTCATCAGATGCCTAAACATGAGTCCCAGCTTTAAGAGCAGCAGATGATCAGTATTCTTCAAATCCAGATTCAGCAGCCCCGAAATTTTCTCCAGCCTGTACAGTACGGTGTTGCGATGGATATATAACTCGCGTGCAGTTTCATTCACTTGGCCGTTGTTGGCGAAATAGGCTTCAAGTGTGTGCATCATCTCGCTGGTGTATTCCTCTTCTTTGTCCAGCAGTGGACGGAATAAATAAGAGCAGTACCTAATCATAACCTCCTGCGGAATATGCTTGAAGAGATACATAAACTCCAGGTCAGCAAACATGACAACCGGTTCGCTTAAACCAAGCTCCGTGCTGATTCTCTCAGCCTCCCCGCACTCCCAGAAGCCGTCGATGAACTCCTCCATGCCCGTTCTCACTTTACTGATAAAACATGTCCTTGTTCCGTGGTCCCATGAATGCATCAAATCCGCATACAAACGTACCGAATTCTCATATTTCCTTCGATCCTTGGCCTCTTCTTCTAGAAGGGGGAAGAGTGAATATATGCGGTTCATCACATAAAAATGGTGGGATTCCAAGGAGGACGTTTTGGGATGATCCTGAAGCCTATTCTGAATCTCCCTAAGTTTGCGCCTCTGACTTTCATGGTCCCAAGCATCCGCTCTTGAGAAAGATACCATGCAAACGTAGGGCGTGTTCCAAAATGTGCTTCCCAATGCTTCGGCAAATTCGAGCACCGTTTTCAGAGAGGCGTTCCCCTTTAAGTAACGTTCCATGGCCGTGCCAAGACGACTGCCTGCCGCAGTAGCCTCCTGATTCTGGATGACCTCCAGATGATAGGAAAGAATGACGGCAGCTTGGTGAAAAATGCCTTCCATTTCATGTGCTTCCAGCAGATTTTCAGTTTGTATCAGCAAGTAACCGTATGACTTTCCGTTTTTCAGCAGGGGTACCCGATACAACAGGTTGCTCGCCGACTTGTAAAATCGATTGTCCTGATTCCAGGGCCAATCGCTCAACAGCTCCATATCGGAACAGCGGGTCATGTTATACAAGGTCTGTCCTTCAGAGGTAACGATGGCTAAAGGAACCCCTAAAATGCTTGTGATACTTTGAAAATAATTGGTGTACTCATCCGCCTGCATCGCAAAATCAACCAGCTTCTTCTGTGTTTCAAGCAATTCATTCAGCCGGCGGGTATCGCGTTGGAACTCGGATTGGTAGAGAGCGGTGATCTGCTCGGAGAAGGTGAATTGAAAAGGTAGTTCAATTAGGGGCAAGCCCAGCCGATCGGCTTCCAGCAGGGCTATCTCTGGTATTTCCGCCCAGTATCGACCAAGCTTGATGCCAAGCCCGGAGGCTCCACGTTCATTCAGCTTTTGCAGCAAATTAACAAATTCCTCGGGTGAGTCCCTAATCGCATAAGCTGTAGTCAACAAGAGCTCCCCTTCTTTCATCCAGTTGATCACATCCGGCGCATCCATCAAATTGATGGAGCTAATCGTTCGAGAAATTCCTTTTTTACCGGCTGCCAACTTGCCTTCTGATAACGGGTACACCGCCAACGCATCTTCTATAGTTAAATGCATGTCAATCCATCCTCCCAAACGATACATATCTGAATCAGGTACCGGACACCACGTAACTTTTTAAGCAATTATATAGGGTCTTGTCGAATTTTCGCAATCCCTTTTGTTATATATATGTAATATAAGTTAACCCAAAACATCGAATGTTCTGTTTTTGAACCAACGTAAAGCGTATACCATTAGATAAAAAACCAAAATTGTGTCAGTAATATTTACATGCATATTTTTTGGCTATATGATAGGACACAACTTCAAAGAGAAGAGGGGATTCAGATGCAGCTCACCCAAAATCAACAGGCAGCGACCCAAAAGGACAGTCGTTCCATGCTTGTAATCGATGATGTCGGCAAAATCTACCCCAATGGCACTGTAGCTGTGCAGCATGCGAATTTGCATGTGGGGGAAGGAGAATTTCTATGTTTTGTCGGTCCTTCCGGTTGCGGGAAATCTACCATTTTCAATATGATTGCCGGTTTGACGGAACCGACCTCCGGTCATCTGACCGTGCTGGGTACTTCCCCAAAGGAAGCGCGTAAACAGAATGAAATTGCCTTTGTATTTCAGGAGCATACCCTGCTCCCGTGGGCCAAGCTGATTGATAATGTCACCATGCCTCTTACTTTGCGTGGCGTATCCAAAAGGGAGCGAATTACCGAAGGGGAGCGGGTTTTAGAGCTGGTAGGCCTGAAGGATTATATGAAGGTGCTGCCACGTGAGTTGTCAGGCGGAATGAAGATGAGAGTATCTATTGCACGAGCGTTGATATCTCGTCCCAAGTTGCTGTTAATGGACGAACCGTTTGGCGCCCTTGATGAAATTACCAGGCAGACGCTGCAGAATGAACTGCTAAATATTTGGGAACAGGACAAGAAGATGTCGGTTCTGTTCATTACGCATAACGTGTTTGAAAGTGTGTTTCTATCAACAAAAGTCGTGGTGATGACGCCTCGTCCCGGTAAAATTTCGGATTTCATTGATATTCCGTTTGCCTATCCGAGGGATGATGAATTCCGGACCCAGCCTGAATTCGGTGAATATGTACGCAGCGTGTCCAATGTACTGAATCATTGATAGCCAGAAATGAGAGGAGAGGGAAGCAACATGGAAGAGATGGTAGCTAATCCAGCCGTTGAAACGACACCGGGTATCCGAGCTTCTGGGAAGGACAATGCCCGCAGCCATCATCCGGCAGAAGAGAGCCCAGTCATTGGACTGCTGAAAAAAATTCTGCCGCCAATAGTCGTGTTTGTCCTGTTTATCGGTGGATGGGAATTAATCGTGCGGATACTCGGAATGCCCCCATATATCTTGCCCAAGCCATCCGATATTGCCGCAGCCGCTGCTGAGAACAGCGCAAATCTGATTACGTCGGTAAGCACAACCATTGTGGAGGCGTTGATCGGTTTTACGATCAGTGTAGTGCTCGGTATTTCATTGGCCATTCTACTGGCCCTGTCCAAAACAGTGGAAAAAAGCGTATATCCCTACGCTATTATCCTACAGACTATTCCGGTCGTTGCGGTAGCGCCAATCATAGTGATCTGGTTCGGAGCAGGAATAAATGCCATTGTGATCATTTCATTCTTAATCAGCTTTTTCCCGATTTTATCGAATACACTGATCGGATTGAACTCAACGGATCAGAACATGAAGAATTTATTCTATTTGTATAATGCAAGCAAGCTGCAAACCATTTGGAGGCTGAGATTTCCGGCGGCACTTCCGTACATTATGGCAGGGCTGAAAATTTCATGCTCCAGTTCGGTTGTCGGAGCGATCGTGGGTGAATACATTGCAGGCATTGGTGGCGGACAAGGCGGACTCGGTTACGGGATTACCGTTGCGGCAACCCGCCTGCAAACTCCTTATCTGTTCGCCTGCGGTTTAGCGGCATCCGCCCTAGGAATCGCATTTTTCCTGATCATCAACATGGTGTCGAACAAACTTTTGAAGTCATGGCATGAATCAGCAATGAAATGATATCAGAACCGGGGGAGAGATCCAACATGTCCAAACATCATATGAACTTTTGTTACAAGAAATGGCTGCTGTCGGCTGCTTCTTTGATCCTACTGCTTCTAAGCGCATGCTCCAATTCCTCCGCTCTAGAATCCGCCGCCCCGGCGGGAGGGGGAGCCGGAACAGATTTGAAGCAGGTGAAACTGATCGAGGGCTGGTACGCCAAAGGGGAAGATGGAGGCTATTTTGCGGCATTGCAGCAGAACTATTATAAGGACAAGGGGATCGACATGACAATTCAGCCTGGAGGCCCCGAGGTGTCAACCATGCAGCTTGTCGCTGCAGGCAAAGCTGAATTCGGTATCTCTTATGCGGATGAAATTTTGAAGGCGCGGGAACAGGGAATCCCTGTTGTCGGTATCCTTGCCGGTTTTCAAAGCACACCGCAGGTTCTGATGTACCACAAGGGGGAGAACATTCAGGATTTCACAGACCTGAACGGCAAAACCGTATACATCGGCACAGCGGTGCCTTACTGGGAATATATCAAGAGCCAATACAATCTGACAGATGTAAAAGAAATGAAGTATAACGGGCAGCTGGTCAATTTTATCAATGACCCCAGTTCGCTCAATCAGGGTTACATCACGAATGAGCCTTACGCACTTTCTCAGCAGGGGGTTGAGGTGGACTATCTGAAAATCGCCGATTCCGGTTATGCGAACTATGCAGACGTTCTTTTCACGACGGAAGATTACCTTAAAGAGCACCCTGATGTTGTTGAAGCTGTGGTGCAGGCAAGTCAGAAAGGTTGGAGCTATTATCTAGACAACTATGAAAAGGTAAACCCGTTTATTCAAACCTACAATCCCGATATGACGGTAGAAGCAATGAATTATGAAGCAGTGCAGGAAAAGCCCTTTATTCTTAACAATGAATCTGAGGCAAATGGTATTGGTTACATGACAAAGGAACGCTGGAGTACCCTCCAGGATCAGATGATCAAGGGTGGAGGATTAACGAAGGCACTAGATGTTACCCAGGCGTTTACAACGGAGTATCTGATGAAGCCATAAACCTGAACCAAAAGTATGTAAAGCTTCAAATCAGAAATTTCAGAAAAAATGAGGGGACTTAATATGTTCAAACTTGGAAATCGAAAGAGCTATTGGCAAGTGTCCGAAACGCTGGTGGATCTGAGGCGAACGCAAAAGTACGGCAAGTCAGTAACCCTCCCTGCACAGCCGCAGGAAGTCATATTTGATCTCGAGCATACGGCTGTTATTGTCATCGATATGCAGAATGATTTCTGTACACCGGGTGGATGGCTGGATTCCATTGGGGTCGATACCTCTCCGCTCCTAAACCCGGTCAGCAGGTTGAACCGACTGATGCCCGAGCTGCGCAAAGCGGGAGTGCCTGTGATATGGGTGAACTGGGGCAATCGGGAAGACAGAATGAATGTGCCGCCATCCGTGCTTCATGTATACAATTCGGATGGGCGGGGCAACGGCATCGGGGACCCGCTGCCCGGGAACGGCTCCAAGGTGCTGGAGAAAGGCAGTTGGGGAACGGCAATTGTCGATGGTCTGGATTCGTCCCCCGATGATATCTATGTGGATAAATATCGAATGAGCGGGTTTTGGGATACACCACTGGACAGTATTCTACGCAATCTCAATATTCAAACGGTGTTGTTTGCCGGGGTAAATCTCGATCAGTGTGTCATGCACACACTGCAGGACGCGGCTTGTCTCGGATATGACGGAATACTACTGGAGGATTGCTCGGCAACAAGCTCCCCGGATTTCTGCATAGAAGCGACATTGTACAATATCAAGCAATGTTATGGCTTCGTTACGGATTCCACCTGGTTGGTACAAGAGCTGAGCGGGGGAGCGACTCCTATAGAAAGAAACACCTCGGAAGAGCTGGCATCGTTAGAAGGCTGAGCGGAAGGATGGGATGAAGCAATGAAGGACCAATGGAACGCCATTGTCAACCAGGTGATCGTTGAACCGACAGGACAGGGTAGGCTGAACGGACTCAGCTTTATGGTCAAGGATGTATTTGCCGTCCGTGGCAATACAAATGGCGCGGGTAATCCACGTTGGCTCCAGACGCATGGGCCGGCAACGGAACACGCTGAAACGCTCAACCTGCTATTGCAGCAAGGAGCTAGGCTAACGGGGATGACGCATACGGATGAGCTGATGTTCAGCTTGAATGGTGAAAATGTTCATTATGGAACACCTGTGAATCCAAGGGCTCCCGATCGTATCCCTGGCGGTTCATCTAGCGGATCGGCGGTTGCTGTCGCCGCTGGGCTTGCTGACTTCTCCCTTGGAACGGATACGGGAGGATCGGTCCGTGTTCCATCTTCGTACTGTGGAATTTATGGAATGCGTCCATCGCATGGCATTGTCTCCGCGAAAGGCGTTATCCCACTCGCTCCCAGCTTCGATACCGTCGGCTGGATGGCACGTGATCTCGAGACGCTGTGCCGGGTAGGAGAAGTGCTTTTGCCGCAGACAGACTCGGGTACAGGCTTCAGCCGGGTGCTCATCGGTGAGGATGCGTGGGAGCTTGCTGACACGGAGAGCAAAGAGGCGCTTACCCCTTACCTGAAGTTGCTGTGCGGCATGGCTGCGAGCCATGAAACGGTTCGCATCGCCCCGCAGGGTCTACCTGAATGGATGACCATGTTCAGGACGATCCAGGGCTATGAAATATGGCAGGAGCACGGGGCGTGGATTGAACGTGAGCAGCCGACCTTCGGACCAGATACGGCCGGGCGATTCTCCTGGGCAAGCACTGTTGAACTTGCCGATCAGGAGAAGGCAGCCAAACGCCGGGTTGAGGTGTGCAAGCACATGGCTGACCTGCTCAGAACGGATACGGTGCTTGTGATTCCGACGACGACTGGAGCGGCCCCGAAGCTGGGCTTGGGCGGGCCTATAATTGAAGAACGAAGAGTGAGAACGATGCGTTTAACCTGCATTTCCGGCTTGTCGGGTCTGCCGCAGCTTACGATTCCGGCTGCGGAGGTACTGGGCCGCCCGGTCGGTATTTCAATCATTGCCGGTCCGGGACAGGATCAACGTCTGCTGGAATGGGTCACATCCTTTTTTTCAGCAGTAAATTCTGAAGTAAAAAGATAAGAGCGTTATTCGAATATGGACATCAAGCTACGCGTAAAAACAATAAAGCTGCAGGAGAAAGGGTGTCAGTTATGTTTCAACGATATGAAGGAACAGCGTGGGAGGAGCGATTTTTGCCCCGTCTGACAAGCAAACAGGTCAAAGAACTGCCGAAGGATAAGGCGCTGGTTATTCTCCCAGTCGGAGCTGTGGAGCAGCATGGCCCCCATCTGCCCGTATATACGGACACTTTGATTGGGGAAGCGACATTATCACAAACGCTGGAGCGGGTGCGGGCGGATAAGGAGATCTGGCTGCTGCCTCCGGTCTCGTATGGCAAAAGCAATGAACATATCGGACTTCCGGGCACCATTTCCTTATCGGCGAGCACACTGCATGCCATCATGCTGGACATTGCAGAAAGTCTGAAGGCTAGTGGTTTTCGCAAGTTACTGTTGTTTAACACCCATGGCGGCAACGTGGATTTGCTAAATACAGTATCACGTGAAATACGGATCAGAACGGGAATGATGGTTTTCTATCTCAGTCCCAGCAGTCTGAATGTGGCAGAGGATCTCCTGTCTTCCGAGGAGCTGGAATACGGTATTCATGGTGGCGATTATGAGACCTCTCTCGTGATGTCCATTAAACCGGAATGGGTGAAGAAGGAGTTCCTCGTCAAAGAGCTTCCTGACATGTCCTCTTACCGCTTTCTTACATTAGAAGGGAAAATTCGTTTTGCCTGGAAGATGGCTGATATCTCCGCTACCGGTATTGCTGGTGATGCTACGACGGCCACGCCGGAGAAAGGCAGCATTATTCAGGATAGAATCTCAACGATTTTGTCAGAGGCGCTGGAGGAACTGTGTGATTTTGAAATCACCAATGTCCGCGGGACTGAACCGGTTCAGCAGCCAGCAGGAAGCACCCCGTGAAGCTCGTCAGTCTGAAACACGGCGATCGTGAACAGGCCGCGATTGAACATACGGAACGATTCTTTCTTCTAGAGGAGATCAACAGGGCGGAAGGAAGCTCATGGGGCACCTCCGTTATGGAGATTTTGCAGCAAGGCCAGCTAGAGGAGCTATTCCAGTGGTATCAGAAGCACGGGGATAGAACAGTTTCATCAATCCCTTTCATACCTTCAGAAGAAGCTATATCCGCTCCTCTCTTCCGCCACCCTCGTAAAATATGGGGAATTGGCATGAATTATGTGCAAAAAGCGATCGATCTCGCATCTACTCCTCCAGAGCGTGAGCCAGTCTGCTTCATGAAGCCGGACTCAAGCCTGATCGGGCCGGAAGAGTATATCCAGCTGACGGCACAGGATGTGAATGTGACATCAGAAGCAGAGCTTGGTATTATCATCGGCCGAACCTGCAAAAATGTGCCGGAAGAACGTGCGCAGGAGGTCATTGCAGGTTTTGCCGCAACGCTGGATATGACTAACCAGGACATTCACGCACGGAACCCCAGATTCCTGCAGCGATCCAAGGTATTCGATACATTTTTCAGTCTTGGACCACAACTAATAACACCTGATGAAATAAGTGATCTGCAGAGCCTCGTGGTTGAAACTGTGTTGAATGATGAGGTTATTCATAGCAATACGGTGTCTCACATGATGTATCATCCATGGTTCATTGTCTCGTATTTTTCACAGATGATGACTCTCTATCCGGGAGATGTGATCATGACAGGCACACCCGGGTCCGCCCGGATTCAGCAAGGAGATGTCGCCGAGTGTAGAATCAGTGGCTTTATGACGCTTCGAAATCCGGTAGGGGAAGTCCTATAAATCATCAGTAATTTTCCTTGGGGAGTGGTAATGAGATGAACAAGTACAGACAAAAGGGAACTGTATTTTTACTCGCAGCAATATTTTCCTTATCCACATTGCTGGCAGCTTGCGGGAATCAGCCAACTGCTGAGAATGCCTCTGCTACGGGGGGAAGCGAGGAACTCACGGCAATTACACAGGTGACGAACTGGTTTGCACAAGCAGAACACGGGGGGCTGTATGCGGCAAAGGAACAAGGATATTACAATGAGGCTGGTCTCGATATGACCATCCAGGCAGGTGGGCCGCAGGTGTCTCCAACACAGATCGTGGCTTCTGGAAAGGCGCAGTTCGGACTTGCTACAGCGGATCAATTGCTGGTCGCTCGTGAAGAAGGAATCCCTCTTGTAGCGATTGCGACGATATTCCAGAAAAGCCCGCAGGGACTTATGGTTCATGCCAATCAGAACATGTCCTCCCTGGCCGATTTGAACAACCGTTCCGTATACGTGGGGACAGGCTCGGTGTTTTGGGATTTTGTGAAGAGTAAATACCAATTGGGTAACGTGAAGGAATTGGCTTATACCGGTTCTTTGGCTCCTTTTGTAGCTGATGAATCGGTTGCCATTCAGGGATATGTAACCAGTGAACCTTACGAGATGAAGCAGCAGAATGTGGATATTAATTTCCTGCTACTGGCAGATGCCGGTTATAACCCGTATTCCAATGTGCTGTTCACCACGGAGCAGTACTTACAGGATCATCCTGATATTGTGCGTGGTTATGTCGAGGCTTCGATGAAGGGCTGGGATTATTACAAGACCAATTATGATACCGTGAATGACGTCATTTTAAAGGAAAACCCTGATTTTACGAAAGAAAAGCTGAACTATGCCGCAGAAGCGCTTATCCCGTTCGTATACGAAGGTGATGCGGCGACACATGGTGTTGGTTACATGACAGAGGAACGCTGGACGGAGCTTGGAAAGCAGCTTAAGGAGATAGGGGCCTTGAAAGAGGAGCCTGATGTCAGCAAAGTATTTACGGATGAGTTCTTGCCGAATTCCTAAGAGATTCCTTTATTGAGATCAGTATTACAACATACGGGAGGGGAACCGAATGAATGAACATTGGATAGCCGTATTAAAAGAACGCATGGATCCGGAATTGCTGCAGTGGGAGGAGGCAGCCCTTGCCAAATATTCGATGGATTATCATCACTTCTCTCCTGTGCTGGCCAGTCAGCTGCAGGGTAAGGTCGCCGAGTGCATCGCCAGTCCGCGTACCGAGGAAGAGCTTGACAATCTGCTCTCCATTGCAGCAGAGCTGGGAGTTCCGCTGACCATCAGGGGGAACGGCACCGGCAACTATGGCCAATGCGTTCCGGTCACAGGCGGAATCGTCCTGAATCTGGCCAAATACAACAAGGTGCTCGAAATGGGAGAAGGCACGATGCGGATCCAGGCCGGGGCTAGACTCGGGAAAATGGAATCCACTGCCCGCAAGGCGGGTTATGAGCTGCGTACGATGCCTTCCACCTTTCAATCCGCGACGATCGGCGGTTTTTTATGCGGCGGTTTTGGCGGCATCGGTTCGATCAGCTGGGGGACGATCTGGGATGGGCTGGTACGTTCTCTAAAAATCAAGACCGTTGAGGTTCATCCCCGTTCCATTGAGCTCCAGGGAGACGAAGTGCTGCCTTACCTGCATACCTACGGTACAATCGGCATTTTGTCCGAAGTGGAAATCAATCTGGCTCCCCGAGTGGAATGGATGCAATGGGCCGTGACCTTTGACAGTTTTGAACAGGCTTTTCGCTTCGGGCAGTCGGTAGCTGAGGACACTTCCTTGGTGAAACGGCTAATTTCCATCCATGAATGGCCGGTACCATCCTATTTTCTTCCGCTTGATCTCCCCGCTGACCATGCTGTCGCATTACTGGAAGTGGATACATCCAACGAATCCCAGCTTGAACGTATCCTATCGGAGTATGGAGGTAACTTGGCTATGAAGGTCTCTGCCGAACAGTATCACAAAGGTGTAGGTGTCTCCGATTTCACATGGAATCATACAACTTTGTGGGCGCGCAAGGCAGATCCTGGCTTGACCTACCTGCAGCTCAATTTTGAACCATCCAGTGCCCTTGAGCAAATCTCCTCTATGAAAAAGGAATATCCGGAAGTGATGAATCATATCGAGTTTGCCCGGCAAAACGGAAATTTGCTGATCTCCGGCCTGCCGCTGGTTCCCTTCACAACGGAGGAAAACCTGAATCAGCTGATGGAATGTTACGAGAAAAACCGCGTTATAGTCAACAATCCGCATACATGGGATCTGAAGGAAGGCGGGCGATCATACGCCCATGATCGTTTGTGGGAAATCAAACATCGCAATGACCCGAAGGAAATTTTGAATCAGGAGAAATTAAAGCGTTCGGCAGTTAGCGGTATCTGATCAACGGGTGACGGAAGAATGGCGCAACCTGCAGCAGTTAACGTGCCATGCGGGTTTTATAGTCAATCCGTATCTACAGCAAAGGAGCGAGTTGCATGAAATTTGGAAATGTGGTCATCCGCCGAAAGGTTCCTTGCACGATGCGCGACGGCATAACGTTGTATTCAGATATTTACCTGCCGGACGAGACAGGAGAATATCCTGTGCTGCTGATGCGCCAGCCCTACGGACGGTCAATTGCTTCTACCGTTACGCATGCCCACCCCGTCTGGTATGCAAGTAAGGGATATATCGTTGTAATCCAGGACGTCAGGGGGCGGGGTGAGTCGGAAGGCGAATTTAATCCGTTTGTTCAAGAAGCAGAGGACGGATTTGATACCATCGAATGGGCAGCCGGTCTGTCCGGCTCGACCGGGAACGTAGGCATGTACGGTTTCTCTTATCAAGGCCTAACACAATGGGCAGCAGCTTCCCTTCACCCCTCTGCGCTCAAGGCGATTGCACCGAGCATGTGTCCGGCAGACATGTACCACGGCTTATTTTACCCGCATGGCTCCTTCGCACTTGGGAATCATTTGCCGTGGGCTTTCCAACTGGCTCGTGACACGGCACAAAGAGCGGGTGACTTCGAAACGGCAGAGCAATGCTCACGACTCATGCGCAGCCCCGAGGAGATGCTTTGGAAAATGCCATTGAATGAAAGACATCCGATTCTGGAGCAATACTTTCCCGCATTTTATGATTGGATCGATCATCAAGCGTACGATGAGTACTGGGAGCAGATGAACTGGATCAACGATATCGTAAAGGAATCCGTGCCGGCGCTTCATATTGGGGGATGGTATGACGGTTTCCTCATGGGCACGTTACAGTCGTTCGAAGCTCTGCAAGCTACGGCCACGCCGGATTGCTTTCATCGGCTCCTTGTCGGCCCGTGGGCCCATATTCCATGGGGGCGCAGAGCGGGCGGAATCGATCATGGCGAGCAGGCGGATGGTGGTCATCATCTGGAGCAGCTGCGCTGGTTTAATTATTGGCTGAAGGGCAAGGAAGACATGGAACTGTCTGGTGAACTGCCGATCCGATATTTTGACCAATTGAGTCATGAATGGCATACGGCGGAACAGCTGCCTTCGCAATTTGAGGATGGGCCCTCTCCGTCCGAATGGTTTTATCTGTCCGGGTCACAGACCCCGGCGAATGGTGCGGCAGGAGGGGGGAGACTCGAAAAGCATAAGGAAGATGTGGAGGAGGCTGTGCCGGATGTATTCGTGTACGACTCACGTCTGCCGATGCGCCTGGACTCTTACCTGCCGTCCGACCGAGCTGCCATTCAGGAACGGCAAGAGATTTTGGTATATACGGGAGGACCGCTTGCAGAGGATATCCCGGTTTTTGGGTCCCCGGAGTTATCCGTGCAGTACCAAACATTGGGGGGTCCGACGGATCTGGTAGCCATCCTCACCACCGTATCCGAGAAAGGGACGGCCCGGCTACTGAGTGTGGGTCGCACGGAAATCTGCAGTGAAGGAGCAGATGCTTCCAATGAATGGAGAACAGCGCAGATCCGGCTGCGTCCCTTGGCGGCCACCCTTCCGGCTGGCTCGTATGTCCGGCTTGAGTTGACAGGCAGTGCCTTCCCGTTATTCGACCGGCATCCAAACGGTGTCAGGGACGAGATGAACAGCACGGGAACAGGTGGGTTGAAGATTGCTACCACGGCTGTTCGCAGTACAGAACAGGACATATCCTGTTTAAGGCTGCCGGTAAAAAGATAAAAAGCGAAGCATAAAATAAAATCAATCAAAGTGGGGTTGAATGTATATGGTGAACATTCCTGGTCTGGTTGCTGGTAACTTTGAGAATTGTCCCGTCCACAAAATTTCCGCACAGGATACGAATAAGTTCATCCTGCTGTGCGACAGGGAGCAGGTTCCTTTCACTTCATTTGTGGAGATCTTCGAGGTTGGAGGCAGAACTCCATCCAATGAACACCGGGAAGCTTATGAATATTTTTATGTGTTAAAAGGGGAGGGGCTAGCCAAAGTTGGCAACGAGTATGAGACTCCGATCCGCCAAGGCTCATTCATTATCATTCCACCGGGCAACCATCACGATATTATTAACACGGGCAGCACACGTCTGTATTGTCTGACAACCATGGTACCGGACGAAATGTTCTCGGATATGATCAAAGCGGGTCCGGCCACCGAGCTTGACGAGGAGGATCTGGCCGTGCTTCAGGCGCTGGCTACCGCACAATGAGTGCAGGGCTGCGTTTCATTAATGTATGCCTTCCGCATCGGGAAGACCTTGGTCTTTATGAACTAAAGGCGGAGGTTGGAAAATGGGTTAGTATCCGTCGGCAAGATCGTTTCCTTGATGCACGGGAAAGTGGTTCTTCCCGACTGATGGTCCCGCATCAGGCTGGATCGGATCTGAAACGGCTCGCAGACGCGGATTGCATCGATCTGCAGGGCGGCATGATGCTTCCTGGCCTGGTTGACTGTCATATGCATCTGGATAAGGCCTTCTCGCTTGAGCAGGTGTCGAACCGATCCGGTACACTTCATGAAGCCATTCTTAATTACAGCCAGGCTGTACAGACATTCAGCAAGGAGCAGCTAGCGGAACGCATGCTGACTGCAGCCAGAATGGCACTAAGCTACGGGACCACGACCATAAGGAGCCACCTCGACTTCCCTGTTCATTTGGGGAGAGAGGTGGCCTTTCGGACAATTGAGGCAGCCTTGGAAGTACGGGAGAAGTTGAAGGGCCGTATGGCTATCCAATATGCGCTCATGGTACCGTTCCGCGGCAATCATGAAGCTGCGGATGAGGCAATCGAGGAAGCACTTCGGATGGGAATTGATGTGCTGGGGGGAGCCCCTCATCTGGCAGACGATTCTGAAAGAGAGATTGGCAGGATTTTTCGGTTAGCAGAACGTTTTGGCGTACCCATTGATCTGCATGCAGATGAAAGTGATAATCCCGGAAAAAAAAGCGTGCTGAGCATCGCAGAGCATACGATTCGCTACGGTTATCAGGGCAGAGTGACGGCAGATCATCTGTGCTCATTGTCCGCAATGACGGTAAAAGATGCACAGCATGTGATGGCGAAGATGAAGGAAGCCGGTCTGAACGCGGTAACGCTGCCTGCGGTGAACCTGTATCTTCAGGGACGGGAAGATCGCGGCCTGGTAAGACGGGGCATAACACGCATTCGCGAGCTACTTGCAGAAGGCATTCCGCTTGCTGCGGCCTCCGACAATATTCAAGACCCGTTCCATCCGTTCGGTCGCGGGGATCTGATACAGATCGCCCAAATCACATCATATGCTGCCCATATGGGCAGTGAACGGGATTTAGTACAGCTGCTGCGGATGATCACGGATATACCTGCTGAAATCACGGGCCGCGACGAGTATGGAATAGAAGAAGGGCATGACTGCAACTTTGTTGTCACGGATGCTTCGGATGTCACGCAGCTGCTATCAGGTACAAAAATGAGTCGCTGGGTGTATGCCTCCGGCAGATGGCAGTCTGCTTTGCATACAGCTCAGTCATTCGCGTCTGAATTGGTAACATGATTAGCAACAAACAGGAATTACCCTCAGTTGAACATAGAAGAGAAAGAAGGTGGCAGGATGGCTCCACAAGTCACAGGCACACAGACGATGGTAGTCAGTCCTCATTCTTTGGCCAGCGCGGCAGGATCGCGTATTTTGCAGCAGGGAGGTAACGCCTTTGATGCCGCCGTGGCAGTGAGCGCCTGTCTTGCCGTCGTATACCCCCATATGACGGGACTGGGAGGCGATTCCTTCTGGCTGACCTATAGCACCGAAGAGAGAAAGGTCAGGGCATATAACGCGAGTGGACGTTCGGGCAGTCGGATTACCGCGGCCTGCTTCGCCGGCGAATCAGCCATCCCGCAGCGGGGACCCCGAAGCGTCATTACCGTGCCGGGTATGGTGGACGGCTGGGATGCCATATTACAGGAATATGGCTCGAAGACGCTGGCAGAAGTGCTTGAGCCCGCGATCCGTTATGCGCTGGAAGGCTTCCCACTGTCGCCGGACCAGCATGTCAATACGGCTGAGCGTTTCGATGTGCTGGCAGCTTATCCACAGACGGCCGCCATCTATCTACCCGGAGGAAAGGTCCCGGAGCAAGGCAGCCGATTTGTGCAGTCTGCGTTGGGAAGCAGCCTGCTGCAGGTTGCGGACCACGGGAGGGACGTATTTTATTCAGGCAGTGTTGGTCAGGAGATTGTTCGCTCACTTGCGGAGCAGGGCGGTCTGCTGACACTGGAGGATTTTGCGAGACACAGAGGTGAATGGGTGGAGCCGGTCAAAGGGAGTTACCGTGGTCTTGACCTTTATCAGGTCCCGCCGAACTCACAGGGCTTTACCGGCATCATGGCGCTTCATATTCTCGAACAGTTTGATTTTGAGAGTATAGAGCATGGTTCCTATGAGTACTATCACCTGCTTGTGGAGGCGCTGAAGCTGAGCTTCCGCGACCGCGACCGATATTTAACAGACCCACAATTTTCCTCCATCCCACTGGACCGACTGCTGTCCAAATCCTACGCCGCGAAGCTGGCGGCCTGTATCGATATGGAGCGAGCTATGCCGATGGATACCCAGCCGGTAGGCCATGATACGGCATATGCGGCGGTAGTAGACAGTGAGGGCAATGCCGTTTCATTTATCCAAAGCCTCTATTTTGAGTTTGGCTCGGCCGTAGTTGGGGGAGACACCGGTATTTTGCTGCAAAACCGGGGCTCGTTCTTTTCTCTTGAGCCGTCGCATGTGAACAGGCTTGAACCAGACAAAAGAACCTTTCATACCCTGATGCCGGCGATGGCTTGCTGCAATGGGAAGCCGTATATTTTGTACGGAACCCAGGGAGGTGAAGGACAGCCGCAGACACAGACCGCGCTGCTGACCCGCATGGTGGATTATGGCATGACCCCGCAAATCGCTGTGCATGAACCCCGCTGGGTGTGGGGAAGAACATGGGGAGAGGCAACGCAAGCATTGAGAGTGGAGGGCCGGATCGCGGCAGAAGTGCAGCAGCGTTTACGGCTGGCTGGACACGCGGTGCACATAGTTGAAGATTTTGCGGGAGTCATGGGGCATGCGCATGCCATTATGATCGATGACAATGGCTTCCTGCTCGGGGGCACGGACCCACGCTGCGATGGTGCGGCTATTGGATGGTAAATCGGACTCATTGGTTTCTTGATATGCATATTCTCCCATTGTTGGTAGATCAAATGCATCCTGAAAAGAGTCCCATGAAGAGTAAAGCAAAATGCTGCTTGTGCTTTCGGTTGTTGTTTGGGCACGCAAGAAGGAAAAAGTATGATTCCAGTCTTATTGCTGCGTTTCCATAAGGAACGTAATAGTGGCATTATAGGAAAGTTTGTTGAGGGACAAGAACAAAGTCCCATTGAAGTCGCTGTTTTAGCGGCTTTTTTATGTTATCAGTACAAACAAAAGCGCCGCTGCAAGCGACGCCTTTGTTTGTTTTTCAGTATCTTGATATGTCCATATTCCCGTCCAAACAACTCAACACCGTGATCCTTGAACAATAAAGCTACAGACAGGACTGCGTATCTAATTTGTTTTACTCCCTTCCCATATATCGTTCCAGGTACTCATTCAACTTTTCTATATATTTTAAATACAGCTTATTGTCATTTTGAAGACCATGACCTGAATGGGGAAACTCAATATAATCATGGGGAACATTGTTTTCTTCCAATGCGTTGATCAGATGTTTTACTGTTCCGAACGGAGCGCGATCTTATCGTATTTGCCATAGGCAGCTAGCGTTGGTACAGAATTATTATCAATCCACATAAACGGTGAAATATCTTTGACTGCTTCATCATAGATTGCTGTTCCTAACATATCTGTTGTAATCGTGTTACCAGACATCACGCTGAATAAGTTTGCTGCTGCCTCTGGATTCTGATCCAAACCGTAGGTAACCCAGTCCTCTGGATAAAAGCTGGGGGGTCCTACCATCTCAAATACCATTTTTACAGGAATAGGAGAGGTATCCGCATCACGGTAATTATGATGAAAAAGAGGATGTTCTGAAAGAATATCTTTATAAATTAATAGACAGTTGGTATACGGAATATCAAGAGAGTGGTGGTACATCGGAAGATGAACTTTTGGGGAGCTTTGCTGAAGGAAATACTCAAAGAACTATTTGGACCCAAACCAGAATATCCAAACTTCGGTGCTTATGTAGCAGCTTATTTTTCATATGGATTATTCGGATGGATTGAAGAATGGTTTGCTAGAGGTATGCAGGAAACGTCAGAAGAGATGACTTTACTTCTGAAAAACCGTGATTTAAATAAAAAATAATCTCCTGAAGTTGTTGTTGGGATTTGGACATTTTGCCAGAAGCGAACAATCCCATTTTCTCAATCTAGATGCTGAGAAAAAGGGATTGTTGCTAAATCGAAGGAAGAATCACTTCAAAAGTTGTACTTGTGTCATCTGAGCTTGCAACCTGAATCTTCCCGCCATGCAGTACAACAATCTTTTGTGCAATGCTTAAACCCAATCCATTGCCAGGGGAGGCGTGAGAAGAATCTCCTTGATAGAATTTATCGAAAATGTGTTTTTGCTGACTCGCATCAATCCCTGGGCCATTATTGTGAATAGATATACTGACATGTTGATCCTTCGAATCCATAACGATTGTGATCTCGGAATACGAAGGCGAATATTTAATGGCATTTCGGTGTTTTGAATTCATGCGAAAAATTATTAATAAAATCGGAACGCAGCAGTTCAAGACTACCGAGTTCTTCAGCCATGTGATTAAAACTTCGGTTCAACTTTCTTAACTCTTTTGGCCCCTTAAGGTGAATGCGGACGGAGAAATTCCCTTTGGCCAACTGGTATACTTGGTGTGTATCCACCTACTCTGATAATAGTTGATTTATCACTGTTTGGAAACGTTTCAAAAAATATATTGAAACGTTTCCAACTTGGTGTTATTATGAATTTCATAACAAAGCTTAAGTAGGAGGTTAAATGTCAAGTATTAAAGATGTGGCCAGTCTAGCTGGTGTAGCTGTTGGTACGGTTTCCCGTGTGATTAACAACTCAGGCGCAGTAAAACCTGAAACACGCAGAAAAGTAGAAAAAGCTATACAAGAGCTCAATTATTTCCCTAATGAAGTCGCTCGCAATTTCAAGATGCAGAAATCAAAGACTGTAGCATTACTACTCCCAAGTATCTGGAATCCTTTTTTTTCTGAACTGGCTTATTACATAGAAGATGAGCTAGATCAGGAAGGCTTTAAACTTATGCTGTGCAATAGCGGAGGCAAGCCAGAAAAGGAACTATATTACCTGGATATGCTGCGACAAAACAAAGTCGCCGGGATTGTCGGTATTACGTATAACGATATCGAAAGCAGTGTGAGCAATAACATTCCGATTGTGAGTATTGACAGACACTTCAACAAAAAAATCACGTGTGTGACATCAGATAATTATGAAGGAGGACGTCTCGCTTTAAGGAAACTTGTAGAGGCAGGCGCCAAAAAACCAGCTTTTATTGGAAGCGTTACTTCTGTCTTTAGCGAAACGATGAACCGTAGAAAAGGGTTTGTTGATGAAGCACAGAAAATGAACGTTGACTATGTCATATACGAGAAGCCAGACCCCATTATCGACGATAACAGCTATTTTAACGAGTTCTTTAGTACTCATCGCGATGTAGACGGTATTTTTGCCATTACGGATCTGTTAGCCGCCAATTATATCGACAGGGCGAGCAGGCTGGGGATACGTGTTCCAGAAGATGTTAAGGTCGTCGGATATGATGGCATCCAAGATCACCCTTATTTCCACCCCATATTATCGACTATTAGGCAACCCGTAGAGGAAATGGCACGTACAACCATTAGACTTTTATATCAAAAGTTCGAAGGCGCGGCGCTAGAAAAGGACGTATATCATCTGCCTGTGCAATTCAGACAAGGTGAGACTACGTAACTTATATAATTGATCGTTAGCGAATATTTTGCTAACGATCTAAGAAATCAAAAACCAAGTCGCTTCAAATGCATGAGAAAATGGAGGAGAGGGGTTTTATTCACGTAAAAATGGAAACGTTTCAATTTTTATTGGAAACGTTTCAATGCAGTGCTACTTCAACGAAGAGAGGGAATGCGAAGGTGAATTCAAAAAACTCTACTGGATACCAAACCTCACGCCAAGTGAGAAACCACATGTGGACTCGTGTCAAGCGCGACTATGAACTGTATCTGTTTCTTTTACCCATTATAATCATATATCTCGTCTTCAAGTATTACCCCATGTATGGAGTACAAATTGCATTCAAGGACTTTTCGCCGAGCCAGGGAATTTGGGGAAGTGAATGGGTAGGACTCCAGCATTTCATTGATTTCTTTAATTCCTATAACTTCTGGTCGATCATAACCAATACGATAACACTCAGCTTTCTATCGTTACTGTTTGGATTTCCAGTCCCGATAATCATTGCAATTATGCTGAATCAGATGTTAGGCAAGCGTTATAAGAAATTTATCCAGACTGTGATTTATGCACCTCACTTTATTTCTACCGTTGTTCTTGTCGGTATGCTCCATGTTTTTTTATCGCCTAACAGCGGAATCGTTAACCATCTTATTACCTGGCTCGGGGGTGAGCCGGTTCTCTTTATGGCTGACGAAGGGTGGTTCCGTCCGTTGTACATCTTGTCGGGGATCTGGCAAGAGACGGGATTTGCCACGATTATTTACCTTGCTGCTCTGGCGGGCGTGAATCCCGAACTGCATGAGGCGGCAATTATGGATGGAGCAAGTAAATGGAAACGAGTTTGGTATGTGGATATTCCAAGCATTCTGCCGACGATCGTCATCTTGCTGATTCTCGCGCTCGGTAACATCATGAGTATCGGCTTTGAGAAGGCTTTTCTTATGCAAAACGATTTGAACTACGCCACTTCCAATATTCTTCCGACCTATGTTTATGAGATGGGGATTCAGAAGGCACAATACAGCTTTTCTACGGCAGTCGGACTGTTCAATTCGATCATCAATATCATCCTGATTGTCACCGTCAACCGAATTGCCAAAAGATTGACGGAAACAAGCCTTTGGTAAGGGGGAGCTCTCTTTGAATCAACTATTGAAAAGAAAAAGCCGTGGAGATGTTTGGTTTGATGTTATCAACCTAACCTTGTTGAGCGTGGTTATGCTGCTCGTTTTATTTCCGTTGTATTTTGTGTTGATTGCTTCATTCAGTGATCCCAATCATATTTACTCTGGGGATGTTTGGTTAGTTCCAAAAGGTTTTACGTTGGATGGATATGCACGAATATTTAGCGATTCATCCATTTGGATCGGGTATGCCAACTCCATTTTATATGCCGGGTTAGGAACATTGATTGGAGTAGCCGTTACCGTATTTGCTGCCTATCCGTTAGCTCGTAAAAATCTGGTGGGAAAATCCGGATTGATGTGGTTCTTGATGATCACCATGTTTTTTAGCGGCGGACTTATTCCTACGTATCTGTTGATCAAAGATCTCCATATGTTGAATACCATCTGGGCCCTTGTTATTCCTGGAGCCGGCAGTGTATTTAATGTCATCATCGTAAGGACATTTTTTCAATCATCCATCCCCGATGAACTGTGGGAGGCTGCTTCAATTGATGGTTGTTCCAACACCAGATTTTTCTGGAGTATCGTATTGCCATTGTCAAAATCAATCATTGCCGTCATGGTTCTATACCATGTGGTAGGTTTCTGGAACGGTTTTTTCGATGCTTTGATCTATATGAACGACGAGAGCAAGTACCCTCTGCAGTTGGTGCTTCGCAATATACTCGTCCAGAATCAGGTGAATTCCGGCATGATGATGGATGTCGAATCATATGCAGCCAAGATGCGCGTCACGGAGCTTATCAAATATGGTGTCATCATCGTTTCGAGCTTGCCGCTGCTCATTTTATATCCATTCTTACAAAAGTACTTTGTCAAAGGTGTAATGATCGGTTCGATCAAGGGCTGATATGGATAGGGTACTTGAGAGGGGGGATGTACGGCAAAATCAAAGCATCTGCAAGCTTAAAGAAAACTTCTTAGGGAGGCTCATGTACGATGAAATCGGTATTTAAAGGTGCAGGTATTTTAATTCTTACGGGAGCGGTTGTCATAAGTGGATGCTCAGGAGATAACAGTGGAGCAAAGAATTCCGATCAGGCTATCGCTTTTAACAAAACGGGTCTTCCGATTGTCGAAGACGCAATTTCTTTGAAAATGATATCCCCCAAAGCCGCATTGGCACCGGAGTACTCGCAAATGGAAATTTTTAAACGGCTTGAAGAACAAACCAACGTGAAGATTGAGTGGGAAAATATCCCGGATACCGACTTTACAGAAAAAAAGAATTTGTTACTAGCCAGTGGCAATTTGCCGGATGCCTTTTACGGAGCGGGATTTACGGATTACGAATTAATTAATTATGGGAAAGACGGGACCATCATCCCGTTGGAAGATTTAATTGATCAATATGCACCTAATCTGAAAGCGCTTTTAGATCGTCGACCTGATATCAAGTCTTCTATCACAGCTCCGGATGGGCATATTTACGGGTTACCTTCTTGGGAAGAGAACAACCTTGGCACCAATCCCTTCTTTCACGTGATCAATAAAAAATGGCTCGACAAACTGGGATTAGATATGCCGCAGACCTTGGATGAATACACGGCGGCACTGGTTGCATTTAAGACCCAGGATCCCAATGGAAACGGTAAAGCCGATGAAATTCCATTAAGTTTTATGCACATGCAATGGTGCATGGATATAGCGGGTATTTTCGGAGCGTTTGGACTTCCGGATAACCTGGAGCACCGTGTTGTACGGGATGGTAAAGTCATTTTTACTGCAACCCAGCCGGAATACAAGGAAGCGCTTAAATATTTTAACGAGAAATGGTATAAACAGGGCCTCATTGACCCCGAGTCCTTCACTCAGGATGCAGCACAGTATCTGGCCAAGGGAAAAACAACGGATGAAACGCTCGGTTCTTACATCTGGTGGGAGAAGGAAGAGGTTGTGGGGACTGAACGAGGCCAGGATTACGCGTTGCTGTCACCATTAAAAGGACCTGATGGTGACCAAACCATCGGACGGAGCAATGGAGGCGGTCCCGGTCGTGGTGCCTTTGTAATTACAAAAGAAAACCAAAATCCTGAGATTACAATGCGATGGATTGATCAGCAATATGAACCATACATGGCTGCTCAAATTCACTGGGGTCCACTGGACGTAGTCTTCGAAAAGGATGAGAGTGGAAAATTGGTAAATTTTCCGCTGCCTGAAGGAACCTCTGCTGGGGAATTCCGCCAAAAAGTGGCTCCAGGCACAGGGGGACCCGGGGTCATAACCATTGAAGATTTCGGAAAAGTAGTGGATATGGAACCTCGAGCACAGCAGCGTGCTAAAGATTTAGAGACATACTATGATCCTTACATGGAAAAGGAAAACTATCCAAGTATCTTCTTTGAACCTGAAGAGTTGGACAAAATCAATCGAATCGAATCGGAACTCATAAAATACGTGAACACTCAACGCGGTAAATTCATTGTTGATGGCGGTGTCGATGAACAATGGGACAATTATGTGAAAACACTGGAGAAGATGGGATTGAATGAATTGATGGAAATCTATCAAAATGGGTTGGATCGTTATAATGCAACGTTAAATAAATAACTTAAATGATAGGTGGAGAGAAGCCGTGCTTGATGTAATTGCCATTGGGGAAGTATTGATAGATTTTACACCTGCTGATCCTACAGCAAGAGGCAACGAGCAGTTTGAGTGTAATCCTGGGGGAGCTCCAGCTAACGTAACCGTGTCGCTATCTCAATTGGGAGTTAAAACTGCTTTTGTTAGCAAAGTTGGAGAAGATCGTTTCGGGTCGTTACTGCATGAAACTTTATTGAGCAGTGGTGTTGACGTTTCAGGGCTGTCATTTACCAAGGAAGCCAATACAACGCTTGCTTTTGTCCATTTGGATGATAAAGGGGACCGATCTTTTAGCTTTTATCGTAAACCTGGCGCGGATACTTTGTTAAGCCCACAAGATATCCCGCTTGATCGAATTGAAAGTTGTAGATTATTCCATTTCGGATCGCTATCAATGACTCATGAGCCTGCTCGTTCGGCAACAAGAACTGCTGTTGTGAAGGCCAAAGAAGCAGGTGCGATGCTTTCTTACGATCCGAACATTCGGTTTTCGCTATGGGAAACGACAGAGGAGGCAAAACAGAATATCCTTTGGGGTATGAAATATGCTGATATTCTGAAGATTTCAGAGGAAGAGCTCTCCTTCATCACCGGTATAAATGACATAGAAAAAGGATCTTTATCACTGCAACAGCAATTTGGTATCACCGTAATTGTCGTAACGTTAGCCGAAAAGGGCTGCTATTACCGATTGCCTGCTCATGAAGGATATATCCCAGGTTTCTCGGTGAAAGCTGTCGACACGACAGGAGCGGGTGACGCATTCATGGGTTGTTTGCTATTTAAGCTGCTAGAAGGTGGGATTCCGTTACATCAGATAACACAGGACCAAATCAACAGCGCTTTGACATTTGCTAATGCCGGCGGGGCGTTAGTGACAACACGGAAGGGAGCTCTTCAATCGATGCCGACGACAGATGAGATAAATAAGTTAATGAAATCCAAACAGCTCAATCAGGATAGTTGGAGACCTGGTTTTCACTTTTCACCTCCTTCACACTGGTTGAATGACCCGAACGGATTAGTTTATTACGAAGGAGAGTATCATCTGTTTTATCAATACCACCCCTTTAGCACCAAATGGGGGCCGATGCACTGGGGCCATGCCATAAGCCCGGATCTGATTCATTGGCAGCATGAACCTATCGCTTTGTTCCCAGATGAACATGGAGCCATTTTTTCCGGTTGCTGTGTCGTTGACTGGAATAATAGTAGCGGTCTGTTCAACGGTTCGCATGGATTAATAGCGATTTTCACTCATGCGGATACAGATCCGGAGAGCGGACAGCCCAGGCAAAGGCAAAGCTTGGCATACAGCAGTGATAAAGGCCGGACTTGGCACAAATATGCGGGAAATCCGGTTCTCGCTGAACCCGGTCTGATTGACTTCCGGGACCCTAAAGTTTTCTGGCACTCCAAAAGTAAACGATGGATTATGGCTATCGTAGCTGGAGACCATGTTCGCTTCTATGGATCGGAGAATTTGCGTGAATGGTCACTGACAGGCGAGTTCGGACAAATGGAAGGCTCACACGATGGCGTTTGGGAGTGCCCGGATCTCTTTGAATTACCAATCGATGACACTGGGAAGACCAAGTGGGTACTCATCATAAGCATTGGCGACAATCCTGCTTGTCCCGAAGGGTCCCGCACACAATACTTTATCGGCGATTTTGATGGACAAACATTCATCAACGATCATGCTGCAGATCATGTGATGTGGCTGGATTATGGTCGGGACAACTATGCAGGGGTTACCTGGTCAGATATACCTGAGCAAGACGGACGGCGAGTAATGATTGGTTGGATGAGTAATTGGAAATATGCCAACGATACACCGACCGAATCCTGGCGAGGGTCCATGACGCTGCCTCGTGCTTTGTCTTTGACCAGCCGGGAAGAAGGCGTTGTACTCATTCAAATGCCTGTTCGGGAAATAGAGCAGTTACGAAATGAGTCCATGAGCTGGTCTGACGTAAAGTTACACCTAGGACACCGTTTACCCGCAAAATTAGTCATGATTTACTAGAGATCGAAGCGGACATGGATATTGGTTCTACGGACGAGGTTCATATCATCATGAAATCCACCGGAGAGAGTGAAACGGTTGTCGGATATGATCCTGTTCGCCAATGGTTATTTATTGACCGCACGAAGTCGGGTCGGCATGAATTTCACTCCTCATTCTCTAGCAAGCATGGTGCCCCCATGGCTCAGGAAAATGGAAAAATTAAGATTCATATTTGGCTAGATCGCAACGCAGTTGAAGTGTATGGGAATGAAGGTTTGGTTGTATTGACTGACCAGATTTTCCCGGATGCTCCGATGGATACGATCTCCATTCAAGTGAAATCAGGACAAGTGATACTTGATTCACTGCGTATAGATACTCTTCGGTCCATTCACATTTCTAAAAACCTTACAGAACAGACTTCAAGGAGGGCGGATGTATGATCCAAGCATCCAATAACCGGGGGTTGATGATGTCCTGGGCTTTCGATGAAGGATCAGGTGCCACCACTGTGGAGAGCGTGTCGCAATTAAAAGATGATATTCAGTATGTATTTAATCAAGCAGAATTCACAGAACCCCGTGACCCCCAGTGGAGACAAGGAGTAATCGGAAGTGGCCTCCTTTTTGATGGATACTCGACTTATATTTCCCATCCAGTCAAAAAAGGAGAATCAAACGACCAGCTAGAGAGTGGAGCCGCTCTCAGTATAGGAGTTTGGGTAGCACCGCGTTCTTATGAATGGGGTTCTGAAGGCAAATTGGCTGCCATAGTGAATCACCACAATAAAGATCGAAACGAGGGGTATTTGCTTGGTATGTACCGTCACGGCTCCTGGTCCTTTCAAGTCGGTCTTGAAGGAGGAGATTGGAAGGAAGTATGGTCACCAGACGGTAATGAACTCCCAAAGAACGAATGGTCTTACGTAAATGCTGTATTTGATGGGAACCAAGGAGAGATGAAGCTGTATTTAAACGGCAGAGAAATCGCATCGACGGCTTTGCCTCGGGGTTCCCGCATAGCCCAAGCAACAGACACGGAACTGCTCATCGGTAAGAATAACCACAGTAGCCTGTTAGTTGAAAGATTTAGCCTTCATATGTTTAGCGGTATCCTGGATGAGCTCAACATCTATAGTCGGGTTTTAAGCTTGGAAGAGGTGGTCGGTTCTTATCATGATGTGTTGGACGCTTATGGAGGAGCGCTGCCGCAGCTATCTTACGATGAGATCAAGCTAGATCGGACACCGCTGCTGGCTGATCGACATAGACCCCAATATCATGTTAGTCCGCCGGCTCATTGGATGAACGAGCCTCATGCACCCATCTATTTTGCCGGACAATACCACTTATTCTATCAGCATAACCCTCTTGGGCCGTTCTTTCATCAGATTCACTGGGGACATTGGGTAAGTAAGGATCTCGTTCATTGGCGGGATCTTCCTGTAGCCCTGGCCCCTGAAAAAGATCAACTCGCCCCGGACGGGATCTGGTCGGGAAGTGCAGCATATGATGCAGACGGTCTACCTGTCTTGTTTTTTACGGCAGGGAATGATAAGGCTTCGCCGAATCAGAGCGTGGCCCTTGCTCGAAGCACGTATTCTCTGGATAAAGAGCCCGATCTGGTTCACTGGGTCAAACATCCGGAGCCTTTAATTGTACAAAAGGATGGGATGGGTGCATTCGGCGATTTCCGCGATCCGTATGTATGGAAGGAAGACAACCAGTGGTTCGCTTTGGTTGGATCGGGAATGGAAGGAGAAGGTGGGGCAGCACTGGCCTTTGTATCACAGGATATGCTGAATTGGACGTACAAAGGGCCATTCTTTGAAGCTGACATTCAGAAGTATCCGTATCTTGGACCGATCTGGGAGCTCCCCGTGTTCCTTCCACTAGGTAGTAACCAGCAGGGAGAGAACAAACATCTCCTGCTCGTAAGTCCTGTGGGACAGGGAGCAGATGTCGAGGTATTCTATTGGATTGGTCAATTTGACAAGCAAAACGTATCATTCATTCCGGATCAAGAGGAGCCTCAGCTGATTGACGTTGGTGATTTCCATTTTACGGGTCCGAGCGGAATGGTTGATCCCAAGACTGGTAGAAAGATCGTATTCACGATAGCTCAAGGTGACCGAACGCCCGACTTGGAATATAAATCGGGTTGGGCTCATAATGGAGGCTTACCGCTAAGTGTGTATTTGCGAGACGATGGACGGTTAGGTATTGAGCCGATTCAAGAACTTCAATCCTTACGCGGCACCAAGCTGCTTTCGTTAAGTGCCAAGCCACTGGCTGAGGCAAATGATTTGCTACAAGATGTTCGGGGGGACATGCTAGAGATCCGGTTGGAAATAGAACCGGGGACTGCCAAACAATTCGGAATTAAAATTCGACGTACACCGGAGGGAGAAGAAGAGACACTACTGTTTTATGATAAAAACGAGTGTATGCTCGCTGTAGATCGGACGAAAAGCACGCTTCATCCAGGAGAACAATGTAGTGGAGTTCAAGGTGGTAAGCTCGACCTCCTAGATGAAAATTTGAAGCTACACATTTATTTGGACCGCTCCATGGTCGAAGCGTATGCCAACGGTTTGAAAAGCCTAACGACCCGGGTGTATCCAAGCCGTAAGGATGCTTTGGGGCTTGAGATCTGGGGAGATGGTGAACTGTTGGTTAAATCAATGGATATATGGGAAATGAAATCCATTTGGTAAACAGAGCGCTTAAGAGCGCCGTCCCCTTTTAGGGACCGAAGTTAAAAGAGTGAATTCAATATTTTAGTATCGCTAACTTCATCGTTCTTTTTCTCTCCTTTCTTGCTACTTTACTTTTCATCCTTGTTTACAGGAGAGTTATCAAAATCCGATATCGATGTTTTCTGAATATGAAATCATGAAGGAGGCTCTTGAATGAGGAATGTAAAAACAAGGAGAACCTGGATCTCCAGAATGGTCATATGGGTAATGATTCTCCAGCTTGTTGCTCCTGTCATATCGGCTGCAGCCGAAACTGAGGTGGAAAGAGATCTCATTTCAAAAGCTGATGCGGATTTGTCCATTACGGATGCAGTTTATCAAATCCAGAATCCCGGATTTGAAACTGGCGATTTGACGGGATGGACTGTAGTTAAAGGCAATGCGTTCGGTCCAAACAGCGTATCAGACGAAACCACTTGGTGGGCAGAAGAAATCCCGTATAACGCGGAAGGTGAGTATCATTTAAACGGGTGGAAGAATGACGAAGCAGCAACCGGGACACTTCGTTCTAGCACATTTAAACTGAGCGGAAGCGGATGGATCAGTTTTAAGCTTGGCGGTGGAAAAAATCCTAATAAGGTATATGTGAATATCGTGGAAGCGGATACAGGGCGAGTTATTGCTAGGTACGGTAACAGCGCCTTCGCTGATGTTGGCTTCCCAGATCCTGACCAGGGCATGCGGCTTGCGAACATGGAGCAGTATAAGGCCGATCTTTCCGAATATCTGGGCAAGAAGCTGTATGTCGAGATCGTAGACAATGCAACCTCGGATTGGGGCGTGATATTTGCGGATGCCTTCTTCATGTACCATGAATCTGAACCGGCTGAAGGAATTGCAGCCACAGATATCAAGCCGGATTTTGAACGATATCAAATTGAAAATCCAAGCTTTGAAACCGGGAGCTTAACAGGCTGGACGGTTGTAGAAGGTGAGGCGTTTGGTCCAAACAGCGTATCGAACGAAACAACCTATTGGGTCGAACAAATCCCGTATAACCAGGAAGGCACTTATCATTTAAACGGGTTGAAGTATAACGAGACGGCGACGGGTACGCTTCGTTCCAGCACCTTCGAGTTGGGGGGAACAGGCTGGATTACCTTCAGACTGGGCGGAGGTAAGCATACGGATCAATTGTATATGAGCGTCATCGATGCGGATACAGGAAACGTGATTGCCAGGTACGGAAACACCGAATTTAACGAGTCCGGGTTCCCAGATCCGGCACAGGGCCTGAGACTCGCGAATATGGAGCAATATAAAGCCGATCTGTCCAAGTATATAGGCAAGAAGCTATATGTGGAGATCGTTGATCGTGGTCATTCCGATTGGGGAGTAATCTTTGCGGACGCTTTTCACACCTTCCATGAAGTTGTACCCGAAGAAGGTGTCATGGCAGAGAACATAATGCCGACAGAGATTGGAAATCCCAGTTTCGAAACTGGAAATTTGGAAGGCTGGAACGTAGAAGGCAATGCTTTCCAAGTGACTGACGAAGCACGGGCCGGCAAAGATGGGAACTTCTATGTCAAGTCCTCTATGGAAGAAAAAGGTACCATCACTTCCAATACGTTTACGCTGCAGGGCACCGGGACCATTGATTTCACTGTGTTAAACATCCAAGGCAGTCCTGACGACGCTTTCGTCGGTCTTTATGATGCAAGCAGCGATGCATTACTTTTCCATACAAGCAATGTGAGCGATAACGAGAAAATTTCCTGGAAAGCTCAGGAACATTATAACAAAAAGCTCTATATAAAGGTTGTAGACCTATCCAGTGACGCTAGCATTGCAGTAGATGCCTTTCAAGCTCATGGAACGGGAGACATTTTCTATATGAACCTTGATGAAGGTGCGGGGAAGAAGGCACTTGAGCAAATAAGCAACCTTGAGCATGATGTGGACTACGTATTTAACAATGCCAGATATATGGCCTCCAAGGACCCGAGATGGACTCCGCGCGGAGTAAAAGGCGGTGCCCTGTTGTTCGATGGCTACTCCAATCAAATTGAGGTCAAGGGAAAGGATGTCCTTCCTGTAAGTGACGCGTTAACGCTTGAAGCATGGGTCGCCCCACGCAGCTACGAATGGGGAGACGGAAACAAGTTGTCTGCAATCGTAAACCAGTCCGATCAGGATAAAGCGGAAGGTTTTGCTCTAGGCATGTATCGGCACGGTACATGGTCCATGCAGGTCGGGATTGGAGGCCAGTGGATTCAAGTTTGGGTAAAGGATCATCCACTCGAAAAATACAAGTGGAATTATGTAGCTGCTACTTTTGATAAAAAGGATGGAATGATTAAGTTGTACCTGAACGGTGAGGAAGTGGCCTCCCAAACAACCCCCGTCAACATTCCAATTACACCATCTGCAGAAAGCTTGATTATTGGTAAAAATAATAAACCCGTAGAATTAGCCGGTTTATTCTCTTACAATATGTTTTCCGGTCTCATTGATGAAGTGAAGCTGCAAAACAAAGCTCTCACTGGTCAGGAGATCCTTGCTGAGTATGAGAAGGTGAAGTCACTTCACGGCGGTTCGGTCCCAGATATTCCGGATGGTGATATTGATGAGGACCCGAGTGTGTTTGACGGTGATCAGCACCGTCCTCAGTATCATGCGATGCCACCGCAAAACTGGATGAATGAAGCACATGCGCCCATTTACTATAACGGCAAATACCATTTATTTTATCAGCATAACCCACAAGGTCCATACTGGCATCAAATCCACTGGGGACATTGGGTGAGTGATGATATGGTGCATTGGGAAAATGTGAGGCCTGCTCTTGCCCCCGAAGCAGGCACGCTTGATCCGGATGGTGCATGGTCAGGCAGTGCTGCATATGATCGCGACGGAAATCCCGTTTTGTTTTATACCGCCGGCAATGACTCCCTGTCTCCGAATCAAAGGACAGGAATTGCGACACCGGCCGATTTGTCCGACCCCAATTTAGAACAATGGGTGAAATTCCCTGAACCAGTTACAGAGCAGAACGGAAATGGTATCCATAATGAGTTTCGCGACCCATTTGTTTGGTACGACGAAGAGGTAGACAAATGGTATCAGTTAGTGACCTCCGGTCTTGAAGACTTCAGCAGCGGCACAGCTTTAGTGTATGTTTCCGACGACATGTACAATTGGGAATATAAAGGGCCGCTGTACGTTAGTGACAGAAGCGTCTATCCGGAACTGGGCACCGTGTGGGAACTTCCGGTACTACTGCCAATAGGCAAAGACAGTACAGGGAAGCAAAAGTATATTTTCATGATTAACCCCCATGAAAAGCCAGAACATGTTCCTCCAGCAAACGATGTTCAAAGAGATGTTGAGGTTTTTTACTGGATTGGTACATGGGACCGAGATAACTTTAGGTTTATTCCTGATCAGGAGTCTCCTTCCAAAATGGATGTTGGCGATGGATATTTAACTGCAGAAAGTGGTATGGTGACACCCGATGGAAGAACGGTCATTTACTCCATGGTGCAAAATGTAAGAACACCACAAGCGGAATACCAAGCAGGGTGGGCTCATAACCTCGCTTTGCCCGTTTCACTCAGCCTGGATGAGCATGAAGACTTGCGCATTGAACCGATTGAGGAATTGCAGAGTCTTCGGGGCGATAAGGTGGTTGATTTTTCAGATGAAAATATGACTACTGCGAATCAATTGATTAAGGATGTTAAAGGTGACATGCTGGAGATTGTCATGGAAATTGAGCCAGGTGATGCGGAAAAATTCGGTCTTAAGGTACGACGATCCGATAATGGTCAGGAAGAAACATTCATTTACTACGATAAATCTAACGGGACTTTTAATGTGGATCGGACGAAGAGCAGCATTGATCCGGATGTACGCGTGGATGGCATTCAAGGTGGATACGTAGATCTGGACGGAGAAAATGTGAAGCTTCACATCTTCCTCGATCGTTCGGTTGTTGAAGCCTTTGCCAATTATAAGAAAAAACTTACAACCCGCGTTTACGTCGGCCGATACGACTCATTGGGTTTGCAGATTTGGGCAGATCAGGATATCACGATCAAGTCAATGGAAGTATGGAATATGAAAGCCCTAACCGGTGAGGCGGCAGCACCAGTGGACATACCAGCCAACTGGGACAACACCGTGTATACGGATATTACGGAACTACCTAACCATGATTTTGCTACAGGAGATTTGAGCGGTTGGATCACGGAAGGAGATGCGTTCCAGGATGTACATGTGACCGACACTTCTTTTTTCTGGGACACGATCTATTTCAATCCGTCACATAAGATTCCTGGCGGATATCACTTATGGGGATTTAATGAGTCAGCCGGTGGTGACAGCTTAACGGGGACGCTGAGAACAGTAAATTTTGTCCTTGGCGGGAATGGGAAAATCAATTTCCTTTTAAGTGGTGGCCGTGATATGGATAAGCTTTATGTTGCGCTAGTCCGAGTATCAGACGGTAAAACGTTATTTAAGGAGACAGCATCGAATTATGAAGAATACCAAAGGAAAATCTGGGATGCTTCGGAATACATCGGTGAGGAGCTCTATATTAAGGTAGTTGATCAATCCACTAGTGGATTTGGACATATTAACGTGGATGATTTCAATGTACCGGTTAAGATTCCTTAAACGAGAGATGCTCAACAGGAGTTTCAAAAAAATCATAGAGCAGCTTGCCAATTGGCAGCTGCTCTATTTTGGTATTATGTCACTGGACAAGAACATGCTCATTTTAAAGATTGACGTATATCTAATCTTCATTTACTCCGTTCATCCATTGAACTAACGAGCAGCTTAACGTGGAAACATATTTTCCATACCTCAATTCCAAGTTATGGTAATATAGAGTTGGAATTCTGAAAAATATGCTGATCGCAACATTCGCTTTATGTAAGCATCTTAAAACTAAAAGGAGTAACTTTTACTATGAAGGATTTGGATTTACATAGTTTTGTATTAGATTACACGAAAGATAAGAAACATTTACATCTTGCTATCGGGATTGTTAGGGAGGGAGATATTGAATACTTTTCGTTTGGTAATAGTAAAAAGAACAGTATCGTCCCTCCTGAAAATATGTTGTTTGAAATCGGATCCATAACCAAAGTTTTTACATCCTACTTCTATTGGAAATGGAACGGGAAAAACTGCTTTCCTCGGATGACATGGTTGGTAAGTTCGTGCCAAATGTTGAAAATGATTATTTGAATAAAATTACCTTGAAAAACCTTGCTACTCATACCTCGGGATTACCTATATTGGCAACCAACCACAATCTGGCTAAAAAAAGAGCAAATCCTTATTCAATGTATACCGAGCAAGATTTAACTGCATTTTTATCTAATGCTGACTACACGGATAGCATCGGTTCGTTTGGATATTCCAATATCGGTGTGGCCATACTGGGAAACATTCTATGTAAGGTGTCAGGAAGCAAGTATGACGAACTGTTAAAAAGATATATAACGAGTCCATTAAAGATGGATGAGAGAGCCGTTATGCTGGATTCAGAACAGGATGGCAGGTTTTTGAATGGACATGCTTCTACTGGGAAAAGAGTCCCTCATTGGGATCTTTCTATACATGAAGGAGCTGGAGGAATTAAGTCCTCTGTTCGCGATTTGAGTTTATTTGTCCAAGCCAATCTAAATGATGATAATCCGATAGCCTCTACGCTACAAAAAAGTCATCTCCCGATGTGGATCGGAAATTCAAACCGTTATTTTGGCTGGGGTGAGGATAAACTTCTAGATCAAGGTATACTCTGGCATAACGGGGGTACAGCTGGTTTTAATAGTTATTTAGCTTTCAACAAGGAACTCCGTGTAGGAGTTGTATTGCTATCAAATTATTCTTTTTTCACCAATGTGCTGATGGATTATTATATTGCTCAATTCATAAAATGGATTACTAAAAAAGAGCCTTCTCAAGGAACTATGATAGACTCCACAGGTAAAAAAATATTGGAAGCAATCTTAAGTAGTGAAAAGTCATTAAACTAACGGGAAACGATAGTTGAAGAAATCACAACTCAGCAACCGGCTGTTATCTGGACTATCACTCAATCTTACAAGTGTGTAAGGCAATTGTCATATAAATCAATGGTAGTAACATAGCTGCTCCTTTAGACTAATCCACTGATAGGATTATTTTTAAGGGGGAGTTGGCGTGAGATTTTTAGAGATGCTGCTTTTCTTTTTAAGTGTTTGTTTGTTGGTGCTCCTGTTCGTTTACAATCAACGTATTCGAAAATCAACCCTCCTCGTGACAAGCGGAGCAAGCTTCATTTTTTTAGTGGTACATTTGCTTGTCGAAGGATACAGGATTCAACTTTTATTTCTATACGGATTCATAATTCTGATGTTTATTCTTTCGGTTATAGGCATTTTCATAACGCCGAATTTCGTTTGGAACATCTCTCGAATCCGAAGGGTACTCGGCAGACTATTTATCGTGATAGGGCTAATTGCCACTGGGGGCTTCCTCTACGTATTTCCGGTCTTCGACCTTCCGGTGCCAACCGGCGAGTTGAAGGTAGGCACGCAAGTCTTTCATTTTATCGATTCAAGCCGGGAGGAGACATTTGGAAAAACCGCGAAAGGTAAAAGGGAATTGATGGTTCAGGTATGGTATCCGGCTCAGGCTGGCACTGGAAATTACGCTCCTTTTATTCCTGATACTCAGATTTTACGTTATATGGCTGGGAATTATGGCCTTCCCGGGTTTCTTTTTCAACATCTAAAGTATGTATCCAATCATGCTTATTTGGAGGCCAAAGTCTCTTCGAAACTGAACGCATACCCACTGATTCTTGCAAGTCCAGGGTTTGGCTCTTCCAGGTTCCTCCACACGACGCAAGCCGAGCATCTCGCGAGTCACGGATATATCGTGGCAGTAATCGATCACACCTACAATACATTTGCAACCGAATTTCCGGACGGTCGAATCACAACCGACACAACCAACGAGTTATTCTCGCCTGATCAGGATTATAGGGAGACTAGAAGAATTCGCGACAAGTTGGGAAAAGTGCTAACTAAGGATGTAATATTTACGCTGGACCAATTCGAGCTTATCCAAACGGGACAGATTCCAAGTAATCTAAAAGGGAGGATGGATCTCGGTCATATCGGGGTGTTTGGTCATTCCATTGGCGGAGCGACGGCTTATGACGCTTCATACGATCCGCGAATCGCGGTTGGAATAGACCTTGATGGAGGGCTTTATCGTTTGAGTGACAGAGAGGGTCTGCGAAAGCCGTTTTTGTTTATCAACTCGGAAAGCTATCTCGAAAAATTAAAAATGGTGATGGAAAAACGGGTCTACACGGATGCAGAGCTTAAACGTATGGGCTCAACAAGAGAGTGGGAGGATCAAGTAACGGAAGACAAAAAGTTAGAGCTTGAGAGGATGCGACTAGCGGTCGACGAAGGGGGGCAAATCCTCTATATAGAAAATACGGAACATTTGAATTTTACCGATGTACAGTTCATTTCTCCGATTTTCAACATGCTAGGCATTACAGGAAAGATCGCACCCGCAAGAGCAAACTTCGCTATCAATGCATACATGCTGGATTTCTTCGATTTGTACCTAAAAAATCAAAATGGAACCTTAATGAAAGGACCGAATAACTGCTTTCCAGAAGTGAAATTCGTAGACTCACTATTATAAACTGCGGTAGATACTGGAGTTTCTTTCATTGTCTGAGTCTTTCCAATGTTATTAAAAAAAGAAGAACCCTTTCTCACATCGGGATCGCCTGAAGATAAAGAAGAAGCTGCTAAAAGAATATTAATATAAGACTTCACATAAATAACGATTTTTTTGTATCAGAAAAGGTTTTTACTGACATAATCCAAGAACTTAGTTCTATTGCTAGAAAGTTAAGAAGATGGTACTTATCGAATAGAGATATTTATCTGTTTCATTAAACTAACGGGCAGGTTAGAGTGATGACTTCGCGAAAACTTCATACGATTTGCGTGAATATTTTTTGTTATCGACAGTACGTCCTGTCATAATTTACAATGATTAACAGGATATTATTGCCTTAGTGAGGAGGATGACAAGTGGAGCTTTTTTACGAAATCGAAGGGGAGGGATCCCCGATAGTCATGATTCACTCGGGAGGTGTCGACTCAAGGGTGTGGAGGTATATGGTGCCGGAACTAGCGCAATCCTTCAATATCATTACCTTCGATGGTCGAGGAACCGGTCGCTCGGCTGCAATGCAAGAGCCGACTTCACTTGTGGAAGATCTGCGCAAACTTCTCGAACATCTCGGGCTAAATCGTGTAACACTTGTCGGCCATTCCATGGGTGGGCAGGTCGCGACTGATTTTACGTTATTATATCCTTCCATGGTGAAGCAACTTGTGGTGATTGCTCCTTCATTGACGGGATTTGTATATTCGCAGGAATTCACCAATTATATGACATCGGTGAATGCGGCCGCTCCCGATATTTCTAAGCTTGTGGGGTTGTCCTTAGCTGGGCCGAACTATCGGGCTACGATGGCTAGCCCCCATGGGAGTTTTCTCAGTGAAATGCATGCTCACTACATGACAAGAGTATTTACCGAGTGGAGATCCTTTGAGGTCCTGTGGCCAGAGCCGCCTACGATTGAACGGTTAGAGCAAATTGCAGTAAGTACTCTATTCATACAAGGAACAATAGAATGGCCGGACATGTATAATATCGCCGAACATTTCAAGCGTGTCCCTGCGATTCAGTTTGCCGAAATCCAAGGGGCCGATCATATGCTTATCCTAACTCATGCGAAACAACTAGCAAATTGCATCCAACATTTTATACTGGGAGAGCACGATAATGCCGTGGATCCAAGAAGTGAATGAACGGATTTGTACGCCGCCGAGGAAAATAATCGTAAGGCTCCACGTGGAGGTTATTTGGGTTAGTCGAAAAAAGTATATCGCGGAAAAGGAAAATCCACCAACCTGAAATGCTTGAAAATATCAGCTGGTTTTTGTTTATAGGTACAAGTTATGTCCGAGTCAATGACAAGAACTTGTTCCGATTGCCGGCCTAGACAAGTAATTGTTCCTAAGCTTGACACCGATTACATTGTTGGTATAAAATACAGCTAAATAAGGAGTGTTACTGATTCGATCAGGCACCACCACAGTCTGGATAACATGAGTGTATACTTGTGTTTGTAGACAATGGTGGTGCTTTTGTCATATAGGGGGTGAAGGCAGCATGAGATTCAAAAAGTCACTGAATAACAACATCGCCCTTGTCGAAGACGACGAAGGTTGCGAGGTGATTGTCATAGGCACAGGCATTGGTTTCAAAAAGGCCAAAGGGCAATACCTTGATCGGGACCAGATCCAGAAAATGTTCAGAGTTGAAGCCAATGACAAATACCAGCAAATCGAACAATTTTTCAACGATATTCCTCTGCAAATCATCGATATAACCGATGAGATTATTGAAATAGGTCAGGAGAAGATTGGGAAAAAACTTAACAGTTCGATCCTGTTGACCCTTGCGGATCATATTCATTTTGCACTTGAACGCCATAAAAGCGGTATGGATGTGCAGAATCCCCTTCACTGGGACATACGGCATCTGTATCCTGTGGAATATCGTGTGGGCGTACAAGCCGTGGACCGGATTAACGAAGCTTTTCACGTAACGATGTCCCCTAGCGAAGCGAGTTCCATTGCACTTCACTTCGTGAATTCGCAGCTCGACTCAGGCAGCATGAACCAAACGATAAAAATTACTAAAATGATCAATGAAAGCCTAGAGATCATGTCCCAACATTTCGGCATTGCGCTGGATCAGGAGTCTGTGAACTATTCCAGATTCATCACCCATCTGCGTTACTTCATCGTCCGCCAAATGAACCGGGAGATACTTTCGTTCAAGGATCAGCATTTTTTGTATGACGTGTTATCGGAACGTTATCCTTCCAGCTTTCAATGTGCGCAAGAAATAAAGGAGTTTATGGAACGGCAGCATGAGTTCACCATTACTCCTGATGAGATGGTTTACCTAATGATTCACATCGAGAGAGTGACGTCGCATTCCGATGCGGACTAACACATCACGTATGAATAAGAATTGAATATGGAGTGTTACTGATTCGATCAGGCACCACCAAATGTTACCGACTCTGCACCTGCGGCGGACCGGTTAAACATTTGGTTTTTTTTTCGCCAAAAATAGAGGAGGAATCAGCATGAACCATAGGGAGTTGTCCAAGGAGATCATCCAATTAACAGGAGGAGAAGAAAACATCACCCAGGCCTGGCACTGCATCACTAGGCTCCGTTTCAACGTCAAGGATGAAAAAAAGGTTCAACTGGAGCAGATCAAAAAACTGGACGGTGTCCTCGGTGCACAGTTTCAGAACGATCAATTTCAGGTTGTTATCGGGAATCGCGTCGCGGCGGTATATGAGGAATTGGAGGGACAACTAAAGCAGGGAACCTCTACGGAGCATGACAAACAGCCTCCACGCTCCAGAGGCATCAACGCCGTTTTGGATACCATCTCGGGCATATTCACACCGATTTTGCCGGCTATTGTGGGCACCGGTATGCTCAAAGGAATTCTGGCACTGCTGGTGTCCTTGGGACTGTTGCACGAAACCAGTGGTGAATATCAGATCTTGTCTTCTATCGGCAATGCTGCTTTTTATTTTTTGCCGTTCCTGTTAGCCGTATCGTCCGCTCGCAAATTCAAGGTGAATGAGTATATTGCTCTGACGTTGGCAGGTACAATGATGTACCCGACCATTCTGGATGCTTTCAATGCCAATCACCTTGAACCGATTCGTTTCTTTTCCCTCCCTGTGTCAATCGTGAATTACACGCAGTCTGTCATTCCGATTATCTTGGGTGTGTGGTTGCTTAGCTACGTGTATCGCTGGGTAGACAAGATTATTCCAGGGCCGGTAAAGGTCATTTTTACATCGATGATTGTACTGGTCATTACGGTTCCAGTTCTGTTGATTGCCATCGGCCCGTTAGGCACGTACATCGGCAATTATTTGGAAATAGGTATATCTTGGCTCTTTGCCCATTCCGGTCCTTTGACGGGAATTATCCTTGGCGGCTTGATGCCATTAATCGTCATGACAGGAATGCACTATGCATTTTTCCCGGGCACACTGCAAAATTTGAGCAAACTCGGTTATGACGTGCTTTTGTTACCCATCAACCTGGTCACGAACATGAGTCAGGCTGGCGCAGTAATGGCGGTATTTCTCAAAACGAAAAACCCGAACATGAAGTCGATTGCACTGTCGAGTGGCATTTCCGCTTTACTGGGCATTACTGAACCTGCATTGTACGGAGTTACGTTAAAGTTGAAAAAACCGTTCTACGCATCAATCGTTGGTGGTGCCGTTGGCGGTGGGTTTATAACAGCAGTTGGCCTGAAATGTTTTGGTTTTGCTGTTCCCGGATTGCTATCACTGCCGTTATACATCGACCCGAAGGGGGGAATGTCCAACTTCTGGTATGCGTTAATTGGAGTCGCCATGAGTTTCATCGTTTCGTTCATCTTGACTTTGATGCTGAAATGGGATGATTCGGAACCACAGCCATTGCCTGCGTCAGACTTCCCACCGATGGAAGTGAAACCTGAAACCTTGCCGAAGGAGAACGGATTGCCAGTTACGGTTCACTCCATCGAAGAGAAGAAAGGTGAAATACAGAGTCCACTTACCGGGGAACTTGTTCCACTTTCAGAGCTTCCAGACAAAACATTTGCGGATGAGCTGACAGGTAAAGGGATTGCAATCAGACCGACAGAAGGCAAAGTGACCGCACCTTTTGATGGAACAGTCACGATGGTGGCCAAAAGTAAACATGCCATTATGCTTCAATCCACGGATGGGATTGATATACTCATCCACGTCGGATTAAATACGGTCTCGCTCAAAGGGAAGTTCTTTGATGTCAAAGTTGAAGTGGGACAAGCAGTCCGCTTGGGCGAGCCGCTTGTTGAATTCGATCTGGAGAGCATCAAAGCGGCGGGACTGGATATTGTTTCACCCGTCATTGTAACGAATACACCGGATTATTTGGATGTTGTGCCAGTACATGTGAAGGGGGTGATTTCAATGAATGAATTGCTTCTTCTCACCGTTCGCTAAACGTTTTTCATTTTTATCATATGAAGTGATTCCAACTTTAAACACAAACTACAATATAAAAGGAGCACAACCATCATGACAAAACAAGACATTAAAAAAGTATTCCCAGCAGACTTTTTGTGGGGAGGCGCTACAGCAGCCAATCAGTTGGAGGGAGCTTTTGATGCTGACGGGAAAGGGCTATCGACTTCGGACATGGCTCCATTCGTACCCAAGGAACTTCGTAATGGCAAGGATTTTACCTTTGACGTCAATTCCGTAGAGCTTGAAGAGTTCCTGGGAGGAAACACCGATGTGTATTTCCCGAAACGCAACGGAGTAGATTTCTATCATCGTTATAAAGAAGACATTGCCTTGTTCGCTGAGATGGGATTCAAAGTATTACGGATCTCTATGGCATGGACACGCATTTTCCCTACAGGGGAAGAAGAGGTGCCTAATGAAGCGGGTCTGGCATTCTATGACAATGTGCTGGATGAGCTCTTGAAACACAACATCGAACCGCTTGTGACCATCTCCCACTACGAAATGCCTATACATTTAACTCAGAAGTACAATGGTTGGGAGGACCGCAGACTCATTGATCTGTATCTGAAATTCGCCAACACCCTGTTTGACCGTTATAAAGACAAAGTTAAGTACTGGATTACGTTTAATGAAATGAACATGATCCTTACTAGCCTGTATACGGGTGGCGGTATCCTTGAGGATAAAATCAAAGGCAGCAAAGAGCAGGTTGCCTATCAAGCGACTCATCACCAGTTTGTAGCAAGCGCATTGGCTGTAAAAAGTGGTAAAGAGAAGATGCCAAACGCCCAAATCGGCTGTATGATTTGCCGTCTGGAAACGTACGCTGCATCAAGTAAACCAGAGGATGTTCTGCAAACGCTGAAGGAAGATCAGATGAATTTGTTCTATCCAGAGGTTCAGGCACGGGGCGAATACCCATCCTACATGAATAGATATTTTGAGGAGAACGGGATTGAACTGGTGAAGGAACCTGAGGATGATGCGATTATTAAAGATAACACGGTCGATTTCATTGCATTCAGTTATTACATGACCTATATCGGAAAATACGACCCGAACGACAACAGCAACTCTGGCATGCTGGTTAGTCAAGTGAAAAACCCTTACTTGGAAGTTACCGAATGGGGTTGGCCAATTGATCCAATCGGTCTTCGTGTTGCGCTGAACCGTTTGTACGACCGTTATCGGATGCCTCTATTCATTGTTGAGAACGGCCTTGGGGCTACTGACAAACTGGAAGAAGACGGCTCCATTCATGACACCTATCGGATTAAATATCTGCGTCGGCACATTGAGCAAATGAAGGAAGCAGTAGCGGATGGTGTGGATTTGATGGGCTTCACAAGCTGGGGACCTATCGACATAATTAGCTGTTCCACATCCGAAATGGGTAAACGTTATGGCTTCATTTACGTAGACCAGGACAATGCAGGTCAAGGAACACTGCAAAGATATCGCAAGGATTCATTTGCTTGGTATAAACAGGTTATAGAGAGTAATGGGGAATCCTTATAAATGAAAAATCCGATTCCGGTATGCCGGAAACGGATGTCAAAAAAGAAGTCAATAAAATGTTCAGCCAAGCAAGAACATCTTAGTATAACGTTTTTCAAAAAGTAAGAAATAAAATCCACTAGGGGATAGTTAGCCAATGGGCACTGCTCCCTTTCATGTCGCTAGACAACAACATTATTCCATTCAAGTCGCTATTATAGCGGCTTTTTTGTTTTAAGGTACCAAGTCTTGTCCCACGCTAAGGACAGAACATTGTGAATATAAGACTTCGCTTGAATAACGATTTTTTTATCAGGAACTAGGTTGTTTTAGATCGAAAGCAAGCACCTGTTCATTGTTGAAACGGTTAAGAATGCTAAGAAGCTTTATCTGTTTCATTAAGCTTAAGGCAGGATAGCTCAACAACAGGATAGATTGGGGCATTACCGCTTCAAGAAAGAATTTTCGTTGCTCTGGTTAGTTGAACAGTTTTAATCCTTCATAATCTAATCGTCATGTTCATTCTGATTTGGTTGAATGATTCTAACTCCGTCGAAGATTGAATCTTTTTTAAACTGAATTAAGTGATGTAAGTAGGATATCCCACATATTTGGGATTCGATGACCTTATCTAGATAAGTCCTGATATTCTCAGCCACATTCAAAATCCCCTGAAGATCCGTATGTTCGGCCGCGACGATGGCTTGCCTAAAATGTACGGTATCTTCTGAATATACGGAGCTTTGTAGCGTTTGAATCAACCTGATTTTCAGTAAATGTGATCCATTAAATTGACGATAACGGTTGTCAGGGTCACGATCTGCCCTTACATATCCCATTTGCTCCCAATAGCGGATTGCTGATTTGGGAGCCTGCGTTAATTTGGATGCTTCGTTGATGTTGAACGCTTTCTCGGCATAAGCAGACTTATTCTCATTAGCGTATATCCGAATATCCTGAATTAACTTATCTAATTTCTCTTTTTCCTCAAACAAAACAACTTCTTTTCCCCTAATGATCCACATTGCATCATTTGGTTTGCCCCGATGGAGACAACGAAGCACCTCGGCCGTCACTTCCATTCCGAATGCTGGTGCCATGGCTTGGATACACGAAAGATAGGCTTCGTGCTGGTCTGTATAAATACGGTATCCATTTGAAGATCTTTCAGCTGGAGGTATTAGGCCTATTGCTTCGTAATTCCTAATCGTACTAGCGCTAATCTTGAATTTCGCCGCCATCTGTTTTGGGCGCATCGTCACTCGTCATCTCTCCTCGATACAATGGATCAACATTAAATTTACTTATAAGGTTTTTCTATAATAATAGTTGATATTCCTTCTCTTTTGATGCTAAACCTTCCAATTGGCTTGAAAGTTATACAATGGAATTGAAATGAAGAAAAGGAGGCGTTTGCTTGTGGAAAATAGATTCCAGATTTTTCGGCAAGACATGACAATCGAAGAAATAAGTGAGGTAGCCAACAGTTATATCCAGTCCGAGTGGAGGGCTGTGTACGAATCCATGCATGAACAATTGACGTCTGCTTTTGTTGAAATCGAAGATGCAGCCTATGGTCTTTATTTAGATCAACTTTTGCCATTCATATTCGAGCATCTGGAAGGTACTGGTTTCAGGACTATGGAAAAGCTTGAAGAGAATGATTTCGTTATCGCCAAGCGCTTGATTTTCCGGAACTCCATTGAACAATGGGGTACAGAAGACAAGAGATCGAGAATATTTTGGAACGTGATCTATGACAATCATGGAAGCCCTATCGGCACCCTACTTACGGAAATTCCCCACTCACATCTGAAATTCGACATCCCTTCGGCACCGGTCATTTACTCGCTGCGGGAGAATATCAAGGAGCTGATCGTGAAAGGAATCAGGCGAATTAAGGAATCTGATGGAGTTTAATTGTAATGAGATGAGATGTGTATTTTGGAAGGATAAAAATCATGATACGCCAAAACCCATCAAAAGGGATCCAAAAACGTACAGCAACTAAGCCGAACACCATTGTTGGAAATTACTCTTACGATGGAGATTAGAAGGCGAGTTGCTATTCTCGGTAAGTTCAGTTCTGATCAGTTTCTCCTGAATTAGTAATTGTAAATGTTCATTAAACTAAAGTAGAAACAATAGCTTAATAATACCTAAAAAGCAGCTGATCAACACGTCGGCTGCTTTTGTTCAACTAACTGGCAGCAGAGTTTAGTTATAATCACATTTGTCACCATAAAAAGAAGCCCACCTTATAAAATTGTGAAGTGAAAATCAGACATCGTTATGGGTGCAATATACGATTGGATTGGAAACATGAATTTTAAAAGCAAAGTATAAGCCAAAAGACTAACTTAAACTTGCGATTCTATGTTAAAAATAGTTGAACAATCTGGGATTTTGCTTGTCTTGGAGTATTTGATAAGCAGAAAACAAGGGGGTTACTGAAATATGGAATGATCCATTGGCTCATCAAACAACATTGTCCTTAGGAGAGGCAAAAGTGCTCATCCAGATGGCAAGACCCCTAATTGCAGGTATAGAGCAAATTAAACTTCATCCACTTGGTGGAAAAGGAATATAACCTGTTAAAACCAACGAAAACGTTATTAAAATGAGCAGCGTTATCGCCTCGAGCTGAAGCACCGGGAACCTACATGAAGGATCGACACCTCAAAGAATTGTTGGGTTGAATATATAGTGATACACTAGATTCACAAGTATGGATATTTTTACTGAAAAACAGTGTAGGATGATGACATGAGAAAGATATTGTCTTTTATGGATTGGGGTATTTTTGCTCTTCGTTTGTACCATTACATTTTGCTGTCATCACGACTGTTTACAGAAAGTGACCTGTCGAACCGAACATGGTTAAACGTCATTTGGCTAATGGCAGCGCTGATCGTTCCTATGATATTCTGGTTTCCTCAACGGCGGATGAGCAAGGTCTGGTTTTGTATCGCGGAGCTATTGTTGGGAGGTACTTATTATGTGAACTCTGTCATCCATCCGGAACTGACTTCCAAAGCAGACTACCTGCTGCCGAGTCTAACAATGGGGTACTTATTGACCAAGCAGACACTATGGGTCATTCCCGCAATTCTATTCATTCCTTTTATCTTTCAGTCTTATTTAAAGTTACCTTGGGAACAAGCCTTTAGCAGCGGGACAGATAATGTGTTATTCTGCTTTATCGGCATATGGGCTAGCTTCGTGGCCAAAGCGTATTACCAGAAAAATGAACTTGTGGTTGAAGTAGAGCAGCAAAATAAGCTGTTAACCCACTACGCTGCTGAAATTGAGAAAATGACTCTGCTTGAAGAGCGCAATCGTATGTCCAAGGAACTTCATGATACCCTGGGGCATTCCTTTGTCTCACTCATTATGAGTCTGGATGCTTCCATTGCTCTTATGGATCGTAAGCCTGCCGAGGTCAAGGAACGGTTAATTCGTTTAAGAGCATTGGCTGAACAAAATCTGGACGAAATGAGAAATATTGTTCATGAGATTGGGGAAGAAGAGGAGTCGAATCTTGTACGGCAGGTTAAGGCCTATGTGGCCAGTTTTCGGGAACATACCGGAATTATTCTGACGTTAAATGTATTAGGAACAGAGCAGCACACGCATTTTGAAGTACGCCAGGCGATTCTGCGGGTCATCCAGGAGTCTATTACGAACGCACTAAAACATGGAAAAGCGTCACAACTGAATGTGGAGCTTCAATTTTCCGAATTCGTTCTGCAATTGGTTGTTCGGAATAATGGGAAACCGATTGAAAAATTGGAATATGGCTTCGGGTTGACTACGATGAAACATCGAGTAGAGCGGCTGGGGGGGAGCCTGTTTGTATCATCAGAGGTGGGAGCTGAAACGATCACCGAAGTCAGGTGTGAAATCCCCTTGAAAGGAGTGGGGCTGCATGGGGAAAATTAAAGTATTACTTGCGGATGACCAGGAATTAATTCTGGAGAGCCTACATATCGTACTGTCCATGGAAGATGATATAGAAATCGTTGGATTAGCGAAAAATGGGGAAGAAGCAGTCCAAGGCTGTCATCAGTTTCGGCCCGATATGGTACTGATGGATATCAATATGCCAGTCATGAATGGTGTTAACGCAACAGCTCTGATCAAAGAGCGAATGCCTATAATCAAAGTTATTATGCTGACCTCCTATCAGGAAGTGGAGTATGTCATGGCGGCATTAAGCAATGGAGCAGAAGGTTATCTTCTTAAGGCCATCCATCCCAAGGATCTAGCTGCAGGCATACGGGTGGTTCATGCGGGCGGGACGTTAATCTCGCAAGAGATGGCGAGTAAAATGATCAAAAGTATGAATACGGGATCCGCTATTAAAAATAATGAATATGGGCTTAGTAGCCGTGAAACTGAAATATTGCAAAAGCTTGCTTCTGGGTTGCGTAATCAAGATATTGCAGAGTCTTTGTTTCTTAGTGAAGGAACGGTTAAGAATTACATTTCAACGATTTACTCAAAACTTAATGTTAAGGGAAGACAAGAGGCAGCCCGTAAAGCCAGAGACTCGGGAATCATGAATTACTAAGACAACCTACCTAAGAAGCCGGCAACTTATATAGTTGCCGGCTTCTTAGGGGTATAGTCACATGACTTTAATATGACAAAAGCGCACTGTCACTTTATGACTTTTTCAGCCTATACTCATAACTATCATTAAACTATAGAGGAGCTGATTCAGGACATGAAGAAAAGATCTGCACACAAAGAGCATTCGCAAATGGATGAGAAATTAAGCAAATGGAAATTATTTTGGCGCTTTCCAATCATCTGGATGATTGCGGGGGCTATCAGCATTATTCTTGTGGATGCATCCATCCGGCCGCTAGCAGAGCAAGTACCGGGCTTGCTTTCTCTTCTGTTGACACTAACGTTGGGCTTTCTAGCCATCATAGTCTATATACTCACCATGAAATATTTGGCCCGTCGATCCATTCCTGAGTTATCAAAAAAGGGCGCTGGGTTTGAAGCTGTTATGGGAGCATTAACCGGGGTTATCTTTATTGCCTTATCGACTATTATTATTGTTTCATTGGGAGGTTACTCCTTTCAATGGGCGAATGATGCGGATACGGTTCCTGTTCTAATCGCTTCTATTGAAGCAGCTTTAGGCGCAGCCATTGTCGAGGAGCTTATCTTTCGTGGACTAATGTTTCAAGCCGTAAATAGATTGCTGGGAAGCTGGACAGCACTCGCTGTGACTTCTCTATTCTTTGGAATCGCCCATCTTGGGAATACAGGAGCAACATTATGGAGTGCGTTCGCCATAACCTTAGAAGCAGGTGTTCTGCTTGGAGCCGCGTTTATGTGGCGACGGAACCTGTGGTTTGCCATGGGACTTCACTTTTCCTGGAATGCCCTTGAAGGTCTGCTTGGTATTCCTGTTTCTGGACACACTACAGCCGGTCTGTTAATTGTGAAAGTGCAAGGTCCTTATCTTCTCACTGGAGGTGATTTTGGACTTGAGGGATCTGTAGTTCCGGTTATCATCAGCCTGCTGATTGCCATTCTCATGCTGTATGCCGCTAATCGTAATCGCAATCAGCCAACGAATTTGAGATAAGCCATATACAGAATTCTTTAAATCTACAACACCTTTTGTATACTTAATTTGCTTAATATACTGAATTAAAAGGCTAGGTGGTAGATAGAATGTGTCCTGAGTTCTTTGATGGCTTCATAGTTTCAGGCTAAAGTAATGGTTACTCCAGATGATAATACAAATCTGGCGACACGACACATAACCTTTTGAGCAAAACGCTAAATTATAGGTAATTAATGAATCTTTGGAGGTTCAGACTTCATCGTATCGTTAAGGCGGGTCACAAAAACACCTTCGTTCAATCGCTAAGCCAGCCCTGCCAGGCTGAGAAGATATTCGGCAGACCGTATCCGGGCATACCTTCTACTACATTTACAGCGGAAAGGGAATTTTCCGTTGTGAGGATAGGGATATGAAGGTTGGAGGTGGGTCGTTAGTATACCTTTGGCCAGGGTTGCCACTCTATATGAAGTCTTCCGAGGCGCACCCACTTCGAATGACGATGCTGTTGTTTGATTGCGCTTCTCTAGTAAAAAATGAGAATGAATGGAGTGCCCCAGAACCGATCGAACGGCTCCGGCTTCCATTTCTCTTACCTTTACAGAGTGAACTGACGGGGGAAATGGGGGAGCTATTCAGGGAAGCCGAAAAGGAATGGGTGCCTGGTGATCTCGTACGCGAGGCACAAGTGTAATCGGTCTGGTATCAATTGATGCAAAAAGTACATGAGGCAGCGGAAGCAGGAGGGAGGCACAATGATGAGGACGAAATAGTAGGGGCTCTTCGTAAATTCAAGGAGAAGCTAGATACGGGATTTGCTACCGAGTTGCTGATTACCGAACTGGCGGAGCAGACGGGTTTCTCTCCTGTTTATTTACGCAGAAACTTTGCAGCCCGTTACGGGTGTAGTCCCAAAGAGTATCTGGATCAGCTTCGCAATGAACATGCCGTTCGCCGGCTTCGGTTCACAAGCGATTCCGTCACAGATGTCGCGAGATCTTGTGGCTATTCTGACATATATCAGTTCAGCAAAACGTTCAAAAAGCGCAATGGTATCTCTCCGACTAAGTACCGAAGAATGCAAGGGGATTGATATTCCACCTGCATTTATAATAATGGCTTCAATGGAAAGAGAGGACTACCACAAGCTGTTTGATGCCGTTGCGAGTGGATATGTTGCGGGTCAGGAACATTGTTCCATTCAAAGTCGCTATTATAGCGTTTTATACAGTGAATAATATACGACTATGGATGAATTCACATCAGTGGCATTAACCTAAACGGAATGGAGAAGAACATAGTTCGATTGCCGATTAGATTAATATCTAAGGGTTGTAGAGAACTAAATGCTTTTTCCGAGCTGCAATAAGTACATTGTACATTGATCATACAAAAAATATTTCTGCTACTTCGTTAAACCTAACGGCAGGTTAGTTTAGGTTTAACGTTATTTCACTTTGTAGTCGCAGCGATCAATTGGTTGGTTATAGGGTAAGGAGTATAGGGTTGATGCAAGATATTTATCTGTACATAGTTCTCAATCAAGCCAACAATCTCATATGGATGGTCTGCCGGCAAGGAAGGACGGCAGCATTGGCAATGAAACAGGAGCAGTGACCTCAGGCAGGCAGCACTGCTCCTTGTTATATATAGGATATCATTTCAAACACCCTGTTTGATTAAACTCCAGATGCGTTCAAACCGCTCTTGGTAGTCTGGTGAATTCCAGGATTCTTTAAAAGAGGGGAGACTAAACACTGCAAAAGCAGATAGAATTGCCTCTGCCCTTTCAAAGTGAGGATCGTGATAATTCATAAACTCGTCAATGATCTGATATGAATCCCAGAGCACATCACGTAATACCGATGGATTACTGTCCACATATTGTGTATTCAAAGCGAACATTTGAGGATTCTCATTATAAGCGCGTTTTTTGGCATTCACAAATGCCCAAAGCCAATCGTGGAGCACTTCCTGCGGCGAGGCCAAATTAACCCTGTTTATACGGATTTGTTCTGAAATCATCCGATTAAACCAGTCTTTTGCTACAGCTGCCCAGAGTTCTTGTTTATTTTTAAAATGCTTATAGAGTGCTGCATGGGTGATATTCAGTTCATCCGCTATCTGTGAGAGCGTTACTTCGGGCTTCTCCGTGCGCTCAATTAATGCCTCGGCGGTTTCAATGATAAGCTGCTGCGTAATTTTAGCCATTTGTTATGGCCGGTGAATATGGGGCGTTTTTTTGAATCGATCAGTTACAGTTATACCCCAGTCTCACACCGTGCTGCCAACCCTTCTTTCGTTAATTAGTTTTTACCAACCGGTAATCATACCTTTAATCTATTTTAGCATATAAGATATGCAGTAACAAATGTTGACTTTTGTAACAAATAACATTATGCTTGCTATGCAAGTTACAAAATTTATTAAATGTTACTTGGTAAATTGGGTATAGGAGGATATTTTTATGAAAGCAGCACAGATTCCCAAATATTCAAAGCAGTTTAAAGTTGAAGTGCGCGATATCCCAGTCCCGGAAATAACGGATCACGAAGTTCTGGTTAAGGTGAAAGCTGCGGCGGTCAACCACTTGGAACTGCTTATTGCTACTGGAAGCGTGAAGTTAATTCAGGACTATGAGTTCCCACTGACACTCGGTAATGAGCTCACAGGTATTGTCGAGAAGATTGGCAAGAACGTCACTGGTTTCCAAGTTGGTGATGCCATTTATTCGCGCCTTCCGCTGCAAAAAATCGGAGCGTTTGCCGAATACGCGGCGATTCATGCGGATGCCATCGCTCCCTTACCGGATAATCTGGATTTTGTAACCGGTGCGGCTGCCCCTTTAACAGGATTGACAGCCTATCAAAGTTTACATGAAGAGCTAGCTGCAAAAGCTGGCGAAAGCATATTCATTCCCGGCGGCTCTGGTTCATTTGGCCAAATGGCTATTCCTATAGCTAAAAGCATGGGGCTTAAGGTCATCGTTAGTGGAAGTCCAACAGCACGCGAACGTACAATGGCCGCTGGAGCGAATCATTACATTGACTACACAACGGAGAACTATTGGGAACGACTTCGCGATCTTGACTATGTGATCGATACCTTGGGACCCAGTGAATTTGATCATGAACTCTCCATTATTAAGCCAGGCGGTCATCTCCTTTCTCTAAGAACAGGCCCTAATAAACGTTTCGCCAAAACAATGGGATTGCCTGGCTGGAAACAAAAGTTATTCAGTATTGCCGGAGCTAAGTATGACCACAAAGCTAAGAAAAAGAAGATCGAATATCATTTCATCTTTGTAGGCAGCGATGGAGAGCAGTTACGGAAGATTACAAAGATTATTGAAGAGAACCGGATCGTACCGGCGGTAGACCCTACAGAGTTCCGCATTGAAGATATCCATGAAGCCCTAAATCTTGTTGCTACAGGTCATCCAAAAGGGAAAGTGATTATCCGATTTTGAAAAAAGAGAGTGATGATTATGAAACTGAAAGGCAGAACCATTTTGGTGACCGGCGGTACGTCTGGCATCGGCTTTGCTTTTGCAAAACGTTTGCTCGATATGGAGAATACTGTAATCATAACAGGGCGCTCACAACAACGAATCGACCAGATCGTAAAAAACAATCCCGGCCTTATCGGTATAGTAGCTGATGTTAGTGATCCCAATAGTGTAGAGAAACTTGCGAAGGAACTAATCATTCACTATCCCAAACTGGATATTATTATGAATAATGCAGGTATTATACACGAATTCGACTTGTTTGATGAGATAGTCACTTACGAGCATCTTACTGCAGAAATTTCCACAAATTTGAATGGGACAATCTACATTACCAAGGCATTCTTACCACTGTTAGCTAAACAACAGGAGGCAATGATTGTTAACGTTAGTTCTATACTTGCTAATATTACTATTGCCAACGCACCAACGTATTCTGCTACAAAAGCTGGCATTCACATGTTTAGTGATGCATTACGTGAGCAAATTCGGGCTAAAGGTAAAAACATACATGTAGTGGAACTTTGTCCGCCGGTTATTTCTGAAACCAATCTCACAGACACTTTTAACGAAGGCTTCTTGAATAAGATAATTTCTTTGCCGTTAGAGAAGCTTGTACATGTTGGTATTAAAGGGATGGAGAAAAATAAACTGCGAATAAATGCGGGGTTTACGAAAGTAATGCGCTTTTCCATGAAGTTCGCACCGGATTTCATCACACATACGTGGGGGCGAATGCTCCTAAAATCAATGCAATAAGCATGAATAAATGGTGACTCCTCAAAATTCTCTACCGATCGTTCTCGATATGTTATCTTGAATAACAGGAAGGGAACCGGATAGTAAGGAATTCGAAGAGAATGTGGTATTAGAAAAGGCGATTCTGTTCCGTAATCTGCATTTTCTAGTATGATCGTTCTTAAATCGTTTATCTATCCCTCATTAAAATAATCTTTATATAATAGTGCTTTTTGAACCCTTATTAGAACGATCATTCTCGATCCTTTGAATCCTGATTTTATAATGAATGATTACAATCAAAAAACAAAAAAAGGAGCTAATCCAATGAACATTTCTGAACAAGTCGCATTTGTTACTGGAGCAAACAGGGGTCTTGGCCGCCAGCTTACGCTTGAGCTTCTCTCTAGAGGGGCTAAGGTTTACGCAGGGGCAAGAAATCCCGACACCATCGATATTCCAGGCGTTACACCTGTAAAGCTTGATGTAACCAATCCACTAGAGGTAGCAGCAGCTGCCAGCCTTGCTAAAGACGTTACCCTTTTAATCAACAATGCAGGATCATCTACAGGCGCTTCACTGCTGGAAGGGGATTTGGCAAAAATCCAAATGGAAATGGATACGCATTTCTTCGGTACGTTATCCATGGTTCGCGCTTTTGCACCAGTCATCGAAAACAACGGGGGAGGCTCGGTGCTGAATATTCTTTCCGTATTATCTTGGTTCAGTGGCGGAACTGCGGGGGCTTATACTGCTGCAAAGGCTGCAGAATGGGCGTTAACGAACGATCTGCGTTTGAATTTGTATCCTCGGCAGATTAGAGTTGCAGGCTTACATGTAGGATTTATGGAGACAGACATGACAGCCGGTGTTGATGCTCCCAAATCGAACCCTTCAGATGTTGCAAAAATGGCTATTGATGGCATCGAAAGCGGCAGCTTTGAGATTCTTGCCGATGAGAACAGTCGAATGATTCAAGCTGGACTCTCCGGTGGCGTTTCTACTCTATACCCGCATCTATTTTAATTACGCTTACTGTTTGAACTAAAATTAAAGAGGAGTGGAAAAAATGAATAAATTGTGGAGTGAAACCAAAATCGGTAACCTGGAATTGCCGCATCGTTTAGCTATGGCACCGATGACTCGCAGCAGAGCAGAAGTAGACGGTACCCCGGGAGAATTAAGCTCACTGTATTATGCGCAAAGAGCATCGATGGGGCTTCTAATTACCGAAGGCACGCAACCATCTGATGATGGTCAAGGATACCTTTGGTCGCCGGGGATCTATACCGAACACCATATTGAAGGGTGGAAAAAAGTCACGGATGCCGTTCATGCAGCAGGCGGATTTATGTTCATCCAGTTAATGCATGCTGGACGTATGTCGCATCCCGACAATACACCTCATCATCGTCAGCCCGTCGCGCCGTCAGCGATTGCGCCTGGTGTTCAGATGTTTACCGCTACAGGCATGCAGGACATTCCTGTTCCTCGCGAGTTAAACCATCAAGATATTCAGACGACCATTGCCGATTTCCGCAAGGCAGCAGCAGCCGCAATTGAAGCTGGTGCAGACGGCGTTGAAATTCACGGAGCTAACGGATATCTCATTAATCAATTCATTGGTGAAAATTCGAATACACGGACGGATGAATATGGAGGATCAATCGAAAACCGGGCCCGCTTCGCGATTGAAGTGACGAAAGCCGTTGTAGAAGAAATTGGCGCAGAAAGAACAGGCTTCCGTATTTCGCCGGGAACACCTCTTGGAGGAATTCAAGATGGGGAACAAGGTCCTGAACTGTATGTCTACCTGGTTCAAGAATTAGCGAAGCTGGATTTGGCTTACCTTCATGTGATGCATCTTGGAAATGAAAAGCTGCTCCAGGACATCCGCTCCATATGGACCAATCCACTATTAGTCAACCGGGCAGGACGTGCTCTGGAAGATCTGAGTATCGATCTTGATAACGGCATAGCTGATATCGTACCAGTTGGTGCATGGTCATTAGCTAACCCGGATTTAGTAGAGCGCCTTAAAACAGGAGCTCCATTAAATGAGGCAGATCCTAAAACCTTCTTCGCAGCGGGAAGTAAAGGCTACACGGATTATCCTACCTTGAAAGAATTAGAAGCACAACGGAGTTAAGGGGTAGATACACCAATAATGAAAATAGCAATATTTTGCATAAATCTATGGCGTACATATATACAATTGTCCGCCATAGATTTATGAGCAGATAATCTGCTTGTTATGAAAACTCACCTACCAAAGATAGTTTACCTATATCACATAAAACAGGTGAGCATGATTAAAGCAATGGCTATTTTCCACAAAAATAAAAAAGGACCTTAAGTGTTCATCTTCCATCGATGAATGCTTTCGGTCCTTTTTATGTTTATCCTGTACCTTTATGCCCTGACAGCATCTTTATAAAAATATCTAATGAACGACGGTATCGGTTTCCACCTCTCTTTGTTAACGTCTTCGGAAGGCTCCGCCGCGTGCCATAGCGAAGAAGATGAGCAGGGCAATAATCGAGCCAACGATGGCTGGAATAATATGAAATCCGCCAATCACCGGCCCGGGTTTATTACAAGTTATGTCGGGCTCAGTGGAATATACCTCATCTTCCAGTTGGTGGAGGAGTCCAAAGTGTCTGTGCTAAGATGAGGGTAAATGATGATTGAAGCTGGGTAAGAAGGCTAGAAGGGGTGCACATTGAAGAAAATACTTGTCATTGACGATGAAGTCGCAATCCGAGATTTAATCGAGCTCGTACTGAGAAGAGAAAACTACGACGTTCAAACGGCTGAAAACGGTAAAATAGCCCTGCAGCTGGTGGATGCTTTTGGGCCGGACCTGGTGGTGCTTGACTTGATGCTGCCTGACTGCTCGGGATATGACCTGTGCAAGGAAATCACCGGGAAACGTGCCGTTCCTGTGATTATGCTCTCTGCCAAAAATGAGGTAATCGACAAGGTGCTCGGACTAGAGCTAGGAGCGGAAGATTACATGACCAAACCCTTTGACAATCGTGAATTGCTCGCTCGGATCAAGGTGATTCTGAGAAGAATCGAGAGCAAGGAGGAATCAAGTGAAGGAACAGAAGTGAAATCTACACGCATCATTCATGAAGAGCTGACATTTGATCTGGAAAGCCGAAGGGTGCTGAAAAACGGTGTACCCGTGTCTTTAACGGCCAAGGAGTTTAAAATTCTGGAAACGTTACTCAAAAGGCCAGACAAAATCTTTACCCGGGATGAGCTGCTGCAGATCGGATGGGGATATGACTTTATGGGAGACAGTCGCAGTGTGGATATGACCATCATGCGATTACGGAAGAAGCTGGAGGATAACGCGGACGAACCGAAGTATGTCAGGACGATCTATGGATTTGGCTATCAACTTGGAGGTGGCGAGGCCTGAAGTATGCAACCCGGTTACTGCTGAATTATTTATTTTTCTCCGTGCTGTCCTTTGGCATCATCATTTTTGCGGTGAATAAAGCCATCGATTACTACAGCTTCATTACCATTGAAAAACAGATGATGGAGAAGGCGGATCTGTCCGAGTTGTCCTTCCGTGAGGTGTTGGCACAGCATAGATCATCGACAGGAGAGCCGCAGACAAAAGAAATCGTCAGACTTGCTCTGGAGAAGCTGAAAGCTTCAGGCAAGGAAGTACGTATCTATGATAGCTCAAAGCAGTTGCTGGGCTTGGCTGTGGATGGCATCATCATTAATGATGGCAAACCTCTTATTTTTGAAAAGAATATTGAGAAAGCCCTCAGCGGCAGTTATGCCTACACTGTAACGGAAGATCATCTGCTTTATTTTGCCACTCCCATTCAGGATCAATACTATCAAAACGCTTATGTGTATGAGTTCGTGGAGGACATTTCCTACTTTTATGCAATTATGGATCAAATCCGTAATATCCTGTTTGCGGGTGCAGGTGGATTTATTGTACTGATTACGTTATCCAGTCTGTGGATTGCCCGCAGCACAACCAAGCCGATTAAGCTGTTGCTTGGCGCTGCGCAAAGTTTCTCTAGACAGGAGTTTCGGAGAGTTCATCTAAACCGGAAGGATGAGCTGGGCATGCTGGCAGATGGGCTGGATTCCATGGGGCGGCAGCTTCATGATTACATTCAGTACCAGAAACAATTTGTCTCCAACGTATCTCACGAGTTAAAAACACCCTTGGCAGCCATTCGTGGTTTCTCTCAATACTTGGTTGAAGGGGAGAACGAGAACAAGGAGCTGCAAAAAATCTATGCTCATCTGCTGCAGGAATCGGATCGGCTGACGCGCTTGATTAATGAACTGTTGTTGCTATCCCGCTTCGACAAGGCTGGTTCTAACGAACTGGAAGCCCAGAAGACGGAAATGAACGAACTGATTCAGCAAGTTGCAATGAATATGGAAGCGAAGGCCAAGGATAAAGGGATCGAGATCATGGTTAGTAAAGCGGAGGGAGAACCGGATGAAGACAGAACGACAAGAGTTTACGCCAACATAAATCCAATGTTAATGTCCCATGCGATCGCCAACCTTGTGGACAATGCCATCAAATACGCAGACAATCACTCACAGATTAAAGTAGAGATGGAACATACGCCGAGTGAGGTGGTTATTCGGATAAGCGATCAAGGAATCGGCATCGCGGGCGATGAGCTGGAGCGAGTGCAGGAACGCTTTTACCGGGCGAAAAATGCAAGCACAGCAAACGGTTCAGGTCTTGGACTTTCCATTTGCAAAGAGATTGTAGAGCGGTTTAATGGATATATTGACATGGAAAGTCAAATCGGGGAAGGAACGACCGTTACGATTGTGTTACCCCGTGCATAAATAGTTAACGTTACAAGATTGATACATTTCTGTTATGAGACTAACAAATGCTTTTTTTATAATCACTTCATAAGAAGAAATCACACATTTATGGAGGGATCATGATGAAATTGATAAACAAAGCTACAGCTGTTATCCTGCTGAGTATTTTACTAACGATGGCACTGACGGGCTGTCAGTCAAGTGGTGCCAATTCGCCAGAAGCGGCGCAGAACTCGGCTGAAAAAAATACGCCCGACGAACAGGCCAAAGGCGAAGGAGTATCGAATTCCGCACCTGCTTCGGAAAATTCAGTGGAACAGAGTGGTGAAGCGATTAAGGAAGGTTCGATGGAGAAGGAAGGCAATGTGGTGCTGAAGGAGCTTGCTTTTGTCTATAATGAGCACACCATTGCGATTTCGGATACAGCGAATGAAGATCAGATGGAACAGATGCTGGGCAAACCGGATAACCTGAAATCTCATACGTACAGTGCCGACGATGGAACAAACATGGATACGTTAATCGGTTTTACAGAAAAGGTTTATACGTATCCTGGTCTGGAGATTAAAACAATCAGTATACCGGAGGGGAAACAAGACTCCATTTTTCATATCGAAATTACAGATCCTAAGTACGCGACAGTGCGAAACATTAAAGCAGGAGATAGCCTGGATACACTAAAAAACGCCTACCCTGAGGGGAAACTGCTTGGTGATGGAGCCCCTAATGAGGAGGATGATTTCCGTTACGAGCCATCCAATTATGTGGATGTGATGTCGTTTCATATCAAGGATGCCAAGGTGGAGAGCATTCAGATTTACAGCCTTCTGGACTAATATTTAGTGACCGATGTTGGTAAGCCATTCATACGATTCACCTTTAATACCTGCCCGGGAGAGGGGCAGGTATTTTCTCGTTTATTGACTCGTTTATAGAATGGTATCGAGCTGACAGGTTTCTCATAAAAAATGTCGTGGAACAAGAACATTGTACCAATTCTGATGAGAATCTTTATCTGTTTCATTAAGCTAACGGGCAGGTTAGTAAAGCTTATTAAAGGAGAAGTATCTATGGATATTGAATTTTAGGAATGAACAGTTACATAAGCCATTATCTTGTTTAAGAAGTTATTTTATGAATTTCTTAAATATTACAAGGGGTGATTATATACACTGGACAGTAGTAGTAGGCGTATAGGGCAGGTTAGCATAATAAATTATCTTCATTTAGTGAAAACTACCCTTAAAAATCTGGGGATGGGGGCTTAAGAAATGAAAAGATTTATCGGATCATTGCTAGCAGTCAGCATTTTCTTGATGACAATCCAGCCCGTTTTTGCAAAGCCAAACGATGAACCATTGAAACGGCTTGTACTTACTTTGTTAGCTCCAAAAATACAGGAACAGATTAACTACTACTACAAAAATAAATTAACCGTATCACCTACGTTTACGCCTTTTTTGGATGGAACTGATGTAGACGTTAAATATCATTCTTCACATATTGATGTTCAGGTGAAAACTATCCCGTACGTAGGACCACATTTGGATGTTGGACTCGACTCGATGAGGTTTACTATAGATAACTCCGGATCAATAGTGGTTCTTGAGTATAAGCACATTAGGGATTATGACTTGCCTTTTAACTGGCAAGAAATAATCAAAACTCGTTAAATCAACGGGAAACTTTACTTTATTTGAGGGAATGATATTTCATTTAAAAGATACAAACTATTTGGATGAGAAGTCGTGAAGAAGGATATGTAAAGGATTCTAAAATTAACCCTACCACTGCTTGTTTGAAGGGTGTTCTTTTAAACCTACATTTAGTTCATTAAGGGGAATATTTATGAAACAAGGAAGAATTATTATAATCACTGGTTCACCAGGAACTGGTAAAAGTACAATTGCATCAATTGTTGCTAATGAGTCTAGTTTACCAAAGTCGGTGCATCTGCACACTGATGATTTCTATCACTATATTAAAAAGGGGGCAATTCCTCCATTTTTACCAGAATCAGAAGAACAAAACTTAATTGTTATTGAAGCCTATTTGGAAGCTGCAAAACGTTTTGCAAGTGGTGGGTTCGATGTGATTATAGATGGAATTGTTGGTCCTTGGTTCTTAGAGCCGTGGCTAAAAGTCGTACAAGATAATTATGAAGTACACTATATTATCTTAAGAGCGATTAAAGAAGTAACCATGAAACGAGCAATCAATCGTTCCAAGTTGGACGAAGATTCCAACATTGAGTTGGTAGAGAAGATGTGGGAGCAATTTAACAATTTGGGTCATTTTGAATCCAATATTATTGACACAACCCATCAATCCATCGATCAAAGTGTTTTGACCATAAAAGCTGTGATTGAACAAAAAACTTCTGTACTCACTATTTGATGCGAGAAAAAAGTTAATCAAACGAAAACGTTAATTCAGTTTTGAACCTGGCAAATGCTCCTATTGTCATTAAGCTAACTGGCAGCGGTTAAAGGAAAATCCCCAACCACTCACGCAATACCTTAATGTTGACAATAAATAAACGATCGTTTATTATTTGATTCATGAGATATAGAGATGATAACAAAGTCGAAGCCATATTCGACGCGACCGTACAGCTAATTAATGAGATCGGTTTCTCTGATACGTCGATATCAAAAATTGCCAAAAGAGCGAATGTATCGGCAGCGACAATTTACATTTACCATGAGAACAAAGAGGATCTGCTCTACAAGACCTACTTGAAGATTAAAGGCAAGATGAGCGAGAAAATGTTTCAGGGAGTGGATCATACCCGACCAGTTTACGAACGATTTGAGGCTATCATCCGCAATTATGTTGATTTTATTCAATCCTTCAAAGAATATTTTTTGTTTCTGGAGCAAGTAATGAATTCACCTTTGCCCCAGAAATGGTGCCTAGACGATACGGCAAGTCAGTTTCAACCGATCTTCGAGATGTTTGATGCCGGCATCCGACAGGAGATATTGAAGAAGGAGGATATTAACATGCTAGTTGTTTACTCCATCTTGCCAATAGCCGAATTGTTGAAAGCACATTTGAAGAACGGGACCATATTAAATAGTAAACAATTAGATTCTGCCATCAAGATGAGTTGGGACGCTATTAAGGCATAGCAAATTTTTTAAGCGATGCATAGCATCGCTGTTCTTATCACCATTAATAAATGATTGTTCACTTATTAATGTAATATAGTTAAAAGAGAGGAAAAGAACAATGAAGTTTACCATCTTTGGAGCTAGCGGGGGTACGGGCTTACAGCTAATTGACCAAGCAATCAACAAGGGACATACCGTAAAATCCTTTGTACGTGCCGCAGATCGAATCCCGTTCACCCGGGAGGGATTAACAGTTGTAGAAGGCAATGTATTTAGTGAAGAGGATGTAGGATCGGCAGTTGAGGGGCAAGACGCGGTGTTTGTAGCTTTAGGAGCTACAGCAGGAAGTCCTTCAGATCTATGCTTTCGTGGGACTCATTCAATTGTGAATGCGATGAGAAGGCATAAAGTAAAGAGACTGGTCGTTCTTACGGGCTTTGGCACCAGCAGAGAGAGCAGGAATCAGCTCGGTATTGGGATGAGAACGATTGTAAAACTGGTTTCTTTAATAACGTTCCGAGAGTTTTACGATAAGGAAAGGCAGGATGGTATTGTACGGAAAAGTGGATTGGATTGGACTATCGTTCAGCCTTCAAGGCTCACTAATGAGCCAGGCAAAGGGCAATTTAAGCACGGTGCTTTTACTCCTTCCATGCTAGCTAAAATTTCTCGTGATGACGTGGCTAGATTCATGATCGATTCAGTCGAACATGCTCGTTATATCAATCAAACCTCGTTTATTCACGACTGACTGAAACAGCTTTGCATGTAATAGTGACCCAATTACATTTTAAAATATAACCTTTCGGAGGAATAAATCATGAGACCAAACTGGACGCCAGACGATCTCCCAAACTTAAGAGGAAAAACCGCTATCGTGACGGGAGGCAATACCGGGGTAGGCTATTATACAGCATTAGAGCTTGCGAAGCACGGTGCCAAAGTGATGATTGGAAGCCGTGATCCTAGGCGCGGCGAAGAAGCAATCATAAAGATGAAACAAACGGCACCAGATATTGATGTAACGGTGGAGCCATTAAACTTGGCTGATCTGAAGTCAGTTCGAAGCTTTGCCGACACGATCCAGGGGAAAGTGGAAGGAATAGATGTCCTTATAAACAACGCAGGGGTAATGGCAGTTCCCACGCGTGAACTGACGACCGATGGTTTTGAAATGCACTTCGGGACCAATCATCTTGGCCACTTCGCGTTGACAGGTCTGTTATTTCCGTTAATTGAAAAGAACCAAGGTCGAATCGTTACAGTTAGCGCACAGTCAGCTCAAATGGGTGATATAGATTTTTCTGATTTAAAAATGGACAAAAAATACAGACCAATGGCAGGATACAATCGGTCGAAACTTTCAAACATACTGTTTGCCCGAGAATTAAATCGACGTGCGAAGAAGAGAGGTATCATTTCTATAGCAGTACATCCCGGTACAAGTCCTACAGGAATCGGGAGAAACGCACCGAAGGGAACCAAAGCATTTGGACTGCTTTTAATGAAAATATTTGGAACGCCTCCTGATCAATCATCTTGGCCATCACTTATTGCGGCGACGGATTCGACAATCACCGGAGATATTTACATAGGGCTAGGAATGAATCCACTAAAGGCTAAGAAACCGAAATTTGTAGATTTCCCCAAAAAGGCACTGGACGTGCAGCTTGCGGAAAAACTTTGGTTACTATCCGAGAAGTTAACCGGAGTACATTATGACTTGTAAAAAACTATCGAAGATGGCTCCTTATGTTATCGGTATAAGTTCTTTTCCCGAGCAAAGGACAAGAACTTGTACCGATTACCGAAATGGACAAGAACGTGTTCCCATTCCCAATTAGATGAATATCTAAGTGGGAATGATGGTCTTTTTTGAGTGACTATAACGCTAAAGGCTGGAATATGATCGAGATGCCAGTTCATCGTCCGGAAATATTTCAAACCAACTCGAAATGAATAAAACCAGCTCATCCATAGGGCAGGTTAACGCAACCAAACTCTCATCAAAAACGTCTAAACAGTTAGGTTGGAATTTTCCACTTTGCCGAGGGGGGATCCAAATTTGGAATAGAATGACTAAGATCTTGCTGTCTTTTTTATTCTTACTCACTACATGTTTAATGACAGCGCCTTTAACTGTCAAAGCATGCTCTTGTGCTGAACCCCCAAGCTTAGAAAATCCGGCAAGTTATTGAGCTTGACAAAACCAGTTAAAGCAAAAAAATGGTCTTCCGCAGATCCTGTAAAAGCACAATTCGAAGTGAAAACAGTTTAGAAGGGAGAATTGAATTCTCAAACGACTGTTTACACAGCATGGAGTTCTGAAAGTTGTGGCTATGAAGGGTTTGAAGTGAATGAAGAATTTATCGTTTTTGCATATGGAAAACTAGATCGACTTGAAACAGGTCTTTGTGAGGGAACTAAAAATCTGGAATCCGCACAAGAAGAACTTAAAGATTTGGGAACGGGATATAAACCTTTGAAAACGAGCTCTCAAGATAATCATCTAGAAATGCATTCTGTTAATAATGAACTAAATCATCGATTCATAATCTTTTTAGTTCTTGTAATTATTCTAACCTTGTTCATCTTGGTGGTGATATTTTTAATACAGCGACGCAGATGACGTAGCTTACTCGGTTGTCATTTACTTATTACTGATGTAATTTTTAGTTAATGCATTAATCTAACGGGAAATGAGAGCTTTATAAAAACAAAGAAAGCAGCTGATCAATGTGATCTGCTGCTTTTCTTTTTAAAACCTGTAAGTTACAATTGTTACATAAACGAAACTAAGTTTCACCTGGCGGAACAAATAACATAATTAGTTATGAGGAAAGGAGAAATTATGCGAACAATATTCGATACTCACCTACACATCATTGATCCGAAATTCCCCTTAATCAAAAACCAGGGATTCTTACCTAATCCTTTTACTTGTAAAGACTATCTTGAAAAGGTTCAGGATTATAATATCAAAGGTGGTGCGATTGTATCTGGTTCCTTTCAAGGATTCGATCAAACTTATTTGATTGATTCATTACAAAAACTCGGCCAAAACTATGTTGGGGTGACTCAATTACCACATGATACATCGGATGATGAAATTTTAAAACTTAATAGCTACGGTGTAAGAGCCATCCGTTTTAATGTCAAACGAGGAGGTTCAGAAGATCTTTCTCATTTGGAGTACTTTGCAAGACGAGTCCATGAGTTAGTAGGCTGGCATGCAGAATTATATATTGACTCCACTTTTTTACCTCAAATTGCATCAACATTGAGCAGTCTTCCGGCTGTTTCAGTAGATCATTTGGGTTTATCAAAAGAGGGATTTAAGCATCTTCTTTCCTTAGTTGATAAAGGAATTAGAGTTAAAGCAACGGGCTTTGGCAGGGTTGAAATCGATGTAGCGCAGGCTATTCGTTCCATTTATTCAGTCAATCCAGATGCTTTAATGTTTGGGACAGATTTGCCGTCGACGAGAGCAAAGCGACCTTATCATGATTCTGATATTGAACTTATTTATAATACTCTAGATGAGGAACAAAGTGAAAAAGTGCTGTATAAAAATGCAGTTAATTGGTATTTGAAGCAAGATTTTTGAGTCTGCTCTGTTATGGTAACTTACGGAGGAATTCAATATAATATTGGAGGTAATTATGGAATTTAAAACAGCAACTGTGGACCATCTTCCTGCAATTGTTCGATTATTAGCGGACGATGAATTCGGTGTCACCCGAGAACGTTATGAAATACCACTGCCAAAAGAATACATTGAGGCATTCGCCAAGATTGAACAACAGATTGGTAATTCCATCATCGTTGCTATGAATAAAGACGAAGTTGTTGGATGCCTTCAGCTCACTATTATTCCGGGGATTTCAAGATTAGGTACAACAAGGGGTCAAATAGAGGGTGTTCGTGTTGACAAGGGTTATCGAGGTAGAGGTGTTGGCGAGTCGCTATTTCGTTATGCAATTAATGAGGCTAAAACAATGGGTTGCGAGATGATTCAGCTGACAACAGATAAAAAACGAAAAGATGCCCATAGGTTTTATGAACGACTTGGATTTGTTGCTAGTCATGATGGTATGAAACTTGTATTCAGTAAATAGTATATTGAACTAAAGGGAAACTTTAGTTTTTACTAAGGATGCCGTTATTAATCTTATTGTACCCATACCTTTGAGCTTACAGGCTGGATAGCAACCGGCGGTGATGAATTTGATAGTTGAAATTGATGGTTATTTTGAAATTGTACTTATTATCGGCAAGACATGTTCAATTTCAGATTTAAGAAAGAAATATGAAATAGCTAAAACCGGTTGTACCAACATAAGTGAATTTACAGATATTTTTTGTAGGATGTTTCAATTTGAGCGTCTGCCTTCTTCGCACAAAATAGATGTTAGGCCAGGTGTTGTAATTGATACGGATACTGACCGAATTTATATGCCACGGCATTAAGCTAACGGGTAACGATAGCTCAATAATACCAAGAAAGCAGCTGATCCATGAGATCGGCTGCTTTTGTTCAATGGGCAATGTGAAGCTGCAGTTATGCTCTTGCGGTCAAACGATATTCATTAAAAAGGAAGATTGTCTTCAGTATATTATTATTGTTTGATCAGCTCTACCGATCAAGCAAGGTAAAGACATTGGTGGTTATGTGCATTGGTTTCTTTTCTGTATAGAAAAAAACACAGGACAAGTATACAAATTTACGGGCATTTTCGGTAAAAGCTCGTGCGTGAAGGGAGTTAGTGATAATTAAAAATAGATGTAGAACTAAGCCAGACAAACAATGATAACCGTGAAACTACGATTTCACTCTTAAATTTAGTGACCGAACAGTTGAAATCATACGGAGAGCAGCGTTCCACTTAATCCGAATATGCGGCTACGTTAAAACTCTCCATACCTATTCGAGTCGCATCTGCTGTGCAAAAAAGATATAAGGTATAAACCAATTCATTTGATGGAGGTAGTGGGACATTAAAATCGGATGCATTAATAGTAACGACTTGTACAGCGTTAGGATTTGCTTCGGAGACACTGACCGAATATAGGGCGTATGCAACAAGTGAATCAGTGCCTCGTACAATTGAAATTGAAATCACGGAGTCAAATGGTGGAGCGGTGGGGAATGCAAGCTCAGCTATCCCAGAAAATTGTACACGTATATTTCCACCTGCGTTAGTTGCATTTAGACCAACCTCCCCGATTGCTACAGGAGTATTGGCAGGCAAGGGGATGGAGATTGTATTACCATAGCTTGCATTTTGAGAGGTTCTAGCATCCAACAGTTTCGTCATAAAGCATACCTCCAATAGTCTTTATGATATGGTATGCAGTATTTCAGGAAGACTCGTCCGCAAAATGGAAAATATTCCAATAGAGACTCTACTAGTGTTTTCCGTTAGTTGAATGAAAAAGTGGTTATCAATACGAATTCATTGCAGTTCAAGCACTAAATAATTGTCTTCCCGAAAAAATGGGCTTTGATGGAGGTTAAATAGAATTACATCAATGAACCCGATATTTTCAACTCAGACGCTTTTAAAGGGGCTTTAAAGCGATCCAGATTTCTACTGAACGAAATATAGACATTACTGTTCTTGCTGCACAGCACTATTTAACGGAGCTGTGTAAAGTCATAGAAGGAGAGGATCAGTCGGTTTATTTTTTTCTTGGTAACTATGTGATGCCCAGTTCCGTTTAAATACTAAGTGGAAATCTTATTGTATTGGGGGACATTAGAGCGCCGGCGATCGGTTGTATTTTATTATGCTAAATGGGTCTTTATGTTCGATAGTATATGGAACTTTAAAGTTAATTCAATGTCTAAGAAAAGAGATCTGCTCTTAGTCATGGTAAAGTCAAGGCTAGTGTCTCATCACAAAAAAATGTGGGAATAAAATCCAAATAACGATTGCTAAATCAGTGATTGTGAGGTATTATTCAATCATTAAAAGGAATCTAAACGTTTAAACAGCTAATGAACGATGGTTCGTATGCTTAGACAGGAGAGACCCATGAGAAAAACCAGCATAAAGGACATCGCACTTAGGGCTAATGTTTCTATCGCTACAGTCTCCTATGTACTCAACGGCACTCGCAATGTCCGTCCCGAAACGCATAGAAGGGTCCAGGAGGCCATCGAAGCATTAAACTACAAACCGAACGAGATTGCCAAAAGCCTCAAACGTAACCGTACCAACACCATTGGTGTTATTACAGAGGATGTGACTGTCTTTAATGCTCCGGATATTATCGATGGCATCAACGATTTTGGAGACCGCCACGACCTGCATATACTGCTCGTCAACCTTAGGCTTGACAAGCGTATTGGCCGCAATTTTCAAGACGTCGAAGCTTACCGTAAGTATGCAGGCAGTGCTGTATCTGAACTGCTTGGTAAACAGGTGGATGGTATCATTTACATCGGAGTTCACACTCGCGACTTGACAGGTCTAATCAATGTTGAAGGCAAACCAATTATATACACCTACGGTTACACACAAGACGATATTTCAATTCAGTATAATGATGAACAGGCATCTTATGAAGCGATGTCGTACTTGGTACAAATGGGACACAGTCGCATCGCAATTATTAGTGGCTTAATGGATTCAATCCCTTCAAGACGCCGATTAAACGGTTATTACAAAGCAGTCACCGATTTTGAATTGCCGTTTGATCCTTCCTTAATAAAGATGGGGGATTGGGAAAGAGATTCGGGCTATAGGTACGCTAACGAGCTACTCGACATGGACAATCCGCCGACTGCGATCCTGTCAATGAACGATGTTATGGGCGTCGGGGTTCTTCAGGCCGCGAAGGAAAAGGGGCTAAGCGTTCCTGAAGATATTTCTGTAGTTGGTTTTGATGATCGGGAATTCAGCGATTACCTGAGCCCACGTCTGACAACAATGGGATTACCGCTTCATGAGATGGGATATTTAGCGATAGAAACCCTTTACCGCCTAATCAATGGAGAAGATATTCAAAACCTAACCATGCCGGAATGTCGCTTGATCGAACGCGATTCCGTTCGGAAGCTTAAAAGCTAAAAAGACGCATGCCAGTTTCCATATATAGAACCAACGCAGGTAGGCTTTGCAATACCAAAGAGGAATTTAAGTTTCTCTTTTTGAATTAATTTAAACGTTTAACTTAATTCTGATCAATGAAAGGGAGATCTGAGTGACCATTCTTAGTAATGAAAAATTCAGGATCGAGTTTGGTGAACGTGGTACCGTTCAGTCATTGGTGATGAAAGATGACCCGCATGAGATGAATTGGGTCGTAGATCCTCATTATTTGCAAGAGGTTGGATTCCAAGAGGATGAGGATAAGCTCTTTGGCGAATGGAGTATGCAGTTGAATGATAGGTTTGTTCAAAGCTCGATGTTTGAGCCAAATATTACGAAACATAGTACGCACCATGTTACTGTTGAGTTCAAAGATGTACAGGTCAAGATCTTGTTTTCATATTTGCTGGAAGGCGATCAATTCCGCTGGGGTATCAATCTGACCAATGAATCGGATACGAACATTAAAATTCAAGGGTTGCATGTGTGGTTTTCTCTCGCCTACATTATGTTTCGGACGCAAGATGTTTACCGTAACATGCATGAATCCTGCGCCGTATTTACGCACATCGGGGGGAACTTTGCCAAGTTTGCTGCTGTACGACGAAGTAACGACGGACCTCATCTGGGAATCTACACGCTCAGAGGGAATACATCCACCATGGGTTCTCATTGTCGTTATTGTAACCGCTTTCTGGAGCAAGTTTCTCCATCTTTGGACGGCTTGTTATTCCACAGACTTTCTTTAGTGGAGGATGGGACCTCATTGAAAGATTTGGTACTTACCGATTGGATCTATGATGACGCTTACAACTCTTTAACGTTAATGCCCGGGCAAGCGGAAAATTGGGAGTACGGATTTGTGTCATTCCAGAATCTGACGGATTTCTACCACCAAGGCAAGGTCCTCGGACATCCTCACTGGAACTTTACACCCGTTGTGCCTGAAGGAGGACAATTCACAGCCTCAGTCCGTTTGCCTAGGGATCTTGAAATAAGGTCGTTAAAGCTATACAGTGCGCCTGGACACCAGAATGGCATTGAAGAGCAGGATATCTCCACACTACTGGTTCCTTCAGAAAAGTCTATGTCACTAGACGTAGGCTCTAATCAAATTAGCAACCCCGTCGTTGAACAGGAGTTCATAGTAACCCTACCGGCTGACGTACCGGGAGAACGTAAACTGGAGTTGATACTCAACGACGGACGTCGTGACATGCTGGTTTGGAATGTCCTTGAACCCGTTTATACCTTGCTTGAAAAGCGAGCAGAATGGCTGGCATCACATAGCTATGAAGGCGGGGAGGCAAGTATTCGGCCCCATGCGTTCCGTCCATTATCGAACCAAGGCGAGTCACTGGGAAAATTGGCATTCCTATTAATGAAAAATTGGGTGTCTTCACCTGTTCCCGAGCAGGTTAGAAAGGCGGAAGCAGCTGCGGTGCTAGATATGAAGGTGCACTGGTTCATAGACGGTGATTTGTCCCGGCCGCAACCATTGTACGGTGACTTCTATCGTATTTATGATTTCGATTATATCGGGCATGTTTTTTATCTATTATCACAAATGGATGAAGAGCTGCTTCATCTGCATTCTCCTTCCGAGTATTTGAAATGGGCCGCCGAAGTTATGTGTTTGCGACTTGATCCAGACTGCCATTTAGGTCAGCGAGAAAAGGACGAATCGCGTCTAAATGGCGTGTTTATTCTTTACATACGTGAACTACTACAAGCGTTGAAAGACAAAAGATATGCTGAATTACATAATCAACTACGACAGCTATGGGATCGCTTTGGTCGGGAAATGGAAATTGGTGTTCGGCACTACGGCGGAGCCGTTACAGAGCACTTTTATGATAATGCCGGATTTGGTCCAACGTGCACAGCATTATGTTTCCTTGGGCATACCGACGAGGCTTCACAATATGGTCAGCTTATTTTGGCGAATATCGGATTCAGCAACGACTATAGGCAGCAGAATCCGGATCGATGGTGGGAAGCACTGTCTCCAATGATTCATTCCTTATGGGGCGGACTAGCGGCATCGTCGGCATTGGTTGCGTATGAACATCTCGGTAATACAGAATATCTGGAAGCAGCTTATCGCTCTACAATGGCAATCTTTCATTGCTATGACTGGAATGTAAAATCCACCCCGCGCAGGCTGGAGCAAGGTGAAGCCGCATCGACGTATAGTGTATCTGCACCCAACTTGAACATGCCGGAATTGTCGCGTAATCGTTTTGGGCAATCGGTGTTCGTGGGAGCAGAGGATCCGCTGTTTGCCGCTTTGTTCTCCGATGTATCGGGGGATGATTGGGATATGGGTGAGGAATTAGTAGCTTATTTGCTGGGGTTTGGAACTACGACGTACCTCTATCGAGATGGAGAAGGCACATTAAGATGTGTCAACGGATTCGTGACAGAAGAGCATGATGGTTGGACCGTGAAAAGTTATGCGGCGTATCCGTCCAGGTATGTATTCCGTGAAGAAGACTTAGAGTTCAGAGCTCCTCTAGGAACATTGCAAAAGAGCATTCGCCTGGAAAATGGAAAGTTCAGAGTTTGCCTATGACAGTCTTCTAACTTGGCAGTTTCCAACTTGTTCTATAAAGGGAAGTACAGGATTGGTTACAATCAGCACCATATAAACATCCGGATATGAAACAAGACCATGTTTTTAAGTTAAACGATTAAATTCGTTGACTTGAAATAAATAGCATTGAAAAAGGGAGGAAACAAACATGAGGTTTGGTAAGCGCAAGTTGGTTCTGTCTCTCGCATTAACCTTGGCTTTCTCCACGTTAGCAGGTTGTTCCGGCAATTCGGACACTTCCGGCAATGCCAAAAACGCAGCAGCAGGCAACGGGGATCCGTCCGCTGGGGGCATCACCCTTGAGCTGCTGTATTGGGGGGATGATGTACAGAAGCAACTGGTGGAATCCGCTGCAGAAAAATATACAGCGGACACCGGGGTGAAAATTAATGCGCAGGTGCTGCCGGCAGACGGCACATTTGACACCTTCATCCAGACGAGGCTTCAATCCGGAGAACTGCCGGACATCAGTTACATGGGGGAAGCTGACATTCAAAAGTATAATGAGATGGGCATTTTAGAGGACATTTCCGACCTGCTTGCGGATGGAACCATTCCGGAGAAACTTCCTGCAATCACCATCCATACTCCAGAACAGAAAGTTATTGGTGTAGGCTTGTCCAACCAAATGGAACTGCTGTTCTATAGCAAATCGAAATTTGATGAGGCTGGCATTTCATATCCACCTACCAAGGTTGAGGAAGCCTGGGAATGGGATACCTTTGTTTCCAATGCTAAGAAGCTAACCAAGGATTCGAGTGGTAAGACAGCTGCCGATGCTGGATTTGATGCTGCATTGACTGAAAACTATGGTCTTGGTTTTACGGCAGGGCGTGAATTTCATCATTTCTGGGCAGCGAACGCCAATGGGGGAGGCATTGTATCCCCGGATGGAAAAGAGTTTCAATGGGATACGCCACAAACGACAGAAGGTATTCAAAAACTGGCTGATCTTGTGAACAAAGATAAAGTTGCTTCTGCCTTTAGCTATACTTGGAGTTCTGGAATTGGCTCCGCTGTGGATGCGTTAAGCGGGGGTTATGCTATGGCTGTGAGCGGATCCTGGGATTTAGCAAATATCAAAGGCAATGAGGATATTGGTGTAGGCGTGCTCCCGAAAATGGAGAAAGCAGTAACCATGAATGCTGGAGCTCCACTCGTTGTGTACAACACATCCAAACATATCGAGGAAGCAAAAAAGTTCTACGCCTATATGGTTAACCCAGAAAACAGCCTAGACTTGCTGAAAAGCGGAGCATGGCTGCCCAATCAGGCGGACTGGTATACAGATCCAGCTTTAATTGATCAATGGACGGCTGATCTGCCAGCTAGCGCAAAGGAAACCATCCTTAGCTATGCTACGACCGAGGGTGCCATTGTCCAATGGCCAGCGTATTATGTTCCGGCTTATTTAAAAATGAACACAGAATACGAAAAGTCGATTGACCAGGCATTATCCGGCCAGAAAAGTGTCAAAGAAATTTATGATGCAATTATGCCGGCAATCAAGTCGCTGTGGGAAAGCGGCAAGGTCTCCTAACCATAGGAAGGAAGTTTGAATTCGAAAAGAGAGGCTATGCTTATGAATCCAGAACGCAAAATCGGTTCGGAAATCGTTTCTGCCAGAAAAATTGCAAAAGGCGCCACCAAAGAGGCCATTGCCGGATATCTATTTGCTGCCCCAGCCATTATCGGATTTTTGGTGCTGACGATGTACCCCATGCTCGCCAGTTTATATTACAGTTTTCATAAAATTACGATTATGAGCGGCAGTCAGGTCATGGAATGGATTGGGCTAGATAACTTCAGGTATATTTTCAGCAATCCGAGCTCTGAATTTAAAAAATCGATTACGGTTACGCTGGTTTATTCCTTTGTAAACGTTGCACTCGTTATCGTGTTCTGCCTGATCGTTGCTTTGCTGTTGAACCGTAAGTTTATTGGGAGAAATTTGCTAAGAGCTATCTTCTTTCTCCCATCCGTCATACCGATGCTAGCGACAACGATCGTATGGCAGATGCTATTGCAAAATCAGGCCAAAGGCGGGCTCGTCAACTGGGTTCTACTACAAATGGGCATTGCGCCATGGGATTTCCTCAACGACCCACTTCGGATCTTCTACACCTTATTTATCATGAGTCTGTGGACATGCGGCGGGACGATTGTTGTATTTATCGCCACATTGCAGGACGTTCCTGGTGAATTGCTGGAAGCTGTAGAGATGGACGGCGGCAACGCCTGGCATAAGTTTTTGAAGGTAACTTATCCAACGATCAAACCCGTACTCTTTTTTCAGCTCATCATGTGTATGATGACGTCAATCCAGATTTACACCCAAAGCGTGGTATTGTCACGAAATGGCGCGCCTGACCGAATGACATACTTTATCAACGTCATGATCTATGACCATTCCTTTGTGCAAGTTGGCATGCGAGGTTTAGCATCGGCAGAAGCTTGGATCGTATTTCTCATCACGTTGGTGATTACGGGAGTGTTGTTTTACTTCCAGGGCGCGCTGAAACGTGATGATGCTATGGGCAAACGAAAGTGGGTGAGATGATGGAAACGGCACATGCACCGATGAAGTATACGAGCATCAAGCAGGCTAAAAACCGAAGAAGAGCAATTCATTTCGGCTTGATTGTGTTATCTCTCCTGCTAGCATTCATTTTTGCTTTTCCATTGTACTGGCTGTTACGCGGCGCAATGGTGAGTCATTCGGAAATATTGGCCAGACCGCCTGTATTTTTTCCAAAGGAGCTTGGGTTTGAGAATTTCAGGCTAGGACTGGAACGAATTCAGTTCTGGCGGCAGCTATGGAATTCGGTCTCCATCGTCATTCCGTATGTCATTGGCACCGTGATCACGACCAGCTTTGCAGCATATGCGTTTGCCAAATTACGTTTCCCCATGCGCGGCGCCTGGTTTGTGCTCGTGATCAGCAGTATGATGCTGCCTAGTGCAGTTACACTGCTGCCACAATTTTCGTTATATACATCGCTTGGGCTTGCAGGCAAACCTGCCCTAATTATTCCAGCCTTTTTTTGCGCAGGCGGCAATGCATACTTCGTTTTTCTGCTAAGACAATTCTTTATGACAATCCCAGCTGAACTGAGCGAGGCGGCCAAAATCGATGGCGCGGGTTATTTCCGCATCTATTACCGGATCATGCTGCCTCTCATTCGTCCTGCCATGATCGTTGTTGCGCTATTCAGTTTCATCAATTGTTGGAATGAATTTTTCTACACCATGATTTATCTGAAAACCGAGGCTGATTATACCTTGCCTATGGGCTTGTACATGGTGAACGGAATGCGTATTCCAAACTATGAGCAGGTCATGGCGCTTGCACTCATCGTAACACTTCCCTGCCTGGTGTTTTTCCTGATCGGCAACAAATATTTCGTAGAAGGCATTACGTTAACGGGAATTAAAGGTTAATAAGGAGGAGACGAAGCAATGGCGAAAAAGAAGAGGAAATGGGCAACAAAAATGTGGGTGGCCGCTTTGGCCACCGTCGTAACCTTGAATACAGGCATCATACCTGCATCGGCGAACTATACGACGGACTTTGTTCATGAAGGCGTAGGTACCGATTATGGCGATGCAACGTGGAAGAACAATCAGATCGTAAGCGAGCCCGTGGATTTTAGTCAGGAAACTGTCGGTCAAATGATGAAAGCGATCGAAGATTTTGATTTTGACCAATTCGCTGCAGATTATGCCGACTTGCCATGGCTCGATAAGTTGCTGGTTAACGAGGGTGTCATCCCAGACGATAACAACGATGATGGCAGTGCCAACACGCTCTTCAGCCGGGGGAGCGCGCTGTACATGAAAACGCAGGATAACCGGCAGCTCGGTTTTGTTGGGACGGTACACTATGCGGATACTCTCAACAAGGATACGATGTACAACATTACCCTGTCTACGGGGGCAGTCGTTGAAGACAAGGGTGCTCGTAAAAACTATCCGAGCCATGCTGACCAGACTTACAAAAGCGGCGGATTGGACATAAGTCAACGTAAATTCATTACCTCCTCTAACAGTGCTGTCACTTTACTGAAGTTAACCAATAACGGTAATGCGCCAATTACGTTAACGATGACCGTCAAATCTCCATTTGTAACGGAAACCGAGGGAGATGAATTGATTGGTAAACGAGTGGCTGCTCCAATCATGGTTGGACGCGCCGGAGAAGAGTATGTTGAAGCGATGTCCCATGTAGACGTACATCTCAGCGGAGATGGCATGATGCCTGTTGGCAATGATTTGGTCAAAGAGATTACGGTGCCTGCAGGCACATCGGTGGATGAGAAAGTGGTCATGGGATGGTTGGCCGAAGAGATCCCGGCCTCGAAAACGCAGTATGCTGAATTTAAAGCAAGTAATAATGAAAAGGCTTTCAGTGATCAAGTGAAGGAATACAACGAATGGTGGGCACAAAATATCCCCTACATCGATATTCCTGACGAAAATGTGAAGAAGGTTCTGTATTATCGTTGGTGGTCCAATCGCTTCAACTTGCTGGAAGCAAACATTCCCGGAAACGACTGGCAATTCCCGATGAACATGGAAGGGGTGCTGGGTTATAACAACGGCATCACAGTAAGTGTTCCGTGGGTGTTGCAAGATTTGAAGTGGCTGCGAGATCCATCTTATGCATACGGCACTTGGCTAGCCCAAGGCGAGTATTCTGAAAACGCCAACTACAAAAACAATCCGGGACGACCAAATATCTGGACATGGGACATGATGCAAAACACCTCGCAAGTCGGTTGGGAAGCGTACAAGATTTATGGTGGCGGAGAAAAGGTATTGAAAAAATTCGCTGATTTCTCGGCAAGCGATGTGACGGGTACACTGAATCATTTCCGGGGAACCAATCCTGATTTGGTTTATTACAATCACGGACCAATTACCGGCAATGATGGAGACACGGTGTCCATGCACTGGAAAGGAAATGGAAACTATGCGCGTTTGGACGGTTCTTCCACAGCTTATGCAAACGCAGTAGCCACGCAACAAATGTACGAACAACTCGGGGATGACGCAAACGCGAAACGCATGGAAGAGGTTGCGCAGCGAATTCGGACCGCCATTCTGAACAACATGTGGTACGACGAAGCGGATTTTGACGGTGACGGCGAAGCTGATACGAACGGCGAAGGCAGCTTTTTGCACAAAAAAGTCATCAACCAACAAGACGTATTCAATCCATGGCGTGACAACAATATGTTTGTGTTTAACTTCGGTGTAGTGCCGAAAGAAGGGGAGGCAGGATACGAATCCAAGTACTTGACCCAGTTATCCGATTACGGTGATCCGAACTATTACCCGATTTTCCCATTCTTTACGGCAGATCAGCACAGTATCATGAAACGTGTGGAAGCGTTCCAAAATGGAGAGACCAGCGCGTTCGGAACGGACCAGTTCGCTTGGTGCAACTTTGGGAATTACATCAATACGATTCGTGCTTCCTTACGTCATTATCCGGTGGAGAATATCAATACCGACACCTACAAAACATTGTTTGACTGGGGCGCTTGGTTACATACGGTTGAACCAGGCAATACCGATCACCTGGATTCCAATGAGTTTTTTTGGCTCGAGGATTATTTCTTCGGTACACCTTGGACACCGCAGAATCCGCCAAACCCAAGTGGCAAGATGGTTCGTGCCTGGATTCACCACGATACGCTGGGCATGATGAATTATTCCGTCATGGAAGATATGGCAGGCCTTCAACCAAGAGCGGACGATAAAATCGAGCTATGGCCACTTGATATCCAATATGACCATTTCGCCGTGGACAATGTGCGTTATCATGATGCCAATCTGTCCATTGTGTGGCAGGACCCGGCCAAGTACAGCGATAGCGATCCATATTACAAGGATATCCCCGTCGGATACTCATTGTTCATCAATGGCGAACGTGTCATGACGACGGATGAAATGTCGCATATCATTTTTGATACTGCCACGGGCAAGGTAGAAAAACCGGACGGAGACGTGCCAGGGGCGGTTGGAGACAACACAAACACCAACGTTATTTATGAAATTGGCAGTGCTGTTAATCTGGCTTCTGCAGACGATACTTCACTGGGAGGCAATGAAAAAGCAGTTGATATGTTCAATAAAGCTGGAATTGATGTGGAGCATAACGGCGTAAACCTGGCAACGGCATCTGGTACTACGGTTGAATCCAGCTATATCCATAGCAATTCCAATGTGAGCAGACTTGCAGACGGTTCTACGATTGCATCCATTAACCATACCTCGAATACTGCGTTGTTCGGCGGCTCGCCGAACCCATCTGATTCAGTTACGTTTCAATTTGATGGAGCCCAAACGGTGGATAATGTAAAAGTTTACTTTTATAATGACCGACTGCCAAACGGCTATGCAGCTCCACAAACGTTTGGTGTGGAATACTTGGATGCGGACGGCACCACATGGAAGCCTGTAGAAGGGCAATTCCGTTATCCGAATTATGTGGCCGCGAATTACAATAATGTTGAATTTAATGCGGTGAACACAAAGGCTATCCGAGTCCATTTTACGCATGCATCGGGCTATTCAACAGGAATTAAGGAGATTCAAATCTACAATAACGACCTGAACGTTACGCCTTCGGAGAATCTTGCACCAAAAGTGCAACTAGACCTGCCGGTGAACGTGGAGCAAGGAGCTCCATTGAAGTTGGCGCCAGTAATTTCAGATGATGGTCTGCCAAGCGGGCGTTTGACGTATGCATGGAATCTAGTATCAGGCGACGCTGGTGCAGTGCAGGCAGAGGCACTGGATCAGGCCACATTGAATGTGACATTTGGCGCGGTAGGAGAATACGTCTACGAGCTGAGCGTTAGTGATGGGGAAGAAGTCACGAAGGTAGAAGTGCCCATCACGGTATACGTAGCTACGGCCGAATTATCTAATGTCATTGCCAAGTTTGCAGACCGGGTATCGCCGCAGGGCAAACTTGTCCGCAATGCCGATGATTTCACGCCGGAGTCGTGGCAGGCATTGCAAGCAGCGTTGATTGAAGCCAAGGAACTGCTTGCGCGAGATGATTATTCGCTGGATGAAGTGCAGTCCATGACAAATCGAGTGCGCCTTGCAGAAGAGGGTCTTCGTTATCGTAATGCTGCTCTGTTGGCTACACCAAACGCCTCCTACACATCAGCATGGGAATCTTTGAAATCGGTGAATGACGGGTATATTCCTTTAGTTCCCGGGAGCATCGGCAACCCAGAGATCGAAACGCAGTACGGAAACTGGGGATCGCCTAACCAGAGTCATTGGGTGGAGTATACATGGAAAACGCCTGTGACCCTGTCTGGCAGTTCAATGTACTTTTATGATGATGGAGGCGGCGTACAGGTTCCTGCCGATTACGACTTTGAGTATTGGAATCAGGAGGCGGGCGAGTATGTGGCGGTTAGCGGACTTAGTGAGAAGAAAATGGAAAAGGGCAAATTCAACCAAGTCACCTTCAATGAAATCACGACTGACAAATTACGTTTAACGATGAAAAACCAAAGCAGTTCGGTGTACACCGGTTTAAAAGAATGGCGGGCTATCTCGGCCAAACCTGAGGGGGAAGAGCCACCTCAAACGGATCATGGTGCAATAACGGCCATTGAGCCAGTATCGGTCAATACGACTATCAACGTCATGCCTGATTTGCCTTCACAAGTCACCGTGACCTATGAAGACAAAACGAAAGGGCTGGCCAATGTCGTGTGGGATGAGATTCCCGAAAATAAGCTATCCATCGCTACCGATTTTGTTGTACTTGGCAGTGTGGAAGGAACCGATCTAAGAGCAAGCCTTCGTATTTATGTCAAATACGATAAGTCCCGGCTAAAAGCGGCAATTGATGCTGTATCAGATCCTTCCGTGAACGAAGAGAACTATAGTGGTACACCGGAACAATGGCAAACGTTGCAAACAGCTTTGCAGTTAGCTAGTGACGTGTATAATAATGACGCTTCGACCGAAGGAGATATCGATTCAGCGTACAAAGCGTTGCTGGAAGCTTTTGAAGCCCTAGAGCCGGTAGAGGAACACAATGTAACTATTATCGGTATCAACATTCCGAGCGGTTCTGTGGATCAGTTGGCCAAGAAAATTGTTGTTCCTGAATCGACGACGCTGGAGGAACTTAAAGCCGGTTTAAACGTTCCCGCAAGTGTAACATTTGCAGTTTACGAATCCGATGGGTTGACGTCGGCCATTGATTTGAAGACTGGATACAAAGTGACGTTAACAGGTTCTGATCAAATCACAACGAAGACGTACACTGTCCTGAAGGTTACAGAAAATCCGCCAGTGAATACAGCTGTGCTTCAAGCAAAGCTGAATGAAGCAAGGGCATTGAAGCAAGAACGCTACACGGCGGCAAGCTGGCAGAACTTAACGGAAAAGATCTCCACTGCCGAACAATTGTTGACGAGCGGATCCGCTTCACAGGCTGACATTGATGCTGCGGTTATTGCGCTGGATTCTGCTATTGCGGGATTAAAACTGTTGCCGACACCTACACCGACTCCAAGCCCATCGCCATCGGCTCCAACACCAGTTCCAGCACCAGCTCCTACACCTACGGATACGAAAGAGCTTACGCCAATTACCGTGAGCCAAGGCAGAATCGAAGTGAAAGCAGCTGCCACCGGCAAAGAGGGTAAGGTCAAAGTTCAACTCAGAGACAGCGATATCAAAGCAGCGCTGGAGGATATGAAGGACGGAAAGTTAACCATTGTCATCCAAAAGGATTTGGAAATACAACAAGTCGAAGCCTTGCTTCCGTGGAAGACGCTTAGTACTACGAAGTCTTTAACCAGTGTAAAAATTGAAACGGGATCAACCGTGTTGACGATACCTCATCAATTCCTAACTACGATTAGGGACATCACTAATCTGGGAGTGGTCTTTGAAGCCGTCGAACCAAGCCAGTTGCCAAAACAAGCTGGAAAACTTCTAGAAGCAGACTTGGTCAGCAACATCACGGTGAATGCAGATGGGAAAAGTATATCTTCTAAAGAACTACATGGAAAAGGACTTAGACTAGCCATGCCTTATCAGTTGAAGGAAGGGATAAAAGGGCATCAGGTTGTGGCCTTCACGCTGAACGATGCCGGAGTGGCCCACGCTATTGTCGGCGGTAAATATGATGAATCCACAAAAATGTTTGAGTTTAACATGGAGCAGAACGGCATGTTCGGAGTACTTGGTGTAAGCGCTACCTTTAAGGACTTGACCAATGTGAACTGGGCTGTGGAAGGCATTGAAGCACTTGCAGCAAGAGGAGCTATTGAGGGAACGGGAGCTGGAGAATTTAATCCAACATCTCAAGTAACCCGTGCAGAATTCCTCAAAACGTTAATGAACTCATTCGATCTGTTGGATGAATCAGCAAAACCATCATTTAGTGATGTCAAAGAAGGGACTTGGTATAGCACACCAATCGCAAGTGCTCATAAGCTGGGCATTGTCAAAGGCAAAGCAAATGGCACTTTTGGCCCCAATGAACCCATTACCCGTGAGGAAATGGCTGTAATGATTTATAGGCTTGCAGGTAATTTAAATGTTACATTATCAACCGAAGAGGAGGATGATTCTGCGAAGTTTGTTGATTTGGAGGATCTTTCTTCTGAATCCTCATCAGCAGTAGAGGCTGTTCGTAAGGGTGGTTTAATTACAGGCATGCCGGATGGCCGCTTTATCCCTAATGGCCAGACCACACGTGCGCAAGCGGTGACGGTTATTTACCGATTGCTTACAAACCTAGAAAAGTAGAATCAGGACAACTCCAAAATCTAAATGTTACAAAATTAATGGTTGCCCAACATATTTATTGAGGGCAACCATTATTTATTTAATTCATCATAAGAAAAGGGAGGTGTTATACTGACCAGTTTGTTCCACACATTAAGAATGATATTTGTAAATGGGATACAGAACTCCGCTAGCGAGATATAGGGTACGGGTGGTCTTATCCTACCAGACCAAACTGTTGAAGAGACGAAGGCTATGGGAAACGAATTATATCGCGAGGCTTTAACCGGCACGATCGGTCAGGTTGCATCCGAATTGCAGACTCCAAAACAAGATTATGCCTGCCGTGTATCTTATTGAGGAGAAAAACCTGAACAAGAACAATTGTAACAAGGAAGGCGGTCGTACAAGGTTGTAATCGTTTAAATTTCAGTTGGAAATGATGATTTCACCCTGATGTAATGATTTGTAAAATAAGGATATTAAATAGAACAAGGAGAGGTTCCCATGACAAAACCAGATGCACCGCACCATCCACAGACTCGAGGGTATAGCCATAAAATCAATGATCCATTTTGGTCGCATTATATCGAATTGGTCCGCAACGTCGTTGTTCCCTATCAATGGGAGGCGCTCAATGATCGTATCGAAGGAGCTGAACCAAGCCGGGCCATTCGGAATTTCCGCATCGCTGCAGGGGAGGAAGAGGGCGTTCATTATGGGATGGTATTTCAGGACAGCGATGTTGCGAAATGGATTGAGGCAGCTTCGTACCTGCTCTCCGCGAAGCCCGATCCGGAACTAGAAGTCCTAGTGGATTCCGTTGTTAAAACCATTGCACGGGCACAGCAACACGATGGTTACCTCAACACATACTTTACCTTGCGTGAACCTGGGGCGCGCTGGACGAACCTCGCCGAATGTCATGAACTCTATTGTGCAGGACATATGATTGAGGCTGGTGTGGCGTATTATCATGCCACAGGCAAGCGCATGCTGCTGGATGTGGTTATTCGTCTGGCGGATCATATAGGCACCGTGTTTGGTACAGAGCCTGGACAATTGCCTGGTTATGATGGGCATCAGGAGATTGAACTTGCACTCTTCAAGCTGTATGAGACGACAAAGGAAGAGAAGTATCTCGAACTGAGCCGTTATTTTCTGGATCAGCGTGGAGCGAGACCGCATTTTTTTGTAGAGGAATGGGAACAAAGGGGCCGTACCCTACATTTTGGCGAGTTGGATATGGTTCACCGGCACACCTACTCCCAGTCCCATCTCCCCATTAGGGAGCAGTCGACAGCAGAAGGCCATGCAGTTCGACTGGTGTACATGTGTGCGGCTATGGCAGATGTAGCTGCTGAGACGGGGGATACATCGCTGAAAGAAGCCTGTGAACGGTTATGGAGTAACACCGTGAGTAAGCGAATGTACATTACGGGAAGCATTGGTTCATCAGCCAAAGAAGAGGCATTTACAGGCGATTATGATCTGCCGGGAGATACCGCATACGCAGAGACTTGCGCCTCGATTGGCCTGATCTTTTGGGCGAAGCGCATGCTGCAGATGGAGCAGGATAGCAGGTACGCAGATGTTATGGAGCGAGCCTTGTACAATACGGTGATTAGTGGAATGTCCCTCGACGGGCAACGCTTCTTCTATGTGAATCCGCTTGAAGTCGATCCGGAGATTCAACGTGTGAATCCTAATTATGCCCACGTGCGAACACGCCGGCAAGGGTGGTTTGGTTGTGCCTGCTGTCCGCCGAACATTGCACGATTACTTGCCTCATTGGATCAATATGTGTATACCCCAGTTGAGGAACAAGCTACGCTATATGTGCAATTGTACATCGGCGGAGAAGGGGAATTCACACTTCAGGGGAGAAGAGCAGCCCTCTTCATGGACTCTGATTATACATCCACCGGAGAAGTGAAGCTGATTGTTCGGCCCGATTCCCCGGAGGGAATGCTGTTTACGATAGCTCTGAGAAATCCAGACTGGTGCAACATTCCCGAGCTGTGGATTAATGGGGAGAAAACCGAACAGGATGAGTTCACTTTTGAATGCGGTTACATAAAGGTGAACCGTACGTGGAGAGCTGGTGATGAGATTAAGCTTCACTTCCCTATGGAACTGCTGCGGATGAAAGGGCATGACAACATCAAAGCCACTTTCGGGAAAGTAGCCATCCAGCGGGGACCGTTTATATACTGTCTCGAAGAAGTCGACAATGGGCGCGGATTGCATCGCATTCAGTTGCCCCGGGATGCCAAGTTTCATATCGGTAGCGGGGAATGGATGCCTCTGGGGGTTCCGGCACTTACAACCATTGGGCAGCGAATTGTATCTCATGAAGACTGGGGAATACATCTGTATCGCAGTGATGTCCACTGGGATACACAGCCTGCCGAGCTTCGGTTCATTCCATACTTCACTTGGGCCAATCGGGATGAAGGGGAAATGAGCGTTTGGATTCGAGAGTGCAAATAAGGGGATGTCTATCAGGAGAGAAGATGGTGAGCGAGCGTAGATGGTACTTTCACCGTTCAAGAAACAGCGGAAGTGAACGAGCTAAAGCTGTTGCTACAGTGACGATTACCCATCCTGCGGAACAGGAACCAAAAGCAGGGCATTGCGAAGGTGAAGCTTAGGTTTAAATGCGTCTAGTGCTTCTTCAGTAAGGGGAGAACAACAAGGGAAAGCGTCCAATAGGCCCGGGATGCGCGTTATAGGATAACGCGATCTCAGGTGAGCGGACGCTTTTTATTTTTCAGGGTATTGGTTCTGAGTGAGACGGTTTATTTTCGGTGTTGGTGAACTTGCTGCGAAAGTTGGAAGGAGAGATGCCCTCTTTTTTGGAGAAACAGGAAGAGAAGTAGGATACATGATTAAAGCCGATCTCTTCGGCGATGCGAGCAACGGGCCAGGCGGTTTGCAGCAGGAGCTTTTTGGCCTGTTCGATTCTGTAATGCAACAGATATTCCATGGGTGTCATGCCATACACTTTCAGCATGCTGCGTGCGAGATAGTTTGGATGGTAGTTGAGTTCCTTTTGCAGCATCGGATTGGAGATCGGTAGAGGGTAATTGTGGCGGATGTAGAGTTCAACTTTCTCGGCAATCCGGATGGCAGCAACGTCGGACAGTGAGGACAGCCCAATGTCCAGATGCTGCATAAATTGCTGGAAGGTCGCCTGTCGTTTCCAATTACGCATGGACTGAGGCTCCTGATCAAGCTGAGAGAAATGCTCCAGCAGTTCCATATCTTTGGTTGCAATGTGCATATGTTTGGGGATGAAGATGGAACAGACATCACAGTGGTTCAGATATGCGCTTACCTTATGTGTCTCGATTAGTTCGGCCTGATTGGAGAGGCATTCGTCCATGTTCGCAGACTCTCTCCAGCTGCCATAGGTTTGGAAATGAATCCAGATCATTTCTGTTTCCGCCTTACAGGCTGCGCTGCCGTAATGGTGTCCATCCGGCTTAAGGATCAGCGCATCTCCTTGCTTCAGAAGCCATTCCGTCCCATTTTCGCTAATGGCGAGTGAACCGCGTGTAACGACAATCAGGTCAAAAACGCCGATGTCACTGCGGCTGATATGATATTCACCTTCTTCGTAATAAGCACGTCCGCAATCAATAAAATAGGGAATGGGCGGGGTGATGAAATGAAGGATGGGCGAGTCCAATCCGGCACCTCCGAACAGGTTGAAATATTTAAAATTCATGTTGGCATCGAGCATTTATTTTTTATAATACAGCAAGTAACATAGAAAATAAAGCGCTTACGAAACTAGGTTTTCTATCCTTAAACGGATTCAGGATTACAACCTTGGAAAGGGGATTGAACATGAAGAAAATGCAGGTATGGTTAGGGGTATGTCTTTTTGTGGTGGTAATGGCTCTAAGTGGTTGTAGTACCACAAAGGAAGCATCAGGCGGGACATCTGGAGAGGAAGGAAATGGAGGAGTGACGAAACTGGTCTTTTGGACTTTTGTGGATGCCCATCAGAAGTTTTATGAGAGCATGGCAGAGCAGTGGAATCAGGAGTATCCGGATCAACAGATTGAACTGGAAGCAACCACGATTCCATATGACGATATGCATACCAAGCTGTTGCTTGCCTTGCAATCCGGTGTGGGCGCACCGGATCTGGTTGATATCGAGCAGAGCAAGTTCCCCAATTTTATGAAAGGTGTACCACAGCTGGTCGACCTGACGGACATGATTCAGCCCGAAATGAATAACATTGTGCAATCCCGGGTGGAGATCTACAGCAAGGAAGGCAAATACTACGGCATTGATTATCATGTGGGGGCAACCGTCATGTATTACAACCGGGACATTCTGGATCAAGCGGGTGTTAACGCAGATGAGATCAAGACATGGAGCGATTTCGAGCAGGCAGGGAAGCAGGTGCTCGAGAAGACAGGCAAACCGATGATCACATTTGAAGGGAACGGGAACTGGTCCTGGTGGCCAGCCATTAGTCAGCAGAAGTCGGATCAGGTGGATGCCGATGGCAACGTAACGGTGAATGCCCCCATCAATATTGAAACGATGAATTTCTTTCAGAAAATGGTCCAAGAAGGTGTTGCTGCTGTCGCGCCAGGTGCTGGACATGACACGGAAGAATACTTCGGATACATGGATAAGGGGAATGCAGCAGCAGTGTTTATGCCGTTCTGGTTCATGAACCGGTTCACCGACCACATTCCCGATCTCAAGGGCAAGATGATCATTCGTCCAATGCCGGCTTGGGAAGAGGGCGGTAATCGTTCCGCAGGCATGGGGGGGACTGCAACGTCCATTACCAACCAGTCCGCTTCAATTGAACTCGCCGAGCGATTTCTCGCTTATGCCAAACTGTCCAAAGAGGGTAACATTCAGATCTGGAAGCAGCTTGGATTTGACCCGATTCGCACAGACGTATGGACAGATGCAGCCATGAAGGAGTCGAACAAATACACGGATTATTTCGGAGATGATATTTTCGACACCCTGCTCGGGGTGAAGGATGAGATTGCTCCAGTCCACATTCGGGAGAAGTCGCCTGAAGTATTCGATGCGGTGCGTAATAAAGCGATGCCAGAGATTTTCATTAATCTGAAGGATCCTGAACAAGTGCTTAATGACGTGCAGGCTGAATTGACTCGGTAAATGGTGTGGTCGGTTCGTTTTTGATATAGAGTATATAGCTTATTCCAGGTTGGAGGTTGGTCTACCGTGCAGTTGCATAAGGAAACAGCGTCTTCCGTACGCGCTAGCAGGCGCAGAAGCATCAGAATGAACTCAAGAACATGGGCTCCGTATTGGTTTGTGTTACCGTTTATCTTGTCATTTCTCATTTTTTTCGCTTATCCGTTGTTTCGAGCCGGAATGATGAGCTTTCAGCAGGTTCTCCCTGGAGATGTTCAGTTTGTGGGGCTTGAGCATTACAGCAAACTCTGGAACGCCGACTTTCAGGCCGCACTGTGGAATAGCACACGTTACACCTTCTGGACGCTGCTGCTGTTGGTTCCGGTACCCATGATGCTTGCCGTATTTCTCAATTCGAGTCGCATGATGGCGCGCAATCTCTTTCGCTCAGCCTTGTTTATTCCTGCACTGACTTCGGTAGTTGTAGCAGGGGTTGTATTCCGGCTCATCTTCGGAGAACTCGACGGGGCACTGATGAATTCCATTCTGAATGTTTTTGGCATTCCAAGGCAGCAGTGGTTATACAGTTCGTCCCTCGCAATGGTCGCACTAGTCGTGCTCGCAGGCTGGCGCTGGATGGGCATTAACATGCTGTACTTTCTCTCCGCACTGCAGAGCATTCCCAAGGATCTGTATGAGGCCGCAGATATAGATGGTGCTGGAGTAATGAGGAAATTCACGAGTATTACGGTGCCGATGCTTAAGCCGATCACCATCTATGTGATTACGATCACGCTGTATGGCGGGTATTCGATGTTCACGGAGAGCTACATGCTCTGGGCAGGCAAACCCTCCCCGCAAAATATCGGTCTGACGATGGTGGGTTATATCTATCAGCAGGGATTCCAATATTTTAATCTCGGGTTCGGTGCAGCCATTGGCATCACATTACTGGTCATCACGCTTCTGATCAGCATGCTTCAGCTGACCGTGCTGGGCATGTTCAGGAAGGAGGATTAGTACTTGGGGACACGAAAAAATAAAATTAATGCTGCTTCGCTGCTGTTACTGGTGTTGTTCGCGGGTTTGGCTGTTTTGATGTTATTTCCGCTCTATGCACTGATGCTTGCTTCACTGAAACCTGCTGCCGAACTGTTCCGGTACGGCCTCAACGTTCGATGGGACTGGGCCTTAATGAGCCTGGACAATTATAAGACGATCTTCGCCGGATCGGGAGCAGCAGGTCACTACTTTACATGGTACAAAAACAGTCTGGTCATTACAGCGATGTTCACGGTACTGAGCCTGTTGTTTTCGTCCATGGTCGGTTACGGACTCGGCGTGTACCGCTTTAGAGGACAGAATCTGATCTTCACCTTCGTGCTGGTTGTGATGATGATTCCGATGGAAATTATTATCCTGCCTCTGTATGAACTGACGATTAAACTGAAGCTGATTAATACGGTGTGGGGCGTCATTCTGCCTTTTGTGGTGGCCCCTTTGCCGATCTTTTTCTTCAGACAATTTGCTCAGGGGTTGCCCAAGGATTTTATGGACGCAGGCAGAATTGACGGCTGTACCGAGTCTGGCATCTTCTTCCGCATCATGGTGCCGCTGATGGCCCCGGCATTTGGGGCAATTGCCATCTTGCAGGCGATGAACAGCTGGAATAATTTTCTTTGGCCACTCATTGTGCTGCGAACAACGGAACAGTTTACTCTGCCGATTGGGCTGGCTTCCTTCGTATCCCCATTGGGCAATCATTATGAGGAACTGATCTCAGGAGCCGTGCTTGCCATTGTGCCCATCTTGATTCTGTTTCTTTTCTTTCAGCGCTACTTTATCTCTGGTCTCACGGTTGGCGGGGTGAAAGGTTAAATCAAACTCCCTCTATTTGACGAAATGGATATCTCAAGGTTTATTCATGTATTATTGCCTCTGCTTCGAACTAGGAGATGGGGGCATTCAATCGTCATCTGAAGGGATGCTAAATGATGTAAGCTCCGCGTATGTGGAGTAACGGTTATAAGATTCGATTATCTTAACAAACGACTTAGAGATTCTACTTTAGACGAAAGCATGAACGTCATTTTCGATGGATCGGTCAAAGGTATTACGTAGAAGACACTATACTTACCGGTATAAGAGAATTAAACCTTTAATGGATATGAACACATGTATACAGGAGGTTATAATGACAATGATTTCGAAGAAGTGGAAGCCGCTGATGATCGCGCTGCTCCTGGCTATCCCAAGTCTACCGTTGCTGGTTAGCGCATTGCCTGAGGTCACGGCGGCTGCAGTAGGAACCGATATCTCCAATGCCAGCCTGTCGGCCAAAGTCGGCGACTTAGGCCAGATTGAAGAGCTCTTTATCAACAACAATCCTACGAATAAACAAGGGAAGCCAATTAATTTCGTCCTACCTAACACGACATCGCCGCAGAATGGTACCGAGCACCAGTGGATGGGTGAAATGATCTTCTCTTACCGTACGGGTGCCAATGAACAATTCCCTGACAACAGGGACGGCTTTGTAGAAGTTGATACCAATAAAACATTGGCTGCCGGGGGGTCTACCCAATATTCGACCATTAATCCGGATAACCCCTATATTAACAAGACCGCATCAGCAGACGGCAAGAAGGTAGAAGTCAACTTTATTGGACAGAACCTGGGATCTACAGACCAGCGGGTAATGAAGGGCTTCGATGTGAAATCCGTTTTTGATATGGAGACCAATGACGGTTCAATGCTTTGGGAAATTACGCTGAAGAACAAGAGCAATCAGTATATCGAATTCGGGGATATCGGCTTGCCGATGCCTTGGAATAACAAATATCAGACCTTATCCGATACCTATGATGACCGTGTGACGGTGCATAATTTCGCAGGTGCTGACAGTGGGTATTCTTATGCCATCCGCACCAGTGGTGAGGGAAACTTTATGCTCTTCACTCCGGTGCCGGAAAGCGGCGCTCGAATCGAGTATGTGGATTATTGGATGCATGAAGCTGGAGAGGTGCGTGCTGCAGATACTTTTAAGAACTGGACAGGGGACAGTGGCGGCTGGTATCCGGGGCTGAACGTACTCTATATCCATTCCAAAGATATCCAAAAAACGGGACGCGGATACTTTACCGATGCTTCCAGCCTCGTCCTAGGACCGGATGAGTCCAAGACGTATAAGTTCAAATTCTCAGCGGTCCGTGGAGGAGACAATACGCCGCAGGAAAGTGCCGAAAGCCCAAATAACAGTTCGACCTCAATGGAAGACCGTGAAGCCAATCTCCGGTCCATCCTATATAAATCAGGCATGATTGATGCCGTAGCGGTGCCGGGCTTCCAGACAGCGATCAATATGCCTGTCAAGCTAGGCTTGCACTACGACGACAGTATCGTTGATGTACAATCCATCGATATTCAAAATGTGGCAGAGAATGATCCGTTTGACGAAGCGCATATTCCGGATATCAAGCCTGGGAAGAGCAGAAAGGAAATGGTTGACAACTCGCGGGTCGGACGTGGACTGCCTGACGGGAACCCCGGCTACAACGAGTCGGTTGAGTTTGTGGAGACCAAGATCGTAAATGGTGAACAGCATCATATCTATTCACTCCAGTTTGATTCGATCGGCAACAACAGCGTGCGTATCGAATATAAGCTGAAGGACGGCAACGAATGGGTGGATAAATTCACTCAATTTGAATTCAATGTTCTAACCGAGCTGGATGCAATCTCGGATGCCCATTCCGAATTCATGGTCCAGCAAACACAGGATAAGAATCCGGAAAGTCCGACTTACGGGAACTATTTCGACTGGTATCTTACAAGCGGCATCGATCTAAATACAAGCCATTGGGGGGATGACTGGAGCCATGACAACATCAACTTCATGACGATGAAGAACTATCTGGCCCCCAACCCCGATGAAATTCGCTCTATCGAGACATACCTGATCGACTTCATGTGGGAACGATACATGAAGAATACTCAGGATAGCTACATCGTTGCGAACTGGCTAAAAGACTCTGGAGCGTACACCGACAAAGATAAACCTTATACACGTACCTTCTCCGAAATCATGGAAGCTACCGGATTTTTCAACATGTACCGGATCCAGAAGGCTTATCCTAATCTGATCGAGTACCGGGAATCGCCTCAGTTTTATCTGGAAAAAGCATATAACATCTACGATAAGCGTGTTTCCACCGAAGCCATTGGGTTCTATGGCGAGCAGCAAATCCCGGATATGATTGAAGCACTGAAGGAAGAGGGAATGCAGACCGAGTCAGCCAATCTACAGAAGAAATTCGCTCTCGACAAGGGACGGAATATGACGAGAGCCTCTTATCCTTACGGCTCGGAATTTGAATATGATAATACTGGCGAAGAAGGGGCTTATGCAGCAGCGAAGGCGCTGCGCACGTACTATTCTACAGACACGCTTGCAGGTGCAGCTGAGAAAAGTATGGAAATGGCCGATTGGAAAACACGTGCCATGCGGGGGATTCAACCAACCTGGTTCCATTATTCCGTGCCCGTTTTCCGCGGGGGTGAAGGCTGGTGGAATTTCCAATATACTGCGTCTTTAGCAGGTTACATTATGGATGACTGGCTAAGGTATGAGAATGACGGCAGATCGGTGGAGCAGACCGCTATTGCACAGCAGCGAAATTATGCGGGGAAGATTTCGAACTTCAACGCCGTCAATATGGGACAGATTTCGGCTAATTCAGTTGGCAGCACCTCTTGGAGATATTCGATGTATAAGGGAGGCACGGGTACGAAGGATGTATACGATGGCGGCTCACGCGTCATGAGTAACGGCTGGAATGATTTTTCGGGCGAATCGGAAGAAGGCCTCTATGGTTCCCTGCTCAGCATCAGCTCCGATATTGTTACAGATCCGATATTTGGGCTGTTCGGTTATGGAGCGCTGGTGACTGACGAAGGAAACAGCTACAACATTACGCCGAAAGACGGTTTCGGCAAGCGGATCAATCTGATCGATGAGAAAATCTATTTGGAGCTGGAAAGCGATAAAGTAGAGAGCGCACAAATTCAAAAAGATGGTAAGGGTTATACTCTTCAGCTCCTGAATCCATCAGGGAAAGAGCATACTTCACGGATTTTGTTCGATGGAGTGGGGATGGAGAATGGCTACTATACCTTGAAGCTGAATGGTGCAGCTGTCGGACAGTTCTATGTTCAGAACAATAACGGCGTTGCCATGTTTCAGATGGGTAGCGTGCAGCGTGCTGAATTGATCATTGAAAAGGCTGCCGGCGGCGAAAATGAAGCTCCGCAAATCACTGTAGAGATGGCGACACAACATCCACAGGCGTTGATTCCATTTATGCTGAATGGGATTGTAACCGATGATGGTGCTCCGGAAGGGACTCTGTCTTATCAATGGGAAGTGGTCAGCGCCCCGGAAGGCGGCAAGCTAACCTTTACTCATCCGAAAGCAAGCATTACACAGGCTACGGGTACCAAAGCAGGCTCTTATACGGTTAAACTTATAGCAAGTGATGGACAACTGACTGGCTCCAGCCAGGTAATCTTCGAACTGGCTTCTCCGCCGGATAAACAGCCTCCATCAATTGGTCAAGTGACTGCGGTTCAGGATTTTGCCAATAACAGTATCGTGGTATTGTCCGGGGAGGCCATTCCTGACCCTGTGCATAGCGAGGCAGAAGAACCCCAGTTGAAGTACACTTGGGCCGTCAAGCAAAAGCCTGAAGGTTCAGCGGACATTTCATTTGTGGATGGTGACAAAGCAGCAGCCTATGCGCGTGTAAGCACGGCAGGCATCTACACGTTTACCTTCAGTGCGGCAGACGGAGACAAGAAGGCCAGCAAGGATGTAACGATAGATATCAAGGAAGATACCGTTGACGTTTACCGGGCACTTAGCGTTGTCACCAAGAAGGATATTGAACCAGAACTTCCTAGACAAATCTATATTCTATCAGAATACGGGTATCTAGAGCAGGAAATCACTTGGGATGCCATTGATCCAAGCAGCTATGCTAGTGCAGGCCAATTCGAAGCGAGAGGAAACGTCAATGGAAGTTCTTTAGAGGTTCGGACTACCGTATATGTCGTGAATACGGAGCTGCAAAATGCGGCGCTGACAGCCAAGGCCTCTGCTAGCTTCTCTGGTGGCGACGGATATCCGGAAGCGATGAATAACGGCATTGAACCTAAAAGCTCGGCAGATTTCTCGCCGAACCGCGGTGCTTCCAACAGTGCATGGCATAACTGGGGTAGAGAAGGAGATGCGGCATGGGTGACGTATGAATGGGATCAGCCATTCCTGGCCTCTTCCATGGATGTATATGTATTTCAAGACAACGGCGGGAACTTCCGTCCGAAGGATATGCAGCTTATGCTTCGCGGTGAAGATGGGAAATGGTACACCCCGCGGGCCATAAAGGGATTGGGCAATGAACTTAATAAATACAATACAACTACCTTTGAGCCCGCATATATTACCGGTGTCCGTATGGACATGAAGCCTTCCGTTAATGGCAGCGGCATTCTGGAATGGAAGGTATACGGCTATACCGGAGCGGTAGATAAGTCAGAACTGATCAAGGTCTATAACTATGTAAATACATTAAATGCTTCGAACCTTGCAGATCCAGGTATTGCGCCAATAGAAGCGGCAAAGACAGAAGCGTCTGCTGTGATCAGGAATACGAATGCCACAGACGAAGAAGTTACCCTGGCGCTTGAGAAGCTGCTGACGGATTTGCGTCTGCTCAGTCCGAGAGACGGCAATATGGCCTTCCTCGCAAATGCTTCTTCCAGCTATACCTCTCCTTGGGAGAGTCTGGCTGCAGTAAACGACGGTAAGAAGGATGGCAACAACATTTCGCATTGGGGAACCTGGGGTCATGAAGGCGCAGAGGAGTGGGTGCAATATGAATGGCCGCAGGGTGCATCTATCCGGAGTTCGAATCTGGTGCTGTGGTCAGATGCCGGTGGGATCAAACCGCCTACCCAAATTGTGTATTCCTACATCCCGGCGGATAGCGTTACCGATCAATGGGTAACAGCGGGAACGGTTACAGAAGGAATCAAAGTGGTTGAACATTCTCCAGCAGAATCTTCAAATCCGTACACGTTTGAACCGATGCTGGAGGTAAAGGCACTACGGGTTACCCTGACCAAACAATCGCAGGCAGGCGATAACGGTGTAGGCCTATGGGAATGGGAAGTTCACCAGGCCATATCCATTCCTGATCGTGAGGCTCCAGTCACACCGGCCGGTGTGGCACCGTCCATTCCCGATGGAGATGACGGCAAACTGGTTGGTGTTACAAGCGAAATGGAGTATAAGAAGGAAGGCGAAGAAGCATATACTGCAATTGCAGGAACGGAGGTTACAGGCCTCACCGCCGGTAAATATTATGTCCGTTATATGAAGACCGGTTCGCTGAGCGCGAGCCTGGATAAGGAAGTCGTTATTCCGGAAGGGCAGACACAGGAGCAGCCTGCACCAGATGCGAGTGGATGGGTGATCTCACACGCCAATTCGGACACCGACATTAAAGGCATAATTGAGGGTTTGAATGATACCATGGAATACCGCAAGCTGGGCGAAGAGAACTACACACCTGTTACAGGTTCAAGTATCAGCGATCTGGAGCCTGGCAGCTATCAGATTCGGTATGCAGCCACAGACAGCCTAAAGGCAAGTCCGCCGGTAACCGTGGACATTCGCAATGAAGCCAAGGCAGACAGAGAGGCACCAGCAGCGGAAGGACTCGTCATTACACCGCCTACAGCAGCAGGCGGGAATGATGGCAGAATTGAAAATGTGACTGCCGATATGGAGTACCGAAAGGCGGATCAAGGTGGTTACATGCCGGTTAGTGGAACCAGCATTGAAGGCCTGGAGGCCGGCAGCTATGAGCTCCGGTACGCTGGAACAGATATGAGCAATCCAAGTCCTGCGATCCTAATTGTTGTGCCTGACGGAACCAAGCAGGAGCAGAGTCCGCCGTCCAGTACAGAGGTCAAGGCTGTAAATGTCAGTGCAGTTGGGGCCAAGGACGGTAAGATCACTGGTGTAAGTCCTGTAATGGAATACCGGCAAGAGGGAGGAGACGCTGGCATCTGGAATGCGATCACAGGCACCGAGGTTACAGGTCTTGGTAACGGAATCTACGAAGTGAGATATAAAGAAACGGCAACTCATTATGCGAGCCAATCCCTTACTGTCGTTATCAGCAATCCAGTCATCAATCCGAAGCCGACGGAAACACCGCCGTCAACGAATGCACCTGTGTCAGTCACAGCACCTTCACCAACTACTGAAAACATAAAAGTCGAAGGGAATTTGATTAAGATTGTGGCACCAAAGACGGATACCAAAACCGGCAAAGCTAAAGGAGCACCCATCCGGCAGGAAGACCTTAATAAGGCTCTTGAGCATGCAAAGGCGAATAGCAGTAATGTTAAAACGCTCATGGTGGACATACCGAAAGCAGAGAGAGCCAATTCCTATGCAGTTGAGCTTCCTGCAGCTGCGCTAACCGCAGAGCATGCCAACATCAAGATCGAGATTCATACGGAATTTGGTACCATAACCGTACCTTCTAATATGCTGAAGTATGCATCAGGTGCCAAGAGTGTGGAACTGTCACTGAGCCGGCTAGATCCTGCAAAGCTACATTCAGAAGTAAAATCCGTGACAACCAGCAGGCCTGTTATTGCATTAACTGTCCAATTAGATGGAGTAGAAATGGTAGCTTTGAATTCACCGGCTGAAATCAGACTGCCTTATGCACCTGGTGTTGAAGAGCTCGCCAATTCCAAATACCTTACAGTTTCGTATGTGGCTGCAAACAGTACGTTTGTTCAGCTACTGAATGGCAAATACGACAGTTCTCTGCAAGCCATGGTTTTTACAGCCGCCAACACAGGTGAATATGCAGTTGTGTATACGAAGAAGTACTTCAATGATGTCATCAAGGATTCGTGGTACGCACCAGCGATTGAAACAATGGCTTCCGAAGGATTCATCGACGGGACATCAGCAACAAGCTTTAGTCCTGGCCAAAAGGTCACAAGAGGTGAGTATCTAGCTTGGTTGGTAAGGACACTGGATCTCAAAGCAGAGTTCAACACCACCTTCGGTGATATGAAGCAAACAGACCTCTATTATGAGGAAATCGGAATCGCCAAAGCACTCGGGATCGCCCTGGGCACGAACGGCAGCTTCTATCCGGAAACGGAAATTGCTAGACAAGATTTGGCTGTGCTGACCATGCGGGCTTTGCGGACAGTGGACAAAATCCATCAGACCAGTACAGCTGAGGATCTCAAGAGATTTACAGATGCGGCAAATGTAGCAAAGTACGCAGTTGACGACATGGCTGCAATGGTTAAAATGGGTTTCATAAACGGGCGAAGTAATGTTACCTTGAGTCCTGCCGGAACGACGACCAGAGCAGAAGCTGCTCAGGTCCTGTATAAGATTTTCTTGCAGTTATAATAAAACCGACCTTGATTCTGTTTTTTTCAGGACCAAGGTCGGTTTCTTTTTCAGGGAATGCTCTAGCGCATGATGTCATATAGGTCCTCGTAAACGGTACTGTAGACAATCGAGAACATCACATAAACCTGATATCGAGGGACAAGAACATATCCCCATTGAAGTCGCTATTTTAGCGGCTTTTTTTATTTTAAGGTACAAGTTCTTGTCTCAAGATAAGGACAAGAACTTGTACCGATTGCCTGAAGGCAGGTACCATTTCTATAGAGATTGAGTATACATTACCTGCCGGTAATTTTATTTAGCGAGATTTCTTGTTCCTCCAGCAGACGTTTCAGCTTTTGGCGCTGCCGTTTTTCCTTCTGCTGGCGCTCTCTGTCCTCAGACTGCAGAGCCTTGAGTAGGGAGAAACACATACCGATAAGGACAACAGCGAAAGGCAATGCTGCCACAATGGAGGCCGTCTGGAGGCCGTTCAACCCTCCGCTGATCAGCAGTACTACCGCGATGGCGGACTGCATGATCCCCCAGGTTAATTTCACTCTTGTACTCGGGTCCAGCTTGCCATCTGAAGTCAGCATGCCCAGTACAAAGGTAGCCGAATCAGCAGACGTAATAAAGAAGATCATAATCAGTATGGTAGCGATGAATGCTACAATCGTGCCTAAAGGCAGCTGCTCCAGCATAAGGAACAGAGCGGTTGTCGTATCTTCCTTGACGGCCTCCGCCAGATGAGCGGTATTGAACAATTCCTGGTGAAGTCCTGTTCCGCCGAAAACTGAGAACCAGATAAATCCGAAAAGGCTTGGAATAACCATGACGTAAATTACAAATTCCTTAATGGTTCTTCCTCTGGATACCCTTGCGATAAAAGTGCCGACAAAGGGAGCCCACGAGATCCACCATGCCCAGTAAAATAACGTCCATGTTCCAATCCAGGTTTCGCTTGAGAACGGCGTCAGTCTCAAACTCATGTTAATAATATTCTGCAGGTAACTGCCCAAGGTTGTCGTGAAAGTGTCAAATATAAAAGAAGTCGGTCCAGTCACCAATACAAACACCATTAATAGCACAGCTATAACGAGGTTGGTGTTGCTCAGAATCTTAATACCTTTATCCAGACCGGAGGTTGCCGAGATTAAAAACAGTACAGTTACAATTGTGATAATAACAACCTGGGACATCGTCGAGTTAGGAATACCGAATAAGTAATTCAGACCCCCGCCGATCTGAAGTGCACCCAATCCAAGCGAAGTCGCAACACCGAAGATGGTGGAAATGACGGCCAGAATATCAATGACCTTGCCAAGCCATCCTGCAGCAAGACGCTCACCTATTAAAGGAATAAAGGTGGAACTGATCAGTCCTTTGTAGCCTTTCCGGAACTGGAAGTAAGCAAGCGCTAAGCCGATGACGGTATAGATAGCCCAAGGATGCAGTCCCCAGTGGAAAAAGGAATAACGCATTGAGAGTCTTGCTGCTTGCGTTGTTTCGGGTACCGCTCCTTCCGGTGCAGATAAGTAATGTGACAGCGGTTCAGCAACTCCCCAGAAAACCAGCCCAATGCCCATACCAGCGCTAAACAGCATGGACAGCCAGGAAACCGTAGAATATTCAGGTTCATCATCGTCATCCCCCAGCTTAATACCGCCAAATCGGCTGAACGCCAGATAGAAAGCGAAGATCAGGAAAAACAGTGTAGCTAGCAAATAAAACCAGCCAAAATTTTGAATAGAGAAGTTGTAGGCAACGTTAGCTACATCTGCCAGCTGATTAGGAGCGACGGCTCCCCATATTGCAAATAGTGCAACGATGATAATTGTGATTGTAAATACCATGAAGAGCCCTCCATTATGTAAGCGTCTGCCAACTGTTCCTTAGTATGTACTAGTCCAGCTTGTAATATTTCGGAAAGCCAGCTGTGGATAAAATAAAACAAACCTACATATAATGAAACACCCGTCGGTTTGTTTAATCTCGTTAGAATAAATATATTGCCAATATTGCTTGTTAATTTGAGATAATTTATAATCTCATCTGACTCGTACTATTCATTTAAGAAAAGAAATTTGAAGAGAATTGAATAGGTGCGTACAGTGGTTTCGCTTTGTCTATTATTGCAGTTTTGGACCTATTTACAATTCAAGTTTTGTATTTCACCGGGAACACCTCTTGGGGGAATTCAAGATGGGGAACAAAGTCCTGAACTGTATCTCTACCTGGTCCAAGAATTAGCGAAGCTGGATTTGGCTTACCTTCATGTGATGCATCTTGGAAATGAAAAGCTGCTCCAGGACGTCCGCTCCATATGGACCAATCCACTATTAGTCAACCGGGCAGAACCTGCTCTGGAAGATCTGAGTACCGATCTTGATAACGGCATAGCTGATATCGTACCAGTTGGTGCATGGTCATTAGCTAACTTGGATTTAGTAGAGCGCCTTAAAACAAGAGCTCCATTAAATGAGGCAGATCCTAAAACCTTCTTCGCAGTGGGAAGTAAAGGCTACACGGATTATCCTACCTTGAAAGAATTAGAAGCACAACGGAGTTAAGGAGTAGATACACCAATAATGAAAAATAGGAATAATTTGCATGGCGTACATATATACAATTGTGCGCCATAGATTTATCAGCAGATGTAAACTCACCTTCCAAAGAAGGCTTACCTATAGCACATAAAGCAGGTGAACATGAATTAAAACAAGGTTATCGTTGGTTCTAAACCAGGTCTGGGATACTCAGTGGCCAAAACCTTCAGGAGATAAGTCTGCCACAACTTATTAAATTGTTGGACTTAGCGGTGCAAAAACGTTCGAACAAGATTGTTGGATGACTTATTCATTGATGTCGAGGGACAAGAACATATTCCCATTGAAGTCGCTATTTTAGCGGCTTTTTTATATTTTCGGTACAAGTTCTTGTCCCGTGCCAAGGACAAGAACTTGTGCCGATTGCCGTAATGGACAAGAACATCTTCCGATTATCGATTAGATGGATATCTAAATATTTAGCGCATGTAGTTCAAACCTCAATAAGTACACTACTGCGCATGAGAAGGCCAAATACGCATGCGGAAACTTTAAATAAAAACAATTAGGCAACTTAACCATCCCACCGGACTGATCTATTCCGGCAGCAGTTTGACTTTCTGTTTCCAAAAAAAAGGTATGGAGATGTTGTTTTATTGCATGATTTATTTAACAACGAACGCTACATATGTTCTAGATTTGATAAAACCATGGATCTAAGCTTTTTTTACGCTTGTATTGATTCTTGTAGTACTGGGTTTTTGATGTCCTAATAATTCTGCGATAGCGGCGGCTTCCCCTTCGTTGTGAAGCACACTTCCTTAATATCTTATAAGAAATTCTTGAAATTTCAGAAATTTATCCGATAGGGGGGTGCTAATATACAAATACAAACAAAGACGAGGTGATGATATGCAAGTGAAATTGGCAGTGGAAGCCATTCCCCTCTCCAAAAAGCGGAAGTCATGGATAAGGACGATCCAAAAATATAAAGTGATGTATGCTCTTTTATTACCGGCCTTAATTTACTTTGCCGTATTCAAATACATTCCTATGGCGGGAATATTGATTGCTTTTAAAAACTACAACCTGGCTTTGGGAGTATGGGATAGTCCGTGGGTGGGATTTAAGAATTTTACGGATTTTATGAACGGCGTTTATTTCTGGGACATCATGAAAAATACGATTGTTATATCGCTCTATAAGCTATTGTTCGGATTCTCCGCTCCCATCTTACTTGCTTTACTGCTCAATGAAGTTCATACCCAATGGTTTAAGAAAATCGTACAAACCATTACTTATTTACCCCACTTTCTGTCTTGGGTCATTGTATATGGATTGATGGTAGCCTTGTTAGCCCCAGGCGATGGCCTTTTTAATATGATTTTGAAGGAAAGTGGTTTTCAGCCCATCTCATTTTTAACGGAGCCTGCTTGGGGAAGACTGCTGGTCATCGCATCTGAAATATGGAAGGATATTGGATGGGGAGCGATACTGTACCTCGCCGCATTAGCAGGTATTGATCCAAGCTTATATGAAGCGGCTCGAATGGATGGCGCTTCCAAATGGAGACAGCTCTGGCATATCACGTTACCAGGCATTCGAGGAGTCATTATTCTGATGCTGATCCTTAAATTAAGCCATATTCTGGATGCTGGCTTTGACCAAATATTCATGTTTGCCAACACCTTTAACCAGGAGAAGATCGACATTATCGACACATGGGTATACCGTGAAGGGTTGGAGCGTCTCAAGATTGGCTTGGCTACTGCTGTAGGATTGTTTAAAGCTGTGATTGGATTTGTTTTAGTTCTGGCAGCGAATAAGCTCGCCAAAAAATTCGATGGGCAAATTTGGTGAGGTGGTCCTTAAAATGATCCATTTGACAATCGGGGAAAAAGTCTGGCAATCCGTCGTATATGTGATTCTTATTTTTTTATCACTACTTTGTTTACTGCCCTTTCTGTATGTGGTTGCTGTCTCCGTGACGCCAGAATCGGAAGTGTTAAGAAGAGGGATTGTGATTATACCAGAATCCTTTACCTTTCTGGCCTATAAAGAAGTTTTCATTTCTCATGGGATCTGGCAGGCGTATAAAATTACGTTGTTTCGAACGATCATAGGCACTGCGTTAAATGTGTTTTTTACAGTCATCGCAGCATACCCGTTATCCAAGAAATATTTGCCGGGACGCAGTCCGTTTTTACTATTCATTGTGTTTACCATGATGTTTAGTGGGGGGTTAATTCCGACATATCTACTAATTCGCTCTCTGGGGTTGCTAAACAGTCCGTGGGTATTGATTATTCCGAATCTCATTAGTGCATTTAATCTGGTGATCATTAAAGGCTTTTTCGAGCAATTGCCTGGTGAAATCGAGGAATCAGCGAGGGTTGACGGTGCAAGTGAACTTCAATCGTTATGGCGGATCATTTTACCACTGTCTTTGCCCGTCATTTCCACCATTTCTTTATTTTACGCAGTGGGGCATTGGAACAGTTATTTTGATGCTATTGTTTATATCAATGATTCCAACTTCATGCCGCTTCAAGTCGTCTTGCGCAACATCCTGCTTAACGTCGCAACACAAAGCGCTGAGTCGCTCGCCAATTCTGGAGCTGTAAGTACGTTCGCTGTGCAGATGGCTACCGTTGTTGTGACTACGGTTCCGATTTTGATCGTTTACCCATTTTTACAAAAGCATTTTACCAAAGGTGTGCTCTTGGGATCCGTTAAAGGTTAAAAGGCGATCCAACCTAACTTATTACGGGGAAACCGTGATAATATACAAGCAAAGGAGAGGTCAATATGCAGCGTAAGAAGATTTCATTTGCTATTCTGTCGGCAATCTTAGGACTTGGAACGCTATTGTCAGGATGTGGGGGAAATGAAGAAGTTACATCGACAGCTTCGAGTAATTCGCAAGGGCAGTCTGGCCAGTTTGCAACCAAAATGAAAATCTCAATGTTTAACCAAGGTACGTTCAATGCTGCCGCTCCGATCCCTCCACGTGATGAGGATATTCAACGCCAAATGTTGGAAGAAGAGATGAACATCGACTTGGATATGATGATTCCTCAAGCTGGGCAAGCAACAACCAAACTGAATACACTCATTGCGGGCGGAGATATTCCAGATTTGATCTTCTTGAAGAGTCGTGCTGATCTCGCGCAATATTACGACCAAGGCGTTCTTGCGGATTTGACACCCTATCTGGATCAGTTTCCTGAACTACAAAAACGGTTTGGCAAAGACTCCTGGGAGGCGATGTCATACCAAGGGAAAACGATCGGCGTTCCAGGTTATGATAATGTAAACGGTATCAGCCGGAGCTTCTTCATCCGCAACGATTGGCTGAAAAAGTTGAATCTGGAAGTGCCAACGACACCGGATGAGCTGTTCGAAGTTATGAAAGCCTTTACAGAGAAAGACCCGGACGGTAATGGCAAAAACGATACGTACGGATTCATCGGCGGTATGAATAAAGAAGGCAATCTGCAAACCTACGGCTTTGATAGCTTGATGTGGATGTTTGGTGTCAATCCTCCCTCGGCCATTGAAGTAAAAGATAATGAACCAGTATTCCTGTTTATCGATCCCAAAATGAAAGAGGCACTTGCTTACATTAATAAAATGATGGCAGCCAAAGTGGTTGACCCAGACTGGGTGACGATGAATTCGCCTGATCTGTTGGACCAAAAGATGTTTAAAGGTAAAGTTGGCTTCATGATCAGAGATGCCCGCAGACTGGAGCCGGATTATCAGCAGAAAATGAAAGAAATTAGTGGAGAGGTGCCGGAATGGATTGTTATTCCTCCAATGAAAGGTCCTTACGGGGATCAGATTGTAGAGAGAAAGTCGTTCCAAGGTAATTCATGGGCCATATCCGCGAAAGCGGACGAGGACAAAATCATTCGCATCTTGTCTCTGCTAAATTATCTCTTTACGGATGAAGAAGCCTATCCGAATTTTGCATACGGAATCAAAGGAATTCATTGGGATGTCGTAGACGGCAAGATCAAAAATAAAACCTCCGAATTATCGAAGGAAATGAAAGAGAAGTACCTATGGGTCGATCATTATAGAATGCCGCGCCGTGGTGATGATGCGGAGTACTTCAGCTTCCAGAATCCGAAGACGGCGGAAGCTTTCAAGAACAATCAGCAATATGTCGGGCCAACGTTGCCCGGAAATTTATTGACCCCAGACCCTAACGATACATTGGATGCGGACCGCCAACGTTTCATTAATGAAAGCTTAGTTAAATTTATGACAGGCAAAGAGCCTCTTTCCAACTGGGACAATTTCCTCCAAACGTTGGATACCAAGTTTGACATGCAGAAATATAAGGAAACAGCAATCAAACAATTTAAAGAAGCCGGCCTTATCAAGTAAAATAAACGAAGAGAGAGTGGCTATTCGTAGCCCCTCTCTTTATTAGCATATGCTATTCTTAGTTTAAAACGGAACTAAAAGGAAGATGATGGATGCGAAGAAGAATCAGCTTGCCTTTAAAATTATTTTTTATCGTGTTTGCCTTTGTATTAGGCTGCATCATCTTGATAAGCCAATTGTCTTATCGCTATGTCCAAAAGGAAATAAGAACCAATGATATTTATTACACCAATCAAATATTAGACAAGGTAGACCAGTATTTCACCGTTAACTTTTCTTCCTTCCAAACGATCCTCTTCTCGGTTGAAACTTCGGTGAAAGCTAATATTAACCATACCGAAGTGATTAAAGAGCAATTAAGAGAGCTGTATGAACTCAACAGTAACTATGTTAGTAATATTTATTTGATCAAAAGTGATTTATCCATTCTAGGCGGAAGTGCACCTACACGAATATTCGATGAACCTTTATCGGAAAGGGAGCCTTTATATGATGCGGCTGACAAAAATAGAAGGACTACCTTTGTTAGTGAACCTTACAAATCAAAGTATTCCGGCTGGACCGTTACGATGGTTCGATATCTTAACGGTGCTCCGTTTCCTATGGCCATTGCGGTTGATTTGGATCTAAATGCCATTGAAGAAACCTTGTTCAAGATCAATAAACAGGAACAAATGAATTTGGCTCTGATCACCGCGTCAGGCAAGATCATAGCCGGCTTTTCTGAGAATATGGGACCACTGAATATTCAGGATCATACGTTTTCAATCGGAGAGACGTCAGCGGAAGAAATTTTGGATACGTCAGAAACCAACCTTCAACTGCATACCAAGGATGGTACACCGGTTTCCCTTTTGAAAAAACCGACGGAGAAATTCAACTGGACTATTGTCTCCGTTAATGATGAATCACGCTTGAAAGCAGCGTTGTCCAGATTGGAAACCTATTATATTGAGCTTCTGGCTGCAGGCCTTCTCTTAAGTTTGTTCATTTCTTTTTTGGTTGCCAAATTTATAAGGAAACCACTCTATACACTCAAAACAAAAATGAAGCAGGTAGAGCAAGGCATCCTCACAACGACAATAACCATTAACCGAAACGATGAGTTTGGAGATCTTTCACGCGCATTTGATCGTATGCTACAGCAAATTGTTGAACTGATTCGCCGAGCCGAGCTTCATAATGAACTTGAGCGGAAGCTGGAAATCCAGGTGTTACAGTCTCAAATAAACCCACATTTTCTGTATAACACGCTTGGTTCGATCAGCAATGTGATACGTGTCGGACAAATAGAGAAAGTAGATGTGGTGATCGGGTCGCTCATTTCATTATTGGAATACGGGATAGACGATGCTTCTGAGAAGGTTTCCCTACGCCAGGAATTACGCAATGTAGCGGACTATATCGAGATTCAGAACATTCGGTATAATCGAAACTTCAATTTGATTGAAAATATCGAAGCAGGGTTACTGGATTTTTCGGTTTTTCGAATGCTGCTGCAGCCTCTTGTGGAGAATAGTATCTTCCATGGTTATAACGGTGGGGGAATTGAGGGCCCTATTACAATTCATGCATATAGGGAGGGTGACATTGTCATCATCGAAGTCGTTGACCAAGGTGAGGGAATTACGGCCGATAAAATAAAACATATTTTACGCTCAGAACCGAGTGAAGAGGAAGTGAAAAGGAAACGAATCGGGCTGAATAATATTCATGGTCGAATAAGACTCCACTACGGAGATCAATACGGACTGGATATTATTAGCATACCTAAGGAAATAACCCGTATACGTGCTTTATTCCCGGCAGAATTGCAAAAAGGAGATGCATAATGGGGAAAGATTATACCTGCTTCATTGTTGACGATGAAGACCTGATCATTCAACGATTGGAATTGTTTTTTAGTGAGCTCTCCCATAGAGATAGACGATTTGTTCTGGTGGGAAAAGCAAATAATGGGCTGAATGGGATCGAGGAGATCATAAAACTGAAGCCGGATATCGTCATATCCGATATTGTAATGCCGCGAATGGATGGCATCTCCATGATTGAACAGCTCAAGGCGGAGCTCCCCCATACCCAATACATACTTCTAACCGCCTATTCATCCTTCGAATACGCTCAGCGAGCTATTCATGCGAACGTATTGGAGTACATTGTAAAGGTTCCGCTAAGGGAAGCCGATTTGAATCGAGCGTTGGATAAGGCAGCCGGAATTTTAAATGAGTTTGAGAAAAAAGAAGCGGAATTTCACTCGTTAAACGTATCTGTACTTGAAAATAAATATAGAGTCCGCAAACAATTTTTTAACGAACTGATCCGAGGTGAAATTCCTTCTCATCGGGCATCGGATTTTGCCAATCGCATGCAGTTTCATTTTTTTCAAACCAACTATTGCTGCTTTATCGTAGAGATGAATACGTATGAAAGTTTCCGCAACGAATACGCTGCCGCAGATCAAAACATCTTGAAATATGCGATAACGAATATCATCGAAGAAACGGTGACGAATGGTGGCAGTGGCGTAGCTGCCGATCTGTCCGATAATCGTTTTATTGGCTTTTTATCATGGGAAAATAACCGCAGTGATATGGAAACGGAATATGCTTGCCTATCCTTGGGAGGCCAGATCATCTCTCATTTGCATCAATATTTGAATCAAAGGGTATCCGTCGCTTTTGGTAGTCCACACCGAGGCTGGGAATCGATCAAACAAGCGTATACAGAAGCTAAAAATGTGAGTGATGATTTCTATTATCATACCGAAAAAGTAGTGAAAACTCCGATGCATCGGTTCCAGTACCATAATGACAAAAAAGCAGACTTTGAGCAGAAGCTGGCTGATTTTCTTGTACGGATGAAACGTAAGATTTCCAAGGAAGAGCTCGACAATGCACTTGCCGAGCTGCTGCAATTTGTTTCGGACCATAAAATCCACAAGTCGATCATGGCGCCAATGATTAGAGACCTGTACAGAGATATTACTTTAAAGTTTAAATCGGGGAACAAGATGACCACGGAAGTTCCAGAATTCCCTATGGAATTTATGGCATTTCAAGAGCAGCTCGCCTATATTGGCGACTTCACATTCGAATACGTGCATGCAGGCCAACGATTACATCGTGCAGAAATCATGAGTGCTATGCATTTTATAGAGAAAAACCTGAAACAGCGTCTAACGTTAGAGGCCATCGCGGAGGAAGTGAATTTAGCGCCATCGTATTTTAGCAGCTTATTCAAAAAAACAATGAACGAAGGCGTGATTAGCTACATCAACCGTAAAAAAATTCAATTAGCACTCGAACTATTAAATGTGAAGGATTATTCGTTATTGGAATTATGCGAGGAAGTAGGCATTGTCAATGAAGGTTACTTTTGCAAACTTTTTAAAGAATATACGGGGGATACGCCCAAGCAATACCGGATCAAAATGACACGGTAGGAATCCAAATAAGGATGTAAAAAAAGTATGATTTTTTCGTGAAATCCTGTAAAAAAAGACCGGTCAAAACCATTACCATGATAAGAGCATCTAATCATGGAGGTTATCAATATGGAGCTTATGAAAGCAGATGTAACCGTCGTAGGTGGAGGTATTGCAGGGATATGCGCTGCCATTGCAGCTGCACGCCAAGGTCTGCAGGTTTCACTTATTAATGATCGACCGGTTCTTGGGGGAAATGCGAGCAGCGAGGTAAGGGTTCATATCAACGGGTCGGCATATCTCGGAAACAGTCCATCCTACTATGCTCGTGAAGGCGGGTTGGTAGAAGAACTCAAGCTGAAGATATTTCATTACAATCCGTTATACAACAAGAAACTTATGCTTTCGCTTTCGGATACGGTTTTGCTCGACATGGTTTATGATGAGCCGAACATTTCTCTATTCCTGAATACATGTGTACATGAAACGGGCATGGAGAACGGCAGAATTAAATGGGTGGAGGGCCTTCAATTAGCTTCCGAAAGAAAATTTCGTTTCGAAAGCCCAACCTATATCGATTGCTCCGGTGATGGAATTGTTGGATACCAAGCAGGTGCTGACTTCCGATGGGGAAGAGAGGCAAAGCATGAATACAAGGAGGAGCTCGCTCCAGAAGTGGCGGATCACTACACCATGGGCGATACGATTCTATTTCAAGCCCGTAACGTAGACTATCCCGTTCCTTACAAAAGGCCTGGCTTTGCGTATGATATTACGAAGCTGGAGTTTTTTGATAGTATCAGAAAAGGATTAAACCATCGGTCTTTTCCAAGAAAAATCAACGGGCTTGGCGGATTGTGGTGGCTGGAATACGGCGGACATATGGATATTATCAAGAATAATGAAGACATCGCCTTGGAACTGCGGAAATTGGTGTATGGGATATGGGATTATATCAAAAATAGCGGTGAATTTGATGATGTAGACAATCTTATCCTGGATTATGTATGCCCGATTCCGGGAAAACGGGAGTCGAGACGGTTTATAGGTGAACACATGCTGTCTCAGAACGATCTTACAGCAAAGCCTCATTTCGAAGATGCTGTATCCGTCGGAGGCTGGTATATGGATCTGCATGCGAATAAAGGCATCTACGATGAGGGGCCTGCTACAGCGTGGAATTTCGTGCCGGGATTGTATAATATCCCTTTCCGCAGCTTGTTTTCACGCAATATTCCCAATCTGATGTTCGCTGGCCGCAATATAAGCGCTACCCATGCGGCTTTTGGGTCTACAAGGGTGATGGCAACCTGTGGTTGTATGGGCCAGGCGGTAGGAACGGCTGCTGCGTTATGCGTAAAATATGAGACAGACCCCGCGGCCATCGTCAAAGCCCATATGGGTGAGCTTCAGAGGCAGCTGCTTCGAGACGGGCAAACGATTGTAGGGCTTCAAGAGCCGTTGGACCCTTATTTCGCTGACGGATTAACGATTCGTGCCTCGTCTCAGCGCAGCTATGAACATCTTCATCCAACCGAAGAGATCTCCTTGGAAAAAACGTTATGTTTGGTCTTGCCGATTCAGACATCCGTGGCTAAAAGCGTACAGATCAAGATTAAAAATAGATCCGAGCATTCGGAAACGCTGCAAGTGAAGCTGTTTGGCGGGGAGCGGAAGGAAAACTATATTCCCGTCAGCGAGCTGAAAGGCTACAACTTGGTGATTACAGCGGGTTACGATGACTGGATTACACTGGACTTCAGCTGTAAGAAGCCTGCTGATGACAAAATCTACATCGTATTGGAAGGCACGACGAGCCTTGCCGTATATGGCAATGAAGAACAAATGACAGGAGCGGTGAGCTTCTATTATAGACCGGAAGAGCCGTCCAGGCTAAAAAAGCTTAATAAGAGTATTTGTTTCAAAGACCTATCGCCCTCCCAAAATATGTATAATCCCGCGAATGTCGTCAATGGCTTCTCCAGACCTTATGGTCTGCCGAACGGCTGGATTTCGGAACGTTCGGAAGGACAGGAATGGTTGGAATTTGGTTTTGCAAGCCCCAAGAATCTGGATGAAATCCATCTTGTTTTCAATTCTCAGCTGAATTTGGAGCATTTCGACGATCCGATCGAGCCACTTATCCAGGATTATGATGTGACCTTAACTTTAGAAGACGGAACCGAGAGTGAAATTAATATCCGTGGGAATTATCTGTCGTTGAATAAACATCAGGTGCATGCAAAAGGTGTAACCCGAATCCGGTTTGATTTTTGTGCAACGTATGGTTCGCCTTATTATGAAGTGTTTGCTGTAAAATTTTTTGCTCCTAAAAATGCTAAGTGAGGTCGGGTGAAGTCGTGATGAAGGAATTTTTTCCTCGAAGAGGGCTGCCTAATGTCATTCAGAAGTTGGAAAATGGAGAAAGTGTGACCATCGTCTATTTTGGCGGCAGTAATACGCGTTCGGAAGGGTACAGGGTCATGACGGCGGATTGGCTACGCGGGCAATATCCCAATGCGGATATCCGCTCTGTGAATGCAGGTATTGATGGGACAGGATCGGACCTCGGCTGCGCCCGTTTGGAGACCGATGTACTGCGTCATCAGCCTGATCTTGTGTTTGTTGAATTTGTTGGTAACGATGGAGGAGTTCCCGAATCCAAGGCGCGGATCGAAGGGATTATCCGACAGATCCGCAAGCGCAGCCGGTTTACCGATATCCTGTTTGTATATACGGTTAAGGAGCGGGATGTGACCTCATTTCAATCCGGCGAATACCAGAAGGGAGCTCTTATGCAAGATGAAGTCGCCGACTATTATGGTATTCCTTCGATTCATCTGGGCGTAGCGGTGAGTCAATTGGTATCGGATGGAAAGCTTATTTTCACCTCAAAGTCAGATGTATCCATCCCCGGAGTCGTTATTTTCACACATGATTCGATCCATCCAACGATTCCCGAAGGACATCGGATTTACACAGATACAATCACACGGTCGTTTGAGAAAATGAGAGAACTTCGAGATCACGTGGGAAAGGTCGAACATCACTTGCCGCAGGACCCTTTGGTCCCGGACAATCCTTGGGAGTATGCAACCATGCTGCCACTGAATATTTTTACTCATTTCTCCGCAGGGTGGTCTTACATGACCCCTGATGATTTTCCTTTAGTGCGTGAGTATGATTGGTTGTTCCCCGGTCTGTGGCGAGCAGTTGATCCCGGTGAGGCGATCACAGTGGAGTTTGAGGGAACACACATCGGCTTATTCGATATCGGGGGGCCGGATTCTGGCCGATTGAAGGTGTCGGTGGATGGAGGGGAGCCCTTTCTTATCGATCGATTCACACCCTATAACGATCATAATCGAAATCAATATGTTTTCTTGCCGGAGCTCCCAAATGGGAAACATACGGTTTGCTTCGAGATCGATCACGAGAAGACAAACAAAGCGGCCGTGTTTGAGGCAAGCGGCAATGAACGAAGTATGGAGCATGTTCGGCAGCATCCGGCTTGGTATGATCAAACGGTCATTCAGCTTGGAAAGTTGCTATTGGTGCAGCCGCCATTATAATGGATTAGTCCACTTGGAAGATTAGGGACATTTGGAACACTGAAAAACCTATATTCTATCTGACTGCAACTGAGCAATCAATTAGGATGTAGGTTTCTTTTTTTACTTAAAATCGTATAAGAAATTCTTAAAATGAAAGAAATTTTACGGTGATGTGACTGCTAAGATAAAAACAACAGAGTGGGGTTAGGCAGAAGGGTAAGATAATTGCTTTTTTACGATGATTCGAGCAAAAGGCAATGAATTTTTGGAAGCGTTATCATTTTGAGGAGAGGCTGTGAGTTGTATGGTCAAAAGGAAGCTGTTTTTCTTCATCGTTTTCATGTTGACGGTCGTAGTCCCTTTCAGCCTGATCGGAATAAGGACCGCTTATGCGGAGACCTTACCTTATCAGACGATTATCATCGATGACGGGAGTATCCAGATCAATGATGTTGTGACACCTGATGCGGGTAACGAGAACAATGGTTATTCGGCTCCAAATTGGACCACAAGTACAGGGGTGAAGGGGTATGATCTTTCCAGCACCAAATATACGAGTACAGCAGGCAGAACGATAACATGGAATCCACGCTTGGAAGCAGGAACCGCGAAAATATCATTCTATAAGCTGGATTGGGCGGATAAAGCAGATAGTAATGTAAAAATCGAAATCGTTCATAATGGAACGACTGATGTAGTCTTTATGGATCTAAGACCCTCATCTGGCGCTCCAGTAGGATGGGTTGATTTGGGAGAGTATTATTTTTCCGGAGTTGGTGAAGAATTCGTTCAGTTGACCCGGTCTACCAGCACCACGAACACGATCCTTACGCGCGCTGATGCGGTCAAGTTCGAAGGGAATATTGAGCAGAAAGAGCCACATAAGACGATCATCATTGATGATGGAAGCCTCACCATTGATCATGTCGTCACTGTTGATTCAGGTAACGTCAACAACGGGTTCTCCGCTCCTTATTGGACCACAAGCGCAGGAGTAAAGGGATACAATAATTCCAGTTCCAAATATACGGATGCTGTAGGTAGAAGCATCACCTGGAATCCACGCTTGGAAGCAGGGACGGCGAGGATATCGTTCTATAAGCTGGATTGGGCGGATAAAGCAGATAGCAATGTGAAGATTGAGATTGTTCATAACGGGATTACGGATGTGAAGTTTATGGATCTTAGACCCTCGTCAGGTCCATCGGTTGGATGGGTGGATTTGGGGGAGTATGAGTTTAGTGGTGATGATAGCGAATTTGTCAGGCTAACTCGAACGCAACCTACGACGGGGACAATTATTACGCGGGCCGATGCAGTCAAGTTTGAGGGAAATATCCGGCAGCAAGCTCCACCGTTGCCCCCGCTGCGGAGCCGTACTTTAGCGAATCTCAGTTACACCGAAAAAGGCAGCATTGAAAATGCGAACTATAAGGCAACCTTCTATGAGGCAGCATGGGATGGAGGCAAATCCATCGTTCGTGACATGTTCTACAAGAACACGGACTCGGGAAACTGGGTTCCAATTAATAATGAATCGGAAAGACTTGAGGAGCAATGGGTTTTATTAGATGGGAATGCGGGGAGCCGAACCAATTACTACGATACAATGAACAAACGCTGGATTACATTTGACGGAATCACTTTTCCCGACAGCCACACGGCGGTATTAACCGATTCCTCGCATGGAAGTGATTACGATTTACAAGTGAACTGGTCCATGGCAGGGGACAAACCCGATGTTTCCTTTGCCTTCACCCCTCGCCGAGACGGCAACTACGTGATTGGATACCAGTCCTTCACAACAGAGGCAGTCTCAGGCATCAATGAAGTGTTAAATGGATTCAGGTCCCATGCCAAAATGGTAGGTACAGTGGAATCCACAAGCTTGCGGGAGCTGAGCGCTCCGATGAGTCTGGTTGAGAAGAATGATAGTGAGGGAAATCCATTGACGTATGGGGTATTTGTACCTTCGGAAGAGCTTCCGGTTGAATTTGAACCGACGGGAGGCGTTACGAAACAACGGCTTGGCATGAGCCTTGTCAACAACGAAGGCAGCGTGCAGCCAATCCTGTATGCGCCTCAATTAGGGACTTATTCGCAAATGACCGCAGAAAGCACGTATCAATTTCATATGGGGCTAATCGCTCAAAAAAGCAATCTGTATGAGTCCTACGCGGATATTCTTCGCAATGAGTACGATTATTCATCATACCGGGAAAATGTTTCAGATCAGTCGCTTACTGACGCGATGTTCAATATGATCGATCTACTTAAGATTGAGCCGCAAGGGGACGACTCTGTTAATTATGTCCCGTCACCCAGCGGGTGGTGGAGCCGTGCCAAGGGCTTTATTGATATCGAAAACGAGGATAGCGTTCGAACAAGCTCGAATGCGGTTCTTCTTGGGGCTTACTATTTGACTGGGGATGACCAGCTTTACGATACGAGAGCATTGCCGTCCGTCCAGTATGGCGTATCGCGAAATGGTATCGGTTGGTCGCCGACGCAGAAGAAAGTATACGGTGTGCCTTCGTTATGGAAAATGGCCACCCTGCCGTTCGATGTTTCAAGCGTAGCCGCTGTCAATCAGATGATGGGCACTTCGGCAGGGATTGGGGCGCTGGCACAGGAAGAATACCTCGTGCGTGACCCTGACCAGAAAGACCGGGGGCCTGTCATTCAACCCCTGATGATGTATCGGATGACGGGAGATGCGCAGTATCTGCAAGCTGCCAAGGATGCAGCCGACAGCTATATCACGCAGCATATCGATACGCCTGCATCCGTCGATGTGAGTAAAAATGAGTTCATTTACTATTATAGCAAGCTATGGATGGAGATCCTGGAGCTGTATGAGGAAACTCAGGATCCCAAATACTTGAATGCCGCTTATAAGGAAGCCAAACGGTATGCAACCATGTTCGTTGCTCGTCCGGTTCCTGAAGGTAACGTTACGATTCCGCAGCCTGAGACATATAATTACGCGGAGTCGTTCCATTGGCCGGAAAGTGGTAAATTTCAATATCCTAGGCTCAAGCTTCCAGAAGATATTGCCGGAGGCGTTCAAGCGGATCGTTGGCTTGTTTCACCGAGCGGATTGACGTTTGAAGCAGGAAGTACAACCGGCTATTATCGGATGAATGCTCAGGAAGCTCCATTCATGCTGAGATTGTCGCTCTATACAGGGGATAAACTGCTGCAGGATATTGCTCATAATGCGGTTATTGGTCGATATTCCAGTTATCCAGGTTATTACTATAAAGGCTTCGCCGTTAGCCAACTTGAACCGGACTTTCCTCTGGAAGGTCCAAGCGGAGCAACATCCATCTATTATCACCATATTCCGGGGCAGCTCGGGCAAACGATGGATTATTTGATCAGTGAACAATCATTGAAATCGAACGGGAGTATTACATTTCCTTCCGTATTTGAAACGAATTTTTTATGGTTCAAATATCACCTCTATGGGAATAAACCAGGTCAATTTTATGGGTTTTCCGACGTTTGGCTCTGGATGCCCAAGGGGATTATTAAGACAAATCATCCTCAATTGAACTGGATAACAGGAGAGAGCGGGGATAAATTCTACATTGGGCTGAGCAACGCATCATCAGAAGAAGTTCAGACTCCGATCGAATTGAATGAACAAATCATTGGGTTCAATCCGGCACAAGATTATACTGTAACGATCATCCGCGACAATGGTACACCAGAGCAAACCGTTATGAGTGGTGGAATCATTCAAGCCACGGTTTCGAGTAAGGGCATCACCGCTATCATTGTAGAAGGACTTAACATTGATGTACCGCTGCATCAGGTCAGAACGGCGGATACATCGGATGCAAGCTATTTCTTCGATATCCACAGTCCAATCGATGCGGTTAAAGGCATGCTGATCGTCAAGCCCGACGAGACGGTCTACGATGCTTATGTGCAGGCAAAAACGACGAAACCCGCGACCATTCATTATTCCCTGGATGGAGGGGCTACGTATACGACCGTCCCAGATACGATATACCCAATGGAATGGTCGATACGGGTGAACGATTTATCCCAAACCTTCACGTATTATGTGGAGTCGGAAGGGAAACAGACCCGCAAGCGGACACTCTATCTGCCTGATCAGGTAACGGAAACTCCAGTCCAACCCGATGATGGGCAGGATGGTTCATCTATCATTGTGGATAATACGGAGGCGGTGACAGAAGGCGTCTGGATAAGGGATACGACGGCCAACGACTATTACTATGATAACTATGTGTATGCCAAATCTACGACCGGCACAGCGACAAGCACAATGAGATGGCGGCCTGAACTTCCGGAAAGTGTCACTTACAGTGTGTATTACAAGATTCCACAAATAACCGCTGCAAGTGAAAACTGGGCAACGAATGCCTCATTTACCGTTTATTATAGCGGGGGCTCTGAGGCGGTTACCATTGATGAGACAACGGCAAATGGTACTTGGGTGCACCTAGGTGATTATCCTTTTGCAGCAGGCGATAGCGGGTACGTGGAACTAACCAATAAGGCCAACAAGTCAAGGGTAGTTGCGGATGCGATCATGTGGGTGGATCCAAATAGAATACCGCAATTGGAGTCGGCGGTGATCCAATCGGATCGAAACGAGCTGCAGATGACTCAAAACGTACAACTGAGTGTAATCGGCTATTTGGATAACGGTTTGATCGGTGATCTGACACAGGCCGATGTACAGTATTTCGTTGATCGTACAGATCTGGCTGAAGTGGATGGTAGCGGGTTGTTGACTCTTCTCAATCTTGATGGAGAAACGGATCACATTGAGGTATGGGCTACTGTCACGATTGACGGTGTGACCTTAACCACATCGCCTTTGAACATCATGATCAAGGACCTAACGGTTATCGTCGATAGTACAAATACAACGGGGTTATATACGACAGAAGGGTCTTGGAGCCAAAGCAATTTAGCCGGATACAAAATTGGGGTCAAGTCCCGTTACTCTACAGTTCAAGGTTCATCAGCAACGTGGAAAGGACAGTTTCCAGAGGGGAAATATACGGTCTCGATCTACAAGCTCGTCCATACGACGGCAAACGATAACCATGTCAAAGTAGAAGTGAAGCATAAGACGGGTACCGAGGTCACCTATATCGATGCAACGGTCGGCTCATCGGGTTGGGTTAATCTAGGAACGTTCGACTTTACGGGAGACGGCAGCGAGTATGTTCGTTTAACCAGGGAGACTCCAACAACGGTAGATCCACCAACGCTTCCTGCGGATATGATCTATACGAGGGCTGATGCAGTGAAGTTCGAACGGCATTCCGTTAGTTCGGAGCTGCCTGAAGATGAGGTGCCAGATCAACCGACACTTTCCGAATGACCTGGCATTCATCAATATCGCGGTGAGTATATGAATGGAAGTGGAACAGCAGTAATGGATGTTATACAAATTATTGTAAAGTAAGCCTAAGAGCTGAGTGGATGAGAACGATCCATTCGGCTTTTTTTGTCGAGTGTCGAGGGACAAGAATATAATTCCAGTATCGATTAGGCATATATCTAATCCGTTCAAGACCGATAATTCATTTATGGAGATATAGTGTAGAACACACCAGAATGGCTTCTGTTGCCGAAGGGGGGGGAGTTTACATCAATTTTGTGCTTGGCACTCTCAGAAATGGCGTTAGCACATCCATAGACCGACTTTGAATATAATTTAAAGCGATACGATAACAAGTAAAATATGTAGGTTATGGTAATTGCAATTTACCTTCACGTAATGTAAAATTACTCGATGGAAAAAACATGAAGGAGTGGGAGTATGAGGTGGAGACGAAAGACTTACATTCAATCGACTTGCGTAATTTCATATTTCCATTCCATTAGGACACTAAAGCATTTATTGCTTTAGTGTTTTTATTTTATGGGGGTGTATTAATTGTCAAGGTATAAAAGGGTTCTCGTTAAGCTAAGTGGTGGAGCAGTAGCAGGAAACTCTGAATTTGGTTTTGAGCCAGAAAGGTTAGACCATATTGCGGATGAAATTATGTCAGTAGTAAATTTAGGCGTTGAAGTATCGTTAGTTATAGGTGGGGGTAACATTTTCAGAGGTAATATGGCGGAAAGCTGGGGGATAGATAGGGCAGAAGCTGATAACATTGGGACGCTTGCGACTGTAGTAAATAGTTTAATGCTTCGTGGAGTTCTTAAAGCCAAGACCAAAAAGGAAGTGCGAGTAATGACGGCAATACCTATTACTTCAGTTGCAGAACCATACATCCGTCTAAGAGCAATTCACCATCTAGAAAAAGGCTATATTGTAATTTTTGCAGGGGGGAACGGTCAACCTTACGTTACAACAGACTATCCTTCAGTACAAAGAGCCATCGAGGTTAATTGTGACGCTTTATTAGTTGCAAAGCAAGGTGTTGATGGTGTTCTTAATGCAGACCCTAAATTTGATAAAGATGCAAGGAAATTTCATTCGCTTCATTACAACGACGTTTTAAAACACAACTTAAAGGTAATGGACCAATCAGCTTTCATTTTAGCAAGAGACTACAATCTGCCAATGCATGTGTTTAACTTCGATAAACCAGGCTCGATGAAAGAAATTTGTGAAGGTAAGAATAACGGTACGATAATTAGTGGCGAATCAGTTTCAGAGTTGGAATGAAATATGTTAGAAATACTACTCTCCCTTGGTTTAGCGGAACGATAGTTCCATATTCTGTACTTTGTGCTTAGATAGATCACGGTGAACCGCATCATAAATAGGGCGAATTTTTTGTTTGGAAATGCAGGAGGTGAGGGTAAGGGGTAAAAATGATTGTACTTGGGGATAAACAGTGTTACTCTAAAAGTCTGTGTTCAACAAGACATTTAATAATAGTCACCATTTTAGTTATAAAGAAAGGTAACACAATGATAAAAGTTGATAACTTATCCTTCTCATTTCCGCAAAAAGAATTATATAAAAACATTTCATTTACATTAGAAGAAGGTCAACATTGCGCTTTTATCGGAACGAGTGGCAGTGGGAAAAGTACGTTAATCGATATACTGATGGATCCGGAACGATATTTGTTTGAGGGCAAGTTAGAGATAGATCCGGATTGCAAAATCGGGCATGTAAGTCAGTTCTCGCAAGCAGACAATACCAAAGAAATGACCGTTTTTGAGTATATCGGAGAAGAATATATCAAGATACAAGATGAAATCAACGCGATTTATGCTGAAATGGAAACCACATCAGACATGGATTCGCTGCTGGAAAAGGTTCAATTGGCTTTAGACGCATTCGATTCGATGGACGGAAATAATTTTGAAAACACCATTAATAAGCAGCTAAACCTGGCAAACCTCATGAAGCTCAAAGATCTTAACGTATCCGACCTGAGCGGCGGAGAATTCAAACTCATTCAAGTGATGAAGGAAATGCTTAGTCGCCCAGACTTGATGATTATGGACGAACCCGATGTGTTTTTAGATTTTGAAAACTTAAATGCGCTCAAAAGGCTTATTAATGCCCACAAGGGCATGCTGCTGGTGGTTACGCACAACCGATATTTATTGAATCATTGTTTCAACAAAATTATTCACCTTGAAAACACGGAGATTCAAGAGTTTGATGGGCGATATATTGATTATAACTTCTCACTACTTCAGACTAAAATTGAGTTACAAGAACTTACAGTCGCTGAAGCTGAAGAAATAGAGAGAAACGAGAACATCGTTAATAATCTTAGAGTTATCGCAACTTATAATACAGAAGCATCCAGAGGCAGAGCATTAAAAGCTAGAGTTAGGTTTACAGAAAGATTGGAAGCGCGTAGAATTAAAGCGCCATTTGTTGATATTAAGCAACCGAATATTAGTTTTGGTATGGATCATGAACTTGAAGATACCACTGTTATAAATGTCAATAATTATAGCGTTGCCTTTGATGACTTGCTTTTAGACAATGTTAACTTTGAGATAAAATCTACAGATAAAGTTGCCATTATCGGTTCAAACGGTACCGGGAAAACAACTTTACTCCGAGAAATCTTTAAAAATAATCATGATTCAATTGAAATAAATGCTGATGTTAACGTGGCTTATTTATCTCAGGTTCAAGGCGAAATGCTAAAGGATTCCAATACAATACTAGATGAATTCATCGATGCTGGGTTTAAAACTTATGATGAGATTAGATCGTATATTTCAAACCATGGCTTTGAAGGAGAAATCCTTAATCAAAAGATAGAATCTTTATCTGGTGGAGAAAAAAACATGCTTCAATTGGCTAAAGTTTCTGCCAGTAAAGCAAACGTATTACTTCTTGATGAACCGACAAGCCACTTAGATACCTATACACAAATTGCACTGGAGAAAGCCATTGAGGACTATAAAGGTGCAATTCTCATGATTTCTCATGATTTTTATTCTGTTGTAAATGGTATGGATTATGTCTTAATCATTGAAGATAAGGCGATTAGAAAAATGAGCATGCAAGAATTTAGTGAGATGATTTATGCGATTCATTTTGATAAAAACTATTTGGAAACTGAACAAAAGAAAAAAGCGGTTGAAATGAAAATAGAATTGGCTCTGAAAGATACTAATTTTGAATTGGCAAAAGTAATGGTTGATGAGCTGGAAGAGCTAATTAAGTTGCTTTAAACTACTACTCTTTAATCGAATGATTACAAGTGAGTGAATTGAGTTACAGCGAATAGGGCTAAAGTGAATTAGTCTGAGTTCAATGATGAAACATGATGTTGGTGAAAAAGTAGCCATAAAAAAGACACTGATGAATAGAATATCAGTGTCTTTTTACTGCATTGATTTCTTGATACAGTTATCAATCGTTAATTTACCTTTAAATACATGTTGGAACATGTCGCGGGACAAGAACATTGTTCCATTCAAAGTCGCTAAAATAGGGAGACGTGTTATCAAGAACAAAGTCCTTCCTGAAGTTAAGAACAGATCCCCAAAGAAAACAAATTGTAACGTAATATCCGTTTCATTAAGCTAACGGTCAGGTTAGTTCAAAATCAAAAAAAGCGAAGATAGAAGAATAAAGTTAGGAAGTAGAGGGGAAATGTCAGTGTTTCTTCTTGGTTTGTTCTTTTTAGCATCAGCTTCCAGCTTTGATATCGGAAACAAAACGCTTTCTGTCATTCTTTATCATGCCTATCCCAATCGCGGTCGGCGTATGTGTAAACAACGGCGTTTATGGCCGTTTGTCCTTTTGTTGATGTACTCGTTCATGCCGTTTTTATAGCTAAGAAGCATAAAGGCCAGCGTCAGTAAGGCATGGAGCAGCTCAGACCATCGTATATATAAAGAAGCAATGCTAAGTTAAGCCGACATAGAACGTTGTTATTGTCAGGAAGCGAGTGACCAAACGGATCTCAATTAGACGAAACAAGTACATAATATCATGAGAATACTCCCTCAAAAAGTTTGACAAGATCAAGATGATCGTATATAACTTAACTAGTTATAACCATTGTAGTTATAATTAAAAAATAAAAAATTGGAGGCTAACATGAAAATCATTAATCATTTTATCCCCGTTTTTACTGAGCAACTGGAATCAACCGTTGCTTATTATGAGTCGCTTGCTAACCGACCTATGGATCGCACTTGGGATATTCCCGAAGCTGGCTTATCTTTAGCCACTGTATACCCATACGTTATTGTTTCTGGAAGTCCCGAGGCCATGAAGCCTGCTAGATCACTCCGTGCTGTGGTGTATGTTGATTCCATGAACGAATTGAAGGAAGAATTAAAAAAACAAAATACCCTTATTATAAGGGATCAGTATGGTCCTATTGGTCCAAGCATTTTTGTTCAACATCCCGATGGTAGTTTTATTGAATATGTAGAGCCTGCGCAAGCTACTCTTTGACTGGTGAAAAATTAAAAAATGCAAAATAAAGCTACTCTACCAAAAGAGCAGCTTTATTTTGCATTTGCTTTCATCCGTATTTGCTCCACAATCTGAGCTAAGGAAACAGAAGCCAGTTCATGCTCCATGGCCTTCTGCGCATTAGAGAGTTGGGGTAATAGAACCGATTCAATGTTCATTCCTACCGAACAATTGGGGTCAGTATCCTTGTGAAAATTGAAAAGCTGATTTCCTTCTACGGATTCGACCGCTTGAAAGATATCCAGTAGGGTTAACCTATCAGGAGATACCAGAAGAGATGCTCCCGCAACTCCTGGTTTTGTTTCAATATACCCGGCTTTTTTGAGCTGGGCCATAATCCTTCTAATTACAACAGGATTACTATTGATGCTGCGGGCAATCCGATCGCCTGTACTATATATGGGGTCCAGCGTGATCATGGAGAGAATATGGACTGCCATCGAAAAGCGACTGCTTATTTGTTTCATCTACTCACCTTCTTTGCTACACAGTATAGTTCCATTTAAAGAACAGGTCAATTAACAGTTTTTCCAGCAGGACACAAGAGGGTCAAAAGTCATTTGCAAGCACTTTATGGTTCCATGAATTAAGAAGTTATTTCGAAGAATAAAGGCTGGCACTAATAGTGGGACAAGAAAAAAGTGTCACCTATCAGGTTGCTGTGAAAATAACAGTATATTGTAAATTTTTTAAAGGTGCTGATGGAATGCTGCACTTATAATAAGATATCAAACATTAGAGTAGTGACACATCACGTAAAGCTTAATCAATCAATAGCTCTATTGGGTGGTTTTTAAGTTATTCACCGAGATGTCAGAAAGAATTGATCCTTTCTTGAACGTTTAGGGGCAAATGCGTGACCACAATTGAATTGCTAAATGACAAAGATATAATAATTTTAAATATCAGGTTCTGCAATGTGCTGAGCATATTCAAAGAACAGATTAGGAAGACTGAGGGAGCAGGTCTCCTTCTTGTCATTTACTTTGTGAAAAATTTCTCTTTCTAGAGGTGTGAAAGTAGATGATGCGCTGAACGCAAGAAAACGAATCTGTTGAATATGGCAGAACCTGCTATTAGATGTAAATAGGGAGAAGTCAACTTAGGCATGTGCAATATCCTACTAATGATTGACGAATTTTGAAGGGAGGCAGCAAAGGAATGGACATTGATACAGTGCTGTGGAGCAGGCTGGTGACAGGAATGACATTGGGGTTTCACGTTATTTTCGCGACCTTAGGTGTTGGTGTTCCACTAATGATCGCGATTGCCGAGTTCATCGGTATCCGCAAGAAAGACCCCCACTACATACTGATGGCCAAAAGGTGGTCGCGAGGGTTTGTCATTTCCGTTGCCGTTGGGGTTGTGACAGGCACGGCGATTTCACTGCAGCTGGCCTTAGTGTGGCCGAATTTTATGAAGCTGGCAGGAAATGTTATTGCTCTTCCGTTATTTATGGAAGTGTTCGCATTCTTTTTTGAAGCAATTTTCCTGGGCATTTATCTGTATACGTGGGACCGGTTCAAAAATCCTTACAAGCACTGGTTGCTAACGATTCCCATTGTGGCAGGGGCAGGAATGTCTGCGGTATTTATTACGACGGTAAACGGATTCATGAACCAGCCTGGGGGATTCACCATGGAAGGAGGAGTATTCACGGCCGTTGACCCGATGCAAGCGATGCTCAATACGGCAACGTTCTCCAAGGTGTTCCATGTATTAAGCTCAGCCTATTTGACAGGAGCTGCACTGTTAGCGGGAATTGCAGCTTTTACAATCCTTCGTAAAGGTGTCACTGGATACCACAAAAAAGCATTGAATCTTATGATGGCTGTTGTTATGGTGTTTGGATTGCTCAATACGTTAGCCGGTGATGTATCTGCCAAATTTTTAGCTGAGCACCAGCCGGAAAAACTGGCTGCAGCGGAATGGCATTTTGAGACCGAAAGCGGCGCGGATTTGATTCTGTTAGGTTGGCTTAATGCCGAGCATGAAATTATTGGGGCACTTCACCTGCCTAAACTTCTCAGTTTTCTGGCTTATGGTGATTTCAATGCGGAAGTAACCGGTCTAGATGAATTTCCGCTGGATGAACAGCCACCACTTTTGGTGCATTATTTGTTTGACTTGATGGCAGGCATCGGATTCGCTTTGCTCGGCATTTCATTGTTGTATTTCCTGTTTGTATTTTGGAAAAAGAGAAATGAGCTCAACAAGTGGTTACTTCGAGTGATTGCTTTGAGCGCGCCGCTTGCTTTTCTAGGCGTTGAACTAGGTTGGTTTTACGCCGAGCTTGGACGGCAGCCATGGATCTTAAGAGGATATATGCGCGTTGAAGAGGCAGCTACGACCTCGCCAAGTGTGAGAATTCTATTTTTCCTTTTCCTTCTTCTGTACATCGTACTGGGTACCGTTTGCGTTCTCGTCCTTCGGCGCTTGTTCAACAATAATCCGGTGGAAACCGAGATGGAGAAATGGAAGCAGCATGCGGGCGATAAAACAACAACAAAGGGGGGGCACTCTTAATGAATTACGAGTTGGTTGGAATATCGGTACTCTGGTTGTTTCTGTACGGATATTTAATTGTGGCTTCCATTGATTTCGGAGCAGGTTTCTTTGCCTTTTATGCCCGATTGACGAAGCAAGACCATCTGATTAATCGCTTGATTTCGCGTTATTTATCGCCCGTATGGGAGATCACCAACGTATTTTTTGTTTTCTTTTACATTGGCATAATTGGATTCTTTCCGGATACGGCGTACTACTATGGTTCGGCGCTAATTGTCCCAGGAAGCATTGCGGTCATTTTGCTCGCCATTCGCGGTTCGTTCTATGCTTTTGAAAATTATGGCTCTAAAAAAAACCTCGTATATCTGTTTTTATACGGAGCGTCGGGTTTGCTTATTCCGGCGTCGTTGTCAGTAGCCTTGACACTGTCTGAAGGTGGCTTTATCTTTCAGCACGGTGAGTCGGTTTCTCTGGATTACTGGGCGCTATTGACCAATCCGTTATCATGGAGCATTGTTGGACTGGCGATTGTGTCCGTGCTGTTCATAAGTGGATCATTTCTGGCGTTTTACGCTTCCCGAGCAGAAGATCAGGGTGCATTAAAATTGATGCGCACTTACGCACTGTTCTGGAGTACGCCGACTATTATCATCGCACTAACTGCATTTATCTATTTGGGTCAACACAATGAACGACATTTTCAAAATATGATGGATTTATGGTGGTTGCTTGCACTCTCTGTTGCTTTCTTTATGATTGCAATGTGGCTGTTATATAGCGGACGTCGCTATGGCTTAGCCTTCATATGCATTATGCTGCAATTTTTCTGCGCCTTTTTCGCTTACGGGATTGGGCAGTATCCTTATATCCTTGACCCGTATATTACGATTCAGAGCAGCGTCACTGCACCATCGATGGGCTTCGCGCTGGTTGTTGTATTCATCGGCGGAATGTGTTTGTTGATTCCTTCTCTTTTTCTGGTGTTCAGACTTTTCCTGTTTGACGCGGACTATGTAAAAGGTAAAAAGTAAGCTGATCGATGATTATCGTAGGTGAGGTAAGACTCCTTGCAGGAGTTTTACATAGAGGAGGGGAGTTATGTGAAAAAAGAAACAAGCTTGATCGCACAACAAATGTCTGGGCAACGAAAACGTCTCGTTTACCTCGTAGTCATTTCGCTTGCACTGGGCGCGGCTATAGTAAGTCAGGCCGCATTGCTGGCACAAACAGTCCAAAGGATATTCGTGGAAAAAGCCTCCATTTCATCGGTTACCGGTTTACTCGGTGTATTGTTAGTCGTTATGGCTGTACGCACGCTATTGTCATATGGTAACGGCAGAATCGGCTTACGTATGGCTGCCACCGCCAAGACGAACATGCGAGCAGACGTGTTGAAGCAATTGACCCAGAATTCTATGCTTTTTGCCATTCACGGACAAACCGGGGAAAAGGTGAGCCTTGCGCTGGATGCCGTCGATGAAGCTGACAGTTATTTCAGTCAATACATGCCTCGTATGGTGGAAGTCGCAATGATTACGATTCTGATTTTGATTGTTACGTTTTTCCAACATGCTAACACGGGCTTCATCCTGTTGTTTACAGCTCCGTTTATCCCCCTATTCATGATCTTGGTGGGGCTGAAAACGAAAAATAAATCCGAAGAAAAATATGCGCAACTGGCCGAGTTTTCTGGAACGTTTCTGGATTCGCTTCAAGGGCTGGTTACATTGAAAATATTTGGACGGGCTCGGCGTCAGCAGCAGGTCATTGAACGCAGCAGCCTAGGATATCGGGATGCAACCATGGGTATTTTGAGGGTTGCGTTTACGAATACGTTCATGCTGGAATCGATCGTCATGTTAAGTATCGGTATTGTTGCTCTCGAACTGGCTATTCAGTTGCTCGTTTTCAAAACGATGTCGTTCCACACTGCTTTTCTCGTATTACTGCTTGTTCCGGAGTTTTACAGTCTGTTGAAGAATATGGGAACGGCTTTTCACAGTGGAAGAACAAGTATGGGAGCGGTTCGCAGGATTGAAAAGATGCTTGCGGAAACCAACGGTAGTGAAATTATGCAGCATATGGATCATGAAGAGACGTACTCTAGCGATACTAACGAGCTGTTGGAAGAACACCATGGCTCTCCTACCGAGCTTATTCCAATGCCACCCTCCATTGAACTGAATAAAGTCCGGTTTCAGTATGGATCCAGTTCATTTGAACTTCAGGCTGAACGGATCTCGGTTGGACCTGGAGAACACATTGCCATTGTTGGAAAAAGTGGATCTGGTAAAACGACCTTGTTGCATCTCATTGCTGGTTTGCTAAAACCGACGTCGGGGGTAATCATGGTGAATGGAAACCCGCTTTCACAGCATGATGTGTCCGCATGGTTCGAACATATTAGCTACATTACGCAGCATCCATATATTTTTGCAGGCACATTCGCTGAAAATATCGCGATTGCTGCTGGTCGTAACGTCACCAGGTCCGAAATCGAACAGGCGGCGGAGCAAGCAGGACTTGCAACGATTGCCGCGCAACTGGAACACGGATTTGATACCTTAGTTGGTGAAGGGGGCCGCGGGCTGTCCGGTGGGGAAAAGCAACGTCTTGCCTTGGCGCGAGCCTTTTTAAAGCGGCCGGCCATCATTTTGTTTGACGAGCCTACGGTGGGGCTTGATTTGCACACCGAACGTGTATTACAACGTTCCATTGCAACTTTAGCCAAGACGGCGACGATGATTACGGTGGCTCACCGTTTATATACGATTCGACAGGCCGACAAGATTTTGTTTATGGATCATGGAGAGGTAGTAGCTTCAGGAAGCCATGACGAGCTATTGAAATGCTTGTCTCCGTATGCCGAAATGGTCAACGTTCAACGAAAAGGGGGTTCAGCATGAGCGAGTTAGCTATTTTGTCAAAAGCAATGATGGGAGAGCGGAAGGACATCTTCCTCTCAATTTTGGGTGGATTTATTGCCGGTATAGCCGGTGTGGCCCTCTTTTCCGCGAGTGGATATATGATTTCGCAAACGGTATTTGCCCCACCGCTATACACCTTAATTGTACTAACATCACTGGTCAAATTGCTTGGATTCCTTCGAGCGGCTAGTCGTTACGGAGAACGCTTGTACTCTCACCGAGCGACGTTCTCTATGCTTAGCCGTTTACGCACCTCTTTTTTTGCCAAGCTGATTCCGTTAACGCCTGGGATTTTGAACAAAAATAGAAGCGGGGATCTGCTTGCGCGTATCGTTGGGGATGTGGAAAGCTTACAACATTATTTTTTGCGTGTCGCTTATCCGCCGATCATCGTTGTCATGGTCTTTTTGGCCACTATGCTGTTTACTGCTTCCTTTTCGTTTTGGATCGCGTGCTTGTTTGTGCTCGGGATGTTGGGAACGGCCTTGGTTGTACCAGGTATTGTACTGCTTGGACAACGGAAAATGCATGGTCGTGTTCGCGAGCAGCGAGCGCTGTTATCCACGGAAGTAACAGAGGTGTTATATGGTTTCCGGGATCTAAAAGTTTATGGGCAATTGGCCAAGCGGGAGCAGCAGCTTCAGCAGACTTCCGCTGTGTTGGCAAGCGAACAGCAACGAGCAGCCGAACATTTGTTGCGTGGACAATCCCTGCATGCATTTGTTACGTTTCTTATTTCCTGGGGGGTGCTGGCCCTTGGAGCCTATTTGATAATGGATGGGGCTCTTGCTGGGGTATTTTTGGCTATGCTGGTTATGGCCTCGTTAACCGTATTTGAAGAAGCAGCGGCGATGGCCACGTTACCTGCGTATAAGCAAGATAGTGAGCACGCAGCTAAACGATTGGCGGAAACAATGCCGCCTTCTGCTGTGCAGTCATTGTACTCAAGCTCTACATTGTCTAATGAACATGCTGTTTCCATGGAGCTATCCGATGTGACGTTTCAATTTGAAGGGGAATGGAGGCCAGCGCTCAAGGACATCTCCCTGAACATTTCACCGGGTTCTAAGACAGCGATTGTTGGCCCAAGCGGTTCTGGTAAGTCAACCCTGATCGAATTACTGCTCAAACTGCGTGCACCAACGGCTGGCGAAGTGCGGTTAAACGGTGTTTCGGTGAAAGAGTTGGATGAGCAGAGCGTTTGGGAAACGGCAAATGTAGTGTTGCAGCAAAGCCACTTTTTCCGGGGAACGGTCCGGGACAATCTTTTGGTTGATGGAGAAGAACATGCTGACGATACGTTATTAGACATTCTCACTAAAGTGCAGTTGCCGACGATGACATTAACGGATGAAGTGTTTGAAAAAGGGGAGAACTTATCGGACGGCGAGAAGCAGCGTTTGGCCATGGCTCGCGCCATGCTCCGCAAAGGGCGGTTATGGTTATTGGACGAACCGACGTCTTCGCTGGATTACGTGACAGAACAACGCGTCATGAAGCATCTGTACGAACAAGCGGATGGAGACACACTTCTTCTAATTTGTCATCGGCTTATCGGTTTGGAAGAAATGGATCAGATTGTGGTCATTGAGCAAGGTAGTATTGTGGAAATGGGTTCATATACGGAGTTGATGAAGAAGAAAGGATATTTTTATGAAATGAAGCAAATTGAGCTGCAAATGATTGGAGAAGCTGCAGTGTAACGCATCTGAATGGAGGTGGTAAGACATGACCATTAGGCATAAAAGAATTTTGCTGGTAGATGACGAAACGCGAGTCCGAATGCTGCTGAAAAAATATCTGGAGAATGAGGGCTTCATTGTAGAAGAGGCCGACAGTGGCGGACAAGCCATTCGGAATTGCTACATGAACGATGGGGAATACGATCTCATGGTGCTAGATTGGTTATTGCCCGACATGAGTGGCATTGAGATCTGTAAATACGTGAAACACAATCACCTGGGTATTCCGATTATGATGCTATCCGGGCGCTCGGAAGAAAAGGATCGAATCGAAGGTTTTAAGGCAGGGGTTGATGATTATGTGGTCAAACCCTTCAGTCCGAGGGAAGTCGTATTGCGTATTCGAAGTATCATGGCTCGCACGCAAGGGACGTATATTTTCGATTTCAATTCGTCCTCAAGTAGCGAAATTCTGATTGCCGAGATTGTGATTCAACCTTTAGCCCGGCGTGTTCTTGTACAACGCAACGAAGTCCATCTGACGCCGAAAGAATACGATCTGCTCTATTTTTTGATTACGCATCAGGAAAAAGCCTTTTCACGTGAGGAATTGCTAAGGGAAGTATGGAAGTCATCCCATCATAAGATTTACGACCATCGAACGGTGGATACCCATATCAAACGATTAAGGGAGAAGCTGTCTTTCTTTGATTATCCGAAGGGCAGTGAATTTATTCAGACCTTATGGGGATACGGCTACATGTTCCGTAGTCCTGATCAGGTTCTATCCTAAATGATTAAATTAAGTAGGAAACGTGATAGCTAAATAACTCAAAAAGCAGCTGACCATAGTGATCTGATCGGCTGCTTTTGTTCAAGTAAAGGGTGAGGTATCAACCCGGAATATTCCAGTAGATCCTTGAAAATCTGCCAGAAATGACCTGAGAGTGGAGTAAGCAAAGGCTAAGGGGCTCCTTCCCTAGGAAAAACCTTATGCTTCATAGGTTGCCGAGTTGTGTCAGGGTAAGACGTCGTGTCCACTCCTTCGAAATTTTAATAGAGTATATCTATATACCGATTTAGGAGGAATGGTAGGTGGCAAATGAAAGTTGCAGTCAGAACTCTATATACTTCAAAACAGACAATTCTATTTTCTGGCGTGGGTACTGTATGAAGAAAATAGAGTATTAGACTGGGGCTTGCGAAGCAGCTGGCCCCATCAGATATGTCTTCCTTGATTTTATCATCATGATACAACCAAGTGAGTGGCCCGGTGCAATTGCTGGCCTGGCGGCGGCATCACCCGTCCCCGCTCGGATTTATCAGGAAGCACCCAGATACACGAAGCTGCATCCGATAGCTCATTGTTGTTGCACCAAAACTATAATAACTGATTGAGCTTGCTTTCAGGCTCTTCACCATTTTCTACACGTTTTATATTCTTTATAAAAAAATCATATCTTTTTTTATGAAATTTCCGACCATCAGGCATTCCTGCTGTATGGGGAGTAAGTATCACATTACCCAGATTCCGGAGCTCACTGTCAATAGGAAGCGGTTCAGATTCAAACACATCCAGGCATGCGCCTGAAATATCCCCGTTTTTTAATGCATCAATCAAGTCTCTTTCGTTGACAATCCCGCCGCGGGCTGTATTGATAAAAAGACTGGTATTCTTCATTTTCTTGAATGTCGCTTTGTTGATCAGCTGTTTGGTTTGCTGGTTCAAGGGTATATGTACACTGACTATGTCCGATGTGCTTATAAGAGTATCGAAATCCGTCATTTTCACAAAACCGTCCGATTGTACATTGGCATTTCTCGTATAAGCCAGCACATTCATCTCAAAAGCCCTGCAAAACGCAGCTACTTTTTTTCCGATAGCGCCCAAACCGATAATACCGATCGTTTTCTCTTTTAATTCGCTCCCGGTATAGTCCAATTGATGTTCATCCATCTTGTTTTTCATGAAGGTGTCAAGGAACGGTATGTTTTTATAGTAAGAAAATATCAATGCCATTACGTGTTCGGCCACTGCTTGCGCATTCACTCCTGCAGCATTGGCCGCCCAAATGCCAAGCTGTGTACAAGCAGAGACATCTACATTATCGAATCCCGCACCTGTCTGTACTAATTTTAATTTTTTTGCGTTAGAAAGCAGGCTGTGATCCACTTTAATATGTTCAGGAATGATTACCTGGCAATCTTCAATATGATGCAGCATTTCTTTTCCGGGCGGGACAACTACAACGTTCCAGTCTTGCGGAAAATACCTTGCAATATTTGATTTTGAGGTCTCGCTAAAATAGCCAACTATGAGAATCTTCATTGCTAAACCACCTTTCATAAGCTTTCTCCTATGCCTGAGCCTAACGTAATATATAATATTAAAACAACTTTTGAAGCAATGGAATAGACTTCGCTGTTCTTGGCGTTTCAAGAGCAGTCCGGACGAGGACTCTCCAGTGAAAAAACATTTGACTCCTCAATTAATAATAATTTTAAAGATAAAGTATAATGTTGTAAAACTCAAGCAGAAGCTAGTGACGGAACAAATACTAATCGTATGGAAAAGAATCTAGATAAACAATATACTAGCTATAACAGTTTATTGTTGAGGTGAATATTAAATGGATGAAGTCAATGAATCAAAACAAATGGTATTACAAATGGGCGGTGCCTTGAAAAAGTACAGAAAAGAAAAAAATATGAGCTTAGACGACTTAGCGGAATTAACGGGCGTAAGCAAACTTACTCTGGGGAATATCGAACGTGGAGAAACAAATCCAACGTTGGCGATTATATGGAAAATTTCAAAAGGCATATCTTTACCGCTATTGGCTTTGTTCACATCAGAGAAACCTGTTAGTTTGTATCGAGCAGGCGAGGGACTGCGATTTTCTAATGATCAAAAAAATTGGATCATTGAACCCATTTTTAAAAACGCAAGCAACGATATTGAAATGTGTCGGGCTTACTTACAGCCAAATAGCTCGTATCACCCCGAAGGTCATCATGTGAATACTACTGAAATTGCGACAGTAATGACTGGCTCCATTGAAATTCAAGTCAATGGAGAGATTTACACATTGAATCAATATGATACGATCAGTTTTCGTGCAGATTGTCCTCACTCTTATACCAACCATACAGAAAGCGAAACAGTGCTCCATATATCCTTAAAATATGGTTTCTAAAAGTCGATAATTTCCACTTATTAAATACAACTCTGAATTCATGGCGTGAATTCGGAGTTGTATTTTTGTTGTTTAGCTAATATTCGGTATATTATAAAATATCTATTGTTAAATAAAATATATTATAATATACTTTTGTTATTCGCGCGGATGGTTATTGTCAAATAGAAACAGATAGTACGTATGAATACAGGAAGGAGAAAAAAAGAATGCCGAACAAACAAAATAAAAAATTCGTGCCAACCTCTATAGGGCTGATCATTCTCGGCATTATTGTTATTGCAGCTAATTTACGAACTCCCTTAACCTCAGTTGGTCCTTTAGTGAGTCTTATAAGGGATGACGTTCATATTTCAAATACATTAGCAGGCCTGATCACAACGGTACCCTTGCTTGCCTTTGCTTTATTATCGCCTTTAGTACCAAAATTAGGACGACGATATGGGGTTGAGCGTATCATTTTGCTTGCCCTAATCTTTCTGACTGTTGGTATTGTAATACGATCTTTATCTGGGGCAGTTAATCTGTTTATTGGGACAGCAGTTCTTGGATTCGCAATTGCCGTTTGTAATGTATTATTGCCCAGTATAATTAAACGGGATTTCCCAAATAAAATTGGCTCCATGACAGGAGTTTACTCCATTTCAATGAATTTATGTGGAGCAATCGCATCGGGAATCAGTGTACCGCTAGCCATGAACGCAGGGCTAAAATGGCAGGGAGCATTGGGAATATGGGGGATTCTAAGCTTTGTATCGATCCTCTGTTGGTTACCCCAATTAAGAAATCAAACGAAACAAAAAGCCATGACGAGTCAACAGATGGTCAGCAACGATGTGAATGTTTGGCGATCCCCGCTTGCCTGGCAAGTAACTTTGTTTATGGGTATACAGTCCATGGTTTTCTATGTGTTGATCGCATGGTTGCCTGAAATTTTAAAGCAGCAAGGAATTGAGTCCAACCAATCTGGATGGTACCTCTCGATCATGCAGTTAGCTATGCTTCCATTTACCTTTGTTGTCCCCGTTATTGCTGGGCGAATGTCTAGCCAACGTTTGTTAGTGGTCATCACAACCATTTTGCTTTTGACGGGAACGCTAGGACTTCTTTACGGAAGCTCCAATATCATTCTGTTGTGGATCATCATACTCGGAATTGGTGGAGGTTTCGCCTTTAGTTTGGCCATGATGTTTTTCGGGTTACGTACTGAAAATGCGCACCAAGCAGCGGAACTGTCTGGCATGGCGCAATCAATTGGATATCTTCTTGCCGCAATCGGTCCTGCGCTTATAGGATATCTGCATGATGTGACAAATAGTTGGAACCTGCCACTTTTCATTCTGCTTGGCGCATCGGTCTTACTCTTTTTAGTCGGTATAGGAGCAGCAAGCAACCGTTTTGTAGGTAGCCGAAATAGTTACGAACTGCCACGGAAAGGACGATAAATATGTTTGACAAAATTATGGTGGCTATTGATAAAGCTGAAATAACGAACAAACTCCTTGATGCAACCGTTGAAATAGCCCAAAATAAACAAACTCAAGTTACCTTGGTTAATGTTAGCCAAGATTATGTGTCGAACGGCATGACATTTGTACCAGATAATTTTTTGGAAGACATACTGAACGAAATGGAGAAAGCGAGTCTGGAACAGCTGCAACAAGCCAAATCTAAATTAAAGTCTGCGGGGATTAACCCGGAAACTGTTCATCTTAAGGGAGATCCTGCACATGAAATATTAAATTATGCAAAGGATACCGAGCAGCAACTTATTATTATCGGAAGCCGTGGGCTAAGGGGCATAAAAGAAATGATGCTTGGAAGTGTCAGCCACAAGGTTTCACAGCTTTCAAATTGCCCAGTCCTCATTGTGCATTAACTCCTTTGGGAACTGCATAGATGATGCATTGTTAGACTAACGGGGAACGTACAGCGGCATTCTAGGATATTGTCCTAGAATGCCGCTGTTTCTATATCCCATTAGCTGTTCAAATGCTGACGCTGAAGATGAATGGAGGGAGGAACGGTGCTCCAAAACGATCAACACCGTCCGGGAAACCCAGACTCGTTTGCGAAATTTGGTGTCAAAAGCCTTCAAATGGAAAGTTTGCGCTCGCGTGTACAAGAGATAGCTGATGAATTACTTGATCTAGTTCAATTAAAAGGTGAAATGGACTTGGTTAAAGATTATGCCTACCTTTGCGGATTATAATCGTTATTTCCCCCCGGAGTAGTCAGTTTCATAGCCGAGTAGATTGAAACGAGATGTTTCATTGCGACTTATGCTCGATTCCTCACTTCTCGACTTTTTTCTCCGGTGCAGACGGTTGCTCTTTTTTAGCCGTTTCCTGGCTCGTCTCAAAGTTAATCGGCGGTATGCCGTTTGCTTGCCACACCGTTCCTCTACGCTCGTACTCGAATAACTTCTCGATGACAATCGCAATCTGTGGTCCGACTTCACGCTCAACCAAATACAAGGCCACATCAAGTCCGGAAGTAACACCTCCGCCAGTTACCAAACGAGGGCCATCTTCCACGATTCTTGCGTCGACCGGAATTGCACCGAGATCCACTAACGCACCCATACCTATCTGATTGGTGACTGCATATCTGTCTTTCAACAATCCATCCATAGCCAGCAGCAATGAACCTCCACACACGGTAGCCACCGTAACGTCCTTATTATACATAGCTTGTTTCATCATCGTTGTTAATCCCGAATCCTTAGCCTGCCTTAATATGTTGGGAATAGCATCTGCGGTGTTCCCCGCTGGCTTCCCCGAAGCGCCAGGAACAACAATAATTCCGGAACGATCAGGGTCTAACACATCTTGCGCATCGAGGGCAGGTCCATTCAGCCCGCTCGGCACCGAACGCTTACCTTCTACAGATACTAATTCTACAGTAACTTTTCCACCAGTGTACATTCCGGCAGCAGCAAATACTTCATATGGCGCTAATGCGTCCAGCAGATCAAACCCATCGAATAATACGATTTGTACATGCACGCTTTTACCCTTGGATGGATCTGGATTCTTGTTTGATTCTGCGCTTGCTGCGGTGGATAATAGACATAGAACGAGCGTTAGCGACGTGAATAAGCTAAGTATTTTTTTCATCCTGATACCCATTCCTTTCGATTTGTTCTGATGATGATTTCAGGAATAACTAGTAGTAGCGCAATAGAGCCGTAAACGCCGATGGTGTAGCTAGTAGGGTAAACGTACCCGAATCCTTGATGAAAAAGGGAAGTAATGAGATGGATCAACATGTTAGTGAAGCAAAAGGCGTAACTTCGAATCATCCAGTTGCGATGTCGAATAATCCTTTTCCTCTTGATTTGAAGGAGCGCCGTAATGGTGATAACCAGCCAGATCATATTCAGCAGATTGAATCCCATACTGCTTATTTTGCCGCCTGTCGCGTAGGGGGCCATATATCCGGAAGTTAGCACAACCAGCAGAACGGATATGATATATACATAGCCGTTAATGCGATGCAGCCTGCGGTTTCTTTCAAATATTCGATTCGAAAAGTTAAGCAGTCCCGATGCCATGGTCACACATGCGAATGCAACATGAACGTACATGACATTAAGCCAAACCGTGAGATTGAGTTCACGCTTCAGCCCGGTCTTATGGCTTAAAAATCCCGAAGCACCTGGATCGATCCAATAGTTTTTCACCAAGGCGTGTAGTATTAATAGAATGCTGACACAGGCCAGCAATAGATATAACGATTTTCGTTTCTTCATCCGTTCGCAACTCCCGAAGCTAGGAAATTCGATTTCCTGTTAATTTGGATGCTGGTAGGAGGCCGGCTTTAGCTATACCAACCATGTGATTTCCATTGACAACAACTTCAAATTTGAGATTCAAACGCATGGGTTTTGTGATTCGAATTGACCAGCCCAGCTTGTCATCTTGGAGCACCGGGTTCATAAACTCGATGGTTTCATCTCCTTGCGTCGCCGTGCCATGGATCATACCGTGTCTTGTCGATATCGAGAGCAAGACCTCCAGCTTTCCAACGGGCGTAGCGAGGGCGGTATCCCAATCTCCGTCGAAGACCGTTGCTTGTACGCTATTGCTGTGCACGGTGCGGGGCGTGGGGGTCATCGCTGTTTGGTTCACCACGGTGTTTGTCTCTTCGCTCGTCAATGGTTTATTAACGCTTGGTGTTATCCCGATATCCTTCCAAACCGTGCCTCTTCGTTCGTATTCGAATAACTGCTCTACCGCGTGAGCGATACGAGGCCCAAGTTCACGTTCCACCAGATACAGCGCTACATCGAGTCCTGAAGTTACGCCGCCGCCGGTAACCAGATTGCCGTCGTCCACAACGCGAGCCGAGATGGGAACTGCTCCAGTTGCACCAAGTAAGTCCATGCCCAGATGGTTCGTTACCGCAGGTCTGCCTTCCAAGAGGCCTCCCATGGCAAGCACCAGAGAACCGCCACAGACTGTAGCGACTATCTTCTCTTTGTGCTGGAGAGCCTGCTCGATCATGCCGGTCAATTCGGTATCCATGGCCCGGCTCAGAATAGCCGGAACCGAATCAGGCCCATCTCCTTCGACGTCGCCGGACGCGCCAGGTACGAGAATGATGCCCGCTCGTTCCGGGTCCAATCTGCCACTCGCTTCAATCCTTAACCCGTTGATCCCGCTAGGCACGGATCTTGGTCCTTCGGCGGTGACCAGCTCTACGTTTAACGCATTTTTAGCATTCATGGCGGCAGCATAGAAGACCTCGTAAGGCTCTATCGCATCCAACAGGTCGAAGCCGTCAAACAACACGATTTGAATGTTAAGCATCCATAAATCCTCCTTGTCTCTATTTAGTCAAAAAATCTTTCAGCTTACGATATTCCTTCTCATCAATTTCACCGTTGGCCATTCTGTTCTTCAGAATCATATCGATGTCATTCTTTTGATGACCGTTTTTGTGACGATAACGAATCGCGTATACTCGAACCGCCAGGAAAGAAAACAGTGTGAGACAAAACAAAGCACCGAAAGGAAAGAACGAGAAGGCGTTATTTTCCAAACCCATATGTATACCTCCTTTATCATTGTGTTCGAAACGATCACCTGAAGTTGGGACTGGTCGTGTGCGCAAATAGAAGCATACCAAACGAATATCTCAAACAAAGATGAAAAAAGATCACAAAAGTATAAACAAATCATCACAATACATAAGCTCGCGTTAGTTCTTGTTATAAAAAATGATAAACTAGGAAAGCAAAGGTGGGATAAACATGAGCGTATCAAAGACGATTCTGGTTGTAGACGATGACCCAGATATTGTTGAGCTATTAAGGGATTTTCTAGAGAATGACCACTTTCAAGTGAAAACCGCTTGCGACACCGCTCAAGCGTGGGACATATTTAAGGAAAACTCTGTTGATTGCATTGTTCTTGACATTATGATGCCGGGACAAAATGGATTTGAGTTTTGTCGCCGGATTCGCGGGGAGAGCAATGTACCAATCCTGTTCTTGAGTGCTCGCAGCGATGATGTGGATAAGATTCGAGGCCTTACTCTCGGAGGCGATGATTACATCGTCAAAACCGCTTCGCCGGGTGAAATTGTTGCCAGAGTAAAAGCCGTATTGCGACGTTTCGCTTCCCCACAACAAATGGATAACAGGGTTTTGGATTACGGCCGCATCAAATTAAACCTGTCCACAAGAGAAGTACTAGTGGATGGGAATAACATCGTGCTCACCCCCAGGGAGTATGAGTTACTGCGATTATTTGCTGAACATCCGAGACATGTTTTCTCCTATGAACAATTACTAGCGAAATTTTGGGATGGGGTGGGCGACAGGCATACAATTCGGGTCCATCTTAGTCGGCTTCGCGAGAAAATCGAAGCTGATCCGAATAAACCGCTATTCCTGGTCAACGTATGGGGAGTAGGGTATCGCTTTGAGGGAGGGTAATATGAGGTCACTCCGCATTCGTACGTTTACTATGCTTTGCTTCTTCTTTATCCTCTTATTGCCGTGGATCTTCTATGTTACTGCGCACTTTTTGGAAACCAAGACACTCAGCTTCGAGCAAGGTCGGCTGCATAACGAGACCCGGCAACGAAATATATCGGAAATGACTCAGCGAATTGAATCGGACACAGACCAATGGTCAGATCCAGTCTGGCAAAACCAATTGTATTCCGCGCTGCGTGAAGCAAAGATGGATGTTCTCATTCAATCCGCAGAAGATCAGGAAATTTATCGTTCCAATCCTGACAGACGCGGCACTAATTTATCAACTGAGCGGTTCTCCGTCATCGAGGACGGCCAGTTGCTGGGAAGGGTTGTTCTGTACTTACCTCAATCCAACCAATTTCAAGTGATGTCGGCTTTTGTCGGGCTACTGCTTGCGATTTTTGTTGTCGGAATGGAAATGAGACGATTCGTTCTAAAACCACTCGAGAAGATGGGTATCGCAGCAAGACAAATTGCAACAGGAGATTGGGAAGTTCGGTTACCCATGTCGAGGGTCACTGAAATCGCTGAAGTCCGCGACGGATTCGATGTTATGGTCAAGGGAATTGAGCAGTCCTATCGAAAACAGGCTGAACTGGAAGAGGAGCGCCGATTCATCATCGCGGCTGTTGCGCATGATTTACGGACACCGTTGTTCGCTTTGCGGGGCTACTTGGATGGTCTGGAGAAAGGGATCGCTCAATCTCCGGAGAAAATGGCCCAATATGTGGCGGTTTGCAAGGATAAATCGGCACAATTGGATCGTTTGGTAGAGGATCTTTTCACTTTTACAAAAATGGAGTATATGGAGTCTGAACTGAACACGAAAACGGTTAATTTGAACCGAGTGATCCGGAATTCGTTAGACAGTCTGAGTCCGCTGGCTCGGCAAAGAGAAATATCGATCTCATTCCATGTAACAGAAGGCTGCAACATTCACGGAGATATGCATTTATTAGAGCGAGCCATGAATAATCTTCTGGATAATGCCGTAAGACACTCATCTGCAGGTGGTGACATCGAAGTCCAGTGTAACAAAGTTGGTGATAAGGTTAAGTTTACGATACGCGATACCGGGCCGGGCTTCACTGCCGAAGAACTTGAGCATGTATTTGAACCCCTATATCGAGGGGAAACATCCAGAAGTCGTTCAACCGGTGGCAGCGGATTAGGCTTAACCATTTCACAAAGAATTGTTAGGCAGCACGGAGGCGAACTTGCCGCAAGCAATCATCCGGAAGGAGGAGCACTGCTTGAAGGATGGTTACCTGCAGCAACCATAGAGCAGATGGATTCGGATGATCTATAGTCGTTTTTATTTCATATCGTTGGAAAAAACTAGGTTTAACCGAAGCGCAATAACGTGAGCAGGGTGAGCTTGGTCTATTGGATCAACGAGGGAACTACGTCTGATGCAAAAGCTGGATCTACAAGCCAGTCGAGCGTATCGCCGATAATTTACTTAATCGTAATTTCACGGCTGAGAAACAAAACAGAAATGGGTGACGGATAAATGTTGCAATTAATGATTCAAGATGGTCTTTGTAGGTTAAGCGAGAAGATTTTAAAAACTCCAGAAAATAGTTGATTTCTTCAACTAAATCACTTATTATTTTAACAAGTTGATTTTGTCAACTAATTTAATTTGTAGGAGTTTTTTTTATCATGCCACAACCTAATCTTTCTTTAGTCAGTGGAATCAGAAAATTCAATCGTTTTTATCTTAACTACCAATCTTTCTTTAATCAACATGTGTATGATGACTCTTTATCTTTACCAGAGATTAGAATGTTATATGAAATAAATAAAATAAATGCTTGTACAGCGAGAGTATTACAAGAAGAATTAAAATTAGATAAGGGATATGTCAGTAGAGTATTAAAAAGTTTTGAAAATAAAAATATTATCTATAAGGAAAAATGCAAAAATGATAGTCGTGTTTTCTTCCTTCATTTGACTTCAGAAGGAAAAGATGTTTATCAGAGTCTAGAAAATAAAGCTAATCAACAATTAGCGAAGCTTTTGGAAGATATAAGTTTGAGAGATCAACAAAAACTTTTGGATTCAATGGTGACAATTGAAAATATATTAACCAAACAACAAAATGAAGATGAATCGGTTGTTACTATACGAGATCAATATACAGACGATGATAAGAAAATAATGATTGAGAAACAAAGAGAATTCTATACAGAAAACTGTGGATTTGATGAAAAATTTATAGCTTATCTCCGAAGTACTTTTGAAGCAGAAATCGAAAAGATATGGATTGCAGAAGTAGATGGGGTATTTGCTGGATGCATAGGTTTAGTCAAAAAAGATGATAAAACAGCTCTATTAAGATGGTTCTTTATTGATACGTCTGTTCGTGGAAAAGGTGTAGGAACGAAATTAATACAAACATTAATTAATTATTGCCAAAACACGCAATATGAAAAATTATCTTTAGAAACGGTAAGTCAACTGAAAACAGCTCGAAGATTATATAGTAAATTCGGATTTGAGCTAACTGAAGCAAATGAGCAATTGATGTGGGGGCAAGACCTTGTGGATGAACATTGGGAACTAAAGTTACAAAGTTGTCGAGGGACAAGAACATAGTTCCATTGAAGTCGCTAATTTAGCGGCTTTTTTTTATGTAATCGGTACAAGTTCGGGGCCCTAGCTAAGGACAAGAACTTGTACCGATTACCGATTGATATCTAAATAATAAGCATATGTAGTTAAAATCTCATAATACTTAGAGGTTCACCGAGTATCAGGAGAAGGCTGTTACCATTTAAAAATTAAAACTAGCTCTCAAGAGCAATTAAATCTTTTTTCTGGACAAAATTCTCGAGTATGGAAACTATACTTTATATTTTTCTATACAAGAATTAAAAAAACGGAATTATATAACTTCTACTGACTAAGCTTGTTTAAAAAAAAGGTATAATTCCTCCTACAAAGTGTGTTATACCTTTTTCTCAGAATAAAGAATGGGAGATGAATTTGAATAAAAGAGTGCATATTGACATCAAAATCATTATATCGTAATATTGCGTTATATTGATTTAGGAGGAACACTTTTGAACACACCCGCTTTTGATATCAATAATCTAAAACAGTTCGACGAACCCGCTAATCTGCTGAAAGCTTTATCTCACCCGATTCGTTTATGTATTGTCCGTGGATTGATGCGAAAAAAGAAATGTAATGTTTCATATATGCAGGAATGTCTTGATCTACCGCAATCAACCGTATCTCAGCACTTGCAGAAGCTTCGCAGTGCCGGTATTGTCGCTACAGAGCGGAATGGTCTTGAAGTGAATTATGTGCTTGCAGATCAACGGGTTGAACAGATTATAACTACTTTGTTTGGAAAGGAAAACTGTGAATCATGAGCAAAAAAATACTGATTGTTGGCGGTGTGGCAGGCGGGGCATCTGCGGCTGCACGTCTGCGCCGTCTGGATGAACATGCCGAGATTATTATCTTTGAAAAAGGCCCCTATATATCGTTTGCCAATTGCGGCTTACCTTATTATATTGGCGGCTCGATTGAGGATCGAGAGCGTTTGCTGGTACAAACACCAAAAGGAATGGCAGATCGCTTTCGTATTGAAGTGCGTACAAGCAGCGAGGTCATGGCGATTGATCCGCAAAAGCGTACGGTTCGAGTGCAGAGCCAAGAGCATGGTCACTATGAAGAAAGCTATGACGAGTTAATTTTGTCACCAGGCGCAAAACCAATCGTTCCCGATTTACCGGGTAAGGACAATCCACTGATATACACCGTACGCAGCATTCCTGATATTGATCGGATCAAAAAACAAATTAGTTCATCTAACAACCAATCAACAATTGTTATAGGCGGTGGATTTATTGGTGTTGAAATGGCAGAGAATTTAAAGGAAGCCGGATTGAATGTAACGTTAATTGAGGGAAATGGACAGCTGCTCACCCCGTTTGATGCTGAACTGGCAGCAGCTTTGGCCCAGGAGATGGAGCAGAATGGTGTAAACCTGCTGTTCTCCCAGCGTGTTCAGGGATTTCATTCTCTTGAGAAGGGCATTGGAGTAGAGCTTGCTGATGGTCATGTTCTGAAAGCTGACCTGGTTATTCTTGCGATAGGGGTAACCCCGGATACATCTTTTCTGAAAAGTAGCGGCATTCCCCTGGGCACACGTGGACATATCATTGTTAATGAAGCTCTGGAAAGCAGTGAGCCACATATCTATGCTGTTGGCGATGCTATCGAAGTAACTGAAACCATTCATGGTACTAAGACAGCTATTCCACTTGCCGGACCTGCCAACAAACAAGGAAGAATTGTTGCCGATCGAATTGCCGGACTAAGTTCGACCTATAAAGGAACACAAGGGACATCCATTATTAAAGTATTCGGAATGACAGGAGCTACGACAGGAAGTAATGAGAAAACACTAAAGCGTCTCGGCGTGGAATATCGATCTGTAATCGTACATCCCGCCTCTCATGCATCGTATTATCCAGGTTCCAGTGCGGTTACGCTTAAGTTGCTGTTCACACCGGAAGGTAAGATTTTAGGTGCACAAGCCGTCGGTTATGACGGAGTGGATAAACGGATTGATGACATTGCCGTAGCCATTCATTTTGGGGGTCACATCCGAGATTTAACAGAGCTTGAACTGAGTTACGCACCACCTTATTCTTCTGCAAAAGATCCGGTGAATATGGCTGGCTATGCAGCAGAGAATATTTTGACCGGTCGTGTTGAAACCTTCACCTATGATCAGTTGTCCGAACGTCAGCCGGAGCAGTCAATACTGTTGGATGTACGCAGTGAGCTGGAGTACCGCAATGGGAATATTCCGGGTTCAATTAATATCTCAGTGGATGAGCTTCGCCAGCGGTTAAATGAATTAGATAACTCAAAAGACGTCTGGGTATACTGCCAAGTTGGTCTGCGTGGATATACTGCTTCACAAATTTTGCGTCAGCATGGCTTCAGCGTGAAAAACTTGAGTGGAGGCTACAAAACATACCGTCAAGCTCAGTTTAAGCCTACCCCAATTTCTTCTGTCAATCATAATAATCATGGGGGTAAGAAAAATAATAAACCAGTGATCGAAGCGCCAAAATCGGAGACGATCAAACCAACTTCTGAACAGCCCCAACGCATCGATAATGAATTGAACGTATGCGGCTTAAGTTGTCCTGGTCCATTAATACAAGTTAAGCAAAAGATGGGTCAACTTTCTGATGGAGAGACCTTGAGGGTAAAAGCTTCCGATCCAGGATTCTATGAGGATGTGAAAGCATGGGCAACCATGTCTGGATCCGCGCTCTTACACCTGGAACGAATCAAAGGCGGAATTATAGAGGCTGTCATTGCCAAGAAATCAGTGCAACCCGTTTCCAATTTGTCTAGCCACCAAGATCCTGCTAGCACGATGGTTGTCTTCAGCGGCGATCTGGATAAAGCCATTGCCTCGCTTATTATTGCAAATGGTGCTGCAGCAAGTGGGCGTAAAGTAACGATGTTTTTCACATTTTGGGGATTGAATGTTATTCGGAAGCATCAGACGCAGCCTGTATCCAAAACCATGATTGGCCGAATGTTTGATATGATGCTGCCACGTGGCAGCAAGAAGCTTGGTATGTCCAAAATGAATATGCTTGGTGTTGGTCCAAAGATTATTCGTGGCTTGATGAAAAATAATAATGTTCCGTCTTTAGAAGAATTGATAGAGTCCGTCATTGCGCAAGGGGCTGAGTTGGTAGCCTGCCAAATGTCCATGGATTTAATGGGCATTCAGCGTGAAGAATTAATAGATCAAGTTACAATTGGTGGGGTCGGTTACTATCTGGGAGAAGCATCCCAAGCAAATCATAACCTGTTTATTTAAGTTAATTCCTACTTTGAGTTAATGAATACAACGTTATTATGAGACAAAGAAGATCAAGTGACACTTTACTAGAGAAGTTAGAAGTTAGTGGGAAGAGTAATGATATACTTTACTCAGTTGCATTATCTTTATTACTTATAAAAGGGCGAAAAACGCTCTGTAAGCAACAGAAAGAAAGTGTCGCGGGACAAGAATATAGTTCCATTAAAAGTCGCTATTTTAGCGGCTTTTTTATTTTTATGGAACCAAGTTCTTGTCCCAAGCCAAGGACAAGAACTTGTACCGATTACCGGAATTAACAAGACCATAGTCCGATTGCCGAAATAGACAAGAACATGATCTCATTTTCGATTAGGAGGAGACTCCCCGAGGCTGGGAAAGAAAAGTGTCAGAAGTGTCGATGCTGGCAGCGAACGTGCTTTTGACGGTACTTTCGCTTTTTCGCTATTCTTGGTCTATGATGTTTCCCAGCGCCGTTGGATGAAAGGGTCATTGAGTTCCTTCAGTGTTCGAAAGTAGTCATCGAACCGAATGAGGATTGCCGCCGGAAGTACTTTGGCACGGTGAAGTAGGTCCAAATCTTGTCGTGAGTCTTAAAAAAGTCGGGCAGACAATCATGAACAACATCGCCGGTAAAACCAATCGATATGCCCAGTTCACCTATCACCTGGCTGCAACGTTTGTCGTGTCAAGGGAAGATGAGTTGCACGGGAATGACGGCGTTCTTAGGAGAATAAATATCTTCCATTTGTTCACGTAACAGCTTTACGGCTGTTCGTGCCATTTCCTGTTCATCCTGCTGTACATAAGCTACGCCAGAAAGATGTGGATTATCGAAAGATAGCAAATCGATATTTGAGTGATCGTTCAGACGACGGATAGCGGCCGATGTAAGGCGTGCGGTTTCTTCAGTCAAGGAGAAGACTGCTGAAATTTCGCTGTGTTCCTGCAAGAAGTCGCTTACATAGTCCAATGCTTGCTCGCCGCGTAGAATGTCGAGAGGGATGTGACACCACAAGCTCTTGTCAATCGAGATGCCTTGATCTGTGTACGCCTGCTCGAAGCCGAGCGTGCGATCCTCGACGGCTGTATTGGCATTTTCAGGTGAGATGAGTGCAATCTGCTGATGACTCTTGGATAGCAAATGGGAGACAGCCTTGTACGCACCGCCGTAATTGTCGGAAGTAATGGTGTACGTCTCAATGTTTCGCAGATAGCGGTCGATGAACACACACGGGAATTTATCGAGCGACAGACGCAGTAATGATTCGTTGTATTTCTCATCTTCTGTCGGAAAAACGATCAGCCCCTTCACACCAAGCTCCGTCAGTGTACGAATGACGTTGGATTCAATAGAGGAGGACTCGCGCGTGATGCTAAGTATCATGCTGAGACCGGCTTCATGCAGGAATTGTTCCGTGTAATCAACGAGCTTCTGAATGACACGGGTCCTCATCGTCGGAATGATGAAGCCGATGAGCGGCATGGAGGACGCGCTGCATGGGGATGGCAGAGAATTGATGCTGGAAACAACGAGACTAGAAGAGACGAAAGAGCCTTTGCCTTGTACGCGTATAATTAATCCTTCGTCAGCTAGTAGGGTTAGGGCGTTCCTGACGGTTATTTTACTTACTCTGAATTCGTCCATTAGTTCTTGCTCAGAAGGAATTCGGTCCGTTGGCCGAAGCCGCCCTGATTTAATTTTCTGTAGAATATCTTCACGAATTTGTTTGTAGAGCGCCAGCTTTTTCAAAAGTTGCATCTCCCTATAAACTTTATGATTTTATAATCAATTGGTTATATAAAGCATATTTCATCTATATTATAATACGGCATGTAAAGCGCTTACAATATGGAATCTGAGAATTTGTTGCGAAGGGGTCTTATCTTTGAACGGTTAGAATTTATGTTAAGGATGGTGGTGCCAAGGTAGATTGAACCCGCTTAAATTAACAGAACTAACTAGTCAGCCGACTTTTCAAATGCATAACAAAAAAAGAGAGGATGACGAAAAAATGAAAAAACGCAGTACTTTAATCTCCATCGTTACAGTCCTTATTATGTCACTTGTTTTTACAGCATGTGGTACACCTTCTGATTCAAAAACGGAAACACAGCAATTAGGCGCTAATGCCGGTGAGAATGCAACGGAATTGTCATTTTGGACCTTCGTAGATTTGCACGGCAAGCATTTGGATAAAATGCTGGGGTTATGGAACCAAGAGAACCCAGACAAACAGATTAAGTTGAATGTAACGGTTATGCCTTACGACGATATGCACAACAAGCTCTTATTGGCAGTTACAAGCGGAAAAGGTGCTCCTGATATCGCGGATATCGAGCTGGGTCAATTCCCTAAATTCTTGGAAGGTGACAACGTTCCACTGGAATCTTTGAATGATGTATTTGCACCATACAAAGACGTTGTTGTTCCTTCACGTGTGGAGATTTACTCCAAAGCCGACCAGGTTTATGGCTTTGATTATCACGTAGGTGCTACGCTTGCTTTCTACAACACTGAAATTCTCGAACAAGCAGGTGTTGACTACAAGACAATCAAAACGTGGGAAGATTACAAACAAGCAGGTATCAAGGTTTATGAAAAGACTGGCAAGTACTTAGGTACTGCTGATACATCAGCTACGTGGCAAGCATCGCTGCTGCTAGCTCAACAAAACGCTGATTTTACAGATGAAAATGGTAATCCAAAAGTGAACTCGCCTGAAATGATTAAAGCGTATGAAATGTTAGTCGATCTGCAGAAGAACAATGTTATTCATACGATCCCTGGCGGTCAACCCGACACAGAAGAAGCAAAAGGCGAATACAACAAAGGCAACTACGCGAGCGCATTGATGCCTGAGTGGTACATGTCCCGCTTTGTAAACGAAATGAAGGACCTTAAAGGGAAGTATGCAATTGCTCCATTGCCTGTATTTGAAGAAGGTAATCCTCGTTCTGTTGGCTTAGGCGGTACTGGCACAGTGGTTACTAAGAATGGTAAAGACGTTCAGTTGGCCAAAGAATTTGTAGCCTTTGCTAAGCTTTCGAAAGAAGCTACGACTGAAATCTGGAATACACTTGGATTTGACCCAATCAACATGGAAGTATGGCAAGATGATGCAGTAACGAAAAACCCTGATAATGAATACGTCCAATACTTTAAAACAAATGCATTTGATACTTTGAATGAAATCAAGGACGAAATTAGAGCGATCAAGTCCGTTAAAGCTTCACCGACCATCGGCAATATTTTCAATACGGTTACCTTGAATGCTATCTTTGAAGATGGCCAAGACGTGAAGGAAGCGCTGGATGAAGCACAAGAAGCAATTGAACAAGAATTGAAATAAATATAATAAGTAAATGATTTGATTAAACCTGTCGGCAGGTATAGTAGTCGGCAGGTTTAACCATAGTCAAGGGAGATTGAGAATATGATAAAGAAATTTGTATACTCTCAAAAGGTTGCGCCTTATGTTTTTGTATTGCCATTTATACTCATATTTTTGTTATTCTGGTTCTATCCGCTTGTAAATTCATTCATAATGAGCTTTCAAGATAAGATGTTGGGACAGGATCCTAAATGGATTGGTGAAGCGAATTATTCGAAATTACTTACAGATAAAGTGTTTTTGACGTCGATTAAAAATAGCGTTGTATACATGTTAGGAACCTTAGTGCTGTTAATTCCCTTTCCCATGTTATTCGCCGTTATGATCAACAGTAAGTTAATGCTGGGAAGAGAGTTTTTTAAATCTTCGTTCTTTCTCCCTGCATTGACATCTGTAGCAGTTGCGGGTACTATTTTCCGCCTTACATTTGGTGAAATGGAAGGTTCATTAATGAACAGTTTCCTAGGTCTATTTGGTGTAGAGCCTATTAAATTCCTGAAAGACGGAGAATGGAGTATGGCAGCACTGTTAATCCTCGCATGTTGGAGATGGACAGGTGTTAATATGCTTTACTATCTATCCGGTTTGAAAAGCATTGACAATGAATATTATGAGGCTGCTTCAATTGACGGGGCATCTGCTTGGCAGAAGTTTAGAACGATCACAATGCCATTATTGAAGCCGACCACGGTATATGTTACGACAATTAGTGTTTATGCAGGTTTAGCCATGTTTACCGAGAGCCTGATGATGTTTAACGGTAACAATTCACCCAAAAATATTGGCTTAACCATTGTTGGATTTTTGTATAGACAAGGGATTGAGAAGAATAAGCTGGGTTACGCAGCTGCAGTTGGGATCATTCTGTTAGTCATTGCTATGATTATCAATTTAACGCAGTTGAAATTTAGTGGAATGTTCAAAAAGGAGGAGGATTAAAGTGGGCAAAAGTCAGACGAGGAATAATTTTATTTCCAGAATAGTAATTATTTGTTTGTTTATTGTACTATTCGTTATCATTATGATTCCATTCTATGCAGTGGCCCTATCTTCCTTTAAACCAGGTGAATCATTAATTAGATATGGTCTTAACCTAAGTTTGGATTTTAGTATCATGAGTTTTGACAATTTCATCTATCTGTTTACTGGAGAACATGATTATTTTGTATGGTTTTGGAACAGTATGACTTTAACCATCGTTCAAGTGGTTTTAACACTTTTTGTAAGCGCATTTGTTGGATATGGTTTCGCAGCATATGATTTTAAGGGTAAGAACTTCCTCTTTATATGTGTTTTGCTCATTATGATGGTGCCTTTCGAAATACTGCTGGTTCCTTTGTACAGCCTGATTAATGATTTGAAAATGGTGAATAGCTATTCAGCAATCATTCTTCCAGGTGTAGCCAATGCCGCGACGATATTTTTCTTCAGGCAATATCTAAGAAGCATACCCAAAGAGATTATTCAATCTGGGCGGGTTGATGGCGCAAACGAATATGCGATTTATTTCAGACTAATTATGCCGATTATGAAGCCATCCTTTGCAGCAATGGCCATTCTGAATGGTATGAATAGCTGGAATAATCTGTTGTGGCCATTCATGGTGCTCGGAGATCAGAGTAAATTTACTCTTCCAATCGGTTTGAAAACGTTGTTAACTCCTTATGGCAATAACTATGACCTATTGATCGTAGGCTCCTTCTTCTCCATCATTCCAATTTTCATACTGTTTATTGCTTTCCAGAAATATTTCATAGACGGTATGACTGCAGGTGCTGTTAAAGGGTAGTGTATATTATGATGAAGCAGGTGATAAGATGGAAATCCAACAAAGAGCGTTACACGACATTCAACCATTAATTGAGCAGAGAGCAGATCCTTTTATTTACCGACATTCGGATGGATATTATTATTTCGTAGCATCTGTTCCTGAGTATGATCGGATTGAAATCCGTAGAGCCCAGAGCCTTGAGGGGCTTGTTACTTCAACTCCTGTAGTGATCTGGAGAAAGCGCGAGACTGGTATCCTTAGTGCCAATATCTGGGCGCCTGAACTGCATTTTATTGATGACAAATGGTACGTGTATTTCGCTGCCGCACACACGACGGATACGAATGAAGGCTTGTTCGACCATCGGATGTACGTGCTGGAGAATGAACATGCCAACCCGCTCGAAGGCAGTTGGACGGAAAGAGGACAGGTTCGTACCGCGTGGGAAAGCTTCGCCCTCGATGCCACTACCTTTGAGCATAATGGCAGCCGTTATTACGTATGGGCACAAAAGGATCCGAATATCGAAGGTAACTCTAATCTGTATATATCTAAAATGAGCAATCCGTGGACGCTGACTGGGTCGCAAACGATGATTTCGATGCCGGAATATGACTGGGAGATCATTGGTTATAAAGTGAACGAAGGCGCGGCATTTCTTCGCAAGGGCAATCGGGTATTCCTCTCTTATTCGGCTAGCGCTACTGATTTCAATTATTGCATGGGCCTGCTTGAAGCCGATGCGGATGCTGATTTGCTCGATGCCGCCTCATGGCGCAAGTCGCAGTCAGCGGTTTTATCGACAGATGAGAGCATCTCGATGTATGGTCCCGGTCATAATTCCTTCACGGTGTCAGAGACCGACGAAAAGACGCTATTTGTGTTCCATGCAAGAACGTACAAGAAAGTTATAGGAGATCCGCTGTACGATCCGAATCGCCATACATTTGTGACGGAGCTTTTGTGGACGGCTGACGGCAGACCCGATTTCCGCGGTTCGGTTGCAGCACTTGCACGTTCTGTGCAGTGAATGAGTGACCCAACAAGGTTGGTTGATGGGTTTGAGTTCGTTTATCCAACTTGCCAAAGAGAGACAGTACGAACATCGAAGGCACCCAAATGGGTGCCTTCGATTTCGCTTTACAGATAAGTCCAAGGAATCAGCGTTGGCGCCCTGTTGCATTTGCCGGTTTGTTCGTTTTAGTGAAGGGACAATACTAATATTATGATAAAATAACACTCAGTATTTCATGGCAAGGCATTCGATTTAACAAATTCTTTAATAATCCTAACTATCAATTATGCTCTTGATATTTTTAATTGTTGCAAAGTGCATTGCTTCATGGTAAATCAGAAAACCCAGTAATTCTTCTACATTTGTAAAGATAAGTCCTGTAGAAGACTTGTAATGAGGATTGATTTCTTTTTTCAATTTGCTTGAAAGTATCGATTCAACCCTTTCAATTTGTTCCGCTAACAAGGCGATTAATTTAGACATCGTTGGAGGTTCTATATTCCAGTCAGACGGTTGCGTTCCTGGATCAAACAACTTGCTAAAATTAGCAGGATAATTGGTTTCTTCCCCAGTAAGTTGGAAAGCGAACTTCTCATGTATAACATACATGTGGCCTAGATTCCATTTTATATTGTTTTTCAAACCTGGTGGAATTATATCTGACGCAGCGTCATTTATACTCCTCACATATTCAACTGCCTGACGGCGAACAAATCCCAATTGATCTGCGACAACATTGCTCATGATATTGCCCCCCATAAAGTCGCTAATGAAATGGTTAAGAAAGAATTACCTGTTTTTTTGGGTGAGGAAATTACGCTATTTTTACTAAGAACACTTTTGTGTCAGTGACCAGAGTTGCTTTTAGAAACATAACTTGAGACTCGTTGTGATAGATTTGCCAACGCACGTTCAAAATAGGATTCATCATGAAGTGCTCTACTTAGAATTAATGCCCCTTGGATACTAGCAATTGTTTCCTCTGAAATTTGGTCAGCCGTCGCTTTAGAGATACCTGTTTGAATTAGTGCCGCGCTTAAGGCTTCAATCCATCTTATAAAATATTGCCGAATTACAGCAGCGAATCGATCTCTTGTTTCGTCCAATGCGAATGCACCAATAAGGCATATACGCTGACCAGATTGAAAATAAGTATCGACCTCTTGCCACATATGATCAATGGCTGCACGGGGTTCATTCTTTTCGAGTGGTTCAAAAATGTTCTTGATAAACCATTGATCAATATGAGCAAGAATTTCAGTAGCCATCTCATCTTTTCCACCCGGAAAGAAATAATATAAGCTTCCTTTAGATAGACGCGTACGAGCTGTTATTTTACTTAAAGATGCGCCCTCATAACCTAATTCACGAAATACCTCAGCAACGAGAGGGATGACATCAGACTTTTCAAAAACAGTGCGAGTCATAGGTTTAACTCACTTAGGCTTGGGTGTTCAGCGGGGCGCGTGCCGAGAGGCCAATGAAATTTTCGTTCCTCTTCCTTAATCGGCATGTCATTAATCGAAGCAAATCTACGCTTCATCAAGCCGTCGTCAGCGAATTTCCAATTCTCGTTTCCATACGATCTGAACCAATTGCCACTATCATCATGCCATTCATATGCGAATCGAACGGCAATACGGTTATCTGTAAATGACCAAAGCTCCTTGATCAGGCGGTAGTCCAGTTCTTTGGCCCATTTTCTAGTTAGTAAAGAGACAATTTCTTGGCGGCCTGTTATAAATTCGCTCCGATTTCTCCAATAACAATCCTCAGTATACACAAGTGAGACGCGCTGAGGGTCTCGGCTATTCCAGCTGTCTTCGGCCATACGAGTTTTTTGGATCGCTGTCTCACGAGTGAATGGGGGAGTTAAAATATTCATTACATTTTCCTCGCTTTCTATACCGTTTGTGTTAGTATAAACCGATCGGTTTATAAATGCAAGTTTACACCCCAAATTCAATACCAATTTCGAATCATATAGGTTTAGCTGATAAACATAAATTGACTATTCAGTTGAATTACATAGTCGAACTGAATAGAGGGGAGCGGATATGAAGCATAAATTATTACCTTTGTCGAAACCATGCATTACATTCTATTAGTATTCTTGGCTGATAGGCCAGCATCGGATTAACGACTTCAAACAATTAATGATGATCTTCGAGAAAACGAGTAACAGGAAGATGGTAATGTCCTGTTGATTCCAAAATGATCATAGGTTGGTGATCCGTTTGCTCCTCAATAAGCTTTAAGAACGTATGGAAAGCTTTATCGTCCTTCACGAGTGCGAAGGACGATAAAGCCCTTTCCGTAAGGCTTACCTTTGTCTAGTAAGCATAAGGAGTCGCCTTATGGGCGGCTTTTTCTTCATCTTGCATTAATCTGGTGATTTATAAGATCCTGCAAGCTCAATCATTACCTTCCAATCCTCTGCTTCATAAGGCATGCGTTCCTCATTCTCCGGTACGCCAAGCTGAACCTCAAGAATGACCATCCTGGTTTCGGCCAGAATAGAAAAGAGGCTATTCAAGGTAATCGCAAACTGATTGCCTGTGGTCACCTGCCTGATCTGCCCGTTAATAAGCACCTGCCCACTGCCTGAAATGACAGTCCATGCTCGGCACCCTAATCGATGCTGGCGTAATCCGATATGTTTGCCAGGCAAAAGCGTCATATTCAATGTGGTTACGGTTGTATTTTCGTCTTCTACCGATCTCTCCATGACGCGATAGCTGCCCCAAGTTGCCTCGACGTACATCGGTTGCAGTGGAATACTGCCCAATTGCTCTTTAATTTCATTTGAATCTTTTTTATTGGCTATGAGAATTCCGTCCGGACTTGCGACAGTGATAATACCTGGGACTCCGATGACGTGGATCGGGTAGGGGAGCTCGTTAACGATGTAGGAATCCGGGGAGGATTCGGATATTCTGCCGTGTCCCAATACATTGGAATCCAACTGATCACACAGAGCATCCCAGCTCCCGATATCCTGCCATACACCCTCATATGGCAGTACAACAGCCCGTTGCGATTGTTCAGCAACTTGTTTGTCAAAACTGCGTTCAGGCAACTGTTCATACAGGGTTAACAATTGATCGTAATGAACCGGAAGGCCATTTTTTTCAATATGGGACAACATAAACGCAAGAGAGAAGGCATACACCCCGCAGTTCCACAATGCGCCATGCTGTAGCAGGGTTTCAGCGACATCCAATTCAGGTTTCTCTATGAATTGTGTAACCGGTGCATAACCATTAGGTTCTTTTTTTCCTGGCAGGATGTATCCATATTGTTCTGAAGCGTATGTGGGCCTTGTCCCAATTAAAATGATATCGGCATGACTCTGTTTCAATATTTCCGGAAGTAATTTGAAGCTCCTGAAAAAGTTCTCGTCTGCGAACACATCCGCTGGCGCGATACAAATCATATCGTCAGGTTCAGCCGCTCCGCAGGATTTCAGATACAAGCTCGCCAAGGCAGCTGCAGTAAAAGTCCCACGCTTAAAAGGTTCTCCAATGACGGGTATCTTGCCTTTGGTATGACGGGTGGTAATGTCGGTCTGGTTCTGATGTGAAATAATGAGCGTTGAGTCGAGTAGGTCTGAGCTGTCAAGCTGGCGGCATACTCTGCTGATCATGGATTCCCTTCCGCCTTCAGGTGACGGAAGTATATCCACGAACAGCTTGGAGCGAAGCTCATTGGACAGCGGCCAAAGCCTTTTGCCTGAGCCGCCACATAGCAGTACGATATGCATTGGCTTCCTCCTTAAGCTCGGGGAGTTTTGCTATAGATTTTACGTTTGTGAAAGGAAAGAGATCGGTATTTAAGCGCAAAATTGCGAATTTGTTGTTCTTTTAACGAAGAAGCGTTCAAGTTCAGACTTTTATTCATGGAACTCTTTAGGATTATGCTGGCCGGGTTTTTCGAATACATAAAATTGGCATAGGTTTCATACTCGGAGAACCCAAACTGCTTCTTCTTATTGATATTTGAGATAATCGCTTTGTACCACGGCAGCTGATGGATCGTTTCGATTTTCTTTTTCAAAGCGGAGAGTTTCGATTTTTCGAACAGCATATAATGGGTGACAAAAGAGCGTGGGCGCGGCGCTTTCATGTCTAACAGCTTGCGGTAGGTGTTGAAATATTCTGGCTGACTCCAGTCGCGACAGTAAAATACCGTCTTATTTTCAACAATAAATGAATGAGGTTTAATGAGCACCGTATCCGCATCCATCACCAGAAAGTGCTTCGCTCTCACAATGTGATCCCCGTTCATTTTAAGCAGTTGTTGATATAACCAGCCTGAGCGGTCCCAGCGGGATGATTGATAGTGTATATCGTTTTTGGTGATAGGCAGGACTGACCGCTCATTAACAAAAATGCAGTGTTTGCGGGAACAAAGGTTTCTGATTTTGTTGCTGGTCGGGGAAACAATATAAATCTGTCCAATCGGGTGCCGCACGTAACGGCGAATACTATCGATAACTTGAGGAAGGGTGCTCAAATCTTTTTCGATCGCAGGTATAAGAACATCGATCATAGGCGCACGATTTAACTTTATTCCATGCTGAACTGGCATCTTCTCAACTCCCTGGACAAATGGTCACATCTTGTTCATGATATGTGTGCAAAATTGGTTTGGTCAGGGCATGTGCGAATATACCATTTTTACGAACAAGGGCATCTGTTTAGGGTTGTTTTATCGGTATTACATATAATGCATGATCTTGATGAAACATCAGGGTTGGATTCATTTGTTGAAGGGAGAAGTGTTATATGGGGGTTGATAAATTGAAGCCGTTAAGAAGCAAATGGTTGAAAACAAAAGTGATCCTCAATAATGGTTCTATTAAACCATTTATACCTGATACGCAGCGATATAACAAAGCCAACCTGTGGTCCATGATCAGCAGATACGGTATGGTTTATATTAAACCCGAGATTGGCACTTACGGAATGGGTGTCATAAAGGCGGAGATGCTGAGTCATCAGAATTTTGCCTATCAGATTGAACAAAAACGACTGTCGTTTGATAACTTTGACTCGTTCCATGCAAGTCTTGTACGTCTGGTGCATAAAAGAAGCTATCTCATTCAGAGAGGAATCGATCTGCTTAAGCACAACAAGAGGCGTTTTGATATCAGAGTCATGATACAGTTAAGTCCCGACAATCAGTGGGAGGCTACGGGAATCATCGGCCGACTCGGTCATCCGAAAAAAATCGTGACCAATTATCACAGCGGTGGTAAACCAATGGATGTTCACAGACTGCTGGAATCTCATGCATCCCTGAAACGCAGAAATGAACTCATCCAGGAGATGAATGAGCTTGGATTACGTATTGCACGCCACATGAAGAAAAAATACCCGTACCTTAAGCAAATCGGCGTTGATATTGGGCTGGATCGGAGTTTGAAACCCTGGATTATTGAGGTGAACGTCAAACCGGACCCTTATATTTTCAACCAATTAAAGGACAAGACAATGTATCGAAGGGTGATAAAATATTTCCGCCATGCTGCTAAAAAAACAAAATAACGTTTCTCTTTTAATCATAACAATATCACCCCCGCAGTCCGTTCTTATTCTGTAATCTGTGCAGGGACCGAGCTGTTCTTTTAGAGAGATACCCTTACTTGGCAGCCGTCTTGTCGTCATAGAATTATGCGAAAAAAGTGAATCTATCCCGAAATTACTCTTAGCAGAAATCCAGAAATGGCAGCATGAAACTAAGCCCAGCTTTAGTGGTTTTTAAAAACTGTGCTTCTCAGGATGTATGAGAAGTTAGAACGTTAAAGAGTCCTCGGACGCAGATAACGCAACCTGAAAACCAAGATACTCGAGCCTTCGTACGGCTTGTCTTACGATCGCTTCTTGCTGTCGCTGCTCAAAGTAGTCACTGCCTAAATCTTAGTAATCTTCTCGCCGTGTGAGAAGGTGGTAAACTATGGCCATGATGGAGTGGGCGACTTCAATTAGTGCCGCTCAGAGATATTTGTTGCCTTTGCGCGTTTCGAGGATTCTCGTTTTCCGGCACTTTCATTCTGCCAAGGAACTAGGCCAGCCCACGAACACCCCCAGTGCTTCCAAAAAGGAGCGACATACCGTGGTGCACCATGGCCGTTGTAGTCAGGCTAACGGATGGGTTCGAGACACCATAGCTTAACGACCTTCCTCACCTGCCGTAAGAATAGCATAAAACGCCGCATCAGAATTTTCATTACGCTGTGGTGCCCCGAGAGGGGCATGGATGGCTAACGGGTAGGTTAGTCTGGCATTTGGAAATATTTAACACCAGAGTTTCTTATATGAATGCCAAATAGAAATGATGAATTAAAATATAGTGTCTGTTCAATTCTACCTCCTATAAAGGCTCATACGGCTAGTGCTAGTGGAGCAGATTTATCGCGCGCGATGAAGTTCAATGGGGTGAACTGTCTAACAAGTAGGACGAGATATTTTCTTTTATAAGCTAAAGGGTATAACTTTGACGACTTCCTCTTAAAGAACGGAATCTTTTTGTTTTATCCAATGCTCAGGTCTAATGATAAATCAAACGAGAGCCTAACTTCCAAGTGGAGTACCTATTTTTTTACCATTAATTGGACATTAAAACATACACTTATATGTGATAAGTTTAATAAGCTAAATTTACATATTGGAGAGTGCAAAAGAATTCAAGCGATAGGTAAAACTGGAACAGCTACAGGCACACCAAGTAGTTTTCCGGCAGCAAAATATGCTACTCTGGGCGTCAATATATACACTAGAGAGAGACCCCAAGCGGAAAATGGCTCTTCTATGATCGAAACAAGGCATGGAGTTACCACCCGCTCTAGAAGAGTATCTTAAAGCCACAGAGGATAATATGTATGGAACAGAAGTGATGACGGCTTACTTAGACATGTTCGTTGTTGGTGCAGGTAACTCATCATTACTAATCAATTATCGAAAAGATCTAAGTTATCCCCTTGATAGCACACCAGTTAAAGCCATACAAATTCCAATCTTAAAGGGATATTTGAAAAAAGCCTATAACCTACTGGCTACCACTTGGGCTGCTTATCAAAACGCTACATTAGGGGTAACTACAGCGACAATAGATTCGAATGTCATGAGTAGTTGGAAAGCGTATGCTGAACGCAAAATAAGGAGTACAACAGGGAACGGCGCTATTGCTAAGAAAGCCGATCTTCCAAGTAAAACTGCAGGAGTGCTCTCTTCCGCAGACTTAGATGGAGGTACTGCGGCATACTTCTTCTTTGAGGAGCAAACAGATGGGACGAATAAAATGTTTATTAAAGCTAAGGCAGTATTCCTATGTAATATTGGAATATCACTAGCTTTCTTTGTAATGCCAAAAATTATGACATATTATAGTCATGAATTTTAGTTACTATCACTTATTGGAGGCAATTCATTATATTTAACCAAAATTTTAACGGGGTGTTCACTTGAAAAGAAAGATCATTTATATCTTAGGCCTTTTGATCATTATTTGTGGTGTAGTATACGTAGTTCAAGAAAAGTTCCAGGAAAAACAAAACGATAATCCACATAATTTATATTTATTAAACGGAGTAATATGGCAAACTCAATTGCGGATAAGCGATACGTTGACCTACGGGGTGGAAAATAATAAGGTTGAAATCGAATTTATACGTTCCCTGCTTACACTTTACGGTTATGAATCCGATGCCTTGCATGTTGCTCTTGATAACAAGTATCAACATCTGCTCAACGGCCCCAACACGAGTGACTATACTTACGAAACATTCAAAGAAAATAAACTCTCAACACAACAGATGGATCTTTTGAAAAAGCTATCTACTCTCTATAAAGATCTATCATTGCAGCAGAGTCAATTAATCAGTGAAGACGGAGTATTTAATGATAAGATCTGGGGAAACATCTTATCGATCGATAATGAAATAAATACGCTGGTTTCGCTTTTTTGATTAAATTGAGTCGGGCTGTTTTACGATTGGTATTTTCCCCTCATAGTGGACAGTGAAAAAAGAGGTCATGTTACAGTGCTTCAACACTGGAAACCGTAGGGGATTCTTCGAGGATTATAAGTTTTTAATCGTTAAGTTAACGAAGAAACGTTAGCTCATTAACAACAAGAAAGCAGCTGATCATTGTGATTAGCTGCTTTTGTTCAACTAACGGGCAGTATAGTTCCAATATGTGGTACTATTTGATTGGGCAATGATGGGGGAAATTGTAGTCATTAAGGGGGCAGGTATGGCGACCACAATAGGTCTTATTAGACATGGGGTTACTGAATGGAATAATCTTAGCAAGGCTCAAGGAATATCTGATATACCGTTAAACGAAGAAGGAATAGAGCAAGCAGCTGCACTGGCAAAAAGACTTTCAAACGAAGAATGGGATGTTATATTCTCCAGTAATCTAACGAGAGCTAGGCAAACTGCCGAAATCATTCAGCAATGTTTAGGAGTACCCGTATTCACTGATGAACGTATTAGAGAGATTAATTGCGGGCTAATTGAGGGCACCACCGAGGAAGAGCGTTTCACTCGTTGGGGAGCAAATTGGCGTGAGCAAAATCTTGGTATGGAAGATTTCCAAATGGTCGCAAAGCGAGGTCTAACTTTTCTCGAAAAACTGATTAAAGAATATGTTGATAAAAGAATATTAGTTATAAGTCATGGAGCATTGATTGGGCTGTCATTACAACATCTTTTGCCGCAACATTTCCAAAAAACGTACATAGATAATACTTCTATAACCATTCTTACACACACTAACAACAAGTGGGCATGCCAATTATATAACTGTACCAAACACCTTTAGCTATTGTGGACTAAGCTAACGGGAAACGTTAGTTCATTAATCTATAAAGGCTCCTGAAGCGGCTGAAAATCTCCAAGCAGTTACATAATAAATATGCTCAAGCTGATCTTAACTACTGTAAGAAGTCCTGCGATGTAGTTGCGTTGCTGTCACATAAAGTGATGCTGAAATTACTGCCCGAACCAAAAATACATAAGGAAGTTTTCGGATACCATCATTCATTGCCAGCTTACCGCGAGACCACCCCATAAAGTAGAAACAGCGCACTTATAGGACAAAACTTGTACCGATTGCCGTACGAGACAAGAACATAGTCCGATTGCCGATTAGGCGTATGTCTAATCGTTATTTTGCCGTTAATTCACCCACAAGCAGTTGCGCTGATGCTCAGAGGCAGTAAACCTAATGAGGAAAAATGATACTCAGTTGAAGCATATGTGAAAAATCATTGTAACACACTTAAGCATATAGGATTTTTCGAACAGGATGATACGGAGTTTTAAGTGTGTTTATAAAAAACAGCTAACTATGACTATGTCCTTAGTTAGCTGTTTTTTTATTCATCTTTTTAATTTTCTATAAAAATTATGAATCTCTCGTGAAATTCTCCATCATTCCGGCTGGATACCGGCTACCGGCTGATCCGTGTGGAAGGATCTCTTTAATACGTTGAAGATCAGCTTCTGTAAGTTTAACGTTAGCAGCAGCAACGTTTTGCTGAACCCGCTTAGCACTTCGTGTACCCGGGATCGGAACGATATCTTCTCCCTGGGCGAGAAGCCAAGCTAGTGCCAATTCGGCTACAGAAATACCTTTGTTAGAAGCCAGTTCATTAAGTTGTTCCGTTGCTCGTAAATTGTAGATATAATTTTCGCCTTGCCAGCGCTCATCGTAACGGCGCATATCACCTTCCGCGTACTCTTGGGCTGGTTTAACAGCACCTGTCAGGAACCCTCTGCCTAAAGGAGCGTAAGGCACTAAACCTATACCGAGTTCATTCAATGTTTTTCGTATATTGTTGTCCTCAATCTCCCGTTCGAATATCGAGTATTCAGTCTGAAGCATAGAGACCGGGGTAACCGCGTGAGCTTTACGAATTGTGTTTGAACCGGTGTTGCTCAAACCGAAATATTTAACTTTGCCTTCTTTGATAAGGTCTCCGACGACCCCTGCTACTTCTTCGATAGGAACATCGGGATCTGGGATATGCTGATAGAACACATCAATGTAATCAGTCTGCAGATAGCGAAGACTGTTCTCAGCTACCTTACGAATATTTTCTGGCCGGCTGTTAAAACGTGTTCCAATCTGCTCGGCTGTCATATCAAAGCCAAACTTGGTAGCCAGTACTACCTTGTCACGAAAATCCTTTACAGCTTTACCCAGCAACTGTTCATTGTGACCATTGCCATATCCATATAATTCTGCCGTATCAAAAAAGTTAACTCCAAGCTCATAAGCTCGACGAATAGTTGTTATTGCTTCATCTTCATTTGAAGGACCGTATGCCATTGTCATCCCCATCGTACCCAAACCAATAGAAGAGACTTTTAAACCTTGTTGACCAAGACTTCGGGTTTGCATTTTTGTTCCTCCTTAAATCATACTATCACCTAGTGTTTAAAGCCTAGATAAAAAGGTATCCAATCTTAGCTCGTTCAATATGAATTTTCATCACTGTTATTCATAGGAACAAAAAACATAATAGCATGGGAGTTGAATAAAGTAAACAAAAAGTATATAAAATGTCTATTTAGTATAGTTTGTTTAAAATGATGATTATGAGATATAATATAATTTATAAGGGGGCAGTTAGATGGATCGGCAGATTGAAAAACAACATCAGATGAGGCAAAAGCTTACTAATAGATTGTTATTTCACGTTAGAAAAAATGGGTTTCAAGGTTTGAAAATGGATGAAATCTCAAAGATTATGGATATAAGCAGGGCGACTTTATATAAATATTTCTCTACCAAAGAAGATATTATTTCGTTTATTGTGAGTACATTTGTCGAATACATCCACGAAATTATTGAAGATTCTGATGCTGATCAAGTATTTGTTCAGCGATTTCAGCAAACATTTGAACAAACAATCTTATTAAAAGAGTACATCACAGACATTTTCTTAAGGGAACTTGAAAATAGTTATCCTGAGAACTATGAGCGACTAAAAGAAGCCATGAAGCAACGAGAATATCAGGAATTGGCTTTTTATGATGAAGGAATAAAAGAGGGTTTTTTTAATAAGATTGATGGGAGGCTTATCATTATGCAAGATGAGATTTTAAGTAACGTTTTAGATGTAAAGTACCTGATGGAGAACCATTTGACTGTGTATCAGGTGCTATTTGACTATTACAATCTTAAGAAATTTCAGTTGTTTAAACCTGATAAAATTAAAATGATGGATGACAACTTGATGATCCCTAGAATTGAGTGCATGGCACAAAAAATTTCAAAAAACTTATATTAATCTTAGCAATTTGGATTATCTATTCCAAGCGATAAGCATAAGATGCTCCAAAAAACAGTCGAGACATATGTAAAAAAATTGGTTTTTGAAACCGTTAATCTGAAAAGATCGACGGTTTTTTTTGTGTTGTTTAAACGAACCCCGGGAGAAACTCGGTTTAAAAACTCATTTGGCGATAAATCCGGAAAGCTTAAAGGAATTTTACTGAAAATTGAAAAGCAGGAGAAACAATTGTCGAGGGACAAGAACATGGTCCCATTGAAGTCGCTATTTTAGCGGCTTTTTTATTTTATCGGTACAAGTTCTTGTCCTTAGCTAAGGACAAGAACTTGTACCGATTGCCGGAATTGACAAGAACATAGTCCTTTTTCCGGTTATATGGATATCTAAGTGGTGAGGCGAGCCTAACTTCGGCAAGCGCTCCCGTACGGACTCATCTCATTGCGTTGGCCACGGAAGAATCCCGTTTAGACTGGGGGGGAATCGATTGATTTAAAGGAATAAACAAAAGAAATAATGGCTGCACAAGAAGTTACCGAGCAGCAAAAGTTATAAACAAAAATTTAATAGCGATTGCTTCCGGGGATGGGGGAATAATCACTATGTATATTTGCGTATTTTTTTTTGGTTTTTGTCCTCCACATGTGTACAAAGAATAAAAAAAGATGCTACATTGAAATTAGTCTAACCCCCTTTATAACAAGGTTTTTCGAAGAATAACATGTCTCCTGTATGAGGACAAACGTATATCGAGGAGGGAATCGAATGTCAAGTCAAGCATTGGACCAATTTTTAAGTTCGAACATCGAAGATCTAAAGAATAAAGGTCTATATAACTTCATCGATACACTGCAGGGTGCAAATGGTCCTGTTATTCGTATTGACGGAAAGTCCCTAATCAATTTGTCTTCTAATAACTATTTGGGCTTGGCAACAGATTACCGCCTGATTGATGCTTCAGTTAAGGCGGCGCAGACATACGGGGCAGGGGCAGGGGCTGTGAGAACAATTAATGGTACGATGGATCTTCATATTGAGCTTGAAGAAAAACTGGCTCGTTTCAAAAAAACGGAAGCCGTTATCGTGTATCAATCGGGATTTAACTGTAATATGGCTGCTATATCCGCGGTAATGGACCAGCATGATGCGATTTTATCCGATGAGCTGAACCACGCTTCAATTATTGATGGCTGCCGCCTGTCGAGAGCCAAGGTGATTCGCTTTAAGCATTCGGATATGAATGATTTAAGACAGCAGGCGAAAGAGGCCAAGGAATCCGGTCAGTACCATAAAATTATGGTCATCACCGACGGGGTTTTCTCCATGGATGGTGATATAGCAAAGCTGCCCGAAATCGTGAAAATAGCAGAAGAATTCGATCTGATTACTTATGTGGATGATGCCCACGGTTCGGGCGTTCTCGGAGCAGGTGCGGGAACCGTGAAACATTTTGAATTGTCCGACCGCATTGACTTTCAAATTGGTACTCTTTCCAAGGCGATCGGCGTTGTCGGCGGTTATGTGGCGGGTAAAAAACAACTGATCGAATGGTTGAAGCTGAGAAGCCGTCCGTTTCTGTTCTCGACATCGCTACCTCCGGCTGCAATCGCTTCTTGTAGCGCTTCTATCGACATTTTGATGAATGACAAAGAGTTGATCGATAAGCTGTGGGAGAATTGCAATCATTTGAAAGATGGCTTGAGCCGGCTTGGATATGATGTAGGCCAAAGTGAAACTCCGATCACACCTTGTATCATTGGCGATGAAGTAACCACCCAACAGTTCAGCAAACGGCTCTATGAAGAAGGCGTTTATGCCAAGGCAATCCTGTTTCCTACGGTCCCGAAAGGAACTGGAAGAATACGCAACATGCCGACAGCTGCCCATACCAAGGAGATGCTGGGCCAGGTGATCTCTGTTTATGAGAAAGTTGGCAAGGAAATGAAGCTGATTTAGCTGCATTCGCGGGAGTATATTTCGGGAGGAATGTCTTATGAACAAGATCTTGGTGACCGGAGCACTGGGCCAAATCGGTTCTGAGTTAGTTGTTAAATTACGTGAGATTTATGGTGCGGATCACGTCGTTGCTACGGATCTCAGGTCATCAGCCCACGAAATTACCCGATCAGGACCATTCGAGCTGCTGGACGTGACGAATGATAAGGCAATGTTCGAAATCGCCAAGCGGTACGAAGTGGATACCATCATCCATTTGGCTGCGCTACTGTCGGCTACCGCAGAGGAGAAACCCCTTCTTGCCTGGAATTTGAATATGGGCGGATTGATGAATGCACTTGAAATATCCAGAGAGCTCGGCTGCCAATTGTTCACTCCAAGCTCCATTGGATCTTTTGGCCCTACGACTCCGAAATACAATACCCCGCAGGATACGATCCAGAGGCCTAATACGATGTATGGCGTGAACAAAGTGTCCGGCGAACTGCTTTGTGATTATTATTTCCACAAGTACGGCCTGGATACTAGGGGGTTGCGATTCCCAGGATTGATATCTTATATGACGCCTCCCGGCGGAGGAACGACGGATTATGCGGTGGAAATTTATTACGCAGCCGTGACGGTTGGCCGGTATACATCTTATATCGCCAAAGACTCAAACATGGACATGATGTATATGCCGGATGCCCTAAACGCTATCATCGATTTAATGGAAGCGGATTCTTCCCGGTTGATACACCGAAACTCATTTAATGTCACCGCAATGAGCGTGGATCCGGAGGCGATCGCTGCAGCAATTCGGGAGGAGTTTCCCAGCTTTATCCTAGATTATGACGTTGATCCGAAGAGACAGGCGATAGCCGATAGCTGGCCGCATTCCATTGATGCGACGGCAGCAAAAACAGAATGGGGATTTCATGCCCGCTACGACTTAAAGGCCATGACGAAGGATATGCTTTCACACCTAAGCGAGAGACAAATGCTTCGCAAAGCTTAAAGTTAATATAAATTCACTGTGCAAAGCGAGTAGAAATACAAAAGAATCTGCACCAAGAGGAGGTTTGGCGTTACCCGGATAAAATGAAGGGAAGAACAACGTCAATCGTCAATGGGGTACAAGAACATTGTTCCAATCAAAGTCGCTATTTTAGCGGCTTTTTTTTATCGGTACAAGTTCTTATCCCAAGCTGAGGACATCCGCTTTAATGGAATGATTGAGGATCGGTACCCCCAGTGTCAGAGCGCGCATCGAGGAATTCAGCCGTTCACGTTCGATTCGCAATTTAATGCCGAGGAACCCGTATCTAAGCGTGAAATATAATATGCCCAAGACTAGACCAAGCACAACGAACACATTGTTCTTCCACGCGTTATTACTTTCCAGTTGAAATTGCCATCGTTCCAAACGAAGTGTTTTAAAGCCAAGGAAGTCCGTTGAGAAAGCTCAAAGGATAGCTGCTGAGAACAAGAAGGCTGCTCGCCGCTTTGACCGTCTTGCTTCGGGGTCCTTTTCTAATAGGTAGGAGGCGAAATACAGGCAGCAGCCCAGAATAAAGTAGAAGCCGTCCCACCAGCGAAAGCGGCTGATTACAAAGCTGTCCAGAAGTCCGTTCAGCAGATGGTCGCCGAGCAGACAAGCTGCGGGTATGGTTAAAGCAATACTGATCAGAACTGCGTTTTTTCTCTTGCGGATAACACCGAACCATATCCCGCTTATGCAAAAAACATAAGCAAACAAGTAAAAATAAACGGTTATGGCCGCAATGCTGGCTGTATAAAGAAGGCTGCTTGAGAGTGGGTTCAGCAAATTCTTGCTAAGCAGATAAGGAACGATCGTTAAATGGATGGAAAAGGTAAAACTTGCCATGCCACCGCATAGCCAAAGAAAGACATATCCAGATGTTTTTGCGGAAATGTTGTGACATCATCATGATGCCTAGCAGCCATAGGGAAGCGAACATGACGATATATAACCAATTCAAGCAGATGCCCTCCAATAAACTCAACTCTCACTAAATTTAAATGGCAGTCAGTACCGACAAGACGAACAGTAATGGAGTGAGAAAGCGAATTAGGCTACACAGGGGATGAGGGAAAAGCGCTTGTTGCAGAAGGGAAATTCGGGCCGAACACGGCTGTATGCTGTCCCGCAGTTTAAGACACGAAATAAGCTGGGTGATTCTGGCACATCGGAAGGCAAAATCGGCAAGCAATCATGGGGCGTCCTTTTCTCTTCCAGTGTAGGTTCCTACAAAGTTAAACGCAAAGAAAGAGTATGTTCTTCTTAAAATAGACTATGAATAGCACAATATAAAAATCGATGCCTTCACATTCATTTTAATTATGAAATAAATTTATCTGATGTTTTGTAAACCGGAGCTTAAACGCTCCGGTTTTATTGTACACCAATAAGTTTTAAGGGTGTGTTGAAAGGTGATTGCGTTCCTAATCCGTCGCATTCTAAGGATACTCAGTCAGACTGGACAAAGGAACGGTCATTTCCTGCTCCGAGTTTCCGATCGGATAGATTCGAGCCGTTTCATCCTCATTCACATGCTGGATTACGATAGGGGCATCCTGGTAAGTTACATTTTTCATAATGGCCGATTCCGAAATTTCAATCGCTCTTTGTTTGTTCATGAGAATTCTCCTTATTCTGAAAGCTTGTTCGATTGATCAAGATGACGGTGCGTGGCTTTTTTAATTTCTTGGTCGAGTTTCGATTGTCCTTGAATTTCTGCAGCCGCCTCCATCTGATGATTCAGCTGATGTTCGATCTGTCCGATTCCATGCGCCTCTTGTTGCTGTTTGCTCTTAGTCAAAACGATCCCTCCATGGTTGTAATAAGATCTTTATAATCTCTGTATCACTACATTGCACCAAACAGTAGGAGCTTATGCAAAAGTTTTTCATGTACTGTGATTTAATTACATTGGATATGAGAATCTTCCTAACATGTACAGAAAGAGAGAGCCGATTGAAGTAGGTGCATATGGTGACCCATTTCGATTTTAGTGCTGTAAAATTGGAAGCTTTCATGCAATTTTTTACACTCGGTCTAAACTTGTGGGGTATTTACCCCATACCTTCATCAAGATCAGTTCAAGTGTCCGTTACGTCTTGTTTAGTTTTTCATAACTTATAGAGTGGCAGAATTGGATGAAGACAGTAAGTTCGTTTAGACAGGAAGGGTTGCAAGATTTTAAGAGGAGGCGGAAATATGAAAAGAAAAGTCGTGATTGAGATTAACTTCAACAACTACGGTTTTGACCCGCAGCGTCTGACGAGGGAATGGTTGGAGCGGAGAATGGACATTTTTCGCAGATATACGCTGAACTGTCTCAAGGCACAGACGAATCAGGATTTCCTGACCGTAGTAAAGCTCTCGAAGGAATCAGGAGAGTTGATGCAGGAAATTTTGGCAGAGCAGGAACCATTGCCGGCCAATATCCGTTTCGGTACGCATATCGAGAGTGTTCGCGCCATACTCTCCTTTGCTGAAGGACATGAAGATATCTATATTGCCAGACTAGATTCGGATGACCTGTACCACAGAACGTTTGTCCAGCAGCTTTATAGCGTGCAGCCAAAGCCAGAGACGATAGCACTAATCAACCAGAACGGATATCTGTGGGACAGCGTCAATAATGAGATGGCACCGACGTTCCATCGTTCACCGCAGTTCTATGTGTATCTGTATAAAACGGAGCAATACGCCTCAGGATACCGCATCAAGTTACCGGGCAGAGGCACTCATGGGAATGTCATCGATCTGCCACATGAGTTGCTGGCTCCACGCAATTATATCAATGTCGTTCATTCCAGTAATACCTCGGTAAAAAAGGTTCCACTTAAAGATCGGCTGAATGGAAGCGAGATTGAACAGGTATTACGGGAATTCATGGTCTGACCAAAGGTGTGCTTGATTGAATTCAAAGAGAGCGGAAATATCCGCTCTCCACATCCTAGATCATTCCTGAACATCAAAGGAGGGCTATGCGCGTGTCTAAGGAAAAAAAACTCATTGTAGAAATGCTCTTTAATAACTGGGGAGCGACAGCGGATCGACTGACTATGCGATGGATAGAATATAGAATAGATTTATTCATGAAATATGCACTCAAAAGCCTACTCCTTCAATCTTCTCAGGATTTTACCTGCTATGTGCTGTATGATCCGAAGTCAGAGAAGCTTATAAATGAGATACTAAAAAAGTATCCTTCCCTGCCTTCCAATATCTGTTTTGTAACACCTAAAGATTACCAGTCTCATATTATCCGAGATATTGAAAAGTTCAAGTATTTGTACCGTGTGTATCTGTCCAGTGACGATATGTATCACCAAGATTTTATCAAAAAGCTGCACGCCTATAAACCTCACAAAGATACGGTTGCCTTAATACCGCAATACGGTTACATCTACGACTCGGTACAAAAGCGGCTGGGAAAATTTTTTTTCTGGCTTCCCAGCTACGGTGTAACTATTATCAAAGTGGATGAGTATTTGAGAGGACAAGCGGCCCGTTATACCTGGCGCGATGCATTTAAGGTTCCCAGGGAATTCATTCATATCAACGAACCAATATGGATTAATCATATTCATGGACAGAACACAGGTACAACTTTTGCCAATGCACTGACCTGGAAAATAGCAAATGTTCATGATGCTTGTACGTTGGAGCCTTGGAATAACAATAAACAACCTAAAGCTGCTTTCGGTCCTGAGATCACAGAGCCAAATGAGATCGAACAGATCCTAAACCGCTTTTTCTAACTGTGCGCTCCATATTTTCCTTGACCGTTCGGTTGTTGACGCTTTTGCCAAGAGCTTGGTTCCATTCTTGGTTACATCAGTTTAAGCTCTTCGGTACATGTGCATTTCATGAAGATAAACTTATTGATACCTGCCCAAATTGTTTGCAGACAATACCCTTCTAATTGTCTAACAAACAACTGGAAAATGCTTTTCAATGTAAGTGTGGATATAGCCTTGCTACCCTTCGTTTTTCAAATTGGAACGATTGGAAGGAGCCCCCTCAAATAAATCAGTCCATTCTCAGCTGGCTTCAACTAAACGAAATGGATTGTTCATGAACAGCATTGTAATTTAAAATTGTTACTTCAAAATGAGCCAGAAGAAATTAAATATTTTGATCCAATAGAATCTATTCAGCAAGATTATTTTTATTCAAACTTGTTTCGAAAAGAACAGCAAAAAATTTGCTCAAATGCGTTTCAAATAGTAGAAGAAAGATTATTCTATTCCAAGAATTCCTTGGGAACCATCAGGACTGCATCACTCAATTAATGGAGCTAAGAAAAGAGGATGCATGTCTGATTTCCCAGCAATTTGCCCCTATGCATATGCCTATGTTTTTTGGAGAAAATCATTATTGATGGAAGAGAATTTTTATGGATTTAATCCTTTCAGTAATGAATTGATTTCTACTACAGCTCCTTTATTAATTGAAGAGCATTTAGAGCACTTTACAACACAACTTATAAATTATCAAATAAAGATGCACAATAGTATTGATAGAAGAATTATATTGTGGGTTCTTGAAAAATTAGTCACTCAATATAGTGAAACCTCTTCAGTGCATGGTTTGATATAGCAGGGAAGGGATGTGAAGAAATAATTGTTCCTCCATGGAAAGAAGTCATTAAATGAGAGATCGGGCGTTTCTGATTATTGCTCTCAAGTGTCGTATTAATGAGTAGAAAACTTATGTCGAGTACCATCACGTTAAAATGAGTCGCTGATTAACCAATACGATTGCCTATATCAAAATGAAAATATTCGACTCAACATTAAAGAAATGAGTTCTTATACACCACAAGCAGTTGAGCTGATGCTCAGAGGTAGCAGCACTAAACCCTAAGTTCAAATAGAATTGTGGCCACTATAATAGATAATGTAGTGGCCACATCTTTGTCCCGGTATGTTGAAAAATGTCGAAAGACAAGAACATGGTCCCATTGAAGTCGCTATTTTATCGGCTTTTTTATTTTATCGGTACAAGTTCTTGTCCCGAACCAAGGACAAGAACTTGTACCGATTGCCGGAATGGATAAGAACATAGTCCGATTGCCGATTAGGCGTATGTCTAATCGTTATTTTTAATTCATTAAGCTAACGGGCTGGTTAGATTAATGTTGCTTTATAAAAAATCCTTCTTTTCTACTCAAAAAATCTAAGTAATTATGAGTTTTCAGTAATATTTCTATATTGTAGATAATTTAAAAACCGTTTGAGAGCAAGAGAGGTAGAGTTTTTATCTTTCATTGCTAGGCCAATTTTACGGTAGGCTGGGAATTCAAGTTCTTTTACAACAATTCGATAGGGGGTACGTTTTAAAATAAGTTCAGGAAGAATACTGATCCCTAACCCACTTTCCACCATCGACATGATGGCATAATCGTCCCATGTCGTAAAATGAACTTTTGGTGTAATATTACATCGCTCAAAAATTTCTGAAATTTCAGCTTTTGCACCCTTCTCTAAGAGCATAAACGGATCTTCACCTAATGCTTTGACAGGAAAACGATCACAGCTCGCCATGGAGTGGTTTTCCGGTATGATCACAAGCAACTTGTCTTCCTCTAAAAATGTCGTGTCAAGTTTGGTTTGTGTGGGGAGCCTTAGAAAGCCACAATCCACACGACCTTCCGAAATCCAGCTTTCAATCTCCGTATAATCACCCAGTAAAAGTTCATAGTCAATGTTCGGATATTCTTTTTGAAATGCTTTGATTATATTGGGAAGCCAATGCGTAGCCACGCTTGAAAATGTTCCAATCCGTATAATCCCAGATTGGAGTCCATGTAGTTCGTCAATTTGGGATTGTAGTTTCTCATATTCATTGCATACACTCTTCGCATAAGGAAGTACTTTAAGACCCTCGGAAGTCAGACGTACGCCAGAGCGATCGCGTTCTAGAAGGGATATTTTCCATTCTGATTCTAAATCGTTGATCATCCGGCTGATACCCGACTGTGAATAATTCAACATTTCGGCTGCTTTGGTAAAGCTTCCGTATTCAACAGTTTTAATTAAGGCTAAATATTTCTGAATATTCTTATCCATATCCTTTGTTCTCCTCTCTGTATCTGGTTTTGTCATGATAAACATGATAAACAGTCGCTTTTGTAATAGTGAAAACGATGATACACTTTTATTCAAACAAACACAAATATAAAAAATCTACAGTATGAAAGGATCTTATACATGTTTTTTATAAGTGATATTTTAACCTCAACGCCGGAGAAGTACCTGACACAACTACAAGAAAAAACTTATGAAACATTAGAAAATCTACAAATATCTTTTGAGCGCGTAAATACAGATGAAGCAATCTCTATGGAGGACTGTATTGAAATTAATGAAAAACTAAATGTAAATATGGTGAAGACACTTTTTCTTTGTAATAGACAACAAACCCAATTCTATTTACTTATTACTACAGCTGGTAAGCAATTTAAAGCTAAAGACTTTAGCAATCAACTTGGTATTTCTCGTGTGTCATTTGCTTCGGCTGATCAATTGGAACATTTGATAGGTGTGAAAGTAGGTGCTGCAACTATTTTTGGTGTCTTATTGGATAAAGATCAAGTTGTTCAAGTTGTACTTGACGAAGACATAGTGGCCCAAGAATGGTATGGATGTAGCGACGGGACAACGACAGGCTATATGAAAATTAGAACATCGGATGTAATCCATAAATTCTTACCTTACACTGACCATTTACCAAAAGTGATACAAATTTAAGAAAGTGAAGCGATACAAAAAATGAAAGAAACAATTTATTTCCTTATATCGATGATTATCTTTGGTGCAGTTGGCGTGTTCGCAAAATATATAGATTTGTCTTCAAGTAAGATTGCACTATTTTTAAGCTTAGTTGGTGCCCTGTTCCTTTTAATCATTTTCGTTTCTTCAAAGCAAAAAATGCCGTGGCAACAAGTGAAAAAAAATGCTGTTGCTTTAATCTTTGCAAGTATGGCCCTCAGTGGAAACTGGATTTTTCTTTTCCAAGCATATAAGGAGACTACCATTGCTAATGCGGCATTAAGTTACTATTTTGCACCTGTTTTAGTTGTAACACTCTCCCCTCTGGTGTTAAAAGAAAAGATGTCTTACAAAAAGGCAGTATGTATTATCGTTGCTCTGCTCGGGCTTTTCCTCATTTTGCATAATGGTAGGATGCAGACTAATGGACATCATCTCATCGGTATCGGTTATGGATTAGTGGCTGCCGGTTTCTATACCGGATTGACTCTGATTAACAAGTTTATTCGTGGTCTAGATGGATTAGCAAATACGCTCTTGCAGCTGGGACTATCCGTTATTATGTTAATTCCATTTGTATTGATTACAGAGGGTAGCACTGTTTATTCGGTTGACAGCACCACAGTAATATTGATGCTTGTTTTAGGTATCTTTCATGGTGGTATTGGTTTTTATCTTTTCTTCGCAGGAATGAAGGGACTTAATGGCCAGAGCATCGCTGTATTGAGTTACGTTGATCCCTTAACCTCTCTTTTTATTTCAATCTTGATTATTGGTGAGAAGATGACTTTTCAACAACTTATTGGCGCTGTCTTGCTATTGTGTGCGATTTGGATAGGAGAAGCAGGTAAAAGAAGGAGAAAAACAATTACCAAATTGATTGTGAATGATTCTGTGAATGACGATGGTGCATTAAACTAACGGGAAACGATAGCGTAATAAAACAAAGAAAGCAGCAGGTCAAAGTGATCAGCTGCTTTTGTTAAACTAACGGGCAGGTTAGTTACATTAATAACTGATACAACAGTAGAAGTGCTTATAGTGGTTAATTAGTTAAATGCTCTTGAGGTTCTTTGATTAAAGCTCTGTTAATTTCTTGATTATTCATTCTTTTCTTGTACATATTTTATTTTGTAGAGATCTGAAACTTCTAAACTTTATATTCGTAAAAATAGGAATATCATAATAAAGGAATAAAACGGCTACCTTTAATCGACGAAGTCCAGCATGCGAGCGTTTTGATTTTCATAGAAAAGAAATGATTTGACATTTTCTATGGGGTAAGTTATCTTTGCCCATATAGTTAAGCTATTAACTAAATGGAGATGACAGAACACATGGATAATCTGCAAGAAGAGAACTTACTGCCAATTGATCCTAAACAAGATACGCTGCAAGAATATTTGCTTAGTCTGCCGCTGCCCAATGAAGCTTTTTTTACGATGGTTGAGGCGACTGCCAATCTGGTGGCCGTGTCGGAGAAATACTGGCAATCCCAAGGGCTGAATGGAGCAAGAATTCGCATACTTGTAGAGATTGCAAAAGATGGTGGAACGATGCTGCCTTCAGTCCTTGCCGAAAAAATCGGTGTCACCAAGGCCAACATTAGCTTGCTGCTGACTCCGCTGGAGCGTGATGGATACATTGCGAGGGCTGAACATGCCCGAGATGGTCGCAAGACGGTGATTTCCATTACCGATGCAGGACGGACATTATTGAGGGAGCATCTACCGGGTAACCGTGAAACTGTGGCTTTACAAATGGGCAAGTTGGATGAACAGGAGCAGCATCAGTTGATTGTTCTGTTACAGAAGCTGAACAGGTCTTGATCCTTAATACACTTTAAAACGAATCTAAGACCAGTCGATTCTGAGGCAGGATATGTTTGGAAAGGGATGGGATTGGTTCAGCGAGGAATGTGTTGTAGTCCAGTGAATCACTCTGTTCATTTAGTTAATAACTTAACTACTTGATGCAATTCATTTACAGGAGGGAAAAGCAGGATGACGATCATGATCACAGGAGCCACAGGACAACTAGGCAATCTGATTATTGCAAATCTGCTAGTCCGGGTCCCCGCTACAGAAATTATCGCAGGTGTCCGTAATGGGGGGATGTCCGCAACCTTAAAAGCTTTAAAGGATCAGGGTGGGGAGGTTCGCTGTATTGACTATGATAGGCCGGAAACGCTACAGAAAGCCTTTGCCGGTGTGAATAAATTGCTGCTGATTTCCAGCTCACATACCGATGATACAGTCCGGCTAACTCAACATACAAGTGTAATCAATGCGGCGAAGAACGCTGGAGTTGAACATATCCTTTATACCAGTTTTGCTTTCCCACAGACGAGTCTTAAAGGTTCGAGTAGCGTGCATAGACTTACCGAGCAGGTCATATTTGATTCGGGGATGAAGTATACGATTTTGCGCAATGGGCTGTATATTGATTTTGTGAATGTCCTTGGACTACAGGAGGCGATACAAAGTGGCGTGCTAACAACTTCAGCCGGAGATTGGCGGTTTAATGCGGTTACACGCAGTGATCTTGCACGAGCCATTGCGAACGTGCTTGCAGAGAAAGGGCATGAGCAGAGGATATATGAGTTGGCCGCGCCAAAGACTTGGAACTTTGCTGATCTGGCTGAGGTGCTCACAGCATTGGCGGATAAACCTGTCATGCACATCGAGGATGTGTCGGTACAGCATTGGATCTATCCTTTTTTAAGCAGTATTGATACCGGATCTACGTCTAAGGACCTTGAGCAATTGATGGGCAAACCAATAACTTCGTTGGAGGAGAGCATTGCACCTTTTCTGAATTAATCAATTTACATTGGAGTGACGTTAAGCCCGTCGCTTAGCCCGAAGTGGATTGGATCAGTGCCAATGGTTGTGTAGTCATTAATAATCCTCTTATGGATATGCAGCATTTAATTTTCTATGTGAATGATGAACGATAGCGGGATTACTTCATGCCCGTTTACTTTTCCATTATCTCAGCTTCGTCCGAAAAGGTAGGGTAGAATTGAAAGTTTGTAAGCGTTTTTTAAGTTGATGTCTTCACAATCATGTATTTTGGCGTACAAGAGGGCAGCAAGTTATTCAGCGCGGCTGGACGCAGCGAAATCGGGGGCAACCATATGGATCATAACCATGGTAAGGTGCTCGCGGGCAGTATTACGCTGGATACGATTGCGGTGGCTGCGCCAACGACAGATTCGGTAATTACCTTTTATTCGGAAGGTTATGACCAGAAATATGTAATCGATCTCACGGATTTGGCACCGAAGGCGGGAGACGATGGCACTACGGCTTTGATTCGGGGAGTTCGGAATATAAGGTGGGTGGCTTCCAGGTCTACATCTCTAGTAACGTATTCTCGGCGTCGGGGCTGAGCTCGTCGGCATCGTTCGAGATGCTGATCTGTACGATTTTGAATCATTTATACAACGAGAGTACGCTGGATGTCGTAACTCTGGCGAAGATTGGTCAATACGCGGAGAATCACTATTGGAACAAACCGTCCGGTTTGCTGGATCAGATGGCTTGTGCCTATGGAGGGCTGATTGCAATTGATTTTGAAATTGGGTAAACAAGATCCGAGATGGACCTAAAGAAGTATTTTCGCTTGAGGCACTCGACACTTTTTATTAAAACGGGTTTAGACCAAATCAAATTTTGCATCATTATCAAACATCTATTCTTCTTCATTTTCTTTTATCTCTCAAAGTAATAAGGATCCACAGAAATAGGAGGTAAACTATCCATGCCATCCACTGCTGTAATCATGATCGATAATACGATAGACAAATCAATTTCATAAGCTGTTTTTAACATTTGGCCGTTCGTATCCTTAAGTACACGAATACGGGGATGGTGTGGGACATGTGGGTCGATTGCTGTAACGACACCAATCTCACCAGTACTCAGTGTTATGGAGATAGCAATGGGATAGGTTGCTGTCGAGGGACAGGCGGCTTTTTTGTTTTATCGGTACAAATTCTTGTCCCGAGCCAAGGACAAGAACTTGTACCGATTCCCGTATTGGACAAGAACATGTTCCTATTACCGATTAGATGAATATCTAAGTGCGGGGTTTTATAACCGTTAATTCATTAAACTAACGGGCAGGATAGCGTGGCGATTAACTCAAAAAGTGGATTATTATAATGATGCTGGGAACTCGCACATTTAATGCAATTGGAGAAGGGGTGGAAGTACTGATATTATACGATATGGCCCAACACTATTAGTTTGAGATACCAAATGCCCAACCTGAACAATGATTAATTAGCATGCACAAGTGTAGCGGGATTAAAGTCGAAAAGTGGGGACGACAAATTTGGGTGTAAATACAAAGGGAAAAAGAAAGATCGTTCATGGCGGAAGAAGTTATTATTGGTACGACAAAGAAGATGATGAAGATTACGGACGAATTAAACTTTTTATTGTTACAGATGATAAAAAATTTATCGTCTCTTACGAAGTTGACCAATCCCAAAAAGAACGAATACCCTTCATCGTAATTATAGGCATAGAGTTTGCCGGGTTAGAAAATGGTGACGTAAAGGATGGGTTAGAGTACAGACGCCTTTGTGGGATGACGATGTTATAGCGCCAGGTCTGGTAAAAAACATAATTGAATGGGGTCTGATGGATAAAGATAGTCTCATATTCGTGGATTGGGCGGGAAATGTAATTCACTGATTTGAATCCCGTCTTCTTAGTCAACAACATTTATTAAATTAACGGGAAACGATACTAAATAAAACCAATAAAGCAGCTGATTCATGTGATCGGCTGCTTTTGTTCAACTAACGGACAGTTATGCGTAACTTCCAGGGAATGTAAACATCTAAATAATGTAAGGAATGAGGAGGCAGACAATTCATGGGAGGAACGAATGTATGGGATGCGGAGTGGGAGGTTAACGAAGAGCAGGCGCGGACGCTGATCGGCAGACAATTCCCTCAGCTGTCATCGAAGCAAGTAAAGCGATTGGGCTGGGGCTGGGACAATACGGTTTTTCTCATCGGTGACGAGTACGTGTTCCGGTTTCCAAGAAGAACGATTGCGGTTGGCTCGATTTGCATGGAAAGGAAGCTGCTGCCGAAGCTGGAGGCATATATGACCATCCCCTATCCGAAACCGTTGTTTTATGGCGAAGCAAGTGACGAATACCCGGCACCATTTCTTGGCCATGCCTACGTGCCAGGAGATTTCCCAATCGGTTTGACGGAAGAATGCCGGGCTTTATCGGCAGAGACGTTGGCGAAATTTTTACGGAGATTGCATGAGTTTCCGGTGCAGGCGGCGCTGAAGTGCGGAGTTCAGCAAGATCATCGAAACTTGACGGACATAGCATCGCGCAAAGTGAAATTGGAGGGCTTTCTATCGAAGGTGGCTGAACACTTGTCGCCGGAGGAGTCCGGTGTGATCGAAGCGTATATTAGCAGGCTGCAAAAGGACCGTGTTGAGGTGGTGAATGCACTGCTACATGGCGATCTTCATTTCAAAAATATGCTTGTGAATGAGAACGGGATCGTAACCGGCATCATTGATTGGGGCGATCTGAACGTAGGCCATCCGGCTTGTGATTTGAGCGTTGCTTATAGCTTTTTACCACCTTACGCTCGCGGCGTGTTTTTCGAAACGTACGGAGGAGCGGACGAGGAAACGAAGCTGCTGGCGCGGCTGATCGCGGTATACATCCCCATACTGATCTTAATGCAAGCGGTCGATGACGGGAATGAAGCGATTGCGGTAGAGGCGAAATCCAACATCATGCGGGCACTGTCGGATTAGGCTCATTATTTCGTTGCGGCTATGGGGCTAGGCTATCGGCACCATTTTGTCGTTTAAAGGCCGCGATAAGGTACGATCCGCCTTCTCTGATGCCGCTTCATGTTGAGGAACACGAAATTCAACAGAGTAAGTCATTGCGCTAACGGGAAACGTTAGTTCAACAACAAAGCGTAGTCTATGACTTTATTTTCTCGTTCAGAGCTGCAGTCGTTTGAAATATTCGGGGTAGTCTAAAACTTATTTCTCAATACCTGAAGCTTATTCAAACTCTGAAATCTCGTCAGATCAACAACGGCAGTCTAATACTTTTTTTTCTTTCAACAGTTAACATGATGACAGTTTTTCTCATTGAAGACTCCTCCTGAAGTAAAAAATATGTGCTCCTTCATTATCAGTAAAACAAATGCCGTTAAATAGGTATAAAAATTGCCCTTGTATATAACTTGTTAAGTTAGCAGAAGGATTACCTTGGCCCCTGGATTATATTTTGGAAATCATAAAGAAAAAATGTCTGTCAGTACCTTGCATTATTAAGTAATATATTTTAAGATCGTTATGTACTCAATAATATTGAGTAATTAATCTGGAGGGAATGCCATGAATGCGGAAATGCTCAAAGGAACGATCGATCTCCTCATTTTGTCTGTATTGGTCAGGCAGGACAATTACGGTTACGAAATCTCCAAGGCCATTAAAGAACAAACGGAGGGGGCATTCGAAATCCAGGAAGCCACGCTGTATCTTTCTTTGAAGCGTCTGGAAAAGCAAGGAGCGATTTCAGCATATTGGGGGGATCAAAGTCATGGAGGCCGGCGCAAATATTATTCGGTCACCGAAGATGGCAAGCGATTGTTTGCCAAGTTCATTATGGACTGGAAGACTACAACCGAGATCGTGAATCGGTTCATTTGAACCCGGGAGGTGAGTATAATGATGATTTTTTTACGGAAAGCATTCAGTTTGGGAGAAATAAGGTTCGGGTGGATCTTGCTGCTCTCGATCGCGATCTGCAGCATTACGTTCTTTTACGACGAGTATTTTAATCCTGAGGACCAATTTTGGTTGGCGTTATCTTATTATGTCTCTTTCACGTTGGCATTGGTGTGGAGTTTGACGAACTATGTGAGACATATTCAGATGAATAGTCTATACCGCAGGCAAAATGATATCCATACTTACGTTGCCCAGCTTGCTTTAAATAAAGAGGATAAACTGGAACTCCAGAATTATCTGGAAGATTTCGCAGCGGATCTGGAGCGGCAAGGAAGGCCGAAAGAGGAGGCTGCCAAAGAGGCCATTAACCAGTTTAAAGTCAAAGAATTCCTGTCGATGTCCAAACATACGCGGCCTTTCGAAATCCACGGGCATCATTATTTGATGGGTTACGCTTTGCTTGCGTTCGCCGCGGCATGCTTGTTAACCATCATTGATCAGATGACTACCCAAGAAATATTGTTCCTGTATATTATGCAGGTTGTATTGGCCGTTTACGGCGTATGCTTCATCGCGCTGTTTGTTCTATATAAAACGTTCGATAAATTCCTTTACCAGAAAGTGAAGGAGTATTTTTCTTGAAAAAGCTAAGGGGTGTGCCAATATGGAACATTGGATAACCGAAATTATGGATGCGTATGGTTACCTGGGCGTTTTTCTGCTCATCGCATTGGAAAATCTGTTTCCCCCCATTCCTTCGGAAGTCATTCTTACCTTTGGCGGGTTCATGACCACCAAATCGGGTCTGAGCATATTCGGAGTCATCGCTGCCGCAACCGCCGGCTCGGTCGCAGGAGCAATCTGCCTCTATGGGGTCGGGAAAATGTTATCTGTAAACAGGCTGGAAACACTCATCTTGAGATATGGAAAATTTCTGCGTTTGAAACCCGAAGATATCCGGAAGTCATATGACTGGTTCGATCGGCATGGATCATGGGCCGTTTTTCTGGGTCGTCTTGTACCTTTGATTCGCAGCCTCATCTCCGTTCCTGCCGGAAGCACCGGGATGAGTTTTCTGCCTTTCCTTGTCCTGACAACGATTGGTTCATTGATCTGGAATACGGCTCTCGTATATTTGGGTTCGGCAGTCGGAGCTTCCTGGGAGAAGATCGTGGGTTACATGGACTTGTATTCCAATGCCGTATATGTCCTTCTGGCACTGGGAGCAGCCGTGATTGGTATATTATTTTTGCGCAAGCGGGTTCTCAAAAGCTAGGACCCAACATACTTCAAACGCTACACCAATCAAAATATAAAGCCATTGAAAGCAAGGCATGAGCAAACTGGACAACTGGGAATACAACGAGGAAGAGGATACATGGACATGTGCGGCTGGACGCAAGCAATGGTTTCGCTATGAAAGCAGCACAAAAGACATAAAAAAACAATCGGGATTCAGACGTTTTCTGATTCGAGGCCTGCGAAAAGTGAGCCTTGAGGTCGGGTGGCTATCGCTCGCCTACAATCTGCTCAAGAAGGCGGTAATAGACCGAAAGCGAGAAAGGGCGGTGCAGGGATGACCTCCCTGGCACCGCCCTTTCTTTCATTTGGCTGATTTTTTCATAGAGTGAACTGTCTTATGAAGCGCCAGAGAAGTACTTATGGGACAACCCATTTTTTATGGCCGTAAAGGTATACCTTTACAGACGATAGAGAACAGAAAAATGTTCAAAAAATAAATATTAATTACTCATGATGGCTCATTAAGCTAACGGGCAGGTTAAATTAATGACTTCGCGAAAACTTCATACATATTTGCGAGTATATCGGAAGGTTTGCCGTTACTCAAGAAGAGCAGCCAGGCCTGCTAGCGTGGATCTCAGTCCTTCTTCATGCTCATTAATGAATTTTATGGTTGTAACAAATCAGGCTAATGATATTGCTAAAAATGCAATTACGTGTAAATGAACAAATGATACAACAGGAGTTTAACGTCAACCAGAAGTCTGTTACTTGCACCGACAAACCTGAATCAAAGGATGAAACCTATGCATTTAAATATAAATACTATAATAAGGATGGTAAGAAGATTGGAGATTAAGTAACAAGGCTAAATGTTTGTTAAACTAACGGGCAGGACAATGGGGAGCATACTTGTGCTCGCTTTAGTTTGTCTTAAAAATAGGCTGAATGTAACCCAGTTGAATTCCTTTTGAAACAGCTTCCAGCGAGGAGGAGACTTTCAGCTTTTCAAAAATATGCTGCAGATGGTTTGAGACCGTTCGTTCACTGATATAGAGCATGCCAGCTATTTCCCTGCGTTTATATCCATCGCTTAACAGCTGAAGAATCTGCTTCTCACTGTCTGTCAGCGTCTCGATAAATTCGATGGAAGTGGGGAAATGAAGCAGCCCGTTCTGGATATCCAGCAGGGCTTGAACAACCTCTTCGGGGTCCATATGTTTATTCAGAAAACCTTTGGCCCCTATTTTTTGCGCCTCATACCGGTATACCGGCAGATCATAGCCGGTCAGCATCACGATGTTGGCTTCCGGAACTTCATGCAGTATTTGCTTGGCAAGCAGAATCCCGTCCTCATTCCCGGAGGAACTTAAGTGGATGTCCATCAATATAATGTCGGGCTGCTCCCTCTTGATGACGGAAACCGCTTCGGATACGTTCGATACGGATTGAAATCTCTCGATTTCCGGAGTGCCTTCCAAAGCGATTTCCAGACTTTTGGCAAACAGGGCATGATCATCGATCAAAATAATGCGCATAAGATCCTTCTCCTTTCATTGGAAAGTATACCTTCACTGACAGACCTCCACCAGGGGCCGAGTCCAGGATGATTGAACCGTCGATCAGAGCGAGCTGTTCCCGAATCGACTGCATACCTTTCGGCATTCCCGTCCTGTTAGGATCAGATGGCTTTAAGCCTATGCCGTTATCTTGTACCATTAACTCCACATGGCCTGTATTCAGAGAGAGCTTGATGTAGAGAGAGGTTCCTTTCGAGTGTTTTAAGGCATTGGTGGTAAGCTCTTTAAGCACTCGATACACGATATAGTTGTAAGGCTCAACCAAGAAAAAGGTATCTTCGCAATCAAATGAAATGTTAAATCTTCTCGTTGGATACGTCTGCTGAACCATGCTCAAAAGATTTCTCAGATTTTCCTTGAAAGTCAAAGTATTAAGCAGGGTGGGATGATATTCCTGCATCTGCTGCCGGATCGACAGGTTCAGACGGTCCAGCGCTTCCATGATCAAGCTGCGGACATCCGGCCGGTCCGATTTGTTCATCATATTCCGAACAGACAGCAAGTCCTGAAGGATGTCGTCATGCAGATAATGCGAAAAATCTCTTTTGATCGATTCCTCCCGTTCGATTTGATGCAGAGACCTTGCATAATAGCTGTCCATACTCCTCATCGAATTTTCGCTGGCCTCGTCTGACCGTTTCTTAGCGTGAAGATACAACAATAGAGCATATACTTGTATGCATACGAGCAGGCCGTGAGCGATGACAAAATATTCGCTTGGCTGAAGCCGCAGCAGCAGGGCAATCGAGCTAAACCAACCCACCGTCCCGAACAAAAGGGCCAGCGCCCTTTTCCCTCGAAACAGCATGACAGGCAGGTCCCCGGCATATGTAAATGCAATTCGGTGGATGCTGAACAAGGGCAGGATAAGAAGCGGGTAGACTCCAAGTCCCTCGACATATTCCGGTTGTGTTCCAAAGCACAGCACATAGCCGACAAATATCGCAGCTGCCGCCAAGGCCGAAGCGCCAAACTGCTTCCATTCGCTCCGGAGAACAAACAGGATTCGCTTTCGATGCACATAACATAGGAAGACGCCTGCTCCAAAGCTAAGCAATAGCTGAACTAGAAAAAGTAAATGAAACCATGAATCCCGGATCACGCCTGCCAGCAGCGTTATAACGCATGTCGCTTTTAATAAGAGGTCCGTCTGCTTTTGGTACATGTAAGCCGAATCTTGAAAGAAAAAAGCGAATATAAACCGGTAGGAGACGTATAAAAGTACCGAACCAGAGAAAGAGAGCAGTTTGGTTAACTGCTCCTCTCCCGAATCGATGCTCCATAATGTGTACCAGCCCGATAAGATTAACAACCATGTAAACCGGGTCAATACACCGCTATTTTTCAAATTTATGTTGCTGATGTATATGGCGTCCGCGGCGATTAAAGTCATTAGGACCAACAGGATGACGTCTGCAACGGCGGTAACACTCCGAAGTCCGGACAAATGCCCGTAAGCGAGGTAAAAGATAATCATCAGCTCATTCGCGATGAGTATCATTTGTCTGTACAGGTAGCTGTTTTTTATCTGGTTCGCCTCCTTCAACGATAACCTTACAGCGAATTGAATTAACGGGGAAATGCGGCCCGGTAACAAGCTCTCTTGGTAATGAAATAATAAAGGCAGAATATAACTCCGGCAATGGCCAAGGCCATTGCGACCGGTACGATAATTTGATGGCTTTGGCCAAGGACATCGTCGATGAGCAGCGATTTATAGCAGACCAACCCGCAAATGCTATGGACAAAACCGATCCCGAACGGGATGGCATACATGACTTGAATCTGCCTCCGTATCATTTTCTGGATCTTCCTCTTACTGTAACCCATTTTGCTGAGAATTTCATAATCCTTCTGCTCATAAGTAACTGCAGAGATGTTATGAAAATACAGGATGCTGCCAGCCGCAATGAAAAAGAGCACCGTCAGAAAACCGAGCAATAAAAAGGTGGAGCTGTTAGCGTACATGATTTCATAGGTTCGGGCATAGGCGCTGGCAAAATAAGGATTGTCCTTCAATAGGGGCTGCAGTGCCTCATAAGCCGTCTTGCTTTGCCTTAAGTCCGGACCATCTATGCTCATGACAGAAAACTCGGGGAGTTTGTGATCTGCTAACCGATAATACAATTCATCGGAGATGACCAGGATGCCTACGCTGATGTTAAAGCCGACGGGGTTGGCCAGCGTTGTGTCCCGGACTGTGACATCAAGCGACTGGTTGTCCGGAAGGGAGAGCCGATAGATTTGGCCGACATCCTTCTTTTCCGGATCGGAACGATATTTTACCAAAAGGGCGCTATTCGTTTCCAGTTGCTTGTGGCCTATTTTCCTACCTTGTTGAGCCAGCAGCCGGTTATAGTCGGACAAAGCGATCAATTCAAATCCCGGCTCCTTGCCCAGTGTGTATTCGGTAGGTAGATTGTCCGACTGGGAACGAACGTTCAAAAAGGTTGTTTGAAGAGCTTCATACTGACCGGGGCCAATTACCTCATGTAATGCTTGAATAGCCCGTTCAGCCTGTTCTGGCTTCTCAACCGGGAATTCCATTGCGGAAGGAATGATTCGGGTTATTGCCGCCACGGGATAATACATAGTTAATGCCGTAGAACCGAATACCCCTAAAGTGCCCGCAATTAGCAAAGATAGCATAATTAAGGTTTTAGCGTTTGTCCGGATTCGGTATATAAATTTGGGTATCGTGACAATAGCAATTTCTTTGTACAGCAGGCTTTTCCGCTTTTCCAGCTTGCGCATGAGATATGGTACAAAAGAGTAAATAAACAATGAAGTACCGGCTGTAATCAGCATCACCATGAGTAGACCCATAGGACTTACGCCAATAGATTTCCATAGAGATTCTTTTCCTCGTATCGCATCAATGGCCACCCAATCACCTGCAATGATGAGCAAGAGACCCAATACAGCAGCGGGAACTCGGATCTTGATCGGTTTTTCGACTGCCTTTTCAAGCCGGACAAGACTTAACAGTGTCGTTTTACGAAGTAGTCTCCAATTCGAAAAGCTTAGGGCAAGAACAACCACAAAGACAAATACTAGACTGTAGAACACGGCTTTTCCGTTAAATAACGGAATGATGCCGGAGTTGATCCTCAAATCGAGCAGCATAGAGATGCCGCTTACGATTCCTTTGTGGGCAAAACCACCCATTATGATACCGATGAGAAGTGCTCCTATGCAGATCAGGATGTTCTCGAAGGTCAGTAATTTCAGCATCGCGGACTTTCGATATCCCAGCAGCGCATAAATGCCCAGCTCTTTCATTCTGCGTTTCATAAAGAATGTATTGGAATAGGACATATAGAATAATACAAAAGCCATTAAAAAGACGGAGATGGTCCGAGTCATTGTTTCTACGCGGCCGTCTTCCGAAATTTTCTCCATCATGATGTCATTCATCGAGAACGACACGAAGGTGAAAAATACCGTCAAAATAAAAGCGACCGAGAACAGGTATAGAGAGTAGAACGACAGATTCTTCCTTACATTTTTAAAAGCTATGGTTGTTAATTTCATCATTGCACCTCTTCAGCGGGATTCGTCCAACAGCGCGATCTGCTCCAGAATGGTCTCATAAAAGCTGCGCCGGTCTCGATCCATGCGGTTAAGCTCATTGAATATCCGTCCGTCTTTAAATATCAGGATTCGCTTGGCAAAGCTTGCCGCGTAAGCGTCGTGAGTAACCATCATAATCGTTGTACCCAATTCCTCGTTAGCTTCGCTTAAGGTACGCAGCAGTTCGGTTGCTGAACTGGAATCCAGTGCTCCGGTCGGTTCATCTGCGAATAAGATCGCCGGTTTCTTGACAATGGCTCTTGCTGCTGCAACTCTCTGCTTCTGTCCGCCGGAGAGTTCGCTCGGGTATTTCCCAAGCTGCTGGGATATGCCGAAGCGCTCGGCTAAAGCTCGTATGGAGCGATCGATTTCTGCCGCAGGGAGCCCCTGCAAAGCTAGTGGGACAGCAATGTTCTCCATAACCGTTAAACTGTCCAGCAAGAAGTATTCCTGAAATATAAACCCGAGATGTTCATTGCGAAAATCGGCAGAACGAGTATCGTCCAGATCGCTGATATCAATGTCGTTAATGGTGATTTGTCCTCCGCTTGGCATGTCGATGGTGGACAATACATTAAGCAGTGTAGTTTTTCCTGAGCCGGAAGCCCCCATGATGCCGATGAACTCTCCGGCGTGAACTTCAAAAGTTATTCCGTTCAAGGCAGGTCTTTGTCCGGGACTGTAGAGTTTGGTCACGCCCTTTGCGTGTAACAGGCTGTGCATAACATTCTTCCTTTCTGTAAGTTCGTTCAAGATACACGATATCTTTTTTTTGACAAAAGGACATGAGCAATTCACGCAAAAAATGATTGAAACTAAATCACTTAATTTAGCTGAACAAACAATAAGATGGACAAAACGAGAGAAAAAAGTGATAGTACCCGAGTAGTCATTTGATCTGTTGAACTAGCAAGAAAACATTAGCACTAAAAACCAATGGGCAGCTGATCAACAGCTTTTTTTTGTTATACTAACAGGCAGGTTAGTTAAACAACAGCAGAGAATTATATCTTATAAAAAGTATTTATTTGCTCGCGAAACATTCTTGTAATGTATGAACATAGTACAACTCAAAGACGCTAATTCAGCGTCTTTTTTTATAGAATCAAGGACTTTCCTGAGTTGTGTAACCAAAATGAACGATTACATAACCTTATCAGTCTTATGTATGAGAAAACAAAAGGGGGTGCTAGAGAATGAATGATCGAGAGATTTTCGAAATGTATAAAGAGCATGTTTATTATTTTTGTTACTATTTAATGAAAAATGAAGCTGATGCTGAGGATATTTGCCAAGAAGTATTTGTCAAAGTAATCATGGCAGACAGAACTAAGGTAAGGAATTTGAAATCTTGGATATTAAGAATTGCCTCAAATGAATGTAACAGTATTTTGAGAAGACGTAAAACAGGATGGATGAAAGAAGTGCGGCATTATTTGTTATCCAAAACTCAAGACTACAACCCTGTCGAAGAATGCTTAAACCAACGAGAAACGAAGGATGAGCTACAAGGGCTATATAGTGAGCTCCCTGACAAAATTAGAATGGTGGTTGTCCTTCGATTTATCAACGAATTGACTGTTCCAGAAATTTCAAAAGTAATGAACATACCAGTAGGAACTGCAAAATCCAGACTAAGCAAGGGACTAAAACTTCTTAATAAAATGGTTGAACCTCAACTAAAGGAGATGAGAAGTAATGAATCGTTTTATTGAAAAGGTTAAGGAGACTCCTCAGCCGGATTATGACTTAATGTGGACAGCCATAGAAAAGGAAGCACATAATCGCCGAGTCAATTTGCGAACTTTTCAGAAGACTACTCGGCAACGTGGTAAAGTTATTCCTATCAGTATCGTCTTCTCTTGTTTTTTACTTGTCGCCATCCCTGTGTTTGCTAGTGTGACGATTGATTGGGAGCGAATCGGAGGAGGTAACGTAGCAAAAGCGTTAAACAACGGAATTGGTCAGCAATACGATCTACAATCTTCCAGTTCTGGTGTGACCATGAATTTGAACGGCGTTGTGACTGATGGAGAAAAAATGAAGATGCTCATATCTCTGGACACTTCATTTGATCTGAAGCAATATACAGGATTTGCCACAGAGATAAATACCATGAAAAGTGAAAACGGATCGAAGATGAAAGTATATGGTTACTTAGGATACGATCCGACTAGTCAGAAACTCATTGGGGTCTATGAAACACCTGATACCTTAAAGGATAAAACCAAAGAATATTCGTTTGAAGCCCAAAATCTTATTTTATACCGTGATCGGGAGCTTCCCTTAAATTCTAATCACCAAGCTGGAGATACAATTGTGACAGGAGTTGCACAATATCCTTCAATTCGTATCGAATCCGTTAGACAGGATAATAATCAAACGGTTATCCGCTATAAAGTCGCTGCCTCACCATCTGACTTTGGACGTGGTAATCCTCATTTAGTAGTTCAAACCAGTGAGAACGAATTAAACGCAATTCCAACTATTTTACCGAGCGAAGATAAAGATCTGTTAATTGAGCAGGTATTCAATATGACCAAAGCAGAGTGGACGGACGCTAATATTCATTTCAGTTACATCGAAGAAGCCAAGCAGATATTGGGAACTTGGAAGTTTGACTTTAAAGCAGATGGCCAAAAAGCAAGTGAGGCTCTTTACACTAGAAAATTACTTACTAGGTCTGAATTTCAAAAAAAATCAGCCATCACTTTGGAACAACTTGTGATTACTCCTTTAGATGTTCAAATTCTAATAAACGAAGAAGGTTCTCTAAAGAATGGAATAGTTCATTACAACACTGCACAATTGGCTATAGGGGATAGCATAATTACTGGAGGGAGAAATTTGAAAGAAGACCTTCCGGGAAGCTTTCAGCATTTAATTCAATTTGAATCTCCGGAGTGGTATAAAAACTGGTCTGATGTTCCAATGAAGCTGATATTAAAAGATGCTGTCGTTGAGAAACGGGATACGACTAAAAACTGGATTACTTTAGATAAACCAAAACAAGAAAAGCAATATACCAAACTCAATGTTGATGGATTTGAGATTCAGTTCACGTATTATACAGAAGGGGAAAGTTTGATTGTAGAATCACACTCCGAATCTCCAGGCTTTAGGGGTGTGAACCAAACTACTTTACGGATCAACGGCAAAGAAGTCGTACCTGAAATTACACCTAAGGGAATGGTATCTATAGGAATAAATATTGACAGCTATAGTGGTATTCCATTGGATGAGATAATCGAACTAAACCCCGGTATTTATAAATACACCGATCCAGATCGGGATGTAGAAGTTGAACTATAACTCAGCTAAAATCCTAAAGAGAGTCCACATTATTGGGCTCTCTTAGTGGCATAAATTTTCCGTATATGTAACGAATAAAAAATAAGTAATTAGAAATTCTATGATTCGTTAAACTAACGGGAAACGTTACTGTAAATCGACCTGGACAACCCGCAGACATACCGAAGGTTCCGTGCACGAAAGAAGTGCTGACCCAAGATTGGCACACAAAAACGAGGCACCCCGCGGCGAAGCTATTCGCGGGGCTGCCTCGTTTTGTTGTGGTTACAAGTTATAATCAATGCCTTCGCCAGCGCCTGTGCGGGCGTTTGCGTATACGTGAGAAACGCCTTCGATCCCAGTGACGGGAAATGCATATACGAGCTTGTCGTTGTGGAGCTCCAGCTTTGGCTTACCTGAGGCCTTTACTTTTGGGCCAAGCTTCGCGGAGGCTTGCTCCGCTGTCAGCTTCGGGTGAATGGGGAAGGTTTTATTTGTAATGGGAAAAATAATTAGACGCATCAAAGCTCTTCAACGTACCGGTATTGCGATCAAATTGCCATACGACTTTCATCTGCGAAATGGAAACTTGCTCCCGGACCGGAATATACGTGAGAGGTTTCTTTTATCTCTTTCGCTACTAATGTCAGACGTTCGTCAGACCAACGAGCCATCCAGGCGTCCGCAACTGCAATAACCTGCTTTAAGTCCATAGATTGCCCTGCAGCTGTATCATTGGAAATCGAGCCCTTGCGTCTAACTTGGAGCACGTGTCCGCTTTTACTTAGTGTTGCAGTATAGGAGCTGGTTGATTTTCCATCAGTGTCCGATAACCTGAAATCCATGACTTCTCCGAACTCGGGGCTGCTCCCGCCAGAGGCTATGTGGACGATTTGCTTACCTGCTCCTTTATTCCAAGCCTCTCCCATGAAGATTTTCGCTTTGGCCGCAAGCTCCGTAGCCTTATAAGTGGTTTCACCGGCGAAAACGGTTCCTGGCTTCAAAGGTATGTAAGGATTTTGGTTGTACAGAAACTCGTTAAAGGCTTTATTTCCATACGTGGAGACCGAGTCGAGCTGAGACAAAGCTTCTTCCATTTCAGTTGATATCTGTTGTACATCTGATGAAGAGGAATCAACAGCTTTCTTTCTCACCTGTTTGAGATACGGGCGGGCGGTCTTCGCGAACGTTCTCAAACGCTGAATTTGTTCTAATTGATCCGGGTTGAGCGAGATTCCCTTCTCGCTGGCGGGATAGGCCAAGTAGCAGCTGCCGTCCGTGATGAACGACTCATACGAGGACCAAGATGGAAAGTTCATTGTAGCGGAGGCACTCCTTACATATTGCAAGATAACATTGGCACTTTCAATCGCAGATTGAAGGGCTGCTTGCCGATCTGTAAACGTAGATGCCGCAAGGGACTCTGCAAGCGCATTAGTCGAATTCGCGCAAGTAGATCGATTGCATATGCGACCCGTATTGCGTATTACGCCTCCCATTGTCGATTATTCTGATGCTCCGTATAACTGAAATACGTACCCGCTAGTGTCGTCACGCAAAGCAGGCCCAATGATGGATTTGGTGCGAACGTTCATGTCAATTAAAACTCCCGTCTTTGTCTTCATAATGCTTATCCACTTTAACAAAGATGAGAACACAGTTTAATGAGTAAATTTTACCAATACAAATCGCTAGTCCATTGCACCAACTCTTCATGCATGAGGCTGATGAAAAGTACATTAGAGGTGGGGAATAATATCATTAGGACATGAGATTATTCACGTTAATTTTCGTTTAATCTTTTACGAATACTAGGAGATTGAACTAACGTAGAAACGAGGGCTCAATAAAAACAAGAAGGTAGCTGAATTAATTATTATGATTGCTGTTATGATTGAATACAATAGTTAATTGGAGAAATAAGTCTAAGTAACTATGTTATCGATGGGGATAACGAATCTTCTTAAAGTCAGTGAAGTAATAGATAATACTTTTGATAGACAGACACAGTTAATACCTAGTCACTTGACTGGGTATTTTTTGTTTGAATAACGAACAATGCTAGGCTCATCCGATGGTGGCTTAAGCTTAGCGGCAAAATTTGGTTTGAAATTCGCTTTTGCAGGTCAATTAAACCCTCGTCAAGACGTTCAATTATTAAAGCAATATAAACATCGCTTTGAAGCGAAAGGTCATGAAGAAAAGCCATATAGCATTTTATCGAAATTTATTTTCGTGGCGGACACTGAGGAAGAGGCAAAGCTAGCGGCATTACCCGCTGAAATTAGCTGGATGAGAATGTATAAGGGTTCAAAAACAGAAGAACTGCAATTAATATCGGTGGAAGAAGCTGCTAACTATGAATTTACTCCACTTGAACTAGCCATCCGTGAACAAAATAAAGGGCGTTTTATTATTGGGAATCCCGAGCAAGTTAAAACACAAATTCAAGAACTTGAACGTACAGCACTCATCGACGATTACATTTGCCAAAGTATGTGGTACTGTCGCGGGACAAGAACATTGTGTCATTTCGGATTAGTTGGTTATCTAAAGGGAAAAGTTCGCTAATTATATTCGAGAAGCATGCCCAGCTCAAGTATAAATATGGAAATCGGCGGCTTTTCGTATTATCAGGTTAGCCAGTTATTACTGGTTGCCCTTTTTTTTGCTGTTTTACGATGGGGGGAGCCGGGAGAACGAAGGGGCTTTAGAGGCTTTGGACCTTGTAACAAAAACAGTTCTCCCACGACCTCCAAAAAACCATGTTTGAGCTGGTAGGGGCGGTAGACCTCGTATAACAAGCGAAGATAAGTTTTAGGTAATTAATACTGTTATGATCGGCCTTATTTTCTGATGATGATTGACATCGGACAACTTGTCCGTTACAATAAATCCACACCGGACAAGTTGTCCGAATTTATAATATGAAGGGTGAAACTGGATGTATGTCAAGAAGCTGTATTTTTTACCTGTAGGTGAATGTTTCCTAGATCAATCGGCTGTTAATCGAACCCTTGTCCCCGGGAAGTTAGTCGGAATGCCTGTGTGGTCTTTTCTGTTGGAAACGACCAGCGGTCCGATACTCATCGATACGGGAATGCCCGACTCTTTTATCAATAATCCCGATTACTACAAGGGGACTAGACGTGAAGGGCGCGTCGTCCCCAACATGTCGGACGGCGACTCGATCGTGAATGTGTTAAAGCGTGTCGGTTATCGACCTGACGATATTCAGATGGTCATTAGCTCCCATTTACACTTGGATCATTCTGGGGGAAACGGACATTTCCGCAATACACCTATCCTTATTCAAAGGGCAGAGTATGATGCGGCCATAGGCAACGAGGATTACTCTCCATTAGAGTGCAGGCTACCCGATTTACAATATCAAATCATTGAGGGTGACCATGAATTGATTCCGGGGGTTCAAATTTTCTTCACTCCGGGTCATTCCCCTGGGCATCAATCAGTCCTCGTCACAACAGAAAAGTCGGGTCCAGTGCTTCTGACGATTGATGTTGCTTATACTCGGGATAACTTCGAGAGTAACGTACCGTTCTTGACATTCGATCAAGAGATAGCTGACAAATCGATTATTCGCATGCAGGAGTTGATTCAGGATGTTCGGCCGTCCTATGTTTTCTTGGGACACGATAGAGATCAAGCGCAAACATGCCGCACCTTTCCTGACTTCCTGTAATGGAGTAATAGGCTATGGATACTCAATCAATGGTTTTATCTGGAAATGAGCGGAAATTAATGGGGACACTTTGCTTGCTCATTATTTTCGGGAACATCAATATGACTATGTTTAACTTGGCTATACCGTCGATTTCCGCTGACTTTGCCCTGACCTCCTCGCAGGTGAGCTGGGTCATGGTCGGTTACAGCATTTTGATGGCTATCGGCGCCGGTACTTACGGCAAGTTAACGGAGTCCTTTTCCTTCCGTCAGCTGTATGTCATTGGTTTAATCCTTTTTGCTTTCGGCTCTATGATCGGTTTCTTTGCAGCTTCATACTTGCAAGTCATCATTGGGAGACTGCTGCAAGCAGCAGGGGCCTCATCCATCTCTCCCCTGTCTTATGCGGCAGTAACCCTATATTTTAAGCCTGCCGTCAAGGGACGGGTACTGGGAACGTTATCCGCCACAATTGCCTTTGCTTCCGGCTTCGGGCCTGTGTTCGGCGGTTTCGTAGAGCAATACTTTGGCTGGCGTGCTTTGTTCATCGTGTCCAGTCTAAGCCTATTTGTTATCCCTTTGGTATTCAAGTATGTTCCAAGCAAGAAACACGACCGAGGTTCATTCGATTATCTCGGAGCTGTTTTGTTCTCCGCCGGACTGGCGTTGGTATTGCTAGGGGTTACGAACTATTGGTTTATGCTCATTGCAGGAGCAGCAGTTCTTCTATGGTTCGGTATTCATATTCAGAAAAAAGAACATCCATTTATCGATGCATCTTTCATGAAAAATGTTCCTTACCGACGAATTCTAGGGATTGGATTTCTTACCTTCGTATGTAACACGGGGTTAACCTTTACTCTTCCTGTCATGATGAAGAACACCTTTCATTTACCGACTAGCAAAATCGGTCTGCTGATGCTTCCCGGTGCCGCCTGCGCAGCCTTGCTCGGATCCCGGATCGGAGGCTGGACGGATCGTTTCGGAAGCTCCCGCGTGCTTGTCATATCGCAAAGTCTCGTCATCGGCGGATTTATACTGCTGGGTGTATCCGTACATTTGCCGCCATGGATCGATGCTTTATTGATTATTATCCTTATGATTGGATTCAACGGTGTCCTCACCTCTAGCAGCAATTTAGTTTCGACGACACTCCGTTCCGCTGAGCTGGGTGTGGGGATGGGTATTTTCACACTGGCCTATCTGCTAGGCGGAGCGTTCGGTCCTGCGCTGGTCGGACGACTGATTGATCTAAAGATGCCTTTTTCTGTTGTTTATTTTACCATTGCCCTGTTGGCAATCCTGACATACTTATTTGCAAGAAAAACAAATCCTAGCGGAAGCTATGGTAATTAGTTTGGTAGACGGACGACTTGTCCAAAAGATAGGGAGGATGACGAGATGAGTAAATTAAATTCCCAACTGTCCTTTGCTGCTATTCATGAGCTGGCCGAAGGGATCCGAACAAGGGAAATATCCCCGGTAGAGATTACAGAACATGCGCTTCATCGCATCGAACGTTTGAATCCGAAACTGAACGTTTTCGTTACCCAAACGTCCGAGCTGGCGGTTGAACAAGCGAAGCAAGCGGAACGCGATATTATGCATGGTCGGTATAAAGGGCTCCTTCACGGGATTCCCATCGTTCATAAGGATCTATATTACACGAAAGGGATCCGAACAACTGCCGGTTCAAAAATATTGAACAGCTTCGTCCCCGATTACGATTCGACGGTTGCAACTAAGCTACATGAGGCTGGCACGGTTCTGCTGGGCAAAGTACAGACTCACGAGTTCGCTGCGGGATTAACAACAACTAGCCCGCACTTCGGTCCTTGCCTCAATCCGTGGAACACAGAACTTGTAACGGGAGGTTCAAGCGGCGGCTCGGCTTCTGCTTTGGCGGCTGGACTTGCTTATCTGGGCACAGGCTCGGATACTGGAGGCTCGATCCGCATACCCGCCGCCTTGTGCGGCGTCGTAGGGATGAAGCCGACGTACGGTCGGGTCAGTCGGTATGGTATCATTCCAATGGCCTGGTCACTGGACCACTCAGGTCCGTTGACCCGAAGCGTCATGGATGCGTCCCTGTGCTTGGATGTGATGTCAGGCTTCGATCCGAAGGATGAATCGACGGTCGATCTGCCTGCGCCAGGTATCAAGATGTATCCGAATGGTCTCAGGGGGGTACGTATCGGATTGCCGACAAGCTACTATTACGAGGATTTGATGCCGGAAGTGGAAGCCGCGATGAAGGCCGCTATCAATAAATTCCGAGAACTGGGAGCGGAAATCATCGAAGTCAGCCTGCCCATGATCAAACATGTTAAAAGCGCGACGATGGCCATTATGATGACGGAAATGTACTCCAACCACGAAAAGTGGCTTGAGACAGAATTAGAACAGTATGGTCCGGATGTCCGAATGTTTCTCGAAAGCAGCAGAGATATTCCGGCTTCCATTTACCTCCAGTCTCAGCGGGCCCGACAACTAATTGTCAATGATTTTTTGAATGCATTGTCCAGAATCGACATCCTGTTGACGCCGACAACACCGATCACCGCGCCGCGTGCAGATGATAATGCTAGTGTATTCAGATTGAACTCATTTACGGTTCCGACCAATTTGACCGGCTTGCCTAGCCTGAGCATGCCTTGCGGGTTCTCACCTTCCGGTCTGCCGATTAATATGCAATTGATTGGACGCCCCTTCGAAGAAGCGACAGTACTAGGTATCGGCAATACTTATGAGATGAATACCGACTGGCACATGAGACATCCGGATTTGTAAGCCTGACTAAATTTGATGGAGGGTATCCTATGGAACAGAAGCAACTTAACTCTGAAGTTAACAGGAAAGCATCGACCGAAACCGGAACAGAAACGACGAGCGACAACAAAAAAGCGTACGAGCAGTTTATTCCTACGATCGCAAGTTTGATGGAACTGGACCTAACGGGCATTGAACCGCATTTTCCTCCAATTTACAAAAAGTACTATACCAAGAAATAAAAAAAAGGTTTATCGGTCCCCCAAGTGAATGTATTTTTAATTTTCACGAAATGTATGATAATATGAATTTGACGGACAACATGTCCCATACACGAAAAACGGACATATTGTCCGTTTTTCACATTAAATAACAGTTAATTTAAGATAAAGGGAGATGTTTATAGTGAATTCAGAATCGCAATCTGCCTCTCCGAAAATTCCCAGAGAGGAGTTAAACCGAAGACGAATTTTGGCGTCAGCTAGAGAACTTTTCATCAAAAACGGTGTTGACAATGTCAATATGCATCAGATTGCGAAGACTGCTGGAGTAGGTCAAGCAAGCCTATACCGCCGCTACTCGGATAAGGGCGACATCTGTCTGGAGATCGCGTGTGAAGAGTACCAACCCTTGTTTGATGAAGTTCAAGCATTTCTTGATCAATCCCCAGAAACCGCTGCCTTGGACCGGCTTTACCATGTAATAGTAAGATATGTTTCTTTTTTAGAGACAAAAGTTCCTTGGCTCTGTGAGGTGGGTCGGGCCTCAACCGGGCATCGTCCGTTACAATCTCCGTTATGTCAATGGATGCGCAATATAAGCATAAATCTGCTAAATGAGGCCGTTGAACAGGGAGACGTATCCGGGGTGGACATTCCATATACCATTGAAGCCTTGCTGGCCGTGCTTCACAATATCGATTACCATCTCCAAGATGAAGGCTTTACGAGCCAACGAGTTCTTGATGGATTACAACGCATATTTATTGAAGGTTTAAAAGCTCATAGACGTTAATTGAGGGGCTGGCCCAAAGCCACATAACCTTGATGAGGGATAGTCCTGCCGAGACATTCAGTCTCCGCACTAGAACTTATTTTGTTAATGTGATTGCTAGCGGGGGGGATTCATTCCACAGCAGAAGATATGGTACGATTCTCGCAAATATTTATGGGACAGACAAACAATATTCTTTCAGACAAGTCGGTTCGGGCGATGGAACAGGAGGAATACAAGAAAGGCATTTGGCCAGAGCTTCCTGAGAAAAATATGGCACCTGCTGTGTTAACTTCCGGCGGTAATAGTGGAACAAATCAACTGTTGGCAAGCGAATTGTTGCTGCTAGCACTCAAGGAAAAGGACGAAATCAAGAGCTTCAAGCCGGACAAATCATTTGCTAAGCCCGTAAAGACTAGGGTACCGCAAGCTGTAATGAAGCAAGCAGGCTATTACGCCAGCAGTGATTCACAGTTCCGAGAGCGAGGACGGAGAGCTGACCATTCCTGTCGATAAGGAGACGAACACTTCGGATGAAGCTTTATCAACGAGAATGGAACCTCCGAGGTCAAATTCGTCACCGAGAAGAATGGACGCACATATTTGTGGAAAAGAAGCTATGAGTCGTTGCCGGGATTGGGGCAGCTAGCTGCGTCAGAATTGACACATCATATATGTCTAATGACACGCCCCCATTACGGAAAGTACTAAAGCCTGATTCTCTGGGCTTTTTTTTATTTTATGGGGTTTGATTTGTGTCATTAAAAAATGCACAAATGTGACCCCATTGTAGGATTTTGACGCAAATGTGGAGACATTTTGGAGAAGAAAGATACGGATAAATCCCTGAAGTGCACGATTTAAAGTGCATACCGTGAACGTTGGACCAGTGCAGCAGTATGATTGACAGCCATGTGTGTATAAATTGCTGAAAACTCTTTAATCCTCGATACGCTGCTCTCTAGCGGCAAGATCATTGTCACTAATTTCCTAGTAGCATTTAATCAGGTATAAACGGTGTCGAGTGACAACAAAATATACAGATTGTCGAAAAGAGCCATGAATATAAGCCGATTATCGTTCTTTTTATATTAAGAATTCTATTCTATAACCATAATCAGATGAATCACACACGATAACCCCGGTCAAATGGAATCCGGATGTCGAGATACGTAACAATCATTTTTCCAGAATTCCAACCCGCGGCATCCTTGCGACCAGTTCCGGAAAGGCCCTAATTGAAGATAATCAGTTCGAACGTACCGTTATGAGCGGGATCCTGATTGCGAATGACGCGTGTAGCTGATTTGAATCAGGGAGGGTGAATGATGTTATCATTCGTAGAAACCGATTTATCGAATGCGGGGGGCAGAGAGCATCCCGAGCTTTATATTGTCGCGGGACAAGAACATTGTTCCATTCAAAGTCGCTATTATAGCGGCTTTTTTGTTTTAAGGAACCAAGTTCTTGTCCCAAGCTGAGGACAAGAACAATGTGTCATTTCGGATTAGGTAATTATCTAAATAGTATCATGATGGATATCATGTGGCGAAAAAAAAAGCACATGAATTTAAAAATTCGCATGCGTAACGATTTTTTTGTATCCGGACTTAGGTTTTTTTTAAAGTCCATAACCGCGAGAGATATCAAGATCATCTTTGAAGAATGGAAGGGCGGGAATCTCCAGTCAGAGTATCTATGTAGAGGCATCGAGCAGGCCTTTGGAATTTTGGGTTTTATCTATACTTCGAAAGAATTTCGGGAGTCTGCCATTCTAAAAGTAGCAAATTCCGCCATCCCAATCACACAATTCTTGTATTCGTGTTCCTTTCGCTTCGTTTTTGGTTAGATAAGGGTATTGGTTGGATAATTTAAGGATTGGAAGGGAAAAGGAATTTGGTTTCATTCATCGGCCTCTAGTCAATTAAATTATTTATCTGTTTTATTAAGCTAACGGGCAGTTTAGTTTAATGGTTTAATCCTTTCTTCAGAAGGAATTCATCATGGTGATGAAGAAATAATTATATAAGTAAATATCATCAGAGAGAGGGATATCGCTATGAAGTGTGTTAGTGAATCTATGCTTTGTGAAAATTTACCGATGCAAGGTTTCGAGACTTGCTCCATGCAAAGTCTATATGACATTAACGCGGTTGTTTGCATGGAGCTTATTATTCTTACCGTATAACAAGGAATTAACGGCAAGAAACCGTTTCTCATGTAGGCTTTGCAACTTACCATCGATATTAGATGAAGGGGCGAAGCTGATGAAATATGTTTCAGCAAGTGAGGTTTTACCAGAAAATTTACTTCGTGAAATACAAAATTATATACAAGGCAAGACTTTATATATCCCCGCACCCAAAGGATGTAGAAAAAAGTGGGGACATGATTCAGGGCAACGTGAATTTCTTTTGAACCGGAATGCAGAAATTCGGAAGCTTTTCAGGCAGGGTATGAATGTGGATCAACTCGCGAGTTCCTACTGTCTATCCCATGACAGCATTAAGAAGATTGTTTATAAAACGCAGGCATAACAAAAGGCTCATGTTGGATAAAACCAACACGGGCCTTTTGTTTTATGTAAAAAATGAATAGATAAATACTCTGCCTATAAAGGATGCGATATTCACCTTATACTGATGCTAGACAAGAATTATGGTATCAGTGATATCGTTGATTGAGAGTATCGGAATCGGAGGAGTTGCAAAATGGATTGCGTTAATCATGAAGTAAATAAGTTAAATGTTACCGCTAGACTATGCGGTATGGAGGAGAAGTTCATTATCAATAATATTTATCCTCTTTATCTGCATGATTTGTCTGAAGTATGGGAACGCAAGACCAATCGTTATGGGGTGTTTGAGAATGATGATACCCGAACTTTGATTGAACAGAATCGCGTGTTTGATATTTGGTGGGAACACCCGAACGTATTATTCCCTTATCTTATCACAGTGGATGATATACCTGCGGGGCTTGCTTTTGTGGCTACTTCCCCTTTCATACCATGTCCTCACTATATCGATTATTACATGAATGAGTTCTTTCTATTACGTAATTATCGAGGAAAGGGTGTTGGAGAAGAAGCGGTGCGACAGATTATTGGAAAGATGCCAGGGCAATGGGAAGTGCAAACAAATCCCACCGAACGAAACGAACGTGCGAAACGTTTCTGGCGTAGAACACTTAACACATGTATCAACGGGAAATACTCCGAAGAACTTGGTCATCATCCTGATGTTGGAGAAATGCTAGTCTTTCGCTTCAGCACGAGTTCTGAAAAAGTGAGTAATTAGAGAGGTTGTTCCTTATTCATAGGTTTTGTAATAAACAAGGTTATCCGATATTCGTTGAACTACATAGCACGGAGCAACTTGCCAGTTAGCAGCTGCTCCCTTTTATTATGCAAACCGGCAGTATTGTTTAGCTATAATGAATATTTCTATTGCGATATCACAATATGTTGCGTAAAATTTCGAGAAAATCCATACCCCATTAAAGGAGAAGTGCAATGAAAGTTGACGTACAATTAACGGACAAAAATAATGCATATGTGATTAAAAACCTGCTACCGTTGTACCTATATGACCTATCCGGCCATTATGACAGACTTCCAAATGCACATGGGATCTATGAGGAGAATGACGACTGCAGAACATTAAGTGAGCAGTATGAGGTTCAAAATATTTGGTGGGAGAAGCCGCCTGGCATCCTATTTCCCTATTTAATTTCGGCAAATGGGATACCAGCGGGGTTTATTCGAGTAGCGACCCCTCCGTACTGTAATAAAGGAATTGATTATTTTGTAAATGATTTCTTTTTAATCCAATCGTTAAGAGGTCAAGGGATTGCTGAACTGGCGGCAACTATGGTGTTTCAACAATTCAGAGGGAATTGGGAGCTGTTTACTAACCCTTCAGCCAAAAACGTTGTTGGACAAAGGTTTTGGAGAAAAACGGTTTCTAAATATACGAATGGCAATTACATGGAGGAATTCGGGGAAACCTTCGATGGACATAAACTTATTTTCCGCTTTAATAATCTTGCATGAGTCGGATGTATTGTTGGTGCTTGGGCTGGAGCTTATCAATTTACCTGATAAGGTGCTTTTGTACTACACAAGCTCGTTGCTGGACGATTACAGCAACAAAGCCGCTATTTCGCTAACGGGAGTTTAATTAAGTAGATTTCCTCTGAGAGTGAGTGGTGCACTTTGGTAATAAGGGTGAGAAAAGAATGGCTACAAACATTTGGACAGGCACAATAGTTAGATTGCGCCCTGTGATAACATCAGATTGGAAGGAATTCCATGAAAATGATCAAGATTCGGAAGGTGCAAGACTATCCGATTCTATTTATTTTCCGAGGTCCGAGGATGGGACAAAGGATTGGGCGGAACGCACAGTCTCCAATGCGTCAAAAGGTGATAATGTATTTCTTGCAATTGAAACACTCGAAGGAACTCTCGTTGGCAGTATCACCGCAAGCAGTTGTGATACACGTAATGGCACCTTTAAATACGGGGTAGCTCTATTTCGTAAACATTGGCGAAAAGGGTATGCTTCCGAGGCTATAAGGATATTGCTCCGTTATTACTTTGAGGAATTACGTTATTGTAAGGCAAACGCATATGTGTATTCCTTCAATGATGGGTCACGTGCTTGGCAGGAGCATCTTGGATTTGTCCAAGGAGGGATACTCAGAGAAATGATTTTTACCAAGGGGAAGCATTACGATGAGTATGTTTATGGACAAACAACGCGATTACCCTACATATGGAATTGTTTACGAAGTTCGTGAATAAGATGTTATCAGAAATTGGGGCGAGAATATTAAAGACAGGGAAGGTGAAGTCTTGAAACCTTTTTTCCACTTTGATACAGACGAAACAAGACAAAGTTTGCTCTCACGAGCAAGAAATGTTGCTCTATGGGCAATTCGAGAGTATGAAATTGAATGGAATTGTATTCGTTTTATTCAATTGTCAGGTACCATTACATACAAAATAGAGACCAATACAACGGGTAATTATTTACTTCGCATTCATTCAGAAAGAGTAAACAAAGAAGAGATCATTTCTGAACTTATTTTTCTTAATGAATTAAGGAAAATAGGTGACTTAGTACCTGAAGGGATTATGAGTCGCAATGGCTCTTATGTTTTGGAATGTGAAACAGAGGATGGGTATCGGAAACCTTGTGTCACAATAATGAAATGGGTCGAGGGAGAGCGTTGGAGTGGAGAGTTCACAGATAGTCATGTGTTCAGCATTGGCGTTATGATGGGGAAAATGCATGAAACTTCAGCAAGTTTAGATGCATCACATAATTTTGTTCGACCTCATTGGGGGATTTCTAGTTTCAGGGAAGAAATAACCAAATTAGAGCGTTATTATCCACGATTTCTATCGGGCGGATCATGGATGCTATATCAAAAAGCCATAGATAAGATCATTGATCAATTGGCCAGCATGCAACGAGATGTTCGAAATTACGGTCTAATTCATGCGGATTTGCATTCCGGAAACGTTGTATTCAACAACGGACTCCCATACCCAATTGATTTTGGAAGATGCGGGTTTGGATACTATTTGTATGATATGGCAGCTGCATTGTTGGAGCTTTATCCTAAACATCGATGGTTACTTATTCAAGGATATGAGAGCGTAGTCAAACTTGGCAAGGATTACATTCGCGACCTAGAATGTTTTTTCATCATGTTTATGATTGAAAACTATTGTCATCACTCGTCTGATACTAGAGAAATACCTAGTTTAATCGAGGAACAAAAATATGCTCTGGCCTATATTACAGAATACATAAATGACAGGTCATTCTTATTCAAAGTGATAGAACCTATAGAACCTGAAAAAATATAGTTTTTTAGCGAACTTGAATAGGGCTGGTGGTTAGTAACAACGACTGCCGTTTTCTTAACTAATGGGCAGATTACTTACAATATATGCTAGTATATATTGAGTACATTTTAAATAAAAGAGAGACGAGGAGAATCGATGGTGAAACAACTGATCGTCGGAGACGCCGTGCATGAGCTGACCACTACGCGCCGCATCCTGGAGCGCTTGCCTGAAGAGCATATGACGTGGAAACCACACGTGAAATCGATGACGTTGGGCGGACTGGCCACGCACCTGATCAACCTGCTGAACTGGCAAATGGCGATTTTTCTTTACCCTGAATTTAATCTTTCGACCGTTCCGCTTCCGCGGGAACCCTTGGAAACACGCGAAGACGTGCTGGAGGAATTCGACGCGAACGTCTTCAAGCTTAAAAAGCTGTTAGCCGAATGCGACGAGAATATGCTCGGCGAGGAATGGACCTTGCGGAATGGTGACCATATCATCCTGCGCCAACCGCGGGCGATCGCGCTTCGCACCTTCGGATTTAGCCACATGATTCACCACCGGGCGCAGCTCGGAGTTTATTTGCGGCTTCTCGACATTCCATTACCAGGCCTCTACGGTCCCACGGCCGATGAGGAAGGCAAATGAACTAAGACGCACCGACGTTAAGCTAACGGGAAACTATAGTATAACAAAACAAACTAAACTCCAGATCAATATGATACGCACACAAACCGTTGTTCCTTCAAAAAATCCGACTTTTACTTCTGTGGTTCGATTCCATTTATGGAGTCTATATATCGTATCGGATCTTAACAGAATGGGAATAAAACAGGATAACAATTACGAAGTATTTAGTCCTCTGGCAATGTTAGACAGAACAAAACATATTTACTTTGAAAGTCGCAGTTGCGGCTATTTTTATGCATTGATTTTTTATCCCACATCAAGGAGAAAAGGTATGGAAATAAGTGATTGCTTCTCATTGAGCAGGATAGTGAATTTGCATGGGAGAATGTTTATGTGAGGCGGACACGAGATCATCTTTCTTGAGGGACTTAAATATGAGCAGCGAAAGGGATTTCATCAGCTAACTAAGTAAATCTAGGGAATATGGAGAGGTGGGAATGATGAATAATCCAAAGTACAAAAGTGACAAAGAACGATTTCAACAAGAATTAATTAATTTGATGGTGCCGGTTAAGGGAGGAACCATTGAATTACGTGATTATTTTAATACGGATAAATGGCTTAGTTCGGATTACACGTTATCAAACCCTGGAAGTGTTAAGAATTCAGTCACATGGACTGAAACGATTGAACCATTCTATGTAATGAAATATCCGATAACAAAGCAATTGTATCATTTAATCATGCACAAAGAAGAAGAGATAATTCTAAATTACTCGCCAATGACGGATGTTTCGTGGAAAGATTCAATCAATTTTTGTAACGAATTGTCTAGAGTGCTTGGTAGGACTGAATGCTATACAATCACGAATGAAAGTGAGAAGACAAGATATAACAAAACAGCGAATGGCTTTCGTTTATTAACTGACGCTGAGTGGCAGTATGCGTGCAAAGCGGGAACCACGGGATATCGTTATGCGAAAATTGATCAAATTGCATGGTATCAAGAGAACTCCCATGGAGCAGTTCATCCAGTAGGACAACTGCTTCCTAATCCATGGGGGATCTTCGATATGATCGGAAACGTTTGGGAATGGTGCTGGGACCTATATGATACGGAGCGATATGGGAACTATAGAGTTTTCCGAGGAGGGAGTTGGGCAGAAGTGGAGAATAACTGTGGTTCTACGAGCAGAAGAAAAAGCATGCCCGATTTCAAGATAGATGATCTTGGTTTTAGGATTGCACTTACGAAACTTTAAGTACTCGAGATCAGCTATCTCAATATTGACAAAAATCAATTTAAGCTAGCGGGAAAAGTTATCTTAACACTTTGAAGAAAGCAACTGACCCATGTGTGAAATGCACCCCAATTGTTAGACAACATCTAACAAATTGGGGTGTGCTCAAGTGGTCGGCTGCTTTGTCAACTAACGGGCAGGTTAGCTTAATAGGAAAGTGCTGGGTGTGTGAGCTGCGCCGGCGGGCGCTATGGAGCTGCGTGGATCTCGTCCGGATCGGACGCGTGCCGGTCGCCTGGGCTTCCGCTTGTGGGCGCTCCTAGGCGTGCTTGGCCGCTCGGTACTTCCGGAGACGGACAAAGGACGGCCTGGGCCGTCTACGAAAAATTGCTCAATCATATGTGTATTCATATTAGTATTGCCCCTTTATATAGTCTACGCGTGACACGTGAAAATCTTCTCCAGAATCTAACTCGGTCCGCCAACCTGCGCTTATCTGGAATACTGTTATTTTCCCTCCGGACGCCCTGCGAAAGAACCGCTGCTCCGTGCTGAAGCACCCCACAGGAGATCAAAAAAAAGCAGAGATTCTTCAATAGTTGAGAATCTCTGTCCTGCTTCTTTTAAATGACGAAACAATTAATAAAGAACGAATCAGCTGCTTTTGTTACTCCTCGGCCTGATAAGGAGCCTCTCTATACACGTCAAACTCCGCCAATATCTAGTTATAGCCGTCCACAACTTCGCCTTCATCTACCCTTCCGGAAGCAACTATGCATGAGGCAGAGGCCCGGCATATCTGATAGAGATTGTTCTCTTCATCTTCTTTTCTGATTTGCTCAATAAGCTCAAATTCATCAGGACTCATGTAGTAGAAAGCGATAATTACATCCTCTATCCCTTTTTGCAGCAAGCTTCTCTGGATTAAGTCAATGTTTTTTGCCTCAGCCATTTTATCTATGCTCTTCGTTTGCTTCACATATACGTCTACAAGAGCAGAGTAATCATAATCCCCGGTTAATGTAGCGGGAGTGTATTTAGTTTCCGGCATATTTCCCCAGGCCCTATTATCATATCCGGCGTCGATTTTAATGTCCCTGCCCAAAATGGGAGATATGAGCTCCGATAATTCGCTTTTCGATTTCCCTGCCATAAGGTGATTTATGTAGTCATCCTCAATGATGCCCTTTTCTTCCCAATACTCTACCTTAAACGTTTCTTCGGGCGCATCTACCGGATAAGCCTGTGTTTCAAAGCCCACTATATCTCCAGTGAGTTCTCCCGGAACGTGTATAAAGAAATCATCGGCTGTTTCCACTGCAAAGTCCTTTTCATACTTTTCCGCAAGGTGTTTTTCAATCTTCGCGGTTGCTGCTTTTTTTTCTGATGTCGAATGTCTGTCACAGGCTGTTAATGCTACTGTTAATATCAATGTGATTACAGCCAGAAACCAAATCCTCCGGTTCAAAACCATCCCTCCGCGTATTCGTTATCCGATGTGCTCAAAAATACAGTCAAGTTATAAGGTCTATTTTTTTACCATTATATACTACATCCGTAATGACTTCACAGCACTCAGTAACCTATAATTATAGTCGCAGACAAATAGGTTAACGTCATTCAGGAATTTATAATCCGGACATCACTCTTAGCCTGTAAAAGGAGTACACTAGTGGGCCGTCCTGGGTGTGAGCTGTGCCGGTGGGCGCTATGAAGCTGCGCGGATCTCGTCCGGATCGGAGAGAGCAGCGGCGTGCCGGTCGCCTGGGCTTCAGCTGTTCTGTGAAAATAAATTGTTAGACTGGCAGCCGGCATTAGTCAACGGCCAGGATAACGGAACCATTAAATGGACTTATTTTTCTCTTGTGATACAATATATTCCAGAAATATCTTCGTGGGTTAATGAAAAGCGCTGATGAACTAATAAGAGACCAGCACAAAAAAGTGGTAGTTTTATGGATATGCAATAGTCACCGAATGGAACTTGGTACTAAAAGGAGGCAGGACACATGCTAGAAGAACAGGAAATATTCGCGGACGAAGGATATAACAGGTCGTACGCAATTGCTACGGGTATGCCGATTTTGAATCTTAGGGGCAGCATACCGCGTGAAGGTAACTGCCAACTACCGTTTCCGTGGGTGACAACGGGCATCAGGATTGATAAAGAACAGATGTTGGAAACCGTTATGAAGCAAAAGACACTCGAGTATCTGTTTAATATGCAATTCAGTAAGGAGGAGATGACCGACCGCAAATTGGTTGTAGGCTGTTATGAATATAGGAATCCGAATGACAAGGAACAAATATTGCTATATGCGCTGGTTTCGTTGAAGGAATTTCTCGCGAGATACGGCGATGAACGGGCATCGGAGATTCTGATACGAGTTGGCTGCACATATGAGAAGATTATGGAGGAATGCGATGAAGCCATTAAAGAACACTTTGCAGTGTTGCGCCGGTCACTTCATTTAAAGAATTTGAGGGACCAATATGATGTCGTTTACGAGTGGAGTGAAGAGGAAGGGGTAAAGACGTACATAATCAGATACACCAAATCGAGTTATACGAAGATTAAAGCTAAATCATTCGAAGAGTTGACCAAACTCTATGATGAGCAACGGAAGAAGGATGCAAAGAAGACGTTCGCGATTCTGGAACCGTTAGAATCATTTATGCAAGCCTAAGAAAACCGCCCCTTTACGGGGCGGTTATTCAACATTTCATCGAAAGAAGTTTCGAGATTCTGAACTGAAATTAGTCATAAAAAAACTGCACCTCCAATTGGTAGTTGTGTCTAACAATTGGGGTGCAGTTCAAGTCGGGAGTGGTTTTTTTGTTTGTATAATGATGTATTTACTTAGCATTTGAATGAATTCATCACGGTGAAAGGCGTCACAAGTCATTAAGCTAACGGGAAACGTTAGCTCAATCAAAATCATCTTGGAGCAGTTTGCTGCGTTGGCTCTGCTCCATTTTTACATTCTTTTTTTTGTTTACTTAGAATCTATATCTGCCTAGTACTGTAAGTAAGTAGTTGAGCAAACCACAAGCCTGAAAGGTTGAATACATATTTATTTTACTTTTTCGTGGCCTTCTGACTGTCTCTGGTGTCTAATTCAATGTAAATCAAGAGGAGGTTCTTTACCATGTCAGGAGCTCATGACACAAATCCTGTTTATCCGGATAAACAGGAAAGTATCACCAACTTTGAAGACGCTTATGAGCGGTATCGACAAAGAATCTGCAAGTACTTTTCGTTGAAGTTGAATCCGATGGTTGCAGATGATTTGACTCAACAGGTTTTTTTAAAAGCTGTCGAGAATCTTCACCAATTTCAAGGTAAATCAAATTTATTCACGTGGATATTCAAGATTGCTCAGAATACAGTGAAAAACGAATATCGAAGGTTATCGCGAAAAAAAGAATCTCCGTTTGATTTCACAGGATATGAATCCCAGTCGATCTCCCTTGAATTTACGAAATATGTTGATTTTCGAATTGATATTGGAGTTGCACTAAAACAGCTAGATGAGAAGGACCAAGAAATCATTGCATTACGCTTTTTCGTGGACTGCACATTGCTTGAAATTTCTAAGATCGTAGGGATGCGTGAAAGTGCAGTGAAAAACAGACTCTATAGGGCTTTAGAAAAACTTAAAAAGGAACTGAAAGAATGGGGAGGCGTTACGATCATGTCTATTCAAGATTTGATTTCAATTGTTAATAAGGGTGAAAACGAGGGTTTAAATAACCGGCTCAAAAAGGTACACCATGATCTGTTCAATGAACTAAGTGATCATATTGAACGAATCTCGTTAAAGTACAATTATCATCCATCACGAAAAGTAACTATTGAAGTATATCCTGATCTGCCATCGTTTCACCAAGCGGTCGGAGAAGCAGATGCTCCGAATTGGTTCATGGGTACCTATGAAGGAAGTATTCTTAAGATTGTATCTCCATTAAATCCAGGACCGGAGCATACCTATCAATCAATTCTCAAAGGAACAGTTCATTTGTTCACCATGTGGCTAATAAGTGAAATCAATCCGAAGGCTCCAAAATGGATAAGGCAGGGGATTGGTGGATATGAAGCCAAACTGATGACTCAGGACTATATTGAAGATACAACGAAAGAGGCTATTCAACATTTAGCAATCCCAACGTTCGAACAATTAGATAATGATACCTGGGATTTTGATACGATGAAGGGTTTTCAGTTCTCGTACCTATTCGTGAAGTTTGTTGTTCAGCAATATGGAATAGACCTTTTAAACAAATTGATCCGCAACCCTCAGGATTTTAATGGTATCTATCAATGTTCCGAGAAGGAATTGCATCAGAAGATGGTTGAGTTTATAAGTAAGTAACTCATACAAAAATGTATGTTGCCCGGGTATTGAAATGGGCTTCTTTTAATTGACTAGATAGGTATTTTCTAATTTTCATTGCTCCAATTCATTAAACTAACGGGAAACAATAGCTTAATAGAACTAAGGAAGCAGCTGAAATTGTCGAGGGACTCTTACGAAGCATACATGTCGAGGGACAAGAACATGTTCCCATTGAAGTCGCTTTTTTAGCGGCTTTTTTATTTTATCGGTACAAGTTCTTGTCCCAAGCCAAGGACAAGAACTTGTACCGATTGCCTTATTGGACAAGAACATGTTCCTATTACCGATTAGATGTATATCTAATCGTTATTCGCCCGTTCATTAACATAACGGGCAGGTTAGCGCAAACTTCGAACAATTGTACAAACATAGAGCGATTGGCTTTTGTGCGGAATAAGATCTTAAAAAAGAAGAAAGAATATCTTAGAATTGAATTCGATTATGAAGGTTAATTAGTTAAAAAATCGCATTTTAGAAGTTGACATCTGTTTTAACTCTTGACTTCAAATGGATCATGTGTTAATTTGTATATGCAAATGAGAGGTGAATAAAAGTGATAAGAGATGAATCAATTTTGTCTTTATGTTTATATTTCACATCGAATCGTTTTGCTCGTTACATGACAAAGATTGCAGAAGAGGCTTTTGCAGAGACTGATCTGTCCCCAAATTACTTGTATCTCTTAACAATTGTAAATCTGTATCCTGGAATCACACAAAAAGAAATCTCTGATAAATTGTCAATTGCTCCTTCCACGAGTACAAGATTTATTGATAAACTTGAAAAACTTGAATTAGTTTATCGACGATTAGAATGGAAGGAAGCACATATACATTTGACAAAAAAAGGGATCGATTTTTGCGAGAAATTGGATAAATGTTTTGATAAACTTGACAAACGATATTTTTCAATCTTGGGAATAGAAAAAAGTAATGAACTTGCAAAGAACCTTAACGAAGCGAGTGAAATCTTAAAAAAAGAGGGCTTGTAACTCTTTTTTTTAATTAATCGTTTGCATGTACAACTGAATAGTTAAGTTATATATTATCGTTCAATTAGAAGAAGATACACTCTTTTTTTGTTTATCATGTGTATATACAAATGAATAATTCAAAGACATCATTTGATGGAGAATAGTAAAAAGAGTATTTTTTAAAAATTCTATTAAAGGGATTTTAGCATCTTGCGAAATGGGCTATAAACGAATTAGTGGATAACCTAAAAAAGTTCACTTTAAATTTTCCCTAGAAATTCATTAATTACAGTAAGAATCGTCTAATTTACGTGGCCAACTAATCCTAAAATACAAGCTAGTGCTTCATTTTCTAAAGAAGAGGGGAACAAACATGTCCGTTGAAAACACTGCAACAAAAAAGAAGTTAGGTGCAATTCCAATATCAATACTTGATTCGGCAACAGTTAGTGAGGGAAGTACACCTGCGGATTCTTTTAAAAATTTGCTTGATCTTGCACAGCATGCTGAAGCCTGGGGATTTAATCGTTACTGGTTGGCAGAACATCATAATCTTGCGCCTATCGCAAGCTCGGCTACATCTGTTCTAATAAGCCACATTGCAGCAGGTACAAATAGAATACGAGTTGGATCTGGTGGAATAATGTTACCTAACCATGCGCCATTGGTAATCGCAGAGCAGTTCGGTTCTTTGGAATCACTATATCCGAATCGCATCGATCTAGGATTAGGCCGGGCAACAGGCAGTGACCAATCCACAGCGAGAGCTTTAAGAAGGGAAAGAGCAATTGAATTCCCTGAACAAGTCAATGAATTAATGGCATATTTTGATCCATCTAAATCCGACTCAGAGAATCCAGTAAAAGCGATTCCAGGGGAGGGGTTGAAAATACCGATATGGCTATTAGGATCGAGTGATTTCAGTGCAAGGTTAGCCGCTTATTTAGGCCTTCCTTTTTCATTCGCAGGTCACTTTTCTCCATCTTACACATTCCCTGCGATTCAAACATATAGGGAGAATTTTAAACCTTCAGAATCATTAAAAGAGCCTTATGTCATGATGGGTTTGAACCTGTCGGCAGCAGATACAGATGAGAAGGCAAATTGGCTCTTTTCTTCCTTAAAACAAAGCAGCCTGGCCATGGTTCGGGGTAAGGCAGCACCTATCCAACCTCCAGCGGATATGGATACGATTTGGAACGAAAATGAAAAGCAATTTATCTCTCAATCCTTAAAAGGAAGTATTGTGGGGAGTCCGCAAACCGTTAAGGATCAACTTCAAACCTTTATTGAAAACACTCAAGCAGATGAGATTATATTAACTTCTTACTTTTATGATCACAAGGACCGCCTCAAGTCGTACGAAATCATAAGCGATTTCATAAATAAAGCTTAATAAATGAAAAAGCTTAATTCTTATTCGTTTTCTTTAGAAGGGAGTTATCCTTTGAAGGAGGTGGTGTACGGGATTGAACTGCTTGACCTAATATGTATTGTAATGATGATCCTCTAAACCAATATAAAAGGAGATTATAAAAAATGAACAACAAACTTAATTTGAAAGAAATTAGTTGGAAAGAAGTTTTAAAAGATATTGCGCTAAATAAAGAGACATCTAATATCCCTACAGGCACGCCTGCCCCAGAGCACATGAAAAAAGCGATGCAAAGCTATATTGATATGATTAATAAAAACTATCATGAAGGTACACTTAATTTGTTTGCCGATAATTACACCCTTGAAGATCCATTTGGTACAAAAGCTTTAACCATTAGCAATGGATTTTCAGCAGAAGATTTTGAAGATGAAGAAGTGCAATTTACTCCGAAGAAAGCCGAATTAATATCTCCAATTAGTACATCATATGGGAATCAAGCAGCTATGGCATTCAAACTGTGGATGGATGTTGGGGGACAAGAAGTTACTATAGATATTGTTGACGTTATGAAATTTGATGAATCAGGCAAAATAATTGAAGTAGTGGCTCATTGGGGTAGGGATAATGTAAGCCTTGTTGAAAGTTAATAAAATAAAAACAAATAAGATAACCATTTAAAGCAATATGTCACAAAGGGATTTAAAAATGAACAACAAAGAATTTAGTTGGAAGAAATTCATGGAAGATTTAACACAAAAGAATGAAACATTAAATATCCCTACAAGTATACCGACGGAAGAGTATATGAGAAAGGTTCTGCAAGGTCATATTGACATGATTAATAAAATAGGTACTACACCTACTTTTTTTTATTATGCTGATGATATAAGAGCTGAAGATCCAGTTGGAACAACAACTCTCTTAGGTAAAAAGGGGTTGACAGAAGATTTCGCAAAATTCTTTGATGTGCCATTTATTCCGAAAAAAGCAGAATTAGTAGCACCCATTAGCACAAGTTTTGGGAATGCAGCGGCTATGACATTCAAATTTTACGCGGAAGTTGATGGTCAAGATATTTCAATTGATATTATTGAGGTCATAAAGTTTAATGAATCAGGTGAAATAATTGAACAAATGGCTTATTGGGGTAGGGAGAACGTCAAAATATTATTGAAATAGAAGAAAGAATCCTTTTAATTTTAATTTTAATTTTTAAGAAAGTTAATTAAGCGAATATAAATTAAAGGGGATTATAAAAAATGAACAAAGAACTTAATTGGAAAGAAATGAGCTGGAAAGATGTTCTAAAAGATATTACGCAAAATAAAGAAACATTGAATATTCCAACAAACATGCCTACACAAGAACATATGAAGAAAGCTATGCAAAGCTATATCGAAGCAATTAATAATAAGAATCCAGAAGCTATGCATAATTTGTTTGCAGATAATGTTAGGGGTGAAGATCCAATTGGTACAAAACCTCGATTAACTACCAAGGGTTTTAAAACAGAAACTCCTAAAGAAGATGATGTGCAATATATTCCGATAAAAGCCGAATTAATATCTCCGATTTCTACATCTTACGGGAATTCAGCAGCTATGGCATTTAAACTCTATATGGACGTGGGGGGACAAGTAGTTACTATAGATATTATTGACGTCATGAAATTTGATGAATCAGGTAAAATAATTGAAATAATGGCTCATTGGGGTAGGGAGAACGTCACCTTAATTAATAGATGGAACTGATTCAAATGATAAATATAATACCATATATCGATGGCGACTTGATTAACGGGCATTAGGATAGCCGATCCAGAACGAAATGTCTTTGCGAAGGCTTAAGCAGAGTTTACACCTTTTTACGTAGACATTGCACATTAATCGCCAAAGTGCCATGTATAATTGAAGCAAACTTTAATTTATACCTTGCCAAAACGAAAAGCCTCCAGACATGATATGTGTCTAGAGGCTTTCTCGGGTATTACTAGGATAGCTGGCTTTAAGACGCTGGTTAATAGCTTGTAGTAATCAGAGAGTAGCAGAGTCCAATGAATAAAATGCACTGGGTAAAGAGTACTTAAATTTTTTGCACATAAGAAAGTGTACTCGGAGTTATACTGAATGAAGGTCTGAAAATGACACTTTGATAAAATACGGTAAACTATTCATCAGAGGTGAGAAATGTGGAAGCGTTGATTTATAGACTTTTAGCATATATGAATAATTCTCTTGATAAGGATATAAATTATCATATTGCAAAACGCTTATTGGAAAATCTCGATAAGATTGAGGGGTTTTCATTAGAAACAGCAGCAGAAGCATGTAGTGTAGCTCCTTCTACAATCAATCGTTTTTGCAAAAAAATAGGGTTTAGGAATTTTTCGAATTTAAGGAATATGATTGTTAACAAGTACGGTGCATGTTTGGAAAAAACAGATTCAAATTTAAATGCATACGGGTTTATCGAGCAGTTAAAAGAAAATGTAGAAATAATCGAGAATATCCCCGGAGAACAGATTGAACGGGTTGTTAAACAAATTAATGAATCGAGCAGAATTGTAATACTAAGCTTTGAAAAACATCAACTACAAGCTATGGAGTTACAGAAAAAGTTACTTCTAACCGGGAAATTTTGCGAATGTGACACTAATCTGTTTAAACAAATGGCTGCTCTCGACGAACTGACGGAGGAGGATCTCGTTGTCACGATCTCTATTCAAGGATACATACTATCTGAGGAGTTCTTTCTTGAGAAAATCACAAGAACAATGGGGAAGAAATTACTCATTACATTTTCAAAGACACACCAACATCAAGATGTATTTGATGAAGTTTTACAATGTGGAAAAATTGAAAATACCGCAGTCAGTAGTCAGACTTTATTACGATTGTTTGATGTAATGTTTCAATAAGTTCTATTATCAACATACTTCCTAAACCCAGAACTGGTCTATTTTTGACCAGTTTTTTAGGTGTGATTATATTAAGATAACAACAGAAACAATAGAGCAAAAAATATAATCATAACGTTTTAGAAAGAAGGTATATATATGACATTTCCGAAAGATTTTTTATGGGGTGGAGCAACTGCTGCTAATCAGAGCGAGGGAGCCTATCTTACAGATGGCAAAGGGCTAAGCACTGCTGATGTTATGACTTCAGGTAGTGCTACAAAGGAAAGAATAAACACTAGGAATGTGAAGGAAGGGTTTCTCTATCCAAGCCATGTTGCCGTGGATCATTACGGACATTATAAGGAAGATATTGCTTTGTTCGCCGAAATGGGATTTAAGGCATACCGAATGTCGATCAATTGGACGCGTATTTTTCCAAATGGAGATGACGATACTCCAAATGAAGCAGGCTTAAAACACTATGATGCTGTATTTGATGAGTGCCGTAAATATGGAATTGAACCTGTGGTTACAATATCGCATTACGAAACTCCATTAGCTTTGGTTGATAAATACGAATCTTGGCTGAACAGAAAAACCGTTGATTTTTTCGTTAAAATATTGTGAGACTCTTTTCAATCGTTATAAAGGCAAAGTTAAGTATTGGCTGACTTTCAATGAAATCAACTGTATGTCTATCATGCCGTGGCTGGCTGGAGGTATAGTCAATACGGATGAACAGTCCTTAATGCAGGCGGCGTATCATCAGTTTGTAGCTAGTGCAAAGGCCGTTGAATTAGGACATCAAATCGATCCAAACTTTGAAATAGGAATGATGTACGGAGGTCTGTTCTCTTATCCAAATTCATGTGATCCGGACGACATCCGTGCCAATACTGAATTTACGAACAAGATGCTCTTCTACTGCGATGTTATGTGTAGAGGGTATTATCCTGCAAGCAAGTTAAAAGAATTTGAACGAAATAATATTCAAATTCTTAAAGAGCATGGGGATGATGAGATTCTAAGAAAAGGCACAGTAGATTTCATTGGTTTTAGTTATTATTTCACGCTAGTCGTAGGTAAAAATTCTAATTTGGCATTCGATCACGGCAGCGTAAATACGGGTTATACCAATGCCTTTTTGCCAAAGTCCGATTGGGGCGCAACGATCGATCCACAAGGATTGAGATATGCACTTAATACGTTGTATGATCGATATCAAAAACCTCTGATGATTGTAGAGAATGGTTACGGTGCAGTGGACAAAGTGGAAGAGGACGGAAGCATTCATGATCCGTATCGTATCGATTACTTGAGAGAGCATATTAAGGAAGTGAAGAAAGCTGTGGAGATTGACGGCATTCCTGTAATCGGTTATACAACTTGGGGCTGCATAGATATCATTAGTGCGGGTACCGGTGAAATGAAAAAAAGATATGGCTTCATCTATGTTGATGCAGATGATGAAGGAAAAGGAACATTTGCACGTAGTCGTAAAGACTCCTTCTTCTGGTACAAAAAAGTGATTGAGTCTAATGGTGAGGATTTAGATTGAGTCAACCATTAACAAAGAATAGTGTAAGATGGCAACGCCTTCTAGACTCCCTTCATACATTGAATGGGAGTTTTCATATCGTGAGTTTTATCTTAGACTAGCTGTCGAATTAAAATGAATGCTATATAGGGGTGAGATTAGCGTTGTTGAAGAAAAACTTTAAAATGACTATAACTACTGGTTTTGCTCGTCCTGCTACATTACTTGTTACAGCTGGTAGGATGTATAGATCAAACATATCTATAGAGTTTGAAGGTAGAATTGCCTGTCTCGAACAAGATCCAATCACTTCATTCCGTGAGATTATGTCTTTGGATATCAATCCTGGCGCAGAAATCATTGTAAGAATTGATGGTCAAGATGAGTGTGAGGCAATACAATGTATCGAAGAACAGTTTCTTATTAGAAAGTTAAGGGAAAGTGATATAGACAATTAGAATAAAGTGTAGAGAAGCATGTCGAGGGACAAGAACTTGTACCAATTGCCGGAATTGACAAGAACATAGTCCAATTTCCGATTAGATGAATATCTAAACATTGTGCGAATACGCATAAAACCGCTTTATGTTCCATAATAAATGAAAATGCTCACATTGTTATAGAATAACTGAAACGATGAAAGATTTAAATTTCAGCGGTTAGGTATTAAAGAAGCGTAATATTGTAATGAAACTTGCAGTTGAGGACAAGAACTTGTACCGATTGCCGTATTCGGACAAGAACATGTTCCTATTCCCGATTAGGTGTATATCTAATCTTAATTGCCTGTTAATCCATTAAGCTAACGGGCAGGGGAACGTTGTAGCTATGTGAATATCTGCCTACGATGCAACTGATAATTATAATATCACGATGATGGCATCAGATCCCTTGTTGAATTAAGGTAATTGCCCCCTGTTTGACACAAAGATATCACCGTGATATATTTAGTGGGCTAACTATTGCTGGTTGACTGGCTGAGGAGATGTATTAATGACAGATACAGTGGACTGTGATATTCGTCAGTCGTTAGATAGAGTTTCTTCCCAAATGCGTCGAGATTATAGCGAATCACTGAGGGAACTTAACCTTTATGTAGGTCAAGATAATTTGCTTTCTCGTTTGTGGTTAGGCGATGGAGTAACACAAATGCAATTATGTGAACATTTAAAATGCGAACCGCCTACGGTAACAAACATGGTTAAGTCACTAGAGCATAATGGGTTTATATACCGTAAACGTGATGAACATGATGCAAGGGTTATGCGGATTTTTCTAACAGACAAAGGCAGAGAATTAGAGAAACCGGTTGAATCCAAATGGAGAGAGCAGCAAGAAAAATTACTGCAGTCAATTTCACCGGAAGATCGCTTATTATTAAGGCGGCTTTTGAAGCAAATGGAGAGTAACTTAGTCTAAGTTTTCTCCTATGATCATACTTAGTATGCTAACTAAACTCATTTATTTAGCAGGCTAAATAATTTAAATCAATCCGAATAAACAGTAATTATACTTAATCTGTTAACGATATAAGACTGCCTGTTTAAATAATTCATTAGATTTTTTGTTCATATGTCTATTAAAAATTAAGGAGAAAAGAAACATGAATAAAGGAAAAGAAATGCAACTAGCGCTACAAATGGTTTCGGGATACGGAGGTGAATTCAGTGCTTGGAGAATGCCCGGCACTGATCCAGCAGCTTACACGAATACGGATGCTTATGTGGAACGAGCTAAATTAGCCGAAAAAGGAAAATTCCATATGATCTTCATCGCGGATACTCCTGTATTAGACGTTAATTTAGGCCCTCAAACCCCTGGTTTCCCTATGGATCCTTTGTTAGCACTGATGGCTGTAGCCAGGGAAACGAAACATATTGGGCTTGTTGCTACGCTCTCATCTACATTTAATTATCCATATAATATAGCACGTCAATTCAAAGCACTGGATGTTATAAGTCATGGACGTGTAGGATGGAATGCGGTCACCACATCTAATCCAGCAGCTGCAGCGAATTTTGGTGCTCAGGTTGCCAGTCGGAAAGAACGATATAACATGGCTCATGAATCTATCCAAATTGTCCAAGCATTGTGGGGAAGTTGGGAACAAGACGCGTGGACGTTAGATGTAGAAGACGGACAATTTGCTGACATGGACAAAATTAAACCTATAAATCTTAAAGGGGAGTATTATGCATCGCGTGGTCCTTTGCCAATCCCCCCTTCTGAACAAGGTCAGCCCGTTATTTTTCAAGCAGGTGGAGGGAATGAAGGATTGGAATTGGCGGGGAGGTACGCGTCTGGTGTGTATGCAAATCCTTATGATATAGAATCTGCTCGAGAACACAGGCAAGCGCTTCGAGAAAGTGCTGTACGTTTTGGCCGTAATCCTGATGACATTAAGATGTATGCAGGTTTTATGTTTTCCATAGGTTCAACCGAAGAAGAAGCTTTAGAACGGCGAAGACAGCTTATGAGTTTTAATCCTCAGGAGATTCCGAGCAGGGTAAGCTACCTTGGTTCCATGGTTGGTTTACCACTTTCGGTGAATTCGATAGATATTGATCAACCTTTACCGGAAGACTTGTTGAAAAAAGCCTATGCCAATCCAATGGATCCACGTTCTCAGATCGCTTTACAGCGGCTAAGACAAGGACTATCTATTCGAGATGTTCTTGCTCATGGGGTTATCAACTATCACCCGGTAGTTGCAGGTACCCCCGTACAAGTTGCTGACTTCTTAGAAGAATGGTTTTTGGCAGGCGCATGTGACGGCTTCTCGGTTGTTCCGGATATAGCCTATGATGGAGTTGCTGATTTTGTGAACCTGGTTGTCCCAATTTTGCAAGAACGTGGTTTGTTCCACAGAGAATACGAAGGAAAAACACTGCGTGAAAATATGGGAGTTCCTTTTCAATACGGAAGATTGGAATACTAATATTTAATAATAGAGGAGAGGATTAAATGAATAGTACCGTTGAATTGCTTCATAATCATACATCCATTCGTTCTTATACGAATCAACCACTGGAAGAGGAACAAGTGGGGGCAATCTTTAAGGCAGCTAATCAAACTTCGTCATTTAGCCTTCTACAGGCCGTTTCTATCATTAGAATTAAAGATCCAGATCTTCGAAAAAAAGTGATGCAGCTATCTGGCTATCAGCCTTATATTGAAGAAGCAGCAGAGTTTTGGATTTTTTGTGCAGATTTTAACCGGAATCATCAAATTGCCCCAAATGTTGACCTTGACTACATTGAATTTCTTTTAATCGGTTCATTCGATGCTGGGCTAATGGCTCAAAATGCGTTAACTGCAGCTGAATCAATGGGACTCGGTGGTGTATATATCGGTGGAGTAAGACTTAATATAGCAGAATTAACGGAGGTATTAAATTTACCAGAGTATGTAATTCCTTTAGTGGGACTATGTATAGGCCAGCCTAATGGAAAGAAACCTGGACTAAAACCACGTTTGCCTCAATCGATGGTCATGTTTAATAATCAGTACCAGCCACTCGATGAAGAAAAATTAGCAGCTTATGATCAACAAATGCGTGAGTATTATCAAGATCGTCCTGTCAGCGCGCCTTTCACAGTGAAGAGAGTAAAGGGATGGAAAGATCATATCGAAGATCATCTTGAAAGAAGTAAACAACCCTTCATGCTTGAGTATTTAAATAAACAAGGCTTTGCAAAAAAATAATTCATATATAGGTACAGGGAGGAAAGCTTCGAAAATTTTTATCATCGTGTCCTTCCCATTTTACAGAAACGTGGTTTTTAAAATTGATTATCATGCAGATACGTTAAGAGGAAATTTAGATTTAGCTTTTATACCGTAACATTATGCAGAAAAAAATTAAGAGAACTAGCCAAGCAATTAAAGTAACTAAAGGCAGTTAAACTGGAGATGACAATATGAACTATTCAATACTTGATTATGTGCATATTTTTAAGGGAGAAAACCCGCAACAAGCCCTAGTAAATACAAAAGAAACATTGGAATTAGCTGATTCTTTAGACTATAAGCGCTACTGGTTTACAGAGCATCACAACGCAACGACAATTTTTAGTATGGCACCAGATTTATTAATGATGCTCGCAGGTACATTAACGAAAAATATGAACATCGGGGCAGGAGGCATTATGTTGCCTAATTATAGCCCTTATAAAGTGGCGGAAAACTTTGCAATATTAGAAGCAGCGTTTCCGAATCGTGTGGATTTAGGCATGGGACGTGCATCTGGTACAGACCTTTTAGCAAAAATTGCACTCCAGATGACGAGGGAGAAAATGATTGAGGTAAATACAGCTGATCAGATTCAAGAGATCATCTATCATTTAACGAAATCCTTCCCAGTAGGACATCCATTACAAGAGCTAAAAATTCCTGGTGCACCGTATAAGCCAAATATGTTTATGCTAGGCTCATCCGATGGTGGCTTAAGCTTAGCGGCAAAATTTGGTTTAAAATTCGCTTTTGCAGGTCAATTAAACCCTCGTCAAGACGTTCAATTATTAAAGCAATATAAACATCGCTTTGAAGCGCAAGGTCATGAAGAAAAGCCATATAGCATTTTATCGAAATTTATTTTCGTGGCGGACACTGAGGAAGAGGCAAAGCTAGCGGCATTACCCGCTGAAATTAGCTGGATGAGAATGTATAAGGGTTCAAAAACAGAAGAACTGCAATTAATATCGGTGGAAGAAGCTGCTAACTATGAATTTACTCCACTTGAACTAGCCATCCGTGAACAAAATAAAGGGCGTTTTATTATTGGGAATCCCGAGCAAGTTAAAACACAAATTCAAGAACTTGAACGTAGAGCACTCATCGACGAGATTATGGTCGCGGATTTTTATGCAGATCAGCGTACGCGATTAAAAGGATATACATTATTCGCTGAATTGATGAAAGCATAATAGCTCTAGACACACAATCCTTAATAAACGTGGCGGTCTTCGTACGCGTATGCTTGTATGAAGGTTTTTGAAAGTAGACATACCTGAACGATTTGAGCCAAATTGGAAAAAATGTCGTAATGTTAAAATCTATCCGAGAATCTTACGGTGAATTTTTAACTATTAAAGAAACTATACAATCATTTTATTGATTTTACAGGAGGAAGGCATGTTGTTTTCACTTCAGTGACAGGGCGATGTATAGAATGGCTATTTAGCAATACTACAGCTATGTCTGTTTTACTAAGGTGACAACATTCTCTTACTAATTCTAGTAAAAAAGAAGGTTTATCAATGAATAATAGAAATATGAAAAACAAGAACATGATCCTGGGCGTGACCCTGGGGAACAACTTTGGTATGCACCCCGCCACATGGCGGATGCCGCACGTGGACCCTCGGTCCTACACGAACATCGATGCCACGGTGGAGCAGGCACGGACAGCGGAACGAGGGGGACTGCAGTTTGTCTTTCTGCCTGACCGTCTCTTCATGAATGGAGACCTGTCCACAGCACCTTCCATGTTCAACATGGACCCGATCATTACACTCTCGGCGGTGGCACAGGCGACCGAACGAATTGGACTGATGGGCACGGCGTCCACCTCTTTTACCGAGCCATACCTGCTGGCCCGTCAGCTCAAGGTCCTCGACGTCATCAGCCGCGGCCGGGCCGGATGGAACGCCGTGCCGAGCTACGAACCCGACGCCTTCGCGAACTTCGGCAAGGTACTACCGCCCAGGGAGAACAAATACGAACGTCTCCACGAAACGATGCAGGTCGTCCAGGCGCTCTGGGGAAGCTGGGGGTATGAGGCGGGCCAGCCCGACCAAGCCGGCATGTATGCCGACCCGGCCCACATCCGCCCGGTCAACCTGCAAGGCAAGCACGTCGGAGCACGCGGACCCCTTCCTGTCCCGCCATCCGAGCAGGGCCAACCGGTCATCATGATGCCCGCCAGCAGCGGATACGGCTTGCAAGCAGCCGGCATGTACGCCAACGTCGTCATCGGAATGCCATCCAGCATCGAGGAAGGCCGAGCCATACGTCACACTGTGCGACAGGCCGCAGCACAGGCCGGACGGGACCCCGAGGAAATCAAGTTCGTCGCATTCGTCGGTTACACCGTCGGCGACACTGAACGCCAAGCCCTGAACGCACGTCGCGCGCTAGATGACCGGATAGATGTCCATGGGCAGCTGTCACGCCTGAGCGCCTATCTCGGTCTGCACGAGGAACTCACACTGCCCGACGAGCCCCTTACCGCGGCGCAGCTCGCTTCCGTCCGCGCGTATCCAAACGACGCACGGTCTGTTCGCGCAGTCGAGCTGGCCAAAGCAGGATGGTCGCCACGTGACATACTCGCCCATGGTGTGTTCGATCCCAATCCCTACGTGGCCGGCACCGCCGAGCAAGTTGCCGACCATCTCCAGGAATGGTTTGAAGCCGGGGCAGCGGACGGATTCGTGACGAACTTCGACGATTTCCACACCGGGATCGGTGACTTCGTCGATCACGTCGTCCCGATCCTGCGCGAACGCGGCCTCTTCCACGACGGCTACGAGGGAAAGACCCTCCGTGATCACCTCGGACTGCCAACGCAGTACGGACTCGACACCCGCATCGCAACCGGATCGACAGGAGGAACCCGTTGACAGACCAGAAGATCATCTGCAGTATGACGCTCATCGACGGGTAGTAGGTACTGAAAAACGCCTAGCGCGCCCCGCTGGTCGATCCGTGCTTAGCGAAAATTGAGGCGAACATCCGCTACGCACGGGTTGATTTAGAAGGGCGATCCGCAGCAGATTTTATTATTGCGACGTTATTTTTTGGTTCGGCAGAGAAAGTAGCCGATCAAGTTCAGGAATGGTATGAAGCGGGTGCCATAGATATGTTGTTGGTACGACAAGAATATCCAACAGGTCTAAAAGATTTTGTTGACTTGGTGGTTCCTATTTTACAAGAAAAAGGTATTTTCCGTAAAGAATATGAATCATATACTTTGCGTGGTTATTTGGGACTCTATTTTCCAGAAAATAGATATTCAATATGAATTTGAAGAGCCGAAAATAGATTATACTTTGATTAAATAGAGGAGTGATGTAACCAATGGGAATTGAGGACATTATCCTCACTTGTATAAAAGAACACCCAGAAATAAGCGCAAAGAAGATTGTTTCATTTTTGGATTCAAGATTTATTAGTAACGGAAGAAACGAATTCACAAGCTTCTATTTTAAAAAAATTAAGGACCCTGAAGAAAAAAGGGAACCTTCATAATAGAGGTGACCGCTGGTATTTTATGAATGGTAATATAGGATAATTGCCATTTTGAAGGAAGGTACAGCGAATTAGCTAAAGTGGAAATTACTAGAAGTATTTCTGACGGTGTCGAAGGTCAAGAACATGGTCCCATTTAAGTCGCTAATTTAGCGGCTTTTTTATTTTATCGGTACAAGTTCTTGTCCCAAGCCAAGGACAAGAACTTGTACCGATTACTGTATTGGACACGAACATGTTCCTATTACCGATTAGCCGTTTATCTAATCTATGTTCTCCCTGTTTATTCATTAACCAACGGGCAGGATAGCGTAAATTAGATGACTTGAAGAGTGTTTTCTGGAATGGATAATGGACTTGCTGCCTCAACAGGGCATCTTATTCCTTTTATCGGTACTTGTAGTCATCTCACGTGCTGCCGGTGGGGCCGCCGGCGATGCAAAGTGAGTTGAGTTTGATCGGTGCGCGACCCCGTGCACGTTTGGGGCAGCTCAGGTCCGTTCAATGCCCGCGAAGGTGCGCAGGACTTCGGCTGCATGCGCGGTAGGGTCGAATGATGGGTTGCCAATCCCATGTGTGATAGGTTCCGTGGTCACGGAGTTCCAAAGCCGGTCGTGGTTGCCTGCGGCGAAGTCGAGGAGGGTGTCGCGGACGAAGGTGTCCCGGATGGCTTGTTCGTCGCTATGTCGGGGGCGTTGCTGGCCGACGATGCCGTACATCTCCGTGCCGTGTACGGCTAGAGCACCCTCGACAGGGCCAACGGCGAGCAAGTGGGCGTTGCCGCCTGCAGCGGCGTGGGCGAGTGCCGCACGGGCGGCGGGTAGGGTAAAGAAGTAGTCGGTAAGGAGCGCCCCGCGGACCTCGACCGGAGTGCGTCCGTTGACGTCGTAGGCGGCGACGATACGCCGTGCACGGCTTCGGGGGATCCTCGACTTCGTTACCAGCTCGTCAACAAGGTTGTCGATGCTGCCCGGGTCAAACTTCTCGGTCGCGTTGATGACCCACCAGTCTGCCTCGTTCGTCGCCGTGCTAAAGAGAATGTCGATGTCGCGGTGACGCCCGGATTCGAGGACACGCAGCGGCGTGTCGGCAAGAATGGCCCCGGTCTGAGAGTGGTCGTTCACGATGCCTATAGTCGTGTTGTCGATACCGTGTCGGTCGCCGATGTCGCGTGGGCTAACCTTGATGAGCGTCTCGGCGAGGAGCTTCCCATCCATGGTGTGCAGTTGTTCGGGATCGTCTGCGATGCCGAGTTCGGTGAGAAACGTGTTCGCTAGTTCTTCGGCCCACCAGGCGGGAACGATCCGGGATGCGCCGCCGGAGAAAGCAGCGAGGCGCTGGTAGAGGCCGTCTGCAATCGGAGCTGCGAGGAGGGCCATCGTGGAGTACGCGCCGGCGCTATGACCGGTGACGGTAACGTTCTGAGGATCGCCACCGAAGCGGGCGATGTTCTCCTGCACCCATCTGAGCGCGGTGATGATGTCCTGCAGGCCGAGGTTGGTGGCGTCCGCGAACGGGCCCCCGTACTGAGAGAGCGAGAGCCAGCCGAACGGGCCGAGCCGGTAGTTCAGGGACACCCCGATAGCGCGGCCGGTCGCGGCGAGACCTGAGGCGTTCGAGGTGGTCTGGGTGTTCGCGCCGTGTTCGAAGCCGCCGCCGTAGATGTAGACGATCACGGGAAGCGGTTCGTCCCCAGCGTCTTCCGGTGCCCAAACGTTGAGGTTCAGGCAGTCCTCGCTTAATCCGTTGTCGGCCTCTAACCAGCTATTGTCGCCGGGTTGCAGCGGTGCAGGTCCCTTCTGGTCGTATGGCAGATCTGGGTTGAACGGTAGCAAAATGGGGCGGCGGAAGCGTTCTGCGCTGGCGTAGGGAATGCCCAGCCAGGAGCGGATCGCTCGGGCAGCCGTAGCGGTGTTGTTCATGTGTTCGGTTCTTCCGTTGAGGGTGTGGTCAGGTTTCATTTGTGTTTCTCCTTTCATAGGTGAAGCGATATGATAATTTTAGTCCATTATTTGTAATAAGAAAAGGTGAAATCTAGACTTAGGATGACATATTTAGGACATATCAGTCAGTTCCATCTTAAGTATGCTGTGTTGGTGTGTACACGTCCAACATGAGGGACGATATCTTGAATGCCGCAGCTACCGACCATTGAACATTACGAAAACTTTTAAAAAACAAATCTATTTCATTGCTAAACTATTTGCATTTTCTATGGAACATCCATTTTTTTCGTTGGTTACAGTTTGGGTGATGAACATATAAAATCCATTCTATACAATGTTAAACAGATTAATTATTCAAAAGGTCAATGGTTGATAACATGTGGTTCATTGACTGGTGTAGGGAGGTAATAACCCAGAGACTACACAAATCTATTCCGCTTTGTTTCTTACTTGTTTTTGATTGATTTACGTTTCCTGAAAGGCGTATACCCATCTGAATACATTGATCCCGCCTGAAATCCCAGGGATTTCGCAAAATGAAGCGGATCACATTCCTGTTGCTGTTCCATAAAATTTAACATAATTTGGGCGCATGCCCGGGCATCATCGAGTGCGTTATGGTGATTTAGGCTAATTCCGAAATGATTCGAGATAATATTTAATTTATGGGAGGAAAGCTCTTTTAGCAGCTTTTTCCCAATTCTGTACGAACATAAATATTGTATCCCTGGATAGCTTTTTTCAGCGGCATCTAAACAATACCTTAGTACGCTTATATCAAAAACAGCATTATGTGCAATAATAATTTCTCCAGATACTAATGGTTCAATGGTTGTCCAAAGTTCTTTAAATATAGGTTGCTTGTCAACCATGGAAGGTGTAATACCATGGATGGCAATATTCATTCGATTAAACGGCTGTTGTGGATCAATTAACCATTCATATTCACCAGTTACAATCCCATCTCTAACTTGAACTAAACCCAGAGAGCACGCACTCGATCGGTTTAAGTTTGCAGTTTCAAAATCAATAGCTGTAAAATTCAATAGTTCATTCTCCTTTATCTTCCTATCCACAAGAGTAGGGTAGGACCCGACTATTTAAATACTTTTCCTTTTAAGGGATACACCTTATCGGAAGAAACAAATATCATTTCTTCGGGAAAAAACTTTTTAAAGTACTTTTCCACTCTAAGATGTATATCCATGTGGTACCATTCGGCCAACTGGTTCTCTTTAAACAAAAATGGCATTCCTAAGCGCTCAGAACGTTTTCCCCTTGTCCCATCTCCAATGTTAAGTGTGTCGATATAGATCCGATCAACGAAAGACTCCAGTGTTTTAGGAAAATCGGGTGTGAATGGAAGAACAGGCGAAATGGAAGCTTGGGTAGCAATTCCTACGTTATTCACTTCTTTTAATGCCTTCAAGCGTAATTTAATGCCTGGAGCATGGGGAGCGAACAATTGTTTCATATCTTCCCGATCTGTTTCTATAGTCATGGAGACAAGGACCTCACATTTTTGATTGAGTTCAAGTAAGAGATCCAGATCCCTTACGACAAGAGGACTTCGTGTTTGTATCTGAAGGAAATTTGGAGGGTGTTTGATCATTTCTTCTATAATAGAGCGAGTTAGCTCCGTCTTCCGTTCCAGTGGTTGATAGGGATCTGTTGCAGTAGATAAAAAAAGATTAATGGGTTTATTTCTTTCGCGGAGATTGACTATCTCATTCCGATAATTATCGGCCGCATTTGTTTTGATGCTTACCCACTCTCCCCACGGAGTATCACTGTACCTTTGAATAGGCATTTCTCTAACGTAGCAATACCTACATCCAAAAGCACAACCACTATACGGATTTAATGAATGTGTGAAACCGACAGAGGAATCTCCTTTCATTTCAGTTAAGATTTTTTTTGCTGTTATACTATTAACCTGCATGTTAGCCTCCTTTATTGTGAATGCTGAACCTCAATTAAAATAAAGAGCTATCGAATCAATCACTACAAGTAACGTGAAAATTTAATTTACGGATAATATGTGCTGCGTTGTTGAGACAACAACGTAATATTTTTTTTGAGTTAAATTAAGTTAGAACCATACCATTAAAATTTGATAACACGACTAAACCTTGTCCTAAGGTATTGCACATCAGAATTGTGTGTCACTTTGACCCACTACAAGTTTGTTTCGTTCCAAAAATGTGATATGATCATTTTAGGTCATTAATTAGATATGATGAAGGCAAAAATGGGATATTTAATGATATTTTAAGGACATTTTTATTTATCAAATGCTTTTAGGGGAGGTTTGTGTGAACGTTGGATTCATTCAAACAGGAAAATAAAATAAAACCTCTTATATATAAACCAGTGTTTTCTTACCCATATGATATGGAGATTTTTAGTGTATCTTCTCTCAAAGAGCGGACCCCAGAGGAAAGTATGAAAATCACTTATCGTTATGAGTTTTATATGCTCATTTGTGTCACCGAAGGAACTTGTACTCAATGGATCGATTTTGAGCCCATCCCTTGTAAGGAAGGAACTTTGATAGTAGTAACACCTGGACAAGTCCATAATTTTGGAAACGATGAGAACTGGGATGGATGGGTTATTCTTTTCCGTGAACAATTCCTTCTTCCTACTTCACTTACGTTGAACGAACTCAATTTAACGTTTGATATTGGCAGAACCCCTAAGGGTTTAACGCTGAATACTACAGAGCTGCAGCGAGCAAACACTTTGATAGAGCAAATGGTTCAAGACTCCTTAATTCAAGTAGCTAAAGAAGATGTTCATATATTGTTACGGTTTCAGCTTTATGCATTTGTAGCTTGGCTTAACATCATTCAAAAACAAAAAAAAATCCCTTCTACTTATCAGGTCTCACAAAAGTTTTTAAAGTTTCAAGAATTAGTGGAGAAAAATTATGCCAAATTAAATCATGTTAGTGACTATGCTGCCCTTTTAAATTGCACAGAAAAAACGTTAACACGGGTTACAGTCGCAGCTGTTGGAATAAGTGCTAAAGCTTTCATATCAGCTCGAATTAGTCTCGAAGCTAAACGTTTGTTAATGCATACAGATTACTTGATTAGCGACATTGCAGAAATGCTTAACTTCCAAGAAACGACTCACTTTAGTAAATTTTTTAAACGGGAAACTGGTTTTACACCCGTAGAATTCCGAAAGCAGAACCTTTAATTATATTTTTTTAATTATGTCTAAAGTACATGAGTGGGGAACACCTCTAAAGAATTTGGTATAACCATTACAAGAGTTTTAAGGACACACATTTGTTGTTCAAAAGGGAGTGATACTGTGATACAAGGAACATTATTTGATAATGAACATGATCGACCGTTGGCTAATCGTGTGCGTCCTCAATCGTTGGAAGACTTTATAGGACAAAAACATTTACTTGGCCCTGGAAAAGTTCTGCAAGATATGATTAAAAATGATCAAGTGTCTTCTATGATATTTTGGGGTCCTCCAGGTGTTGGGAAAACAACACTAGCTAAAATTATTGCCAATCAAACCAAGTCTAAGTTTATTGATTTTAGTGCTGTAACTAGCGGTATTAAAGATATCCGGAATGTAATGAAGGAAGCTGAGGGAAACAGGCAACTAGGGGAGAAAACCCTTCTATTCATCGATGAAATTCACCGCTTCAACAAGGCGCAGCAAGATGCTTTTCTTCCGTATGTGGAAAAAGGAAGCATTATTCTCATCGGTGCGACTACTGAAAACCCATCGTTTGAAGTTAACTCAGCCTTGTTATCTCGGAGCAAAGTATTTGTCCTTCAACAATTAAGCAGTGAAGATATTGTTTTTTTATTAAAAAAAGCGATTGTGGATCCTAAAGGATACGGAGATCAGAAGATCAGTTTTGAAGAGGGAGTACTTTCTGCTATCGCAGAATATTCAAATGGTGATGCCAGAGTGGCATTAAACACCTTAGAAATGGCTGTGCTAAATGGAGAGAAACAAGATGAAGCTATTCTAATTAGCAAAGAAGGGCTGCTTCAAATTATTCATCGAAAATCACTATTGTATGACAAAGATGGAGAAGAACACTACAATATCATTTCTGCATTGCATAAATCCATGCGAAATAGTGATGTCAATGCATCTATTTATTGGTTGTCACGAATGTTGGAATCCGGTGAAGATCCTTTATTTATCGCTCGTAGGCTGGTTAGGTTTGCAAGTGAGGACGTAGGTTTAGCAGACAATAGGGCGTTGGAAATCACTGTTTCGGTGTTTCAAGCATGTCAATTTATAGGAATGCCAGAGTGTGATGTTCATCTAACACAAGCCGTTATTTATCTGACTCTGGCTCCCAAATCGAATTCGGCTTACTTGGCTTATCGCTATGCAAAAAAAGACGCCTTACACTCCATGAGTGAACCTGTTCCTTTGCAACTTCGGAACGCTCCAACGAAGCTTATGAAAGAACTAAACTACGGTAAAGGGTATCAGTACGCCCATGACACAGAAGAAAAGCTAACAACCATGCAGACTATGCCAGATTCCCTGATCGGACGCGAATATTATCATCCGACAACACAAGGGTCTGAATTTAAAATCAAACAAAGGATGGAAGAAATTTCAGCATGGCACAAGCAGAACAACAATCAAAAATAAATACATTGTAATATAGGAGAAAATTAAAATGAAATTAGAAGAAATCGTGGAATACGGTTTGTCATATCCAGCCTCATATGAGGATCATCCTTTTGGAGATGGTTGGACAGCCATACGCCACAAAGGAAACGAGAAGATATTTGCGTTAATATTTGAAAAAGATGGCCATCTTTGTGTTAATTTAAAATGTGATCCTGATCGATCCGAATTCCTTCGAAACGCATTTGAAGAAGTTAAACCGGGATATCATATGAGCAAAGAGCATTGGAATACGGTTATCCTAGATGGAGAACTTCCGGAGGATGATCTTCACGATATGGTAAAACATAGTTTTGACCTGACAAAACCCAAACGTAAAGTGAAAAAATAATTTGTTATGAACATTGAATGTATGTTTCTCTAGGTTGGAAATCAAACAAACAGCGACAGACAAGACTTTCTAAACATATGGAGTCTTGTCTGTCGCTGTTTGTTTATTCGTTTGCATTGGCCGGGATCGTCGAATGCAAACCTTAATTATACCGCGCCTTTATATATTAAATATTGTATAATGCCCTTGCTGAGCAGGGTTGTTAGTATACTGAGTATGATAGAAATGCGTTTAATCAATCTTCATCTCAACGCTTCTATATACTTCTTTTAAAAAATTTAAAGGAGGTCTTCCTTACTGAGAACAGACGAAGAGCAAGACTACGTAATACCATGCATGTCTTTTCTTTTGGAGGGGAACCTGTAAAGTACTTATTCGATAAATTCTGCTGCATCGAGAGCTAGGGAATTAAATACTCAATTACGCTAATACCGATGATATTATTAGGAGTAACCTTTTGAGAATTAGGGGTCTGTAAAAAATAGCAACTAAGAATGTATCATCCTTAGTTGCTATTTTTCGTTTAATAATTTCAAATAGGTTAAGCATCCTTTGTTAATGTATAACTTTCATCGAGTAACTCCAGTATTTTCTTCTTTTTCTGGGTATCTAATATGGCTGTGATCCAATGTAGTTATGACTGCTGATGCTATATCAGGTGTCTACGATCAGGGCATATGGGAACTAAGAAATATTGGTATAACCGTATTGAATTCAGATGATATCATAAGATATTTGGATTATTAAATAATTGTAGTTTCTGTATGAGGATATTATTACTTATCCTTTTACTATAGCTGAACCGTTGGTGGAACTAGCTGGCAAAACGATTGGTTTAGTCGGCTATGGCCAATCAGTAGGCAGGTAGCTGCAGTTGCCAAGGCGCTTGGCATGCACGTGCTGTATACGCGGCGTAGAGAAAGCACAGCAGAGGACTTGGCAGCCTATGCGGAAGGGCGCAAAGGGAGTGGAGGTTCCTGAACTACTTGCAGAGGCTGATGTCATTAGCCTACACTGCCCCCTAACATCCGCCATTGATGAGTTGATCAACCGCGCGTGGCGTGCTATCTGCAGAACCACCGCACGCTTATGGCACGGAGGAGGCTGATGGATATAGCCGTTAGAAATGTAACGGCGTTCATATGCAGGGGCAGTTTGTGAATCAGGTTAATTATAGTAGCACAGCCTAATATTGCAGTTCTTTGTTGGTAATGAAGACCTTGTACCAAACTTAATACATATGTACAAAATACGAGTTTTGTGAAACAGTACCATAGTTTTAGTAACTTACCACATGGATCAATGTGGCTTTTTTGATTTATAACCCCCGAGATCTTTTCAATTTCATATGGATAAATATGTGATCTGTATACGAATCACAATAACATCTCTAATATCACTTCTTCACAATCAGCTATCCAATCTATCCAAATATAATATGCACCCATTTTAGTTTTAAAATAAGCACATATTATATTCGATATTCGATACTATAAATCTGAATCGAATTCTTTTAATCTGATCCTACGTCATTTTTAATTCTCGTTTACCCAAAATTCAATAATGCTGTTCCAGGTATTGGATTCGTTTCCTTGCCCGACATATCGAATGAATTTGACCTGAACTGGTTCAAATTCAAATGTCTCATAAGCAGCCTGTTTTTGACTTGCCACATTACTTAATATTTTTTGGTAATTAATACCATCAACTGATATCTCCAAGTCAAAATAATTGGATCGCGTATGCCCATTATAGAATTGAATGCTTACCTGCCCTACTTGAGTCTGTTGCTCAAGCTCCAACTGCAGGTATTGTCCCTTTCCATCTGCAGACCATCTGGAGTCCGGATCACGGTCGATCGTATGAATCGGCAGATTGCCATCATCTGCACTTGCCGTAACCTTGGTTACGACAGCGAAAGGTCCCTCCGGTTCGGCCACAGGCTCTTTAACTTCAAATTTCTCCCGTGCCTCGACCGTTACGCCATTAAAGACGCAGCTCACGATGATGTCGACTTTTCCCGCTTTTACCGCATGGAATGTAGTTCCTTCTGTATATCCGATTGTATCATCACTTGATGTGTACGTCACAGGAACATTCAATTCTGCAATGTTTACGATCTCACCATTATCTAATGTTAGAAACGAGGATAATTCTCCGCTTTCGCCTGCACTGATCGCATTCCCTGCGACTCTCCAGCCGGGTACTGTTTTATTAGGACTGATGGAAGTGTTCTCTGGAAGTACGGGTGTATCAGCTACCTTAAACTTCACTCGCACTTTCTGGGTGTGATCCCGATAAGATACAGTAATCTCTCCAGTTCCATTAGTTCCTTGCGGTTGCTTAATTTTAACCTTTGCATCCTGGGCATAAGCTTTTGCAGAAATGATCGGCGTTTCGGTTGTGCCATAAGGCAAAGTATGATCGTAATCCGTTCTTAAGAACTGCATACCCCCTATAGCTTCGCCATTAACCAACAGGGATTGAAGCCCCAGATGAATATCTTTGATTCGCTTCTTGCTCTGATCCTGATATAAACTTTGCGGGGACAAACGATCGCCCTCCCCAATACCTTCTGCCATATCAAATGGCTGCGTATTCGCATCCGGTATGGAACCCACAATGTTGACGTTCACGCCGCTGTCCTTTCCTTTTGTTCCAATGACATATCCATTCCCGAATTGTTCTGATTCTACTATAACGCCGGATTTACTAGGGTGTGCCGCCTGACCGGTCGTATTCCAGAACACACTTTCCGTGGTTACTACCCCATGACGATTCGTTTCGGATGATCCATAATCCCGTGTAATGGCAGAGATCCCGTCCCCGTTAACGACCAGGTTGTCGATCAGGTTCGCCATGCTTAAATACATATGAAAATCAGTCAATAATGAAGGCTTCTCAGAATACGAACTTTGCAGGACATTCCCGTTCGCAGAGAAGTTGGCATATGTGAAGCTATGTCTAGCTCCGATTGCCTTACTATTCTTAATGAAATTATCATTGCCAATAAATTGATATAAATAACCGTTCCCATTCGCTCCACGATACTGCGGGTACTGCATGGTTACATGATCCACAGTGACGTTCTTCGTACGGTCCAGAATAATCCCTTTGGATAACAGATGATAATTCGCATTGCCAGTTGGCTTATAGGTGTTAATATTTCGAATCCAGCTGTTGGCCACTGCAATCACATTGACCGCTTTGGCATTATCGGCTTCATACCCAGCAGTGCCAACGACTTTGAAGTCATCTTCACCAAGCCCCGACTTCGCATTTTGAATGTTTGCAATCGAGAAATCTTCCAAACCTACCTCGACAATCGGATCTGCGGTCTGACTAATCGTAATATCATCACGCAGCTTCATGGGATAACGCGTCGGAATGTCTAACGTAATCGTTTTGTTCTCTGAATCTACGCCCACGATTTGGCGATAGAATAATGGTTCTACTTTACCAAGAAGTGACGACCACTTGTTTTGCATGCCAAGTTCACGTAAGAAACCTGGCGTCGTTTCGAATGAAATGACCACGTAATCATTCACTTCAAACCCACTTGTATCTTCAACGGGTAGCAGGACAGTTGGATCAGTAACCGACTTGCGAAGTTTCGTAGAGATTCCGGTTTTCTTCCAATCTCCGTTGCCGATCCGGATAATATCCTTGTTTTTCATATTTTGCTGTGCATTATAGATATGAGTCTTGTTCATCCCGTCACCTTTCAGGACTACACGACTTGCAGGAATGTTTAGTGAATAATCCTTGCCGTCCTGAGGGTTAACCTGATATGTACCCATGGGAAGATACACGACACCCCCACCTAACGCAATAGCATCATCAATTGCCTTTTGAATAGCCTGCGTTGCATCTCGATTCCCTGAAGGATCGGCAAAATAAGGTGATTTGGTAACGTCAATACGTTTGTTTTTAGCCGTTTTAGGTAGTTCTGTTTCCCCACGCCGATAACCGGCATACGAAAAGTCATGCAGAAACCTTCCCTGTTCGTCTTTAAATCCCGGATACCAATCGTTTGGATAGAGTCTGCTTCTGCCATCCGTACCCAGAGATAGAATCTCACTAATACGATCAATAGATGGCTGGGAGTCACCCTCCGACGCTCGAACCTCATGGACTCCAGGTGCAGACAATCCAACAGTCAACATAAATGCCAACAATAATAAAGGCCACTTTCTACGCATTCTTTCGTTCTCCTCCTTTTGGATTTCAGAGTATGTGAGCGGTTTCAAGAAACCCTGTAGTCACCTCCGATCCTGCTTAAGCAAGAGTCATGTGCATGCCAACTCAGCATGTCATAACCGATTGTAGAGCACGAGGGAACGAAATTACATTAACAAAAACGACACTTCAATGCCCATTTTATACAATATAAAGATTTATTTAGAGGATACAGCGCGATTATATCGCTCTAACGCCTGCTGCTGAATCTCAATCGCACGATCAATCTGCAATGACTTAATTTGCTCGACATACGTATCAAAAGCATCCACCGGCTCCATGCCAAAAATGATTTTAAGCGACATCTCGTCTACCACTTTGTTCACTTCCTGCATGATGACTGACATCTCCGTGCTTTCTTTCTCGGTTTTGGGAAGGGTTGGTACCTGATGCAGAACAGCATCTGTACTGGACCATAACTGCACCGCCTCTTTCTGTTCCGGTAAAATATAATATTGTTCCATATATCGCGTATCCTGGACAAATGGACCGAAATAACTCGCTCTCGTGTACATCGCAAGCGCTTGTGCCGGCGACCACTTATCAGGGTTTTTCAAAATAGTCTCGGTATACGTCGGATACCCGTCCTTCATCTCAAAACTGACACCTTCAATACCAAAGTTGAACAGCAAATGTCCCTCAGGCCCATATCCGTAATCGAGCATCCGTGCTGCTTCTTCTACATGATGACTATTGCTGGATATAGCGACTCCACTGGAACCGATAGCGGGAGCAAGTTGACCAAATTTCGGGCGATCTCCTTTGTTCATGACAGGATATGGCGCTGGCACAAGCTTTGCATGGGGATCCGTCTCCTGCAAGATGGGGAGCCATGTACCAATTCCCGCCCCTGCATTCCAGATACTCGCACCGCTGCGTCCTGTGGTCATGTTTGTATCCTGAGTCTCCGAATCGACGGCAGCTAGATTCTTGTCAATGAGTCCCTCCGCATACCATTCACGAAATAAGGATAGGAACGCCTTATATTCAGGTTCTTGTGCCCCAAACTTAATTTGGCCATCTTCCACGTAGAACCCCTTTTTAATGCCAAAAGCGCCAATAAAACCGCCGCCTTCAATACCGAACAACGGATTCGGAACACCTAGAAAAGTAAGCGGGGCGTCAGCTCCCTTTTTGTCCTTAAATGCCTGAAGCATCGTATGCCATTCATCAATCGTTGTTGGCACATCAAGTCCAAGTTCATCCAGCCAGTCCTTCCGGATAATCGGCCCTTGATAGGTTCGCAGCTCATCATCTCCTTGAATAAAAGGAAACGCGTAATAACTTCCGCTGGCTGTACGAATCTGCATATCAATGTCCGGATGCTCGGTCAGGTACTGCTTCAGATGAGGTGCGTACTGATCAATAACATCGTTTAATCTCAGAATATATCCATCTTTAATCGCTTTCTCGGGCCCGCCGGGATAATTGCTCCACTCGTATTCAATCATATCCGGCAGTTCTCCGGACGTAAGCAGCACATTAATCGCTTCTTTGGCCTGATTGGCGGGAGGCCGGATGAATTGTAGGTTGACTCCGGTTCTCCGCTGCCATTCCTGAAAAAAAGGAACCTCATTGAAGCTGGACTTGATACTTGCTGCATTACCATTCAATTCTGCCCAGTAGGTTAATTTCCCATTGTCATTGGGTGAAGCAATTGAGATGGTCTGGTAATCTGATGAGCCGGAACGTTCATCCAGCTTGGCATCCGAATCTGTCCCGTTCTGATCGCAAGCAGTCAGCATGCCAAGCAGCAGGATGAATCCTGTTACTTTTGTTATGAATGGCAACTTCCTCAATACGTTCATGTTCCGGTCTCCTTTCAAATCAACTGATTTCTTTATATTTACCGGGCGTAATGCCTTCATATTTCTTGAATACCCGGATGAAAGTTGCTGCATCGTTATATCCGACCAATCGGGATATTTCGGTAATGGATTCCTGTTTATGCTCCATCATTTCTTTAGCCTGTCGGATACGACACTTATGAATGCAGTCCAGCAGACCCTCACCAGTCTGATTCTTGAAGAGTTTGGACAAGTAACTGCCCTTCAGCTCAAAATGCTCACCAATTGCGTTGACGTTCAAATTCACGTCAGTATAGTTACTCTCAATATACTGTGTGACTTGGGTACTGAGATGACGCAGGGAATCCTCACGTTCTTGAGATACATTCGTTGCGCGCTTGTCAGCGGCATAGAAACATACCTCCTCAAGCAAGTTCTGCAATGCCTCCTGCATCTCCTGAATGGTATCACCCGCAATAATGTCCTCAATCCGATGCGGGTATTGGGTTAGCGTATGGTTATCCCTGTCCCCCAGATCATTGATAGCCTTGATCATTGTACCTACCAGGTTAAAAATCAGGCAACGTGCAAGTGTGAGCGACATAATCGGTTTATCAAAATTTCGCTCTGTAATCTCGTTCATATAAGCACTGGCTTGGTCGGTATCTCCCGCTTTGATAAAATTAAGAAGCTGCTGTTCCACCTGAAGCGGATAGTAGTAGCCAAATGGGTCATCCGCCATCGCATCGCTGCGTACATCCCCATAGGTAATGATGCCTTTCTTGCCAAGCACCATTTTGTATTCCATCGCGTCTACTGCTTCCTGGTATGCTTCGGCGATGCCAATCCACGACATATGGCGTCCGCTGATGGAAATCGTCAGTTCCATATCATAGCGTTCCAGGAAATGCTGCGCTTCTGCCGCAATGTGATGAAGATCCTGGTTCCAATCCGAAGAATCCGCTTTCATATTTACAAGGCAGACCATCATATCATCGACTTCTGCCACATATCCGACGTGCTGACGCTCTGAAGCCAGTTCTTCAACCACATTTGAAATAATGAGATGGATTAACTTGTTTCGTTCGTTGATATCAATACCCGGCAGTTTTCCATAGAGATTCTCTTCATTCTCAATGACAAATAAGATAACAGCAAATTCACTTGAATAGAGCGGCATATGAAAGGAACGGAATGCATCTTCATAGGGCACGAGCGTATCCTGTTTGCCTTTGAGAAGCCGATTAATCATATTGAAGCGCAGCACCTGCTGATGTTTCTGCAGCTGCTGAACAATCTCATTCTTTTCTGATCGTGTGTTCATAATGACCTTCTGAATAAATCGAAGTTCGTTCCGATCAGCGGGTTCGTTCTGACTATTTTTATCTTTTAGTGATTCCACGAGCTGTTGAATTGGGGAGTAATTCCGGCGCATGAAGAACCAGGTCAGTACACCCGCACTAATGAGACTTACCACGATACTGATATACGTAAAATTGCGGACATATACTGCCTTTTCCCAATACAGGCTGCTGGGAATAATCAATGCGTACTTCAGATCGGATACCGCAGAGTCCATGTAGAACATCTCCGACTTGCCTACCTTCGCGTTATCCAACTGAACCTGATTGCCATTCATGAATGGCTTCAATTCCTCTGACCCGGGATGATTGCTCATCAGAATCTCGTTATTCTGATTCAGAATCAGCAGCGTGGCATCACTAAAACCGGAAATGCTCTCAATTGCTTCCTGGAATCTTCGCGTATCCGCCATGACGACAACCGTACCCGTCTCCTGACCATTCAAATCATCGGGCAGACGTGTAATGTACGCAATGGAAGACTCCGTCGGTGCTGCAGTCTGATGTGGCAGTATGACGAACTGATTCATCTCTGTACCCAGAATCTGATCCCGCCACGCTTCGAAAGACATTGCACCTGTATTATGTATGGTATGAAATGCCGTTCGCATATCCCGAATATTACCTGAACGAAGAATGGATTGATCTTTTTTCCACACGACATAGAATTCATCGATGGATGCGTAGGATGTTTTATAGAGACGGAGTTCCTTTACCAGTTGGTAAGCCGTGTACGGCGCCTCTTTGGCTGGCTGATTGGAATACATCAGCGTTTGCAGATTCGGGCTCCACGTCATCTCCATGTTTAACCGCTTCATCAGATCGACTTGTGTATCGATCGTATATCGCATCTGCTTCAATAAAGAATCGTTGGCCCGATGTATTTCACTCTTCAATGTCTCATTTGCTTGCATGTAAATAACCAAACTGATCAGAATCGGCACAATCAAAACAGCACTGTAAGAGAAAAGCCAGGTCACAATTATGCTTTCTCGTTTTTGCCACAAATATCGAATGTTTAGCAACAACTCATCACCCAACTCTTCGTAGATTATCGATGTTTGGATCAGGAATTTATTATAACGGCAAGAGCGAGATTGGGATATAGATAAAAAGTTCAATTCAATTGACAAAAAGGGCAGCAAGCATCGATTTTTCCCGTCAAATCAAGCACAAATAGCCCGAATAGACTACTTTCGTCTATCGGGCATTCGGTATCAAAATGAGAATGTTTTTAATTGTTTTTAGAACATTTTTAGAAAATGCGATGCTTCCAACCGTTTAATTTGGCACTCGCTTCGACGTAGAAATAGTCACCATAAATAAGTGAGACGTTTACGTTCTGACCTGCCGGTTTATGACCGGTTCCCTCCAGAAGCATACCTTCGTGTTCAGGAAGATCCCAAGTTCCATAATGATCCCGCAGGGAACTCAGGATACGTTTGGCAACGGTAGCATAGAGTTTGCCCTCTGGATCAGGAAGCACATCTGCAAGCTCAAGCAATCCGGAAGCAGCAATGGCACCCGCGGAGCTATCCCGTGAAATCTCCTCCCCTTCTTCCGGCTCAGCACGGAAATCCCAATGCGGAACGCTATCCTCAGGCAGGCTGGAAATGAAGAAGTTCGCCACACGCTGTGCAGCATCCAAATATGACGGGTCCTCTGTATAACGATACGTATTCGTTAATCCATATAAAGCCCAAGCAGCTCCACGACTCCATGCCGAATCCGGCGCCGCTCCCTGACCCCCTATCGCTTCTGCCCGTTCGCCTGTCTCGGGATCAAACCGAATGATATGATGCACAGAGCCATCTTCCCTGACAAAATGCTTCATGACCATATCTGTATGCGCTTTGGCGATATGGCTGAAACGTGGGTCTCCACTTTCCTCCGATGCCCAGAAAAGCAACGACAGATTCATCATGGTGTCGATGATCGACCAGCCCAGCATGTCTCCTTTCCAGGCCCGAATGAAGCTGCCTTTGGTATTGAAGCGCCCAGCCAGGAAGTTGGCAGCAAATAAGGCACGTCTAGCCGCATCAGCATCTCCGGTGAGCTTGTATTTGATGACAGCCGTGGGCAGGAAATGAAAGCCCACATCGTGATCAAAGTAGTTATTTTCGAGAAACCGTTCCGATAGCCGCTCATCCCAATTCCATGCAGCCTCTTTATATTTCTCATCACCCGTCATATCGTACACAATCCATAACATGCCCGGCCAGAATCCCGAGGTCCACCAATCGATTCTCATGTCGTCATAGATGCCATTGGCTCCAGCAACATGCGGAGACTTTTTACCGATGGCTACAAGCATCTGATCGGCTTTACTTTTAATCTGATCCCACACGTCCTTGTTCACTTCATTTAATACGTTCATGTTGTCATACCTCCTTACCGCTCTTCAATTCTCAGATTTAACCTTTCAATGAACCAACCATGACACCTTTTACGAAAAAGCGCTGCAAAAACGGATAGATGCACAGGATTGGTATCGTCGCTACCATAATCGTTGCATACTTGATGGTCTCCCCGATCTGGAAGCGATCCCCGGCCGATGCTCCGGCTGACATGCTCTCCGTGGAATTGGCAATTAGAATCTCACGCAGCACCAATTGCAGCGGGAACAGCTCTCGGCTCTTGATAAACACGGATGCATAGAACCACCCGTTCCACTTATCTACCGCGTAATACAGAATCATCACGGCAATGACGGGCATGGACAACGGAATAATAATACGGAACAAAATGGTAAAGTGATTCGCTCCATCAATCTTGGCCGATTCCTCCAGGCTGTCCGGAATACCCATAAATGACGTTCGCATGATGATCAGGTTAAACGTGCTGATGGCAAAAGGCAGAATGGTCGACCACAGTGTGTCTAACAGGCCAACGCCTTTGACAACCAGATACAGCGGAATTAACCCCCCGCCAAAGAACATCGTGAACACGATAAAGAACATGAACACCTTGTTCCACATCACGTTTTTACGGGACAGCACATACGCTCCGAGCGCTGTCATGAACAGGTTAACGATGACGCCAAACACAAGAATAAACAACGTATTGCGGAATCCTGTGGCTATACCCGGATTGGCAAGCACGCTCTTGTAAGCTTCCAGACTAAAGCCCACTGGCTTCCACAGCAGACCTTTGTTTGCTAACAGCTGCGCCGAATCACTTAAGGACGCAAATAACACGTAGAGAAGCGGATACAATGTGACGATGACAAGCAGGATTAGAAATGTATAATTGAAGATTGTGAAGATCCGGTCAAACCAACCGCTTTCCTTAATCAAAGTTCCCACCTCACCATAAGCTGTTTTGACTCACTCTGCGGCTGATATAGTTCGCCGAAATCAGAAGAACGAGATTGATCACCGAGTTAAATAGGCCGACTGCCGAGCTGTAACTCCATCCGAACTCCAGCAATCCCTTTCGATATACGAAGGAGGAGATGACGTCAGCTGTTTCATATGTTACCGGATTATAAAGGAGAATGATTTTCTCAAACCCAACATTCAGCATATTACCCATCCGGAGAATGAACATGATTGTAATAATAGGCAGCAACCCGGGCAGCGTAATGTGAAACATTTGCTTGAGACGGCTCGCTCCGTCGATCTTCGCCGCTTCATACTGCTCCAGGTCGATGCTCATCAACGCAGCGATATAGATAATGGATTCCCAACCGATTCGCTGCCATATTTCAGACAGGACATAGATTGGACGGAACAGCTCGGGCTTCTGCAGCATCGCCTGACCGTCATATCCGAGCATCATGATCAGACGGTTGATTAAACCATCCGCGTTCGTGAAGTCCGTAATGATACCGCATATGACGACAAGAGAGATGAAATAAGGCATATACGTTATCGTCTGAACGACCCGCTTGAACGTACGTTTGCGAACTTCATTGATGAGCAGCGCCAGAATAATCGGTGCGGGGAATTCAAAGACCAGCGTGTACAAACTGATAAGAAGGGTGTTCTTCAGCACACGCAAGAAATAATAACTGTTGAAAAACTCTTCAAAATGCTTCAGCCCAACCCAATCACTCCCCAAAATGCCCTTCATCGGAGAATAATCTTTAAAGGCAATAATTGCGCCGTACATCGGACCGTAATGAAATATTAAATAATATCCAATCACAGGAATCATCATGATGTATAAATACTTATTCATCATGAAGTCCCGCACGAACCGGCTTCTAAAGGATTGACGATTGCTCATGATGTACCTTTTCACCTCTTTTCAATCGGGAGGGCCAGAGCCCTCCCCTTTTACAATTACCGTTTGTTGTAGCGTTCGAGTGCTGCGGTTTGGATTTCAATTGCCCGATCCAGATGCAACGATTTCATTTTCGCGACATAGCTCTCGAATTGATCCACCGGCTCGTTGCCCAGAATGATCTTGATGGTCATCTCATCGACGAGCGTGTTGATATCATTCATGATGGTCGCGTATTCGGAGCTCTCTTCAGGTGTAGGTGTGATTGAAGGCAAATTATATTTTGCGGCCTGTGTATTCTTCCAGATATCAATCGCATCGCGCTGGGTTTGCAAAGCAAAGAACTGCTCGGCATAACGTTTATCTTGAACGAATGGACCGTTATAGCTGCTGCGGGCATATAGTGAAATCGCTTGTGCAGGAGCGAGTTTATCCGGATTCTTCAGCAGCAAGTCCGTGAATTTCGGATAATCACCTTCCATGTTATAGCTGACACCCTCTTCACCGAAGTTGAAGAACAGGTGCCCTTCTTCACTGTAGCCGTAATCCAGCATGCGAACGGCAAGTTCCGGATCCTTGGCTGCCGTCGTGATGGCAACCGTACCTTCTGAGGCATAGCCCTGATTAAGCTGGCCGAATTTAGGAATATCACCTTTGTTAAGCACCGGATATGGTGCAGCGACCAGGACGGCATCCGGATCATTGGCCTCTACAAGCGGCTGCCATTTGCCGATCCCTCCGCCTGCGTTACCTACACTTGCGCCAGTAGCACCCGAAGCGAGGTTACCGTCAACGGATTTGGTATCCGCTGTCGAGATGTTTTTATCAATCAAACCTTCTTTGTACCATTCCTGGAATAACGTCAAATATTCTTTGAAACCCTCTTCCGCAGGACCAAATTTGACCTGTCCGTCTTCCTGGTAAAATCCGCGGTTTACACCGAAAGCGCCAAGGAAAGCACCATTACCGGAATCGTTAAAGAATCGTGGCTTACTTACAACAGAGAATGGAGCGGCAGCGCCTTTTTTCTCTTTAAAAGCTCTCAGGGTTGTTGTCCACTCATCAATCGTTTCCGGTACTGGCAGTCCCAGCTCATCCAGCCAATCCTTACGAATGATGGGTCCCTGGAAGACACGCAGATACTCATCTCCCCGAATGAACGGGAATACATAGTAGCTGCCACTGTCCGTTTTGACCATCTTGTCGATGTCCGGATTGTCCTGCAGGTATTTCTTCAGATTCGGAGCATATTGGTCAATCAGATCGTTCAGCTTGAGAATGTAACCATCATTAATGGCTTTCTCTGGTCCACCGGGGAAATCTCCGATGAAATTGTACTCCAGCATGTCCGGCAAATCCCCGGATGCCAGCATCACGTTAAAGGATTCTCTGACCTGACCTGTCGGTGGTGCGGTGAATTTGAGTGGCACGCCGGTTTTTTCCTGCCATTTTTGAAAGAATGGAATTTCACTGTGCGAATTTTTGACCCCGATCAAGTTTCCGTTAATTTCACCCCAGTACGTAAGCGTCTTATCCGTTTGAATCGGATAGGTGGTTGCTTCCGTTGATCCACTTGGTGTCCCTTTATCGGTATCGCCCGCTGTACTGGCTCCGGACGAACACCCCAGGATCGTTGTACCTAATAACAGAATCATCAAACTCGTAGATAACACTTTTCTTCTCATGGACCGTATCCTCCACCTTTTGGGAATGTCTGTGCTCTATCTCAGAGTAAGGGAGAGCGCATTGCAGAGATATTCGCAAAAGATGAAATGATATGTTGATTTCGTCCGCAAGCAACTGATCATTTAGCCAAAATGATAGACGAATTCACTAAATAATCATCTGGAATGTTTTGAATTTGCCGTGTTGGCGCGGGTTTATGACCGTTCTACTGACAACACAAAAAAACAGACCACGAACAAGGTTCATAATCTGTAACGTGAGTGAATATGAAGAGATTTGAATACATCGTATATGTTGGCCAGGGCACGCCTTCTCATGTTTAGTCCCAGACGACTTCGGTACCTGCGATAAAATCATGTATTGCACGTTTGTCTTCACGTACAGCAACCATGATGACACTTACAATAAAACCAATGCCAAAAGTTATTCCATATACAAGTCCTGCTACAATTACTCGCATCAGCATGGTTCTAATTCCCGGGGGCTCCTGTGTATCGTATTTTCGAATTCGAATTCCACAGATGCATTTTCCAATCGTTCTTCCGTTCCAGAATGCCGGCAATAAAATGGAATATAATGCACTTAATATTTGCGCTATAGGTTCATCGCTGTCAAAGTTACCTGTAATGAGCCCTGCGATAACCATCAAAGGCAGCCCAATAATAATACCATCAAAAATACTTGCACCGAGCCTTATCCAAAAGCCAGCTTTATACAAGATGTTTCCTCCAAACTGGTTAAATTGAAAAAACTCCTTTACCAAGACATTAATTTAATTTAATTTGTTTGCGTAAATCTTCAGATAGCATAAATAAACTTTCCATTTAATCATCAAGGCTCTTATATTCTTCGTCTTCGATCATGGTGTCAAACCATGTTGCACACTTTCCAAATCATCAAATAAAAAAGAAGCCATAATTAGCCTATGGCCTCACATATATACGCTATGAATTTAAAATTACATATGGAACGCTTTCCAAAACGAACCCTCGGTATTAATAATGTCTCTGATCTGGACAAAAGGAATCGTAAATGTCGGGAATCCGGCTGCGTACGGAGCGATCTCGTATGGATTGAAATACAGATGCAGCGCGTCTGCCGTCACGAAAAATGGCTGGTTCGGGCTAATTCCTTCATAGGTATCCGGAAATACATAAGAATACTGAGGATCATTTTTGATCTGATCTCCTACAATCTGGCTTAATACTTTTACGTAGTCGCTATTCGGCTTAAACAAGTCCTTTAACTCATACAGCTGCCCGCTGCTGAGATTAATAATGGCATAGATCATTGTAGGCATACCGTGTGCAGCCCCAAAGGGATAGTTATATCCCGTAAGCTGCAGCTGAAGCAGCTGTTGCTGATAAAAAGTAATATCAAAATCCCCTGTGTAGCTGTAATCCAGCTTTTGGTCTGGAGGAATCGGTTTAACTTGAGACAAGTTCCTCAATTTCAAATTAAGTGCCAGTTGTGCGGCCTGGTCGGTTAATCCCTCCACCTGCGGATAATAAACCAGATAATCGATATTGGGTTTATACTTCTCTTCACGAACACGGTAAGGTGGCTGAAGGGGAACGATCGTATTTTGCCGCCAGATGATCTGTCCGGCTCGATTGACATACAAAAGACGCTGATCAACGTTTGCTTTGATCAAATCCGATGCTACGACTTCCAGTGTACCGGAACCTTCTACTCGGGGATATCCTGGTGCTGGGCGTCCACTCAGGTCAAGCAGAACAGTCTGTCTTCCATCCGATGCAGAAGCGAGCCCCCCTTTGTAGTCGCCTACGTCCCTGTAAATGAACTCTGTAAGTCTTCTGCCATTAACATCTGCAATCGCATACAATGAGCCAATGAAAGGCTGCTCCTGATCAATGGCCTGCCCCAGCGCAAAACGGTGCTCCCCTATATCTCGGATATCATTGTAAGCCGGTTGAATGACAAAAGCTCCTTGCTTGTTAATGACACCATAAATCGATTTGTAGTCCTCTGCTGTATTCACAATCGCGTGCCCACCGTTGAAAGGAAGTGCTGTCGTAAATTTAGGTTCAATTTGGATCTGACCTCGTTCATCTATATATCCGTATTTTCCGGGTGTCTCCTTCTGGAAAGCAAGTAAACCGTCTCCTAACGGTCCTACATACGCGTAAGGGTATGTAGCCAGTCGATTTCCATTACGGTCTATGAGTGCGAACTCATTGTCTCTGACCTGAACAACCGCTTTTCCGTTGCTGAAATCGTAGGCTGAACTGAATTGTGCACGGATCACCTCATGACCAGCAGCGTCCAGGTAGCCGTAACGACTGACATCTCCACCTGACTGACCTCCGGAAGTATCATAGAAAAGTGCTCGCCCATCCTTCATATTCGCGATAAAGGGATAAGCCCGTTTCGTGAGCACACGACCTTGTTCATCAATCATTTTAAAGCCTTGAGCGTCAATCACAATTGTCCGTTCTTCTTCGAATGAATTAATGGAATCGTATACAGGCTGAACGACATACTGGCCATTCAGATTAATCACGCCAGCCTTGCCGTCTTTCACAACTACAGCCAGGCCATTCGGCTGAAAATCACGAGCGTCATCAAGTACGGGCTCCAGCCGGATCCGACCCTGTGCATCCATATAGCCCCACCGGGTTCCCTGGATCGTTCTTACCGAAATCGGGAATAACCAGGTAGTTTCACGTACATGACTACCTCCCATACTTTGTTTGATCTGCTTCTCCAATTCAAGCAGCGCTTCCCGCGATGGGTAAGGCTCGTTGAAACTTAATGCTTTTTGAACTGAATTCAGGGCAGCCGGCAATAACCCGGCGCGATACTGGGCGTCAGCAAGATAGTACCAGTAAAAGGTGTAGTCCGGATAGTGCTGCGTTAATTGTTCATAGTACTGCACGACCTTGGGAAAGTAATACATATACACATCTGTGGCAGGAACCCATTTCCCATTTTGCCACCGGATAATGTCAACCCGATATGCCTCTCCTGTATCATGCGTCCAAAGGGCAATCTCCACTTTTCCATCTCTTCCATGCTGACCTGGCATATCAATAATCTCGGCATGACTGAAATATAGATCATCTGGCGCCACATCCGTTAATCCTGCTTCTGTCCATTCATATACAGCAAGTTTGGACCAGATGGAACCGAGCTGCCAGCCGACAATTAGATTGTTTCTTGCCGTGGATGTTACAGGCGCAGCTGTCAGCAAGGTTGCGTTGTACCCCAATCCTTTGGTGACTGACATCTTCGTCCACTGACCTTGCACAAATTTCAAAATCAACAGGGTTAATTCTCCATCCAGTTTATAAACCGCAGCGATCTCCGGCATCCCGTCTCCGGTGAGATCTGCCGCATAGATGGCTGGATGTTCGACAGGTTTAAGTATAGTGACAACACTAGCGCCGGCCGGAAGTTGTTGTTTTACGATTTGAGTTAACAGCGGCTCGCTCATCGACATGTCTGTTTCCTCCCTTATGACCGCATTCGCCTAATGGTATGCATCATAAACCGGGATATGACATCTAAACGAATATTACTCCTGAATAGTGGGCTGCACGTTGTTAACTTGGATGAATCGGATTTACCAACCCATTAACGCATTCCCCACAAAAAAAAGATCTGCAGAGGCTTTCGCATCTGCAAATCTTTGGGTTCGGTTCAGATCGTTTCCTGAACACTTAGTCGTACATATTGGGTTAAGCGGCAATAATGGTTCAGCAGAAGCTCCTCATTGCCATTACCAAGAGCCAGGTTGCGCCCTTCCGCAATGAATAGCTCCACAATTTCCTTGAGAAATATTAATTGGAACCGGTTGATCTGCTCAAGAAACTGTTCCAGCACGTTTACATCCTTCATGGTAAATTGGGATATTCCGCGCAGCAGTAATTCTTCTGCCCAGCTGCCAATCTGCTGCATGAACTGACTATAGTCTTCCAAGTCTTCCCGTCCTTCCATAGCCTATATCCAATTTCAGGCTGAGTACCCTCTGCCCCTTCAGAAAGCTGATCGGATAGAGATTACCCTGTTCCATCCGAACAAAAGCATAAAAATGTTCGAGGGAGGCGGCTCCATATCCGGACTCCAGACGCTGGATCATCATTTGCCAGTCCATGGAATAGGGAAGCGTCAGATGAAGCAGCTCCCCTTCCTCCATTTCAATGGTAAGGTTAAGATGTTGAGTTCGTTTATGAAAGCTGTGATCTACGATCCGGGCAACCCGAAGGATGACAAGACGTTCCTTCGGGTTGGTAAACAGTTCAAATGTCCGTGAATCCTCACGAAGTAGAGAAGGAACATCATTCATGTATTTGTTCAGATTAACATCTTCCACGTTTGATCGCGTCATGAGTTCCAGCTTCGCGCCTTCTCCTGAAGAGAGCCTGCGGTCGTTATTCACTTTTACCGTTTGAAACTGCAGCTCTTCCCCGGCGAATTGACGGAAGGTTACGTTGGTGAGCCATGGTGTAAACGCCCCATAATGCTCTGCGTATGAAAATGAATTGTCGTCATAGTAAACAGCTCGCACATCGCTGTACGTGTATATTTCTTCGTCTTCAAAACAGTAGAAATAATACGTAATGCCCCGGTAACCGGACCTGGTCTCCCATGCATCTGCCCCTAGACCGTACAGATGCAACTGTGGAACCGTATAATATCTACTGCGAAAACTGCCAATAAGCTGGCTCTGCATAAAGGCAGAAGTATTCTCCTGCTCAAGGACCTGCAGGGCGAGATACAGTTTGGAAACCCGATCAAGCATGGTTTGCATGGAAAAGCGGACATGTCGATCGAAAAATAGTTGCAATTCACCCTGAATTCCCCGTAAACTTCGCTCAATATCAGGCAGGTTACCGCTGTGTGCAGCTACAGCAAACGTCTCCAGCTGGGCCATAAAGGACTTCGGCAGCCTGGCCAGCCCGGTTTTTAACAGATCGGCAAGCATGTTCCGGCATTCACGGACCGTTTGCATTGAAAACTTGGTATCATATACTCTTCCGCTTAGTACGTTTGAATCGTCCACATGTTGTTGTCTGCGATATCGAAGTAAAGCTTCCAGCTTCGCCATATTTCCAGCCGTTTGTTTAACTTTACACAGCGCCTTCGCCAGACTGGGTTCCTCGGTGAATGAAACCTCGATGTCTTGTCTAACAAGTCGCACGGTTAGGAGCGAATCCTTCAGCACTTCAATCTGTTCGGGGTACCTTAGCCGGAAGCAAACCTCTTCGATCATTGAAGAACTATACGATTTGATTAACGTAGACAGGTCAAACTCTGTCATCCAGCGGAAACGGGATTCATGATCTGGAGTTAACTCATCTGCATCCATAGCAATCGAAATGGAATGTGAAGCATTGTCAGTCACTTCAGATAGTACCGTCTCTGTCTGAATAGCTTCACCCGTAGCATCTTCATCCGTCTGATGTTCACGCTGATAATACAGGATCGAGATCAGAACATGTTTGCAGATGTGATCTGACGGACAGGAGCAATTCCAGTGATCGAGCGTATTTTCGAGTGTACAGAGGGTTTCATCACTTAACTTACAGCTCACTGATGATTCATTCCACGTATATTGCACAGTCACACCGCTATCCATGTCTTTCAATGAGCGTTTGTATAATCCCTTATTCGCATGTCTTATCAGATAATCTTCCGTGCACAACTTCAAAAATGTCCTGAATTTCTGTTCAAATTCACTCACGTAATCAACGCCCCGAAGCTCTTAGGATATCGTAGAGCGTTTCACTGAAGACACGGCCCGGAATCTGCCCCAGAGCAACGCTCTTGTTGCTGCTGTAATAATAGTTTTTCTTGTTCTCCGGTCTGAAGAAATGAAGGGATTCCAGCGTGATATCGTCCATCCCCTCGTAATAGGTGATACTGGTACCGCTGAAATGCAATTCAGCTACGTATTCATCGTACTCCTTGTAAAATTCATGATACCAGCCGCCGTCCATTGCCGGCCCCTTGATCCATCCGTATTTCTCCAGTGCTTTGGGGAAAGCTGTTGGTGAAAATTCCGATTCGGGAAGACGTGCGTACTCCTCCAGCTTGATATCCTCTTCCTCAGGCAGATGAATTTCACGTTCCAGCTGCTCGAAAGGCTGATTCACTTCGTAATCTTCGAGCTGCGTTTTCCAGCCTTCCAAAATCGATGCTTCAAGTTCAAGAGGATGTACGAGTCCTACCTGCGCATTCAAAGGCAGTTCGTATTCATCCTCATCCACGGTATTAAACGTGCCATCTTCCATATAGCGGAAAGTGCTGATCAGCTGACCATCTTCATACGTACCCCAGATCAAACCTACAGCGAATTTTTGCATGATCACATTTTGAACAAAGAGTGCTTTCCACTCTTCTGCGGACCATAGACGCTGCTTGGATAGTGATTCTTCCAGTCGCTGTGCCTGAATGCCCACCATCGTTTTGAGATCTTTCTTCAGCTGGGTAAAACGCGCCTTGGATTGTGCCGCAAGCTCTGCATCGTCCTTCTGTGCAGGGGCAGGCAAGCTTTTCACCGTTTTACCCGTTTCTTCATTCAGAACGACAACCTGCAGATCCCCATTCACTTTAATCAGGAATGAACGCTCACCATAACTTAGCCGCAGTGTGCCGGACTCATCAAAACCGAGGGTGGTGACAAGTCGATCTTCCAATTGTTCCGGCGTAAGTCCCAAATTGTCGGCCGCAAGCTGCAGTGCTTCTTCCGCCGCGCCCTTCACCTGACGGTTCTTCACGCTGCGTTTAATCTTGTCTATGGCCATCAGAGCAGATGGCTCTTTCAGATATGCCAGTACCTTCACAGCATCTGCGGCGATGGCCCCTCGGCTGTTTTCGGTCCACTCCTTGATTTGAGGCGTCAACATGTTCACGATTTGGATACTTCCAAAGAGTGCAGAGATATACATCACCCACTTCTCCTTGGCAGGAGCACCGTCCTGAATCCATAACTGGAGCAGTTCAGTGGCGAATCGCGATAACGATTCCTCGTTGGCATACTCACGCAGTTCATTCAGCCTTTCATTCGGCGCAGATGTATGATCTACCGATTGCACCAGAATATATTGCTTGATTCGATCATCCAACGGTTGATTGTCTTCAGAACGAATGAGCGAAGGTAAATCCTTTAGGGATAACCAACTAAACCTAGCCAGCTTTTTGGCATCCGCCTGATCAGCGAGCGCAGCATGGGCGTACTCCGGACTTTGATCTGCGGTATCCAGCAGAATTTGGATCAAGTTCTTCCATTCTGCCGACTTCTCTCCTTTTAGTAGCTCACGGTATAGATCCTTATTTTGATCCAGACTGCGAATCGCACTAAGCGCCATTTCCTTCACGCTTGCTTTCTTCTCTGAACGATAGATCGTTGTGAACAGTTCTGGATCAGCCAAACGATTGAATTCGGATAATGCCATTCCGTTTGCTTTTTTGGATGAATCCTGCAACCCAGCGCGAATCGCCTCGGCCAGTTTCTCCGCCTTGAGTTCGCTTCGTTGCTCGAAGGTAATCTCCAGAATTAAAATACGTGTGTCCGTGGGAAGCTTTTTATACTGTCCCAGAGCATAATCCAGATTTTGCTTGATGATCCGGCGATACTCATCCTGTGGCATTGCTTTGTACCTGTAATCCGTCATCCCGTTAAGTGAGATCAGGCTGGTTAACAGTTTATCCTGCTGCACCTCCGGATCTTGTCCATAACGCTGCAGCAGCTTCTCACCGCTAAAAGCGTATGATCGATACATATCTGAGACGATATCAAGCGTCCACTCTGGATATGTAGCTAGAATCACAAACCGGCGCATCGCCTCTGAATCCACGGGCAGGAAACTGATGGCAATAAGGCTCTGAATGCGTTTTTTATCACGATTCAGATTGTTAAACAGACTGCGGCTGTTTGAGTCTTTCCAATAATCATCAAAGGAAGTCTGGCCTTCCAGATATCGTGCGATGGCAAGGCCGCTGCGACCTCCATCGAGTGGCTCTCGGAGTACTGCAGAGACGGCTTGTTCAACCGTACCGTCCGCATCAGGTATTTCCAGGCCTTGATCCTCCAACATCTTTTGGATAACCAACTTGAGATACGGGGTTTTCAGAATATGATAAGCTCGTATGGATTGTTCCGGATCACTCGTAATGGCCGACTGAATGGTATGCCATGATATCGTATACATATTCAATTCGTTATTCATGAGCTCGATTAATTGGTATGGCTCTTCCAGAGGAAGCAGACCAGCAAGCAGTCCGTCGGCATTCTTGGCTCTGGAATCCATGCTCATAAGGTACATGCGCATTTCAAAAGGATATATTTCATGCAAAGTAGTTATTGCTTCCAATAGAGCATGACCCGTTTCGCCTTTGTTTTCGAGGAACCGATCCTTGCCCCCATGGATATTGATTAAATACAACAACGAGCTGCTTATCAGAATCATGGTCTGGTGGAACACATTCTGAGATAGCTGCTCTTTTTTATTCAATGTAGTACCCGGATAAAGCTCTTCAATCAGGCGATTCCGTTTTTGCTGAAGAAATTCCGGATCCAGATCATGCACGGACCGATTAGACCGGCTCTGCATGGAGCACACAACCAGTGGCTCAATAAGCTTATGTAACGTCGGGCGGATCTGCTCTGCAACATCAGCAACCACCAGTTGAAGTAACTCAGGCAGGTGGTTGCTTAGTAATTGTAACTGCGCTGCCTGTGAGGTAACGCCGTCCAGTTGGGAATACAGTTTCAGGAGAAGCAGAGCGTCAATAATTTCCCGCTCATGGTTGCCATAGCCATTGCCTTTTTTGGAATCAACAAACACCTGCACACGGCTTAGTCTGCTTTTGAGCTCGTCCACAATTTCTTTTTCTCCGGCAAATTGACGGATTTTCTCCAAACGGGATAGCAAACCGCCTATCCGGTCCGGATTTTTGCTCTTGCCGCTTAGACCGTAAGCTTCTGAATCATTGCCGAGACAGATGGTGAAGCCATCGGTAGCCCATGAATTACGTCTGGAGTAATGGGATTCCAGGTGAATGACGATTGCCCCTGCCCGGAAAAATATATCTCCATCGTCTTTCTTGGCAAGCTTCATGAGAGCGTCAATTGTATAATAGACATAGTGACTGGAGTTCCCCAACATTTCAGGAAACTTGTCCGTATTTCCAAGCACATAATCAATGATTTCTTGACTCCGATCGGTTTTCAGTGAGTAATCCTTCGAGCACATCTCAGCAAACTTCTCAACTAACGCCTCAACAGCGCGATCTGTAGTAAGCATTACGCATTCCTCCTTATATTTGAGTGAATTTGGTTTTTATAAACTCATGACGTGATCATTTCGCCGATCCAGTCCGCAAGCTCGTTGGGGGTAATTGCGGCAACATGCGCTCCCATATTGGTCAAGGTTTGTGCAGCATGTTTGTTGTAGACGGTATCCCCATTAAAATCAAGTGCAGTGAGGACAAGCAATTTGCAACCTGCATCCATAATATCCTTACACGCTTTATACATTTGTTGGATCGGATACCCCTCTTCCAGATCACTCACAAGGATATAAATCGTTTTGCCGGGATTATCAATCAACGTCTCACCATAACGCAGGGCTTTAGTAATATGAGTCCCTCCGCCGAGCTGTACACTCATGAGAACGTCAACCGGATCATCCAACCTGTCGCTCAGATCGACAACCTGGGTATCAAATATAAACAAGTGGGTGCGCAGCGCATTCAAACGATAGAAGATACTGGCCATTACCGAGCTGTAGATGACGGAGTCCATCATGCTGCCGCTTTCGTCCACAGAGATGATAACGTTCCATTTATTGTGCGGCTGTATGTTACCGTCGAAATAGAGACGATCAATCACAAATCTGCGGTTGGCTCGGTCAACATTTTTCAGGTTCTTGGTAATGGTTCGTTTAAAATTGAGATTGCGCAGCGAACGTACAGAACTAGGCGTGTAACGGCTGCGTTTACCCATGATGCTGGCTCTGGTCTGGGATTCCAGTTTGCGCTGAAGATCCTCAACGACAGTTCGTACGATTTCTTTTGCACTTCGGAGTACATCCCCCTTCATTCGTCCTTTGAATTGCATGATGTTTTTCAGCAGATTCATGTTGGGTTCTAGAGACTCAAGCAGCTTCTTATCGGTTAACAGCTCTGTCAGCCCGTAACGGTCCAATGCCTGTTTCTCCAGCAATTCCACGGTTGGTTTGGGGAATAATTCCCTTACCTTATGTAACCAGTTTGGGACCGTAAGATTAGAGGAACCGCGTCCTCCTTCTTTTCGGTATCCCTGCTCCTCCCCGTACTCGCGATTGTACAGATAACCCAGAATTTCATCGATTTCGGTATATTTAAAATGGTCCGCGTCGTATGCCTCTGCATTGGACAATCCTTCTTCAGCAGATTCGCCTAAGATCAGCCGCCACCGGTTCAGAGTTTCAGCCTGTTTGGGATCAGAAACGCCCTTCAAATGATCTGGAGCTATCTTCCCTCTGTTCAAATCAGCTTCCATGCCTCAAACTCCTTCCGAATGGCTTCATCCCAAGATTTCACCTGAATCAGCGTTTGTTCGTCTACGCCAGGCATCGCCATCTCTTCAGACTGAACCTGATGCAGCTTCGCAACCCGATCCGCAATCAGTGTCGTCTCCATAGGTGTGAAATAGGTGAATGCAAGACGAAGTTCCGGGATCATCAACATAAATTCATCATGATCAAGCTGCTCTATCATGTAATTCAGTTCAGATAACAGCTGATCTTCATATAAAAATGCGTCTCGTGCCACGGAAAACACGCCCTGTAAATAGAGTGCAGTCTGCCGCATTTGATCAGGCGTTCCGCGAATGTATCCCCGAGCACGATCAACGATCTCTTCCCTTGAACGATCGCCGAGTCCCGAAGATATGGCCAAACATACACCTTCGAGTTGAGCCGGAAGCTTGTGGTCTGCCAGCAGTTCATTCAAATGAGATCTGAAGGTTTCATCCTGGTAACGTTCCTCGGAAGATTCGGCCAGCATCGCCAGCAGCTTCAATCCCTGAATAATAGACTTGTGTTCATCAGGATTCGTTCTCGCAAGCTGCAATAATTTATCCACTGCACTATTGTAGGCTTCGGCGACCAGTTCCGGAAGATGACTGTCATCCGATAAACCAAGCAATCTTCGATGCTGATGAATTCGGTCCAGAATGTCAAGACTCCCGCACAGGGATAGAAAATTCCCATCTTTTCTGAGTGCTGATCGCACCTGTTCATACAATTGCGTTGCGGTATCCTGTAAACCCATAAGCAGAGCCTGAAGCATGGATTTTGCAAGATCACCACTATGATGATCCGGGATATCCTGCATGTGTTCTGCCAGCTTCCGGGCAGCCGCTTCCTGAATGGTACCGCCATAGAGGGAGTTTTCAATTAATCTTGCTTCAATTCTTGACGAATAGATATAGATCCAGGTTTCCCGGACCAAATTCATGTCCCGCTGGGTAATCCAGTCTGGTCCGGATTGACGTTTCGCGAATTCGGGAACCAGATAGGTAATGCATTGGAACAATTGACTAAGCTGCCGATGCTCTGGTTTGGCATACAGATCAAGTACTTTTTTGTGCTGTCCAGTTGTACGAATCTGCAGCTTCGATGCGGCACAGCGCACTTTGAAATCTTCAACGATCGGAATGCTGAATGAATTAGGGGCGACACTTCCTATCGCATCTCCGGTCAGGAGATGCTGGAGCTCTTGCAGCGGTTTTTCTGTAGCAAGTGTAAGCTCACCTTTGACAAAAGAAGACAGTGCCGCATCCATCAGCTCATAGACTCCGCCTTCTTTTTTGCCCCGAAGCGCTGCAAGGCCCTGAATCATGCTGTATGCCTCAATCGCGTCACTGGTTGATACGTGCTCATGACCTTTACGCAGTGTACGCGTAAGCTTGGACAGGAGATTCACCGCCGTTACGCTATAAGCTGTACTTTTCTTGCGAAGCAGCTCGCTCCATATCGTGTCGTAGTAACACACATAAGGCATACCACTCGCATAACCATTCAGACGATCCGCTTCCGCAAAGGTATAAACCATAGGATACATCTGCTGATGTACCGAATCCTTGGTTGTAGAGCTTATGTTCTTCTTCACAGGATTGTCCGGAGACTTGTCGGCATCCAGGCTCAGTAGTCCGTAAGTATGGAATCCACCTGTGATGACAAGCACACGCTCATATTTTTGGGAAGCCTCATGAATACAACTTCGCATGTGTTCCTCTCTGGCAAGATCACCAGCACTGCTTAACCGCTCAGCTGTGTAACACATACGAGATAACGTACAGTACGTGAATACATCCTGCACAAACTTCTGTGTGGATTTCTCCAAGCCGCCGATCTCAAACACTTTCTCCCACAGTTCATCGAAGCTGCGGCAGTTCATTTTTTGACACAGACGGTTGATAAAATCCGAACTGGCCAGCAGTGTCTCGTCCTGAACAGATATTTCGTGCTGTTCTGCTCTCTCCTTGTTGGAGAAATGATAGTAATCGAGATCAATAAACTGTGCAGGAATGCCAAGCCTTGATGCTTCCCGTAACGCTACATATTCAGGGGAATAGCGCAGCATCGGATAGTAACACGCAGCGCGGTCATCCTCGCTCTCATAGGTATAATACAAGCTGACTGGAGGGATCGTTGCTTCATCAACCAATACGGAGAGAAATGGATTACCGCTCTCGGGTCCTTCGATCAGAATACTGTCCGGCTTGTATGCCTCAATCAGCTGTAACAGATGATAGGAGCAAACCGGGCTATGGTGCCTTATAGGAAAATAAATCGTACCCTTGTTCAAGTTAAACACCTGAGACTCAAAGAGAATTTGTAACTGGGTAACATCCGACTCTAATGGTTGCTCTACCCGATCCATTTTTTCTCCTCGTAATAGTCCTTCCAAATTCCCTCGTCTCTTGAGCGCTCCTTCACTACCTTAGAGAAATAGGCTTTGAGAACGGACAGATCCTTGTCGTTTTCCTTGGCAATAGTTCCCAGCATGTTCTGCACCAGACGATCCAAAGCGATTCCCTTATCCTCGTAATAGTACGAAGTCATTGCACTTTGTACGTATACGGATACGGCTTCTGCAGTACTCATGGAAGCTTGTGGCGTATCCAGCTTGTACCCTTCGCGGCTCATACCGGTACGAAGTTCCATGAATGTCGTGGCAAGAAGTTCGACCACATCCGGATTAATTTCGATATCAATGTCACTATGTAGTAAAAGGCTTCGTGCCTGGGATTCGATAATTTTCGCTTCCATCTTCACACTGCTGATCGGCTTGATCGTTTCGAAGTTGAAACGGCGTTTCAGCGCACCACTCATCTCGTTAACGCCTTTATCACGAATATTCGCTGTAGCGATAACGTTAAACCCCGGCTTGGCAAACAACACACCGCCATCGAGTTCAGGAATACTCATGACTTTGTCACTTAGAATACTGATCAGACTATCCTGCGCTTCGGCGGGACAACGTGTAATCTCTTCGAAACGGGTGAGGATACCCTTCTTCATGCCGCTGTACAACGGGGAGGGTACGAGAGCTGCTTCAGATGGACCTTTATCAAGGAGCATGGCATAGTTCCAAGAATACTTGATCATGTCCTCTGTCGTGCCTGCCGTACCCTGAATGGTGTTCAGACTGGTTCCCGAGATCGCTGCGGTCAGCAGCTCGCTGAGCATCGTTTTCGCTGTTCCCGGTTCTCCCACCAGCATTAAGCCGCGATTACCCGCCAGCGTTACGACGGCACGTTCAATTAATACGTCATTCCCGTAAAATTTTCGAGTAATCGGAATGGCTTCCCCATCCAACATTGCAGGCTTTTCCCTGCCGATAATGAAGTCTCGCACATAAGCAGGGGATAATAACCAATTAGGGGGCCGTCTTCCCTTGTCTTCCTCCCGAAGTGCGCGCAATTCAGTTTCGTATAATGTTTCAGCCGGTGGCTTAAGCATTTCCATCGTTATCATTAATCTCCTTCCACAAAACAGATCGTATGTTCTTATTCCTATTATTTTATCACAGAGGTCTCTGAACCACCCTAGAAAGCAGGAAAAATGGTTGAAACGTCCCTCTTATCAGAACTTTAACTAAGTCTATGGACATGGAATATAGCACATTTATGTATTTGTGTGTCCGCAAAAAAACACAGACCGCCGGCCTGTGTTTCGTTCTGGTTTCTGAAAATGATCCCGCTAACCTGTAATCACGTGTACCCTGCTTACATTCTTCTTCCACAGGAAGCCGAATACAGTTCATACCATTCATATCGCGTCAGTTCGATCCGTGTTGCATCCCGGCAGGCTCGAATACGTTCAGGCCGAATTGAACCAATAACAGGTTGAATCCCGGCCGGATGTTTCATTAACCATGCGAGTACAATGGATTCAGCCGTGACGCCCCGTTCCCTGGCAATTTGATTCACTACCTGGACTGTATGTTCAATTTCCGGTCTCTGACCTTCAACCACGCGGCCCGTGAATCTCCCCTGTGCGAGCGGACCCCATGCCTGCAGCTGGATATTCTCTGCCTGACAATATTCCATCGTGCCATAAGGGAAAACCTGATCCTTGGCTTGTGGACGGTTCACGGTAACCCCCGCCTCCACAAATCCGATTTTGTCCAAACTCATCTCGAGCTGATTCACGATGAGAGGCACCGAACTATTCAGCTGCAGCAGCCGAATCTGTTCCGAACCCATGTTGGATACACCAAAATGTCTGACTTTGCCTGAATGATGAAGTTTCGCAAGTGCTTCACCGATCTCCTGCGGATGCGCGAGGGGATCGGGACGGTGGAGCAGCAAAATATCCAGGTATTCCACGCCGAGCCGAGATAGGATACCGTCAACACTGGCTTGGATATGGGCTCCGGAAGTATCGTATCGCTGTGGCCCTTCGTCATCCCCCACCAAACGTATGCCGCATTTCGATTGGATGATAATTTGTTCTCGCAAGCCATGTCTCTCTGACAGGATTCGTCCAAAAACATGCTCTGCTTTGCCACGTGTATAAATATCAGCCAGGTCATAATGATTAATGCCGATCTCGAGAGCTGCCTCGACGGCCTTGTGACCTTCATGTACTAAATCATCGGTGATGGGAAGTCCGTCCCACTCACCTCCAAATCGCATACAGCCAAGTACAAGCGGACTCGCGGGAATCTGGTGACGATTCAAGGGAAGTCGTGATTCATTCATAACAGAGTACTCCTTTCTTTTCGCAACTTTCACTCGAGGATTCACTACTGTTTCTTTTTGTAGATTCTATTTTCCTGCCTCTTCCAACAAAATGTTCCTGTCCATGGGTACGCTTTCTTCTTCTCTGTCCAACTTAAGAATACCTATTCCAATGAAAAACAAGGGTTCAACAGTCTTTATATTGAATATATAGAGGATGCAGACTTTATGTATCAAGCTGCAGAAGCATACATATGATCCTTTTAGCAGAGGACTTCATATTTGAGCTCTTGGATGAGAGGAGAGAATTGAATTGAATACGAATGAAACTTCACAAACGGCATTCTTTACCAAGGAATTCACACAAAACCCCTATCCCGTGTACGCAAAATTGAGAGAGACTGACCCTGTTTTCAAGGTCATGTTTCCTCATGGTGAGTTTGGATGGATTATAACCCGGTACGAGGATGCGGTCGAGGTGCTCAAGGATCAACGCTTCAGTAAGGATGTAGCCAAACGATATGGACCCGAAAATCAAACTGTCTTTGTAAATAACATGCTATTCTCCGACCCGCCGGATCACCGCCGCCTGAGAGGACTTGTACAGAAAGCGTTCACGCCCAAATTGATTGCAGATATGAGAAGCCACATTCAGGACATCGCCGATGATCTGCTGAACAACATAGGTTCCAGGGATAAAATGAATCTGATTGATGAATATGCTTTTCCTCTTCCGATTATTGTCATTAGCGAAATTCTGGGTGTACCTGTTGAGGATCAGGACAAGTTTCGCGTATGGTCCAATTCCATCATTGATGCGTCGAGTTCAGATCACGCTGAGATGTTTGAACAGCATGCGAAGGAGTTTACCGAATACCTGACCGACTGGTTTGCCAAAGTGCGCGAAAATCCGGGCAAAGACCTGATAAGCCAGCTTGTTATCGCGGAGGAATCGGGACAACAACTTTCTGAAAATGAATTGCTAGGGGTTGTCTCCCTGCTTATTATTGCCGGCCATGAAACCACAGTTAACTTGATTGGCAATGGTGTGCTAGCCTTACTTGAACATCCGGAGCAGCGGGATCTGCTGATTCAGAAGCCAGAGCTTATTCATAATGCAATTGAAGAGATGCTTCGTTACAATGGTCCCGTCGAATTCAGTACGTCCCGCTGGGCACTGGAAGATGTTGAATTCCGCGGACAGAGTATTGCCAAAGGCGAGCTTGTGATCGTAGCGCTTGATTCCGCCAATCGGGATGCGGACAAATTCCAGGATGCCGATATCTTCGACATTACACGGGAGAAGAGTTCACACCTCGCTTTTGGTAAAGGCATTCATCTCTGTCTTGGTGCTCCTCTGGCACGTCTGGAAGGCGAGATTGCCATTAATACGCTGCTCGCCCGTTATCCTGAGATACAGCTTCAGACGGATGTTAACGAACTGGAGTGGAGACCCGGCATGATTGTTCGGGGAGTGAAGGAAATTCCGGTTCAACTCAAATGACAAAATGATCCACACGTAATGAAAGAGAGGCATTTTACACCATGGAGATTAACACCATTATTTTTATTGTTTTTTTACTTCTAATTGTGATACTACTCGCCAGAGTGACTAGTCTTCAAAGCCAACTGAATGAACTCAAACGGGATGTGGAACGATTGGAGAATGGAGCTAGCATAACGCCACGTTCCCCATTGAATTATTCTGTTTCACCATCTAGCCTGTCACCTTCGTCCGGACCGCAAACGGAGTTGTCAGAGCTTGATCATGAGTTGATTCTAATGATAGAACAAGGCAATAAGATAAAGGCCATTAAAAAGCTTCGCGAAGCCACAAACCTTTCTCTTAAAGATGCCAAAGATTATGTTGATGCTTTAGATCGCACATAAGTCGTGGTGAGTTCGTTAAACTCTCTGCTAAATTTTTGTTTGGTCAGATCATTCCTAAATGACTGAAGAAACGAATTTATTGTAGGGAGTTTATTTTTGTTTGCAATAATGATATAGTTATTTCAATATTACTAGAAATAAGAAATAAAGACGAAAGGACAGATCGTTATGGACCATACCTCAATTGGAATAGAGCAAGCTGTCAAAATTCACAAAGCGTTGGGTGAGCAAACACGCTACAAAATCATTCAGATTTTGTCTGCTGAAAGCAATCTTTGTCCTGCTGATCTGGAAAATCGACTTGTAACCGTGGCCCTCTCCACCTTGTCACATCACTTGAAACAGTTGTCCGATTGTGGTCTGCTTACATCTCAAAAGAAAGGAACCTATATCTACTACAGCTTGAATACGGACACTGTGCAAAAATTTGCTCCTTATCTGCTGAACAAGTAAAAAATTTATTCAATATTTCAATAGAACTAGAAATATCGAATCTTACTGTTAAACTGTTACAGGTTTTTGATCCTAACATCTAGTCGATAAAGAATGATTTTAAATCGTTTGTCTCGTCTTTATTTCTATATTTCTAATAATATAAAAATTATAATTAGAAAGAGGTTATATTCTCATGTCCAACACCTGGAAAATCTATGTTCTCGCCTTAGTCAGCTTTCTTGTAGGAACCTCCGAATATGTTATCGCGGGTATTTTGGATCGTATTGCAGATACCATGCATATTTCGTTAATTGCTGCCGGGCAGCTGATCACCATATTTTCACTCGTTTATGCACTTGGCACACCGATTATCATTGCCTTGACTTTCCGCTTCGATCGGCGCAAGCTATTGCTCTATTTCCTTGGTCTGTTTGTTGTAGCCAATGTTCTCGCTTATCTCCTGCCAGGGTATGGGCTGTTCGTCGCTGCCCGTGTACTAATGGCTTTAGGGGCCGGAGTTGTTGTAGTTACCGCCTTGACGGTGGCTTCCAAAGTTGCTGCTGAAGGCAAACAAGCGAGTGCTATCGCCACGGTCATCACTGGGTTCACAGCCTCTCTGATCATTGGTGTACCCTTGGGAAGAATCGTAGCAGCCTCATGGGACTGGAAACTTGTTTTTGCAGGGATTGCCGTGCTCGGTGTGATTGCCATGATTGTGATTGCATTATCCATTCCGTCATCGGACGGAGAAGCACCTGTCCCACTGAAAAAACAATTATCTCTGCTGAAGCAACCTCGAATTGGATTGGCGTTGCTGGTGACGTTTTTCTGGCTTGGTGGTTATTCCATTGCATATACTTACATTTCACCTTATCTGGTCTCTGTCGCAGGCATGAGTGAAGCTGTGCTAAGTTCGGCCTTACTTGCCTTTGGCATTGCGAGTTTGATCGGCTCCAAAGTTGGGGGATACAGCGCGGATCGTATAGGGGTGAAACGTACTCTTTTCATAGGTATGGCATTGCATATTGTCAGTTTGGTGATGCTGAACTTGACGGCCCACGCTTCTGTGACCATTTTCGCCATTCTCATTCTCTGGTCATTTGCAGCGTGGTCATCGGGCCCAACTCAACAATATAATCTGGTTACCATGGCACCCGAATCCTCTGGCATCATGCTGAGTCTGAACAGTTCGGTGATGCAGCTCGCAATGGCTGCCGGTGCTGGAATTGGCGGAATCGCCGTCAACTCGGTTTCGTTGTCATCCATTACCTGGATTGGAGCTGCCGGCGTTACTATTGCATTGATCATCATGATGCTTTCTTACCGCTCTACCTCAATTAAACCTTCACCAATAGACGCAAATAACGTTGCATGAAAAAAGATGTGTAGTTGAATTTGTAGACAACAGCAAAAAGAGAGGGCCTGTACACTTACAGGCCCCCTCTTTTCCTTACTTTTCCAATTATTATTGTGCAGTGACTGCGCCGTCAATCGGATATACAGCCCCATTGATATAAGGAGCTTCATCTCCAAGCAGGAAGGCAACCAGATTCGCGATCTCTTCCGGTTTCCCAAGCCGTCCGGATGGAATGCTGTCCACGGTTGCTTTGAACACCTCCGGGTTGTCTTTGCCGAATTGAATAACCATTGGCGTCTCAATTGTTCCTGGTGCAATTGCATTTACCCGAATGTTGTCTTTACCGTATTCGATGGCTGCTGTACGGGTCAAACCAACGACGCCATGCTTGGTAGCTGCATAAGGGGCAACGGCCGGAACGCCGACAATACCCGCAGTCGAGGCCGTGTTGAGAATGGCACCGCCACCTGTTTTAAGCATTTCGGTAATGACATATTTCAGACCATAAAATACACTTCTCAGGTTAATATCGATAATTTGGTCAAACTGTTCAATCGTATGTTCGATTAGCTTGACTCCAGGTCCTGCAATGCCTGCATTGTTGAAGAACATATCAATTCGCCCGAATTCTTCTACTGCTTTTTTGACATAATTCTCTACGTCACTGGCCTTGCTGACATCTGCCTGTACGAAAATGGCTCTGGCTCCGAGCTTCTCAATCTGTTTAACTGTTTCTTGTCCGGTCTCTTCGACGAGATCAACAACCACAATGGATGCGCCCTTCTCTGCCAGCTTCAGTGCAGCTGCTTGACCCAATCCACTTCCTGCTCCGGTAATAATGGCTACTTTACCTGTGTGACTCATTCTGATCTCCTCCAGTTGTGTTAGTCATCTTGTCATCGGATCGACACATTGCTTATGAAACGTAATTCAACAATTTGCGACATATGTAGGTTTATACTGACATAAATCCTGCCTGACTTTACCTATTTTAATGGACTTACAACATAAAAACAAACCATATTATATAAGTGCATACCATGATATGGATCACAGTCTGGCCATCTCAAGAAGGAGAGTCTTCACCATTAAGTGAAATTTTCACTCTCCATTCTCATGAGATGTACATTACAAGCATTCGAACCACACCCATCATTATCTAAGCAAGTTGGTTTTCGCAAGCTCGATCAATTCATCGCCACGTCCGTTCAGTACAGCCTTCATCATCCACAACGTGAATCCTTCAGCCTGTTTAATATTGATCTTCGGAGGCAAGGACAGTTCCTGACGATTCACCACCGCATCAATCAGAACAGGTCCATCATGCTGAAGGGCACGCTCCACCGCTCCCTCCAGTTCGGCGGGATCTTCCACCCGAATGCCTTCGATACCCATCGCCTGTGCAACCATAGCGAAGTTGGGATTCACAAGTTCTGTGCCCGATTCAAGGAATCCTGCCGCTTTCATCTCCAGTTCTACAAAGCTCAGTGCACCGTTATTGAACACGACCACTTTTACCGGAAGATTATGCTGTTTGAGTGTTAGTAGATCCCCCATCAACATTGCAAGCCCGCCATCTCCGGACAACGAGATCACTTGCCTTCCCGGATTCGCGACCTGTGCTCCTATCGCCTGTGGAAGTGCATTTGCCATGGTACCATGATTAAATGAACCAAGTAATCTTCGGTTGCGACTCATTTCAAGATAGCGTGCGGCCCATACCGTCGGTGTACCTACATCACATGTGAAAATTGCATTTTCCCCTGCAGCATCACTAATCACTTTGGTTAAATACTGCGGATGGATCGGTTTTTTTCCGGGTTTTCCGACGGCAAGTTCATCCAGTTCCTTTCGTACCTTTAGGTAGTGGTCCACGCTCTTACGCAGATGTTTGTCATTATGCTCGTGTGTCAGTAAAGGCATCAAAGCCTCAATAGTCGATTTGACATCTCCGCACAACCCATAGTCCAGCTTCGTGCGTCGACCAAGGTGAGATGATTGTATGTCGACCTGAAGGACGATCGCATCCTCCGGATAGAATTGACGATAAGGAAAATCCGTTCCGAGCATCAACAACACATCACAGTCCATCATGGCATGATAACCGGATGAGTATCCAATTAAGCCGGTCAAGCCGACTGAATAGGGATTGTCGTACTCCAGATACTCCTTACCCCGCAAAGCTATAACCATTGGGGATTTCAGACGATCACACAGCTGCATAAGGGACTCTTGCGCACCTGCACATCCCGCCCCACATAGCAGCGTAATTTTTTTGTCCTGATTCAGGTAATCGGCCAATTTCCGCAGTTCCTGTTCAGAAGGGTGAACTACAGGCTGAGTCACATGATAGACATGCTCGGGAACCGGCAGATTCGCTGCCTCAAGACCTGCCACGTCTCCTGGAAGAACAATGACGGATACGCCTGAACGCGAGACAGCAGTTTGCAATGCCATGGTAACGGAACGAGGCATTTGTTTGGCTGTCGTAATAACCTCACAATAATGACTGCATTCCTGGAATAGATATTCGGGATGAGTCGATTGGAAATAATCGCTCCCGATCTCATCACTAGGAATATGAGCAGCAATGGCGAGGACCGGCACGCGGTTTCGGTGACAGTCGTACAAGCCGTTAATCAGATGCATATTACCCGGCCCGCTGCTGCCAGCACATACAGCGATACTTCCACTTACCTGGGAATCAGCTCCAGCAGCAAATGCGGCCACTTCTTCATGGCGAACATGAATCCATTCGATTTTACCCGATCGCCGGATGGAATCCAGTACTGCATTAAGAGAGTCTCCCACGATACCATATATCCGTTTGATTCCTGCATTTAATAATGCTTCAACCAGTACATCTGCGATTGTTTTTTTCATGACTGATCTCCTTTAATCGCTTATTTTGAGTTATGTTTCCACCCCGGTAATATACCTATTCTTATACCCCAATCTTTCGAAACCCGAATCAAAATCATATGTATTTTTGGGTATATCAAACAGAAACACCCCTATCTAGCTCCGTCTACACGGAGCTAGATAGGGGTGTTTCGTTGTTTCTTTTCCAACAATATATTAGCAATTAAATGAACACATCTCAATCAAATAGCTGGCATTACGTTGCCGCCACTGACCGGGATATAGGCACCTGTAATAAAAGAGGACAGATCCGAGGCCAAAAATGCTACCGCATTGGCAATCTCCTGGTCTTCACCCCTGCGTTTCAAAGGGACCGTACGTGTGTACGCCTCATCATGTCCAGGCTCGCTGTTGCGGTCACGATCGCTTATCGTCCAGCCGGGAGCGACCTGGTTAACAGTAATCTGATACTCTCCGACTTCCTTGGCAAGTACCCGATACAATCCGTCCATACCACGCTTACCTGCGGTATATGCTGATTGTGTCGCAAAGTTCTGCATGGCACATTCCGTATTGATGCCGATAAATCGACCGCCTTTGGCTTCCTTCATGTACGGAATAAATGCTTTTGCAAGATATACACTCTGCAGCACGCAAGATTCGAACTGGCTGATGTAGTCCTCAGGAGATTGTTCCAGTACGGTGGTCCATTCATATTGAATAACCGCATTAGCGACGACAATGTCAACCCCGGCGACGCCGAGACCAGCCTGAATCTGATCCCGCATCTGCATAGCCGTTTCCTGCTTCGTAATATCCCCTTGAACGATCACTGCCTGTCTGCCACTCGCCTCAATCTCTTGCTTAAGTTCGAGAGCCTTTGTTTCATTGTTTATGTAATGCAGCGCGAGATTGGCCCCACAACTAGCCAGCGTACGGGCGATCACTCTCCCGAGTTGTCCAGTGGAGCCAGTGACCAGCGCGGTCTTGCCTGTAAGATCCAATTGCATGGAGACAGCACCTCTCTGGTTCTAAATCAATGAATGAATAACTGCTAATGCAGCTTGATGAACTAAAACGATTTCGGAACGTATCATTTCTGGCCCTAAACCATTTATTTAATTCATATTCCCGTGTTTAATCAAATCAATCTCCTGAAAACGGCTGACTTCCTTCTCCCAACGTTCTTCCACGTATTTGCGGTGAACCGGGTGATCGTTGTAGGCATCGTAAGCTGCTTGATCGGCGAAAACCATTGAGAAACTGTAGTCAAACTCATTTTTGGCGCTTATCTGACGCAGTACCTGAAAGTTCTCCACGCCCGGAATGGCTGCAAGCGCATCCGCACTTTCCTTCAGAAAAGCCTCAGCCTCAGGTGTATCCTTGCCAGCGTAAAGTGTAAACGTAACCATATGTGTAATGCTACTCATCTCTATTTCCTCCTCCAATATGATTTCACTCCTTTCCTAGTTTACCTCTGAATGATATGTAAGCGCAATCCTTAATAAAATATGTCAGAGTTTGGAGCATGGGTATACCTCGTAAGTGATTCTGAAGAACATAGAAAAACCCCGAGAACGAATTCCCGAGGTTGATCTTGTCATCTATGGACAGACTAGTTTTTGAGGTTGTATTTACGGTTAAACTTATCAACACGACCACCGATGTCCACGTTTCTTTGTTTACCAGTGAAGAAAGGGTGGGATGCGGAACTAGTGTCCACACGGATTACAGGGTAAGTGTTACCATCTTCCCATTCCATTGTCTCGTTCGAAAATTTAGTCGAAGAGCTCAGGAATTTGTAATCAGCACTTGCATCGTAAAAAATGACAGTTTGTGTCTTTGGATGGATATCAGCTTTTGGCATAATCTATTTACACTCCTTTAAATGGGTACTTCCTTGAATAGAACTAAATTTTATTATACTCTTTTTTTGGACAAAGTACCAGCAGGATTTGAAGAAACGATAAATTTTACCTATTCGCTACAATCTGCACCTGATCTTCGTTCTAAGTTATTCCCTTCTCCAGTACATCTAGCATATACTCCAGAGCCTCCAATTCATCTCTTCCTCTCGTCTGCAATCTGACTACACTACCATGACGAATCGGAAGAAGCGCCATGCCAAGCAGGCTTTTAACATCAACACGATGCTCATGCTCAGACCCGACAAACGACAACGAAATATCCGAGGCAAAACGTGACGCTTGAGAAGATACAGACATCAGATCATCCCGGTGAAAATCAGAGTGAATCGTAAATTCATGTGTTCTCACAACCTTCAGTTCCTTTCGCTAAGTAGCTTACCAACTTGAGTGGTTTGTATCCATTTATATATTAAAATCTCCATGAATTATACCATGTAATGGGAGCTTGTATAATCATTAATTTGGTGAAAAAACAAAAAAAGAAGCCCCGGATTCGGGACTTCCTAAGCAGAGAATCAAATACCGTTGGGATAAACCATCACTTTCAGACTGCCGCTCTTATTGTGCAGTGCCCGCTCCATCGCTTGTTGAGTTTCATCCAGGGAATAACGATCGGTGATCAAGGACAACACATCATGCTGACCCGAACTCAGGAACTCAATCCCGGCTGGATAGGTGTTCGCATATCGGAATATTCCGTAAATGTCGACCTCGTTGTCGGCGATAAAAGGAACATTCAGTGCAATCTCGTCCTGTGCCGGCAGACCCACAATGGCAAGCTTGCCTCCCCGTCGCAATGAGTACAATGCAGATTGGAGGGCCTTGGGGTTCCCGGCAGTTTCCCATGCCGTGTCCACACCGACTCCATTCGTTAACTCACGGATGACCGCCTGTGCATCCTCGTTCCGCACATTAATGGTATGTGTGGCTCCCATGCGCCGAGCAGCTTCAAGCCGAACTTCCTCCAGGTCTGTAACGATAATTTTGTCGACTCCGAATGATTTTGCAGCTGCCACAGCCATCAGTCCAACAGGCCCCATGCCCATAATCGCCAGCGTGGTTCCAGGAGCAAGTTTACTTCGACGTGCAGCGTGGATTCCCACAGAGAAAGGCTCGTTCATGGCAGCTTCCTCAAATGACAGATGATTCGGGATTGGAAAAACCATATCCTCACGAATGGTCATGTACTGTACAAATGCGCCATCAACAGGTGGGGTTGCCAGGAATTGTACATCCGGACACAGGTTGTAACGTCCTTCTTTGCATGCCGTGCAGCGTCCACAAGTAACACCTGGTTCAATGGCAACCCGATCTCCCGCTTTTAAGCGCGATACGTTCAAGCCTACAGCAGCTACGATACCGGCGCATTCATGCCCAAGGATAATGGGCTTTTCCACGACAAATCTGCCGATTCTTCCGTGTTCAAAATAATGTACATCCGACCCGCATACGCCCACTGCCATGACCTGAATAAGGACTTCGTCCTCTGCCGGCTTGGGTACTGCCTGTTCCCGGGTGATGATTCGTCCTGGTTCAGTCATTACAGCTGCTTTCATGGTCTCGGGTAATTGATGCTGTCCCATTCGTTGTTCGCCTCCTCATGGTTGCCTATGCTGTCCTTAAATTCAAGTACAAACGGTACGTGCAGTTGATGTCTCTATTAATAGATGGTTCGTCCCTGCTCGTCCTCAATACCACTCTTGCGGTAGAAATACGTATTGATCATGTCCCGCCATTCCTTGGCATGCTCGGCCTGATTTTGCTGACGCGAGGCTACGGTTTCGAATATTTCAGGATCGACTTTACCTTCGAGCTTTCTCCATGTATCCGCTAAAGCTTCTGCCTGTTCCGCACCTTTGAAGTGTGTATCATAGATGTGTTGAATGACGGTTTTGCCTGAATGCAGCACATGTGTATAAGGAACATGGTGGAAAAATAACAGCAGCTCATCCGGACAGGTTGTGACAATCTCATACCGTTCCGCATTTTCCGTATGATACTGCGATGTATAGCCTGTACCGCTCTGTACGGTTCGATCTACGCCGATACCCTTGCAATCTGCGAAATGATACGTTCCCCATTTGGAATATTCGTATCCATCCACATTGGGACCATAATGATGATCCGGATTAACCATCCAGCCTACTCCGAGTGGTGCCGTATAATTCTCATAGATTTCCAGCGAGTTCAAGAGCATATCAGAGATCAGACGAACAACCTCTTCGTCATGTCCAAACGTGAGTCTGACCCATTCATCCGCGATCTCTTCCGAAGACAATTCGGGATTCCATGCCAGTCTTCCATACCCATACAGATTGGCCTGGGCAAGCGGATGTCCTGTCCAGCATGCATCTGCACCAATATTCGAAACCGCTGCAAAGCCGCTATGAGGTCTGTTGTACAGGGAACCATCCGCAATACGTTTAACTTCCGATCCTTGCCCCTTCGCGTACGTATCAAAATCCAGTACTTCTTTCCACTGTGGAACCAGGTAGCACAGATGGCGTTGCTGGCCTGTATACTCCTGGGTAATCTGAAATTCCAGCACCTGATTGGTTTTTTCCATCGCTCCAAACAGCGGAGAAACGGCTTCTCTAACCTGGAAATCCATCGGACCATTTTTGATCTGCAAAATGACGTTATCTGCAAACCGGCCATCCAGCGGCTTAAAGTGGTCATAGGCAGCACGCGCACGGTCTGTGGAGCGATCACGCCAGTCCTGCTTGCAGTTGTAGACGAAACAGCGCCAAATAACCAATCCTCCAAATGGACGAAGTGCTTCAGCAAGCATGTTCGCACCGTCAGCGTGGTCCCGATTATAGGTGAATGGACCCGGCCGATTTTCGGAATCCGCTTTGATCAGGTAACCGCCAAAATCAGGAATGGCCGCATACACTTTGGCAGTCTGAATGTTCCACCATTCGCGTACCTGTTCATCCAGTGGATCTGCGGTAAGCAAACCGCCGATTTCCATCGGGCTTGCATAGTTTGCGCTCAGGTACAGTCGAATGCCGTACGCTCTGAATGCAGAGGCCACACGAGCAACATCACTCAGGAAGCGTTCTGTCAGAAACAATGTTTCGCGCTGATGGACATTGACATTGTTGATTGATATGGCATTGATGCCTGTTGAAGCGAGCAAACGGGCATAATCCCGGATCCGTTCGATTTCTTGCGTAAATTCTCCATTTTCATAAAAAATCGATCCACCGGCGTAACCGCGCTCAATGCTGCCATCCACGTTATCCCATTGGTTAATCATCCGCAGAGCATTACGGGGCTGTTCAGTCACATGACTCCATTTATTTTCAGATGCATCAGCTTCACTTGAACGACCTTGCGCCAGAACCAGCTCTCTGAGCAAATGGAATGTACCATACAGTACACCTTGAGGTGTCTCGGCACCAATCAAGAGCCTGCCTTGTTCCTCGTCTTCACGGATGACAAAGCCTTCACCTTGAACAGCCGCAAGCTCACTATCACTGAACGCATCGGCAAGTAGTGAATGGCCTGCCCACGTGCCAATCCATATACCAGGAGCATGCTGAGCCGTCTCATCCGCAAGATCGGCTATTGTAACCACGGGTTTTTCTTTCTCACCGAACAATTTTTCCAGTCCCTGCGTAAGTTCTTCCAGAGCTGTAGCGATTACTTCATGTTTCTCTATCGCATATATATTTTTTGCCCAAGCAGGGACTGCCTGACTTGCAGCTCCCTTACGACTATACTCACCTGATAGATATCCAAGCCACGCATCATACTGCGGGCCGGCTACGTTTTTTTGAACCATTGAACGACTCATCGTACCGCCTCCTTGCCAGCATAGATCTGTTCCAAACGATTACCCTTGCCTTCCAGCAACCACAGAATGGATGTAACTCCGCGTGGATAGTACTTGCTGCCCACGGCAACACCCGACAGAATCTGGTCACTCCAGCACCAGTAAGATTCTTCGGGGTGCAGCAGCCAGTTCACATGTGCTGCATCGGATGCCTGCCCTGATTCATCCCACTCCATGCCCAGTATTTCTCTAGTAATAAACTGGGACAGATATATTTTGCTTAACCACGAGTTATTGCTTGTCGAAGACAGCTTCCATCCCCCATCTTCAAACAAACAAGTACCGGGTACTAGAACCGTTTTCAAATGGGTTCGAAGTGCCTGCAGATAAGGACCGAAACGGCCGCCAACATCCAGTGCACCTTCACAACCTGTAAAGTAAGGGAATACCAATCCTTCAATAGCCGGAATAATACGGGAATCGTTATTTTCCGCAATGACGGCCGGGATGTAGCCCCCTTCCGTCAACTGAGCTGCAACACTCGCTGCACAGCGATCAGCCTGACGTCCCGCCTGAAGGGATAAATCCGAGAGCTTCTCCGCAGCAAACAGCTTCTCCAGTGCAACATATACAGCCCAGCATTTACCCGCCAGATAAATATTGTTCCGCGATTGACCGAGTGAGACATCAAGGCTGTCATAGGTCGTTATTTCTGCTCCGCCCTTCGTGCGGCTGCTATCGAGACCCATCAGTCCGTTGCGCTGCTCCTCATCCGGATGATCCCGGTTCAACATGCTTTCGAAGCAATCCCGGATGACGGGAAGCATCTGCTTCACAAATTCCTGATCCTTGGTTTGTTCGATGTAGACGGTTGCACAGCACAGCCAGTTTACAAGCTCCTCATGACTCATCTGGGAGAAGCAATCGTCTATCCCCACCAGTTCATAGGCCGAGTGACCTGGACGAGAGAATACATTCGCTACACCGATGTCATGAGTAAAGGTCAATCCGCCTGGATGTAATTGATCCTCCCCAGGGAAGCGAACCTGATCCGTATAGCTGTAACGTTTCACAAACCACTCGAGCTCGTTGCGTACTGTCCACGGATTCAAGGCAAGTTCGAAGTACAGCTGATCCGCTGTCAGATCAAGGGTATTCATCATCCGGTATTCGCCTTCGTTGACGATCCAGAACGGTTCTCCGTCTGCATCCAGCAGCTGTGTGCTTGCATAGTAACTATGAATGGAATGAGCGAGCATGAATGCCTGATCTTCCGACAGAGAGCTGGTGCCCAGACGCTGTTCTGCTTCCACACAGGAAGATGTCAGTGCATTGAAACGATCCAGGGCGTACTGGCCCGCCTCCTGGATATCCGCGAAATAACGGGTATACCAGTACGTCGTATCCAGACCGGAAGTGACAATGCCCCCACGGTAAAAACAAACCGCAAATTGATATGTACGCTTCTCGCCAGCAGGGACTTCCATCAGCAACGCGGCAGTACCGCCCAATCCAAAAGCCAGGTTCTCCACATGTTTTTCCTGCAGGATCTTATCCAGCGTGAACCCAAGGGCAGGCCATAGTCCATCATTTGTAGACATAATCCCTGTAAGCCTTCCCTGTCCGACACCCGTGAGCTTTCCGCCCTCGGGTCCGCCGATCATGCGCATTGCCGAATACGGATCATTACCCTGATATCCGAAATAGGCTTTCCGTGTCTGCTGCCCCTGCGTGTTATCAATCGTCATCTCCACAAGAACCGCTGGAACCAAAGCATCCTTTAATTGTTCAAGATCACCCTGCTTGGGTTCAGGTACAGGACGAACTGGCGAATAGATCCGGAAAGTCAGATCTCCTGCTGTCCAAGTGTCTGTACCCGATTTGAATTCACGCTTAATCTCTTCATCCCGAAATGCAGAAACGAGCGGACGCTGAGATGGGGTTGAAGATAACTCTTGGGATTGCGCCTGTGTTCCGGCTCCCTCTTCTATGGTATTTTCCGTGTTCTCCAATTTCTCTACATCGTAGCGGACACTCTCATCCTCGGTCGCTGCAAAAAAAGGCAGTGCCTCATAATGTTCGCCTTCGCGGGATTGTAATCCTATATATATATTTTGGTCTGCAGGTTTCCCCAGCTCCAGGCCGAGTCCGCCCTTGGCACCTTTGTATCCAAGTGTAAAACTTGCAAAAGCCCCGATCGGTGAGTGGTGGGCGTTATAAAAGATTGATTTGGTTGAGCTCATGAACGATGACCCCTCTCAAAATGGTTTGCATGCGTTTTCATAGCCTCATCCTAACATGGTCGTTCCGCCCTAGACCATGGACAAATCAATCGGATATTTACCCAAATCAAGCTGGTGGTTTATAATAAAATAAAGCGATTACATTTCAATATGAGCAAATCAGCCACGAAAGGCTGACTGCAGATTTTGATAGTTTCTATTATAAAGGAGGTCTCCTATGTCTTCTACTTATTTGCCTCCCGCTCTGGGCGAAAGTGTGCATGAAGTCTTTTACCCGGATGTGCAGACCACCGTCAATCTATTCGCCATTCATCTGCGGAGTGTTAGTGCGGACTGGAATTATCCGGCACATGAACACCCGCAATACGAGCTGAACTATGTGACAGAAGGTGTTCAGCTCATGTCGGTGAACGGGCAATTGTATACACAAAAGGCTGGCGAACTGCTTCTGATTCCTCCAGGAAGCGTTCATTCCAGCCAGAGCCGGGACGGCCAGGGATTCACCTATTTCTGCATGCACTTTGATATTGATGATCAGTTGTTCCTCTCATTACTTGCACGAATCAAGCAAGTCCTGTTTCATGCTGACAATCCGGTCACACTACAAATAGAGCCAGTCCTGCGAAAATTAATGAATTCAGCAAATGAAGAAACCACCTCGAATACGATGGTACAGCGCATGCAGCTGCAGTCTGCTGTATTCGAATTATTCGGCCACTTGTGGGAAGCCGTCTCTCAGGAGGCGGCGCACCTGTTCTCGGAAGGCTACGAACGGATTGAGCTTGCCCACCAGATTCGTAATCGACTGCAAGGGCTCGTAAGCCAGCAGTTTAAGCAAGGGCATGAAACGGACAGCCACTATGGCATTGATGACATTGCAGCGGAACTGGGGATTAGCTCCTCGCATTGTAACCGAGTATTCAAGCAGGTATTTGGTCAGTCTCCGCGCGTGGCACTCTCCGAGATGGTTCTGCACGAAGCGAAGGTTCTGCTTGGCAATCCGAAACTGTCGGTTCAAAGTATTGCTGCGATGCTCGGTTATAAGGATATTGCCCATTTTAGCCGTCAATTCAAGCGTTGGTCAGGCATGTCACCATCCCGCTTCAGACAGGAACAACCTGCTGTACAGTGATTTTGAGAGTCTATGCGTCTGAAGCGTGAAACAGATGAATCTGCAAACCCGCTGCTCGTGCAGCAGTACTTATTTCAACAGGCGCTTAATCGTCTTCAGTTTGCCATCGTACGGCGGGTACAAAATGGACAAATTCAGTTTGGTGCTTTTTTTGAGCACGCTTTTCATATGTGAGAAGGTTTCCAGGCTGTACCGCCCATGATAAGAGCCAATACCGGAATGTCCTACGCCGCCAAAAGGCAGACGTGGATTGGCTACATGGGTGATCGTATCATTAATACAACCGCCTCCAAAAGAAACTTCACTCAACACTTTATCCTGAAGCTGGATATCTGATGTGAACAGATAGAGAGCCAGCGGCTTTGGACGCTTTAAAATTCCGACAATCGCATCATCAATGTTGCGATAACTGATTATGGGCAGGATCGGTCCAAAAATCTCATCCTCCATCGTGGCTGCCTCCCAGGATTCAGCATCAATCAGTGTCGGTGCAATGTAGCGATCCGCTTCATCAGAGTGACCGCCATAGATCACTTTGTCCCGGTCCCTTTCGATGAGATTCGTTAATCGTCTAAAATGAGCCTGATTGACAATCCGACCATAATCGCGATTGTGCTGTATATCGGTACCGAAGAAGGATTCCACAGCTGTTTTCATCTCCGAGATCAACTGCTCCTTCACCCGTTCATGCACAAGCAAATAGTCCGGAGCGATACAGGTCTGTCCTGTGTTGAGCAGCTTACCCCATATGATGCGCTCAGCAGCAACTTTAAGATCTGCTTTCTCGTCCACAATGACCGGACTTTTACCTCCAAGCTCCAGGGTGACAGGAACGAGGTTTTTGGCAGCTGCCTCCATGACGATTTTGCCTACCGGTACACTGCCCGTAAAAAAGATGTAATCAAATGGAGCATTAATGAGCGCTGTCGTTGTGTCCTTGGCGCCTTCCACGACATGTACGTAAGCCGGCTCGAAAACCGAAGCGATCATTTCTCGGACGACTGCCGAAACGGCCGGCGTGTTTTCCGAGGCTTTGAGTACAGCGGTATTTCCCGCGGCAATAGCACCAACCAGAGGTTCAATCAGAAGCTGGAACGGATAGTTAAAAGGTCCGATAATCAGCACGGATCCATATGGCTCGGGAATGATGTAACTTTTGGAGCCGACCAGGGCCATCTGTGTTTTTACTTTAACGGGTTTGACCCATTTTTTCACTTTTCGTATCGTGTGCTTGATGCTGTCCATCATAAAACCAATTTCGGTCGTATAGGATTCAAACTCACTTTTGCCCAAGTCCTGATCGAGCGCCTCGGTGAGCTTTGATTCATATTTCTGAATGGCCTGTTTCAGCTGGGTTAAACGCGCAATTCTACTCTCCGCTGAACGCGTGGCCCCAGAACGGAAAAACTGGTGCTGCTGCTCCAAAATCAGCTTAACCGCATCACGATCTAATTCCTGAAAGGTGCTCATATCTTTTGGTCTCCTCTACTTAAAATGTTTAAACAAACGAACGTATGAGACTGAAAAGGGTTTTGCCTCATCTTTGTGATTCATTAATTTCTACAGGCACTCTTCCTCCAACGCAGCAACCAGTTCTTTCAACCGCTCGACGGATGGCTTCAGGGACGCTGAATAATACCGCTGGGTACCCTTCTGTTCCACGGATATTAGCCCTTTCTCAAGCAGTAACTTGAGATGGTGTGATATTGCTGGCCTGGACAGGCTGGATTGTTCTGTAATTTCGTTAACGGTCATCTGACCTCGTTCGCTCAGAATTAACAAAATGTTTTGACGGTGGTTATCGCTAAGCACCTGGAACAAAGGAATGCAGGATTGGAAAATGTTTATTGCTTTTTGACCCATGTTTTCACCTCAATCTGTTTAATCTTAGTCTATTGTAATGTCCTTCGGTTTAAATGTTTAAACGTATTAACACCCATCTTACCTCTTCCTCAGATAAAACTCAAACATTCAATATTTATTTCAATTAAAATATGGTAAAAGCGCTTCCATACTACCATACAAGTATGGTAGTATGGCGTTGAAGGAGTTGAAGTTGTGGAATATACCCCAAAGTTCTCGTCCAAAGCCGGTTTGTCGTCTTCCCTAAACAGTCTGTCGTCCATGAATAAGCAATCCTCCTCAACACGGGATGTAGTCTATGTCACCTTGAAGCAATTGATTCTAAGTCTGAAATTGCCTCCCGGAACTGCTATTTCCGAGAAGGAAATTTCGCTGGAGTTTCAAGTAAGCCGTACTCCTATTCGGGAGAGCTTTGTAAGACTTGCACAGGAAGGTTTGCTTGAAGTGTATCCACAGCGCGGTACGTATGTTTCTCTTATTCAGGTAGACCTCGTTGAGGAAGCACGCTTCATGCGTGAGCAGCTGGAACGGGCCGTGATCCGGCTTGCATGCGAGTATTTTCCGGATCAGGAGATGAAATTATTGGAGCAGAACCTTGCTCAGCAGCAAGCATGTTTGCTCCAACCGGACGATGAACGAATGTTTCAACTGGACGAGGAATTCCATAGCACCCTTTTTGCAGGCTGCAACAAAAGCAAGACATGGACCGTGATCCAGCAAATGAACGTGCACCTTAATCGAAGCCGTATGCTTCGTTTGTCTTCGGATCATCAGTGGGATCATCTGATCCATCAACACCGGGCCATGATGGAGGCCATTCAGCAGCATGATGCCAAGACGGCGGAACGAATTATGCAGGAGCATCTTCACCTGACCGTCACAGATCTGGCCATCCTTCGGGATACATATCCTTCTTATTTTCAACAATGACATGTCTTGCTTTTTCCTAACTACACATGATGAGGTGAACGTGATGAGAATGGTTTTTCGCTGGTTTGGCGAAGGCAATGATACGGTGACGCTGGACCATATCCGGCAGATTCCGGGTGTGGAGGGCATTGTTTGGGCACTGCATGATGTTCCGGCAGGCGATGAATGGCCAATGGACAAAATATTGGCTGTCAAAGCCGCGGCCGATCGGGCAGGATTGCATTTGGACGTGGTGGAAAGCGTCAATATTCATGAAGACATCAAGCTGGGTCTGCCTACTCGGGACCAATACATCGACAATTACAAAAAAACGATGGAAAAGCTTGCTCAGGTAGGCGTAAAAGTCATCTGTTATAATTTCATGCCTATCTTCGACTGGCTGCGCACGGATCTTCATAAGGAGATGGAGGACGGCTCCACTGCCCTCTTTTATGAGAGCAACAAGCTTGCGAATATTGAACCTCTGGAGCTTGTTCGGCGCATCACCGAAAATTCTGCGTTAACGATGCCAGGCTGGGAACCGGAACGATTGCAGTACCTGACTGGTCTGTTCGAAGCTTACAAAGATGTGACCGAAGAAGATATGTGGGAGCATGCCCGTTATTTTCTACAGGAGATCATTCCTACGGCAGAACGACTTGGCATTCGAATGGCGATCCATCCGGATGACCCGCCATGGCCTATTTTTGGTTTGCCGAAAATTATTATCAGCCAGGATAACTTGCGTAGATATCTGAATCTTTATGATAGCCCTTACAACGCTGTAACGCTGTGCAGCGGATCTCTTGGAGCTAACCCGGATAATGATATTATTGGCATGATTCATGAATTCCGTGACCGGATTCCTTTTGCCCATATTCGTAATGTCAAAGTATATGAAAACGGGGACTTCATTGAGACTTCACATCGCAGCCAGGATGGTAACGTTGATATTGCAGGCGTAGTTGAAGCTTACCACGACATTGGATTTGAAGGTTATGCAAGACCAGACCACGGACGTCACCTCTGGGGCGAACAATGCAGACCAGGTTATGGTCTCTACGATCGCGCGTTGGGCATCATGTATCTCTGGGGCGTCTGGGATTCCCTGCAAAGGAGGACAAAAGCATGAGCGACTATGTATTCGAAACATCTTCACGTCTGAAAGGCAAAACAGCGGTAATTACAGGTGGTGCCGGCGTTCTCTGTCGTTCCATGGCCGAAGAACTTGCGCGTCACGGGGCCCGTGTAGCCATTCTCAATCGTACGGTTTCCAAAGGTGAAGAAGTCGTTGCTGCAATTGAAGCAGCTGGCGGAACCGCCATTGCGGTTGCTTGTGATGTAACCCAAGTGGACAGTGTGAAGGCTGCGGCGGCAACTGTACAGGAAAAGCTAGGTCCATGCGACATCCTGATTAATGGTGCAGGCGGTAATCATGCCAGTGCCAATACGACGAATGAAATTTTCAGATTGGAAGATCTTGAGCAGCCTGATGTCACTACGTTCTTTGACGTCAGTGTGGATGGATTCCGCCAGGTCATGGATCTGAATTTTGTGGGCTCCCTTATTCCGACCCAGATCTTTGCAAGACAAATGATTGACCGTGATGTACCAGCGACAGTCATTAATATCTCGTCGATGAGTGCACCTTCACCCATGACCAAAGTTCCAGCATATAGTGCTGCCAAGGCTGCAATTAACAATTTCACGCAATGGCTAGCAGTACATCTTGCCGAATCGGGAATCCGGGTTAATGCCATCGCGCCGGGATTTTTCCTTACGGAACAAAACCGCAATTTGCTGCTTCATCCCGATGGCTCTCCTACTGAACGTTCCAGCAAAATCATTGCACACACACCCATGCGCCGGTTCGGGAAGCCTGAAGACCTGCTGGGCACGTTAATGTGGCTCGCGGATGAGAAGCAGTCTGCATTCGTTACAGGCACGGTTATCCCTGTCGACGGAGGATTTATGGCTTATGCTGGCGTCTAATGGCTCTGATCTATACCTATATCTAAGCTAACTTAATAATGATGCTTTGAGCTCAATTCTTTAAAATGTTATAGAGACCCGAAACCTGGAGTGTGTAATCCCCGGTTTCGGGTTTTTACGTATTCCGAATAAGATCATCCAGTCGAGGAAAAGCTTGTAATAGTCAACAATAAACATTGGCAGCTGAATGTCTTCTATTAGAAATGACGTTCCAGTTCGCCAAGTGTAGGAAGGTGATACATATATGATGGAAGAAACATGGGTTGTGGTCGTACGCTCCATTATTGCCTTTTTGACTCTGATCATCTATACAAGAGTGCTCGGCAAACAGCAAATGGGTAACCTTACGTATTTCGATTACATCAATGGCATTACCATTGGTTCCATTGCGGGAACCTTTGCTACTGATTTGTCGTCCAAGGCATGGATTCATTTCGTAGCGTTAACCATTTTCACAATCATTACGATTATCTTTCAATTCATAACACTTAAAAATCGAACGATTTCCAAGCTGATGGACTCCGATCCTACAGTCGTCATACAGAACGGTAAAATCCTTGAACAGAACCTGCATAAAATGCGAGTGAAATTCGATGAATTGACCATGATGCTGCGTCAAAAGGACGTATTTGACATTACGACACTGGATTATGCAATCCTTGAACCAGACGGCAGTCTCTCCGTCGTTTTGAAACCCGAGAATCAGCCAGTTACAGCAAAAGACATGCATATGCATCCACCCAAAAGCAAACTGATGACCGAGCTCATTATTGATGGTGTCCTAATCAGGCAGAACCTGAAAGAACGAAATAAAGACATGAACTGGCTGACGGAACAGTTAAAAAAGAAAAACATCACCATCCAGGACATCGCTTTTGCAGCGATCTTGCCTAACGACAAACTGTATGTCGATCTTTTTGAAGACCGTTTCTCAGAAAAAACGGATATGGGTGATTACAAGGGGCCATTCTGATTTTCTTTTACTATCTGTATGGAGGCGGTTGAATGAAAACACGTTTCTGGTTGCTGTATGTACTGCCGATTTTAATGCTTGTTCTGTTTGTAGCGATTATGGCCACGGGGTCGTTTCTCAAAAAACCATTTGGCACACAGGACCGCTTGCTCGAATCCGTACAAACATTGGAAAAGCAAGTGGAGAAGAAACAGTGGACTGAGGCCAAGTCTCAAGTTGAATATGCCATGCAAGCCTGGGAACGAATTGTCAATCGAATTCAGTATAGTGTTGAACGAGAGACCATTTATGACATTCTGGGTACCCTTGCTCGAATCAGGGGAGGCGTTGCTGCTGAAGATGATCAGGCGATTATGGAAGAAATTTATTATTTCTACGTCCTATGGGACAATCTCGGAGATTAGTGGTATACCAAATCACAACTTATGCAAAAAGGCACCTCCTTTATCCCAAAAGGAAGTGCCTTTTCTGATTGCATTTAAGCGTTTCGCGAACGTACACCACGTGATCGTGAACTGCGAGATGTGCTTTCCTTGCGGAAAAACAGACTCAGTGCCCCCTTCGCACACCATAACGCAAACAGAGCAAAGAGTGTACCCCAGAACAGGGCTGGCAGGAACGTTTGCTGGGCCAAGTTAGCTGCATCCCCTGCCCGTGAAGGCTGTGTCCAGGACATTAAACCGACGTACATGGCACTAACCACGGACTCTTCCAGCGTCAGGAAAGCAAGTAACAGATAGTAGTACTTCACGATTTTGGCGCCAAAGATCATGATCACAACGTTCAGGGCAATGAAACCTGTGAGCCATAACATGCCAAATTCTCCTCTTACATATAACAAAAGGGAAACCAGCGCTACAGCGGTCATGATACCCAGGCCCCACATATGCAGCCCTTTTCGGTATAGGTAGAATAACAGCCAGGCAAAAAGGGATGCTGTAACATACCCTGCCAATGACACAAGTATCGATCTGCCCGGTGTTAACATGGATGAGTAGGTGACGCCGCTGTGATCCGCGTATAATTCGATCCGCAATACTTTCCCGGATAGCAGGAGGGTCATTACGGCATGGCCGAATTCATGAATCATCGTGTCCAAATTCCGGAACAACGAAGAAAACGGAATGAAACGAGTTAGGAAGACTGAAGCCACCAAAAATAATATGGTTTTGAGCCATTTATTCAATTTCGTGTTCCCTCCTTATCTCCGACTAAACATGCCCATCGTTATATTACGCTTCAACCCTCTTCCCGTTTCTCCTTGTGAAATGTGCTGCGCAATATTCCATCCACCAGCAGAAGCTGCGATTATGTCCAATGAAGAAAGAAGACAAATCATACCGTCCCTTCTCGACCTCGAGCGTAACGAGCAGGCGATTTCGCATATGTTCCAGCGCAAACTGAACGAATTGATCAGCGGTTTTACTTTGCACTAGTGTAACATAAGCATACAGGGAATGGTCTACCGGTTCATCTAGCGGACTAACTCCGGCACATGAAAACTCGGTCGCAACGCCAGCTTCCTGAAGCAAGGATAAGGCTTCGTGCAGCTCCGCATCTATTTCTAGGCCATTCCACAACACCGTTTTCTTCGCAGACACCGTATATTTATCGCGTTCCGTCCAGTGCAGCAGCTCCTGCTTGCGTCTTCTCCATAGATGAGGCGGCTGCTGACTTAGCAATACTTCCTGTTCTTCACCTAGACCCATAAGCTTCTTCTCCTCCTTATCCCCCATTGGTCCTCCGATCGTCTTACACAACGAAAAGAGCACATCGCTGTGCTCTCTGCGTGGCAAAAGGCAAAGGAATGGCACGGCCGTTCCTCAGCATGTTGTACCATTGTACCTTTTTCGATGGCTGGCATCAAATGGAGTACTGCTTATTCATTCAATGCCAGTTTGAGGGCCTCCAAATTCTGCTCCATAACACCGATGTAGTCCAGACCTGCAGCAATTTCCTCTTCGGTTAATCCTTCAATGGGATTTAACACTGCTGTTTTGGCACCCACTTCACTGGCGATGGTCTCGGATACTTTGGAAGATACCAATGTTTCAAAGAAGATCGTTTTGACCTGATGTTCTTTGGCAAAATCGATTACAGCTGCCATCTGTGCAGCTGATGGCTCCTGTTCGGGAGACAACCCGGCGATAGGTACTTGCTGCAGACCATACTGCTGTGCAAGGTAGCCGAACGCTGCATGCTGTGTAATGAAATCTTTTCGTTTGCTGTCGGTTACAGCCGCTTTGAATTCCTGATCCAGTGTCTCCAGTTTGGTAATGTACGCATCCGCGTTTTGCTTGAATTGTTCTGCATGCTCCGGTGCAGCTTGCGCAAGTCCCGCTTCGATGTTCCGCACTTCCTGAATGGCCAGAACAGGCGATAACCAAACATGCGGGTCAAGTCCGCCATGTTCATGTGAATGCCCTTCCTCTGTGTCGGCAGTATGTTCATGATCATGTTCTTCAGTCGCCGCTTCATCTGTATGTTCATGATCATGCTCTTCAGTGGCAGCTTTTTCTCCATGATCGTGGTCATGCTCTTCTGTCGTTGCTTCATCTGCATGATCATGATCGTGTTCCTCTGCACTAGACTCCCCATGATGATGGCCATCTTCTACGCCCTCAAGCAGATCAATGCCTTGGCTTGCTTCAACTTGTACAAGTTTGTCATTACTCAGACTGTCCTTCACTTGATCGATCCATGATTCCATGCCAGCGCCATTATAGACGAGTACATCTGCTTTCTCGATGCTTGCTATATCCTGTGGTGTTGGCTCCCAGTCATGAGGCTCCATACCAGCCGGAACGAGTGTATGTACATCAGCCAGATTGCCTGCTACATTTTTGGTGAACTCATACATAGGGTAGAAACTGACCTGTACGTCCAATTTCTTCTCCGTTGCTGCCGGAGCGCTTGTCGAAGTCGCATCCGATTCGGATGCTGATTTGGTTTGTCCGCATCCAGCTACGATAAGTGTGAGACTGAACAACAGTCCCATTGCTGATTTTTTACTGAATTTCATGTGGTGTATTCTCCCTTGATTGTATTAAAATCCTTGCGCGTTGCTGTTTTATTTCCTTGCGGTGGCGTTTACGGTTGTATAGTTGAATCAGCTTTTGTGCTGATATTCCAGTCAATAGAAAGGCCAGCAATATGAGTGCGATCGTCCCGCCAGGCGGAGTATTCAAATGGTAAGATGTTGTCAATCCGCCAAAAATGCCGATCAACCCGGTTATAATGGCAATCACCAATGCAGCAGCGAAGCTGCGAGAGATTCGAAGGGCCAGCGCAGCTGGCAGCACAATCAATGCGGATACAAGCAGTACGCCAACGATCGGCATGGCTGAAGCAACCGTCAGACCTGTCAGTACGGCGAAAGCAAATGATAAACCTTTTACCTGAACGCCTCCAATGGAAGCTGTCTCTTCGTCAAACGTCAAATTATATAAAGGTCTGCGTAATACAATGAAAAATACCAAACCAATGACACATACAGCTGCCATCATCCACAACTGGATATTGCTGACTGCAACGATGGAACCGAACAGATAGGAACTGAAGGTTTTGGACAAATTCGTTTTCAGACTCATGAGCACCACGGCCAGTGCCAAGCCTGACGTCATGATAATCGCTACAGGCACTTCGCTATACGTACGATAGCTTCTCCGCAATTGTTCGACCAATAATGCACCCATGACCGCAATCGCGAAGCCGCAGATTACCGGGTTGAGATTCATGACCGAACCAAGCGCCACTCCTGCCAGTGATACATGGGACAGCGTATCGGCCATCAGCACCTGCCTACGAAGCATTAGGTAGACTCCAAGAATCGGAGCAATAATGCCAATCAGTCCGCCTGCCCAAAAGGCTCGCTGCATGAATTCGTACTCAAACACTGCCATTCCTCACTTTCTTGACGCTCCAGGGTGATCGTCCGGTCCAATCGGTTGCCCATCTCTTCAAGGCCATGTGTCACCATAATAATGGTCAATCCATGTACATCTGCATAGTGTCGCATCAGATCATAGAAGCCCTCCCGGCTGCGACTGTCCATGCCTGTTGTCGGTTCATCCAGTACAAGCACTTGGGGCTGTCCTGCCAGAGCTCTGGCGATGCAGATGCGCTGCTTCTGTCCACCCGACAGCGCGCCTACCCGTGTATTGCGATATTCCCACATGCCGACTTCCCGAAGACTGCGTTCGACTACGGCTTCCTGTTCGGGTGAGAATTTTCGAAATAGACCAAGTTTGCGGTAACATCCGGATCGCACCAGTTCAATGACTGTACTGGGAAACCCGCTGTTGAATGATGCCACCTGCTGGGGCACATACCCGATCTCCATTTTGTTGCCAGGGTTGTTCTGAATATTCATATGTACCGTGCCGCTCCAGGGCTGTAACAGCCCCAGCAGCAATTTCAGCATGGTTGTCTTCGCAGAACCATTGGGTCCAGTAATGCCTACAAATTCTCCCACATGAATATCCAGCGATAATTGATCAATAACGGGTTCTTTGCCATATCCAAAAACCACGTTGCGCATGGAGGATAGAATCATGGTTAGGTCCTCTTTTCGTAAGTATTACGATTTAAAAACGAAAAAAAATTTATCTCGTTTCCCGGTGAATCGTCATTTTCTTCAATCGTGGTGAATATTTTTTCATTTCAAGACGCTCCGGGTGGTTACGTTTGTTCTTCGTCGTGGTATAGTTGCGATCCCCGCACTCGGTACAAGCTAAAGTTACAATGACTCTCATGGTTGTGCCTCCTTTTGTTTAATCGTAATGATTACTGTTTAATGATACTATCCCATCCTTTTTCTTTTGTCAACTCCATGCTGGAAAGGGATCTTCCAATTTACGCCAGTTGAGCAGCATTTCCTCTTCGGTAAGTAGTGTTTCGTCCAATGTACGCTCAATCTCTGCGCGGTCCATATCGATTCCGATAAATACTAATTTCGTTACCCGATCTCCCCATGTATCATCCCAATCCGGAATGGCTGGCAACGTATCTCCAAAGTGCATTTGCCGTTCTTCTTCGCTCATTGCACCTACCCATAAACCGGCGGGTCCAAGCTGCTTGGAAGTGCCTGCGTGACTGAAAGAAATGGCCATATGGTTCCGTGTAGCCAGCCACATCAAACCTTTGGATCTAACGATACTCTCCGGCCACTTGGCAATCCAGCGCAGCAATCGTTCCGGATGAAACGGACGTTTCCGATGATAGACAAACGAGTGAATGCCATACTCTTCCGTTTCCGGAGTGTGTTCTTCCTTCATCAATTCGCGGATCCATCCTGCAGACTGACTGGCTTTTTCAAAATCAAACCGCCCCGTATTCAAGATCTCCTTGGGATCAATCTGCCCGTGTGTCGTTCGAATCAGCTTGGCTTCGGGTTGCATCGCATGCAGCGCCTTCTCCAGCTTCAACAGTTCATCCTCCGAGACGAGATCACACTTGTTCAGGATCAGCACATCACAGAATTCAACCTGATCAGTCAACAGGTGTACGATTCCCCGGACATCGCCCTCTCCTGCTTCCTGTCCCCGATCCCTCAATGTTTCCTTCGAATAAAAGTCCCGCCAGAACTGCGCAGCATCCACAACGGTTACCATGGTGTCGAGACGGGTAAACTTCGTTAAATCGATCCCGAGTTCTTCATCGATATATGTAAACGTCTGTGCAACAGGAACAGGTTCTCCAATGCCCGTCGATTCAATCAGGATATAATCAAAAGAACCATCCAGAGCGAGACGTTCCACTTCTTTCAAGAGATCTTCCCGCAGCGTGCAGCAGATACAGCCATTAGACATCTCCACGAGCTTTTCGTCAATACGTGATAGTCCGCCTCCATCCCGGATTAATCCGGCATCAATGTTTACTTCACTCAGGTCGTTTACGATAACAGCGACTCTCATGCCTTCCCTATTATGAAGCACATGATTCAATAGGGTTGTTTTGCCTGCTCCCAGATATCCGCTTAATACGGTCACCGGTACCCGGCGCTTGTCTTGTATTTCAGACATGCCCATTCCTCCACTCCAAGGTTCTTTAATGGAAAAACCAATACGATTTATTTTCTAGACTTTAATCGTAATTATTACGATTAACATCCAAAACTATACATGACGAACTATTAGCTTGTCAACTTCTCAATTTAACGTTAACCAATAAATCGTAAAACTTATGATTAAAAGACCAAACTGCGTATGTTGCTGAAGGTACAAGCATATAGTTTACTAAAAGTCCGGTTGTGGAGGTCTGTTGTATGAAGCTTGCAGCCAATCTGAAGCTCCTGTCCATCCTAGTTCCCTGTGCCTTTCTTGTTCCCGTGCTCATCACAATGTCCTCTGATCTGAAACAGGCCTGGAACAGCGAAGCTTTGCAAAATATGAAAACCGTATTCATAGGCATTTTCCTTGAAGCTGCTCCTTTTCTGCTCATCGGTGTGCTGCTCTCTTCGCTCATGCAGTGGTTCGTATCGGAAGAAATGGTACGTAAACTCACGCCAAAGAACCCCATTGGTGGTGTCTTGGTGGCTGGTTTACTCGGAATCATATTTCCTATCTGCGAATGTGGCATGATACCAGTTGTTCGGCGGTTGATGCATAAAGGCATGCCCGCCTACATCGCGGTTACCTTCATTCTTAGTGGTCCTGTAGTCAATCCTATCGTGTTTACCGCAACATTGCTCGCTTTTCCATCTCATCCCGAAATCACGATTGCCCGCATGGGACTGGCTTTTGCAGTTGCAGCTTCAATTGGCTTGTTGGTTTATTTGATTGTGCGGCAGAATCCTCTTCGCAAAGCCAAGGTTACCGTGACACAGGTCAAGACTCACTCCGGATTTAAAATGGCACACTCACATACTCATGTTGAAGAGCATGACCATAATCACGAGAAAAACTGGCGCAGCTTCTTTATCCATGCCGGAGATGAATTTGTGGATATGAGCAAGTATTTGGTCATTGGTGCACTGATTACTGCCTGCATTCAGACGTTTATTAGTCGAAGTGATTTGATTGCGCTGGGGAACGGTCCGGTTGCCTCCTATGTGTTTATGATGGGATTTGCTTATGTATTATCTCTTTGCTCCACTTCTGATGCATTTGTGGCCTCTGCGTTCTCTCATACCTTCGCACTTGGTCCGCTGATTTCATTTCTTGTTCTTGGTCCCATGCTCGATTTCAAGAGCACACTAATGTTGCTGTCTACTTTCCGCACAAGGTTTGTCATTGGGTTAAGCATAGCCATTATTGTTCTCGTCTTCGCCGGATCGTGGCTGGTTAACCTTCTGGTATAGGTATAGGGTGAAAAAAACTAAATGACATTTCAGTATCTATTCATAATGAAGCTGGTGATATGAAATGTTCTGTACCACGCAGTAGAGTTTACTGCCTGGTTCAACTGAGAAGTTTATAGTGGCTTCATCAAGCATGTATGTTCACTTCAATAATGATAAGAGGTGATTCGATGACTCATCCTGGAACCTTTCACATCCACACTCACACTCCAAGGAGGCATTCCATCCAGTGGCATTCATTAATTCGTGCGATATGGATGGGTAGTCTTGCCGTATACATCTTCCATTTGAACGCGAATGATTCTCTACATTATTATCTGGCACCAACGATGCAGCGTTTGTTGTTATGCTGTCCCATACCACTCATGTTCATTGCGGTCATTATGGCTTGGCACGGACTTTTCGGTCACGGCCAGATTCATTGCGACTGTGAGCATCCACCTCCGTCCGGATGGCTTCGAAGCTTGGTGACCTACGGTCTGATTATGTTTCCCCTGTTACTCGGCTTTCTACTGCCTGATCAAGCACTCGGAAGTTCCATGGCCAGTCAGAAAGGCATGTCGCTATCTTATGCTCCTCCCGAAATTCGGCGTAAAGAGCCTGCACCAGAGGAACCTGCCAGACTCAATGTCCAGGATTTCGCACAGAATCAACCAACCGCTGCAGCCGGGTCAGTGAGTAAAGTCCAATTTATTCCTCCTGATGAATACAGCCGAGAATTTGCTGAGTTGGCGGAAAAATTATATGCAGAACCGGTCATCCAGGTCTTTCCCGAGATTTTCTCGGAAACGCTTGGAACCATTGACATGTTTCAACGACAATTTGCAGGCAAGCCGATCTCCCTCACTGGCTTTGTCTATCGAGATGAAAGTATGGATCATGAGTCGCACTTTGCGCTTGGTCGGTTCCTCGTCATGTGCTGCCCGGCAGATGCGGCGCCATTTGGCGTAATGATTCACATACCGGATGCCGACACCTTCCCCACCGACAGCTGGGTACAGATTGATGGCAGCATCGGTTCTGCCCAGGTGAATGGCAAGGACACCATTGAGATCCGAGCAACGAAAATAACTCCGGTTTCCGAGCCATCCACGCCTTATATTTACACCAACGCGGATTCTGTCATGGCCTATGAGAAACTCCAGAGTGAATAAAGAGATCATTTTGCACATTTCCCTACTTGAGGGACTGGACAACATTTCACAAAAATATACGCAGAGTTTTTAAAAGCGATATAAAGAGATATAAAGAGATAGAAGGCACAGTTGAACGTGCATCGTCTCCTTCCAAATGTATTTCTATGCAGAAGCATTTTCTAGTAAATCATCGTTGCTCCATGTTTTGCAACCATTTAACCGTCCCAATGAAGCCTACCAGTCCTATTAAAAACACCAGAAAATAACTGATACCTTCCAAGGGGAATAATGCGATGCCGTTTTCCTTCAAATGCAAAGCAGGTACAGACCAAGGCAGATACGTGCCAATGGCAGTCGGACCGAATACCAATGCCAGCATCAAAGTTGTAAAAGCAAAGCCGATCGGCACCAGATAACCGCGCGATATACAGGCCAATAAGGCAAGAGGTGCACTTAATAATAGGTGGAGAGCGCCAATGATAAGTATTAGAAATAAATAATGTTGTACAATTGCAAACGAAAAGCCAGGAAGCCCAACAGCAAAACCAAGCACTAAGGCATATGCAAAGCTGATCAACATCATTACAGAACACCAGAAAATAATTGCGATATATTTGGCAATCGCTACTTTACCCCGAGATATAGGCAAAACGAGCAAATCCTTGAGCGTCCGATCAGAATACTCACGGCCAAATGTCCAGCTTGTCACCAATCCAAACCCCAGCAGCCCAAACACGGATGCATACAAAAACGCAGTCCGTTCAAAAAAAGAAGGCCAATCGGGCTGTCCCAAGAACAACGTGATGACAAACAATATAAACAGAAGGGTGCCCCATAAAACAAAGGATCGACGCAATTTGTAAACTTCAACGCTACAGGCAGTCGACAATGATCTCATTCCGTTTTCCCTCCTCTGCTCCGATTACTTTGAGAAAGTAATGTTCCAAGTTTTCTTCTTCAATGTTAAGCATGGTGAGCGGCACTTCATGATGAGTAAGCAATCTCGCAATATGTTCGGGATGCTTCACGGCATGATCATCCTGAAGTGCAAGGCAGTTATTCGAAGTCGAATGTACTGCATACCCGGAGTCTGAAAGAATAGCTTGAGCCTTCCGGGCATCCTTCGTTCCGACCATCAGCTGCTTTCGGCGGATGGTTTCAAAGTCTTTTGCTGTCAGTTCTTCAAGCAAAACGCCTTTGTGAATAATGCCGATTCGAGAAGCCATTTTGGACATTTCCTCAAGGATATGGCTCGATATAAACACGGTAATCCCTTGTTGAGAAGCTAGAGCTTTCAGCATTTCCCTTATCTCGACAATTCCGGCTGGATCAAGTGCATTGGTTGGTTCATCAAGAATCAGAACGTCCGGCTTATGAATTAACGCTTTGGCCAATCCAAGTTTCTGCGCGTTACCAAGTGACAAATCTCTTGCCTTACTATCCGCATATTGGGTCAAATTCAATTGCTCCATAATTTCGTCAACTGCCCTCGGAACCGGTAACCCTCGCAACCTGGCCATCAAATTCAAGTTTTCCCTAACCGTAAAGTTAGGGTAGGCATAAGGAACTTCCACCATGTAACCTACTCGTCTCGACAAATCTGGATTCCCATTCGCCCAGCGCTGACCAAACAAATACACTTCTCCGGAAGAAGGCTTACTCATTCCGAGAAGAGTCCGAATGGTTGTCGTTTTCCCTGCGCCATTCAATCCCAGAAATCCATAGATTTCTCCTTTTTTAACGGAAATCGAAACGCGATCTACAATGACTTTATTTCCGTATTGCTTTGTCAGGTTAACGGTTCGAATAATTTCTTCCATAGAAACAGTCCTTCCCGTATCATCAATTTAAACTCAGTTCATTAATAATGCCGGCAGTCACCTGAGATGTTGTAAAAGATCGCCGCCGGCTTTTCCAAATCAGTTTTCGCGATAAATGGAATTCAAGTAATTCGAAATCGATGCGGTATCATCAGTGGAGGTGCGCAGTGCGATGTGACCGTCGGGACGAATCAATACGAGTTCACTACTTGCTACATCGTAAATTCGATAGGCATTCCCTGCTGTGTCGATTATGCCTTCCGCCCCCTCCACCTTCGTTGGCACGATATAATGCACATGGAGTTCGTCGTTGGTGAGGTTCTTCAGCGAAGGATCGATGCTGTTTGCAAAAGCCAAAAGCGTCCACTGCGGGCCGCGCAATAGGTCAAAGACGCCTCCTGCAAACCCGGTGCCTTGCAGGCCCGTAGCGTTAGGAGCACGATCTCCTGGAAATGAACGGGTAGCATTCGTTCGAGCAGACGGGCGGGTAAGAGAACTTGACCGATAGGAAATGAGAAGCCCACTCGTCAGATCGTCGGATATAGTGCTTAAGGATTGGGACAACCCTCCGCCTTCAGTCGCCGTTCCTATGACCCCTCCCATCTTTTTCGTGCTGTCCTCGAGCACGGCTTTAGCTACAGGGCGACGCTCCTCATCGTACGTGTCGAGTAAGGCGGTGTCTGCTCCGTGTAAGACGGCGTCCAGCTTCCATCCAAGGTTGTATGCATCCTGCATCCCCGTATTCATGCCTTGGCCGCCAGCGGGCGAATGAACATGAGCGGCGTCGCCGGCAAGAAAAACCTGGCCGTTGCGGTAACTTTCAACCATACGGACGTTGACCCGGTAGATGGACAGCCAGGAAGCATCCGTGAACCGAACACGTCCGGCCCCGGCGCGCCGGTCAAACATGGCCTGATACGCCTCTAGCGACGGCTGCTCTGGTTCTTCGATGTCTGCCGGAATTGTTGCCTGCAGTTGCCAAATATCGGATTTCGGCAGCGGTGTTACCCCGACCATCCCCTCCGAAGATGTCCAGATATGGATACGGTCACGGTCCAACCCTTCCAATCGTACATCGCCAAGATACCATCGCTCATCTTCGTGTGTTTCTCCAACCAGCGGTAACTGAATCAACTTGCGGATATTGCTTTTGCCCCCGTCGGCGCCGACGACATAACGAGCGCGAATCAACTCTTCTCCTTGTGGTGTTTTCACGGTTACCGTTACACCATCCAAATCCTGAACAAGCCCTACTGCTTCCATGCCTAATTCAACTTGACCGCCAAGCATTGCATATCGGTCGCGCAATGCTTTTTCCACATCAAATTGAGCAATCCAGACCGGATCACGATAGGGTGTCTCAAGTTCGGCGCTGGCTGCAGCGGTAATAGCCGGCTTGTCCACACTCCTGCCATCTGCAGTATAATAACGAACAGGCAAATCCACGACACCCGTTTCAATAATGTAACGAACGGCCTCCAGATCATCGACGACTTCAAGCGAGCGGGGCTGGATTGCTTTGGCGCGTGACGCTACGTTATATAAGGCGCTTCGTTCAATAATACGATGGTCGACGTTTCGACGGACAAGGTCGCAGGCAAGTGTAAGCCCTGTTGGTCCGGCTCCGACAATGAGAACATCAACAGAAGACTGCACGGTTTTCATGGATAGAATCCTCCCTTGTTTATTAATTTGATATGCTACATTCGCTATACTACACCGTGCAGTGTAGTTTGTAAAGTGGAACTCATTTTTGATAGTATACCTGTAAGGGGGAAACGTAAGCATGGATAACACGGAAAACAAAAAAATCCGCAAAGGCTCTTCAGACAAACGAGCCAAAATTATTGGAGCGGCACGAGACCTGTTTCTTTCAGATGGGTTTGATCGCTCCAGCGTCGATGCAGTCGCAGCCAAAGCGGGAGTTTCCAAACGGACCGTTTATGATTATTATGGCGACAAACAGAACTTGCTGCTTGCTGTTGTGGAAGAAACCAGTCGGGCGGTTCTGGACATGATCAAGCAAGGGATATCAGACTACCTCTGGGAATTCGAGGATCTGGAGCAGGCGCTCATCTTATTCTGCGAACAATTCGTAGCTTCTGCGAACGGTTCGTCCGATTACAGCGCTCTGATCCGTCTGGTTACAATGGAAGCCGCCAACCTGCCAGCCTCGTTTTTAGAAAAGCTGGATAACGCAACGGAAGAGGGGATTATCAGGAGGTTTACCGAGTTTGGACAAACCGGACTGCTCGATGTGCCAGATCCTGTAATGGCTACAAAGCACTTCGCTGCCTTAACGTTTTTATTGGTATTTGATCAACCGAGAAAAACGGGGACTTTTGAAGAGGAACAAACCAAACGTATCATCACTGAAGGCGTACGCGTCTTTCTTTGCGCTTATGCACCACGTACCGATCAAAACGAAAATCAAAACTGATCGCCATTTTACTTAACGATAAAAGACTGGTGGGCAGCTAATTTAACGTAAATATACGCTAAGGACGCAAAGAGAAAACCCGAAACCATAAATTATGGCTTCGGGTTTTTCGGGTACAGATCGAAGATGAATCACACTCTGATGACCTGATATTTATTCAGTTACGATATCATGAACGAGCACAGGAGCATCGGCATGATCTGCAATCGTAATATTTTCTTTGATCTTCGCGATTACGTCTGCCACATCCTCACGATTGGCATGGATCGTTACCAGTGACTCCCCAGCTTTCACCGGGTCACCTACTTTTTTGTTCAGCATCAAGCCGACAGCAAGGTCGATCTCGGACTCTTTTGTCGCACGGCCCGCACCAAGCAGCATCGCAGCGGTACCGATCTCGTCCGCAACGATTCCAGCGACATAACCATCCTGGTCAGCCGGAACTTCTATCAGATATTTTGCCTGTGGCAGACGATCCGGATGGTCGACTACAGACGCATCGCCACCTTGGTTGGCCAGGAAATGCTTGAATTTCTCCAGTGCCTTTCCGTTCTGGATCACTTCTTTCAATTTCTCTTCCGCTTGCTCCAAGGAGTCTGCTTTGCCCGCAAGGAATACCATTTGGCGTCCAAGAGCCAGACACAGTTCTTCCAGGTCTTTCGGTCCTTTACCTTGCAGTGTCAGGATAGCTTCTTTTACTTCAAGCGCGTTACCGATCGCGAGGCCCAGCGGCTGGGACATGTCGGAGATCACCGCCATCGTTTTGCGCCCTACATTGTTACCGATGCTGACCATGGCATGTGCCAGTTCTTTTGCATCTTCTGTCGTTTTCATGAATGCACCCGCACCCGTTTTTACATCCAGTACGATGGCGTCTGCGCCTGCTGCAATTTTCTTGCTCATGATGGAGCTGGCAATCAGCGGAATGGAGTTTACCGTTGCTGTAACATCACGAAGTGCATAGAGCTTCTTGTCAGCTGGTGTGAGATTACCACTTTGACCGATTACCGCTACCTTATGTTCATTTACGAGTCTAATAAATTCTTCCTTCTCCAGCTCGACGTGGAAACCGGCAACGGACTCCAGTTTGTCTGTCGTTCCGCCTGTGTGACCCAGACCACGTCCGGACATTTTCGCTACAGGAACATCCAGCGCAGCAACGAGCGGCGCCAACACCAATGTCGTTGTATCACCAACGCCCCCGGTGGAGTGCTTGTCTACTTTGATGCCTTCAATGGCGGACAGATCGATCGTTTCACCCGAATTGACCATCGACATCGTAAGATCAGCGCGTTCCTTGTCCGTCATATCCTTGAAGAAAACCGCCATCGCCCAAGCGCTGACTTGATAATCCGGAATTTCCCCTTGGGTATATCCTTGAACAACAAAATCAATTTCAGCTGTTGTCAGTTCTTTTCCGTCACGTTTTTTGGCAATAATGTCTACCATTCTCATGATGATCTCTCCTCGTGTATGTGATTTATATAGAACACTTTGTGCAGAGTCCGTTTCGTCCCCGGATCATTCTTCCAATCGCTGTTGTCTCCAAGTTTCTTTGAACCATTTTTCAAATGGAGAAACTCGGAGACAAAGGCGAACGCTTCGCTTCTTCAGAATTGATTCCGGTGCCTTCACTACGTGCTTCACCAAAAGTTTCAATAGAAAACCAATTGATTTGAATAATAAAACCTACAGCGTGATTGCTGTTTCCAGTGCTACGACCATCATGTCGTTGAACGTTTTTTGGCGCTCTTCGGCTGAGGTTTCTTCACCGGTCAGCAAGTGGTCGCTTACTGTCAGAATGGTCAAGGCATTAACGCCAAACTTCGCAGCAATCGTGTACAGTGCTGTTGTTTCCATTTCCACGCCGAGTACGCCGTGCTGCATCAATTTTTCGGTAACGGAACGATCGTCACGATAGAACGAATCGGAACTGAACACGTTACCGACATGGATTTTCAAGCCTTTGGCTGTCGCACGGTCATAGGCTTCTTTCAGCAAGGAGAATGTTGCGATTGGAGAGAAATCATACCCGCCAAACACAAGCTTGTTCATGCTGGAATCCGTACAGGACGCTTGTGCCAAAATAACGTCACGAACACGTACATGCTCCTGCATACCTCCGCATGTTCCGACACGAATGAGGTTTTTGACGCCATATTCGCTGATCAACTCATTGGCATAGATGGCGAACGAAGGAATACCCATGCCTGAACCTTGCACCGAAATGCGGTGTCCTTGATATGTACCGGTAAAGCCCAGCATTCCGCGAACTTCATTATAACAAACGACATCTTCCAGATACGTATCCGCAATAAATTTAGCGCGCAACGGATCTCCCGGCAAAAGGATCGTTTCTGCTATATCTCCAGGTTTGGCTCCGATATGTGTACTCATGGTTTAAATCTCCTCCAGTTTATCCATTAATATAGTTACAGCAGGTTCCCGGACAGCCTAAGCTGCTCCGGTGAACCTGTCTAACTTATTTTCCAATCCAATCCTGCATCTGATTTCGATTAAACAACCGTATCCTATTTCAAATCATTCAGGAAGCTTGTACCATACTCCGGCAATTGAACGCCAAAGTTATCGGCTACCGTAGCACCAAGATCTGCAAATGTATTGCGCAATTCAAGTTTCTTACCCTCGCTGAAACGTGGGGAATACACAAGCAGTGGCACATACTCACGTGTATGGTCTGTACCACGGTATGTTGGGTCGTTACCATGATCAGCCGTAATGATGAGCAGGTCATCGTTTGTCATTTTTTCGAAAATTTCAGGTAGACGTGCATCATAATCCTCGAGTGCTTGAGCATATCCTTGAGGATCACGGCGGTGACCGAACAATGCGTCGAAGTCGACCAGGTTCAGGAAGCTGAGCCCTGTGAATTCTTCATCCATCGTCTCGGACAGTTTGTCCATACCATCCATATTGGACACAGTCCGGACGGACTTAGTCACCCCTTCGCCATCATAGATGTCTGCGATTTTACCGAGGGCAATCACATCGAATCCCCCGTCCTTGAGCTCATTCATTACCGTACGGCCGAATGGTTTGAGCGCATAGTCGTGACGGTTGGCTGTACGTTTGAAGTTACCGACTTCACCAACGAAAGGACGAGCAATAATGCGGCCCAGCATGTATGGATCATCGAGAGTAATCTCCCGACAGAATTCACAAATTTCGTAAAGCTCTTTCAATGGAACCACGTCTTCATGTGCTGCTATCTGCAAAACCGAATCCGCGGATGTATAGATGATGAGGGCACCTGTTTTCACATGCTCTTCACCAAGCTCATCAATGATTTCCGTACCGCTGGCAGGTTTGTTCCCGATGACCTTGCGGCCTGTCTTCTCTTCGATGCGCTGAATCAGCTCATCCGGGAAGCCGTTCTCGAATACGCGGAAAGGCGTATCAATATAGAGTCCCATGATCTCCCAATGACCTGTCATGGTGTCTTTACCCCGGGACGCTTCCTGCATTTTTGTATAATACGCTTTAGGTGCATCCGCGACAGGAATACCCTCGATTTCTTTAATGTTGGACAGTCCGAGACTTGCCATATTCGGCATGTTCAAACCCCCGCGTTCACGTGCAATGTGACCAAACGTATCCACATCGTAATCATCAAATTCTGCCGCATCCGGCGCTTCACCGATACCTACAGAATCCATAACGATCAGATGTACTCTTTTAAATGTTGACATAACTCATGCACTCCTTCCAATTATCCGGCTTACAAGAACAGTCCGGCGATGATCGCAGACAGCACGCTGACAAGCGATGCACCGTAAAGCAGCTTCAGACCGAAGCGGGCCACCACATTGCCCTGTTTTTCATGAAGTCCCTTGACCGCACCGGCAATAATACCGATGGAGGAGAAATTGGCGAATGATACGAGGAAGACCGACACGATGCCTGTCGTACGGGCAGACAGTGCAGTTTGTTTGGACAGATCCAGCATGGCGACAAATTCGTTCGACACCATTTTGGTTGCCATAATACTTCCCGCCTGAATCGCTTCCTTCCAAGGAACGCCCATAATAAACGCAAAGGGTGCAAACACATAACCAAGCAGTTCCTGGAACGAAATGCCGAGAACAGCACTAAATATGCCGTTAATGAGCGCAATCAGGGCAACAAATCCAATGAGCATTGCTGCAACAACGATCGCCACTTTGAATCCGTCCAGAATGTACTCACCCAGCATCTCGAAGAACGATTGTTTTTCCTCTTCCTGCACTTCCAATATATCTTCTTCCTCGGTTACCCTGTAAGGATTCACGATGGAAGCGATGATAAAACCGCCAAACAGGTTCAGCACAAGCGCTGTAACCACATATTTCGGATCGATCATGGACATATAGGCACCGACAATGGACATCGATACCGTGGACATGGCCGAGGCACATAACGTGTACAGCCGATGCTTCGGCAGCAAACCGATTTGTTTTTTTACGGAGATGAACACTTCAGATTGCCCCAAAATGGCGGAAGCAACCGCGTTATATGATTCCAGTTTGCCCATTCCGTTGATTTTGCTTAATACCAGACCAATATATTTTATAACAAAAGGCAAGATTCGGATATACTGCAATATACCAATCAGGGCAGAGATGACGACAATCGGCATCAGCACGTTCAGGAAAAACGGTACCCCGCCGCCTTCAGCCTCAATGGTCGTGAGACCGCCGAATACAAAGGCAATCCCTTCGTTTGCGTAATCAAGCAAGTTTTCAAATATCGTGGAGAATCCACCAATCAAGAACGTACCAATGCCGGTGTTCAGCAAGGCATAAGCCAATATAATCTGTAAAACAATCATGACGATTAGTGGTCGGTAGCGAATTTGTTTCTTGCCGTTGCTTGCGATATAGGCCAGTCCAAACACAACAAGTAAGCCAAGAATGGCAATCAGAAATTTCATTTGATCTCTCCTTTGAAGGTAGTTAAGCCAGATGTTGAATTCAGCTCAAAGGCCATACAATAAAATTTAACTTTCAGAAATTTTATGAAGCGCTTACAAATAATCCATTTTATAAAGGTTGGGAATCTGCTCCCCATAACCGGTGTACATACCGGATTCTGAAGAACAGATTAACGACCTGTGTTTAGTAAGAGGATGTAGATTGTCCACCCTGCATGATTTTCACACCGGAGCTTGCACCAATACGAGTTGCTCCTGCTTCAATCATTTTTTGCATGTCTTCCAGGCTGCGTACGCCGCCTGATGCTTTAACGCCCATGTCAGGTCCAACAGTCCGACGCATCAAAGCGATATCTTCTGGTGTTGCCCCGCCTGTGGAGAAACCCGTGGACGTTTTGACAAAATCAGCGCCTGCTTTGACGGCTGCCTGGCATGCCCGTACTTTTTCCTCATCCGTAAGCAGACAAGTTTCGATAATGACTTTAACCAATGCTTTACCCGCCGCCGCTTCAACAACTGCACGAATATCCTGTTCCACGTAGTCATCTTTACCATCTTTTAATGCGCTGATATTGATGACCATGTCCACTTCCGTAGCACCTTTAGCAATCGCGTCTGTCGTTTCGAACGCTTTGGTCTCGGAAGTGGAAGCTCCCAGAGGGAATCCGATTACGGTACAGATATCCACGCCACTGCCTTGAAGCTGCCCTGCTGCATAGGAAACCCAGCCCGGATTAACGCATACCGAAGCAAATTGGTACTGTTTTGCCTCTTCTGTCAGTTTGTTGATTTCACTTTGCGTTGCATCCGCACGAAGCAAGGTATGATCGATCATTTTGGCTAATTGAGCTGTAGTCAATTGAATCTCTCCCTTATCTGAACTGATTATTTATAGCCTTACACTAACATGAACATATGTAAAAATCAATATGAACTTTTGTTCAATGCCTCTAGTGAGCGAAACTACGCTTATAGCTTCTGCCTAAAAAAGCAAAACATCCGCCAGTCTTCCGTGGCAGATGTTGTCATCATTAGTTTTAGAATCGAAGCAAAGCCTGTGCTGTGTACTGGTCTGTTACCAAAATATTAGCATAGTGACCTTTAAGCGCTGCATGGATCGCTTCGATCTTGCGTTGTCCACCTGCAACAAGGATTGACTTCTCCTTGTTCCGCAATTCGGCTAAATCAATCCCTACCGTTCTACTGTTAATTTCTTCGCTGATCAATTGACCCTCGGCGTCAAAAAAACGTGAGCAGATATCACCTGCACCCGAATTCATCAGCAGCTGCTGTTCCTCTTCGTTGAAGTATCCCAGCTTGAACAGGAGTGCATCTTCCTTAACCGTACCCACCGTAAACAAGGCAATGTTGGCTTGCCTGCCAAGCTCTACGATCCGACCGATGTGCCGGTCGGCTTCCACCATTTTCTTGACTTCAATATTGTCAAAAATAACAGGCAACGGCAGGTATCGTGGAACAGTGTGAAACGCTTCCGCGAACAAATGCACGATCTCTGCTGCATACGTGTTCACGTGGGAATGGCTTACGCCCCCCTTTAACTGAACCACTTCAACACCTTTTACCTGTTTGGCCCGCAGCTGTTTGGCTACGGCATACATCGTCGTTCCCCATGTCACACCAATAATATCTGCATCCTGAACGGTGTCCTGCAGATAGTCCGCAGCTCTTTTGCTGATATGCTTCTGTATCTCCTCATCGCTCTTCAATGGTGCAAAACATACAAGAGCGGTATCCAGATCATATTTGGCTTTGAGTTCTCCGGCAATAATATCAATGTCCTCGAGCGGGTCCATAATTTCAATGCGAACGTACCCGCGATCCTTGGCATACTGGAGTAAGCGGGATACGGTTGGCCGGGACACGCCCAGCCTGACGGCAATATCCTGCTGGCTGTAATCCGACTGATAATACAATTTGGCTGCCTCAATGCTTAATCGTTGTTTCTCCAGGTCCATTCCCATCTGCATTCATCTCACTCATCCATGGTATCGTTTGAAATTCCTTGTTCCATATTGCTTACATACATTCAATTCGCTGCTAGTCCAGTTTATTATACATCATGAAGTACCAGGTCACTATTCCTTCTGTAGCTAATGACATAAGACGAGATTTACGTATTTAAGTATAAAAAGAACTTATAGATGCAAACTACAGCGGTCGCTTTATCGTTTGAGAATTTTTTTTTATTCACCAAAATACATGACTGAGAGGACGAATAGCATGCCAACCCTATTGTATATTACTGCCCATCCACACGATCATGAGACCTCCTTCAGTATGGCCACAGGTCAAGCATTTATAGATGCATACCGGAAGAGCAATCCTTCGGATGAGGTTGTGCATCTTGATCTGTATCGCTCCAATATTCCGCATATTGATGCAGATGTGTTCAGTGGCTGGGGAAAACTCCAATCGGGCAGTGAACTAACAGCGGAGGAGCAATCCAAAGTCACCCGCCTGAATGAGCTATCAGATCAGTTTGCATCTGCTGACAAATATGTTTTTGTTACTCCGATGTGGAATTTCTCTTTTCCCCCGATCATGAAGGCTTACATCGACTCCATCTGTGTGGCTGGCAAAACGTTCCGCTATACGGAACAAGGTCCGATCGGACTTTTGACGAATAAAAAGGCACTGCATATTCAGGCGCGCGGCGGTATATATTCCGAAGGTCCTGCAGCTCAAACGGAATCCGGGCATCGCTATCTGAGCATCATTATGTCCTTCCTCGGTGTTCCTAAGCTGGATGGGATTTTCGTTGAAGGCCACAACCAGTTCAGAGAACGGGCGGATCAGATTAAACAGGATGCAATTGAACAGGCTCGTACAGTTGCGAAGCAGTTTTAACGACGGAATAGAAACAGTAAAGCCCGCTGAGTGCCCATGTAATTACTAAAGGGCGCACTCAGCGGGCTTTTATATAATTGAATGATATCTACTACTTATTGTTGACCGGCGCTGGCACGACTTATGGTTTCAAGCTTGCGGGTTATGGCATTACGGTCCACTTTCAACCCCCAGAGCATTTCAGCAATTTGCTCTTTCTCTTCAGGAGAATCCGCATGTTTGAGCTGCATCAGGAGATCGTGCATCTGCTCATTAATCCCTTCAAACTGGGTCCAGAGATCCTGTCTTACTTCTTGAGAATCCAAGTGACGATTAGCATCCACTTCTTCTTTTAGTGATTGCAAAATGGAGTTTTTCCACTCTTCATCACCTAAATGTGTAGCTATATTCAGGAGATCCAGATAATCGTCAACAAGAAGTGAGTTTAATTCAGCATGTGTTTTCATCGTTTATTGCATCCCCTTTTCGTCTGTTTACCAAGTATTATACTCGGTTTTTCGGGATATGCAATAGGTGTCGGAAAAAGTTGCGGCTTCTTGTTTTTATTGTCGAATCCTGACTAAATGTAGCGAATAATGCCCGATACTTATATTATGACTTGAGTTGTTGTAACAGCTGAACCCGATACGCTTCACTCTCCAAAGATTGGATCTCCTTATATTGTTCAGCTGTAAGGATCTTGGGCTCACCAGCTGCCTTGGCAATCATGTACACTTTTGCACTTTCCTCCACCACTTGGGTCCGATAATAGGCTTCACGCAAATTTTTCCCTGTCGTGACCAGTCCATGATTTACGAGAATAAGGGCCGAATGGGACTCCACCTTAGCAGCGACTGCATCGGCAAGCAGTTTGGTCGTGGGAAGAACGTAAGGAATGAACCCGATATCCCCTACAAGTGCAGACTGATCGGGAAAAAGGTGAGGCAGCTCATCGTACACGAGGCTCAAGGCAATCGTATATGCAGGATGCGTATGAACAATTGCTTGAATATCAGGATTCACGCGATAACTGTACAGATGCATTAACACTTCTGAGGAAGGACGTGTTGATCCGGCGCGGGTTTCTCCTGTCCCGATATCCACCGCAATCCATTCCTCCGGTTCAATATCCTCAAGTGCATAACCACTCGGAGAGAGAAGCATCGTCCCCTCTGAACGGGCACTCAAATTGCCTCCAGGGCCAACCACGAGCCCCTGAGCTACCGACTTACGGGCATATTTGGTTAGTTCTTCTCTTAACAGCTGCTCAGTCATGAGTTTCTCCACTCCTTCGACTTCTTTTTATATAAAACCCTCCGCTAACCGCCCATTCAGTTTTTGATAGATTCCATAGGCTTCCTGCCATGGCAGGCAATCCTCTGGCTCATAGGTTTCCGGTGCGAAGGAAGCCTTTACAATCTCACGGACCTCTGACAAACTGCTTACTTCACCATGTGCCATGAACTGCAGCATGCAATTCCCGGCCGAAGTTGCCTCCACAGGTCCTGCTACAACAGGAACACCGGTTGCATTGGCCGTGAACTGGCACAGTAAACGATTCTGTACTCCTCCGCCGACCATGTGAATGACGTTAGGTCTACTACCCGTAACAAGTTCAAGTTCATCTAGTGTCTGCCTGAACTCCAGTGCCAGGCTCTCCAAAATGCAGCGTACAGTTGCTCCGATCGTTTCCGGAGCAGTTTGCATGCTGGCAGTGCACTGCTGGCGTATTCGCTCAGGCATATCACCGGGCGTTAAATATATCTCATCCCCCGGAAGGATAAAGCTTTGAAGCGCTGGGGCGGAGGCAGCGAGTTGAACCAGTTCCTGATGAGTGAACATGTTATTTTCCCGTTCCCATTGCCTTTTGCACTCCTGCAGCAGCCAAAGACCGGATCGATTTTTCAAGGTTCTTGTCTTGCCACTGACCGTTCCTTCGTTCGTGAATCCCAATCTTCGACTGCGTTCATCCAATACTGGCGAATCACGTTCCATGCCCATTAATGACCACGTTCCACAGCTGATAAAAGCAAAGTTCGGATCTGACGCAGGAATAGCTGCGAGTGCTGATGCTGTATCATGCGAGCCCACCGATATGACTTGCATGGGTTCGATCCTTAACTCCGAGCACAGATCATCCGTTAACCGTCCCAGCACGGTGCCTGGCCGAGCAATGGGGGGAAAGAGTGTCTCAGGTAAACCGAGGCGGCCAATCAGTGATTCATTCCAGCGGTCCTCTCCGGCATGCAAAAGTCCGCTTGTGCTGGCAATTGTGTATTCACAGGCCAGTTGTCCCGAGAGATAAAAATGAAACAGATCCGGCATGAACAACATCCGCATATCGGGTACTAATTCAGCGTTGTCCCGTAAGCTACCAACCAATTGGAATACCGTATTAATCTGCTGAGGCAGGACGCCTGACATGGTATATAGATCTTCTTCATTAACTAAAAGCAGCGTCTCTTTCATCCACTTGGCATTACGCGATTCACGGTAATGACGGGGATTCCAGCATAATCTTCCCGCTCCATCCACCAAACCATAATCAACGCCCCATGTATCGACGGCTATCGAACGAACCGGATTAGTCAGTCCCTGCGTGCCCTTTACAATGCCCTGCTTAAGTTCATGGAACAATCTGAGAAAATCCCAATACAATCCGTCCGCAAGCTGGACAGGATCATTACTGAATCGATGTACTTCATGTAACGAAAGCATTTCACCGTCAAAACTCCCCCTAACCACCCGGCCGCTTCCGGCACCATAGTCAGCAGCAAGCACATGGTTTGCCTTATTTCCCATCTCTCTTGCCTCCTTTTTTTGGAAGAACGCCACATTCTGAATAGCAGATTATGGCGTCTGACAGGATAGTCTAACGGTATAACGGGCCAAACACGCTGCAAGCACGATAATCTGCACTTTCCGGTTCGCTTGTTCCAAATAACCCCCATGCTCGTGGACGGAATATCTCCGACTCAGGAACATTGTGCATACTCACCGGAATCCGTAGGATTGAAGCCAGAGTAAGGAGATCTGCTCCGATGTGTCCGTATGAGATCGAGCCGTGGTTGGCGCCCCATTGGTTCATGACTTCATACACAGAGGTAAAGGCACCTGCTCCTGTTAAAATCGGGGCAAACCATGTGGATGGCCAAGTCGGATCTGTCCGCTGATCCAGCGTATCATGCACTTCATCAGGAAGATCCACGGTGTAACCCTGTGCGAGCTGTAATACAGGACCAAGACCCTTAACCAGATTAAGGCGTGTCATTGTAACTGGCATACCGCCTTTGGTCAGGAAATCAGCGGAGTAGCCGCCCCCTCTAAAATATTCTACGGAGGCAGGTCTCCATGACGTCGACTGCAGGCAGCTCTGAACTTCTTCATCTGTAATTTCCCAGAAAGGCTTAAGGGCTGGATGGCCATCTATGGATTGCTGTCCAGTACCGTCAAGTGCTGCGGAGCCCGAATTGATCAGATGCAGAATGCCATCCTTCGCTCTCCCCTCCAATTGGTGTCCAGTCACTCGTGCTACCGAATCCGGACTCCAATACGTACGTACATCAGCAAAAATTTGAGCTGTATGGGTGAGCAGCGAGCCGAACAGCATGGACACTCCATTGAGACTGTCATTTTCTGTAGCGACCAGATAAGGTGAACGTTTACCGTTCCAGTCAAACGATGAATTCAGAATCGACTCCAGGAAATCGCCGTTAGGCGAATGATCCGTCCATTGCCGCTGTCCCTGGAAGCCAGACACAATGGCGTGGTGCCCCATCGATTCTTCAGTAAAACCGAGCTCTGCCAATCTTGGATTGCCTGCCATCAGATCACGTACGATCTGAGTCATTTTCACAACGGTTTCCCATTCATACTCTTTGCGCTTCCGGTCTGTCTGAAGATGGGATGGGTTGTTATCCGGTCCTTCAATGCAGTTCTCTTTTACCCAAGCCATCGCCAATTTATATTCTTCGGGATCATAGATCTCTTCCTCAATCCGCCGGGTCAGCTCGCTCATATCCACATATTCGTTCCTCATCCCGAGATATTCCTGGAAAAAGGAATCGTTCACAATCGATCCGGCAATCCCCATGGATACCGAACCAATGGACAGATATGCCCGACCCTTCATCGTAGCGGCTGCAAGCCCCGCCCGGCTGAAGCGAAGCAATTTCTCACGAACGTCTTCTGGAATGGTTGTATCCCCGCCATCCTGAACATCCTCGCCGTAAATCCCGAACGCCGGAATGCCCTTCTGAGCATGGGCAGAGAGTACGGCTGCCAAATAGACCGCCCCAGGCCGTTCCGTCCCGTTGAAACCCCAGATGGCGGTTGGAATGGATGGGGACATATCCATCGTTTCCGTTCCATAACACCAGCATGGGGTAACGGTAATCGTGACCCCCACATTGGAACGATTGAACAGCTCAGCCGCTGCTGCTGCTTCGGCCACACCGCCAATACAGGATTCGGCAACGACGCATTCGACCGGGGAACCGTCCGGATAACGCAGTTCTGCAGTGAGCAGTTCAGCTACCGAAATTGCCATGCGCATCGTCTGTTCCTCCAGAGATTCACGGACTCCCTTACGTCTGCCGTCAATAGTGGGGCGAATACCAATCTTGGGAAAAGCCTGTTTATAACGGTAATCCTGATGTGTCATACTAAAACGTCCTCCTTCAGTTGGTTTCTGGATAGGTACGAATTGATTTCACGTTGTCTTTCAGGATGCATTAATACGGTCTGTTCATGGAGAAGTACTCCCGATACCCATGGGTACACCAGTCGAAGACAAGAAATAAACTAAATTTTGAATGCGTTTACAAATTAGAATCTTACAAAAATCCACTCTATGTATGGATCACAATGATGTAGTCCTGTCTCTCTCGGAGCACATGGTTAGAGCGGAAAAAGAACGGATAAAGTAACATGTTCACGATGAAGAAAATCGATCTTTTTACCATTTGGGTTATCGGTAACCCTAACATAGCATGCACCCATATTGCTGTCAATCGGCATTTTCCTATAGAATGGTAAGACTATGTTATGAGAGGTTAGATTCTATTGATCACTATTTATGATATTGCCAAGAAAGCCAATGTTTCTGCCATGACGGTCTCCAAAGTGATTAATCAAACTGGCCGCATCAGCACGGCCACCAGGGAACGCGTACAGCAGGTCATTGATGAACTCGGATACATCCCTAATTCGAATGCACGCAGTCTTGTACTCCAGCGAACACAGATGTTATCCCTGCTGATTACAGATATCACCAACCCATTTTATACGACACTTGCACGCGGCGCCGAGGATGCAGCTAACGCTCGTGGATATCGGCTCTTGTTCGGAAACAGCGATGAAGATTACAACAAGGAAAAGAACTACGTAGAGACAATTCTGTCCACACGTGTAGACGGTGTCCTGTTCGCCCCCGCGGGGGATCGATCTCTCGATCACCTGAAGCAATTACATGAGAGGAACATCCCGTTTGTCATTCTGGATCGCACAGTACCGGGGATTACATCGGATGTAATTGCAGGAGACAGCCGGCAGGGTGCACTTCTATTGATTCGACATCTTACGGAACTGGGTCACCGCCGCATTGCGCTCGTCAACGGTTCTTCCGAGGTATCCACTGCCCGATTACGTGAAGAAGGCTATGCTGAGGGATTACGTGAAGCAGGAGTTAAGGTTGACCCGAAGCTTGTGCTTCGAACGGGTTATCGTGATTTCAGTGACGAGGCTGGAATGGAACAGTTACTTACGCAACCGGATAAACCAACGGCTATTTTCGCAGCCAATAATATGCTCGCGATTGGGGTCATTCGTCTGCTGCGCAAAAGAGGGCTGCGTGTGCCGGAAGACATCTCAGTCGTCTGTTTTGATGATCTGGATCTGGCTTCTGCTTTTGATCCTTTCTTGACTGTAGCTGCGCAGCCTGCCTATGATTTTGGAGCCAAAGGCATGAATATGCTAATCGATAGAATTGAAGGTACCGCGCCGTCTGATTCGCAAACGGTCATTCTTCCATCGGAGCTTCGTATCCGTGCTTCAGCTTCCGTACCGTTAGGGCAGACAGATTCATTGGGATAATGATGGGTCTTACCAGGTTTGCTTTAGATAAAAAAAACAGGACACCAAGGGTTACCCGCTCCTGAGCGTCCTGTTTTCCTGTAAGCTTATTCTTCAACATTTAACCTTCGGACTGCAATGCCAGTGCCACTTCACGTACAAGACCCGGAAACCAGTCCATCAGTGCTTCAAATGTATATCCCGCCTGTTCTGCCTTGGTTGTATCCATCGTCCATGATTCCGAGATCCCAAAGGGCGACATATCCTCCTGAGCTGTTTCGCGTAACACTTGGGACTGCATGCCTGTGACAGTCTCAATCAGATCCATCATGGCAGACAGCGTAATGGAGCCTTTCGAGGCTGCATTTACAGGTCCGATAATCGTCGAATGCCCTAACCAGGCAAGAAATCTGGCCGCTTCCGTTGAATTGATAAATCCAATCTCGGCGTCCGGATTCGGCATGCCGATCGGTTTCCCTTTTTGCACATGTTCAATATGAAAATGCAGTCTTCTCGTGTAGTCGTCTATACCGAGTACAATTGGAATTCTCATCGCCACGACCGGGAAACTTGCTTCCTGAAAGAACACAGCCTCCGCAAGCCGCTTGCCCTCTCCATATGAAAAGTCCTCGTGATTCCCGTATCTCAATGGATACGTGTATGGATCAAAATCCTCTTCCGTGAATCCCGGTTTGGGATCGCCGTACACGGAGAGCGTTGATGTAAGTACATATCTTTGTGTGCGCCCCGCAAAAGCCTCACACGCCGACTTCGCAGCATCCGGCGAGTAACAGATGTTATCGTACACTACATCCCACTGGTCAATCTGTGCTGCTTCAGCTAGAGATTGCGGATCCTCACGATCCATCTTGATCCGGTTCACTTCCGGCCCGAAGTCCACGTTCGTTTTGCCGCGCGTCGCAACGGTAATTTGCGATTTGCCTTCCCACAGCAAATGATCGACCAGACGTTTGCCGAAGAAGCGTGTCCCGCCAAGTATGAGTACTTTTTTCATCCGATAGACCTCCTACCCTCTTCTGGTGTTTCACTTATTATAACGAGGTTTGCAATACTACATCAAATATACCCCGTAGTGCAACAGTTAACGTGTGTTTCAAAGATCGAATGACCTGTTATCACATGACCTAGGATTCGGGTTTTGCAATGATCAGCATGGTATGGGCTTCCTGCTGAAATTCATATGTCGTCCTGATTTCAGTAACACCTAATCCTCGGCTCTCCAGCAAGGATTTGAGCTCATTCATATGTGCATAGCGTTTCCCCGACAGATCGACTGTAGGGAAAATCCGCAGCTCTTGTCTAGTTACGCGCAGCAATTCAAGAATGGTTTGCTCATGGAAACTGAAGTCCAATCGATCTGCATACGTAAACAGAAAATGTGCAGATAAAGTCATATCAAATTGTTCATCAGCGAAAGGCAGCGCGGGAAGCTCGGCATAGATATACTGCTCGGGAAAACTTCTCATATCTGCCGCACAATCCCGAAGGGCGCTCGTTCTTGCTTGCTTCAAACCATTCATTGAACCGAAATAGTCCCACCTGTATCTGTCACGCACCTGTTCCAATTGCTTCAAGGTTTGTTTAACGTCTTCCTGTCCTTTAGATTCCAATTGGTCTATTTCATGTTGGTACGCCGTATCGGCTGCCATGGAATCCGCCCCCTGTCTGCGAGCATGACTGCTGAATGAACATGCCCCGCCCGGACAGTCCAGGATGGATCTGCCATGGAGATCTTCGGGAGTAAGGTTGAACATCAGCATGTATTCCTCATACGTTCGTCCAATAAAAATAATCTTCTCCAATTCAAGACCCAGGCTCTTGTTTGCTTGCTGCTCTTCTCTACTCATCTCGTCTCAGCTCACTTTCCTATAACTTCATTAATCGTTCGGGAAAACCAGACCAATCTGCTTACGGATCTGATCCATCACCTGCATGGTTGCATAGGAGCGCTCATAGGTGTTCATCTCGGATTCCTTTTTCCCCTGCTGAACGAGGTTAACGAATTCCTCCACCTCGTAATACATAGCAGGATAGGTCTGCTCGACTGTCAATGGTTCTACCGTACCGTCATTGTATCGTATTTCCGCATGTTCAGGGGAACCGATCTTATCTATAATGATGCTCCCGCGCTCTCCCATAATTTCGCTTGGTACAAGGGAATTGGAGATTTTGGAGTAAGTCACCACAGCTTCCATCTCATCGTAGCCCAGCAGTACACTGCCTTGCCCGTCGACGCCTGAATCCAGCATGATGGCTTGAGCTTGAACCTGATTTGGCGCACCAAACAGTGTAATTAGCGGGTACAGGCAGTACACACCCAGATCCATTAAAGCGCCGTTGGCAAGTTCTGGTTTGAATGCATTGAGCACAATGCCCTCTTTGTACTTGTCGTAACGGGATGAATACTGACAATAACCCGCGATATATTTGCGCACGGGTCCAATTTTATGCAGATGGGCCTGTACCTTTTTGAACGAGGGAACCAGCGTTGACTTCATCGCTTCCATGAGCACAACGTTGTTCTCACGAGCTGTGTTTATGACATGGGAAACCTCTGCAGCATTGGCAGCAAGGGGCTTCTCACATAATACATGCTTGCCGTTTCTCAGGAACAACGCTGTCTGATCGGCATGATATGTATTTGGCGTAGCAATGTAGACAGCATCTATTGCGTCACTCGCTGCCATTTCCTCCAGGTTAGTGAATCGATGTTTGGCGTTATATTTATCTGCAAATGCACTCGCCTTATCGGCCGTCCGTGAAAAGACAGCTGTTAATTCAAAGCCCTTCACATGTGCTGCAGCTTCAAGAAGCCTTTCTGTAATCCAATTGGTACCTACAACTCCGAAACGGACCATTATTACCTACCTCTTTCATATATGAATTTCGCATGTACATCATCCTGCTCATTGTAGCATATTTCATTCCATGGGACGGAAGCGATCGTTTTCTTCTTGCCATTGAGATCTTGCTTTTTCATGTGAAAAGCTGTTGAACATCTTTCGAACAAGGGTATAATGTGTCGTGAGGTGATCCTATGAAGCTTCGGGAAAATCACGAACCCCTTTCTTTTTCGATAGATAAACCGCAATGGAATGCCGTTATCAGCAATGACGCCTCCTATGACGGGAAATTTTATTACGGTGTCAGGACGACAGGCATTTTTTGCCGACCTTCATGCAAATCCAAAGCACCAAAATACGATAACGTATTGGGTTTCCGTCACCCTGAAGATGCACTAGCGCAAGGCTTTAGACCGTGCAAACGATGCAAACCTACAGGACAGCGTGTTCCTGACCAGGAATGGGTTTCCGTCGTAACGGACTATATTACACATCATTATTCAGAATCTCTTACTCTTGATATGCTCGCCCAGATTAGCCATGGCAGCCCGTATCATCTGCATCGCGTATTCAAGCGGATTACGGGGTTGACTCCCTTTCAATATATTCAGAACATTCGAATAACCGAAGCGAAAAAGCTGCTCGTGAGCACTTCGCTCACGGTTTCAGATATCGGTCGCCAAGTAGGCATTGCCAATCCGGCCTATTTCAGTGCTGTGTTTCGCAAGCTTACAGAGCAGACACCTGCTCAATATCGGGAACAGGGGCAACTCAAATGAAGAAACCCCAATTTTTATATAAAACATCAAAGACACTGTTGAACAAAGGGACCGGTTTCCTTAACGGGTATACACACACGCTTAATCCCTATACGGGTTGTTCTTTTGGATGCTCATACTGTTATGTAAGACAAATGCCTGTTTCCTTGTTCCGCAAGGAGGATTGGGGCAGCTGGGTTGACGTTAAGCAGGATGCTGCAAGCGTACTTGCCAAGGAGCTCAAGCGTGCTCGCTCCAAAGGCAAAGTCACGATATTTATGTCATCCAGTACAGATCCATATCAGCCTGTCGAATATAAGGAACAAATTACGCGTTCACTGCTCGAAGTCATGATCGAGCAACCTCCGGATTTCATATTGGTTCAAACCCGCAGTCCTCTCGTCACACGGGATGTGGATCTGTTGCAGCAATTGGGTGACCGTGTGCGTGTCAGCATGACGATTGAGACGGATCGGGATGATGTTCGTAAGCAATTCAGTCCGGCTGCACCACCCATTGCCGGAAGATTACGTGCACTGGAACAATTAAGGGATGCAGGTATAGCTACCCAGGTTGCGATTGCCCCTGTGCTGCCCAGCAGCGATAACTTCCCTTCCCTCCTTCGGCCTCTGGTTCAGCGTGTATGTATTGATGATTACTTCATGGGGGATGGCAGCCAAGGCAAACGAACCCGCAGACTGGGCGTGGAAAAGCTTTATCAGGAGGTAGGTATGGACGAGTGGTATCAGCCAGAGGCCTATCGCATCGTGGAAGAGCGTATGAGAAAGAAATTTGCGGAACATGAAATCTGGATCAGTCAGGCGGGATTTGAACCTTAGATATGGTAGGTATTCCAGAATAAAGGGCCCTGTCTCCTTAAGCGGAAGACAGGGCTTCTTTGTTTATATTAGCATTTGATAATCGATGTATTATTGATCAAGGGTATATCGTGCCAAACCTTCCGGCAGAGCAGCAGGACGCTGACAGGTGCTTCTCATTTTATAGAAAGTCTGCTCATCGGATGAGTCATGGAATGCCCACATCGCTTCAAGCACATGATAGGCAAGGTCTCCGCTTGCACGGTGAGCGCGGCCACTATGAGCAGCATAAGCCATATCGGCAACACCGATTCCGCGTGTATTTTCCTGATATCCTGGAAGAAGAGGAACCTCCGTCCAATCCTGTTCACCCAGCAATCGGTAACGTACAGGGCCGCCAAACGTATTGGGATCAGGTACCTGCAGCGTGCCGTGTGTGCCATAGATCTCAATTGGTGGCAGTGAGCTTCCTCCAAAAACGTCAAAGCTCGTAATCAGCGTGCCAATGGCTCCCTGCTCAAATTGCAATAGCCCTGCCACATGCGTTGGAATATCAACCGGGATGGTCTGTCCTCTCTTTTTCTCACTCGTTATCGTACGCTCCTCCATCGCTTTGCCTGTCATGCCAGCAATGGAGCTGATTGGACCCAGCAGTTGCACTAAAGCTGTCAGATAGTAAGGGCCCATATCGAACATCGGTCCGCCGCCTGAAGCGTAGTAGAATTCCGGATCGGGATGCCAGTGTTCATGCCCGCGGCTCATCATGAATGCCGTAGCAGCTACAGGCTTGCCAATGACGCCATCCTCCACCAGTTTGAGTGACGTCTGAATGCCTGATCCGAAGAAGGTTTCGGGCGCGCAGCCTACCAGCAATCCTTGGCGCTTGGCTGTTTCCAGTACAGCCTGACCTTCCTCACGTGTAACGGCGAGTGGTTTTTCGACGTAGACATGTTTTCCCGCTTCAAGAGAGCGTAAACAAACATCTGCGTGGACAGCAGGAATCGTTAAATTGATGATCAGTTCAATCTCCGGATTCGCTAACATTTCATCTACCGTGTATACATTTGGAACGTTATAGGCTGCTGCCTGCTCTTCAGCCCTCTTGCGGTCAATATCCGCTACGGCAACCAGATCTAAAATTTCGAATCGATGACAGTTTTCCATATAAATACTGCTGATTTTACCACAGCCAATAATGCCTACTTTCATTGTTTTCATGCAGGTGGGCCCCCTTCAAGCGGATCGGTATTGTGGAATGCTGGTCAAGATTTCCTTTCTAACGTATGACACTTGTTTCATCACATAATGAGCGGAAATTAAGTTTGGTTATCGGCCATGCCTGTGTACACTGCGGCTGATTTGCCTGCTTTATTTTCAGCAACCGCTTTGCCTGCTGCAGCCCATTTGAAGCCACTGCGCATCATTTCAGTGACTTGCTGCATCTCTACGATATCCGCATGATGACCGAGCGAGTTGTAGTACACACGACCAGCACCCCAGCGCTTCGTCCATACAACCGGCATATCCACTGGCCCATTCGCTGAATGGGGACCTTCCACGACCGGAAAACGAGTTGTAGCCAGCACTTCCACTGCAGGGTCAACGTGCAGATAGTATTGCTCGCTTTTCACCTGAAAATCTTCGATGTGGTCCAGCAGCGGACTTGAACCTCGTTTGATATTAACCGTGTACTCCACGCCATCATTGCCCGGGTGCGCAACCCACTGACCGCCGGTCATGAATTGCCAATCGACATTGTTCCGGAACGCATCACACATCCCGCCGTGAATACCTGCGAGGCCAACACCGCTCTGAACGGCAGCCGATACGTTATTCACCAGTTCCTGTTCAATCTGTCCCATCGTCCACAGGGGTACAATCAGATCCAGACCCAGCAGCTTCTCGGCATCCGCATAGGCCTCTAGTGTATTCGAAACCTCGACTTCAAACTGCTCTTCCTTCAAAATGCGTTCAAAAATCGCTGCTACCTGCTCCGGTTCATGTCCATCCCAGCCGCCCCACACAATCAGTGCCTTACTCATCGTTTCATCACTCGCTTTCGAATAGTGTTTTTTCAGATCCTGCAAGTACACCGCTAAAACGCTGATCGTTTGATCTTCACTTCATCTCAAATGCTCCGGTATTCATAACGTACTATTTACTTGCTCACATCTCTTCAAGCGAAACCCAGCGCCGTTCTGCAACGGAACGTTCCACCGCTTCCAACACCGCCTGGCAGGCAACCCCATCATGGAAACTTGGTGACGGCTGACGTCCTTCTGAGATGGCTGTAACCAGCTCCAGCATTTCGTGTGTAAACGTATGCTCGAATCCGATGGTGTGTCCTGCTGGCCACCATGCCTCGGCATACTTGTGTGCCGGATCTGTAGCCAGAACGCGCCGGAATCCCTGAACGTCTTCTTCATCTTTTGTAAAATAAACTTCCAGTTCATTCATTCGTTCAAAATCAAACCGGACACTGCCTAGGCTGCCGTTAATCTCGAATGAATTCGTGCTGCGGTGACCTGCTGCAAAGCGTGTAGCCTCGAAGCTGCCCAGTGCGCCTCCTGTGAACCTGGCCAGGAACAATGTAGCATCATCAACTGTCACTTCACCCTTCGGTGCATCCGCATTCGAGCTGCCTTTGGCACTGAGTCCAGTCATTTCGGAAGCAAGTGGCCGTTCCTTGATAAACGTCTCGCTCATTCCGATCACTTCCTGGAACTCTCCCACTAGGAATCGTGCGAGATCGATTAGGTGTGCACCCAGATCCCCGTGTGATCCCGAGCCAGCTACTTCCTTTTGCAAACGCCACACAAGCGGGAATGAAGGATCCATGATCCAGTCCTGCAGGAAAAACGCGCGGAAGTGATAGATTTTACCCAGGCGACCGCTCTGAACCAATTCCTTGGCAAGCTGCACAGCCGGGGAGAAGCGATAGTTGAATCCAACCATGTGGGCTACTCCAGCATCTTCTGCTGCTTGAAGCATCTCTCTCGAATCGGCAAGCGACAAGGCCAGCGGTTTCTCACAGAATAAATGTTTACCCTGACGGGCTGCTTCCAGCGCAATTTCCTTATGCGCATCACTTGGTGCGTTAATATCAATCAGATCAATATCATCGCGCTTCACCAATTCACGCCAATCGGTTACACTTTCGGACCAGCCGAACTGGTTCGCTGCTTCCTGTACGCCTTTTTCATTCCGGCCGCAGATGACCGACATTTCAGGCTGTAGCGGTGCTGACGGGAAAAACATGGGCAGACTGCGATAAGCATTGCTATGGGCCTTCCCCATAAACTTGTATCCTACCATTCCGACACGTAGACGATTTGACATGTTCTTTTCCTCCTTTGGAATCTAAAATCATGCTCTAAACTACTTACGAATCGATGAAGCACGGATGATTAACTCTGCAGGCAATAACGCTCTTGGCGATTCAGATGAAAATTCCGAATCCTCAGTTGAAGCGCTTCCAACCAAAGAACCATGAATGAGCTTCGAAGCTGCCAGTTCACCCATCTCATAAAAAGGAACCCTGACGCTCGTTAGCGGTGGCACGGCCATCTCGGCAGCATCGGAATCATCATAGCCGACAAAAGCCGGGAAATCCTGAACCCTAATCCCGCGCTCACGCAATCCGTGCATAACACCAATAGCCATGCGGTCATTGGCAGCAAACACGGCGTCTATCTCGTCAAGCCTCGCTGCAATCGTGGCTGCAGCCTCCACACCGCTTCTTCTGCTGTAATTCCCTTCAAGCAGGAGGCTAGGATCCAGCTCCATTCCGGCTTCATGTAAACCAATCCGGACACCCTGCAGCCGCTCCTGACTGTTGGAATAACTGTCCGGACCGTTGAGAAAAACAATGTTGCGGTAACCCTGATCGGTAAGGTGGCGAATGGCGAGCCTGCTGCCTTCTACATGATCAGCATCCACTTCCACAAAGGCTTCACCTGCAAAGTGTTGGTTCATGACACAAAAAGGATGACCTTCCTCTTGTAACTGCTGCATGGCTGCCAGTTCCCCGGGGTCATCTCTGGCACCAAGAATAATGCAGGCGTCCACTTTTTGACGTCGAAACAGGTCGGCATAATTCATGACTTCGCCGGGTGATCTGAACATGACCAGCAGATCCATACCGCTGTCTCTGGCCTTATTTCCAATACCGCTCAGCATTTCCGAGAAAAAATAGGCAGAAAACAGATGCGCCTTCGGAACATAAGGCAAAACAACACCAAGGTTACCACTTTTGCTTCTGGCGAAGCTGCGTGCAATTGCACTGGGCACATATCCCAGCTTCTTGGAAGCTTCCAATACTTTGCGGCGAGTCTCCTCTTTGATCGGTCCAACCCCGTTAAGTACACGAGACACCGTAGCTTCGGAGACCCCTGCCAAGTCAGCCACCTCTTTGCGGGATGCCATGGATTTCACCTCCTTACGTCCTTTAAATACGATACTATTTATAGAATTTGATTTTATGTACGCGCGTACATTTTCTCATGTGTTGTAACCGTTGTCAATGCTTTTAACATAAAACAGGAAGAGGATCCGTATAAGTAGATTCCCTTCCTGTTTGATCAACCTAAGAGCACAAATCTTGTCCAAAGCGTCATGGACGAGTCTATTAGCTAGCCTATGGCTTGACAGCGACTTTTAGACCTTTAGAACTCCGTCATGTTTATGTCAACACACTCTGATCTACCGACGATTGGCTAAACTCTGCCTGCTCCAGTATTTTAGCCGGGCTCTGGATGGAATCCGAAGGTTCCGGTCTGGCCTGAAGCTCTCTTACCTTGTGCAGCACTTCCTTGTTGGGCAGGAAATGTACCGAGCGAATAAACCGAATCGTTTTGGTTTTGGCACGCATAACAATCGAATCGGTTTCGGCCCGGTCATCCGCAAGATAACGTACACCGCCCAAAATTTCTCCTGGCGTTACACCAGTTGCAGCGAAAATAACATCCTCTGTACCGATCATGTCCTGCATCGTTAACACTTTGTAAGGATTATCAATGCCCATCTGCAGGCATCGCTGGAACTCGTCTGCATTAGCTGGCATTAATCGACCTTGAATTTCGCCTCCGAGGCAAGAGAGCGCTGCTGCAGCCAACACGCCCTCAGGAGCTCCGCCTGAACCGACGTATAAGTCGATGCCTGCCTCAGGGAAAGCAGGTGCCATTGCACCCGCTACATCGCCGTCGCTGAGGAACTTGATCCGTACGCCAACCTTGCGCAGTGTTTTAATCGTACTTTCATGCCGGGTACGGTCCAGAATCATGACGGTCAGATCTGAAATGTTTTTGTTTAATGCAGCCGCCGCTTTCTCTAGCGTAACCTCTACCGGGTCTTCGATGCTGACCTTGCCGACAAGTGCTGGACCTACAGCCAGTTTCTCCATATACATATCCGGTGCATGGAGCAGGTTTCCTTTTCCCGCCACTGCAATAACCGATAAAGCGTTGTTCAGGCCCTTGGCCACGATTTCTGTACCTTCAAGAGGATCTACAGCAACGTCTACCTCGGGTCCTTCAGCGTTACCCACTTCCTCGCCGATGTACAACATGGGTGCTTCATCCATTTCTCCTTCACCGATTACCACCGTGCCGCGAATGGACACGGAATCGAACATGGCGCGCATGGCCAAAGTAGCCGCTTCATCTGCACTGTTCTTGTCACCTCTTCCCATCCAGGGGGCTGAAGCTAACGCAGCCAATTCTGTTACTCGGACAATTTCCAACGCCAGTTCGCGTTCCATTTTTCCCACTTCCTTTCCAGTTTTCAAAAGCATACATGGAAAGCACTACTAAATCCATCGCAAATCCATATCAAAATGATCTAAAATCAAGGCGGCACGCCCCATTTGGAAGTTTTTCCGCTTTTCGTTTGGAAGTGATCAAGTAATGTAACTCTCCCTTTTTTGATGAATTTTATTCTGTTGGTACATTCATTGATTGTTGAAAAATTTAAAATATTCAATCGTTTTTGGTAGCAGCACCTCATTTTTCTAGCGAACAGCTTATAGCAGAATTGATTCACCATAAATAATTCATCTAACAATAGTTAAACAACATAATAAACGGAATATATCTGGCTCAAACCATCCTTACTTACCTCATATCGAAAACGATTTACAGCGAGACATTTATAACATGACGATTCCCGAAATCACATCATATTTGAAATGAAATATTAAAACATTTGCTGGTAAAGTCAGGAATGAGATTGTCCAGATCATCATCATGATCTTCAATCATCCTCATTTAGCAATATAGATACAGCTTATAGGGGGCATTGAAAATTATAAGTTTACATAATAAATATTATGTGTAAATTTCAGCCGAGATAATCTATTTATATCTAACCAATTTCATTTTGGGTCATCGTATGCTCCACCTTCATTGGTAAAATGGGTATGGATTAGACAGAAAAAGACCAGAAAAAGGAGTTCCCTCTCTCTGGTCTTTCTTCCCCTCAATTCTTATTCTTGCTGTACAGCTGTCATTCGTTTGTTTCTACCATCGTCTGTTGATGCAATAGTTGAGTCACCACAACTTTCACTCGCCTTACAAACTGCTCTTATAATGCCTCCATACCCGGTGCAGCGGCACAGATTGCCGCATAATCCCGTTTCAATCTGTTCCTGTGTAGGCTGAGGATGATGATCAAGCAGTGCCTTCGTGGCAATGACCATCCCTGGTGTACAATAACCGCATTGAAACCCGCCCTCTTCAACAAAGGCCTGCTGAATCGGATGCAGACTTCCCTCCGGCTCACCATGAAGCCCTTCAATGGTCGTTATTTCACGTCCTTCACATTGATAAGCCATAACCAGGCAGGAGTTGACCGGCTCTCCATCCATAAGCACCATGCATGCACCGCAGCGACCAACCTCACAGGACACCTTGGTTCCGGTCAGATTCAAATGAGTCCGAAGCACATCGACCAGCCGGGTCGTTTGAGCAATGTTCAGTTGCTTCTCTTCCCCATTCACTACTGCTGACCAGGTGTTACCAAGTGGCTTGCTCATGAGGGACTCACCCCTTCCTGTAAAGGTACATGTAGCGATTGAACCAATTGTTCGCGCGGAACGGGCAATCGATTCACCCAAACACCGGTAGCCTGATGAATTGCCGCAGTTATTGCCGGAGCGAGCGCCACAGATCCAATCTCGCCAATCCCTCTTGGTCCAAAAGGATCTCCTTCAGGAAGGTCTTCAATAGCCTCAACCTCCAAATTGGTGTGAATATCCCGAATCGTTGGAATAAGATACGTGTCCAGATTGGTTATAAGATATCGACTGTCCTGCATGACAGCATCCTCCGTTAACGTAAATCCGAGCGCCATCACACTTCCGCCTTCGATCTGTCCGATAAATCCCATTGGGTTAATAACGGGTCCTGCGGCTACCACATGACGTGTATCGAGCAATTTGGCTTCTCCTGTTAAAGTGTTCACTTCTACTTCTGCCGCAACCGCCGCGTACGTATATAAGTAGTGTCCGCCCACCACATGATCCGGTGTGGTTGGATAGTCGAAATGAGTATCAAACACCCATTCCTCCGCAGTGCCTTGGCTCACCAACTCTGTATAGGCAATAATGAAGCCCGATGTCATCGTCTTATCAACAGAGAGAGAAGAAGTCTCCAGGGCATCAACAAGTGATGTTCCAGTCACTTGCCCCACTGTCTTCTGTTCCGTTGAATTTGCCGCCATAACATCACTAGGCAGTTGGCCTTCACGCCATACACCACCAGGTCCTGTCACCAGTTCATCAGCCGGGATACCCGACAAGGCAGAAGCTACCGCTAGCACTCTGGAACGAAATGGAGTCTGCAATCGTTGCAGAGCCATCCAGGCCATGGTTGTCGAACGTGAAGCAGTGCTCGAACCACTATGAGGAACCCGATCCGTATCGCCAATGATGATGCTGAGATCCGAAGTACTGCACTGAAACAGATCGCAGAGCATGATCTCCAATGTAGCGATCAATCCCTGACCAAATTCTTCGTAACTGAATGCCACCTCAATCTTGCCTTCGGCATTAAGGGATAAGCGGCCTCCTGCCGGGTCCGGGATCCCGTAACCCAATCCGGCACCGTGCATGGCAATTGCAGCTCCAACCCCGCGCTTGATCCAGGGAGGCAGAGAAGGATTAGCCGTAGGGTGCTGATGTTTTTGCCATAACTCAGAACGATCCATCGCTTCCCATACTTGTGACAGTCCATCTGTAGCCAGAATTCGCTGATTTAACGGACCAGGGTCAGCCTTTCCCCTCATGTTCCGTCTCCGAAATTCCCATGGGTCCATATTCATGATCTCCGCAAGTCGATCCATTTGGCCCTCCACTGCAAAAATGGCCTGATTGCCGCCAAATCCGCGAAATTCACCTGAAAGCCCATTATTGGTATACACGGACACGCCCTCCACATCCACATTAGGAATGGAGTAAGGACCGAGACAATGCTCCGTGCAGAAGTTCAGCACTGGCGCTCCAAGCGTAGCGTACGCGCCTGTATCCGCCGTAATGCGAACCCGGTGAGCTTGAATGATGCCTTCGCGACTGATTCCGGTCTGCATTTCAATTTTCATCGGATGACGCTTCAGACCTGCACGGACGGATTCTTTGCGGGAATTGTGCATTTTCACGGGGCGTCCGCTGGTCAATGCAAGAAGTGCTCCATAAGGTTGTACGTTCAATTCGTCTTTCCCGCCGAAAGAACCGCCGATGGGTGATGATACGACACGGATATCTTCCTCAGGACAACCGATAATCCGCGCGAGCTGCATTCGATCCTTGTACCCGTGCTGCGTTGCTGCGTAGACATTCAGCCTTCCTTCGTCATCCGGAACAAACAAACCACCTTCCGTCTCCATATAAGCGTGCATTTGACGAGGTGTATAGTACGTTTCTGTAACGATATGTTTACATGCAGCAAAAGCTTGCTCCACATTCCCGCGTTTGATTTCGGTGCGATGCAGCACATTGCCTGGTCCATGTGGATGCAGCTCTGGTGCGCCAGGGGCGAGAGCTGCATCCGTGCTGTCCAGCGGAGTAAGCTCCTCATACTCCACTTGGATGGCATCCAGAGCCAGTGCTGCCCGTTCCGGGGAATCCGCAGCTACTGCCGCAAGGGCATCTCCAACATAACGCACAACATCGTCGCAAAACACCGGCTGGTCGGGTGTTGCAATCCCGAAACGATTAAGTCCGGGTACGTCTTTGGAGGTAAGGACGGCATACACTCCCTCCATCGCCTCTGCTTTTGTAGTATCTATAGATAAAATGCGCGCATAAGGATAGGTACTGCGAAGAACTCTTCCATGAAGCATTCCGGGTAGAGTCATATCCGTCAGATATTGAAGTTGTCCTGTTACCTTTGGAATCCCATCCGGTCTCAGATGCCACCGTTTTCCACTATGTTCCCGATTCAGCAGCATGGTCTCTCCCCCCTTTTCTAGCATAAGATTCGCAATCCAATTTATAGAACGAAATAGAACCCTCTCATTCCATGATTTAGGATCAGGACTACCAAACTTGAATTAATGAAGTGCTTCCCAAAGTCCAGCACCCAGCAAATTACCTGCAGTCCGCTTCCGGTAGTGTTCGGTAGCAAATGCATCACCATAGGTCACGAATTCCGAGGCTGCAGCATCTGCAAGCGCTGTGGTTTGCATAATGGAGGCTTTGCCGCTGAGTAATAATTGCTCCGACTCGGGGAGTCGCATGGGCATGCCGGATCCTCCGCCTGCAGCTATCGCAACCTTTTTCCAAGTACCATCTGTAGCAATCTCTCCCCGAAAAGCAATGGTCACCAGAGATGCGCTAAATGTCTCCCGCCGGCCCAGCTTACGATAAAATTCAATTTCTCTCACGTCAGTTGTAGGACGATCAGGATTGGTGACAGACCACTTCTCCATCGGGATCTGGATCGAGATTAACACATCATTCGGATTGCGACTGCCGTCACGTCCCCCTTTTAACCAGGAGTCCAGTGTACGAGTTTCCAACCCTGTGTCTGTCATCCAATGCAGTTCTGCATTATAGGTGAGCAATGCAGGTAACGTATCTCCGACTCCTGATACAATGTTGCCGCCGATTGTCGCTACATTGCGTATGGAGGGTGCAGCTATCGTTTTCACGGCCTCTTTCAGTAACCGCAGATGCTGAAGCGACCCGTCCGTTATACATCTATTCAACCGGGTCAGGGCCCCGATCACAATTCGTTCTCCATCCATATAAACGTCACTTGTCTCTGGAATACGGGCCAGACTGATCATGTGCTCCGGTGCGGGTACAAGACCGCCTTCCCACTGGGTCCGCAGCAATGTTGCGCCTGCAGCATAACAAAAGCTTCCGTTCAGCCTGTTCTTCAACATCTGGAGTTCTTCCAGATCTTCCGGCTGCCATACCAATGGCATCGCTCCTGATCCATATGCCGGTATAACCATCGTTCCATCTCCTCTCTCTTTCTGCATCTATGGGCCGCTGGATATCACCAAGCAGATCCTTGTCATCTCTGGATCCAATCCGTATAGTCGAAGCTTCATGAGCAAATTCATGGCGCATGATCCAAATAATTCTTCAAATCATATGAGACTGAAGGGGCAGCGTCAATTAGCTTCACATCGATTTGGATAAATGTATAAATACGATCCACGTTTTGTGCTTCATGCATGATAGGACGATCCAAACCTGACACTGCTTCTCTTTAAAATGATGAAACGACATAAACAGGCCAATCCAACTAACTGGATGACCTGTTCATGTTAAGAGAGGAGATATACTCGGCAACTTCTCCTGCTTTGTTTTCAATTGTGGGGCATGTTCTTGGATCGAGATTAATTCTTATGAGCTGATTCACTTACATAATCCATAATGCGTTTCAGTTCCACCTCGGTATCGGCATCCCAGAAACAGAATTCAGGCAAAGTGACCCGGATTCCCGAGTATGTGTCATTATGCATAATCTTGCGCGCCCCCTCATCTCCGCCAAGAGATTGGAGGGGTTCAAACATGTGGGAGCGAAAGGCAACAGGAGGTTTGCCGCCCTCGCCGTCCGCAGCAGCTGCATAATCAGACTGTTTGTTCGCAGCGAGCGCTGCCGAAACCTGATTAATATCCTGTGCCCTTATCAAAGGTTGGTCCGCCAAAAGAATCACTACACCCTCCGCCCCGTACTCCTTGGCTGCCTTTAGGCCACTTTGAAGTGATGCGGCCATGCCAGACGAATATGCTGTACTGAGAGCAATCTGAAGCTTAGCCTCTCTCCTATAGGTATTGGAAGATGAAAGAAGCATGTTTTCGGGAAGCCATGCCAAGGAATCCTCCGGTTTCACCACACAAATGACCTGTTCCAGGTCAGAATCGAGTGCCGCTTGAAGCGACCAGGCCGCCAATGTTCTCCCATCAGGCATAGCCAGTGCTAATTTGTTCCGGCCAAGACGGGTACTCTTACCTGCTGCAAGCAGAATGCCCGTTAGTCGCACGCGTATTCCCCCTTTGAGCTAACCGATTCTCAGTCAAGGCAGCACGCTTGCATGCAACCAGTTCTGAAGCAATGCTAATGGCGATTTCTTCTGGACCATCTGCACCGATACTTAACCCAACGGGAGAATGGAGATGCGGAAGCGGCGGTAATTCATTCAATAATCGTGCTGTTCGTGTTTTGGACCCCATAATACCGAGATAAGCGTACTCACTGCCTGACAATAGCTCCAAGAACTCGCGTTCACGCGGGAATTGATGGCTCATCAGAATGAGATAATCCCCGCGGTGTATATCCAGTACAGACATGATTTCAGAGGGGAAACCGAGGACGAGATGTGCATTCGGAAACCGTTCGGACGTACACAAACCTTCTCTCCAATCAGCAACAATGACACGAAATCCTGCTGCCTTGGCAAGTCTGGCAACAGGTATGGCATCATTTCCCGCTCCGACTATAATTAGACGTGGTTTGGGGGTGTACATGGCAGTTATCCGTACTGGCAAATTCCAGAACTCTGCCTCAGCTGATTTTTTTCCCTTTGTTACAAGTGACAGACATAGGGCAGATTCAAGTTTCCTATCGATTGGCTTAACCCGATTCCATCCATACTGAACACGCGAATGCTTATTCTGAAAGTACCGGGTCAACTCCGCTGCTGAACCAGATTCGAAACAAGCGTGCATCTCAGTCAATACGGTTCTCAGTTCGCCGCAGACAGGCTCAAGCAAGACAACGACCAATCCTCCGCAGCCAATCGTTTCGCCCCAGGAGAGATCATCTTCAGGGCGCATGTCGTATTCGGCAAATGCTATATGTTCCGTGTCCAGCACTCGTTTTACACGTGCTTGCAGATCACTCTCCAGACATCCCGGGCTGATACTGCCATACATCCTGCCATCTTCGGTCAAGAGCATAGAGACTCCCTGCTTACGGTAAGCATGACCTTCCACCTTGACCGCCGTCGCAAGTACACAGCGTGCTTCGCCTGCTGCAATTGCACACAGATCATGCATTTCCATATTCGTCTCCACCTTTCCGAAATGTCTTCTGCCAGCAGCTGTAATTCAACGCTTCTCCCAGAAACTTAGCCTAGGTCAGATTCTCTTCATCAAGCGTGCAATGCTCTTATCCGACTCGCGAAGAACGATGCCACGGTCAATGGTCTGGATCTTCCGGTTTTTGAGCACAATGCTTCCATCAATAATGACCGTGTCCACACAGCTCCGAGTCGCGGAGTAAACTACACGGGAATAGACATCTGTCTCATAAGAAGGATACGTATGGAAATCATCCAGATCCAATAACACCATGTCTGCCTTTTTGCCCACCTCCAGACTGCCAATTTCCTTCGACAGACCAAGCACTTCAGCACCGCCCATCGTTGCCATGCGCAGAACCGTGCGTGCATCCATAATTGTCGGTCCATGGGGAACCTTTTGAATTAACGCCGTCAGGCGCATTTCCTGAAACATATCCAGGTTGTTGTTGCATGGTGCGCCGTCCGCACCGAGTCCTACAGCGATCTGGCGATTAAGCAGGTCAGGAATTTCCGCGATACCCGAGGACAATTTCATGTTTGATCCGGGACAGTGGGTGACTTTTACGCCTCGCTTGCGAATGATTTCCTTCTCCTCTTCACTGAGCCAGACACAATGTGCAAGGACCAAACGCGGGGTAGCCAAACCGATATGATCCAGATAGACAATGTTACGCATTCCACGTTCGTGTTCTACCAGTTCAATCTCGCCCCGATTTTCCGAAGCATGCGTATGCACCTTCACCTGATACTTGTTCGATAGATCACGTACTTCAACAAGCAGTTCCTCTGTACAAGAAACGACGAATCGTGGACAAAAGGCATACTGAATGCGCCCGCCTCCGAAGCCATTCCATTTCTCCAGCAAATCGACACTTTGCTGCAGTGAGGTTGCCGTATTTTCACGCAGCGGTTCAGGCACCTCGTCGCCATGGTCCATCATGACCTTGCCTGAGATCACCCGAATGCCGCTCTGTGCCATTGCCTGAAAAGCCGAATCGGTGTGATGGACGGTCTCCATATCCAAAATGCTCGTGGTTCCACTCGAAATCAGTTCGCCGAGCCCAAGCATCGCCGAATAATAGACGGATTCCTCATCATGAGCCGCTTCCAGTGGCCAGATCCGCTGACGAAGCCAATCCATGAGCTCCAGGTCGTCCGCACGGCCGCGGAAGAGTGTCTGGCACAAATGAATATGTGTTTGAATGAACCCTGGCAGCAGTACTTTGCCACGGGCATCAATGACCTGATCGGCCTGAACGTCGATACGCTCGGCAATCTCTTTGATTTTGTTATCCTCAATCAGCAGATCGCCTGTAAATACGTCTTCTTCTGCGTTCATTGTGACGAGCTGTGCACCCTTCAGCAGGATCGTTCCCATGATAATCTCCCCCATCGTATCTATCTCTTTTCTCTTGCGTTGTATTCATGAGAAATCAATACAAGCAACAACCAAGCGTGGTTACCAACCGATGGCCATGCCATCTCCTCTGGGATCGGCAGCTCCGCTAATCATGCCATCCTCACGGATAACGATGCCTTGTGACTGTCCCATAATGTCATCCCATGGGGCTCTGATCTCCACGTTATGCCCCCACTTGGCCAGCGTTTCGCATACGTCATCATGATAACGATTCTCCACTCGCATAGTGTCGCCTTCTTCGCCCCAGGTTCGTCCATACACCCATCGAGGGAGACCGATCGCCTCCTGAATGTTCAGACCATAGTCGAGAACGCCGGTAAGCACGGATAACTGCGTCTGAGGCTGCCCTTCTCCGCCTTGTGTACCCAGAAGCATATAAGGCTTCCCGTTACGGGTGACAAGACCAGGCATGAGCGTATGAAAAGAGCGTTTATTCGGTTCAAGCACATTCGCATCCATTGGATCGAGAGAGAAAAAAGACCCTCTATTTTGCATAATTACGCCAGTATCTCCCGGAACGTAGGCTGCGCCAAAATCAAAGTACAGACTTTGAATAAACGAGACCGCGTTGCCTTCCTGATCGACAACAGCAGCGTAAGCCGTATCCTGTCCGATCGTTTTGGACAAGAAGGGCTGTGCTACTGGAGGCGCAGACTGGATCTCACTCCATAACTCATCCCCGTATGTCTTCGATAATAGTTGGTCCAGCGGGATTTCACGGAAATCTGGATCGGTGAGATACCGATCACGATCACGAAACGCCTTTTTCACCACTTCGGCCATCAGATGGTAAAACTCCGGCGAAGTACGACCTACGGAAGAGAGGTCTATATGTTCGAGCATATTTAACATCATCAAGATCGAGAAACCCTGCGAGTTGGGTGGCAGCTGGTGCACTTGATAACCCCGATATTCCGTGCTGACAGGTTTCACCCACTCCCCCTTGTGTGCTGCAAAGTCCTGAGGTGCAAGCATGCCGCCATCTTCAAGAATGGCCGAAGTCATGCGATCCGACAGCTCTCCTGCATAAAAGGAATCCCGTCCTCCCGCCTGAATCAGGCGAATGGAAGCAGCGAGTTCGGTCTGGACGAGCAGCTCACCTTCCTGAAGCAGTGTGCCATAAGGAGCAAATACCGCGCGCAGTGGCGTGTGCCCCATAATGAACTCTTCATCCCGTTCCAGCCACAGGCGAAGATTGCGCGACACAGGACATCCCTTCTCAGCATACTGTGCTGCCGGTTCAAGCAGCTGCTCCCACGGTATTTTCCCGTAGCGTGACCACACTTCCCACCATGCATCCACCATTCCCGGAACCGTTATTGCACTTAGCACACCGCGCTGGGGAATGGCATTCATGCCCATCGCTTTGAACGTATCAGCATGAATACCTGCAGCGGAGCGGCCACTTCCGTTGTAAGCGGTAATCTCTCCACTTGCTCCATCATGAATAAGGAAGAAGGCATCTCCTCCAAGCCCAGTCATATGCGGGTAAACTACGCCAAGTGCTGCGCTTACGGCGACAGCTGCATCATAAGCGTTACCGCCCTTCTGCAAAATAGAGCTTCCAACCGCGCTCGCCAGATAATGTGGAGAGGTGATCATCACCTCTCTGGCAACGGGCATGTGGTTTAACATAAAGCTCCCTCCTTTCCGGCATACACGTCCAGTGCAGCCTGCACAGCCTCGCCCGCAGGCAGCCCGTGGTGATGACGGAGCAGAACAGCCTCCAGTGCACCAAGCACATGCAGTACATTTTTGCGCTGACAGCTGAAGCCCATCGTTCCGATCCGCCAGATTTTCCCCTTAAGAGGGCCAAATGAACTCGCAATTTCGATCCCGAAATCATGCAAAAGCATGCCTCGAACCGATTCGCCATCGATCCCTTCAGGAATATGGATACATGTAACCACCGGAAGTTTGCTGGACATGTCTCCATAAATCTGAAGTCCCATACCCTGAATTCCGGCGACGAGCGCGCTTTCGTTGATCCGATGCCGCTCGAAACGGGCTTCCAGTCCTTCCTGAAGTAAAATTCGCAGACCTTCATGAAGACCGTAGAGCATCGAAGTAGCCTCTGTATGATGATTCAACCGGGCAGAGCTCCAATAATCCTGCAGCTGACTCAGGTCAAAATAGTTGCTTGCAATGGTTCGGGCCTCTGCCCTCGCGCTTGTCGCGTCACGGAGTCCACGTTCGACCGTTTTGCGGCTCATCAGTTTTTTTTCCACGCGGCTGTTATATGTCAACGGGGCCATGCCGGAAGGAACAGATAAACACTTCTGCGTTCCGCCCATTACCGCATCCAGATACCAGGTATCCGTCTTAACGGGCGTACCGCCTATAGTGGCAACCGCATCAACGACGAGGAGAAGATCCAATTCCCGGCATACTTTGCCGATCTCAGCGAGAGGCTGCATCTGACCGGTGGATGTCTCTCCATGAACCATGGCCACGAGATCTGGTTTATGAGTATGAATGGCCTTAATCACTTCTTCCGGATCAAAGACCGATCCCCAAGTGGCTTCAATAATTACTACTTCGGCACCGCAGCGCTCCGATATTTCTACAAGCAAATGTCCAAATCGTCCGTATATGGGGACCAGTACCTTATCCCCCGGCTGGATCAGACTAACCAGCACTGCTTCAATGCCGGAACGTGATGTGCCATCCACCGGATAACACCACTCATTGTTCGTCATGTATAATTCACGCAGCATAGCCATCGTTTCATTCATCAGGGACGTAAACTCCGGATCAAACTGTCCAAGGATCGGGAAGGACAAGGCCCTTAGAACTCTGGGGTCGACTTCAACTGGTCCCGGGGTCATGATGGTTCGCAAGGACGGGGATAATTCTCTATAGTTGGACATGGTCAATCAACTCCCGTAACCGTATTTATAGAGTAGCTGAACGAGAACCCGAAATCCTCGCATCAGGTCCTCCTCAGCTGTGAATTCAAGGGGGCTATGACTGATCCCGGCCTGACTTGGCACAAAAATCATCGCTGTCGGGCAGCTTGGCTGAAAGATCTGCGAATCATGTCCAGCCCCGCTGGGCATTTGCATATAGGACAGCTGCTCCTGCTTGCAAATGTCTTGAATATCCGCTGTGATCTGTTCGTTCATTGGAATCGGTGTGACCGACAAGTGTTCTTCCCAGTTCAATTCCAGCTGAAGTTTGGATGCAATACCGATGAAGGCCTGAAGCATGTCTTGCCAGCACCGATCAATACTCTCCTGCCGGATATGACGAATATCAAGCGAGAATTCAGCGTGTGACGCGACCACGTTACCTACACCAGGTTCAGCTGTGATCCGGCCAACAGTTGCTACAAGTGGTTCACCTGCTGCCATAGCAATTGTTCTAACCGCCGTGATCATCTCGGCTGCACCTGCAAGTGCATCCTTCCGCCACGACATAGGCGTCGTACCCGCATGATTTGCTTCGCCGCTAACAGTAATACTTAATCGTTTCTGACCAACGATATCGGATACAATGCCAATTGAATGACCAAGCCGTTCAAGTATCTGGCCTTGTTCGATGTGAAGTTCGATAAAGGCACCGTACTTTTGGGCAGCCGTTCTGTAGCCACTGTCTGATCCGAAACCGGCTTCTCGAATCGCTTGTGAGAAAGGTATCCCGTCCTTATCCGTCAAATGTTGAATATCTTCAAGAGAGGTGACTCCCGTAATGCTTCGTGATCCCCAATAGGCAAACGGAAATCGGCTGCCTTCCTCTTCACATAGCGAAACCACTTGAAGCGTACGCTTCGGTGCCCCGAAATGCCGGCGTAAGTATTCCAGCGCAAGTACACCTGCCGCTACACCGTAGGCACCGTCATATCTTCCACCGTACACGACAGAATCAATGTGTGATCCGGTCACAATGGGGAGTTGTTCAGCTCCCGCTACTGAATCTGCTGCTTGTAACGTGCCATATAGATTACCGGATTGGTCGAATTCGGGAAGCAGTCCCATTTCCTCCATCCGTGCTGCGAGTGCATACTGTGCCTCGCACCAGGCTTTGTCGTACAGCAAGCGAGTAACACCACCCTTGGCATCTGCACCGAATGCGGACAGCCAATCCAGCATGGCCTGCAGCTTCACTTCTGCCAGCTGCGGCAAGGGAACAATCTGCACTTCCGTCCCGGAACCCATGAATGTTTCAAACTCTGTCATGCTGCTCCTCCGTTCCGCGCGCTCCACTTTTTCCAAACGAACCAGCTGCAACAAACTGTCCTGCAGGATTAGGGGACAGCCCTGCATTAGCACTGTATACTCTGATCCCCCTGCAGAACACTTCTGCAACGGCGCACGCGAATGTACGTCCGATATATGGACTCTGTTTGTGGGTATATAACAAATCATCCATTTTCAATGTGGTCGTCGTATTCCAATCAATAAACACTAGGTCCGCGTCTTTACCGACCGCAATTTCCCCTTTGCTCTCAAGGCCAAGCCTTCTGGCAGGCTCCAAAGCAAGAACTCTTCCAAGTAAAGGTAAGCTAATACGGCGGCGAAGATAACCTTCATCAAGCATGATCAGCAGCGTGCTCTGCGCACCCGAAATACCGCCCCATATTTCAAAAAAATTATCGGATTCTTTCATGGATGGCGGGCACGGTGAATGGTCGGATGCGATGACGTCAATAAGCCCGGATGCCAGAGCGTCCCATAACGACTCTTGTTCAGCGCGGCTGCGGAGAGGTGGGGCACACTTCGCTACAGCGCCTAACCGAACCACATCCTCGTCCGTGAGCGTAAGATAATGCGGGCAAGTTTCCGAGGTGACGTCCTGCCCGCGCCGCTTGGCTTCCGCAATCCGTTCTAACGCTTCCCTCGTACTGATATGCACGAAATGCAGCGGGCAACCCGTCTGCTCTCCGTATTGAAGCGCCCTGGTTACGGCGAAGACTTCAGCTTCTGCCGGACGGGATTTCACATAATCCATTGGACCTGTTTTTCCTTCGGCAACGCTTTTTGCGCCAAGCTGTGCAACCATCTCTTCGTCTTCGGCATGAAGAGCAAGTACGCGATTCAGCTTGGCAATCTCGTGCATTCCGTCCAAAAGCGTTTGCTCATCAGCTCTCGCAAAGATGTCCTCTCCTTCTCCACCTGGCTCTGACATAAATGCCTTGAATCCGGCTGCACCGGACTCGGCTAAGTTCGTTAACTGCTGCCGATTACCCGGAACCAGTCCTCCCCAAAATGCATAATCGACATAGGAGCGGGCCTGGGCAGCTTTCATTTTCATATCCCAAGCTTCCGGACTTGTCGTTGGAGGTACCCCATTAAGCGGCATATCAACATAAGTGGTAATTCCCCCTGTAGCGAGCGAAGCGGATCCCGAACGGAATCCTTCCCAACTTGCCAGTCCAGGTTCATTGAAATGAACATGAATATCCACTACGCCAGGCATTACAGTGAAGCCAGCTGCTTCTATGACTTCAGTTCCTTCATCAGCCTTCAGTTGGGCTGACAAAGCCGTGATTTTCCCATCTGTAATACCAATCTCCAGCTCCTGCACACGATCTCTTAACACGACCCGGGCCCCCCGGATGATCGAATCAAAATTTGCCATTTGGATGCCCTCCCTGAGTCAGTACCAGTATTCAAACTTCTTCAACTTCCGCGGTATGTACTATAGCCTCCTGGAGCGATCAATAAAGGGATATGATAATGACTTGCAGTATCGGATACGGCAAAACGGATCGGTACGACCGTCCATAATGCCTGCATCGATTCTTCGGTTGAACGCGTCGCGTAGTACTCTTCGACATCAAAATGAAGCTCATAAATTCCCTGCTCCAGCCCGCCTCCATCCAGTAAAGGTGCATCCAGACGGCCATCACCGTTGGTCACCGATTCCGTGACTTTTAACTTGGATTCCGATTCTACATCCTTTTGTACAAAATAAAGCTCTATCCGAACTCCCGCAGCCGGTACTCCTTTGGATGTATCCAGTACATGTGTGGTTATGCGTCCACCAATCTTCGACATTACGATCTACCTACTCTCTTCGAGTCATTGTCCTCTGTTTCAAGATCATCCCTTGTCATTGAAAACCCCTGAAACCCGAATGGCGGTCTGGGTTCGGTATACACCTTGCCTTCTCCTTCGGTCACTTCTTCCAGCACCGTATCCCATGTCCGGTTGTTGGATTCAAACGAAACTTCACTCAATTGACCGAATCGCTTCAATACACGAAGTCCGATCTGATACAGCAGGTGCTGAATGGACGCAGAACGGCATTCGTGGAACACGGCAGCAGCGATATCACGTACTTGTTCAGCGGCCACATAACGTCCACGTGTATCGTCCATCCCATCTCTTGGGTCGTCGTAACGCCAGTTGATATCCAGAAAAATGAACAAGGGACGATCTCTCGCCTCAGCCAGTGTTGTATACTCATCCTTGATAAATCCCGCAAATTCACTGCCCTTAACCTTGATTAGTCGCAGATCGGCTACCCCGCTGAAATGGTTACTCAGCTCAATTTGGTTACCGTTTCGTTCTGCCTCTATTGCAGCCGTACCCCGATCATTTTGCGAATAACGGAATACCATCGTGCTTGATCGATAACTTCCATCGAATCCGATGGGTACATCTTCAAAAGGTATCTGATCCGCTGTCATCTGAACTTTCGTCATCTGAGGGTATGTCTCAAGAAAGAGCTGACTCACATACGCAAGAAAACCTTCAACCGTAGCACCGGTATAGCTCGCAGCGTGTTTGAGAATAAAATTCTTCATGGAGTCTGTTGCAACTATGCAGGAATTATCTCCTTTCGTAAACGAAGGCAAGAATGCCTCACCCTGTACAGCTACCTTGATGTTCATGCCGAACAGAACGTTGCTTCTTCCGGTAAATGGAGATTCCGGAACCGATCCGATCCCGGTTAGAGGTTTGGCATAGGAGCGATACAACCACACGTCGCCTTTGCCGTAATACATGGTTCGCTTAGGGGCCCCCGCAGGCTTCGGTCCAATTTCATGTTCATGACCAATTTGAACCAGCCACTTCTCCAGACGGATGGATGCAATTTTGAAAACTTCCTTCAAAGCCGTCTGAAACTCTTCCTCCCTGTCCCGCCCACGGCGCTGACGCATCGAATCGAGAATGGTCTGAGCAGTATGACCTTTGACTGCCAATATGAATGGAAAGCCAAATCGGCTTGTATACTCCTTGTTTAATTGGTTCAGTTCGCTATACATCTCAGGCGAGAGAGAATCCAGTCCTGCGCCAGCTTGTTCCTTCACGGAATTGCTGCTCATGCTGATTCTTGCGCCGAGATCGGGATGGTTGCGAAGCAGCTGCAGGATGACCTTGTCATCAGCCGTTTCAACGACACGCTTCATGACATTCATCATGTGTTCCAATGAATCAAAGGGACGCAAAGTCCAGGAACGTTCAGCCACCCACGGTGATTCCTCAAATAATCCACCAAAGGTATGCACGAACTGTGTGACAGACCAGCTGTTAACGAGTTTAATAAAATCGCTCATGTCAGAACCTCCGGTCTTTTATGAATTGTTGTTCTTCATTTTACGGTTCAGGGTGGGATGCAGCAATAATATGTACGCAATTTTGTAATATAACATAACATCATATTCGGGAACTGTTATCTGTGCACAGGGATTAAGGCTTTGCATGTCATAAAACCTAAAAAAACCGCACGCCCGATAAGGGGCGTACGGTTTTTTTCTAGATTTTTATTATTGTAATGATGCACAGAAGCCTGCACCAACCAATTTCTCTGCGTTATACCTTGTGTCTTTCTACTTGAAGCTGCTAGCTCTCTGTTTAATGAATATTCATGGTCTTGCCGGTCTTTTATCCCGGCCAAATTTGCGGAACGTAAATACCAGTTTTAACTTTAGCAAGTCATTGGTTTTCTTGAAGTCCATCTGCAGCAGGCTTCCGATTTTCTCCATGCGGTAGGTAATGGTGTTCCGGTGAACAAACAGCTGCTTGGCAGCTTCGTTGATCAGTCCATCATTCTCAATGAAGGATTCGAGCGTGTTCATCAATATCTGATTAGGGTCGCCATCTCTAGCAAGCAGGGGTTCCAGCACTTTATTGCAATAATTCTCCATAATGCTGTCCGGGACATGCTGGAACACGTATGCAAACTCCAACATCTCAAACTGCAGTGCACGATCCTTCATGCCGAAGCGTTGTGCCAGCTGCCGAGTATCCAGGCATTCCTGGTAAGCTTCACGCAATGATTTGGGCTCATGTTTCATCTTGCTAATCCAGAATCTTGGCACAGATTCTCCTTTGGCTTCCTGGCCAGATAACACATCCGCGAAGCGACTGAGCAGAAAACCCGATAATTCCTCACCATAGTCGCGGCCTGTGGGGCACGTATATATGGACAGGATCCCATCTTCCATCTGAAAATGCTGCGACGCCGTAAATTGCATCAATGGGTTATATTGCAGTTCGCGATGAATTTGTTTGAGCAGTTTCCCCTCAGCGAAGACCGAAGGTTCCAGCGTAATGAGCACACATTGATACGTTCCCTGGAACAGGTGAACGCCTTTGTTCTCACTGAGTCTGGTCAATTCCTCCACCGTCATTTTGTTATCGAGGTATTGGGTTAACAGTGTACGCATTTCATCCTGCACGGTCGGATTAATATGTTCGCGGTAGGTCATATCCATATAAAAAGCCAGTACGTCTGCGGCCTGCTGAAATAATTCTTCCTCTGCCCGAAGGGAGAGTGCCGAATCCGTAAACACGAGCAGGAACCCGTACTCTTCATCATTTTGTTTGATGGGAACCCGATGACAACTGCCCTGATTCCATTTTACTCGGTGCATAACGGATTTCCATGGCCAGCCTTGTACCACTGCATCTCCCGCAATCCCTTCACTGCCATAGAGCACATGTCCTCGTGAGCCAATAACTGCAAGCGGGTAGTTCAATACGGTTGCAAGCTCGGCGAACACATTCCGATGCTGCTGCTGTTGTAATGCAAAATGCATCAGCTTTTTCTGTTTCTGTACGACTTCATGAAGCAGTCGATGGCTCCGCTCGTGTTCTGCCTTGAACAGAGCATTCATCTGATCCGAAAAAGTGAATTGAAACGGCAGTTCCAGCAGCGGCAAGCGTAAACGATCCGCTTCTTCAATAATTCCTTGGGGGATGGATTGCCAGAAACGCCCGAGTTTAATGCCAAGCCCTGCACATCCACGGTCATTCAGTCGGCGCATCAAGCGAAGTGCATCCGTCTCGTTGTCTTTCATGATAAAAGCGGTAGTGAATAGCAGCTCTCCGGATTTAATCCAATCCGCGATATCTGGAGCGTCCATGACGTTAACGGATTTCATCATCCGTGAAGTCCCTTCCCCACCAGCAACGAGTCTGGCCTCAGACAAAGGATATACTTGTAAAGCCTCTTTCACCGTAAGCTGCACGGACACAACCTCCCACGTATATAACCTGATGAGTTATATTTTTCTCTGAATATGGAAATAAGTAACTCAAATCCTCTAACCTACACACACTTTATTTATTAAAACCACTACATTTGTTAAGTATTATAACATCATTTTCAGATTCAAAGCTTACATGGTAAAAATAAAACCAATGACAACATTGCAGCCTAGGCTTTGCAATTTATCATTGGTTTTCTAAATTTGTATGAAATGATTAATTTACGATAAATAAGTTCTTAAATCTCTAGCGTCTCCGGACTTAGCCATAATTTCATTCGGGATAATACCTCTTTGATATTCAGCGGTTTGCTAATATAGTCCGACGCTCCTGCTGCGATACATTTATCGCGATCTTCTTTCATGGCTTTAGCCGTTAAGGCGATGATCGGCATTCGGGTGAGATTCAATCGTTCCCGAATCTGACGTGTCGTATCGTAACCATCCAATTCCGGCATCATGATATCCATCAAAATGATATCGGGACTGGCTTCTCCGCGTTCCAGCATCTCCAGACATTCATACCCGTTCTGCGCGGTAATGACATGCATGCCATACTGTTCGAGTGCATTGGCAAGTGCATATACGTTGCGAATATCATCATCTACGACAAAAACCTGGCGCCCGCTCAATAGCGATTCTTCCAAAGGAGTCAGCAAAATCTCATCCTTGGATGTATTTGATACAGGGTCTACCACTGGAATCGTTGTAGCTACCTCATTCATAAACAGTCGTGAATGGCTCTTTGTCTCAGGCTCCTCTGGTCTCAATGGCAAGAAAAGGGTGAATACACTGCCTTGCCCTTCGCGGCTGGTCGCCGATATGGAGCCCCCAAGTAAAGTCGCAAGCGATTGAGAAATGGACAAACCGAGCCCGGTCCCACCGTATTTTCTTGCCGTAGCACCATCCGCTTGTTTAAATGCATCAAAGATCTGCAGCAACTTATCATCAGCAATGCCGATCCCCGTATCACTGACCGAAAAAGCAATAACATCCGTTTCCGGGCCACCAGCCTCCGGGCTTGCCAGATTCATTCGGGAGATGGTCAGGGCAACTTCGCCCTCGTGAGTAAACTTGAATGCGTTCGAGAGCAGGTTTCTTAAAATCTGATGCAAGCGCATCTCATCCGTGACAATGGTCTCTGGCAAATTGCTTTGCATCTGAATTCGGAAGTCGATTCCTTTCTGCTCAGCGGTTTTTAAGAAATACTGATTCATCGTTTCCGGCAGCACGCCTAGATAAACGTCCCCAAGATCAATGTCCATCTCCCCTGCTTCCACTTTGGATAGATCCAGAATGTCATTGATCAGATTAAGCAGATCTTTGCCCGAAGTATGAATGACAGATGCGTAATTTTGCTCTTCACTACTCAAGTGCTGATGTTTGTTTTCAGCCAAAATCTCGGACAGGATGAGCATACTATTCAGCGGAGTGCGCAGCTCATGCGACATGTTAGCCAAAAATTCGGATTTGTACCCCGAGCTAGTTCGCAGTTCGTCTGCCACTTTGGCAAGCTCGCTGGCTGACGTCTCAGCTGCATTTTTTTGTACCTCCAGACGCTCGTTCAACATGTGCAGCTCTTCAGTTTGCATTTGCATTTCTTCCGTCTGGGACATCATCTCCTCGGTCTGTACCTGAAGCTTCTCCGATTGAGCCTGAAGTTCCTCGTTCAGAACCTGGGATTCATCGTATAACTGCTGAAGTTCCATGCGAGTCGCCGTGGAGTGGAGAGATACGCTGAATATTTCAATTAATTCACTTAGCTGTTCGAGTTCTTTCTCCAGCAATGGCTTTAATGAAGCCAACTCCACGACCGCGATCGTTCGACCTTCGAAGATAACGGGCACGACAGTAAGAGATGTCGCAGAAGTATGGCCCAATCCCGAAGAGATTCGGATATAGTTCTGTGGCAGATCGTTCATGCGCAGTATCCGTTTCTCCAGCGCACTTTGACCCACGAGCCCTTCGCCCGGTGCGAGTGACACTTTGCCAAGCGAGCGCTCTTTATCCCCGTCTGCCGCATAAGCAGCTACACGCAGCAGCCGATTATCTTTCCAATAGTACAGTACACTGTAGGGAACCTCCAGCAGAGCGGCAAGCTCGTTCAGGAACAGGCGTGACAATCCCTCCAGATTATTCGGATTCTGCAAAAGTGTAGCGACACTCGTAATCTGGTCCTTCACCCGATTCTGTTCCTGCACCTTGTCGAGCAGCATGTTGGTCTCCCGCCCAAGGTCACCTACTTCATCCTCCGTCCGCACATGAATCCGTTCTGTCAGGTTGCCGCCTTTGATTATATCGCTAATGGTTTGTCTTACCTCACGCAGCGTTTTGACAATATTACCAGACACCATGATTGCTGCTCCGATTGAAAATGCGGCAATAGCGGCCCATAATGTGTACATGATAGTGAGCAGAGTGGAGCTACGTTCTGCAAGACTGCTTACTCGCGCTTCGGTCAAAGCAGCCTCTGTACTACGAAAGCTTGTAAGTTGGGCACGAAGTAAATCGATTTCGTTTTTACCGGGATCGGATTGGAAAAATGCAACCACTTGCTCCTGATCACCTTGTTTTTTCAATTCAATGGAAGGTTCTCCTGCAATCTCGATCCAGCGTACAATATGCGTTTTTATCGTCTGCAAACTCTGTTGCTGGGAGGGATTATCACTGATGAGCCCGTACAATTGGTCATAATTCGAATTCCACTCCGATAGTGCTTGATTGTAAGGCTCCAGGTAGCTGTCTTTTCCTGTAAGCATGAATCCTCGCTGTCCGGTCTCCATATCAAGTACATCCTTCTCAATGGCGTTGGTCAGGTTATGCACTTCCAGGTCATGATGGCTTATAAAATCGTTTTCTTTTTGTAATTCGTTAATCTGAGCCGATAAAACCAGCAAGGCAGCTCCGAATAACAGGACAACCACAAGATAGCCCAACAAAATTTTGGAGCGTATCGTAAACCTTCTCTTCTTCGACAACGCGGAAACCTCCAATAAAATCAACAATTCACCGCACAAAAATTTAGATCTGCATATGTAGTTTATATGGATACATGAAGTCTGACAAGTATTATATCCATTCACCGCATATTTTGAATTGGCATATTTGAAAGCTGTCATTCTGGGGGTTATACGCAATTTCAATCTAATTCGGCCGGTCTGAATGTTCTGAAGTTGAAAGCTGTATCAAATTCAGATTACAGGCTGAAGGTTTAGTACACAATCTTATCTCAAAAAAACGACCTGCATATGCAGGTCGTTTCTGGCACTAGCGTTTTTAACTATAAAAAGCTTAAGCTTTTGGAGCAATCATCTTCGCTGGATCCACATACTGATCAAACTGCTCTTCGGTAAGCAGTCCTGTCTGCAGAGCAGCCTCTTTCAGCGACAATCCTTCCTTATGGGCCAGCTTCGCAATTTTGGCTGCATTCTCGTAACCGATGTGCGGATTAAGAGCAGTAACCAACATAAGCGAGTTGTTCAGGTTATGTTCAATTTGACCCAGATTAGGCTCAATCCCCACTGCACATTTATCATTAAAGGCAATGATGGAGTCCGCAAGCAGTTGTACAGATTGCAGGAAATTATAAATAATGACCGGTTTGAATACATTTAGTTCAAAGTTACCCTGACTTGCTGCGAATCCGATCGCCGCATCGTTCCCCATCACTTGTGTCACCACCATCGTCAGCGCTTCACTCTGGGTTGGATTCACTTTACCTGGCATGATGGAACTGCCCGGTTCGTTCTCTGGAATACGGATCTCTCCGAGACCACTGCGCGGACCACTTGCAAGCCAGCGAACGTCATTTGCAATCTTCATCAGATCAGCTGCAAGCGCTTTAACAGCGCCATGAGCGTAAACGACCTCATCATGACTTGTCAGTGCATGAAATTTGTTCGGTGCCGATACAAAATCCTTACCTGTATGTTTGCCGATCTCCTTGGCTGTATAATCGCCAAAGTCAGGATGAGCATTGATTCCCGTTCCCACTGCCGTACCACCAATCGCCAGTTCCTTCATATACTGAACACTGTCGCGAATCATGCGCTCACTCTTGTCCAGCATGGCTTCCCAGCCGCTGATTTCCTGTCCCAATGTAATTGGGGTAGCATCCTGCAGATGGGTACGTCCAATTTTGATAATATCCTTGAAGGCTTGGGACTTGTCTGCAAAGGTAGATTTGAGTACAGCAATCGCCGGCAAGAGCTGGTCTTCGACAGCAAGCACACCTGCAACGTGCAGAGCAGTCGGGAACGTATCATTCGAACTCTGAGACATGTTTACATCGTCATTCGGGTGCAAACGTTCTTCCTTGCCCTTCTGCTCAAGAAGCTGGTTACCCAAATTAGCGATGACTTCATTCACGTTCATATTGGATTGCGTGCCGCTTCCGGTCTGCCATACTACGAGCGGGAAATGATCGTCGATCCGTCCGGCGATGATCTCGTCCGCTGCATAAGCAATCGCATCCGATTTGGCGGCAGACAGCTTGCCAAGTTTATGGTTGCTCGCTGCCGCACTCTTTTTCAAAATGGCAAGTGCACGGATGACTTCCATCGGCATATGCTCGCGACCAATCGGGAAGTTTTCCTTGCTGCGCTGCGTCTGGGCCCCCCACAACCTGTCTGCTGGTACTTTCATCTCTCCGAGCGTATCTCTTTCAATGCGGTATTCCACTTGATTTTCCTCCTCCAAAAAGATGATTTAAGTCTCTCGAAAGTTTAGTTATCTCGTCATATTATACATGATTGTCCTTCAGGTTTTCACCTTTTCGACAAAATTGTAAGCGCACCTCAAAACATGCATCGATTATGGATTCACGAGATTACGAGTAGATTGGATACAAACGACTGGCTTGTTCAAAGATCTCACCAGGCTCAAGTCCAATTAATCCGATTTCTTCGGCAGGTAGACCTTGCACATTCGGAGCATTAACCAGGTTCATCTGGGGTTCAGGACAGAAGAATCCGCCTTCGGTGTTGTTGTTCCAGATCATCCAGTGTTTGTACGAAGCTCCAACATCATAAACGAACTTATCCCCTGTACGTTGGTTCGTGAGCTCCATGTAATTTCGACCATTCTGTGGTTCCGCTGTATAGTGATTATCCATGGATTCGAAGAATGGGCTGACACCCTCTGCCTTTAACTTCTCCTCATTCGGTGAAAGCGGTTGAAATTGGCCGGTAGGCAAAGAACGTTCGTTCAGTTCACGACGCTGACCAATAGTGATTTTGGTGGTGTAGTCCGATACATCACTGTCTGGTACAAAGGCGACATTAATGGCTGTATGGAACGCAAACAAATTCGGCATGCGCTCTTTGCCGTTATTGCGAACCTTCAGCTGCTGCTGGAGTCCGGTGCTGTCAAGAGAGTATCGAAGGGTTACCGTAAACGTGAAAGGCAAATATTGATGGAAAAGGTGTCCTTCTTTAATTTCTTGGCTGAGCAGGATATAACTCTCCAGTTCAGTCGTTCCGTATCCCTCTACCTTCCAATCCGCCTCGTGCAAAAATCCGTGCAAATGATTACCCGTAGCAGGTTCATTTACAGGTAATTGATAGATCTCGCCATTCCAAGGAAAACGGCCATCCTCATACCGATTCGGTGGAGACAAAACGGGAATGCCATATACGGCCGGGGCAGCCTTGAACGCATCCATATTATTCAAATCCGGTTCACGAAGATAGCGATGACCGCGTTCAGTATCACGAAACGCAACCAGATTGGCACCCACGCTTGGAATGATAGCCGCCTCAAATTGATTAAAGCGAAGCCATACCGCCGGAATTCCGCCAAATTGCTCCTCATACGCTGAATTCTGCTGTGTCATTGTTATATGTACCTCCTGCATACTAGGGTTATATTATACGGCTCGAATATATCATGACTGGGCACAAAATACCAATCTGTGATATAGAACATTCTCATCATCTGACGACAAAAAAGACAGCTGCGCTGCCCGCGGCTGTCCTCTGTATGACAATTCCATTTCGTTTAATCGACATATTTGCCGTGATCCGGCACAGCATCCTGTTCAAAATCCAGATCAAGCTGCTCAAGCGAATCACGCAAAAAATCACCTGTCAGTGAATGCCCATGCCCCGTGACCACTACTCGTGGCTCCAAGTTCCTGATCACATGAACGGATCGATGTGCCTCGTCCCAGTCTGTCGTAAAGTATGCAGGCGGGCCATGCATCTGTTCATCCTGCAGCAGCACACTCCATAGCGATTCCTGTTTAACCGAAATGATGGCATCACCTGCAATCAGAAAACGGTCCTCCTCGCGAATGAGCGACACATGACCCGGTGTATGCCCTGGAGTGTGGATCCATTGCCAGCCAGGCATTCCAGGTACCGTATGATCTCCCGGCAGGCTAAAAATCCGATCATCCAGGTTGATTGCTTCATTGGGATAGGCAAAAGACAATCTCGCCATCAGCCCGCCACCTACGGAGGGATCAGCTGGTGGATAATCTTTTAAGCCTGTTAAATAAGGCAATTCTAGTGAATGAGCGAAGACAGGCACACCCCAGAACTGTTCAAGCTCAATCACAGTACCCACATGGTCGAAATGACCGTGTGTCAATATGATGGCGGACGGCGGTCCCTGAAACCGTTCTGCTGCGATCCGCACGATATGATCCGTAAATCCCGCCATACCGGTATCCACTAGAATCCAGTTCCTGCTTCCCGGTTCACCGATGAATACTACATTAACAAATAATGTACGCAGACTGAGGATATCGTGCGCGACTTCTTCAAGCCCCGTCATTCCTGCTGTGATCAGATTGTCAGATGTCATCCACGGTTACCTCCCATTCAGGCGATTGTCCCTCTGTTTGCCATCCATAGACTGCCCCTTTTTGGCATATCTATTCCCTCATCTCATAAAAATAGACGATGCATACCCGTTTGGGCACACACCGTCTAGTATAGTCTGTTTATTCACATAATAGAACAACTACCTCTGTTCTGATTATGCAGGGAAGGCATCCAAAGCCGCGTCAAGCAGCTTGTCGTATACATCATCGTCGTTTTCGAGCAGCTCGTCCATCCGAAGAAGTTCTTCTTCATCACCGGATTGCTCCGTGAAATGGAGGCTGTAATCCCAGTCTTTTCCGTTTTTGCTCATGAACGTTACCTCATAAATGGACTTTTCCCCTTCTGCACGAAAAACGGTTGTTCCAATATAGGATTTCTCGTCTTCCCGACGCATCTCGGCACGAATAATTTCGATATTCACCAACATACACTCCTTTAATCTCTCATCTGTAACAGGTCTACAACAATTATGGTAAACCTAGTTTGGTAATTATTATTGGTTAATTGTACAATATATAACGTAGCAACGTATACCATATTCAAATGAAGGCCCTCGGGAGTATCCTTACATACATGAAATGAGGGCTTCGTGTTCCAGTGAACGAGCTACGAAAACCTTATATACAGGAGGAGAATATAGCATGAATAATAATTTTGAGCTTCATCTACAGCAGTACGCGGAACTAGCTGTCAAAGTGGGAGTAAACGTCCATCCTGGACAAACACTCGTTGTAAATGCACCAATCACTGCAGCACATTTTGTACGCAAGATCGTGAAGGCTGCCTATGAAACGGGTGCCAAGCTGGTCAAAGTAAACTGGAGTGATGAAACCGTAACACGTCTTCACTATGATCTCGCACCGGATGAGGCATTCTCGATCGAACCAAAATGGTTTGCGGGCGAAATGACTGAACTCGTTGAAGAAGGTGCGGCCATCCTTCATGTCATCGCGGAGAACCCTGATCTCCTGAATGGTGTGGCTCAAGAACGTATCGTGACCAGCCAAAAAGTGCGCGGTAAAGCACTGGAGAAATATCGTGCTTATCAGATGGCTGATAAATTCAGCTGGTCCATCGTTGCAGTGCCTTCGCCGGAATGGGCTGCCAAAGTATTCCCGGATCTGCCTGCGGAGCAGCAAATGGATAAGCTGTGGGATGTTATTTTCAAAACCGTTCGCATTGGAGAGCAGGATGCCGTTTCCGAATGGAAAACACATTTGCAAAACCTGGATTCCCGTGCCGATCTGCTCAATACGAAAAAATATAAAAAACTGCACTATACTGCCCCTGGGACAGATCTGACCATCGAGCTTCCTGAAGGACACATCTGGGTTTCCGGTGGCAGCGTGAATGAACAGGGTCATGTCTTCATCGCCAACATGCCAACGGAGGAAGTATTTACAGCTCCACTGAAAACAGGTGTTAACGGCACTGTGCGCAGCACCAAGCCACTGAGCTACGGAGGTAATCTGATCGATGGTTTCTCTCTTACGTTCGAGAATGGCCGCATTGTTGATTTCACTGCTGAACAGGGACATGATGCCCTGCAAAACCTGATCGAAATGGATGAAGGTGCGCACTATCTTGGTGAGGTAGCTCTTGTTCCCCATAAATCACCGATTTCCGATACGAACATTCTGTTCTATAACACCCTCTTCGATGAGAATGCATCCAACCACTTGGCAATCGGTAATGCCTATGCGTTCTGTCTGGAAGGCGGTAAAACGATGTCGAAGCAAGAATTGATCGATAATGGTTTGAACTCGAGCCTTACCCATGTGGATTTCATGGTTGGGTCTGCAGACATGAACATTCACGGTGTCACTTCTGAAGGAAAAGAAGAACCGATCTTCTTGCAAGGCAACTGGGCATTTTAATTTTTCGCTACATGAAGAGAGGAGATTTCTCCTCTCTTTTCCTGCGTAAGCAGGTAAATTGATAGATATGGAGGTCACGACCATGTTAAGTTTTGAACAAAAATTGGACCGTTATGCCGAGCTTGCTGTCAAGGTGGGGGCCAACGTTCAACCCGGTCAAATCCTGGTCATCAGCGCTATGATTGATACGGCTGAATTTGTACGACTGCTCGTTCGTAAAGCCTACGAAGCCGGTGCCAAACAAGTTATCGTAAAATACGGCGATGAAACCGTCAATCGGCTCAGGTTTCAAATGGCTCCGCTGGAATCCTTTCAGGAGCAGCCGAAGTGGCATGCTGCGGAGCTTGAAGAGCTGGCAGCGAATAATGCTGCCTTTTTGACCGTACTCTCTTCAAGTCCGGATCTGCTCAAAGGGATTGATCCTGAACGAATCTCGACTCACCAGCGTACATACGGACAAGCCATGGCCAAATACAGACAGTATCAGCAGGCTGACAAAATGAGCTGGACAGGTGTAGCCTGCCCTTCCCCGGACTGGGCAGCAAAAGTGTTCCCCGACCTACCTGCCACGGAGCAGATAAAACAGCTTTGGGAAGCCATTTTTGCCGCCGTCAGAGCAGATTTGGATGATCCTGTTGAAGCTTGGGAACAACATATTGATCGGTTAGAACATAAAGCGGTTGCCCTAAACAGCAAAAAGTATAAAGCATTGCATTTTATCTCCCCTGGAACAGATCTGACGGTCGAACTTCCTGAAGGTCATATATGGGCTCAAGCGGGCAGCGTGAACGAACAAGGGACTCGCTTCGTCGCCAATATTCCGACAGAGGAAGTGTTCACGGCTCCCAGCAAACATGGCGTCAACGGTAAAGTGTCCAGCACCAAACCGCTTAGTTATGGCGGCAGTATCATTGATCGCTTCTCTCTCACCTTTGAGAATGGCCGTATCGTCGATTTTCATGCGGAAGAGGGCCAAGATACGCTGGAAAGATTAATCAGCATGGATGAGGGATCCCACTATCTCGGCGAAGTTGCGCTTGTGCCCTTCCATTCTCCGATTTCCGAGAGCGGCATTCTATATTACACCACGTTGTATGATGAGAATGCTTCATGTCATCTGGCGATCGGCAGTTCCTATGCGTTCAATATCGAAGGCGGTAAAACCATGTCGTCCGAAGAACTTGCTGCTCGTGGCATGAACTCCAGCATCACGCATGTAGATTTCATGATGGGTTCTCCGGAAACGAACATTTACGGGATTACAGCAAGCGGAGAACGGGAAGCCGTTTTCCTGAATGGGGATTGGGCATTTTAAGCATTTTCTAACTCCATAACATTCCATATTGTTTGTTCTTGGACTGCTTTGCTAAACCCAAATGAGTGGTTTGGCGGGCAGTCTTTTTGCGATCTGAGTAAACCTTTCTACCGCTGCCTGTGCAACCTCCCATTGTATCGTTTCCATATAATGTTGTAAAATGAAATGATACCAATGTTTGTGGATTGTTCACCAGAAAGGAGAACATCATGGCCAATCGGCTCCAATTACTCTTGGCCTCAGATTTCCATAATTTGAGCCCCACACTTCAGGAAGAAGTGTATTACGAATACTATAATATGGTTCATGGCCTCATCGTTTATATCATCAAGGAACGTGCTGCAGCAGAAGACATTATCCAGGAAGCATTCATTAAAATTATTAAAAACAAACCTTCCTTCGAGAACGAAGTCAAACTGAAAGCCTGGCTCAAGGTCGTCACCCGGAATACCGCCATTAATTATCTGAGAAAAAATAAAAATAACCGTAACCAACTGGATACGGATAGTGTTTTTATAGATATGGAGACGATCAATCAGACAGCAGCTTCCGTAGAGAGCACCGTGGAGACGCAAATGATGCAGGAATCTATTGAGTTCTATCTAGAGCAACTTAAACCGGAATACCGGGTATTAATAGAGCTGCGCTGGAAAGAAGGTCTGTCCTATCGGGAAATGGCTGAGCTGCTTGAAACTTCGGAAGAAATTGTGAAACAACGTTTGTTCAGGGCCCGAGGCAGTATCAAGAAGCAATTACATAAGGAATGGGGTGGGACCATTGAGCAAAGGCAAGTCAGATAGACATATTGAGCACTTTAATACAGAGCAAGAAGAAGAGTATTTTGATGCCGCCTTTGATCTGGCGTTTGATGAAGCTTTCCATCAGGCTGTCTCTGCTCCCCCCGCTCCCGACTCCCAGCAGATGCAACAATCCTGGCTCCGTGTTCAGAAGGAAATTACCCGGATAGCCGTTAGAAAGAAAAGAATGCGCACTTTGAAATTGTCCGTTGTGGTAGCTGCCTCCCTAACGATCGGTGGCGTCATTTTCAGTCTGCCATCCGGAACGCAGGCCGTGTCCCCTTTTGTTCAGTCCATCAAGGATTGGGGCAATGGTATGAAATCCATCGTTATTGAAGATCGCACCACAAAGCTCGGCGCAGATCCTTCTACCGCCAAAACACTCCCACCGCCTGAACCCGGAATTAACGAAGCTCCTATAATTGCAACTGGCGAGGAGGCCGAGGCGTTGCGAAAACAACCCGTGGAGAAAGACATTTTATTTGATGATATAGTCGTAACGGAAGAAATCGCCCGCTCGGGATTCAATGGTGACTTTTTGTTGTCGAGAGCTATACCCGAGCGTTTTAAAGAGGTAAAATTTGAACTGATCGTGAATCCTGAAATTCCGATTGATTCAGATGACTATTATAAATCCGATCGTATGAGAGTCCGCTACACGGGTGAGAGCGTCAATGGTGAAGAAGAAATTATTCAATTTGACTATTACTATGTTAAGCCTGGGCAGGTCATCGAAGGAACCATGCTTCGTGAAACCAGTGTAGTCAAATTAGCTGACGGTAGTGATGCTTTTGTATCCATCGGCCCGCCCTATAATACCTTTCAGTGGATGATGGGTTCGGTCAACATGAGCTTGTTTGGAACGGTCACGCAGGAAGAAATGATCGCCATTGCCAATGACCTGCAGGAACAAAAATTCCCTGGCAGCACGAGACAATGAATCAAAATAATACATTATTTGAAATATGGATTGTATTCTCAGAATTCGTTCCGTCATTGGCAGTATGTGTGCTAACGACCCGGTAGTAATAACCTGTGATCACCGTCCAGGTCGACTGTGCCGTCAGGGATTGTGTTTGTGTTTTACTTTTGGTACCTGACCGATACGTCACCCAATTTGAGCCCGTCCAGCGTTCCAGCCGGTATTCAACCTGAAGGGATTTCATTTCCTTGTAGGTGGTTGTTGATGTATTTACGTTTGCTGTCAGCCCACCTCCTGGTGAAACGGTTCCTGCAGCCTGATATATATACTTCAGTGCTGCTAGCGAGTGAAAACTTGGCTCCTCCGGCGGCGGCGGTGCGGTGAGTGCACCAGATACGATGTTTGGACTAGCTGCGGCTGTGCTGCTTACGGGGATGGATAAGATTCCAGGCACCGATAATGCAGCAACAAGGGTAATTTTCAGAATGGATGACAGCCTCATTTTCAACATATTCATTCCTCCTCCAATGTCCTATTTGATTTGGTGTAAGGTATAAACGGACGGAGTGGCTCATAGGTTTCAAAAATAAAAAAAGACGCTCCGACCTTCGTGTCGGTAGCGTCTTCTTACTGTTGAATCTGTAGCGGGAGTGAAACCTAAATATTTTCCATGTCGTATAGCCTTTAAAGTGTCACATCTGCTCTATTCATAACTCAATAATACTCGTGGCAATATTCGAGCAAAATTCACTGTCATGTTCCACAAAAAGAAGGGTTGGCGAGTGCTCAAGCAGCAAGTCTTCAATCTGCATGCGGGAAATGACATCAACAAAGTTGAGCGGTTCATCCCAAACATGCAAATGTGCTTCCTCACTGAGGCTTTTCGCAATCAGTACTTTCTTTTTTTGTCCGGCACTAAACGTTGAAATATCCTTATCCAGCTGCAGTCTTGAGAAATCCAGTTTCCGCAATATCGATTTGAAGAGGCTCTCATCAATACCCTTTGTAATCGCATACTCTGATAAGCTTCCAGCAAGACCAGATGTATCTTGTGACACATACGATATTTTAACCTGAGGATCCTTGCGAAGATGACCTGTATAAGCAATATCCTCGCCGCAAATCAATTTAAGAATGCTTGATTTACCAGAACCATTTTTACCGTAAAGAGCGATACGGTCTCCTCTTTCAACCGTAAAATTAATATCTTTACAAACTGTATTTGAGCCATATGCAATCGACACATTTTCCAATTGAACAATTTCATTTTTGTGAAAATCCAACTGATGAATCTGCAGCCGTTCTGCACTTTCAATATTTTTGAGGAGTTTGGACTTTTCCTGAATGGCAGATTGCTGCCGTTGTTCAATGTTTTTGGAACGTTTCATCATTTTGGCAGCCTTATGGCCAATGTAACCTTTATCCACCTTTGAGCCGGAGTTTCGAGTACCGTTTTTGGACTTTTCAACTTCATGTGACCACCCACCAGTCCGTTTGGCTGAGTCAGATAAACGTTTGATGTCCTTTTTTAGCTTCTCATTGCTTGCAAGTTCATACTGATCTTGTCTCTTCTTGTTCTCCCACCAGGCGGAAAAGTTGCCTTTTTGAATTTCGATGTTCGTTTTGTTAATCGAAAGGATATGGTCTACGCTGTGATCCAGGAAGGATCTATCGTGCGAAACCAGGATAAAACCACTTTTTCTGCTTAGGTAACTACTGACGAGCTTTCTCGCATGCATGTCAAGATGATTGGTAGGCTCATCAATGAGCAGAAATTGATTTTCCTTCATGAACAAGGCAGCCAGCATGACTTTCGTTTGCTCTCCATTGGATAGGGAATCAAATGGTCGATACAAAACATCTTCGGAAACCTTAAGAAGGTTAAGCTCCCGCACCAGTTCCCAATGCTGATAGTCTGGATATACATCACTAATCACATCAAGAGTCATCGAGTCTTTATTTTCAACAGGGAAAGGAAAGTACTCAAAATCAACATTAGCCGAGATGGTACCACTGTATTCATATTTACCAAGCAAGAGGTTAAGGAAAGTCGTTTTCCCTCTCCCGTTTCTTCCGGTAAATCCTAATTTCCAGTCGGAGTCCAATTGAAAACTCACATTTTCGAAAATATTATCGTAGCTGCCATCATAGGCAAAAGTCAGGTTTGATACGTTTATAATTGACATAAGGGATCATCCTTTTCATTTATATTCAGATGCTAAATAAATGAGGTTATGACCATGACATGATTCCCTTATTTTATCCGATCTTGGATTAATCCAAGCACTCGAAGCTTAACGCGAGGTAAATCGATGCGTAAATGGATAAAGCTCCGAATTCCGATTCATGATTTGGTGAACCATGCCAACGTTCATATCCAGTGACAGGTTCACATAAACATCTACAACCTCTAATTCAGTCATAACTCTATCCCCCTTTAAAATCGTTTGGTTTCAAATTTCAGATACAAAAAACTTAACATGGAAAGGATTCGTGGGTCAAGGATGATGGTTCGGGGTTCCCAGAAGAAGCCATGGTCAGCAAAGGGAGCCAGTTCTTATCCGGATCAGGACAAGCACTGGCTCCCTTAATAATGAATTTCTATTCGATCACACGGCAATCCGCCAGAACTTCCGGTTTATAACGCATACTGTCTGCCTCCGTAATTTGGCGAATGACTCTACAGGGGACACCTGCTGCGAAGGAGTCTGCCGGAATGTCCTGGGTCACCACACTACCGGCACCGATTACACAGCGATCTCCGATGGTAACTCCTCCGCATACGGTTACATTAGCGGATAGCCATACATCGTTTCCAATCGTTACGGGTTTGGCGTAACATAGAGACTTCGAATCACCGTTCTGATCAAGCATTTGCCGGCGTTCGGAGGCGATAAACGGGTGAATGGGAGTAACAATAGTTACATTAGGTCCAAAACTGGTATGGTCTCCAATGGTCACCTTGGCATCGTCCTGCACAGTTAAGTTATAGTTCGCAAAAAAATGATTACCAATCTCTGTGTGTACCCCATAATGAAAGAACACAGGACCTTGAATGAAGCAGGACTCCCCTTTGCGACCGAGGATCTGCGTCAGAATCGCCTCACGTTCCTCTGCCTGATCCTCGAACATCTGGCTGTATTGATGGCTTAAGTTATGCGAACGAAGTTTAATGGCCTTTAGTTCCGGATGGCTGGGACTGAATAAAATCCCATTCAATATCCGTTCTTCCTCAGTCATGTTTTCAACTCCCATTCAATTGACGTTTTTTTCATGAAACTGGTTCCATGTCAAATTATTTATCTGAACCCCTACAACTTCACTCAAACAAATCATCAAATGAGCGAATCGACTCCACTTCAATAGACTGTTTCGAGATAGTTAAACAAGCATAAGCTCCAGCCCAGATGATCGCGGCTAATATAATATATGCCATCTTCTCACCTCCCCACTTTCTGAGATTGGAGGAGTAAACGATTGACTGTTTCAGCGCTAAATAGCTCCGGAAGCCATAGACTTATTAAAGTCAGATAGATTACGTTGTGAAACGAGGTTGCCATCATGGTAACTCCTCTCTTGATGTAATTATCCCTTTATTAATAAATTAACTTTATAAAGTATCTATGTTAAATATGCGGATTTCCTTATTTCTTGTCAAGTCCGTTAGAAGCAAAGTTCTCCATGGCTTCAATCTTCCCAGTATGATCTTGCTACAGGGGAGCAAGTTTACGTCACTTTTAAACGGATTGGCATTCAGAGCGCTTTCGTCACCGAATCCCGTTATGCCAATCTCGTAATCCATGCGCCTCATCCATAATTGAGAAACGTGAAAAGCATAAAAAAGCAGCCTAGAAATGATTCACATCTCTAGACTGCTTTATTGAAATTATTCGAATAAGCGGCTTGGTTCAAGCCCCTTCTTCCTCCACTAACATTTCCAGCTTAATTACATTTACCCGTGAAATCCGCTTATGCTCCGTCTCCTGAATGACGAATACATATCCTCCATATTCCACGGATTGACCGACTTCAGGCGGGATCGTCTCCACTCTGGAGTACAGCCAGCCACCAATCGTATCATAGTCGCTCCGATCCATGTCCAGTTCGAATCGCTCACTGACTTCTTCAATCAGCATCATGCCATCAATGGAGTATTCCATTTCATCCACTTTCTCAATGGCAGGACGCTCCTGATCAAACTCATCCTGGATCTCGCCAACGATCTCTTCCATAATATCCTCCAGCGTTACCATTCCTGAAGTTCCTCCGTACTCATCAATCAGAATGGCAATCTGTGTCTTGCTGCGCTGCATACGCTTCAGCAGATCACTGATCGGCGTCGATTCCGGTACGGCAAGAATAGGTCGGATTACAGAAATAGTGTCTGTGAGCTGAGACCGCATCAGATCCTTGATGTGAATAAAGCCGATAATGTGATCCTTGTCACCGTTATAGACTGGATAGCGGGTTCGCATGCTTTCACTGGCGATTTCCAGATTTTCAAGCATGGACTGATTGGCATTCAGACAGATCATTTCCGTCCGCGGAATCATAATTTCACGGGCGGATGTTGCCGTAAAATCAAATATATTATCAACAAGCGCCAATTCAGTATTGTCAATTAAACCGCTCTTATTGCTTTCTTTCATCAGAATGCGTATTTCATCTTCACTATGTGCCGAGTCATGCTCCGAAGCAGGTGCCATTCGAAACAATCTCAGCAGGCTGTTCGCCATACCATTCAAAGCCCAGATAAAGGGATACATCAATTTGTAAAAGAACGTAAGCAGTACCGCAGACCATAACGTGACCGTCTCCGATTTGCGGATTGCCATCGTCTTGGGAGCAAGTTCCCCGAGTACAATATGCAAAATCGTAATAATAACAAATGCAATCACAATTGAAATTCCGTGTACATATACCGGGCCGAGTCCAAACGCGGTAAACATGGGCTCAAGCAAATGTGCAATGGCAGGCTCTCCGAGCCAGCCGAGTCCCAGTGAAGCCAGCGTTATGCCCAATTGGCACGCAGACAGATAGGCATCCAGGTTACGTACAATATTGGAAGCATAGATGGCTCTTTTGTTGCCTGCTTCCACCAAAGCCTCAATTCGGCTGCCGCGAACTTTTACCATCGCGAATTCTGCCGAGACAAAAAAACCGTTCATCAGTACAAGCAAAGCAATTAAAAATAAATTTAATATACTCGGTAAGGGGTCACTCAAATTGTCATCCTATTCGCCGTCATTCTTCGGCAAATAGGTCCACCTCCTTCGAAAATGTAGGATATTAGCCATTCTGCCGCTCATATGCAGGTTCAACTTCCCAATGCTTCCACCTCCTTCTGGATTGTGTCGAATAAAAAGGATATGCTTCTTTTATTATATAACTCTAAACTACACAGTCAATCCGTGTCCTATGACAACGAAATGATGCTAACCAGCTAAATACTTTACAAAGGTAGCGAATGCGCCGTCTTATTTACATTTGCTAACTGAGTAGCTGAATAATTCTCAAGCGGGTTATTGATTTTTTATCTTATAGGAGGTGGTGATGTCTGAAGCGAATGCAAGCAAAAATGCGAAACGAAAAAGAGTATTCCCCGTTGATATCCAAATTTGGGGAATACTCTTTGATGGTTCTGCGCTAAGTTAAGGACGTTATGTGCTCATTTCGACAGGGAAATGAGACGTCCGATCCCAACGCCAATGCGGTTTTTCACCTTGTGCGTTCCACAAACCTCCAATCCACATTTCGTCTCTTCGTAATTCTGCCCAATCCGCTTCCTCAGACAATACCTGGATACCGAGATCGGTCAGAGACAATACGGCATTACGGAAGTTTTCATTGTGCTGTGTAAAATCAGGAAACGTCTCTACTCCGCTAAGTAGTAATAAAGGATAGGGCTCCTTGGTCATTCTTCTTAGATGTGCCCAATATTCCAAATCACCCATCCCCAAAACATGGAGCCGCTCACTCACATGTTTAAAAAGCGAATATGGATGGTCGACACCTTGATTCACAGCTTCCAATGTCGCTTGTTCAATTGAAGTCAGACCATTCGATTGTGAAGGCAGACGGGACAAGTGAGCCTCGAAGGCAGCATGCGCAAATGGGAGAACCGTACCGTTTTGTTGTAAATAATCCATGTGATCCTGAATATCGGAAGAGGTGTATGCTTGCCAGAACTGACTTCCCGCTTGAATCTCCTCAGCTCCCATCACATGCCAGGTGCCTGACAAACGTCCGATTTGTCCGGGTGTAAGCTGGCCCAGTCCCCGAAAGACCTCGATTTCCGGATAAGCATCGATACATAATAGATTCAGCTTGGTATCCCCAAGCGATTGACCATTAAAATAATGCAACAGAAAGGATAACATCGCCTGATCATAGAGATCATATTCAAACCAAAGTACAATCTCCTTGTACTGATGGAACGCATGCAGCTTTCGCTCCAGCTCCGCGATTTGCAGATATTCTGTCTGGGGAATTCCTAGCTGCTGTTCCAGATAGGCTGCGCGCTTGCTTCTCTCCATCTCGTTCCCCATATCTTTGGCTACAGGACCAAATGTGTAAAGTTCTCGCCAGACGATAACCTCTCCTTCGATCCCGCTGCGCCGCAAACGATCTGCGGCATGGTCTCCATTCGTAATATGCAGCATGCCTTTGCCCCCTTCATAAAGTTCATTAAATACGGTAATAACGTCCGCAACCGGTAATGTACGCCTGAGCTTCGCCCTGGCATCGAACAGCCTTTTCTTCAGTGCTGGAACAGACACGCTGAGGAAATCAGATATTTCCTTCAGCGAATATCCCTGAAAATAGAACATGTCCACCACATGCCGCATGGATGACGGCAGACTGGATATCGAATCGCGAAGAATGCGATACCTTTCCTTTTGCAAAACAAGTTGTTCGGGATTATCTCCCTCATCGCTCGAATCCACATTGTACAGTAAATCCTGTACAGGGGAAGTGCTGTGCTGTTTGCGCCTTAACCAACGATAGCACTGCCTTTCAACGATCACTTTGAACCATCCTGGGAAGGCTTCCGCATTCTCCAGCTTCGACAGATTAGCAAATGCTTCCGTGAACGCCTCCTGTACGATATCTTCAGCCCAGAAAGCATCCTCCAGTTTGTGATAGGCTACAGCAAGCGCCATTCCGCGGAACTGTTTCATTAGCTGCTCATAAGCCTCAGGTTCGCCCCGGATGGCTCCCTCAATCCACTCATTCAATGATGTAAACTCCTCTCTGTAAGCGTCGTGCTCAGCCTGTATATGTATAAGTGCCATGATTGCGAGTAAAGGTTACTACAATCTCTATTATAACTAAAAAAACGGTCCCGCTTGTGGATGCGATTCCACATGCGGGACAGCCTGATTTGTATTTATATGAAAGTATGACCCCGCTACCTTACGAATTAGAATCTGCTTGGAGCTTGAGGGAAGTTTCCAATGACGCCCGGATATTGGTACAACAATGGCTCATCAAACGTAGCATAATCAAAGTTAACCATTAACAGCATAATACGTCTTCCTGTTTTCGGATCGCTGATAATGATATGATCACGTCCTGCAGCTTCAATGACTCCTTGGAAAATGCGTGCATTCCATTCTTTGTTACCTTCGTATGTCATGTAGAACGTACCAAATTTACCGAGATTCAGACGCAGAATGTTTTCGATGTATGATTGTTCAAACTGCGGAGCAGTCGTAGTCACGACTCCACCTGTTGGTGTCATTGGGCTTCCGCTGGATACAAGCGGTGGCACGCTTGTGGAACTCGGTGACACCATGCTTGGAGAAACCATGCCAGGTGTTGGCGACATCGAAGGCATGCCGTTACCGATTTTATAGGATGTTCCTTGAACTTGCGAGTTGGCTTGTTGACCCAGTGCCTGTGTTGTTGGTTGATATGGTTGATTAATCATTGTAATTCCTCCCAAAATTTAGTAAACTTCCGGACAATCTTCACCTGTCGGACTGAAGAAACAGTGTGCTTTGAAACGGCCCGTATTTTGCTGGTTATACCAGGTTGCAGGACAGTCACCCACAGGTCTGAAAAACCACAGGGCATTGCTGGCCGGCCAGATCCGTTCTCCATTAATTACACGTTGTGCCAAACGAATTTCGGATTGTCTTGCCCGCTGATAGAAGTAGCCTTTTTGAGTCGATTCGAACCCACCGGGATTCTGGAATACCATGCGGTTAATGTCACGAATATCCCCAAAATCCAGACAGTCCACCAGTACCCGGTTCACACCTACATTACCTACAAGCAGCATGCCCTGTACGCCGTCACCTTCAGCCTCTGCCCTCATCAGCCTTGCCAGCAGTCTGACGTCTTCCGAGTTGGCTTTAATAACAGCCATGTTCTGTTTCCTCCCTTGCTTCAGCTCTTCATCACCGTACATCGTATTGTGCAGGAGCCTATTCGGTGACACGATTCCGTCTTTTTTTTCACAAAAAAACTCGGAACCTCACCCCATGTGAAGTCCCGAGACAAAACATTTCCTATATAACCAGCCTAATTAAGGCTTGGCATTAATCCAGTAATCGTAAGCATGTACCATGTTACCTTGGTACGCTTCATATTCCTTCAGTAGATCAGGCAGCTTCGCAAGCTGACGTTCCATCTCGGCAGCACCCGCATCGTAAAATGAAATATGGGCGCCTTCGTGGTTCTCTTTCATTTCTACGGAAATCAGCAGCGGCTTGCCCAAACGTTCGGCAATCTCCATCTCCTGTTTGACTACTGCTGCAATGCCATTGGACCCTTCAGCCGTGTTACGGAAAGCCATGAGAGAGACATGGTCCAATGTGCGGATCATAAACTCACTGACAGACATGTCCTGTCCTGGCAAAGGGAAGCTATCCAGCCATACAGCCAGATCGGCACTGGTCTCCAAACTGCTGTCCTTCTTCGTTTCTTCCTGGAAAAAGGCGATATTGGCAGCCCACTCTGTCAAAAGTGCATCCCGATCGGAATTCCATTCCGGCAGTGTGTAGGGCTCAATATCCAGGTGAATGCCCTTGAACCGTTCTTCCGGTTCAACTTCGGCATTATAATTTTTCACATAATTGATCAGGCGCTCGATCCGTGGTCTGTTTTCAGATCTTCCCCAGATGGGATGGCCGCCCATGGCATGAATTTCGATCCCTTGTGCCTGGGCTCGTTTAACAAAACTGCGATAACTTGAATAGGGCTGATCCAGATCAAGCCGGACATACAAAAAGTTAATATTCTGCGCCGTGGCAAAATCAAGAATATGTTGGCCGCCATCATTCGTTACCTGGGAAGCCTCCCAGATGTAGGTTCCACGAATCTCAGGCTGAAGGGTTGGCTTCTCCGGCGCAGGCTGTTCTTCCGGTTCAAGCTGTCCCCAGTACACGATATCATGCACGGCAGAGCCTGCATATGAAGCGTGATTGCGTAATGATTCCGCAACCTCTGTCATGACACTCTCCAGTTGTGCTGCTCCCTTTCCGGCAAAAGTCGTAAACTCTTCACCAGGCATCGGCTTCGTATTCACGCCAACGGTGACTGACGCACCGCTGGCATCGGCCCAATTCATTTCCTGTTCAATCAGTTGTATAATTCCGTTATTCCCTTGTGCATTATCGCGGTAGGCTAGTAAAGTAACATGATTGAATTGTTCCATGAACCAGCGTGATAACGGCGGGTTAACCGTATCATCTGTCGTTTTTGTACCAGCAACCGTATAAGAATCCAGCCAAAAAGGCAGATCAACATTAATGTTGATTGTACCATTTGCCTCGACCTGTTCGAGCAACAATTCCATATTGGCAACCCAGGACTGAACCAGTGGCTCTGAATCTTCTTGCCATGCTGGCAGAACGTAGGGTTTGATATCCAGATGGATGGCGTCAAACTGTTCTTCCGCAGCAGCTCCCCTATTATATTCTGCAACCCATGCAGCCAAACGGAGCATCGGTGCTTCACGGCCCTGAACGGCCCACGACGGGTCCCCTCCAAGGGCTTCAACAGCAATACCTACCTCGCTGGCTTTGGAGATAAACGTGCGATATACTTCATTGGATAAATTCATATCCACGTTCACATAGAGTCTGTTAATCTTATGTTTAGCTGCGTTAGCCAGCAGCTCGTTTCCTCCACCATCTTGGACAGACTTGGCCTGCCATACCCAGGCTGCCCGTATGTCGGTACCTGCCTCCACAGGCGAAGCAAATCCTGTCATTATGATCCCTCCAATCAGCAGTAATAGGCCAATGATCTTCCGGGATGAATTCCCGAACATATACTCCCTCCATTCCTGTTCTGTTGTAAAATCTCATTCATTATAGCAACCGACTTCTAAATTTCAAATAAGCCCAAGTGCTTAACTTGGGCTTACGGCTTCTATGGCATTCAATTTGTACAACAGACCGAGGGAATCCCGGTTCTAGTCCTCATATATCATTTTTCGCGTCATACCTCCATCAATCATCAGGTTGGTCCCTGTGACAAAGGTATTGCTTGGATCCGACAAATATAAACATGCTCGGGAGATATCCGAAGGGATGCCTACACGTCCTGCAGGATGCTGCTCATGATCTTCCGGCTTCAATTCGTCCACATTGCCTGTCTCAATCCATCCCGGACTGATACAATTGACCCGAATGCCGTCCTTGCCAAGTGAGACTGCCATCGCATGTGTCAGGGCCACAATGGCTCCTTTTGACGCTGCATAGGCCTCTGTCTCAGGTTCAGACATAAACGCACGTGTCGATGCCATATTGACTATAGAGCCTCCATGTTCATTTTGTTTCATATGTTTGGCCGCTTCACGGCTTGCGAGAAAGCAGCTTCTTACATTCGTATTGAGCACATCGTCCCATTCCTCCAAGGTCAGCTCATAGGGAGACTTCCACCTGGCTACGCCGGCATTGTTCACCAGGATGTTGATTTGTTTAAATTCTTCGATGGTTGTACGGATCAAATTCGTAATATCCTGCTCCTTGCGAACATCACACTGTACGAAGATGGCTTCTCCGCCTTCATTGCGAATCGAAGCTGCAGCAGCTGCACCTTCCGCCTCCTGATAATCGGCTAGTACAACTTTGGCTCCAGCAACCGCATACGCTTCGGCTACACTGCGTCCGATCCCCTGAGCCGCTCCCGTAACAACAACGACTTGATCTGTAAATGACATAATGAACTCCTCCTCTATTAACATGCTTCTGTCAGCGCATATGAAATATGTCGAATCAAGAAACCTTATTGTTATAAAGACTCTCTCCTTATATAAAAACACGATACCACCATTAAGAAACGCTTGTCCAAGAAAAAGAATATTAAAAAAAGCTTACGCCACAATGGCGCAAGCCAGCCGGATTATCCGCGTACACCTTCTGAATACAGGCGGTTGTAGCGCTCGAAGCCTATATACCGCGTTCCCTTGAAAGAAAGACGGCCTTCATCTCCCTCGGAGCACAGTCCGTACTCTTCTCCGTTCACCTTGAATTCGAGCCGATCTCCGCTCTCTACTTCAAAGGTAATGTAATACAGTGTACGGGCTGAACTGCCTGGTTCAGCTTGCGACTGACTGATCTGCATTCTTCTGCCCGTTATCCGCGAAGGTACGGTAAGCAGAGGCTCGGCGTTGTTACGCCCCCATCTCCATACTTCTTTCCCCATGGACAGAAGCACAATGCCTATAATCAGAACAAACACGACCGGAAAGACGGTTCCGAAAAAATCAAACATCCAGGATGATTCAATGCCCATGTCTCTCCCCTCCGTTCTTACACCTAGGACAGCCAGAGTCTTGACCCGTCTCCAGTAAATATATATGCGCGAGTATTATGGAACTTGTTATCGGGATTCAAATTGTAAGGAACGATAGACATGAATCGCGCGAACGACCTCTTTAATTTTATAACATCATGAATTTGATGTTTTCTGCAATAAAAAGCCCCCAGTTGGGGGCATTACGTTACTCAATAGGATTTCAGTTCTGTATGGTTATTTGATTGGCACCTCTTGTTAGGCGTACATCAAATTCATGAAACCGCGGGTTGCTTCCGCGCCCTCCGGTTCTTCTGGCTGCACGTATTGAGCCATGCAGGCCCGCACTTCTTCTTCGGTTGTGCAACGATTGGCATCATCGCAATTGTAGCATAATTGAAGCATGTATCTTGTTAATTCGTCCGCCTGCGTGAATTGAGTTTGTTCATTGGTTCTCATCTTCATCACTCCCATCTCTTCTTGAATTCAATATAACATCATTTAATATTTGTTTTTGTGATTTATTTCACAAAGTATGTAAAAAGAAAAGAAACCCGCCGGTTTCCTTCTTAGAACATCTATATTCCTTTGTATCTACAGCACTTTCCAATGAATTCCGCCATCTATGGTTTGCAGAAGCAGAGACCTCTTGGTATCCGTATTCTCTACCAGAATCCAGCCCAGTTTGGAGGAAACCATCTGCAGCTTCACGATCTCCGGATAATCCTCCAGGATACCGTCCAAAACTTTACTGCCCGGCAGTGCCTTCCAGCTTTTTCCCGAATCCTTGGTCTGGTAAGTTGTCCCAGACTGAACGACCCAGCCTTCTGAAGCATTCATGAAAGCGGGAGTCAGGTTACGATTGATCCCCTTCTGCTTGTTCAGGCCGAATGTCGATAACGTCCAACTCTTACCGCCGTCATCTGTGAAGAATCCGTGGAACTTGGTATAATCCCCGCTGGAGCAGGATAAAGGCATCCAAGCTCCCTTCGCTTCTCGTCCAAAAAACTGAGGTGAACCAATGTTGAAATTGCCACATCCATTGAAGTCATCCCGGTCAAAAAATGTAGGCCCAGTCTTCCAGTTTTCTCCGCCATCCGTGGTAACATACAGTTTCGGAGTTCCAAATTCAAGAGCTGTCAAGAAGCCGTGTTTCGGATCTGAAAAAGTCAGGCCAGTTGTATATCCGCGTGTCGGAATCTCCGTCGAAGCCGGCTTATCATCCTCATCACTGGACGACATCTCCTTCCAGGTGATCCCCCCATCCTCGGTGACATACAGCTTTTTATCCTGTTTCCCGATCGAAGTATCCACCGTAGTCAGAATCCAGCCTTTCTCTGGAGATACAAAGGAGATGGCTGTGACTTTGTCTGTCTTGGACAAGGAGGACAAGCTCCAGCTTACTCCCCCGTTATTCGTGCGTAAGACCATCGTGTCGGTTCCACCCATTCCTTCACGAACAATCCATCCATGAGTACGATCTACAAAATAAATGCTCTGCCCATACTGCGGGTTGGCCGGAAATTGTACATTCTCCGAAGGTGAAATATTCGTCCAGGTTACGCCCTGATCCTGAGTGTAATACAAACGCAGTGCGTTTCTCGTAACACCCCATGCCAATCCTCCATTGTCATTAAGCAGCTGGAAGTCGGTCAGACGTGTCTGGATCTGGTATTCCGCCGTATCTGCAGCAGTCTGCGTACTGTTCTCCGGAGGAACAACCGTTAACGTCTGTCCGGTATTTACGATCTCTTCCTGCTCTTGGGGCGGTTCTGCCACCGGGGTCTGACCTGAGTCGGTGCAGGCAGCCAGTAGAGCAGCTATTCCTATAGACAGCAATGCTGTCTGCGCGATTTTGGTCCATTGCAAACGCAAGTGGAGTTCACCTCTCTCATCCAATAGCAGGCGCGCATGCCTGTCCAATCGGTATACATTTTTACGATTCATTCGAATCCACTTCTCCCATTCTACCACAAACCATGTCGAAAAGGCTCATCTTGGGTAATAGGGTATCGGGAGGTAAGCCGAAACATGTACTCGTTCCATGGTTGGATACCCATGCCGTACTTTCGACTCAATCTTCCTTAAACAGACAACTAAAGTGAAAAAGTTTATAGACATCGCTTCCTTTTCAAACATTTATACCTTAATATGGATGGAAGTCTACCCCAAAAAGGAGAGGATATGAACATGGTAAACAGTGCATTGCTTAAACCAAGTCGCGTAGTCATTATTGGCATGGGCGCGGTGGGAACAACAACGGGATATACGCTGATGTTAAGACAGCGCTCATCCGAGTTGGTATTTGTGGATGTGAATCATGATAAGGCTACAGGCGAAATGCTGGATATGAACCACGGGCTACCATTTACCGGAGGCGTCAAAGTATGGGCTGGTGACTACTCGGACTGCAAAGACGCAGACATCATTATCATTACAGCCGGAGCTTCCCAGAAGCCTGGTGAAACCCGCATTGATCTGCTGAAGAAAAATGCAAGCATTTTCAAAGATATCATTGAACGGATTACCGAAGTGAATTCTCACGGTATTTTGCTCATAGCCACCAATCCTGTAGACATATTGTCATATACGTCCTGGAAACAGAGCGGCTGGCCTGCTTCACGAGTAATTGGGTCCGGTACCCTGCTGGACAGCGCGCGCTTTCGCTACCTGATTGGTAAAAACAAAGGCATTGATCCTCGCAGCATTCATGCGCACATTATCGGGGAACACGGTGATTCCGAAGTACCGGTATGGAGCCTTGCTAACGTGGCAGGAACCGATCTCGAACTGGATGAGGCAACGCAGCAGGACATTTTTGATCGTACCAAAAATGCAGCTTATGAGATTATTAATGCCAAAGGAGCCACTTCCTATGCAATCGCGCTTGCTTTGGATCGCATTGTAGCAGCCATTTTGGGTAACGAAGGTTCCGTACTGAACGTTTCCACATTGCTGGAAGATTACAATGGCGTATCGGATGTTTATCTGGGTGTTCCTTGTGTAGTCGATCGCAATGGTGTGCGTGAGATATTGCCGCTTCCACTGAACGAGACAGAGAAAGTCGCTTTCCAGGCTTCAGCAAACAAATTAAAGGAACAGATTGCCGGATTGGAATAATGTCATTATTTTAATATAACCAAAGGACCATCTTGATCATGTATAATGCTGATTCGGATGGTCCTTTCGTATGTATTAAATAGTATCTGCCTGGAAGTAGTCCGATGACCGCTTTTATTTACATAATATTTATTATGTTTTATTATTCTATTTAATAATTTTTTATTTTATATATTCATTGTATCCTTCCACTAAACCAGAATCACTTCTTTCAAATCATCGAATAACAAAAAAAACAACTAATGAATCTACGGATTCATTAGTTGTTTCTAAATTAGTTCAAACACCATACCACCTATAATTCCGGCAATGACAATGAACCATGGCGGACACTTCCAGAAAACAAGCATGATAAAGAGAATGCATACCAACGAAAAATCAGCAGGCGACTTAACGGCTGTCGTCCATAACGGCTGATAGAGAGCTGCCAGAAGAATACCAACGACCGCAGCATTGATTCCAGCCAGTGCCGCTTGCATATGCTGATTTTTGCGGAGGGAGCTCCAAAAAGGGAGCGTACCGATGATGAGCAAAAAAGCAGGCAAAAAAATGGCTACCGTCGCAATAATCGCCCCTGATAATCCCATTGTGATTGCTCCGAGATAAGCAGCAAAAGTGAACAATGGTCCTGGTACTGCCTGCGTTGCCCCATATCCAGCCAGAAAATCTTCTTTACTCAATAACCCCCTGGGTACCAGTTCCTGCTCCAGAAGTGGCAAAACGACGTGCCCTCCACCAAAGACCAGTGAACCGGATCTGTACATGGAATCGAATAAGGATAACCACTCAATCCCTGTAACTTGTCGCAATATCGGTAGTGCTAGGAACAGACCAAAAAAGGTAGTTAAGCACATTACGGCGACTGTTCGACTTATCGGGACAACAAAATCAGGAACTTGCAGGGCAGCTGATTTCCTATACAACCATAAACCAATCAATCCTGCTGATAAGATAAGAACGATTTGACTGTATACAGCAGTCCATAATAAAGCAATTGTAGCAGTCAACACAGCGAGCGTAACCCTCATTTTATCAGGCGTTAATTTTTGACCCATTCCCAGAATCGCTTGAGCGACAATCGTAACAGCTACAATCTTCAAACCGTTTAGCCATCCGGAATTACTTATATCATAATCCTTCAATAGGAAAGCAAACAACACCAAAGCAATCACTGAAGGAAGTGTAAACCCGATCCAGGCGATCAGGCCTCCAATAATACCTGCACGAATTACACCGATTCCAATCCCAACCTGACTACTTGCCGGACCAGGAAGAAACTGACACAGCGCCACAAGATCCGCATAACTCCGCTCATCCATCCATTGGCGCTTGCGTACGTATTCATTGTGAAAATAACCCAAATGTGCAGTAGGTCCTCCAAAGGAAGTCAATCCAAGTTTACTTGACACCAGGAGCAATTCCCATAGAGATGCTATTTTCCCTTGTGGCCCGTCCATCCTCGGTGTGTCTTTGTTCCCTCCCATTTCTCACATCTCTCCTAATCATGAGGTGGTTGTGACACCTACGAACTCTGGAAGTTTGACGTCCAGCAGAGCCATCGCTTCTTCCTTCTCCCGGCTGGTGACGTGCGTATATACAGTTGTGGTTTGAATCGATGCGTGACCGAGCAGTTCCTGGACGGTACGCAGGTCAGCGCCACGCCGCAGCATCATGGTTGCAAACGAGTGTCGAAGCTTGTGGCTCGAATAGTGCAAACGCTGATGAGTCGGAGACTCCTGCTGGAAACGTTCGAAGGTTTCTGTGGATATGAGCTGGATACTGCGAATGGATAATCGCTTCCCTTTTTGCGAAACAAACAACGCTTCTTCCTTGGCCCGCCATGGAGACAAACGCTCTTCAACAGCCAAGGATAACAGCTCCGCAACCATCTCCGGAACAGGAAGTGTGCGCCATTTACGGCCTTTACCGAAGACATCCAGCGTGCGCCGCTCTACATTATAATCTTTGCAGTTAAGCGCGTGGACTTCACCAACCCGCAGTCCCATATAGCCCATTAACAAAAAGATCGCGAGATTACGCTTGCGATATTTTCCCTCTACCGATTGCAAAAATCGCTCCAGACCGCTCTCATCCAGAAAGACTGGGGCTCGGTTTTTCTCGGTTTTGGACTTTTTGATCCCTGCTGCCGGATTATTCGTTAACACTTCTAATTCAATCAGTGACTTAAAAAAGCAATTTACCGCTGCATGTTTGCGGTTTCTCGTAGCATCACTAACTCCCCGTTCGCGGGCACGCGACAGAAATGACAAGACATGCAGCTTTTTCACCTGCTCCAGCGACTTTCCATGAATAGAATCGAGAAATTCGGCAACGTCACCGGTGTATGATTTGACGGTGTGTCCCGTGTATCCGGCGTCTTTCATCCATATATGAAAAGCTTCAAGTTCATCAGCGTATTGCTCCTGAATTTCCTCGCTCATCATCTGTTTCGTCACCACGATTCGTTATTAGTGTATAAGTAAGACCAGACAACGCTGCTCACTTCATTCTCATAATCTAAACTTCGTTTCATTTAATCAACAATGACCACGTCAATCAGTGGACTGATTTCCTTCGGACGACCTTCACTGCGAGTAAGTACAAATGATGGCAGCGGATTTTCGTACAAACCGTTAACAGACTCGCAGATCTGTACATAGAGGTCCATATGCAAAGTCTCACCTTCCCCTGATACATCAATCAAAGGCCAATCTTTCTCGGCACATGCCGGCCAGTTGGCCAGTTCATGAGCAGGTACGATGCTTAACTGCTGTACAGCCGGAGCAATCCGGTAAACTCCTCTGAACTCAGGCTCCTCACCAAGTTTGTCTACGGCAAGTGTTGAGGACGCTTGCTTGTCGGGTGCAGAGTAGAGTGAGTAACACCACGGAGACACCCTCCATGCAATAGCCATGAGCCCTTCATCTAGTAAAGTGTCCGAAAGGTCACCCTCTCCGAATTGTTCAATCAAGTTATGATTACCAGAACCAATAAGTTCTTCCACTCGTTTCGACATACGTGGTAGATCCGCTAATATAAATCCACCACGACCATAACCGTCAAATACATGATGATTCCTGCCCCATTTGGATGAAACGGCAGATTGATGCTGAATCGCTTCTGATGGAAATAACGTCATGCATACCGTAACGACCTGTGAGTATTTTACCATGGCTTCTTGTTCAGGCTCCAGTGGGCCTTCTGCAATCCGGGGTGTTTTCAGGTGCAATGAAATCCGAAGTTCATAGTCACCTTTTGTAAAATCGGCCCATCCCCATTGAACAGGCTGTTCGACACTTTCTATGGAGCTCAATGAAATCGTGCTCTCAGGTTTCAAAGAAACAGAATATTGAACGGAACCAAGCTCCTGACCATATATGATCGCAGCGTCATCCCGGTGGATCGGTGCATCAAGCTGCTGTGCAATGACGGATACCTTGCGTCCATCTTTCAACTTGCGATCAGGGTCTATTTCCAACTGAAAGACGTCCTTCTCCTCAGGGTGTGAGATAGTCACCTTCGCCTCTGCAAGTACGCTAGAGTCTGCTAGTGCAAATCCGAAATTCGGATTTCGGTGAAGCTGATTGATATGTATTGGTGTGTTCATGATACATCCCCTCTCCTATGTCTGATGGCATGTCACATCCCTCAATATATTTCATAATTGAATTGACCGCAACCCCGACTGATATGGTCGAGAATGAACATGTCCTTTAATAGATACCCGAAATTATAGCTTAAGCCAACCTTCTTTCCTCGTTTTCCCCTTCAATTTAAAATAGAAAACCCCATACTGCCCTAGCGTTAGCCATGCATTATGGGGTAGTGAATCCAGCAAGAATATTTAGTGGCAATTAGCAACTCTGTTTATTTCTTATTTCCCTTTGGCTTGATCAGCTGCTGATCCCTGCCGTAGAGGATTCACGTGACTGTAATGTCGACCATACGTGGAATAAATGATTAATCCGATAACCAGCCAAGCGAAAAACGTGATCCATGTCAGAGCAGCAAGGCGTGTCATGAGATACACACAACCGATTGCGCTAAGAATCGGAATCCAGGGAACAATAGGTACCTTGAAGCCGCGTTTGAGATCAGGGTTGTTTTTCCGAAGAACGATAATGCCCAGAATCACGACGGCGAATGCAAACAATGTACCGATGTTGGTAAGCTCAGCCAAATGGCCCAGTGAGATGAAACCTGAGAATAACGCAATGATGATCCCTGCCACCCATGTACCTGTTGCCGGCGTTTGGCTTTTACCACTGATCTTCGAGAACACCGGTGAGAGCAATCCGTCACGTGACATGGAATATAATAGTCGGGTCTGCCCATACATCATGACGAGCAAAACGGTAGTTATCCCGGTAATTGCTCCAAGGCCACAATCCAGGATAGACCGTGCAGATTCACGAATTCAAACGCAAAAGCAACCGGGTCGCTAACATTCAGCATGTGGAAAGGCACGAGGCCTGTCAAAATCAATGATCCTGGGGTAACTGCAATCCGAAGCCTGACAGCAGCGACTGAAAATACCCGGACCATCCGCTGGCCACGGCTGCGCTCGCAAATCCATACTCCAGGATCAGATCCCAACCAAGGATCCAGGCCATGATTTCACCAAAGGCGGTGTAACTATACGTGTATGCACTGCCTGAACCAGGTACGCTGGATGCAAATTCGGAATAAAAAAGTGCAGCGAATGCACAGATGATGCCTGCAAGCAAAAAAGAGAGCACTAATCCAGGACCTGCATATTTTGCCGCTGAGACTCCTGTTAGTACAAAAATTCCCGTACCAATAATTGCTCCAACTCTTAGAGTGGTTAAGTCCAAAGGACCAAGCACCCTCTTTAGCACACTGCTGTTTTCTTCCCCGTAGGCAATTGGCTTTTTCCGAAGCAGCGAAGATCGTTTCTGGTTCTCTGACATAAACATGTTCCTCTCATTACGAACGTAGATTGAAGTATACCTTCATATCTGCTTCATTCTCGATCTGTTCTATAAAAAAGTCGTTTGTTCTATCTTACCGGTCACCTACAAAAATCAATCGTATCCTACACGCTGTGGCGTTACTACGCTAAATTTTTATGATTACTGTACTATTTTGTGCTTTTAAGGCGAATAATATCGTGAACTGATGGTTAACTTGCAAAATGAAAATCGATATAAAACAAAACTGCGCATAATTTATATTATGCGCAGTTTTTTAACACCTTATTTTCGCTCGCTTTTATCATTAATGCGTTGTTATATGCATTATTGAAAATGTGGGCTATTTTCGTCTATTTTCACTGTCCTTAACCTGCAAAAGCTGTCTTAAACAAGGGATTAAACGTTATACCGCGACAAAGAGCCACATCCATAGATGCGGCTTTCTCTCTTGTTTTAAGGAATGACATTACATCCTGTACGGTAAGGTCACTTTTTTCGCTCTGCTTTTCGCTTGGCCCGAAACCGTCTTACCTTCATCAGATTTCCGCACATTTTGTCATCACAATATTTCTGAGTACGACTTCGTGTATCATCATAGAAGATCCAGCGGCAGTCCGTATTGTCACAGATTCGAATTCTCGCTGCCTCTCCTTCTGCAAGTGTTATTGCAAAATCAGCTGCGACCTCTGCCATAATCTGCTGCCACTCTGTGCCGACTGAAATCCACTCCACTTCCAGCTTCTGCTCAACAAAAGTCAGTTCTCGATACCCGCGGCCTTTCTCCATGATAGCGTTAAGCCATTTTCGGTTCTCATCTGTTAATAATGCTCCATGAGATAGCTCGGTTGCCAAAGCATGTAATTCATTTCTAAGTATTCTCATCGAGTTCTCTTCCTCCATTGAAGCAGGTATGGCAGCCTGCAGGCTCCACCTTTCCAGAAAGCGTTGCTGCCACTCAGGCTTCGCTAATCGATCCTCTGACCGCTCTCCCCCGCGCCAATCGTGGTAATCACTGTTTACAAAATCCGTCCAAAGTCTGTCCATTCGTACCTCCGAAAAGTGTAACTATCTATATATAAAAATGATGGTTACAAAAATCAGTAATTGTGTTACATTAATTGTAACTACTTTGAACAACTTTAGCTAGTTACCATGTATTCAGGGAGGTATATTAATGAATACCACGGCAACAGATCTATTGCTCATTCAGAAAGATAGTACCTGGGATCAGATTGATTGGATCGTCCCTTTGTCAAAAGCGATTGAAGGACTGACAGCCGAACAGGCGGCCTGGGTTCCTCCGTCCGGTGGATTAAGCATCTGGCAGATGGTCAACCATATGTATTATTACAACAATCGTTTGTTAAGTCGGCTTGAAGGGACTACACCTTCTCAACCTCCAGCTGAAAGCAATGTTTCCACTTTTGGCGACCCTGGGGAGCCGAAGAACTACGATGGATGGAATCATCTTGTGCAAGAACTCAATACAGTGGCTGCAGGGCTTCGTGAAAAAATAGCCTCTTTACAGCCATCGGATCTGGAAGCTTCATATATGGACACAGCGGAAAAGTGGGGACACGAACTCGCCCGCTGGGTGCTTCACGATGCTTATCACGCCGGCCAGATTGTGCTTCTGCGCAGGCAGCAAGGAAGCTGGAATATCATTTTCTAAAAAAATTGCTTGAACTGCTAGCGCTTACAGGAATAAGATGAACTTATTAAAGTTACAACTTGTACAATAACCTATAAATTGAATAGGATCTTCGGGGTAGGGTGCAATTCCCAACCGGCGGTGATGTTCCTTCTGGAACCAGCCCGCGACTCGCTGTTGACTGCTTAGGGTAACAGCGACTGACTTGGTGTGACTCCAAGGCCGACGGTACAGTCCGGATGAGAGAAGATCAACACATGACATACCGCTTATTGGGAAGGTTTCTTACCTGACGATATGTTCATGGATGAGCCCCCGTTTATTTGGTGTATGCCAAAACGGGGGCTTTTGTCGATTTTGCCAACTGAAGATTCCGTGTTCTGACGAAGGAGTCCTGAATATGGAAAAGACACAGCATGCATCAACCGTTTATCGCAAGGAACGAAGCAATACCGGATTTTGGCTCGTTGTTCTCGGTGCAGCCCTTTGGGGCGTAGATCCATTGTTCCGCATTATTTTGCTGCAAACGATGACCTCCACTCAAATTGTACTGGTGGAACATATCATCGTGAGCTTAATAGCTATACCTGTCTTATGGAAATTCCGCGCCGACCTGAAAAATCTGCGAGCCCGTCACTGGATCGCTGTTATCTTTATCTCATGGGGCGGCTCAGCACTGGCAACGGTCCTATTCACGCTGGCACTGACACATAATGATCCCAATACCGTCTTGTTGCTGCAAAAAATGCAGCCCATCTTCGCGATTGTTTTGGCTAAGTTCTTATTAAAGGAAACACTACCGCGCCGTTTCGGCTGGTTATTTATTGTTGCTCTCATCGGAACCTATCTGCTTACATTTGGATTCACACTTCCGCTTGGAAACTGGAACAACTGGATTCATGCGGGCAGCCTGTTGTCACTTGGCGCTGCTGCCTTATGGGGTGGCTCTACGGTAATGGGACGACTGATGCTGGGGCAAACCCGTTATGAGACGGTCACCTCGCTCCGCTTCGTCGTTGCTCTTCCGCTTTTGATTCTCATGACCTGGAACGAAGGTGCAGCTTGGACCTTGCCATCCGGTGCAGGAGAACAGGCGGCTGTTGGGCTCAACATTTTGGGGCAGGCGCTTTTGCCTGGTTTGCTGAGTCTGTTGTTATACTATAAAGGCCTCTCTTCCACGAAAGCCTCTGTGGCCACACTGGCTGAGCTGAGCTTCCCAATGGCTGGTGTGCTTGTGAACTGGATTGCGTTCCGGACGCTTATCACTTGGGAACAGTTGATTGGATTCGTTCTGATCTGGATTGCATTGTTCGCCATCTCCAAACAGCAGGAACGATCTACCACAGCTTCAGACGCAGCTCCTAAGCTTCGGGCCGAGTAAATAAGATCCTACTTATACTTGTTAAGGCACTGACACATCCATCTGGATCTGCAGTGCCTTTTGTCTTTTTATAATTCCAGTGGTACGATGACATATGAAAGGTACTTATTCTATTTCATATTTTCGGAGAGGAACGATCGTCATGTCTTCATTTTCATATACGTCCTATGATGCCATAGGTCTGGCTGAACTGGTTCGGGCGCGGGAAGTTTCCCCCGTTGAATTGCTGGAAGCGGCATACGCACGTATGGAAGAAGTTAACCCTCAGCTTAATGCGGTCATTCGTACATATGAAACACGTGCACGCGAGGAAGCTGGCTACGTTCGTCCAGGCGAACAGCCTTTTGCAGGCGTGCCATTACTCCTCAAAGACATCTCGCAGTCGCTAGAAGGGGAAATTCTGACTTCCGGTTCCCGTCTTCTGAAGGATCATCGGGCATTACGCAATTCCAACTTTGTATCCCGACTCCGTGATGCTGGCTTCGTCATCATTGGACATACGAATACACCGGAATTCGGCCTCAAAAATATTACTGAACCACGTCTTCACGGCCCGAGTCGCAATCCATGGAGCACAAACCATTCTCCAGGAGGTTCAAGCGGCGGCGCAGCTGCTGCTGTGGCTTCGGGAATTGTTCCGCTCGCCGGAGCCAGTGATGGCGGTGGTTCGATCCGGATTCCCGCCTCCTTTAGCGGACTTTTCGGACTAAAACCCACTCGCGGACGGACTCCTGTAGGGCCCGGTGTTGGCCGGCAATGGCAAGGTGCATCCATCGACTTTGCGTTATCCCGTACGGTGCGAGACAGTGCAGCCCTGTTGGATACACTGCAGGTCATTCAGCCTGAAGCCGCGTTCCATGCCCCACTCTTTCCGGGCAGTTACCTGGCAGATATGAACTATCCACATCAACGCAAACTGAGGATTGCTTATACCACGGATTCGCCGGTGGGAACACCCGTATGTGAGGATGCGAAGGAAGCGGTATACAAACTGGTCCGCTGGCTGGAGGAACAAGGTCATCATGTTGAGGAAAAACTGAGCCCGGTCAATGGCGTTCGGTTGATGCAGAACTATTACATGATGAACAGCGGTGAAATGGCGGCGATGATCGCCTCCATGGAACATGCGATGGGCAGACCTTTGACATCGAGTGATATGGAGATTGAATCTTGGGTTCTGGCTGAAGCAGGCAAAAAGGTATCGGCTGCAGAATTCGTTCACAGTCTTGCAGAATGGGACGTAGCCGCCGCGCAGATGTCAACGCTCTTCGAGCGATATGACTTCTATGTAACACCCGTTAATGCCTTTCCTGCACCAAAAGTTGGAGAACTGACTCCTCATGAGGAGCAAATCCAGCATCTGATGCAGATTAGCGAATTGGACAAGGTGCATCAGCAGCAATTAATCTATGAGATGTTTGAGCCAAGTCTCACCTACACCCCATTCACCCAGCTCGCAAATCTGACAGGCCAGCCTGCGATGAGCGTTCCGCTACACCTGACACCTGATGGCTTGCCAATGGGCGTACAGGTTATGGCAACCAAAGGGCGTGAAGACTGGCTGCTCCATCTGGCTGGTCAGTTGGAAGCATCCGGACTTTGGATCGGAATGAAGGGAAATCCACTTTTCCCTGATTAAGGGAAACAAATATTGATCTAACTCCGTTACCGCTTGAGTATATCAAGGTGTAACGGAGTTAGTTATGTGTTCAATTTTCTCCATCTGCTATGAAATGTGTATTACATGTTTTAATTTTGATACGAATGGCTAAATGCTCAATCGCGTTATCAAGATTCCAAAAAATATAGTTTACATAATAAATATTACGTTTAATATCTACTGCTCACAAGGATGATATGAGATTTTTTAAATATGAAAATCGCATCCATCAAAAGGCAACTTTCGTTCAATGAGTTTAACTGCATTGTCGATTCCGTTTTGTTGATCTTCTGTAAGACGACTTTCATCCCATCCCAATCCCCTAACCACCAGAAAAACGAGCAGATATTGCGATATTTCATAAACATAGGAATGGTCTGGATCCACCGTTCCGAGAGAATGTAATATGTGAAATTCTCCAATTCAAGACGTTATTTATTGTAAATATGACCGAATACATAGCGAGTTATTGTAGATTACTCTACTGCCCCGGTGGCAGCGATTCGTAGATCAACTTCTACATCAAATTGGTAATGAACCAACCTTAAAGTATTCGCGAAGCAGCAGTATCCGGTCTTTCAGTCGTAATAATCTGCGGAAGCAAGGCAAGCGGTTGGTCTTCAATAAACTCAACTAATTCGCCCGTGTTAATAATGGCGTCCACATCAATGGATTGAATGCGTTCTTCAAGAACTTTAACGACCTCAGGTTCAACCACGTCCTCCAAATAAAGCAGGGATACGGCCGTCTGTCCGCGTGTCCCAACAATATACCGTTTTAGCTTTAATTCTTTGTCCGCAATATAACGTCGAATCATGGCTATATTTTGTGCACCGTTTTCTATAAATCCATGATGCGCCCCTTTCAATGAAGGCTCTTGCTGAGGGTCCTCAATTGCACGTTGAGGAATACCTTTGGTATCCAGTGTATAGGCTTCACTTCGCCCATCGATGAAAAGCACACTGTAGCCAATCATAATGGCAAGCTTAAGCTCTGCCCACTTGGATTGAGGTTTCACATTCCCCACGGTCGTGATGAAGTCTTCGGAAGGATTACCGGACTCCAGCTGAAGTGGTGCAAGAACGTCGTGATGAAGCATCGTTTTGTCAGTCATTTCGTCCATGTAAATGATGGCTGCCTGTTCACCAGTTTGTTTGATCCACAACTTTCGAATGATCAAGTCATGAGTATTCGTAAAGATTTCTTGAATTTTGGCAATGGATTCGTTCAAGTTTTCAGTTATGCATTCATCATTCGTGTTCGTTCCAGATGACTCAGTCACTACCCTCCACTCCCTTCTTCAAGCAGCATTTCCTTATTATGACGATTATTCTCGTGCATATTCATTTTGCTTTAGAAAGACGAACTCCAAACTTGAAACCAAAAAAGTCGCTAAACTTAGCGACTTGTAATGGTGTAACATTATTTTTCCTGTTTGATACATATGAAGTGATTTATATGGATATATATAACTTTCAGTTTTTATACCTCACGAGGAAAGCTTCATTTCGCATGGATAAATATGTTATGCCTTCAGTTCGTTTTTTCTAAATCAACTGTGACTTCAAGGTCCTGGAGATAATTCGTTGGATTGAATACAGGTGTGGCGATCTGTATGGACTCCGTGCTGTTGACGTTGGCAAACGTGACCTCATACTTATCGCTACCTTCAATCCGAATGGGTGGGTTGACTCTTGGAAATGAATTACCCATTCGATCGTAAAGCCAAATATTGCTTACTTGTTCATTAATGCGTTCTCCTGTGACTTCAAAAGTAAGGGTCAGTTGGTTTTTCTCCCATTGCTGATCCAATACAATGATAGATCCCACTGCTCCTTGTGGAACGGTTATCGGTCTCCCTTTCCATTCCAAGTTTAATTTTTCCGTTGTATAGGCTGTACTTATATAAGGCGTGATTGTGACTTTGTTGGGCTTAGAGTTAAAGGGTTCAAAAAGGTACTTGTACTCACTATTGTTTTGAGCACTCGAGAATTGGTTACCAGTGGTTCTCAAAACATGACCACGCTCATCCCTCACCATAAATTTTAAAATCCCGATTGCACTATTAGTACCTTGTAGGCGAAAGGTCAACTCCGTTGTCGTTGGATACAGCGCAAGTGCATCATAATTCATTTCATAGTCGTTCCACATTCCCGATTTGGCAATTGGAATCGTTAGATAACTTCCTTGACGCTCAACCGAAATTTCAACGTAGGTTGTTTTCTCATCACGGGACACAACACCCAGGGTAAATTTGTCTGGCAGCTTATCTTTGGGATCAATCTGAAGCAATCCACCATAAGTGCCATTTTCCAACTTAAGAGCAGGAGCATTCGCAGCGTAATCTGAAATGCGCTTACCATTCACTGTATAACTGATGTTATTCAAAAACTCATAGATATTTTTGTCATGATCCGATGTAATCCAGCCAAGGTTTATATTAGAACCGTCGTATAGACTCTCTGTAAACGTAATGTCCTGATCACCAATTCGTACCTGCTGATTGAGCTTCTGTGATAATCCTAGCTTGCTAGCTTTTTTCACTCCATCCTCCCCTATTAACTCAAAGACAGATCCAATGATCGGAATGGACTTCACAGCATCTGCAAATGCAGGAGACAAAGACGCTATGCCTACCGTAAAGGCTAACGAAGCAACTACTGCTGTGGATGCATAGAACAATCGTTTATGTAACCTTTTATGTTTTTGATTTGTTGATAGTTCGCTAAGCGTTTGGGTCATGAACATATCCATGTTTTCAGGAAGTGGACGATTCACTTGTTCCTTTAGTTGCTGCTCCCATTTTTCCATGCATAGCCCTCCTGCTTCTCCAAGATATGTCGTGCATTTTCACGAGCGCGGCGTAACCTCGTTTTGATCGTGTTCTCAGACTTCTGATAGATCTCAGCCAAATCCTTGATGGAGATATCATTAATGTGATACTGCTCAAGGAGTCGCCTGTCTTCTCCGGGTAACGCCTCGAGTAGCTGTTCCAATTCGATCTGTCCATATCCATTCTCAAATGTAAAAGGAACAGCAAAATCACTGAGGTCCGTCACTTTTTTATTTTGCCGATGAATCAGGTTACATTCGTTAATGACAATCCGTAGCAGCCAAGTTTTGAAAAAAACAGGCTCTCGCAGTGTCTTGATCTTTTCGAACGCTTTTAGAAGGTACATAACGACTTTATGTGCTTGTATCAGATTCTCGAAAGCTTGAACGTTGCCTCTTTGAGCTCTTCTTACTTCTTTGGTTACGTCCAATAAATCCCCCTCCTTTCACGTAGATGTATGTTAGATGGTTAATATCAACGTGAGGTTTCAACTTTGCACAAATTCCGAAAAAAACTGCATTCATTATATCAATTTTATAACCGGGCTTGATTCCAGAAAATTAAACAACCGTTACCCGATGTAATCATCGGGTAACGGTTGTTAGAAATAGATACTACATATGTTTAATTTAGCACTCATCAACGAAACAGATCGTATGAATTTTCATTCATGTTAGCTATTTGCTCAATTATGAGAAAACTGCATTTAGACTTTAAATTTCTCTGTTAACTCTTGAAGTCTTGCCGCCATACGAGCCAGGTAGGTAGAAGAAGAGCTAATCTCTTGCATGGAGGCTAGCTGCTTCTCGGTTGCTGCGGACACGGTTTGGGCGCCTGCTGCTGTTTCTTTCGTTTTCAAAGTTTATTCGACATTCGATACTCTGGTAAACGGCTCCATCCAGAGAACTCATTTCAGTATGGACACTCGGCCTTCAAACTACATGCAGGAGTAGACAACATTTCGCAAACGTCTCTGAATGTAAGGCTCTTGGCTGTTCAGCAGATGCTGTGCATACATCACGGTGAGCCCCGAGTCCGGATCGATGATCGCCATGCATCCGGCAGCTCCGCTCCAGCCAAATTCGCCAAGCGGGCTCAATGAGCCGCTTTCCGACTTGGAGATATGCGTACGAACACCGAGTCCAAAACCATATCCCCCCATATGATCCCAAGAGTAATCAGCGCGGGTCATCTCATTCAGATGATCTGTCCGCATCAATTCCACGGATGCCTGTGACAAAATGCGAACGCCATCAGGACTGATGCCTTTCCCAGTGAGCGCGTTCAGGAACAGCGCATAATCCCGTACGGTGGACAACAGCCCCGCCCCACCGCTCTCCAATTCCGTGCCTACACGGAACCCGTTACCATCCATGCGGATGGCTTTTTCGAGTTCATCATTGTATGCGTACTGTGGAATCAGACGTGACTGCTGCTCGTCGTTCAGATCGAAAGCTGTATCGTTCATGCCAAGGGGTCCGGTGATTTGTTCCTGCAGATATGTCCCGAAACGTCTGCCGCTTACAACCTCGATCAATGCTCCCAGCACATCGTGACACATGCTATAGTTCCAATGCGTACCTGGCTCAAATAGAAGCGGTTCCTTCGCGAGCGCTTTCGCAAAATCACGTGTCGGCAGTTTTCCATTGGTGCTTTGCACGGCTTCTTGGATGGATGGCGCACCAACGTCATACGAGAAGCCCGCTGTCATGGTAAACAAATCACGTACCGTAATGGCCCTTGTCGCTTTCTCCAGTCTGATTTCGCCATTCGGCATGGTTTTCTTCACATTCATCTCCGCAAACTCAGGCAGGTAGTCGGACACTGGATCACTGAGCAGCATATGCCCTCTTTCTACAAGCTGAAGTGCTGCAACGCAGGTCATGATTTTGGTCATGGAGTAGAGATTGAAGATGGCCCCATCGGCGATTGGTGTTTTCTCCTCCAGGTTAGCATAACCATTACGATAGTGGAAAACGGTGTCATTTTGATGTATGACCAGCACCTCTGCCCACGGAATTCTCCAGGATGTGATGCGATCAATAAATGAAGCAAGCGGTTTAAAGTCCATGTTTATCCGTCCTTCTATGTAGAATCGTTTATTAATGCACAATGTGAACCATGGTAACTCCACGAATCACATATCACTACTATACGACCATTTGTAAGCGTTGACTACCATCCGAAGTAACTTGTTCCACAAAAAGAAAAAAAGCCGCTAAACTAGCGACTTGAAGTTAAATACATTTCTCTAGCAGCAACCAACGCAGTGTTATACTCTATTGTATGTTGCCTTTTTGATGGTGTAACTACACTACAAGATTTCGATATACCCTTCTGTTCCATGCACACGAATTCGCTGCCCGTCTTTAATCCGTTTCGTTGCATTTTCCACGCCAACCACTGCAGGCAAGCCATACTCACGTGCAATAACGGCTCCATGGGTCATGAGTCCACCTACTTCGGTGACTAGCCCTTGGATGGATACAAATAACGGTGTCCAGCTCGGGTCTGTAAAAGCGGTAACGAGGATATCTCCATCTTCCAGCTCAGCTTCCTCCATGTTCAGAATCACACGTGCACGCCCTTCGATAACACCTGATGAGACAGCAAGACCAACTAATGCTTCGGCTGGTAGGTTTTCTCTTTTGTACTTACCTGCAATGATTTCGCCATCTGACGTGATCACACGTGGTGGAGTTAGTTTTTCATATAATTTGTATTCGTCTTTTCGCGTACTGATCATCTGATAATCAACTTTACGGTGACTTATCACTTCCCGAAGCTCTTCAAAAGTAAGATTATATATATCTTCTTTTTCCCGCAAAACGTCCGCCTGAACTAGTCGCTCAGCTTCCTTGAGCAAAGCTTGCTTATAAGTAAAGTAACGATGAACCATGCCGTATTTGGGGTATTCCCTGTACCCGCTCAAATTTCGAATGAGATCGATCTTTTCTTTTGTTTCTTTTGCTTTTTGCTCTCCATCAGGCAGCTGCTTCAATCGTCCTAATAACTCCTCTTCTTTTCTCATAGCCTCCTGTCGCCCTTGCTCAAACTTCCGACTGCCTTCGTTAGGCTCAAAGTTTTTGATATTACCCAGAATCAGGGGGACAAGTGTCAGTGGTTTTTCAATCCAACGTGTTCGGGTCAGATCAATCTCTCCGGCACAGCGCATTCCATATCGGTTAAGGTATGCATGGATCGCTTCTGATGCTTCCTGCCCACCATTGAATTGAACGAGCTCTTCCAGAAATTGATCCTCTTTAACATGTTGTAAGTACTGAATGACCTCAGGATAAGGACGAATCACATCTGCGACATCCAATAACGCGAGCCCCATTTCGGAAGTGATATTGTTTGGCACAGACTGGGAAATTGCATCTGCTGCGTTTTTCTCACCCAACCATTCGTTCATTTTGTCATTGAGCCAAAAGGAAGCGTTCATACCAGCTGTTATTACAGCTGAACTTCGCGGGTCAAATAATATCTTTCGAAGTTCCTGAATATCTTCCTGGATAAAATCAATCAAGTCAGATCCGGATTTTGTTTGAATGTTTTGTTTTAACTCTTCAATAGATGCTTCATTGTTCTTGATCAAATCAAAAACGATGGACGGATCTTGTTCATTGATTGGTGATGGAGATCCTACTGGGGGCAATCCTTTATTGCCACCACCGGGATTCTGCACTTTGTTGTCGCCTGGTAACGATTTTACAAAATCCCCTCTCTCAATCACGGTCATCAAAGCGTCTTTGATGAGCGGATCGGATTGACCGAGATTATTTAATATCATTTCTCTGCTGGCAGGTGCGGCTAGCATAGCCGTTACATCAACAAACAACCTTCCGCCCGCTACACGCATGGGTGCAGGAGTTGTCATGAGGTAAAATGACAAGCCAAGTGGTTTGATGGGATCGGTCATCATTTGTTGATGGGCAACAGATACGTATACGTGATTTTCTTGATCATTCACTTCAGGGATCGGAAATAACGTCGTAATCGGCCGGCTCTGCACAATAAAAAATGTGTCATCCGCCAAGCACCACTCGATATCCTGCGGGAAACCAAAGTAAGCTTCAATCTGTCTTCCTATCCGGGCCAATTCTAATATGTGTTGATCGGTAAGTGTTTGAGTCTTTTGCCGGTCAGGTTCGATCATCCGAGTCTCTGTTCCGCCTTCTTTTAGTCCGTAGATCGCGAGTTTCTTGGCTGCAATCCTTTTATCAATAATTTCTTCTCCCCGTACTTTATAACTATCAGCAGATACCAAACCAGACACCAATGCTTCTCCTAGTCCAAAACTGGCATCAATGGATAACACCTTTCGATTGGACGTAATAGGATCAGCAGTAAATAGAATTCCTGATGCCTGCGGGAAAACCATCTTCTGTATAATAACGGACAAATATACTTGGCTATGGTCAAATCCGTTCTGCATACGATAGATTACCGCCCGATCCGTAAATAGGGATGCCCAACATTTGCGAATATGCTGCAGAATGGCTTCCTTGCCGATAATGTTCAAATAGGTGTCCTGCTGCCCTGCAAAAGAAGCATGCGGCAAATCCTCTGCTGTTGCACTGGAACGCACCGCATATGCATGTTCATCTCCATATTGGCTGAGGTAGCGGCTTACGGCTTCGACAACATCGGACGGAATTTCCGAATCCAAAATGAGCTGCCGAATCTCTCTGCTAATTTCACCAATTTGATCACGCTCTTCTGCATGAAGCATCGTTAGTCGACAGAGCAAAGAGTGATATGTGATGTTCTGTTCGATGGCTTTTTGATATCCCAACGTTGTAACACAGAATCCCTCAGGAACTTGAATCCCTTCCCTCTTGGATAATTCGCCTAGATTCAATCCCTTCCCGCCAACAAGCCAAAGCTGTGTCCTTTCGATCTCCTGGAAACCCAGAACCATAGAATTCATTCAACATCTCTCCTAATCATCAAATTGAAAAAAATCCTTTGACAAGATTTTAGCGGCATGCTACAATAAAAATATAAGATAGATAATTTATGCCTACATACAAAATATTCTCGCGAACTGATCATACCATCGTGTTACTTTATATGCAATACCAAAAAAGGACCTGACTAATTTTGTCTGGTCCTTTTTTGGTATTTTCTTCATGCTCCTCCATGTGCTATGGGGTGTTGCAAGGATATAATATCAGCATGAATGAAATTTACGGTGCACTATTTGTTATTTTCGCCTTGATTCAGAACAACTTCTATCAGTGAAAATCCGTAAGGACCCTGGAAGCAGCGGAAAATAGAGCATTAAAGAAGGCCTTATAAATGACACCATTAATTTATGTTTTCCACCTCAGCGGCTTGATTTGGTTATTCAGTGAACAATTCGGAAATAATTCTCTCATACCGCCTATAGGAAGGAAGAATTTCATGAATTCCAATGACTCTCGCTCAGAGAAGAGTGCATATTTGAAAGAACTGGGTGCCTTATTTATCCCTATGGACGAAATGCAGAATCTGGACCGAATGGTTGATGCGATTGGTGATGTAGATATTGTGCTCCTTGGGGAATCGAGTCATGGAACAGCTGACTTCTATCGTTGCAGGGCTGAGCTTTCGAAAAGGCTGATTTCAACCAAGGGATTCAACATTATAGGTGTTGAAGGGGACTGGCCCGCTGCTTATCGGTTGAATCGGTATATAAAAGGGGCTCCAGGTGCCGATTCTTCAGCTGCAGAGGCACTGGGTGATTTTACTCGCTGGCCGACTTGGATGTGGGCGAATACAGATATTCGTGATTTTACCGAATGGCTTAAAGAATATAATGCAGCTGAACACGGTAGCAGCAATGAACGTTCTAAGATCGGATTTTATGGGATCGATATGTACTCCTTATGGGAATCGATGGAGGCTATTATTGGATATTTGGAGAAAACCAAGTCTCCTCAGTTGGAGCAGGCCCGCCGCACGTATGCCTGCTTCGATCCATATAACAAGGACCATCAGAGTTATGGTATTGCTGCAGGATTACTCTCCGAGAGCTGCGAGAATGAAGTAGTCGAACTATTAAAGCAGATGCAGAAACAGCGTATGGCGCACCCGGCTAGTGAAGAAGAATTGAACGCAGAGGTTAACATGCTGGTAACTTCCAGCTCAGAAGCCTATTATCGAACAATGGTTCGCGGCGGACCGGAGTCCTGGAATATACGGGATAGACATATGGTGGAATCACTGAAGCGAATTATGTCCTACTATGGGGCTTCTGCCAAAGCCATCGTCTGGGAGCATAATACGCACATCGGAGACGCACGGGCAACGGACATGCAGGAAGATGGCATGGTGAATGTAGGTCAGCTGCTGCGTGAGGATCCGCAACATCGGGTGTTTGCCGTTGGTTTCGGAACCTACGAAGGAGAAGTCCTTGCCGGAAGAGCCTGGGGAGATCCTGTTGAGAAAATGATTGTACCTCCCGGACAGCCAGGAAGCTGGGAGGACTATATGCACCAGGCAGGAGGCGGACGAAATGGCATGGTCATGCTCTCCGAAGCGTCCTCCCTACTGCATAAAATCATTGGCCACCGAGCCATCGGTGTGGTGTATGATCCAAAGCTTGAACGTTTTGGCAATTATGTACCTTCCAGCATGGCAGACCGTTATGATGCGGTTGTCCACATTGATCAGACCACTGCTCTTCAGCCACTCCCGGTCCATAAGCCGGTTGCAACGGAAGCACTGTTCTCTTCATAACCGTGCTTGGAGAAAGGTCTAAATTTTAGAATAAACCAATATAAAAGCGGCAGTCTCGGAATAGACCGATTCAATGATGAGACTGCCGCTGACATTTGGTTTTTACTCGGGACCGTAAACCTCAAACTCCCAAATCGAATAACCGTATATGGTTGCCCGAACCGTTCCATACATTCGAACATACCGTGCTTCCACTTCGTCAAAAGTTACGGTCTCTATACCACCCTGACCTGTTGTGGTACTGTATACATCTCTCCAATTCCCCTCATGACTCGGATCTTCGGTAACCTGTATTCGATAGCTCTTGCCATAAGCAGTTTCCCAATACAGCCTCACTTCATCTATCGTTTTAGTTTCACCTAAATCCACATATACCCAACCTGGGTCCACTCCCCGTTTTGAACCAAAGCGAGTAGTGAAATTCCCATCATTTACGAATGGGGCGGTATCTTCGACTCCATCCCGAGATGAAGCTACTGCCGGTCGATGAAGCGCTAAGTTGGTTCTTGGAAGCGGTTCTTCATCTTGAACCGGTCTGATTGTAATATCTTCGTAATGTTCCTTGCTCAAAAAATTCATCTCGTGAAGTGTAGTCGCAGGCTGGCTTGCTCCAGGCATATAAATGTTTTCGAAAGTCACATCCGTGATCTTGGCGCCTTCCAACCCTTTCATTTTCGCAAAACTTTCACCAGCGTCACGTACCGTAATATCCTTAACCATGATATCACTGATGGGTCCAACACCGTTATTGCCACTATTCACCGTGAAGAGGGTCATCCAGGCACTATTATCTTCGTTCTTTCCACTGATGTCCTCAACATCCATCGATTCAAACCGGACATCACTAACTGAGCCGGTGCCGTATTTGTGATGAATCGCGAACCCCACTGCCGCTTTATAAACAACGCCATTGCGAAATACGATATTGGACTGATTCTGCATAACGCCTTGGCCAACCTTATATCCGTAGCATAACGTCCAGGCTATCGTGTCCTCAAACAGCACATTCCGAACAGGCTCAGGATTACCCGGCCATGGCACTTTTCCAGAAGCGATATCCGTATCTGATTTCCACGATTTTGTGGAGAACGGATCATCAAGCGAGATTCCAATCGCATTCTGTACAATGACATCTTGGGATTCACAAACATCAATACCGTCGTTCTCGCCCATCCCCAAACTGTTAAATAGCTTTAGATTTTGGAAGACAAGATCATCTGAACGAACCGTAACCACAGCCCATCCTGCTGACTCTCTGATGACAATGCCTTCCATCACAAAGTGGGACGTATCAATCGGAACGACCAGATTATTAATCATTCCCTTTCCGTTAGTACTTTTGTCATCATGCAAGGCTTGACCATTGCCGTCAATTGTACCCCGTCCATAGATTCGAATGTTCTCGGATTGGAAGGCGGTGGAGATCCACCAGGTTGCCGGTCGTCCCATCGAATCCTTGAACCAGTGCTCCGCATAATCTGCAGTTTTGCCCGTACCTACCAAAGTGGCTCCAGGTGCCATATAGATCGCCGTATTACTTTTCAAGACCAAATTGCCAATATAATAAGTCCCTGCAGGTACATAAACAATCCCTTGAGCTCCTCCACCATTTAAGGTTCCGTATTCGCTGGCATCTTCAATGGCCTGTTGAATGGCCTGGGTTCTGGCTGAAACTCCAGCTGCTGACGAACCCGAAGATGCTACATGATACGGTGCTGCTCCAATATTAAAGATTCCCTCGCCGCTTGTAGCGGGGACATCCGTTTCGAGTGGATCCGCAGCGATGACCATGCGTGTCTTGCGATTATTCATCATGACGATGAGGTATTCGTCGGATTGAGTTGTAAAGGTGATGGTTCTGCCCTCGATCTTGTCGGCTTGAATTCCGAGTTTCTTCGGACTTATTGAATACTCATGCACCTTGTCCGTGTTCAGGATCGTTAATTCGTAAGTAACAGGACCTTCTGACATCGAAAAATGCGCATAGTCATAGTCGCTGAACCCCTTTACTACAGGAACAGGCACTCCGTTTGCCTTAAGCGTGTAATTTACGGAAGGTGCATACCGGACCGAAGGCTCGTAGGTTATAATTGTGGCTGGACTTGCCTGAAGATGCTGTTCTCCACTTTCCAATGCTTTAACGTGAGAATTCGAATAGGGTGTCAGCAGCAAAGCAAAAACAATGGTAAGCATAATGTTTGCACGAAAATTTGTTCTAAGCCATCCCATTACATATCGCCTCCTGTTATTTTCTCCACTTCGAAAGCGCATACAATATTTCTGAATTTGAATTCTCATAATGTTCCAATCATTCAGGAATACAAATCATCCTGGGAGCAGCAGAGAGTCCAAACGGCACGAAAGCATAGCGATTTTGGTAAATAGATGTATTCGGTTCCAGATCCTTATCCGTCCATCCGGGTTTATCCTTGAAGCTGTCGGGGCCTACTTTGATGGGTTCCCCTTTAATATGATGATGAGGCCCGAGTAAGTTTCTGCAGCTTCCAGTCAATTCGAGCTCGATGAGATTTTCTCCTGGTTCAAGATATTCCGTAATATTCGAGACAAACGGTTCCCATAAGAAAACATCAGTATCTGCTCCGTTGATCCTTAACCTGGTGACTGTTGCATCTGGTGGTGAAGCGAAGTCCCAATACCAGGAAACTCCGTCATCTAGTTGTATTTGAACAGTCTGCGCAACTCTAATGCTCCCCGCAAAGAACGGTAAACCTTGACTGATCAAGCCTTCTTCCAGCGAGCATACTTGTAGAGCGTCGGCGAGCACAAACGGTCCATCCGTATATTTGACTCCACGTGTATCATCAACATAACCTGATTGGGAATTGACAGCAAAATCACCGATAATATATATGCTTTCAATTTCCGTATCTAATGTAAGCTTATTCGCTTCGGATTCGAATTGGCTTGCCCGAGTCATCGCTGCATACGTTTCGGGTGTATTCCAGAAATACTGGTGGAGCCTAATCCTGTTAAGTCCTGAAGTAAGGTACCCTCCGATATCTATCTTTTGGAAAGAAATATCCCTCCACCAACCACAGCTGGTCGATTCTACTTGATTTCCGTTCACAACGATTTGCATTTTCTCCGGATTTTCCACGACCAAATACAATTTTTGTTCTTCAGTGGGTTCAAAAGCAAGGTTAACACTGAATTCCAACTCCATATGAACAGGGGAACCGATCTGCAGCAACTTTTCCTGAATGAAAATAAGAGGCATTTCAGTGGACCACTCACCATTTTCCACACGATACCTGCAGGTATCCAGCGTAATGCTATTCACATCCATTTCTTCGATCTTCCACTGGTTATCCAAGTGATGAATATGACTATCGGTTAAGTGCGTTTGAAGCCGTTTAATTGGATCGGAATAACATTGCACATCACTCTGTGCGAGCCGGAACATGTAGGATTGAGCAGGATAGAGCGTCAAGACGACCTGTGTACCGCCATCGACTGTCTTTTGGTTCACTGATTTGAAGTCGCCACTTTGCAAATCAATACGAGAAAGCGTTCCCTTTTGATGAATGGTTATTTCCGTATTTGAATATGCCTCGTCACCTGAATTCACCAAATAATAGAGAAAAGAGTCACCAAGCTTCAGTGTCTGGACGTTAACCATATCGGATGCAATTGGATTTCCCCACCTGTCATTTACTGAAATCGATGGTGGAACCTTACCGGAAATCAACTTGGCTATGGATAAACGGGTATTGGTGGGTTTTAGGGCAGCATGGATTAATCGATTGATGTCTTCATTCTCTTCGCCATCAATCAAACGCGGGTACGGCTCTAGCGCAATTAACATTCCCCCTTGGAGGATAAACTGATGAAGCAACTGGACGGTCCTGCTGCTTAAGGTGACGCTTGGGGGTATGACAACAACCGAGTAGCTGGCTTCCCCTACAACGAATCGTCCACCATCAACATGGCCATGACGCTCCAGCATTCCCTCACTGCCGTAATCATGTTCGATGAACGATTGACACAACCAACGGGACAGCTGTGCAAACGATTGATGATATGGCTCGATACGTGCTGAATCCGCCCCTGTTTGTTCCACCCAAGCGGTGCTGATGGGATGCAGCAGCAATACTTCGGCCTGTCTGGTACCTTCCACCAGAAGCATCGATAACCGGGCAAAATAATCGTTAAAGTGATGATAGTGTTCCCACCAAGGCTGCTGATAAAAAAGAGAAGGCGGATAATCGCGCTTACGTAGACCTCTTAACGTATAAGCCTGCAAGTGTTGGCACAAGAGATTCATGCCATGAACAAATTGCCACTCTCCGATTCGTTTCAGATCCTGAAAGCTAATATTCCATCCCGAACAGCCGTAACTTTCGGTCATGGCCTGTTTTTTGCCGAGTTGACGGACAACGGAGCTGACCTGTTTGGGAACCAGCGGATCTTCGCCAACAGATCGGCCGAGCCAGTCACAACCCGGAATGTGCAGATGTTCATAAAAGCAAAGAGGATCGCCTACCGAGGTAACTTGACTCATCAGCGTTTGTTCATCTACGACATGACCGACAGACATCCACCCCCTTTCCCCGCACCACGCTCCTACCTGCTTGGCATAGGCTTCTGTGAACATTGTGGTTACGCACGACCAATAATCATGCCTCGTCTTCCGGCAGTTATCGGTTTCCAGAAACAGTTCTGGAAGTGCTTCGAATAGGGAATAACCGCAGCGGCTCTCAAATACATTCGCAAGCTCCAATGACCACGGAAGTTCGCCCCGACCAAACTGTGGTTCATCCGTGAATATCCCTTTGATTGCTGAACCATATTTTGTGCCAAGCCTTAACCAGTACGCATCGTAAACCATCGTAATAAATGTGCTTACCACATGTTTACTAAGCGTATCGATATAATAGGGATTGACCTCGTAATACACTCGAAAGTCGGGTCTGCGTGGATCATCTTGATCGAGGAGATGCAGCCTGTCTTCAATCTGAATATAGGTGGCAATCGTCATCTTTTCTTCTTGCCTAAAGGGAGCCCATTCATAAGACAGACGCTTTTGCTGGTAGGAATGACCGAGGGCAGGCAGCTTACCGTCAGCGTAGCCGCTGGGCCAGCCATTTTCGTCATACAGCCACACCTCCATACCGAGTTCTTGGCTTTTCTCGATGCAGAATCCGATTAATTCCATCCACTGCTCACCCATGTATGGTACCGTTAAGCCTCCTCGGGCGTGAATAAAAAAACCGCCAATGCCTGCCTCATGCATTTCTTCGATCTGCCTTAAAAGCTCGCGCTTATTCAAATCGTCATTCCATGACCAGAATGGTTTTGTTCGATAACGGGCAGGCGGATCCTTTAGCAGGTTCCATATTGTCATTATTTATCCACCTCGTTTTAATCGTTTAGGCATAGCTTGATCAGATCATCGATATGTGCCGTTGCCAAACATTCCACTGCGTCCGCTGCTCCGTAATACATTTTCACTTCACCATCAGGTTCAAGGATCATTCCGCCAGGGAAGATTACGTTATTGCGGAACCCTCCCTCGATCTCGTAACTTACTTCAGGTGCCATTAACGGTTCCTTGGCCCTGCCAATGATCTTCTTGGGATTATCCAGGTCAAGCAGCATTAAGCCGGCAGTATACCGCTTTTTCCAGGATGCTTCCCAACCGTTTTTTCCCCGAGCGTGATCAATATCCACAGCATGGAATGTCGTAAGCCATCCATGTTTGGTCTTAATCGGAGGTGCAGCGGGTCCGATCTTGTCATTGGCAAAAGCAACATCTTCAACAGCCAATAACAGATCGGAATTGCCCCAATATTTCAAGTCCGGAGACTCGGATATCCACATGTCAAACCGGTCCACTCCTCCCCGGCTGTACACGGTGAATGGCCGCTCTAGCCTCACATAGTTTCCACCGATTTTCTCGGGGAACAAAACCATGTTGCGTAAATCCGGGGTAGACAGACTTAAAATTTCAAAGCTCTCAAAATCGTCCGTAACTGCAACGCCACCGCGTATACCGTGCTTCGTATCCACAGCGAAACACATATAACAACGCCCTCCGAGCACCGTAAGTCTCGGGTCATATGCACGTATGATCTCTTGATCGTACAGCTTAAAGCAAGGCTTCGGGCGTACTTCCCAATGGATACCGTCTGCACTGAAAGCGACCCCAAGGTCAGTGGTATGATGTGGTTCAAGAGTCCGCTGCTCGGTGGAACCGTAATCGTTCCGAAACACCATCACATATGTTCCATTGAATTTAGTTACCCCTGCATTAAATACAAGTGCAGTCGGATATGGAACCCGGGATGCATCCAGAACCGGGTTATCCGGATAACGTTTAATGACGGAACTAGATGTCAGATCACCGATATGAAGTGTATTCATGGCTATATACCTCCTTGTGAGATAGGTTGCTGCTAGCCCTTTAATGAGCCGGCGGTCATTTGCATAAAGGATTTGTTAGCAAAAATATACGCGATCAGAATCGGTAGAATGGAGAGGCACGCTCCAGCCATCATGAAGTGTGTCTGTGAAGCTGCGGCAACCCCGTATTTCAGATTGGCCAGGCCGACGGTCAGCGTCTGTAATTCAGGTTTGCTAAGCGTAAATACAAAGGGCAGCAGATACTCGTTCCACGCTCCTCGAAAGGCAAACAACGCGCATACGCCAAGACCTGGCGTAAGCAAGGGAATAATGATTCTCCAAAATGTCCTTCCCGATGAGCAGCCGTCGATCCGAGCTGCTTCGTCCAACTCCCTGGGAATCCCGTTCATAAAGCTCAGCAGGATGAAAAAGGCCGAAGCATGAGCGCTGATCAGAATCAGAATGACTCCCCACAGAGACTCATGCAGATGAAGCTTAATCATGAGGTCGAATTGAGGTCGAAGCACGACTGCACCGATGGCCACAAACATCGTAAATGCCTGAAGACTGACGTAAATCTTTTTACCGATAAAATCCATGCGGTTCACGACGTACGCTGCCATGGAAGCTACGAGCAAAGTACCTAATGTCGAGGCGGTGGCAACGAAGAGGCTATTCAGTGTATACGTTGAAAAATTCGCCTGTTTCCATGCTTCCAGGTAGTTGGAAAACTGCCAATCGGCCGGCAGAAATGTAGCCCCGGCCGTAAGCTCGGCATTGGTTTTGAAAGAACCAAGAAAGGTGATTACCACAGGAAACAGGGTCAGGAATGCAACAACGATCAGAAACGTCCATAGTATTGTATTCCAGGCGATCTTCATGAACGTTCCTCCTTAATCGTTCTGACTCATTCTTCGAGAGCCATAGAAGTAAAGTATTGTGATGATGCCAACAATCACGGCAGTAACAAAGGCAACAGCGCTGCCATAACCAAACTCCTGGATCTGCGTCGCAGCTGCTCCGCCTGCCGGCGGGAAAAATAATTTGTATACGTAGAGGAACATGACATTCGTTTTCCCAATCGGACCTCCATCGGTCATGACCATGATGCTTTCATAACCTTTGAGCGCATTGATGATGGCGAGCATGATAATCATCTGCATGACGGGGCCAAGCATTGGAATGGTAATGTATCTGAACTGCTGTAATTTGTTTGCCCCATCCAGTGCAGAGCTCTCGTAAACATCCTGGGGAATATTTTGCAGACCCGCCAGAAATAAAAGCATGTAATTTCCAACCGCTCCCCATACGGCCACCAGAATGACGGTCAGCATCGCATAATCCACGCCGAGCCAATCGACGGCACTCTGAATAAAAAGATACTTCATCAGAAATTGGTTCAGAATGCCATTATACGAGTTGAAGATCGTAAAAAAGACGACTGCCATGACCGCCGTACTTATGATCGTCGGCATAAAAAAGATGGCTCTGAGCAGGTTCTTTCCTTTGATATTCCAGTTCAGAATAACAGCCAAAATCAAGGCAAGCGGAATGGATAACAGAAGTTTGCCTCCGGCGTAAATAAACGTATTGGCAACAGATTCCCAAAACTGCTGATCTCTCATGACGCGCTCGAAATTGGCCAATCCTACAAATCGTTCGGCGCCAAACCCTTTGTAGTCGTAGAACATATATCTCAGCGCCCATATCATGGGGTAAATGCCTAAAACCATGGTCAGAATAAAGCTAGGGAAAAGAAAGCTGTAGGAGAAGGCAACATTCTTCGCTTTATTCATATCCTCTCACTCCTCTGTGACATCTGTGACTACATCTATTTGGCATATTTCCCGGCAAGATCAAGAGGATTAAAGTCAGTGATCGGTTCTGCCTTCACATCCCCGCTTGCGATAGCAGCATCCAAAGCGGCGTTATATCGAGCGTTCAAATCGCTAATGATGGAATCCAAATCGCCACCGCTTAGCATATAACTGAAAAACGCATCATCCGACTTTATGCCTTGGACTGGTACAGACGGATACACCGGCCAGACACCGTCGTATTGGTTCGGAAGGAATCCGTCAATTCCCTTCACTTCCGGCTTGGCGGCAACCGAACTAACGGAAGGAACCATCGATATTCCAAATCCTTTTTCCTGGTACTGTTTCAGGATGGATTCGTTGTACATGTACGTGAGAAATTTCCATGCAGCTTCTTTATGTTCAGACTTTGAGCTAATAGCCAACCACTGTCCGCCCAGGAAACCGGAGGCACCATTGAATTGTCCATTAATGGATGGCACGGGTGCTGCGGCCCAGTCAATCTTCGCCGGGAATTGCGATTGGTAGACCCCTGCCTCTGCGGAAAAGGATAAATACATGCCAATCTTGCCTTCCGCGAATTGTGCACGCAGCGGATCAATATCCAGCGACTCAACGCCCGGCAGCATGCTGCCATCCTCTTTGATCTTTTTGAAAGCCTCAATAATCGGCTTAAAACCACTGAAATCGTAGCGTGCCGTCTTAAAATCATATCCAAAGCCTCCGAACCCACTAACCTCTGCAATCACGCGCGCAGAGCGCCCAAATGCACTCGAAGGACTTTTAAAATTCTGAGCGAATCCATAGGCTCCACTGGCCTTGCCCGCTTCGGTTAATTTCTTGGCCGTTTCGACCAGCTCATCCAAAGTGGTTGGTGGGTGCTCGATGCCTGCTTTTTCAAAAAGTTCCTTATTATAAATCAATCGCATCGTCGTGCCATAGTTTGGCAGGCTGTAGCGCTTACCTTCAAAACTGTTCAGGTCCTCCATAACCGGGAACTTTTCCTTCATCTCGTCCGTCAAAAACTCGTCAATGGGGGATAGAAATCCTTTTTTATAGAACGTCTGAATGGTATTTTCCTTCACGCGGATCACATCCGGCGGCTCTGAGGTCTGGTAAGACATATCCAGTGCCTGATCGAAGTCGTCTCCCTTGATGACAAGCTCAACCTCGATGTTGTCCTTATTCGTTTGATTGAATGTATTGATCGTTTCTTTGACAAACTCGGAATCATGGCGATCTCCCGTCCAGTATGCGATTTTTGTCTTGGCATTAGCTTCTGTTCCCGATCCTGGATCCGAGGATTTTGGGCTGCTGCAAGCTGCCAAACTCCCTGTAAGCACCAAAAACATCGCCGAGATGAGAAATTTTTTGCTGATTTTCATCTACCTTACCTCCCCATCGTATCTGCAATCCCGTTCTTTCTCCTTCAGTATAGAGGGTACTTTACACTTCCATAATGCGGGTAACCACACATCAAGGGCAGGTTTCTTCATCAATGTGACTTCTTTCAAAAAAACAAGCCCTGCATCCAAATAACGTTCGGAAACAAGGCTTAATCTATAAACGTGCAGCTCTAGACCAGATCGGCAGATGTACTGATTTTCCCTGTACTATACAGCTTAAATTCCGATGGGGTCATGTTCGTATGCTTCTTAAACATTTCGCTGAAATAGCGGCGATGTTCGTAACCAAGACTTTGAGCGATCTCCTGGACCTGATAATCGTCGATCAGCATCTCCTTGGCTTTCTCCATCCGCTGGTGAACGACGAACTGCTGAAAGGATATATTCAGCACTTTTTTGAATAGATTTGAAAAATATCCGGGGCTGATATTAAACTCCTTGGCACAAACATCAAGGGATAAGTTGGTATGCAGATGTGCACATATATATTCCTTCGCCTGATAGATCAGTTTTGTGGATTCATCGGATCGTTCATGTTCAATCCACGAACAAGCCTCAAGGCATATTCCCTTTACCGTATCCCGCATCAGCTGGAATGAAACGAGACCTGAACGCCTTACTGCATTCCATTGATCCTCAAGCCTTTTCACCCGTTCATGCGGGTAATGTTCCGACATCACTCTACAAATTTTGGATGACAGCTCATAACATATGTTCTCGACTTGCTGAGGCTTGGGCAGGGGATCCCGCTGCAATAGATCATTAAAAATTTGCTCCAAAATCAACCGACACTTCTCACGATGACCGGAGCGCAAGGAAAATAGCAATTCCTGCTCCGTCGAAGCAGTGTAATTCAAGAGCGTCTTCTCATCCTCCGAAGTGTCCGTATAACTATTCAAGCCATTGGTATAGAATTGATACTCCAGCGCTTGTAATGCCTTTTGATATGAATCAGGCAGTTCATCAATAGCATCCACACAGGTTCCAACCCCAATCGAAATGGATGAATGTGTGAATAGATACATATTCGTCCGGCATGCTTCAGATATCCGTTCAGCCAGCTCCATATCCCTGCAATTGATCAGACAGACAAAACGGTTTAATGCCTCGCCAAAAACGACACCACGGGTGAAACCTCGAATCGTTTCCTCCAGAACATTTCGCAGACTGAATCGGATAAGCTCCACTTCCCTCGCAGGCTGCTGTTTGTATTTGTCCATGAAACGATCCAATTCAACGATAAAGAGATTGAAGTCTCTGGAATCAAGCTGAATGCCAAGCGTTTGCCATCGAAGATAGGCAGTCGCTGCATTCGTCCGATGATGAATTAAGAGAGACAAGTGTTCCTGTTGCAGCGCGGGCAAGCTATTCATCACATTCTGCTTCAGTTCCAGCATCTTGCTATGTTCATGCCATTCCTCCAAATAAGCCTTCTTCGCCTTTAATACGACTTGGACGATCTCGTCGATCGAGAACGGCTTCTTCACGAAGTCAAATGCACCTAAACGAATGGCCTGTCTCGTAAATGAAAAATCCGTATATGCACTCAGAATGATGATCTTGGTAGAAGGGGATTTTTCGAGGATTTCTTGGGTCATGGCGAGACCATCCTTTTTGGGCATGCGGATATCTGTGAGCACGATTTCGGGTTTCCTATCCTGAATAAGGCGGATTCCTTCCTCACCGTCTAGTGCTGTACCAACCACTTCAATATGATGCTCCTTCCAAGGGGGCTTCCTTGCAATCATATCCACCACGCTTCGAATGTCATCGATGATGCAGAGCTTTACCATTGGTTCTTCATGACTCATGCTTCCACCTCTCCTTCTAGAATGGGCATCCATATTTCCGTTCTTGATCCTTTTCCAGGAAGACTGGTCAGCTTCATTCCGGCTTTTTCTCCATAAAAGAGGTTGAGCCGATTCACAATGTTGTTCAGGGCATACCCTTTGTTGGAATTCCGAGGCTCACGCATCCGCCTGCTTACTTGTTCAACATCCATTCCTGTTCCGTTATCCTCTATAGTCAGATGCAATAGATTATCCTGGAGAGTGACGTGCAAGCTAATCCGACCACCTGAGCTCATATCCTTAAAACCATGTTGAATGCTGTTTTCCACAATCGGTTGGAGCAAAATTTTCGGCAAGAGAGAAGTTAGTAACGAATCGTGAGTCAAAGTCACTTCAAAATCGAACATCTCTTCATAACATTTTTGCTGAAGGAGGCAGTATTGTTTCACATGGAGCAGCTCTTCCTCAAGCGTGTTCCAGTCTTTCCCTCCGCTCAACCCTAACTGGAACATTTGGGATAAAGATAAAATCATTTCATTGACTTCATCATTTTCACCTAATATGGATTTGCAATAGATCGTGTTAAGGGTGTTGTATAAAAAGTGAGGTTCCATCTGTGCGGTTAACGCTCGCATCTCTGCCTTCCTTTTTCCGGATTCGCTTCGTCTTACATCATCAATGAGCCGGTTGATTTCATCCAGCATTCGGTTAAATTGATAGCCCACCTGAGCTACTTCATCGGTAGAATGGCTTTTAAAGCGGACGTCAAGGCGGTTATCCTCTACCTGCTTCATAAGCCGCTGCAGTTTATATAGCGGATTTAACAGGAGTGCCGTCAATTTCGCGGATAAAAACCAGGCAAGAAGTAAAAAGAAAAGCATAATAAAAAAAGTGGTTCGCTTGACACTGTTCATTTGCTCCAGCAGTTTATCCTTCTGCTGAATACCGAATAAACTCCAGTTATCCATGATGGAAGACCGGGAATAGTTCACCAGATAATCGGTATTGTCGAATACATGAAAAAAAGAACCTTGCGTATTTTCGGATAAGTTCGCCAAAAGCATGCTGTCCTTCATCAGGTTATGGCTGGAGGACCACGCTGTTCGAATCACTTCCTCGCCTTTTGAATCAATGACAAAATAGTCACTGTCATCATTCAAAGAATGTTTGTTGACCGTACCAATCAACCCTCTCTCATTCACATTGACGACGATAAACACATGGGTATTGGAATTGTTATCTAGTGTTCCCTTCGTCACAAAGGATAGGACGCGACTGTTTCCGGTAAAAAACTTGTCAATATGTCCCTTCACCCAGATTCCTCCGTAATTTTCCTTGACATCATAATACATGCTGGATTCATAAAAGGATTGGTTTTGCGTACGACGCTGCGACATCGGGTAAAAGTCTCCGATGGGCGTGGCTATAAGGATGCTGTCGATCAGTGGTTCATTAAAGGAAACTTGGGAGAATACATATTGAAGTTCGGACAAGTGCACATAATAGTTTGAAATATCGTTGCTCTGAACATCCAGCATCATGTCTTTAAAAGCGTAACTGAACATTAGAGAACGAACCGAATTGGAGATGCCCGACAGCTTATCGTCCAAGATCTGGTTGGTTTTGTTTACCGTCTCTTGGCTGGATTCGAATGCGTTTTTTTGAATTTCCTTAGAAGCTATCCAATACGTTGTCAAGCCTACCGAGCCTATTGCAAGCGTTATCATAATGATGAAGGAGAATCGAACTCTTTGTTTAAATGAGACACCGTGAAGCCACCGGCTAAACGTTCCGGGTTCTAATTGAATTCGTTTAATCAAACTCCATCAACCTCTCCTGAAATCCAAGACTTGACCTCTAACACTAAACTAATCCGTTGCGAAAATATTGTACAATAGAATGTCATTTTAGCAACAGGTAAGTTTCCTCCAGATCCACTTAGCCCCGTACGAACCTGTCCGTCAAGCTGAAAACCCTCCAAATACAAGTTCAGTTTTATTCGTCTGCGCGCAGCCAACAATTCGAATTCAGTGCCTTAAAATTAAAAAAAGTCGCAGAAATCGCGACTTGGTAATCTTACTGAACAGAAATAAGGTATTATGAAAAATATCGTCTGATAAAATAGCTTGGAGTACAGCTCCATGCATGACAATAGCTGTTGACCAAATTGCTGCCGTAAGGAGAGTACGTTTTGTCGTTCGGATCGTATAACTCCCAAAAGGTATCCGCTCCGTCCTTTAACATACCTCCCCAATAATTCCGAATTTGCTCAAGCGCCTTTTCCTTTTCTCCGCACAAGAGCAATGCATCCACGTAGTGATGAACCATATAGGGGGTAGTCATGCCAATGGCATTGTTATGATGCTTCAGTCGTTCGAGCAGTGCTGCTGCGATTGGTGCATCGATAACCTCAGCTAGTATCATCCATACCTGGGATGCCCAAGAGACCTGTCTCTCTTTCCCGCTAATGAAATACTTCTGTTCTTCGTCCCATAAATATGTCAGCGCTGCATTCACGGCTTTCTGAGTTTGAACGGTGATCCAAGTCTCCTGCTCTGTACTTCCCAGTTCATGAGCAATCTTCAAGCCTCTTCTCAAGCTATAGATGAGTACCGCTTGCGCCCCAGCCTGCTTGTTGAGTTCTTCATGCCAATCCAGGAAGCAATACCATGCGTCATCGTCTTGTACAATTCCCTGCTCGTCTAATCTCGCGAGTGCAATGTGAATCTGCTCGTATGCCACCGGCCACAATTCTTCCAGCGTGACTCGATCTCCTGTCGCTTCGTAATAATCGTATAGAGCGGCTACGAAAAGCAGCGCATAATCATACAGATAAGTCTCGTCCACATATGGCTCTGGATACTCATATAAACAAGCACCCACTTGACCACCCTCAAGCCTTGATCCGGCAAAGAGATACAGGCAGCGTTTCACAAGGTCGTTATGGCCGAAGGTTTCATAGTTCACGAGTGCCTGCAGCCGTAGATCTCCGATCCACAAACGTCGATCCCGCTTGGGTCCGTCCTCAAAGACGGTTTGCATGCAGTCCCGCAGCGTTTGCACAGCCACCCGGTCGATGTTCGCTATTTCCGGTCCGATGCCTTGTCGCAATGGAGGGACTGCTGCCCAATCGGCAGAGGTAACGGTCGTACAGTACAGATCAGTAAGTTGGACATCATAACGAATTGAGGTTTCAAGGACGTCAATCTTCAGATAACGGAATGCATAACGTCTATTCAGCGTGATCGTTCCCGGCAGCACATCCACGTTGATGATCTCATCCTGCAGCCAGGACCGGCTAAGCCATCCGTTGTATTCACTGAAATCCTCACCAACTTCGCATGGCATTTCACCGAATGTCAATCGAAGTCTGAGTGGCGCATCGGCATTACTCCGCACGTTCTGAAGCGATAGCGTTAAATAACCGACATGGTGAGTTCCAAAATCCAGCGTGATCCGATCCCCTTTTTTCAACATCCGATCGTACAGTTGAGCAGTCGAGCCAACCGGCTCGACGCTCCACCCTTGGAAAGCATCCTCATCTTGAACCACATTCACCATACGTTCCGGGTAAACTTTCTGTTGATTCAGTTCAGGGGTAAGCTGCTTTGCTTGGTCTAACCAGGTCGTTTTTATCATGTGTTCATTCATGGACTTGTCCTCCCTATCCTTTGACCGCCCCGACGGTCATGCCGCCAATGAAATATTTTTGCAGGAACAGAAACGCGAGCAGCAGCGGCAAAGCACACAGAAAACACGCTGCAAACAACACGTTCCACTGCGTGGGATTTTGCTGATCCCCAAGAAATCCAAGCATGGCAAGTGGCAGTGGAGAGTCATCTGCTCCCGAGATGAAGATCATATTGAAGAAGTAATCATTCCAGATCCAGACACCCTGCGTAATAATGACGGATACGGTCACGGGAATAAGTAAGGGAAATACCACCGTCCAGAAGCGTTGGAACAATCCTGCCCCATCGATGTGTGCAGCTTCCTCCACTTCTTCAGGAACACCACTTCGAATGAAACCGGTATATAGGAAAGTGGAGAACGGAAGACTGCAGGTAATAAACATGAAGATGGGCGTGTATTGGTTTGTTGGAATATGCAGCGCGTTGATCATTTGTACGATCGGGATCAGGACCATCTGCGCAGGTACCACGAGTCCCGACAAGAAAAACAAATACATGAACTTGCTTAACTTTGTCTTCAAACGTGCCATCGGATACGAAGCCATGGCCGCGAATAGAACCACGAATATGACCGATACACCTGTCAATACAATGCTGTTCCAGAGCGCTTCAGGGAAATGCATACGCTCAAAGGCTGATTTATAACTTGCCAGCGATAATTCCTGAAATAGCGCCAGCGGATTTGTATTATTGCTCGGATCGCGCAGCGAAGTTGAAAAAGCAATAATCAGCGGAATAAGATTCAGGGCCATAACGACGAGTACAACAATCTGAATGGACCCTTTGCTGAGCCATTTACGAAGCGTCATGCCGACACCTCCCGTTTGTTCATTTTCAGCACAAAGACGGCGGTAATAACGATAATTACGGCAAAGGAAATGACACCAAGCGCCGAAGCTTTACCGAAGAGCTGTTCCGTAAATGCCATTTTATAAATGCTATAAATCAGCGTATTAGTAGCCGTGCCTGGGCCGCCATTCGTCATGATAAACGGGAAATCGAAGGCTTTGAGGCCATTGATCAAACTTAGCGTTACGTTGATGGTAATTGCTGTTGCCAGTAATGGAATCTCGACATGCCGCAGCAATCTCCAAGAACCACAGCCGTCCATTCGACCGGCCTCCAGCAAGTCGGTCGGAACGGTCTGAAGCCCTGCGAGAAAAATAATCATCGTGGTTCCGATCGTCTTCCAGATTTCCACGAAGATAATTGAATATAGGGCAGTCGAATAATCCCCCAGGAAATTCAATTCATTCGCGATACCCAATTTATCGAGAAAGGAAGAGATCAACCCGTAATCCGGCATATAGACGTAGCTCCACAAAAATCCAACCACAATTGCACTAAACAAGGTGGGAATATACGCCAGCGAACGATAGATCCCGGTTCCTCTTATTTTCATGTTTAACAGCAGAGCCAGTGCCAAACCGATCATATTGCCGGCGATCACCGTGACGAACGTATAGATCAGCGTATTTTTTAATGAAGTGCCAAGGATATCGCTGCCGAACAATTCCTTATAGTTGGCGAATCCGATATAGTTGTAAGCCTGGGCATATCCGTTATAGTCCGTTATGCTGTACTGGAACAACCGCAGGATCGGGAAGATCCAGAAGGTCAGGTAGAAGAGTAATGCCGGCACGGCAAACCAGTACATGGACTTTTTCATTACAGTAGAGCTCATCCTGCTCCATCCTTTCCAAGAAGGCCTGCAGCAGGGGAAAAAAGGCTACCTTTCCTCCCCTTTGCCGCAGACAGCATCATTCTAGTTTTTCCACAGCTCTCTGAACTTGGTTTCCATGGCGTTTGCCACATCCTCAGGCGTTGTTTTCTGACCTGCGATGATTTCAGCAAATTTCGATTGCATGACATCCGACACTCCTGCTGGCCACATCTGGTTGCTGAAATATACGGAGTTTCCGGTTTGTTGATAGTTGTCGTTGACTTCCTTGAACAATTCATTCTCAAGCTGCACATCTTTATAGACACTGATGGAACTGTTGGCTTCAACAAACGCTTTGAAAAGGTCTGATTCACCGTCAAACAGGTAGTTCAGCACTTCCTTGGCGGCGTCCAGGTTCGCCGATTTCGCATTCAGAGCGTACCCGGCAGACGTTGCCGCCGATACAAACACCGGCTGTCCAGGCTCATTACCCGGCAGTGAGGCAAATCCGCGTGTGAACTCAGCCGCTCCTTTGGAGGTCATGGAAGCGTAATCCCACGTTCCGGTAAAGGTCATGGCTGCTTTCCCATCGATGAACAATTGAGCAGATTGGGCACTTCCAATGCCAAGCGAATTTTTAACCACGTAGTTCTTATCATAAAGTTCTTTATATTTGGAGATCGTTTCAACCCATTTGGGATCAGTCAGAGATTTCTCACCGTTTTGCAGCTTCACATCAAAATCCATCTCATCCGGATACACAACGTTGGCAGCAATCGGGTACATGCCGAATTGAATCATCCAAGGGTCTTTATCCCCCATTGCAATTGGAGTGACCCCCGCAGCTTGCAGCTTTTGGCACAATTCCAGGAAAGAGGGCCAGTCCTTCGGAAACTCGGTATACCCTGCCTGTTGTAGCAATTCCTTGTTGTAGTAAACACCCAGAAAATCCAGTCCTTCAGCCACTCCATAAGGTTTATCCTCGTAGGACATGTCTTCCTTCGCTCCCTGGCTGATATTATCCCAGAACGTCAGGTCGGATAGATCTGCAGCGAATCCTGCCTTCGCAAAATCATTGACGCCGCCAGCCGCATTCTTGGGAAAGATCCAGAAAATGTCTGGCCCCTGTCCGGCTGCAAGCTTGGTCCGCACAGAAGTGTTGTACTGATCGTCAGGCAGCTTCTGCACTTCCAGCGTAATATTCGGGAACTTTTCCTTAACGAGGCGCGGTAAGGTTTCCAGCTCAAAGTCTTCTCCTTCAGAGGCCTTGTTTCCCGAAAGCATCATTGTTAACGTAATCGCCTTATCAGACTCATCTGTTCCCCCATTGCTATTATCCGCTTCACTCCCCTCCTGGCTAGCAGAGCTGCATGCGCTCAGAAAGATCATGAGGAGCACCAATGTTAAGGACCAGAGCTGTTTTCTTTTTTTCATCTTGTCATTCCCCCAATTCATGTTTATTCTTGCTTTGTGCACATTCTCATCATACGGTGGGCTTAAGTGCATTTGCTTTGGCTCGTTTGGTGCACTATTTTTAGATTTGACAATGGCGGGAGGAGCACGTATGATTCTGTTCAACATCAAAACAAAACTTTTTCTGGTCCTCGTCCTCGTGTCGATTGTGCCGATTATCGTCGTTTCTGTCAGTTCTTATCGCAGTTATACGAAGCTGGTGAATGAGCAGACCTCACTCGTGACGTCGACAACCATCGGCAATTCGGTCAAAAGCATGGAAGAGATCTTGCAGAACATTGACCGAATCTCCGTCACGTTACTTCAGCAATCCTCTAATGCAACCGCTTACAGCACGGTGAGTGACGAACTCATCAAGCTAAACGGGACGAACGATCAGTATGAAATCTTCATGATCCGCAGCAAATTGAAATTAATCTTTGAAAACATCCTGCTTGGCTACAATTACATCAATGGGTTATACCTGTTTACGCCAGATGGCAAATGGATTAGCTATGGCAGCAGCGGCACCGACTTGCGCCTCGATTACATCGCTCTTCGTGATGAGTGGTACTTGGATACGATTCAGCGTAAAGGCGATCTATACATCGGTGAAGTCGGAATCAAACCTTATATCATTAACGCCAAGGAATCGATCGGTTTTTCCAGAGCACTCTATGATCCAAAAAACAACGAATTTCTTGGTGTGTTTATGCTGGATTGCAGTATGAACATCTTCGACGGACTGAATCGCAATCCGGCCCCAAGTCTATCGAATCTGTACCTAGCAAATGATGCTGGGGAGATTCTCTATTCATCAGACGGAATCAAGGTGGGTACGCCTCTCTCCGCTTCTCTGGTTACGGCAACTCAGCAAGTCGGCAGCAATGCCCAGTACAAATCAATCCAGGATAACCTGATGACGGTGATCCAGAAGGTACCTGGACGCAATTGGAACGTGATCGCCAATATCTCCATGGATCGGCTGTATGAGGAATACAATATATCGCAGAAGCTTTTGTTCTATGTAGCCGTGAGCTGTGGTGTCATCTTCCTTCTGCTTTCCTTCTTCTTGTCGAACCTGATTACCAAACCGATCATTGAATTGACCAAAATGATGCGTAAAACCAAATCTCACCGATTCGTAACCATCAAACCTCAAGTGACAAAACAAGTCGATGAGATTGGCATTTTGTATCACGAGTTCAACAAAATGATGAAGGACATCGATACACATATACGGGAGAGCTACCAAAACAAAATTCTCATGCTGGATTCACAGATGAAAGCGCTCGAAGCGCAGATTAACTCCCATTTTCTCTATAACACCTTGGAATCAATCAATAGTATCGCAGAGATTGAAGAAGTCGAGAGCATTGTGGTGATGACCAAGTCCCTCGGAGATATGTTCCGCTACAGCATCAAAACGGATAGCGAATTGGTCATGGTCAGCGAGGAACTGAAACATGTCGAAAACTACATGGCCATCCAGCAAATCCGGTACGGTGACAAGATCAGGTTTAATCTTCATGTGGATCCGGAGATTCAAGGCCGTCGCATGCTGAAATTATTGCTGCAGCCCCTTGTGGAAAATGCCATTTATCACGGGCTTGAGAACAAACGCGGAAAAGGCTCGATCTCCATTACAGGCTTCTTTCAGGATGACCGAATCGTTTTTCAAATTCAGGATGATGGTATTGGCATGTCAGAGACACAGGCGGAAGAGCTTCGACAACTGCTCCTGCAGCCACCCGAATTTTTCACCGTTGGCCAGCGGCAGAAACAAAGTATTGGTATCAAAAACGTACATTCAAGAATTGCACTGTATTACGGAGAGAACTACGGCCTCACATTCGATACCGAGATGAACAAGGGAACGCAAATTACGATTGAGATTCCAGCCTACTGGGAAAAGAGGTGACCGAAATGTACACGTTTATCGTAGTGGATGACGAACCGTTAATACGCAAAGGTCTGTTGAAAAAATTAGAGACTTTTGATCATTCGCTTGAGCTTCTTGGCGAGGCGGATAACGGTGCAGATGCATTAGCTCTGATTGATTCATCCAAGCCGGACATTATCTTTACGGACATGCGCATGCCTGAGGTCGATGGCAAACTGCTAATCAGAACGGTAGGTCAGCAATATCCGCGCATAAAGCTCATTGTCATTAGCGGTCATGCCGATTTTGATTACATGCAGGAGGCCATCTCAGCCAAGGTCGTAAATTACCTGCTGAAGCCTTTTAGTAGAGACGAGATTCACAGCACGCTCCACCAGGCCATCCATGCCATCGAACAGGAACGCTCCTTGGAGCGTGAGGTCATTCTCCGAACCGTCGAAACGGAACAGATGAAAATCGGTGCCGACATGCAGGCCTTCCTGAATGTTGTACTGGCTCCCAATGCATCTAGCAAAATACCTTATTTCCGTTCTGCTGAATTTGCCGCCATGTTTGCATCTAAGCAGTTGGTTCTAATGACGATCTATAGCCCTCAACCGCTCTCGGCACAGCAGCTGCCTACATTTTCGAATGGTCTGTACATTGCTCATCCACAATCGGATCAGCTGCTGTTTTTCCTGATTCATGATCCGGAATGCACAATTCAAGAATTGCAGGAAAAGGCTATTCAAACAGCAAACATGATTTTAACGAAAGCCCAATCTGCAGACATCTGCATCGGGATCAGTTCTCCTCTCACAGGTATCGAAGGGGTCCGAGAAGCTCACCATCAAACCATTCTTGCCTTGGATGAACGATCCATTACCGATTTCGGCAAATGTTACATATATTCCGAGAGAAACGTTCCGTTCACTCCGCTGAAGTGGACTCGAATGTTTGAACTGCTGTTCTTCATTGAGAGTGGAAATGCACAAAAGGTTGAAGAACTCATCACCGATTTTTTTGCCTACTACATCCGGCAGCCTGACACCTTGCTTACTCATTTGAAGGAGCAGTGCCGGGACATCATTACAGAAACCAAGAGGCTGTTAAATGATTATCTCCAAAACGGGAGCAGCACGAATGCTTCCTCAAGTCTTGAGGCCGTTCTAAACGTCTCGTTCGATATGGAATGCATCCGGCAATACATGAGTAAGGTTCTGACAGGAGCCGCACTTCTCCTGAAGGATGATAACCCCTACGCATCGGATCAGGTAATCGATAACGTCAAGAAGTATATCGATAATCACTTTGCCAAGGATTTGACGCTGGAATGGGTATCTTCCCTGTTCTATCTGAACCCGAGTTACCTCAGCTACCTGTTCAAAGAAAAAACCTCCGAAAACTTTACCGATTATGTGAACCGTCTACGTATCGGGCGAGCCAAACACCTGTTAGCGAGTACGGACGACAAAATCTACCGAATTGCGAAACAGCTGGGTTATGATAATCCAAAGTACTTTTTCCGGGTATTTAAAAAATTGACGGGCTGGACTCCTGAGGAATTTCGAAAACATCATAAATCCTTCTCCGCAAACAACAAGGAACCAGGCCACGTTTAATGGCCTGGTTCCTTGTTATTCGTTGTGCTGCTTAGTGGTCTAACAATTTTGCAACCTGATCGTGCACTCGGACAATGACTGCAGCAAGTTGGGCGCGTGTCAGCGTGCTCTGTGGTTGCAGAAGTCCGTTCGGTGAACCCTGGAATAAATCTAGCTTGATGGCTGTTGCCATGGCTTTCCGATGTATTGGCGTTAGCTGACCCTGATCCTTGAAGTCTTCCAGCCAGGAATCGATCTCGGCTTCCGACAGCTCTGTATTCACTCCAGCTAATTTCAATGCTCGAACGAGTACCACCGCCATGTTCTCCCTGGACATTGGGGCGTTAGACTCGTATTGCCCTTCTTCCATCAGGTCATACTTCAACGCAGCTCGTAATACCGGATCAAACCATTTTTCATTGGGTGCAGATGCTTCTAGCTCGATGCCTAACGCATTCAGAGCTACCTTTAACGTTTGGACGGATGTTGTTGATCCCTGCGGTTGCATGCGTGAATCCGAAACGCCGTTGATCAGAAGCAAGCTGCTTGCTTTAGCTATTTCTCTGGCATACCATGCCGACGAATCAATGTCAACAAATGTGCGTGATGCCTGAATAGCTGCGTAGGTGCCTCCTTGATTAAGCAGCACGTTCCATACTTTGTTACCTTTCGCGTCCTGAGTCAGCACTCCGGGAACCGGAGTAAGTGCGCCTCCTTCTCCAATGTACGCAATTGTTGTAGCGTCTGAACCAACGACAGCCGTAACCGGCAGCGTTGCGATGACGAACGCACCCTGCTTATCTTTCATGGTCACATTCCACGGCTTCCCGATAACCTGGACGCCAGATTGTTGAATGCTTTTTACCCTCTGCTGATCCATCTCGCTTCCCTCTTGTACGGTAACTGCAGCAATGGGAGTACCGCCCGAATCGGTTTCGCCTTCGTTCTCGGATTCTGATGCGGGTGTCTCACCAGGTGTACCAACACTACCCGAGCCAGGCGTGCTTGGCGAACCTGGATTCGACCCCGGATTCGTGCCTGGGTTCCCAGGATTGACCTCCGTATCTTTCAGTGTGAATGACAATCCCTCGATTCGAAGATCCGGTTCATGAAATACCAGGTACAGATCGTGCACACCACTCACGGCAGAAGAAATATCAGCTTCTACTTCAACGTAACCTAACTCCTTGACCGAGACGTTAGCATTACTGATCTTGTAAGAGACTGGCTCCGTCACCGGGACGTTCCATACAGCAAGTGGGACAGAATCGGGTTTATCCGCATGCAATGAGATCGTACCCCCGTGTGCATTAGAGGCGACGGATGCCTTCACCTTCTGCGCCCCTGTCAGATCGGCCTTCGGCAAGGCAACCCACGATCCATCTTGCTTCGAACGAACGGCATAGTAGCCTCCTACGATCGATTTCGCTTTTAACTGGGCTGCAGTACGTTCTTTGGACACTTCGTGATAGACAACCTCGTTGGAAGCAAACGAATGATCAAATACATTGATCGGTTGGGTAAGAGACAAGGTCGCCATAGACTTCCCACGAATACTTAATGAATTTGAAGTTTTCACGTCCGCATCAGCAGCCGAGCTTCCGATCATTAAATCGTAGCTGCCTTGTTCAACGATCCATTCGTTCCGATTCACATCCCATAATGCGAGCGTTTGCGGATCAACTTGCAGCAGTACTTCTTTCGATTGACCTGGTTCGAGGTAGATCTTCTCGAATGTGGCCAATTTCTTTTTGGGAGCATAAGCACCGTAGGCGGAACTGCTGTTACGGGCGTACAGTTGCACGACCTCAGATGTCGCCACGTCACCTGTATTGGTTACACGGACCGATACCGTGAACGGCTCCTCGCCTGTAACCGAAGATGGCACGTTCAGAGAATCGTACGTAAAATCAGAATAAGACAGCCCGTATCCAAACGGGTAGGTCACCTCGGCATCCGTGTACATGTACGTCAACCCGGATTCAATGGGATCTGCATTCGTCATATCTACCGTAAACCGGGGATCGATTGTATCAAGACCGGATGAGTTTCCTTCCGGAACAACGTAAGAATTAATCGCCGGGAAAGCATCCATGCCCGCATACCATGTGGACGTCAAGCGTCCTGTCGGTGCGTAATCTCCATACAGCACCTGGGCCAGTGCATACGAATCGTATTGACCGCCGTATGGCTGATACACAATGGCTGATACGTTTGGATTGTCTTGAATGCGTTCCATACTTACAGGAAAGCTCGATTTAACGACGACGACGGTTTTCTTGCCTTCGGCTGCAAACGCAGCAGATACATGATCCACTAATGCATAATCTGCCTCACCCATATCCAAGCTGGAGCGGTCATTTCCCTCGCCCGCACTGTGACGTGGTGGCGCGCCTACAAAGACGATGGCATAATCGTCTTCAGCTGCTCTTACTGCGGCTTCTTCGCCCGCATTTTTCACAATGATCTTCTCAAATTTCACCACATCCGGGCGATTCGCGGCATTTTCTTTGCTTCCAAGTGGAGTGGATGCAGTCACTAGTTTTCCTTCCCCATCTACTTGGATGAAGCGCCCGTTGGCATAATACCAATTGGTAAAGTCACCGGAGAATCCGGTACGGTAGCCATTGGCCACAATAGATATGGATCCATCTTCATTATTTTCCATTCGCAGCGTTGGAGGGATGGCACTTGTGTCTCCCATCATATCCGGAAGGCTCCAATCGTTATTCGTCAGATTCAGGCTGGTGCCATCCGTATTACCTACCGCTGCATGATTGGTCGCAGGAGAAGTAATCCAGCGTTGGTTATGGAGTGACAACAAACTGGACCCCGCTTGCCCCCAATCATATACGCGGAACAAGTGGGAACAACTGTCCACTTCTGGCGCATCCGGAGTCGTGATCAGCTGCGCTCCATCCATCCCGTCGTTTGAACTGTACACATCTGCGGTAACCGTTTGTTGATTGGCTTTGGAGGTCAATGCAATGACTTCACCTCCCGGGACATAGTTTACGTTACTGCTGCCATTCATTTTAATGATGGAGCGCAGCGGGGATTCACCGGAGTTTTCCAGTGTTGGTGTCGTGCCCACTGAATACGTCGTTTTGAATCTCGCATCGGCGTACACTCCGGAAACAGCCGCACGATTTCCTTTTTTCAGTGGAAGCGTACTGTCATTTTTGAGCAGCACAATACTTTCCTGAGCTACACGAAGTGCTACTTCCTGATGGTCCACCTCGTTGTAGTCCGAAGGTGGAGATGTTCGTACGTCCTTGGCTTCACTCGCGAACGGATAACCTTTCGGAATGCCTTGCTCATCGGTTTCATTAAAAACTCCGAGACGCACCAGTTGGTTCACATGGGGTCTGGCTGCTTCAATAAGCTCTTCCTTGGTTATGCCGTACTCTCCTTGTTCCACAAGGGCTACAAGGTCAGTCACGTCGGCAGGCGTCGTACCTGAAGGACGTCCCGCATTTGCTTTGGCTAGAGCCATTAGGACAGTAGCATGACCACGATCCACAGCATACCGATCATCGTACCCGTTCCCAAGTTGGTTTGCGTTAGATACAATGGCATCTCCATTAAAATCAGGGGAGCTGTATACGCCATATTTGGCGTTCATATTGGCCAATAGCTGTAGTGGAGAAAGGATATTAGGAATGCCGTTTGTCCGTCCATAGGACGTCATCGTACCAGCTAACGCACCCGATTCGAAGCCCGGCAGTGCTGCTTTCGTTTGATACTCGAATAATGAACGCGCTCCCGCGCTGTTATTGGCGGTTTGCCTGAACCATTGTGCGTTATAGACGGAATAATGCTTGGTTCCTACGGCAGCTCTCATCCAAAATCCATCCTCACTAGCGGGTTGGTCCACTCCGCTTAGACCCGCAGCCATCTTGTTAATCAACACGCCCGCCATATTCGCATCCTCAGAAAATCCTTCGTCGAAGCGGCCGCTGAGTGGATTGATTCGCATGTCGCTGACAACTGTGAACGCAACGCTTAGAGAAGCACCGTTGCCGCCGTGGATGTTGGATTCTCCCTGTTTGACCTTCAGTTTGCTGATTTTCTCACTGCCCATCACTTCTCCGATATCGGACAAAAGCTGCTTATTCCAGCTCTGCCCCATGCCGATGAGCGCAGGAAAATCCGTCGATACACCCTGCACGTTATCTGCAGCAGACAATGCGCCAGGAATCACCTTGCCAGCATTCGTTCCCTTCGTAAGAGTATAATGGTTACGAGAACCTGTAACATAGACTGCCGGTCCTTCAAGCCCGGTGTAATCAAAGTAAGCATCAACGAACGAGTTTAAATGCTCCGGATTACCGTCAAACAAGGGCATGCCATTAAACACGCCTCCTGTTTGAGTTTTGAACTCCACTTCGTTCGCAGCTGATACAGATGACGGTATAGTGGCCCATGAACCCATCATCAGACTCGCAATCGTTACCATTGAGAGCATCCTTTTACCCACTTTTTGTCTCAAAAGCCTCGACATGTGCTGTACCCCTCCCTAATATTTGTAATCGCTTTCAGTAATTGATTATAAGGGGGCTTACAGTGCATTTTGTTTGTGCATTAAAGTACAGAATTTTTAGGTTAGCGTAATACAGAGAAGCAAAACAAAAAAGCCGCAAGTATGCGGCTGCAATCTTCTTGTTCAATTATAAAAGAAAACAGTTCAGTATCGCCTATCCATTCTATATCGTACATCGCATAAATACTCATCTTGATTAGCCTTTCTTCAAGCAGACAACGGCTTTTCCTCTCACCCGTCCTTCACCAAGATCACGAATTGCCTGAGATGTTTCGTTCAAAGCATATTCCCGATAAATAAATGGAGTAACCTGGCCTGATTCAACAAGCTCCTTCCAGATCATCTGGTCTCCATGGTTCGGTTTATGGATAAGAAGGGTTAATTTCTTCTTTTCCAGCCAAGAAACGAACGGACTCCCTACTAAGGTAAGTAAAATGTGAGGCATCAGCCCCCCGATCATGACATAGGTGCCTCCCTTCACTAACGCCCGCTTCAGTGCGAAGGCAGAACGGTTGCCGACGACATCAAGAATCAGGTTATAGCTTGGTCCGCTCGCCGTGAAGTCCTCCTTGGTATAATCCAGCACATGGTCGGCACCTATTTCAAGCAGCATATCCAGTTTCTCACCACGATCCACCGCGGTCACTTCTGCTCCCTGCAATTTGGCATATTGAATGGCAAACGTCCCAACCCCGCCACCTGCTCCATTAATAAGGACATGTTCTCCCTTTTGCAGATTCCCCTGACTTCTCAGTCCTTGCAGAGCCAGAACGGCTGCCTGTGGAATGGCTGCAGCTTGAACATGCGTGATTCCCGCGGGCTTGGGAGTCAGCGCCTCCTCGTTCGCACACACATACTCCGCGAATCCGCCCCAGCCACAGCCGGATAGATCTCCGAACACTTCGTCACCCGGTTTGAATCGTTTGGCAGCCGATCCCACCGAGATCACCCTTCCTGCAATGTCTGCACCAAGAATCCGGTAACGAGGGTGACGAAAGGCACCTATTCGGTTAATATACGGTTTCCCGCGAAGAAGATCCCAATCCCATGAATTAACTGAAGTCGCATAGACTTCAACTAATACTTCGTTGTCCTTCGGCGTCGGAATGTCTACCTGTTCTACTCGCAAGACCTCTGGCGTTCCGTAGCTATCATAGACCACCGCATTCATCACTGCTGCGTTCACTTTTTCGGATATTCCGGTGTCAGTCATCTTCATTCCACTCATGGGCATTCTCCATTCGATAGAGATATCTTTGGCCTTCAAACAACTGATACGCTCGGAAAAATTTGTAGTTTCATTTTGAGGGTACAGGAGCCGATTTCATGTATAGATTTGAGAGGTCCGGTTTAGAACAACGATTCCAGTCGACTTGACTCTGGTATCGTACCAGGGTTTATCGTATTCCTTAGCAGATATGGTTTTCACAAGTCAGGGGGAATACTAATGTTTATCGATCCATTTGATCAAATATTTGAAATCATGAAACAGTCTTTTCCCGAATCCGAGTATCGGCCATACCCGGAACAGAAGAGATTGCTGTCTAATGCGCGTTATCAACTACTGACAGAAAAGAATGAGCAGAATGAAGCGACCGGCTTTCTCGCAGGCTGGGAGTTCGAAGAATTCAGGTACATTGAGAATGTAGCAGTCTCACAAGCCATTCGCGGAGGCGGCATAGGCAAACGGATGATGGAGCGTTTCATGAAACAATCCGACAAACCCGTTATATTGGAAGTTGAACGGCCTGAGGATGAGTTGAAACGCAGAAGAATTGGTTTCTACAAACGACTGGGATTCCACTTGGAGGATTATGCGTATGTTCAGCCTGCACTCCGTACAGGACACCGCCCCTTACCCTTGCAGATCATGAGTTACCCGGAAAGTTTGACCTCAAGCGAGTTTGAAGCAATGAGAAAAGTATTGTACAACGAAGTGTACGGCGTCTCCGACTCTTACGCTTACGCATTAAATAGATAAGTGCAGATAGAAAGGGAACACCATGAAAAACGATTATAAAATCAATGAAATCGCGAAGCTCTACGGTATAGGTGTTGATGCCCTTCGTTATTATGAGAAACTGGGACTGCTGGCTCCCTCACGGGATTCCAACGGATATCGCTTATATAGTCTTCATGATATGTATAAATTGAACATCATACGCGACCTGCGTCAGCTGGACTTCACAATGCAGCAGATCAAGGCGTATCTGGATCATCAAAGTGTTGAAAATACGCTTGAATTATTATTCAAGGAAGAAGAGCTGATCAAGGAACAAATCGCCAAGCTTGAAACGACGCAGCAGATGATTCAGAGCAGAATCAAGGTACTGACCGAAGCGATGCAGATCAAGACGGGTATTTTCACTATCAAAACTTACTCCGAGAGACCATGCTTGCAGTTCAATACTCGTATCACCAGAGATGAAGAGATGGATTATGCCGTCAAGAAGCTGCACCAGAAGCATAAAAGTCACGTCCTGGATTTTGGCAATCAGTTGTATGGCGCATCGGTCTCGCTTGAGGACTTGGAGCAAGGAGTGAAAGATGTATTTAATTCGGTGTTCTTTATATTTAATTCGGATGAAGCCGAACGAATGGACCCGGATTATACGTTGCCTGCTGGTGATTATTTATCACTTTACTATCGGGGTGATTATCGTCAAAGCCATGAGAAAATGCTGGATGTCATTACGTATGCAAGCGAACACGGGCTGCGCATAATCGGAGATCCTTTTGAAATTTATGAAATCGATAATCGGGATACCATCGTTACCGATCAATTTCTGACTGAAATTCAGGTGAGGGTTACAACGGTATAAAATAATAACAATAAAAGCAAAAGTAAAGTTAACAAATAAGCCGATCCGGAAATGGATCGGCTTATTTATGAAATAGTTATGCTTAAGCGCGTTTGTTCTCAACAGATTTCATGCGGTTTTGATCGTCATCCTGCCGGTCATGACTGAATTCTTGTCCGGCTTCCACTTCTCCTTGACCGGAAACGCTTCGAGCAAAGTTAGTGAACTGCCTTTTATGCTCGTCCTGCTCGTGTTTTTGCTTAAGAAGTTCTTGTGGATCCTGATTCGTCATAATGTTAACCCTCCTACAAAATCAAAATAGTCTCCACATTATGAATTTTGCTGATGTTTGGATTCGTCTTGAATTTCTTCGCGGAATCCGGAAATGCTATGTTTACGACGCTCATTTTTTTCCTCGATCTGACCTTTTTCCTTTGCCGGAATTTCATCTCCGAATTCTTCGAGATAATCCTCGGCTTCCCTGTAGTTTTCGATCGTGTTCTGTACCGCATTTTGCAAATGCTGCACGTTATCCTCACGGTTATCCGGTTTGCTCATAGATCTCACCTCCCCAAAAATGGAATCCGTGCTATTTATCCGCACTACAGAAGTGTTCCATAAGAGAGCCAAGCTTATGCATGAAATTCATTCCCCTTTACGTCTATAATGTAGTGGTGAATGGCCTGTAACGGTTTTGAATACTCGTCCGAAATGCGTTACGCTCCCGAAACCCACTTTCCTCGCAATCACGTTCACCTTGAGGTTGGAGCGCTCAAGCTGCTGCTTGGCCTCCTTGATTCGTACACTATTGACGTATTCTACAAAAGCGAACCCTGTCGCCTCTTTGAAGGATCTGCTCAAATAATAAGGACTGATATAGAACTTATCCGCCAGCAAATGAAGCGACAGTTCCTCCATGTAATGTTCGTTGATATAACGGACAATCTCTGAAATCCGTTCATGCATGAGACTTGGTGAGGCCAGCGGTTCAGCGTCTTGCTGCCTGAAATATCTACAGCACATGATGAGCAGCTGCAAGGCAAGTGTCTGGGCATACAACTCGAATCCGCTTCCGCGCTCCTGCATCTCCTGCATAATGGCTCTGGTTTGCATTTCAATCAGCTCCCTGCTGCGCAATGAACCTTTTAGGATCAAATAATCCCGATTCAGCATGGGTTGAAGCGCTTCTTCATGCGAGCCATCCACTGAAAAATACTGCGCATGCATATTAATAATGAGACGCTCATGCTTCGGCCGTTGCGCATTGGTCGTGCGATGCAAAACGTTAGGAGCAATAATGACCACATCGCCCTCCAATATCGTAATGGTCCGGTCCTGAATGAAAAATTCGCGCTCCCCCGACATCAGGACATAGATTTCATACGTGCTGTGAAAATGGCTTACCGGCATATGATGGCTTAATGCTTTCCGGTGGGATACCAGAAATGTACTCTCCGGATTCTCAAAATATAGGTTCCCCATTGAACTGTTGCTCCCTTCCGTGCAGTACTAGATGTTTATATTATATCGCAAGAAATAAGAAGAAATATCCAGATTCCGCAAAAGATGTACATAATCCGGTGGTAAAATGGGAGTACAACCAATCAAGGAGGAAGGATACATGCAAACCACCTCATCTACCACAACGCCAATTCAATGGGCGTTAAAAGCCTGTGAAGCACTAATGGATACATTCGAACCGGAAAATCTTCCGCCAGACCGATTCCATTACCATCAGGGTGTCTTTTTATCTGGTATGGAGAAATGCTGGCGACAGACGGGAGAACAAAAGCTCTATGATTACATGAAGGGCTGGGTCGATAGTCAGATCCTAGAGGATGGCAGCATCAAAAAGTATAAGTCTGATGAACTTGATGACATCCAGCCGGGCGTTCTTCTCTTCACTCTCTACGAGCAGACGGGAGATGAATGCTACAAAAAAGCACTGTACACCTTGGTCCCATTGCTGAAATCCTGGCCTACGAATGCCTCCGGCGGATTCTGGCATAAGGGTCATTATCCAAATCAAATGTGGTTGGACGGTTTATATATGGCAGGGCCTATCGCGGTGCAATTTGCCGAAACCTTTGGTGAGAGCGATTACATCGACATGATGGTCTATCAGGCACTGCTTATGGAAAAACATACAAAAGACCCTGATACTGGATTGCTCTATCACGGATGGGATGAAACAAAAGAAGCCAAATGGGCCGATCCCGTCACGGGTCTTGCTCCGGAATTCTGGGGCCGCGCGATTGGCTGGTATCCGGTGGCTCTGCTTGAAATGTTTGAACACATGCCGGAGGATCATCCGGACAAAGAGAAGCTTGTCACCATTGTACAAGATCTGCTGATTGCGCTGACCAACTATCAGGATCCTGCCACCGGGTTATGGTATCAAGTCATCGACAAAGGCGATCGTCCGGATAACTGGCATGAAAACTCATGTACGGCACTCTTTGCACATGCCATTGCCAAAGCGGTTCGATTCGGATATCTGGACCCTAAATATTTGCAGTATGCCTGGAAAGGTTACCAAGGCGTTATTGATACATTAAAGTTTGACGAGAACGGGAACGTCATCATCGGCAACATCTGTATTGGCACGGGAATCGGCGATTATGCCCACTATATTGCTCGGCCGACCAGTGAAAACGATCTGCACGGGGCCGGCGCCTTCATACTCATGTGCGTAGAGATGAATCTGGCGGCAAAATAGGTTAAACGCAAAGAAGACAGGGACATCAGTCTCAGTCTTCTTTATTTTCTTTTTTTGTCTGATGAATGTAAGCCATGACGATATTAAACGGTTCTCCCCGTACGTTTCCAAAATGCTCTGGACGTTTCCTTCCGTGACATTAAGTTTGCCGATAACAACATTCCCATAATGACGATCACCCCGCCGACGATTTGGGAAATCAGCAGTTCCTGACCCACCATGACGGACAATATTGCAGTGAATATGGGCATCAAATTCATCGTAATACTGGCTTTCCCCGGCCCGAGTTCCTTAACGCCCTGGTTCCAGAACAGAAATGAGCCGATGGAAGGAAATAATCCCAGATAAATAATACCGGTTATACCAAAAGTCGTAATATTCTCCATATGCAGCGGCTCGAGGAATAACAACGGAATCATACCAATAACGCCGATAAAAGCTGTAAAACCTACGAACGTTATTGGGGGAAGATGCTGTCCTCTTTTGCCTACGATTGAATAGAGGGCCCATAAAAATACCGCCACCAGCATGATACCGTCTCCCTGGTTATAATGCGTACTGAATATCCCAAGCAAATGGCCTTTCGTCAGTACAGTCAGTACACCAAGGAAGGATAATACCAATCCTGCGCCCTGCCATCCGGTTATTTTATCTTTGAGGAAAACCAGAGACAACACAATCATTACGGCTGGAGTCAGACTATTAATCAAACTACCGTTAGTAGACGATGTGTGCTGCAATGCCGTGTATGTGAGGAGTGTGTAGGATACAACGCCTACCAGTGATAAGAATAGCAGAATGCCCCAGTTTTTCTTCCATACGTTCAGCCAATTTGGCTTTTCCACCAGCTGCGCAAGCGGAATCAATACGATTGCCGCAATCACCCATCTTAAGAAGGACGCCCAGGTCGGCGGAAAATCGGAGGTTACGGCCTTTCCAAACATCAAGTTTCCAGCCCAAAATAAATTAGCCGAGATCAAAAATAGCCACGCTCTTACTTTCATCATCCTCATTCTCCTATCCGCTTGTATTATTACAGATCCCCGAATCTAAAGTGCTATGGGTCAGTGAAATCAAGTACATTTTGTTTCGGGATTGTCTTTTCTGCTTTTCTATAAACATGATACAATACGCTTATATATAAATAAAATGAATATTACTTATGAGGGAGTTACCAAATTTGATATGAACAAATCTCTTCTGCAGTTGATCGTCACCATATCGGAGACCCGCAGCTTCACTCTCGCCAGCGAAAAAATGAATATGACACAGCCCGCAGTCAGCCGTGCAGTCACTACTCTGGAGCGTGATCTCGGAGTTACGCTCCTGATCCGAGACCGCCGTCGCGGTGTTGCACTCACACCGATCGGTGAACGCATCGTCCGGATTTTCCGAGAAATCCTGCAAGGCTATGAGAAAATCGATCAGGAAATCTCGAGCGAAAAAGGTTTGGAGATTGGCTCGGTCCGTATCGGTGCTTTTCCGGTAGCTTCGTCCTACTTTGTTCCAAAACTGATCCGTTACATGAAGCAGCAATACCCAAACCTGGAGTTCAGTATCATGGAAGGCACGATTGCGGAGGTGCAGGAATGGTTGGAGAATCGACAGATCGATGTCGGGCTGCTCATTCCTTCTGAAGAGACGACAGATTCGTTCCCTCTTTATCGTGAAGGCATATATGCTGTCATGAGAGAAGATCACCCTTTAACGGAGAAAGACATCATTCACCCTGAAGATTTGCGGGATGAGCCCATGCTGCTCTGGAAAGCCGGATACGAGCCGCCTGTCCTGAAGTGGTTTGAAAGTGCCGGAGTCACGCCACAAGTCGAGTACATCCTTTACAATTACAGAACATCACTTCAGATGATTCTTGCCGGGGAAGGTTTGGCTGTCATGTCCGAGTTGTCCCTCCTGGATTTGCCGCCGGGCATCTGTCTGAAACGTTTGTCACCTGAAGCCTATCGGGATATTCATGTCGCAACGAGTCCTGAGAATGAACGGACTTTTGCGGTAAATGCCTTTATTGAGGCTGCTCGAACCTTGTTCCCATTTGAAACGGATCGGAAGCCTTTAATTGATGTTTGAGCACATAAAAAAGGCCGCTATATTAGCGACCTTTGGTTGTAACTATGTTGTGTCTCTCCATTATGCTTAAGTATTAGTGGATATCTTTCTTTTTGAAGCTGCCGCCCTTAACTTCTGCTACATCGTACACAACTACAAAAGCATTCGGGTCAATTTCATGAATGATTTCTTTAATTTTGCTCTCTTCCATACGGTTGATCACACAAGTGATTTCCTTGAACTGTTCATTGGAGTAACCGCCGTATGCATCCGTATAGGTTGCTCCACGACCTAATCGGTCACGAATGGTTTCGACCATGATTTCGGGTTGATTCGTGATAATTTTAAACGTTTTGGAACCGCTCAAGCCTTCTTCAACGATATGAATGACTTTAGAAGCAATAAAATAAGCTAGCCCCGACAAAATGGCCCCTTGCAGACCAAATACAGATGAAACAACGATAAATACAAACATGTTTAGGAACAAAATTAGATCACTGGTACCAAAAGGGACTTTTCGTGAAAGCAGTACAGCGAGCATATCTATTCCGTCCAATGCCCCGCCGTTACGAAGTGCCAGACCCATACCAAAACCGATGATAATCCCGCCAACAACGGTAACCAGCAATGTGTCGCCTTCAATAATTGTAGGTACATGGTGCATCAGACTGGTACTTACTGCGAGTGAGGCAATACCGATAATGGAATAAAGCGCGAAACTTTTACCTATTTGCTTATATCCCAGCCATACAAAAGGTATGTTGATTATACCGATCAGCATCCCGAGTGGCAATCCAAACAATTGTGAACCCACGATACTCAGACCGGTCACACCACCGTCCGAGACATTGTTGGGGATCAATATGGCTTCTAGACCGTATGCCGTAATAAAAGCCCCGATGATAATCAATATTACTTTTGAAAATATTCTTGCCTTATTCGATTTTGGTTTCTTTCTTTGATGCATTCAATTTCCTCCTTGGATAACAACTCATAACGTATAGTTTATATTAATTATCACCAATTTGACAAATTTATCGCATTAATTATGACTGTTAGTATAGCTTTATTCGTTCGTGTTACCCATTGAAAGCCCCGTTAGTTTTGGCTCCTGTAAGACTTAAACCAAATAAAAAAGCCGCTAAATTAGCGACTTAATAGCAGATCTTTAGTTTGACTACAATCATTCATTCATTTGTCATTTAAGCCCTTGCCGTCAAGGATATGCGGAATGTACTTTTCGACTCTTGATTCCCGGGTCTTGGATTGTTTGGGTGAAGAAAAATGCATAATGTATGCTCTTTGGCGCCCTGGTGTCAGCCCTTCAAAAGCCGTTTTTAGATCGGGTATTTCAACGAATTTGTTGGCTAATTCCTCAGGTATGGCATACTCGTCATGTTTTTTGAGCTCAACTTGCAGACCTGCTTTTTCTATGTGGATAGCTTCCTCAATATAATCTTTGATCATCAGCTGCATTTCATCAATCGTTTGAGCATTGGTGAACCGAATCTGACGGGCCGCCTGTACGTTCTCTGTCTGTTGGATTAAGATCCCGTGAGGGTCTTTTAGCAAGGCCCCTTTGTGAAACAGCAGGGCACAATACTCCTTAAAACCGTGGATCAGAACGATATTTTTCCCGTCCAAAGTGTAGCAGGGATGCATCCACTTAAAGTCTTCAGTCAGCCCGCAATCAAGAACAATCTCTCGCAACAACCCGAATTCTTCTTTCCAAGTCTTGAGCTTGTTGAAATAAGGATCAATTTTTGTATTTCTTTCACCTTGTAACATCGAAACTCCCCCTTTAATTAAACCAAAACTTTCTCAAGCTCATCGCACCATTTACTCCAGCCATACTTGGCCCCGGCCAGTGCTTGAGGGTTGGAAATTCCGGTCTGTTCAAGATGAAGGTTTACCTTACCGTTTCCTAAGTCTTGTAAGGTCCAGGTGACCGTGTGCTTCTCACCACTTTCCCAAGTATAGGACAATCGATACGGTTCTTCCACGATCAGGACTTCTCCTTCAATAATGCCGTTCCAGTAATCCGTAGCTTGTGTGCGAAATTGAAAACGATGCCCAACGACTGGTTTGAAATCATTATCCATTCCTTGACCGGTGTGAATGTTGGCCACCCACTTGGCAAGCTTGCTTGAATCGGTTAAAGCTGACCAGAGTTTCTCGACAGTCGTCGTGTATTGATAATCGAGTTCTAATGTTAAACTCATTCTTCTTCCTCCTTTAATAATTGGTCCAAGCGCATCATATTTATACTCCAGAACTTGCTGTAAAAAGCCACCCAATCTTGAACTTCTTTTAATGGTGCAGCATTTAGTCTGTACCTCGTTTCCCTGCCGACTTTTCGGTCAACAACCAGATTCGCCTCTTTAAGAATGGTTAAATGCTTGGATACCGCTGTCCGGCCCATTTCAAACTGTGACGTCAGCTCATGAAGCGGTACCTCCTCTGCCTCTGTTAACAGCTGCATCAGTTGGCGCCGGGTTGGATCTGCAATGGCATCGAATACATCGCGAAATCTGAGGTTCTCACTCACACCACTTCCCTCCAATCTGCTGTATCAGAACATGGATGATACGGAGGATTTGTTTGTTTTTTATGTGACTCCTTATATGTTGTGATATGTTCTAATCAGACACCATTTGGTGTCGAATTGATTATATGACACCAATTGGTGTCATGTCAACAGCGTTTTAAACGTTTGCCTTTTAACATTTCATCCTATAATTATTGCTATATTCCCAGTAAAAAAACACCTCTTACGAGGTGTAGTGGCTGTATATTTACTAATTGGTGATGCTAAAAGATAGTTGTTTTATTCTACTGGCATGCGTAATGCCTCTTTCTCATAGGATTGAAATGCATCTTCCAAACCCATAATGACATCCTTAATCTTCATATATCCCTTGGTATACGGCTCCGAATCACGGATTTCTTCCCACATATAGTGATACTGTTTGATATTTTCGGTCTCACATACCACAAAATCAGTGTAGTCTTTGCCTGGCAAAGCCTCAGCATCAAAGAATCGCACACTAATCTCTGGACTGTACTTATTGATAATTTCCTGTAATGAGGCCGCATAGTTCCTGCGCTCTTCACGAGGTAGTGCTAACCAGGAGGGGTAAAATTCCAATAATACAATCATCATTTGCCGCATATTTCTGTCACCTCGTCTGAGTAATGGTTGTTTTGATACCATTTTAACGTGCCTAAATCAGGATGGCATTAACATAGGTTAATCACTCTAATGTAGTATTCGACTTAGTGATACAGGTGAGATACCTAAATAGGAAGCAATGTGATATTGGGGGATTCTCTTCTCCAGCCCTGGATATTTCACTAAAAAAGCTTGATATCGCTCTAACGCAGACAGGTATAATAATTCTCTTTCACGTTCTTCTTTTCGGATATAAAGTCGTTCAACGGCCGTTCTAACGAATCGTTCCCACATATGGCTTCGATCCATAAGCATCTTTAAGGCAGCATTGGGGATCTCGATCACTGTGGAATCTTCCATAGCCTGAATTGTATACATTGATGTAGACCCGGTTATCATTGCCCCGTAGGAAGTTGCAAAGTCATTTTCCAGCGTGAAGGCAACATTATATTCTCTTCCATCAGGCAATGTATAATACAGACGAAATAACCCATTTGTACAGAAATAGGCATGACTTACTTCATCATCTGATTGGACAATCGCAACTCCACTGGGAATACGCTTAACAGTAGTGGCATTCACAAACCAGTCCCATTCTGTAGATGATATGGAAGCTTGAGAAGCCATAGACTGAAGTGTTTGATAATATTGCTGCATAATGACCCTCTCTCTACCAGATTACGTTTCTCATGTATTATACAATTAATTCTTTGCAATCATCTGATCATAAGCAACTATGATCCTGTATCGGGACAAGAGCTGCTTTCATAAAACCGAAAAGCCCATAAAATTTGCGGCCATCATTGGGCTTCAACCCATTCCCCCTGCTCAAGTGCCTACATACAATACCCTAGACTAATGAACAGGAGTGATGTTGTATGACATTTTTACCTCCCTTTGGACCCGGTGGTGGGTTTGGTGGACCAGGAGGCATTTTCGGTCCTGGTGGCCCCGGAGGTCCTGGAGGAATGCCTGGGCCTCCCTCATTCCCTGGTGGTGGAGGTGGTGGACCGCAAGGCGTACAGCCCCCACCTGGGCCACCGCCTTCATTCGTTCCACAGCAATCCCCTTCCTTGTTTGCTGTAGATCCAAGAGCCATATCTGGTTGTCTGTTCCGATACACGTTTATTTGGCCGAATCGAGGTCCAGGCTTCTGGATGTACCCGGTTTTTGTCGGCAGAAATTCAGTAGCTGGTTTTCGTTGGAATGGTTTCTTCTGGCTGTACACCGGCATTGATCTGCAGCGAATCAGCTCGTTCAGCTGTTTCTAATACGTAAACACCCTGATTGTGGATGGATCTGCAATCAGGGTGTTTTACATTAAATCCAGATCATTGTGATACCAGGTAACCGCTCAGCCGACCAGTTGCTCACATTATATTTTCTTAATTCAGAGTCGATGCTACTTGTTAATGGAATCTAATGACCCCTTCATCTTGCTAGTCAACCAAAGCACAATAGGGAACACAATACCGAAGATCATGGCGTAGTAAGGCCATATTTGATTAAATTCAATGATGAATGAAATACTCGGCCAGATAAAATTGGCCATGGTTAACACAATCAGTATCAAAGGAACGAACAAAGCGTTGGCGCTTCGAAGCCGAAAAGCATCTGCCAGCCCCTGCGCAGAGATATACAGAAGCAAGGACAGCCGAAAAAAAATGGTCACAAACCAAACGATGGCAAGGATGATCTCAAATCGTTGAAGAAACTCGCCAATGCTTATGGTACGATCAATAAAAAACGTTGGAAACGTCAAATCGGCTACTACACCCGCGCTGATCACGGCGATGATTTGCAAAACCATGAAAAAGTACATGCCACCGCTAATCAGAGCACTTACGATCACCGATTTTCTCCACTTATTCGGGTCCGGGAAGTGATGTGCAAAAAAAAGATAAAGGACCGCTTCCAGATAAGGAAAAGCCAATAAATTAATGGATGCGAGAACAACAGGTTTCAGACCGTTCTCCAGGATAGGAAGAAGATTGTTCAGATCCGCATCCGAAAACAGTGTTATCCTGACCAACAAATATAGGGCCATAAGGAAAAAGAAAAGAATTTCGGCACAACGTCCAATGACAACCGGACCCGATCGGACGGCGCAATATACAGCTATAAGCATAATAAAATATATGGCATCATAAGGAGTTTCAGGCATAATGGACGTCGTGACGAAATCACCCAGATTTCGGAGCGTCATGATACACTCCAGAAACGGAAAGGCAAAAATGAAAACGATGGCAATCGCTCCGCCCATGGGTCCAAAAAGACTACGGAGATACTCCACAAAAGTCCTGCCCTTCATGTGTCTGACGATGGAAGTATAGAGCGGTATCAAAAGCAAATGAAAGGCCAGGGTAATGGGAATGGAAAGCCAAGCATCCTGTTTCGCGACAGAACTAAGAGCTGCTGGAAGCACCAAATAAGCGCTCCCTATTTGATACAGCACAAACCACATAGTGGCCTGCCAAACGGTCAACTTGGCATTCACTCCAATGCCCCCTTTTAAGATAATATTGTTGCAATGTACTGACTTACCGGTTGAAATATGAACTGGATCCCTATCAGCGGACTAGGCAGTTCAAGGTGTGCAATTTGCAGGACAATCAAAATGACGCCGATCGTAAACAATACTGAGCTAACTACAATTTCGCGGACATAACGCTTTTCCCTCAAATATTTAAATTCATATAACATAGCTAAGACCGAAATGATCAGTACCACATACAGCATGTACATTCACTCCTAATGTTGCGGTTCAGCGTCGATGGGATTAGTTATTTTCCCAACACGGTTCAAATGGAAATGGATATCAAGCTTTACCTCAAGCTTTTGAAATTTCTGCTTCCAATCCCCTCTCCATTGGTGCCATTCACGGGGGAACCGTTGGTGAAAAGCTTCTCCGAACCCAAATATGTCGGAACCAATCTGCTGTGCCTTCTGAATGCCTTCCATCAGGATCTGTTCTTGTTCATTTCTGGCTGCTTCCTGAAATTCATTAAAGGCCTTTTCATCCTTCAGGTCAGCAGTGCATGCAACCTCTCCGATGTTGGCTTCTGTTTCCACGACAAGAGTGATACTCGGTTCATTGTCTTTTATTTCCGGTTTAATTTTGACGTTGTTGCGAATGATCTCAAAAGCAAACTTCCCTTCTGAATTCGGACACCCGATGGAAGCTACAGAACTGGAAACACGGTTCGATATGTAGGTAAATGCCTTGCTCTTGGATTCTTCTATCCAGCCGATCAGGCGATCCCCCTGAAAGACACCAATTCCCGTAAATAAATAATTCGCATGCTGTGGTGACTTGGTCACATTATCCACGTTCAGACCTTTGTCCAGATTGTTCAGTCGAATGCCAGTCAAGACCGGCTCGATGCCATCTTTCTTCAAACGCTGCAGAAGGTCTTTGACATTGACCGCGGAAGTGGGCGCCCATGTCTTTTCAGACACATTCAAAGCTTTATACATATCCATTGCAGGTAAAACCTCGGTAGGAGCTACAAACGTAACGGCGTCCTTAGCCGAGCTGCCTCTGACAACGGCCAAATGAAAGTCAGGACGCACTTCATGGTCACGGAACAGAAAATCCAGCGGCTTCTTGATTCCTTTTTTTGCTGTATCCTCGTCGAAGATCACAAACTTCAAGTGAGACATATACATCTTCCTAGAGGATTCCGTTGTCAGTTTTCGAAGGGCTTCAAACAGAGTGCTCGCACGGCTGGAAAAAACGATTGTAGGTGACCGTTCCATTGCCCGATTACGAGACATTTGAGACGGATCAACCACTTGCAGACTGATCTCATACTGGTCATCTACGGTATCAATACCCATAGCCATCACGACGGATATTTCGTTTAACTCCTTACTATTCCAACAACCCGTAACAACGACCATAAGCAAGATGTATACTAGCACTGTGGACATGGTGGAACGGTACGAGTTCATTGGCTTACTCCTTTTGTTTATTGTGATGATTGGTTTTATTCCTAAATGGAAACCGTAGTATGGCATCACGCTGCTTGGACGATTGATAGTTGGCTATTGGACTCATATACGGCACACCGAATGAATGTAGACCATTTAAATGTACCAGGAGTATGAGGATGCCGACCGTCAAACCGTATACGCCAAACATGGCGGCCATTCCAATAAACACAAATCGTAATATCCGGATAGGAATAGCCATGGTATAGGACGGGATGACAAAACTTGAAATGGCCGTAATGGCGACGACAATGACCATAACAGGTGAAACAATGTTAGCTTCTACGGCTGCCTGGCCGATGACTATGGACCCCACAATCGAGACGGCCTGACCGACCGTTCGCGGCATCCGCAGACCTGCTTCTCTCAGGATTTCAAATATGATCTCCATAATCATGGCCTCAACAAATGCAGGAAACGGTACACCCTCACGCTGCGCAGATAAACTCAATAGAAGAACCGTAGGAATCATATCCTGATGGAATGTCGTTAACGCAACATATATCGCCGGAGCCAGCATACAGATGACCATGGAGATGTATCTGAGTATTCGAATGATACTGCTGTAAATGTAGGATTGATAATAGTCCTCCGCGGATTGGATAAAATCAACAAACACGGCAGGTGCCAGAATGACAAAGGGAGTTCCATCGACAAAAATCGCAATTTTCCCTTCCATTACGCCCGCTGCGATTGAATCTGGACGATCCGAGTTATAAAAGATTGGGAAAATAGTAAACTGCTTTTTCTCGACTAAACATTCCTCAAGGTACTGCCCTTCAAGCACGCGATCCACATTCATGTTTTTCAGTCTGGATACCACATTTAGTACCAATTCCTCATCGGCAACTCCATCCATATACATGACTGATATGTCTGTCTTTGTTTTCTCGCCAACCTTGACGCTCGTTAGCCGAACTCTTGTATCCTTCACCCTGCGCCGGACCATCGTTGTATTCGTACGCAAATTCTCCGTAAACGATTCTTGTGGACCGCGGATCACAGGCTGCGTCTTCGACTCCGTTATACTGCGTTCTTCCCATCCAGGCAGAGAAATGACCAATCCATCATTCATTCCATCGATTAATAGGAGCAATCCACCTGAAAGAATCTGATCCAACGCATCTTGAAAGTTATCAGTAAAACTTGCTTCACCAACATCAAGAACACTATCTTTTAAAAAAGCCAAACTGATATCATCCGAAGAAGTCTCGTGCAACGGACGAATGACATTATCCTGTACCTTCTGCATGTCTGTCATACCGTCCAAATAAAAAAGAGCCGCGTGGTAACTGCCTATGGTGATCTCGCGAATAACAAAATCAGAACTGTTTCCCATGAAGTCACAAATGAGATCCATATTTTTACGAATTTGCTTGTAAAATTCGTGTTGTAACTTCACTTTCACCAGCCCCCTTGGATATGTAGTATTGGTACTAATTCAAATAATAAACTTCGCAGCAGTAGAATCACCGGCATCCTCATCGTCTTACAGCTAAAAAAGACCGTCCAATTGGACGGTCATCAGGAGTACATATCTATTACAGCTTTATTCCAACCCTTTTTTGGCGTAATCGGTCAAAAATTCAACGGTTTGCGGATCATAGTGAGAAAAAAATGCACTTTCTTCTGTATCCAGAGCAGCTAATTTTTCCATATCCTGCGCGGTTAATTGAAAATCAAAAACGTTAAAGTTTTGCTCCATTCGATCTTTATTGACCGTCTTCGGAATAACGACCACACCGCGTTGAATGAGGAAGCGTAGAGCGACTTGTGCTGTCGACTTATTGTATTGATCCCCGATTTGTTGCAAAGTAGCATTACGGAACAGGTCGTTTCTTCCTTCAGCAAAAGGACCCCACGATTCAATCTGCGTATTGTATTTCTTCATAATCTCATGCGCTTTAACCTGTTGGTTAAAAACATGCGTCTCTACCTGATTGACTGCAGGTACAACCTCACTGAACTGTACAAGGTCGATATATCTGTCCGGATAGAAATTGCTTACCCCGATGGCTCTGATCTTACCAGCCTTATAGTATTCTTCCATTGCCCGATATGTCCCATAGTAATCATTAAACGGCTGATGGATCAGGAGCAGATCCAAATAATCAAGCTGGAGTTTTCTCAAAGACTCTTCAATAGAAGCTTTCGCCTTTTCATAGCCTGCATTGGAAATCCAGACTTTCGTCGTGATGAAAAATTCTTCTCTCGGCACGCCGCTTTTCTGAATGGCACGACCCACAGCTTCTTCATTACGGTAAGCCTGTGCGGTATCGATGGAACGGTATCCAACACTTATCGCATCAAGCACACATTTTTCACATTCGTCCTGATCTGGAATTTGATAAACTCCATAGCCGAGGATCGGCATCTGTACACCATTATTTAAAGTTACATATTCCATTCTTCATTCCTCCTATTCAGGCTAAACAAGACAATTTATAGTATAGGCAATCCATGAAACGCCTAGTCCTATTATGCAACAGTCGGAAGAGCACCTGTTATCTCATTTGTCTCATATATTTGCCTATTTCTCTTACTATGTGTTATGGTATCCCCCACAATTTTTAATCAAATCCTATATTAGGATCTCCCATCTTCTTAAATTTTCAAAATGCCATTTCTAAAAATGAGAATTCGGTTAACATAATAAATAATATGAACACTCATTGGTTTATTAGATGAATTTTTAGATGAGTTGTCCAGAATAGTACTTTCAGCTTTTCTACGCTCCAACATTTGTTAGATCTACATATGATCACAATACAAAAAAAAGCCGCTATAAAAGCGACTTCAATGTGAGATATGTTCAGTAATTGATTAATCAACGTTATTGCTTCTTGCCAACCTTAAACAAACAATTACTTCTCTCTACTACATCATTTGAAACGATGTTTCTCCAGCCACCCAGGTGAGACATATCCACCGCATTCTGAGCTGCCGAAGCTTCACAAATGAATCCCGATACCACCCTGCCGTCATGCAGCTGAATTTTTCCGATGCCCAACGGAGCGGGAATTGCTGCAGTGAATGCACCGAAGGAAGAAAGCGGCATACTCCACAGTTCCAGATCAACAGATACACCGCCTTCAAGGGTATGCACCAGACCCGGTTTGGCCGGACTCGTGTTTAGTTTGTACAGGCGATACACTGGAGCAGTTCGGGTCTCTTCCACAAAAAAGGCCCCTAACCCGGTCATCTGAGGCTCCAATGACATGCCTTTCATATGCAGTCCGCAGACAGCAACCAACAGACGTTTTTGGTGTGGCTCAAGTAATCTTGCCGCTTCAACCATGGAAGCTTCCTGCTCAGGCAAAGTAAACAGGGTTATTCCAAAAGGCATATCCTCTGCTACCTTGCCTGCCGGAACAGCGATTGCGCTCAAATCAAGCAAATTGCAATGGTTTGTGTACAATCCCATTTGGCTGTTGGTTTGAATCGGATCCTGCAGCACTTGTTCTCTTGTCCATGTTCCACCGCAGGTCGGCAATACCAGGACGGCATTTTGCAGCAACTCTTCTGTCTTTCTCCGAATTTCGGCTAGACGGTGTTGTGCACGGAATAGTGCAGCAGCCGTAAATGTTTCTTTGCTGCCTGTTCGAAGCACTTTCTCCGTTACCGGAAACAACGCTCCAGGATGCTGCCTGACGAACAACTCCAGATCGGCCCATCGTTCAGCAACAAGCGGTCCTTCATACAGGAGTGCTGCGGCCTCTTGCAGCATCGATATATCTACCTCTTCGACATGTAATCCCGACTGCAGCAGTGTTTGTTTGGCGGTTTGCCAAGCCTTCTCGTATGCTTCTGCAAAGGGACCAAAGAAAGTCAGCTCTCCCTTGGGTAACAACCATTTGGCAGGTGCACTTGTTGGACCCAAAGGGCGTGCTTTAGAGAAAGCGTCTTCGGCATGTGGCCCGCGCACGGTCCGGTCAACAGAAACAGCATCTTCCAGGTCATGGGTAAACACGGTGATGCAATCAATACTGCGGCATGCAGGCACCAAACCAGAGGAAGGCCATGCACCTACTGCAGGTTTGTAACCAACCAGGCCATGCAGCGCGGCTGGAATTCTGCCGGATCCGGCAGTATCTGTCCCAAGTGAGAAGGCCACTTGCCCAAGCGCCACTGCAACCGCCGAGCCTGAACTTGATCCTCCGCTGATCAGTTCGGACCGCAATGCGTTATGCGTCTCTCCATAAGGACTTCTCGTACCGACCAGTCCTGTCGCGAATTGATCCAGATTGGTTTTACCTACAGGTATGGCTCCAGCAGCAATAAGCCTTTCTACAACAACGGCATGTTGTTCAGAAACAGATGAGAACTCAGGGCAACCAGCCGTGACAGGCCACCCTTGAACCTCAATGTTGTCTTTGATGGCAAATGGAATGCCCCACAGTGGATATTCGGTAATGGACAAGTGTTGAAGTTTCTCTAAGTACGGAGTAATACATTCCAAGGACGGAGGCGTGATCCAGACATGGTAGTCCTCGGTATCCTTTGCCCGCTCAATGATGCTCTCTACCACTTCCGCAGGTGTGAAGCTGCCTCGAAGATATCCTGTACGTAGTGCCTTCACCGACATGTATTTGGGGATGGCATTTATCGTCATTGTGCAACCTCCTCCTTGATCGTAGGAATGATGGCAGCGATCCAGTCTCCCGACTTGATCTGATCACCTGGCGAAACGTAAAGGGAAGCAATAATTCCATCCGTTGGAGCAAGCTGCGGGAACTCCATTTTCATACTTTCTTCTATTATAATAGTGTCTCCCTTTCGCACGTCCTGACCAGGCTCAACCAGCACCTTCCATACACTGCCCGACATCGAACTGCTCATGCCCAAACTCCCTTCTGGCACCTCTACTACTTCCAGGGCTGCCGCTGCTTCAGGCTCGGATACATACTCAGCAATACCGAGTTCCTTCCAGTAATTTCGTTCAGCCTGGAACGCGCTCTGCTGCTGCTGACGGAAAGTTCCGGACTCTTTCTCAATGGTTTTCAACCAGTTCAGATAGGATCCCAAATGGAATGTGGTTTCCTCCACTTCAACTTTAAAGCCTCCTCGCGGGAACTCCTCGCGCATTTTCAGCAGCTCAGCTTCTGAAACAGGATAAAATTGAAGCTGATCAAAGAACTGCAGCAGCCAAGGCTTTCCTGCCTCGAAGTTGCTGGTTTCCCTGAACGAATTCCACATTTGTACCGTACGCCCAACAAATTGATATCCACCAGGGCCTTCCATGCCATATACGCAGAGATACGCGCCGCCTATGCCAACGGCATTTTCCGGGGTCCACGTCCGTGCAGGATTATACTTGGTGGTTACGAGCCGATGGCGCGGATCCAGTGGCACGGCTACAGGAGCTCCTAGGTACACGTCACCAAGTCCCATGACGAGATACGAAGCGTTAAATACGATTTCGGCCACCTCTTCCAGCGAGCCTAGTCCATTCATACGCCGGATAAACTCCAGGTTACTGGGGCACCAAGGTGCATCAGGTCTGACGTTTTGCTGATATCGCTCGATGGCGAGTTGCGTCGCCGGATCATCCCAAGACAAAGGTAATTTGACGATTCGTGAAGGCACTTCAATGGTTTCCAGCTCAGGAAGCTGCAGGTCCAGCTCCATAATCCGTGCCGCCGCTTCTTTTACTGTCATACGGGAAGCATCCAGGTGGATTTGCAGAGAGCGAATGCCTGGTGTCAGTTCAATATAAGGAATGTTTCCACTCTCCTTGATTGCTTCCATGAGCACGTATGCCTGGAATCGGTATAACAGGTTCAACTCCCGTTCTCCATATTCGACCAGAATATTTTCATCGCCAGAGCAGCGAACGGTAATGGAGAAGCGTCTGCCTTCTACCGCATGGGCCAGAATTGGCATATACTCACCAGTTGATGTTTCGGGTAAAACGGGCAACACTTGCTGAACATCCAGTTCCCTCAGATACAGCTCTTGTTCCGCTCTTAACTGTTCGGCTTCTTCGACGGTCACGAGTCTGAAACGCACCTTGTCACCAGGACTTAGTTGGCCCAGCTTCCATAATTCAGCGGTGGCTGTAGTCACCGGACAGACGAAACCTCCAAGACTGGGTCCATCCGGACCGAGCAGGATCGGCATATCACCCGTCAAATCCAGTGCACCCACGGCATAGGCATTGTCATGGATATTGGAAGGATGCAGTCCTGCATCCCCACCGTCAGCTCTTGCCCACAGCGGGGCTGGACCGATCAATCTGACGCCTGTTCTGGAACTGTTGAAATGCACTTCCCATGTTGTCTCTATCAACTGATCCAGATACGCTGGAAGTACGTATTCGTCTGTACAATGAGGCCCCGGTATCACGCCGATCGTCCATTCATTGCTGTATTTCGGTCTGCGATCTGCTGTGAGAGGAGCAAGCGTTGTCCGAACATTTTCATCGGTTTCATGCACCCGGAGAACTGCACCCGTTCGCAGTGCACTCCCCCGATGTCCACCGAATCCTCCCAAGGTAAATGTTGCTGAGCTGCCAAGTGTAGTCGGCATGTCGAGACCCCCGGATACGAGCAGGTAAGTCCTCATGCCTTGTTTGGCTTCGCCAAGAGTCAGGATCGTGCCCGGAGAAGCAATTGTCGGTGTATAAGGTTCAACGTTGACGCCATCCAGTTCGGCTTTCATGTCTGCTCCTGTCAGGCAAAAGGTCATTTCATCCCTGAAGCGGTAAGTTCCCCCGCGCAGCGTCATCTCCAGTCCGGCCGCTTGTGCATCATTGCCTAGCAGCCTGTTACCAATGCGAAAAGCAAGCTGATCCATCGGGCCGGACGGCGGTACACCGATATCCCAGTAGCCGATTCTGCCGGGACTATCCTGTACGGTAGTCTGAACTCCTCCGTCTATAACTTCGATCGCATGGTCCAACGGTTTAAAGTCCGATAGCATACGGGTGTATACTTCCCCATTCGCGAATGAATCGTTATCCAGAAATGCTTCGATATACGACTGATTGGTGGTGACACCATATACCCGGAGCTGACGTAGGACACGCTTCATTTTGCTAATAGCTTCATTGCGCGTATTGGCGTGCACAATTAATTTTGCCAGCATCGGATCATACAACGTGGTTACGTTCAATCCAGGCTGAATCCAGCTTTCAACTCTCACGTCTTCAGGCCAGTTAATGGCATCAATACGCCCATCGCTCGGCCGAAAATCATTCATGCAATCCTCAGCATACAAGCGTACCTGAAGACTGTGTCCTGTTGGGGCCGGCACCGTAACGTTCAGTGAATGGCTCTCGTTAGCTGCCTCCTTGACCATCCATTCCACCAAATCAATGCCAAGCACCTCTTCTGTAACTCCATGCTCTACTTGAAGTCTGGTGTTCACCTCGAGAAAATAAAACTGCTGTTTATCAGGGTCATACAGAAACTCCACTGTTCCCGCATTGCGGTAACCTGCCGAAATTGCCAGTCTACGGGCACACTCGTGCATCTCCTGCCGGACAACATCTGGCAGGCATGGCGCCGGTGTTTCCTCAATGATCTTCTGATTGCGCCTTTGCACGGAACAGTCCCTTTCCCCCAAAGCCACTGCCTCACCGTTACCTGTGCCGAAAATCTGTACCTCGACGTGACGTGCACGGGCAATATACTTTTCGAGGAACACACCCCCGTCATTAAAATTGGCGGAAGCCAGTCGAGTTACGGATTCGAATGCTTCCCGAAGCACCTCTTCATGTTCGCAGACCCGCATGCCGATTCCACCACCGCCGGCAGTCGATTTCAACATCACGGGATAGCCGATTACACTAGCTTGTTGAATTGCTTCATCCAGAGAATGCATCAAGCTCGTGCCTGGAAGTAAGGGTACGCCAGCTTCTTCGGCCATTGCTCTGGCTGTATGCTTCAAGCCAAACAGCTCAATATGTTCAGGAGAAGGACCAATAAACGTAATACCTTGCTCGGCGCATGCTTTGGCAAAGGCCGCGTTCTCACTCAAAAATCCGTACCCGGGATGGATCGCATCCGCCCCTGTCTCTGTTGCAGTCTGGAGCACCAATTCGGCGTTGACGTAGCTTTCTCTTGCCGGACCTTCTCCAATCAGTATGGCTTCGTCCGCAAGCTCAACATGAAGACTGTCTCGGTCTGCCTTCGTGTAGATGGCTACACTGGAGATGCTCATTTGACGCAAGGTCCGAATAATTCGTACTGCAATGGCACCCCGATTCGCGATCAATACCTTTTTAAACATGGGCACTCACTCCTTCTGCATTCCATATAAGCACTTTGGCTGGTGTGGGGTTGTAAGCATTACATGGATTGTTCAACTGCGGGCAGTTACTGATCAGAACGGTTACCGGGGCCAAAGCAAGCAGTTCAACATAACGACCTGGTGCGGACAGTCCATCAGCGAAGGTTAACTCCCCTTCCGGCGTCACGGGCACATTCATGAAAAAGTTGACATTTGGCGCGAGGTCACGCTTGGTAAATTCATCCCGCTGAGAGAGCATCAGCATAAAGGTGTCCCGGCAGTTGTGCATGGGCAGCTTATCATGAGCGTAGCGGACGGTATTGCTCTGAGCGGAACAGGCGCCGCCGATGGTGTCATGTCTTCCGCATGTATCAGCCGTAATTCGCATCAACTCTCGGCCTGATTCGGCGAGCAGCGTCGAACCTGTTGTCAAATACAAATTTCCCTGGCGGGTCATCGTTCTTACTGCGCTATAATGATCTGTCGGATCCTCCGTGGAATAGAACAGCGTATCAACGGCCTGATTGCCTTCCATATCGACAATACGAAGAACTTGGCCTGGCAGCAGATCATGTAACCAGCCATCACCGGCTGGGATAACTTGCTCATACATGGCTTGTTCCGTCAGCAATGGACTGTCTACAGGTTGAAATGTACTCATATTAGTTGGCTCCCTTCAGCAAAGCGTATGCATTCCACGTATTTTCAAAGGCTCTCCGGTTCTCTTCGCAGTGCACTACACACGGGTCCATTTCAGAAACAGGTTCGGCATCTGCCACGGAAACAACGATGGATGCGTCCGGGTATTGTCCAGAAGGATCAAGTGGATGTGGTGTGTTCGATAACACGAGCAGAATATCCATTTCCGTACGGATCGTCACCGAACGTGCTGCCGTTTCCTGCAACATGTACTTCATCGTTCCATCCAGCTCGCAAACGACCTTGGAAAAAAAGTTGACCGGAACCCCGATGTCACGTGGGGACAGATTGTGGCGGAACAGTTCAACCTTGAAGTTCTCTTCCCCACTTCTCAGCCAGTCATTGCGCTGGTCCTGATATGTTGTCTTCCCATACTTTTCATCTGTAGCTTGACGAGTTGTGTATCCTGATAAAGGATCATGCCAGCCTACCGTATCCTCCGTAATAGAAGCAAGCGCCTTTCCTTGATCCGTCATTAATATATTGCCAGTTGTCAAAAAGGCGGTATGTTGGGCTTTAAGCGTATCAGGCATGTTGTAGCGTTCCGCTGGATCTTGTGCATGGAATAACAAAGCCGATAGATTGGCACGATCCCCTGTTGCCGTTAATGTGATTGCTTTTCCTCTTCCTACATGAGCAGACCATTTGTTACCAGGCTGCATCGTCATTGTAAATAGGGCTGTCATTGTTCATTCCTCCTGTAGAAAAGTATAGAAAAAAGCCCGGGAGAAACATCAAAGATTGCTCTTTGATCGATTCTCCCGGGCTTTTATCCCGCCGTGTACATTAGGTTTAGCTACCCAATGCGTTTTCTCTCGGACCAGTCAGCCAGTGGATGGCTCGGAACCCTAGAAAACATTTTTATTCAACTCATGTTATGAATACTAACATGTAAAATTACATTTCACAATACTTTTTTCAAAACAAAAGACAGAAATTTGAATTTGGCTTGCACTTTTTTCTTAATATTCTCAAAATAACGAAATACCTTCTATAGAAAATGAACTAATGTTCGTTTAAATCTAAAAAAATAACTTGATTTTTAATAAAACCCCTGTAAAAATGTGAAGTGTCATGACATAGCAAAACGATGTATCATTTTTGATTTCTGAAGGAGGTTTTACAATGTCACAAAATATAACACTTAAAAGAAATCTCTCCTTGAGCCATGTGGTGACCATGGGGCTGGCCTGGATGTCTCCCATGATTTTTTTCACAAGTTTCGGCGTTCTGCATGAAGGTTCTCAGGGCATGCTGCTGGCTGCCTACGTCCTTGCTTTTGTAGCCATTTTATTTACAGCTGGCAGCTACGGACAGATGGCCAAGGCTTTTCCTGTGTCAGGTTCCGCATATACCTATGTAAGTCAGGCAATGAATCCGTTTATCGGTTTTCTGGTAGGCTGGGTGATTCTGCTTGATTATCTGTTTTCCTGCATTGTGGCTGTACTCATGTTTGGCATTAATCTTCATGCCCAGTTTCCCTCCATCCCTTCTCCTGTCTGGATTGTGCTTCTTACCCTTATTGTGATGACCATCAACGTGATCGGCATTAAAACGTCAGCAAACGTTAACAAAATCTTCGTTTTGATGCAGATTATATTTATAGCAGGCTTCTGTGCGTTTCTTGTATACAAAGCGATGACACAAGGCGTGTCTGCCGGATTTAATCCTCTTCAGTCCGTGGAAGGCGTTCCTTTCTCCGCCGTACTAGCTGGTGCCTCTCTTGTTTGTTTCTCGTTCCTTGGTTTTGACTCCATCACAACGATGGCAGAAGAAACGCGAAAACCCGAAAAAACGATCCCTCGGGCCATTCTGATTATTGTTAGTGTTGCCGGTATCATGTACTTCGCAACAGCATATTTAATTCAACAGATGTATCCTTCCTTCACGTTTACACATATGGACTCTGCAGGATTCGAATTAATGCAGGCCATAGGCGGAGGAACACTAGCATCCATCTTTACGTTTGTCGTCATTTTCTCCGTACTCGCGCAAGGCATGTCATCTATGACAACCGTTTCAAGGCTGCTGTTTGTCATGGGAAGATCCTCCTTGCTGCCTCGAAAGTTCAGTTCAATTCACCCCAAATTCCGTACTCCTGTGTTCAACATTGTGCTGGTCAGCGTCATTTCCCTGGCTGCATTATTCATCAGTCTGGAGACAGCCATCATGTTTGTCAGCTTTGGTGCGCTAACGGCTTTCCTGTTCGTCAATCTTTCCGTTATCTGTCACTACATCATTCGGGAGAAAAAGCGCACTCTGCAGGACTGGATTGTGAGAATGTTCTTCCCCTTATTGGGAGCTATGTTCATTCTGTATCTCATCACTCAGCTTGAAGCCTCCTCTCTGCTTCTTGGTACAGGCTGGATCGCTCTAGGCCTCCTTCTGTACGCGAATCAGCGAATGAGATCTTCTTCAGCATCCAAGGTGCTGCCAGAGATTGAAGAGGCCATGTGAGTGGAATCCATCTTTCATCAGAAGATTTCTCCTTCTCTGCGTAGCAAAAAAAGAACCTGAATGCAGTATTCAGGCTCTTTTTTGCTCGTTTACCCTTTTATAAACTCACAATACAAGAACTATAAAGTTTTGCTGTGTTATGCGAGCGTTTTGCTCATAATAAAATCAGTTTGCTCTTCATCACCCATATAAAAGGAGTGGGCACCTGTTTGAATAAATCCCATCTTGTTATAAAAAGCGATTGCATTCCTGTTTTTTTCCCATACTCCTAGCCAAATTTTGCTTTTGTTCTTGTCATTCGCTACTTCCATCGCTTTATTCAGCAGATGCTTACCAAGCCCATGATTTTGGTATTCGCCTTTGATATAAATCCTCTCAATCTCAAGAAACTCTTCCCCCATTTTCTCGGATTGCGCATCATTTACATTGACCTTTAAGTAACCAGCGAGTTCTTCGTTAAAATAAATGAAATAAACCTCGGATGCATGATTGGATAACTCCCTTTCCAGCTGCTCCGAGTGAAATGCTTTTTCCAAATATACCTTCATATTCTCGGGTGTATTCTGATCTTGAAATGTATCTTGAAATGTTTCGATACTGATCTCTTGGAGTTTCTGCAAATCTTCACGGAAGCATTTTGTAATTTTTACTGTCATTTTAAGAATTCGCCCCTTTATAAAATAAACATTTGTCGTGTTGTTGTTCATCTACATACGACTCAACCACTCTTTTTTTGTTGCAAATGCAATAAAAAAGGGTTATATTCAATCTACTTTATAATTGTTGTATTTGCAACAAAAAAAACAAAAAAGAGGTAGAACAAATTGAAGGTAGTATTTTTTTGCATTGGAATTTTAATATTGACTCTCGGCATTTCACTCACGATTCAATCCGACCTTGGAACCTCCCCTTTTGACGCCCTTTTGGTGGGTTTGTCCGTTCAGGTCGGCCTCTCTGTATGAAGTTGGGAAATTATCATAGCGTTACTTCTGCTATGTTGTAATTCACTCATACTGAAACGAAGACCGGAAGTATTAGGATTGTTAACCGCATTTATTACGGGGATTGGGATCGATATGTGGCTTTTTATGCTGCACAGCTGGGCTAAACCTGAGCTGTGGCTTAGTAAGATGGCATACATGGTCATCGGCCTGATCCTTATCGGACTAGGAACGGCTACATACTTATTGACCCATTTTGCTCCGATCCCACTGGACCGATTGACATTAATTATACAGGAACTTACCCGAACCAATCTCTTTGCAGCAAGAACATTCATTTATCTTATTTTTCTAGGATTAGCATTGATCCTCAAAGGCCCCATCGGTATGGGAACGATTCTAACCGTTTGTTTAGGCGGATTGATATTGAATTTCTTCATGCCTATGATCCAGAAGATTTTGGAACGTTTCATCCATCATGCCCGTCAACAGAACTCATGAATGATCAAAAACAGTAAGCATAACAATCGTCCTCTATTTCTATTATAATCAAACTTATTCGACTAGCTAACCGCATCCTATTCTTAGAATCATAAGGAGACATTCATGAACATCCCCAAAGGTACATATGGCTTTCGATTCGCTGATGATCCCGAACTGCAATTGTGCATATTATTTGCGGCAGGTTGTGATTCCATCAGCACTCCTTCTTATCATTGGGACGGGTTGGTGCGAAATGACGGGCCGCTCCTTCTTTTTCAGTACACACTTTCTGGCGAAGGTAGGTATGAATCAGAAACACAGAGGCACCGGGTCACTGCGGGACAAGCTTTTCTCGCGGAAATTCCTGGACCCCATCGCTATTATTATCACCCTGAGTCCAGTGAGCCGTGGGAATTTCTATTTTTGCTCTTCCGGCCGAATCTGATTCTGCCTCATTGGCGCAAATTTTTACGCGAAGCAGGGGAAGTCCCATTTCTCCCAGCAGATTGTGCACCTATAAAGTTGTTACGATTGATTGTGAACGATGCAGCGGCTGGCCGGATCTCCGATCCCTTGATCGCCTCTTCTTCGGTATATCAATTCATGACCGAGCTGGCCAGATTACAGATCACGACTCTGCAGAACAGGAACACCTGGTCAGATAACGTCAAGCGTGCAGCTGAATTTATAGAGCAAAATTATTCACAAATGATTAGTATTGATCAGTTAGCCGAACATGTCTCTTTGTCCAAATATCATCTGATTCGACGTTTCTCGGCCAGCACGGGATTAACTCCCGTTGCTTATCTAACTCGTATTCGCATTGAGAAGGCCATGGCACTGCTTCGGGGGACCGAACTTAGCATTGAAGCGATTGCCGAGCGAATCGGGTATTCCAGTGGAAGTTATTTTATAAAAGCTTTTCGAACCATGACCGGACTTACACCAGGCGAATTCCGCAGCGGAGGCGAGAGCCTCGCTTATCGCAAGTTGTTCTTTGATTAAGAGCAATATAGTACCATTCAGCTCCCAAGATTACTATAGATATTGCTAATCTCCTTTATTAAGATGAACATAACCAGAGCAATAATTAATTAGTAAAGGAGATTTACAATGAATCATAAGCTTGCAGCACCTACACCACCGCTTGGATGGAACAGCTGGGACTGCTACGGTGCAGCCGTAACGGAAGCAGAAATTCGCGGTAACGCGGAATACATGGCTGAACATCTCAAATCATTTGGCTGGAACTACATTACCGTCGATATTCAATGGTATGAGCCTTATGCAAACTCCTCTCAATACCGGCCCTTTGTTCCTTTGGTGATGGATGAATATTCCCGGCTTATGCCTGCCGAGAACCGCTTTCCCTCTGCTGAGGGCGGTCAAGGCTTCAAGCCATTAGCCGATTATGTACATAGCCTTGGATTAAAATTCGGCATTCACATCATGCGCGGTATTCCAAGACAGGCTGCGCATGCAGCTAGCCCGATTCTGAATACAACCGCAACAGCACGAGATATCGCACATACCAATTCCATCTGTCCATGGAATACAGATATGTATGGCGTTGATGCATCGAAGGAAGGTGCACAGGCCTATTACGATTCTCTTTTTGAACTCTACGCCGAGTGGGGCGTTGACTTGGTCAAGGTAGACGACATCGCTGCCTCCAGGCTGTATGATACCCATCAGCCTGAGATTGAGCTAATCTCCAAAGCCATTGAGTGCTGTGGCCGGCCCATGGTACTGAGTCTCTCTCCTGGTCCCGCTCCTGTGGAATACTCGGCGTTCTTCGCTGATCATGCCAACATGTGGCGGGTCACGGATGACTTCTGGGATCAATGGCCGCTTCTGCTGGATATGTTTGACCGCTGCCGAACTTGGCAAGGTATCCCGCAGGAAGGATGCTGGCCGGACTGCGACATGCTCCCACTCGGTCATATCGGAATCCGATCCGTTGACGGGGGCGGTGCGGATCGCTGGACCCGCTTCACCCGTGATGAGCAGCTGACGATGATGTCGCTCTGGAGCATTTTCCGATCTCCGCTCATTTTCGGCGGGGAGCTTCGCGACTGTGACGAATGGACTCTTTCCCTGTTAACCAACCGGGAAGTGTTGCGCATGAATCAGGATAGTCATGGAGCCAAGGAAACGCTTCGCCAAGGTAATCTCATTGTCTGGACAGCTGAAGCCGCTGATCAATCCCGTTACGCTGCACTATTCAATGTAGGTGATTCCGAGCTGCCCCTAAGTCTGGCTGTTGACCACATTGGTCTCACGGACTACACCTCCGGCACCGAGCTGTGGAATGAAACCCCAGCCGAACTTACAGGAGGCGTACTGCAGACAAATGTGCCTCCGCACGGCGTACGACTCTATCGTTTCTATTAATCTCTGCACCAACTTGATCAGATCAACTCCGATTCGTATGTAGGCCAGTCGACTAAACTCACTTTGGAATTCCTTATGATCGAATGGTCTCATAATCACCTCTACCTATGCTTTTGTAAGACAAAAGATAAACAAAAGACGCCTACCAGTTATAGATTCGAATTGGGTAGGCGTCTTTGGCCATTACTAAAGTGATGGCGACTCACATTTCATTACATTAATAAGCTGTTACACGAAGTTAATAGAAGTTTATCCTTTTGTCGCTCCGGCAGAGATCCCCTTCACAAAGTATCTTTGTAAGGCAACGAAAACAATCAGCAGGGGTACAACCGACAAGGCTGTTCCAGCAAATATCATATCCCATCTGGACGAGAACTCACCGATGTAGCGGTAAATTTCAACAACCATGGTTTTGGGCTCACCGGAAGGAAGAACGAGCATTGGCATGAGAAAATCGTTCCAGATGCCCAGGCCGTTTAATATAATCATACTGGCTGTAACCGGTCCGAGCAGCGGGAATACAATTCTCCAGAAAATGCTGTAACGACTGCAGCCGTCAATCTCCGCTGCTTCTTCGATTTCTTTGGGAATCCCTTTAACAAAGCTGGTATACAACAGGCAACCAAATCCAATAGCACCTGCGATATAAACCAATATTGGACCAGCGAGACTGCCATAAAGGCCAAGCATTTTCAATTCTTTAAATAACGGAATCATGTAAGCCTGAAATGGAATCATCATTCCTGCCAGGAAGTAGAGGAATACAAAATTCGTCCATTTGGCATTTCTCCTTTCAATGGCATAACCTGCCATAGGTATGATCAATATCTGCATCACAATGGAGACCACGGTCAGGATCAGACTATTCAAAATTGCCCTCGGGAACTCTGTTTCGGTCAACAGATACTTGAAATTCTCAAGATACAATGACGTTGGTAACGATAGAGCATTTCGCATGATTTCACCGTTTCTTTTGAAGGCAGACATTAAGTTGAAGAAAATTGGAAAAAAGAAAAGGATAGCGAATATCAGAATAGTGACGAAGAGAATGATATCCTTTGTTTTTTGGTGTCTCTGCATACTCATCTTAATATTGCACCTCCCGCTTCCGGAGGATTTTCACTTGAATCACGGTGATAATGAGAATAATCACAAACAGTACCATGGCAAGAGCTGTCCCGAATCCCTGCCTTAACTCCCCGAAACCAACCTTATATATGATATAAGTCAGTGTTTCTGTTGCAAAACCAGGTCCTCCGTCAGTCATTACCGCAATTTGATCGAATATTTTCAGCGCACTAATCATCGAGAGAACCATACATACGGTAACGGACCCCGCAAGCAGCGGGAAGGTAATGAATCGAAATTGCTGCCAGCCATTTGCACCGTCAATATTGGCCGCTTCGGACAGTTCAGCGGGAATGCTCTGAAGCCCAGCCAAATAAATGATCATATAGTAACCCGCACCTTTCCAAACCGTAGACAGGATCACGGACAGCATAGCGTATTTGGGATCTCCCAACCAATCCACTGTCCAGCTTCCGAGACCCATATTGTTCAGTATTTGATTAACCACACCAAAGTTGTAATTCAGGATCATAGCCCACACAAAGCCCATTACGATTCCACTTAGTAAGGTAGGAAAGTAAAATAGGCTCCGAAACAAATTTTTAAACCAACGGACTTTATCCACCATTAGGGCCATGGCAATCGCAGCGATGTTTTCCAGAACAACCAGACTCACCGTCATAATGAGCGTATTTTTGAGGGCATTATGAACCCGCGGGCTGCTCCATATCTCAATAAAATTAGCAAAACCGATGTAGCGGATATCTTCACTTATGCCATCCCAGGAGGTAAAGCTTAGATAAGCACTCCCAAGAGTAGGCACAATAACAAATAGCGTGTATAGAATTAACGATGGAAGTATAAAAACAACGGCAAAAGGATGATGCTTTTTCTTCCGTTTTCGAGCAGATGCAGTCGCCAATGTTCCTTTTTCCGTTGACGCAGGTATTCCCAATTCAAACACTCCTTCCTTATCCAAGAAGGAACCACCTAGAACGGTTCCCCAAGAATTATATTTACATCGAATTTGCCTTGATCTGGTTATCGTATTCCGCATCAACCTGTTCCATATACGTTTTCACATCAGCATCATTCAGGACCATTTCCTGCAGTTTTTTATAAAACCAGTTTCGGAATTGTGGCGGTATTAAGTTCTCTCCCCACCAATTGTTAATCGCCAAGGACTTGGTTACGTTCGGATCTGACATCAGATCAAGCGCCGTTTGCATCGCTTCTCCAGTCTCATATGTCACTTCTGCTTTGGTGGAAGGAATTCCGTTCACACTTGCAAGATATTGAGAGTACTGCTCTGGCTCGAAGAAGAAACGAATAAACTTCTTGATTGCTTCCGTCTTCTCCGGATCCTTAGCTGCTTCGGCAGAAAGTGTCCATCCGGCAGGCGATGGAAGCCCGATCACATTCACGTGACCCTCTCGGTCAGGAATCGCATAGAAACCGTATTCAAAACTTGGATCGGCTTCTTCGATCTGTGAGAACATCCAAGTACCTGAGTAGAGTTGGGCCGCCTTTCCTGTGATAAGAAAAGAAGCTGTTTGGTTATCCGGTGTACTTAGCCAACCTTTGTCTACATAATTTTGGAACAACTCTTTGTAGTCCTTCATCGCCTGCACGACGTTATCATCTGCGAAACTGACGGCCTGCTCTGTTTTTTTGGAATTCCAATCAGGATCTTCCGCATATACCTCATCAATGAGAAACTTGTTCACCCAGAACCCCATATGAAAGATATCTTTGCCACCAACGACTATCGGAGTTATACCGGAGGATTTTAATTTTTCCTGAATGGAAATGAATTCGTCATATGTTTTGGGAAGATCAGTGATCCCCGCATCGGCGTAGGCTTTTTTGCTGTATATCATACCTTGAGGCACATTATTGGCAATAGGGGCATTCCAGATTTTCCCGTCAACTTCAGGCGGTGAATCAAACAGCTCAATCAGATCTGAAGGAAGTTCAACGATTTTGCCTGCATCCGCAAAAACCTCCGTATCCCTCATTTCAACAAGATCAGGAAATTCGCCAACTGCATCCTTTGTTTTCAACCAGTCCAGATAGGAATTGCTTGTGTTCTCGCTCATATCCTTAATTTCAATGCTCGGATTGGCATCCGTGAACCTTTTGATGGAATCGGCAATTGCCTTTTTGGCAGCAGGATCTCCTGAAGCATAACCAATGGTGAAACTGACTTTCTCACTGCTGCTCGTTGACCCGTTTCCATCGGAATTCGTACTGCTGCTTGTGCTGCAAGCACCTAATGTCAGAGTCACTGCAAGCAATGCAGCCGTTAACTTGAATTTTGATTTACTCAGCATATCTTATAAACTCCCTTCCTTATCAACAAAGTTGAAATCAGCTTCCCCTTTCAGGTAAGCGTTTTCTAAGTTTAGAATAGCATTGCCTGGTTGTTGCTTGTATGAACTTTTTTAAGCCTCATGTGCAGGAAATTTAAGAATAAATAAAGAGCAGACAGGTTCATCCGCTCTTAAGGAGACTCTATTCAGGAACAGGAAAGCTGAGCAGTACAGACGTCCCGATATGTTCCTGACTACTCACAGAGAGACCATACTTTTCACCATACATTGATCGGATTCTTTCATGCACATTTTTCAACCCAACGGATCTGCTATAAGGAGTTGGCATATGCAAACTTTCATTAATGCTTGTCAGCTTCTCTTCGCTTATGCCTATACCATTATCATAAATAACAATCACCAGATTTTGCTCTCTCTTCTCTATCGTTACCCTAACGGTCCCCTTTTTCTTTTGACGAAGTCCATGCTGAATGGCATTTTCGACGATAGGCTGCAAACACAATTTCAAGATTTTCCATTCCATTTGCACATCAGGAGCAATGTCACATTGGAGTACATATCTGTTTTCATAACGAATGGAAATGATATAGAAATAATCATGCAGATGTTCAAGCTCTCTCGATAGACTTGTCCGATCTTCGCCGTAATCGATGACATATTTCAGTTGATTAGACAAGGAATGAATCATATCAGCGACTTCTTCTGCATCTTTGTCCACTGCATTCATGCGAATAACTTCAAGCGTATTGTACAGATAGTGCGGTCTTATTTGACTTTTCAGCGCGTTTAGTTCAGTTTGCTTTTGTTTGATCTGAGCGACATAGGCTTCATCAATGTGTTCTTGCAACCGCTCAACCATTCGATTAAATCCATGAGTCAGTCTGCCTATTTCATCATTGCTGGTAACGGGAAGTCTGGTATCCAGTTTACCGGACTCCACGATGGCCATTTGCTGGATCAGTTTGCGAATCGGTGCAGCAAGTCGGCGTGAAAACCAAGCCCCCATAACAATTAATACAATGGAACATATGAGGATTGCCATATATACGGTAGCCCTGGCGGAGAAAAGTTGCTCGAACAAGCCCGCTCGATGAATCATGGCGACCAATTGACCGTCAATGAAAGGAATGTCTTCCCGAAGCACCAGCATTTCGGTATCTTTACTTTTCAATATGAATTCATCCAGGGTCCTGTCCCTGTGGTTGCTGAAATAGATCTCATTCCGATCATTGAGCAGAACCAACTCATCCTGAGCACCAAGTGAAAGCTCGTTTAGAAATTGCTGGAACATGGAGGTATCCACATCCAGGAACAGTGTACCAACCACTTTAGGTTCTCGTGTAAGCCGTCCCGAGGTATCGATCAAATTGCGTGCAAGTGTAAATACTTCACGCTTGGAACCAATAAAGTAATCATCATCATGAGTCGGGAAAAGCGCGGCCTTTGAAGGCTGGCTTCTCAACTTCTCTTTCCATTCACGGACCGGAAGTGCATCCTCTGTAAGGGCTCTATTCTCTCTTTCTTGGGAGTAGATTTTTCTGTCTGACGACCTCACAAAATAAGCACCTGTTATATAATTGTCACTAAACACTAATGTTTTTAGAAACGAGTCGATGGGAATTGAATTGATTTGTTCCAGCTCATTGACATTGAACGTCTGATTCTGGTTTATATTTTCGGCCAAGCCCTCGTAACGTACGTTATACATGAGCTTGGAAATGTCATTGTATTGCTGGAATGCCGAATTCAGATTATAACTCATATACATGATCATTTGCTGTTGATTACTCGTCGTGTACCGTTCCACATAATTCGAGAATATTTGTACAGAGAAATAGCTGAGTGCAAAGAGCGGGATTAGCCCCACTAAAATAAAGGAAACTGAGAATTTGGCAAATATGCTTTTGGTCAAGAAGCGCATGAAGGGAACACCTTCTTTATTCGTTATGGGTCGTGCCTACGGAAGGTCTGCCGATAGTCTTGCGGCACCTTCCCATACTTTTTTTTGAACATATCACTAAAGTGCCTTACGTTGTTGTAGCCTACACGATCAGCAATCTCATAAATCAAGAGTTCCGTCTCCATAAGCAGCTTTAGCGCTTGGCTCATACGCACTTCTGTGACATAGTTTTTAAAATTTTGGCCTGTGTGCTTTTTGAAGAAACTGCTGAAATAATAGGAGTTCATATAGACCAGGGCAGCCATGGATTCCAGTGTGATGTTACTGTGATAGTTTTCTTCAATATACGATTTGACTTTCGTAAGCAGCGCGCGTTCTTTCCCTGACACCTTACTTGCAGCTCGCTGCTGCATTTCGGTTATAACCGCTTCGACTTCATGAGCAACATCTGCGTAAGAAGAACATTCAGTCAGTTTCTCGAAAAACCCACGTTGGTGTTCCTCTAACTCTACGTCGAACTTTTCCAATTCCTGACTCAACGACATGACTGCATTATATACCCCTGTAAGGGCGAGTTTTTTGTTGTTCCCTGTTTGCATCCTGATTTGTTCAAGGAGCTCCTTAATCAGCGGCTCGATTTTTTCTTTTTCCATGCCAGTTAATGCTTTTAATACATGTGATTGAAGCTCGGTTATGGATCTGTATTCTCTATGGTTTTCCGTGATGGCTTCCCCAAACCGAATGACTTGATTAGTTCCAATAAAAAATGTATTGTTAAGCGCTTTCAATGCATCGCGGTATGTTTCTTCTGCTTTCTCCATGCCTGGCAAGCTCGGACCAACTCCGCACGATACACTTAGCTTCAAATATTGCTGAATCTTATGACGAAGGTCTTGTGCCAATTGAAGCGGATAGTCCTTCTCCTCATGCTGAATCAGAATGGTGAACAATCCTGATTTTTGAACCAGCAAACCCTTTCCCTTATTCGGCTCCTGATCCATTGTCTCTCGAATAATGTTGGACACTGCAAAGTTCACCAAATTACGTTCACGCTCTTCCCACCGGGAGGCATGAGCATGGTCATCCATTTCCAATACACAAACCGTAATATATCGACTAATTGCAATGACACCCAATTGTGTCAGGTCAGCCATGGTATTCTTATCACCGTCCAGTAATCCGTCAAGAAGCTGCTCAATGGTATGGGTCCGATTTTTTTCCTCATAGTAATTCAACATCTTTTTGTTTCGTTCACTGTCCGTTGTTTCTCGGATCATGGAAACTGCTTTTCCAACAACCCTTTCCAATTGAACTTTATTTATTGGCTTTACCAGATAATCCAGTGCTCCTAACTGGATCGCTTGACGAGCATATCCAAACTCTTGAAAAGCACTAATAAATATAACCTTTCCGCTGTATCCCTGTTCGTTCAATTCCGTAATCACATCTATACCACTTCCGCCTGGCATACTGATATCGCTAATAATGAGTTGAGGTTCATGTCTGCTTATCAGATCTCGAAGTTCGGTCCCATCATTAGCCTCAGCCACAATCCTGATTCCAAGAGGTTCCCAGGATATCAGTTTTTTTAGCCCGCGTAATATGATGGGTTCGTCATCTGCAAGTAATAATTTTATGTATTCCATAGAAGCACCTTCCTTAACCTTTGGTGAAAATAAATGAACCATCCGAATCTTCATAAAGAGCAAATGGTTCCAACATAAGCTTCGTATCTAGACCAGAAATTATCACAAGCACGAAGAAGGATATATCCTCTTATTGCATAATAGCACGTTATCATTCGTTGCTCTTCATTGTGTTCCAATAACACGAAACAACCCACGGTCGTGGGTTGTTGTATACAGGTTTAACGTTATAGTCAAGTTTCTACCATATATATAAATCCGTGCCTTTTAGTTTGAATATCGCTTCAATAAAAAAATAATCGCCATAAATGATAGATTGATGGTGGCTTTTGGCGTGATAAGCTGCTGAGCCGTTTTGGAGAATACAATCGCAGCTGGAAGTCCAATCTGTCCGTGATTGATCTAGCACTTGAAGGAGCTTTATCGCTGCGTCCAAGTATAGGCCTTTCTCGTGAGTTTCGACAATTTTGGCGATCTCAATCAAGCCACAGGCAGCAATAGCAGCTGCTGTTGAATCCTCCAAAGCAGGTTCTACAGGTTGTCTAAAATCAATGGGAATGATTCCGTGTTCAGGAATGCACGCGATAAAATAGTGGGCTACTCGTTTAGCCGTATCCAGATACTCCTCCTTATGCGTCCAGTTATAGCTCATCATAAAGCCGTATATTGCCCAGCTTTGTCCCCGTGTCCAAGAAGAACCTTCCTTGTATCCTTGTCCTCCATAGGTGTCGATGACCCCGCCCACCGTTGGATCAAATTCAACGATATGGTTAACCGAACCGTCTGGTCTTACAAAGGTCTTCATGGTGGTATCGGCATGTTTCCTCGCTATATGCTGAAAACGCGGATCACCTGTTTCCTTGGATGCCCAGTATAAGAGTGGAATGTTAAGCATACAGTCAATGATCGCCCATCCCCTTGTATCTTCACCCTCAATATCATTCCAGGCGCGGATGAATTCGCCCGCTGGATTGTACCGGCCAGCAAGTAGATTGGCCGCATGAAGAGCTCGATTGCGGGAATCCGGATTCCGGGTAAGTTTATAGTTGGCGACACTAGTCGGCAGCCACATAAATCCTACATCATGGTGCAGCCCATCGAACTGCTGGAAGCAGGAATCCAATTTCACTTCAGAGATCTCAGCGATTTGTTTGTATTTTGTATCTCCGGTCGCGTTATACAACTGCCACATCATACCTCCCCAGAATCCATTCGTCCACCAGCATATTCCGTCGTCTATTGAATGGGTTGGGTTATGGACCGACCTGTCATCATGTTCGCCATCAATGGTCGTATACGGGATTTTGTTTTTGGATTTCTCACTGACCCAATCCATTTTTGCTGTAATTTTGTCTACAACGTAATTTACCCATACCGTTTTGTCGTCTAATGTAAGCATGCATCAGTCCTTCTTTCTTCTATAGGATTTTGTCATTATCTATCTGGTATGCATATCGAATTTAGAATACCACTCGTCTTGAAATGTCTGTATGCACTTTTTTAAGCTTGATATGCTATAAATTTAAGACAATGTGATGGCAGCACAAAACCGTATCTCAGAATAAAAAAACCGATAAACCCTATTTTGATGGGTCTATCGGTTACTTGAGAATCCCTTGAAAAATCAATCATTCATAACGTTTTTATATACCAGGTATCACATGCATAATGTTCTGTTCCATTTAAAGGCTTGTCTAATGCAATAAAACCGTTCTTGGCATAGAACTTGTTGGCTGCAATCATATTGCTCAGGGTTTCAAGGTAACATTGTTCGTAATGATTTTTCGCATAATTCAGGACAACGTGCAATAATTCGCTTGAAATACCTGTACCTCTGGTTTCTTTGAAAGCATACATTTTTTGCAACTCACATATCCGTGGAAAACCTTCGATCGGTCCAATACCGCAGCCCGCTACGACCATTGAATCTTGCTCTACCACCCAATATTTTGACCCCTCATTCTTGTACAGATTATAGAAATCTCCCAAGTGCGGATCCGTCCAAGCTGTTCCTGGCTTGTTTGCTCCAAATTCGATCAAACACGTTCTGATCAGATTTTCCACCTGTTGATTATCTCTTTCTTCTATCTCTCTGATCAACATCAACGTAAACCTCCGTAAATATGTTCCTTTTCCATCCAAGCAAGTAGTCAACAGGCATTCTGAATCATGTGCCGGACGTCAAATATTCATTCAATTCATTTCCAAGTATTTTCCCGTAATCGACTGTTCTGCATGGATGATCTGTGATGGAATACCTTCAAATACAACTTGTCCACCCTTGCTGCCTCCATCCGGTCCCATATCGATAATCCAATCCGCCTGACTGATCACATCAAGATTATGCTCGATAACAATGACCGTGTTGCCTGCATCCACGAGACGGTTCATGATCTCCAGGAGATGGCCGATATCCGACATATGAAGACCCGTCGTTGGCTCGTCCATTACATAGATACTGCCTTTTTTGTGCAGTTCACTTGCGAGTTTGATTCTTTGGCATTCCCCGCCGGAGAGTGTGCTCAGCGGCTGACCAAGTGTAATATAGTTTAGTCCGACATCGCTCATCGCCTGAAGCTTGCGTACCACTTCTTTTAATTGAAAAAACTCGAGCGCTTGTTCAACGGTCATCTCCAGCACTTCAGCAATAGATTTACCGCCAAGCTTGTACGCTAACACCTCTTCTTTGAACCTCCTGCCTTCGCATACGTCACATGGAAGTTTCACGCTGTCCAAAAAGGATAGGTCTGTATATAAGACACCAAGTCCTTGACAGTTATCACACGCTCCCTTGGAATTAAAACTGAACAAGCCTTGATTCACCTTATTTTCCTTGGCAAAGGCTTTGCGCACGTCATCCATAATGCCCGTGTACGTGGCCGGATTCGAACGTGTTGATACACCCACTGCAGATTGGTCGATGACGATTGCATCTGCATGCTGGCTGAGAAATACTTCGTTAATTAGCGTACTTTTCCCCGATCCGGCAACACCAGTAATCACCGTAAGCACTCCGGTCGGAATGTCTACACTCACATTCTGCAAGTTATGCAAGGTTGCATCCTGAACAGACAATTTGCCAGATGGCTGCCTACAGTCTTGTTTCAATTGCAGAGGCCGTTTCATGTGGGTGCCAGTCAGTGTATTTGATTCCAGCAGTCCAACAAAATTACCTTCATATACAATGGTACCGCCGCGGTTACCCGCGTGAGGTCCGACATCCACGATATGGTCTGCAACCTTGATGACATCCGGATCGTGCTCAACAACAATGACGGTGTTACCCTTGTCACGCAGCTTTTGAAGCAATTCATTTAATCGGTGTACATCACGAGGATGCAAGCCAACACTAGGCTCATCAAAGATATAAGTGACATCTACAAGGCTGCCGCTTAGGTGCTTTACCATTTTGACGCGCTGCGACTCTCCGCCGGATAACGTATCTGTCTCACGATCCAATGTCAGGTAGTCCAGTCCAATATCCACCAGATGCTGCAGCCGTACTGATAAGGACTTAATGACCGGGGCTGCAGCTGCATTATCCAGTTCCTGAATGATGCGAATAAGCTGGCCCACTTCCATGGCAGACATCTCTGCAATATTCAGTCCATTAATTCTGCAACTGAGCGCTGCCTGACTAAGTCGTGCACCGTTACAGCTGGAGCAAGGACCTTCTGAGATAAACGGCATCACCGCTTTTTGCGTGCGTTCCGATTTTGTCTTCACATCCTGCTTGATGTACTTATTGGTGAATTTCTCTATAACTCCTTCTACTGTAATATTCGTTGCTTTACCAGCGAAGTCCATCTTTACTTTTCTTGCCTTACCATACAAAAGCAGATTTAATTCCGCTTCGGAGTATTCGCTTAACTTCTTGTCGGGATCAAAGTCCCCTGATTGCAGCACCATGTTCCAATCCCAGCCGTCCACGGCATAGTCCGGGAGCATGAGAGCACCTTCGTTTAGAGATTTATCCATATCCACAGCCTTGCTCATATTCACGCCAAGCCTTCGTCCGATTCCGTTACACTCGGGACACATGCCTTGTGGGTCATTAAACGAGAACATATTGACTGGCCCGACGTAAGGCTGACCAACGCGAGAGAATAGAAGGCGAAGAATGGGTGAAATATCGGTGATCGTACCCATTGTAGAGTGAGATCCACCGCCGAGCCGCTTCTGGTCCACAATCACCGCCATACTCAGATTTTCGATGGCATCGGTATCCGGCTGCGGTACACGAGGCAAAAACGTACGCACGAACATACTGAAGTTTTCATTCAACAATCGTGTGGATTCTGCGGCAATGGTATCGAAGACAATCGATGATTTGCCAGATCCGGATACTCCGGTGAAGATCGTAATTTTACGCTTCGGGATGCGCAAGGATACGTTCTTGAGGTTGTTCTCCCTTGCACCAGTGAGTACAATGTACTCCTGATTAGATTCACTCATGCGTAAGAACCCTCCGATTTATTCATGATTAAGATACAGCCATGGCTTGGACTTTGTAAGTAATTATTGGTTTTGATGACCCCATTTGATTTAGGCGGTTTTGGTAGTAGACACCATCCAATGACGTTTAGATTGTAAGGCACCATTTAAAGCCATGTCAACGGACCTTCATTCTTTTTCCGAAAAAAGCGTAAGTGACAAGAAGAGGCATACTTTATCCTCAATTGGTTCACCTTATCTGAGAAGGAGAGGTGTACCTACATTGACGGATTTAAGCTGTACAGCACAAGATGCCTCCTCATCATCGGAAGGCAAGGAGAACGGAAAGTTGAAATGGTGGCAGCTATCCCTGCTCGGCATTGGCTGCACGATTGGTACCGGATATTTTCTGGGTTCGGGAATAGGTATCAAACAGACCGGACCCTCAATGGTACTATCCTTTTTGATCGCAGCGCTGGGTACCTATATTGTGTTTCATTTTCTGGCTAAAATGACGACTGCAGATCCTCAGGAAGGTTCGTTCTGCTATTATGCCGGTAAAGCCTTTGGGCGTTGGGCCCGCTTTGGTTGCGGCTGGAATTATTGGAGCACCAAAATTTTAATTATGGGAAGCCAGTTAACGGCCTTGTCCATTCTCTCCCGATTTTGGTTTCCAAATGTTCCGCTCTGGATATTCGCGGCCGGTTACGCCGTACTGTCCATTTTCGTCGTCTTACTCGGGACACAGTGGTTTGACAAAATTGAGAATGTCCTCGCCGTGGTCAAAACGGCAGCCATAGTCATGTTTATTCTGCTGGCCGCAGCCGCACTCTTTGGCTGGATTCATGGAGGAAGCAGTGGACGGCCTGGCATGCCAAGTTCAGCTGCTGAACTGTTTCCCGGAAAATTCCCTGCCTTCTGGTCATCTCTTCTCTATGCGTTTTACGCATATGGTGGTGTAGAGACCATAGGTCTCATGTCCATTCAGTTACAGGATAAAAAGGATGCACCCAAAGCTGGGAAGGTCATGCTAACCGGCCTTTCAATTCTTTACATGTTATCGATCGGCTTGGCTGTATTCATGGTGCACTATACCAAGATGAATGAAAAGGAAAGCCCATTTGTCACGGCTCTATCGTCGTATCATTTAGAATTCTTTCCCCATGTATTCAATGGGGCCATCATCTTGGCCGGTTTTTCAGCTATGAGTGCTTCCTTGTTTGCTGTCGTTAACCTGTTGGTGACCATGTCCAAGGATGGAGACGCGCCTAAGTTATTTAAGGCGAAGCTGAAGTTTAAACAACTTCCTCTACCTTCCCTTGCGCTTGCTGCGGTTGGACTGTGCGCCTCCATTGTGACAGCCCTCCTGCTTCCAGGAAAGATATATGAGTACATCACTACTGCAGCAGGGATTTTACAGATGTATAATTGGTCCTTTATCATTATTGCGGCGTTCAAAATACTTCGAATCCGAACTCGAGATATGATACTTGGCATATCCGGATTGATTCTGTTATTAGGCGCTGTTAGCGGGACGCTAATGAAACCGGACATCCGAGTGGGCTTTTTTGTAAGTCTGTTCATGATTTTTGTTATTGCTCTGGTCACCTGGATCATGACAAGATGGTGGAAAAAACACAAGGTCTCGACATAGCAAAAAAAAGGATATCCCGCGAAGGATATCCTTTTTCTGTTTCAAACGCTTCATACGATCTATAAAAGAGGAATATTTCCCTCTTCGCATTCCCGCCACGTTCTGTCATTCCACACCGACGCCTGCACTTCTCCAACATGTGCTTTTCGCAGCAAAAACATACACAGTCTGGATTGACCAATCCCGCCTCCAATCGTGAAAGGAAGTTCTCCATTCAAGACAGATTGATGAAAATCAAGAGCGGCCCGTTCGTTCGCTTGACTCAAGTTCAATTGCTTTTCAAGTGCAGCGGCATCCACACGTATTCCCATGGATGAGACTTCCAGAGCCTGCTCCAGCACCGGAAACCATAATAAAATATCTCCGTTTAACGTCCAATCATCATAATCCGGTGAACGACCGTCATGCACAATGCCTGAATTCAGCAGCCCACCTATCTGCATGATAAAAACAGCACCGTATTGACGTGTAATCTCATTTTCCCGCTCTTTTGGGGTAAGATCCGGATATCGGTTCTCCAGCTCCTGTGTTGTAATGAAGAAAATCTGATCGGGCAGAATGGGCTCCAGGCATGAGTATTGAGTATAGAGTTCTTGCTCTGTTGCTTGAATTGAACGATAGATCTTGCTTACTTCTTCCTTCAGGGTCTCTAGGTTGCGTTGATCTTCAGCAATGACCTTCTCCCAGTCCCATTGATCCACATAGATGGAATGGAGGTTATCCATCCACTCATCCCGTCTAATGGCATTCATATTGGTGTATAATCCTTCACCCACCTGAAAGCTATATGTTTTCAGAGCCATCCGTTTCCACTTCGCAAGGGATTGAACAACTTCAATCTGTCCTTCTTCCATATCCGATGCATCGAAAGTAACGATACGCTCTACCCCGTTCAGATTATCGTTAATTCCTGTACCTTCTTGCAAAAGAACAGGTGAGGGTACCTGTATGAGATTTAAATGCTGCTCCAATCGTTCCTGAAACTTCTTTTTTGAAAAATGTATGGCCTCGGCAGTTTCCCTTAGGTTCAGCATCGGTTTGTACATGTTCGGTACAACTATCGTTCGCAGCATGAAAGTACATCGTCCCTTCAGTTTGATTATCATGCAGTTTTCTGCATAACTGATGAGAGCAGTCTATGTGCCTATCATGGCGGTGTCGCGTTGTCCCACTCCAGAATTGAAGCATTTGGGTGTACGCCCATCCTCTACGAGAACAATGCACGCAGCCCTTGAAGCGCAAAATAAACGCCGAACCCAACCAGAGACAAACCGGATACAACGGATATGATGGAGAGGCTTCTTTGATTGAGATAACGCCGCATTCCTGTAGTTAACCCCGCCACAAGCAAATCCCAGAGCGTCAATCCAATGAAGATCATGCTGCTGTAAATCAACAGATGACTTGTCCCAAATGATACTGCCGTTTTGGCCAGAATGGATCCATAAATCCCTAACCAGAAAATGATGGACATCGGGCTGGTAATGGACATCAAAAATCCCAGCATGAAGCAGTGAAAGAGGGAATCCTTACGATTTTTGGCTGAATGTAGCTTCAGTTTGTTCATTTGCAGAATACTCTCGATGCCAGTATAGGTTAGTGTGAACCCGCCAACGAGCCAGAGGAGAATTTGTACCCAGGGGATATTGAGAAATTGAACCAAACCCATATAAATCAACAGCATAAAGGCGGCATCGGCGATCATGGAACCTGCTCCGACCATCCAGGCATGCCAAAAACCATTTTTGATGCCTTTGTCCAATCGGGCTGAATTCACTGGCCCAATGGGAGCAGCAAGCGTCAAACCAAGGAAAATATAACTGATCAGAAGTTGAACACTCAAGACTTCCTCACTCCTACTCGCTTGTCCAGTTTATTTCCCCATCTTATGATCAAATCACGCTTAACATGACAGTATAACAACCGTTTATATCACTTTTATCTATGAAAAATAAAAAGACTATTTCACAGACAGATGGACTGCCTTGAAATAGCCTCTATATTTTACGTCGTTATTTGTTGCTTCTACATCGTACGATTTTTACTTCGATCGCTATCCCGAGTATCTTTTACGCTATAGGTGTTCCTGGTGGTAATTCAGTATCCGGTTTTAACAACACGACATCCCCTTTTTCGGGTACACCTCCTAGAACCAATACCTCCGACTTGAATCCGGCTATCCGGCGCGGAGGGAAATTAACAACAGCAATAACTTGTTTCCCTATGAGCACTTCCGTTTCATATCTTTTCGTAATTTGTGCGCTCGATTTTTTATAGCCAATCTCTTCTCCAAAATCAATCTCAAGCTTGATCGCAGGCACTTTAGCTTCTGTAAAAAACTCAGCGTGAATAATCGTTCCAATACGGATATCCAGCTTCATAAAATCATCAATCGTTGCCATGTGTAAAATCTCCTCATTTTTGTTTTATTCCAATATAATACACTAAATCCATTCTTGTTTAACTACGATGTGACTTGAGGAACGGATCCAAAAGTACATGCCCATGCCTAGTAATGTGATCAATCCACCTGCTAATTGAAATGCGGAAATCGTTTCTCCCAAAAACAGATAGGCAAGAATAATTGCCAGAACAGGCTCTCCAATAATCCCTACCGAAACCGTCGTGGCTCCGATCGTTTTTAACAACAGATTAAAAATATTTTGACCAAAAATGGTTGGGATGATGGCAAGCAAAAAGAAATAGGTCCAATCCGAAGAACGGTAACCCACCAAAGGGATATGATCGAACAAACAATAAACCAGCATCACGGTCCCGCCCAGAAAAAAAACAAGGATGCTGTAGAAATTGGAGTTTATTTTCCGGCTTACCTTTTGCCCTGCAAGCATATAAGCAGAAACCAAAATCGTTCCCAATAAGGATAGCCCGTCTCCTAAGATCGCCTCTCGCGAAATCCCGAGGTCCCCCCAAGCAATAATAATTGAACCTATGAGGGCAGTAATTAAACAAGAAATAGTTAACAAGCTGTTTCGCTCTCTGAACATAAAATAAGAGCCTATCATTACGAATAAAGGCTGCAATGACAAGATGACCATGGAACTCGCCACCGAAGTGTGGACCAAGGATTCCATCCAAAATAAAAAGTGTAATCCAAGAAATAGTCCTGCAAGTAGGACGGTAAACCATTCTTTTCTGGTTATCCCAGAGATTTGGAGGGTTTTCCAGGATACAAAAGGAAGCAAAATGATTACGGAGATGTACAATCTGTACATTCCTGCCACAGCAGTAGCCGTATCTGAGGATTTGATCATAATAGACGAGATCGAAACAGACAGGATGCTGATCAAAAGCAATACATATGGATGAAGCGGTAATGACGATTGATTTATTTTCACATGTACGTCCTCCAAGATGTTTGATCCAATCGTCTGTGCACAGGATTGTATTGAGAAACCCAAGATCTGATATAATAATATCACCGCTTATGGTTAATTTGTGTAACTATATCTTTCATTTATATCGAAATATCGTCATTTGAGAGGACTTAACCCCATGGAAAAACCCTTGCATGAGACCATCCAATATCCCGATACTTCCTTCCCTTATATCATGTACACGCATACGGTCCACGGTAGCATCCCTGAAGGGAGAGGGTTTAACGACCTGCATTGGCATGAAGATTTACAGATCACATTGGTTACCAAAGGAACACTGGTGATCCAGGTTAACGGGATGGATCATGAATTACATGCAGGTCAGGCCATTCTGATCAATAAAAGCATTCTTCATGTTACGACCCATTTGACGCATAACGGACAGTATGTCAGTTTTAATTTTCCGGAGAAACTGCTGGCTTTCTACTCTGATAGTGCTATGGAGAGAAACTATGTCGTCCCCTATACCAACTCGTCTTTCGTATCACTTGTAATCAAAGGCGAAGTTACATGGGAAATCCAAGTATTAGAAATGCTGTGGGATATGAAAGCAAAATTTGAGAAGACCAAACAATGGGGCTGGGAATACGAGGTTTCCATTCAGACGGTACAGCTGTGGCTGACCATAATCTCCAATTTCTCGCTATCGACAGAGGAAGCATCAGCGAACGTGAAGCGGCAACAGGAGAGACTTCAATTCATGCTCAGTTTCATCCATCAGAACTATGCAGAGCCGATTACATTGCTGGACATTGCGGATGCAGCTCATCTGAGTGTTTCGGAATGCACCCGAAGTTTTAAGCGTACAATTCATATGACCCCTTACGCCTACTTGATTAAGTATCGAATTAAAAAAAGCTGCGAGTTATTAAGTTCTACCGACTATACAATAACCGAGATAGCTCATAGAGTGGGCTTCAATCATGTGAATCACTTTATTCAGTCTTTCAAAAAACAGCATCAACGAACACCTAACCACTTCCGCAGGGGGGAATAACATGATTGAAATTACGACAGAACTGGTACGTCAGCTGATCCAGAGTCAATTTCCCGAGTGGAAGCACTTATCCATAGCACCCGTAGACAAAAGTGGACACGATAATCGGACCTATCGATTAGGAAATGAGATGACTGTTCGTTTACCGAGTCATGAGCGATATGCCTCTGCTGTTCAAAAGGAATTGACATGGCTGCCCTTTTTCAAGCCTTATCTCTCCTTGCCGATTCCGGCACCAATTGCAAAAGGTGAACCAACGGTAGAATATCCTCTTCCCTGGTCTGTTAACCGATGGATTGAAGGCAGCACAGTCACAGTTGAAAATATTACTGATCTGAACACATTTGCTGAGGATCTCGCTGGTTTTCTAATTGAACTGGAAGCGATTGATGCAAGCCAAGGTATTCCCGCAGGCATCCAAAATTTTCATCGCGGAGGAAACCTGGCTGTTTATGACCAGGACACCAGATCCGTCATAGACGTTTTACCCAGTCAGTACAATCCAAAGCTGTTATTGGAAATATGGGAGCTTGCCCTTGCCACAAAATATGAAGCTGCACCGCTCTGGCTGCACGGTGACGTTGCTGTAGGAAATCTGCTCGTACAAAACGGCCGATTGTGCGGTGTCATTGATTTCGGAACGATGGGCGTAGGTGATCCTTCCAGCGACCTGGTGATGGCATGGAACTTTTTTGATGATAGGAGTCGTGATATTTTTCTCCGCCGAATGAATGCTGACCAAGATATGATTAACCGTGCACGTGGATGGGCATTATGGAAAGCACTTATCACCTATGCTTGGAATGAACCAGATTCGGAGTCATCGATTTGGGGAAAACGGGTTATAGATGTGATCAGCCGAGATTATAAATCACTATAGTCGTATTAGTGCATCTAAAGATGAGACATAAAAAAACCGGATTCCTAGTCACGGAATCCGGTTTATTATTGATGATATATATAATAGCTAGCTATGCCAATCTCATTTTGAAGTCCTGATAGCCGAATTCACGGACCACTTCGCAATCGCCGTCTTTTCGTTTCACAGCAATGGCTGGCAATGGCATTCCGTTGAATGTATTCGTTTTGACCATAGAATAGATCGCCATATCTTCAAAGACCAAACGATCTCCTTCTTTCAGAGGCTCATCAAACGAATAATCTCCAATGACATCACCAGATAGACAGGTTTGACCACCAAGACGATAGAGGTGAGGCTTCTCTCCTGCTTCTCCGGAGCCGACAAGCGGCGGACGATATGGCATTTCCAGGACGTCTGGCATATGGCATGTGGCTGAAGTATCCAGAATGGCAATGTCCATTCCGTTTTTGTGGAAATCCAGCACCGAGGTCACCAGATAACCTGCGTTAAGCGCAACAGCTTCTCCTGGCTCCAGGTATACTTCCAGACCATATTTGTCCTGCATACGTTTGATGCATGCTTCCAGTCTTGGAATGTCATAATCCTCACGCGTAATGTGGTGCCCACCGCCGAAGTTAATCCACTCCATCTGAGGCAGCCATTGTCCGAACTTCTCTTCAACCGCATTCAGCGTTGTTTCCAGATCGTCGGAATTTTGTTGGCATAATGTATGGAAATGCAAACCGGAGACGCCTTCCAGCAGCTCTGCCCGGAAATCCTCCTGTTTGGCACCAAAACGCGAACCCGGAGAGCACGGATCGTATATCTCGTGCCCTTCCTGAGTCGAGCATTCTGGGTTAATACGCAAGCCAATCTTGCGGCCAGCCTGAAGTGCCTTATCCTTGAATTTTGCTAGCTGCGAAAAAGAGTTGAAAATAATGTGATCGCAGATTGAAATAATCTCATCGATCTCGTCTTCGCGGTAGGCCGGAGCAAAGACATGATTTTCTTTGCCCATTTCCTCATGGCCCAGGCGGGCTTCATACAGCCCGCTTGCCGTTGCTCCGCTCAAATATTGTCCGATTAACGGGTACATCGCTGTCATGGAAAATGCCTTTTGGGCGAGCACAATTTTGGCACCTGTACGCTGCATGACGCCGTTAAGGATTTTCACATTTTTCTCAATAAGCGCCTCATCAACAACAAAGCATGGAGTCGGTAATTGCTCAAACCGCATCTTAACGAACGAGCTCCGATTCTTTGGCTTCTTCTGGCAGTTCGTCAACAAGAACCGGGTTGAAGTCTTCTACCCATGGAAGTCCCCATTTGTTCAGCTCTTCCATGAACGGATCCGGGTTGAACTCTTCCACGTTGTATACGCCTGGTTTGTTCCATTTGCCTGTCATAACCATTGCTGCGCCAATCATTGCTGGAACGCCTGTTGTATACGAGATGGCTTGGGAACCAACCTCTTTGTAGCACTCTTGGTGATCGCAGATGTTGTAAACGTAGTACGTTTTGTCTTTGCCGTCTTTTTTACCTTTGAAAATGCAGCCGATGTTCGTTTTGCCCACAGTACGTGGTCCAAGGGATGCCGGATCAGGCAGTACTGCCTTCAGGAATTGCAGTGGAATGATTTGTTTGCCTTCAAATTCGATGGGTTCAATTGAAGTCATGCCCACATTTTCAAGAGCTTTCAGGTGAGTGAGATAGCTTTGACCAAATGTCATGAAGAAACGGATCCGTTTCAAGCCAGGAATGTTTTTCGCCAAAGATTCCAGCTCTTCATGGTACAACAGGTACATGTCTTTTTCGCCAACTTCCTTGAAGTCATAGACACGTTTGATTTCCATCGGTTTGGTTTCAATCCATTCACCATTTTCCCAGTATCTTCCGTTTGCCGAAACCTCGCGGATATTGATTTCCGGGTTGAAGTTAGTTGCGAACGGATAGCCGTGGTCGCCGCCGTTGCAGTCCAGGATATCGATGTACTCGATCTCGTCAAAATAGTGCTTCAGGGCATAGGCAGAGAATACGCCAGTTACGCCTGGGTCAAAACCGCTGCCGAGCAGTGCAGTAATTCCCGCTTTTTCAAAACGCTCTTTGTAATCCCATTGCCAGCTGTATTCGAATTTTGCTGTATCTTCCGGCTCATAGTTTGCAGTATCCATGTAATGCGTTTTGGTTGCAAGGCATGCATCCATGATTGTCAGATCCTGATATGGCAGAGCCAGGTTCATGACGATATCCGGTTTAACTTCGTTGATCAGAGCGATTAGTTCATCTACATTGTCTGCGTCCACTTGTGCTGTCGTAATTTTTGTTTTGCCGCCGTCCAGCTTAGCTTTGAGGTCGTCACATTTGGATTTGGTACGACTCGCGATGCAGATTTCCTCAAAAACTTCGCTATTTTGAACGCATTTGTGTACTGCCACAGAAGCCACGCCGCCGGCGCCGATGATTAGTGCTTTTCCCATTTTTACATTCTCCTATCCCAATATGTAGATTTTTTTGTTTTTTGATTCAAACGTCCGTTTCAAGGTCTTCTCATTTTCCAACTTCAGTCAATTCCTGACAACAAAAAAAGCAAGGTGAATAAATGCCGCAACCCGCGCATCATCACACTTGCTTGTCGATATACATCGTGAAAAAACGTAAAGTCTCCATAACCAAAAAAGTTCAAAGAACTCCTCTGGTGGAAAGCTCCCTCATGTATATCAATATCAGATCAGAGTCTATATAGCAAATAATTCGCCTTTACCACTCTTATTGACCGTTTCACAAGTTGATGTGCAATTGCACTGGTTGTAAAGTAACCAACTTATAAAATTTGAGCTTTTAACTCAATCAATAAGGCAACATAAGTTGCCAATCGGCGTTTGACCCGGCTGTCCGTATGGCCTTGACTCCCTGAAGGAAGTGGTCAAAATTATCTGCTGGAAAGTTCTAATCCCAATTGACATATCTGCTTTCCAAAATCACAGGTTAAACAATAACAAACCATTTTAAAAAAATCAAGGGATAACTCAAAAAATATTTTTTCCTCATTTTGGACGAACCGTTACCCATGTCAGCAGATCCTTTTTCCGTGTAACTTTCCTTGTTGTTTTTGACATTTTGATATGATTTCTCAGCTGCTCAGACTACATGTTGCAGTTTGCATAATCTAACACTAGCTTCTTATCAAACATCATCCCCGCTGAAGAAAACCGTTTTCAATTGATTAATCCCCCCTCTCTGCAAGAAATGCACGTCTATTCTGCAGTCTCGGACACAATAAGTTATCAATGGAATCATGTTTATCTACAAGCATTAGTATAGTTACTAAAGATATCGAAACTTTACACCTTTACCCATTTATATTGTTTGCTCTTTTATTTGTACTAATTTACTTAGAAATCTTCGAATCAATTGCTTCTTTCCTCTATCTCGATCTTGCCCGCTATAATTTGAGGTGGATCAGATTGTCTAACAAGATAGAACCCCTCCTCATTAACTTCAGGAGTAATTTTTACTTTGTCCCCTACTTCTATTTTGTCAATGAGTTTGGAATCTTCAACAATATATTGGATTACTTTAACCTTTTTCTCTCTGAGATCAGCAAGACTGCGATCGGCTTCTTCTCGAAGTATATTCTCAGCTACCAGGATTCGTTCTTCTTCCTTCAGAATGACATAATCCCCTTTTTCGTTTGCTGAGAAGATTTGGCATCCACTAAGTGTAAATAATAGAACGAATAACATCATACCTATGAACGCTATTCTCATTCTTAATCCTCCTCACCTCACAATGAGCCTATCTGCTATATTAGACGTATGGGTAGGAATGTTTGTTGCTTTTTTCTTCACGCATACTATAACAACAAAAAGCCGCAAATATGCGGCTTCGGGTGCATGCGTTTGCTTAAAAATGCTCAAGTACAACTTTACCGACTGTCCGTCCAGTTTCTAATAGAAGATGCGCTTTGCGCAGATTCTCAGCGTTCTACTGTAAAAATTGATTTACCAAGGAAGCTGACTATCCATATAGTAGAAGCCACCTGTTGGACCGTCTTCAGACAAGGTAGCCAGACGCACAGCAGTTTTCGCACCGTCCTCTGCCGATAACTCTGCCTTTTCGCCGCCCATTTGCGTTTTCACCAAACCGGGATGTACGGAATTCACTTTAAGATTCGTTCCTTGCGCTTTTTGAGCCCAATATGCTGTTAGCATGTTTAACGCTGCCTTGGATGCTGAATATGCAGGGGTGGCAATCCGCTGCGCAAGCTCATTGGTAAGCAGAAATTGTATGGAACCGAGAGCGCTGCTCTGATTGACAATTCGGCCAGACTCACTTTTCAGAAGCAGAGGCATCAATGACTCTGTGAGGTAATAAGGACCAAATGTATTAACTTCGAACGTATCACGTAGTGCATCGCCTTCGTATTCCTCTTTTTCAACCCACACTCCCGCATTATTGACCAGAATATCCAATCGTCCGTAGGTGTGACTAATCCATCTGGTTACCTCCGCGATATGATCGGAGTTCGTCACATTCAGCTCTATACCCACAGCGTCAATGCCCTTTTTGTTCAGTTGTTTTGCTGTTTCATCGGCTGTAGCCTGGCCCCTTGCGGCAACCAAAATCGTAATGCCCAATTCCCCCAATTGTCGGGCAATCTCATACCCAATTCCTTTGTTCGCTCCAGTAACCAATGCAATTTTATTCGTCATTTCTGTTCCTCCTCGGAAATTTTATGATTTATTTGTTAATGTGATCTCGATAAAACTCATCCAGCACATGTACAGTTGTATCCGGCTGCTCGCTCATGTTATCAGCCAATGCTTTATTGATCCGCGAAAATTGCAAATCCGGGTGGGCTACAATAATTAATGTTTTCATATTAAAAATCTCCATGTTCCCTTTACGGGAATGATCGTTCTAATAACGGTGCAAAAACTCGTTCTATACTTGGTTAAGGCAGGAGCAAGCTCCTGCACTTGACAGTCCGTCTTTGGTTTTATTGAGTATGTCATTGCTAAATATCTGATAAAGAAAACATACTCTTCTTATTTTTCTAATATGAGCATGCTCATTGCGGATATACGCTGGAGCTTTTCCTTTGACACTGACGTCCGAGCCATTACCCTTATCCCTATTAAGGCATTCTGCAGATACTCTGCTAGTTCTTGTGTGCCGTATTGACTTGAGAACTCACCGTTTTCTTGCCCCCAGGTGACGATCTCCACAAGAAGATGCTCCACTTTTTCAAAGGCTCCCACAGCTTTGGCGTCTACGTCTTCATCCCGGCAAGCCATTTCTACTGCAGAATTTACAAACATGCATCCAGGCGGCTCGCCTTCTTCAGGGCTGCTCATATAATTGAAGATAAATTGAAGAGCTTCCTTGGCTGTTTGCGATTGCTTGACACCTGCAGCCAATTTGGCATCGGTACGGTTTCCGAACCGCTCCATTGCTTTGAAGAACAAGGTCCGTTTATCTGTGAACGTGTCATAAATGCTTCTGCGATGGATGCCCATGTGCTCGACGAGATCACTCATCGACGTTTTTTCATATCCCTGTTCCCAAAACAGTTTCATGGCTTTGTCCAAAACTTCGTTTTCCTCAAATTCTTTGCTTCTTGCCAATTGAATCCTTCCCTTCACACACCTGCAGTGTGTTTATAAGGTTTTATAGAATAATTTACGGATAAATCATTGGTTTGTTTTCCTGTAGAATCATCCTAACATAATGAGAATGATCAGTAAAGAATTATTTTACCGATCGTTCTCATATTATTTTTCGCTTGTTACTTCCATCTCTGTTTTATTTCAAAGGGTTCACCAGGCTAATATAATCATGATTCTCAAAAAAAGTTCTTGTGTTTTTCTTAATCATGGTGAATTTTTTACAACAACGAGGGTGAGCAAACGTGGAGTGTTAATGTGCGTAGAAGCAAAGTACGTGGAAAGCTTTTGCTGTTGTGAATTTTTCATACGATTAAATTTTATAATTAGAGGTTGGTTGAAACCTTTCTTTCGTCATTTCAAACCTTTTGCCATTCCTTTTGTTAATTAATTTGAAATAGTAGATAGTAACTAGGAGGCTTGTGAAAATGAAATCGCGGATCTCTCAATTGAAGATAGGGTATCATGGCATTTTTTCTGTTATATTGACTGTGCTCTTGCTTCAAACTGCTTGTGCAACATCCGATGGAGAATTAATGAATGATATTAACCAAAGACATTATCCAAGCAGCAAAACACCAGTTAGTCAAACACCTGCTTCAACAAATGCCACAACGGAACTGGAAAGATTAATTGATCCGGAGGGATTAGAATTCAAGGAGATTGAAGCGGAAGACTTTAAAAAAGGTGTGTTCATTGATTTTGAACGCTACAAAAAAGAATTTTTTAACGATGATATCATCACTAAATTCAAAGGCAATCTTGAAGGCATAGTTGAAAATAATAAAGAAAAATTTAATGTTCATCTCTATGAAGGTTCCCGGAAAGAAGCACTCTTCTTCGATGAAGAAAACGTTCAGTTTATGTTTTATGATCTGGACCTGCTAGATAAAATAAAAATGGATGGGCGTGAACAAATCCGGATAGGCGTTCAACATGCCAAGAAACATCCGGATGGGCGTATTGAGAATGAAGCCATTACATACTTCTTTACAAAAAACAAAGAAGGCAAATGGCGTATCGAAAACATCGATTAGTACTTTGTGTGAGTCATTTCATTCAACTTAACTTAGAACAATATAAGAAAGCAGCTGCCACCGCAGCTGCTCCACGATCTAATCCATAATAATATATTTTCAAACACTATCTTTTCAGAATCTTCTACTCTTCAAAACGCACAGTGAACACAAGCGCCCATTCCGTTTTGCTTAATGTATCCTCTGAGAAGTCTCCAGCAAATACCTGATTTGAACTTGTGGCATGCATGGCAAACGCAGGAACCGGACGATCAGTTGTAAATGTTAACGCTTCAGTATGTTGAATCAACCCTCGTCCTTTCAACTCCGAATTCCAAGGAAGAGTAAACGTAGCTAAGCCTGAACCTGCACTGATCTTAACAATACATATTTCTTTTTGCTCCTCTGTTCTTACTGTATCAATGGATATAATAACTTCAATTTCAGTGCCGCTTTCTATCTGCCCTTCCGGCTTGAAAAATAAGTCCCCTATAGATCCTGCAGAATCAACTTTCCTTCCATTCTCCCAAATGTCCATATCCAAACTGGCGCCCGGTTTCTCTCCCTCATACCTTAATTTAAATGCACCGGACATTGTTCCAAGGAAAGGTCTTAATTTTGCTGCTTCCCCTTGGGTCAAATCGACAGGAGTTAACGTGATGCTGTTCGGATTCAATTCATCAGGTATAATGGTATCTGCACTTTCTGCAGAACAGCCTGTTAGTACAAACAATAAGAGCAATATGTAAAGTGGTAATCGCAAACTTTCCACCTCCATCAAGATTTGAATCAAGTTTAACACGGAACTTCTCTGTGCATACATTTTTTTTACATATTCATCTACAATCATCAACCAACCTATATCACAAATCTCGGCTATAAAAAGTATCATCTTCAGAACATCATTATAGTTAAAACTTCCTCTGTAATACCCACGTTCTATAATAGAGAGGAGTTGGTTAAAATCCAGGAAATCATCACAACAATAATCAGTGTAATGTTACTAATATTTTTAATATGGAAGCAACTACATCTATTAAGGAAATGTCCACCGAAACAAATTATAGCAATCATCGTTACTTACGGTTTGGCAATCTTCATTGCATTTGTTTGTATATACCTGGGAGGAAATTGGATTGCGGACCTAATGCCGACTAAAGTACTTAGCATTGCTGCGTTTCTTCTAGTTGTGGTCACCATACTATCCATGCTGCATGTCTGTTTACATAAAATCTTGTCCAAAATTACTAAAGGCGTTATGGGTTCATAATAATCAAACGTCCATATTGAAAAAAGCAGCCGATCACACGGATCGAACTGCTTTTATTTTTTATGCTGTTATCTCGTCGATATTGATATCATAGCCGAGGGATGTACTAGAGCTAACAAACGCTGAAAACAACTTTTGGCTATATTCATCTACTGCGTAGCTGTACTCCGGATGCCATTGAACAGCCAGTACAAATTTATGATTCGGCATAATTACGGATTCAACAAGTCCATCTTCAGCAATTGCCGCTGGTATCAACTTATCGGATAACGTCTTGATCCCTTGATGATGATAACTGTTCACTTTAACAGTATCCGCTTGAATAATGTCATGCAGCAAATTACCTTTTTCAATATGTACATCGTGTACAAGATTCGTGTATGGCGGGCTTTGCTTGTGATTAACGGTATTGCTTACTTCAAATTGTGTAGGAATGTCTTGATACAAAGATCCACCAAGTATCACGTTAAACAGCTGTAAGCCCCTGCATATGCCAAAAGCAGGCTTATCGAGTTCAATTACTTTCTGAAATAGCAGTGACTCCATCATATCGCGTTCGATACATAACTCTCCGCAGGTATCCTCTACATGTTCATGATAAAGCTCCGGATTAAGATCATGTCCGCCCGTGAACAAGAACCCGTCCAGCTCATTCGCCAAGGTTGCGATAATCTCGAGATTTGTAGTCAACGGCAGCATAATTGGAATCCCGCCAGCATCCTCTATTGCTTTCATATAATCTGGAAGCATCCAGTAACTTTTTTGGTTGGAATCATACAGTGGCAGAACTCCGATCATGGGCTTTTTCATTGGGTTACCTCCTAATGATCATTTTCATGTGGATCGCTTGGTTGGAACGGGAATCTATACATCATTTTATCAGATCTCCTTATATACAAACTCACCAAATCATTGCATTTTCCTACTCTTTCCCTTGCACAATCCCGAGGACATTTTACAGATTCAGCTACATTGGTAAAAATTCCATCATGTTATTTGATGAATATACCGGGTAATGTTAATCAAGAATTGTAACTTGGGAGGGATAGGAATGTTCATGGAGTTAAGCATTAAGCTAGTCATTAGCTTTTTCGGGCTTTGGGCCATTGCTTTCATTACAGGCAGAAAAACGCTAAGCCAACTTACACCACTCGATTTCCTATCCTCATTAGTGCTCAGTGAGATTGTGGGAAATACGCTGTATGATGACCAGGTCAAGGTATCTCATCTATTATTCGCATTGGCACTTTGGACTGCACTCGCTTATCTTTTCGAGAAAGCTACAACACGATTTGTGAAGTTCGGATATGTCGCAGAAGGACGAGTCGTGCTCTTAATTGATAATGGAGAAGTCAATCAAGGCTTATTAAAAAAATATGACATTGAATTTAAACAGTTGCTTTCCATGCTCCGTAAACAGAATGTATTTTCTATTCAGGAAGTGAAGTATGCGATACTGGAAACCGACGGATCGTTATCCGTTCTTCGCAAGCCTGAGTATGAACCCCCTACTGCTCAAGATTTGGGCATGAAGACATCACCTGATCGTTTTGCCGTAACCGTAATTGATAAAGGAGAACTGCTTAAGAAGTCCATGAAAGGTAAACATATCGATATGGATATGGTCCTGATAGAAATCCAAAAGCAGGGCTATGACAATATAAAAGATATCGCTTATGCAGAATATGGTGACGATGGAACACTATATATCATACCTCTTAATCCATTATAAAAATAAAGACCAGGTACATGGTAAAGCCCCATATACCTGGTCATTTTTGTACTCATTTAATCTAGGCCGCGTTTGAAGTGGTCACTTCTTCAGAATTCAATTGAATGGATCGCTGGCATATTCTTGTAATTGCAAAAGCCAGCAAAGCTAATACCACGGCTACCGGAGGCACCCACGCCACACCGCCCAAATTGACAGCAAGTCCACCGACACCAGAACCGAGCGCAATACCCACATTGGCTGCCACAGGCAGCAGTGTGGAAGCAAATGCTTTGGATTCCGGCGCAATTGTTCCAGATACATCAAACAGATATAGCTGGGATGCTGCACTCATGGAAGACGACAGACAGCCGATCAGGAGCAGGAACGTCAAACCAAGCCACAGATTGGACACAGCGAAACTCAGTCCGAGGAAAATAACCGCCTGGATGACAAAAAGCCACTTCAACTTGGGCAGAAAATCACCTTTGGCTATTTTGGCACCGATCCAGTTGCTCAGAATGCTGCAGGCTCCATAGACCAGGAGTATAGCGCTAATCCAACGCACGGGCACGCCCATAGACTCGCTGAGAAGCGGTGTAATATACGTAAATATGACAAAGATACAGCTATTACCCAGCACCGGGATTAAACAGGCCAACAATATGCGCGGCTTCATAAAGAGAGCCATCTGATCGCCAAACGAGCCGGTGACGGTTGTCGTGCGGCGCGGAAGGATTCGGAACATGAATACAAACGGCACGACACCGATGCAAGCCGTAACGACGAATGTCATGGACCAGTTCAGATGCTGTCCAATAAATGTACCGAGCGGCACACCTAGCACATTCGCAATGGAAAAACCGCCCAAAATCCAGGCGATAGCTTCCCCTCTCCGCTCCCGGTGAACGGCGTCGCTTGCGATCGAGATCGAAAGCGATATCGTAAGTCCGCAAGCCACGGCCGAAACGATACGAATGGCCATCAAGGAAGGGAACGTGGTTGAGAACACGGTTAATACATTCAACACAAGCACAATGGCGAACCCAATTAAAATCGAGCTTCTTCTGGATATTTTGGCCAAGGATGCCACGGCGAATGGAGTTCCTACTGCATATGCAATAGCGAAGCCTGAGACAAGGGCGCCTGCAGCAGCGAGAGATACTTTCATATAACTTTCGATTTCTTTCAACACACCTACGATGACGTACTCGGTTGTTCCGAGTACGAAGCTGACGAGCGTAAGCGTTAAGATAAGTAGATTTTCTCTAGTCCTGGTCATCAATTTGAATTCACTAATCCTTTCTAATGTTGCAAGCGCTTTAATTCACAAGACAGCTCTTACTCTATGTATTTTCTGCTTTCCCATCCCTTCAGTTTCGATATATAGTACATATTGGATAGTGAAATTGTACTGTCAGACTTGCCAGACGGCAATTAAGGTTGTTGTGGTTTTAATTTAAAACATTATGAATGTTGTCATTTTTCATCATAGAATCTTGAAGGGAAGACATAGATGAATACACGCCACGAACCCGGACAACTCCATGAAGATCAGGATTGTATCATTATTTATGTCGGGAAGCTGGCGGGCAATCCCCATTGGAGTTTTCCGACTCATAAACATGACGATCTGCATGAGATCATTTACGTAAATGAAGGAAAAGGTTCTTTCACCATTAATGGTGTGAAGCACTTGGCCCAAAAGGGAGACCTGCTCATTTACAATAAAGGGACACTTCACGAAGAAAAATCCGATCCTGAATATCCGTTATCCACCTTCTATTGTGGCTTTCGTTACAGAGAGGGTATCCAGGGTGATGCCGACTGGGTTGTACCACCACATAGTGAGCCGATTATTCGGGCAAACCGATATTCGGAAGAACTTCATTCGTTAATGCAGACCTTATTCAGTGAATTCTCCATTCGTGAGGATGGATACGAGCGCATCTCCCAGCATGTGTTGAAAGCAGTACTGCTGATCATCGAACGCATGTCCCGCCATCAACAAACGGCTGGGCAGATCATACGGAGCAGCACCCTTGCTGAGAGTATTAAAGACTATCTGGATACCAACTACCGGCAAAATATTAAATTGAAGGAACTCGCTGAACAATTTCATATCGACTTCTATTACCTGATTCATATGTATAAAAATCGCTACGGCACCTCCCCCTATCATTACTTGATCCAACGTCGAATGGGTGAGGCAACCCGGCTGTTAGTCTCGACCAGGAAAAAAATATGGGAAATTTCCAAGCTGGTTGGTTATGAAAACCCTAACTATTTCACCATTCTTTTTACCAAAACGGTTGGTGAATCGCCACGAAGCTTTCGCAAGCGGAATCAAAAAGATATGTACGGGGATGATGCTGCATCCAATCCGTAAAACAGGTGTCTTCCTGATCTTGTAGATCCTCAACACAGCATTTAGGCGACTAAGGTAACAGCACAAAGGCGCTCCCCAGAAGGAGCGCCTTTTCATATAAACCTAACCCTATAACAAACCTAAAGAGTGAATCGACGGACCAGATTTTGCATATTCTCAGCCGTATTGGATAATTGGACGGATGATGCAGCAATTTCCTCCATAGCCGCCATTTGCTCTTGGGCAGCTGCCGAAGTGGTCTGGGCACTGTCAGCAGACACTTTAGAAATATTGGCCATTTCTGCTACCGAAGCAGAGACTTGCTCCGTACTTGCTGACAGCTGCTCTGATACGGCAGATATGTCCTGGATTTGATCCACGATATGAGCCGTATATTGTTCAATGTTCGATATGGTTGCTGAAGCCTCCCGGCTGATCCGCATCCCTTCGCCAACTTGATTTCGAACGTTTTCATTCATTAATGAAGTGGATTTCTCGATCAGGTCGAACATTTTGCCGATGGTTGCACCAATTTCTTCTGCGCTTTGCTTGGATTGTAAGGACAGCATGCGTACTTCACCTGCAACGACAGCAAAACCTTTTCCATCTTCTCCTGCTCTCGCTGCTTCAATTGAAGCATTCAGTGACAGAAGATTCGTTTGGCGAGAGATATCCGCAATCGCCTCGTTCATTCTGTTGGCTTCAGCTGATAGATTAGACAGCTCGTTAATCAAGGCTGAGGTTTCTTCGACGGCCGTCAGAATGTGCTCCATCTGGTCTCCGACTTGGTTGATGGTTTTCCCGCCGTCCGCGACTGCACGCTCTGTCTCCTCAGCCGAATCCACAATGGCAGCAGCCGATTCAGCTATGGTGCTGATACCTCTGGCCATCTCTTCCACCGCATTCGCTGTTTGTTCCGAACTTTCTGCTCCAACGACAGCCGTTTCGGCGGTCTGCTGAATGGTTTCAGCAACATGTTGAACCGAAGCAGTCGTTTGTTCTGTGCTTTCCTGAATCATTTGTGAGGTATGATTTAGTAAAGACGATGTCTGATTAAGTTCACTAACCACGGATTGTAATGAAATGGTCATTTGGTCAAAATCATTCGCCAATATGCCAAATTCATCTTTATTTCTAAGATTAACCCGTTCCGTCAGATTTCCTTCACGCACACGTCGTGTTGCCGTTCGCAATTTTTGCATAGGTACCATAAAGGATCTAAGAATAAAGAATATAATAACTGCAGCTAACAATGTAGAGATCACAATAACGGTAAAACTAGTAACCAGAATGGGTTTCGCAGCTGCGATGAAATCTTCATGACCCATCAAAGCGATGACATTCCAGCCTGTTAACGCATTAACACCGTTATAAACTTCCAAATCATATTCCAGGTCCGTTCGGACAAATTGGGAGAATGCCATGGGTTCATCAGGACTTGACGCTGTATTGGGATGGACTGGTATTCCATCAATAAGTGCACCGCCAAGCTCTCCTCCTCCACCTTCAACAATGGCACCGGCCCAGGCTGCGATGGTTCGATTGGAGTCGACCACAATCAAACTTCCATTACCTCCTACATCCACGTACGATATCTCTTCTGCTAATGGCGCCAGATCAAGTTTAATGTTTGCTACGCCTTGTCCACTTGAGAGAGCCTTGGATATGTCCACATAAATCTTCCCGGAATCCGGGTCTTTCATGAAATTAGAAAAATAAACCGATCCACTATGTTTTTTACCATTGTTGTACCATTCCGTACTGCGTGGATCATATACTGCCTCCTCGATCTCTGGAGAAGTAACAAAGCTGCCCTGTTCGGTACCTACGGTAATCGCTAGAATATCAGGATATGTATCAGCTAACTGGTTGAATTCTGCTTGGACTGCTTCAATGTTTATCTCACTGGCATCAGCGCTTAACATACTGTCTATGTAACCTAGCAGTTCTGCTTTTGTCCCCACCAGATTATTAATATGCTGTCCTGTCATTGTTAATATTGTATTCATGGGATCTGTCATACTTTTTTGAACCTGGTCTTGTGCACTGTGATAAGAGAAATATCCGATAAGTGCGGTTGGAATGATGAGAACCGTAAGGAAAGCTGCAATGAGCCTGGTGCTCATTAAACGTGAAACAAATGCCAGTCTTTTGAAAAATGAACCTTTTTTCTTTTTCTCTTTTTCGTTCAAATGGATCTCCCTCTCATGATAAATTTAGAACAAATCTATATATCGGTTATTCTAGTAAATAATTTAATTAATGGTGTATATTTTAATTTTTGTTAATAGCTAATATTGCTTGGTAACCGACATTGCTTCAGTGATGCAAGTCCCTCCTTATTGATAATTTAATGATGTATGTAAACGCAAAAAAACCCATATATATACACACTCAAAGAAACGTTGAGCATGTATATACATAGGTATTGCCTGAAAAAGATCAGTAACAAGCCTTATTTGTTTTGTATTATAGCATAAATGGAATGGATATGTTAACCATAATCTGATTTGCCATCGACATATACACGGATCACAATGTCCTGGTCATGATTACCAAAGCCAGCCCCGTACAACGTTAACCCTCCTACATGATCCGCTTCTTCTTCAACGGCAAACCTGAGTGTCCAGAACGGTTCACCCAGCTTAATATCATTCAAAGTCACGTCTGACATCCACTCGCCATCCATGGTTGTCCCGGAAGCATCCACTCGTATCGTCTTCAATAATCCATATTGATTCACGTTGCGGTGCCACCATTCCGGTGTATATTTGCCGCGTGCCGCCCTACCGAAATCTGCCGGACTTGTCCAGGTTCCCAGCACAATGCCATTAAAGGTGAAGGTAATATCAGATGGCCAATCATCTCCCAAGCCTGGGGCTTCAGAAGCAATCTCCATGGAAATTTCTATAGCATCAGCACTAGGGTCGGGATATAGATAGTTAGGCGTTTTATACTCCACATAACCTCTTCCGAACCAGAGGATGGAAGCCTGAACCCGTTCAGGATCCAGGAAATAACGAGGATCATCCCATACCCCAATTTCCTTTTCCCTTGTACCCAGTCCGCAAGTGGGATGAATATCAAAAGCAGTATAATGACCAACGGAAATGGTCTGTTCTCTTATGTTCGTGACTCTGCTGGGCGCAGGCAGCTCAATTTCGATCTTTTTTTGTTTGAGAAAACACATTTTGTGTGTTCCCCCATTTCGCCGGACTCTTCGGCTTCCGATTAATTCGGCTTGTTCCAGTTTTCGGATATGCATCGTGACAATGGATGGGCTAAGTTTGATCTGTGCAGCAATATCCTTGACGCTCATCTCTTGATCGGCTATCAATTCCATAATCCGCCAGCGAACTTCACTGGCAAGCGCATCGTATAAAGGCATAAACCGGGGCTCCCCGTTCGATTGGATCATCATTTACACTCTCCTGGTCACTCTTGATGAAATCACATTTATATAAATTTAAAGAATATTCAATGAAATTACAACCCCATTCTATTGAAATACACCTTGGGTTGGTGTTTAATTTCAGTAGCTTCATATTATTAGAATTCTTATTTTTATGAATTTATCATCGAGGTGAAAGAACGAATGAAGTTTAACAATCCCGTCATCAAAGGGTTCTATCCAGATCCAAGCGTTTGCAGAGTTGGCGATACGTATTACCTGATCTGCAGTTCATTTCAATACTTCCCCGGAGTACCGATTTTTGAGAGTAAAGATCTGATTAACTGGGAGCAGATTGGTCATTGTCTAACGAAAACGAGTCAGGTACAACTCGAACATGTGAACAGCTCAGGAGGCGTATTCGCTCCTACCCTTCGTCACTATAACGGGCGATTCTATATGACGACCACGAATGATACGACTCGCCAAAACTTCTATGTGTGGACAGACGATATCTATGGTGAGTGGTCTGAGCCCATATTTGTGGACCAGGGTGGAATCGATCCGGACTTATATTTCGAAGATCAAAAAGCGTACTTCATGAGTAACGGTTCTGACGATTTCGGCGTCTCGGGGATCGTTCAATGTGAAATTGAGATTGAAACAGGCAAGAAGCTTACGCCGAGCCGGACAATATGGCAAGGAACTGGGGGACGTTACCTGGAAAGTCCTCATATGTATAAGATCAACGGTCTATATTACCTGCTGGCTGCTGAAGGAGGCACCGAATATGGTCACATGGAAACGTATGCACGCGGATCCTCTGTCTCCGGCCCTTTTGAAGCTTATCCTCACAATCCGGTGTTAACCAACCGTAACCTGGGCGGTTATGAACTGCAGGGTGTTGGGCATGGCGATCTGGTTCAGGATGTTGAGGGAAATTGGTGGCTCTTCCACTTGGGATTCCGGCAGATCGGACAATGGCAGACGTTTCACCATCTTGGTCGCGAAGTTTTTGTAGCACCTGTAACATTTGATGAAGACGGCTGGTTTACAGCAGGTCACAATGGAACGACGTTATTAGCTTTTGAAACTGACCGGATATCCGAATCTGTCGTTCAGGTTGAGAAGAAGTCATTTACTTTTGACAACACAGAATGGGACAAGGATTGGTGCTATCTCAGACATCCTCATCAGCAGAATTATATGCTACAATCCAACAAGCTAACGCTTAAAGGAACAGACGTCTCGCTCGATCAACCGGGCACCCCTACCTTCATCGGTATCCGACAAAAGGACTTTAATGCCATCATTTCATGTAATGTTGATCTTACGGATGGAGAAGCAGGCATCAGCCTGTATATGGATGAACACCACCATTACGATTTGGCTATACGGAAAAACGCTGAAGGATATAAGGTTATCGAGCGCCTTAATATTGGAGATATCAAATCGGTTGAAAACGAAGTGGAGCTCGGGAGCTTTAACCAAGCCACATTGAAGATCCGGGCAACCAACGATCGGTATACCTTTAGTCTGGGAAACCAGGATAAGGAGATCGAATTAGGCAGTGCACATACGAAATACCTTTCCTCTGAGGTTGCTGGCGGATTTACTGGTGTAGTCATCGGTTTATATGCCTATGGCGAAGGGGCTCTCGCAGAATTCTCTGAATTCAAGTGCGACTATATCTAAAAGAAAATCCCCGAGTTAAACAATAGAAATTCACATTTTAACTTATAACTAACTGCCAGTAAAAAAAGCGAGGATGTCCTCAAAGTTAACACTTTGGAGACATCCTCACAGTCTTTTTACATGAAGTTTAATTTTAATTCAGCACTTACATTGTGCTTGTATCAATAACGAATCTGTACTTCACATCCGAAGCAAGTACGCGTTTGTAAGCTTCGTCGATTTGATCAGCCGAGATCACTTCGATCTGAGGTGTGATGTCATGTTTCGCACAGAAGTCCATCATTTCCTGAGTCTCACGAATACCACCGATCATGGAGCCTGCAAATGATCGACGGTGACCGATGAGAGACATGACGTTAACTGCGAGCGGCTCACCAGGTGCACCTACGTTTACGAGTGTACCATCCAGCGTAAGCAATCCGAAATAAGCGTTAATGTCGATATTGGCACTTACCGTGTTAATGATCAGATCAAAGGAACCCGCAAGTTTCTCAAACGTTTCAGCTTCACTTGTGGCGTAATAATGGTTTGCACCAAACTGCAAACCATCTTCCTTTTTATTCAGGGATTGAGACAGCACTGTTACCTCGGCACCCATGGCATGTGCGATTTTGACAGCCATATGACCGAGCCCGCCCATACCTACAATCGCTACTTTTTTACCTGGAGCTGCTCCCCAATGATGGAGAGGCGAGTACGTCGTGATCCCTGCGCAGAGTAACGGTGCAGCTGCATCCAGCGCAATGTTATCCGGAATCCGGACAACGAAATTTTCCGTTACAACGATGTGAGTCGAATATCCACCTTGTGTGGGTTCACCGTATTTATCAACCCCAGCATACGTTTGAATATTGCCTTTAAGGCAGTACTGTTCTTCTCCGCGGCGGCAATTTTCGCATTCCCCACAGGAGTCAACCATACATCCGACGCCTACTCGGTCACCCACTTTATATTTTGAAACTTCAGGTCCTACTTCTGTGACAATTCCTGCAATTTCATGACCAGGAACCAGCGGATAATTCACAGGGCCCCACTCACCGTGAGCCGTATGAATGTCAGAGTGACAAATGCCGGCATATTTGATTTCAATCAGGACATCATGTGTGTCCAGATCGCGTCGTTTGATTTCAGCTGAGCGGAACGATTGATCCGGTCCGTCCACAGCACGTGCTTTAGCAGTTATCATAATAGAAACCTCCTAAGATGTTCATTTTCCAAGAGAAAAGGTCCATACATGGACAAGAATCACGGTTGATACAATTGACCGCCCTTCCTTCTTTTCTCTCGCAAAGTCATCTTAATCCCTCTAGTTAACTCTAGGTCAAATGTCTTTTTCAATTTTTTCAAGAAATTTATCAAAGATACTCTCCAGCTCCATTATGTATTTGCTCACTTTGACATCCTGTATATACCATGATAAGATTCCCCACAGAAACTAGAGTTAACTCGAAGTCTATGCCGTAAGAAAAGGAGAATCCGTATGACATATTCGATCAGCGAAGTTGCTAAAGAGTTGAATCTCACTGTATACACATTGCGTTATTACGATAAAGAAGGCCTTATGCCTTTTGTAGAACGTACCCCTGGCGGAGTGCGCAAGTTTAAAGAATCCGACATTGATTTTTTGAAGATCATCCAATGTCTGAAACTTACCGGTATGCCGATTAAGGATATCAAGGATTTCATTGAATGGTGTTCCGAAGGTGACTCCACGCTGCAGGAGAGATACGACATGTTTATTGAACGTAAGGCGAGTGTTGAAGCACAGATGCAAGAACTCAGAAAGACCATGGAAGTCATTGAACACAAATGTGCCTATTATGAAACTGCTCTTGCTGCTGGAACGGAAGATATTCATAAAAAGGATAAAATGGGTCAAGCGATGACGAATTAAAAAAACACCAAAAACCTAGTATCCTTTGGGAGCTAGGTTTTTTGCCCATTTTTCTGTAAGGTTACAGATTCTATGATATTTCTTTCGTAAATGAATTTTATTTATGATACCCATTGCTAGGCATCAATTCTTTGTATTCCGTAGGGCTGTATCCCGTATACTCCTTGAACACCTTAGAGAAATAATGCTGATCACTGAAGGATAGAAGGTCCGATAATTCCTTAAACTTCATATCAGGTTGCTGTTCCATCAGCCTGCAGGCTTCCTGAATTCTCAGCCGGGTATAATACTGAACAAACGTGGCTTGCGTTACGCTTTTGATCACCCTGCTCACATAAGATGGGCTGACGTGAAACTTCAAAGCGATGTCGTTTATGGACAAGTGGGAATATTTATTAAGCTTGATGTACTCATCAATTTGCTCGAATAGGAGCTCCTTGCTTTTTCGAACGTGCGACTGCAGCATATCAAAGCACTGCCCTGTCCATTCCTTTAGTTCCCGGCAGAAGTCGGCGTATGTCGTTTCTTCCAAGAGCTGTTTGGCCCGATGTTCAAGACCAAGCCTCATTCCCGAGCCTTGTTCCTCATACAGATGAGCGAACGTATCCACCAATAGCCCGATGAAACGCTCTACCTCTCTCACATGTACATGACCCTCCGCCCAACGGTCCAGCAGCTCGGACAGCTTCAGCGTAAACGGATCTTTCTGGTGAGCCTGTATCATCTTCACAAAAGCGGATTCCAATACGGAATCCAGACATCCTGATTCCAGTCTGGCCATTGAAACGGGATTTCCAGTATCGAGCGCCAAGCCTTGTTTCAACCGCTGCTGCGCAGACAATATTGACGTTATTTGATGATATAGTTGAGGCAGATTTTCCGAATCAGAGGACGACAGTAGTTGCCCCCCAATGATCGCATCCATGTTATGCATAACCAAATGCCGTCGTAATGATTCCAGACATTCATGCATGGAAGAATACAGAGCAAGCGCTCCCTTGTTAACAAAAACGATAAATTGATTCGGCGTTTGACTCCGTAACACGCGACAAGGCTGCGGAGCAAAGTAATCCTCCATTGCTTCCCGAAGCGTCTGCTGTGTCCATTGTTCCTTTCCCGGAGTAAAAGGTTGCTTGCGCAATATAACCATCATCTGAGCAAACAACGAGAAATCATCTCCCTTTTGCAATTCGGCATAACACTGAGGATCAACAATCTCTTGCAGTTCAATCTGATTTTTGGATTTCTGTTGATCGAGCTGGTCAATAACCCGGATCATGACCTCTTCTAACGCCTCCTGCTCCACAGGCTTCAGCAAATAGTCGAACACCTGCAAGTTGAGCGCTTTTCGTGTGTATTCAAAGTCGCTATAACCACTAATCAGAATAACTTTCAGGTCCGGGTTCGCCATCTTTGCTTGCTCAATCAACGATAAGCCATCCATTTTGGGCATCCGAATATCGGTTAAGAGCAGATTAATGGGCTCATGCTGAAGCGCTGCCAGGGCATCCTCTCCATTCGTCGCTGTGGCCACCACGCGAATGGGAAGGGTAAGCGCATCCAAAAGCATTTTTATATTACGCAGTATCGGTTTGCTATCCTCTACGATCATGACGTTATACATCGCATGTCTCTCCTTTGCCTAGTAGAAATCCTTTGTCAGCGAGCCGATGATTTGAATGGTGGCTCCTTTTTCGCCATGTGCGTGATTGTTGAACATGTTGAAAAAGAGCCGGTTGCTATACATCAGCTTGAGCCGGTTGACGCTATTGAGCATCCCCATATTACCAAGGGACGTTGGATGATGGAGAAGCTGGTTTTCTCCAGCATCAGATTCCTGAACTTTTGCGAGGATCTCCTGAATTTTATCGAGAGGGAAGCCTTCTCCGTTATCTTTAATCTCTAGAGCCCATAACCCGTTATATTGTTTCACCGTAATTTGAATACGCCAAGGCGGCGCAGTATTGGAAAAGGCATGTTCTATGCAATTTTCTACAAAAGGTTGGATGGCCAGCCTCGGCAGTCGAATTTCGCTTGCTAAAGCGTCGGCATGAATCTCCCACTCCAAATCTTCCTCGTACTTCTGCTGTACAAGGGATAAGTAATGTCTGGTGTGCTCCAGTTCATCAGCCAGAGTCACATGTGCGTAAGGCGAGGAGACGATATACCGCAGACTGTCCGAGAGATGTTTACACATATCCGATACGACCTTGGTCTTTCCCTCCTGTGCTGCGATGCTGATGAGATACAGGACGTTGTGTATAAAATGAGGAGCAATCTGAGCTTGCAAAGCCGAATTTCGTGCCATGACCTCCTCATGCAATGCCGCCTTTTCACGCTCTATAGATTGCTGCAATCGTTCCATCAAATCCTGAAAAGCTTCATTCAGCAGCAGCAAGTCATTATTCTTCGGTCTCTCGTCTACCTTCAGATTCATGTTGCTGTAATTAATACGCCAGATCTGGCTGCGAAGCTTGCGGATCGGAAGCAGTAAATTGCGTGTGGTCAGGAAGATGTACACAAAAGACACCAGCATCAATGCTGTAATCAGCAGAATGGACATGCTCTGTACCGAATGGATGGAGCCTAATACCGACTGTTTGGGTGTAACGATATAAGTAATCCACCCCGTGCTGGGGGAAGTCGAATGCGTGATGTAGTTATTGTGTTTGTCCACGTCCAATCCTTCGTCGGATAACGGCTTGGTCCATTTCAACAAATTGGTTCCGGATTCCGATCCGGTCATTTGGTCACCTTGCTGGTTCAGAATATACACATCGCCCGCAGCAATTCCTTCAGTGAGTTTTTGTATGTAAGCCTGATCCATTTGAATGCTAAGATAACCGTACACCTTCCCGTTCTGATCATTGATCGTGCGAACGAAGGAGATCGTATCCGTTTGGCGCAACAGAATAAATCCGTTCCCTTCCCACTTTCGTCTATCCCCGCTGTTAGCGACCATATTGCTCAACAAGGCGGGAAGATCTCCACTTCCCAGGTATGATGTAAGCAGCACACCTTCCTTGTCATAGATTGTCATGTCCTTCATATTCATGCTGGGTCCGATGGCCTGAAACATAATGTCTTTCAGCTTCCGGATCTGATTCAGCCTTTCGTAATTACTATGAGCCGCGGTACTTTTCTCCATCGTTGCAAAGATATCCTTGCTGGCCAATATTCGCTGGGACAACTGGTTCTGCTGCTCTACATAGAGATCAACCTGCTCTCTTACCTTTGTCGCTGTCACGAGCAGATCCTGCTCCGTTTTTTGTTTAAGCGGGCGGATAACGACCATGTTCACATAAACGATAAAACAGCCCAACACAAACAATAGCAGGGCCAGAAATGTCAAAAACACCTTCGTTTGCAAACTGAATTGCGTTGCCCGATGTATCAACTTTATCATTTTTCTGTAAGTCCTCCTGTTCCCCCATCGTGATGTCTCTCTCAACCATTTATGTCCTACTGTATCATGTGAACAATTGAAATGATAGCGATTTCAAGTTCAGAATATTACACATCAACGTTCAAGCACAGACATGTACCGGGGAGAGATAAAAATTTATAATCGAGATTGTAAACGGATTCATATAAAATTCATAAAACGTTTTAGAGGGGGATTTGCATTGAAGACGCATAAAAGAAAAAAAGCAGCATCCATTGTTTTGGCCAGTCTTTTATCCATTTCATTAACCGCTTGCGGATCTGGGGGAAGCGATTCCGGAACAGCTGCTGGCGGAGACAGCAAAGGTGCCAAGGTCACACTGGAACTTGCCATCTCCAAAAGTTCGCAGGACTCTGCCTTTATTCAGCAGGACATTCTGGATGAGTTTGAAAAACAGACAAACGTACGCGTAAATCTGCAGCTCATTCCAGCAGAGCAGACCACGACCGTACTGCAAACCAAGCTGGCGGTCGATGAAACACCTGACATCATTCAATACAACCTGGCGAGCGCAGTGACGGATCTGAACCTGGAACGTAATTTTGAAATTTTGGATAACGAGCCTTGGGCCAGCAGAATTGTGAACAAGGACGTCCTTTCATCTGGCGGTCATCTCTACAGTTTCCATGTCAGCCAGGATACAGGCATGCAAGGTGTTGTTTACAACAAGCAGATCTTTGAAGACCTCGGTTTATCCATTCCGACAAACTACGAAGAGTTTTTGGCCATATGCGAAAAGATCAAAGCAAGTGGCATCACACCCGTATTTATGCCTTACAAAGATGCCTGGGCAGCCAACATCTGGCCTGCAGCAGCTTTTGCCGATTTTGTAGCCAAGAATGATCCTACGTTTTTTGATGACCTGAACAGCAACAAGAAAAAATGGTCCGATATCCCGGAGTTCAAAACCTTCCTGGAGCAGCAGTACGAAGTGTACACCAAAGGCTACACCAACACAGACGTACTTAGTGACAGCTACGATATGGCCGTGGGTAAATTCCTGAACAAGGAAGTAGCCATGATGTTTATGGGTGACTGGTTAATCGAAGGCGTTGCCGAGCAGGATCCTAGCATGGAACTCGGCGTATTCCCTATTCCGTCTTCCCAGGATGCAAGTCTGGGTGCGAGTCCACTCGGCGGCCAACTGTTCATTCCTAAGAAATCCAAGCATTTGGAAGAAGCCAAACAGTTTCTGAACTTTATTGCTTCCAAGGAAGTTGCGCAGCAGATCGTGGATTCCAAAGGTTATGTATCCAATTTCAGTGATGTAACAACGCCTGAGCTGCCTGCCTACAAGCAGGATATCGTGGACAATTACATTACGCCTAAGAAAACGGTGCTTACGACCGATGCTTACATGCTCGTTGACCGCAGTGAACTGTACAGATTGCTGCAGGATCAATTTGCAGGGGGCCTAACACCGGAAGAGGTACTGAAGGCATGGGACGAGAAGTTCAGCCAGCTGATGCAAGACAAAGGTGTGGCCGGTTTCTAAGAAGATAAAACACTGGGCAGCATAGAGTCTCAAGTTCTATGCTGTCCGGGCTATTACGGAGTGTGAGACATGAAAAGGGCTAAAAATCTTTATTCATATTACATGATATATCCAGCATTGCTGATCTACTCGATCTTTTTCGTCATTCCTGCCATCGCAGGCTTCTACTATTCATTTACGGATTGGCGGCTGGATCGACTGGAGCTTCAGTTCATCGGCTGGGACAATTTCAAGAAGATCTTCTCTGACAAAACGCTGATTCTGGCGCTGCAAAACACGGCGATCTTTGCGATTGTCACTGTCATCGGCAAAAATGTTATCGGTCTACTGCTGGCCGTAGGACTTAACATGAGATTAAGAACCAAAAATCTGCTGCGTGCCATCTTCTATTCCCCTTCCATTCTCAGCATTCTCGTCATCAGTATTTTGTTTACACCGATGCTGCGAACCGAAGGCACGATTAACAACTTGCTCGAAGCTGTAGGCTTGCATTCCTTAAGCCAGGCTTGGCTGACCAACCCGTCCATCGTCATCTGGACAATCGCCATCGTCTCCATCTGGCAAAGCGCCGGGTTTCAAATGGCCATCTATCTGGCCGGGTTGCAATCCATCTCCCAGGAATATTACGAGGCTGCTACCATTGACGGAGCAAGCTCATGGAAAAGCTTCTTTAAAATCACACTGCCGCTGCTGCTGCCCGCCATCAACATCAACCTGATGCTGACACTTATCGGTGGACTCAAAGTATTTTCGGAAGTGTACGTCATGACCGGCGGAGGTCCGGGCAACGCATCTCAGGTTGTGGGTACCATTATTTTGCGCTCCTTCGGTGAAGGCAACTGGGGACTCGGTACCGCAGTCAACACACTGCTGTTCGTCGTTGTCACCATTATCGCCATTCCGCTGTTGATTTTCATGCGTCGTAAGGAGGTTACTGAATAACATGGGCTATACTCGCAAACTTGCCATCCGCAATTACATTGTGGAAGGATTTCTAATCCTGGCCTCCCTAATTGTTCTCCTGCCGCTCGTGATTCTGATCTTCGGTTCATTCAAAACAAGCGCCGAGGTACTCAGCTTCTCCCTTAGTTTACCTGATACATGGCAGTTCTCGAACTATGCCCGCGTCTTCGAAGAAGGCGGTCTATCCAGGGCATTTCTCAACAGTATCTGGATTACTGGCGTATCCTCGATCATCAATATCGTGGCTTCTTCGGCTGCATCATTCATTCTTGCACGCAGAGAAACGAAAGCCTCCGGAGCGATCTACATGTATTTCTTCATGGGGCTGATTGCTCCCATGTCGATCATTACAACGATTCGGGTCGTGCAAGGGTTGGGCTTCTACGGAAGCATTACAAGCGTTATCCTGATCTATGCCGCGCTTAATACGGCGTTCAGTGTATTCTTGTACAGTGGTTTTATCAAAACCATTCCAAGAGCACTTGACGAAGTTGCGTTTCTGGAAGGTGCAAGCGTGTTCGGTGTATTCTTCCGGATCGTCACGCCGCTCATTCTGCCTGTTAACGCGACGGTAGCCATCATGGTGTTCATGTCAGTATGGAATGACATCACCATCCCGGTTTACTTCCTGACAGACAGCTCAACATGGACGATGCCGCTTTCGATCTACAATTTTTACGGCAAGTACAGCCGGGACTGGAATTTGATTTTTGCCAATCTTGTACTGACTTCACTGCCTGTATTCATCCTTTACTTATTCGGTCAGAAATACATCGTAAGCGGCCTCACGGCTGGAGCAGTCAAGGGCTAATCAGCTTTACATTCGCTTCGCAGTTATAAATGGGAACCCAAAGAAACCCACCAATCAGGTGGGTTTTTATCTTTGTCTTTTTGTTTTGGTCTTTAGCTTAAAGGATATAACATCCCCTGATTTAAGCTTCGCTCTTCTTTTTTACCCGCTTGGGCCTTGTCAATTCGAAGCTGTGTTTGATCATTCCCTGCACATCCTCCACAGGCAGATCACCTTCCACATTAACCGTGTTCCAGTGTTCCTTGTTCATATGGTAACCGGGCGTTACCTCCGGGAATGCGTTCCGCAGGAAATCTGAACGCTCTGGAGCACACTTCAGATTCACACTGACATGTCCGTTGTAATTGTGCAATATGAGTGCAAACAATTTTTTGTTTCCCTGGTGCCGTATCGCAGTCCAACCTTCTCCAAAAGGATGGTCTTCATATGAGCTGGGATAGGATAGGCAGTACTCCGTTAATTCTTCCAACGTCATCTTTTATTTTTCCTCCATTACTGTCTAACTCGATAATTCCATATGATTCGTATCGTCTTCTTCCGATTCTATACCAGATTCCGTAAAAGTTCGAATATTTGCCCTCTGTGATGAGCCTCATGTTCAACCAAATGATATATAACCCATTCAGGGGTTACGTCATAGCTTTCAAGCTGTCTTGGAGTTCTCCAATCGGTCATATCCATGGTTTTAAAATGAAAAAGCAGCTTGTCGCGTACAGTCTGCAGCCGATGAAGATGCTCTTCCAAGGTTTGACCTGCGACCTGCACCAGCGAACCATCTTCCGACCTGTCTTCTTGCATAAACAGGGAACGAATATCCGTCTCATATTCGGTTTGGAGGACTTCAACATACAACCAATCTGCCTCAATAAGCGCAATATGATACAACAACGAGCCAATACTGTGCCTTCCATCCATTTTCCGATCGAGCAGGTCAGGGTTTAATGCACTCACCCTTTCCAGAACAGTCCTCCGTACATCCTCCAAACACCAGAGACATCGGCCGATTTCGGGTTCAAAACCCGGCAGCACGTTAATCTGCAATGAGCGTTTATTCATTCAATAATCACACTCCTTTTCCCTTTTATTCGACATTCAGCATTTGTTCTCCCTCCCCTTGAAATTCAGACACATAGCTCCATACCTTTTCGGTGGTTAACGAACTGAAATAAAAAAACCGACACTTTTCATTGTCGGTTCTTTTGAATCAAAAATTACGTGTAGATATCGCTGATACTATGCCTCTTGTGCAACAGGTGGTGCTTTATCCGGTGCTTTGTGATTCATGATTGGAATCATGGCCAATGCGCCAATGAGAAATAAAAACCCTGCTCCGCTATAGATGGTGCTCAGTGAAAAGGCATCTTTTAACGCACCTGCGAAGGACATGGAAATGACCATCATGCCTACGAACATCGGATTCAAAACGCCATTCACGCGGCCCACTATGGAAGCCTCCGACCATTTCAGAATCATGGTGCTGATTCCAATATGAATGCATGGGAACACCAGTCCATTCAGAAATTGAACGGTCAGCGTGACGGGTACACTTGTCGAATAACCCACGATGGCTGTACAGACCGCACCGGCTACCATTCCAATCGCCAGCAGAATTTGTGGTGGAACCTTCTTTGCAAATGTGGCTACTATTCCCCCACCAATTAGCATAGCTGCACCATTCACCATCAGAAGATATTGCAGGAATTCCTTGCTCCTACCGAGTTGCTCCGTAACAATGAACAGATTGAGCGCTTGGGCTACGCCAACGGCGAGACCAGCAAGTATAAACGCTAGCCCGAGCATCCGGAGCACCTGACTTTGCCAAACGTAACGAAACCCTTCCACGAATTCTTTTCGGAACTGCCCTTTAACCGCAGCTGTTTGTGTCTGCATCTGATCCTCGGGCAGACGAACAAGAACGAGTGCGGATAGCAGGAAAACGATGCCCATAACAGCGATGGATATTTCCAGGCCAAACGTGCTGTATACGAAGGTGCCAAGCATCGGGCCAAGCACCATAAAGATGGCCATCAGCGATTGGAATAGAGCCATGCCCTGCTGCAGCTGTTCTTCTGCAACATGATACTTAAACAATCGCATGCTTGAAGGTTGGGAGAACTGCGACAGAATTGCCGAAATAAATGCAACGAGGTAAACAGAATGCCATGAGCCGTAATGGATGGTCAGGAGAACTGCAAATACCGATACGGCAGATAATACATCACACCAAATCATCGTTCGTTTCGGCCGCCAGCGATCAGCAAAGGTACCTCCGATGAACGAAAAAACAAAAATCGGGGCAAACTCGGCCACGCTGATGAGTGAAATGGCGTATGGATCATTATTCGTTGTCTCCGCCACATACAATAGGATTGCAAAATTCCGAACCCAGATGCCGATCTGCAGGAGAACGCTGGATAACAAGATTGTCTGAAGAAACCGATTGCGAAACAGGCTTGGTGCATTAGTGCCTTGGACTTGCCTACTCAATCCCCTCAACCTCCATTTGTCATAAAGATGTCCAATACTTTAATGATATGACGTCTCCTTTCAAATCATAATTATACGGACATCATCTTTCCACGCCTCCGACTAAAGACTGATTTTTCCAGTTCGATCGATTTCCTACACAATGAAGTCCTACTCAGCGCTTCGGACCATGCAAACGTAGTTGTTCATCCAGCCATATCAGAGCAGATTGCAGCCTATCTTCCGGTACCGTTTCATATCGATCTCCCAGCGAAAGTTCAAATGAACAATGCCCGGTTTCACTGTTTTCGTTTAGATACGAAGTTAACCCTATTCCAAAATGCTGCGTCATTCTGCTAAGAATGGGTTCAGCCTCAGCTGGGGTTCGTTCGATGTACACATGAAACATATTCGACACGGGTACTTCGGGCAACGTGCGTACTCCATAACATTGATTCAGCAATGAAGCGAGCTGCTTCGCTTGTTCATAATAGATTCCCATTTTATTAATGCGTTGATCATAATAATATTGGGCACTTAGAATATAAGGATACAGACCGATCAGATCCCCACCAAACCGGCGTTTCCAAACTCGGGACTCCTTTATCATATCCGTATCTCCAGCCAGTATGGCTCCGGCAATACCGCCAATGCCTTTGTAAAAAGATACATACACACTATCAAACAAGCTGCAGATCTCTGCTGCCGACTTCTGATAATAAGGTGTGATCTCAAACAATCTGGCTCCGTCCAAATGCAGCTTGATTCCCTGTTCACGGCAATAAGCCGAGATGGCTTCGAGTTCTTCATATGGAGGCAGCTGGCCGCCAATCTCCCGTTGGGGCAATTCAAGCAATAGACAGGCTATGTCGCCTTCGATAGCTTGTACATCTTCCAATCGTATCAATCGGTCCTTGTCTCCAAGCAGAACCGCTTCAATCTGATGAAGCTCCTTCAACGTATTCTCTTCATGAATTTCAATGTGACACAGGGGATGATAAGCTACACGCTTCAGTCCCTTTTGCTCACAGTAAATCCGCAGCGCTATCTGCTGTGACATGGTACCACTTGGGAAAAAGATAGCCGCCTCCTTGCCCAGTACTTCAGCCATCTGCCGCTGGAAATGTTCAATGGTTTCTCCGCTCCCGTAATGATCGCTGTCCATCTCACCGTCAATATGCTGAAATGCTTCCTGGAGAACCTTGATTTTGCGACTGCCATGACCGCCAACGATATACTCCGCCTCCATGAACGATACCATTAATGAATCCGGTGTATCGCTCATGCCATATCCTACAGTCTCTTCAGCAGATGTCTCTTCGAAATCACCTGTAGTTTGATTACCAGTATGTTGCCCCATCTGGCTCACACCTTTCTATTTAAACTTTACTTAACCATTGTCATTCGCGAAACGCTGTTATATCATGCTTTGCTTTTACTTCCGCCAAAAAGTCGAGCAGTCTGCCTTATCTGTAATATTAAAAGCAATAATTCTCTCCAGCAGTGAAAAATCCAAGAGTTGACTCCATTTGATTCGAATCAATTCCTTCGTATGATCATAGCCAGCCTCAACAATCTCATCTGAAAACTGAAGAATACCTGCCTTCTCAGGAGCAATAGCCAAATGCTGTTTGGCTACGCTAAATCCGATAATGAAGGTGTCATGATCCGTAAACATCGGCTGATTCCACGCAATCTTTGCCTTTAAGTTTGGAAATTTCGTAGCCACCCAACTCAAAACTTCTTCGGTTCGAGCACGGTATTCCGGGTTATCCATCCGTGCCAGAAATTCTTCAAATTCTTCCAAGCGAAGTTCCTCCTATGTAGAAAAGTAGTTTAGATCAGCGTGTTTTGTCATCTTACCCTGTTTCTCAAGTATACACGTTTGTAGCAAGTCTCCAAACAAAAATCCGTTTGAATTAAGCCCCTCTCTCAAACCCTTAACTTCTTGCCGCTAAGCGGACAACTCCTTCCACTGAACAACATATCCTAATTACAAAATGATAGATTGGAGGAATTGCTATGGTTCGTACACTTGACGCCCGTACGTCTCTGGGGTCAGCCGGCATTACCCCGCTTAACGTTCCGCTTGGCGCAAATACACCTACCCTGCTCGGGATTGTTGGACTCAATATCTTCAATCCGGGGCCGCTGATCCGCAGCCAATTCAATGGGACCTATCGGATCTCGGTGTCCAATGTGTCTTCCTTGCCTTCTTCTATTCGTTTTGAAATATTCAGAGGGGCAACTTATACGGGCCAACCGATCTATGTGGTTTCCCAGCCTGTATTTCCTGCTGATAGTACCATTCTTGCAAGCTTTGAAGGATCGGATTACAATGTGCCTGCACCTGCCAATGGGCAGCTCATCTACTCCTGCTTTGCAACGTTTGTCCCTGTATCCGCAACTGAACAAGCCACTCGTCTTGGACCGGAGTGCTTCAATGCGGTCGCATACAGCGACGATTGACACCACGTCCCTATCTCTCCTTAGCTTTGAAGAAAGGAGGACTTCACATGGTTAAAACATTAGATGCACGAACTTCCCAGGGCTCTAAAGGTCAGGGCGTTCTCACTCCCAGTTTCACAAACAGCGTTCCGCTGTTGTTTGCTCAAGTTGGGCTGCAAATAATTAATCCGGGCCCAATCATCCGAACGCTTTTCTCAGGTATCGTTACAGTAACAGCCAATCAGTTATTTAATAACGGTTCTCTTGCTATTGAGGTATATCGTGGTCTGGGAGCCTCGCAGCAGCTTGTGTACCGGGCCGAAAAGACTGTTCTCGGCAATCCCTTCTTCAGCCCATGTGTGCTCAGTTTTACGGGCTCCGATTATAATGTGGCACCGCCGGGAAATGGCCAGCTCGTTTATTCGGTCTATGCGACTTTCTCCTACGGTCCGGATACCGGCGTAAGCAATGTCCGACTTGGACCCGAAAGTTTTAACGCAACTGTGTATTCCGATGACTAAGTTGATGGTTCGAAAACAAAATAACCTTTTACGCCTCGTACTTTTAGACTAATAATAAGGATGCTCGGTCCAATCCAGTACTCTCCGATGGCTAGAGTTGGAGGGATCAGGCGTCCTTATTCTTGTTTCATATTCAATTTTGTTTGTTAATCACAATGGAAAGACTATAGTTCGCATGTTCGTTTAAACGAACAAGGAATTGATCTAACACTTCATTGGATGGAAATCTGGTCTCCAGAATGTAGCATCCGTTTCCACTCACTTTATAGTTATTAATTACATAATCATTTTCCTTTTTAACAAAGGACAGGAATGACTGATGATGTGGATTCGTCAGTTTGATCGTGATAAACGCATGGATTAAACAGTTTAATTTGACTTGATTTACTTGGACGGTGTATTTTTCAATAATTCCGTTTTCCTCCAGCTTCAAAACTCTCGAAGCAGCTGCTTGTCCAGTGAGATGAACCTTCTCCCCCAGCTTTTTCATCGTAATGCGACTGTTCTCGGACAGCTCTTTAATAATTAATTCATCTATGTGATCGAGCACTCGTTATCCTCCCCCTTTTAATTTTAGTATCATCACCAATGAAAACCCAATTCATGAGATAAGTAAAGCTTACTCTATTCTACATACAAACCCATCATGAAAAGAAATTCTTTCATTATTCAAGCAAATGAGAAGAAAGACTTGATTCTATGCATGTACGCAGACATGCGGAGCGTGTAAGCTATTTATATATTCATGATCAAAGGAGAATTACAATGAAAATAACTCAGATCCGAAATGCTACGATTATCGTTGAATACGCAGGACAACATTTTTTAATTGATCCATTCCTAGCTGACAAGGGCGTGTATCCTCCATTCCCAAATTCTGCGAGGCAGGATCAGATGAATCCATTGGTCGACCTTCCGACAACTATTGAAAATATAGTCCGTGGTATCGACGCGGTGATCGTTACTCATCTTCATTTGGACCACTTTGATGATGCGGCAAAAGAAGCGCTGCCCAAAGATATCAAAATGTTTGTACAGAACGAAGCTGATGCGTCTGAAGTTAAAAATGCTGGCTTTAACAACGTAGAGATTCTTCATGAATATTCAGTATTTCATGGAATTCAACTGTTTAAAACAAAAGGGGAGCATGGCAGAGGAGAAATCTTGAAGCTTGCTGGCGAAGTATGCGGCGTAGTCTTTAAACACACAAATGAGCAAACATTATATGTAGCTGGGGACACCGTTTGGGTCGAGTCTGTTCAAGAAGTGATCCAAACTCACAAACCTGAGGTTATCGTTGTGAATGGAGGAGATAATCAGTTTCTGGAAGGTGGTTCCTTGGTTATGGGCATAGACGATATCTATAAAGTATACCAAGCTGCACCAGACGCGAAAATCATTGTAGTCCATATGGAAGCAGTTAACCATTGGGGTCTTTCCAGAGAAGACTTAAGAAGCTTTTTGAAGGATAAAGGGATCACCAGTAACATTGCTGTTCCTGAGGATGGAGAATCCTACGTATTATAATTCAGCTATAAAAAAATAACACTCCTCCGTCACTTTGTGACGGTCAGGAGTGTTATTCTACTGCTTACTTCACTGAAAGCAAGCTGTCCGTAATAAATTTCAATTGTCCTTCCAAAGTGATAGGGTCGTTATATGTGTCCGAAGTGTTATCCAGCTGGAAGACATGTCCTGCCTTAACTGCAGGCAGATTCTCCCACAACGTATTGCTATATACGACCTCGGCATCACTTGTATCTCCAGACCACGGGCTGGTAAAGATGATGTCACCTGCGTATTCCGGCAGCACTTCCATGGAGATCGAGGCAAAGCCTGTTCCACTGTCAATCGCTTCCGCCTGAGCCTTGGTTGGGGCCTTGAGGCCAAATTCTCCATAAAGGATTTCACCGCCACGACCATAGTTATGGCCGAATACATATAATCCTTTCGCATATGGATTCAGGATGGACACCGTTCGATCGCCTACGGCGGCTTCTACTTTGGGTTTCCATTCGTTAATCTGTGATTCCCAGTTTGTAATCCAGGCTTTCGCTGCATCTTCTCTATTTGTCAGTTTGCCTAATTCAAGCATCAAGTCTTTATAATTGAGTTTGCCATACTCGATCTGCACCACAGGAGCAATTTGAGACAATTGATCAAGACCCTCTGTACCCGTATAAGCGATGATCAGATCAGGTTTGAGACTTACCAGTTGTTCCGCTGTAGGCTGCTCACCCAGATCGGTTGTTCCTTCACTTATCAATTGATCCTTAATATACTTATTGCCCATTGCACCCGAGAGGGCTCCTACCACCGGAACATCCAGTGCTACAAAGTAACCTGTTGTGAAAGCCGTCAAATCAACGACACGCTGAGGTGTTTTGGGTACTTGTACTTCTCCTGCATCCGATTGATATGTAACCGTCTCTCCTTCATCAGTCGCCGCTGGTTCAGCTGCAGATGTTGAATCAGTTGTCTGCTCAGCCGTGTTTGCGCTAGTATCCGCTGCTGTACTGGTCGTCGATGACTGACCGCATGCACTTAATACAAACAGCACGGTTAGTGCCAGTATAAGCAAAATCGAATTGGACCGTTTCAACAATGTAAACCCACCCTTTTTAATTGATATTGATAATCGTTATCACTTTATCATGATGCAGTCTATTTGACAAGCTAATTTCAACTTCTCTTTGTAAAATGTAGTAATATTGAATGTTTCACCCCACAGACATGATATCACTTCAACAGTTGAATTCATTGACTTAATAGATCACCAGTCACACCAAATCGAAGAACTACATGTTAAATTACGCAAGGATGGTCAAGAACATGAAGTACCCATGACTGGAGCTGCTTTAAGGGTTGATACATTAACAAGAAGATAATTAGTGCGTTTAGTAGCCCCTCCATTGGGACTCCTATTTTTGTTACCTAGATTCATACAGGTCAATATGGGTATCTCCTATCCACATCTCAACGGATAACAGGTATTACTATTCTTCTATTACCGCGATAGCATGTGTCGCTCACGGTCATTATGGCATGCAAGACGAGTAAATGAAGCCAGATGAATATCCTTATCTGTTTGATTATTTTCTGGAAGTAAATTATGTGCGCTCTGATACTATTGTTAGCTGCTAAATGGAATGTTGATTTTTAGCCAGAGAGGATTAAAACAAAAAACCAAAGCATTAGCTTTGGTTTTTTTGTTTTAATTAGTTTGGGGAAAATGTGATCCTAAATGATTAACTTGAGATAGATTGGATTAGAAAGCCGTCCCTCTCATCTGAAAAAGTTTTAAAGCACATAAAGATCTAAGTTTAATCCGTTCAGGATTCTCTCAGCATGAGTATATAGCATGCTGTCATTACTGAGAATTCTTCCGTGCACTATTCCTTTAAAACCAGAACCTGCAAAAACAGGTGCTCCACTATCGCCTGGTTGTGAAACTGTACTTGTTTCAAAGAGATATCTGCCAGCTGTAGTAAAGTAAACGTCTTTTCTCTGTAATGTGCCAGTAGTTGTGTCCGTAGTAGCGCCTGACTTAATTACAGTTTCTCCTATTTTACTTGAAGACAGCGCTTGAACTCCAGTAAGCCTTGTTGGATTACCTGGGTTGATTCCAGAAGTGTTATAAATGACATTACTTGGAGTGTGATTCCCACCGCTTAACCTAATAGCACCAGAGTCGGCGTATGAGCCCATATAGATATTAGACAAGGGTCCAAGAAGGTATCCTCCTTGACTAAAATTTGTACCTTGACTCCCGCAATGACCTGCAGTAACAAGAAATAGGGTTCCGTTTGATCTTGATTTTGCAGGTACGCCCGCTGTACATTTCCCACTACTATTTATCTCATGACCACCCATTATTGTTCCTGTATATGTGTTTCTTGCAGTCTGTTCGATAAGCCCCGGGTCGTCATTAAATTCCAAGGGGTATTTGTTAAACATTGTTTGAACAATTTCCTGTTTTTCAGGACCTAATTCATTACCGAGGGAAACCACAACTTTCTGATTAGGGTAATCTGAATAAATTTTCGTTACATTAACATTTTGTTCTTTTAAAAGATCAAGCTTACTGACTATATTCTCTACAAAGCCCATTAGTTGTTTTTCGCTATAATCAACCTTTTCATACACAATTTCATTAGGCAAGATTAACGAAGCTGCATTGTTAGAGACGTTAGTTGTAAATTGTTCTACCGTTTCAACAAACGCCTGTTCCTCTTGATTGCTACTAGTAATATTTTTATTAGAACCTCCTGTATATCTAACTATAATCTTGTATTCGGGAGCTTGTTGTATATACATTCCAGCATAATTTTCAGACATTGATGAATCCTGGATCGCTTTTTCAAGATCAGGTATAAATTTTTGTTCAATCTCAACTCTTCTATCCATCTCAGATTCCTCAGATTCTGATAGAGAGACACCATATTTCTGAACAGAAGATTCGTTTTGAATAGAGAGGAGTTGATTAGTGCTCTTTTCGAAACCAAATTCATCTCTGAATTTTTCTTCTAAATTATACTTTTCGTTTGTATAGGCCTGGCTATCTTTCTCAATGTTCTCAGCATAAGTTACTCCACTAATAGATAATGTAAGGGCTACACCAAAGATTAATGTAGTTATTTTTTTGAGATCCATAGATGCCTCCTCGTATATATTCAGTTTACATGACCTCTTCTGCGTTGATTATCATTGTTTTTTCATCTTCAAAGCTCGATTGATCAGATTGAAACACTGCGTTTAGGACGACACTGACGTTTGAACTTGCTATTTGCTGAAGTTGATCTGAACTTAGTGTAATTTCATAACTTTCAGAATACCATTGGTCCTTCACTAATTTTGTTGTTATTCCTTCAGTTGTTGTTGACCTTGGAGGAAGGATACTTTCCCCATCAGTTTGCAAATCTACATCAAGTATTTTTTTTGAATGAAGGATCTGATTATCGGCATCCTTGCCTATATACTTCAGACCTGGTTCAAAAATGAATGTATCATTATTTGATTTTTTGATGATTAATCTGAGTTCATAATCCCCAGATTGTTTACTAGCTATAATTTGATCGCCATCTTTTTGAATTTGATCGGGTGTACTAATAGCATCGTTATTCAGTGAGGAATCGGAACAACCAAACAGGACAAGACAAATCATAAGAATAAGGGATATATGCTTCAATGTACGACCTCCTTTCCATTCAGAATCTTAGGTGTTGTTCCAATAATTTAGACGCAGCATAATGCTAAAATGTTTCATTAATTTATAAATTTTACAATTTATATACATTTGTTTACATATAATATTTATTGATTTATCCGATGTGTGGTAATGCAGATCCATTAACCTGATTTATTCAATTTCAGCAAAGCAAAGAACGACAAAATCCAAACAAAAAACCAAAGCTGTAAGCTTTGGTTCAAAATAGGTTGGCATAAATAGGCCCCTTCATCTCTTTAAGACTTGGTTAGGTAATATTGGAAAAATAAAGGATGAAATACCGGGATCACATCGTATAAAATTAATTCAAAAAAGACTTAAGTTCTTCTTCAAATTGATTTCCGAACTCCCTAATACCTTCTTTGGACGCTTTCAGAGTGTATAAATGACCTAAATCCATAAAGATAAGTAAGTAGAGATCTGTTTTGTATTCATGCATCCATTTTATTTCCATACTCTCTTCAAAATGACTAATGTAACCCTTCCATTTTTCCTCAGGGAATTCTTTCAGCATTGGAATGAAGCTGTTTAAAACCATGTTTGTCCTACCAAATTTAGCTTCTTTCACTATTTCAGAATTAACAACATATTTATAATTATAATAACCACCTTCACCTGGAGAGGGATTATGTTTAACGACAGTAAATTCAATGTAATTAACCGGGAAGTTTTTATCTCTTAAAATAGGCATTGTTTACCTCCATGATTGTAAAACTGGAGAGAGCATTAATCTTCTCTCCCCAGTCTGTTTTTTTAAGTAAAACTTAAATTATTTAAACTTAACACCGCCCTTAATCCAACGGCCTTCAGAAACTCGATTCTGAATTGTGCTGACGCTATCTAATTTGTAAGTAGTAATAATGGTATTCAGAGCGTTACCAATAACAATTACAACTTTATTGATTCTATCCAACATAATACGAGAGTTAGAATAGTTTGTATCATAGTATTTCTCTACAGCCAACATTCCAGTTGACAGACTTCCTTTCTAGGATCAAAAAAAGCCGCCATGGGCGACTTTTAAGACAGATTGTTTAGTCTTCGTAAAACTTTATAGTCTCGCAATCTTCTCCAGTATTAGCTCTCTTTCAAGGTAACAAGATCAACTACCATCCAATTGTTATCCCTATATTGCAACGTTAGTTTTACAGAGATGGCACCCTCATTCGATCGATATTTACTTACCACGAGTATGACTTTATTCTGATCTTCCGCCAGCTCAACCTTCTCAATCCGCAGTAGAATCCCTCGAAGATTGCTTTCATCACCTTCATATAAACCTTGCTTAAGCAATTTTTCATAAGTTAGGTTATAAACGTCCACCTTATATTTCGTTTGTAAGAACTTCGCTATTTCTTGTCCGTCAGAGTCACTTAATGCAGGAGTCTGATTATAGTCTATTAATATATACTCCATCGATCTATTAAGAGCTGAATCTGTCATTATGACCTCTTCCAATGCTGCAATATATAGTCCGCTTAGATCGTTATCAGCATCTGCATTCGTGGACGTGCTCGCACAAGATGTTGTCAGACTAACCAGTGATAGAACATAAATAAAGTACAACAACTTCCTGGGGATGACCCTCACCTCCTATGGATTCCTTAACTCATTAACGGAAATCTCAAGGAACATGTTGCATAATAAAAAAAGCAGTCCTCAGCGGACTGCCCGTTCGACTTTACATTTTCAGATCAAATTGGAACTGATCCAATTCTTCTTCTGCTTCACGCATTAATTCCAACAGTTGATCAGCGTATTCCCCAAGCGCAGCCCTGCTGGCCTCGAAGTTAAGCCATTGAATGGTCAGTGGAATGGAAATGAAACCTGTTAAGCCATCCCAAAGCGCATCCAGATTCCGACCATAATCATCATCTAACCCGAGCTTCGCCTGTAGAATATCATGCAATTCTTCTTTACCATGAATATCATTTCCATCAATGATTACTGTCTTCATACCATCCTACCTTTGGTCATTTGATTTGTTCAAACGTACGATAATGATCGGTTGTTTTGTATATTAAGCCATCACTGGAATAGAGAATTCGGTCACTTCCCCGGGTTCCCCCGGAATAATTGATATCTGCCTCGTACCATGTTCTCCCCTTTTTCTTGGGTAACAGCCCTTCCCGATTCTGAAATAGATCACCGCCGATACTTTTTCCTGGGGCCACGTCTTGCAGATTTCCTTCACTTGGTACCCAGCCCAGAGCCCTGGCCTCCTTCTTGGTAATATAATTATCCGGAAGTTCCTGATGCTCGGTAATATAATGGGCAACTTCATCAAATTGGTTCAAGACAGCATGGGTCTGAGACGATTCATCTACAGATAGCGATTCAAGTGAACAGCCTGCGAACAGCATCGTCGCAAGAATAATGAGTACGGTACCTAACCATTTTTTTAATATACACTACTTATAATCTCCTTTTGATCTTCTCAACTCCAAAAAGTATATACCAATCTAGACACAGTTCCAAGTATAGCAAAGTCCTTGCATTTAAACCTAAAAGGATTGAAGTAAATTTCAAAATGAAGTACTATCAATTTATTATGTAATGATCATATGTAACTGGCGAACACGGTGAACCGTGAGGGAGCATATGATTTCTAATCAAGCCGTACGCCTGGGCAGAGGTAAGGAAGTTTTATTTCCTTGCCTCTTTTTATGTGGAAAGGGCGATGATGAAGATGAGCACAGAGACACTAATTTTAAATGGACAAACGGTAGCGGACTTCATGAAGGAAGAAATGATGGCGAAAGTTGCCTTGTTGAAGGAGAAGGGAATACGCCCTTGTCTCACTACCATTTTGGTCGGTGATGACCCCTCTTCCGAAACGTACGTACGTATGAAGGGCAATGCATGTGCGCGTGTAGGCGTACATTCCATTAAAGTGGTTTTGCCTGCAGAAACGACGACTGAACAATTAATTCAAGAAATAAACAAATTAAATCAAGACTTATCCGTACATGGCATTCTGCTGCAGCACCCGGTACCGCATCATATCAATGAAAGAGCCGCTTTTGATGCAATTAGCATAGAGAAAGACGTGGATGGCGTTACCACCCAAGGATTTGCACTAAATGCTTTTGGAATCGCCGCTTTCCCTTCCTGCACACCACAGGCCATTATTCGTATTCTAGATTTCTATAAGGTTCCGATCGAAGGCAAACATGCTGTCGTTATCGGGCGAAGTCCAATCCTGGGCAAGCCCGTTTCAGCCATGTTACTTAACCGAAATGCAACGGTAACCACCTGTCACTCCAAAACCGTCAATCTGGACGAAATCGTGAAGTCGGGAGATATTGTGATTGCTGCCGTCGGCAAACCATGTTTTGTAAAAGGAAGCTGGATTAAACCTGGTGCAGTTGTCATTGATGCAGGCTACAATAAAGGCAATGTAGGTGATGTGGACTATTCATCTTGCTTGGCTCAGTCCTCCGCCATTACACCCGTCCCGGGTGGCGTTGGTCCGGTAACAATCGCTACACTGATCGAACACACGATCAAATCAGCCTTCATGCAATCTGAATGAACATTATATTATGTAAGAAAGCACGCAAAGCCCACTCTATTCATGAGGGCTTAGCGTGCTTCTTTTGGTGTGAACATCAGGGCTAATGCTTCATCCGATTGTTAGCATATTCACATGTGATATCCATTTCCGTTGCTACTACTTACCTGGTTCTTGTCCTCTTTATTTTTTGGCAAATTGTAAAATGGCCGTCGCTGCACGAATACGAATATCCACGTCTTCACTGTGCAATGCATCTTTCAATACCTCAAGAGCTTCCCGGACCGTAACGTCATCTACGCTAACCGAATTACGGTCTGTGGTTTCCGTTTCGTGAGTTCTTGAAAGCCACGGATCCAATTGAGCCTGTGATCGTGGATGCCCGAATGTTGAGATTATAGAAGTATCCGAAATCAGAGCACGTACTTTATCGTTTATTGCTGTCAGTGGAATTCGTCCCAACCATGTTACGCCTCTGCGATGACATATCGAATCTTCTCCAATGCTAGTGGAGTTATCGTAAAAATAGTCGCCCACATCCCCAACGTATGCCCACTCATCGTCATGAATTAAGACATTGTCTCCATCCTGCATAATGTTTACAAACGTCTGTAGTGTCCCTACTACCCGACTCAGTTCCGATTCACGTATTGCATAATGCTGCACGATTTGCTCTTTCCATTCTTCAGCCGGTACTTGTTCCAGATCCCCTGTAGCTGGCCAATCGATCCCGACAAAGTTATCTTCCAGGAAAGTTGCAGTTCGATCGATGCCGTGTATTGTGGATTGGATATGAAAAAGGTTCATGCTGCACTTGTCCTCCTCTGATGCTGTATACCGTAGAACGTATTGTACATTCTAACCATTATAAATGGTTTGATTTTGTTTGACCAATGAACACATCGGCAGATGAATTCGTGCTCCCAGATGATATGGCTCCCATTGCAGCGTTTCTTCAAAACGTTTTTTCGCTTCAGCCGCTTTTCCTAACCCCAACAAACCCAGACCATGCATAAACAAACAGTGGACCTGATTGCGCTTGTTCAAATCATCTTCAAATACGAGAAAATCCGGCAAAGATACGGCAAAATAGTCAATTTTCACATCATCAAATAGATGTCTCTCTGCGTAATCAATCAGCTTGTTAAATCGGCGTCTTGCTTCTTTTGGATTGCCTAGTTTCATCCATGCTAGCCCCTGATAGAAGATCATTTCTGGCGGTTGATCGTTATAATACATGGCACTGGCGGGCTCTTCCAAACCTTGCGAGGCTATTGTCCAGTGATACACCGCTTCTTCTTGCCGGCCTAATCTGCTGTAGGTGTAACCAAGCTCGTAATGTACGTTATTTTCCTGAGCACCTTCCAGTTTACCCTCTCCCAGATTCTCGGGATATTGGAAGGCACGTTTTAAGAATGTAACGGCTTCCTCGAATTGACCCTGTTGACTCGCTTGCTTTCCAAGCTCAACAAGCGCGAGAACATATTGTCCCGTGACTTTACCTTCCCCGCCCTCCCATGGATGAAATCGACGCTCTAACAGAGCTGTTAACGCCTCTTCATGCTGGCCGAGTATATTGAGCAAGGTTACATATTCGAGGTAAAGGTCATCTCGGTGATGCACAAGTTGCATATGCTGCTGAAGTTTGGCCATCCGCTCCTGAGCCGTAACGCCTACCTTTTTGTACAATTGATCCAGTTCGTAGAATACGCGGGCATCTGCTTCATTACACTCAAAAGCCTTTTCAAGCGATTCACACGCAGCTGTTGCATCGTTCCGTTTATTATAGTAAGCCAGGGCAAGATTCCGATGTACTGTTGCAAAATGATTGTCGATTTCCTCGGATTGTTCCCAATGATGAATGGCATCTGCTGCTCGCTTTTTATCATAATACAGATTGCCCAGATAATAGTGTGCCTTACTGTCCAATGGATGCATGGCAATTGCATGCTGCAGTACGTGCAGCTCGAACAGGCTGTTTGGGAAACAATAATCTGGTGAAGCGTTCTGGGCTAACCGTCGCTCCTGATCTGCTTTCTCCGAAGGTTCCATTCGGTCGTACATATACGCGAGCATATAGTGAACCATCGGGTAGGTGTGATTGCCGTGTATCAAACGAATCTGCTCCAATACTTCTGCTGCTTCCTCGTACATGCCATTACCTGCATAATCCGAAGCCAGGTTCATATAATTGTGCACATCGTTACGCATGATTTTTCCGAGCTTGATTCGCGTATCATCGGCTTCTTCATGACGTCCCAATCGTTCCAACACTTTAGCTTTCTCGCAGGCTGCCCCAAAATCGGCAATGTCCAGCTTCAAGGTTTCCTCCGCGAACAGAGCCGCTTCCGAATATCGGCCAAGCTTTCGTAAAACCGCGGTCTTCACGAGTCTTGACTTGTAGTTTCTGCTATTTCGTACCAGAGATCTTTCCGCTAGCTCCAAAGCTTCGGCATAATGCCCTCGTTCGCAGGCGATTTGGCTTAATGCATAATAGCCACTGTCCTGAAACGCCGCAGACCAAACCGATTTATAAAACGCAGCGTATGCTTCTTCATTCCGCTCCTGTAAACGAAGAGCCAGACCAAGCTGATAATAAGCTTCGCTGTCGTACGGATTCGGATTACACCAAGTCAACGATTTAATGGCCGTCCGGAAATGTTTTTCCGCCCGTTCAAACCAGCCCTTACGAAGCAGCGTCATGCCATATGCGATATTAAGACGAATGTCGGAGGCATCCCTTCTTAAACCTTCTTCATAATAATGCTCAGGCTCAAAGGTGGCATGCCGATATTGTTCCAGGTGCAATCCTGCCAGATATAACTGTTCTGTACTCTTTATCTCCTCCGGTAGAGGAAGCGGTTTGGATGGTTCAGGCACCAGTTCTATGGATGGCTTCGCCGGACGGTAAGAAACAAGTTCATGCCCGCACGCATCATGGACGGTTACGATCAGATCATGTGCCTGGTCTTCGGGATCTAAGGCTACAACCGATTGATAGGTCTGTTCCGGTGAGGTCGTAACCGTATCTTTCAAATACGTTTTCTTCCGGCCCTTCAACTCAATCCTTGCCTTCTCGAACACCGATGTGGCATAGACCATCACCGTCACGGTAGAACTTGTCTTATCTACTTCCAGGTTCACCGCTGCATCAATCGATGCATTTTTCACGACACCGATATTTTTGTACGGCATGAAATATTGCTTGAACGATTTTTCCTCGTAAGGTTGAAGCCATGTGAAATCTGGCTGGTTGTCCGTAAACACACCTGTCATCAGCTCGATATAGGGTCCGTCCTCATCGGTTAAACTGCGATCCCACGCCTGGCCGAACTCACCGTTACCCCAGGTCCATTGTTTCTTACCTGGGGACACATGATGGTTTGCTACGTGAAGCAGTCCTGCTTGGACGCCATGGTCGTATCCGCCAACAAAATTATAATCCGACTTGTAGGCCATATACGATGTAGGTACAGGGATGTTTTTATAACGTGAAATGTCCACGCCTTCCGAGTAATCCATTTTATAATAGGTTCCTGTTGCAATGGGGAATCTGGACACATCACGCTTGCCATGGTCGAATACGGCCGTAACGTCCGGAGGAAATACCGTCTGGGTATGGTCATTAACCGCAACAGCAGGATTGGCCCACCACAGGAACGTTTGCGGCTCTGAAGTCCGGTTAAACATCTGTGCCGTAATTTCGAGGTAGGCTTTGCCCGGAAACAGTGTGAAGCCTGTTGTAACCTTCGTTCCATACATACGGTCGATCTCACTCACCCATACGGTAGCGCTTCCGTCTTCATTTTCAGTCATGGTATGTTCTACGGGTCCAAACGTATTTGGACGATGATGCTGCGGCCAATTGAATTCAATTCCACCCGATATCCAGGGCCCGGCTAGCCCTACGAGGGCAGGTTTAATGACGCGATTGTAATAAACGAAATCATAATGGTTCGTTTTGTCTAACGCCCGATAGATGCGACCACCGATCTCAGGCAAAATTTCAATACGCACATATTCATTTTCGAGAATAGCCATTCGATACAATTTCACTTCTTTATCATCCATGATTTTATCAATGACCGGAAGGGGGTAGACGCGTCCAGAGGACCCTTGGTAGACCCTTTTTTCCAGAAACATTGGATTTTTGTCTGGTTCTCCTGTGCCATAGGTAGGGATCTCAGTCTGTTCCTCCCATACGTGAACTCCCTTGGATACAGGTACAGACGGCTCTCTTGTGCTCATAACGCTTCCTCCTTTTGTGAACTGTCAATGTATCCATAGTAAGAAAAATGAACGGCGGAGTACCATTCAATATCCTCTGTTTTTCATGGACTATATGGGGACACTCCAACAATCACGCATGAAGGTTATTTTTTCGTTTCCGAAATGCTGACGGTGTCTCGGCAAACGCTTCGCGGAACTTTCTTGTAAAATGAATGCCGCACTCAAATCCGACATCCGTGGCAATCTCCGCGATTTGCCGGTTCGTGCCAGCCAGAAGCTGTGCTGCCTTCTCCAACCTGAACTTGTAAACGGTGTTCAGAATCGTATCGCCTACCTGCTCCTTAAATAAATGAGAGAGGCGTGAGGTGGATAAACAGCAGCGATTAGCGAGTTCAGGTATGCTTATCTTCTGCGCAGGATGCAACTGCAAATACCACATGATCTCCGCTATTCGGGGATCCATTGCTGCTGGAACATCCGGAGGATATGTCTGTTGAATGTGAATCAACGTCTCCTCCAGGGCAAGCTCAGATAATCGGCGATGCTGTTCGGAGCTCCCTTCCGAAAACCCATGACGCACCAATCTTCGAAGAGCATTCTGCATATCCTGCTGTGTCTCCTTCGAAACAATTCGCTGGTATACGAAACGATCGGAGGTTTCAGGAAGCTTCAAGTATGTACTCCAGTTGGGATCGGGAATGAAATGGACCCATATAAATTCCCAATGTTCCCGCTTCGTTCGATAATGATGCGGCAGCCCTGGCATGAGGATCGCCACATCCCCAGCTGTGCAGGTGATCGAATTCTTGCCAAGCTGTATTTCTCCTTCTCCAGAAAGCGTATACATTAATAACCAATCGATGCTCCCCGTTGGCCGGTGAATCTCATATCCCTTCAACTCCTTATAATGTCCTGCGATCAATATTCCAAAGGGCCGGTGTCCAAGTATAGCATAATCCACATGTTTTTCAGCCATTATCACACTACCTCGCTATGATCTATTCCGTATAAAATGTAGCTGTATCGATATTTCTTATATTTTCTAAAACAGTAGAATTCGTCGTATAAAACATATCACAAGGAGGTTGTCCCAGCAATGAGCCAGGTTTCGAAATTATCATTATTGGATGCAGATAATAAGGAAATCCATTCAGGAAAATTGGGAATGAATGGTGGAGCAAACCCCAAAGGAGATAGCTTTGGATTTACCAGTTATTATATGACTCGTAATGGCGAGCCCTTCATTCCTGTCGTGGGAGAATTTCACTTCTCCAGGTTTTCATACTTGCACTGGGAAGAAGAACTGCTGAAAATGAAAGCCGGCGGCATTCACATCGCTGCAACATATGTATTTTGGAATTTTCATGAGGAAGAAGAAGGAGTTTTTGAATGGAGTGGTAATCGGAACCTGCGCCATTTCATCGATCTTTGCGCCAAACTGGATCTGCCCCTCATTCTTCGCATCGGTCCGTTCTGCCACGGCGAAGTTCGTAATGGAGGAATTCCGGATTGGGTAGTATCCAAGCCTATTGAGATCCGTTCCAATGATCCCGAATATCTGAAGCTTACACGCAGGATGTATCGGGAAATCGCCAGTCAGATGAAAGGCAGCCTGTATCAGGACGGAGGACCTGTTATAGCTGTGCAATTGGAAAATGAATTCATGCACGCCGGGGCGCCGAATGATGCATGGGGTTACAAAACAGGGAAATTTCTGTCCTCTGGAACCGGAGGTACAACTCACCTTGCCGAGCTGCGCCGTATTGCGGAGGATGTAGGGATTCGTCCTCTGTTCTTCACGGCTACCGCTTGGGGCGGCGCTGCCGTTCCCGAGGAAGGCTTTTTGCCCATGCTTGCAGGTTATGCCTATACTTCCTGGTTGCCTGACCAGCCTCCAAGCAAGGAATTTATATATCGCGATCTTCATGTTACTCCTGCGGAACCCGTTCAGTATGACACGCGCGAATATCCCGTTGCCTATTGCGAAATGGCCGGTGGCATGCAGGTCAGTTATAACGTGAGGCCGTACGTTCCCGAGAACAGCATCGAGGCCATGACCCTTGTCAAGCTAGCCAGCGGCAGCAATCTGCTCGGTTATTATATGTATCATGGCGGCTCCAATCCCGTTGGCAAGAAGAGTTATCTGAATGAGCAATTCCTGCCGAAGATTACGTATGACTACCAGTCTCCCTTGGGTGAATTCGGCAGAGTCGGTGCATCCTATGACCGCATCCGCGCCATCTCTCTGTTTCTCGAGTCTTTCGGATCTGTCCTTGCTCCGATGAAAACGGTCCTGCCTGAGGGACAATCTACCATAGATCCGACAGATACAGAGACATTACGCTGGTGTGTCAGACATGAGGACGGCTCTGGTTTTGTTTTCTTGAATAATTTTCAGGACCAGGTGGACATGCCCCGCCGCAGTATACGAATCGAATTGGAAACATCCAAGGGTCACGTTGCCTTCCCTGCCGAAGGTGAACTTGAGCTGCCTGAAGGAATCGGGTTGATGCTGCCGTTCCATCTGGATCTTCATGGCGTGTCACTACTTAGTGCAACGTCTCCGCTGCTCACAGTGGTCGAGACTTCTGCAGAAAAAACGGTTTTCTTCTATGCGCATGAAGGGATGAAACCGGAATTCGTCGTTTCCAAAACAAATCTAAAGGATGTGCAGTGTAACGAAAGTGTATTAATGGATCAAGGATCTTACTATGTGATTCAACCGAACGTGGACCAACACCATTCAGTCAACTTCCTAACCACTGACGGGAGCAGCGTACGCTTTGTGGTGCTTTCCAGAGAAGAAGCGCAGAAAGCATATACCTTTGAACTGTGGGGACAACAAACGCTGGTCATTAGCGATTGTCCCGTTACGGTCAGCAATCACCAGCTTATCTGCACATCAACAGGAGCTTCCCGGTTTGCTGTTTCGCTGTATCCCAAGCCCGAGCACCATTTACAAACCCATCGTGCCACGGTTCACTCTCAAAAAGATGGAGCAGCTCTCTTCACTACCTATACCATAGATCTGCCTGAATATACGCCAGACGTGTTGATTAAGAAACCCACAGAGAAATCGGCTCTGCTGCAATTTGCCGGAGAGTGGCCCTCTCATGTTCACGATGTATGGCTTGAGGTGGATTATGAAGGTGATGTGGCTGAAGCGTTCCTGAATGGACGGCTCATAACGGATCACATTTCTTACGGAAAGACCTGGTCCATTGGCCTCAAGGAATTCTACACTCAGCTTGAATCCTCTGAATTGCACTTGTCCATAACCCCGCAGCGCAGAGGAACGGTTCATACCTTTGTCAATCAGGCACAAATCGAGCGCTTCGAGGGAATAGAGCTCGCCGAGTTTCGTCGCATTGAACCCATTCCGGAATATCGGGTCGCGCTGTATCCAGTGAAAGCGGCCGCAGCGGTTGGACAATTATCCGTTTCATCTTCCATTTAAAATGTTATTAAGCCCTGAATTCGTTCAGATCGAACCAATTCAGGGCTTTTTTTTCATACTTTTATTGAAAATGCTTTGCTTCGTGATATCCTTGAGTAGAAAATATAGGTAACATACTTATCTAGTACATATTTCATTTAGAAGAAGCATGAGAAGCGAGGAGATTCTTTTGAGTCAACCGATTTGTTTTGGAATTATAGGATTCGGCTGGAGAGCAGAAGCTTATCTTCGGATCGCGAAGCAGCTCCCCCATGTGTTCAAAATCAGCGGCATAGTCGTTCGCAATCCGGCCAAATATCAGGAAGCTGCCGAACGTTGGGGCTTGACCCTTTACGAGACTCCTCATGAAATGGCCCGCCACTGTGATTTTCTGTTGGTTGCTGTTTCCAAAGCATCCGTCCCTGCCGTCCTTGAAGAACTTGTTTCACTACAAGTGCCTCTCTTGGTTGAAACACCACCGGCATTCGATGAAGAAAGCCTTGGAATCATGTCCACTTTTGCCGAGAAAAACGGCCAGATTCAGGTTGCAGAACAGTATCCGCTGCAGCCGCATCATATCGCTCGAACGTCCCTCATACAGTCAGGGAATTTGGGTCAGGTTCATCATGTGCAAGCATCAATAGCACACGGTTATCACGGGATCAGTCTGATTCGTAACTGGCTGTCGCTCACGGAAATCAGCTGTGAAATCGTTGCCCGTCGCTTCGAACTTCCGATTCTGGAAGTACCTTACCGTGGTCGACAAGTCCAGGATCGAATCGAAAATGAAGTGCAAGATATCGCCATGCTGTCGTTCCGTAACGGAAAGAGCGCTGTGCTCGATTTCACCCGCTCTCAATACTTTTCGCCGCTCCGTCAAAACCGGGTTCTGATTCGCGGTTCCCATGGGGAGATCCGGGATAACGAGGTCACCATCAGCTTGGGTACCGATGTGTACGATACATACGCCATCCAACGAATTCAAAGCGGCATGGAAGGAAGTCTGGGACCGCTGTCCCTCCGTGAGCTTCGCGCAGGCCAAGAGTGCATGTACCGTAACCCCTTCCCTTCTGCCCCGTTTTCTGATGAAGAGCTGGCCATGGTTGAAATATTGACGCGAATGTCTACCTTTGTGAGAGAGAATAGTCCTTTTTATCCCCTGACTGAAGCTCTTAAGGATGTGCGTTTGTCTCTGGCCATAGAGAAATCTATCACAACTCAAGCATCGGTAAGGATCTAATTTTAACTATGAAATATGAACTAATCGTTTAACGAAATCGCTCTTTGAAAGGTGTTCTTCAATGTTTGCAATCGTAAACTCAGGTTCTTTACTCCTTTTATTTGGGGGGTGGTATGTCATATTCCTTATGTCCAAACATTCCAAAGACTCCAGCCGTTCATCGGCTCGCGTTATGAGAATTATCTTGGCCGTATCCATCATCATTCTATTGGTTCAAGATTACATATTCAAAACAATACCGTCTAATACAATACTAGTATTCGTTTTTATTGTTGTTTTAATAGCCACTAGGTCATTGCCGGATAAGAACAAAGAGAAAAAAACGAACTAACTCCCTGACAGGGATAAGTTCGTTTTTTTGCTATTCATTCATTATTACGGACCAGTTAGGATCTTTATAGCGTTTATCGACCACTTCTCTCACCAGACTGAGCTCCTCTGGAATATGATCTAAGCCCTCAATTCGGTATTCAAAAGGACTATTCATTTTACGATCTCCCATGCTGATAAATCCCTCTCTCCAATGATCAGGCAAGCTATTTTCCAATCCCGATGATCCTCTTTTGCTTACATTATATTGTTTACCTGCCGAATCATATGCTTTCCATGCATCATTACGAACTTCATTATCCATTTCTCCGTAAAATAAAACAGCCAGTTCGTTGGTTTCGCCACCACTTTGCGATCTTTCCAACGAAGTCCCTATCACTTCCACTCTATCCTTCAAAACCTTAAAAGATTTAGGCTCTGATAACTCCGCAGGTCTAAAGGAAAACTTGCTACCATCCACTTCAGCAATTGAGTATCCATCCAGAACAAAGCGGTAAGGTTCATGCTCAGGGAGATACTTAAAAGTATAGCTCCATCGCATTTTCCCTTCTTCAATCACACTATAGTCAAATGTCATCAGGCTGTCCATGTAACCGGATTTTCTTGGATTCACTGAATGTATCTCTTCGTTTTTTAAGTTCTCAAAGTGAAAGCTCAATGTTTGGTTTTCCCACAAATCACCTGGGGATCTAGCCATTGCTGCATCATCAAGCTCAGTCTCCAGTTCGAATCGTACCCCCTGCACCATTCGTGTGATCCGTTTTAAATTAACAGTCAGTCCATGTGGTGTTGTATAAGTTCCAGAGAGTTCCTCTACTTGGGTCTTGCTGTTTGCCTCTTTCATATCCAAGTCAAAGCTAAAATTCCAATTCCCTTCTATTGCAGGTACATTTCTGTTTCCAAGCGTATTAATATTCCCCTCGATTGTAATCTTGTCCGTTTGCAGCGGTTCACTGAAGAACTCCACCATATAATAAAAATCATTTGTATATCCCATATCGTACATACTGCCCACGGTTTTCCCTTCAGCATCTTTAATAGTAATGGTGTTCGATTCTCCAAGACTCAGCTTGTCCCGGTCATGCTCTCCTTTGTTATCAAAAAGTTGGAGCGCAAGCGTCACTCGTGTAGGATCTGCTACAGCTTCCTCAATAACAAGGGTGTAGCCCTTGTCATTGACTTTAATATGTGGATTATGTACCAATCCCAGCTCCTTTGCTCGCAGGAGTCCGATATCGGGATTGTCCTTGGAAAACAGAGATCTAATTATTTCCGCAAACGTTGGCACTGTATAGATCATGACCGCCGCTAGGGCAAAACAGATGGTTATAGCTGCAGCAGTCCATCTCCATTTGTTAAAGCGAGATTTCTTTCTCGACTTTTGCTCAGAAAGGGAAGAAAAAGCATTCTCCATAGCAAGTGTAACTGAATCGGGGAGGACAAGGTCTTGTGATTTCGGCTTTAAAAACTGTTTAATTTCGTGATCAACTGGATCATGATAACTCATATTTATCTTCCCCTTCCCCTTGTACAAGCTCACAGAGTTGTTTCCTAGCCCTGAACAAACGTGACTTAACAGTACCTTCAGAAATTTCAAGCACGTTGGAAATATCCTTGACCGACATATCCTCGATATAAAAGAGCGTGACCATCGTTCGAAGTTGATCATCCAGTTCATCAATGATGTCAAACAGTTCAATATGTTCATATTCATCCTTATAAGATGTTTGTCTCAAGTCATAAGGAATAAGAGAAATTCGCTTCAATTTTCTGTTGATACGATTGCACTCGTTGATTAGGATCCGAATAATCCAGGTTTTAAAATAAGCGGGTTCTTTCAAAGTATGTATACTAGTAAATGCTTTGGTAATGGTCTCTTGTATCGCATCTGCGCTATCTTCGTTGTTCCTTACGATTGATCTTGCTATAACATAGAGGCTTTGCTGAAGCGTCCGTATTAATGATACAAATGCTTGCTTATCTCCTTTTCGTGCAAGTTCTGCTTTCTCGGTTAAATCCACGAAGATTTCCCCTCCTCCTCAATTCTATCTAATCATTAGATCGTCAAAGGCTTCATTTGGTTCACAAAAGTATAAAAATTATTTTCAAATAATGTTTAAATTCTTATTTCTCAACCAAAAACAGCCGAACTTAGTCGTTCGACTGCCCTCTGTACTAGCTATTGTCCTATCTCAAAAATGAACACACCATAGGGTGACAGGTTCACCTTATCCTTATACGATGTTCCCGAAAGTAACTCTTTGACTTCCTTCTTCAACTTGATGAAGACCTCCTGGTCCGAGTAGTTGAGAAGAAATAGATATGCTTTATCCTTTGCGGAACGGATACCGATTTCAACTTCGGAAGGCACCTCTACCAAGTCATCGACAGGTGAAGACAGTCCTATTTCATCCATGATAGCATCGACTACTGGTTCATTGTATGCTGCGCCATAATACCATACTTCTCCTTGACCAACTGCACGTCTCGTCATTGCAGCATGACCTGCATAGTATTCGGAAGCATATTCGGCGACAACCTGTACCTCGGGATTTTCCACATGAAGAATTTCGTTGAACCCAACCGTTTGTATTCCCTGAGGCCCTTGCTCACTTTTTCCCTTCCATTGCAGCTTGGCTCCGGTAACGGTTCCTTTGACTAAGGTATAATCCTCCACCGTTACTCCACATAACGCCGCAACCGCTCCTGGGAACGGTCTCATATAACAATGTCCCTTGAGATCCTTATATCCGGTACGTGCACCGAATAACAGCGTACCTCCTTGGCTCACATATGCTCGAAGAAGTTCTGCTGTTTCGTCCGTCATGATTGCCGGATGAGCATAGATGATTACCTTATATTTGGACAGGTTTTCCAATACGGTCTTTGGTCGCAGGGTAACTACATCTGTAGGGATATGGCGATATTGCAGCTGCTTATACCAAGCACGTGTGCTCTGATGATGAAGCGGACCATGCCACTCGTCTAACTCTCCGTCCCACATATTATCGTAATCCTGCAGGATGGCAACGTCCGCCAGATATGTCGTACCCGCAATAACACGTCCGATTTGGGCAAACTCTTGCCCAACCTGTGCAACCTCTCTCACTCGCCTGTTGGGTTGATTGTGATAATCGTTGATGCCGTGCCAGTACATCTCGGTTCCGAATGTGGCTGTACGCCAGCGGAAGTATACCAGTAAGTCTGTTCCGTGAAGAATGGATTGGTACGACCACAATCTGATCTGACCAGGCCTTGGCGTGCCCATACCTATGCTATCAACCCAGCCACCTGGCCCTGACTGTTGTTCCATTACACAAAAATTCGGTGACATGTTGCGTACATTGGACAATTTCATGCTCCATGCCCGGTCTTGCAATGGGTTTTCGTCTTCACCTGGAAATATCGTGGCAAACTGTGGATACGAATCATAGGAAAAGAAATCCAGAAGATGCTCCGTCAATTCATGATTATCCAAATGTCCAAACGTACCGTTTGTTGTGATCCAATGTTCCGGGTCCAATTCACGTATGATATCCGCTTGAAGCTTGGCAAACGAAATGGTATTCGACGATATGAAGCGCTTTTCATCCAGTGCCAGGTGAGGATTAGGTGAAGAATTGACCATGCTCCGTGTAAGATATATTTGTTCCCACGCTGTATAGGTCTGACTCCAAAATACCGTTCCCCATGCCTGGTTGAGCTGTTCTAGTGAGCCATATCGATCTCTAAGCCACGCCCGGAAGGCGACATGGTCTGCCTCAGCATAGAAAACATCCATGTGACAGTTGAGTTCGTTATCGATCTGCCATCCAATGACAGCCGGATGATTTTTATATGCCAGAACCATATTGCGCACTATTTTTTCACATTGCTGTCTGTAGATCGGACTGCTGTAGTTGTTATGACGTCGCATGCCGTGTCGATACAATACGCCATCCTTATTGGCGTTTAACACTTCAGGATACTTTTCTGTTAACCACGCTGGCGGAGTTGCGGTCGGGGTCCCCAGAATGACACTTAAACCATACTGGTGCGCAAGATCCATTACACGTCCAAAAAAACGGAAATCAAATCGGTCTTCTTCAGGTTCCATGATAGACCATGCGAATTCAGCCATCCGAATGACCGTAATATTCATCTCCTGCATTCTGCGGAAATCGTCCTCCCATAATTGCTCATTCCAATGCTCCGGGTAGTAACAGACACCCAGTTTTAATTCGTCCATTTGTATTGACTTCGCCATCTCATTGTCCCCCTTAACTTACGATACTGCCTTCATTCTATTGGACCAACCGCGTATAATAAATGACAAGATTATGCGACTTATAATAAAATATTGACATCCATAAATAATGATAGAACTGATGAATAGCTTTGTTTTTAATAATGACATCAAAATTTTGCGTTCAAATGGAGGTTACGCGTGAAAGAGCACCTCTTTCTTCCTAAGCCGGTTTTCCCCAGGCATACTTGCTTCCCGGATTTTATTGGAGGCTACAGTAATTTTCCGAAGCATCGTGTGAATCGGGAATATCGGACCAAAGAAAGCAACTTGGATCAATGCTATAATCTGCACCTTGTATATGACGGAAAAGGATTCCTTCACAGCGGAACCAATTCTTATGAGTTAACGCGTGCACAGGGATTTCTTTACGGTCCTGGTCTCAGGCAAACCTATCATTCGGACTCTGATGAACCCTGGAGTATTCGTTGGATTCACTTCTACGGTATTCATCTTGAAGAATTATTGAATGGAAAAGGAGTTGACGAGCCATGGCTGTTTCAGTGTTCCAACTTTCCAATGATTACAGCTCTGATGGATCGATTACTGGAATTAGGCAGGGGATTTCAGGTTGAGGATGAGCACAGTATTGCCGCAACGCTATATGAACTTTTGACAAGATTACAATCCGGAGCGAGCCAAATCAATGTTTCCGTGCATCCAACCGCAGAGCGGATTCGTGAAGCAGCAAATTACGTCCGCTCCCACAGTAATGAGCACATCACTCTTGAACAAGCAGCCGGGATCGCCGGTTATAGTACTTCATACTTTAGCCGCAAGTTCAGTCAAACGTTTGGAATCTCTTTTCCGGAATTCCTAATGGAATCCAGGTTATTGCATGCAAAGCAATTGTTAGCTACGACTAACCTTTCCATTAAGCAAATCACGTTTGAGACCGGTTTTTCACAGTCAAGCTACTTCATTAGATGTTTTCGAAGCCAAGAAAACGTCACCCCAATGCAATTCCGAAATATTCACAATCATATGAAAGAGGAACATTTCTCATAAAAAAGACTCTGCACACAAAATGCAGAGTCTTCTTCACTCGCGATCATAACTTCTCTAAGGAGTCTTCGTCTTCATCAGCTCTATATTCCAACAGATCTCCCGGCTGACATTGCAGTGCTTTGCAGATTGCCTCCAGCGTAGACAAACGTATCGCTTTTGCCTTCCCGTTCTTCAATATGGAAATATTGGCGATCGTGATATCAACTCTCTCTGCAAGCTCGGTAACCGTCATTTTCCGTTTTGCCAACATCACATCAATATTGATTATAATAGCCATATTTTCACCTCAAACCACTAGGTCATTTTCGGATTTAATATCAATGGCTTCCTGTAACAGTCTCTGGAGAACAGCGGAAAACACCGCAATGACTAATGAAGCAAAAATAGGAACCATTCCAACAATGATAAGCCCAGGGGCATCATCCTTATCTGCTACGAGAAAAACGAACGGGAGCATCACAACATACAGGCTACAGATTACAATAGCACAATATTTTATTATTTTTAAAGATTTCACTGAGATTGAAGAAAATGCTTCGTTCTTGTCAATGTAGCTCAGAAGACGGAACGACTGGAACAGCGCAATGACAAACGGTATGACGGAGACATACATAATGCACACAATGGGGTATAGCGAGCCGGCATAAATTGGATTCACAGGATGATTGGCTAACCAAGGTATGCCGAAGATGCACAAGGCAAGAATGGGAAGTCCAATAAGCAGAACAGCCATTTTTAAAAAGATTGTTGAACCTCGTTTCACAAAAAGCACCTCACTTGTTTTAATTGATTTGAATTTATCATATTATTTATCGTTTTACAATAAATAATTATCGATTTTTATTGTATTGTTATTGTTATTATATCATCAATTCATACTGTGATATAATAACGAACGACCAACTACAATGATAAAATCGGTGTATAAGGCGGTCCTTACTCATGAAATTGGAACGATTAATCTCTATGATCTATAAGCTGCTGAACAACGAAGTTGTCTCTGCCTCCATGCTGGCCGAAGAGTTCCAGGTATCCTCAAGAACCATATATCGGGACATCGATGTGATCTGCGCTGCCGGTTTTCCAGTTGTTTCCTATCAGGGAATGAACGGCGGTTATGGCTTGATGGACGGATACAAAATGGACAAAAGCTTGCTCGGGTCGTACGATGTTCAGTCTCTGATTACGGTTCTACGCAGTCTCTCCACCGTATTTGAGGATGAACGTGCCCAGGGCACGATTGAACGGTTGCAAACGGTTGGGTCCGAGCAGCAGGGTCCCAGCTTGGCGGTGAACTTGGAGACTCACCGTACCGACCACCATGCGCTTCGCGAGTTACGGTCTGGGATTACAAAGCACCTCGTTGTCCGATTCGATTACATCAATACCCGGAATGAACGTACAACCCGTGAGTTGGAACCGGTGATGCTTTATTTTAAATATCGAAATTGGTATGTGTATGGTTTTTGCCGAGCACGACAGGATTACCGGGAATTCCGTCTATCTCGAATGATGAATCTATCGCTAACCCAAGACACATTTCTACCGCATAACGAGGTACCGAAAGAGACTGTACTGCGAAACGAGGATTGGCACAATCAGATAAGTGACGTTGTCTTTCGGGTTGCCCCTGAGGCATTAGCTGAAGCATTAGATCATTTTCATCAGGCAGAGAAGCAATTTAACGAAGATGGAAGTATGACTATGCGAATTCCCGTTTATCAACCACTTCAGGCAAAATGGCTTAGGTCATTTCTGCTAAGTTTAGGAAGTGGAGTCGAAGTTATTGAACCGCCTGAACTACGAGGAATCCTGAAAGAACAGCTTCAACAAGCACTCCTGCTATACGAAGAAGTATGACACTCTGTTGTCATACTTCTTTTTTTATAATTACTACAGATTCAAAAACAAACGATTCGACAATAAAAGGAGACGATTCAAATGACAAATGTTCCAACGGAGATGTTCAATTACCACACCTGGGCGAACCAAACTATCCTGGGCAGGATCAAGGAATTACCCTCATCGGTACTGAGTGAGGAATTGAACAGTTCGTTCCCCACGATCGCCCATGCCCTAAGCCATATCTACGCAGTTGATCAGATGTGGTATCTCATTTTATCTGGTATGGAAATGCGTGAGGCGCTGCAAGAATGCATGCCTTTGAATGGAAAAACGCTCCCTACTGTGGAAGAGTATATAAACTCCTTCGCCGAGTTGACAGAGCGGTACCATGAATGGATACAGCGTCAAACCGATTTGGAGCAAACCATCCAGCTTGATAACCCATACGCCGGCATCTGCGAAACAACGTTGTCCAAGATGCTGCTGCATGTGGTGAATCACGGTACCTACCACAGGGGCAATATTTCTACAATGCTGCGTCAAATGGGACATGCATCCACCATGAATGACTATTGTCTATATTGGTATCAGGAACCCGTGAAATCCTCTTAAATGTACAGCTCATCATGTTAATATGGATTGGAGCAGGCGAAGAATGGAAATTCAGAATGTGCTCTCCCTAAGCTCAAGAGAAGACTTAAGATCATGGTTGCAGACCCATTGCAGGACTGAAACATCCTGCTTGGTTGTGGTGAGCATGAAGCCAAAGCCGGGAATCCTATTGTATTTGGACGTGGTGGAAGAATGTCTTTGCTTTGGTTGGATCGATGGGATAAAGAAAAAATTGTCTGACACAGAGCTTGCACAGAGACTGTCACCCCGAAGCAAAAACAGTTCCTGGACTGAATTGAACAAAGAACGGGTCAGGCGTCTTGAAACGTTGGGATTCATGAGTGATGAAGGAAGAAAGGTGCTGCCGAACATGGAAGGGGATTCCTTTCGCATAGCTGAGGATATTGAGATCAGGCTTAGAGAGGATCAAGAAACATATAAGAATTTCATGGCTTTTCCCGCCCTCTATACAAGAGTACGCATTGATACGATACAGAGCGTTAAGAATCACCCTGCAATGTTCAATCACAGATTGGATAAATTCATTACACACACTAGAGACAACAAAATCTACGGTCAATGGAATGACGATGGGCGCCTTCTGAATTACTGAATGGTATAAACCTGCGTATCACACGGAAGTGATGTGGGACAGTCACCAATCTGCCTCTGGCCGATATCCTATAGGTAAAAGGAGGACTGTTTCATGTCGCTTTTGTATCAACCTTCTGAACTGGAGAACGACAATGCTCCTCTGGAAGCATGGAAAAAGGATGCGTACTGTTTGTTTGCCTCCAAAATGAGTGATCGGGAAGCACGTTTCCCTTGTATTCCAGCGACTCAGGCCTTCGCCATGGGGCATCTCCGGTATGGTTTTGTTTCTGGCTTGGATTGCGAGCCCGTTGATCGTAAGCTGGCAGATATCATTTCGGAATACGGCCGGGCATCGCGTTCTTTTGGTGAATATTCATCCCTGATTGTCTTTCTTGAATTAACGGATCAGTCAAGATCGGTTTTGGAGTATGAATCGGTATTCTGGCAGCTGTTAAGCCAGGTCAGTAATCTGGATGTAAAGCCATGGCCCGAAGATATTCCGGAGAACCCGGAGAATCCCTTATGGGAGTTCTGTTATGATGATGAACGATATTTCGTCTATTGCGGGACCCCGGCTCACATTTCCAGGCAGAGTCGAAATTTTCCTTATTTCATGCTCGCAATGACGCCTCGCTGGGTACTGGACCAATGGAATGCTCACCCCAAGAAAGCTGCAGCCATTGGGCCCAAGATTCGTGAACGACTTGCAGCATACGATGCCGTACCCGCTCATCCTGAATTAAAACAATACGGTTCGCAGGGGAATCTTGAATACAAGCAGTATTTCCTGAGAGATGATGCTACCTCCCCTTCACATTGTCCTTTTCTTCGCGCTCTTCAAGCGGAAAAGATTCAGGAATAGAAGTGAGTTTACCCTTCCTTGTCCTAAACGTGCTCTCCTCCGAATAAGCTGTACTCTGCAGATATTAGGAGGAGTGTCTCAGTAACCGGATTCAGGAAAGGGAAATGAATATGGAAATGGAACTGTATATCAAATATGTTCTGATCGGACTAGCTATCGCCATGCCTATTGGAGCAATCACCATAGAGATGGCCAAACAGGGCTTGAAAAATGGCTTCATTCACGGCTGGGCAGTTGGTTTGGGCGGAATGACCCTGGATACGTCTTTGATTCTCGCCATGTATTTTGGATTTGCCTCCATCCTTTCCCTCCCTTATGTTCAGATTCCTCTCTGGCTTGTTGGAGCCGGGTTTCTTGCCTATCTCGGCTATGACTCGATCCGAAATGCAGATCAGGATATCACGTCAGCCGACGCGAAGGTGAAGAAGTCCTTTTGGAAGACATACCGTAACGGCCTGCTTGTTGCCATCTCCCCGGGTAATCTGATCTTTTGGGTATCGGTCTTCGGAGCCGTACTGTCTGATTCATATCGTTCTGCCGGGAAGGAAAGTTTTGCTATTGCGGCTTGCGGGGTGCTGTGCGGCATTTTAATCCACGACCTGGGTCTGGTCACCCTGGTTTCTGTCACACGAAAAGTGATGAGCCCGCGAATGATCCATTTGGTTTCTGTTGCTGCAGGTATACTTCTGCTCGGTTTTTCGCTTTATTTTTTGTATGAGTTCGTACTTTCTCTCTGGATATATATTCAGTAATAGCCTTGGTTGGTTGGACAACCCCGATCCATAGGAAGAATTCTAAGATAGATAAGGAGCCCAATTAATGGGTTCCTTTTTTGTTGTGGCTTCAAAAGGGTTGCTTCTTGATAGCGCTATATCACTGTTTACAGGGCAAAAAGCAAGTAATGAACACCGGCGCAACGGATGACTACTCGCTGTAAAAGCCCGCTACTCCGGGCTCTAATGAACATCTCCACAATCAAGGACTATCGACGGTAATTTTATCTCTCCACTATGATACAGCTATGGTTGTTGCATCCCCATAGGAGAATCTTGAGGAAAGGAATGAAGTCAGATGCAAAGAAATACAAAAGCCACAACACTCATGTTCCCAGCCTCCAGAGCACCAACGCTGTTAGGCAGAATGGTTAGAAACCGTTGGTTGTATTTCATGCTTCTGCCCGGCCTGCTGTACTTTCTTCTATTTAAGTACTGGCCCATGTATGGAATACTCATCGCTTTCAAGGATTACCAACCATTCCTTGGCTTCTGGGATAGTCCTTTTGTAGGGCTCAAACATTTTGAGCGTTTGTTTAACGATCCTAACTTTATCGTTCTTTTCCGGAATACGCTTGTCCTTGCCATGCTCAACATTTTGTTTTTCTTCCCCCTGCCCATTGTTATTGCACTCATGTTAAATGAACTTCGCCACCACTTGTTTAAGCGAACCATTCAGACACTGGTATATATCCCACATTTCATGTCATGGGTAGTTGTGGTGGGGATTGCTTACATCTTCTTAACTACAGAAGGCGGAATTGTAAATGATCTTCTGGTGTACTTTGGCTGGGAGAAAATAAATTTTCTGGCAAGCAATGAGTGGTTCCGAACCATCGTTACCGCTGAGGTGATCTGGAAAGAAACCGGCTGGGGCACGATCATTTTCCTTGCGGCCCTGTCAGGGGTCGATCCGCAGTTGTATGAAGCGGCCCGGATGGATGGAGCAAACAGACTTCGTCAGCTATGGCATATTACCCTGCCTGCCATTCGCAGCACCATCATCATTCTATTGATCCTTCGCCTGGGGAACTTCCTGGACACCGGATTCGAACAGATCTTCCTAATGCTCAACGCCATGAATCGTGAGGTCGGAGAAGTGTTCGACACTTACGTATACTCCGTGGGGATTAGCCAAGGGCAATACAGCTTCAGCACGGCAGTTGGTTTGTTCAAGTCTTTGATAGGTTTGGTGCTTGTGGTTGTAGCCAATCATTTGGCCAAGAGATTTGGCGAGGAAGGAATTTACTAAGGAAGGAGCTCATCATGGAATGCCTATTAAACCTAGCGTGGGAAGTCGGGTTTTCGATGTACTGAACATCATGCTGTTGACTGTGTTTGCTATGCTCACGGTACTCCCCTTCGTTTACGTTATTGCCGGCTCCTTCGCCACTCAGAAGGAATTATTGCTGCGTGGGTTCATTTTATTTCCAACAGAGTTTACACTGGATGCATACAAGTACATTTTCTCGACCCCCACTCTTGTCAAAAGTTTGCTTGTTACCATCTACATTACCGTGTTCGGCACACTGATTAACATATTTTTGACCTGTTTAATGGCCTATCCCTTAGCTCGCAGGGACATGGACTTCCGCAAGCCGATTCTCATGCTGATCGTATTCACGATGTTGTTCAGTGGCGGCATGATTCCAACATTTCTTGTGGTCAAACAGTTAGGTATGATCAATACGTACTGGTCCTTGCTAATACCAGGAGCCATCAGTGCTTTTAACTTGATCATTATCCGCAACTTCTTTCAGCAGCTTCCCGAGAGCCTGGAAGAGTCAGCCAAGATCGATGGATGCAATGATTTGAGCGTATTTTTTCGCATCGTGCTCCCTCTTTCCATGCCGGCAATTGCCACCTTCTCGCTGTTTTATGCTGTAGGGCATTGGAATACTTACTTTAGCGCTGTGCTCTATATTAACGATAACACCAAATGGCCAATTCAGGTGCTATTGCGGCAGTTCGTTATTTTGGCCTCTGGCGGTATTGGAGACTCCACTGCAATGGAATCCGACTATGTTTCCCCACCGGAACAATCCATTAAGATGGCTGTCATTGTTGTTTCTACTCTGCCGATCCTGCTCGTATATCCATTTTTGCAAAAGCATTTCGCCAAGGGTGTATTACTCGGTTCTGTGAAAGGTTGACCGTAACTTAAGCAATGAATTCACGATTAGGGGGATTATATATGAAAAAACAACATCGAAAGTCATTGATTAGTACTGGAGCTCTCATCGCTTCCTTAAGCTTAATCATCACAGCTTGTGCCGGGAACAACTCCAACGAGGCTCAAGGAACTGGTGCGGGCGGTGAGCAAGGAGCTCTTCCCTTGACCATGATGCTGCCAACGTATAGTGCCGAACAGATGAATGCGAACAGCTCCATATTGGCTTTGCTTGAGGAGAAAACGAATACCGATCTAACCGTGTCCTGGGTCCCCTCCTCATCCTACACGGATAAATTAAGTGCTACGGTTGCCTCCGGCGAGCTGCCCAAAACTTTTGTTGCATTGGAGCCAAAAGCATCTTTTATCATCAATGCTGCCCGGTCGGGCATGTTCTGGGAATTGGGACCATATCTCAAAAGTTATCCAAATCTGAGCAAGATGTCTGATGTTGTGTTAAGCAACTCATCCATTGACAACAAAATCTATGGCCTGTATCGCGAACGGGATATTGCCCGTTTCGGTTTGATGATCCGCCAGGACTGGCTGAACAATCTGGGACTGGAAGCTCCGAAGAATGTGGATGAACTTTATGAAGTTTTGAAAGCGTTTGCTACAGAGGATCCGGATCAAAACGGCAGACAGGATACCGTCGGTCTTGCGGTAGGTATGCAGGGGAATAATATCGCTGGATTCAAGGACATCTTAGTGTATCTTGGAGGTCCAAATGAGTGGGAACTGAAAGACGGGCAGTTAATCCCTGCTCACATGACCAGTGCGTATATGGACACCCTGAAGTTTTACAAGAAATTGTATGATGAGAAGCTCATCAATCAGGATTTTGCGCTGGTTCAGGACGGTCGGTCTGTGATGTACAAAGGCAAAGCCGGAGTATGGATTGACAATATGCTGGATGGCAAAAACATCGAAGAGAATATCAGGAAGGTTACACCCGATGCCAAAATTGATCTGATTAACCGGATCTCCGGCCCGAATGGAGACGCCACGCGAGCAGGCACAGGTTATTTGGGCATGTATATGATTCCGAAAACGAGTGTCAAAACCGAAGATGAATTGAAGCGAATTCTTGCCTACTTCGATAAGGTATCGGAGAAGGACATGCAAAACCTGCTGAAGTATGGCGTTGAAGGTAAACAGTACACGGTGGAAAACGGAGAATACAAGCAGAACCCGGATCCTAAATTACGGGCAGAGATGACGGATAGCAATCAGTTTATGATCTTGCAGGATCAGGTGGAAAACTTCGGTACCGAACTGGAGAAACTCAGCACCGAGTTGTTCAAAGACAACGCCACCTTTGCCATCCAGAATCCAGCCTCTCCCTACATCTCCAATACCGCCATTGAGCTGGGCAATGAATTAAACAAGATCATTCAGGATGCCACGGTCAAATTCATTATGGGCACCGCCAGTGAAGCGGATTGGAATCAGGCAGTGGAGAAGTGGCTGCAAGGCGGCGGAAGCAATATTATTGAAGAGATTAATGCGGATTACGCCAAGTCTGCAAAAAAGTAATATCTGGTTTGATCTCCTAATTCGATTAAAAGCCCCTAGGACGATGATCTTGATCTCAACTCATCCTGTGATCCTAGGGGCTATTTTTCTATGAGTTGTATGGGAACCGTCATTGTTCTTCCCTGTACTTGCCGGGCGTAGTTCCTGCAATTTTCCTGAAGGAGCGAATAAAATTGGCCGCGTTATTGTATTGCAGGCGTTCTGAAATTTCAGCAATTTTCATATCTGTCTCCTTAAGCCATCGCTTGGCCATATCCATCCGATACATTGTCAGATACTCTCCAAAGTTAACCCCCGTTTCCTGACGAAACACACGACTCACATAATGAGGGTGATAATTGATTCGTGCTGAGCAACTTTCCAACGTTAACTCCGAATCGAACTCCCGTTGAATCATGTCGATGATGGCTTCCGAAATATGCTTGAACTGCGTTTCACGGCGATTTTCGAGTTCCTGGGCGTATGGCACAACAAATAATGTCCAAAACCAGGACTCCATTTCAGTAACGTTCCGCAGTTTGAATAAAGTATCAATTAATGAAGACTCGTCTCCCTCAAGCCCTTCCATTGGAATAGAAAGTTCATGACCGAATTTAAGGAAATTCACCAGCAGCCGCAAGAGTGACAAATGGTAATGCTGAAATGGTGTTTGGGCCGGAAACAGGTCCTCCATAAATTTTTTCAATTCGATCTCAGATTGAGCCAGGTTTCCTGCTCGTATGGCATCGAATAGCGCCTGCTCTCGGTCATGTGGAAACATGCCCGGATCATTCTTCTGTGGCTGCACGTCATCAATAAACAGAATCGACTCTTGTCCAAGTCCCACACTGAATTTCAGTGATGTCATGGCTTCATTCAATGCATTCCTGGCATGGTCAAAAAAGTGAAACGGACGGCTAATACCGATACTAACCCGTATTCCCAGGTATTGGGCAATCGCCTTCTGGGCGTTCAAAGACAACATGAATAACTCTTCCTTGAGCTCGGCTCCCGCTTTGGATGACCCGATTAGGGTAACTTGGTAATCGGTGGTCACCACCGGTACCAACCTGTTATCGGAGGGTATTAGTTCACCGACCATATTACTGATTGCAAACAACAGTAAGTCTCGATTCCTCTCCTCGTAGCGGGTACCTTTGAGGGTATCCATCTGGATCGCCACCAGGCTCATGGACGACCATGCCCGCTGCACGCCATACAGTCCCAATTTCTCTTCAAAATCGGTATGGCCAATCTCACCCTTTAGCAATTTATGCATAAAAAATTCTTTCAGCTGCAGTTGTTGGCCCTGTAGTTCGTTCATGACAACGGAGTGATTGCGGATCAGATCGTTTACCCGCTCTCCAATAACTTGCAGCTCACCAGCAGCTTTCTCCCTCCCTGCTTGCGGGGAAGCTACAGCTGCAAGGGTTGAATAGATGGATTGAATCGGGCTGTACATTCTCTTCGATCCGAACCAGGCCAGAACGAGAGTGACCAGCAATATCAAAAAGCAAACGAGCAAGGTAATCCAGCCAATGATCTGATTCTGTTGATTTACTTGTTCGTTAGAGGCAACCGATACATAAATCCAGCCATTGTAAGAGGATTTACGATATGTGACGGTTACCTTCTCCCCCTCAAGCTTCGATATATACTGCCCGGCAGTCGCATCAGTTTCTTTAAGCCTTTGAAGATAAGACTCTCCCGACATATTGCTTCCCGGTGATGAACCTCTATCACTTCGATGGATAAGCCTATAATCACGATCCAATATGAAAGCGTTTGCTATTTTTCCGTTTTGAACGGATAACGTTCTTCGAATCACGTCGGGAGACAGCGCTACACTAATCAGTCCTTTTGGATTCGCAGCGTTAAACGGGTACTTTTTTACGAAATAGACAGATTCCAACGAATCCGGCTGATTGTCATGCCCTCTGCTCCAGAAAGAGCCAGCCTGCTCACGAGAAAATAACTCAAGTTGTGACTTGAATTCAGGGGAGCTGTACTCATTCACACCTGTGCTTGTGACCAGCCATTTCTTGTTCAGACTGTACAAATAGATTTCCTTAATCCCGAGCTCATACGTTTGAATGGTAGCAATACCCTTATACAGCTCATGAACCATTTCAAAATCCTGATTCGTAATCGGCTTGGTGAATGCCTGTCTAACGATCGGAGACTGCAAAAACTGCGTTGCCGAGTTATCTACGGTTCTCAGCATTTGCTCTACACCCATCTGCGTCTGCTGCAGTAACAATTTATTACCTTCATTCACCTTTTCCTGAACGGTCAAGGAGGAATTATAGTAGGAAAAGGTACCGAGAACAATTACCGGGAGAGTTCCTATGATAATAGAGAATAACAATAGCTTCCATAAAAAAGAAAGGGAACGTAATTTCATAATGCCTCCTCAATGATTCCGGTTCATTACATTATTACATTAGTTCCCAGATGAGGATACGTCAATCCTTTTTAACTTCACTTGTTAGTTAGAATGACTATGGGATGTTCCCTTGTTTAATAGATAAATGAAAAATCCCCCTACGACGGATCGATTCTGAAAATTCATTTGTTGGCCGGTAAGGGTATCGTACCAATCGGTTACGGGTACACGGCTTGTTGTCTCATTCATGAATTGCCATAGTGGCAAGATCATCTGTTCAAACTGTTCTTTCGTTTCGCTCATGAAGGCACACCATACGAGCCAATCGGATTTGGTATACGTATCCCGGCTATCCAGAGGCGTGCCATACCGGTTTTGTTTTTGCTTATAATGGTTGAGTTCTCTCTCAGCAACCTCTTTGGGAAACAGGTTAAAGTCCAATAGACGATCCCACACCAGATTGTACTTCATACTCCATGTTTCGTCTTGGCTGTCAAACGTCAGCTTGTAGTGATCATCGGCTTCCGCCATGTATACCCACTCTTGTGCCATCTTTGCGGCCGCTTCACGATATAAGGTCTCCTCCTCCCGCATTCCAAGCTGTTCACACATATAAGCGTAGGCAGCAATGCCTAATATCGCTTTGATGGACAGGTTTGCATTGTGTGCAAGGTGGCCTGCGAAGTCATCGGTGCACAACTGATTGGCCGGGTCCAGACCATGCTGCAGCAGATATGATGCCCATTTCTTCAGATGTTCCCAGTGCTCACGTGCAAATTCTGCATGCTTCTCAAACTTGCTTACCGCCGCCGCCATCAAAAGCATGTTCCCACACTCTTCGATCGGCATCTGGTATTCAAGTTTGTTCTCGCCATAGACCTGGCCGTTCGCTTGGGGGTAAGTCCCCACGTCATGGGGTGCAAATTCGAACGCCCACTCACTGCTCTTGGCATATTTAAAGATTGGACGCATCATGCCTTTGACCATTTCCGGATTATATCTTAGAAACAGCGGAATCGATGGGTAGCTAACATCCACCGTAGCAATACAGCCATTACTGAAGTTTTCTTTGGAGAAAAATAATACGCTGCCATCGTAATCAGCAACCAGTTTATGTGCAGCAATCGCTTGCCGATAAGTGAGGGCCAGTATATCTCGATACGAATCTCCCCCTGCCGCCTGACTTTCTTCCAGGAGTTCACGGTTGAAGATCTGGCATCTCTGACTTATCTCTTCATATTGTTGTCCTGCCATGACCAGCATATGATGAAAGGTCATTCCGTCCTTTCTCCAGTAAGCGTTCAAGGGTTGATGAAAATATTCGATCGAGTGAATGTCATCATACGCTAACAGCAGATATCGGCAAGCCGTTTCTTCTTCGACGAGTCCCATATCCATTTCCACCGCCATAACAGGCATATTTTCAGAGACAGCCCTTGGGTTATATTCATCCTCTTCTACCTTCAACTGGCCTGTTCGAGCATAATGCACACGGCCTGATATCGAATGATGAACCGCTTTGCTATGGGGGGATAGAGGAACCACCAGATACATATATCCCCAATCTATTCTCGTATCATCGCCAGCAAGCTTTAGAATCGGCTGTTCAACCGTTCCCATGGACAATGCATGAAATTGATTGTCGATCACAGAAGATGACCAGGTGACTTGTTGTGATGCTGTATTCACACACCATTCGCCTGTCACATCAAAATAGATTTTCACTTCGTGTTTCCTGTGATCGATTGCACGAACATGGAAGGAAATATACGTCACGGGTCTCGATAACAACTCAAGATCATCCAATAATAGCGGCGTGGTAAATTGAACGTCCAGCTCGATGCCTTCCCCCTCAAAAGTATACCGAGTTGTTACTGGCTCAACAGTCAGACTCGTTTGTACAAGTACGCCGGGTTCCAATACATTTGCAGAACGATCATGTAGACCTATTTTCCCCATAAATCTTCTGATCTTGCCATCGATCACGGCCATGCCTACCATTCCCTGAGTTTTGTTGGTCCAGTGCCGAGTGTGATCTTCATAGAGTTGGTCGGCCGCTGACCATACGCTAAAATAGGGGTCGACCGTTACCAACGGCACAGCTGGTGGCCTGAAAGTCGTTGTCATGATTCACCTCTCCTTATTTAACTTATTTCTAATTAAAACAATATATCTAAGCACATCATCAACTTCATATTGGTAGCCGCAACTAACCCAAAAGGCTCCGCTGCCTTCTCTGGAAGGCATGGCAAAGCCTTTGGATTCTTATTCTTTGCTTTCAACCAATATCTAAATCAGTTCGGCATCTGGACGGTTACGACTTCCTTTCCTTTCAAATTATCGTTGGTAAACTGCATCGCCTGATCGTATCCGGTGTTCCTCAGTTGGTCCCTCAACTCGTTAATAATGCTCATGGCAGCTTCATCCGATTTTGCAAAAACGGCTTCTTTCCAAGCATCTCCCATCCGGTCCATGGATGGCTTCAACATTTCCCATTCAGGCGCTTTGGTGATGACATCACCCGGATTATAAGCTGTAATCACCTGTATCCCATTTGGACGAAGTACCTTTCGAGCATGATCCATTGCATCCACTCTATCCTGATCTGCCCAGATGTCCCCACCCGCGTACGAGTTGATGCGATCAAGTCCTGTTAACGATTCCAAACCAATGGAAATACCTACGTTTTTGCGAACTTTACCGGATTGATCCGCTGCGAATTTATCAAACCATTCCTTATTGGCTACAGGCTTGCCATCCTTCAAATCCCAATGAACACCTTGTACTCCGTAACGGGACAGCATAAAACCCTCGTCAGAGGCCATGTAATCCAAAAACTTGAGCGCTGCATCTACACATGCGCCTTTGCAGTTTTTGGTAATAACCGTTACGTTGTTGCCCTGAATGCCAAGATCCACGGGTCGACTCGGGTCGACATCAGCCCGCTCTAATGGACCGACAGGGATGTAATCGCTTCCAGGATGTGAGGTTACATATTCCTTGGAAGCATCCAAAATGGCCGGGTAATGTGCCGCAAGGATAGCAATACGACCTTGATTAATTTTTTCTTTGGCGATCGGATCTGTCTGGGTAAAAACATCAGGATCCAACAGCCCTTCTGCTACCATTTTACGATAGAACAACATATATTCTTCGTAACCTGGAGTGAAGAAACTGTGCTCCAGCGTACCATCGCCTTTGTCTACGTAGCCAGCGCCCGAATAGAACATCGTATTGCCAATACCTACAGACCAGCCGTTACTGAATCCGCCCAGCGGAAACACGGGCTGCCCGTTCTCCTGCAGGTTGGCGTCTTTGATTTTTTTGAGAAAGGCATAAAAATCCTCTTTCGTTACCACCGACTGCGGGTCCACACCGACCTTTTCGGCAATGTCCTTGCGTACATAGAACCCGTATAGCCAATCAATACCGTCTTCGTTTGTAGCAGGCTGGTTCTGCAAAAGCAGATACTTTTTCCCGTCATACGCATTAATCGCTTTTTCATACAAAGCTGGTGGTACATTTTCTTCCGCAATGGATTGGGCCAGGTTAGGATAATTGTCCAACTTATCAGATATATCGACTAATTGACCTTCTTTGGCTGCCTTGATGATTCCGTCAAGCTCGCCTCCCCAAGCAGGTCCGGTATATATATCTGGCAAATCCTGCGTGGCGAAAATCTGATTTACCTTTTCTGTCTCACTGCCTTTGGTATATTCCCACTCCAGGGTCACCCCGGTCTTTTCCTTAATGACTTCCTCTATAGGAGTGATTCCATTGTCCGACCCACCAGAACCATTCCAATTGTGCAGTATTTTTAGCGTGGTGCCATTACCCTCTCCATCGCCTTCTCCATTCTCTGATGAATTCATACAACCACTTAGCAAACTTCCAGTCATAATGGATACAAGCAATATGGACATGCCTTTCGACCAAATCCTATTCAAACCAATCGCCTCCTGGATATGGATATCAATGAATCACGGTAGAGTCTAGGCAGGTAAGTCCGTTATGATCAACCTTTAACCGAGCCAATCATGACCCCTTTGACGAAATAGCGTTGCAGAAACGGATAGATGCACAAGATGGGGAAAACCGTAATGACAAGCAGGGCCATGCGCATGGATTCGGGTGTTGCTCCGGCCCCACCGACTCCGCCTACCGTCTGGCCACCTTGCTGGGCTGCTCGCTGCATGGAATTGGATAGTGCTTCCGCTTCCGTCAGCATTTCTTGCAATAAGGTCTGCACCGGGATGAGATCTTTGTTGGATACGTAGTAGGCACCAGAGAACCAGTCATTCCAATGGGCTACTCCGATAAATAGTGAAATGGTTGCGAGCACCGGACCCGAAAGAGGCAGGATGATTCTTACAAAGATCTGGAAATCGCCATATCCGTCAATGCGGGCAGACTCCTCCAGTTCCTCCGGTATACCTTGCAGAAACGTACGAATAATGATGATATGCATGAAATTGAATAGCAGAGGCAAAACGTACACCCAAAAGGTATTAATCAGATGCAGCTTTTGAAGCGTAATAAAGAACGGAATGAAACCCGCACTGAAAATCGTGGGCAAAAAGATGTAAAAAGTAAAAAAGGAGCGGCCGGGCAGCGTTTTTTTGGAGAGTGCATAAGCCATTAGGGTACACAATATGACATGCAGGAACGTACCCAGCACGGTGCGCATGAGGGTGATTTGGTACGCTTTCCAGATCCGTGCATTATCAAAGACCTCGGCATAATTCTCCAATGTAAACTTCCGGGGCAGAAAATAAATCGCCCCTTGCATGGAGTCCTTACCTTCATTTAACGAATAGGCCAAAATATAAATAAATGGATATATCATGGAGAAACCAACCAACGCAAGAAAGGTATAGTTGAACACCGAGAATACAGACCATTTTCGTTCCATATCTTCACCTCCTTAGAACAGGGATACATCACTGACTTTGCGAGCAATGCGATTAACAGTAAGTACCAGGACAAGTCCAATAATACTCTGGAATAGCCCGACCGCTGCAGCATAACTTAGTCGCCCTTCGCGAATCCCGGAGTTGATGGCGTGCACATCCAGTACACTCCCGATGCTCGCGGTTGCCGGTCCATTCAGGAGAAGCAGCTGTTCGTAACCTGCACTCATCAGGCTGCCTACGGCAAGGATGAACAAGATGATGGCCACGTTGCGAATGCCTGGAAGTGTCACGTGCCACATCTGCCTGAAACGGCCTGCACCATCAATCTTGACAGCTTCATAGAGCTGCTGATCGATCCCTGCGATGGCAGCCATAAAGATGATGGAATTCCAGCCAATGTTCTTCCAGATATCCGATCCAACAATCAGTTGATAAAACCACGATGGATTGTTCAGGAACTGGATCGATTCCGCTCCCATGGCACCCATGAAGTCATTGACTGGTCCACCATACGGTGTCAGCAGCCTTTGCATTAGGGTAACTACAACAATCCAGGATACGAAATATGGCAAGTAGGATAATGTCTGAATCGTCTTCTTAAACCGGATCATGCGAATTTCATTTAACAGAAGTGCGAGAATGATGGGCATCGGAAATCCGATCAGCAATTTCATTAAGCTAATGATGATCGTGTTACGGATAATGTCACCGGATTGATAGTAATTGAAGAACTGTTCGAAATACTTGAAACCAGCCCATGGACTCCCGGTAAATCCACCGATGAAGTTGTAATCCCTGAAGGCAACCTGGATTCCGTACAGGGGGACATAGGAGAAAAGAAAAAACCAGACAATGCCTGGCAGCATAAACAAATAGAAGAGTTTATGCTGCCAGATTCGCTTCATCAATCGATTATTGGTTGTTCTCGTCTTGATCACATTCCCACCTCTCCTTTCTCAAAATGACGGACATTCGCTGTCACTGCTATACCTGCAGCAACTTCAAACGCAGTGTAATGATTTCAAATGGTGTGAACGATAGCGTGATCTTAGATGGATCTGTCATCGGGATCGGAGAAATAATATTTTCCATCAAATCAGCTATCCATGCCTCAGCGGCATCGAATCCAAGATGAATAACCGTATTGGCATGTGTTCCCGAAGTTTCATACAAGCGAACGATGATCTCATCCCCATCTTCTGCTTTTTTGACGGACTCCACCATGACGTGTGCATGTTCCGGTTGCAGGAAGGACTTTGATAATGGAATATCTCCAGCCTGCTTATTCCCTACAGAGGACAAGGAAATCATCCGCAGAGGAATGTTCAGTTCATTGCCTCTTCGATAGATCTCGGCTTGAACATGATTTCCTTGATGCGGAAATAGTGAATAAGTAAAAGCATGTTCCGTACGATCTGCTTCCGGATCAGGATACGAACTGCTGCGAAGCAGGTTAAGGTCAAGCACATTATCCATGGACCTGTGACCATACTTGCAATCATTGAGTAACGCCACTCCATAATCGGGCTCCGATAGATCTATCCACTGGTGGGCACAGATCTCATCTTTGGCAAAATCCCACGTTGTATTGCGATGGGTCGGTCTGGACAGACTCCCAAACTGGATTTCACAATGAACCTGTTCTGTACGGACATTCACTGGGAATGACGTGCGAAGCATCTTGGCGTTTTCTCGCCAATGCACATTCGTTTCAAAATCGATTCGCCTGCTGCCCTCAGTAAGAATAACGCTCTGGGTAAACTCGGATTCTCCATATCTGTATTGAAAGATTAGTCCAACCCTTGGCCCTTCGCGAAGCTCACGAATGTCATGCAGTGTTAGCGGTATACCCTGATTCACTGCATAGTCATGGCTAAAGTCCCAAGCGTCTCCTTCATCATGATACACACGCAGTTTATTTCCCTGTTCTCCTTGAGGAATGATTTCTCGCGATTCTGCTTTATCCAAGATTGAGATGATGGCACCTTCCTGATCAAACTTTACGATGAATGCGTCGTTCTCTATGATTCGTTCTTCCACATTTACATGTAACTCTGAACCCAGTGTTCCCGATCCAAATTCAATGTAAGTTCCGACCTTACGGGTGGTACTCTCGTTAGGATATTCTGGTAGAACTGCGTATCCCATGGAGGGAACCTGAACCTTAATCCACCGTCCTTGGATATTAAGCCATTCTTGTCGCTGCCAAGGCAATGAATTAAACACCACTGTAGATTCCTCCGATGTGGACATATGGCTGGAAGCGAACTGATCCGCCAAACTGCTATAGGTGTTTGCAATCATGTTCTCTGTCTGGATCAATAGTTCTTCGTATCTGGCGAGTGATTCATCATATACCCGTTTAATTGAAGATCCCGGGAGGATATCATGAAATTGGTACAATAAGACTTCCTTCCATATGGTTTCGAGTGTACCGGAGGGATAACCCCTTCCTAACTGGGCTGCCGCCAGAACGGAGGCGAATTCCAATTCACGCAATGCTTTCTCCATTTTTCGGTTATACCGCTTGCTTCGCGCTTGACTGGTCAAGGTGCCCTGATGCTTCTCTAGATACAGCTCCCCACGCCACGTCTGGAATTTCTCTCGTTCACCATGGAGCTTTTCGAAGAATGCCCAGGAAGGCTCCTGGACTACGGGAGATAATCCCAACAGGTTCTTGGTCCGTGCGAGCCGTTCCAGATGCTCTTCTCCCGGTCCGCCTCCCCCATCTCCTATCCCGAAGAGCATCAGCGCATGTTCGGATACATTTTTATCGAGATATTTCTGCTCTGCATTGGCAATGGAACGAGGTGCTGCCGGACTGTTATACGTATCCTCGGGAGGCATATGCGTTAATATCGCTGAGCCATCAATCCCTTCCCACATAAACGAATGGTGGGGATGTTGATTGTACTCACTCCAGGAGAGCTTCTGGGTCATCATGTAATCGACTCCGGATTTCTTCAATAACTGGGGCAAGCTTGCCGAATAACCAAATACGTCAGGCATCCAAAGTGATCTCATTTCCAACCCGAACTCTTCTTGAAAATAGCGTTTGCCATACAGAATCTGCCGAACAAGAGATTCACCACCAGGCACATTTGTATCCGACTCAACCCACATGGCTCCCTGAGGTTCCCATCTGCCTTCACGCACTCGTTCCTTGATTTGATCATATAATTTGGGGTAATGCTGCTTCATCCAATCGTACAGCTGGGGCTGACTTGCACCAAATACATAATCGGGATAACGTTCCATCATGCGAAGCACGGTCGAGAACGTTCTGGCACCCTTTCGGATCGTCTCACGGATCGGCCATAACCACGCCAAATCGATATGTGCATGACCTACGGCGCTCAACGTTAAGACCGGATCCCCACCTTGTAAACTGAGCTGTTCATCCGTTCGTTTCTTCGCTAGCCGGATACGCTCTTCCGAAAAATCAGTCAGCTGCAACGATACGTCATAGAGTGTCTGATATATTCTTTCCTTGCGCGCTGATCCGGTGGGCAGATGTTCTGCAGTTTCCAGGAGAACCTCAGTGTCGTAGTACAAATTGCGAATGTCTTCCCGACAGACCGCGATAACGGCTTCTCTTAGAGTGCCTCCCTGATACTTGCCAAACAAATCGTTATTGCCTGCATCTGCCCATACTTCGATATCATCTCCGCTTACATATCCCTTGCTGAGCTCAACGACACGTTTGCCGGGCAAGCCTAAGGAGAAATCGAATTCGGAGTTAATGGTCGTCAAACCCTGGACAGGCGTTCCTTCATGATCGACGAGACATAGTTCACCGCTGACATCCAACAATAGGACGATCCTCTCATAAGCATTGACCTCATCACGGGTTGGAAATTTGCCTGCAAAACGGAACCAGGCACAGTCCCAGAGCTCACCCCAGTGTTCTCCTTGATGGAGATTCACTTGCTTACCCGACATCCGAGATTCATAGGATACAGGCTCTGGTGAAACCCATGCCTTTACTTCTAGTTCGGTAATCGGTTCATAAATGGCATCTCGAAGTTTGTTTAACATCTGTTTTAAACGTTCCGGCCTTATCGGTTCGTATGGCATACTTTTGCTCCTCTCTGTTACGATGATTGCCTCTAAGGAATCAGCAGGAAGACCATCGCACATGTATCTCCGTACGGTTCTCGTCCCCATGCTCGTATTGAATAAGCACGGTTAGCGTATCTCGGTCCCATTCCCAAGAAGCGGGAACTGCTTTGCCTTGAACAATGTACTGGATAGATACTGGTATCGCTGCGCTGTACAGCCGTGCAGTAGCTTGCAGGCGGGCTGGCCCTCTCGCCACGAATCGAAAACCTGTGCCCGACACGGACAGAGCTTCGATTCGGGAAGAAGCCGCGATGAGGGAAACTTCTCCAGCCGCTGGACGTCCTGATTCAACATCATAGAGCAGAGCCTGTTCGCCAGGCTTCAGAACGACCTGTCTCAGCACCGGCAGCTTCGAATCGAACAAATCCACAACTGGACCCGATATGACAAGTGGCTCCTCGCTTACCGACTCATCCAAAGCAGATACGATGATGTAGGGACCCCGACTGATTTTGAAATATGGCCTCGACTCCCACTGGATAGCTGGTCGCTGGAGCACAGCAATCATATTTTGAACGGATTGGCGGAGACGATCAGATCCTGACTTGGATCGGGTGAATTCAGCCGGATGTTCGTTCAACCACGCAAATCCGCCCTTTCCTACCCGCTGGACACCGCTTCCCATCCCCTTCAGACCAAGTTGCTCGAACAAATGCTCACGTGGGGAATAATATTTGGTTCCAGACTTCCTATCCTGCAGCTCAAGATTCCACCACGCACGTATATCATGATAAGGATCACTATCATCCCCAACATAGATCAGCCCCCCGCCATCCTGCACCCATTGTGCCAGTACATAATGAATATCCGGATACTCAGGTTTGATAAACTCATAGCTGAGTACAAGGACATGGTAAGGTGACAGATAACCCGGATACCGTCGTACATTATCGAGTAAAAGGGGACGAACGGGTATCCCGTGTTTTAGCAGTGGAAGCGCAAGACCGTAAAAAGGAGAGAAATCGAGCAGCTCGGTATCACCCTCTTCTTGAAAGCTTTCAGGGTCCGTTCCATCATATTTTCCAGGATTAGGCGCCTCTAGATCAGGCTTCATTCGCTGAAACATAGCCGAATCGGCAATTAGAACGCCAACTTGCAGCGAGTTCCCATCCTTTTCGGTCACATTCTGATCCATGTTACCTAGGGTATGCATGACCTGGAGCAGCGTCGTTGCATAGTCTGCCGGGATTTTCTCCTTACTAGAACCTTCTTCCGCTGGATAAGTCCCTTGAAAGATTCTTCGAGGCCATGGGGCGACTTCATAATGGGCAACCCCAGGATGCAGAAGTGATGCAACCACGGTCTTCAAGTAGTTCTGCTTGTAATCCGACCAGGTATAATTCGGATTATCCTCGATCGGATCATGCAGGAACCACATGCGTCTGTCGGTTCCGCGCACCAGTTCCTGCATTACACCGTACTCAAGGTAAGCGGTTTCAAATGTGCGTTCCTTGCGAATCCCTTCATACACATTTGGTGTACGGGATGTCCCCGTCCAGATCTGTGCAATATATCCATCAACGGAGGCCAGTTCAACAAGTTGTGATTGCGGACTGACGATCCGCCACTGCGTGTAATTGATCAGGCTATGCGTTGGAACATAAAAGCGTAGGACACGGCCATAGCGTTGCAATGCATAATCCTTCATCTCGGCACATAACCGATCCAGGACTCGCGTATATAAGTATGCCTTTAGTTTCGAAGCTCGATATTGGGCATCAGGCGAGGCATGCGGCGGAATCCAAGGCTCCTTGTAATGCAGCTGCCATTCTCTCTTAAAAGCTTCAGAATATCCACCGTTCACCCAGAATTCAGGTTCTTCCAGATGGATAGCTTCAACACCTGCATCTACAGCGATTCGAATTTGCTCCGCTAAATAACGTCCAAATGAAAGCGTAGGCACCATGTACGGAATAATGGGCTGATCCCCATGAAGAATCATCTGCTGGTGACGATCCGTCTGAGCTTCATCCCAGTGGGGCATGCCATCCACCTCACCATCAAGGTAGCTGGTGTAATCTCCCCAGGCAACCCCGGTCATGAGGTGAACAATATATCCTTTCTCTTTCCATTGCTTGATGCGTTTCGGCATCGATTCGTCAATGCCATATACCATGACAAAGTCAGTCTGTAGATCATAATCGGGATGATACGGAGCGGATTCCTGAAATCCGGTGCGCTCTTCTGTCCGGTCTCGTGACACATTCTAACCCCCTAGTGACGCTATCGCTTGGATTGTGTTGTATGACTATCCATCATTTTCTAGACTATAATATATGATTTGAATATATTCAATATGTTTTTTAAAACAAAAAACCTCCCCCGTACTTGACGGAGAAGGTTTTCTTGTAAATCCATATTAGCTTTGACGAACCTTGCCCGTGGTTTGGCACACCACAAGTTCAGGCTCAATAAGTATTTTACTGTAGATTTTCGCTTTGTCGTGATCATGCAACACCTCAAGTAATTTAACGGCAGCCTGGTATCCCATATCTCGCTCAAACTGATTCACGTGGGTAAATATGCTGAATTCCTCTACGATAGACGTGGGATCATCGAAGCTTACAATGGACACGTCTTCAGGTACCCTTAGCCCTGCTTGTTTGGCCATTTGATGAATCTGCACACCGAGCCTTCCGTTAAGCGAAATGTATGCAGTAACCATACGGTTTACGATATACCTATACAAGGGATGGGATTCTGCATCTTTCAGCAAGCTCAAGGGTTGGAAATCTGTGATCATATGGGCCGGATTGATTAAAGACCCTTTAGCTTTCAAGGCCTCAATATAACCCTCGATCCGTTCCTGGACCGTGACGGTCTGCAGGGGCGAATCTGAACAGATGGCGATATCCCGGTGCCCGAGCTCCCACAGATGCTCTACAGCAAGTCTGGTACCGCGTCTTCCGTCCGCCGCAATATAGTGTGTCTCGACACCAGGCAGATAGCGGTCGATCAGTACAAATGGAAAACCCGAGAGTTTCATGCCCAGGATCTCCTCGTTATAGTTTTCCTCATCGACAGGAAAAATTAACAGACCTTCAGCGCCAAGAGCCTTCAGTTCCTTGATGACATCCTTCTCTTTATCCAACCTGCCATGTGTAAACATGATCATGCTTCGATAACCTTTCTCGCTAAGAGCTTGTTCAATCCCTTCAACAAGTCTGATGGCGAAGTAGTCATGGATCGAGGGCATAATCACACCGACCATTCCCGTAGACATTGTGCCTTCTCTGCCCTTTGCTGCATTCGCCGGCGTTGACGTCACTGATACCATATCGTTTTCTTCCGCAACAAAACTTCCCTTGCCCGGTACTCGGGCGATCAGCTTCTCATTCGCTAACCCTGTCAAGGCATTGGCTACAGTGATTTTACTGACTTGAAACTGATCCATCAGCTCCTTCTCTGTCGGTATTCGATCACCGGGTTTCATCTTTTGTGTAGTTATGATGTTTCTGACATAGTCCTGGATTTGTTGATACAACGGAACTCGATCATTTGTGTTCATTCGGATCACATCACCAATTCATTCATAATATTTGAGATATATAATATATTCTTTCACAAGCATTCGCAACAAACAAGCTGAACTTATCTGCAGTTCAATCTAACCTCTCCAGGATGATGGCATGATTAAAATGTCTCTTTTTCTTACACTTTGGGAACTTTTGTCGAATCTATTGCAATAACATATATGTATATATTTAATATATATTGAGTTGAGGTGTGTTGATTGGCTTTCTGCCAAAAAAGGAGGGCGGAATCACTGAAGGGATACACACGCTCTAATTTCCGACTATAACAAGGAGTGAATTCGCCATGGCTCGTAGATTCACGATACTCTGTTTAGCCTTCGTCTGCGCTTTTTCCTTAACTGCTGGTTCGGTATCCGCTTCGGAAAGCAATGTTCAAACAGCTAAATCTGGGGATTCCAAATCTAACCGTGAGCTCCCCAGTTTCAAGAAGCCAAAACATCTGGATGCTGCTGACATTTATGATGCACCAGGTGATATCAAATTGCTGCTTGGAACGCTGCAGGGAATTGTTAACCGGAAACAACCGCGAATCTATCTGATCGAATCCCAGGAAGAAGGAAAATTGACCTGGCTAAAGGATCTCCATGTGCCCTATACGCTACACCAGGATTATTGGGACGTCTTCTCGGCATATCGCAGCGAAGTCAAAGGCATGATTGTGTATGATCCCAAGTTACCTGATTCTATTAATGTGGCAACCACTCTTGCTGGTCTAAAGGATGCTGTTGTTGCAAGTCCCGAGCTGGCAGCCCAATTGTCCAAAGCACCGTATAACCTGAATATCCTTGATGATCTACAGGGTAAATTCAGCAGTCGGATTGATGCTTATACCTGGCAATATGAGAATCTGTGGAAGAATACAACCCACCAGATGTTAGTCGGACTTGATCCGGATACAGCCATCCGTATTCCATCCGGTCTTCCCGAGTCGTTTGTGACCATTGCAGAGGAGAAGCAGCCCATACGAGATGCCAGCAACCGAGACACTTACCCGCTTGACCTTTCTTCGCTGCTTGGGGAATCCAAGGTTTATCTCCGGTTTGATGATGCCTTAACCCAAGATGGCTGGGGCCCCGCAGTACATGAAGTTACGGTGAAGGCAGATGGCGAAGTCATAGCAAACTTCGTTGCTGGAACGCCAGAAGAAGAACTTTTGCTGTACGATAGACAAAATTCCAAGGTCGCAGAGGGTCAGGGCGGTCACCGTTTCGCCGATAATGGCAATTATTTTGTATATGAATTCAGCCCTCCTGCGGGAACTCAGGAACTGACGGCTGAGGTGGACATGTGGAACCAGTTTAAAGTTTCAGCGGGTAATATCCGTCCGCTCTCTGCTGAGCAGCAGGAACCCTACGGTTATTTGCGGGACTATGCAGTCGCCAATAAAGCGATGGTTTTTTGGCTGGACTCCAACGTGCCTGAACAAAAAGCACTTTTTGAAAAAATCATGTCCGACGTGAATCCGGGAACTCCCTACCTTGGATGGTTCAGCAATGATGTGGAAGGTGAGTTCAGCTCCGTTGAGATTGCATCGCGTTATGGGGTCTACGTACTTGCTGCCGACTGGTTCAGTAATCTCACCGTTTTCTCGGGAACCGAGGCGAAGTTCAAGCCCGTTAAAAAATCTCCACGTCCGAAGCTGGAGAACAAAATCTACGTAACGTATACCTTCACTGAAGGTGATAATTTTCAGTACAACCAGCACCGTATGCGTGTAATGTGGGATGATCCTGCACGAGGCAAGGTTCCAATCAATTGGACTTCAAGCCCGCTTCTTTATGAGGGTGCACCGGCGATATTGAATCATTATGTGAATACAGCAACTCCCAATGATCTGCTGATTGCCGGACCATCCGGAGCAGGTTACCTCTATCCGGGTGCATGGCCAGACTCCAGCTTCCGGTCGTTTTTGCAACAGACCGAAAAGTATCTAAAAAAGACGGGCATGACGATCTCATATGTTCTGAACCGGGAAGACAGCGAGAATATACCTCTCACACCATTTAAGGCAAGCGCTTACGAAGAGGATTATCATTCTCCAGGGTTATTCATTAGCTATGAAGACCACTATGGCGTTGAGATCGTTGGCAAGAGCTTGCCGGTGTCTACGATTCGTGGAATAAGTACAGTCCAGGATGGGTTACAGGTACTGAATGAGGCAAAAGCAAACTGGGATGGAACATCGCCGTTGTTCATTTCCCTTGGATTGCTTGCCTGGAGCATGACTCCATCCGATGCCTTGGCAGTCACTGAAGAATTGGGACCGGAATTTAAGGTAGTGCGAGCGGATGACTATTTCTCCCTTATTCGAGAAAGTAAGCATTTGCCCCCTAGCAAGTAGTCTCCGTACTTCTAGAAAAATTGAATAAACGCAAGAAGCATCGTCACCCTATATGAAGGGATTCGATGCTTCTTTTTTTCAAAATTGTCTAATAAAAACCTATACATTTAAACTTAAACTGACATTCTCAAGACTCTTTGCACAGTTAACGTTGAACAGTAATTCCGGAACACATAAGAACGAGTTCGCAAAACATCATGTTAGCCCACGAAAACCAAGGACGGGTAAATTCTTCCGGATTGTCGGCGTCAAAACCCTCGTGCATAAGCCCGGTTCCTCCGTCTGTCGCGAGCAGCACATTAAGAAGAAACTGTTTTTCGATGTCGTCCTGAGACGTCATGCCTTGCATCGCAAGTGCAATATGCCAGATGTATTGATTCGGCGTATGTGGACTACCAATTCCAGAAGCCGACTTTCCCTGGTAATAGTATGGATTACGCTTGCTCAAGATGAATTTTCGCGTATTCATATAGACTGGATCATCTGCAGTCGTATACCCCAGATAAGGAAGGGATAGCAAGCTAGGGACATTGGCGTCATCCATCAAATTGGCAGCCCCTAGTCCGTCAACTTCATATGCATAGATAGGTCCACATTCTTCATCTACTAATATGCCATACTCGTGAATGCCTTTATCGATCTGTACTGCAAGTTTCTCTGCTTCTTCTGCAAGCTCCTGATCCCTAAAGACTTCTTGCGCTATTTCCTTTACATAATGAAGCACAACAACAGCAAACATATTAGATGGAACCAAATACCCGTACATACATGCGTCATCACTAGGCCTAAAGCCGGACCAGGTCATCCCGGTGTATCCTGTTTCTGATCCTTTACCATTCCGAACTAATGTATCCGATTCTGGACAATTGAAGCGTTCAAACGTATACGTTGAATCAGATTCATGCCTCTGCTCCCTTTTCCATAATGCGATTATCTGGTGTACTCCTGTACGAAAGTTTTCATCCAAATGGTCCGAACTCCCGGCATTCTTCCACAACAAATAACTGAGCTGAATCGGATAACACAGTGAATCGATCTCGTATTTCCTTTCCCATACCCACGGACTCATATCGGTTACATCCTTCTGGTGCCCTGCACCACTGGGAGAATCGTTAAATGCATTCGCATAGGGATCTCGCAAAATATAATCGAATTGGCGCCGTACCACCCCTTGAATCATGTCACGGATTTCCGGATCTTCCGCAAGGACCAGGAATGGTCTTACCTGCGCCGCAGAATCGCGAAGCCACATGGCAGGAATATCCCCTGTAATAACAAACGTTGTGCCATCATCCTTCCGTTTCAATGTGGTCTTCCAAGTGTTAGCCAAACACCGTTCAAACATGTCCGCTGTTCTTTCGGGTTGCTTCCCGCGCACCGCGTCCGTTAAGCGTCTGATCGCCTCTGGAAGTTCTGTATCATAATGCATTTCCCCATCCCCTTATGCTCTATGAAATCATAATCCGTGCAATCCATGTATTCTAAGTGTTCCTATCTTCTTGGCTTAACTGGCTTGGAAGGTTTGCCTGACTCCAATTCCGCAGCGGCCTCCAGCAGAAAGACACCACTGAGCTGTGCAGTAAGGTGGAGTGGGTTCTGGGCCGGTTGACCCCACGCCTGACCGAATAATCCGTTTTTCCGACTGCCTTTCAGTAACGCATCAGCATTGCGGTAGATCGCTTTCTTCAGACTCTTGTTGTGCCCGATGTCATACAGCTCAGCCATGTAACGAATCAATATGCCTTTGAACAAAGCGCCATCGCCATCCCCGTCCTCTTTGAAAATTCCCGTCTTCTCATTCGTCAAAGTCTTCAGGGAACCTGCTGCTGTCTTCTCCGCATCTTGCAAATACACCTGATCTCCCGTAATGCGGTAGAGTTCCACTCCGGCACCAATGAACGTGCCTTGGTTGTATGTGAAGATCCAGTCTTCATTCACATCAAGCGTGCCGTCCTCACGCAGCACCAGGCCATCTGCGACGAGTCCCGTCTCCGGATTTACGAGATACCGTTTCTCCCATTCATATATTTTTTGCGCCCATTCCAAGTCCTGAGGATCGCCGAATCGCTCATACAATCTTGCTGCCAGGATGGAAGCTGGTCCGCTTGAACATGCATTACGGTTATACCGTTGATCCTTCTTCCACGCCATGCCGCCCAGATCATCTTCCCACCAGGCTGTCTTAATGTCTTCCCAGAGAGCAAGCACGTAGCCTTTCATCTCTTCACTGCCTGTCGCATCATAGAGCCGAAGAGCGGCAAGGGCCAGCCATTCCATATCATCGTAGAACTCATTATGAAGCGAACCATTGTGTTCAATAATACTGCGAACCAGTTGTTCCGCACGTTCCGTGTACGTTTCGTCTCCTGTCCGTTCATATCCGTCTACCAGTGCATCAACCGCATGAGCTTTCCACCAGTAATTCAGAGCCTGTTCTCCTTCCGTTGTCGATGGATAAGCGTTATTCATCATTTTTGCTTCATCGTTCCAGTAGTACTCATGAAGCTTCTCTTGTGCCCACTGCGCTTGTCGGGTATATTGATTTTTGCCTCCACCGCTGGCACCCATGGTGGTTACCAAAATAATACTGAGTACAACCGTCAGGCTAATGATTTTCTTTTTTCTCATCTTATTCCATCCCTTCTTAGTCATCCGATTATTATTCTTTCACTGCACCGAGAACAATTCCGTGGATCAAATAACGCTGTAAAAAAGGGTAAATCAGTAATATCGGGATCATGGAGACCAAAATCTTGGCAGAATTCAATGTGGTGTTAGAAATTTTATTATATTGCTGTAGCTGTTCAACGGAGAGATTTTGCATTTGGTCTCGTGTAAGACTGAGCTGCTGCAGATAAGTCTGGAGCGGTATTTTGGAGCTGTCATTGATCAGAATGATGCCGTCAAAGAAGTTATTCCAGTGTCCAACGATGACAAATAACATAATGGTCGCCAGACTTGGCATCGAGATCGGAATGAAGATTTTGAGCAAAATTTTCATTGGACCCGCGCCGTCAATAAATGCAGCCTCTTCGAGTTCCTTGGGAATTCCCTTGAAGAAGTTCATGAGAAGAATTACATTGAATACAGGAACCGCACCCGGCAGAATCAACGCCCATATGCTGTTGATCAATCCGAGCTTGCTAATCACCATGTACCATGGAACAATCCCCCCGCTGAATAGCATCGTAAATACAATTATCCACATGTATGTGTTCCGTGATCTGAACTGTGTGACGCTCCGTGACAACGGATAGGCCATAAGGATGGTCAGAATCATATTAATTGCACCGCCCAGCAGCACCCGTTCAACCGATATCAGAAAAGCATTCCAGAACTTCGTATCTTTCAAAATCTGTGCGTAGGAAGAGAAGTTCAGTTCCACTGGAAAAAAGTAGACCCGGCCGGCATTAACAGCCGTACTGCTGCTGACGGAGACCATAATCGTATTTACGATCGGAGCCAGGGACATGAATGTGATCAGGATCAACGTGAACATAATCAACAGGCGGGATAACCTGGAACCGAGTGTTTTGGATTGAATCATGCTAACCCTCCTAGAAGATTCTGTACCCCGCATACTTCGAAGCCAGCCGGTACGAGATGACGATCAGAACAAAGCTGATAACCGATTTCATCAAACCAATGGCCGTCGCGAATGAATACTGCATGTTAATCAGACCCATGCGGTACACGAAGGTATCAATGATATCACCCGTTTCATATACAAGTGGATTATACAGGTTGAATACCTGATCGAATCCTGCATTGAGCACATTCCCAAGGCTCAGCGTACCCAGAAGGATAATGGTTGGGAACATTCCCGGGAGCGTGATGTTTAAAGTCTGTTTCCAGCGATTCGCACCGTCCATTGCAGCGGATTCGTACAAGGCAGGGTTAATCGCCGTTAATGCAGCCAGATAGACAATGGTTCCGTAACCAAACTCCTTCCAGGTATCTGTTACGATTAACAGAGGCCTGAACCAATCATTGCTCGCCAAAAACATAATGCGCTCCAAACCGAGAATTTCAAGGAAATTATTTATCATGCCGTCAAAGGAAAATATCATGGTCAGCATCGTACCCAGGACAACCCAAGACATAAAGTGAGGTAAGTACACAATGGTTTGAATCGAACTCTTGAACACTTTCAGACGCACCTCATTAAGCAGAAGGGCAAAAACGATTGGGACAATTAATCCCAGCACAATTTTCCCGACCGCAATCACCAGCGTATTTACAAATATCTGCTTCGCGTCCGGCAGTTGAAACATATAAGTGAAGTTACTAAGTCCTGCCCATTTGGAACCGAATATACCTTTGGCAGGAATGAACTTCTGGAAGGCTATGATTACGCCAAACATGGGCACTATGGAGAAAATGAACAGCATGACCATGCCGGGCAGCAGCATAAAATGGTAGGTCATTTCATCAAATCGCTTACGTTTCTTTTTGCCTGGGTAACTTACTTCCGTCTTTGGATGTATCGTCGCCTCCGCTTGTGCCATTGCCCGTTTCACCTCCATCCTGCCTCCTGTAGGCAGGTCTTATCGGTAAAAGCGCATGCGGAAGTCCAGCATCAGGCTTCCGCTATATTACGCTTCTACTACAATCCGGCTATTTTACCTTTTGCTCATTTCGTTGACTTCCTCAGTAATTTCGTCTCCACCCGTCCGTTTCCATGTGTCGACAAACGTATCAAATTCGTCAATAGAAGCTTGCCCCATAATAATTTTGAGGATTGTTTCCTCTTCGAGCTTCTGCAGGTTCGCCCACTTCAGCTTCATGGTCTCTGTTGTCCCATAAAAGCCTGCAGGAGTGACTTCCAGATTGGGATTATTCGCCTCACGCTGTCCCTCAATCCGTGAGAGGTATTCGCCGTATGTGTTTACGTCAACGGCATTCCCTTTCTCCTTGAATTCCTGATAGGCCTTGAATGAGACGACCCGGTCTTCCTGAACAGAGGAAGCATCTCCGGTCTCATCAGCTTTCATTAAATCTTCGTAATACCGCTTCAACACATCGTCATAATCGACTTGCATCGGAATCTGTGTTGGATCATTGTTCCAGCGGCTCGCATCAGTCAGCATCTCATCGGGATGTTCCTTTTTGTAATTGATCGCATCCTCAGTTAAGGCATAGAGGAAATCCGTTGTGAGGTTGACTGACTTCATAATCGCTTCAGGGTGGGCAAAGTTCTTGTTTACTACAACAATACCGCCTCCTACCGGATCCTGCCGTATCGTTCTGAACTTGCCGTTATCGTCCAGTGGTGCCGATACTGCAACCCAAACTGCATCCGGATCTTGTTTGATGGAATCTTTGTAGTTGGTATAGCCGATCCACCATGGATTAAAAACCATGCCCGCCTGTCCGTTGATCACCAGTGCCTCTTTCTCTTCACTCGACCGGACAGCAAATTGTTTATCAATCAAGCCTTCCTTATACATGGCACTAACCTCTGCCAGCGCTTGCTTCATCTCTGGCTGAACGGATCCGTATACCACCTGGCCATCTTTCTCGATCCAGTTCATTGGAAACGCACCATGGGCCGCATATATTGGTGTAAAGTTCATCGCATTGGAATCCATCACCATGCCCACCGTCTTGCCTGTGCCAGATACGTCCTTCTCCACGAATGTTCTGGCGAGATTCCATACATCCTCAGCAGATTCCGGAAGCTTCGCGCCGACCTTATCCACCCAATCTTTCCGGACCCACAGCAATTGATGCTGATTACCAATGTTCGTCATCGGAAGCCCCATGATTTTGCCGTCTACCTTAACCTGATCCAGCAGCAAGTCTCCGTAGGAGCCATAGATGCTCTTCACACCTTCGGATGCTGTTTTCTCGTAAACCTCTGTCATATCGGCAATCAGATCATTGTCAACTAACTGGTTAAATATCTCACGGCTGACCAGCATAACATCAGGCAGATCACCCGTGGTCATGGATAAGGACAGCTTCTGATCCATGTCGTCCGTTTCCCAAGCCACCTTGGCCTTGACGTTCACCCGATCTTCTACATAACGTGTGGCCAAATTGTCCTCAATGGTATCGCCGGGAGGCAAGTTATTCACATGGTTGGTATTACGACCTATAGTAAATTCGACGGGTGTCTCATATTTGCCGTAAGGTTCGTAGTCCTGCTCCGATATCTGAGGCTGAGCGTTATCACTGTTTCCCCCGCTGCAGCCGCTGAATACAACCAGCGCCATACTGGCAATCAGCAGTGAAGCGATCTTACTGCGTTTGTTCATCCTGTCATCCCCTTTATTTGATTTGCTTGATAACCAAATTGTATGCGTTTTCAATTTTGACGTATATGCAATTTTTTTCGGATATGTATTACTTTTTTCATGACCTCCATCTTCCTTCAGACAGAGTAGTTACCTTGTGAGGAAACCAAATAAGCGGCTGCCGCAGCAACCGCCTTCACTTCGTAACGTTTTATATTGGTTTAACTATTGTTTACGTTGAAGAGGCCGGAATCACCATAGACACTTCTGTTCCGTGACCAGGTTCACTCCGAATGACGAGTCCATAATCCTGTCCGTAGTACAGCTTGATTCGGTCATTCACGTTACGTACGCCGCAACCCCCATTCTCACTGGTTAGCAACCGAGTGATCTGCTGAGGCGTCATGCCTACGCCGTTATCGGTAACGGCTAATTTTATGCCTTCGCTCACTCGTCCAATTGTAATCAGCAAGCAGTAATCCGTCGCTGCTGCTTCAACAAAGCCGTGTTTAATGGCATTTTCAACAATGGGCTGTAAAACAAAATGAATCACCTTCGCTTGCAATGCCTCTTCGTCAATATCGTAATCCACATCAAACAGACCATCGTTCATAATAAGCTGCAAATCCAGGTATGCCTTAATATGCTGGATTTCAGCTTCAATCGTGGTCATATGTCTCCCTTGGTTCAATGTCGTTCTGTAGAAGCGGGCTAATGCCGATACCATATAACTTGTTTCAATATCTGACTTCTTCTCGGCCCTCCACCGGATAAATGAGAGTGTATTATACAGAAAGTGAGGATTAATTTGGCTGATCAGTCTGTTATATTCGCTTTCCTTCTTGGCGATCTCAGCATGATACACCTGAGCGATCAGACTGTTGATCCTTCTGAGCATCTTACCGATACCGTTTGTCAGCTCACCAAATTCATCACGGGATGAACTCTGTATGATCACGTCCAGATTGTTTCGTTCCACCTTGTCGACCTTCGTCTTGAGACGAAGAATTCGGCGGGTAAAGTTATTGGAGATGATATATATCAGCAGAAAAGTAATGATCAGACTGAGGATAATGACAAACAGCGTAATTTGAAAAATGCTCATCGCATTCGCATACGCATTGGTATTTAGCAAACTATAATGGATCGTCCAGCCATTACTGGCAAGGGATCGGCTCAAACTCAGGTCACCCTGCTCCCTTTTTACCACTTCGGCTGCAGCATTCTGCTCTCTGTTTTCCTGAAAAATGATTTGTTGATCCTGGGCTTCGATTTGAACGGATATGTGCTCAGACAGATTATCCAAATCCCCAAATATGCTGTCATGCTGTATGGATATGACCATGAAGTTGCTGTCTTTTGGATTGCTGATCAGTTCCTGAACCAGATAGAGCTTCTCCCCATCCACAATCCAGCGCCTGCCCCGGAAACCGTCGTACCATGTTTTGCTCCTGAGCTCCCCTATGGGCAAAATGTTATTGCGAATTCCGAGCAGTTCTCCGGAGGTATAGAAGGTGATTCCTTCAATATCATCGTCCATCAATTTGATGTTTGAGATCATGGGCTCCATAATGTCACGAAAATCCAGGTACATCTGATAATAATTTTCATCATAGTCTTTGGTGAATATCTGCGAGAAATCTCGATTAAGTACCATAAACTCACTTAGCGTATTGTAGCGATTGATTTTGTAATCCATAATGCTGGCTGCCTGCTCCAAGCTCGCTTCAGCTTCGCTTCGCAGCTCTTTCATCTGAATACGATAGGATTGAATGAAGGAGAGCAGCCCAAGCAGAAGAATCGGAATGAGGGCAATAACGAGATGAGATAGTAATAATTTATTGCGGAACCTGATATCATTGAACCTGCTCTTGATCCACCCGATCATGAAGCACCCCGCACTCTCTGAACTGTAACGGACTAACGCCGAACTTGTTTTTGAACAGCTTGGCAAAATAAGAATGGTTGTCAATGCCTACAGCCATCGCAACATCATTAATCTTCATATTAGAGTGAGCAAGCAGATGGCTTGCACGGCTCAAGCGGTAATCCGTCAAATATTTGGAGAAGTTCTCTCCGGTTTCTTTCTTAAACAGGATGCTTAAATATCCAGGAGACAGATACACATCGTGAGCTGCTTCTGTTAGAGAGATATCTTTCTGATGATTATCCTTCACATAGTCCTTAACCTGCCGGATCACCCTCATTTCCATGGTTTCAGGCTCAGGCTTCCCAGCGTACGGACTCATCTTCGTAATATCCACCATCACTTGCAGAAACTCTTCCTTCACAAGCGGTTTGAGCAGATAATTGACGACACCCAACCGAATCGCACTACGCGCGTATTCAAACTCATCGTATCCGCTGCAAATGACAATATCTATATTCTGCTGCGTTTTGCGTGCGATCTTGCTAAGTTCCAGTCCGTCCATGAGTGGCATTTTAACATCGGTAATCAGAATATCAATCGTATTTCGTACCAATAGCTGCTCTGCTTTCTTTCCGTTCTCCGCTTCCATGATGTGAAAAGGAAAGCCATAACGTGCGATCAATTCCTTGATTCCTTCTCTTTGAACACACTCATCATCCACAACAAGAACATTAAACATCAAGACATCTCCTTTGCGCGTGAAAGTGAGAGGATAACCTGCTGGAAAATCTCTTCGTTATTCATGGTATGTCAGTTACAACGTAGTATATCATAGAATGAAGAAAGGGCTTTCATTTATATAACTATTTTCAGTTCCGTGTTTTATTAAATAAAAAAAGCCGCTATAACAGCGACTTCATTGCTCATGATGATCAAAAAATTATTCACCATCTGTCTCATCATATTGTACTTACCTGAATCTTTCGTTTAAGAAATGTGGATTGCCTTTTCCATAATAAAATCATCCATTACAAAACCATTGCCGATATCCGCAACCTGTTCCCGGACAGTTCGGAATCCTTTTTTCTCATAGACAGCAATACTTGATTCGTTATGACGATTGACAGTTAACCAGATCAGATGAATACCTCGTTCCATACATAGCTTCTCCAGAAAAGCAAACGCTAGGCTGGCGTAGCCTTGGCCCCTGTGTTCCTTGCCGATGTAAAATTTACTCAGGAACATTTTATCTTCCTCTACTCTTACAGACATGTAGCCGACAGGCGTTTCTTCACGTTGAATGAAGTAATATTCATAACCCTGCTCATGAATTTGTTCTGTTATGGCTGATTCAGATTGGTATTTTTGGATCATGTAATCAATCTGTTCAAGCGTAATGATGGATACGTAATACTCCTGCCAAATCTCGGCGGCCAATCGGGACAATTCAGCGATTTCTTCTAATGTGCTAACTTGCGGAAATATAAGATTCATAGATAGCCTGCCTTTCTTAGATCTCTCTCCTATTGATTCAGACTACCTAAATAGTATCAAATATTCCGGGGAAATGTTAGCCACATCAAGTTTGAATCTTTTTCATTTACGTATTTAATATCGGTATCTCGCTGAGCAGATTTCTTATATAAATCGCGTCCCACGGCATATGCTCGGTTATGCCCAGGCCCACGACCTCCGTTTCTTCCGACAGCTCCTTAATCAAATGCAGAAGCTTAGGTAATTGCATGGTTCCCGCAGGTGAGAAAACATACGGCTCGTCAGGGTTAGCAAACAGCAATGAGCGAAATTTTTGGGGATCCAGTACGTCCAAATCGAGGTGAATCGCCAGGTGTTTGATATTACTTTCTCTAATCCATTTTTTGATCGCATCTGGATTATTGGATAGCTCCTCTGTTCCAGCTGTTTTGATCCCCAGTCTTTGAATGACTTCCGTGTCCGATTCCTTCGAATACACACCCATTCTTTCGAATGCTTCCGAGATAACTTTTGCTTCTTGCTCCGTAGGAACGGCCAATCCCGCCATAAAGATATTTTCGGGCTTCAGAGGAACCTTCACATGGCTCGAGAACTCCTCATCTCCCTCACCCAGAAGATTCCCGAGTGGTAGCGTATGTCCGTTATCATAGCCAACATATCGAACTAAATCACTGTGTGCATCAATCCAAATTAACCCGAGGTCGCCACCATATCGTTCGTTAAGATAGGCAAAAGGAGCCTGTTCGACCAAGCAGTCGCCTCCAAACATAATAATGCGATCCGGCTTGTGAGCCTGGATGATATGCTCGGCAGCCTCCAGTTGTTCTATTAGTTGTGTTCTTCCATTCATGCCGTTCTCGTTCACAAGTGGAGTTCCATCATAAGGTTGAACAGGGACTTTAATGAGTGGTTGATCATTATCTGGAGCCAGCCAGGCTAGAAGTTCGGCACCAAAAGAATAGTTAGGATTATTGCCTCCTTGCCACTGTGGCATTAGCAGGCGTATTGTTTTTGTAGACATGCGATACTCTCCTTTACTTGAAAGTAAGGCTAGTATAAACTGAACGAGAATAATATCGTAGTACGCACTTTAATGATAGGTACTACCCGGAAGGATAGTGTACATATGAGCATGGCTGAATATAAAGGTAAAGTGAAGAACATCCAGGATACCCCCTTTGGTTATACGGTGTCTGTAATCGGGGGTAAATGGAAAATGGTGATCCTCTACCTCTTGGCTGAAGGTCAAACCGTTCGATTCAATGATCTAAAGAGGCAGATTGGAGCGATTACGTACAAAATGTTAAGTTCACAACTTAAAGAATTGGAAGCAGATGGTCTGGTGAGCCGGAAGGAATATCCACAAGTCCCTCCCAAAGTCGAGTACAGTCTCACCGCCAAAGCAGAGAGCCTGCTACCGATTATGGAGGAGTTATGTGAATGGGGAGTGAAGAATCAACCATAACTCGTATCAAGGGATTCCATGATTTCTTAATTTCAAATTCACTGTTGAACCTTATCCATGTCCTCCGGTTCAATCGGAACAAACAAAAAAGGATTCCCTTTTAAAAATTCTCTAATGTATGCTTGAGCATAAGGTTGTTCATCCATTAATCTTGTGCTCTCTTCGGGGTTAGATGCGTGATGACAGTAGGTTTCAATCATGAACATAATGAAGAAACATTCCAAGTCTCGAATATAATCTGTTCCCAGTCTTCTCACGTTCTCGTAACCTTGGATGAAGGTCATTCGTTCTCTGGGATAAAGACCCAATAAACTGCCTGCCAGATCATAGAGAAAATAGCCAAAGCCACATCTTCCGAAATCTATTGGATACGGTAGATCATCTTTGAAAACGATATTATCGGCATGCAAATCAGCATGAATTATTCCGTAGTTTTGACCATTTTTCTCCATACCAGAAAGAGTACTTAATATTTTCTCGACAGCATGCTGATATTCCGTCCAGGCTTGATCCGACAAAAATCGTGTATAATAACGCTCAAGCTTCGCTATCTCACCTCTAAAAGAGTCTGCTCCCCAAACGGGGCGTACAAAGTTGGGAGGCAAGTTTAAGCCGGAAACTGCTTCATGCAGCTTTCCCATCATCGATCCCATTCTAGAAACAAGAGCTCCCGTAATCTCACCCTTTACATGCTCTCCTTCCACCCACTTCATCACCGTCACATACGGTTTTCTATAACCCTCAATCGTATCAACCTCTAATACATGAGAACCTGTAAGAGAGACGATCCCCACGGGGACAAGAATTTCATCCACTGCATTCAAGGATTGAAGAAATATAAGTTCTGATTGTATTTCTTCCTTACTCCAACGATCGGAATGAATCCGAAGCAAATAAGAATCAGATGTATTTGTTTCAACTTTGTAAGTAATCGTATCCGACAATTGAATATACTGGATGCGTTCCCACGCCAAATCATACTGCTGTAATGCAGATAGAGCGACATTTCTGGCTCTATCCAGCAGAGCATTTCTGTCTTTCATCGAGTCATAACGAAAAAAATCCTTCATGTATTTTCTCCTCTTTAAGTAGGCTATGATCCTATATAGTTAATTATAGGTAAGATGATGTACTGGAAATAGGTAACTTTCCATTATAAACTGATTTTTATCGGTAAATGGTAGCTTACTATTCCTCCAACCATGAGAAAAACCATGACATTAGGACTGTCATGGTTTTATTTTTATATGAGTATTTCAGAGTTCTAATACGGTTACAATCTCGCCGTGGCAAACTTCACTGTTCTCGTTGAAGCCTAAGCTCTCATATAACTTCTTCGCAGCCAGGTTATCTGGGCTATATGGAATCCAACAAAGTTTGGCTGGACCAGCCGGAAAAGTACGAATGAATTCAATTACCTCCTTCATTGCTTCACGGCCATATCCTTTATTCTGGTGCTGCTTGTCAATCATGAGCCGTAAAATGCAGTAGTTATTGTCAGCAATTTTGGGAAGATCATAACCGGTAATTCCATACGTAATCATTACAAACCCAACAGGTTGTTCATCTGCGTAGATTGCAAATGGAAAAGGTGAACCTCCATTGGTCGCTAAAACAAAACACGAGGCTACACTCGAAAGATTGGAAGCAACATATTTTTGTTGCTCTTCTGCTACCTCCAGGTTAAATATGACACGTCGGTTATCCAATGTAATCTTTCTGAGCGTTATCACGATTGATTTAATCTCTCCCTTACGGATTGTCCAGTTCTTATTGAACTGAATACTACGTCCATGCCTGAAAGAATTTCCTTTTCACTTCTATCTTATTGTGCTGTGCCCATTGGTGCAGCTGCTGCAACCCTACGTACTCCTCGTTTTCATCAAAATAAAAACATAAATCCATCGGCACTAGATACCGACCATATAGTTTAAAACCAATTCTGTCATAGTTTATATAGATGCACTTGATTTGAGAAGCTTCGAATTTCTTTCCCTTCGAGGAAACAACATACTCTGTTCCGAACGTAAACGTCAGTTTCGTAAATAACATTTTTAACAGCACAATGATATAAGTCAAAACGTATATGGTCATAAACGAGTATACCAGCGTAGGCCATCTTTCATCGCTCCTATTGAGATTAACAAATAGATAAATTTGCAACATGGACATGGCAATCAGATTGACTTTCGCCCTGGGATAAATCGTTTTATAGGTTTGTTCCATACCTTGTTTCCTTTCTCACCTGAAATTCAACACCGCAAAACCTCATCCATTCCTATGATAAACCAAATTACACCAATAAAGATAGATTTATATAATCCAGGGGATAAACAGTACTATAAATCAGTCTGCATTTACGATTTTGAAGCCCTGAAAACGAGTTGTCCGGATTACATTTCATCGGTTCTTCGCCTGAACTTCTTTTCCCTAAAACAAAGAAAGCCGCCATATCGGCGACTTCTTCTACAAATCATATGCACAATAGATAATCAACATTCTACGTTTCTAGGGTGGGTGTTTCTTTTCATCCTATTAAAGATCCAATTCACACTCTATTTCGCACCAGCCTGAAGCAAAATCTCTTCGATTTCCCTGAACCCTTTCTTCTTGGCATGGCTCAAAGGTGACAAACCATCACTATCCGCAAGGTTCACATCTGCGCCATGGTCAATGAGTAGCTGGATCGTTTCTTGCTGGTGTTCATTCCCATCGTTCAGAATGATCGCTTCCAGCAATGCCGTCCAGCCCAATTGATTGACATGATTCACATCCACAGAAGTTTGAGTGAGAAGCTCACGTACTACATCCACATATCCGTGCTCTGAAGCGGGAATCAGTGCTGTTCCTCCATAGCGATTCGTCATCGCTGGATCTGCACCCGCCTCAATCGTGAGCTTCAATATATCCAGATACCCTTCTGCGCCAGCGTACAGAAACGGGTTGTTCTCCATATCGTCCTGTATATTAACATCTGCACCAGCTTCGATCAGTATTTGAGCCGATGCCAGATCATTGTTGTAGGTCGCAATCATGGCAGCGGTTCTTCCTCCCTCATCTTGAGCATTGATATCCGCACCCTCTTGAAGCACTCTTTTGATCTTCTGGGGGTCTGATTCCTCCGCTGCCGTTAGGAGCTGTTCGTTCAGTGAAGCTGCCTGCTCCTCCACCGTAGAGTTATTTTCTACTGCCGGTGCACAGCCTTGGACGATGAACACACTGCTGATTAAAATAGCCATTAAAAGCAACTTGCTCATATTGCCTCCTTATTGCAGCGTTACTGTAACCGATGAAGCGACACTCCAATCCCCAACGGGGCTGATCTCATAGGTAGTGCCTGGGATTAACTTGCCATCGTTAACGAGGTCGAAAACTCCTGTTGCACCTTTCCGGCTTGAGTATTTATATGTTGCCGTCAGGGTGTCACCGCTCGGGGAGGTTAACGTTACACTTCGGCCCGAAAACAGCTCATCCCCAGGATCTTGTGCAAGAGTAACTTCAATGGAAGTTTCACTCACCGCCTGAGCACTTGCAACTTGCAGCGCATCAAACGACTGTGCAGTGAATGTAGCATTATCGATATTCGCCCAGTCAGAAGATACCGTATATTGGACACCGGATTGCAGCGATTGTCCTTCAGGCAATCGGAACTTCGGTTCTTGTTTGCCGTCTGTTGATTGCGTGAACGGAACATATCTGGCAACAATCGGTTCTCCGCCTTCAGGCGTAATCATAACTTGTCTTGCCTGCATGGAAGAGATAATTTGATACGTTTGTCCTCCCGCTTGTTCCTGGTCATTCAGCACAAATGCATTTGCCCCTCGACCACCGCTGTAAGCTGAAATGATATAACCGTAATCGACTACACCGTTTTCCTTCAATGCTTCAATTTCGAACGTATCGTTCGTTACTTGACTAACCTTCGTCATATTTAACTTCGTTCCGCTGCCTTCGAAGGAACCCGCATCCTGGCCTTTATAAGTGAGGGTATACACCTCACCAGCTTTCTGAACAGACGTTGGAACGATGTATGTTGCAATTGATCCTGTTTTCAGGCGAGGCATATTGGTTAACGTCAATCCGCCGCTGAGCGCAAAGTCCGTTTGCGCTTTGGCAAATACTTCATCTGCTGCCGTGAGTGGTTTATCAAAAGTCACGATTAACGTAATGGCATTCAGCGATCTGACACTCTCAATCTGAGCCTGCTCGGAAGGAATGGCCTTGCGTGCCGTATTGAGCAGTACCGCTGTTTCGCCGCGAGTAGACGCCCCGTTCTCGGCATAGAACGTGCTCATCCAATGGTGAACGGATTTCACGTCACGCTGCATCGCTTTGGATACAACCTGCTCAAGTTCTGCATCGGATACTTGGATTTGCGGATTGAATTGCCCCTCGTTTGCCTCCATGATGCCCAGTTCAACGAGCTTCGTTGCATAAGGCGCATACCATGCAGCCGGATTAACGTCGGTTAATTCTGCACTTTCTCCCGTCTTGTTCTCGAGACTGAAGGTTTTGTACACCAGTGAAGCTAGTTCCGCGCGGGTGATGGCTCTTTGTTCACCCATGGATTGATCGGCATAACCGTTCATGATCCCCAAGCCGTTCAATTCCTTGATGGCAGCCTCAATCTGCTGACTGCTAAGCTGTACCGTTGTTGCGGCAACGTTGGTAACGTATGTAGCTGCATGTACTTGGTTCGCAGCAAGCGGGAATACTGCTGTACCTAATGCAGATATGGTTAGAAATGTAGCAATTTTTCGGGTTGTCGGATTCATGATTGAATTCCTCCTCTATAGGTTGTTCTTGCCTGTATCTATAGAATAGAGGACAAAAAGAAACTCCTAAGGGCTAAATTATTAACAAAATATAAACTGAAGCTAATTTTTCTCGAAACTTATACGGTAAACCGGTAACCCGCACCCCATACGGTTTCAATGTAATCCGGATTTTTGGGATCTGTCTCCAGCTTTCCGCGCAGCTTGCGAATATGAACAGTAACTGTGGCTATATCTCCGCTGGAATCCATGCCCCAAATCCGCTCGAACAGATCGGATTTGCTGAACACACGGTTCGGATGACTCGCCAAAAATACGAGCAGATCGAATTCCTTGGTTGTAATTGCGACCTCTTCGCCGTTCATAAAAACGCGCCGAGATCCCTTGTCGATATGAAGTCCGCGAATGTGGATCTCATCCTGGTCGACCGGTTTGCTCTTGCCGAGCAATCTCTCGTAGCGGGTTAGATGAGCCTTTGCCCTTGCAACCAACTCGCTTGGGCTGAACGGTTTTGTAATAAAATCATCGACGCCCAAGTTGAAGGTCCTGATCTTATCGATCTCCTCTTTTTTTGCGGAGACAACAAGAATCGGTACTTCCTTCACCTCGCGGATACGCCTGCAGCATTCGAAACCGTCGAGCCCCGGAAGCATCAGATCAACAATGATCAAATTGTAGTCTCCTTCCAGAGCCAGCTTCAAACCCTCTTCTCCGTTATGGCAGAGCTCCACAGAAAATCCGTTAAGTTCAAAATAATCCCGTTCCAGTTCGGCAATCGTTGTTTCGTCTTCAATAATTAATATGCTTGTCACTTGCCGCTAGTCCTCCTTGTGCATGAGCCGTTTCAATTGAATGTAAATGATTGTACCTTCTCCAGGTATACTGTCTGCCCAGATGAATCCTCCGTGTCCATCGATAATTTGGCGGGCGATTGCCAGCCCTAGTCCACTTCCCCCCGTGGAGGAATTGCGAGATTGTTCAGCCCGATAGAAGCGTTCGAATATGTGAGGCAGCGCCTCTTCCGGTATCCCTTTGCCATTATCCTTAAAAGCCATCGTAATCCATTCGTCATCTGCTTGAAGCGTAATGCCAAATCGTTTTTGTTCATTTTCCATATACTTTAGTGCATTATCAACTACATTAACGACAGTACGTTTTAATTTGTCGAGATCTACAGAAGCCATGACTGGACCGGAAGCCTGATTGTCCCAATTAAGTTCTACCCCTTTATCCTCCAGATCGTATCTCAGCTCTTCAATGCTGTCTTCCAGGAAATCAACGAGGTCTACCTCTTTGAACAGGAAAGGCTCCTGATTCAAATCGAGCTTCGAATAGAGGAATAGCTCGTCCACTAACTTATCCATGCTAACTGCTTTGGCATGAATGATGTTTACGTATGTTTCCATTTTCTCCGGAGTATTCGCCACCCCATCACGAATCCCCTCAATATAGCCTTTAATGTTGGTGATCGGTGTCCGGAGATCATGCGAGATGTTGGAGATGAGCTCTTTGCGATTCACTTCATCCTGCTGCCTGAGGTCATTGGAACGCTGCAGTTGATTCCGCATGCTCTCAAACGCTTCACTGAGCTGACCAACCTCGTCATTGGAATTAAGCTGGAGCTTGAAGGACAGATTACCTTCCTTAATTTGCTCAGCGGAGTTCCGCAACTGATTCAGCGGTTTAATGAAACTTCGAGTGATCCAGCGGAACAACAGCAGGTTTGCAATAATGAGCACCCCGATGAGCAGGAGTGACATTACGGGCAGCAGCTTGCGGGTCAGTTCGGCAAAAGGACTCCGCTCACGAATAACGAAGATGCTTCCCCGTTCCCCATCTGTATATTGAAAATCAAACTTTGCATACGCATAGAAGCGTTCACCAATATTGAAAGTACTGCGTATCTGATAATTGTTCAGATCATAGGCAGGCAGTGCCTGCTTCAGTTCAGGCTGATTGAAGGTCAGCGATTCGAAGATCTGGCTGTTCTCGCGTCTGACATAGAGCCCGGACTTCTCGGCTCGAAGCTTCATGTCGTATTCACGCAGCAAAACCTTGTTTTGCAGCTCGTCTGGTTCATTTTTGGCCATAAACTTCATCTCTTGAAAGATCGATTCTCCCTGTTCGGTTAAGGGGTTGATCTGATAGTGTACCTTGTAAATATCACGAAAACTCTGCAAATCCCCTGTTGCCGCAATAGTATACAGACTTGCCGTTAGCAGGATGAACAGAAGACTTATAACGAGCATGCCCGTGAAAGACAGCAGCATTTTTATTCGAATGGACATGGGTTCCCCTTTTTAAAGATGTTTATGATTAGTTAGTGCACATGTTAACACAAGATTGAATCAATTGCCCAGATGCAAAAAAAGCTCTCACATCAGATGAATAATGATTCGTTATCCTTTCTGTCTAGGAAATAACAAAAAGCCGATATGGATTAGTCTCCATATCGGCTTTGGTTCGTTTCTAGAATCCCATTGCAGACTTAGCTCTCTTCCACGAATCTGATATCAACAAGTTGTTTAACCGATATTCCTTCGTGTCTTTCACTACTGTATAGGATTTTACCGCGAAACTTCGATTTCCTTGATCACCTTGGCTGGATTCCCTCCAACAACCACGTTGTCCGGAACATCCTTGGTTACCACGGCTCCGGACGCAATGACAACATTATTGCCAATAGTAACTCCAGGATTAATAATGGCTCGTCCGCCCACCCACACGTTATCTCCGATCGTTACCGGCTTACCATATTCGGGCCCTTCATTTCTCTCGGAAGGATCGATCGGATGTGTTGCCGTATAGATATGAACACCTGGCCCGAATAAGCAGTGACTGCCAATCCTCACCTCACACACATCCAAAATGGTGCAATCAAAATTGGTATAGAAGTGGTCGCCCACATGGATATTGTAGCCATAATCGAACCGGATGTTAGGCTCCATGCTTAGATGTTCCCCAGTTGATCCCAGCAATTTTTTCAAAATGTCTGTTTTAAGTTCCTCATCAGCTTCGGTACTTTGATTAAACATGCGGGTCATCCGTCTGGCGTATGCGCGATCACGCGTCAATTCAGGGTCCCAACCTTTATAGAGCTCTCCAGCCAGCATTTTTTCTTTTTCTGTTTTCATCGGTTTCATAACATCCCTTTCGATTCTGTACTAGTTCATATGCCGATACTTACCTCCGCTTTTCGACAAGCTGCAGCGAATATGTGAGGCTTTCCATCGTCAATGTCATTAAGCCATACTTATAATTCTCATCCGGTTCATCCAAAAGTTTAATCTGTGGCATGTGCATCTCCGGTATATATTTCAGGCATTCGTTCCGGATCATTTCGACATCCTCCGGTTGTACCAGCGTGCCAGTCAAAGCAAGGGTTTCCGGGTTCATCACAGCAATCAGGCTTGATACCGCGCGTGCAGCCAGCGGATGGAACGTTTCCCGATCATGGAGTAACCTGAACTGCTCATCATACGAGAGGCCGAGTGGCAAAAAAGCGATTTCTCCGGCGAACTGGGTATTCCCTCTGTGAATATGCCCATCAATCATGATTCCAGCTCCCGGTAAGGAGCCTTCAATAAAGGTCGCAACAACAATGGACTTCTCATCCTGGTACTCCTGTTTCTGATAGAGCCCGTAAACGGTTAAGTTCATGTCATTCTCAACTATAACTTCGACCTCGTATTTTCCTCGTATGTATGCAGCCAGTGGAACACCAACCAGACGTGGAATATCGGACACATTAACAACGCCTTGGTTAACTGCACCCGGAACACCGATTCCAACGGCTCGGATTAAGGGGAATTTACCGATAAGTCTTTCAATCAATTCATAGATGACTACTTCGTTCATCTGATCCTTTTCCGTTTCCTGATAGCCTTCCTCCACAATCTCCCCATACAAGTTGGTTACGGAATACGAGACGGAGTGGCATTGGACACCCGCTTTTACAATTAGACAGACGATATAGGAAAAGTTCTCATTAAATTTATAAACTTGAGCTGGCCTGCCCCCGCTGGATTCTTCCAGATCCAGTTCTACGAGCTCACCGGCTTCGAGTAGTTCTAACAATATGCTCCGGCAGGTCGCAACACTTAACCCTGTTGCCTCGGCGACCATTGATTTCGTGCCTTGCCCCATCTTTTTTAACGTTTGCCGCACCAGTTCCCGGTTCATTTTCTTAACTCGCATGGTGTTGTTTGTAATCATATTATTCGTAATGAATTTCACCTCCTCACACTTATAAAAATACTTTCATTAAGTATTAACATAATGTATTTTTCCTTTAAAGTCCACATCCAACTTCAATCAGAAGTATCCGAAAGTATTAAACAAATCGATTTAATTACCTTCTGAGCATAATTTCCCTTTGGGTAAAATTGCACATTGGGCAATGAATTGATATGATAGAACCATTCGCAAAATCATTGTAGGAACTGGAGGTGAGATAATTTGAAACAAAGCTTGCGTGCCATTAAAAAGGAAGCGACTGCAAGTGCCCTATCTGAAGCTGCATTCCAACTAGCATTAGAGCATGGAATGGACGGATTTGTGGTTGAGGATGTTGTGCAGCGTGCCGGATACTCACGAAGAACGTTTGCCAATCATTTTTCCTGTAAGGAAGAAGCCGTGGTCATGGCCGGTGAGCACTTTCATAGAATGGAGGAATACTTCGAAATGATCAGTCAGCTGCCTGAGGATACAACACCGCTTGAGGTGATGTATCAGTTCATTAAGATGCAATTGACTGAAGAAGTTCTTCGACGAATTTATCAGATTTTGGAACTGTCGAAGATCTATCCAAGCTTAATGCCTCATACGCTCACCCTGCTGAACCGCTTGCAAAACGGTGCTAAATTGATGTTAAGTGAATTATTTGGAGACCGTTACCCGGCGGGGTATAATCACTTTCTGGCTGGCGCCGTTTGTGCGGCAATTATCCCTATGCTGGATGGGAGTGTACAAGTACAACTACCCGGGCTCCCTTCAGAAGATAAGGAAGAATCTATTTCATTCGATGAGTACATAGATTCTATGTTTACGTATTTGCGAGATGGATTTTAGATCATTAGATCACTAGAGATAGAAGGAGAGAAATCAATTCAATGTCTAAATTACTCTACAGGCTGGGGAAAACGGCTTATGATAAGCCGTGGTATTTTATTTTGGGTTGGATTTTGGTGCTTGGCGTAGTTGGAACTGCGCTCGGCTTGAATGGTGTGCATGTTTCCTCGGACATTAAACTCGAAGGGACAGCATCCCAGAACGTCTTGGACAAATTGGAAAAAGAGCTTCCTCAAGCCTCTGGCGGCCAGGGAAGTGTGATATTTAATATTCCTGAAGGCGAGCGTTTGGATACGCCTGAGAATTTGGCGGCCATCAGTAAGGCAGTAAGTGAAGTTTACAAACTGGATTATGTCATTAACCCTGCTGAGTTGGCTGCTGCCAGTGGCGCCGATGCCTCAGCCATGCAGGAACAGGCCAGTCAGAGTACAGCTGGAGCAGGTGAGCAAAGTGCAGATCCAAGCAGCCTGCCTCCTTATGGACCACTGATGATTGATGGAATGCCTGTACCAGGCGTGTTGATCTCAAACGCTGGAGATGTTGCATTGTTCCAGTTCCAATTCACGGTCCAACAAAACTCCCTGCCTAAGGGTGTCACGGATTCGGTTGTTAGTGCAGTAAGCGAAGCTGGACAAGGTACAAATATCTCGGTTTTGCCAAGTGACTCCCTGAAAGAAGTGGGTATCCCGATTGGAACCAACGAGATCTACGGGCTGATCATTGCGGCAATTGTATTGTTCATGACGCTTGGTTCAGTCGTTGCCGCAGGTTTGCCGATTGTCATTGCCCTGTTTGGGGTTGCAGCTGGTGTTGGTGGAGCATTTGCTGTTTCCAACTTTGTCAGCATGACATCCTTTACGCCTGTACTCGCTCTCATGATCGGGCTTGCCGTTGGTATTGACTATGCATTATTCATCGTCAATCGTCAGCGGAGACTTATTTTCGACCAGAACCTGAATGCACGCGAAGCGGCCAGCAGAGCTGTTGGAACTGCAGGAAGTGCCGTGTTCTTTGCTGGATTAACGGTGATCATTGCACTTTGTGGAATGCTGGTGATTGGTATCACCTTCCTGAGCATGATGGCCATCGTTGCATCGGTTACCGTACTGTTTAGCGTACTAATTGCCCTTACGCTTCTCCCGGCATTGCTGGGTCTCCTGGGTGAGCGCATCTGCTCTCGTAAAGCAAGAGAGAAAAATCAGTCCCACGCACACAAAAAATCAAATGGATTTGCAAATCGCTGGATCTCTGGTGTCGTTAAATTCCGCTGGCTTGTCATTGTAGCTGTCATTGTCGTTCTGGGAACGGCTGCGATCCCGGTAGCCAAAATGGAACTGGGTATGCCTTCAGGCGCTACGGCTAACCTGGATACGACCGCACGGCAAAGTTACGATGCCATTACGAAAGGTTTTGGTGAGGGATTCAACGGTCCGCTGCTCATTGTTGCCGAACCTACTGACGCTTCCCAAACCGTATCCCTGCAAACATTGGGTGCCATCGCCCAGGATCTGCAGCAATTCGAACACGTCTCGGTTGTAACACCGGCAGGTGTCAGTGAAGACGGCAAAATGGCCATTCTGAGTCTCATTCCGGATTCCGGTCCAACAGACACGGCAACCAAACAGCTGGTTGAAGAATTGCGTTCTCCCGACTCTACCATTGCAGTCAATCACGATATGAAGCTTGGTGTTACCGGACTTACGGCGGTCAATATTGATATGTCTGCCAAACTTGCTGAGGTGTTCCCTGTGTATATCGGTATCATCGTTATTTTGTCCCTGGTCATTCTGCTCCTGGTCTTCCGGTCTATCCTGGTTCCGATCAAGGCAACGATTGGATTCTTGCTTAGTATTCTGGCCACGTTTGGTCTGACTACTGCCGTATTCCAGTGGGGTTGGGCGAAGGCGTTGTTTGACTTTGACACGGGCGGTCCGCTGCTCAGCTTCATTCCAATCATGGTAACAGGGATTCTCTACGGTCTGGCCATGGACTATCAGGTCTTCCTTGTTTCTTCCATGAGAGAATCCTACGTGCACGGAAATCGTGGTAATCAAAGTGTAATGAATGGTTATCAGATGGCAAGCCGCGTTGTCGTTGCAGCGGCCATTATCATGGTATCCGTATTTGCAGGCTTTATTTTCACGCATGACATTATGATTAAGCAGATTGGATTCGCCTTGGCCTTGGGCATTCTGATTGATGCATTTGTTGTTCGGATGGCGCTGGTTCCAGCAGTTATGTCTCTCTTCGGAGATAAAGCCTGGTGGCTGCCAAAATGGCTGGATCGCTCACTTCCTAACCTGGATGTTGAAGGTGACAAGCTCATTGCCGAACTGAATGCAAAAGAAAAACAGTAAGCCAGATCGAATCTAGTTTAACTTGACTCTTGTGTCTTTTCTGGACTAATTCAGTTCGTTATATACACATCGTTTGTTCGATTCAATAATAGTCTTCAAACCAAAATAAAGCACTTTCTTGGACTCTACTTGTCGAACGACAAGGTTATGGAAGCCTTGAAGGTGCTTTATTTATACATTGTTTATGCTTTGTTATTTTTCAATTCACGCGCTCATGTACCAAGTCTTTCTGAAAAGCCAAAACCCTGTCCCAGTCGCCACTGAAAATCGGAATGCTGTAATAGCCTACCCTTTCATAAAGTGCTGCAGCTCCTGGCTGAAGCGGACCCGTCTGAAGCTTCAGATTGGTATAGCCAAACTCCACAGCAAGACGCTCGGCCTCAGCCAGTATGGCTTGAGCAACGCCTTTACGACGATATCCGGGTCTTGTGTACATGCGCTTAACCTCAACGGATTGATCATCCAGCGGCCTGATGGCTCCGCACCCGACCGGATGCCCATCAAGTCTGGCAACAATAAAGGCAGCACGAGGCTTTTCGACGTCCGAAGGTTGAAATCCTGCGGTTCCATCACCTCCGTACAACAAGCCCAGCTCACTGCTTAATTCCCGGATCAACAGTACTGAATCCTCACTGCGTACGTCCTCAGCAGCCGCTTGTACAACCAACGACATATGCAAATCCCCTTTACTCTATTGGTTTTATTGGTATTCCAGATGTGTATAAAATAACACCTGCAGATGGCAGCGTCAATTGTTCCATCGATAGATGTTTTGTATAAGTGAATTATTTCAACCATACAAAAACAGCTATAATCACTACGATAACCACTCCTATACCGATCCATCCCAGACTGCTTGCCAGTTCTCCCAGATTACCCAATTGGGCACGGTCCAATCCATCCTTAAACGTACCAACAGCACGACCTTGCTTCTCTTCTCGTTGTAGTCGTTCTCTTATATTCTCCGGGGTCTCTTGATCGATGTTCATCCTATCCCTCCAATATCTCCAGTCGATGACTTGCATTTATGTAATCATATCATATGGAATTAACATCCAGTTCCTTTCTAACTTATCTGATCTCTTCTGATATAGCCTCAGGCTATAGCTAGATATAATTTAATGGAATTACATTATAACTTCATATCTGTGATAACTTTTCTGTAACACATTTGAAGAGGGGTTATGTTGATGACAAAAAGCAGTGTATTGGGTTACCCGCGGATTGGCGCAGATCGGGAATGGAAAAAAGCACTCGAAGCCTTCTGGTCGGGCAAACTGGATGAAGCCGCGTTTCAGACCCGTTTACAGGAGATCCGGTTAGACCATTTGCGCAAACTGCGTGACCAAGGAATCGATCTCATTCCAGTCAACGACTTCAGTTATTATGATCACATTCTTGATACGGCCGTGATGTTCGGTATCGTTCCAAAACGATTTACATATGACGGCGGTGCCGTTCCTTTGTCCGTGTATTATGGCATTGCACGAGGCACGAAGGATGCTGCAGCCAGCGAAATGACGAAATGGTTCAACACCAATTATCACTACATCGTACCTGAACTGAATGATATCACTCCGGCGCTTACCGAAAATAAACCTCTCATTGCTTACCGCGAAGCCAAAGAGAAGCTCGGAATTGAAGGCAAGCCGGTGATCGTCGGACCGTTAACCTTTCTGAAACTCTCCAAAGGGTATGACAAATCCGAGACTGCAGCTTGGCTGGACCGTTTGCTTCCGCTCTATACTCAGGTACTTCGGGAGCTTGCAAAGGAAGGTGTTCATTGGGTTCAGATTGACGAACCCGTTCTGGTTACCCAATTAAGCCAGGATGACGTACAGCTTCTCCAGCACATCTATAGAACGTTTGCAGCCGAAGTTCCTAACTTGAAGATTTTGCTGCAAACGTACTTTGAATCCGTGGAGAATTATACCGACATCATTGCACTTCCAGTACAAGGAATCGGGCTGGATTTTGCACAAGGGCTCTCCGGTAATCTGCAATCCATCAAGACATACGGCTTCCCGGATGATAAGGTTTTGGGCGCAGGAATCATTGACGGTCGCGGAATTTGGAAGGCTTCACTTCGAGAGAAACGGGTACTGCTTGATGAGCTGACTGAACGGGTAACACCTGAGCGTGTAATCGTGCAGTCGTCCTGCAGCCTTTTGCATGTGCCTGTCACTACAGAACGGGAGACGAAACTCGCACCAGCGCTTAAGAACTCTCTTGCCTTTGCAGATGAAAAGCTGAAGGAAATTGTTCTTTTGACAAAAGCATGCACATCTAGGGATGCTGACATCCTGGATGAAATCCATAACGCAGATCAGGCGCTGCTGCCTCTTAAGCAGTCACAAGAACGTAATCGTGTCGATGTGCAGAAGGCCGTTGAAGCACTCCGTTTACAAGAGCCGGCACGCTCCCTTCCGTTCGCTAAACGTCATATTGCTCAGCAGGAGAAATGGAAGCTGCCTCTTTTTCCGACAACAACGATCGGCAGTTTTCCCCAATCCGCTGAAGTACGCAAAGCTCGTCAACAGTGGCGCAAGAGTGAGTTGAGCAACGAGCAATATGGCCAGTTTATTCGGGAGCAAATTGATGCCTGGATTCAAATTCAGGAAGATATCGGACTGGATGTGCTGGTGCACGGGGAGTTTGAACGCACAGATATGGTGGAATTCTTCGGTGAGAAGCTCGCAGGATTTGCCTTCACTCAGTATGGCTGGGTACAATCCTATGGTTCCCGGTGTGTAAAACCTCCGATCATTTTCGGGGATGTAGCCTTTGTTCAGGAAATGACAGTCGAAGAAACCAAATACGCCCAGTCGAAGACCCAGCATCCGGTAAAAGGAATGCTGACCGGACCGATCACCATTATGAACTGGTCTTTTGTTCGGGATGATATCCCGCGCGAGCACATTGCTTATCAGCTGGCTTATGCACTCAGACAGGAAGTGGAAGCTCTTGAACAGGCGGGCATCGGTATGATTCAGGTGGATGAGCCTGCTGTTCGCGAAGGCCTACCACTCAAGCAAGACCAGCAAGCCGAATATCTGTCCTGGGCAGTCAAAGCTTTCCGCATCTCCACATGCACGGTGCAAGAAACAACTCAAATTCATACTCATATGTGTTATTGCGAATTCCATGACATGATCGATTCGATCGAAGCCATGGACGCTGATGTCATCTCTATTGAAACATCACGAAGTCATGGGGAGCTGATTCACAGCTTCGAATTAAATACGTACAAACTCGGCATAGGGCTCGGTGTGTATGATATCCACAGTCCTCGTATCCCAAGCGTGGAAGAAATGACAAACATGATTGAGCGCGCCTTGCGTGTGCTGGATCCCAAGCTGTTCTGGATTAATCCGGATTGCGGTCTGAAAACTCGCGGACGTGAAGAAACGGTCGCTTCCTTGCGCAATATGGTTCAGGCGACCCAAATCGCTCGTGAACAACATCATGCAATCAACGTGGTGTAAATCGAAAAAGCAGGACGCCCGCTTTACATGGGGTGCCCTGCTTGTTTGCATTCCGTACTTTGTTCAAACGTTAACTCAATCCAGCTTAACCCTGCAAAAATTCAATCAATGCTGCATTAAATGCTTCAGGGTGAGTCGCATTAAAGCCGTGTGGTCCACCTTCCACCACTACAAGACGGCTGCCTGGAATAGATTCGTGGGTACGTTGTCCACTAACTTCAAGGGGTACGATAGCATCCGAATCACCATGGATAACGAGTGTTGGAATGTTGAATTTCTCCAGATCCTGACGGAAATCGGTAAGAGCAAAGGCAGCAATACAATCCAAAGTACCCTTAGGAGAAGCCAAAGCTGCAATATCCCGATTATAGATACGGAATGGTTCGCTCACGAGGTCTGTACGATCTCCTGCAGCGAAAAAGTTGTTCGTAAAGCCATCCAGGAATGCTAGACGATCGCCTTTTACTCCATTTTGGAATTCTTCGATCGTTGCATCATCCAATCCTCCTTGAGGATTGTCTTCGGTCTTATACAGATATGGAGGAACTGCGCCTGCAAATACCGCTTTGGAAACCCGCTCTGTACCGTATGTTCCGACATAGCGTGCTACTTCGCCACCACCCATGGAGAATCCGACCAGTGTAGCATCGCGCAGATCAAGGTGCAAAATCAATTTATGTAAATCTGAAGCAAATGTATCATAGTCATAACCTTCCCAAGGTTGTGAAGACTGACCAAATCCACGACGGTCATACGTGATAACACGGTAGCCCGCTTCGATCAGGGCAGGTACTTGCTTCTCCCAAGATCGACCACTCAAAGGCCATCCATGAATCAGGATGATGGGTTTTCCCGCGCCATGATCTTCGTAATACAGTTCAATTGGTTGTGCATTCTCTTCGCCTACATTTACTTTAGCCATGGAAAATCCCTCCGTTAGTTATTATATTTTAGTTTGTTACTATTTAAATGTTACATTTGCAATCTACTGTTGTCAATCGTACCCAAGAATTAAATGGAGTGTGCCATTTGAACTGAATAAATTGATTATACCCAAAAAGAATTTATCACTTTCATCAGCAAAAAAAGCCGCCTGTTAGGCGACTTATAATCAAATATTTCTTATCGGTACAGGTACGGTTTACTTGGTTTAATGAGCGCTAGTGGTTGCTGCGCCGGGTGCTGGTGCTCTATGCAAAGCCACACGTGCACATGTTATTCCCCATGTAACCAGTGCTATCAAGATAAGATTGATCACGACTGAAGATACTGACGCTCCACTATAGATGAGTCGGACGTATCCCCGCACAGCGTTGGATGCAGGCAGGAAATCCCCAATGTGACGATAGAACGGTGTGAGCATTTCGGTGGCGATAATGTTGCCTGCTGTCATGAGCTGGAAAGGAATCATGGCTACGTTAAACAGTGCGCCTAATCCACCAAATAATACAAATGACATTTGAGTCAGACATACACAGGCGATGTATACGAGAATATGGAAGCCCCACATTTCCCAGAAGGAAGCGACAGGTGTGACAAACAACATGGCTACACTTGTAATAATGAGAGGAGCTACGATACATACAATCAATAACAGAAGCTGTCTTGCCCAGAAAATCTTCCATCGATCATACTTGCGGCCAAGCATCATGGTCGACAGATTCAATTGAATATTCATGGTCATCACTGCGATATATGTGATAAAACCAAGGATCATGGGCAGCATGCTGAGTGCAAAATTGGTGATGTTGTTAGACTTAACCACATTTGTCGTGACCACTTCTTTTTGAACAATTCCTGATAGCTGAGCGCCTACGCTGGAAGATATACCTTCAGCCGACCCTTCCAATATGGATCTGGAAACTTCCGAAGCTGCCTGATTGACATAATACGTTAATTGCCCTTCACCTTTGTCCAGGTTCGCAGCGAACTGGGCTGGAATGCTAACGATCATGCCAATATCCCCATCATTCATGACTTGCTCCGCTTCTTTAAGAGATGAATAGTTTTCTGTTTTGAAAGGAACCGTTTCCTGAATGATCTTTTCAATGTTCTGTCCATTCGCTCCGTCGGAGTTAATAGTGCCTATTTTAAGTTGGTCCACTCGATCAGTTGCTCCGTTGTATCCCGTTAACCAGACAATGGTGAATAGCAATGGAACGACCAGCGCAAAGACCAATCCGATCTTGGTTTGTAGAATCTTTAAAAAATCTTTTAATACTGAAAAAACAGACATGAATTTCTCTCCTTCTTGGATATAGCTCCAGGTGCAAATTAATAGTCTAGCATATAATAGGCTATGCATGTATCTCCGCAAAAAAAGTCAGCTGACGGATCAGCTGGAGATTCCTTGATAGATTTTGTTGAGTAATACGGCAAGTTGATCTGCCCCTTCCGGGGTAATTAATTCCCTCAATGACTGATCCATATCATTCATCAGAGGAACTACCTGTAAATAAAGCTCTTTCCCCTCCTCGGAAAGTCGCAGCAGGATGGCTCGCCGATCAACAGGATCGGTGCTTCGAATAATAAGATCCTTATGTTCCAACCGCTCCAAAGTCTTGCCGACACTCGTTTGATCTTTACCGTGGAGTTCAGATAACTTCTTCTGTGTAATGCCTTCGTTCTGATACAGTTGTTCGAGCATACCGAATTGTTCAGGGGTAATGCCGTAATCCTGCAGCAAATGTGTAACCCTTTTCTTGTGGACAAAGTATGTCCTGGATAGTAACAAACCAATGGGATCTTTCTCTTGATGAGTTGACATCAGGTTAAGCCCTCCCTGAAATACTAGCATAGCCTATTAATATTCTTTAAGAAGAATATCCTTAATTTGAACCTTTGTCAATCTAATGTTTCTCAGCCGTATGTCATTTCGGTTAAAACTAAAAAGCCGCCATGAAGGCGGCCAAGCTGTTCTTTAGCTGGTAGGTAAACCATTTTACTCAAAACGATACGTCCAGAACGTTTCTCTCCCGAATCTGCGCTGGATCTCTTCATCATCCAATTTGCGATTGCCGACAAGCTCCGCAGCCTGAAATTGCGAACGGTGAGCTTGAATGGCACCCATTTTTTGTTCCAGATATTGCGTTACATCGACAACTGTGTCCGCTTTTCCGATGGCCTGCTCATGGTTTTTGGAGAATGCAACACAATATACGGTTGGACGCTCTTCTGCCGGTATCCGGGAAATGGTCCGTATGACAGCGGCACCGGTAGCATCGTGGTCAGGATGTACACTATAGCCTGGATAGAAGGTAAAGACCAGGGTTGGTTTGAGCTCCTCTACCAAATCCATGATACGACTATCGAGCAGATGTGCATCCTCGAATTCGATCATCTTGTCGTGAAAACCAAGCATTCTCAAGTCCTGAATACCAATCGCCTGAGCGGACTCTTCCAACTCCACCTTGCGGATGGCAGGCAGGGTGACTCGGTTTGCAAAAGGAGGAATGCCCATATTGCGACCCATTTCGCCTAATGTCAAACAAGCATAGGTGACGTGTGCACCGCCATCGATGTATTTTGCAAGCGTTCCGGCAACGGAAAAGGCCTCGTCATCCGGATGGGGATATATTACTAAAATACGTTCACTTTCGTATGGTTTATGGTTCATGCTGTTTCGATCCTCCGCTTTCATCAGAAACTCTCCCGACTAAGTTGAAATGCCACAACCAATTTCCCTTGGCTGTCATGACCAGCCAAAATCAGTCGATCCTTTTCATTTTCATCAATATGTGTAAGGCCTTCCGCATAAACCCAACCCGTAGTCGTTTTTAAGCCTACACGGTATGGGTTCGTACCTGAGATTGATCCCTGCGTGTATCGAATGGCCGCATTGGAAATGAAAGCCGAGGCAGGGTGACGGGTACTATCGTAATGATTCGCATACGCACCTGTCGTCATTTCGAGGTGTAAGTATAGATCCTGATCAATGAAACCATTGATTTTGGCTTGGACATCTTGAGGTTGTATAGGTTGCATAGTGATCTCCTTATGTGGTCTAAAGATAAATACTTTCTCCATTTTAACATATGTTCATGGAGAATAAACAATCAGTGGATTCCTGACTACGTTACAGAACATATATAACCTATAAAATGTGCTCCAAAAATGAATATGTTTGCTGCATTCTTTATACCGTATACATATCAAATTCAGCAGTGAATGTAATTGTCGTCCCGCGTACAGTCGGATCTTCCGACGGTGAACTGGAATAAACAACTGATTGCGTTTATCCTGAGGTATGCCGATTCCTGTATCCCTGATCGTAAATTGAAGCCAGACCCCTACCAGCATTTGTGAAGAGTAATTTGGCCACCAGTGAGATACTTCCCTCATCCGTAAATTTCACTGCGTTTCCCAGCAAATTAAGAATGACTTCTCGGATCTTGCATTTATTTTATACTATAAAGGATAAAGATTCGTACGTCACATCAAATATGGAAAAAAAACAAAATTGTCGAAAGCGAAAAAAGCCGCCATATTGGCGACTTGTATCGTAATCTATCTTTGCTTCTTTTTTACTTATGGAATATCATGCGTCCTTCAGTAACATGTCCTCGTTTATTCACTGAACTCACTCTTAATTTTGATTAGCTTTTCTAAATGAGGCTTAATTGCTCTCAAATCCTTAATTTTCCGGAGATTATTGCCATGTGATTTCAGATAGATGTACTTCTTTTTGCAATCCAGATTCCTGGTTTAACTAAAGATCATACCCGTCATCGTAAAAATGATATTCATGTAGATGTGCATTAGAATGGAAGCAACGATTCCCTTAGATCGTATGGCAACTCCTCCCATAAAGAACCCACCTATAGAAAAGGCAATACATACCCAAATCGAGAAACCCAAGTCATAATGGGACATCCCAAAAAGCAGACTCGTTATCATTAATCCATAAACGTTACCAGACCATTTTACATATTGGCTAAGTAAGACGCCTCTCCATACCCACTCCTCTAAAATGGAGTTTACGAGAGAAAATATCAGTCCATAATACAACAGCAGCCTGAATTCGTCAGTATCTAAATCACTTACATAGGAATAGATAAAATAACTCGTCCCGATCGCCATCACAACTGCAAAAATGCCAAGAAATCTCCATACCGGGTCTTCTTTTCCTCGCCATATCAAGGGAAAAGAAATGCTTGCCCGAAAGTTTCCTACTCGAAGAACTTCAGAAGAGAACATGCTGCGCACATTAATCATAAGGAAAGGTACTACGTATGCGATGACACTAAATCTGGATACGATAATACGCACTTCGTTAGGTACTCCCAGGGAATAACAAATTGTATTAATCCACTCCCTTAGAAAGTGCGATATGGTATAACCGATCAGGAATATAAGGATTATTTTAAAACTTCGTAAAATCAGTGATTTGATTTTCATACTTGGCTCCATATTCATTTTTTAATCTATCACCCTATGTATCACTTCATGGATTCAATACATTGTAACATAGCATATAGCGTCTACTGTTCATCGCATTGAGAAATCAGCTATGAATTTTCTTCTACAACAATAACCTGACAACAATTGTTGTCAGGTTTGACAGTCCGCTGTACACATATTTATGTACTATCATTCACTGTAACGACCAACGTTTTAGGTGATCCATTCTTGATGGTAATCGAGTAAGGTACGTAATGATCGTAAATTTTCCATCGTAGAAAGTGGTTCTCTTTAGATCCAGCCCTTCCGTTAAAATCGGCTGAAGGAAATCCAAGTCTTTATTTTGGCCGACAAGGTTGTTGATTTCGCTAATGAACTCCTTTAGTTCTCCTTCTGGAGTTTACAGCACGACAAATAAGCCCCATTCGGCAGCTTTTCATGAGTGAAAGCCTAGCCTTATTTGTCTGATTGCTTATGAAACATCAAATCCTTATTTTCTCTTATAAATCAACTTTTGTATATAGATTTAACCCAATTTAGGTAATTCGAAACGGGTAGGCCCACACGAAAACAAGAAGAGATTCATCAACTAATTTCTCTTTTTTCTTTTGAATCGACTCTGTATGATTAACGATAGCTCTGCATATGTACGAATAGAAGGCAAGCATCCCTCTTACATCACAATTAGAACAATGTAGCGGAAGGAGATACCCAGAATTGAAAGCTTTTATTCAATTATTACATTTCGGCTATCACCAGGCGATGAGCTGCATTTTTCCTGTGGCCATCTTCGGGACCCTGGCCCTCACCAGCGTAATCGAGGTACCTTTCTTTCATCGCTATGATGCCATTCTACTTATTTTGCTTGGCGTCCAATATCTCATGTACCGAAGCGGGTTGGAAACTCGGGATGAAATTAAAGTCATATGTGTGTTTCATATTATCGGATTGGTACTCGAACTTTACAAAGTAAGCATGGGTTCCTGGTCATATCCTGAGCCCGGATTCACCAAAGTGTTTGGGGTGCCACTGTATAGCGGCTTCATGTATGCGAGTGTAGCGAGCTTTATGTGTCAGATCTGGCGAAGATTACGCATGGACATGACGGGATGGCCTGGGTTTGCACCCTCGTTTCTGCTCGGAGGAGCCATCTATCTCAACTTCTTCACCCACCATTTCATTCCTGATTTTCGTTGGTGGCTCACGGCTCTGGTCTTTATCGTATTTTGGAAAACATGGATAATCTACCGGGTACGGACCAAGACGTATCGCATGCCTTTATCGCTCGCTTTTGTCATTGTAGGTTTCTTCATCTGGGCTGCCGAGAATATTGCTACGTTCTTTAATGGCTGGAAATACCCTGATCAGCACGATGCCTGGCAGTTGGTCAGTTTCAGCAAAATCAGCTCATGGTTCCTGCTCGTTATCATTAGCGTCATCATTGTTGCCCAGCTTAAGTACGTTAAAGCCAATCGAACTAGCATTGGCCCCAACAGGAATAAAAACTGACATGCGAAGAAATGTTCCAACCGTCCAATAATTACTCCATTGGAAGGGCGTATATTCCTTGTAAATAAAATGGCGATTGGCTAATACAAGCTGACGATTCTGATATGGAGGCTATCGTAAAGCTTATTCCTCAATAACAACACAAAAAGGGCGCCAATGCTGGCGTCCTTTTTGCGACTGAATTCTTTTTGGAGATTTCTCCGTTAAGCAACTTACTCCGACCGCTTCATATCAATTTGGCATTTATTAACGTTTTACAACGACTTTAATAGATGATCTTGAAGTGTTCCCTGCTCGGTCCGCTGCCTCATAAGTAATCGTATATACACGATCCTGACCTTTGCCTTTTCCAGTACGTTCGGCGCGAAGCTTAAATTCAAAATCGGCAGTTCCGTACGCTGCTCCTTGGATATCAGGTGACTTGTTTCCATGTCCCTTGCCTTTATCCGGTTGGCTGCTTGTAATGGATATGAGTTTGACAGAGGCTACCCCTGTTCCTTGATCGGTGGCATCTGCTGTAACACGGATCGTCTCCATTTTGTTTGCATTTTCTTTCAGAACGGGTTTATTCACTTGGAGCCGCAGCACTGGTGGCGTGGTATCTCTAACCGTTTCCGCCCGGAAGTTGATGATATAGGATTTCACGCCACCGTCTTGCCCCGTAACCTTCACCACGGCCTGACCCGGTACAGCTGCAGTTTGCTTCACTTCCACGATGGATCTCTCGGATACAGCTTCCGCCGAAACAAGAGGCAGCGCGCTGCCCGCTTTAACTTCAACCTCATAGTTCTTCTGAGACGAGTTAAATCCCGACAGAGGCTTACCATTCACGGATAAACTGGCCAGATCCCGATTCGCCTGAACCAATGAAACGTTTAACGTTGGATTCCATGCATCAGATCCCGCAAAATGCTGTGCCGGAAGGTATCTTTCTGCTTCTCCCGCAGTCAGCTGTGTGGACCAGTTACTTCTTCCTTTGGCGTTGGCACCAGGTCCATAACTGGCATACTCAGCGAAACGGGCGGTCTTTTCATTATCAGCATTGCTCCAATTATTCCAACCTGCCGGACTAATATGATCATCCATATAACTGTTAATGTAGGCGACATGGGCGTTTGGTCGCCACGGTCTGCCAAGAGCCACTTTGCCCGTCAGTCCGGGTTCGGCAGTAATCCGGCTATTCAGAAAAACATAACCTGTCTTCCCTTCGGCTGTGGAGGCCGCCGTCACATACCCGTTACTCAGACTATGGATGATGCTGTTCTCAAAGAGAGCAGCGGCATTCCCAAATATGAAGTCGACATCGCCTTCGATGTAACTGTCAACATAGTATTGTCTGCCGTCATTGACATATAACGTATCCTGCCAGCCTTTCAGGCTGATATCTCGAAACACAAGGCGATCCCCACGCGCAAAAAGTGCAACGGCTTGCCCGGCATTGTCACCCGCATCATTCTGTATCGTCAGATGTTCGGCTGTAAAGTCATTCGTTTGAACCCTGAAGCTGTAACTGTTCGATGTACCGAGCGGATTTCCATTCCCGTCCAGTGTGCTAGCTGAATCTCCATAGACCAGGATGGTCCCTTCACGGCTCTCTCCGATCATCCGAAGGTGGGTTTTACTTGATGGCACATTTAATTTTTCACGATAGACCCCATCTTTGATTCGGATAATGGTAGGAAGGATCGTATTATCAGGGCTTGCATCAATCGCATCCTGAACTCGCTCAAATTCTCCACTGCCATTAGAAGCAACGGTCAAAATGACTGCAGGAGTTTCAAATACTGAAACAGATGACATTCCCTCTCCTGCTTCGTTATTTGCCGTGACCACATAATAGTACGTCTTCCCGTTGCTCAGACCCGAATCGGTATAAGACGTTTCGGTCACCTCCGCAGCAACCGATGCGAACGGCCCGTCAGGAGATTCACTGCGTTTTACAGCATAGCTGTCTGCTCCCTGCACACCCTCCCAGGTTAAACTGATTGCACCATCTTCAGGCTCTGCATGCAACCCAGTTGGAGACGGTGGTGTTCCGTCGTCAGCGGAAGGTCTTGCTCCTGCGGGAGCAGACTCGAGACTATGCGTATTTCCACTTACAGCAGTGATTTTGTAGTAATAAGGCACACCGTTCGCGAGTCCTGTATCTGTGTATGAGGTTCGGGACTGCCCTTCAGCGATGACTTCATACGTTCCGTTTGAACCAGTGGATCGCTTGATCTGATAGGTTTCCGCTCCCTCAATCGGCTGCCACTCCATCGCGATTGAATTCGGCTGCGGTTTTACGACAGGCTCAGGTGTAGACAACGCTCTGGACGGCGTAATGGCAACAGGTGCCGAATCCGCTCCTTCACCACCAATGCTGGTTGCCGAAACTACATAGTAATATGTGGTCCCATTATCCAGTCCGCCATCCCGGAAGGAAGGCTGCGTCAGTTTGGCTGCTACGGTAGTAAATGGACCGTCTGCCTGAACGCTACGTTTAACCGTGTAATGGCTCGCCTGTTCGACGGGCTGCCATGCCAGTTCAGCCTGTGCATCTCTTGGTTTTCCCTGCAGCTCTTCTGGTGCTTCGGGTTTCACGGCATCTTCTGAAGGTGTTACTTCTACTTTGTTGGAAGGTCCGCTTTCTCCTGAAGCACCCAGTGCAGTGACGACATAATGGTACGTTGTTCCATTTACAACAGAGTCGTCGATAAAGCTGGTGCCTGCGACTTCAGAAGCAATTGGTTCGTAAGCCGACTCTTCTCCTGTACTTCGTTTAATATTGTAGGTTGATGCTCCTTCAGCCTCGTCCCAGTTGAGTCTAACCATTCCGTTTCCTGGCTGGGCAGTAAGTCCTTTAGGGGCTGCCACAGGCTCAACGTAGAGACGAAGATTGTCATAATATATCGTCCCTTTACCTGTACCAGGTGTTTTGGCCAGAATACGGCCGATTCCATCGGTGAGCACGTCTGCCTGGAACGGAATGTTATCCGCTACTCGTACATGGTCGATATAGATATCCGCTTTTTGCATCGCTACATTGGCAGTGATCTTCAGGTTGTACCATTGATTGTTTGCAGGGGCATCCATCAGTTTATGATCCACCCCGTCTCTCTTGTAAACCAGCGTATAGCTATCTTCTGCAGCGGGAGCAGCCGGCTTGCGGATTTCTATCGAAAGCGGTGTACGGTTCCCTGCGTTATTTTGCAGCTGCAGTACATATGCTGTTCCAGGCCAGGAAGGTGACATGAGATCCGTTTCCAAAACAAAGCTGCCGAGCTGAGGTTGAAAAGAACGTATAAATTGTGTTGTACCTGGGGCATTATCATACAATTTTAATGACTTTGTCGTCGTATTTCCGGTGGTTCCTGAAGGAACTTCCGCCACCTCTACCCGATGATCCGCATCCTGGGGATCAGGAAGCACAGCGTAACCAGGTGGGGTTTGGTTAACCTCAAGACCTTCGTAGTCATCATGAATAAATTCAATCGTTTCGAGCTCCCCTTTGGGAACGGCATGCGCTTCTTCCGAGGAGAAGCTGGTTCCTTTATCATTCACTGCTTTTACGACGTAATAATACGTCTTCCCAACAGTCAGATCAGGATCTGTATATGAAGCAGATGTTATCCCGCTCTGAAGTTCTGTGTATGGGCCACCTGAAATTTCCGCACGAAAAACAGAATACGAGGCAGCATGGTTCACCTCATTCCAGTTTAATACGACCGATTTCGGTCCTGCTTCTGCTATGAGTTCGGTTGGGGCCGAAGGGAAATCTGCATCCAGCTGCTGAACAGCAGCACCGGAGAAAACAGAGGTATTCAGTTTATTTACATCATCGTCCGGTTTGGAAGCATCCGCTGCAAGTCCGACGTAAACGTTGCTGCTCACAGGGAAGTCTATCGTATTCACGACGGACCAGTCTGCTCCGTCTTTGGAGACGAGAGATGTTACCTGATCACCAAGCCTGACCAGCTTCACCCAGTAAGGAAGCGTAATAAACGTCTCTGGTTCCTGAAAGGAGACATCTGCCCCTTCGGTTTCACGTGTTAATTGAACCGCTTTTTGTCCGCCTTTGACATAGGACGTCATTAGGGCGACAAATGGCGAGGAAGCGTCCAGACTCCCGCGGATCATTACACCTGCTTCTGCTCCGTCATCCGTGGCCGTCACGTGATCGACACGTGCGATGATCTCCCCATTGCCCTCCAGTGTCTGGTAGGCATAATGAAAATGATCCGAAGTGCCCGCAATATCACCTGATGACTTTACGGTTACTTCCGTATCCGCTGCATCTAGCTGTGTATGACCGGCAATGCCCGGTTCACCGATGTCTGTTGAAGTCCATGGTGCAACATTGCCTTCCTTATTCACATGTACGGAGACATTGTTGGATTGGGTTGCCGTGCCCGTATCATCAATGGCCCGAACCGTGAGATAATGCGTACCATCCTTTACATTGTCCCAGGTTAAAGAGTACGGAGCGTTATCATCTTCGCCCAACTTGATATCGTTTTGATAAAATTCCACCTTGGAGATTGTGCCATCCGGATCCGAGGCTGAAGCAACAATTTCCATGGAGGACCCCTCCGTGGTAATTGCATGGTTGGAAGGAGAATCAATAGAAACTACGGGATTCGCTGAACCATTGCCTGCAATACTATTCAGATACATTTCAAGATGGGTATAACCCGATTCATGAATTTTATTTCGGTCAGAGGCATCGTTCGGATTCAATCCTTGAGTGATCTCCCACTCGTTCGGCATTCCGTCATGATCATCATCTGCCAGCGTGGATAACACTTCTTCAAACTCCACATATCCTCCCACTTCTTTTTGGGAATTGATATGCTGACCGGAACGGTTTTTAACATCATTAACGATTCTTGCGTCAATCGCATCTCTTCTCGGAAGGACAGCGCCTGCTTCGGCAAGGACACGATCATACGCCGTTTCCGCATCATCCATTGGTGACGGGTTGGTCATGACAACCGGAGATTCAAGCTTCGATTCCGGATTCGCCAGCGTCCCGACCCCAAGCCAGTTATCCGCAGTAATCTCGGGATATCCGTCTACAATATTGCCGTCAACATGGAGACGGGTATTGGCACTTACATCAAGGAAAAGCTGATCCCGTACGGAACGATACGTATTGGGGCCGTATTTGTAATAATTGTTCATCAGATTGTAGTTGCCTTCCTCACCGCCATAGGCAGAGAAGAATCCCCAGTTATATACGACATTGTTATAGGATTCAGTGTTAAATCCGGGGGCCCCGGCAAATCTTGGGTTACGGCTAACATTATGTGCGATGATATTATGATGGAATGAGGTATTGTTTCCGCCCCAGATGCCGGCATACCCATGCCTGCCCTTTTGGTGGGTCGTCATCAGCATGCTCTCGGCAATGACCGACCATTGCACGGTTGTATTTTCGTTTACATACATGCTGAGGACTTCATCCACAGACCAGGTGAATGAACAGTGATCAATGATGATATTTTTATGATATCGCCCTCCAAATACATCATCCTCACTTGGGTGTTTGTCTCCAAGCCTGAAGCGCATATGTCTTACGATAATGTTATCTGCCTGAAATGTGGTCCAATAATCGGAGACGGTGATTCCTTCTCCAGGCGCAGTCTGTCCAGCCAGCGTAAGATTGGAACCTGTTATAACCAGAGGAGCTTCCAGATGAATGGTTCCACCCACTTTGAATACGACAGTTGTATCATTTTGACTGACGGCTTCGCGAAGGGAGCCGGGTCCTGAGTCAGCCAGGGTAGTCACTTCGTAAACTGCACCTCCCCTTCCGCCAGTCGTATACATCCCACCGCCCTCAGCTCCAGGAAAAGCAGGCAGCATACCTGAATGTCCTGTGTCTTCTTCCGCAGCAGCCATTCCCGGCAAAACACTGAACAGCATCGATACGATCAAGATGAGCGACACAATCCTTTTCAATAAAATCTTCCTCCTCCGGTTTCGTATACTCCAATTGGCAAACGCAGCACTGAAAGGCGATTAACCTTTCAGCAGACTTAATCACCTCCTAAATTTAATGTAAGCGTTATCACAATTAATCAAATTGAATAACCCATAATGTCCTGTGAACAAAAAAGGTGTCAGGAGTATGTGATGCCCGTATCGTTCTGCTCCAATCAAATGATACGGGCATCTAAAGGTGAAATGAACTATCCCTTTCGATTTAACATATATTCATATTCGGTGCAGGCCAGCAGGAAAGCTCCCAGCCCCTTTTGATCATTGGTAATAATCGGTTCACTAATATAATAAGCATAGGTACCGTCCCGTCTCGGTTCTCCTCCAAGACCTGCAACCTGACAATTTTTGTACAGGTTGACCCATCCTTCTTTGGTTTCCAAGACGAATTCTGAAATTAATCCGGCATAGGCGTGGTCCAGGGATTTCAACCAACTTTCGCCCTGTAACCACCCCTGTCTAATGCCTTTGGCCATGGCATATACAATCATGCTGGAGGCAGAGGCTTCCAGGTAGTTTCCTTTTCGTGTTCCTTCATTAATTACCTGGTACCATACTCCGGAAGAAGCATCCTGGAAACTTCGCAGTGCTGACATCGTATCATTCAGAATTTCAATCAGCTTTGTGCGGTCCTGATGGGATTCCGGAAGTAGTTCCAGTACATCTACCAGTGCCATGACGAACCAACCCATAGACCGGCCCCAGAAGTTTGGCGATTGTCCGGTATTCGGGTCGCTCCAAGCCTGAGTGCGCTGCTCATCCCAGGCATGGTAGAGCAAACCTGTTTGCCCGTCACGGTTGTGTTGTGCGCAGAGAATAAACTGCCTTGTGACATCATCCAGATCCTGCTCGTCTTCCTGTTCGAACCGAAGCATGTACTCCAGATAATACGGAGCGCCCATGTACAATCCGTCCAGCCAAATCTGATAAGGATACACTTGCTTATGCCAGAACGCACCTTCTGACGTACGCGGGTGACTGCGAAGCTGCTCCCTCAGATGAGAGGCAGCCACTTTGTATTTTTCGTCGCCAGTCATTTTGTATAATCCAAACAGCAGCTTACCGTTATTCAAATGATCAATATTGTGTTCATCCTGACGATATCCGCGAATCGTTCCATCCCTTTGGATGAAGTAATCCATGTTGTCCCGGATGTAAGCTGCATACTTGCTTTCGCCCGTCACTTTCCACAGCAGCTCAAATCCCTTCAGAATGACCCCATAATCATAAGACCATTTTCCATGATACCCGTTTGCCTCATACAGTCTGGGCGTACGCTCCATAATGGTTTCTGCGGTATGCACCGCCCAAAGGCAAGGAGACTGAATCTCAATCATGGTGCTCTTCCCCCTTCGATAGGTCATGGTTTTATTGGTTCTGCACAGCTTGGTACGCGGCCTCGTATTCCGTAATAATCTTGTCACCACCGGACTTTCTCCAAGTCTGAACTGCATCCTGGAATCCTTGCAAATCCAACTTGCCGAGAATGTATTTGTACGTGGCATCCGTGATCATTTTTTGCAGTTCCGAACCCTGCTCCGAGAACGTCGCGGATTCCAGAGAGTACATCGGGTTAAGCACTGCATATTTCGTGTTTTCCTGAATTAAACGATCAGATTCCACCCGCAATGGGTCCGAATCATGAATATCGTATCCATTCTCATTCGGACGTGAGGAAGAGAATGGCTGCACTTCTTGTTCCCAGAGCTTGGTGTCGGTAATCGTTGCCGCATTCCCCTCCAGACTGTAATGCACATCCTTGATACCATACGTCATTAATGTATATATTTCTTCGCTCATCAGATCGTCCATGAATTTCAAGACCTGTTTTAACTCAGCTTCATCCTTCACTTCCGATTTGGGGAATGCCAGCAACCCGCCTACACCATTGGACGTGGACCAGATGGCCCGATCACTTTCTTTACCTGTTGAAGTAATGTCATTCACCATGATCAAATCCATGTCATCCTGCACGCCTTTGGCCAGATTGAGCAAATTTTTACTATCAAACAGCGCACCAACATAGATTCCTGCTTTGCCCTGTGCGAAGCCCTCCTGCTGATCTTTCTTGGCCGTTACTGCGAAATCCTGGTTGATATAGCCGTTATTGTACAGCTCCTTCATATAATCCATCGCCTTAACGTAACCTTCAGATTCAAATTCTGGCGTTACCTTGCCATCTTCGCTGACTGCCCAGCCGCTCGGAGTTCCAAAGTATGAACCCAGTGTCTTGAAAGCACCGAATACGAGATCGCTGCGGTCAATGAAACCGGTCGTATCTTTGGTGCCATTACCATCTGGGTCCTGCTCGGTAAATGCTTTGGCGACTTCCATCAGCTCGGCAGTCGTTTTGGGTATGGGTAATCCCACTTTATCGAGCCAGTCTTTACGAATGATGACTCCGTTACGGGAAACCTGTTTCTGCATCGGAATACCATACAGCTTGCCATCTATTGAAGCTGAATTTCTCATATCCGCGGAAATCTCTTTCAAATTCGGGAATTCGTCCAGATAAGGACTTACTTCCCAGAAGACGCCTGCCTTTAATGCATTTCGAACCGACGAATTCTCCAGGATTGTTAGCGAAACAATATCAGCCAGAGAGCCAGAGGCTAAGGAGGTGTTCAACCGTTCCTCCTTCGAGGCATCCGGAATCCAGGAAAACTGAATATCCGTATTCGTCAATTCTTCGATTTTGTTCAATACAGTATCCGTTGGCGGCGAAGCAGAATGCAGAATGTTCAACCAACTAATAATAGGCTTTCCATCTGCATTCGTTTGCGGCTCTGCATTCTCCCCCCCACAGGCACTGAGCAGCAGACTGCCACAAATCGAAAGCGCTATCAACTTAGCGTAACGGAATTTCATGTGCATATCCCCTTTGCATGTTTTAAGTTTTGTTGTTTTCTATTTCAGCTATTCTAAGCGAGTTAATAGACCCCATCTTCACCAAACTTTTTGGCAAGCTTGTTGGCTATGATCACCAGAATCAGTCCAACCAAGCCTTTGAACAAGCCAACGGTGGTACTGAAGCTTAATTGTCCGTTTTTCAAGCCGGCCGTGAAGATGTACGTATCAAAGATCTCTCCCACTTCACGATTGAGTGAATTAAGAAGCAGGTACATATGTTCAAAACCAAGCTCAAGCGTACTGCCTATTTTCAGAATCAACAACGTAATAATAACGGGGCGAATGGCTGGCAGGGTCACATGCCACATTTTACGTAAACGGCTCGCGCCGTCCATATCTGCTGCCTCGTAAAGTTGCGTGTCTACCACGGTAATGGCTGCGAGATAAATGATGGTGGACCATCCGGCCTCTTTCCAGATAATTTGCAGAATGTACATGGGACGAAGCCATTCCGGCGAGGTGAGGAAGCTGATTTTATTTCCGCCAAAAGCAGCAATCATCTCGTTAACAACCCCGCCATCCACACTTAGAAATACATAGGTAATGGATACGATGATGACCCATGACATGAAATGTGGAATATACACAATGGTCTGAATTGAATTTTTGAACATCTTATGCCTGACTTCATTCAGCATCAGCGCGAGAATAATGGGAATCGGAAAAAAAATGATTAATTCAAGTGCAAATAATATTAGTGTGTTGCTGAGCAGCATGGCAAAGGTTGGTTCGGTAAAAAGCCGAATAAAATGCTTGAAACCGACCCACGGACTATCCTTAATGCCGAGATACGGCTGATAGTCCTGGAATGAAATGATCAGTCCACCCATCGGAAAATACTTGAAGATAACAAAGTAGACAAACCCCGGAAGAATCATCAGGTATAGAAGTTTATTGGCGGCTACACTTCTTAATTGATGACCGATTCCCGTTTTTCGGTGCAGTTTGCCTTGTAACGAAACAACTGAGGAATTGGAATCTTTCACTGCTCGCTGACCTCCTTGATCGGTTAACATGTGTTCGAAGTCAAGCATATCCCCTACGGTTCATTCCGTACATAATCATTAGCTATCATGCTTCCCGTAATCCTCCCATAATGCCTTGTTGTAAGGCTTTCTCCCGTCTGAATTGTAGCTCATGATTATTAACTTGGTTAATGATTATCCTGTTAATTTTCTTCGAATCTTTCCTCTCACACCCGCTGCAGCAAGGTCTTAGGATATGATTATATACGTTATACAGAACGCTTGATATGGTGGGAGGAGACCAATACTTAAGGAGGAACCCATCGTCATGACAAAAGCCGCACTCAAGAAGGAAAAGCTCGGAAGCGTCATATTTAACGTAGTGAACTATACACTTCTGCTCCTCTTTGCCCTTGCCTGCCTCTTGCCTTTCATTAATGTGGTTGCCAGCTCGTTTGCGTCAACACAGGAGATCGTGCAGAAGAAATTCATTTTGTTTCCCACGTCTTTTTCACTCGATGCGTACCGGTATATCTTGTCCACTCCAACCATCTTCAAAGGGCTTGGTGTTTCCATCTTCATCACCCTCGTTGGTACCGCAGTCAGCATGACACTTACAGCACTTATGGCATACGGATTATCCAGACGTTATCTCCTGGGTAGAAACGTCATCAATTTTATCGTCGTATTTTCCATGTTGTTCAGCGGTGGCATGATTCCCACCTTTTTAATCGTCAAAGCAGCCGGGTTGATCGACTCCTACTGGTCCATGATTATTCCTACAGCGATTAACGCGTTTAACCTGATTATCATGCGAAATTTCTTTCAAGCCCTACCGGACAGTCTGGAGGAATCCGCCAAAATTGACGGTGCCAATGATTTTCGAATATTGTGGCAGATCATGCTTCCACTTGCTCTGCCGTCGATCGCCACACTATCTCTTTTTTACGGTGTCTCCTACTGGAATACCTATATGAACGCCATTCTGTATCTTAACGAATCCAAAATGTGGCCGCTGCAGGTACTTCTTCGTCAAATCGTCATTGTATCGAGTGGAATGGAAGGCAATAGTTCAGCGGTTGATATTGTACCCCCGTCTCAAACCATTAAAATGAGTGTAATCGTCGTTGCAACCGTCCCCATGCTCATCGCTTATCCTTTTGTACAGAAACACTTCACAAAAGGAGCTTTACTTGGCTCAGTGAAAGGTTGATCGAGATGGTGCATTTGGATATAAAACCAATCCCCTTAGGTTCAGAACCTAAGGGGATTGGTTTGTTTACATTACTGCAAATGTAATCGTCACGTTGAAATAGCTCCATAACCTTTACAGCTCAAGCTTCATCTTTCGATAGGCGCCTGGCGTGACATGCTCTTTTTTCCGGAACGAACGAATAAAGTTCTGCGAATTCTGATAACCAAGACGTTCTGCAATGTCCTTGATCGGCATGTCTGTATCAACCAGCCATCTTCTCGCCACCTCAAGCCGGAATCCCATCAAGTAATCACTGAAGGTCATCCCATACTCTTTGCGGAATATGCTGCTAAGATAATTGGGTGTATAATGCAAACGTTCGCTGATTGATTCGAGCGAAAGCTCCTGATCATATTCCGTACGTACTATAGCCGCAATCTGATCAGCAACCGAACGAAACTGGTGGTTTGCCTTCTCCTGCATACTAACAACCATTGGATAGATGACTTCATGAACGAGAATATGTTCAATCTCCTCCGGGTTTAGCGTATTCAGAAGCCTTTGGTACAGCGTAGCATTGCTTTGGGTTAACAAAACTTCTGCTCCGATCAGCTGCTCCAGATGGATCAGGTTGTTCACCAACCGAATCAGAATGATTTCCAGATTCATCGGGTTCTGGCTATGTTTCATCATGTCTGCGAGAAGTGGGTATAGCGTTCGGGTTGCCTCGTCCTTGTCTCCGAGCCGTATTGCGTCGAATAGCTGTGATTCCAGCTCTTTGGGATAACGCAGCAGCATTGGACCAGTGCTTCCTCGGGAGATATCTTCATAAAAGATGACGGATTCCTTGCCCAGCTTCAGGCGCTGATATAAAGCTTCAAGACTCATTGAACATGCTTCACGACTCTGCATTAAATCCTCATAAGGTGAACTAACACCAACGCTCACTGAGGCATTCCAGTAATCTCTGGAAGAAATGATCATATTCTTCGCATATTGCGAGATCAAGTTCCGCATCTCATCTACCTTGTCAGAACTGCAAAACAATAACGTCGCTTGAGTACGTTCATTCAATACGACGGGGAGCATGCGTTCCGTCGCCGGAATAATCTCTTGCACCAACTGGTTCACGGTAAGTAAAAGAATATCTTTATCTGACCACGTCCCTTCACCGCAGCGATCCACTTGGATCAGCATCGTGATGAAGGCGGTTCTGCTGTCGATGTTATATCCAAAGCGTTCCAGGTTCTTCTCTACTTCTTCTCTTGTCAGACGGTTTTGCAGCAAATTAAGAACAAATTGGGCTTCAAGCTTGGGTTTCTCAAGCTGAATAAGCTGTTCCAGATCTTTTTTCTCCGATACAATTGAATCGATCGATTGAATAATCCAATCGACTTCATCCTTGACCATTGGCTTGGAAGCGTCTGCCAAACGCTTTTGTATCTTGCGGAAAGGCTTGGTGAGATAGATGGAAATGATATAGGCTATGATGACCATCAGCGCCATGATCACGATTCCCATCACTATAAGACCTATACGGATCGGTGTTAAGGCCCCGCTGACTTCTTTTGGATCAAGCAGTGTAACATACGTCCAGCCGTTATAATCTGATCGTGCGTATAGGGCGATGATTTTATCTCCCGATGTGCCTGGCAGTTCCAATTGTCCCGTCTGGGCTTGTGTGGCCGTACGCTCGCTGATGAGTTTCATTTGCTGGTTGGACAGAGGTACTTGATCCGATTTCGTTGTGTACAGCGGCTCCCCTTGTTTGTTTAAAATATAAATGGATGTATTCGGCTTAACCAGTAATGAACGATTAAGCGTCTGAAGGGAGAGATCCGATAAGGCAACAGCTTGTTTCTTCTTGGAATGTACCGGAAGTCCCTGCAGCAGCCGGATACCGTCAGTCGTTTTTGTCCAATATAAGCCGCTGCCTCCCTGCTCCGCAAACTGATTCTGTAACTCCTCCGTCTCTTCGGAAGTCAGTCGGGACACCGTACCGTTGGACAAACTCCATTTTTGCTGCAGGCTGACCAACGTATACTGAACTCCTTCAAGACCCATGGTAGCAATATAGCCCAGTTGAGACCTCAATTCCCGATACGCTTCAAATTCCTGCTCCGTCATCGGGCTGTTGATGACCGATCGAAAGGATGGAGTCGTGCTATAGGTTGCAAATGCATACTCAATGGTTTGAATTTTCTGCTCCAACGTATTTCGGATCTGTGTAATGAGGCTCTGCTGGCCGTCCCCAACCCGGTCCACGACTGAATTAGTCGTTGAAATGTATATGTAACTTCCAAAACCGATAACAATTCCAACACTAAGGAGCAGAACCGGAATGAAAATATTGTAAAACGTTTTACTTTTTCTCAACTTACCGTTCTCTCCTTCCCCAAATGCGTTATTAAATGGATTCCATCGGCATATAAAACCCGAACATAAAAGAACAAATTAAGTGTAAGCGATTACAAATAAGAGGGCTGAAACTTCCGGTTTCTCCCTCCATTTGGTAATATTCACTTGAATTTTAACACAGCAAATGATATGAGTTTAGACATAACGTATTCGAAATTAGCCAAATATTGCACAGGAGTGATTGAATCATGCTGCCGTTTTACGAGATTCGCAAAGATGATTTTACAATTATCCGCAATGCCAGACAGATTGCTTTTCCCACGCATATGCACAGTGCAATTGAGGTTTTATACGTCTTCTCCGGCACGCAATCTGTCGTTATTAGCGATGTTTCTTATGAATTGCAACCAGGTGACGCAGCTGTCATTTTTCCGGATATGATTCATCGCTATGTTAAAAGTGGTCAACAAACTGCAAGTGCGATTCTGCTTATTATCAATCCCAAAGTGTTTGAAGGCATATTTCCTGATTTCATTCAGCTTCAGCCTGTGACTCCATGGATTATGAAGAAATATGTACATAAAGATGCGGTGTATGCATTTAAAAAAGTAAAAAAAGAAGATGACTATGCTATTAAGCTTGGTTGGGCCCATATTATTTTGTCACATCTGCTGTCTCATCTCGAGTTGGAACAGCGACAACGAACTCCCGTACTGGATATGCCACAAAAAATTATCGAATATATGGCTAATCATTTTACGGAACCCCTCTCACTGGACACACTTGCTGCCGAGTTCAATGTAAGTAAGTATTATATATCTCACATCTTTTCCAAACAGATACAGATGAATTTTCGCAATTATCTCTCCATGCTGCGAGTTGAATATGCAGCGAAATTAATCCGAACCACGGATGTCTCTTTAACCACCGTGAGCAGCAGCGCAGGCTTCGAAAGCCAGCGTACATTTAATCGCGTTTTTCAAGCCATGTATGGAACTACACCCAGGGAATTTCGAAATCATGTGAGCAACTATTTGAAATGACAACAAAACAAAACTGGAAATAAAAAAGGCTCCCTTTAAGGGAGCCTCCTTCATATTAGAACCCATATTTATTTAGCAAGGTATCCGCCGTCAACGAAGACGGTTGTTCCTGTAACAAAATCATTTTCAGCCAGGAATACGACTGCATGTGCAATTTCCTCCGGTTTGCCCAGACGTCCAAGTGGATGTTTGGCAACCAGGCCATCATAGAATTCACCTAAAGATTCTTTGTTTACCATGCCACTTTCTACAAATCCGGGAGCAACTGCGTTCACACGAATGTTACGGTCAGCATACTCCAGAGCAAGTGATTTCGTAATTTGGTTGACCGCACCTTTACTAGCCGCATAAGGCATGGATGTTGGTTCACCAACGGAACCCAGGATCGAAGAAGTGCTGATTACAGATCCTCCGCCCGTTTTCAGCATTTCGCGAATCGCATATTTTGCGCCGTAGAATACGCCGTCCTGGTTGATTGCAATGACACGTTTGTATTCCTCGTCAGTCAGTTCGTGTGAAGGCTTTTGAACACCAATGCCTGCATTGTTGAAGATGACATCCAGTTTACCAAACTGTTTCACTGTCTCTGCTACCAAGTTTTCAACTTGTTTTTCATCGGCAACGTTGACTTTGATGAATAGTACATCATCATTGTATGTTTGTTTTAATTCCTGCTCGGCAGCTTTACCGTGCTCTTCGTTATAATCCGCAATGACAACCTTGGACCCTTTATCCAAAAACGCTTTTACTGTGGCCAAACCAATTCCGGAAGCTCCGCCTGTAATAATAGCTACTTTGTCTTTAAGATTAGTCATGGTGATTCCTCCAGTAATTGTTGTATTTTAGACAAAACTTACGCAGTTTATATGTAACCATAATCATATGGTTTAAGCAATGACGTGAGCTTTGTCATTTATTTGACACAATTAATCGTACTCCTGTTAGTGAGTATTGTCAAGCGACTATATATTTATTAGTTAACATGATAAGTAATATTGAGCTGAAAATGGCCACTCGCAAAAAGCTTATCACCCCGTTATGCTTGTTATTGTGTTCCAAATCACGGGGATTATGTACCCTAGCTGGTCGGGCTGTCTTTTTTTCTGTTACAATATGAAGCGAATAGGAGTGAGTCCATGCTAGATTCAATTGATAGTCATATTTTACGAAGACTGGCTCAAAACAGCCGGATATCCTATACCGATTTGGCCAAAGAGGTTGGATTGTCTGGTGTTGCCGTCAAAGAGCGCATAGACCGGCTTGTCAATCAAGGAATTATCGAACAATTTTCGATTGTCATTAGTGCCGAAAAGCTTGGTAAGAAGATATCTGCATATTTGGAGCTTGAAGTGGAGCCTGCACATTTGAATCAGATCGTAGATGTGTTGAAACAAAACGACCGAGTTGCCGTGTTATACGAAATGACAGGTCCCTGCATTCTCCATATACATATCCTTGTCGAGAGTATTGAAGAGATGGAACAATTCATGAACGAGTCCATCTATTCGCTGGAAGGTATCGTCCGTGCTGAAACGCAGATTCTGATGAAACGACACAAAAATCAGGATGGATTGAATATTTAAAAAAACAAGAACCGTCAGGCATAAAGACCAACGGTTCTTGTTGTTAATATTAAGGTATTATTGCTTTATAAATTGGTTAGTTTGTCTTGGAAAGCTTGGCTTGATAGAAATCGACGAAGTACTCGCTGACCTCCGCTGACTTCTGGGTATTTAATTGAATAGGAGCAATCAGTCTAACGGTTTCTCCATTGAATGCAGCCTTCGTTTCTCCAATTTTCGCTGACAATTTATTGCCATTATACAGGATTGAAACCATTTTCGTTTTCGGCTCCCATTCGATCTTGGCCCCAAACTGTTCAAAGCTGCTGCGTAATGATGTCATTTCCTGTTCCGCATCTCCAAACAACTTTTTATCAACAATTGCGTGAACCCCCCAGTTTCCATCGACTACCTGTGTGACTCCAAAATCAGTGGTTACCGACATTAAAGAGTAAGCCTCATCTTCTGTTAATCCCATGCCTCTCATCAGAAAAGCCTTGGTTTTGTGCGCAGCATCTTTCATGGCCTTGTCGAGGGAAGAATTGTTGAAGATTTCCTTCTGGGCATTCTCGCCCAGTTCGGCAAGATAATTCGCGTAGCTGAAACCATGTACTACCCATTCGTTCTCGTTTTCCAGCAGCGGGAAGTTCAAAGCCTTCAATTTGTTGTCCAGCTTATCCTTTTTATGAAGAATAATCTGAACATCTCCGGTTACAGATGTTTCAATGGCTGTTCCGTTTAATTCAGAATCTCCTTGCCCTGCGTGTGGATCACCAATCGACAGCAGCGCTCCAGGGACGGAAACGGGATAGTACATGGTTGCCCCTTCGGTAACACGCCAGTCATCTATGTTTCCGCCGTAATAGGAAGGAGGAACCGAATCCACGATGTCCGCTTCCTTAGGTGCTACGCTCATTGTACCGAAATGGAGACGGACAGGCACTCGCACGTCTTTCAGGACATTGTGATTTTCCTCCACCGTTCTATGATCAACGATAACACCAGGATAGTCTACCGTAGGGTGTGCATTGCCGTCCGGATCGGTTTGAGGTGTCCACCTGTAACTATATAAAGCCTTTGCGTAATCCGTTCCGCCTACTGAATCCATCTCGTAAATCGTCACAACCTCACGTGTTACGGGTTCTTCTTCCATCTCTCCATATAAAAAGCCCCAGTTTGCTGCCACGTTGGAACCATACGTTTTCCCAGCATAATCGCCGTTACCATTAGGACGAAGCTTCATGTCCAATATTTTCACTTCCAGTACATCTCCCGGTTCCGCACCTTCAACTGCGATAGGGCCTGTCATGATATGTACACCCGGTCCACGATCCGCTTCCGTCTTCTCTGATTCGGTCCAATGAAAAATATCTTCGACGCCTGCGTCACCTTTGATCATTCGTTCATAGTCGTCACCGGAATGATGAGTGATCGCGTCGACTGTAACGATATCTCCCGAGTTAACGGTTAATACTGCATCACCCTTGCCAATATTGCCCCACCGGATATTCTCTGAATTCGCCTTCAGAACATGAGTCTTTGGCTTGTATGCCTTTTGGTCAATGTCAGCATTAACTACATTTACACCTGGTATTAGCAGTGAACCAATGGATAAAGCAGCGAAAACCTTCCATTTCAATCGACTCCCCATTTAAAACCCCTCCTGCTGATTGTTTATGTCACATTAACTAACTTGTGATGATCCAAAGTATAACAGACGACAATAAAGTTAACAATATAAAGTTTTTATCACATTTCTATTTATTTTCTTAATAAAACCACCTGATATTTATTAATAATATTAACTTTCCTAAATCCCCTATGGATTCTATGATCTAATATCATAATAAAAAAAGCCGCCATTTGGCGACTTCGTAAGTTTTTATATTTACACGGTGTCCAGCTCCACTGACCACTGCCCCCCCGCTTCTAAATGAAGCAAGAATGTACCGTTCTCCATGGATTTGGCATTGGAATTCTTGTTGCTATGCTGCCTACATAAAGAGATATCGACCCATTCCGGTAGCTGAAGTTTCGTGTTCATTCGTCGATTGGCGGTTAACTCAGCTTGAAATGATTCCCTTTGACGATCCCATGCAAGGTTCAGAACTCCTCCAAGGATACACCACCCCTTCAGCTCTCCCCGTATCCATCGTGCAGGAAGTGCAGGGAGCAGTTTGATCCGTTCAGGTGAAACCAGAAGCAGCATTTCCTGTACCGCATTAACCCAACCCATATTGGCATCCAGTTGAACTGGAGCTGCATCCATCGTAAGGCAGATACCCATATTGCGCCAATCGTTATGGAGTGTGAATCCGTTGGACAGAACACAGGATCGGGCGAGAATATCCAGGCTGTCCAACGCCTTTTCTCCGTCGCCGAGCCGGGCACAGATGGATGACATATGAGCCAGGGACCACCCGCTCTGTGCTCCAAGTTTCCGCTGGTGGACCGCTTTCTCAAAGGCTTCGAATAGTAACGGTTCCTCCTCCCGGCTGACCTCCTGTCCTGGAAAGACAGGGTATAGATGGGATAGATGACGATGATCTTGCCGATCCTCAAAGGCTGGATGAAGCCATTCCTTGACAGCCCCTTCCTCATTCAACATATAGGCAGGCAGACGTTGAAGCATAGCTTCCCACTCTGGTATTTTGCTGGTGTAAGCATCGACCATTCGACTCGCTTCTATGGTATGATGCAATAATTCCTTGATGATGGCGATGTCCATGGTGGCATTAATGGCTGTCGGCATGGGGTGTGCGAGCTGTTTCCCATCCTTTGGCATATAATTCTGGGGTGTGTTCTCGGGTGAAACAGACGGGTATATCTTATAATATCCCTCTTCGCCCAATACCAGAAAATCTTCATAAAACAGTAATGCCTCTCTCATAAAAGGCAGTGCCTGTTCGCGCAGAAATTGCATATCACCTGTATACTGAAAATGCTCATAATAATGCCTGGCCAGCCACCCGGCTGCTCCCGTCCAGTTCATAATTACAGGAACAATCTGATTCGGGACACCCATGCCTGGCGTCGTTCCAGCGGGGATGTAAATCCCGCGACAGCCATACAGCTTACTTGCATTATCCCTGAAGGTGTCCATCAAGCCATCGTAATACCGAAACAAAGACTGATTCATGCCGGATAAACCGCCAACGGCAGAATGCCAGTACATCATCTGTACATTTTCATTAGCCATATGATGACCCCAGATTAATCGGTAATCGCCGCCCCATAGTCCGTAAAGTCCAAAAGGCAAACTGCCTTCCTTCGAGCTTCCGCTAATGAACAGATATCGACCATATGCCCACATCTTTCGAATAAGCCCCAAGGGAGCTTCGCCTTCATAGGCATCAAGCAGGAGTTCTTCATTACTGCGCCCGTCATCAGCTGCATCATCCAGATCAAGCTCTGCGGAGTGGAACAGGGACCGATGTAGCTCCGTATGTCTGGATAGCATTGAATGGTAATCAGTCTCCAGCCCTGCCAGCTCCTGCTTCAGTCGCCTCCATTCATCTTCCCGCTTGCCTGAATGAAACAATTTAACCAGAATGAGCACATCGCTGGACGTTTCGAATGGGAGTTCTGCACGGATCGCTTGTTCTCCATTGCCATTTCGCTGAGCCTTGTCTGAAATGGAATTCTCCTTTCCCGGGAAATGGAAATTTCTTTTGGGCAAAATGCTCTCAGCACCAGACTTCCTTCCAACACGGATTAGACGCAGTACTGCGCCAAAATCCTGTCCGTCATCATTTTTACCGCTATAGAATACGTACTGCTCATCTTCATCCGCTCTGACCGTGATAGACGCTTTCAGTTCCTTAAACTCTTCATCATCCCGCTCACGGTCACCACGCGGAAATTGAAGACCCACATTTCCCGATATTAAAGGTGTGTCTTCTGCTTCCCAACCCTGTGCCGGATTGGCCGCGCTCAGTTCTTCACCGTTTAATCTGAATACAACACAATCATCTGCACGGGAGACAAAAAGGCTTCTCGAATACCTACGGTTCGCTCCCTCCCAGCAGACATGGATTTCACCCGTTTCCATATCCAGTTCTCTGCGATAATTGCGAAAAGCACTATCAGAAGTCATGGTGAGCGTCAGTTCGGCCAAAGGAAAACGGGAGGATAGTCTGGAAGCATACCCTTCTGCTTGCACCGCACGGGTCAGATGCCAGCTGGCCTCCGATAATTCCCCCGAGTCCATAAGTCTCCGGGTTTCCTGCAATGTGTGACTGACATCGGGCAGCTTATCCTTTCTTCCCCAATGCCATAGTTCACCATGCTGCAGTAAAATCACTTCCTGATGTATACCGCCTTGCACAGAGGCACCAATTATCCCATTGCCGGAAGGAAGCGCCTCCCGCCACATCCCCTTCCACCATGAAGCGGGATACTTCAGAATCATTTTGTTTTTTTCGGGTCTGCTGGCTTGAAATCCGGTGGGTTTCTTCACGCGCCCCCTGCTCCCCGCATCTCCATTTCAATACTGGCCAGCAGGAATGGTGCTACTCCCATTTGGGCATCGCTGACGATCTGTTCGCTAATATAGTAGGCATAAGAACCGTCACGATATTTCTTGCCCCCAAGTCCAGCCCCATGACAAATGCGATGCAGGTGAACCCCTTGTTCATCCTCCGTGACAAAGTGTTTGAGAATAGCGGCATACGCCCGATCAACGACTTTCCGATCCAGTTCAGCCAAATAATGCAGACGCTGGCCCTTGGCGAGGGCATAGGTCAGCATGCACGAAGCCGACGCTTCCAGATAGTTGCCTTCCCTGCCGTTCTGGTCCATGACTTGATACCACAGCCCGCTCTCCTGATCCTGGGCATGGGCAATCGCATAGGCCATCCTCTCAAAGATACCCATGATCTGGCCGCGCTGAGGATGATCGATTGGGAAATGCTCCAATGCATCCACTACCGCCATCGCATACCACCCCATCGCCCTGCCCCAAATGTGAAACGATTGCCCCGTGTCTTTGTCGCACCAGCGCTGCTCCCTGCTCTCATCCCATGCATGGCGCAGCAGACCGGTTCGCGGATCCCGGGTCTTCCGCTCAATCAGCAGGATCTGGCGCGCGACTTCGTCGAAGCTCTCAGGGTGATCGAACACACGGCCGTATTCGGCCAGAAACGGAGAGGACATATAGATCCCGTCGAGCCACATCTGAAAAGGGTATATTTTCTTGTGCCAGAATCCGCCCTCACTGGTTCGAGGCTGCCCTTTCAGTTGGGCAACCAACCGCAGGATCGCTTGATGGTATTTCTCTTCGCCCGTTTGCTTCCACAAGGAGAAGAGATTTTTGCCTTCATTGATCATGTCTAGGTTGTAATCCTCAAGTTGGTAGTTCCTGATGATGCCATCGCTATCAATCAGTCCATCCATATGATGGAGAACCAATTCACTATATCGAGGTTCACTGTTCCATACTGCAGCACGTTCCAGGGCCAGAAGCGTCATCCCGGCAACGTACCCCCATTTTCCCGCAATTTTGGGGTGATTGCCATCCCGGCATTCGGAGACCAGCGTATCCGCAATTTTGGCAGACATTCTACGATTCTGTGTAGAGACCTTTGTTAACGTTTCAACCAACGTAATCCCTCCTTAGTCATTGCTCTCGTCAAACCAGACTTCCCGGAGTCTAATAAAAAGATCACCTTATCAGATCAGGTTAGGGGATGAAGACCTTCCCATTGAACTGACCAGCTCCCGTCCTGTGGAAATCCTGGATTGTTTCCGCCTTCCTCGCCGCTCCATCCGGCAGCCATCATCGCTACTGCAGTTAACAGTCCACCATTTCCAGGCAGATACGCCCATAATCCCGGCCTTTGGTAATTGTGTCCATTGGGCAAATAGGTGTTTTTGGTGGCATCCATCAATAAAAAGTCGACGGCCAGCTCAGGTTCTCCCAGCCTCGCCGCAGTCATGGCACACATCGGAAAGTCCCATCCCCATGCGGAGTCCCAATCCCAGCATTCTTTCACTTTGAGAAGTGTATTTTTCATAATTTTGTTGTCGATGAGCGTTCCGGGAAGCAGGCCGAGCGCACCGAGCATGGAAGGATGATCATGGTTCTTAGCAGTGAAAGTGTCAGGACAATTCTCGTGCGCAAGATAAAATCCATTCTGATGTTTTGGACATGCCATATGAGCCGCAACCTTTCTCCAATCCGGATTCGCAGGCCGCTCCAGCCGCTCGGCCCACATAGCGGCAATTTCCAGGCCGAATTTCCAGTATTCCAGCTCGTATGGCGGATTCAGACTTTCGTCCATCGCATGATTCTCCTGAGCCGGAATCAGGGGTGGTCCGAGTACGTACGCTTCTCTTTCGGCATCCCAGTGAGCAAAGGAAACCATGAAATCAGCCGCTTCAAATACGATGTCCTTATACAGTTCCAGTACAGATCGGTCCGGCTGGGCCAAATAACACATCTCGGCAAGTGCCATCGGATGAGGTTGCTGCCAGATCAACCCTGGCGCTACCGGTGACGGGCTCTGCTCACCGTTATATCCGACCATTTTGGGCCAGCGCGCACCAGCATATCCCTGTGAACGAGCCAGTTCACGAGCCTTGGGTAAAATGGTGATATACCACTCCATACTCCGGCGAAGCAGATCTGCTCGATTCCATAGGGAAAAATGGGCAGCATGCCACCAGTGCATTTCCAGATGCATTTTCCCGAACCAGCTGTTATACATATAGCCCGTTTCCTGAGGCGGCATGGAGCCACCACTGTGCACGGCACACAGGAACTGGGACAGGACAATCCGTCGCTCCAGTTCTGCCGCTCGGGGGTCTTTACTTCCGGATAGATCCATGGCTGCTCCACTGTTCCAGAACTGCTCCCAGTGTTCCGAGCTTGCGTGAAATACGGCTTCTGCTGGTTGAGCTGATGGGTTCGACGCAGCAAAAGCAACACTACAAGACCAGCTATCTGATTGCTGCAATGCTTCAGGAATAAGCGTGAACTCATGTGCTCCGGTTTGCTCCAGACGCCCCTCGTCCCAGATCCACCTCACTCCATATTCGTCTTCATCCAATATCCGTTTCAGTGAAGCTGAAACCGAATCGGTCGCCATTAACTCGGTGCGGTGTCTGCTGTCCTGTTCCCAATCGGGAAAAACGGACTTGGACCAGCTCCGATGTGTCATATCAGGACAGGGGAAAACAAGGAACAAATGCAGACGCCCCTTGCGGATTAATTCTGAATGTACACGAATGCCTAGGCCATCCTGCTCGGGATCACAGGCAGTCTCCACCTGGACCTTGACTCCATCTACGGTGAACTCACTGTGAAGTGTACCTGTCCACAGATTGAGTTCCTGGCGTACTGGATTCACATGTGACATATCAACTTCTTGTCCGTCTTCTTTCAGTATCCGAAACGCCAGGCGCCCCAGTTGAAGTCGATGTGGATTCTGCCGCAGCCAGTGATAGGCATCTTCTCGATTCTCAGGTTTCATGGGATAAGCCACTTTACGTCCATATGTTTCAAACGGCTGGTAGACGATATCCTGATCACCGAAAACTTCATGACCTCCGGTATAATGCCACCCCCAGTTGGACTGCGTGCCAAGCGGGATTTCGTACGCCTCCGGAAAGGTCTGAAGGCCGGTAAAATCAGCACTAAAGGCAAATTCACCGTTGCCGACAGACAAAGGAGACCTGGGCTCAAGCTGGGTCAACACCGGATGGTTTCGAGTGACAATCGTTTTACGGTTCATTTTAAGCTGTTCCTCCTTCTCTTGATTCGGATGGGAGACTAAGATTCCAACAAGGAATCCCTGCGGGCCCGCATCATCTCCCTGTATTTTCCCGGTGTAATATCCTTGGTTTTGCGATATACGCGAATAAAACTATTCTCATGCTGATATCCCACCATGGAAGCGATTTCAGATATTCGGTAGTCGGTATCCTGCAGGAGCTCACAAGCCCGCTCCATACGCAGCTTCGTAAAGTAACCATGAATGGTGTCGTTCATTTCCTGCTTGAACAGCTGACTTGCCAAACTGGAACCGATACCCGCATACTCAGCAATGTCCTGAATGCTAACCGGGTCCTCCAGGTGATCATTCATGAATGCAATCATCGTTTGGCAAACGATATAATCCTTCCTGAGCTGCATGCTGTCATACCATGCTGCCAACGCTTCTGCCTCATTGCGCAGCAGTGAACACGCAGACTCCTGATTCATCGTCCGCAAACCGGAAACACGGAACCCGCATCCCCCAGTATCCCGTTTCATGCGTATTCCTTCCAGCGTCTCCGCTACAGATTCGAGAAAGGATATCGCCGAGGACGGGTGCCACCGTTCGATCCTCATGCGGCTAAATGCTTTATCCATGATTCTGATGGCCTCTTCACCGCTGCCGGCTTCGATCGTTTCAGTCAATTGGGACATAAGTTCATTTTCCTCTGTACGTTCAGGTTTTTGGTAACCAGAAATGTCCTCAAACCGAATCACTTGTTCATATCCGCGGTACAATCTGAAACCCAAAGCGCTGTCCGCTTGCTGCATCGCCTGTTGAAGTTCCTTGAATCCGTCGTGGTCCTCGCTTACGCCTGCCGAGACCTGGAACTTGAGCAGTTTCGGAATCATCCTCAGTGCTTCACCAATCGAAGTGGATGCATTCATATCTCTGCCGGGATCAAGTGGCTGCAGCAAGACTAACAATCGGTCCCTGCCGAGATCTGCAGATATGAGACGCCACTCCCCTGATAGCAGTTCTGCAATGATATTGGCAATGGCAAATTTCAAAAGGGATTGATCCGACTTCTTAAACCTTTCACACCAGGCGTGATAATCATCAATAGACAACATTGCAACTGTCAGCGGACTATCACTCCATTCCTTGAAGTATCGGTTCCACTTTTCACCGATTTCACGATAACCCGTCATGTGTCCCGCATAAATATCAGTCAGAAATTTGGAAGACGCTTCAGGAAGTGTTTGTCTGAGATTAATGGCTTGCTGTGCATGATCCGTCAGCAGCTGTCCTGTTATTTTCTCGAGATCAATCAGCTCTGGACTGATGTGTTGACGATCATACCCGCTAAGCAGTTGTCTCATCCGTTTCACCGGTTTAAAGGCTGCCCTGTTATAAAAAGCAATCGTGGCGGCTCCTGCGGCAAGTGCCAATAGTGAAACCAAGAACACAATGTTTCTAATTTTCTGGGCATTGGCCAGTAAACTTTCCTGGGAAATAATTGAAAGATAACGCCAACCTGTATACGGGGACATCGTCTGTGAAGCGAGCAGCAATTGACCCTCATGCTTGAACTCGCCAAGCTTTTCTCCTTCCAGATTCGCGAGAACCTGTGCCACCGCTTCCTCTCCAACTGGATAATTACCAAGATCATACAATGGCTTATTGTCAGCATCCAGAATGAAACGATGATTATCGAGATCAGAGACGGAAGAAAGAAGCATGTGCTTGAACATTTGATCCGCTTTAAAATTGATGGCAATGATCCCTTTCAGTTCACCCGCGAGCATAATCTTGCGATAAAGTGTAATCTGGGAGGAGGGAATGCCCGAGCCTGCGGCAATCTCCCGCTGCTTCACCAGCATGGGCCGATCATCTAATTCGGCTGTCACCCCTACCCATCCTGAATCGGGAAAATTGGCTTTGCTTGAACTATACCCCTGAGGAAAAGCGACTATGCTATCCCTTTCCATATCATAGATGTAAGCGCTCTTAATAAAGGGGGTGCTGCTAATTAGGGTTTCCAGAAACTGAACCAATTCCGTGACGTTACGGTATGATCCCTGCACCTCACTCGTGAGAAATTTATACACATGATTATTGAGCGCAATTTTCACGGCGATCTGGTCGCTTTCCCGTATGACTTCATCAATATCATTCATGCTGATGCGCAGCATCTGGTGCTGCGGTTCACTGAGCTCCTGCTGTAATACTGACTTGGCTGAATAATACGTTGTCATGCCTACTGCGATAATAATCATGAAGACAACGATGGTCAAAATAAGCAGCAGCCGGGTCTGGGTATTGGTGAAATTGAATTTTAACCACTTCAAAAAGGAAAGGGTCACAGTTATCTCCCACCTTATGTGCAATATACCGCAATTATACAGTTTCGACCTGCCCGGTGCGACCCGGCCTTAGAGCCTATTTTGACTTCTTCGTGCATTTCGATCTCCTACTAGCCCGCTGTTTGGGCTGTTTTCGCCATCATTTAATGTAATTAAATGTTCACTCGCTTGTCGCATTCTGCATAGACACCGTATTTCCCCAGCCGCCAAGCACAGCTTCTATGGATATGGGACGGTGCTCGGCGACTGAACGCCAGACGGCTTCTCCTGCAGCGACGGAGTAAGCTCCATCCACCGCCCCGGAGAGAATCCGGAAAGGACGATGTTGATCTTCTCCAAGAAAAATATCCTCCAGCAGTAACGGATCCCCTCCACCATGTCCGCCTTCCCGATGTACGACATGTATGGTTTCTTTGGAACCAAACAGGGGAAAATAGTCGATGGTCTGAACCGGAGTTGGAAAAGGTGTACGTGCAGGCATATGATATTCAAGTGTTTCCAGACGCCCTTTCGTACCGTTCACGGCCAGCCGATAGCCTTCATAAGGAAGGGAAAAATTGACCGAATAACTCATGAGTGCCCCGCCACTATATCTCACAGATGCGGTATACGTATCTTCAATCTTGATGGTGGAATCAAAGATGCATTGATCCGGACGGTATGATGTGTATGGAAAATTTGTGGTTGAACCTAGCAGGTTCAGATGGTCATCCGGAACGCGGATCTGCCGGCTGCGCGGTGTCCAACGGGAGTAGTACGCACAATCTTCCGAAACATTACACGTACGGCAATGCCGCCCATCTTCACGTGCGGGATTCAACTCGCCATCTGCACCGTAATAGTTCAGTGCTCCATAAGCAAAGACTTCCACCGGCTTTTGGTTAATCCACCACTGAACCAGGTCAAAATGATGGGTGCTTTTGTGCACGGACAGTCCACCCGAATAAGACCGTTCACGATTCCAGCGTTTGAAATAGCTAGAACCGTGATGTGTATCAATATACCAATTGAGATCAATGGAAGTGACTCGGCCAATTTTGCCTTCCTGTATCATTTCCTTGATCCGCATATGAATGGGCATATATCGATAGTTAAACGTAACAATGACTTTTCCCTGACTCGCTGCTTCAGCATCCAGTATGCGTCTGGCGTCCGCTCCGGTCGTTGCCATCGGTTTTTCGGTAATTACGTCCAAATCCCGCTCCAGTGCAGCGGTAATATAATGGACATGAGTATCATCCCTGCCGGCGACAATAATGCAATCCGGCTTGGTATCCTCCACCATGACAGCAAAATCAGCAGCTCCATATACTGCAACTTCGGAGTGATCCGGAAAGCGCGCACGATAGGCTTCGAAACGTACGGGATCCGTATCCAGCAGTGCCACGATCTCCGAATTGTGAGTGAACAACTCATGTATAGGCTTGGCGAACTGCCCCAGAGCTCTGCCGCTCACTCCGCATATAGCATATCTTTTTTTCACTTTTTCACCTTCTCATACCATTCCTGGACCCGCTGGGTGACCACTTCGCCTCCAGAAGCATTCCATTTCTTCACGTATTCATCATAAGCCTCCAGAGGCAGCTCTCCGATGACGATCTTGGTTAATACTTCCTGAAACAGCTTGTGTGACTGGATATCAGGGAAGCCTTCATACACGGAAGCCGGAAGACCATCACCCGCAATTTGCCGGGCATCGGCTGTGCTGACAACGAACATGTCTTTTACCATCTGCTGCTGGTCCTCAGGATAAGTCTCTTCAATACGTTTGTTCATGTCCTCAGCAGTCGTCAAGTTTTTCATGCCCAAGGCAAGCGGTTTGTTGTCTGCAGGCGGAAGAATGACTTTGCGTCCGTCTTTGACTTCATGCTGCTCCCCTTCCAGCCCGAAACGGACAAATTCATCATTTTCAGGGTTGTAAAAGAAATCAAGCAGCTTCAAGGCATTGGGGGCATTATCCTGCTTCGCAGCCGGAATCATCCATTCCGGTTCACCCATACTCTTCTGCGTCACGAAAGCTTCGAAGCCTTCGGCTTGTGGCAGCGGCATCGCTGCGATATAGGCATCTGGTGCCTGTGTCAACATGGCATTCAGACGATCGCGGACATTTGCAGGCAAATGGTACCAGCTTCCCACCAGGTTATTGTTAATTTTTGCTTGCCATACTTCTCCTTTGTTCAAAAACGTTTCATTATCGAGCAGTTTTTCTTCATACAGCATCCGGATGAACTTGATTGCCTCTCTCATGTTATCCGTTGTCCCGGCATACTGGATCTTGCCGTTGTATTCGTCCCATTCCGGATATCCTTCCCACATGGCTACTCCGTACATGGCAAACAGATGGTCCATCCACCTTCCGAATTCCCTTCCGCTTGTGGGCAGTTCATCTGCTTTTCCATTGCCGTTCGGGTCCTTGTCACGGAAGGCTCTGAGCATTTCAACATATTCATCAACGGTTGCCGGCATTTCCATCCCTACCTTATCCAGCCAGTCCTTGCGAATCAAAGGTGCCCGTTCCGGAACAAGAAATACTTTAGGTACATAATAAATTTTGCCGTCGGGAGAAGCTGAACGAACGATATCCCAGGCTTCCTGGGGAATACTCTCCCAGACATGCGGAGCATATTCAGGCAGCAGATCATCCAGCGGCAGCGCTCCACCTTGTTGAATCAACGTTTGTTCCACGCCTCCGATCGGGCGGAGAATATCCGGCAGCTCATCTGACGCGATCATCAGGTTTAGATATTCCGATGGTTCCGAGCCAGGAGGAGTCGTAATCAGCTCATATTGAACACCCGTCTTATCAGCAACATATTTCACATGTGGATCATCAGCTGCAGGCATGCTCCCGATACCCATATGACTCTTGAATACTTTCACGATCGGAATACCGGAGCTCCCTTCGGCAGAACCGCTCCCTGAATCGCTAGTGTTGGAACTGCAGCCGGCGACTACCAGCATGGCCATACTAAGCACAATCGGTACAAACTTTTGGGTCAGTCGTCTTCTCATGGAATCATCCCCTTGGTCATAATTATTCTTTCAGCGATCCAAGCAGCGAACCTTTGACAAAATATTTCTGTAAATAAGGATACACCAAAATAATGGGAACGCTTGCAAAAAGAATCGTCGCTGCTTTCAATGTGGTGGTGTTGAAGTCGTAATCATCCAGGAACATATTGACCTGCGCGAGTTCTTCCGGACTGGTTAAATAGGCACGCAGCTTCATCTGAAGCGGCCACAGATCAGGATCCCGAACGAAGAGTACAGCCCGTTGAAATGTGTTCCAGTAACCTACGGCATAGAACAGACTGACTGTGGCAAGAACCGGTTTGGACAGCGGCAGATAAATCTGGAACAGGATTCGAAAATCGTGGCAGCCATCGATCCGGGCAGTATCATCCAGTTCCTTCGGCAAGTTCATGAAGAATGTACGCAGAATGACCATGTTGAACGTACCGATGACCCCCGGAATAATCAGTGCCCATATGGAATTCATCATACCCAGCTCTCTGACTGTCAGGAAGAAAGGTATCATCGGTGCATTGAAGATCATCGTGATGACAATCCCGAGCATCACCTGTTTGCGAATCAGAAACTCCTTGCGTGATAGCGGGAATGCGGTCAGCACGGAAAAGAGCATACTCAGCGCCGTCCCTGCCACCGTTATGAATACGGTTACACCAAAAGATTGCCAAAGACCCGAACTCTGTAAAATATGTTTCCAGGAAGCCATCGTAAAGCCAACCGGCCACAGAAAAACTTCCTTGGAATCGGCGGCAACCGGTGAACTCAGGGATACAGCGAGCAGATGAAGCAATGGCAGGATCATGGTTAAGGCCGCAGCTGTCAGGAAGGCATAATTGGCGGCTTGAAAGCATTTTTCACCAAAGGTTTGTTTCATCACCACAATCCCTCCCCTGTCTTTTTGGCCAATCGATTGAAGACCCAGAGCAGGATAAAGCCGATGACGGATTGGAACAGTCCAATAGCTGTCGTGACACTGTACTGCCCCTGCAGAACACCTGAGCGGTATACATATGTCTCAATGATATCCCCTACCGAATAGGTCATTGGCGTCAGCAGGTTATAGACCTGATCGAAGCCGAGCTCCAGGAAGTTGCCAATATTAAGCAGGAACAGAATCAGAATGGTCGGGAACAACGCGGGAAGTGTAATATAAATCGCCTGTTTCCACTTATTCGCTCCGTCCATGACGGCGGCTTCATACTGGGTTGGATCAACCCCGCTTATGGCTGCGAGATAAATAATGGTCCCCCATCCTACTTCCTTCCATATGGAAGACAAGACAACAATGGGCCGGAAATATTGCTCCTGCTGCATATACAGAATGGGCTCGAAGCCAAACCATCCACGGACAGCGTTTACAAAACCAACCGAGGCGAGAACTTCAAAGACGATTCCACCCACAACGACCCAAGAAAGGAAATGCGGCAAATAGAACAGACTTTGCAGGAAACGTTTGGCCAGCATCTTCCGTACCTCATTAAACAGCAGCGCAAGCAGGATGGGAGCTGGAAATCCGACCACTAACTTGTAAAAGGCAATCAGTGCTGTGTTTCGAAGTACATTATAGAAGTCCTGATACGTAAGAATAAACTTAAAATTATCCAGGCCTACCCATGGGCTGCTCCATATCCCTTTCATGATCTGAAAATTCTGAAATGCAATGACACTTCCTCCCAAAGGGATATACTTAAAAATAATGTAAAACAAAATGCCGGGTAGAATCATGACATACAGCATCCAATGTTTCCTCATGTTTCGCAAATACCCTTTTTTGACGCGTTTGCCCACTGTAACTCCGGGTTGCCGTGCAGGTGTTTCCGTGAGCTCAGTCATACGATCTCGGGCCCCCTTTAGCAGTTAATAGTGTGAATGACGAGCAGGATCCTCTGTTCACATCATATGGGCGAGCAGCATGATCAACAATCGTGCAATCGGCCAAATCATGAACCAATCGCTTACACAGTAAGCTTTTGCAGGATCGGTTCATTCGCTGGAGAATCGGTTGGTACGATAAAATCATCAAAAAGGCCGCCACATATGGCGACCTTAGGTCTGGAAAAGTTATTTCTCTATGCAGGGAGAAATAACTTAGTACGAAGACTGACTTCAATCCTCAATAGTTAATGAACCGCTGTCATTCGGATCTTCAATCTCCTTGCTGGCTATCAGAACGCCTTTTTCGTTAAATGCTTTAATTTCGAATGGAGTGCTGGCAGATAAGGAGAGCAATACGAACCATATGTTACTTTCCGCTCCGACTTGAACCAATTTAGCTTCCGTAGAAACCTGTTTTCCATTTTCCTTCGTATCAACTGTTATTCGCTTGATTGCAGGGTTCAGTACATTTCCGAATACGATAGGAAAAGGAGACTCAATGTGATTCAAGCGAGGAATACTCATATAGTCCATGGCAAACGGTTTGGGATAAGATTTCCCAATCCCGTATCCTCCACCCCATCTCCATTTCCAACCGAATATTCTCTTTTGTGCATACTCCATCTGAAGATTACTGGATTCCGAGCTTACTCTTTGTGTAAATAAAATCATACCGCCTTCTACTGGCTCTTCATGGATAATATGTGATGCAGACTGTTCTGATCTAAACTTTTGAATCGCGCTTGCCGGAGTCTTCCCGGTAGGGATGTATATAGTCTCATCCATTCCCAACAATTTGGACATCCGTTGGTCTGAAAACCCGCCAGGTCTATCGTTAAGATAGACATAAGATAAAAATGCGGTGATCGAAAAAATAACCACAACTAAACATATCCCGATCAGTTGTTTCATTTGCATTGTCTCGTCCCCCATTGTCATGATAGCAACTCATTAGGATCATAATATTATTCTAAGGTTACCATAATTAACCTCCCGTTTTCTGACTTATAAACAACAAAAAACCTCCAAGAACAAAGTCTTGAAGGTTTTTTGGGATTGGAAATTAGAGTACTTTTTCCAAAAAGCTGATGGTGCGTTCATGCTTCGGATTACCGAATATCTCGGCAGGCGTACCCTGCTCCACGATGTATCCGCCATCCATGAAGATTACCCGATCTGCAACTTCACGGGCAAATCCCATCTCGTGGGTAACGATCATCATGGTCATTCCCTCGCTTGCGAGGTCCTTCATAACGCCCAGAACCTCACCAACCATTTCGGGATCAAGCGCAGAAGTCGGTTCATCGAATAACATGACGTCCGGATTCATCGCAAGCGCGCGAGCAATCGCGACCCGTTGTTTTTGACCGCCCGAAAGTTTGTTAGGATAGCTATCCGCTTTATCCGACAAGCCTACCCGCTCAAGCAAGCGCAAGGCGGTTTCCCGAGCTTGCTGCTCGTTCAACTTACCAAGCTCTCTTGGTGCGAACATGATATTTTTGAGCACGCTGAAATGTGGAAACAAGTTAAAGTGCTGAAACACCATGCCGATATTTTCACGTGCTTTATTGATATTGGTTTTCGGATCATTCAGATCCTGGTCATCAACGATAACCCGGCCTGCAGTAATCTCTTCCAATTGGTTTATGCAGCGCAGAAACGTACTTTTCCCCGAACCGGACGGGCCGATGACACAGACCACTTCGCCCTCGGCGACCGTCATATCGATCCCTTTCAGAACCTGATTCGAGCCAAAACTTTTCTTCAATCCTTCAACCTTAATTTTACCCACGGCGAACCTTCACCTCCAGATGGTCAGCGATTTTAGTCAATGTGATGATGACAATCAGATACATGATCGCAACGGTTAGCCAGATGTCAAAAGAGGCGAATGTTCTTGCGATGACAATTTTACCCGATTGCGTTAACTCCACCAGACCAATAACGGACAAGATCGACGTATCTTTCAGTGTAATGACCATCTGATTAATGAAGGAAGGAATCATAACCCGAATGGCCTGAGGGATAACGATCTTCATCATCGCTTTGCGATAAGGAATACCCAGTGAACGGGCAGCTTCCATCTGTCCACGATCAATCGATTGAATACCTCCGCGAATAATTTCGGTTACGTACGCTCCTGCATTCAGACTTAGCGTCAGAATGGCTGCCAAGAACAATGGCATGGTGAAGCCCAATGCCTGCGGAATCCCGAAATAGATAAAGAAGGCAAGAACGATCAATGGAATCCCGCGGAATATATCCACAAATACAGTGGCTACACCGCGAAGGAATTTATTTTGTCCCACTTTCATAAATCCGAAGATTAAGCCTAGAATAAAGGCGAAAAATAGTGAAACTATGGTGTATAAGAGCGTGTTACCCAGACCTTTGATCAGGGATGGTAGGGATTTCTGAACCAACTCCCAGCGCCCCATATCAGCAGTTGTTGGAGCATTTTCACCAACATATGTCTCAGTAATGCGTTTATACTCTCCGTTTGCCTTAATATTTGTTAGTCCATCATTGAACATTTGAAGAAGTTCCTGATTCTTCCCTTTGCTTACGGCGAACCCATAGGAACCTCCTTCTTCTTTTTTGGTAACAATCTTCAGGCCGTTATTCTGCTTCACTCCATAAGCAAGTACGGGAAAATCTTCAAAACAGGCGACAGAGTTTCCGGTTTTTACATCATCATACATTTGTGAAGAATCATCAAATGGAACAATTGTGAAGCCATACTTCGAGGCCACAGACTCTGCAAAAGTGTATCCCTCTGTTCCCGTTTTCACAGCAACTTTTTTACCTCTGAGGTCTTCGTAACTTTTAACGGTATCGTTATTGGCACTAACGCCCATAACCACACCTGATTCGAAATATGATTCAGAAAAGTCAAACTTTTGTTTTCTCTCATCAGTAATACTCATTCCCGCAATAACACCATCGACCTGATTTGCCTCAAGTGCCTGCACGGCAGCGTTAAATCCGAGAGCTTTAATTTCATACTTAAAATTTTGATCTTTGGCAATGGCATCGAGCAAATCCATGTCAATTCCGACAAAATCACCATTCACATCCTGAAATTCAAACGGAGCAAATGTAATGTCTGTGCCGATGACATAGGTTTTGCCGGTGCCCGATTCTGCATCAGCACCCCCTGCCCACCCGGATAATCCGGTCACCAGGAGCAGTACTAGCGAAAGTACAAAAAACGAGACCTTTGTTGTTTTCATATGTCCTCCCCTTCTCGGTCTTCTAAGTTTCGGTGTTACATTTTTTCAGACGTATTGCTCATTATACAGTCATATTCTTTTTGTGAAAATAAACATTTTAAATTTTAAGTATTGATTTCTTTTCCAATCATGACGCTTACGGGGTTACTACATAAGTATGCTTTGCCTTCACTCTTTATTTACCGTTGTAAAGCGCAGTAGTCCTTTCTTTCATTTCATTAGGCATCCATTTTTTGGTGAAAGGAGAATATGTGTTTTTTCATACCGGATTCATCCGGAATATGTTTATCATTTACAATAATCCCTCTTTCAATTAAAAATGTTTCGTCTCAACCATGTACTTATATCTTTCAACAGGTGCACCTTTCATTACCTTATTGAGCACTCGTTTGAAACACTTTCTTACTCTCTCTTGATAATTGATGCTGACGTGCCCTCCAAAGAAAAGGAAGACCGAGCGCAGTTGCGAGTGCCAGCGGAACAAAGACGGAAACCCCATTCTCTGCCCCAAAATAGCCAAGAAGCAAACCTCCAAAAACAGGGGCTACCACACTGCCCAAATGATTAAAGCCTATGGTTCCAAAATATATGCCCTTATTCTCAGGTTTAGCAATCCGATCAATGAACAGGTCCATCATGGTAAAAAGCAGCACTTCCCCAATCGTAAACAGAATGACGCTGATGAACAAAAGCACCAGACCTTCTGCCCAACCGAACAGCAGCAAGCTTCCAGCGATAAGGATATTGCCAACGATAAGAGAGGCAATCGGCGAATATTTTTTTGCCGTTTGTACAATCGGATATTGGACGATCAGTACCGTCATGGCGTTCAGGGAGAACATGTATGAGAACATCCGGCTTCCGTCCTCGATATTCGGATTCAGGGTCAGATACTGAGCTAACGTTGAACCAAAATGCCCAAATCCGAGTTCACAAAAGGTTGTTCCAATGAGGACCAGCAGGAATACCCGATCTCTGGTAGTTGTAGCCAAAGCTTCCCTTAAGCTCGGGGCATGAGTCTCCGTGTGTTTTGGAAGATCTCCGCGTCTGACGTGAAACTGAAATGACAAGACCAGACCATAGACAACATAAACCATTCCTGAAATGACAAACGGATACGTCGATTCAGCCGACCCAAGGTAAAGCCCTATGATCGGGCCAAATACAACACCGATGTTAATCGCAGCATAGCGCAGATTATAAACGAGCAGCTTGTGCTGTGAAGGAGTGATATCCGACAACAATGCACGTGAAGTCGGCTCAAAAAATGCACGGCATAACCCATTTAACGTATTGGCAATGAAAAACACCCATAGGTGCTGTGCGGATGAAAAGATGAAAAAAACGCCGGCCCAGCTAAACACGGAGACCAGCATTACTATTTGACGACCAATCCGATCCGAGATGTATCCTCCGTAGAAGCTGATCAATACGCCGGCCAGTGAACTCACCGCAACGGTTAAACCCGTCTCTGTCGGTGAAGCCCCCAATACGCGTGTCAAATAGATGGATAAAAACGGAATGCTCATGGATGTCACCAGACGTCCAAACATGGTGCCGATAATAATGGTCCAGGCCAAAGGGTGTATTTGTTGCAGATGATGCTTCATAAGTGATGTCTCCTATTCCAGATGATTTAAAAAAGGGACTGCGCATGTCCCTCTCATTAGTTATAATTGTATGGATCAAAGGGGGAAAGAAAAGTGTAAGCATTTTTTGTTGTCTTTCACCCTTTATAAAGGAGCATCTCTATGGATACATCCATCACACACTACCTTCGGCTTGTCACATCAGAACAGCTGTCCCTTAAAGTGAATGAGCCTGCTGCGATAACGATTGAAAGCCTTTCGGCCGAGCTATTCTGTACACCACGTAACGTAAAATTCATTTTACGCAAGCTGGAAGCTGCGGGCTTCATTCATTGGCAGCCTGGCGTTGGCAGGGGACATCGTTCCACGTTGACGCTCCTAATCAGTATGGAGGAAGTAATGGAAAATCATTTTCTTGACTTAATAAACGGTGGCAAAATGAAGGAAGCCGTTGAACTCATCGGTACGCTGGAACCTCTGGACACGAATGGCATGATCCGGCAGAAACTGCTGCGTTTGTTAAACCAACAGATGGGTTTTCAAAGCCATACGGAAACAACCTCAGGTCAGGATACGCTCCGAATGATGCGATCACGCCGCCTGGGCAATCTGGACCCGGCCTCAGTCTACACTGCATTTGAAACTTATTTGCTTAGTCAGATTTGCAATACACTCATTACCTTGGATGCTCAGTCCGGTTCCTTTCAGCCAAGTCTTGCGCATACATGGGAATGCAGCGAGGACCACAAAATGTGGGTCTTTTATCTGCGTAAGGGCGTACGGTTTCATCACGGGCGTACAATGACTTCTGCAGATGTGCAGGCAACGTGGCAGCGGCTGCAAGAGGTTAAAAGCCCTACGCTATGGCTGTACCGGGATATTGAGCACACCGAGTTAGACGGTGATTATTGCATCCGTTTTTATCTCCATCGTCCCAATCGGTTTTTTCTGCACCTGTTTAGTTGCATTCCTATGACGATTCTTCCCTATGACATCGACAGTTCCAAACAACTGGTTGGTACTGGCCCTTTCCAGATCAGTGAACAACATAATGAGGTGCTGGTACTTCGTGCATTTGACAACTATTATGGGCTTCGTCCACTCCTCGATCAGGTATATATCTGGTTTGTGCCGGACTTGGGCAGCCAGGACCGATATTATGAACTGCAAGGAACCGAACGCTTGAAGATGTCTCCGGACGAAGAAGCGACGAAAGATATTGACTACCCTGCACTTGGATGCCAGTATCTACTGTTTAACTTCCAAAAGCCAGGCATCCATCATCATCCCAATTTTCGGCAAGCACTGAGAATAGTGTATGACTCTGCAGCTCTTGTAGCTGAACTGGGCGGTAATCTGATCACACCCGCAAGCAGCTTTCTTCCGTGGAAAAGTGCACAGCAACATTGGTCAGAAGCGTCGCTTGATCATGCACGCGAGTTGCTGGTCAGCAGCGGGTATCAGGGGGAACCCCTCCTTCTGTCTTGTACCATTAATAAGGATATGCGGGTTGCCCATTGGATACAGCAACGTGGAGCTGCTATTGGGCTGCATATTGAGTTAGCAGCTTCAATCGACAATCTCCAGCCTGAGGAGACAACATTTGCGGACTTGATCATGGCGGAGGAAATTTTGGAGCAAGATTGGCAATACGGAATGATTCACTATTTCAAAACGTTGTCCAACCAGTTCAATGTCTGCATGTCCTCCGACCACATGGCCCTTCTGGATGACAAGTTAGATCGTTTTACACAATTGGATGAACCTGACCGGATCACTCTGCTGGATGAAGCTGAAGAATTACTCCGCAGCAACTGCTGGATTTTGCATGGGGCTCATGTCAACAAAAGGGCTCAGCTCAATCAGAGCCTTTCAGGTCTGCAAACGTCCGACTTCGGTTTTATGGACATTTCAAAGATATGGATTAAACCATAAAAATAAAAAAGGATTTCCTTCAATGACGGAAATCCTTTTTTATCTCTCTTCTAATTTTCTTGGAGCATTGCTTACCTACGGTTAATATATGAAATTGAACTACCCACCAACGTTAATCAACATGGTGTAAAGCCTGGTCGACGTCCTTTCTTTGCCACAGCTCCCGGAATGGTTCGCAGTCCTGAATCAGTTTATCGAAAGGCCCGTAACCGGCAATTCTTCCTTGGTCCATGACGACGATCTGATCGACTTGCCGGATGAAGTTCAATCGATGTGCGACGATAATGACCGTTTTACCGCTGAACTCTTTCAGGATCGTTTCCATGATGCTTTTCTCCGTAATATTGTCCAGAGCCGACACCGGTTCGTCCAGAATCAACACGTTTCTTCGCTGAAATAGGATTCGGGCAAAGGCAAGCCGCTGACGTTCCCCGCCGGACAACTTCACCCCTCTCTCGCCAACAAGTGTGTTTAATCCCTCTGGCCATTTCAGAATTGTATTTTTAAGATGAACCTTATCCAATAATTCATAGAGAACTGTATCCGAGACCGGTTGATCAAAACAAATATTGTCACGGATGGTCGCATCGAAGATTGGCGTCTCCTGTGACAAATAAGAGATATGGTCATAGTAACTGTTCAGCTTCAACTCATCGATATCAACGCCATCCACAAGCAGCTTACCGCTGTTCTTTTTCACCAGGCCGATCAACAGCTTGATCATCGTTGATTTTCCGCCTCCACTCATGCCAACCAGCGCCACGGAAGACCCTTGGGGAATGGTCAGAGAGATATCATTTAAGATACTGTATTGACCGTAACCGAACGAGACGTTGTGAAATTCGATATTCCCCTTGAGCCCCGGCACTTCATGACCATGATCCAGATTGCGGTCCTCCGGAGCTTGAATGAACGCTTCAAACCGCTTATAAGTTACTTGATTCAACCGATAGTCTACGAACAGCACATTAAATATGGCGATAGGTGAGTAAATCTTTTCAATAAAAAGAAACAATGCCACAATCACGCCAATGGAGGAGTCTCCTGTAATGACGCTGTTAACCCCAAAGAACAGCATCACAATCTTAATAACGGTGATGAACACCTCGAATATTGCAAAAAAGGCTTCATGAACCATTCGCAGCTGCGCGCTTTTGTTAATCATCAGGCGTGCTGATGCGCTGAGTTTGGCCATTTCCTTCTCATATCGTTTGTTTGTCCGGAATACGACCAGTTCCATGAATCCGCGTATGGAGTATCTGGAGATGGTCTCCTGTTCGTTCAGAATGGTTGATTTCATTCGGTATAGAAATTTAAGTATCAGATTGGTTACGCCAAATACAACGACATAGCCAGCGGCAATAATAATCATAATTCGTGGATCGTAAAAGCTGATAAACAGCAGACTGAACATAATCGTCGGCAGGAGTTCATGCAGTGTTTTGAGGTAAAAACCATAAATGATCTCATTCCCTGCTTCCGCGCCGTTTTCAATGACTTTAATCATCTGTCCGGTTCCCACGTTTTGATAAGCCTGATAATCAATTTTTGCTATTTTGTCTAGTGCCATGATTTTTAATTGCTCGGTCAACCGCTTGGACAGATATACGCTTGGATACTCATCCACATAGTTCAGAACGACCGTCCCCACAAGAAGTGCTCCGTAGATCATGATCAAGTGGATCATCTCGTCCATCCGGTTTACCTGTATCGCCGTATCCAATATCTTCTGGAAAAAGAAAATCCCCAGGCTGCTGAATAGCTGAATCACCCAGCCTAAGGCAATGTATACGAAAATCCACCATTTTAATTGAAATAAACATTGTTTTAACACTGCTCTCCTGCCCCTTTATCTTCCAAAATGAGAAAAAAGCCAGGACAATTTCAGTCATGGACATATTCAAGTCCCTCTCGCGAGATGGTCCTGATGGTTCCATGAATCTGGTGTGTCCTGGCCTGCGAACAAAATGATTGCCTGGGCACCATCCAAAGTTTCCAGTTTCATGCGATCAAATGGGCATACGATCCCCTTGATAGCCGGTACGCGTTTTGATCCGGCCCGAAAACTAGTTACTTCGAACGATACGGTAAGACATTCATTTCACCTCAATTCAAAAGATATGGTCTAGTATAGCTGTTGACCTTCCTTAAAATCAACCAATTATTTCAAGTGATCTCTGAACCTGGTTATATTAAAACTTGCAACCCAGCAAGGGAACAAGCTATGATCATGTAGAATGACAACCTATGTTTATTTTCTGGAAATAACGTCAAGGAGGAGAAGATGGAAGACATTATTCTGTGGTTAAAGTATTTGTTTTTGGGTGTGGTTCAAGGTGCGACAGAGCCCATTCCTGTTTCTTCAAGCGGACATTTAATCATTGCACAGCGGCTGATGGGGATGAAACAAAACGGATTATCGTTCGAAATTCTAACAAATACAGCCTCACTTATAGCTATCGTTTTTATCTTTCGTGAAGATATCAAAAAGCTGATTGTTGGCGCAGTTCAATACCTTCGTACACGTGACCAACAATACAGGGCAGAATTTATGTTTGTGCTATACATCATCATTGGAACGATTCCCGCAGCGCTCGCTGCAGTGCTGTTCAAGGACCGGATTGAAGAGATTTTCGCTTCCGTACATACCGTCTCAATTGCCCTATTGGTTACAGGTGTAGCACTATGGCTTATTCGCAATCTGCGCGGCCGTAAACGCGATGGGGATCTATCTACAAAAGATGCGATTCTGGTTGGACTGGCTCAAGCGGTTGCCCTTATACCGGGGATCAGCCGTTCCGGAGCCACCGTAATAGCTTCCATAGCGGTTGGCATGAAACAAGAAACAGCTCTGAGATTTTCCTTTATGCTCTATATCCCGATAAGCTTGGGGGGATTGGTTTTAGGCGCATCCGACATTGCAAATGATCCCAATCGGGCTCAGTTAGCCATCCCTTATCTTATTGCCTTTATAACGACACTCGTAGTCACGTATTTCTCAATGAGATGGTTCATGGGCATTATGGCCAAAGGGAATTTGAAATATTTCTCCTATTACTGTTTTATTGCCGGCACATTGTTGCTCATCTTTATGTAACTTTATTATCTGTACCTTTAAAGGAACACCTGGCGCTGAGCCCGGTGTTCCTTTTCTTATAAGTTACTTCGGATCGAAAACTGCAGTATCTATGTATACGAGTGTATGACAAACCCCATAGTAGACATGGTCATGTCCTCTATGGGGTTCTGGGGTTACATTTCTAATCATTAGTGCGGCAAGTTTCCACCCGTTTGCGATGCGATCATGGATGGTGCATAACCGTTCAGCATTTGCTGCATGTCCTGCTGAGGAAGTTGTGGCACCTGATAGAAACCATTTTTATTTTGGTAAATGGAGATTTCATATGCCATCTCGATACAGTTTGGCAGCGAATCTGCCAGCACACGGCGCACGACCGGGTTTGTGGATTCGAGCGCAGCTGTTGTTTTCATTACTGCTCCCGATTTGACTGCATTCAACATGCTCAGGGAAATGCTTTGGTCACAAATTTCGGTCGCTGACAGCATCGGCTTTTTCGGCTGGCTTGGTTTCATGCCATATGTGAAATCGTTGTCCTGTGACATCTTATAACTTTGCGTTGGTTTCGATGGGTCTTGTCCTGTTCTGAAGCATTCCAGCGTAATGTTGTACTCCTCAGACATGAATTGCTTTTGACGCAACAAAATGTCGCGAAGCTCCGGGTCTTTAACGTGTTGACTCAGCATGGTATAGGTATTTAACGTATTGATGGCTCCAGCAAGCACCTCGTGGACGTCAAACATCTCATGGCCGCCATGATTGAGTTGTGGTGGAACCGTTCCTGTTTCGATGTTCTGATGATTTTGCATTTGCATGTATTTAACCTCCTAATATGTTAGCTGCTTAGCACAGTCCGGAGTTTATTATTATTTTTATTAAGCAAATATATTCAGAATCGATTTTAAAATTTTTATGTATGGAATTGGGTCTGTAACCTTTGCACGTGACCTGCATAGGCTAATGCATACTGTTTAGGAGGGATTTTAGTTGTATACTTATGAAGCTAACCGTCAACAACATCTGGCATGGCATGAGACAATGGAGCTCCATGAATTGACTGCATTTCAGAGCAACCAGTTAACTCACTTCAAAATGGTGGTTAACGACGTTAAGAACCCCGCTTTGCAAGCTCTCTATAAGGAAGCGATCATGGCCATTGAACAAAACTTGAAAGAGCTCCTTCAATATTATCCGCTGGCTCCCCAAGGAAACAGAAACAGCGGCAATGATCAGGACATGACTGCCTTCTACGCAGGCCAGCTGCTCGGTTTTGCCAAAACGTCCGTTCGCAATTATGCCATTGGAATTACTGAAACAGCGACTCCTCAGCTGCGGGAAACATTGCAAAAACAATTAAACGGGGCCATTCAACTGCATGGTAAAGTCTTTTATTTTATGCTTGAACAAGGATTTTACCCTTCTTATGATCTTCCGAAGCTTCTGGCTAACGATGTTGCCATGGCAAATAAAGCAATATCACTATAATAGTGAAACGATACGTCGAGCAGGCTTTCATAGATTTGAATGCATGCTCGCTGTTCGTGTTCTGAATTCATTGTAGTCATCAATTTAACCGGAAAACTACATGATATGTACAATAAGTCAAAAACCGCCCTAAGGGCGGTTTTTGTTAAAATTCTATGGTCAACCAAACAGCAATTGATTCAATTGACTCGTAGTCAGCTCGTGAGCAGGTTGGAAATCATCACTATCCATGTATTGCATCAGACTATGAATAAATTGTCGCCCCTCAATCTGACCCATCAGCTGATCATAATCCAGTGCCCCAACTAACACTTTTCCCTTGCCCACTTTGCATTCAAATAACAGTCCAAGCTTATGATTACGCTCAAAGTTATCTATCGTCTGCACGATGGGCTGCACATCTGCGGGGAGATCGTCCAAAATAATTGAACGCGAATGGGTAACAATATTCCACCATGGATAAGTGGAGTGCATCTCGCTCGGAAAATGCTGTAGAGCCGGGTGTTCATTCTGTATGAGCAAACCGAGGGTACCTACCGGAACAGGTTTATTCATGCTTTCCGAGATGGACCGGAACATGGGATAACACCAGAAATCGCTACTATATAATCCTTCAATGGCGTTGCTAACCTGATCAGGAGCAGCCAGCAGAAGAACGGAGCCGCCCTCTTCCAACCTCTGCAGCGCGGCTTCTGTGAGCGTCTTATACACAGGCGCGCCAGCAAACTGGCGATCCTCTTGCTCAGGGTAAATCCAGATGTTATAGGATTTATAAATATCCGTATTCGATATGGACAACTTTAACGTTACTTGAGTCATATTTTCTACATTAGGCAGAGTTATCTTGACGTTACCAAGCTTCTGGTAAGGTTTCATATGATCCTCCGTAATAAGCTGTTCACCTTCGGATACGACGCGGTTTCCATGCGTGAATTCCCATCTCAAGGTTTCCCCTTTCAATGGGACCTGACGGTAGTAGCTTAACTCTACCGATGCGTTGAACGTCTCACGAGCAGCATAGTTATACTTCTCAAAGCGGGCCATTAGCACGGCATCCGAGCAGAAGGTTCGCCATTCTTCGGCACTGATTAAACCTTTGGAGTCCATAAACGCGTCCAATATGCCAACAAGGGCAGTACCTTGCCCGCTAAAGTCCTGCAAATCCAGCAGTTGAAAGCCTGCAAGCCGCTCGGACCTGAAAGCCGCCTCCAGCTCTTCCTTGTAACAATCTACAGCCAGCTGACCTGAGGCATGGAAGAACGATTCAGCAAGATGCCCCATGCCTTTGGCTTGCAAACGTTCTCGAAAGATCTCAAAGTTATGTGCTTTGATTGAGCCTGTATACTTCTCAATCTCCGCAAAATTCGGGTACATGGCATACTGCCCAATCTCGTGAGAGACTACAGGGATATGCGGAATGAGTTCCTTATCCGCTGCAGCCGCTTTCACGGTTTTGGAGACGGTGCCATATTGAATTTGAATCTCCTGTTCCTGCGAATCGGAATCCTGCAGTCCGGTGTGCTGCTGAGGGCGGATGTGCTCATCATAATCTTTCAATGTACCTGGAAGATCTGTTTGAACATGGCCCAGCGGAGCGTCACACATCGCATAAGAACCTCTGATCAAGCGGTCGCGGGAGAATCGTACCCCACTGAAGAAATCTTCTTCCTCCAGAATTACCGGGGTAAACTGAAAATTGTTGGAGCCTTGAGTATATAAATGGCGCTGATCGTATGCCTTGTACTCTTTTAGAATAGCACTCAGCTTTTCCTTGCTCCCCCACAATTCATTGCCCAGTGACATCATGACAAACGATGGATGATTACCGAAGTTCCGCAAAATGGCGAATCCTTCCTCAATCAAATAATCCTGCTCTTGCTGATTATGGTTCGGATCGGTCTCATCCGTGATGGTTCCCCAAAATGGCAGCTCGGGTTCCATGTAAATTCCCAGCAAATCAGCCGCAACAAATGCTGCTTCAGGTGGACAGCAGGTATGGAAACGATAATGATTAATACCGTAGGATTTCGAAATACCGAGGATTCTCACCCATTCGTTCACGTCCGTTGGTGCATAGCCAGTTAGCGGGAAGATCAATCCATCATGTTTGCCTCTCAAAAAGGTTGGCCGATTATTGATTGTAAACTTGTCTCCATTAGCCTTGAAATCTCGCAGCCCAATAACGATCTCCCGATCATCGATGATTTTCCCATTCTCTTCGCGCAATGTGACGGTAATCTTATATAAATGAGGTGCATCGTCACTCCATAAAAGCGCTTCATCACCTAATGCATAAGAGATACTCATTTCGTTATGATCAACTGTGTACAGCCGCTCGGCAACTTCATGTACGCCTTCTTCCACGTCGGAAGTGTGCTCATAAATGGCATAACTTTTAGCTGACACTGCAATTTGGGCGTCCTGAAACTCCCCATCCAATTTTAACGAAAGCGTTATCGATTTATTCGTCGCATCTGGATAAATCTGTACATTATTCAACCGTGCTTCATTGCTAAATTTCAATTCCAGTTTACCGGTAATGCCGTTCCAGTTCGTCTGTGTATCCTTGGAGGTCATATGCCCACCTTTGGTTGGGTAACTCGTGTTGTCCACCTTGATTCGAATCACGTGTGCGCCAGCAGAGAGCCCTTCCTTAAGAACATACTCATGGGGCGTATTGAGACTGTTTCTGGTTCCAAGTGGAATATCATCGATCCAGACCGTTGTGACTCGGGTACGCTCCAGATGAAGACAGCAATACTTTCCTTCCAATTCCTCCGGAACCTCAAACTCCCGCTCCAGCCAGAGCCATCCCTCGAAAGCGTATTCGTCTGTGAGCGCTCCAACCTCAGCCAGCTCATTTCTCTTTCCCTTTCTGGCATGGGACGTTGTATTTGGCATGTTTATCGTGTCGTCAAACGGAGCATGGACTCCCAGCTTGTTCTCGTCAAGCTGCATTCTCCAGACTCCTTGCAAGTTAATGATGGGCAACATGATTTCAACTCCTATATTATGGGTTAACCGCACTTGTCTATCATTGTATCAGAGAATGGAATACCTATCTGTGAATTTTAAAGATAAAGATGTCTGTTTACAGAAAAACCTGACCCCCAGGTAAAGAACCTTGAAGGGCCAGGTAGACTACCAACGAATATTTTAGTTTTGGTCCAGAAGACTTAAGATTAATTTGACCGATTCTGCCCGCGTCGCCGTTTGCAACGGTGCAAATCGATTGCCGCCTACACCGTCAATCAATCCGGCTTCAACCATGGAAGCCACGTAAGGCGCTGCCCATGCAGGAATCTGATCAAGGTCTTCAAAAGAAAGCGAAGCCGTTGAACCTTCAGGTGTGCTGCTTGCACGAGCAATCATAGTCACCATTTCAGCGCGATTCAGTGGTTTATTCGGCTTAAATGAGCCATCCGTATATCCACTGATAATGCCTGCTGCAGCTGCTTCAACAATGTATGGAGCAGACCAGACCGGGATTTGCTTCGCATCGGTATAGGCTGTTGCCGTGCTGCTTGTATTCAGTTTCATGGCTCTGCCCAGCATGGTTATGAACTCCGCGCGGGTTACTTTTTGATTCGGACGGAAGGTTCCATCGCCATAGCCTTGTACAAATCCTGCAGCAAGGGCTTGATCGATGAGCGACTTCGCCCAGTGCCCTTCCGTATCTTTCAGCTGCGGTGCATTCACATTGTTGCCGCTTCCAGATTGACCCGGGTTGCTGGTATCCGGATTGCCTCCCTGCTCTGTCTCTGGCTGTGTCGTCTCCGAACCTGTTCCAGGTGTCGGGGTGCTGCTTCCAGACCCGCCACTGTTTCCAGACCCGCCACCTGATCCAGGGTTGGATGTACCAGGTCCTGGGTTCGGCGTTTCCGTATTCGCCTTCTTGATCATGCCAAATTGATCAATAATAAAAGGTTTTGCATCATTAATATTCTGATCAATCTCATACGTTACGGCTGTAAGCTTGTTCCCGTCGATGGTGATGCCAACAAAGTTTTGAATCTGTCCGCGTTTCGGACGACGATCGTCATTCGGATCTGGTCCATACTTTGCAGCATGATTTTCTTCTGCCAATTCAAACAAGCTGTAATACGCATCTCCAAGAACAGGATCCTGATTTTTATAGTACACCTTCGGTCCGGCTGTTGCTGGAATCAAATAGATGGTGCCATCCGGGTTCACCGCGTATTCAATCTTCTTACCGTTCAATGTCTCCGTAATCTTCACAGCGTCTTTCGCTTTCCCGGTCTCATCGATCGGTTTGGTACGGGCGTAAATATGATCATGACCCTGTAACACAAAATCGATATCCAGTTTTGCCATCAGCGGAGCGATTTTGTTACGAACCCCGTTTGGTCCAATAATATCCGAATCTGTCGCATGATTGGACGTAGTATAAGGACCTTTATGAATATTAACGATGATCCAATCTGCTCCGTTTTTCCGAGCTTCTCTCACATCGTCCTGCAGCCACTGTACCTGTTCTGCTGAGAAATTGTTATACTCTTCTGAATCCTCATTTGAATTCAACACCACAAAGTGTGTATTACTGTAATCGTAAGAATAATAAGCACCTGTCTCTGTTGCTGAGTTCACCGGTACATCCAGGTTAAAATGATCGATAAAAGCGTAGTTCTCATCTTCATGATTACCTGCTGATGGAACAATTGTTGTATTCAAGAGGCTTGATTGAGAATGGCCGAGCAGCCAGTCCCATTGCTCTTCTTTCACACCTTTATCAACAATATCTCCATTGTGCACCACAAATTGTGCGTTCGGAATAGCAGCAAGTGCTTTGTCCAATGTCTCGGAGGAAAGGATGGCTTCATCCTCTTCCTTCGCCTGCGTATCTGCCAGGTCAATAAACGTAAAGGCTCCTGTCTTCGGTGCTGTACGGAACGTGCCCACCTTGCTCCAGGTATTGCTGGAAGCGTCACCCACTCTGAAGTAATAAAGCGTATCCGGCTTCAGGTTGTCTGCTTCCGCTTTGTGTACAAGTTCAGTTGGCGAATTCACGGACTGGGTTGAACGCCCTTCAAAAGAAATGGCTGTAGAGAAGTCAGCGGTGTCCGCTGTTTTTCCAACGACCTGAAGATCACTTCCCGTGACTTGTTCAGATGTGTACCAGGTAAATCCTTTGCTTGTCGTTGGATCTCCATTAAATGTAACAGTAACCTTGCTCACTTGCTCATCATTGGAGTCTGTTTCCTTGGTAATTCCGAATGTATCTACGACAAAAGGTGCAGCATTATATTTATTCTGATCGATTTCATAAACGATCGCAGTGAGTTTGCCGCCATCAACAGTCAGTGAGGTGAAATTCTGCACCTGACCTCTTGCTGCACTGGTTGTATCTCCATACACGCGGGCATGATTTTCTTCTGCTTTCTCAAACAGACTGAAATATGCATCACCCAGTTCGGGTTTCGTATTTTTGAAATATACCTTGGCTCCTGCCGTACCTGGAATCATGTAGATGGTTCCGTCCGGGTTAACGTTGTATTCAATGCTTTCCCCGTTAAAGGATTCTGTAATTTTGACTGCTTCTTCCGCTTGTCCATCCTGCTTAATTGGTTTCGTGCGAGCGTAGATGTGATCGTGTCCTTGAAGCACGAGATCAATGCCAAGCTCATTCATGAGTGGAGCAATTTTGTTTCTTACGCCGTTCTCACCAATAATGTCCTTGTCGGTGGCATGGTTGGACGTTGTATACGGTCCTTTGTGAATATTGACGATGATCCACTCTGCTCCAGCGGATTTGGCCTGCTCCACATCCTGCTTCATCCACTCGACTTGTTCGTTCGAGAAGTTGGCATACTCCGCCGAATTTTCATTGGAGTTCAGAACGATAAAATGTGCATTGCTGTAGTCATATGAGTAATACGCACCGGTGACAGTGTCCGCATTCTCTGGTTGCTCAACGTTAAAGTGGTCATAGAATGCATAGTTTTTGTTCTCGTGATTACCCGCAGAAGGTACAATCGTCGTTCTCATCAGGTCCTTCTGCGAATGATTAAGAAGCCAGTTCCATTCCTGTTCCGAGGTCCCATTCTCGACAACATCCCCGTTGTGAACGACAAACTCCGCGTCTGGAACGGTAGCCAATGCCTTCGACAGCGTAGCCGCCGATAAAATGGCCTCTTCCTCATCCTTCGCCTGCGTATCCGTTAAATCAACAAAGGTAAATGCTCCATCCTCTGGAGCCGTCTTGAATTCTCCTGTTTCACTCCATAGTCCCAGCGCTTCGTCACCTACGCGATAATAGTATGAAGTGTTTGCTTCAAGTCCTGTAGCTTCTGCTTTATGAACCATTTCTCCCGGAGAGTTTCTGGAGATGCTCGCTTCACCACTAAACGTTTGTGCCGCATTGAAATCAAGAGCTCCGTCCTGTTTCCGGACCACTTGCACATGACTATTGGTCGAAGAAAGCGGTGTATACCAGGTAAACCCTTTACTTGATTTGGCGTCACCATGGAACGTAGCCGTTATTTTGCTAATATTGATTGCCGGTGCCTCAGTTAACGCTCTCAGCTCCATATCAAAGTACAGATCTGAGCTTCCATCGCTTTGCTGATGTACCTCTACTGCAATGATATTCTCCCCGTCATGCAGGAGCGTTTGAAGCGGTTCGGTCAGATCCACATCTTCATACATGACCGGCAGATCCTTCGAAGATGTTGCTTTGGTGGAATAGTTAATCTCACCATCAGGCATGCCGAATCGGCGAACTTCCGTTCCATTCACATATAGAACAGCACCATCATCAATGCCGAAGGTACCCAGAATTTGACCATAGTTTTGGATTTGATCCTGGTTTACGTTCAGTGTTGTCCGGAAATATGTAGTACGGTGTTTCAGATCTTCGTTACCACCATAGTCCACTTCTGTCTGTAGCGGTCCGAAATATGTCGTTGATATGCCGTTACCATTGTCTTTGTAACCAAAAGGAGCCTTGTCTACTGCCCATGTATCGTCTTCATAGACAGCCTGCCATACCGATTTTAAATCTAGGCCTTGATCAAAATACTTCCACGTTGAATTTTTGTTAAGCAAGATGTCTGCTTGAGGTTCAATGGTCTCTGCTGCCTTGACTACTGGTGCTGAGCCCAGTCCCCCAAACCATCCAATAACCAGTGCGGTTGATAGCAGGATGGCTAGAACCTTTTTGTACAATGGGTTAATCATCATGTTCTCCTCTCGATTGGCAATAATGTGAATCTAGCGCTATTTCATTAATGATTACTAGATTAGCCAGCTATATCATACGAGAGGAACATGTTGATTTTTGCATGTTTATGTAAATTACATGTAAATAAATTCATATCAGGTTGCGTGAAATAGGATGTCACCTAATTTTCATTCAATGAAAAATGCTCATTTACAATCCTCCTTTTTTAATTTACTATGGTTTACACAAAGTAAATGTTTACATACCGTAAACCAAAGGGGGTGCCTTTTAAATGAGCGGCTTACCGAAGTCAGCCAGATTTCCACTTTTTATTTTAATGCTAAACTTATTTATTGCTTTACTGGGTCAAGGTATGGTCATTCCTATTTTGCCAGAGTATCTGAAACAATTTAATGCGGCAGGCGCAGCCGCAGGTTACCTCATTGCCGCTTTTGGGACAGCACAGTTTATCTTCTCTCCCATAGGCGGACAGCTTTCGGACCGATGGGGACGAAAATCTATGATTATCTCCGGCCTTTTTCTAACCGTTGTAGCAGATCTGCTGTTTGCCTTAGCCACAAGCCTACCCTTGTTGTATATCGCACGATTTATTGGCGGCATTGGTATTGGTTTGATGGTCCCTGCTAACATGGCCTATGTGGCAGATATCACCACCCCTGAAACTCGTGCCAAAGGCATGGGATACCTAGGCGCATCCATGAACCTTGGAATGGTACTCGGTCCGGGACTGGGTGGTTTAATTGCCGAATTCGGCATCAGAGCACCTTACTTTTTTGCCGGAGGACTTGGTCTTGTAGCTACACTGCTTAGTCTGTATATGCCAGAGACCCTTCCCAAGGAGAAACGGAAACCAGCCAGTGCATTGGTCAGACGCGAGCCAATCCGCAACCAGATACTGAACTCGTTCCGCACACCCTATTTTCGTTATCTGCTCCTTATTCTGATCATGACATTTGGTTTGATGAATTATGAGACCGTCTATGCCCTTTTTGTGGAACAGAAATACGGATTTGATGCCACCAAAATTTCGATTATCATCACAGTCGGTGCAGTGATCGGTATCATTGTTCAGATCTGGCTGCTGGATCTTCTTATTAAGAAGCTCGGCGAAATGAAGCTGATTCGATTATCTCTGCTGATGACTGCAGTCGCTCTGTTGCTGATGATCATCAAGTTCAACCTAATATACTTGTTAGCCGTATCAGCACTCTTTTTTGCCTTCAATGCCTTCTTGAGACCTACGGTAAGTACGTTGATTGCCAATTCTGCCGGAGACCGGCAGGGATATGCTGCAGGATTGAATACAACCTATTCCAGCATAGGGAATATTATTGGACCGCTGTTTGCCGGACTGCTGTTTGACAAACACATTCATATTCCTTATATTGTTGGTGCACTTATCCTTGGGCTCGCCCTTGTCCTGACTCTGCAAAAAACAAACCATGTGAAAGAACAGGTTATCTCCTATGACTGAGAACTGGCACCAAAATTTCAAAAGCAAAAACCGGGAAGCTTTAATTGCAGCAGCCAAAGAACTATGCATGAAGCAGAGCTTCCTTAATGTGAATATCAAAGATGTCTGCAGCGCAGCCGGAATAAGCCGGGTTACCTTTTACAAACACTTTCAATCCATGGACGAACTGATTCTGGCGATCCAAGTAGAGATTCTGGAGAGTATGACCGGATATGTGAAGAACGCTGTTTCAACGGAAATGAGCGGCAAAGAAATGCTTGCTTCCATGCTTGAAGCCTGGGTGAACTACGCCTCTACCCATCTGGGGTATATCAAATTTGTCTTATTATTCGACCTGCATTATGAAGCGTATGATTCAGGCCAACAATTGAAAGAGCAGTACAATCTGTTTATTAATCGTGAGAAGGAACAACATTTTCTATTAGATGCCCTGCAGACTGGATATATGGACGGTACGCTGAGGTCCGAACCGGATCCCCTCAACACGGCCCACTTTATCTTTGTATCCATGATGAGTATGCTGCAGAAAATGAGCCTGGCGTCAGAAGAAGATCAGGTTACAATCCAAAGTGATCTTAGATTCGCCAAGCGCTTCGTTGAGATGCTGGTACAGCATTTGAGCAATGAAAGAATGGCATGAATACCTTCTTCCGTATGATCGGAAGATGACAATTGTGCAATTGTGCTTGTAAAAGCTGAAATACAAAAAAGACCAATCCAACCGGATTAGGTCTTTTTTGTACTGTGCTGCCTCCATTTCACCTCAGCAGATTCTGATCTTTCGGATGAAATTCGGCTTATATCGGCTCCTTCGATGTTGGACACTCTTCATTTCTGCACATATGTAAGTATAAATCTAGGACTAGTCTTCATTTCCTCCTTACATTTTACGATAAATAGTATGGGGTTATACGAATAACCATGTTGTTTTAACTACTTCCAAGGGGGAACAGAACGTGAGACAGACTCGCAAAAAAAAGATGGATTTAAGACTCAAACTGTATTTGATCATTCTGGTGCCATTACTGGCCATGGGCGGTCTCATCTTGTGGACAACCATTGACTCCAGTGAAAATGCATCATTAATGACCATGCAGCATAACAACCAGCAGCTGGCAGTAAACACCGCATCCCTGCTGGGCCAGGAATCGGAATTAATCAAGACATTATCCTCTACTGCTTCGGAGGAAAGCGATGAATACAAAAGTCTTAGAGACGAACTCGTTAGAGTCAGGCTTCAATCGGGTGCCCTATATGTATATATGTATAACAAAACTTCAGATGGGTGGATCTACACGGTGGATGGAGCGAATTGGGACGATCCGGAATATAGCCCTTACGGGACGGCAATGGAGTTCAATCCCCAGATTCAGGAACGCTTGTTAAGAGGTGAAGTCGTTACTACTGGCATTGTGGACGATCCAACCTGGGGACAGCTGCTCTCCTCCTTTACACCCATCAAGGATTCGCAAGGTGCAATTGTTGGCTATCTCGGCATTGATATTTCCGCTGACGCAGTGAATCAAGTCTCCACTGCATCCGTGAATAATGCTTATCGGACCGTTATCCCGATTTTTGTGGTTGTATTGATTCTTTCGCTGCTTATGATGCTATTCGTGGTTAGAGGTATCCTCAGACAAGTACGCGATATTAAGTCGAGCCTTGAACAGGTCGCGGGCGGGAATCTTAAAGTCGTATCCAAACATATGACAAATGATCAGCTCGGTGACATCAGTGATCTGATTAACGTCATGGTTGCGCAATTGACGAACATTCTGGTGGGAATACAGCAAGGGTCGAACACGCTGCAGCAGTCCTCGAGAAATATTGCGGATACGGCTCAGACGAACCAGCGTCAGACCGAAGAACTCTCCAGAGCAATCGAAGAAATCGCCATAGGCTCCATGAAACAGGCTGAAGAAACAGAACATTCCGTCCAGCATTCGGAGAATCTCGGCAAAATTATGGATGAAGTAGGTTCATATGTGCAGCAGTTTACCCATACTTCAGAGCAGCTCTCTGCCGTACAAGTACAAGTTACACGTGAACATGAGGTTCTGCTTGAGAAGGGCCGGGAGAATGCCAAACGTGTTGAGCATCAGCAGGAAATTTCCAGGTCTCTGACGACTCAATCGGAACTCGCTTCCTCTATTAGCGGACAAATTCATAACATTTTAAAACAAACCCAGATCCTTTCGCTGAATGCTTCAATCGAAGCAGCTCGCGCCGGGGAGGCAGGTAAAGGCTTTGCCGTTGTTGCTGGAGAAATGGGACAGCTCGCTCAGCAGTCCGAACGTTCGATTCAAGAGATTGATGAGATTCTGAGTTCTTTTGTTCAAGAAATCCACCGGATGGGCAGTCATTTTGATGCGAATATGGTCGCGGTCAAGGAACAGGAAGAACAGATCGCTGATTGCCTCCAGGCGTTTAGACAGGTTAGCCGCTTATCAACCGAAGTTCATGAGCTAGCTCAGCGTTTGGAAAACCGGACGATGAAAATGCACTCCATACGTGAAGAGGTGGAACAGCATCTGAGCTATATTGCTTCCGCAACCGAGGAAACTTCAGCCATGGCAGAAGAAGTCACGGCCAGTGCTGTGGAGCAGCAGCGATCGGCGAGCGAACTATCGGATATCTCCGGGCAGCTCGCCGGCCTTGCAGGTAACCTCAAATCATATTCCGATCAATTCCAGATCGATGTCCGTAAATCAGATTCAGAATAAAGAAGAACCCCGTTACCTGACGAATCAGGCAGCGGGGTCTTTCTATATCATTTCCAGAATTTTTATAAATCTTTTCTCGCGAACAAACGAACCGTTAGAATATAAGACGCACAGAAGATGAATATAACGCCAATAGATATCATGGCTATAACCTGCCCATTCACGCCCTTCTCACTGACCATACTCATAAGCACAGCAAAAGGCTGCGCGAGTAGAATGAGGGCAACCATGAATATGGCATTGATAATTCCGGCTCCCTTTTTACTAAGAGCATAAAAGAGTGGCATATAGATGGAAACCAGCACCAGTACCATTCCTATGGAAACCATCATGTCCAGGACGGAATAGTTTGGCTTGTTCAGCTCAGGGAAAATCAAGTCAACCAGCCAGTGAATGCCGAACGAGACAAGCACGCCAAATAAGGTATATAGAATTGCAGATAGATACTTGGCTTGCACAATGTTTTTGCGGCTAACCGGAAGGGTAAGCAAGAAATTATGATTATGGTTTTTGATATCAATCATGGTAGCCAGGATCACCGAACCAAATGCAGTGTAGATTCCGACAAAGTACATCGACATTTCACTCTTGGGTATAAAAGCGAAACTAAATACGACGAGATATAATCCAATCGTCCACAGTGAACTTTTAAGCGCTATGAAGTCTTTGCGAAGCAGGTTAAGCATGTTTGCGTCCTCCTTTTGCCGTGAAGTAGATCAAATCTTCTAAAGATGGTCTTTGCAAAAGGGCAAAGCTGCCAAATAACCGTTCCGCCTCTTCCTTATTATCTGCCAGTGCTTCAAAACCAACGGCCGTTTCACGAATTCCGATAAATTGATTACGGGTATCTCCATCGAGGAGCTCCATATCTCCCTTAACGATCGTATACTTCTCAAGAATGTCGTCTTTCGTTTCGTTAAATATGAGTTTGCCCTGATTAACGAAAGCGATATAATCAGCAATCCGCTCAAGATCTGTCGTGATGTGGGTCGAGAAAATTATGGATCTGGTCTCGTCCTGGATCAGATCCGAGAGCAGATCCAGAAGTTCTCTTCTAAATATAGGGTCAAGCCCGGATGTCGGCTCATCCATAATGAGTAGATCTGCATGGTGTGATAGAGCAATGGCAAGAGAAAACTTGATTTTCATCCCCTTGGATAAATCAGCAATCTTCTTCTTGGGAGACAATTCAAATTGCTCCAGATAGTCGTTAAATTTTTGCTCATCCCATTCCTTATAGAAGGGGGCAATCATTTTTTTCATTTCCCGAATCGAAAGATGTTCATAATAAAAGCATTCATCGGATACGACACCAATGCGCTGCTTAATGTTCACTTCCTGCGCGGGCATCTCATGTCCCAGTGTCCTAATACTCCCCGAATCTGGCCGGATCAAGCCAATAATCATTTTGATCAGGGTGCTCTTCCCTGCCCCATTAGGGCCGATGAGTCCAGTAATATAACCTTGTTTTACATTCAGTGATACATTATCCACCTTAAATAAGGGATACGTCTTGGTTAAATTACGCAGTTCAATCGCATTCATGGTGAAGTTTCCTCCTCAATCAACAAAGTGAAATGATCAATTACATCTTGCTTAGTCATGCTTAGTTCCTTACTCTCCCGAATAATCTCCAGCATTTTCTCTTCCAGTCGTTTCAACCGCTGCTCCCGAATAAAATCCTGGTTGGCACCTGAGACAAAACACCCTTTGCCTACAACGGAATCGATCAGTTTCTCTTTTTCCAGCTCTTCATAGACTCGTTTGGTGGTAATCACGCTAACTTGCAGATCCTTCGCGAGCTGCCTTATCGAGGGAAGACTATCTCCCGCAACCAACTCCCCACTTAAGATACTTTGTCGTATCTGGGTCAAAATCTGCATATAGATTGGATCGCTCGATGCGTTGGATATCAGAATTTTAATGGTCATTCACCTCATTGGTGTTTATTGAGTGTATAGTGTGTATATATAATATATACACTAAGCACTACTTGTTCGTCAATCCAAATTTGCCCATCTTATAAAATGTTTCTGCATAACAAAAAAAGGGACGGAAACATTCCGTCCCTTACTTCCACTTATTTTCTACATGAATGGATCTTATACATTACATGGTGTCGCATCTAAGCATTGAAAAATTACAACCACACGTCCACTCTTTATTTCAGTGCTTATTTGAGAGAGGCCGGCAGTTTGACGCCAATCAGTTTGCCTTCGGCCTGTATGATGATCATGCCACCGGTCTTCAACGTTGCTTCGTGTAAGTCAGCACCGGTTTTCACACGAAACACAGGCTGACTTGTCAGCAAGTTGATTCCAAGCAGTGTACCATTGCGCTGCGCACGATACATCCCTTTGCCATATATACTAACCTGGGACACAGGAGCATCGCCATTCCACTGAACCGCACTGCCATTCACCAGCTTGAGGCCCTTTAATTCACTATCTGTAACAGAGTCTCTGTAAATAAGACGCCCCTGAACTATGCCCACCAGCTCTCCGTTAACCCCGCCAGGACGACTAAACGTCCTTGATGGAGCATCGCCATTTTTGTAAGTATCCAGATCGTACTCAGCAATTAGGCCGGCTTGTTCAACATAAAGATTGCCTTCACTTGCCAACACACTTCCCTGACCGCGCTCATATGGCGGGTCACCGGGCATTTTCCAATTGAATTCTAAGGTTCCTTTCAATGCACCGTTCTTAACATTATAGGCATTTATCTGTAATTTCCGATCCGGAATCGACTGATAATCGACTAGAAGCGGAGAGTAATAATCAACAGAGTACACGAGTCCATTCTTCACTTGAATCGCTTCTCCCTGACCAAATTCACTCCACAATTTTTTCCCGGTTTTCTTATCATAAGCATTCAGCTGCACAGAAGTTAATGCGCCCTGTACGAAGAACGTTCGCAGTACAACTCCATCCGATTCCTGAAGATAAGCGGTACCATTTCCTTCAGCCATTGCCTCATCAGCCTTCCATCGCAGCTTGCCTGTCTTGCGATCAAAAGAAAACGTGGTGCTTCCCTTGATTACATAAAGTGTATCTGCAGTAGGAATTAGCGCTTCTGTACGCTCGCGTGTATCTATCCACGTGGATGTGCCCGATTGCCATAATGCCTTTCCTGTCTTGGCATTCACAGCATATGGCTTATGATTCGAGGACAGGCCATACAGTATGCCGTTATCATAAACGATGCTAGGTGTCAGATCATTACCATACGTCCACAGCTGCTTGCCTGTAGCTGCATCCCATGCGACCAGTTTGCTTTTTGAAAAAGCAAATACCTTACCGTCTTCTGCAGCCGCCTGTTGCCCCACGTTGTTTTCATTCATATCCGAGTCGTTGTCTACCTTCACTGTCCAGGAAGGTTTAATTTCAGGCACTGTAAATTTGGAATATGAATTCCAATTGTAAATGGAAATATCCGCTTTCTCCGCCAAAGCCTGAGAAGGCATCGCGGTGTACCCTCCGCTAACGGCGATTAGGGCAGCGGTTAACCCTGAAAGGGCGCGAACGTATTGATGATATTTACGTTTCTTTGTTTGTAATTTAGTCTGCTTAATCGGCATGGAAATCCTCCTTCATGTTAGTGTAATCTCTTAAATCTACTAAACCTTGATTGAGTAAAAAGTAAACATTTGGAACAAATCTAGTATATAAGAAGATTAATTTGGGAGCAATTAACAAATTATATCTCTTGTTCTGTAATTTGTTTACCTCCGATAATCATCAGGTAACGATTAAGCCTTTTTCTTAGTAATTAGTGCATATTTCACCAGACCGATTTGCATACTACATCAAGTAATCAAATGACGTTTAGGAGGCTATTCACTTGAATCAATTTTCACAGTCCCAACAAATTACCCAATTGGCTCAACAGCTCACGCAGCAAACACAGCAAGCATCCATGCAGTATCAACAGCTGCTGAGACAAGAGCAAAGCAATGCCCAACAGCTTGAGCAACTCGCTCAACGTGAACAGCAAGCTGCTCATATTATCCAGACAGCACTTCAAGGGCACCAAACGGCTATCCAACAATTACAACAAATCGCTAACCTTGCCCAACAATTGGCGAACACGACTCAACATGCATCCTTCGTGGATCAACCATACAACAACCCTGTAATTGGTTCGCCTTCGCCATCCTTCGGGCAGTTTTTAAACCAACCTCGTCAATAAGAGAAGATAAAAAAGGAACCCGATTTGCGGGTTCCTTTTTTATCTCTGTATATACTACTCTTAAGCGTTCAAATCATATATACCCGGGCTATGCTCATTCGGAAGTTCCGGCATATACGGTAGCGGGAATCCCTGTGGAGGGTCGATAACCTGAAGTTCCCCACCATTGCGACTAGGTGATTGACCACTATATATTTCAGCAATTCGGGTATGATCCAAACGGAAGTTAAACTGGGCATTATGGAAGCCAAGATCAACGTACTTCTGGCATTCCGGGTATTTGTTGATATCGTAGTTCGGAATCGGGAATATTTTACCCCAGTTAACACCTAACGTTTCCAGCGCTTTGGCAAAGGCATTTTGATGCGCATTATCACGAACAATCAGGAAACCCAAAGTTTCACGGAACGCTTTGTTCGTGCTCATTTCATAGATTCTTGTTTTTTGTAATACTCCCGTCGATTCCAGCACAACGTTATCCAGCAAGTTGCTGACCAGATTGCCATGATCATACACATAATTACCAAGCCACGGATTTCCAGCTGCATCTACAGGCAATGAGCTTTGAGCACCCATAATGTAATGATGTGGGTTCGCGTGCTTAATGGCTTCGTCGAGTGGAGCGCCGTCGATACCCGCATCTCCTGCTCCTTCTGCACCTGCTCCGGTCAACAATTGGTTTATCGTTTGCTGCACTAATTCAATGTGGCTTAACTCCTCGAGAAAAATACCGCGCAGCAAATCTCTGTACTGTGTTGCTTTCCCTCTGAAGTTGCTGCTTTGAAAGAAAAACTGCATCATGGTTCGCATTTCTCCAAATTGTCCGCCCAACGTTTCCTGTAACACTTTGGCTGCGGCCGGATCCGGCTTGTCCGGAACGATCATGTTGATCAGGTCTTCTCTATAAAAAAACATGGTTGTCCTCCATTCAAGTAAATTACAACCTTAGTTTCTGTCTTCTTCCTGAATTTATGTAAAAACTTGACTAACCAATGTTTGGTTATTAACAAGAATATTATTATTACATTAAGGAAAACATAACTCGGTAAAACGACATCATATTTGGAGGGGAATTACAAATGGGTATTTTAAGCGGCAATCCCAAAAATGAACCAATGCATTACGGAGAAATTTTCAGTGTGTGGCAATGCTCCATGGTAGCCAAAGGATCAGTATCCTGTTATCAAGCATACTTAAATCATGCCGGTGATAAGGATTTGAAGAAAATTCTCGATGATTTGTTGGATCAGGCCAAACTTGAAGCTAAAGAATGCGATACTCTCTTAACTGAAAACGGAATTGCTCCTGCCCCAACCTTGCCGGAAAGACCTCCTGTAAAATTGGAAGATATCCCGGCTGGTGCAAGATTCACGGATCCTGAAATTGCGGCTAAAGTGGCAGCAGATACATCATTAGGTCTGGTCGCGGCGAGTCAAGCCATGGGACAATCCATTAGAGAAGATATCGGCGCATTATTCGCCAAGTATCACCTCACCAAAACGGCACTAGGTGTTCGTATTTTGCAGTTGACGAAAGAAAAGGGCTGGCTCGTCCCTCCACCTCTTCAAATCAAAAGACCTGATTCTGACCAAGCATAATTAACTCTACGCCTGCTAAATATTAGTCTTCACTCTAAGACAAAGAAGGAGAAGCTTGCCTCTCCATTCTTTGTCTTTTTGCTATTCCCTTTGTTTAGAATCTATGGAGCAGGTTATATAACTTTAGAATTAATCAACCATACAAATGGAGGGATTCATAATGTTTAGACATCAGAAGGAACTACAATTCGAAGTAAAAGTAGATCGCCCGGATCCCGTATTTGCTCGTCAAGTCCAGGAAGTATTGGGTGGACAGTTCGGGGAAATGACCGTTATGATGCAGTACCTATTTCAAGGATTTAATTGTCGGGGCGAAGAAAAATACAAGGATATGCTCATGGATATCGGCACAGAGGAAATTGGCCACGTCGAAATGCTCTGCGCATTGATCAGCCAGCTGCTGGACGGCGCCACTCCAGTGGAACAACAAAAAGCAGCTGAGGATCCCGTTACTGCTGCCATCATGGGAGGGATCAACCCTCAACACCTGCTGGTAAGCGGACTAGGCGGCTTGCCTACGAACTCTACCGGCGTACCTTGGAATGGTTCATATATTGTGGCAAGTGGCAACCTTCTTGCAGACATGCGCTCCAACCTGCATGCCGAAAGTCAGGGCCGTTTACAGGTCGCAAGACTCTATCACATGACCACCGATGAAGGCGTTCGTGCAACGTTCCGCAAAATGCTGGCACGCGACCGTTATCATCAATATCAATGGATGGCGGCGATTCAGGAACTGGAAGAAAAGAACGGAGTGGTTGTTCCAGCATCCTTCCCACCTGAAGCCGAGCAGGAATCTCAGCCAGAAGCCTATGAGTTCTGGAATCTCTCTGAAGGCACTGAATCCAGCGAAGGTTTATGGGCTAAAGGAAGCGCACCCGATGGTACCGGAGACTTCGTGTATATCTCCAATCCGGTTCCTAAAGGACAAGTCTATGAACCTGCCATTCCGGCAACAGAACTTCATCATGACCTGGATGGTAAAGCGAGCGATAAATAATAGTTAACTCTATAAAATATTCATTATGTATATGAATCTTACTACGTTTCTTCCTTACTGTATGGGGTACTAAATCAAATAGACTAATATCTGGAGGTGTTTCACGATGGCGACGAAGGAACTTGCTTTGCACGAGAAACTCGAAATTCATGAACTGCTTACTTTGAAAACATCATGTGCCACCAAAGCCGTAACCATGCTGGAACTTGTCAAAGACGATAAATTGAAATCCTTAATTGAAGATGATTTGGACAACTCTTCCAAAGCAATTGAAGAATTGAAATCCCTATTAAAATAAGGAGGCATCTCTTATGACTACGACCAAAACGAAAGAAATGCTGGTTAAGGCTATTGCCCCAATGGATGATTTGGCGATTGCTACCGATCTGCTTCTGTCTGCCAAATCAGCAGTACGCACGTATGCCATTGCTCTTACCGAAACGGCGACACCAAGAGTCCGGAAAGTACTAAAAGCCCAGCTCGATACAGCAGTCGACACCCATCAAAAAATCGCCGATTACATGATCAAAAACGAAATGTACCATCCATATAATATCGACGAACAAGTTGAGCATGATTTGGAAAAGTCTGATAAAGCTTTACAATTGGTGGATTCTAACTAAAAGTTATTTTTTCCCATCTCAAAAACGACTCTGTTATTTCACGGAGTCGTTTTTTTGTTCATTCTTTTTTTAAAGAGGATAACTACAAATAACAATACGGGAAGGAAGATTTGAAATACGGGAGAAGAATAATTCAACGTAACCCCCCGACCGACTTCTATATGTTCAGTATAAGTCGGTGACAAGAATGACAAACCACATAGAAGGACCCCTACCGCAAATACCCACTTCTTGTAACTGACTCCTGTTACTCTTTCGAGACCTATAACAGCCCCATGAAAGAAGGCGGCAATTTTAATACCTAACCCTAAAAATAGAAGCATAGTAAATAGTGCATCCATCCGCTCGAACACCTCAGTCAATTCAATCATTTGAACCGTTTCGAGAAGCGGCAGAGCGCTATACGTAGCAATCTGAGGACCTAGGACAAAAATAATAAGTTGATTAATAAATGTTAGAGCAAGCGCAGTTACGATATAAGCAGTGATCACGACTTTATTAAAATTCCTGCCTTTACGAGCATATGGATAAAAAACCAGAAATAAAACAACCTGTCCGAACGGAAAGGAAATGATTTCAGGAAATGCAGCTTTGACAATGGGTTTCCATCCATTCTCCAAAACAGGTAATACCAGTTCGGCATGAAAAATGCCTGTTGAAGGAATCAATATGCTGATCAAGGTATATCCCAGCAGCATCATAGGAAACAAAATCATACACATAAGAAACAGTACACGGTATCCGTATCGTACTGTATTGGAGACGACCAGGATCGTGATCACGGTGATAAGCCACATGGGTGTTCTGTTTAGCAGAGTCAATACGGTGACTTCACTTAAATCACGTAAGTTTCGGGAAGCCTCATAAGCAAAATAACCCACAAACATCAAGTTAAGTATGGTTCCCATGATTTTACCCATATAACGACGAAACAATAGAAACAAATCCAATTCAGGTTCCTGATGATGAATTCCGAGATGAATAAGTAACAATAACAACCCGGCTAGAGCCCCTGCAAGCATGGCTAACCACGCATCCTGTTTGGCTTCCCCACCCATTAGAAATAAAGTTGTACTTCCAACTTCAAATAGGGAAAGACAAACAGCCAGTTCCGATATGCGAAGAGAATTAGCTGTGGTCATTATTCTTCATCTCCTTGAGTGAGTTTACATCTTTTCCTTATTCGGATCCAAGCAATTTGCTAAAAGAGTCCTGAAGTAATCCTATTCTTCTGACGCTAACATTCACATTAATGTTAATGTCCATGTTTCTTAGTTCTTCTGGCCAGGATTCTTTTAGTGACTTCCAGTCTTTGGGTTGATGCTGATGAATTTTGTTTCCAATCCCCAATAGGTCCACTTTTAGTTGCTGAGTTGCCTTCCAGCCTTCCATCATCTGTGCTTCGATCAGCTGTTCAGCCTGATGCTGTAACGCATGGATACCTTCTGTGGACGAGATTTTTTTCTTGGAAGTGCTCTCATCCAGCTCTCCGCTCACTTTCGCATCTACACGAACGGTATAACGGGAGCCCGTCTTGATCGGCTTCGTCTTTACTGTTGCTTTTCGAACTAGAAACGAGTTGATTTCCCCATTTTCACCTGCATATCTAAGGTTCGTCCTTTTCACTTGATCCGTTAGCCAAGCTACCCCCAAGCTTTCACTTTGGCTTAGCTTTCCGATTTTCTTGTCCTTAGAGAACACGCTTAATCCCTCCAGTCTTAACTTGGCTGGTGATGAAGTCTCTTTAAAAACATCTATATTTTCTATTTTTTTATGATCCTGACCTTTGACCGTTACGATGGGTACCCCGGCCGCTCCGCTGTCAGAAGAGATTTTCATCGCAAATTCGTGTAGGTTAACTAGAGGATAGTATGATCCCCGCTCATGATCTCGTTGTAAGATATCGGATAGGGCACGACCTGGGTTCTTCTCCGGTGGAACCATTTTATTCAGATAATCTTTGGCCTCCCCATCAGCGATAAGCATCTTTACGGTTTGGCGGGGTTCAATATTACGATAGTAATTGTCAAGAATTTCCGAAATTCCCTGCTCTGCTGCTTTTTCCCCGATTACTAACACGTTGGTATGTGCAAAGTATAATTTTTTTGGATTTTCTACACTGCTTTGGGCAACAGCTTCTCTGATCGTTTTTCCTTGAGAAGTAAAGGTGGTCACGGTAGACTGAGAGCCCCCCCCTGAGGATCCGCTTGTACTGCTCGCTGGTGGTACAATAACCTGATAGGTGATCCTCCAGTTTCCGTTATGTTTATCAAACCCCGTTGCTGATGTAATGCCTAGATCGTTCATTTCAGTCCGATTACCACAACCTCCAAGTAAAGTTACCCACATAAGCACTAAAAACATGTGTCGTCTATTCACAGGAATCACATAAACTACTCCTTTACTCGCTAGCATCAGATTCGTTTATACTGCTTATGGCATTGTCTGAACCTGCCGGATATTGATGCGGAGCTTGCCTTGTTTTGTTTGAATCCGCTTTTTCACTCGGTCTTGTCTTCATGGCCCACCATGGAACCCGCAAGATGAGATCTTTCATGTTCGATTTGTAAAATGGACTGAATGGCATTAAGTAATCAACTCCGAATGACTTTAGTGACACCAAATGAGCCAACAGCGGCACTGCACCTGCCAATATGCCGAACAAACCAAGGGTACCTGCCAGTATCATAAATGGAAAACGCATTAACCGGACTGCTGTCGCCATGCTGAAATATGGAATAACAAAGTTCGATATGGCCGTGAAGGATACCACAATAACCATCGCTCCCGAAACCAGTCCAGCTTCTACTGCAGCTTGACCAATAACCAATGCACCGACAATAGAGATCGCCGGTCCAATCGCTCGCGGCATCCGAACACCTGCCTCACGAATAACCTCAAATGTAATTTCCATAAGCAAGGCTTCAAGTAACGCAGGAAAAGGGACGCCTTCCCGCTGAGCTGCCAGAGTGATTAATAATGTGGTGGGTATCATTTCTTGCTGGAACGTAGTTAAAGCAATGAACGTAGATGGCAGCAATAAAGAGACTAAAAAAGACAAAAACCGAATGGTTCTCAAAAAAGTGGAGATATCATAACGCTGGTAGTAATCTTCTGTGGTCTGAAAAAAGTTGAAAAAGGTGACTGGAGCAATCAGGGCAAAAGGGGTTCCATCAACAAGAATGGCTACTTGTCCATCCAGCAAACTGCCGGCTACTGTATCTGGGCGTTCTGTGTTTAGCAAAGTAGGAAAGGGCGAAAGAGGTGCGTCCTGTATAAATTCTTCTATGTACCCACTCTCAAGTATACTGTCCGTATTGATGGAACTTAGTCTCTTCATGACTTCTTCAACCACTTCTGACTTGGCGATCCCTTGAATATAGGCCACTGCAATTGACGTTTGGGTGCGCTCTCCAATAATGTGCATTTGAAACTTCAAATCAGGAGTCCGAATTTTTCGCCGAATCAAGGTTATATTGGTGGTAATTTCCTCCGTAAATCCTTCCTTTGGCCCCCTAACCACCGTCTGGGATGTTGGTTCCTGCACTGCCCTTCTTTCCCCTCCAGCAAGGGGAACTGTTATAACTTGTTGTACACCGTCAATAAGAATAACCACATTTCCGGTTAATAAGGCTTGATAGACCTGTTGCGGTGAATCCACGTTTTCGATATTTCCTGTAGGTAAGATTTTTCTCACTAATACATCTGCTGGTTGTTCTTCAAATGGTGGAGATGTGTTAACAAATTGCGTGACATTCTCCATAAGCTCAACTAACAGGGTGGAATCTGTCAAACCTTCAATGTAACAAACGGCTAGAGAGGTCCCGTTTGCAGCAGATCCAGGGAAATCACGAGCCACAAAATCAGGACTATATTCAAATGCTTTTTTAATAGAACTAAGTTTATTTTGTAGTGATGGATCCAACTTTTCAGAATACTGTTTTTGTTTCTGCTGGACTTCTCCCCCCTTCTGAGTTTGAGGTTGAAATATATTTTTAATCCACCGAAACAGCATGAACTCACCTCCTTTATTTTCCGTTTAATATGGATCAAATCCGAAAAAAGTATGCAATAGTAGAAACTTTGTCCTACTTATGTGCTTCATAGAATAAGCTCTTAGAGTACAAGAAAGGAGGCATAAGAAGCACGATGTTACTAGGTTATATTTTTCTGGGGATTTCGTTATCCGCCCCGATCGGTCCCATCAATGCCGCACAGTTGGACAAGGGTATTCGAGGTGGATTCATGCCTGCCTGGTTTGTTGGGTTGGGTGCGATTGCCGCTGATATCATTTACATGCTGCTCGTCTATTTCGGTGTAATTCATTTGCTGGATCTCCCATTTGTAAAGGCTTTCTTGTGGTTATTCGGCTTTTTTGTGCTGGTGTATACCGGTGTGGAAAGCATCAAAAATGCAGGGAACCTAACTCAAACAGAGTTGAGAGGGAATGAATCAGTGCTATCCAAATCGTTCATGAGCGGATTTCTCATGTCACTGTTCAATCCCCTATCCATCATGTTCTGGCTTGGCATTTATGGATCCATTCTGGCTAAGGCTGTGAACGATTCAACCTTGGAGCAGACGCTAATCAACAGTGGAGCCGTTATTCTGGGCATCCTGATCTGGGATATATTCATGGCCGCCGCTGCGAGTTTATTCCGAAAGTACCTTACCTCAGGAGTTCTAAAAGCGATATCCATCATCTCTGGACTCTCACTTATTGGTTTCGGGTGTTATTTTGGAGCCAAAGCCGTCCAGTTTCTTTTTTTCATTTAAGTTTGCTTTTGCGAAGCCGAATCCCGGTAATGTGGAAGCTGGGACTTTCCAGGGTGTTGTGTGGTTCTTCTTTTTCCTGATCTGTGGTAGAGGGCTCTTCCTTATTCTTCTTCTTACGAACCCTATGCACAATGATGTCGCTAATTCCAATAAGCAAGACAAGCAGCAGGCTGATGAAGAAGCCTGGTCTGCTAAGTGCATGGAACAGTGTACCTGTTACAGCCAGACCGATCAGCACCAATCCAATCCATCGTTTGACGACGCTGAACTTCCCTGCTTTCAGAAGTCGGCCAGAAGATAGCAAAATAAATAACCAGTTGTACATGAGCATTAATCCGGCTGCAGTCGTTACATATTCATACACCTTTCCAGGGAGCAGCAGCGACATGACAATGGTGGCAATAAGTCCACAGGCAATGAGTGAAAGCGCCATGAATGGATACTTCTTCTTCCATTTTCGTGCGAACAACTGCGGGGCATCTCCTTCCTGCGCCAAAGTCAGCATCATGGATGTGACCGCATAGAGTGATGCCGTCATGGTCGAGAAACCTGCTACAATTAACACTCCATTGAACAAATGCGGAACAAATGCCAAATGATCACTGCTCAGCGCCAGTACAAAGGGACTCTCTTTGGGATTAAAGGCACTGAGCGGCACCATGGTCAAAGCCAGTCCGATCGAAACAACGTATACTGTTGAAAGCGAGATAAGCATCACTTTGCCTGCCTTCGGTGCCTCTTCCGGTTTTTGAAGACGGTAGGACATGATGCCGAGTACCTCAATCCCCCCATAAGCATAAAATGCAAATAGAAATGCAGACCACAGACCGATTCCACCTTTCGGAAAAATTTCAGCCATGTTTAGCGGTACGTTGTGCTCGTACTTTGTGCCCCCGATCCATCCTGCGAGAAGCGCGATGGCAAGAACCAAAAACATAAGAATTGCTGCAATTTTAATAATGGCAAGTACATTTTCAACCCGGTCAAACCCTTTGTTTCCGAAGAACACGATGCAAAGACCGACAATCCCAAATCCGGCAGCAAATATCCAGAGAGGAACATTCGGAAACCAAAAACGCGAGAAAATGGACAAGGCCGTCAACTGACTTCCCATAATAAGCAATTCCGAAAACCAATACACCCATCCACTGGCAAAGCCCGCCCAGCTTCCAAATGCCTTCTTGGCATAGGAACGAAAAGATCCCTGTTCTGGGTGATCTGACGTCATTCTCGCCAAGGCATCAAAAACAACATATGTACCGAGTGCAGCCAAAATGTAAGCAAGCAATACCGCAGGACCACCGATGGAGATCGCGAGGCTGGAGCCCAGAAAGTATCCAGTACCAATCGTGCCTGCTACACCTAACAAGCTTAATTGCCACCACTTTAGTTTCTTTTCCTCCGTTGAGGCTTCAGATGCTTTACTCATATTTTTCATTCCTCTTCTGTATAATTTGGACCGCTCAAGGTAGCCTTTCCCAATATGCCACTTTTCATGTTGGAGACGGAAAACAAAAAAAAGCGGAGAATCGGGAAAGCCCCTTCATCCGCTTATCATATTTACTCTGTTTATTGAATTGGAATTAAACCCACAACCGGATGCGGCACATAGGATTCTTCCAGTGATGCGATTTCGTCTGCTGTCAGCTTCACATTCAAGGCTGCAGTGGCTTCCTCCAGGTGTGAAATTTTCGTTGCACCGATAATGGGTGCTGTTACGGGCTGCTTCTGCATTAGCCATGCCAGGGCAATATGGACCCTCGGAACGCCGTGATTGCTTGCAATCTCCGCAACCTGCTCAACAATAAAACGATCCGTATCGGCAGTCGAGTCATATTTCGATTTCTGGATCTGGTCTGTCTCCGAACGATGCGTCGTCTCCGACCAGTCACGCGTCAATCTTCCGGATGCCAGCGGGCTGTAGGGAATCACTCCAATCCCTTCTTCCTTACACAAGGGGAGCATCTCTCGTTCTTCTTCACGGTACAGCAAGTTCAGATGATTTTGCATGGAAACGAATTTGGTCCAGCCATTGCGCTCAGCAACAAATAAGGCCTTTTGGAACTGCCACGCGTACATCGCGGAAGCACCAAGATATCTTACTTTTCCGGCTTTGACTACATCATGTAATGCCTCCATCGTTTCTTCGATCGGGGTATGGTAATCCCAGCGATGGATTTGGTACAGATCCACATAATCCGTTCCAAGTCGCATCAGACTCTTATCGATTTCACTCATGATGGCTTTACGGGACAACCCGGCACCGTTCGGGCCTTCATGCATTCGGCCGTGGACTTTGGTGGCAATAACAACCTCGTCTCGTTTGGCATAGTCCTTCAAGGCCCGCCCAACGATCTCTTCACTTGCACCCAGAGAATAGACATTTGCTGTATCAAAAAAGTTAATGCCTATCTCCAGAGCCTTCTTGATGACTGGCCTGCTGTTCTCCTCGTTCAATACCCATTGATGAATCCACCGGTTGGCATCGCCAAATCCCATGCACCCCAGGCAAATTCTAGACACGTCCAACCCTGTCTGACCCAGTTTCACGTATTCCATTTCCTCGTCCTCCCCGTTATTCTTTTCTCATGTTCAGTCGTCTATATTCGGTAGGTGATACTCCAAAGCGCATTTTAAACACCTTGGAAAAGTGAGTCGTATTTTCAAACCCGCAGCCGTAACAAATATCGGTAACCGGTTTTGTCGTCTCCAGCAAGAGCTGACTGGCTAGATCCAGTCTGCGGTTACGAATCCATTTTAACGGAGAAGAGTTGTATAACGCTCGAAATTCCCGCTTGAACGTCGACAGGCTTCTGCCAGACAAATAGGCCAGATCTTCAATGGAAACGGGATTGGTCACATTCTCTTTTACGACTTGTTCGATGTGACTCCGTTCAGTAGGATGGGGATGTAATAACTGTTGCAGCAAGTTTGTGTTGATTTCAGCAAGATGAAACAGCAGCTCCATGAACTTGACGCCTACCAGTCCGTCACTGATCGGATCGGGTTGGTTAAAATAAGATTGAAGTGAGTCGATATATGCTCTCATTGGTACGTTAACTGGAATGACGGATACCGGAACGACATCATTAGTTGATTGAATGGTCTTCCAGTCTGCATAATCTGCGAACTTATTAAGTATGTCCCCATTCAGATAAAACATCATATAATCCAGCAAATATTCAGAACCGGGCTCACCGGACTTCACGTACTCCACCTTGATTGCTTTGGGCAGAAATATCATTTCATTGCTCCGCACCGTATACCTTTCATTCCTGTATTTAACCGTGTACACACCTGATTTGACGAACAGCAGCAGATGATCTTTCAGAAAAAAGCTTCCTTTCGTTCCCTGTGTGTGCAGACAAAACTGGATGACCGTTAATCCATTCCATTTCAAGCTTCCCTCTTTGTCTGGTGCAAGTTCCATTCCTTTGGGAGCGCTAATTTGTTTTTCGTTTCGTATACCCATTCCTTCGCCTTCCTTCTGCCATCTCCTGCTCATTTAACAATAACGGTTATCGGCAAGAAATACTTTGTTCTAAAGCTCAAATGATGTGATCATTTCGTTCATCTTCGTGGAGCTTTGGTACGGCATCTGTCAACACATTATCAAGCAAACTAAAAACGGGTTCCAGTGACCTGGTTCCCGCTCTCTCTTCTATAAGGCTAGAATTCCTTGCCCCGCTCACCCTCTAGGATATTTATCCTTATCCGCTTCCGTAACCGCTCGAATGACTCTGCATGGATTACCCGCCGCGATGACCCCTGCCGGTATGTCCTTGGTCACTACGCTTCCCGCACCAATCACCGCATGGTCTCCGATCGTTACGCCAGGCAGAACAGATACACCTCCGCCAATCCATACATTGTTCCCTACGGTAATAGGTAGGGCAATCTCCAACCCTTGATTGCGCTGTTCTGCATCCAAGGGATGGCCAGCTGTGTAAAAACCGCAATTGGGTGCAATGAATACATTGCTGCCAAAGGTAATTTTCGCTGCGTCCAACATCACAGCATTATGATTACAATAAAAGTTTTCTCCAATCTCGATGTTGTATCCTTGGTCACAATAAAATGGTTGTTCAATCCAAAACTTCTCTCCTGTTTTCGCCAAAAGTTTTCTCATAATGGCTTCTCTTTCGGATATCATGCGCGGACGAAGATGGTTATAGTCGTAGCACAGCTCTTTCGCTTCAAGGCGTTCGTTTATCAATTGCGGATCGTTGTTATTATCATATAAAAGTCCTTTATGTGCCTTTTCTTTCTCAGTCATCGCCATTCGTGTGAGGCTCCTTTTCTGTGTCTATTTGGGGTTGCATCGTTTCTATGTATGGAAGCAGCAATGTACAATCTATTATAAGTTTCTTCGTTAGTAAAATACAAAAAAAACACGAGTGACCTATTGGGTCACCCATGTTTCATTCAGCCGTTGCAGACGTTCTATTCATTCAATGCGGTTTTAATTAAGGCATTAACCCGTGAATTGAAGAGCAGACCGACATGGGAAACGAGCGAAACCTGTATGTTATTCGCTCCGCTCAAACGGGAAAGTGCAGGAGATACAATCGTGTCACTGGTAGAGTAGATTGAAGTAACCGTTACTCCCTGTGGCGCTGAAGTTGTAGTCAAACGATTGGCCCCCCCCAAGGTTACCAGTTTGTCCACTTTGGAAGAACCACCACGATTCAAAATGTAATATAAACTATTAGCCCCGCCCATACTATGAGCCACAATGTTAACTTTATTATGACCTGTTTCCTCGAGCACACGATCTACGAATTGACTGATTGCTGCAGAATTTAGCAGCTGATTCCCCTGTTTACTAGGCAGATCAATCGCGAACAGCTCATCACTGGACCATCCTTGACCACGCAGATAACTCTCAATAAAAGTGAAATTGCTATCAGAACCTGTTAATCCATGAACAAAAACGACAGGTGTCCGTTCTGTGGCCGCCGCTGCCTTCGAACTTTGACCGATACCAGGTATAGAGATGGCGATCATTATGCTCATGACCATGGCAAAAAACAATTTACTCTTTTTCACATCGTTCACTCTCCTATAATATAATTTATAATTTATATAATATAAGTAAATATATGTAATTAAAATAGATATATAGTCTCAATTTTAATAGATTAAATAGTTAGTAAAGATTTCCTTTAGCCATCCATCACCTTCTCTGTTATGCTGAATGACGGCAAATTTCAATTAACAGGAGGAACTTCCTAGATGAGACAAACGTTTAACCGCATCACCCTTTTCTTCTTCGCCATGATCCTTATGGTATTCCCTTTTTCGTGGAGTAAAGCCCATGCTGCCGATTCGTACAAATCGCTAGATTTGTATTTCCCGACAGATATTGATGGTCACTGGGCGTACGATACGCTCGATAATTTCGTTAACGCCGACCTTCTTAACGGCTATAGTCTGGGCAATGGCGAGGTTGCTCTTAAGCCCAACCATCCGATCACCCGCGCGGAATTCGTAGCTATTCTTGTTCAGGCTACAGGACTACATAGTACAGCTCAAGGAAAAACCTTCAGTGATGTAAAAGCAGGCAAATGGTACGCTGAGTCCATTCGGATCGCCAGTTCACTTGGCGTCGTTGGAGGTGTAAGCAGCTCTGAATTCGGACCTGACCTTCCAATCAAACGCGGCGATATTGCGGTAATGGTCGTACGTGCGTTCTCCGATACTGTTGAGTTTAAGGGCACAGCCCAAACGTTCAAGGATGTTCCAAACTACTACGCTGCTTCTGCCATTACAAAAGCGAGCCAAGCTGGTATTGTTTCAGGAATGACAACGACTACGTTTCAACCTTTCGCAAAAGCTACACGTGCCCAAGCTGTAGTCATGCTGGAACGTGCTTTACAATTGGAGCAAACGGACCTGCCTGAGACATCCGAACTGACGGCACTAGCTACCAGTGCTACGGAATCGGAGATCCAAGCCATGACAGAGCACAATATTGATCAGTTGTCCGTAACCTATGCAACGTACTACACAGGATATCAGCTTTCATCCAATTTCACGTATTTGGAGGATCTAAATTCTGCAGTGGATGGGGAATCTTCAATGGATGTTGAGATGCTCTCCCAACCGGACTTTTCCGTGATCGAAAGCTCTAACCGTTTGGCTGTATTAGAAGCAGAAGGCGGCAAGATGAAAGTAACGATCCATTCGGGTAAAGAACAACAGGAAGAAACGGTTTCCATGGATGGATTGTATAAACTCAAAAAAATGAATGATAACCGTTGGAAAATCTATGCCATCCTGCCTTATGAGGAATAGGCGATAACCTATCATTTTTCCATAAACAACTAAAACCACTGAATGTATTTTCAGTGGTTTTTTGTACGACATTTTACTAACGTATGCTAATGATTTTACTTGATTTATCCATTCAGTAGAGTCATCTGTTCCTTGAGATACCGGGTACCATAAATCCCATTTTTGGGGCTTACCTTTTCAATGCGTACCAGATCTTCAGGAGTCAACTGGATATCTAATGCTCCTACATTTTCCTCCAGATATTTGATCTGTTTGGTTCCAGGGATTGGCAATGCCCCATTGGCCAGCGTCCAGGCAATGGCGAGCTGAGAAGGTGTGCAATTCTTTTCGCTGGCTATTTTTTTGATTTGATCTACGATCTCAACATTTTTTTGAAAGTTATCACCTTGAAAACGAGGCATATATCTGCGAAGATCATCCGCAGCCAGATCCTCAAACGTACGTAATTCACCTGAGATAAAACCACGGCTTAGCGGACTATAGGCCACATGAGTAATGCCCAATTCTCTAACGGTTGGAAGGATTTCATCTTCAATATCCCGGCTCCAGAGAGAATATTCACTTTGTAAAGCGGATATGGCATGTACCGCATGCGCTCGGCGAATAGTCGCTGCAGATGCTTCCGAAAGTCCAAGGCAGCGCACTTTTCCGGCCTGTACCAATTCGGACATTGCGCCAATCGTTTCCTCAATAGGAACAGTGGGATCTACGCGATGCTGATAATAGAGATCAATATATTCTACGCCTAATCGGTGCAAACTTTCATCCACTGCTTTTTTTACATAATCCGGATGACCACTGATTTGCTCATAATTTGGCGTATATGAAAATTTGGTAGCTATTATCGCCTGTGCACGCCGGCCTTTAAGCGCCTTGCCCAGAAGTTCTTCGTTATGGCCATTTCCATAAACATCTGCCGTATCCAACATCGTTACACCAAGTTCCAGAGCACGATGTATCGTTTTGATTGAAAGCTCATCGTTAGTCTCACCATACATGCCAGGAGACATCCCCATTAATCCCAGTCCGACCGAAGATACCTCCAAATCACTGTTTCCCAATGTTCTATTATGTTTCATCCCAATCTTCCTCTCCCATTCCTGTTCTATTAAATGTGTTCCAAACTGGACATTTCCTGTAATAGTTTATTTTCTGAATCCACTTCGTCTTTTTCCATGTCATCATATATGGATAATTTTTGGTTAACCGCTTCTAAGGCTTGATTAAGATCGTTTTGCCGTTGATACAACTCGTCTTTATATTGCATGAGCATCGCTTTTCTGAGCGGTATCGTTGAAGCACCTTCCATGGCAAGGTTGACCATCTGCTTCAATACGGATACTTTCATGCCTGTCGCTCGAAAGCAGGACATTACTCTCATCCAGTCCACATGCTCTTGTTCAAACAATCGGTTTCCGTTCTGATCCCTTTTGATAAATGGGAGCAAACCTTCTTTTTCGTAATAACGAATTTTATGGGCCGGGCAACCTAGCCGTTCCGCCGCTTCTTTGATGGTAAAGCTCATATCGTTTATTCCTCCTTTTGATTCACGTGTCCGGCAGGTTCTTTCACATCATAAGTATTAATGTGCACTTTAAGTCAACCATCTATTTTTTTGAATTTTCCCTAGTCCTTATTTCTATTAAAAGGTCCATCAATTCGTAACTAGCCTGCTGCGCCAACCTTTTTGCTTGAAGCGCCAATTCGTAGGTGTGTCCCCTTCCCATAGCCGGAATGCCCGGTAAAATGAATTCTGATCTTCATACCCAATGAGAAAGGCCACTTCTTTGATATCAAGTGACGGGTCAGCCAAGTATACTCGCGCTTGCTCATGTCTGGCTTGTGTCAGCAGCTGTTTGAAGCTGGTGTTCTCATCCGTGAGTCTTCGCTGTAATGTACGATCACTTACGCCAAGTTCCTGCGCCACGATCTGGATATCAGGCCGTCCTCCAGTGAGGCTGCGTTTGAGAATCCATACGACTGCTTCTGTCATGGATTGAGCGCGCTTCTGTTCATCAAGCGAGCGATCAAGCACGGGAGTCAGGATCTCAAGCAGCTCTTCGTTATACGAGATAAAAGGCAGGTCCAGATCCTTTTGACGCAAAATCAATCGATTGCTTGGTGCGCCAATCCGGATATCGCAGCCGAAGTAAGCCTCCAGAGCCTTCACATCCCCCATGGGTTGTGAAAATTCGACCTCTAGTGCGTTCAAATACTTCCCCGTTCCACGGCGTCCAAGCTCCAGCAGAAATGCCAGCGTAATCCCAACCAAGACGGGAGGCCCAGATTGGCCTCCATTCATCCACCCTAGTTCTATAATGCATCGATTATTCTCCTCGGTAATGCGCAAGCTTTCGGGAGGACACATCTGTTTGTAACGGGCCATTCGATATAGCGCATCACGGTAGTCACGGGCATGATAAGTAGCTAATACGCTAGGTGGATAGTGGGCTGTTTCAAAAGCGGTTGCGAGTTTGATGATTCCTTCAGCCGTGTCACCTATGAGGTCGGAATAAGCCTGCCAGATTGCAAAATATTCGTCCGAATTGACGATCGCATGACTGATCTTGGTGAGCGGCAGCTGGGCTCTACGGGCTACGTCGTGGGTGTCAATCCCCAATTGCTCCAAGCCTGCCCAGAATCCGGCTGGAATCTTAATACGTTCATTGGAATGCGGCTTCATCTCTCGGTCTCCTTTGACTGATCATAAATATAAACAAGGATACTCTTTCGTTCATGAGATGTCTAATCTCGAAAAATAAAGAAGCCGCCATTATGGCGACTTCTTTGTTTTGCAATGTTGATGCGGGTTTACTTCCCGTTTATTTCTTGATTACCCCTTGTTTGAGCAGTTCGTTCACATTCAGCGATTGGTCATAAGGAACATCGATCTTGCCTTCATTCACCAACTGGATGAACTCATCCCGATAAGGGCTTGCGAGATCGATTCCAACGATCTCCCAGTTATTGTCCACTTCCGGGGAAATTTCCTGATGTTCTTGAATGTATTCAACCAGGTAATCCCGAATGCTGCGCGGTGATTCCCAATCGCGGTTGGCTTCTACCAATTTGTAGGCTTTCAGTGCGCTGCTGTATCGATAGTTGTTTACAGCAAGCTTCAGCTCTTGCGAATCGGCCAGAGGCTTACCTTGATACATAACGTCAACGATTCGCTGCCCCGCAGGTTTGGACAGGTCGATTTTGTAGTCTACGCCAGCAAACATATCATACAAATAGCCCGGAACCTCTGGATCGAAGCTGATCGAGACGTCTCCCTCTTTCCATTGATTGTAGTGTGAAGCAGACCACTCCATATATGCCTTCAGTTCCTTACCTGTAACCTTAACGGTATAGAGCACATTATCGAATTTGTAAATGTCGAAAATATTCGCATACGTAATATTGCCTTTTTTCAGATTGGAGGTATCTTTGAAAAGTGCCGCAGCCGAAACGTCCGCTCCGCTCACTTCCAGCTGAACCTTGTTAATGAGGTCAACTACGGCCGTATCCTGAAGCTTGCCTTCCGGTATCCCCTTAATTTCATCCACAGGCTGGAAGTCCTCGGTTGCCTGACCGAAGATACCGCCAGACGAGCCTTCCGCTCCGGCAGATCCGCCACCCGTAATGAATTGGATCGTAGCTTCGTGCTCTTCCTTCACCAGGTCACGAATGGCTGGATCAGGTGTGTAAGAAGCCATGTCAACCACTTGAACCTGACGGTCTGTTACTTTATTTTTTCCTTGATCTTTCTTCACTTCAATATCGAAGCGCACAATGTCGCGACCAAGGTTACGAGGACCACCGATCACGGTCTGTCCGATTTTTTCGTTAACCACGATATGCATGTGACCAACCAGCATGGCATCAAGTTCAGGCACCATGCTTACAATTCTTTCGGCAGAGTCTGAGGCTCCATCTTCGTCGAATTCAGCAAACATGCCGGCATGCGCGCTCGCAATAAGTACATCCACTTTTTCCTCATTTTTGAGGTGCTGCGCAACCTTCTTCACCGTTTCACCCATATGCTCAAAAGTAAGGCCGTCTACCTTATCGCCGTCCCAACGAGGCACATTCGGTGTCGTCACGCCGATAATCCCTACTTTTATGCCATCCACATCGATTATCGTGTATGGATCGCCAAGCGTCCCGCCATCTTCTGTCTGGATGTTGGCTCCAAGCACGGGGAAGTTCAATTCTTTCATAATTCGATCAACATGATCCAGTCCAAAATTGAATTCATGATTACCGAAGACCATGGCATCGTACTTCATGGCATTCATGGCTTTGGAAACAGGATGAATGACATCCGTATTTTTACGATAAATATCATCCGTTAAAATATTGCCTTGATATGTGTCCCCATTGTCAATCAACAGCACATTAGGGGAAGTCTTCTTCACTTCATTGACATATGTAGATATCCGAGCGAGTCCGTTGTTCGTTGTTTCCGCACTGTCTTCATAAGTATAGCCCCACAGATTTCCGTGCACGTCAGAGGTGCCCAGAATGGTAATTGTAGTGGATTCGGCTTCCTCATCTTTTTGAGGGACCTCACTCACCGTGAACGGCTTCTCAGGAAGCTTTAACTTTTGGCCAATTTGAAGGACATTCACATTTTTCAATCGATTGAGCTTTTGCATCTCTGCTACGGTTGTGCCATTTGTTTTGGCGATGGTCCACAACGTATCTCCTTTTTTGACAGTGTACGTCTCGGCGGCCGCAATTCCACCAAAAAGAGTAGAGAACACCAAAACCAAAATGACAATCCAGCTCAACTTACTACGATGCTTCATAAATCCCTTTCACCTCTTGTCTTATGATGTGTGTTTCCAAGTCTATCCTCTAGATCATAACAAGATAAATGAAAAAATTGGAGATTAAATTTAAGTTCTGAACAAAATTATTACATTTTGCAACAACTTCATATCAACTTAGCCGAAACTTCCCTTATATTCTTGATATAGTTCCAATATTTGGTGCAGTCACCATTTCATTCACTCACAAAAATAGCCTGATCCACTAAAGGACCAGGCTCAGAATGTACTATCCCTCCACGATATCTGCTTGCAAAGCAGTTGCGACTTCAATCATCTTGGGAACCACAGCTTCACTGGAAATGGCCACGTACAAATCCCCCGAATAAAGCCGGAAAGGAATGTCGACGTTATCCTGCTTCCACATAAAGAAATCCCCGTCAATAGACATGGTACTTTCGGTTCCTTTGACGGTAAAAACCTGAGAATACGTGAAGTCAGGCTGGGTTGCAAAGTATGCCTTGCATTCTTCGAGAGTGATGGATGGTTCCCCGTTATCTTCTTGCATCGATCGTGTAATACGGAAACGCTGATTCATGGATATGCCTCCAAATTGATTAATTCAATGTAACCTTTTTCATTCATTATAGCAACATGATCCGAATATTAATCCCTATTGCTGAACCGTACCTTTGCCTGTTTTCACAGTCTGTACTTCATACATATTTACGGTTGTGCTGATCAGATATGCAGGTTTCTCCTGCCCTCTTTTGTTGCGGTGGCCTTGGATATGCGCATCGCTTTTCTCCCAGTTTTTCCACGCTTCTTCCGATTCCCAGCGAATCATTACCATCACTTCTTCATGTTCCTTGCTCTTCTTGTTGACCATGACACTGAAATCAATCAGACCAGGCATGTCGACCACTGGAGTTGGACCATTGAAACGTTCCAGTACCTTATCACTGTGCCCTTTCTCTATCACCATGCTGCGCGTTTGAATTAACATAACTATTCCTCCTGATTGCAGTTAAACTGTATACCCACCAGCCTAACAGCATTTTGGTTTACTCTTTCCACTATTGTAGTCCAATTGAAAATGATTATCAATAATCCCAAGTATGCATCATCTTGTAATTGGAACTCTATGAAAATTTTGCTATACTACACTATGCTAGATTACTGTTCATACGTCTTTTTTTCTACTATTTTATGAATGTGGAGGAATATAAAAATGGTACGTAAACACATAGGTAAAACAATTGCTGCCACCCTGATCGGCTTGTCCTTGCTTGGAACGACGGTAAACATCGGTGATGTGCATGCAGCACCTGCCATATCGGTCAAGTTGGATGATGTAGCACTCCAATTTGATGCTGCCCCGCGAATTGATAAAGGAGTTACTTATGTCCCCTTCCGTACCGTAGGTGAAGCATTGGGAATCCAGATCACATGGAACAGCAAATCGCAAACCGTCAAAGCTGTAGGCAGTGTTAAAGGTCAAGCCACAGAGGTCCTTCTTCAAGTGGGAAGCACCACGGCTACCGTCAACGGCAAAAAAGTGAAACTGGCCGCCGCCCCGGTTCAGCGAGAAGGACGTGTACTCATTCCGCTGAGTTCGTTCAGCAGTCAATTCGGCGTGGGTGTGGGTTGGGATCAGGCTACACGTACGGTTTCTCTGGTCTCCCCGCAACGTGAAATGCATTTGAGAGCATTTTATGCCGTGCGGGCATTTCATGAAATCGATCTGGTTTCATCCATGAACTCCGTTGCTTTTGGCTGGAGTCGAATCGACCGGGATGGCCAGTTCACGCTTCAAGGAAAGGAGTATTATCTCCCTGAGGCAGCAGGCGAAGTAACCCCTCAGACCATCGTGGCAGATGCTGCGGATCAGAATATTAAACCATACCTTATGGTGTACGCACTGGATGGTCAAGGTGAGCTAACCAAAGTTCTGAGTGACAGCAGTCTGCGCGAAAAATCGATTCAGGGTATAACCGATGCCGTTTCAGAGAATGGATTCGGTGGCGTTGTTCTTGATTTTGAAGGATTGGGGTTTAAACTGGATGCCAAGCAGCAGCAAAAGCTGCTTAACGACTATGTCAAACAATTAAAGGCATCCTTGCCCCGTGATATATCCATATCACTAGCTGTACCGCCTCTAAACAGTGCATATAAAGGCTATGATTACAAAACGCTCGCTTCCATGGCAGATGATCTCATTATTATGGCTTATCAATATAACCCTGTGGGTACCAAAGCACAGATCCCTGAGCCCAACAGTCTCGTTGACCAAGCCATCCAGCTAGCACTTAACGCAGGTGTTCCAAAAGATAAGCTGCTGCTCGGTATTAACTTAAACAGCGAAACCGTCTCCTCCATTGACGATAAGCTGGGATTAGCCAAGAGATACAACCTCAAAGGAGCTGCATTCTGGCGCCTCGGGTTATTCCGGGAATTTAGCAATCAGATGGAAGACGCGGTGAATGCGTCAGTGATCAAGGAATAATCAAAGGTTGAATTCACTTTTCATTTTCATGTAAAACTTCATCAAAAATCCCATCAAGCCATTCACATGAAATGAGTCCATGCGAACTTGTCTTCTATGAATATACTAATCTATCTTATCGGATAGGAGGTATGTAGAATGACTCAGTTTCTGGATGCAAGAGTCTCGATCAATGCAACGTCGACCAACTCCATCTCTGTACCCATACCCGTGATCAATACTCCTACGTTATTTGCCCAGATTGGTCTGATTACTGCGGGGACAGGGGTCAATCCGAGAGTCCAACTCAAAGGAACCATTACCGTGCAGTTACCTCTGGCATTTTTCATAGTGACCATTACCATTGTGAGAGGTACGCTGGCAACAGACCCTATTATCTATTCGGCTAGTAGTACCTATGGACTGAGCGGTGTCCTCGCACCTGAAATCATTACTTTTTCTGCGAATGACTTCAACCCGCCCATCACACCACAATTAACGTATTCAGCGTTTATCAGTACAAACTTGCTCGGAACCGTTCGCGTCGGTCCTGAGAATTTTGACGGCTTTCTCGTATCGGACTAATAACGTTTGAGCTCTATTCCTAACCCTACCGGTCAAGTGCGGTAGGGTTTTTGGATTAAAAAAAAGCCCCTTCACAGTTGAAGGGGCTACTTACCACGACAGCTGTAAAGGGAGCTACCCGGAACTAATGGAGTTCATATGAGAATTCTTAAATCTGCACTGCAGACGTTGTTATGAATATTGCTTCAGAACCTGCCCCAGAATTTCGATTCCCTTCACAATCTGTTCATCGGATGGTGTGGAGAAATTTAATCGGATCGCATTGCAAGGTTCACTCTCATCAACGAGAAAGGCCGTACCCGGAACTACTGCTACGCCACTGGCAGCAGACGACTTGGCATAATCCAGCATCGGAATATGAGCCGGCAGATCACACCAGAGGAAAAGACCTCCATCCGGTTGAGTGAACGTAATTGAATCCCCCATATGCTCCTTCAGCTTGTTCATCATCAAGGCAGATTTTCTGTGATAGATCTCACGAATGCTGCTGATATGTTCGGCGTATTGGTATTCAGCCATGAACTTGTATGCCAAAATCTGTGGAAGCATCGCCGTATGTACGTCTTCTCCCTGTTTGGCAACCACCATCTTCTGTACCACTTCGTTTGGAGCCAGCACAAAACCAACGCGCAAGCCGGCAGACAAAATTTTGGAGAAGGAGCCCACATAGATAACCAGTCCTTCTTCGTCCATGGATTTGATCGTAGGCACATCTTCTCCGCTGAATCGAAGCTCACCGTATGGATTATCTTCCAGAATCATGACACCATACTGTTTGGCAAGAGCATAGATGGCTTTGCGTTTCTCCAGACTTGTCGTTACTCCCGTCGGATTTTGGAAACTCGGAATCAGGTAGATCAATTTCACATTCTGCTCGGTTTGCAGTGCATGTTCCAGCTTGCCGATATCAATGCCGTCGCTCTCCATGGGAATGCCAACCAGCCTTGCACCTGAAGCCCGAAAGGAGTTCAAAGACCCAATGAAGCTTGGGCTTTCGCAGATGATCGTGTCTCCCTCATTACAGAATACTTTGCAGGCAAGCTCAATGCCTTGCTGTGCACCCGAGACAATAAATAGCTCGTCCGATGATGTGCCTGTGTTATAATTCGTCTTCAGGTGACTTGTCAATGTATCGCGCAGCGGGGCATAACCTTCGGTTATCCCGTATTGCAGAGCCGTTACGGGATCCTGCTCCAGAATGGACTGCGTGAATGTGCGAATGGCTTCAATGGGAAACGTCTCCGGAGCGGGATTCCCCGCAGAGAATGGAATTACGTTCTGACCCGAGGACGCCTTCAGGATCTCTCGAATAATGGACGGCTGCAGTGCTGCAATCCGGTTGGAAAAAGAATAGTTCATCTTAATATAGTGCCTCCCTACTTCAAATCTGACGCTCATTACTACTTCTACATTCCTATCTATTATACGAGTACTTGTCCGTTTTCAAAATGGTCTGTTTCAAATTCGTCAAAACCATAAAAAAAGAGGTCGGCATACGCCGCCCCATTCAAATACACTATTAGTACAAAATTGCTCGCATTATCCGCGAGCTGCATTCATCTCCGATAACCTTGTAGCCTTAACCAGATATGTTGCCAGACCAGGAAATAACCGGGCCAACGCGGGATAGTATTTGTTGGTTTTGGCAAAAGCCAGCTTCTGGATTCTCCGTGCCCGCCTCAGCAGCTCTGTAAATTCATTGCTCGCATCCTTCGTATATCCTTCCTGCCACTCCGCAAAACCGATATCCTCCCGCAGATAACGGTGGGTCCACTCTGCACACAGAATGGAAGAACGCAGCGCAATGGACATGCCATCACCGCACAGGGGAGGAATCATCAGCATCGCATCTCCAATATGCGGGAACTGGGACCAAGGCTCAGGCACATTGGACAAGTTGAGCGGGGCGATGGAAACCTGCGTTCCCTGAACAGGCTCGCCTTCTGCCAGCCTTGCCGCGAGCCTGCCATTGGTTTCGGAGGCCGCCTGCAGTATATCGGTTACAGACTTGCCGCTTCCCTGCACCGTATCCAGCGTTAACAACGCTGCCACATTCGCGATACCATTTTCGATTGGTGAAATGCCCACGTATCCTCCCTCGCAGAAATAGAGCTCTACCCTAGCCGACATACGAAGGCCACTATAGTGCGATTTCACCCCAACATATACGGTTTCATCCCTCAATTCAGGCGGTGACGTCATTCCACGCGGCTTTTTGGTTCCATACGCGCCGATGACAGACTTCGTTCTATAGCTTAATCGTTCATTTCCTTGTTTGACCTGCACCTCGTAATGATCATCTTCAAGCAGCTTAATACCAGTGATCATCGCTTTAGTCATAATTTCGGCTCCCGCAGCTTCAGCTTGCTTGTGGAGAATTCGATCCAATTCATGTCGACTTATACCATAAGCCGGTCCTGGCAGGGGAGCTACAATCTGTCCGCCCTGAGGCATGATGATCTGGGCATGGTCCATGGTGCTGGGTGTCACTTCCTGAAGCTGAATCTTCAGATACTCCAACATTTCTTTGGTTTCTGGTGACATGAATTCACCGCAGGTTTTGTGCCTGGGGAATGACTGACGATCCAGCAAAAGCGTACGATGACCTTGTCTCGCCAACTGCAGGGCGCACGTACTGCCAGCGATTCCGGCGCCTACGACAACGACATCTAGTGGTTCAGACACGTAAATATCACCTGCCTTTCATTTGAATTTAGAGAAGCAGTGACTATAACGCCCGCATCATTACCCTGCCTGGTGATTCGGTATGACGACGGAGTAACGAAACAATGGTTTCCATTCATATGTCATGGTGTCATGGTTCAATTGCTGTTTTAACTCCTGCCAATCCTTTGCCGTGAAGCCTTTGGCAACAGACAGTGGACCGTCATGGCGAATATAGCGATTCCGCGAGATCATCCGGGTTGTAAGCCATACCGCGGTATAGGATACCGGGTGTCGGTGAATATCGTTAATAACAACGCCATACCTGGAGACACGCAGCATATGTGAAACTATATCGACCAGCAGTTGTCCTTCAAAATGATGGACAAACTGCGATCCTGTCACAATATCTGCCGAGGCATCCGGTAATTTCATTACATCGGCACGCTGTACATTGACCCTTGGTTCATTTTGAAAGAGCTGTCTCGCCTCCTCGCAAGCCTCCTCTGTCAGATCGACCAGCGTTATCGTAAGGTCAACACCCTTTTGGTTCGACCAATGAAGCAGCTTCTGATTAACGTCTCCTGAGCCTGCCCCTACATCCATAATGCTCAGCTTAGAAGGGCTACCGATGAATTTCCATAACTTCTCGACACCGGCAAGGGTAGGGCCAGGAGCGGCAAATATTTTATTGAGTCGCCGCAGGTGCTGCAGTGCTTCACGCAATTCTTCCCCGCCCATGGAGAAATCATCCATCAGTTCATCTTCCTTCGCACGGCTCGACAAGTTTCTAAAGAAGGACATGGTCCTTCTCCTTGAGCGCTGGCGTATATGACGGAACATAAGTAAATCTCATGAGCTCGGCGGTCAGTCCAGGTCCAAACGCCATCGCCACACCCTCCGTTGAAGACTGATTGCGGGCTTTCAACTCCTCACGCATGGCTTGAAGCACAAATAAAATCGTATTGGACGATAAGTTCCCCACGGTTCTGAGAATTTCTCTGCTGTACTTCGTCTGTTCTGCTCTTAAGTTCATAACTTCCTGAACCGAATCAACGATTCCCCGTCCGCCGGGATGAATGGCCCACAGTTCAGGTAGACTGTCACTTCCAAGCAATTGGTAGAGCTCATTCTCCAAGTGGGCACCGAGCAGTTTGGGGATGCGAGGCGACAAGTACAGATCGTAGCCTTGATTGCCTACCTCCCAGGTCATATCTTCCGTAGAATCGGGAAGCAAAACGGAATAACCGGTTCCAAGGTCGAGATAATGCCGCTGCTCCGATTCAGGAGCAGCAACAATACAGGCAGACGCTCCGTCCCCGAAGAATGAAGCTGCAAACAGCGCCCCCCTCTCCTTAACCGGTTGAAAATGCAGGGTGCACAGTTCCACACATACCACCAGCACCTGTGCATCAGCCATCCCCTGAACGACATCACGAGCCATTTGAATGGCTTTTAATCCCGCCGCACAGCCCTGAAATATCAGTGGTAGCCGGTTTACGCGGGGAGATAATCCCAAATCGCGAATCAGCATAACATCCAGACCAGGCAGATACTGTCCTGTGCAGCTGACGGTGATGATATGTGTAATCTGCTCAGGAGACATGCCTGCATCCTTCAATGCCTTCTGGGCAGCCTCCATCCCTAGCGGGACCGCCTCCCTTTTGTATGTATCCATTCGTTCCTGCGTGGACGGAATCAGTGAATGGTCCCCCGACCCCGAAGGCAGGTAACGACAATCCTCAAGCGGTCCAAGATAACTGGGTTCCACCGTATAACGTGTTTCGACACCGCAGGACCTGAACACTCTTTTGGCAAAACGGGCCAAATCCTGTTGGTCTTCAAGCGATGAGGCAATGAGTTCAGCAATATCGGACTGGGCAACTTCATGTACAGGCAGTGCAGTTCCCATGCCCAGGATGGCGATATCTGTACGGTCACGCAAGGATTGATTCATATTAAACCTCCTATGATGGATGAGTTATACCCTTTAATTAACAACCCTTACCCTTAACAGCGTCGTTGTAATCTGGCGTGGCAGTTATATTTATTTATATGGATTAAGCTGACCCACATTCTCCGTTCGGATGCTCTTCTTCGAAAAGTGTAAAAAAAAGAAGCCGCCCGAAGGCGACTTATAGATAGTGGACGTTCGTCCTTATTTATTTAATTCATCGCCAATGATGACGACTTCCGTTTCCAAATCCACATTGAACTGGCTCCGCACCTTCTCCTGAATGAGCGCAATCATATCGATGTAATCCTGCGCCGTGGCATTATCCACATTCACAATGAAGCCGGAATGTTTGCGAGATACTTCGGCACCGCCGATTCGGGTCCCCTGAAGTCCGCAATCCTGAATCAATTTGCCTGCGAAATGGCCTTCAGGACGTTTAAAGACACTTCCGCAGGAGGCATACTCCAGCGGTTGCTTGGACTCTCTCGCATAAGTAAGTTCATCCATCTTCGCCTTGATCTGTGCCGGATCTCCCGGCTGCAGTTTGAACTTCACCTCAATGATGATATCCTGTTTGCCCATAAACACACTTTTGCGGTAACCCAGCAGCAGCTCTTCGCTCTGCATCGTGACGATTTCGCCTGCCTCAGTCACGACAATGGCAGACTCAACCACATCGGACATCTGTCCTCCGTACGCCCCGGCATTCATGTAGAGTGCACCCCCTACCGAGCCCGGAATGCCGCAGGCAAATTCGAGTCCAGTAAGACTCGCGTCTAACGCCTGACGGGATACATCAATAATGGCTGCACCGCTCTGTGCGGTCATCGTATGGCCATTCACGGTGACCTGGTTCAGATTCTGCAGTGAAACGGTAATCCCCCGAATGCCGCCATCTCTGACAATCATGTTGGAACCGTAACCCAGGATAGTCAACGGAATGTCATTCTGAACCGCCAGTTTCACAATTGTAGCTATTTCATCTATGGTCTCGGGAAATATCAGGATATCAGCTTCCCCGCCGAGTCGCGTGTACGTATAATTTCGGATAGGTTCGGAATATCGAATGCGGTCTTTGTGAAAGTTGTCAAACAGGCTTTTGCTTAATAACTGATATGAATTCATGATTTTCTACCACCTTGTCTTGATTGCATCGTATAGGTTATTTTACTCTGAATAGCTCCATTTTGTCGCAATTAATTCGAATTAATAATCATTTTTTTAAAATCATGGTGAAGGACTGGAAAAAGCCGCCATATGGCGACTTGGGAAATCGTTGCCTTGCCCTTGTTCATTATAACTCATTTCAACTAAGCGAGCATTATGCTTGCCGTTCCCCCTTGTATTTCATTCTTTAAAAAGCACAAAAAAAGGGCACTAGGCCCAGAGGTTAATTGATTTGTTTAAGGTACCTATCCCTTCACAGCTCCCAACGCCACGCTGCCAATAATCTGCCTGGAGAAGATCGCAAATACGATGATGATCGGCAGGATTGATATCGCAACTCCCAGATAAAGTAACCCATAATCCATGCCATAATAACCCTGAACCAGAGCAACGAGTACCGGAAGCGGATATTTATCCAACGAGAAAAATAGCACGAGCGGGGTGAGGAAGTTGTTCCAGGAACCAATGAACGTAAATATGCCGAGTGCCGAAATGGCAGGTCCCAGAATGGGTAACACAATCTGATTGAATGTCCGAAACTCCCCTGCACTGTCCACACGTGCCGATTCAATGATCTCGTCCGGGATGCTGCTCTCCATAAATTGTTTGATGAAAAATACGTTAAAGGCGTTAGCCGCCGCTGGTAAAATAATAGCCGCATAGCTGTCCAATAGCCCCAATGTGCTGAACAGCCGGTACATCCCGATCAGAGCCAGCTGCCCGGGCACCATCATCGTGGCCAGCAAAAACATGAACAGCCAGGTCCGTCCCTTAAACTTGAATTTGGCAAATCCATATGCGGTTAGTGAACCGATATACAGTGACAGTACGGTTGAGGTGCCGGCAATAAAGAGACTGTTCGCGAATCCGCGCCAAATGTTGATTTTGGAGGCCATGTTCAAGTAATTATCCGCTACGAATGGTCCGGGAAGGAATGTAAATGTGGATGCAATGGTCGCATTATTATGCGTGGAGTAGATTATCATCAGATAAAACGGAACGATGCAGATCACAGCCAGGCCTGTTAGGAGCATGTAAATGATAACTTTGCCTAACGTAAGTCGCTTCGTACTGGCATAGTGCTGGATCGCTGCATTCGGTTGTTCGATCGATTTTGCGGTTTGCATGGTACTTCCCCCTCCCTATGAACGGCTCTTCCGACTGGTCATGATGAAGGATACAACGGATAAGAGAATGATGATTACAAACAGGCAGAAAGCGATGGCTGCGCCGTAACCGAAGCGTGTACTTTGGAATGCCACATTGTAGAGATACATAATGCTTGTCATGGCTGCACGGTCCGGGCCACCACTTCCATTCGTGAGCGTGAAAGGCTGGTCAAAAATCTGAATGCCTCCAATGATGGATGTAATCATCTGGAACAGAATGATCGGACGCAGCATCGGAACGATAATATGAATGAAAATGTGCTTTTTCTTCGCCCCATCCATCTGAGCCGCTTCCTGTAGTGCCGGGTCTATTCCCTGAAGGCCTGCAAGGTAGATGACCATCGAATATCCGAAATATTGAAAGAACAGAATGGCTGACACAATAAGTCGCATAAACCACGGGTCATTTTTCCAGTTGATCGGGTCATCGATAATCCCAACCTGAACCAGGAAGTGATTCAGTCCGCCGGACTGCCAGTCAAAGATCAGGCTGACAAGCAAGCCAAGTGATGCAGCCGTAACGATATTAGGGAAAAAATATACGGCTCTGAAGAAGTCTCTTCCCTTAAGCAGCTTATCGTTCAGGATAAAAGCAAGAACAAGAGAGACGGTAAGCTGCGGAACGACAGATACCCCCCAGATAAATAAGGTGTTGAACAGCGTCTTATAGAACAGCGGATCTTGCAGAACGGCAACATAGTTTCCTATTCCAACGAATTCAGGGGTGGTAATGCCATCAAAGTTGGTAAAACTGATGTACAGTGAATACAGAATGGGATAGAGTCCAAAAATGGTGAAGATAATAAAAAATGGAGCGATAAAATAGTAGCCATAATGGTCTTTGCGGATAGATTTGGCAAACATGATGTGTTCCTCCAGTCATCGGATGATTAAAAGGGTTCGTTCTCCTCGGCTATTCCACTTCCAGTTCGGGAAATCTCAATTTAACATCGCGTTTGATTCGCTTCACCGCTTCTTCCTTGGTCTGAATGTCATTATTGAGATACAACTGAAGGACATTTTTATAAATGTCGCTATTAATAATGGAGTCATACTTGGTTCGCTCGTAGACTGGAACCTGTTTGGCTGCCTCGGAGAAAAACTCGAAATGCTTTTGCCCTCCTAAATAAGCTGAAGTCACGGATGGTGCCAGTTGGTCATTCACGACCATGTTGCTTGTAAAATAATCCTGTTCCTTGGCCAGCTCGGACAGAAAGTCGTGGTCAAAGTTATAAAACTCAATAAACTTCCAAGCCGCATCCTTTTTATCACTCTGACTGTACATCGCAATATACGTGCCCCCTGCGCTAAATGAAGACGGACCAGGGGCAAGCCCCCACAAGCCTTCGGTATCCGGCGCATTGGCCTTGAAGGTATATTGCAGAGCCCAGGTTGCTCCAGGGTAGAACATCACTTCCCCCTTTTGCATCGATGCGGCATGTCCCGCACTTCCTTCTTCATATTCCGCTAGTACCTTACGCTGACGAGCTTCCCGCACAAGGTCCAGAACCTCCATATAGGTTGGATCAATGACAAGCTTGCCATCCTTCACCCATGGGATTCCATCATAGGAATTGGATATGGCATTCCAGTTTGCCAGTGCATGCACTTTATTTCCACTCTCCTGCTGCACCCTCTCTCCAATCTCAAATATTTCCTCCCATGTACCGATCTGCTCGCCCACTTTCACGGGGTCATCCGTTCCTAAATATTCTTTGGCCAAATCCCTGCGATAATAGATACCACCCGGTGTACCCTGATACCCAATGGCGCGAATATGGCCTTCACTGTCCTTTTCATTCGCCTGCACAAATGGGTATTGCTCTGGTATTAGCTCATTCGCGTTATATGGAGGTGAAGACAGATTCTCCAGATAAGGTACATCAATCAGCTCTCTGATGTTTGCATTTTCGATCATAAATACATCAGGCGCTTTCGAGGTGGTCTGCAGTGCGGATTTTAATTTGGTAATGTAAAAGTTGCCGGGGATATTGACGAAATTCACCTTGATGTTTGGATACTTTTCTTCGAATTTCTCAATGGCATAACCTGCTTCATCTGTAAAACTCCACACCGTGATTTCTTCCTGCTTAGATGCGTGCTCTCCCTTGGCCTGACAACCGGACACAATCATCACTGCACTTACAAGTGCAATAATCGAGAGATACTTCAATTTAAATTTCTTCATGGGCCCCCTCCTTTATTAAAAGGAAACGCTTACATTTTATTCGAGTATAGTGATTTTGGAGAGGGCTTTCTCCTCAAATATTGTGAATCATCCTTCATATTTTGTGATATGGGTCTGGTGCTTCTTCCTGAATTCAGACGGTGTGCAGTCATTATATTTTTTGAACAGTCGGTTATAGGAGTTCACATTGTTAAATCCATGCCCGATGGCGATATCCAAAATGGAGGTCTGACTAAACAATAATGCCCATTCCGATTTGATAATACGAAAGTGGTTCAGGTACTCCATCAGGGTGACTCCCTTATTTTCCTTAAACAGCTTGCACACATGAAATTTGCTGAATTTAATGTGCTCAGCGACGTGATCCAGCTTGACGGGTTCAGCGTAATGCTCCTCCAGATATTCACAGACGGATTCAAGAAATTCGAATCTTTTGGAAGCGTTACAGGTCTCTTTAGAGGCACATGCCTCCGTCGTTGGTTCCTTGGTGCGCAGCAGGTGGACTATGAGATCATACAGCCTTGCTACCATTAACCATCGGTATCCCGGCTGCTGCTTTTTCTCCTCCTCAGAAATGGCTTCTATATACCGGTCCAGATTCTTCTCATTACAGATGGGCAACGGAATCATTGTTGTTTTATGAAAAAGTTCGCGGAGGTCATGGGATTCATGATCTGCTGCCACATTCCCCGTTAACCATTCCAGCCGAAACAGGATTATCGTTAGATGATCTGTGCCTGGCAAAAAACAGTGTACATCCCCTGGTTTGATCAGTAGAACGTCTCCTTGCGCGAGCTCATAGACCTGGCTGTTCACTCCAATTCTTGCGCGTTCACCATTCACAACGACCAATTCAACCTCTTCATGCCAGTGTGCAGCAAAATTAAACTGTTCACCCGTGTGAATTACCCGGATCGGAAACCCTTCTGTCATATGACCTGTTTCAAGAAACGTTGGAACTCCCATCAGATCACCCTTTCCATATTTTCCAATTTCCAACCCCTAATAATCATATTATGCATGGGGAGCAGGATTCCTTTCGAATCGATCATGAAAATAAATAATTATAAGAAAAAACCGCCAAATCGGCGGCTTAAGAGAGACTATGCACTTGTGATGAAACGGACGGATTGACGTTCCACACATTGAATATCCAAGGTAAATACTGGCTTAACCTGCTCCCCGTTCAATATTTGGATGAGCAAATGTCCGGCAAGCAATCCGGCATCTGTCTTGGGCTGTCGAAACGTTGTTAGCGGGGGAGAAACATATTGTGATATATGGATATCGTCGAATCCAACGACAGATACTTGCTCCGGCACTGAAATGTGATACTCCCGAAATGCTTCCAGACCACCGATTGCCATGTCATCATTTGCAAAAAACACAGCCGAGGGAAGACCACTCTCCATCAGCATCTTGGCAGCATGATAACCACTCTCTTTACAGAATTCTCCACTTAGTCTCCACTCGCTTTTTTCTTCGATGCCGGCTTCGTCCAACGCTCTCAAAAAACCTTCATAACGAAGAAGATTACAATCCGAACTGAATGGTCCATTAATGTAAGCGATAGTACGATGTCCTTGATCGATCAGATATTTTGTTGCCAAATAGCCCCCTTGCTCATCATCCATTCGTACATTTACGATATGTTCATTCTTCAGCTCCCGATCCATAACCACGATTGGAAATTCCTTGGATGCAGCTTCCCTGAGCAATTTATCCGGAATATCCTGCGCGATCACAATGGCTCCGTCTATTCTTTTTTCCCGAATATATCTGTTGGCCGTAGATTTCTCTCCGCCCATCGAACTGCATACAATCAGATCGTAACCATGACTCTTAATGGCTGATTCGATGCCTGGTACGAGATCGGAGAAATACGGACTGGACATATCGTGAACCATCACGCCGATGGTTTGTGTATTTTTACGTTTTAATTCCGAAGCAGGTCCATGCTTCACGTAATTGAGCTGGCTAGCTGCAGCAAGCACCTTCTGCCTGGTCAGTTCACTAACATTGTCTTTCCCATTAATTACACAGGATACGGTAGAACTGGCCACACCAGCCCTCTTGGCTACATCTTTGATGGTTATCATCATAATACTCCTCAACAGACCATTCTCTTTGATTATTCAACAACGCCATAATAAAAATCATTCACTGCATTTTATCACGCCATCTGGCGCATGTCTCCCTCGCCACCTTCCTTTTATAGGGAAAAGTTACTAATTTGTAATTTCTATATGATCAGTACCTATGAAAGTCATCTCATCACATTAAGCCTTTAATCCCCTCTTCCAGAATTCCCATCACCGTTATCGTTTCTTCGTCTTTTATAACTTTATCTTTGCCGTGAATGATAGCCTCATATAGATCATCGTACACACGGGCATAGTCTCCCTTTTCAGAGACCACCTTCTCTTCATGGTACTCACCTTCTTCATCCAGATAGGTCAGCGTTCCATAATGTTGAGGCAAATCCACACCAAAATCGGCATGTCCCTTGGGAAGGTAGAATAATTTCAGATGTTCCTCCTGACGATCCTCCGTCTGTTTGACAAACACTCCGCTTTTACCATATACAACAAAACTCGGCCGTGGTTTTAAACGGAAAAAGCTCGATTTAACGGATACCTTGAGATTTGAATAATAAAAGTCCAGATCAAAGTAATCATTCATTCTGCCAGTACCGAGTAATTGGCGCACATCAGAACGAATCGTGTCCGGTTTTCCGAAATAGGATATGACTTGATCGATCGTGTGCACTCCGTGTCCGTATAAGTAACTGCTGTATGGAGAGAAGTGAGTCGTGCCATTCGGAGTCTCGGGGCGATAGTAATCATAGTGCATCTCCACTTCCAGAAGTTCCCCAAGCTTCCCGGATTCAATGACTTTTTGAGTTGTAAGAAAATCCGAATCATATCTTCTGTTCTGATAACATTGGATAACCAGGTTTTTCTCTTTGGCATATTGAAAGATGGATGCCGCTTCCTCTTTTGTTAACATGAACGGCTTCTCGACAAGCACATGTTTGCCATGGTCGAGAGCCATTTTGGCGTAACTATAATGTGATTCCGTATGCGTACAGATCACAATCAACTGAATCTCTTCATCCTTCATCAGGGTCGAGATATCATTCGTATAGTGAATCCCTGGCACCTTGTCCCAATCCGTCTTGTCCGGATTCCGGGCGTAGATCGTTTTTACGTTTAAGTGTTTCCGATTCAATGAAAAAGGAAGATGATAACGGTTTGTGCTTTTGCCATTCCCAACATAACCGATCGTTAACATGGTTGTCCCTCCTGCTTTTTTCTTTCATTATAGAAGAGGAACGCTGCGCGTAAAGGTTATCCATGCATTATGGTACATTTGACCAAAGTTCAGTTATTATGGCACATTAATATTGGGCAAAATGTTCAATTAATCATCGTTTTAACTCAAAAGAATGATAGAATCCGGGGTGAACCGATTGAAACTGCTGATGCAATTGTCAGAAATGCAGCATTTTACACCTAACGAACAGAGCATTGCATCTTATATTTTGAGTCAGCGGGAACGCATGCTTCACTGCAATATTCAGGAGCTTGCTCAAGTTACATATACATCGCATTCTGCCATAAACCGTCTAACACGCAAACTCGGGATCACAGGTTACAAGGAATTTATCATCACACTTGCCCGTGAATTCCAGCAAAGTACCCAGAATGGTTCCAACCATGTTGATGCCAATTATCCATTTGGTGTCGGTGAATCTACTCTTCAGGTGGCTGCAGAGATTGCCGATTTGATGAAAGAAACGATCTCAAAAAACGCCGCCATTCTGGACGACGGCCTGCTTACCCAAACGGCACTGCTGCTGAACCAAGCAGATCGAATCTTCATCTATGCCTTGGGCGATTCGCAGATCCGGGCCAAAAGCTTTCAAAATAAATTGATTAAAATCAACAAGTATGCTGTCATTGCGACGGAACTCTCCGAGTGGGCGTACCATACCGTTAATGTAACTTCAAGAGACTGCGCCATGTTTCTGACGTATCACGGGAAGTCGTTGAGCTACACGAAGGCGGCACAGCATTTCAAACGTGAAGGTATTCCGTTTGTTACAATAACTGCAACCACCCAGAGTGAGTTGGCAAAATGGAGTACCTTATGTATACAGGTTGCCAACGATGAGGAGAAGTTCGCCAAGATTGGCACCATTTCTTCGCAAATTGCCCTGGAATATGTGTTAAACGTGTTATTCTCCTGCATTTACAATCTGGACTATGCCAAGAATAAACAAACCGCCACAGAGTCTCTCCAGAAATTTGCCCTGAATGACATGATGAATGATATATAAGTAACTAAACATACGTAGAGAACGAGGTGCCCACATTGAAATTCAGTGAATTTGTCGTAGGTCAACGCTACGAAACCAAATCTATTAAACTGTCCAAGACCGATATTGTGGAATTTGCAAAAATATATGATCCGCAGTACATGCATTTGGATGAGGAAAAGGCCAAAAAAGGACGATTCGGCAGCCTGATTGCTTCCGGCATGCAGACGATGAACATCTCCTTCAAACTTTGGATTGAAGTGGGCGTTTACGGAGAGGATGTTGTTGCAGGTACGGGGATGAATCATATCCTGTTCATCAAGCCTGTATTTCCGGATGATGAGCTGCGAGTAGTCGCGGAAGTGATTGAACTGCTCCCAAGACGACGAGGCAATGGCGTTGTTACCGTGCAGCTCACGACCTATAATCAAAATCATCAAAAAGTATTTCAGGCCGAATTAAGCGCATTGATTGATAATTGAGTCAAGACAAGTTCAACCTGTTTCGCAAGGAGTATCGAAAAATGGCTACTTCATGAAATGATAAAAAGGAGCAGTAATACACCATCCCTGTATTACTGCTCCTTTTCTTTGTTTGCACTCGCAACCGGTTGACACCTTACGTAACCTCATGATCCATATTACATCTTCGTTAATTTCGGAATTCCAATACCGCAATTTAGCTTAGATTGATTTTACGAATGACATCCAAAGGCACTTTCGGATCACGCTCTTCATTTAACAAGCCATTAACCTCCTGCTGCACATCCGTGAGCTGAGTATAACAATAACCCGAGATGTAGGGGACCGCTTTGATTGCACCCGTAATTGAACGAAAACGTGCAATGAAGGCTTCAACCGAATCCACCTGATTACCGTATCCCCATCCCTTGTCTGATTGGAAAGCTATGCCGCCAAACTCACTAATGATAATGGGCTGGCCCTTGTAATGGTGTCCTTCGGCATACGCATACTTCCATTGATTGAAGGAGATCTGATTGTTTACGATCCGTTCCTTATCCTGATATTGCTGCTCAAACACCTCGCCCGCCTCCACATAATCATGAAGTGTAAGAATATCCGAAATGGTATGTTCCCAGCCATCATTTGTCACAACCGGACGATAAGGATCAATTGTTTTGGTCAGATGATAGATGGTCTGCGTGAACTGCTGCTGTCTAACATCATGGGCAATGGCTGGAATTCCCCATGATTCATTGAACGGAACCCAGGTAATTACGCTTGGATGGTTGTATTGTTGCGGCACAATCTCCAGCCATTCCTTCGTGAATCGGGTAACCGCCTCGTCATTAAACTCGAACGTCGACGCCATCTCAGACCAGACCAGCATTCCTTTTACATCACACCAATACAAAAAGCGGGGATCTTCCAGTTTCATATGTTTACGGAGACCGTTGTATCCCATCTCAGTTATTCGATCAATATCCAAAATCAAGGCTTCCTCTGAAGGCGCGGTCAGGTGGCTTTCCGGCCAATAGCCTTGATCCAAAATCAGTCGTTGATAGAGCGGACCATTATTCAATTGAATTTGCCCGTTCTCAATCGATATTTTTCGCATGCCGAAATAGGATTGTACACGGTCGATTTCCTGCTCATGTTCATACATAACGAACTCAATGTCATATAGGTTTGGTGATCCCGGAGCCCAGAGCAGCTGCTTCCATGGACCTCCAGCCTCGTGCCGCACATCAATCTCAAGTGTGGCCCATGGTCTGTCAGGTGACAGGCTGACCGTTTGTACATGCTGGCCTTTCAGCTCGATCTGTGTCTCTATACGCAAATGGTTTTTGCCTTCGATTCCGCTCAGTTGAAAATCCAAACGGATCATATGCCGGTCAATATCAGGCGTCATCTTGACTGAATCGATTCTTGTGTCATGAACAAATTCAATCCAGACACCTTTCCATATTCCGGTACTCTGTACATAGAAACATTCAAAGTTCTGATCCACCCAGCGCTGTTTTCCCCTAGGCTGTGCACAGCTCTGACTATCTTCCACTTCGAGTATGATACTGTTCTCCGCACCGTAATGGATGTATGGCGTGATGTCGAAGGAAAATGCAGCATAAGCTCCCTCATGTTCACCCGCAACCGTTCCGTTTACCCAGCATTTTGCGTGATAATCCACCCCTTGAAAGTGTAGAATCGTTCTTTTGCCTTGTGCCTCAGCAGGGATTGTCACCTGTTTGCGATACCAGACCCGCGGATGAAATGTTTCGTCGCCAATGCCGCTTGCTTTGGTTTCGTATGTGAAAGGAACCTGGATGGTGAGCCCTTTCGGGAATTGAGCCTGGTCATACCAACGCTCTTTTACACCCTCTTCTTTGTCGTCAAAGCTAAAATCCCACTCTCCGTTTAAGTCCAGCCATTGTTTGCGAACAAATTGCGGTCTCGGATAATCTTTGATATACGATTTCGTTGTCATTTGTTTCTCTCCGATCTTCACATAGTGGGTATAATTATTACAATAAAAATAAATGATTCAAGCATTAGTTACAATTATGTTGTATTTATACCGGAATTATAGCGAGACCACTCCCTTATGTCAACGCTTTCAAATTGATTTCTATCTATTTTTGCATTAAAAAAGCATTAGATACCGTTTATATGTATCTAATGCTTTCGTTTACTATTTCACGCCAATCGCCAAAAATCATTGCTGCAATGATCTTCGGCGATTGGCGTGTCTACCATGATGAAGTTAGACTCCTAGGAGCTGATATTACGATTCAATCATTTGTTAAACGTTACTCAACTTGCTGTTGTTTGTTCTAGTCTTTGTTGTTCTTGCGTTCGTTTTATTACTATGGTTTGTTTTCCCCGCCTTGGTAAACCACTCGGACTTGGGTTTGCGCGCCGGGTTCGTCTTCGTCTTTGCCGGTTTATTGGTCATGGAATTGTTGGCTGCTGCCTTCGATCCCTTATTGTTTTTTACAAACACAGGAGCACTCGTCATCGGATAAGGATGATCTTTTACTTCCGGAATGCTCTTCTTGATCACCTTCTCAATATCCTTGAGGAACGGCATTTCTTCCTTATCGCAAAAAGAGATTGCCATACCACTATGCCCTGCTCTACCCGTACGACCAATTCGATGTACATAGGTTTCCGGAATATTAGGCAGGTTAAAGTTGATTACATGAGAGAGCTCTTCAACGTCAATTCCTCTTGCCGCAATATCTGTCGCTACCAGCACTCGTGTGACTCCGCTTTTGAAATTGTTCAGCGCTTTTTGTCGATCATTTTGAGACTTATCGCCATGAATAGCTTGAGCAGTAACATTTACCTTCGACAACTCACGTGTAACACGGTCAGCACCGCGCTTCGTGCGGGTAAACACCAATGCCGAAACAATAGATTTATCCTGCAAAATATGATTTAACATATGTTGTTTCTTACCGTTCTCCAACAAATACACAGACTGTTCAATTCGGTCTACCGTGGAAGACACTGGCGTAATTTCAACTTTCACAGGATCAGTCAGTAACGTTTTGACCATTTTTGTAATTTCCGGAGGCATCGTAGCTGAGAAGAAAAGGGTTTGTTTCTTACTCGGCATCTTGGAGATGATTCTCTTCACATCATGAATAAAGCCCATATCCAGCATCCGGTCAGCTTCATCCAGGACCAAAATTTCAATGTATTTCAAATCAATCCGTTTTTGGTTAACCAGATCCATCAATCTGCCTGGCGTTGCGATAATAATATCTGTACCTTGGCTCAGCGCTCGCTCTTGCACCTTCTGTGAAACACCACCAACGATAGCAGCGCAGCGAATATCCGTGTATCGGCTGTACGTCTTAATGTTATCCGCAATCTGGATAGCCAGCTCTCTAGTTGGACTCAGAATCAAGGAACGAATACGGCGTCCTGGTCTGGGACCACTAGGCTTTTCGCTTAATAATTGAATGATGGGCACCGAAAATGCCGCCGTCTTCCCTGTACCTGTTTGCGCACAGCCAAGCAAGTCTCTGCCTGCCAATACGGCTGGAATCGCTTGTTCCTGAATAGGTGTAGGGGTCGTATAGTTCGCTTTGTTCAAACCTTCTAAGATTGGGGGAATAATATTCAAGTCTTTAAAGTTCATTGAGTCTCCTTCATTACGTCCATATATTATTAGATGTATCTTGTTTTATCACGTAACGAATAAGGATACCATTAAAAAGGCGATCTGTATATTATCTTTTAATCCCAATGTCAGCTCACCAGTTTTAACCCAACCGCGGATCCCAGCACCATGGCAATAAACAAAATCCGCAATGCGTTTCGGGATTCTCCATAGAAAATCATGCCAAGAATCGCTCCTCCGGAAGCACCTATTCCTGTCCAAACAGCATAAGCCGTCCCCATGGGCAGCGTTTTCATGGCCAGAGACAGCAGCCAGAAGCTCAACCCAAAACCTGCAACTAATAGCAGAATAGATATCCAATTACGGTCCTTGTTCCATTTATTAATCATCAATACACCCAGCATCTCGAATAGGCCTGCCATAATAAGAAATACCCAATTCATGAATGATGCGCCTCCTTCGTTTTCTGCTTGCTTACCATTTTCAGTCCGATTACACCGAGCAGTAACACACCAATGAGTATCATTTTCCCAGCCTGGACAGCAGCACCGAATAACAGGATCTCTGCCAGCACCGTGCCAGCCGTTCCCAATCCGACAAATACCGCATATACCGTTCCGACATCGAGTGTACGGGAAGCCGCAATCATCAAGGAAAAGCTGACGGCAATGGCGATCACCGTTGCTCCCCATTCCAACAGACCACTCGCATGCTTTAAGCCAATCACCCAACCCACCTCGAAAAGGGCTGCAATAATAACAGACAACCATGTTTTGTTCATTTTTGACCTACTCCTTTTTGGTTCACATTTCATACAACAACGATTAGTATGTGTTTTAGAGAGCAAATAAAAAAAACCCAGGAAACAAACTGCATTCAAGCAGTTTATCTCCCAGGCTTTTATCCCTCCGTGGCACAACCATCAGGTTATGAGCTTTCTCTCGGACCAGACCGATCTAATATCGCGGAACCCTAGAAAGCATGTCGTATGATTTTATGTTTCCTATTATACACACTTCTCCTCTGGCGGCAAGCCCTTTATGATTTAATGATCATCCCCATTAATCCGACGAAGGTAGCCGCTTGATAGGGTGAGATGACGCAGCCATTCAAATCTTCCATGTTCAAAGCCAAAGAGTCAAATTGGCAATTGCTAAGATCCAATCCTTTCAATTTTGTCCCTGTCATGAAAGCCTGATCGATATTGCAGTTGTCGAGTACCATTTTTTGCAATGCCAGATAGGCAAAGTCAGCACTGATTAATGAACATTCAGTTAAAGAGACGTGTTTAAGGTGGGCAAACCTGAAATTGGAGTAGTCTCCCACACTTTGAGTTATTTGTACGTTTTGCATTCGGCTGTTAGAAAAATCGGTGCCAACAAATTTGCAGTTTATCCATGATGCCCGGTGCATGATTGCACTTGAGAAATTGACGTTGGAAAAATCACAATGCTCAAAAACAACATCCATAAATTCAAATTGTTCCAGCGAGGAATCCGAGATAATCACATTTCTAAAAATGACATTCTCAAAGGATGCTTTGGTTGCTTCCTGGTTATCAAGTGAGCTATTTTCAATGAGTAGATTCCGGTATTCTGCTTTGGACTCCAATACCTGAGTGGTTTCTATGGTCATCAATTGTTCCTGAATTTTCGGGCTATCTATTTTCATGTTTCTTCCCCGCTTCTTTATAAGCTGCGATTCGCAATCGACTGGTATCCATAAAACCATTGTCCATATGCATAAGTTAAGGCCGAACCTTTTACTCCACGGCATCGATTATGGTTTCCTGCTCCTCCCATGTTACACCTTTGAAGAAATATCAGCAAAACTGTTTATCCACTTTTAATTCCCGGTTTTGCGGAGCAAGCTGATCGAACTGTTAAGCCATCGTGACATGGAACCTGTTCCGTTCCTGCAGATGGGCATATTCGCCAATGGTATTACAGTGCCAAGAATTTACCAAAAAAAAGATGCTTTCTGCCCCGGAATGAACTTTTTCACATATATAGCAAACAGCAGTAAGGCTACAAAAACAGATAAGGCACTGACACTAAATAGAACACTGTAGCTCATGTATTCCGAAACCAATCCCAGCAAAATCGCACCCAGACCGATCCCCAGATCCGTGGCCGTCGAGAAAAAGGCATTGGCAGCACCTTGTCGCTCCTTCGGCGCCATACGTAGTGTTATGGCCTGAAGAGCAGGTTGCGCAGATCCAAAGCCGATACCGTATAGAACCGCAGAACACAACACTCCAAACAAACTGGTCGAGAAGCTCAAGACAAGTAGTGCCGCCATGGTAATGATCAGAGCCGGCACAATCACAACTACCTCTCCGACTCGATCAGAAAGTTTTCCTGCGATTGGACGAGAAAGAGCGAGGGTTGCTGCGTAGATGAGAAAAAAAGTACCGGAATTGACCTGGATCTCAGCTGCAAATAGCGGAACAAACGTTGTAATTCCTCCATAAGCCACAAAAAGAAAAAATATGGGTGCCATTACAGGCAGGACGGATTTTTCGAATATCTGAATCTTCTTCTGATCCGCTGTCGGTGTGAACGGCATTTTAGCAGCAAGCGTCAATAACAGTGCAACGGCAGATAGCACAACTGCAAACAGGAACATGCTCTGATCGGATTGGCCTTGCATGATACTTAATCCGATCATGGGGCCAATCGCCATCGCGAAAGTCATGGAGGTACTGAACCAACCCATCCCTTCTCCACGACGATTGGCCGGAATCATATCGGTGACGGCGGTCATCATGGAAGTCGTCGACATTGCCCAGCTTATACCATGCATAATTCGGAGCCCCATCAGTACCAAGACTCCACCAACCCAATTATACATATACATCGATGCAATAAAAACAAGCAGCCCTCCAATCATAAACGGACGTCTGCCGAATCGATCCAACATTCCACCGACAAAGGGCCTGAATAGGACTGAAGATAACATCAATGCCCCCATCGCTAGGCCCACTTGCTGTTCATTGCCGCCCATCTCTTTAATAAATAGCGGCAGCGTAGGATACAGCATATAAAAAGCAGTAAATAAAAAAAGCAATCCCAATGTCATCAAAATAAAGGACCTGGTCCATAAACGTTCCAACCGTACATCCCTCCTGATCAGTCAACATCACTTCAACTATTAAAAAAGTCGCCAGCAGGGCGACTTCATGCATTTTATTTTAAACTCTAACTCAGATTGCCCGTCACCGGATGAGGGATATAGGCATCCTCCAGGTAACTGATTTCTTGTGAAGTTAACTTAAACCAATAATTGAGGTATGCATCCTTGAAAATTGAATTTTCTTCCATTTTGATCTGAAACTCCAGTCTGTCGGCTAAGATCTGCTTCAAACTTTTCATTACTTCCTCGATCATCTTATCCACCAACTTTCTACAAACTCCTGTTAACTCGCAGCAGAAATTGACTCTCCACCATTCTCATAAGTGTCAAAGACCTGTTCTTCTCTCCAGTTCTTCCGTATATCGTGCACCCACCAATGTGATCCTTGAGGCTGCTTCATTTATACTTTGCACATCTTCAGGCTTGAGCTTAAGATCTGCCGAATTCAGATTTTCTTCCAATCTGCTCAATTTGCGCGTGCCTGGAATCGGCACAATCCAAGATTTCTGGGCAAGCAGCCACGCGAGCGCAATTTGGGCCGGGCTGGCCTGTAGTTCATCCGCTTTATCTTTTAATAAATCAACCAATACCTGATTCGCTTCAAGCGCTTCAGGCGTAAAACGAGGCAAAATGTTACGCAGGTCACCTTGATCAAATGTCGTTTTTGCGTTGAAGCTTCCTGTCAGGTAACCTTTACCTAGAGGGCTGAATGGGACGAAACCAATCCCAAGTTCCTCCAATGCAGGGATCAACTCCTCTTCAGGACGTCTCCACCACAGGGAATATTCACTCTGTACTGCTGCAAGAGGCTGTACGGCGTGTGCACGACGGATCGTTTGCACACCTGCCTCGGACAGTCCCCAGTGTTTTACTTTTCCTTCCCGGATCAAATCCTGAACTGCTCCTGCCACTTCCTCGATCGGTACATCCGGGTCGACCCGGTGCTGATAGTACAGATCAATGGCTTCAATCTGCAGACGCTGCAGCGACTCTTCCGCCACTTTGCGAATATGTTCCGGCCGGCTATTCATACCGCTCTGTTTGCCATGCTGTATATCGAAACCAAATTTGGTGGCGATGACGACTTGATTCCGAACGGTTTTAAGTGCTTCACCAACAAGCTCTTCATTGGTGTATGGCCCGTATACTTCAGCGGTATCAAAAAACGTCACACCTCGTTCCACAGCTTCTTGAAGAACGGAGATCATCTCCCTCTTATCCGAAGCTGCACCATACCCATGGCTCATTCCCATACAACCAAGGCCAATGGCCGAAACCTCCAACCCGCTGCTTCCCAATATGCGTTTTTGCATCTTTCATCATCCTTCCTCATTTGATTTTTTTCATTGACGACAATACGGGTACTCGTGCTCCACACACACTCTCACTTGCTTGATTCTGTGAGGTTAATCTCATTATGCTGAAGCATGCTCACCAGGCGGTATATCATTTATCTTAATTGATTGCCTATTCCTATCACAGGTTCTTTTGCTTTCGAGAATTAAGCCGTATAATAAAACGAGGTTAACGCCGTAAGGAGGAGTTTACATGACCGAGGAGCTACTTCAACAAAAACGGGAACTGAACGAGTTGGTTGAGCGTCACTCCGAACGTAACGGTGCGATGGAAACGGCGATCCCTTCACTGTTTTTCTATCACCATACAAGTATTACCGAACCGGCATACAGAGTGTATAAGCCTGCTTTTTGCGTAATCGTGCAAGGTGTAAAGGAAGTATTGCTCGCACAGGAGCGCTTTGAATATGGACCATCCAATTATCTGATCGCTTCCATGAATCTTCCGGTCATTGGACAGATTATTAAGGCGTCCACGGAAGCACCTTATCTAAGTCTTAAGCTTGAGTTCACGACGAATCAGATTATGGAAGTACTGAACGAATGCAATATCCAAGTCACTTCCAAAGAAAACGCCAGACGAGCCATGTTCGTGGGACAGATGGAATCTTCCATACAGGATGCTGTTCTTCGCCTGATCCGCTTACTGGATACTCCGGAGGAAATTCCTTTCCTGGCCCCATTGTACACTAAGGAAATTTTATTCCGTCTTCTCCAGGGACCTTATGGAGGCGAATTGGCTCAGATCGCGGTAGAAGGTAGCAGCACGTACCGGATCAGGGAAGCTATCGAGTATATCGTTCATCACTGGGAGCAGCCTTTTCGCGTCGAAGAACTCGCAGAGACGGCCAGCATGAGCGTATCCTCATTCCATCGGCACTTCAAGGAGATCACGGCCATGAGCCCGCTGCAATTTCAAAAACAACTGCGATTACAGGAAGCCCGGCGCCTTCTGATGGCGGAGTCTGCTGATGCGGCCGATGTCGCTTTTCGGGTTGGCTACGAAAGTGCCTCCCAGTTTAGCCGTGAATATTCACGCATGTTCGGCGCGCCTCCACGAAGTGATATTAAACGATTGAAGGAAAAATACGATCTGATCTTGAGCGAATAGCTTCTGAGGTGTTTCAATAATAATGAACAAAAAAAGGACGACATGTAGTCGTCCTTTTCTCAGTAGATTGAAACTATTCATTCTTCTTATTCGGTTTAAACCAGTGCTTCAGCCAGTACCCGGCTTTCACTTGATTCATGCATCAATTGAGCGATATCACGAACCAGCGCATCCACATTAGCCTGCTGAGTCGCCCAGCTGGTGCAGAAACGGACTGCACTATGTGTGTCGTCAACCTTTTCCCAGAATGTGAAGGTGTATTGACTGCGTAATTTCTCAAGCAAAACATCAGGCAAGATCGGAAACTGCTGATTGGTTGGTGATTCATACAGGAACCGGATGTGCTGCGCTTCAAGTGAATCATGAATTCGCATGGCCATATCGATGGCATGACGTGAAATTTCCAGATACAATCCGTCTTCAAACAACGTTTCGAATTGAATGCCCAGCAATCTGCCTTTTGCGAGCAGACCACCCTTTTGTTTAATCATGTAACGGAAATCAGACTTCAGTGCATCATTCAGAATGACTACTGCTTCCCCCATCAGTGCACCAATCTTGGTCCCTCCAATATAGAACACATCACATAGATGGGCGAGATCAGCAAGAGTCATGTCACAATCCGGTGACGCAAGTGCGTATCCGAGTCGTGCACCGTCCACAAATAAGGGGAGTCCGGATTCCCGGCTTGCATCGAACAATGATTGCAATTCAGCCTTACTATACATTGTACCGTTCTCTGTAGGCTGGGATATGTAAACCATTCCTGGCTGTACGCAGTGTTCTGGAGAAGACTCACTCATATGTGCCTTATAGACTGCCTTTACTTGGTCCGCTGTGATCTTCCCGTCTTCACTGGGAACCGTAAGCACTTTATGGCCGGTTGCTTCAATTGCACCGGTTTCGTGAACGGCAATGTGGCCCGAGGTAGCCGCAATGACTCCTTGATAGGGACGCAATGTGGACGCAATTACGGTTGTGTTCGTTTGAGTGCCTCCGACCAGAAAATGTACATCAGCCTCCTCGCTGTTACACGCCTGACGAATAAGAGCTCTCGCCCGATCACAGTGCGGATCTGTACCATATCCGCTCGTTTGTTCCATATTGGTCTCGATCAGTCTTTGTAAAATGCGTTCATGGGCACCTTCGTTATAATCACATTCGAATCGTATCATCGTGTTGTCTCTCCTGCTTTCTTCGTTAACTTCGCTTGTATGTTCATCATGGAAGCATAGACCTCTCTGATCTCTTCCTCATTCAGATCCTGCATTAACTTCAATATTTGCTGGTCAGACCGATCGTTTAATTCGGCGTAGAGCTCCTTGCCTTTATCCGTCAGACGAATGAGACTGACCCGGCTGTCAGCTTCCGAATTAACCTTGATAAGCAGGCCTTCCTTAGACAGCTTGTTTACAATCCGGCTCATATAACTGCGATCGATGGTCAGTGTATCCACCAGATTGTTCGCAATACTCTCTCCGCGAATCCCAATTTCAATGATGACCCTTACCTCGGCAAACGAATAGCCTGTACCAAGGATATACTTATCAAGTACACCAAGAATATTGGTATAAAAACGGTTGAAACGCCGCATGTCAGCCAGAATATCAGAATCTATATGCTGAGAGTCGATGTGAAACCCTCCCTTTTAGTGGACATTGTCAACATTATAATAAGTTGATTAGTGGACGTTGTCAACAAAATGATGCTGCATGACAAAAAAGCCACAATCCGTACCTTTTCTCGGCACGGACTGTGACTTTTGTTTCATACCTTAGCTCTTCAGTTCAAAGACAGACCTAGGGCCGTATCTACATTCTGCATATTGAGTTGCAGCTGCTGCTTGGTATCCCATGGATGATACCACCCACGCTCGAGCATATACGTTACAATGCGCTCATGTGCAAGAATAGCTTCATCTAATTGACGAACCAATATCGACTTGATTTCGGGAGTACCTGCATCCGTGACGGCCATTGCATAATTCCTCACTGCACTTTTAGAAGTAATCAAATAATCCATCGCTATGACTTGGTCTGTCAAGGGTTGCACACCCATCAAATGCTCAATGATTGGATTCATTTTGTCATCTCCTGCAGTTCAGCCTTTTTCATAATCTCATTCAACTCCTGGACCGCATCTGTCGATTGCTGTACTTCCTGCCTTAATATCTCCTTCAGCTCCGGATCTGAAACGAGCAGCACCATGATATTCGATTTGGTTAAATTGACGGTTCTGAACGCAGCCATCTCCTGAACTTCAAGTGTTTCATGCAGGGCATATTTCATGTTGAATCACGCTTCCTTTCCGAACTGCTTATGGTTTGAGAACCACCTTAATACATTGATCCTGCCTTGTATCGAATATTTCATACCCCTTTTTGGCATCACTGAGCGGAATCACATGGGTAACCACATCACGTGGATTCACTTTACCTGTATCAATCAGTTCATACATATAAGGCATATAGTGAATGACCGGAGCCTGTCCCGTACGAAGATTAACATTTCTCTGAAAAATATCTCCAAAAGGAAATCCGTTGTATTTTCCTCCGTATACGCCCGTTACCTGAATGGTCCCTCCTTTGCGAACAGCTTGGGATGCAATCAGGAATCCACCCAAAGCTCCACCGTGCAGCTTAAGTCCAGAAGCCAGGGATTCAAGAGGTGTCATTTTCCCGCTCATGCCAGAGCAATCGATCACAATATCTGCTCCGCCTTTGGTTATTTCCTTGATATGGTCTCCCGCGTTCGGAATGGTTCCAGAGTTAACGATCTCGACTTGATTCGTTTGTTTGGCGTGCTGCAAACGGTAGTCCAGGTAATCTACTGCGATCACCCGTTTTGCACCCTTGAACCAGGCAAATTTCTGAGCCAATAAACCAACGGGACCACAGCCAACGATGACAACAGTATCCCCATCCTTCACTCCCGCATTATCAACGCTCCAGAAAGCAGTCGTCATCGCATCGGAGATCAGGCACAATGACTCATCTTCATGTTCACAGCTTTCGGGAATTTTGAAATGAGTAAAGTTGGCAAAAGGAACTCTCAAGTACTCGGCTTGCCCTCCAGCATATCCACCGGTTGTTCCCGAGTAACCGAAAAAACCGCCCATTTCTCCATGTTCGTTCGATTGGTCACATTGGCTCTCCAGATGGTTTTGACAATAAAAGCATTGGCCACATGCAATATTAAAAGGGATAATGACACGATCTCCCTTTTTCAGATTCGTCACATCCGGACCCACTTCTTCAACAACGCCCATCGGTTCATGCCCTATGACATAGTCTTCCTGCAGGTTGGGAATCATTCCGTGGAGCAGATGCAGGTCCGATCCGCAAATCGCCGTAGTAGTGAGCCTGATAATCGCATCATCCCGCTTCTCAATCTTGGGATCAGGTACATCCTTAACTACGACATTTTTGATGCCTTGGTAGGTCACTGCCTTCATGCCTTGTCTCCTCCAATGTGCTCATCCGGTGTACGATCAAATAAACCTTTTCGCCGGGTATCCTCCGGGAATAACTGCTGCTTGGCAATTTCAACGGTTTGATTCGCAGACAATTGATCCAGCTGGTATTGCTCTTGAAGCTCATAGGGATGAAACCATTTCTTACGAATCATAAGCTCCGATATTTCCTGATGAAGTTCAATACCCTGATGTAGCTGCTGCTTTAATAGCGCTCTGGCATCTGCCGATACCGTCTCAGTCAGAGCAATCGCTATATTGCGAACACCTTCTTTGGCACGGATCAAAAAATCCATCGCAAACGTCATATCCGCCATTTCAGGCATATGAAGTGAATTGGCCGGATCCAATGCATCCATCTTTGCGGGATTTATCGCTTCCTGTTTCAAGTGGATCACCTCAGTTTAGTATTGGCGTAGGTCTGTGAGTGGGAACCGTCGTTTCAAAAGGGGCCTTTGTATAGATAGCCTGCAAATCTTGCAGCGCCTGCATGGACTGTATTACGTCCTTTTGCATCAAGTCTTTCAGATCCTGGTCGAAGACAAGACCTTGCATCAATTTGGACTTCGCCAGGCACAGTGTTTTAAAATTGATAACTTCATGTAAATCCAGTGATTCATGTCCGGCCAAGTGTTCCGGTGAGTTGGTCATAAGGTCACCTCCATTTATCATAAGTATGTTGTCCCCATACCTCGTATATATTCTATTTCAGGATAAGAACAACACTTATGCCGTTCATGTACAGGATGCAGATATACGTTCATTTATAAAGTGAAAAACAATGAACGGCAAAAAACCGCGCAAAATGCGCGGTTCGGTCACAATAACCTATTTTTATGAATGACTATATTGTACCTGATGAAGTCGGCTGTAAATTCCACCAGCAGCGACCAGCTCATCATGATTCCCTTGCTCGGCAATGCCGTCTGCATTCACGACCATGATCCGGTCCGCATTCTTGATGGTTGTCAGACGGTGTGCAATGACCAATGTGGTTCTGCCCACTGACAGTTCTGCGAGAGATTTCTGGATTAAAGCTTCCGTTTCCGTATCCAGAGCAGATGTTGCTTCGTCCAGGATCAGAATCGGTGGATTTTTCAGGAACATGCGGGCAATGGACAAACGCTGCTTCTGCCCCCCCGAGAGCTTAACTCCACGTTCACCGATGATCGTATCGATGCCGTCCGGCAGCGTGAGAAGCAGTTCCTCCAGCGATGCCCGGCGGGAAGCATCCCAGATTTGCTCATCAGTTGCCGTGAGATCCCCATAGGCGATATTCTCCTTGATGGTTCCTGAGAACAGGAATACATCCTGCTGAACGATACCAATATGCTTGCGAAGGGATTGCAGCTGGACATCCCGAACATCAACACCATCCACCGTGATTCGCCCCTCTTCCACTTCGTAGAACCTTGGAAGCAGACTGCAGATGGTTGTTTTCCCTGCACCGGAAGGTCCAACGAATGCAACGGTTTCTCCAGGTTTAATAGACAGACTGATGTTATTCAAAATGCGACGGCTGGATTCATAACCGAATGATACATTCTCAAAACGGATATCGCCCCGAACATGTTTCAGTTCAACTGCGTTCTTGGCATCAGCGATTTCAGGCTCCGTATCAATGATTTCCAGATAACGCTTGAAGCCGGCGATTCCCTTCGGGTAACTTTCAATGACCGCGTTGATTTTCTCAATCGGACGGAAGAAGATATTGGACAGCAGCAGGAATGCCATGAAGTCTCCCATATCAATTTTGCCGTCAATAAAAAACCAGGCCCCGCTGATCATCACAAATACAGTGACCAGTCTCATCATCATATAGCTGACCGATATACTCTTGGCCATCGTTTTATAGGCAAGCAGCTTCGTTTGACGAAAGTTCTCATTGTCGACGGAAAACAGTTTCTTCTCATGTTCTTCATTGGCAAACGATTGAACAACACGAATCCCGCCTACGTTATCTTCGATCCGGGAATTGAAATTACCCACATTGCCGAAGAGACGCCGATAGGTTTTGGTCATCCGGCCACCAAATACGATGATGACCCAGGCCATGATCGGAATAATAATAAATGTAATCAATGCCAGCTCCAGATTAATATTCGCCATGAGCCAGAATGAACCGATCAATGTCATCACAGCGATGAACACATCCTCCGGTCCATGATGGGCAACCTCTCCGATGTCGTTCAGGTCATTGGTTAAGTGACCAATCAGATGGCCCGTTTTGCGATTATCAAAGAAACGGAACGACAACTTCTGCAAGTGAGCGAACATCTTCTCACGCATGTTGGTCTCAATGTTAATACCGAGCATGTGACCCCAATATGTAACCACATAATTCAAAGCTGTATTGAGCGCATAAATGGACAACAATACAACACACGCCAGGATAATGAGCGGCCAGTCCTGGCCTGGCAATAATTCATTGATGAATTTGCTCACGGCCAGAGGAAAAGCCAGTTCCAACAGCCCTGCGATCACTGCACATCCAAAATCAATGACAAACAGTTTCTTGTAAGGCCGATAATACGAAAAGAAACGACGAATCATTCTTATTCACTCTCCAAATCCTTATTAGGGCTTTCATTTTCATCCTGCAGCTCGAAGAGATGAATATATTCATCGATAACCTGGTCAATGGCTTTCAGTTCACCACTAATCATCGGACGAATATGCTCATATTCCGCTTGACCCAGCTGTCTGGCCAAAGTTGTTCTTCGATTTTGCATTTGCTCCAGAAATACCAGAATCCGGCCACGGCGGAATGTTTGTGCTCCATTCCCCCGCTTACCGTGATGTTCCCCATGTCCTCTGCCCCTTCTGGACCGTTCACCACGCTGCTCTTCTTCTCCGCGTTCACGTCCTGAACGCAAACTTTGACGTTCTGCTGACTCATTAGCATCTCTCATTTCAAGAACACCTCCACAACGTATACGTTTGTATACACGATAATATGTATACGATTGTATACGCAATAAACACATCTGTCAACCGTTATTTTCCAGTTATGTGAATGACCCTCTTACTTCTGAAAATCGAAAAAGCTGAGGATGACATACAAATGTTCTTGTATGTCATCCTCAGCGGATCGTGGTTTATTCATTTGATAGACTATTATCGTCTACCTATGACTTTTCAGCAGGATTGATCGGCAAGGTGATGACAAAGGTTGTTCCTTGACCCGGATTGCTCTCCACCTGAATATCACCTTGATGAAGCGAAACAATCTGTTTAACAATAGCGAGCCCCATGCCACTTCCTTCGGTTTTGCTGCTATGGGAACGATCTGCCTTGAAAAAGCGCTCGAATATACGCTTCTGATCTTCAGGGTCGATTCCGATTCCATTATCGGATATTCGAATGATTACATCCGAGAGATTCCGCTTGATGCTCACGCCAATGATGCCACCATCTTCGGTAAACTTGATACCATTGCCTATAATATTCATCCAGACCTGGTCCAGTTGATCATGATCCGCTGTTACTTTGATCGGTTCAAGATCCAACTCAAAAGCGATGTTTCGGGCAGTCCACTGCGGCTGCAGTGCCACGATTACACGCCTGATCTGTTCATCCAGACTGCGTGTGACAGATCGCAATGGCTGAGAATCGGACTCAAGCAAACTCAGCTTCAGCAAGCTGTCACTCATTTTGGACATCCGCTTTGCTTCAGCAATAATGATATCCAGATAGCGGCTTCGTTCATGCTCTCCGAGATTGACCTGCTTGAGCGCTTGAGCATAACCGGATATGGAAGTCAGCGGCGACTGAACCTCATGCGATACATTCGTTACAAATTCTCTGCGCATTTGTTCAAGCTGCTGCAGATCATGTGTCATCTCCTCAAAACTTCGAGCCAAGGTTCCAAGCTCTCCCGTCTGCTTGATATTCAGCCTGACATTAAAATCACCTGAGGCCAGACGCTTGGTTGCTTTGGTAAGTTTGTTAATCGGTTTCACCACGTATATGGAAGCAATCAGAATCAACAAACTCCCTATGACCAAAGAATATATCAGGAAAGTGGATAACCATCTTACGTTGAAAGAAGTGTACGGTGATAAGAGCGGCTGTATAAATAACGCTTTCGCCCCCGCTTCCGTCATTAATGGCAATCCGACAAAACCTGTAGATTCGTTGGACGAATCAGCACGAACGATCTCCCCATTCAGTACGTTCTTTACTTGATCCGATGACACCCGAGCAGAAGCCTGGTCACCCAGTGTTCCATAGGAATGGACCTCAGTATTATCCTCGTCGTAAATGCGGATATGATAGGAGTTGAGCTGCTTCATCCCTCCCACAAATTTGTCTGCTTCATGCAATGGAATAGTTTCATAGATACGCACGATATCCTGTCCAAAACTCAATAATTCTTCCTGGACATTCTCATTCATATTCCCCCTGAATACCAAAAAGGTAATCACGAAGGCGATGATCGTACCCGCGATGACGGAAATTAAAAAGGTTAGTACCACACGGATATACAGAGATCTGATCATTCACTAACCTCAAGCCGATAACCAAGGCCGCGCACCGTTTCAATTCGAAAATCAGTTGAAGCGACAAACCTTTCTCTCAAACGTTTAATATGTACGTCTATCGTTCGATCATCTCCAGCGTAATCAATTCCCCAAATTTGATCAATTAACTGCTCGCGCGTATATACTTGTCCTGGTGTACCAGCTAGCTTGTACAGCAATTCGAATTCTTTGAGCGGCAGCGCAAGAGATTCCGTGCCCATAGTGACTTTATAGGTTTGTTTATTCAGGATAAGATTCCCGAGCTGAATCGTTTGTGTAGAGCCAATCCGGTAACGCTTCAGCAGCGCTCTGACCCGAACCGTCAATTCCATGGGGTCGAACGGTTTCGTCAGATAATCATCTGTTCCCAGGTCAAAACCCTTAACTTTCTCCCACGTTTCACCTCTTGCAGTCAACATAAGCAAGGGAAGGTCGGGACTTGCCCTGCGCAGCTCCTTGCATAATGTCCATCCATCCATAATCGGCATCATAATATCAAGCACAACCAGATCGACAGGTGTCGAGGCATAAACTGTTAGGGCCTGCTTGCCATCTGCAGCTTCTACCGTAGTGAATCCGTCATTCTTCAGAAATAAACAGACAAGTTCGCGAATATTCGCATCATCGTCAGCAACAAGTATTGTCGGCATTTGCTTCTCCTTTTCCTTCAAAGCATTCTAGGTCGTCCTGACTATTATACTATTAATTCACTCGATTGACCCACTGTCAATGTATGTCCGATGCCGTTTAAAACTCTTATTGCTTTTAACTAGGAAGGATCGGCGGTATTGAGGTAGCGTAGTGTGTGCTGCATATCTACTTTGTTCTGCTGAAACTGTTTGAGCCGGTAACCGTTAGCGCCGGACGGATGAGGGAATCCCCACAAAATTCTCTTATCCTGCATCCGCTTCTCATCAAGCAATTGACGAAGTACAGCCTCAACCGACTTTCCGAGTGGAATAATTAATGGTTCGTTCAGAAGATTCCATTCAGGCAGGAAAGACCCAAGTACAGCTTCATATAGAAAAGTATTAGTGGTAATGGCTGGTTGATGTCCCGTATAATTTTGTTGCTTCACAAAGATGGGATATCGAATCAGAGAAGTGGTATGCAGAAGTGTGCACTCAGGATCAAAAAGCTCTTGCACATGAGGCACGCTTAAAAATTCATGCAATCTTATCTCCTGAAGCATATGAATTAAGTTCGTTCGCATCGTTCCAGCCATTCTGGCGGCAAACTTCGCTTCCTGGCAGGCGAATTCATATGAATTCTGATGCTTCAAGGCTCGAATGGCTGTGCGGAAAGCAATCTCCATCTGCTGCCAACCCGGTGTAATGCCAACAAGCATGACTTTGGCGGAGGCATTGAGATATTCATTATGCGGTGAATAGAACATTTCAACGTTCCCTGCAGACCCTAATTTCAGATCATTTATCAACAGTTCCTCTTTCGAGTACCTCTGTTTCAGGGGAAATGACTTCATGATCCCGATCAGACGTTTATGTTGAGTAGAATCTATCAGCAGAACGCTCCCTCCTTACCTTCAAACCATTTGTTGTTAAAAAAACCGCCCAAGGGCGGCCTTGAAATCGAGTTCTTCTATTACTTAGCATGCCGTATCAGCGGAGTTACGCTGGATTCAGCGTGTACTTCACACGCATCAAAATGTGCTGCCCATGATCACCAAATTGATTACCAAACAGGTTCATTCCCCCCTGGTGTTTGGCACTGGGATCAATTCCAATGCGCAGGCGTAATTTGGGTTTATCCCCCAGCTCGAGATTACTCAAAGATATATCGGAGATTTTCTTCATATCCAATGTGGTATGCTCCTGGTCTACCTGCCATGTCTTAAGAATTCCATACTGCGTAGAGCCGTTGTGCCACCAATCCGGATTCAGCTTGCCACGCCTGTCGCCCAGATCTCCCGGACTTGTCCACATCCCGATCTTCATGCCATTCACCCATACAGATATATCAGACGGCCAGTCGTTATTGTAATGAGGTACTTCAGAGCACATTTCCATGGACAGTTCCAAGGATAGGATCGTTGCGTCAGAAGGAATATCCATCGGAAGCAAGTATTCCAGATACCCTTCGCTTAACCAGATAATCTGAGCATCCACATGTTCGGGGTGATAAAAGCTTGCCGGATCATCCTCTTTAAGAATTATGCCTGTAGCGCTTGCCATACCGCACGTGGGCGTCACCTCACAGTCACTGTAATGTCCAATGGGCATCTCCACCTCATACAGATTCATGTCACAGGTGGAATCAGGTACCACCTGATCCAACATAATGTGTATATCATCATAATTGCGACTGCACAATTTCATGGCTCCGCGTGATGCAGGAAGCATCTCTGTATGTATTAAATTGGCACCTTCAAGCACCTTGATATGATTGGCCACGGTTGAAATCGGTAAATTTAGCGCCTCGGCAATTTCAATGATATTCAGCTTGCTCACATGTAACAGCTGGAGAATGTCAATCCGGGAACGGTTTGACAAGGCATGGGTGACATTTACCAGTTTATCCGGGTCATTGAAACTGAGTTCCAGCACGTAACCGCTCTCCTTTTGAAAATATAAATTAAAATCATTCTACTGAATAACAAAAGCAAACACAATCCAATCCCTGGATGGATCCCCCTTACGAATGGTTGACTTACTCTGTAACCAAGACGGCTTTACGATCATATGAACCATCGTTCACATGTTTAAGCAAAAAATCAGCCAGATTGGCACGCGACAGCTTGAGTTTCCGAGACTTGTCCGGGTGGATCTGCGTTTCGTGAACATACTCTCCATTATAATCTTCCATTGTAAGTATAGGAGGTTGAACCAGTATCCAATTCAGCTTGCTGCTGGTTACAAGGTTGTCCTTGTCCAGGTGATCGCGAAGCAGATTGGTCATGACGTTCGGGATGACATGTTTGTACAAGAAACCGAGCTTTCCGGCATCTCTATGAGTGCCAATAAACGACACATGAATCAGTTTGCCTGCTTCATTGTTTTCCATCGCCTGGATAATGTTTTTCAAGGCATCGATAAGAACGAGATCTCTTTTGAACGGGCTCTTCGCGCCAAGAACAGAAAAGACCGCATCCACTTTTTCCTTTTTCACGACATGGTCGACATCCGTATACCGGGTTACTTCGCCCTGCACGATCTTTAAGTTTGGATGAGAAATGCCTAGTTTGGAAGGATTTCTGACAAATGCAATTACGGTATGTCCTTCACTCAGCGCACGCTGCAGCAGCTCCTTGCCTGTTCTTCCGGTCGCTCCAAATATGATGATGTTCATGCGTCTCACATCCATTCCTTGTTGTTTTTTTACATAAGGCCTTTGTACGAATACGAGCGAATCAATGAGAATTGTTTGGCCAGAAAATGAGGTGCATAAGGCATGTCATTGCGAAGCCAAGCCACAATGGTTCCAATCAGGGCCGAAGAGGTGTACCAGATCGCAATTTCCTTATGGATGCCTGCCTGCGCAAAAGCACTTTCCATCTCCATTTTTTCGATCTTTTCAGTAACGAGTCTAGTTAACAATTTCAACAGTCGCTCTGTGAAAATAGGGGTTCGTTTGGAAGCTAGCACAACACGATAGAATTTGGGATGATCAGCAAAATGCTCCAATACTTTCACCAGAACTGGCCAGGCCTCCTCTGTTTCATTATTGTCAAACCGGTGATACTGATCAATGATCCGTTCAATATGTTCGTTCATCTCGTCCGCCAACTTCTCCATCATATCCGTAATATCACGATAATGAAGATAGAAGGTTACCCGGTTAATGGTTGCACGTTCGGCAATCCGGTTCACCGTTAATTTTTCGATATCCATTTCCTGCATCAGATCTACGAAGGCATCCCGTATGAGTTGCCTTGTCCGGAGTATTCGCGGATCGGTAGCGGCCTTGTTATCGTTTTTCATTCTATTCACTCCTTATTTCAGAAAATTACAATTTTAAATAATGAGTCGTTTATTTTCTTAATAAGCTACAAATTTATTAATTCTGTAAAATAAGCAACGAATATACCCAGAGGTGTAAATTGTAATCTGCGGGAATATGTATATAATTCAATAAATACAATGTAAACTATACAACACGTTGTAAATTTAGTCACGTGTAGATTGAAAGGATGGAATGGATTGAGTCAGGCTAGATTAGATGATGAGAAAAACATCAAAAAAGGTCCCATACTGTTTGTCATGATTCTGGGTGCATTTCTTGCCACGTTGAATCAAACCCTCATGAGTGTTGCCACTCCGGAGTTGATGGGTGATTTTAATATCTCCGCGACAACAGCGCAATGGTTAACAACCGGCTACATGCTGGTGAATGGAGTACTTATTCCAATTACTGCGTATTTCATGCAGCGCTTCTCGACAAGACAGCTCTTTCAGGCTTCTATGTTCATATTCCTGATCGGTACAATCATATCGGCACTCGCAACCAACTTCGGTACACTGCTTACAGGTCGTATGGTGCAGGCTGCTGGAGCAGGTATTATCATGCCGCTGCTGATGCATGTCATTCTCACGCTGTTCTCTCCTGAGAAACGGGGAGCTGCCATGGGTATGGTCGGTTTCGCGGTCATTTTCGCCCCGGCAATCGGACCTACCTTAGCTGGCTACGTGCTTGAGAACTATTCGTGGCAAACGATGTTTTATGCGATGATCCCATTGACGGTCATTGTTATCGGATGTGCGTTTGTGTATCTGAAAAATGTATCCGAGCGCATTGATACCAAGTTTGATACGCTTAGTGTAGCGTTATCGACAATTGGTTTTGGTGCATTATTGTATGGGTTCAGCCGCGCGGGAGGCCTGGGATGGTCCAGTGCCGAAGTGCTCATCTGTCTTACGGCAGGAATTGTGTCCCTCGCCTTATTCACTTGGCGTCAGCTTGTTTCTGCAACCCCGCTGCTCGACCTTCGTGCGTTCAAGTATAATATGTTCTCCTTGACCACGATCATTAATATCGCAATTACCATGATCATGTATGCAGACATGATGCTGCTGCCTCTGTATCTTCAAAATGCCCGTGGTTACACCGCACTGGAATCCGGTTTATTACTGCTTCCAGGTGCTCTCGTCATGGGATTCCTGATGCCGGTTACTGGACGTTTGTTCGACCGATTTGGAGCAAAATGGCTTGCCATCATTGGTATGGTGATTACGATCGTAACGACGATCGGCTTTATCGATCTGACGGATTCAACCAGCTACACTTATCTGGTTCTGATGTCTACCGGACGCCGAATTGGTATGGCTCTGCTCATGATGCCAATTCAAACGGCAGGTCTGAACCAGCTGCCGCCAAGACTCGGTCCACATGGTACAGCCATCTCTAATACAGTCAGACAGGTCGCTGGTGCGGTCGGTACTTCATTGCTCGTAAGTGTCATGACCAGTCGTACCACGACCCATGCACAGGATATGATCGCAAGTGGTGCTGCGAACAGCTTGTCCCGGGAGCAATTGGCAATGGAATCCATGATCCAGGGAATCAACGATGCTTATGTCGTAATCATTGGCATAGCAGTCGTTGGACTCGCTCTCTCCTTCTTTATTAAACGTACGAAACAAGCAAAAGAAGAAGAAGCCAAAATGCCTGTTAGACAGAAAGTTTCCATGAACTCGAATTAAACAGGAAAGATAGAAAAGCGGCAGATCAGGACGAATTCCATGTCCAGTCTGCCGCTTTTTTCTTGATTTATCATGAGCATTTCCTATTCAAATATCTTCAGCGGTAAATGCGTCAAGGATTGTCCTGGAGCTGAGGTCGACAGATTCCGTTCAAGCTCAAATGTGTCCACAGCTTCAATCCGTGCAACCCTCTCCACAAAGGCTGTTAATACAAGAGTAAGTTCCATCCTTGCCAGTGGTGCCCCAAGGCAAAAGTGCGGGCCATTGCCAAAAGTGAGATGTTTTTTATTGTTGCGACGATGAATGTCAATTTCAAACGGGTGATCAAACATTCGCTCGTCCATATTCGCCGCGCTCATCCAGGAGATGACGACATCCCCTTTTTTCAGATCAACACCAAGCAACTGGTTGTCCTTCTTGACTGTTCGATGTCTTTTCGCATTATGGAATCGGTATCGAAGCATTTCTTCCACAGCAAGCGGAACCAGATCCGGGTTCTGTCTTAACTCGCCGTATAAATCCCCCTCGTCGTACAAGAAAGAATAGAATGTGCTCGAGACCATATGGCTCGTCGTTTCTATGCCAGCACCAAGCAGGAGCATCGTTGTTCGAACGACTTCATCTTCAGTGAACTTTTCTCCCTCCACATCGACGTTCAACAAATCGGTAATGATGTCCTCTCCGGGATTTTCCCGCTTCTTCACTACGAGAGGATACAGGAATTGATAATATTCCTGAGCAGCAGCCTGTTTCTTTATTTCACTTTCTTGTGCGTTCTCTTGTGTGGTAGGTTGGAACAGGATATCCACCCAGCTTTTGAACCGGTGGCTGTCCGTGAGCGGGATCCCGAGCAAGTCCGCCATGACCATGGCAGGCAGTGGAGCAGCAAGCTTTTCAACGATATCAATGGTTGTATTAAACTCCAGGTCTTCCACCAGCTGCTTCGCAATGTTGCGAATTCGCGGTTCCCAGTTTTTGAGACTGCGGGGTGTAAAGGCTGCGGATAACAATGAACGGCTTTTTTGATGCCTTGGCGGGTCAATGCTTGAGATGTTTAGTTTGTCCGGAGGTGTGCCTTCCTTGTTCTTCGCCCCTACGGCTATGGTTGTTCGGGTGCCTTCAGCTGAGAAATATTCATGATTGCTTAGAACCTGTTTAACATCATCATACCTGAACACATTCCAGGTGTCGGTATCTTCATGGTAGTGCACTGGACTTTCGGACAACATCTTTTGATACCACTGAATCGGGAAGAACTCCTCGGATCTGGACTGGAATCTGGTGATATCCTCCACTCGAATCACTTCTTTGTACATGCTGATGCCACCTCCTGAAATAAATTCTTGTTTGGCTGTTGTCGACTACGGGTTCTCGCCGCGGTAGATCGTTTGCCTCACTCCTCCTTCATCGGTACATGAATTGACAGTTCAGCACCTAGTTAAATTTTATACGAATCGTATAATTTTTGATATAAACCATTTGAACCAAATTAAAAAACCCTCTTATAAGAGGGTTTTAATTATACGACTTGTATATTATATAGTTTGATTAATTGTTTGTTAGCTATTTTGCAATCTCGATCATTCCGTTCATTTCAATAAACCACCAGCATGTCTGAGCAATCTTTCTTGATTGCATCTGTTCACATCCAGAATCAAAAGCAGCCTGAAAAGCTGTTAACGTAATCTTCAGCATGGAAAAATTAAGCGGTTCTTCCCGGAACAAGGACCATAGTCCTTGGGTTAATTCCTTGGCCTGGATGGATACGTTAGATTTCTGAATAGACCGGTTGAACTTGTCCAGCTCGGCAAGCAGATGTTGTTTATCCGGTACGTTCTGCTTGAATTCAGGATCGATAACAGCCAGACTTGCCGCATCAATGATATGTTCCTGTTTGTTCACCAAGTCTCTCAGCAGAACCTCGGTATAGTTCAGGACCTTCGGCACTAGTGCTTTCCAATGAGGCTGGTTCAGATGAAAGTTTCTCCACGTATTCGAAATCTGGTGAACCATCCCAAAACAAAAAATGGCCCCTTCACAGGCGTATGGTCTAACCTCTTCACCAAATAACTGTACAAGTCGTCCAGCCAGCCAGTTTAACTGGATTCTGGTTAGATTTTCGACATCAAATTCCCCGGAATAAAAGCCTGTCCAAAACAACTCAACTACTCGCTGTTTGTCCGGCGATATCATCGGCACCACGATCTGGTCTACCAGTAAGTCAAAATCAGAGCTATACTTTTGCGCCTCAAGTTCTTGGCGAATCATCATATCTTCCTGGATCCGCTGCTCCAGGATCGCGAGAACACAATCATCCTTGGAACTGAAAAATTTATAAAATGTGCCCTTCGACACACCTGAATGATCCAGAATCATCTGGATGGTTGTATTGGACACGCCATTCTTCTCAAAAAGCACGAGTGCCGTGTCCAAAAGCAGTTGTTTTCGTTTATTCATAAGGTGAGGACCTCTCAATCTGCCAACTTCTCCATATCGTCCTGCAATTGAACTAGCCGTGTACGGATCGCTTCCATACGCTTCTTCACTTCGGCCAGTTGATGCTGCAGTTTTTCTTCTATGTCGGTATCCCGAAATGATTGGGCCTCAGCCGTCAACATCCTTCGTTGGTTCAATTCAGATTCGTATTGGATCTGCTGGCTTTCAGCTTGTTTCAATTCGTCCTCCGCAGCACCGATCTGGTACTCCAAATAGGATATATCCGAAGAATTTGCTTGGGTTATACGCTGTGAATAGGTCATGTTCACCTCCACATTTCCTTTTTTAAGATTCATCTATCGCTTTGGCAAGATTATACGGTTGGATATCGATATCCAACTCCTGATTCAGAGCCAGCTTCGCTAACTGACAGCCAATAAAGGGGCCCATCGTTAAACCTGAGGCACCAAGTCCATTGGCCGTGATCAGTCCCTTCCATCCTGGAACAATTCCCATAACCGGAAGAAAGCCTGGCGTAAACGGCCGAAAGCCAACTCTTACCTCCTGAAACGTGCTATTAGACAAACCTGGGGCGAGCTCCAGCCCTTTATTCAAGATTTCCTGCATACCGCCCGGTGTGATTCTTGTGTCGTAACCTTCAATTTCATTTTCATGTGTTGCGCCGATCACGATCTTGTGCTCTTCAAATGCCAAAAGATATTGATCAGAAGGTGGCATAACCACAGGCCAGCTGCCAGTTTTTTCTTGTTCTGAAACCTGCAAATGCATAATTTGTGCTTTTTGGTAATGAACCTTAAAGTGAATGCCCAGAGGCTTCAGGATCGAATTGGCCCATGCACCTGCACATACAATGACTTCATCTGCCATAATACACTCTGTATCAACCGTCACTCCTGTTACACGACCCGAATCAAATAAAAGAGCAGCATCCCCATGAATGAGGACAGCTCCATTCCGCTGCGCGGATCGAATGAAGGCATCTCGCAGGGCACGCCCATCTATGCGCGCTGCGCCGCTAATATATACCGAATGATAACGTTGGTCCAGCAATGGAAACCGCTCATGCGTTTCCTCTTCGTTAAGTCGTGTAATGTCCCCAACTTCCGGTGCATCTGCTCTTCGAAGATGAGCCCGCTCTTCCATCTTGCCGATTTTTTCGATATCCGAATGAATACTTAATGCCCCCACTCGGGCATAACCGGTTTCCGTTTCTCCCTCGCTTTGCAGTTCTTCAATTAATCCGGGATAGAAGCGTGCGCCGGCCTTGGCAAGCTGGTACCAATCCTGATTACGCCTTTGCGATAACCATGGGCAGATAATACCCGCCGCAGCATCCGTCGCTTGTCCAATATCGCCACGGTCCACAAGGATGACTTCCGCACCCCTTTTTGCTAACTGATAGGCTGTCGAAGCCCCCAGTATTCCTGATCCTACTACGATGACTTTCTTCATGCGTGCATCCCTTTCCTCTATCACTGGTTCCATTATAGCGTATACTGTTTCGCATCAGATTAGCAAGATATCCCCATTTCGATCCTTCAAGCTAAAAGGTTTTCGCTCTATGGTTCATTGTTGCAATAGCGACATTTAAAATAATGTTATTTATGTAATATAATTCAAATTAGGTTTCTTTTAACGCTGTCTCCGCGCCACTTACGCACACGATCCCTTAACGAAAAGAGGAATAACACAACGATGCCGAAACCTAGCATGGAGAATCCGCTGGATGCCGATATGCCACTAATGATTACGGGGCAGATCCAGATGAATGCTGATGAATTCATGCATTGGAGCGACCATTCACGGGATTACACCATAGTACAATGCATCGGAGGAACCGGGCGAATCGCAGCCAAAAATCATGAATTCTTGATCCGTGAAGGAACCGCTCTTATCATGTTTCCTGAAGTTAACTATCGCTATCATAATCTGAGTGAATCATTGTTGTTTAACTGTCTTACGTTCAATGGCTATTTGTTACCCCGCTTCCTGCATACCTTGCAGATCGGGGAGCTGCGCGCCTTCAAGCCGGATGGAATGCTTCATATCCTGCTGCATGAAATAACGCTGGCGCTGCAGTCCCGGCACAAGGATCAAATCTGGCACGTATCTGCATTACTCTACATGCTTCTGGTCAGATTGACGATCGAAGGAGATCGTTATGGTGCATATGAACGCTCCGATGCACGCTTAAAGCTTGCCGGACTCGTTACTTTTATCAAGCAAAATTATTATGAGGATATCTCGCTTACCATGCTGGCTCAGCAGATGAACGTAACCGAGCAGCACTTAAACCGGATATTCAAGAAAGAATTCCAAATGACTCCGCTTGAGTACCTGACACGATATCGACTGTTGAAAGCCAAGGAAATGCTCATTCAGAATGATGCCATTACGGCCCATGACATCGCCAAAGCGGTCGGTTTCAACAGCGCCAGTTACTTTGGTTCTGTGTTCAAGAAATACGAAGGAATCTCTCCGATTGAGTTACGCAAACAATACCTGAGTTAGAGAATGTCCACATCTATATCGGCCAGCGAGGATAACCGCAGATCATGCAGCTTGAACTCCAGATCGCGAGTTACCTCGTTCGGCACAATGACGCAACGAATCCCCGCAGCCTTGGCTGCCTTCAGCCCATTAGGTGAATCTTCGAAAACAACAGCCTCCGAAGCCTCGATCCCCAGACTGTTTAGAGCCAGAAGATACAACTCCGGATCTGGCTTGACGCGCTTGACATCCTCAGCCGTATGAATGACGGAGAATTGTTCAAATATGCCCAGTTTGTGCAAATAGCCATGAACCCAATCGCGCGTGGAGCTCGAAGCAACGGCGAGCTGAATCCCCTTCTCTCGGGCTGACCGGAGCAATTCGTGCACACCGGGTAGGATAGCGGCCTGCCCCAGGTAGGATGTATATTTCTGCTCGGATAACAGTTTGATCTGATCATGATCAATCGGTTTTTGGAGTGCTTGTTCCAAATACAGAAAAGGATGAAACTCTTCAAAGTCCGTTCCCACATTTTTGGACCAGAGCTCCAGTCCAAGTTCAAGACCGTGTTCCTGATAAATGTCCCGAAACGCATAATACCAAGGTGTCTCTGTGTCCAGGATCAGTCCATCAAAATCCAAAATAAATGCTTTTATCATGAACCTGTTCTCCCTCCAATGATCGGCGGGGGAAATGGCTTAGAAGCGTGCAGTCAAGTCAGGCCTTGTAACCTCCAAGGTCAAAAAGCGACAGGTACAACCTGCTCCGGTTGGTGACTGTGCAACGACGCCTGCCTGGATCTCCCCCTGAATCGGCATGCCGAAGTACCGAATTAGTTTCCACTCTTCCCCATCGGGTGAATAAAAAAATGAAATGCAATCCTCTACCTTGCGTATGCGCAGGTATGGATCGGGTACGGGTACTTCAATCGAATTGCAATCGTCAGAGGAACCGTCCCGGGTAACCACCGACACAATGGTTGCTGCTTTTCCATCATACTCAAAACAAAGCTTGCACCAGTTGCGTTCATCTGCCATGACCATCAGACATCCGGAGTCATACTGGTGTTTCATGTCCACTGTTAATTGGGTGGTCAGTTCAAAATCACCCGGAACAGGTATCGCAAGGAATGGAGCGGATGCACGGACGTTAATGCCGGCGGGGTCCTGGAAAAAGTCTGTATCAGCCTGAGCCTCCACAATGAGTACGCCCTCTTCTGTGTAAGACCAGCTTTCAGGTTCATTCATCCAGTTCATTTGGCTTCTTGTTTCTGCTGCAAATACATTTGACATCTCTTAACCTCCCAAGTCGTTTTCTGTATTACATATTCTTCCTATATACAGAAAACCCCTTCTCCTACATATTTTTGTAAGATTCGATCACTTGGGTATGTTTCTGTGAATCAGGCAGGAACAACATAATGACCATCAGGATGACGTACAGTGCAAGAATGACGCTGAACAAAAGCACAGGATGATGATGGTACAGCAACCCTGTCAGGTAACCTGACGGAATGGCGGTCAGCGTCATGACCGTCTGTACGGCTGAGAACATATCGGCTTTTTCATGCGTGCCCAGTCTGTTCATGAGCAGGGAGTCCCGATACGTCTGCAGAATAAAATTACCGGCCGCAAGCACGATCAGCGTCAGGAACAGCATGGCTATGTTTCCAACCGGGATCAACAGAAATAGTACGGCTCCGATTGTACTTAATATGATGGAAAATCCAACATACTTCTCCTCCGATCGTTGTTTCAGACGTGGAATGATGACCAGATACAGCAGCATGACCGTTAATGCCGTCACAACCGGGATAAACGAAATCACACGATCATCAAACTTGAGCTGTTCCTTAAAGAAAATGACCTGAAAGAAATTCAGCTGCAGAATCAGATTGGAAAGCACGGTAATCAAGATGATCGGCAAGAGTCTTCGTTTATAGAACGATTTGCCAAACAGACGCAGGCTTGAAGCAAGGCTGTGCAGCACCCTCGTTTGACTGTGCATGCCCATCAGCTCTTTACCGACCTCAGTTTCATCGGTATACCGGTTACGAATAAAGAACATCGCGGTCATCAAAATTCCCCCGACAAAATAGATGCTGGCCAGCGTTGGCACAATGCCAAAATCAGCAATAACTACGCCTGCGATCGGCGTTAGTACTCCCGCTGCCGTGATAATCATGTTAAGAATGCCGAACACTCTGGAGCGTTTATGCTCCTCGACATCCTCAATGATCAGACAGTTGAAGGATACCGTCACGAATTTTGAGGTGGCATTCAGCAGGTAGGCAATCAGAAACAGCCAGAAATTTTGCGAAAATGCCCAGATGAACATCGGAATACTCCACGCAACCAGATCAAATATCAGCGTTGTCCGCTTCCGGCCCAGCTTGTTCGTAATTGAACCGGCAAACAACTGAAATATAAAGGCAAAATAAAGATTCACCGAATTGATCAAACCGATTTCGATGTCCGAAAGTCCGGCTTCCTTCATATATAAAGGAGCATAAAACAGGACAATCGTGCCCGGGATGGCCCATACCGGTTCAAGTAAAATGGAATACCGTGGATTTCTCGGCAAATCCTGAAGCAGCTTCAATCCAAATCCCCCTCCTTCTGCGGATCTTGCCGCCGCCCATGGTGATCCATAAGCAGCGGCAATTCCGAGACTTCTATACTCCTATAAAATTAGAGCTGTTTTGACCGAGTTCATCGGCAGAGGCTCCCCGGTACGCAGATGATATCCCACGGTGCCGTTAAATGCCTCCTCGTAATCAGATAGCAGTTCCTTGGCCGTCACCATGCGTTCCAGTTCCGGAATGCTTTGCGCGAATTTCAATGCCGTACTAATCATCGAATGCACGGCTACGGCGCCAATAATGCTAATCCCATCATTAATCACGTCAGTTGATTTAAATGTCACCTTATAGCTGTCGTCGTAGCCCATGGGAATGATTCTGCCCCCTTTGGCAATCATCTCAAATCCAACATGAAGCTGATTCCCCACAGCATCGACTACGATATCAAACTTTTTGTTGTTGTTAATTTCGTATACGTTATCCAGCGTCAGTTCCTGAGGATAGAACACATGATCAGCAATGGTTGAAGCAAACTCTTTGCGGTACGGGTCTACTTCTGTGCCAACGGTGAGCCGTGCCAATCGTTTGCTTACAAGCTGACACAGGGAGCCAATGGCGCCTGAACCCAGAACGAGCACTGAATCACTTGGCTTAACCCCTGCTTTCATGAACGTCTGCAGAACACAACCAAGCGGCTCAATCATCATCGCCGTCTCCCAGCTCATGGAATCCGAAATTGGATAGATATATTTCTCATCTCCCACGTAATATTCGGCAAATGTACCGTGCGTGGTCATGCCTACCTGATAATCATCGAAGTTTTCACAATAGATGAACAATCCTTCGCGGCAGTAGGAGCAGGTTCCACAAGACTGGGTGGGATCAATCAAAACCCGGTCGCCTACCTGAAATCCGCGGACCTCCGAGCCCACCTCCACGACCGTACCCACGCCTTCATGACCGATAATCGTTCCCTTGTTTGCCGGAACTTTGCCTTTGACAATGTTCAGATCCGTGCCGCAGATGCCTGAGCCATAAATTTTGACTTTAACCTGGTTCGGTTTTTGGATGCTTGGTTGTTCAACATCAAGTAATGCTACCTGTTTATGATCCTGATATACGAGTGCTTTCATGGATTATTCCTCCTAGTCGATTCCCCCGTAGGGATGAAGTTATAAACGTTTTCGAAATTGTTATTGAGCAAGGTGCTCCTGTTTACGCAGCTCTTTCCAGTCCGAAAGCGTCTGCAATAGTGCTTCCTCCACCCACAGCAATTCTTCGCGAGTATGTGCATCTGAGAAAATAAAATATCCTTTGGTGAAAATGCCGAAGTGCGCCATTTTTTTAACGATAAACTCCCGGAACGGATCAGATTGGAAGTTATCCTCCGTAATCGAGTGAATGTAGAAGCTTGCATAGGTTCCCTTCAGCGCCAATTGGTCCGTCAGCCCAAGAAGCACAAGTTCCGCTTCAATCAGGTCCATGATCCGGATGGTGGCATCACGCCAGCTTGGCCATACCTTTGCAGCTTTCATCAAGCGCTCACATGCGATGGCTGCTGCAAGTGCAGTGGTTTCACTGGAATGGGCATTGCTGAATCTGACTTGTCCCGACAATGACATCAAATGCTGGGGTCCCATTACGGCAGCGAGAGGCAGTCCGTTCGCCATTCCTTTGGAAATACAGAGCAGATCCGGCCAGATGTCATATTCTCCTGCTGTTGCCTGCTTGCCCATTCGAATGCCCGAAGTGACTTCATCAAAAATCACAATGATATCCAATGACCGGCAGAGGGAAACGACTTGCTCCAGCGGTTCAGGCTTCCATTCATTCGGACACAGCACAATGCAGGCGATGTCTTCGGGAGACGCTGTAATCTGAGCTTCAATTCGCTCTGGTGAAGGCTTGTCGACCCAGATTGTTGTACGTTCAATATCCACTGGGATACCGCGCTCTTTCGTTTCGCGACCATAATAACCATAAGCTGACCAGTCATGCCAACCATGATAGGCTGTTGCAATCACCTTGCTTTTGCCGCTTCCTGCCCTAGCCAGACGTACGGCTCCACTGACAGCATCAGCACCGCTCTTCGTGAATCGCAGCGAAGGATATCGCCCACCAAACCGCTGCAGGATCAGGTCAGCACATTCCAGTTCAATGTCAGCCGGAATGGAGTAGCTTGTCCCTTTTTTCAACTGATGAATGACGGTCAATTGAACTTCATGGCGCGCATGTCCCCAAGGTGCCGTACCCATGGCCATCTCGCAATCCAGCCATTCATTCCCATCAATATCGATAAATCGGGAATTACGTGCTTCTGCACAGCATACGGGTGTGTGGCCTGGAAATAACCGTTCAGGTGCTTTGGCAAGTGTACTGCATCCGCTCGGAATGACCTTTTCGACGTGCGCGAGCCACTCCAGATTCCGGGTAAACCTTACGGCACGATCCAGCGTGCTCTCTTTTGAATTCACCTATATTTCCTCCCTGTATTCTTGGTTTTGTGGTTAACGAACTTTGGTTCCTGGCCAGCAGCCATCGTATATGCGATCCATCGTGATAACATTGCCATATAAATCGATAATCAGATCCTTGGCCCGGTGCGCATGTCTCATCTCAATCCAGTATCGGTTCTCCAGCAAGCGGGCAAAATTATCTACCAAAAACAGCAAGCGGTTTTCACTATGAATCAGTTCCTTGCCCAGTACCTGCGGCAGCCAGATCGCCCCGTTCGAATTGAAGCGATTGGAATAATCACGTACCTCTGAAATAGGTGCAATATCAGCTTCCTCAAGCTTGGTCCAGAACGTATCGGCATCGCTTCGTACTTCAGCGAGATCAATGCCGACAATCGGCAGATATTGGTGTTCGGGTTGGCTACCCAGCTGTTCTTTCAAGTGACTGAACACGAACGGCCAAACATCAGCCTCGATCTCACTACCCCACTTTTTCCAGAAGCGGGCCAGATTGTTTTTCCGGTTGAAATTTCGATGAATGCCGCTGCTGCGCTCCCAGTGATAGGCGCGAATATTTGGATTAATGACCGTATCATATCCGGCAGCCCGTGCACGCATCTGGTAATCAAAATCCTCGTATCCGTTAAAGAATTTCTCATCCAAGGTACCGATCGTTTCGTAGACTTCCCGCTTCATGCCGAACATGGCGAACACAACCAGTTGTACCGAAAATGTTTCTTTTGGAATATCTTCAGGGGATGCATTCAGGAAAAGATGCCGGCCAATGGTGTCCGCAAATGCAATCCCACAGTGCTGTACGCCTCCGGTTTGCGGATACAGCAGTACACCGCCAATCATGCCGATTGTAATATCGCTATCCAACGTCTCTCTCATCATGGTCTGCCAATCCGGCTGCAGAATGGTGTCGGAATCCAGGAAGAATATATAATCTCCCTCAGCTCGCCGCAGTGCACTGTTAATGGACACCGCGCAACCGAGTGGAAAATCATGCTGCAGAATTTCAATCGTTACCCCTTCTCGAACTTCCTGCTTCAGTTTCTCCAGATGTTGAAAAACGGCCGAGCCGGAACCATCGTTGATGAAGATAATCTGTGTAGACGGGCTTACCGTCCGAAGCAGTGAATCGGTGAACAGGTTCAGAATGTTATAATCCTGGTTAACTGGCACAATAATTGTATAAAGCATGGGATCCCTCCTACTTGGATATGATGGAATGCGTTCAAGCTGTTCACTCTGGAAAATATGTCTGGATACCAGCCTCCTTGTTCCGAATTTGCTGTCTTAATTTGGTAATGTTTTGGATCTACTAGAAATTTATATCATTTCTTGTAATTATGAAATCTCAAATTCTGAACTCTATTAATATTTGAATATGATCCAAAAAAAACACCCCTGGAGTGATCCCGCACTGTAAACGCGGTTGAATCTCCAGAGGTACTTTTCAGAAGTGAACAGATTAGTTTCTGCCGTAATAAAGCTTGCGATTGGTGACATCCACCAGGTACAGGATGTCGACACCATTGGCATTACGCTCAACACTGAGCCTTTCGATCGGCTTGCCGGAAGCAATCGACGTTTGGGTCCATCCGCCATTGCCGTCCGGAACCGCCATATATGCGCGGTCTGTACCGCTATATTTCGTATAGTAGACACGAACATTCGACCCCGTCCACGTAATATCAATTCCTGCTCTCGTTGCCGTGGCATTATATACCGTCTGCTGCGTCCATCCTCCTGCATCATAAGAAGCATACTTCACGGAGAAGTTCGGGCTTCCTTCCTCACGGTATCGGTAAACAATCTTCGGATTCCCAGCTGAATCTACAGCAAGCTTGGCGCTCTGGATTCCCGGACCCCCTGGATCGCCTCCATCCTTGACATAGACCTCAGTTGATGCAAACGGCTGGACGATATCCACATTACTAAGCGAAACCGGTGCAGATATGACACTGCCATCTGCTTTATAGAAGGTACCTGTCGAAGGTCTGTATTTTACGTAAGACAAATCATGACGGAGTGCGCTCGAAACAAAAGTAGACCATTCAAACAAGATGTGTAAGTCGCCTTGCGCATCGAAAACCAGATCATTGGGATAGAATGACCGACCTGCATTGGCACCGACGATCGCGACTTGGCTCCAGCTGGACTGCGCATTATTCCAGCGATACAAAATTCCCGGGCGATATCCCGTTAAGTCATCGCTTGATCGGATCAGAAGATAAACATCACCATTCGGTGCTGTTGTCATAACAGGGTATGTCCCCTTGAAGGTTGAGAAGGAAGGCATATCGGAAGAATGATTTTGTGGGGCGCCTCCAACGGTATCCGACCTGAAGTAACGCCAGCTGTCGTTGTGCATGGAAGCAAAGACATGAAATCGGCCGCTGCCGTCGCGGGCTATGGAAGGTTGATTGTGCCCAATGTCATCGCTATACTGGGCAACGGTACTGCCATTCATCACCGGAATGTTGGACCACGCTCCTGATCCATCCCGCCTTGCAATATTTACCGTATGTGTGTTCTCTGAGCCTCCCGGGCCGTTGTAAGCCAAGTACGCATACTCATTTCCCGTGCCATATGTCTCAAGCGGCGTCCACCATCCCGCCTGATTGCTAGAATCCATGGCATAAGGTACCTCTGTGAGTGATGCTGCCGCCAGACCAGTACTCGTTGGCAGTACGGATATGAGCAGCGCGGCAACGGCGCCTATCTTCCAAAACCTGCTTTTTCCCAAGATCATTCGCCTCCTTCATGATTGGTGTAACATGAATTCGTAGAGAAAGGATCCCCGGCCGGGAATAATTAAAGCGCTTACAGTTTGCTGGGTGCTTGTTAGCGCCATCATCATGGTAACATGAGTTTTCTGTTGAACGTTATATACAAAATCATGTTTTTGATAGAACAAAATTTTGATATTCAAGCTTCAAAACAAAATGGAATAGAACAATTCATCTATTACGGTTTTGCTAAACGTTTTCGAGAGATTCAATCGCCAAAAAGACTGAATGGATTTACCATTCAGTCTCCTTCGCTCCCAGGTTCGTGACAAATTGACGTAATGCATGAGATACCCATTTCCGCGTGTGAATGACTAACTGGATTTCGAGTCTGAATTCGCCATGTTCCAGCGGCAATACCGTAAGTTCCTCCCGCCGAATCTCATCTAGCGCGATCATTTGAGGCAAAAGGGAGATACCCGATCCTGCCATAATGCTTCGTTTAATCGCCTCAGGACTTCCGAGTTCCAGCCCCACTTTGTAAGGAATACCGTTTGTTCTCAGTACCCTCTCCAACAGCTGTCTGTAGTTGCAGGTATCCTCGGGCATAATCCATTCTTCGTCCGCCAGATCACCCAGTTCAATTTTTGGCTTCTTCGCAAGGGGATGATCCGTGTTAACGATGAGGACAAGCGGCTCTTCCCGAATGGTAATCCACTGCAAGCCTGATTCGGATGAAGCATTCGCCAGAATAAGGCCCACATCCGCCTCTCCTTCTTTTACTTTCTGCAAAATCATGTCTTCCCGATCCGTCTGCAGCCGAATACCCAGTTCAGGATACTGCTTGCGTGTGGTCTGAATCGGGGCAGGAAGAAAGTAGGAAGCCAATGAATCCATGGTTGCGATCGTAAGGGAACCGCCGCCCTGCTTGGTCAGCTTCTCCTGTGAATGTTCATATATCTCCAGGAGTTGTCCGGATAGCTTAAACAATTCCTCCCCTGCTGAAGTAAGTCGGATTTTATTGTTATTGTAACGTTCGAATAATTTGACCTGATAGATTTTTTCCAGCTTTTGAATCTGGGTCGTTACACTCGACTGTGCATAGCCAAGCTCTTCTGCCGCCTTGGTGAAACTTTGCCGCACGGCTACTTCACGAAAGGTTTGAAAATAATTCAGATCCATGTTCCTACTACCTTCCTTATCAAAATAATCGATAACACTCATCATCTATTATAGTTAACTATGATGCCAATTCCCATGGTAAAGTGAATTTAATGTCATTTCAACATAAATGGAGGCCATATTATGCTAACCGAACAACAGATTCAAGGTATTTATGTACCGGTAATCACCCCTTTTACGAAGGATAATCAGCTCGATATCCCTTCCTTTCGGAACTACATCACACATATGGCAAATAGCGGAATTCATGGTTTGGTTATTAACGGCACGACTGGAGAGTCACCTACAGTTTCATGGGATGAAGTGGAGCAGCTTGTTCAAGTCACGAAGGAAACTCTGATAAGCATAAATAAAACGATACCCATCGTCGTTGGAACCGGAACCAACGATACAGCATCAACGGTCAAGCGAACACAAAAGGCTGGTGAACTTGGTGCCGATGCTGTTCTTGTCGTAACTCCCTACTACAACAGACCGACAGAGGAAGGCATATTTGAGCACTTTAGAGTGACTGCCGAAGTGGGAGTGCCCATCATTGTATATGAAATTCCAGCACGCACGGGTGTCCGTGTCTCTGTGGATACGATGAAGAAAATAATGAACTTAAATGGGGTCATTGGCCTTAAGGACAGTACCAACGGCATTGAATTAATGTCGGAGCTGGTACGCAGCGGATCCAAACCGATCCTGTGCGGGGATGATTCATTCTTTTACGATATGTTAAGTGAGGGAGCTGCTGGTGGCATGCTGGCATCTGCCAATATTAACACGCAGCAATTCATTGAAGTGTATGACCGCTTCATAGCTGGTGACAAGGATGGCTCCCGTGAGCTGTTCAATGGGCTCGCTCCTTTTATTGATCACCTCTTTGCAGAGCCGGCTCCTGCCATGCTCAAATGGCTGCTTGTCAATCAAGGGATCATTACTTCCGATCAACTGCGCCTGCCGCTCATGCCGGCATCGGAGCAATTAAAAGCCAAGATGGATCAATACATGGTGAGCAGTAACGCAGTAGGTTAGATCCCATAATGAACTACATTAATAGACATTACAAAAGCCGCAGATCTGCGGCTTTTTAGCTTTGCTTTCTGGACAACTGATACAAGAGGTTATACAAATAAGGAATACTCTTCCGGCATTCTTACTTCGCAACAAAGCCATGATAAAATGTATCCACCACGAGCGCTGCTGCCGACTTTCTGGCAATATCGCCACTAATGACCTGCTGCCATGTTAGAAACAGGATGGAATACAGTACATCTACGATCCAAATCCCCTAACAGAATAAGCACTTCGATGAGTTCAGGTATGTACTTCTCGCAATTTTCTTCATCCAGTTGGATATTCTACATAGCCTGATTATCAACCTCAATGGCACGTAAGCCCAGATACACCATCAGGTGCTCTCGGCATAGTAAAACGAACCCAGAGTCCTGATTAGGATCTGAGTTCGTCACATTTAAACCAGTATGGAAATGAGAATTGGCAATGAGATCAGTGACAGCACCGAGCTCATGACAAACGATGATGCCGTCTCCACCTCAAGTGTATCGAACCTGGATGCAATCATGGCAGCTACAGCTGATCCGGGGAAGGACACCAGCAGAATAACCATGGTTACGTCCGTGGAGGACAGCCCCATCAGTATGGCAAACATATACGTAAACAACGGCAGAGCAATCACTTTCAACAGCGAAATGCTAATGGCATTCAGGCTGAATTTGATCCGATTAATACCCACCGTTACCCCAATGGCAAAGAGCGCTGCACCGGACGTAATGCTGCCAATCTGATCAAATGAACTTTGCAGCAGCTGAGGTGACTGGAAGCCAAAGAGTGTCAGGATCACACCCAGAAGCGGGATGCAGGCAAGCGGTTCTTTCAGGCCATGAATGATGGAATGGACCGTAAGTTTAAACAAGCTTTCGTCGTGACCGCTCTTCTTGCCTGCTTCCGTTTTCTTCCCGACTGAACTGACAATGGTCGCGATTGGATCAAGCAACGCATTGACTACAATGCCCGTAATCGCAATTGGAATAGTGACTTCAGCAGCCCCGAACAGGTTACCCAGAACCGGAATTCCCATAAATGCAAACGAAGGTTGAGTCGCATTCAATGAAAAGATCGATGATTGGCTGAGATTCACTTTAAAAATGAAACGCATGACCAGCAATAGTACGACATAGAAGCCGATGATTCCCAGGAATATGGTCATGAAGAATGGCCACTTGTCAATCAGCGTCTCTTTTTTCGTCGTAGTGATCCCAATGAACAAATGCGCCGGCAGCGCAAACTTGGTTACCAGTGTATTCAGGCCTTTGGAGGATGCAGAGTTAAATACTTTAAAATAGCCGCCAAAAAAACCTAGTAAAATTACGAAAAATATCGGAATTAATATGATGAAAATGTCACTTACTGACATGTTGGTCAAACCTCCATTTATAATCTGAGCATTTGCAACAATTCAACAAATGACAAAAGATTTTGATGATGTGATATGTTTTTCTCAATTTTAGGCACAGGCAAGGAATACCTGCACGATTGGACAGGTATTCTCTCGGTGTGACGTATTGTCATATTAAAACAATTGTGTGTTCACGTTCATTAAACTGCTGCAAGGACGGGTCTATATACAGGATGCCACATAGCTTCCTTAATGGCCTCTTCCACGTTTTCTAGTTTCCGGCGGGCGACGCCGTCTTCTATTGCTGCTTTGGCTACTGCAACTGCAACTTTGTATGAAACATCCTGTAATTCTTTCACTCTTGGCAGCAGTGGAGCTCCAGGTTCAGAAGAATCCACAGCGCCAGCTACCGCGATCGCTGCTGCTGTAAACATATTCTTCGTAAATGTTGAAGCTTTGGATACAATGGCTCCAAGTCCTAGGCCAGGGAAAACAAAAGCATTGTTGGATTGACCAATTTCAAACTGAATGTCTTTATACATTACCGGTTCAAATGGGCTGCCTGTCGCGATCAACGCTTTGCCATCCGTCCATTCAATCAGGCTTTTTGGAGCTGCTTCAGCGAGGGAGGTTGGATTGGACATCGGCATAATGATTGGACGTTCCACATGCTTAGCCATTTCCTTAACAACCTGTTCATTGAAGGCGCCTGTAACACCAGAAGTACCGATCAGAATGGTCGGTTTAATACGAGTAACAGCTTCCAGCAGATTCACCTGACCCTGTTCATCCAGGTTCCAGTCCTTAATCTCCTCAGCTTTACGTACATATGGCTTCTGGTATTCAAACAATCCTTCGATCTCGTCCGTCAAAATACCGCGATAGTCGAACGCCCAGAAACGGTTCTCAGCTTCCTCTTGCGTAAGTCCTTCTTCCATCATGGCGTCTCTGATCTGATCCGCATTACCGATACCGGCAGCGCCTGGACCAAATACAAGTACGCGATGTTCACGAAGAGGTACGCCCGTAACCTGAACGCCTGACATCACCGCAGCCAGTGTGACTGCACCCGTTCCTTGAATATCATCATTGAAGGTGAGAAGCTTCTCTCCATATTTTTGGATGATGTTTCTGGCATTCACACTGCCCATATCTTCCCAGTGAAGCAGCACGTCCGGGAACCATTTGGTAGTCTCTTTCACAAATGCTTCGATAAACTGATCATACTTCTCGCCGCGAATACGTTCATGACGATTTCCCACATATAATGGATCATTCAGCAATGTAGGGTTGTTGGTTCCAACATCCAGTACCACAGGAAGTACCCGGCTTGGGTCAACGCCAACTGCAGCGGTGTACACAGCCAGTTTACCGATGGCAATGTTGATCCCGCCTACACCCCAGTCTCCGATGCCGAGGATGCTTTCCGAGTCAGTTACCACAATGAGATCCACGTCTCCAGCTTGCAGGCCGCTGTTTCGGAATGCTTCCTCCAGGCCTTCCATATCGTTAATCGAGAGGTACACTCCGCCAGGTCTGTGATATTGATGGCTATACTCCTGAATCGCTTGCCCGACGGTAGGTGTATATACAATCGGCAGCATTTCACTAAGATGTTCTTTTAATAAACGGTAAAAAAGGACAATGTTTCGGTTGAACAAGTCATTCAGCATGATGCTTTTCCGCAAATTATCAGATTCATTTTGCAGCTGCTGATATACCCGGCTCACCTGTTCTTCAATATTTAAAACCATCGGTGGCAAAATGCCGTTCAGGTTAAGTTCTTTTCTCTCTTCTTCGGTAAATGCAACGCCCTTGTTCAGAATCGGACTGGATAGAATGTCTTTACCTCTTAATTGTGTTTTCAGATTTCCACTCGAATCAACAAAAAATGTGTTCATTACTCATAGCCTTCTTTCGTGATGTCTCTTTAGTTTCTTTTTAACACTATATAACTTTAAGTTAGTTGTTAACCTTCCGATGACAATTATATGACTTTTTTTAATTGATGTAAACGAAGTTGTGAAACTTTCATGAAAGGAATTTAGTTACCGTTTGATAAATAATATTTATCGATTTGTTGTTATTCAAGAAAATCATTTTATAGCATTCTTTGGATTTAAGTTTAGTTATGCTGAACTTATATCGGCATAAGAAAAAACCGCATTGCTGCGGTTTCCGTCAGATGTTTTGTGATCAATGAAGTGTTACGGGAGGTAAGCATCCTCAACTTCTACCTTCTTCACTCCCCCATGATCTATGTATCTCACGTCAATTTCGCTTCCTCTCTGGAATTTCGGTACATGAATGATTGGAATATACGTCTTCACAATGGTTTGAAAGGTCTGACCATCTTCCTGGGTAACTAACAAATCAAGACGCACGCCAGGCCGTCCATCCATGCTGGATGAAGTCTCAGCGATATTCTGGATGATTGCTACTGCAGGCATTCCGGATTTCAAAATCTCCTTTTTGTCCTGCATCTTCTCTTGACCCGTTCGCAGCCTTTTGGTGACATTTAGGATCAGAATCAATCCTGTGGTCAGCCCGAACACAACAATTATTGTACCAATGATTAATGTCATTAAAGTTGACGTCATTTCATCCTCCTTAAATGAGACTTCATACAGATTACTTCAAGATTAGATATGATATTCCTGCAAATGTTTCAATAGCGAGCCTTGACCTGGTGTGCACACCAGGTTTTATAATCATAAGATTGAATATCAAACCAGTCCCTTCACAGAGGAGCAATAGAACATGTCTGAACTTTTTAAAATGAAAGAAATGATGGATCAATTCGGGATCAGTGAGGACACATTACGATACTACGAGAAAATGGAACTGCTGCCTCCCGTGACCAGACTCAGTAACGGCCATCGCCGTTATACTCATGTGCATCAAGAAGCACTTCGAATGATCCGATGCTTGAAGAAAACAGGAATGTCTCTTCAGGAACTCAAACCCATCATTCAGCTCCAGATGAACACAACGGACACTACAAACCATAAGGAATGGAATCAGCTCCTTACCGACTATCAACAAAAAATTGAATTACAGCAGCAGGAACTTCAGTTCATCAAGGAAATGATTGAAATGAAGTTAAAAACCGGAGAACAATTCGGTCAATTCGATCTTACCTAAGTACTTCATCTGCTGTTTCAGAAAAAATTAATAAGCCTCTTGACCTGGTCTTAACACCAGGTTGTAGGATGTGACATGAGATCAAAAATCGGTTCCCACATCAATCAAAGAGGAGCATGTAATCATGAATCATACAGTAACGATTGGAAAAACAGGCTTGTCCGCTTTTAAACTGGGATTTGGAGCTGGAGTTGTAGGCAATTCCATGATGTACCCCAAGGTGGACGATAACCTAAGTCGGCAATTAATTCAGACCGCGCTGGATCAAGGCATTAGTTTTATCGATACCGCGTTTCTATATGGCCTGGGACATTCGGAAGAATTAATCGGGGAAGCCCTCAAGAAGCATGGCGGACGGGAGCATCTGGTCATTTCAACCAAAGCATCATCAAACCCATCTTTTACGGAGCAGGGATTACAAGTCGATAATAGCCCGGCAGCTTTGCGTCAAGCAGTGGATGACAGTTTGCTGCGTTTGCAAACGGATTATATTGATCTCTTCTTTCTTCATTTTCCTGACAGCCGTACGCCACTTGGTGAAGCCGCAGAGACACTCGCCGAACTGAAAAAGTCGGGTAAAATTCGGGCCATTGGAGCTTCCAATCTAAGTTTTGAGCAGCTTCTGGAGTTTAATGCCAACAAACATCTGGATGTTCTTCAGGCAGAATATTCACTGCTTGTCCGCCAGCCCGAAAAGGACATTATTCCTTACTTGCTGCAGCATGACATTTCTTTAATTCCCTTCTTTCCTCTTGCTTCCGGATTACTCGCAGGAAAGTATAAGAAGGAAGATGTTTTCACGGATACATCACGCCTGAATAATCCCCTGTTCCAAAAAGAAGCCTATCTTGCCAACCTTGAACGGGTGGAGCAGTTCAAAGCCTTTGCACAGGCAAAAGGTGCTGAACCTGCCCAGCTTGCGCTTGCCTGGTTGTTGACCCGCCCGGTTGTAGATCTGATCATCCCCGGCGCAACCCGTCCGGACCAGATTGAATCCAATCTGCTTACATTGAACGTGCATCTAAATGAAGATGAGCTCCAGCAACTGGATTCTATTTTCAAGTAAAATTTAGTTTCAACCAACCGATAGTTATAAGGGGCGCTCACTAGAGCGCCTTTTTACTTTATGGATGCTGCCCTCTTAGATTTCTTTATCTGCGAAAGGACGAAACTGGTCGGTAACGGTGATTAATTTACTGCCTTGCAGATAAAACGCATCATCCGCTTTCCACGTATGGCTCTTTTTGTTCTGCCTCCGATGATAGACATAGTTATAGGGTGAGGTCGCATACGTTTTGAAGCCCCTGTTTCTGCATTGCCTCAGGAACGTAACATCTTCCCCCACGGAACGGTCGGTAAATCGAACCTTCTTGAGTACTTCCTTCTTGAACAGGATCGTGCCCCCCTGCACAAACTCTACGAATTTACCGGTTTCCTTCGGGGATCTGATCAAAAGTTTCTTCGAAGCGCCCAGATACACCAGACAGGAATGTTTGCCCACGATATCACTTCGGGTCCGTTTTAATGCACTTACTTGTTCTTTCAAATAATAAGCAGAATAATAATCGTCATCATCAAACTTCGCAATTAACGAGAATCGGGCACGTTCAATCCCCGCATTTAAACATTGTCCTAACGATATCCTTTCGGGAACCTGATATACATTTATATTGGCGTGGCCTCGAACACGGTTTCGATATGATTCCAGATTCATCCCGTCATGATTCAGAATGATAATCAACTCTTTGTTCCGATAATGCTGTCTCTTAAAATTCGTCAGGATATTATCAAAAAACTGCGCCCGGTTCGTACATACAATAATGGAAACCCCATGTCCACCCTCTTTATTGTTCAAGGCTTAACCTCTCTTCTATGAATGATCTTTCATCATATGTAGAAGAATAGTTCAGGTGTAGGCTAATAGAAAAGAATTATAGATTGAGCCTTGGCTGGTCTGCCAAGGCCCCCTAATTCATGATTACGTGCCAAAATAAACGTCCAGTTTTCCTGTGGGTGGTGTAGTTGCCATCCAGACAGCAGCCAGATTATCGGGAGCAGCGGTGGCAGCAGTAATATAATCCCCAATGAGTACCGTTGGAACCGGATTATTTCCGTTGGGATTAAAGGAAGTTGTTGTGAGTCTGCGATTACTGAACGTGGCCCCGCCGTCAAATGATTCAGCAACGAATACATCCAGAAGGAATCCGTCGATTCGGTTTGTCATATAAATGACCCTGATCGTTCCGGCAAATGGGGACACGGTTATAAAAGGGAAGAAGTTCTGCGTACCTGGAGGGGCACCCGTTATACTCACAGGAGCAGACCAGAGCAGACCATCGGGAGATTCGCTAAGGAACACATCCGTATACCCATTTCGTGCATCGTTCCAGACCGCATATACGGTTCCACTGTTAGGTCCAATCGATATATCAGCACCCAGACACAAGTTGGTTTGAACTCGAAATGCATAATTGGGTACAGGCAATGGCGAAGGAGCAGGTACAACCGATGAGATAAACGTAGCCTGACGCTCAATGGGAGGCTGATAATTGATTCCGCCATCATAAGATATTCGGAGTAATGCAGAAGGACTCGCAGGGCCCGTAATAATATACCCAGCGTATACTTCACCGGAGAAACCGACGGCCAACGCTGCACGGTCATGAATTCCGCGCGGGTTGGATTGTCGGTCTGGTGGTTCCCAGGTCAAACCCTGATTTACCGATCTCTGCGTAAAGATGGCAGAAGATGTCGTAGCGAGAGGTGTATACCCCACGTAGGCATGCCCTCGATAAGGACTGCCCGGAGACCGATCCACGGCAATAAAAGGCTCATCATTATGAACGATTGTCCCATATCCTGCTTGGACGATCACGGGGGGCTGCCATGTTGCCCCATCATCAAACGATGTATAACTGACAATCGTTCCGTCGTTGATTCCATTGAATACATGGACCGTTACAATAAATGTACTTGGAAAAGTGTAGTCAATAGTAGGCGCCTCTGCTCCGGAAAAACCAGCAGGCTGTGGAAGCACGGTCGTCGACCATGTGTTACCGCCATCGATTGAACGATAGAACCCGGTCAATGTAGGGCCTGTGCTGGTATCCACGGCAACGACACACATGATATTGGGATTTAACGTACTAACAGCTATGGAAGGTTCGAACTGGTTGCCTGCCAGGGCTCCGGTAATATTAACAACTGGCACTATACTCACCTCTCTTCCTTTAAGGAATATTTGTGAATCGGTCTATTAATGTCATTTCCGACTGGAGGATTCGTTGGATGATCTGACCTGTGGAGTTAACGGCATAGACGTCAATTATCGTGCTGGTCGCACTGAAATAATCACTTTGCACCTCAAAAAAAGCGGCGTTAACTAGTGGATAGATGAATGTTCTTGTTGCTTGGGGAGCCAATTGAAACAAATCATGACCAACAGTAAAACGTGTAGTTTGGGTCGTGTCCCACCTGAATACTTCAATCTCAATATTGACGGGAGCATTAAGCGAGTCGTTGATGCAGGTTACAATGACCTGGGTGGATTGCGTGGCTCCAGTTACCGGATTATAGACAAGACCTGTACTATTTGGCAAAAGTTTCACTCCCTTCTCTGCAGGAAAAGGCACTATACATCCGTTTAGTCTATACTATGTTCCTACCTATTGACTGGCACGGCTAATATAAGTGCCCATGAAATCAAACTCATCCTTTTTTTCATTCACCGGATGGTCATGTGTATCCTTTCCCCCTTCGCTCACGACAACAAAAAAAGCCCTGGTTAACTACCCAGGGCCGCCGTTGCACGTCCATATATGGATGCTGCGAATTGTATGATATGGATTATTGATATTTTAGTTTGATTCCCACAAGAGTTTGAGTTGAGAACGCTGCACCAGCCTCATTATTCTCTTCTTCATAGACTTCCCACTGCCGGCCAACAAGCGTGCGGAGCAAATCTATCTCTTGAGCGCTTAATCTGATATGCTGCAGTGTCAGACCTTCCTGGGCATAGTCTCGATCGATTTTGCGATCGAACCTGAAGTCCAGCACCCGTTTCAACCCGTTAATATGCAAAAACTTGAACTCATATCCGCTGCGAATGGCCTCCGCCCAATCTTCACCAGCTTCTTCTGCCGTCTGCAACCGTTCTTCCAAATCCATGGTTGGTTCCTTGATCTTGGACAGCAAAGGAGCGAGATCCCTCTGATGCAAACGATCAATAATGACCTCCATCGCCTCACCGCTCGTCAGCACATTCTCCACCAGCATCCCTACAGGAATCGAAAGTCGTACCCGACTCATGCTCAGGCCGCCTCATCTCGGAGATATTGATTGAACCAGGCATTGACCTGTTCGAAGCTGTCCACTCGTAATGAAGGCTTGCCACTTTTGAGCAGCGAGTGATTGGAGCCAGGGTAACGAATCAGTTTAGTTGTTTTACCGTAACGTTTGAGAGTGGTATAGAGCTCCTCCGCCTGGGCGATCGGAGTCCGATAGTCCTGCTCTCCGTGCATGATAAGAAGCGGTGTGTCGATCTTATGTGCGTGAGCCAAAGGTGAACGGGACCAGAGAAGCTCGGCATCCTCTGCCGGATTGCCTCCAATGACTCCCTCAACATACGAAATACCTATGTCACTGGTACCGTACATGGACAGCCAATTGGAGATACAGCGCTGGGTTACAGCAGCCTTGAATCGATTGCTATGGGCAACGATCCAGTTCGTCATAACTCCTCCGTAACTGCCGCCTGCAACACCCAGACGAGATTCATCAAGATGTTCGTGTGTGGCAAGGGTATAATCAACCGCCTCCATTAAGTCACGGAAGTCTCCACCCGCGAAATCACCGCGGCAAGCTCTTGCAAATTCCTGCCCGTATCCCATACTTCCGCGAGGATTCACCCATAAAACGGCATAACCCTGTGCTGCAAGAGTCTGCATCTCATAACTGAATGTACCCGTATACATCGCATGAGGGCCTCCATGAATTTGTAAAATCAATGGAGTTTTGGCACTTGAATCCTGTCTCGCAGGTTGCAGCAGCCACCCCTGGATGCGCCATCCGTCTGTGGATGTAAATTCAATTCGTTCAGGTACATTTACTTGCAGTGCGTTTATCCATTCATCGTTTCTCCGGGTGAGCCTGACCGTTTCGCCAGTCTCAACATTCACACGATACAGCTCTGCAGGGTGATCGACTGTCAGAGCAGCAATGACGAGTGTGGCTCCATCCGGGGACAACGTGTATTGAAACACATCCTTTTCATCTTTTCCGGTCACGGACTGACATTCTCCATTTTCATGGATACGGTACACATCCACACTTCCATCGTGGGTACCGAGTACAAACATGCCTCGTTCAGGATGTCTGGCATCCGAGAGCGGAGATGGAGACGGACCGGCAGACTTCATATCTCCGAGCGCTGCGTTGCCTAGCTGCATGTCTAATGCCGATTTGATCGGCTTGGGCGTTCCTCCTTGAACGGGGACTGTGTATAATCTGTTATGGCTGCCGCTGCCGAATTCCCGGTCGCTGGCAATCAGGTTTAGTACCTGTCCATCGGGAGAATAGGAGAACTGGCTCACCAGCAGACTGGAATCCGTCACTTTGTAAGGTTCGCTCTCCCCCGGCCGAATGGTGTATACGTCTGTGTAGTACAACAGATCCGGATCGGATTCCTCATCTTCCACTTGCTTCGAGATAAAAGCAAGGCTCTGACTATCCGGGGACCATGCGGGTCCACTGACATTCCATGGTCCGGTGGTCACTGAAGTGATCTCTCCACTTCCAACCTCATAAACGAACAAATGGGTATAAAGCCCGTCCCACCAGCCTGAACCTTCCGCTTTCGGGGTCGTACGCTCGTAACCTTTGCCCCGCAGCAAGGGCGCTGTCTCCTCCTTCGGTTCTTGTTTACCACCCGCGTCCGTGATTTGTATTTTGCTTGTAAACGCAATAAACTGGCCGTCAGGCGACCATGCATAATCCAATATTTTTCGTTCCGGCGGAATGAGCCTTACAGGCTCGTTCGCACCTGCCGGAAGGGTCCATAATCCTTTGCCGCCATCTTCCATACGCAGAAAAGCGAGCCGTGTCCCATCGGGTGTCCAGCTTGGCGACGTATCCTTGGTGCCATTCGTAAGCTCAACATCACCGCTACCATCCAGGGAAATTCCCCGAATGCAGGTGTTGTACTCGTTCTTTTGCCGATCAATGGTCTGCTCAACGTACGCCACCTGTCCATTCTGATGGATCACGGGTTGGCTGATGGAACGATAGTGATATAAATCCTCCGGCATGATCGGTCGTTTGTACATGTGAGGGTCCCCTTTCTCCAGTCCTGTTTATTTTGTGTTCGTCTCCGTACGCGGATCAAGTACATCGCGCAGCCAATCACCGAGGAAAATAACGCCAAGCACTGTGAATGTGATAGCTAATCCAGGGAATGTGGCGACCCACCAGCTTGTGGCTACATATTGTCTTCCATCACTGAGCATGCCTCCCCAAGAAACGTCCGGCGGCTTAATGCCCAGACCGAGAAAACTGAGCGAAGCTTCCATGATAATGGTGGTTCCGACGTTCATACCACAGATGACGATAAAGGAAGACAGGATGTTCGGCAGAATGTGTTTTAGAATCAATCGTCCATTCTTGGCCCCAATGGATCTGGCAGCCTGTACAAAGTCACGCTCCTTGATACTGAGAACCTCACTTCGTACGATACGGGTAAACGGAACCCAGTTGGTCACGCCGATAACAAAGATCAACGTTGTTATTCCCGGACCAACGATGGCCATCACAACGAGCATGAACAGAATGGTAGGAATGGCCATAAAGGCATCTCCCACCCGCATGATGACCGCATCCAGCCATTTGCCGTAAAATCCAGACAACAGGCCCAGAATGGCTCCAATTATTCCGGAAACAATAACCGCTCCCATCCCTACAATTAACGAAACGCGTGCACCGTAGACGATCCGGCTCCACATGTCTCTGCCCAGGTTATCTGTACCGAGCCAATGTTCCGAAGTTCCTCCTTCAAGCCAGGCAGGAGGTTTAAGACGATTCAGCGGATCGACAGCTGCAGGATCATGACTCGTTAACAGAGGTGCACATATGGCGATCAAGACGACCAACCAAACGAGCACAAAGCCAAGCATCCCAGTCTTGCTGATGATCAGTTGTTTCCAGATATAGCGAAATCCACCTTGCGTACGAAAATCGTCCTTTTCCTGTTCCGCACTCGGAATGGGCATTTCATTGCTCCCTGTCATAGGTTGCACCTCCCTCTAGTCGAATTTAATGCGCGGATCTAACAGCCGGTAGGCTACATCCGTCAGGATATTGGTTACAACAACGATGAAGGCAATGACAAACACGGCTGCCTGTACAATCGCCATGTCATGTGTATTGACGGCGACGACCAAAAGCTGCCCCAGCCCCGGCCAGGAGAACACCGTTTCCGTAATCAGCGTTCCGCCGATCAGGCTCGTAAACTGCAAGCTCATAATCGTTACGACCGGGATCAAGCCGTTCCGAAACGCATGCTTCCCAATCACAACCATGCGGCCAAGTCCCTTGCTGCGTGCCGTACGAATATAATCCTGACTTAGAATCTCCAGCATGCTGGAACGAATCAAACGGGTCATCTGTGCGGCCAGACCTACACCAAGGGTAAAAGCCGGCAAGATCAAATGCGACAAACCACCCCGGCCCGACACGGGCAGAACGCCCCACATGACGGAGAACAACAGGATCAGCATGATGCCCATCCAGAAGTTTGGCATCGCCTTGCCGATGACGGATATCCCCGAAATGATAAGATCGGTAAACGTATTGCGTTTAACTGCCGATATTACACCCAGCGGCACAGCCATCAGAACGGCAAAAAACATGGCTGCTACAGCCAATTCAAAGCTGGCAGGCAATCTCTCCAGAACAAGCTGCAGGGCCGGTTGTCCATAGCGAAAAGATTGACCAAAATCACCCTGCAATGCACTGCCCAGGAATTTCACATACTGCGTATAGAGCGGTTGATCCAGCCCAAGTGCCTCTGTTAACACTGCACGATCTTCGGCTGTGGCGGTCTCGGGCAGCATCAGGGCAACAGGATCACCCGTGACCCTGACCAAAATGAACACAATCAGCGAAACAATGAACAATACCGGAATGACTTGCAGTAAAGATTTAAGTACGTATTTCCCCATCCTCATTCACCTCCATGCTATACAAAAGAACGGCAGGAACATGGTGTACCCAGTCCCTGCCGTTCACGGCCTATCGTTGCAATGAGCGGTTGTTCTGCCGGGTATTACTGTGCTGCAGTTGTAATCTCGTCGGCATAGAACATTTCATCACTGCGCGGCGTGAAGTTCACGCGTGCATTCGTTCCGTAGACACCTTCCATCTGGTACAGATACACGGCTGGACGTTCCTCTGCGAAGATTTGCTGTACTTGCTGGTACTCTTTTTCCCGAGCCTCAGGGTCCATGTTCACGAGTGCAGATTGCAGCAATTTCTCCACTTCCGGATTATTGTAATCCGACTCTCCTTTAGCTTCTTCTAACATGTAACGGTTGTAGTTATTCGATGCGTCGAACAAGGAGTTACCGATACCGATCATGAAGATCTCCTTGAATGATTTGGAGCTGTAACGTTCACTGAAAGCACTCGGCTCAAGCACGTCCATATTGATTTTGAAGCCTGCTTGCTCCAGCATGGCAGCAACAACTTCAACCTGCTCTTTGTATTGCGATGATACGGAAATGGTCATTTCGGCTTCGCCTTCAGCGTAACCCGCTTCTTTCAGAAGCTGTTTGGCTTTTTCCAGATCATATAGCGATGTTTTGTATAGTGACGGATCTGCACCAAAGTTTCCTGGCGTTACGGATGTGCGGGTTACGATACCTGCTCCGCCAGCAATGCTGTCGACAATGCCTTGTTTGTCGATGGCCAGATCAATGGCTTCACGCACTTTCGGATCAGCTGTAATACTGCCTTCTGTCTGACGGAAAATCAGTTGCAATACGCGCTGGATCGGTGCTTTGACAATTTTCTTGTCGGCTTCTCCCTCAATGCGGGCGATGTCCGTAGACGGAATCGATGCCGCTACGTCAACGCCACCCGCGAGCAGTTCGGATACCCGTGTGGAAGCCTCAGGGATCACGCGGAATACGACTTCATTCCATTTCGGTTCATCGCCATAGTAGTTCTCATTCTTCACGAGTACCACACGATCATCTTTGGTCCATTTGCTGAATTTATAAGGTCCGGTTCCTACCGGTTGTTTCAGGAAAGCATCCATTCCATTTTCTTCGATATATTTGGCAGGCAGGATGCCTGCTCCCATTTTGGACAGACGATTAAGCAGAAGCGGGTCCGGTCCATCTGTAATGATATCCACGGTATGCTCATCCACTTCTTTGACTTCGACGATATTTTTGAAATAGCTGTTTTGTTTAAGCGTTTCATCTTTGGCTACACGCTCGAGTGTATATTTCACGTCTGCTGAAGTGAATGGATCACCGTTATGGAACGTAACCCCTTCACGCAGCTTGAAACGCCAGGTGGTGTCATCCACTTGTTCCCAGAATTCTGCAAGTCCGGGCACTTTATTTTGTTCGCTGTCGTTTTTGATTAGGTAATCGAATACGTTGACCAGAACTGCCTCACTGGATGTATTATTGTTGTTGTGCGGATCGAAGCTCTCTATATCCGTAGCTGCTGCAATGGTTAGCGTTGTGCTGGCAGCTCCGCCTTCAGTTCCACTCGATGCCGAGTTGCTGTCCGTGCCTGTGCTTGTTCCACCGCATGCGCTGAGCACCAATACCACAGCGAGTAATGTCATCCACATGCCAGTCCATTGTCTTTTTTTCATTTGGAACGTTCCCCCTTAGAAGTAGTGTTTCTTGCCAAAAATTCAAGTGCTACGGATGACAGCATGCCTACACCATATGGCAGTGCCGTTTCATCCAGATCAAACATCGGATGATGAAGCGGATACCTTGTCCGTTCTTCATCATTGCCGGAACCAAGGCGGAAGAATACGCCAGGAATCTGTTCGCAATAGAAGGCAAAATCCTCACCGCCGGTAGAAGGCGGAATACTGCTCCATCCTTTTGCCCAATCCAATCCATCCACAGTTTCGGTAAGCAAGTCCACCATTGCATGATCATTCACCACAACCGGATATCCATCGCCGTAAACGACTTTATGCCCTGCGCCGAAGGATGAACAAACCCCGCTAACGACCTGTTCAATCAATGCAGGCATACGTTCTCGAATGGCAGGCGAGAGTGTACGCACTGTACCGATCATCTCCACCTCTGGCGCAATGGCTGTGCCCATATACCCGCCACTGATTTTACCAATGGTGACTACGACGGGCTCCAGCGGATCTACCAAACGACTGGCGATATTCTGCAATGCAGTGATGACCTGTGCAGATACGGCAATCGCATCGATTCCCTCATGCGGCCGTGCAGCATGTCCTCCTTTGCCGAACACGCGAATCACCAGGCGGTCTGCCGAAGCAAAAGCAACCCCTTTACTGACTCCGACAGTGCCCGTATCCTGACCAGGTGTCATATGCAAACCTGCAATCGCATCCACCTTCGGATTCTCCAGTACACCGTCCTGAATCATGGCACGTGCACCGGCAAGTCCCTCTTCTGCAGGCTGGAATACAAACTTGATGTTGCCCGACTTCGGCCTGCCAAGACCCGTAAGCAGTTCAGCCGCTCCCATCAGAATTGTTGTATGTGCGTCATGACCGCACAAGTGAGCCTTGCCTTCAACCTGGGAACTGTACTCCGCCGATTTCTGATCCTGGATCGGAAGAGCATCCATATCTGCGCGAAGTGCAATGGTTGGGCCATCCGTTTCTCCCCGGAGCAAACCTACAACCCCGGTCTTCCCAACATAACGGGTCACTTCAAGCCCCAGACTTTCCAGATGTTCGGCCACGATGCCTGAAGTCCTCACCTCTTCATATCCGATTTCCGGATTGCGGTGGAAGTCTCTCCGCCAGTTCGTGAGCTTCGGCTGCAGCTGCTGTGCAAGTTCAAATAGTTTTGCTTGTTCCATTAGTGCTCATTCCCTTCTTGTTGTTCCGAGGAGACCAGCCGTGAATAGATGGCATCAGCGGAAAATGCAATGTGACGTTTCATCGTATCTCGTGACTTCATCGGATCACGTGATTTCAGTGCTTCAAGTATCTCGGTATGTACGCCTTGGTTAAGGACCCGAATATTTTCATCGTATGGCATCAAATCCAGCGCAGGATTGATCTTGGTACGAATCTGTCTGACTGCCGTTTCCAAGTATGGATTACCCGACGCTTTGGCAATCGTCAGATGAAACTTGACGTCCAGTGCCCTGAACCACTCCCGCGTACACGCTGGCTCGGTACTCTGTTTGATATAACCTTCCAGCAGCTCCAGTTCGCCTGCGGTGATCCGCTCAGCTGCCAGAAAAGCGCCTTCCGGCTCAACGATTGTCCGATATTCAAACACATGTAACATCTGATCCCAGTCACGCATAATTTCTTCCTTGGTTCTTTTGTGTGCATTCGCCGTGATGGGAAGTACGAAGGTTCCTCCCTTGGCTCCGACACGCTTCTCAATTAGTCCCTTACTCTCAAGAGCGGACAAGGCTTCACGTACCGTAATTCGGCTTGCATTGAAAATTTCGGCAAGCTCACGTTCCGAAGGGAGCTGATCTTCACTCATGATTTCCTTAAGGATGATGGCTTCCTCTAACTGTTCCCTGATGAATTCACTGACCTTTATTGCAGAAACTTTCTCAAATTGGAAAGTCGCCTGGTTGAACATATCAACACTCCGATCGATATAATGTCTAAACCTTATACCATTAACTCTTATACCTAATATAATTCCGAGTAAACAGATATGCAATGATTTTTTTCGGAAATCACAAATATATTTTTAATTCCGACATAAATGCTTGCCCTAATAACGAAAAAGACGCGGCCGAATGTTCGGCAGCGTCTTCTCATCGTTATAACTGTGTTTCATCGATTTTAGTTTTGCTCGTTCAAGTACACTGCTTTTCCCGTACGGGCAGATTCATAGAGAGCTTCGAGAATTTGCGATACGACCAGAGCTTGTTTAGGTGTAACTACAGGCTCCTGATCCTTCTCGATAGCTTCAATCCATTTTCTCATCTCAACATCTGGCGCACTTTCCGACTTCCCGTCGTAGAAGGCAACTCCGTCTGCACTAAGTGAGATCTCATTCGTATAGAGACGGCTGAATTTCTCACCGTTAATGCGCAGGCCGTTCTTCATGTCGGCTCCGGCTTCCGTTCCGCTAAGGCTGCATTTCGCTTCATCCACATCCAGGGAATTTAGCGCCCAGCTGGATTCCAGCATGATGGTTGCCCCATTTTCCATAACGATCATGCCGAAGGCCGAATCTTCAACCGAGAATTTCTTCGGATCCCACGGGCCCCATGCATTTGCAGCATTTTCCTTTTGGGAGAGCTCATGATACGTCGTGCCCAGAACCACTTTTGGCTTGTAATTATCCATCATCCAGAGTGTCAGGTCCAGTGCATGTGTGCCGATATCGATCAGCGGTCCGCCGCCTTGTTTTTCTTCATCAAGGAAAACACCCCACGTCGGTACGGCTCTTCTGCGAATCGCATGTGCCTTGGCAAAATAAATCGATCCCAGGTCGCCTGCTTCGCACATTTTCTTCAGGTATAGGCTGTCTTCCCTGAAGCGGTTATTGTATCCAATGGTCAGCTTTTTGCCTGTACGCTCAGCTGCTTCAAGCATGCTCTGTGCTTCGGCAGATGTCTTCGCCATCGGCTTTTCACACATCACGTGTTTGCCGGCTTCAAGCGCAGCAATGGAGATTTCGGCATGCGAAATATTCGGAGTGAGCACATGAACGATATCAATGGACTCATCCTTCAGCAGTTCCTGATAATCCGTATATACTTCGGCTTCGGCGCTGCCATATTTCTCTTTGGCTTCTTCAGCACGTTCAGGGACGATATCACAGAATGCAACCAGTTCAACATTCTCAAGCTTGCTCAAACTTGGCAGATGCTTGCCATTCGCAATCCCGCCACATCCAACAATTCCGATCCGGTACACTTTACTCATATCCATTCACCCTCACTTTTGATTTGGTTTGTTTCATCTTCCGAAAAGCGGACGGGGTCATCCCCAGACGCTTGCGGAAAACGGCATGCAAGTAGTTGGCATTGGTAAAACCAGAGACAAGTGCAATTTGTTCAATCGATCCATTGCTCTCCTCCAGATTGCGGCATACCGCGCCAAGGCGAATATCTTCCAGCACACGGCTGAACGGCATGCCCGGCTGCACCTGATAAAATATCCGCTGCAGCTGTCTGGTGCTGATATGTAGCTTCTCTGCCACATGTTCCAGTGTTACGGCATTGGAATAGTTGGCCTCCATATACTGGACCGCATATTCATACCTGTACATGGACATATCCCGCTCAGGTGCTTCAACCCGGATTTCGCCGTTATCATGGGCACGGACCGTTCTCAGCAGGATGCTGATCACAAGCTGTTTAATGGATGTATAATACCCGATCAGTTTACGATCACAGGCTTCGTACGCTTCCAAAAAACAGTTCATGGCCCGGTGATAATCATGCACCGGAACGAGGGGCAGCGCTTTGAGCTTGGCGATCGTTTCCTCGGATTCTGCCGCTTCCCACGGATCTACATCCTCTCTGGGCTGCTCGACAATATCCACATGAAGACATAGTTCATCCATGTCCTCTTCGGAATCGGCCTCCTGATAGTGAACGACGCCAGGCCCGGTCAAATAAAGCATGCCTTCGGACAAGGAATGCATCTGATCTCCCAAAATGACCTTCCCCTTGCCCCGCGGAATAAAATGAAATTCAAATTCCGCATGGTTATGAAAATCAACGATTCGACCTGCCGGAAATGACGTCAGATGAAATCGTAAAACCCGTATTTCGTAATGTCCCCAGGCAATGGATATATCCAAACGCTCAAGGAGGTCCTGTCGTTCAAGCATTTTTTCAAAAGGATATCGGTTCAATATCGTACCTCCCCAACCAGCCTAACCTTGCAAATCACTGAGGGAGATCCTGCGTCCTTCCTTGGCAGAGGTGTTGGCAGCTTCCATCAGGCGTGTCAGCTCGGCGGCAATCTGAAGATTCTCAGCAGCCAAGGAATCGTTCTGAATATGAGAAACCCACTGACTGAATGCGCTTTCTCTTTTCTCCAGCAACGGAAGCTCAGTCCATTCCTTAACCGCCTCTGTACCCGCATTGGTTCGGATCAGCAGCCTGTCGTCAGGCGTCCCGTACAGCAAGGTTCCTTCCGTTCCATGAACTTCAATGGTAAATGGAGAGTGACTGTTCACAAAACCGGCTTCAACCACACCGATCGCTCCAGAATCCGTAAACAAGGTGGCAACTGCATTATCTTCTACCTCTTTGCCTGTGACATAACCGAAATTGGCATTCACGCCTGTCACTTCCTGACCCAGGAACAGTCTGGTTAAATACATCGGATGGCACCCCAGGTCAATCATAGCACCTCCCTGGCATTCCTCCAAGTTATAAAAGTGCTGAGGCAGCCAGTCTGCTATCGCTCCGTTATGAGACAGGCGAACCCGGACATAAGTCACTTTTCCCAACAAACCTTGCTGAAGCACATCCTGGATGGTTAACGTGTACCCGTCATTCAGACGAGGCAAGGATACCGTCATTTTGACTCCCAGCTCGCGGACTTCAGCCAGAATTGCATTCACCTCTTGTACCGTTGAAGCAATGACTTTTTCTGTGAAAATATGTTTACCTGCTCTTGCAGCGACGGTGATGACGTCCTGGTGGTCACGGGTAGGTGCGTCCACAATAACGGCGTCAATATCCTTCTGTGCCAGCATCTCTTCAAGAGATGAAAAGTAGGGGACATTCAGTCGTTCTGCAGCTTCCTTGCCGCGCTGGGCATTGTCATCCCAAACTGCTGCAATTTCAGTGTCCTCATGTTCCTGGGCTTGCTTGATATAATCCCATGCGTGCACATGCCACATGCTTATTTTACCAATTCGAATGGTCACGTTGTCTTACCTCCTAGTATATAATATCCTGACATCTAAATATAAGTTATCACAGACTTCATTTCATTTTAATAGAAACAGGCGACAACAAATATATAAAATTGCGACATCTAATTCAGAGTTTACATTCTGAATTCAACACACTAAGAAGCTGTCTCCTCTATGGTTTTGCGGTCAGAAGACTTAACGTTGAGGTTCAATGGCTTGTCATGAAAATCTAAAAAAAGACCAGGTGTTCATGCAAATGCATGGCACCTGGTCTTGATTCAATAAATGGTTTCTGACTCATGAATCCATCTCAGATTTAAGGAAGCAAATTCTCTTCGGTAGGTGGTTCCGGTTCTGGTTCCGGTTCCGGGTTGTTCTCTTCCCCGGCAGTTACGTATAACCGGCCTGGTGCTTCAGTCTCGATTTTGTTCCCTGCTGCGTCCTGAACACGAATGACAATGACTCCTCCCTCAAGGACTAATGAGGAAGGTGTGGTATATGTGCCCGTATAATGACCAGGCTCTGTTTCCACCAGTGGAATCTCCGATCTGCCTTCAGCATTTAGATTCAGCGGCAGCTGGATTCGGAATGCTGCCTGCAGGCCTGGAGCACTGTCGAAGGAAACCGTTACGGTTTCTCCCGACACAATTCGCACATCCTCGGCAGGTGCAATATTGGTCAACTCAGGCAATGTTGTTTCCACATAAACCTTACGGGTTACCGTCGTTTTATTGCCCGCGACGTCCGTCGCAATAACCGTAATTGTGTTCTCGCCTTCATTGACGAGAATACGATGACTGAAGCTTCGGTCTCTCTCCAGCCTGACTGTCTCGCCGTTTACCGTAACCTTGTTGAGGAATTGATCCACTGCGCTGCCCGTAACATGCACCACTTCTGCGTTGGTTCGGCTTCCTTCCTCAGGCGTAAGAAGAGTTAACTGCGGCGGCGTTTGATCCTGAATAATGACAACGGGAAGCGAGCGGTCCGTTACTTTCCCGTCGATTACTGCCTCTGCAGTAAAGGCATTGACCCCTGAACGAAGTTTGGCTTCAAACTTGAACGTTCCGTTGCTTACCGTTGTTGTCCCTGCTGCATCTTTGCCATTGTAAATTTTGATCTGAGCTCCGTTTGCCGGAGAAGTACCTGACACGGTGAAGGTCGGTTTATTCGTGTAGGTGTTGGTCGGTGCCGTAATGACTGGTGCGTTTACCGGATATCTCACCACCGCACGAATCATATAGTTGCCTTCTTCTGCCGGTGCTGTACTCCACACGCCGCTTACGCGCTGCCAGGTTCGCCCGGCATTCGTGCCGTTCTCATCAGTAGCCAGTCCCGGTGCGCTTGTTCCAGCCACGGATTGTACATATACGATATAGAAATCTCCGCTCGCGATGACTGGTTCAGGGAATTCAACGCTGGTCCACTGATCGTTGCGCAGTGCTGTCCCGTCAAACGGTCCTGCCAGCAAACGTCCAGGTGCTCCATCTGCTCCGGAAGCATCATAGACGGCATATTGAAATGCGGTTCCACCAGGTACAGGCCATTCTGTGTTCCAGAAGCGGAACGATGCACCTGTTACTTGAGCTGTAGCTTGCTCAGGTGTCATTCGCACGGCCCAGGCATTGTCAGCCGCTACAAAAGCTCTCGCATTCTCCGCTGTACCGTCATCATATGCGATTTCCCCAGGGAAACCGATAAATGGCTTCAATGCCACACTCGCATCGGCTGTGCCATTCCCGGGTACCGTCACATTAATCGTTTTGCTGTAATAATCTGCAGCTCTGACGGAGACCGTATAACTTCCTTCCAGCACATCCAGTACAAAACTGCCGTCTGCCCCGGTGCGAACCTCACCTACCTGGGCATCCTCCAGTACCAGAACTGAAGCATCAGCCAGAGGTTCGCCTGTCCGCTCGTCGGTAACTATACCTTCAATCGAACCATGAGGTATAGCTTCCAGATTGAAATTGGCTTTTGCACCACTACCATCGGTGATGGTTACTGCTTGTGTGCGCGGATAATAACCGTAAGCCTCCGCTTTTAATGTATAATCACCCGCCACATGCGTGAAGCTGTATTTCCCTGTGGATGGATCTGTTTTCACCGAACGTCCGGTTTCAATCACCGTAACCGTTGCACTGGCAGGCAGGCTTTGCGGATTAACAGAACCTGCTTCAGGTTTCTGGGCTTCAGGCTGCTGCTGTTTGGATTGATTGAATTCGGCCTTATCGGTTCGTGTAACTTTGTACCAGGAATTGTCATAATCCGGTTTTGGCTTGTCACTGCTGAGCGCTACCGAAATATCCTGTGTTACCGTCTCCGGAGCAATACTCAAAATGCGGACATCGTCAATATACCAACCTGTCTTGACCACACTGCTATCCGAGGTCAGACGGAATCGGAATTGAACTTCGTTTCCAGTCAGCGCACTCAGATCGTAAAATACCGGTGTCCATTGCTTGCCGTTAGAACTATGAGAGAACTTGCCCAGTTCGGACCATGTGCTTCCGCCGTCTGATGAAGCTTCCACATAGCCAAAATCATATCCGCCCTCAATTTCATACCAGTGGTTGAATGTCAGGGTGGCATCATTGGTATCCGTCAAATTCACAACTGGCGATACCAGCGAATAGTTCGAACCGTTCTCATACGTATTGTCCAGATCGGTTGCCCATACATTTGGCGGAGAAACAGCACTCGCAGGTCCATTGACTGGAACACCGCGTTCCCATTCATCCTTCGTTCCCGAGTGCGTCCAGCCATTATCGTCACTTCCGTCAAAATGGTCGACGTAGATGTCTTCCGGCACCTCAACCGAAATGGATACCTCGTTCGATTTTTCGCTTTCATTGCCGCTATAATCCAGAGCTGCAACAGTGTAATAGTAAGTGGCATCCGTCACGGTAGCCGTATCCGTAAATGTTGTTGCTCTTGTATTTCCAATTGCCTCGTATTCGGCACCCGAAGTTGTCGAACGATAGACGACATAGGACTCCAGATCTTCATCGTCAGGTCCATTCCAGGACAGCGCCACATTACCCAAAATGTCAGCAGTAGCACTCAACTCTGCAGGTGACCCGGGAGCGATATCATCCGGTGATTGTACCGAAAAGTCATCGATATACCAGCCTGCCTTCTGTACAGAGTTGTCACTGGTCAGATTAAACTGGATGAACACCTGTTGTCCTGCATAATCACGCAGGTCCACATACTGCGTTTTCCAATCCCCGCCTGTGCCCGTAAAGCTTAACAGTTCTTCAAACACATAGTCACTGTCTTCCGTCGCGATGTATACCTTGCCGAAGTCAATATTGCTTTCAAGGTCAAACCAGTGTTTGAACGAAACTAATGCTCCTTCAGGACTTTCGGTGAGATCAATAGGTGGTGCGAGCAAATAGGCATTGCTATTCGCTGCGTACGTACCATCCAGGTTGGTGGCAATGACCTTCTCTCCGGAGGCTGCACTGCCAGGTCCGCTGATCGGCGCACCCCAAGTCCATGTGCTTCCTGTGCCGCCTGTCGTGAAGCCCAGCTGATCTTCTTCAAAATCCTGAACATATCCAGGCTGAACCCCATTGGAAACGGCCACTTTATACACCTGGCTGTCGAATCCGTTGTTGCCATAATCGTTAACCCGGATATAATATTCCACGCCTTCAGGTTCAATCAAGAATGCCGGAATAGTAGCGGAATAGGTTCCATCCTTGCTGTCACCCGCTATGCGGCTCATCGGCAGATAGACGTACTGGCTTGTTCCTGTCGTTTTGGCAAACGCCTCTACGGAGACCACACCCACATTATCCGTTACATGAGCCGTCAGCGGAATATCGAGTCCGGTAAAAGCTGAATTCACAGGCGTATGTTCAAGTACCGGTTCTTCCAGATCATCTCCTGCGGTAATTACCCGTCCCGATACGGTTCCTATGCCTTCAAGCACGGAACCTACAGCATCCAAGGCATTGATGATACCATGCCCATAACCGTTGTTGGGCGATGTTGGATATTGACTGTCCGTGCGCGGTGTTGCTGTATCCATAATGATCTGTTCCAGCTGATCCACGGTCAGGGAATGATTCGCCTGGAGCAGTAATGCAGCAAGTGCTGTCGTATGAGGACCAGCCATGGACGTTCCATCCCAGCCGCCCTCGTACACTCCGCCTGGAACAGCGGATCGGATATTGACACCTGGTGCTGAGACTTCCGGCTTAATCTCATCATACGGAGATGGACCCAGAAGTGAGAAGGAAGCCAGATTTCCGTTAATATCCGTTGCGCCTGTGGCGAAGCTTTCTGGATAATTCGCTGGGTTCGCAACTGAACCCGGGCCACCAGGATTCGTTAATCTCACATTACCTGCCGAAAACTCAGGGAAAATCTGTGCATCGCGCCAGGCTTGTACCATGGGCCGGAACCACTCGTCCAGTCCTGCGCCACCCCCCCAGGAGTTGTTGACAACATCCGGCGCGAGTTCAGGGTGAAGGTTGCCTTCGGCATCCACGGGGGCAATCAGCCATTGCCCACCGTCCAGGATAATGGCATCTGTGGTTTCCGGATTGAATATCCGCACACCGATCCATTTGGCACCTGGAGCAACACCGATCTGATTGCTTCCATCTTCTTCTGAACCCACCATGGTTCCCATCGTATGTGTACCATGCCCGTCTTCATCCGCAGGCAGGGAAGCGTTACTATGTGGATCATACCAGCTAAGCTCCGGATCAACGATATTGCCAGATGCATCGATTCCTCTCCATTTGCTGCGAAGAGCTGGATGATTGTAATCAACCCCACTATCCAAGTTGGCAACGACGATGCCTGTACCATCGATTCCTCTCTCCCAAACTGCGGGTGCATTGATATAATCGATATTCCATTCGACATTTTCTGTTGCCAGGTTATCCTTTGCTGCGGATGCCGAGTTCTTGGCATCTGCTGCATCTTCTTTGGCTGCCGTTTTCGCAGGATCTGCAGCTGGAGCCGCAGTTGCGGTTTCTTTGTTTACCTCAGCTTTTTGCAAGTAACGCGTTTCGTTAGGGAGAACTTTCTCTACTTCTGGCAGCAGAGCAATCTGTTCCATGACTTCCTTGGTACTCGTTACGGCGAGTGAATTGACGATAAAATAACTTTTATATTCTTTGACCTTGCCCTGGTCAATTTCCTTCTCAAGATAGCTTTCCAGCGTATACTGCGTCCGCGAAGCCGTTTCCCGCAGAGAGCTGACAACCGAATTCCGTACGGACAGCTTGGTCGCTGAAGCCGTCTGTTTCTCGATGGTCGCCTTTTCCATGGCCTGTTTCGAGACCGCTGACGTGTCCACCTGTTCCTTCATTTTCACGAGATAGGTAACATAGTCGCTATCCTCAAACTGTTTGCTCAACTTCGCGTTGACTTTGGATGTCGAAACCTTGGCCAGGCTTGATTTCATGTCGATTTTTTGTGATGTGGAGTTTTCAGCTGAAACCGGATGTACAATTGAAAATGCAAGGAGAAGCGAGAGGCCCATAGAGATGGGCTTGCGTAACCGATTAATCTTTATCAAACTTTTCCACTCCTTTTACCCGGTTTTTGGATTATTCTGGTGCTTATGCCCTTCTCGATCAAAATCAAAATGGAATTATGGCCTTTTGCGGACACCAATAGACGCCAGGGTCATTACATAAAGCCTCACCTCCTTTAAAGGTCTGGTTACACAGGCGATACGAAACGGTAGCAGCAGATTGTAAGTCTTAGAAGTTTAGAAATGGAAGATTTAAGGGCTTAATCATGAGAGTGAATGTCTATAAGCATTCATATAGGAGGGTAATCACGAGCGTTAGCAGAAAGCTTGCCAGGGAGTGAATGTAACATTCATTTGCGATTCGTTGGAGTGATGTAGGAATCTCTTTAAATTACATAGAATAACCAAATTGCAATTTAATTGGATTTTTATGGAATAGTATATCGCCACAATATGATATGTACAAGCACTTTTCTAGAAAATTATAGAAAATAAGCCTTTTTAATGCTTTTATATGTCTGATGTCTCTCTAACTTGCAATCTAATTTTCGCAATTATGCACAATTGAAATCGAGTTAGATTCAAATCGTGTCTTTATAACTACGACTTGCTCTGTAACAGATAACTGTGATAATTGGAACAACCTATGGGATAATCATTGGAACAACAAAAAGAACCGGCAATGCTGCCGGCTCCATCCTTCTCTTAGTCCATTTCAATCTTAAATACGACAGGCGATTCGCTCTTCACATTTGTCGTTGTAATCGTCAGCGCATCGGCTGTTCTCCCCCATTGAGGTCGTTCCTCAAATCCCAATATCTCAATGCTCTTTATGATTCCGTGAAAATGATGTGAATTCTCCTTCAAGGCTTGAATACGAACCTCTCCGTTGTCCGGATAGACAAGAACCGTAGCGTAGAGATTGCTTTCTTTTACCGTAAAACGAATATCTTCACTTGTAAAAGTCTTGGTATCCCCGTCTGTGAATTGACCTTCCTTCACTTCTGTCGGGCCTTCACCGTAAATACGCCAAAAGGTCGTATCATAGATCGCCTCTCCGTTCACTCCGAGCCACTCCCCTATGGCTAACAGAATATCCCGGTCTTCATCCGGGATGCTGCCGTCCGCCTTGGGTCCAACGTTCAGCAGCAGATTGCCGTTTTTGCTCACAATGTCGACCATATCCCTGATGATTTCATTTGCTGTTTTGTAGTTGTTATTTTCCGTGTAGCACCAGGAGTTTTTGGCGACGGCCGTATCGGTTTGCCAGTAGTAGGGTTTGAGATCGGCAAACTGTCCTCGTTCCACGTCGGGAACGGCACACCCCAGTACAAACGCATCATGTTTGTAGTTAATGACTACAGGAAATCCCCACTCTTCCGCTTTGTTGTAGTAATACGCGCTGAATTTTTTCAGATAGGGCTTGAAGGCTGCGGTCTGAATCCACCAATCAAAATAAAAGACCCGAGGCTGATACTGATCAACCAGCTCACAGCAGCGAACCAGCCAGTCCTCCAGAAACTCCTTGGAAGGAGGCGACCCATACAGATCATGATGATCCGGTTCAGGCATGGCTGGCCAGTAGAAATCTCCGCGAGTGAGGGGCTCCTGAATATCCGATTCAAATTCCTTCCCGTGGGACATGAAAAACCAGTGCTCTGCCCGGTGCGAGGATACGCACAGTGTCAGGCCCTGATTCTCATAAGCGGTCTTCATCTCCCCCAGAAGATCCCGTTTGGGTCCCATTTCAACTGTGTTATAGTGGGAAATGGAGCTTTTATACATTTGAAATCCGTCATGGTGTTCAGCGACAGGCATCACGTATCTGGCCCCAGCCTTTTTAAACAGCGCCGCCCATTCGTCTGCATCGAACTTTTCCGCGCGAAACATGGGAATGAAATCCTTATATCCAAAATCCTTCGGGTGTCCATATACTTCAAGATGATGTTCATGAGCTTTGGAACCCTGGATATACATATTACGTGAGTACCACTCACTATCATAAGCCGGAATGGAATACAGTCCCCAGTGAATGAAAATGCCAAACTTTGCACTCCTGTACCAATCCGGAACCTGATAAGCACTAAGCGAGTTCCAGTTATCCTTGAATCGCCCTTCAGCAATGGTGGCTTCAATCTTTTGCAAATATTCGGTATGGTCCATACTCTGTTCTCATCCCTTTCGTTATTCTGTTCCCTTGTATTGTAGCGGTAGGATGAAGGGATAGACATGCAGAACACTAACTTTTGGATGCACAATAATAACCTTGTAAGGAGATAAGCACATGAATCATCAGACGCTGCTTACGAACTACCTGTCCAACCTGCAAGTGGAATTGTTCATGGTCAACTACAATCGGTGCGATGCCGACTGGCGCGATCTAGATTATACTCCTGACTACAGCAAATTTTATTGGATCAGCGAAGGAGAAGGTTGGTTAAAGATTGGGGATCAGGAATACTACCCTGTACCTGGACAGCTTTTTTTGATGCCTGAGGGGGTCACTCAATCCTACTCGGTCATTAGCGATCAGCCTTTTCTGAAGTACTGGTGTCATTTCAGTGCAAAGGTCGGGGGAATCAATCTCTTTCAGATCCTGAGGTTCCCCCATTTCTGTTCCATTGAACGCCCTGAGTTGATCAATGAAATCTTCAATCATATTCTTCTGCATGCCAGATCAGGTGAAGTGTACGCTCACATGATGGCCAAGAGCAAACTGATGGAGCTTATCTCCCACTACCTGATGAATCTGGATCTGGAGCAGATCACGTATTTGAATATACCCGTCATGGAGAAAATGTCTGCCATACTGGCCTATATCGATGCCCATATCGAAGAAAACATTACGGTTCAGGATCTGGCGCGGATCGCTTATATGCACCCGAACTATTTCATTCGTTTCTTCAAGCAGCAGGTTGGCATGCCGCCCATACACTACATCACGGGTAAAAAAGTGGACAAGGCCAAGGAGCTGCTCAGCTGTACGCCGAACACCATTACCATGATTGCCGAACATCTCGGATTTCGCGATTTGTATTATTTTTCAAGGCTGTTCAAGAAGCATACCGGATTAACCCCGACTGAATTCCGCAAACAAACGACACTATTGGCAACGTAAAAACCAGTAAATAGCCTGTTGCAGGAGTTCAAAGGACTTTTCTATCTGTACGTTTCATACCTCGTTTGAGGAATTACGCAAAAAGCCGGTACGCAGAGATGTTAACTCTGCATATCGGCTTTTCTCTGTTCTCAGAATGGATTGGGAATCAAAATAGACCATGCGCTATGCGGCTCCATTGTCAAAGTCAAGAGCTCATCCTTGTGAAGCTTCAGTTGAATATTTTCAGACGCCTCCCCATCATTGAAGAGCACTACGGCAATTGAACCATCCTGATTACGGAAGGCAACATTAGATATGAATTCGTGACTGGAATTGGATTCAATACGAACGGCCTGCGGGCGAATGATGGCGCTAAAATGAGCCAAGGCATAATAATCCAAAGTATACGCAAGCTCGCCCGTTTGCTGATTCACCTGCACGATTCCCCGACAAGTACTGCGACCAAAGCCCGGTACGGTCGGCCCGTTGTTTTCATCAAGCGCCATATTCCAGAGTACAAAAGACTTGCTGTAGTTTCGCAAAATCTGAATCCCCGTACGCATGACGTTGGAGAAGGCTTGCTCGAATGGGGGAATCCATTCTCCTCCTGAACCCTCTGTGAAATGTACTTCCTTGCCGGTGTGCGCCTGATGCACCTTCGTTTGAGCCGTTGCTTCCCCCCCGTACCAGTGCCAGGCAACGCCGTCAACTTCCTCTCCTGCCTGCTCCAGCACCGTAAGTGGATACCCCGGCTCATTCCAGTTGTGATCATAACAGAGAATTTTGGTTTGAATGCCTTGGCTGACAAAGGCAGGTTTGAGATGGTTTTTGATAAAATCCGCCTGTGCTTCCGCTGGCATCAACATGCCTGGATAATGGCCCGGTTCATACAATGCCTCATTCTGCGGTGTCACCGCATGTACGGTCAGTCCATGCTCCGCGTACGCTTTGATGGTTTTGGCAAAATATTCGGCGTACACCGGATAATACTCATGCTTCAATTGTCCCGTAATCATCGATCCGCTCGTTTTCATCCACCCCGGTGCACTCCAAGGCGAAAGAAACAGCTTCAGATCCGGATTTAATTCGAGCGCCTTCTTGGTCAAGGGAATTACATCCTCCTCATCATGCGCAATACTGAAACGGGTGAGATCCGGATCGGTTTCCCCTTCAGGCAGATCATTATAGCTGTATACCGTTCGCGCATAATCCGAAGCGCCCATTGGATTGCGAATGACCGACAACCCGATACCATCCTCAGGATGGAACAGCCTGATCATGAGCTCCTCTCTCTGTTCTTCGCTCAATATCTGATGAATCAGATAGGCAGACGAATCGGTAAATGAAGCTCCGAAACCATCCATCTCCTGAAAAGTTTGCTGATCATCCAGGTTGACTTCGATCGTTTCTTTGCCCGCTTTAAGCGGTTTCAATTGTTGCTCTGATACAGGCTCAAACAGTTCATGTTCTCCTGTAGATTGATAGATCTTGAATCGGCTCATCTAATCTCCTCCGGATTTCTTTTATTGGATGCCTAATTTCTCTTTATTCTGTTTCATCTTCTCACTGCGGACCTTCACGATCTCATCCCAGCGATTTTCATCCAAAAATGACTTGTAAGCGGCAAGTGCACTGTCAAAAGCAGCATCATCCTTCGCTCGAACCATACTTACCAGAGTCGAATTCCATTTCGTGTTGATGGCAGACAAGGCACGCGCTTCCTGCGTTCCCTGATCAGGATTGATATTTTCCAGAATAAAATGAGGTTTCAGCTTGCCTTTGCCCCATTCCTGCATTTGTTTAATCGACTCAGGAAAAGCATCCGCACTTAACGCTTTGTGACGATCATGACCGAAGAACATGAATTCGCCCATGCGATAATCCTTTTTGAACTTATCCGCATTGTTGAGCTGCAGGTCCTTCACCGCTGGCAGTAATTCAACCGTACCGTCCGCTTGGGTCTGGTAGGTTTCACCTTCGATACCGTAGTTCATCAGCGTCTGCCCCTCTTCGCTGAGTAGATACGTGAAGATCTGAATGGCTTTGGCCGGATCCTTGCTGTCCTTGGAAATAAAGTTGATCATCCAGCCCGTTATACCGGATTGATTCAGCGTCGGAGCATTGCCTTTGGTACTCTGCGGACCGTCAATCGCAATATACTCCTTGCCCGGGTTAGCACTCATGTAAATTTGAAGATTGCCTCCTTGCTGTGGTGTGCCGTCCAGCAGCATCGTTGCATATTTTCCCGATTTCACTTTTTCCTCGAACGCCGTGCCGTCATCCGCAAAACTGTCATCACTGATATTGCCATCTCTGTATACGGTGTTCAGCGTTTTCAGCCAAGCGAGATAGTCCTCATCAAGATTGCGATCGTAAAATTCGCCGTTCTCGCTCTCCAGAGGTACACCAATGAAATCCTGCAGCGTATCTCCGAGCGAACCTGTACCTTCTCCAATGGAGTTAAATCCGAACGGGGTCAGTGTTGGAAACTTCTCTTTGATCTGCTTCATTACACTCTGGAATTCTTCCGGCGTTCCAATGACTGGACTTCCCAGCGCCTCATACACATCCTTGCGGATGATAAATGCTGTTTTGGCTGGAATGTTACCGCTATCATAATCGGCTTGTGTGTTGGAATAGTTCGGATATCCGTAGGTCTTGCCATCAGCCAGCTGGAACCAGTTCAAGGTATCTGCTGCAGCAACCTTGTTGAAATAAGGATCATATTTCTCTGCCAGATCATTCAGCGGCAGTGCCCAGGTTGCAGCCTTCTGCACAACTGGAGAGTTGGAGTCAAATACAGTCAGCAAGTCCGGCATATCACCACCGGCAAAAAAGGTATTTAATTTCGTGTCATCCCCCGTTATGAATTTGATGTTAATGTTCAGGTCCTCTTTGATTTTCTTCGTGACAATATCGTTACCAAAATCGGTGTTCCACCAGTCCGCGTTGACGTACCAGGTTAGATCCGTTACCTCTTCTTTTTTGTCCAGCTGCCATGCCGGCGTCTCTGGATCAACCGTGTAGCGATCTTCAATGGACACCCAGTTCCCCTCTCCGGAGCCACCCGCTCCTCCTCCGCATCCCGTAACCAGCAATACTGCTGTCAGCAGGGCTGCACTCAATTTAACTCCCGTTTGACCTATGGCTTTCTTCATGTTCAACATATAGATTCCTCCTCAGAATGTGGTGAGTACCTCGAAAAGCATTCAAACCTTTGTAAATCCAACTTGTGTTGCCGTTACTCTTTGACAGCACCCAGCATCATTCCTGATATAAAATATCTCTGAAGGATGGGATAGATCAGCACGATTGGCAATGTGGTAATGACGATCGTGGCAAGCTGCACACCTTTGGTCGTTGTTTCAATCACTGCCGAGCCTCCGATATTTTGCATGGATTGCGTCTGGGATTGGACAATGATCTCATATAACATCATCTGCAGAGGATATAAAGACTGGTCCGTAATGTACAACTTGGTTGTCATAAAGTCATTCCACTGCCCCACTCCATTGAACAGCGCAATCGTAGCCATTGCTGGCATGGAGAGCGGGATGAAGATTTTGAGGAAGATATGCCAGTCTCCTGCGCCATCGATCTTAGCTGACTCCTCCAGAGAATCCGGGACGTTCCGGAAGAAGTTCATCAGAATGACGACATCATAGAAACTGAACAGCGCCGGAATAATGTATACCCAGAAGCTGTTGAGCAGGCCGAGTGATTTGATCAACAGGTATGTTGGAATCATCCCGCCCGAGAAAAACATGGTGATAACACCCATGGCAACATATAGCTTCCGGCCCCGTATGTATTTTTTGCTCAGACCGTAACCAACCATGGCACAGAAAAATACGTGAGTCACTACTCCAATTGTCGTTTTGGAAACCGATATGAAGAAGGCTTGCCAGATGCTGGGATCATTAAATACAGCCCGATAGTTCTCCAATGAGAACTCCGGTGACCAGAAGATAAACCCGCCTTCCGCCAGAGCCCTGCCGGAACTAAAGGAAGAGATGATCACATTCCAGAGTGGGACCACAATAATGATGGTACATATGGCCAACAAAATAATATTCAGCGTATCAAAGACCCGGCTATCGAGATCTTCTTTTGCCACCTTTCCATTCACGCTTTACGCCTCCTTCTAGAGCACAGATTGATTATCGTTCAGCTTGCTTGTGATCTTGTTTGCGGTAACCAGCAGAATGACGGAAACAATCGAGACGCCGAGTCCAACCGCTGTCGCATACGAAAAGTCGCCCTGAGACATCCCCATACGATACACATAAGAGTTGATAACTTCTGCTTTTTCACGGTTTTGCGAGTTCATCAGGACGAGTGTCTGATCCAGATTGGAGCCGAGTAAACCGCTTACAGTAAGAATCAGATTCAAGCTAATGATGGATCTCATGTTCGGAAGCGTGATGTTCCAGATTTGTCTAAGCCTGCTTGCGCCATCGATTTTGGCTGCTTCGTAGTACGTGGGATCGATCTTTGACATAATCGCCAGATATAAGATGGTCCCCCAGCCGGCCTCTTTCCATATATCCGATAAAGTGGCAATCCACCAGTACTTCCCGGCATCCAGCAGGATGTTTTGCGGCTGCGAGATCAGGCCCAGACTGAGCAGCATCTGATTGAACAGCCCCGTCGTTGAGAACCAGGTGATGAGCATGCCGCCAAGTACGATCCAGGACAAAAAGTGCGGCAAATATGAAACCGTTTGCACAAATTTCTTGAACCGTCCACTGTTCAGTTCATAGATCATGATGGCCAGAATGATCGGAATGACGAATCCGATTCCCAATTTGAGAAAACTGATGCCCAGCGTATTCACAACTGCGTCCCAGAAATACTTATCGGACAGTATGATTCTGAAATTCTCCAAGCCTACCCATGGTGCGGTAGCGAGCGTATCAATGACCGTGTAATTCTTGAAAGCGATCGTTAGACCGTAAATCGGAATGTAACAAAAAATAATCATAAAGATAATGCCGGGTATAATCATCGACTGGATTTCCCACTGTCTGCGATAATCGATGATGAATTCTCTAACCCGCTGCCCCATCGGTTTCTTGTGTTTGTGTCCGGGCCCAATCGGACTATTACCGGCTGCCTTCTCAACAGCTAATTTACTCACGTTCCATTGCTCCCCTCTGACTTGCCATACTTATAAAAACGTTTTTATTTTTAAGCATAAAAACCCCCTTCGCCTGCTTCAATGATTTAAAAAAAGACCGAAATGATCTTATACAACTATGCGTAAACATCATTCCGGTCGATCTTTACGTGACTTGAACCTCTGACGATGAGTTCACCCGCTAATTTTTGAGCTGCACCCTGCTCTTTCTTCTTGATCATGCCAACCAATTGGTTAATGGCCAGTATTCCTTGCCTTGCAATCTGATTCCTTACCGTCGTGAGCGGCGGTGAAAAATACGGAGCGATATCAATATCGTCAAAGCCTACTACGCTTACATCTTGAGGAACTTCGTATCCTTCGGATTTCAATGCATGAATGCAGCCCACCGCACTCAGGTCGTTACCCGCAAGAAATGCATCGGGGCGCTTGCTTGAATGCAGGTGCAAAAAGGACTTAATGGCACTGTACGTGCTCTCTTCCTCAAAATAACCCTGAATGATATAATCATCATCCACCGGAAGCTGGTATTCACGCAAAGCTGCCAGATACCCGTCTCTACGCTGCACGCTGTCAAACATCGTATCCACACCGGAGATGTAAGCAATCTTCTTGTGTCCAAGTGAGATCAGGTACTTCGTTGCTTCGTATGCTGCCACATAAGAGTCGAAAATGACGCTTCCCATTGTCTCACTCTGATAGACACGGTCGAGGAAGACTGCCTTGATCTTGTCTTTTTGCATGGACAGAATATCCTGCTCATCAATTCGCAGCTCTTCATAAATAATTACACCATCGACACGTCGCCCCATGATATTGCTCATGATGACCTGCTTATCCTTGGTGACAAATACATTCAGCCCATATCCGAGACGGTCACACTCGCGGGACATGGACTCAACCAGCTTGTAAAAATACGGGCCTGATACACTGGTCGTGAAGAATCCCAGCATTTTGGTTTGTCCGGATTTTAACAGCTTGCCATTTAGATTGGGAACGTAATTTAACCGCTCAGCCACCTTCAGCACATGAGACTTGGTCTCCGGATTCAGTACGTCCACACCATTCAGGGCATTGGAAACCGTGGATATGGACACGCCGGCTTCTCTTGCAACATCCTTAATCGTAATCTTAGCCATAATATTTGGTCCTTTACTATAAAAACGTTTTTATATTGTTAAATTAGCATAAAACCGCTTTCAGCACAACACTTTAATTTTTTAATGCTGAAGCTTTCTGCTTTTTTTATGCGTATGAGCTGTAAATCTGCTCCAATTGTTCTGCCAAACGATCCAGACGAACGAACCGATCCGCCCGCACCACTTCTTTCTGCTCCACCAGAACAAGCATAATCGGAACGGTGAAAATGAGAAATCTTGATGCCACTTCTTCCACCTGATTCGCATCGATGTGTCCCAGAGCAATCGAAGGATAAGGCTGGAGTAGCTCTCGGATCTTGGGCAGCAAGGCATGACACACACTGCACTCCTTCCGGGAGACATACAGAAAAGTCATGTTATGCTGCTGGATAAACGGATCAACCATGTCCATGGATGTTAACTCATGCATTTCTTTCATTTGCGCCTCCGTATCAATCCAAAATGATATAGCAAGTATGAGTGTACCATGATTACATGCACTTATAAAATGCACAAGGGAGTGAATTATCTATTCATGACCAGGCGGAATCCCATGATTCATAAAGTTTCACTTTCAAAAATACCCCAATCTGGATTACACTGGATAAGTATAACTATCTTAAATGAAATGAGGTTTATCTATGAAAAAAAAAGCATGTTATTCCTCGCTGCCCTCTGTCTGTTCGCTTCATTCGCTGCTTCCGCCTCCGCAGCTTCGGTTGACAACGGGTTCAGCCTACTTTCAGATCGAGAAACGGGTACAGTTAAATAAGCGCTTCGTAACTTTTTAACAAATTCTCAAAAGCTAACTTCTTAGTGATTACATATAACGAAATTGGCTCTATGATAGCATTAAAATAGACACAAACCTGTAGATTCATACGGGTTTGTGTCCATTTTAATTTGTTGTTAATCTACCTTTGCGCCATATGAACGCATGAACAATACAGCCTGTTCCGTGTCTATACGTGCACCTTTGACATCTAGGGATTTCAGATCAATGCCTTCCAGATTAGCTCCGCGCAGATCCGCTCCCATTAGTTTGGCCCTGCTCAGTGTTGCTCGGGTCATGTCACAATCTCTGAGATCCGCCTTTCCAAGATCTGTATCCGAGAAATCCGTTTCGTAGAAGCGAATGCCCCGCAGATCCTGTTTGCCCAGCTTCGTGTGTCTCAGATTCGTATAGGACCAGTCCCCTTGAATAAGGGTAACGCCATCCATCTGTGCTCCCGAGAAATCAGAACCGGTCATTTTACAGGACGTAAATTTGGAGACAAAAAGGTTAGCTCCGCTAAATGTACAGTTCTCAAAAGCAGATTCTGTATGAAACGACCCGTTCATGCTCGCCCCTCTGAAGTCACATTCGATAAACCGGCAATTGCTGGTCTCAATCTCTTCCATGGAGGCATTCATAAACGTGCACTGCTTGAAAACACAGCGCATCAGCTCCCCGTATCTCAAGTCGTGCCCGTCAAAATGCACCGCTTCATATTCCTGGTCCTTGTACTGGTACACGGTAAACCTCCTACTTTACATCTTGATTCTAGTAATCCAAACTTTTTATACTATACCACACCCCTGTCAAGTACCTGCCTAAGTGATGGTAGAAGTCAAGATATTTAATTTGTAAAAAACACAGACAACAAAAAAAGGCGTCTCTCTTGCTACTGAGCTTTACAGTAGGATGATCGCCTTTTCCATGCTGAGAATGAGGTTTATTTCCAGTCTCTCTTCTTCAAATAAGATTCAAAACCAAACGTCCCAAATGGCAGCAAACCAGCGACAACACCCATAAACCAGCGTGCCGCCTTCCACCTGTTTACAACAGCCAAATGTACCAGTGCAATAAGATACAGCGGAAATAGTATCCCGTGAATCATGCCCATAATGGTCACCGGAGAAGATATATCCGCGAAATATTTCAAAGGCATGGCAATAAAAACCAGTATGAGCAAGGACACCCCTTCCCATATTCCCGCAATTTTAAATCGGCCTGTTACTGTCCTCATCAGATTCCATCTCACCTTTCCAATCCTGGTTTGTGAATTATGTAACGTTCTTCACCTTCAGTATAACGCATGGCTTGGATGCGAAAATGGTTCAAATTTGAATAATTATTGAATCTGCATCGGCTTCGTTAACTCTCTCTCTCTCTCCGTTCTATGAAAATAAGCCGCGAAAGTCGCGGCCGGTTCAAGTCGTTTCTCGCTCAATCAGTTCATAACACAAACGCTCAGATTGCAATTCCTGTTTGCCCAGCACGGCCCACAGTTGATGGAATGCCTGGGTTGCCTGTTCTGCGATCGGATTATGTATAGTTGTTATACCGAGTACGCGGGACAATTCGATATCGTCAAACCCGACAATGGCGAGCTGCTCAGGAACCTGAATATGCTGATTGCGCGCTTCACACAAAATTCCGATTGCTGCGTAATCATTAGAACATAATACGGCTTGCGGAAGCACAGGAGCTTGGGCCATTCTGCGCATGGCTTGTTCTCCATCTGTAGAAGTAAACACGGAATATTGATACGCATCGCGCATCACGGGAAGCCCCTTTTCCTCCATAAAGGATTCATAGGCTTCTCTCCGGCTCTGAGTATTCAAGCTCTCGGCTCTGCCAAAGGCATTGGCAATTCGCGTGTACCCTTTGGAGACGAGGTGCTCCAGCGCCAGTCTGTACCCTTCGGCCTGGTCCATCGCTACCGACGGGATCTCATCTTGTCCCATACGCTGCCAGGAAACAATCGGTCCATACTCGCAATAAGCTTTCAGTTTCTCGGGAGGATTCACACAGGTCATAATCACCAGCCCGTCCACCCGCTTACTGCGCAAATCTTCGAATGCCTGCAGTTCAATCTCTGCATCATCTCGCGTGGTGTAAATCAGGACCTGGAACTCGTAATCCATCGCAGTATCAATGAACTGGTTCATAAACGCCAGTATAATCTCGTTGGTTGCGGATGTAACGATCCCAATCTGTTTGGTTTGTCCGGTAGACAGCGAGATCGCATTGCGGTTCGGAATATAATGAAGTTGTTTCATGATTTCCGTAATTTTCTGACGTGCTTCGGGACTTACATGGGGAGAATGATTAATCACTCTGGATACCGTTGCTTTCGAGTAGCCCGACAGCTTCATAATTTCATCGAATTTGGACATCGGATCTCCTTTCTTGCCTACTGCCTATGCTGAATTATAGTATGCCTCATCCAAAGATGAAAAGTAAAACTTGACGTGTAACCCGTTCCAACGTTTAAGCTTTTTTGGTGCAGTGCTGCGAATCTAACAAACAATGATGAAGAATGGAGCGATACGCATGAGCAATTCTCAACTTCAAACATTTAATTTCCCGGATAACTTCCTGTGGGGCGGTGCCATTGCAGCCAATCAGGCGGAAGGTGCATATAATGAAGGTGGCAAAGGGCTGTCTACACAGGACGTAGCTCCTAGAGGTATCATGGGTCCGATTACGGAAGAACCGACAGAAGACAACATGAAACTGATTGGTATCGATCTGTACCACCGTTACAAAGAAGATGTGAAATTGTTCGCCGAAATGGGATTCAAAGTGTTCCGTACTTCCATCGCATGGTCCCGCATTTTCCCAAAAGGGGATGAGCTGGAACCTAACGAAGAGGGTCTGCAATTCTATGATGATCTCTTCGACGAGTGTCATAAATATGGCATTGAACCGCTGGTAACGCTGTCCCACTACGAGACGCCTCTTCACCTGTCCAAGGAATATGATGGCTGGGTTAACCGTAGAATGGTCGGCTTTTATGAGCGCTATGCTACAACTGTATTTAAACGGTATAAAAACAAAGTAAAATACTGGCTTACATTCAACGAAATCAATTCGATTTTGGAAGCCCCGTTTATGAGCGGCGGCATCTACACTCCTAAGGATCAGCTCAGCAAACAGGATCTGTATCAAGCCATTCACCATGAGCTTGTAGCCAGTGCTACAGCGGTGAAGCTCTGTCACGAGATTATCCCTGATGCACAGATTGGCTGCATGATTCTAAGCATGCCAACCTACCCGCTCACTCCGAATCCGGATGATATCATTAAGGTGATGGAATTCGAACACAGCAACTATTTCTTCGGTGATGTGCATGTTAGAGGTCGTTATCCTGGATACATGAAACGTTACTTCCGGGAAAATGGCATTGAAATCAAGATGGAAAACGGGGACGAAGAACTCCTGCTTCATACCGTCGACTTCATTTCCTTCAGTTATTACATGAGCATCTGCCAGACTGCTGACCCGGAAAAACAAGTTTCAGGCGAAGGCAATCTGCTTGGCGGTGTACCTAACCCTTATCTCCCGGCTAGTGAGTGGGGATGGCAAATCGACCCGCAGGGCCTGCGTTATGTTCTGAACATGTTTTACGATCGTTACCAGAACCCACTGTTTATCGTGGAAAATGGCCTGGGTGCAGTTGATGAACTTATTACGGGTCCGGACGGCGAGAAAACGGTGGAAGACGATTATCGGATTCATTACTTGAACGATCACCTGGTACAGGTTGGTGAAGCCATTGAAGATGGCGTTGAAGTCATGGGTTATACGTCCTGGGGATGTATTGATGTCGTGAGCGCTTCGTCTGCCCAATTGAAGAAACGTTATGGTTATATCTATGTGGATCGTCATGACGATGGATCAGGCACATTGGAACGTTACCGCAAAAAGTCATTCCACTGGTATAAGGATGTCATCGGAACCAACGGAAAAAGCCTTAAACGGTAATTGCTCCATTTTAAAATGAATCAGATGTAACTATGCCCCCATACAGAAAACACAGATGCACACACCGTACATCATCTACGAGGTGACTACATCTGTGTTCTGTTTGGGGGTTTCTTATATGAATGATTCACGTAATCTGAATGATGTTAGGCTCAAGCGCTTTTAAGGTTAACCACCGCATGCCCGCTTCAAAATGTTCCTGAAAAGATTCATTTAAAATCACATCAGGAAAAACAGGCATGAGCTGCGCCGCTTGATACGCCTCCCAGCCCCGTATAAACGCCTCTGGTTCTACCTGGCTCTGATAAACAACGACTCGGTCCGGCGCGAGAACCGCATTTACGGTTTGAATAATTTTATATACCGTTTCAGCAAACACCTCCGACTCCATTGGACTGTACCAATCAATCTCCAAGGGGAGAAATTTAATTTCCCCAGCCATGCCGTTCTTGCCTTTAACGACTTTCCCATTGAGGTAAATGCCCATGCCCGGAGGATAATACGTTGGGAAATAAATACCAATCACGCTGTTTCCCTCATCCAGTTCCTGCTGGGAGCAATAACCGCTAACGGCAGCATTCACGTCATTTTCCACCATGACTGGCAGTCCGAATCTCGCTTCAATCTCCTCAGCCATTCGGAACCCCTTCAGCTGCTGATGACTGCTTACCGTGATCTCTCCGTTCACCGTTTGTCCGGGAATCCCGATTCCAATGCCTTTGATGGAAGGATACTGAGCGAGAATAGGTTCAATGATCCCGAGAAATTGGGTTTGGTCAAATACAGGCAATGTATGTACTTCTTTCAGAAAAATGGTGTTCTCCAAATTGATGACTGTGGCCGTAATGACATCCTGTCCCTGCTTGTCATTGATATAGATCACCAAAGCCCGGCTGAAATCATAATTGTAACGGTAGGTTAGCGCAGGTCTGCCCCCATTGGAAGGAATCGTCTCGTCTTCGTAGAGTTCTCCTAACTCACACAATTCTTTAACCAGAGAATTCACGGTAACCACACTCAACTTCGTTAACGACGCAAGTTGTGGCTTGGTTGCTGTCTCCACCTGTTTCATGACTTGGCGCACGTTGTTTATATTAATTTCTTTCATCAAATTAGCGTTTGCTATTTTCATAAGCGTTCCAGCCTCCAAATGTCGTACGTCACTGTAACCACTATACATTATCTTGAAAGTGATTAAAAACGGCCGCGTAAAATAATGAATCATTCACATGAACCCCATGCTGCAGTTCTTCAGGTTTATGGATTACCAAAAAGAGCACACCATCTACCCTGGTGATAGACTGGCGTGCCCTTTTTATACCATGATTATGCAGGTGCCTGAACCGATTGTTCTTTGCGACTAATCGCGTATATGGCCGTAGCCAATCCCAGAAGGATCAGAATCGAACCTACCCAACCGTTATACAGAATGGTGGAATGATCAATCACCATCCCGCCAACATACGTGCCGAGGGCAATCCCTGCGTGGGCTATTCCCGAATTGGTACTGATCAGTGATTCCGCTGCTTCTGGAGAAGTTTTGATAATCAGACTATTCTGCACTGGCGTAACCGTCCAGCTCAAGGCACTCCAGATGCTCAGCAGGATGAGGAACGCAATTAGAGGCAGTTCAACACTGAATGGGATAACAGCCATGCTCACAATGAAAGGAATTAACACTATGACGATGGCTTTTGCCGGATGCAGGCGGTCCGATAACACGCCCCCAAGTCCCCCACCGGCAACAGCCGCGATGCCAAACATCATGTAGATAAAGGTAACCATAGTTGAACTTGCACCAATCGTTTCCTGAAGAAATGGCGTGAAATACGCATATAACGTCAAATGACCCGCCAGCACCAATAAGGTGGTCGCATGAATCGCTAACATCCTCGGATTCCACAGTGCAGCAAACTGACGCTTCAGAGAGACGACAGGCACCGGCTGAACCCGCTGCATGACAAGACCAATGGCTACCATGACAAGTGCAGTCAAAATCGCTATAAAAATAAAGACTTCACGCCATCCGCCCAAATTACCCACGAAAATTCCTAGCGGCACCCCAAGAATGAGCGATGCGCTTCCCCCCATCGTAATGATTCCTACCGCGCGTCCTTTGTACTGCGGCTCCACAATGCGAGCAGCAAGTGTCATGGACAATACAAAAATGAGCGAGCCTGTCGCAGCACCAAGTGCCCTGCCTGCCATTAGCATATAAAAGTTGGTACTGAAAGCAGAAATGAGATTGCTGATCAGGAAGATCAGCAGCGTGAACATATATACCTTTTTACGTTCAAATCTGGCTGTTACGTTTAACAGAATCGGTGCAGATATGGCATACACCAACGAAAAGATGGAAATTAAATAACCGGCTTTCGCTAGGGTCAAATGAAGATCTGCAGCGATCAGGTCCAGAATACCACCTAAAATAAGCTCCACGGTTCCAACCACAAAAGCCGCAATCGCAAGCAAATACACTTTTTTGTTCATTTTGAATCCTCCTCAAAAGTTACAACTACGATAGTAACCTAATAAGAATAAAAATTCAATAAAAAAAACTATTCCCTAAAAGAATAGCTTTCTAATAAATCAACCGGGCCAGCAGCTTGGATATTTCTTCATCCTGCAGCAGCTGATCTCCGTATTTTTTGGTGATTTGAGTGAGAGCAATATCATGATAAAAATAATCCGTCATCGCTTTCACAATCGGCTTGGACATGGTTTTGATCGCTTTCCAGGAGTCGTGTTCCACCCCTGCGAACAGCAGATAGGCATGGTCTACAATGAGCAGCTGCAATGGTTCCAGCTTGTCCAGGATGGGAATTAATGCGTACTTGTGGGTTAAGGATGTCTCTAGTCCTCCCACCGATAACACCTCGACATGCACACCTTGCTGTTCCTTTTGTTCCAAGAGCGTACGGTAGTTCTCCATCTTCTCATTCCAGGCCAGAAATAGAATCGATGAATCGGCCTCCGCCATCAGCTGCTCGATATTGGAACCAATCGATGTTTCATCCTTCAGAGTCCAAATATGCTCATCCGTAAATGTTCGTTTGATTTTATAGGTGTTCAATTCCTCAATATCCTTCTCAAAATCCGCTTTGATCTTCAAAATAACGGACTGGAGATCCACGGCAGTATACAATTTTTTCTTGCCATGCATCGTCGTCAATACAATTCCTTTATCGATAAGCCGATTTAATACTTCGTAGATTTTGGCTTTGGGTACATTAGAATAATTGACAATGGATGATGCATCGAGTGGTTCCTCTTGAGCGAAGATCGCCTCATACACCTGACTTTCGTATTGCGTAAAACCAAATTTCTGCAACATGTACGGACCCCGCTCCTTCTTGTTATGTATCGTTCTGTACGTTTTTAGTTTAGACATCGTCCCGGCCCTTGTCCAGTTTCATATAACGGACTTCGGGTGGTTATATTAAGATCCGGGTACACATTTGATTATAAAGGAGCTGTATCGTCCATGGAGAGCACCCATGAATTCGTACAAAAAGTGAATGAGAATGCCGAGAAGGCCCGCCATAACAAGAATAACGGTAAAGGGACACCCAGCGACAAACTGCCGACCAAACAACACGGCACCAAAAAGTAAGTTGAGTTAGCTTGTTTATTTGGACTGAGCGTCCCATGTATTCATTGTTCACGTAAGCGAAAGGATCTCTGACTAGAGGTCCTTTCCTCTCTATTATATCCGACTTCACTTCCAAGACTTTCTTCATAAGAATAGCCTGTTTATATGCATGGAGTTCTTCGTCCAGCACATCCTATCTCTTCCTTTCATTTAATATAGAGAACCTATTATTAATAGAAAAGAGATGATACGATGGCTTGTAGAACTTGTAGAACGGCACCCCGTCAACCTGATCTCGTGTTAATCTATTGGTCTAGGAACCCACTTGTACCGGGATCTTCGCGAAGAATTAGAAGTGTTCGCGTGATTGGAAACACATCGCCCTGCACATTCACACTGGTACCCGGTGGATTGTTAATCAATGCGCTAAACTGTTTGCTGGATCATGACATCGGCTTTAAAGTCGTATATCGTAAAAACACATCGGCGATCTCCGGAGTTATATTGCTGAAACGTAAATAAAAAACGAACAAATGGATGTTTTATATCCATATGAAAATTCACTATTGCCCTTATATGCACAAAAGTATATTCGCGCACCAAAAGTGCCACAATACAATCATTGTACCGTGGCACTTCTTGTTTATTTATTGGCATTGATTACTTCGTTGACTTCCTGTGTAATCTGGTCTCCACCAAGTTTTTTCCAGTTGGCCACAAAGTTATCAAACTCGTCAATCGACAGGTTGCCATAGATGATTTTCAAAAATGTTTCCGCTCTTAGCTTATCAAGTGTAGCCTGCTTCGTATTCATGGTTCTCGTTGGTGCATATATAAATTCATTCATCACGATCAGGTCATTGTCCCGGTAGTACTTGATCACGCCTTGTGAACTCTCGGGACCAAAGATGCGCTCCATATGCCATTTGTCCAGATTACCGTTACGGTAATCCATAATATCATCGTAGAACAACTTCGCTTCAAGCTCCAGTCCGGATGTATCTCCGGTTTTCAGTGCCTGTTCCACTTCATCCTGAGCCTTCACGTTTTTGTTGGCAGGAAGATTGGACACGGTTGCGTTATGAAAACCAAGCCCGGTCAAGCCGTTCAAATAGGCTGCACGTTCCTTCTCTGCAGATTCACCGAACATTTTCTCCGCCTGGAAGTTCAGCAGTTTAATGAGTGCTTCCGGATGCTCATACCCTTTGCGGACTGCGAATATGCCGCCCAGACTGAGGTGATTCTGTGTTTTGGCTGGCTGATCATCGATGGATTGTACCGGATAAGGCAGCCAATCGACGTTCTGGTCTTTCTTGATCATGCTGCTGACTTGAAACGGAGCCCATTGCGGCAAAAAGAACATGCCAGACTTCCCTGCGTTTACATCCTCCATCATTTTCGCAAAATCCTTCACCCCAAATTCGGGATCCAGCACGCCCTTTTTATACAGATTCTGCAGTTCTCTCAAGCCTTCCTTCACTTCAGGCTGAATGGTACCATTCACAACCTGCCCCGATGCATCCTTGATCCAGGTTTCGAGATAACCATGGTACCCCAGCAGGAACGCATTGATTGGCAAATCCTTGTTCAGCGCAATCCCGTAGGTATCATCTTTGCCATTGCCATCCGGATCTTCGAACGTGAACGCTTCTGCAATCTGGATGACATCCTGCATTGATTTCGGCGCTTCAAGTCCCACCTTTTTCAACCAGTCCTGTCTGATCCAGATCATGTCAGATGAATCAAGCGAACCCGGAAAACTAACCATAGCGTAAATCTTGCCATCTTTGGTCACGGGTTTCAATCCTGCTCCGTCTTCTGCAGACATAAATTCTTTGACCAGATCCGATGCATACTTATCATATACTTCCGTTAAGTCTTCAAGCATGCCCGCTTCATGCAATTGCTCGAACTGCACAGCACTTACTTTCAACACGTCAGGCAAATCTCCGCTCGCGAGGGTCACGTTCATTTTATCGTTGTAATTGGCATCCGGAACAATCCAGTCATACGTTACTTCAATGCCGAGCTCGTCCTTGTAACCGCGGGTCCATATGTTGTTCGCGTGTGTATCCCCCTCGGCAAGGGATTCCTTACCCGTTTCATTCATCGTCGAGGTTAATTTGATAGGCGGGTCATATTTGGTGAGTGGTCCTCCAGCATCCTGCTGTGTACTCGGCTTGGTTTCGTTCTCTTCATTACCCGCGCCTGATGAACAGGCAGCAAGAGTCCCTGCCAGGATCATGCTAAGCGATAATAATGAGAGCCTTTTGAATGACATTTTCATACGACGAATCCCCCTTTTTGTTCCTCCCGTGAGGCTATAAGATAAAAGAATGAACTATAAACAGGCCACTACGGTAGCAGAACAACCTTCTGATCGCTGTTATCTCCAGATTTCTTTTATTCCTTACCTATAGGAGGAAATCCGGTGATAAAGGCGAAGCGTATGCTTCCGAAGTAGCTTTCTTTCAGAAAGCTTGGGGCTATCGCTTCTTCAGGTTATTTCTGCTCTCTCCGTTCTGGTTTAGTTCTTATCTTCATCTTATATCTGTGTTAATTGTATAAAGAAAGCGCTATCAGTACGAGTGTACCTCGTTTACATCTGGTATCTTTGATTTACCATTTGAAACTTAATTTAACTTTTTTGATCCCTATACTCCTGAGGCGTACAGCCGATTGCTTTTTTGAAAAAACGATAAAAGTAATGCTGGTCGCTAAACCCGACCTTGGCGGAGATTTCATGCATTTTACACGAAGAACCAAGCAGCAGTTCCTTGCTTCGTTCAATGCGGCGATCATGAATGTACTCCGAGATGCCTTTACCCGTGATTCGTTTATACCAACGAGACAAGTACGAAGGATTGAGAGAGACTTCCTGCGCAATACGGGTAAGGGAGAGATCATCCTCCAGATGATGCTTAATGTATTGATGGATAGAGATCAGGATCTGAGATTGGTCATTCAGTCGGGTATCGCTCCGCTTCGAAATAATCCATTCAAATGCAGACTGATAGAAGATGACGAGTTCGGTCCACGGTGTATGGATATCAAAATGCAGCATGCGGGAAAGACCCACTTCTTCCATCGCGGGTTCGTATAATCCCAGTTCATGAAGCAGTTCAATCAAGGTACTCCCTGCTCCAGCGTAAATCTTCATTCGAAAGAACGGATCGTGAAGCCCCTCCTTCGAACTCTCTGTCCATTTCTGAAAAGAAGTGATCCACTCTCTGTCGCCCGCTGCGATGTGCTGCTTGACCTGATCCAGATGTAGAGACGCAACCGCCTGCTGACTCAGTGGGTTAGGTACCACGTTTATATCCGGCTGCACGTTGACACGAAGCAGCTTTTCCATCCCCAGCCCTGGGCCTTCATGAACGGATAAACGCAACTGCGCGATGGTCTGATTCAGATCCTTCCACGCTACAGCCTGTTCACTCACCATGATCGACACAGAGAGGTTAAGACAATCAGCACACGATTGCTGCACAGACTCAAGCGTCCCATAGACAAAGCGTAGCGTTTGCTCCCAATGTTCCTGTGGATTCACAAGATACGCTGTATTCTCCGCTGCTGGCTGGATCAAACAAGCAATGGCCTGATAATCCAGATCAATCGCCTTGACTGTCGACTTGTCCTGAAGCAGCTCCTCTGCCACATTCGCCACAGCATACCGGATTAAACTCCGATCGGCCTGAGTCTGATAGTTGTTCCAATCCTCCACTCTTATAATGACCGGAATAACACATTCCGCAGAACGAAAAGGAAGCTGTACAGCATCCAGTTCCTCCTGAAGCGCGGAAACATCATGCCTTTCCGTTCGCTTCATAAGATCAAGCATTAACTGGCGCTGCAGCTGGGGCAAGGCTCTTGGCAGCTTGCTGCGGAACCAGGCATTCTGGTACCTGAAATCATTTTCTTCCGAAATTTGTGCCAAAGCACGTTCTACTGCCGTACGAATATGACTCATGCCCTCCGTCTTGAGGAGATAATCCACCACACAGGGATTGCGTATGGCCTGATGTGCATAATCGAATTCGTTATGGCCTGTCAGCAGCAATACTTTGCATCTAGGCCACCGGTCCATGATTTTTTCAATCAGCTCCATGCCATCCATTCCAGGCATACAGATGTCGCTAAGCACGATATCCACCTTCACGGAATTTAACCACTCGATCGCTTCAAAGGCAGAATAAGCCTTAATAATCTCCAGATCTTGAAAATTCGCTTTCTCAAAGAAAGCATATAATCCATCCAAAATCACCGGTTCGTCATCTACGATCAGCATCCGCTGCATGAGGCAGCTCCCCTTTCCATGGAACATTCACGACAATGCATAAGCCACCCAATTCACTACGTCTTGCAGCGAGACCATACTCTGCACCAAACTTAATTCTCAGCCTTTGGTTCACATTAATAAGCCCCGTAATTTCCTCATCTTCCTGTCTCTGCGCGGGTTCCCCAAAGGACTGATCAAGCTCAGCTAACATCTCATCCGTTAACTGATCACCATCATCTTCAATCATAATAGACAGCCTGCCCTCCGCCGTCTGATAAGAGAGCTTCAGGATACCTCCCTGACTTCGTTTGGCAATTGCATGTTCGAAGACATTCTCCACGATCGGCTGAACAATGACTCTTGGGATCGTGATGGAACGGTACACGAGGTTCATATCCTCAATGAGCAATTGTACCCTTGATCCGAATCGGATCTTCTGAATCGCAGCATAGACCATTGCATGGTCTACCTCCTCACCGAGCGAGACTTCTGCATGGGAGTCACGGGACATATACCTGAAATATTGGCCCAGATAATCGGTAAACTCCTGGATTAATTCAACGTTCTCCACCTCAGCCATCTGTTTAATACTGAAAAGACTGTTATATAGAAAGTGAGGCTGAATCTGGGATTGAAGATGTTTGAGCTCCGCTTCACTCGTTCGTATTCTAGCAACATAATTTTCCTCGATCAGAAGATGTAAGCGCTCTATCATATGGTTAAAACGAGAGTATAAATATCCGAATTCATCCCTTCTTGAGTGCGGAATGCGGATGTCCGGCTGCCCCTGTTCCGCCATCCTGAATCCTTTGACGAGTGCAGATAACGGCTTGTGGATCGATTTGTAAACAGATAACGAGAAGATGATAATAATGACCATCGACATCACGGTTAACATCCATAACCATAGCTTATATCGTTCCAGCGGCGCCTGAAGCACTTCTTCAGCAATGCTGGAGGTTAGCGTGAATGAATGATCCGCATCATAGAGCGAGTAATACAAATGATGATCGGACTGGTATCTCATCACCTGCAGCGCATCCTGCGATTCCGTTGGAAGCATCTGCAATAGTCCAGTCGAGACAGCCTGCTCTGATGAGGAAATGACCACTTCATGCTTGTCACCAAAGCTAAGCGTAATATCACTTCCACCCGTTTCCGACAGCTGCTGCAGCCTCTTTTTCAACTCATCCGCAGATAAGCGTATCCCCAATATAAAATTGGGCGGCTCCTCGTGATTCATATTGTACGGGTTGCTCTTCAGGAAATAGAGATCATCCATTGAAGCGGATAACTCCCCATTCAGATTCCCCATCGTTGCAAGCAGATCTTTCCACTCGTCGTCCTCGACGCTGCGGATCCCATCCACTGCACTTACCCGCTTATGAAGCGCAGGCACATAATACACAACATCACTGATGTATGGACTTGTCACCATGATCTGACTAAGTTTCTTATGTATATCATTCAGACTGGATGTAATCTCATACCGGCTCATAATGGGTGCTCTTGTACTTAGCGTAGACATCGGTTCATCGAACGAAAATTCATTGACGAGACCGCTCATTCGCTCCAATTCGAATTGCAGATGATTGTGGTAGAAGTGCAGCTTGGAATCATGTGCATTTTCCACTTCGGTCTGCATTTGCTCGGAGCTATACTGTGTAATTACAAGGCTACTTCCATACAGCGGGAGAATAACCAACACAAATGCAGTCATCAGTTTGACCACAATGGAGTTGGTCTTCCAGCTTCCCCCTACTAATCTCATTGCCCCATCCACTCCTCTCCTCAAGTAGAAAAAAAGGAGCCGGAAATCGGCTCCTCTACTCGGTTTTCCTCCTACCGATCTTATCCCTTTACACTGCCGACAACAAGCCCATGGACAAAATACCGTTGCAGAAATGGATAGACGAGCAGAATGGGTATCACGGATAAAAAAATCTGGGACGCTTGGGTCGTTCGATCGGACACCTGGCTTAACAGCGTTGCATCCTCCAGCGTCATCATTTCACTCTGAATCATCGTCACTTGCTGCAGCATGGATTGCAGATACGTAGCGAGCGGATAGTGTTCCGGACTCTTCATATAGATCATGCCATCAAACCAGGCATTCCAGTGCCCTACCATGGCAAACAACGTTATGGTTGCGATACTCGGCAAAGAAATGGGCAGATAGATACTCCACAGTGTACGGAAATGCCCTGCACCATCCATCCAGGACGCTTCCTCCAGCTCTTTGGGCAATCCTCTGAAAAAATTGAGCATCAGCAGCACATTGAAGATGGGCACGGCCCCCGGTAATATCAGCGCCCAGATCGAATCCAGCAGACCTGCTTCCTTGACGACCAGATAACCCGGGATCAATCCTCCACTGAACAGCATGGTGAATACAAATAACCAGGCATAGAATGTTCTGGAACGAAACCTGGAAGCCTCTTTGGAGAGAGGAAAAGCCACAAGGATCGTGAAGATCAGATTCGTGGCAACTCCCAATACCACGCGAAGCAGACTCGTGCCAAAGGAGTTAAGGAACTGTTGATTTTCCAAAATGTACTTATAGGATGATAACGTAAAATCCACGGGCCAGAACGTAACATTCCCTGCTTTGACTGCATCACTCGAACTAAAGGATATCGCCAAAATATTCACGATCGGAAACAGGCAGAGCAAGGCAAGAATCGTCAGGATGACGTAGTTAAAACCTAAAAACCAGCGATAGGCTTTCGATGCATGGTGCATGATCCTGCCTCCTTTCTAAAATATGCGATAATTGGCGAACCGATAGGCCAGGAAATAACCAAGTCCGATAAAGATGAATGAAACCACAGACTTAATGAGACCAAGCGCCGTAGAAACCGAATATTGGGCATCCTGCAAACCGATTCGATAGATCATCGTATCCAGGATATCACCAGATTCATAGACGAGCGGGTTGTACAGATTGAACACCTGATCAAACCCACCGTTAAGTACGTTTCCAAGACTCAGGGTTACCATTAGAATGACGATGGGACGAATCCCGGGCAGCGTAATATGCCAGGTCTGCTTCCATCTCCCTGCCCCGTCCATAACGGCGGCTTCGTAGAGAGACTTATCAATGCTGGTCAGTGCTGCCAAATAAATGATGGTGCCAAAACCGAACTCTTTCCATTGATCAGTAATAACAAGTATGTACGGAAACCAATCGTTGCTGGCCAGAAATTGAATGGGCTCCATCCCGAGTGCCTTGAGCAGCATATTTACAATCCCACTGCTCGGGGATAACACATCCACGATAATGCCGGCCAGAATGACCCACGAAAAAAAGTGAGGCATATAAATGACCGTTTGAATCGTTCGTTTAAATCCGGTTTTGCGTACTTCGTTGAGCAGCAAGGCGACGAGTACCGGAATCACAAGACCGGATATTATTTTCATGACCGAGATGAATACCGTATTCCACACGACCTGGCCAAACCCCGGAAGATCAAACAGGTATCTGAAGTTATCGAAGCCTACCCAGTTCATGTTTTTGAATCCGGCAATCGGAGAGAAATTTTGAAAGGCAATGGAAAGTCCTGCCATCGGAATGTAACCGAATACAATAATGATGATCAGTCCTGGCAGAATCATAAGATGAAGCGGAATATTTCTGATAAATTGTTTGTAGTTGGAACGCATGAGCTGTCTCCTCCTTCAAACTCATTATAGGATCAGGCAATCCGAGGCAATAGTGTAGGTTATTTACTTTAGGTATCTTCTGTTGACTCTCTATTTGGAAACATAAAAAAACCGCGAATATCGCGGTTTCTTCATGATAAGCGTTCTCTTTCAGGGGAGGAGCATGAATGATATTACAAATCCAGAATTAATACATTGACGGAATAAGCCGGTAACTGAAGAACCACGGATTCACCGTCCAGTCCGATCTCCTGTTCCTGCGGAACCACTTTCTCATCATTCTTCTGGTTCACATTCGGAACATGAACCCATGCCTGATCTCCACTTAGAGTAATCAACCGTGCTGCAGAACTCACCTTCAGATCCTTAATACAGACCTGGGTAGCTTTGTCCACACTATCGGCATTCACCAGTTTCACATATACATGCTGCTGATCTCTCGTCACCGAATGGAACACCTCGCGATTATAAGCCTCGAGCTTGTAATCCAGCACTTTGCTGGTTGTATGTCCGTCTGTGTAGGAGCAGATCAAGTTCTTCCCTGTATCGCCGCCATAATTGACAGTGATCGTATAATCGGTACCGCTCTCCAGCGCTTCATAATTGGCAGCTCTCAGGTTACCCGCTGCTGAACTTGAAGAGTAATCACCGAGAGTATATCCTTCGATACCTTGTTTATACACTTTTACTCCCGTTGCATCGCCACCGTAGCCAATCGCATATTCAATGACATCCTTCTTGTCAGGCGAAATATCCGTAAGTCCCACGCCGACATAGAAACCGTCATCACCCGACAAGCGCTTGGTTTCCACCTGCACCTTGTAATTGGTCCATTCTTCATTGAGAAGATATATCCCGTTCAGTCCGCTGGCTTGTGCCTTCAGAATCAGGCCGTTTCCGGCTTCAAGCGAACAACCATTTGAACCAGGAATTAGGCCCCACGCCTCACTCAGCTCCGTCTGCTCCCTGAAATCTTCACTCAACAGTACACTGCCATCCTGATTGGATGTGACCGTGACGCGTTTCACGACGATGTCTGCATTACCGGTTGCAATCTCAATCCCTCCATGAGGGATGAGCTCCACCTGTTTACCTTTGCTATACGTCTTAAACGAAGTGCCGATCACTTGATCTCCAACGTATTTGGCAAAAAGGCGCTGAACGTAGTAGTTCGGTGTATACCATACGGTCTCATCGTCAAACCAGATGCAATCCGGTGTCCAGCGATAGGTTCCATCCGTCAGCACCTTATTGAACAATGGCGCGTAGGCAGCCAAACGAACGACATCTGCATTGTTTTCGAACCCTGTCATTACCGCTGCTTCTGCAACGGCGCCTGCCAGTGTATTTTTGTCCGTGGATGCGTACTCTCCGACAAACACCTTGGAGGTCTCTTTCCAGTTGATACGTCCATCTTCGTGATATACCCGGTGGTAGTAGTTGTAACGATCCACGTTATTCAGCAAGTAATCATTGGACCGATAATAGTGCTCGTCTGCAATGGTGTCCATGTAATCGTCCTGCTTCTCATACCAGGTTACCGTTTCTTCAATGACCTTCTGTCCGTCTGCAAACGCAACTTGGGCCGATCCCGTAAGGTTACCGCTCAGGAATTTCCACCCTTGTTGGTAAGCATCATCGTCCGCCTGTGCACCAACCGTTGAAATAATATGCAATTCATGATCCGGATAGTTCAGCTTCATATAATCATCAATGGATGATTTGAACACTTCGAAATTGGCGAAAAATTCGGTTCCCCAGTTCTCGTTGCCCACACCAAGATAGCGTAGATCAAACGGCTCAGGATGCCCCATTTGGCTACGTATTGCCGCCCATTCGTTATGTTCAACATCTGTACTGAGGGCAAAATCAATCAGGTCGGTGAAGTTTTTGATGTAATATTCTCTTAATGCGCCGCCAGCCGGATGTGCGTAATCCGAACGTGCCTGACACAGAACTCCACAGGCCATGACGGGAACCGGCGCGGCATTCAAATCTTCCGCGAGCTGGAAGTACTCCATGTATCCAAGCCCCATCGTCATCATGTAACCCCAGACATTGTAGTTCTCTTTGCGCAGCTCAACCAGTCCAACAGAATCCTTCCAGTCATACACATTATCCCAGATAAAAGACCCCTCCGAGATGCAGCCTCCCGGAAAACGCAGAAACTTGGGATGCATATCGACAAGAGCCTGAACCAGATCCTTCCTCAGTCGATAGTTCGGGTTTCCCTTGTAGTTCGCATGTGCTGATGCGGGGATGCCTTCCTCACCAGGATCTGCCCCCCATACATCCCGCGGGATCAAAGACACCATATCGATGGATATCTCTCCTTCAAACGTAAGTACAAGCTGTCCAAGTGCTGTCTCTGTTCCTGTAAGAACAACTTCCTGATTGGTCACCTCCACATCCGCGTGGACTACACCATACTTTTTCCAAGTGCCTCCTCCGTCCACATGAAGAGAGACGGAATCACTGATAGCTGCCCCCGAGACATCCTGCAGTTGAACGATGATCATACCTTCAGATTCCGCTTTTGCCCAGATGGTGAAATCGTACTGTTCCCCTGTCCTAATGGACATGGCACAATGCTGATTGGAATCCGAGAAACCACGATTCCGAATCGTCGCACCATCCTGAACCGTCACATAGTATGCATTCGCATCGGGGTCATCCAGTTGGAAATGTGTATTCAATCCGCCTTCATGCTGTACAATCATCTTATCTGTATCACCAGACCAGGCGAACAAAGGATCCCGGTTCCGTCCCGTCGAACATCCACATTCACCGGAGGCATGCGAGTACGTATCGAATGCAAAAGATTCAAAAGAACGGTTCTGAACTAGCTCGGCATAGATCCCGCCATCTGCCGCATTGTTAATGTCCTCGTAGAACAGACCGTACATGACCTCGCTGATATCAGCGACTTTCTGCTCCCCATGGACCGTTATGGTATAGGGCGGGAGTTCCTCAGGCAGTACGGATACGTCAAAACTTTTACTCAGCGTGTTCTCGCCTTTACTCAAAATCGCATTCAGGCTTGCTTCCTGTGCCGAGTTCATGGACTGTACTTCTCCATCATGCGACAGCACCTCAGGACGATTGGACTGCCAATGGACCTTCACTTTGCCACCAAGCAAGTCAACAGGCAGCGAAATGTTCTTGGTAACGATTTGGGTCGGAAACGACAAATATTTATCTGCTGCCAACTTGATAATCTCTTCATCGGTCAATGATTCACACATGACTTCGATGACTTCATCCATGGTTAGTCCGGCCTGATAAATCCGAAAGTCGGACAGCGATCCGGCAAAATCCGCATCGGCTGCATACTGAGAGCGCCCAATGTAATTCTGACTATAATTGGCCGGATCCGTGAATGAATCGAACCATCTGCGCAGCTTCGCATAGTTTCCACTGGACGTCTGGCTGATGGAGCCATCCGCAATTTTCTCTCCATTCACATAGACAATCGGGCCAGCACTGCTAAGCGTACCTCCACGAGTGCCAGCCACCGACAATGCTATATGCATCCATTCCCCCGTAGCAAATCCTCGGCCCGGATCCACAACCAGATCACCTTCTGCAGACAGCGTTCCCCTTAGTTGTCTCGTCAAAAACAGATAGGGGCCCTGTTCTCCTTTACCGAAATCAAAAATGCGTTCCCACACAGTGGACCCCTTGTTCAGATTCACCCAGGTTGACACAGTGATGCCTGTTTTATCGCTTACATTTTGAAATACATCGGATGGTAACTGCAGATAAGACCTTCCATTGTCACCACCTGCAAAGGTAGCCGCATCCCTCCCGCTCACTTTCGCCACCGTTGGTACCGAATGACCTGCAGCAATGCCATCCTTGCCTTGGCCAGAATAATCCTTACCGATGTTGTTCGCATCCTCAAACTTGTAGTGTGCAATGATCTGATCCTGATAACTGCTCATCGTTATGCCTCCTATGTAGATCATCAATTAATTCACAAAAACATGAATCATTAATAAATTTATAAATATATTATATACTCGTTATAGTACTCATTTCGAATTCGATTTTCAACAGAAAACTTCAAATCAGCATTAAATTCAAAATAAATTCACACTTCAGCCATTCACTTCGCTTTTTATAACCGGTTTCAACAACATGGTTTACAAAAATATAAATTAATTGATATTATAGCAAATGTAAGCGCTTGATTCGAACATTAGCTGAAAGGAGGACTGCACTTACTACGTTCATCTGTTGTCATTTTACTTGTTTTTATTTTGTGAATGAAGAAAGGAGACACGTATGAAGCGTTATTTGGTCATTGCACTTAGTACGGCACTACTCTCTGCACCAGCTCTATCGCCAGTCTCCGCTTTGGCGGACAATACAGCCTCAACTGCTTTCAATTCGCAAAGTTCCACCCTATTAAACAAAAATCAGGCACCTGCGTTTAAGAACGTTTCCGTTCATGATCCTTCTGTCATCAAGGTAGATGATACGTATTATGTCTTCGGCTCACATCTCCAGGTGGCTAAGTCCAAAGATCTGATCAGCTGGGATTCCGTTGCTTCAGGCGTTACGGATGACAATCCTGTCGTTCCTAATGTGACCAAGGAATTCGCCGAGGCTCTGCAATGGGCTCAGACGGATACACTCTGGGCAGCAGATGTCATTCAGCTGGCAGATGGCAAATTCTATATGTATTACAATGCATGCAAAGGGGATTCTCCCCGATCCGCCCTTGGAGTCGCCGTAGCAGACAACATTGAAGGACCATACAAGGATCAGGGCCTATTGCTGAAATCAGGCATGTGGGACGAAATTAGCGAAGATGGTACCATTTACGATGCGACCAAGCATCCTAACGTAGTCGATCCGGATGTGTTTTTTGATAAAGACGGCAAGCTATGGATGGTATACGGTTCTTACTCCGGGGGGATTTTCATTCTGGAGATGGACGAAACAACCGGTAAACCGCTGCCTAATCAAGGTTACGGCAAAAAGCTGACCGGTGGCAACCACAGCCGGATTGAGGCCCCTTATATGCTCTACAGTCCCGAGACCGACTATTATTATCTGTACTTGTCTTATGGCGGACTCGCTGCTGACGGTGGATATAATATTCGCGTTGCCCGCTCCAAAACACCGGATGGTCCCTTCTACGATGCTGAAGGCAACGATATGATCAAGGTCATGGCAGACAAGGATAAGCCTTTGTTTGATGATGAATCCATTGAGCCATTTGGCGTAAAACTGCTCGGGAACTACCTGTTCGAAAGACAGATCGGCGACCCCGGCACCGGCCAGGGGACAGGGTATGTATCTCCAGGACACAACTCCGCTTATTATGATGAAGAGACCGGCAAGCACTTCCTCATCTTCCACTCCCGCTTTCCGAATCGCGGAGAAGAGCATGAGGTACGGGTTCATGAGATGCATATGAATTCCGAAGGATGGCCAGTCGTATCTCCCTACCGTTATGCAGGCATGGAGAGCGATGCTGTTCAGGTGACCGAACAAATTGCAGCCGGTTCATACCAGTGGGTTAATCATGGGAAGGATATCACAGCCGAGATCAAGCCATCCCAGATCGTTCAGTTTGCGGCAAATGGCCAGATTACTGGTGCTGTAACAGGGACATGGAGCCTCCTGGAGGACAACAAGGTACGAATAACGTCCAACAATGTGGTATACGAAGGTGTCTTCACCCAGGAATGGGATGCGGAATCCCAGCAGAACGTGCTGACCCTCAGCGCCCTCTCTTCATCCGGTGTAGCCGTCTGGGGAAGTCAGATGAACGCCATGAAAGATCAGGATGTGGTGCAGGCAGTGAAAAAGGATCTGACCATTGGAAATACGGAGAATATCTTCTATGACCTCTCCCTTCCCACCATAGGTACACGTGATAGTCAGATCACATGGAAATCTTCTCTCCCCTCTGTCCTATCGGCTGACGGAGCAGTAAACCGGCCACGCAGCGGCAAAGGGGATGCCAAAGTAAAATTGACCGCAACCGTTCGAAAAGGGTCGGCCACAGCCAGCAAAACGTTCAGCGTGACCGTGCCTGAACAGGCAACTGGCCCACTTCTGGGTGAGTATACTTTTGACAACAAAAAGCTCGCTAAAGTTGCTCAGGATTATAGTAAGAACGGTTATCATGGTCAGGCCTTTAACGTAGTAAGCTCAGAAATTAGTACCAAGAATCAGGCTGCTGCTTTTAACGGGAAAGACAGCTACATTCAGCTGCCCGGACTCCTCACAGACACAACAGACTTCACCTTCAGTGCCTGGGTAAACTGGGACGGGGGCGGGGCTTGGCAGCGTATATTCGACTTCGGCAATGGCTTGTCCAGACATATGTTCCTTACGCCATCCCAGCATAATGGTGCGCTCCAATTCACCATTCATGATCAGGGTCGTGATCAGAGTCTAATTGCGACTGAAGCGCTGCCCACCAACCAATGGGTTCATGTGGCTGTCACATTGCAGGGAGACATGGGCACCTTATATGTAAACGGCAAATCAGTAGCGAGCAGCTCTGAGATCACGTTTAATCCGAAGGATCTTCAAGCTTCGGAAGCCTATCTGGGCAAAAGTAGATATGCTGCCGATCCGTTCTATCAAGGCAAAATGGATCAGGTTAGCGTGTATGACAAGGCTCTAAGCGCCAAAGAGATCCAGCGTCAAGCAGAACTCCAACCTTGAACAGTTGAGCTTCTATTACATTAATATCTGAATTAATTCAAAATGATACCACCTAAAGCAGCCAACCTTAGAACTGAAAGTTAGACAAAAATTTTTAAGCGGCTTGTTTGGCATGTTCTCGGTATTGTACCGGGCTCATGCCTTTTAATTTTGACTTGATACGTTTGTGACTGTAGTATAATGCCATATATCTACGTTGATAAGTTCAGTGAGATTAAGATCACCTCTACTTTCACGACTAGTGATCTCCTAAATGATATGTATTCTAATAATTCTCCTATAAATTTCAATTAACATTAGTACCCTGCCCCGTTGTGTATACTGCATCCATTCTCAGGGAAACAAATAAACCAACGTAGGGAAACTGCTTTCTAGTAGCCACTGAGGTATTACTCTTCTTTTCTTCTAACTTTTGTTTTAACGTAGAGATAAAAAAATACCGACCCTTCAACTTCAAAGGTCGGTTTACCCATTTGGGAGAAGAAAACAATGGTTATAAATGTATTCTAACCACTCTATGCAGTTATATACGGTATGCTCCCTCTGACTCTATGTTTATTTGGGCAAATCAGTAATATCAACGTTCATATGTTCAGTCAGCATTAAGGTTACATCCACTTTCACTTTGCTCCATGATAATGTCATTTTATGAATGTAACCTCTTACGGAATAGTTAACTGTTAAACTCAGCTCAGATCTCTGTTCATCGATGATTTTTATATGATGTTCCTTTAAATTTTGTTTCGAATTGTACATCTCTAAAGCAATTTTCTTTTGGGTACCATCCAGGTAGTCAACATACACAGATTTCATTTTAAAGTTTGAAGCGTATATTTTATGCTTATCTACCTCCAGAGCACTTAACAGATAGGGGAGCTCTACCAGTCTCTTCACAAGTGCAAGCTCCTCAGAAGTCTGTCTCACCGTACGCCCCTCCTTCATCAAGTTTCACAGCGACCAATTGATCAAAATCGACCCATTCAAATCCATGATCCATTTCAATTTTGATTTTCTTTCCAAAGGTACTGACTGAAGTAACGATCCCATGTATATACCGATTGCCCGACTCATTAAACACTTCAATCGTGGCTTGCAACGTATAGTTGAGCGACATATCTACATTTTGAGCAATCATCTCCCACTCATCTTCATGGATCAGCGGTTTCGCTTGATAATGAATTTGAGTACGATGCTGTATAATTCGTTCTTTATGTTGTGGAAGCATCATGCGACTCGATTCCCATAATCCATTGGCTTCAAGTTTTTTGCTCATTTGTAATGCCCTCCAATTTTAGATGCTCTATCGATCGCTTGACCGGCAGCCGTAATGGAGCTCGCTCGTAGAATGGCAATGTCGCCAAATCGATCCTTGATGTCGTCCATCACCTGATCAATGGCCCTCTTCTGCTCCTGATCATCAAAGAAAGATAGTTGATATGTATCCGCGTTGGATAATTGAGAAAGGGATACGCCTACACGGCGCACAGGTTGCCCATCCCAGTGTTGATGGAATATGCGTTTGGCTATCTTGCATACATCAACGGTTATGTTTGTAGGATCAGTCAGTTTAACCTGCCTGTGAAAACCAGTTGGATGGTCGAAATCCGCTCCAGACACACTCACGGAAACGACACTACCCATCAGTCCCTTTTTACGGGCTCTTCTGCACACTTCTGTACAGATATCGAGGATCACCACTTCGATCTCCCATGCCTCTGTGTAGTCTCTAGGCAGGGTCATTCCGTTTCCGATATCCTTTTGTGTACTATGCGTATTGACGGTTACCGGCGAATTGTCGAGTCCATTTGCGACTCGCCAGATGACTTCTCCATTAACGCCCCACTTACTTCTTAATTTAGAAAGAGGCGTATTCGCCAGGTCTCTAATCGTACGGATGCCCATCTTCCACAGATGTTTCTCCATTCTTGAGCCAATGCCCCACATATCTCGAATGGGCTTATCTCCAATGTGGAGGTGTAACTCCTCTTTCTTTAAGTGGAAAATGCCGCCCTCAGCTTTTTTAGCAATCATATCGCAGCACAATTTACTGATGATTTTGTTTTCACCAATGCCAGCTCTCGCGTAAACGCCTGTTTCATTATAGATCTTGTCTTGAATTTGCTTCGCTAAATCGACTGGATCATTACCGAATAGATGCATAGACCCCGTAAAATCAGCGAATAATTCGTCTATACTATACGGTTCGACGAGATCGGTAAACTCCTCAACAATGGACATGATTTGCGTGGATACTTCGATGTATTCTTGCATGTGAGGTTTAACAATGATCAGTTCAGGGCACTTTTGAAGGGACTGCCAGAGTGGTTCCGCGGTAGATACGCCTTTAGCTTTGGCCAACGGACAAGCGGCAAGGATAATTCCAGAACGTCTTTTCGGATCTCCTGCGACGGCTAACGGTCTATTTTTGTATTGAGGCATTTTTGCCTTTTCGACTGAAGCATAAAAGCTCTGCATATCAATGAGCATAATGGTTCGCTGCTTAGTCACAATGAAATCACTCCTGTACTTTTTGAGAACGTATGTTTCTATATATTATAGACCGAACGTATGTTCTTTATGCAAGAGGTAAATATTTATAATTATCCGAGATAAGATCATGCTCAACATAAAAAAAACGATGACTTATTACTAAAGACCTTGAGGGTAACCCTCAAGGTCTTTAGTTTAGGCGTTCACTAAATTCACTTGTCTATTTGCAAATACATCATTCAATTATCTTAGTAAAGAGGTCAATAAATCGAAACCGATTTACTTGGGATAATGAATAACCATGCTTAATCGGTTCTCCGAAGCTCCAGTGTTCATGTAAACCATGCGGCTATCCAGTTATTTCAATCTTATTCTACAACAGTATATTCCGAGAATCAGGCCTGTTTTGAATATGTTGGGATGTATCTACTTGATCTATCTGGCGTTCAAAATCATGCATAGTACATCCAAAAATGCAGAAGACACCCGCACCAACCCGCATTCATTTCTATTTGGCTTTACTTTGCAGTTCATTAATCCCAAGTCATTTTGTATGGGTTAACCGCAATCTCGGTGTTTGTCTTGCCGCTTGCCCAGTCACATACTCAAATGATTGTATTCTCTGTATTGTTAACCATTGTAGGGATTAGTGCCAATATGACATGGGCGTTATGCGGGATATTATTTCAGAGTTTTCTCGTGAGATATGAGCGCCCGTTTAATATGGCTATGGGCATTCTCTTAATTTACAGCGCAGTTTCGATGTTAAAATAAACAAAAAGCGTCCACTCCATTGCTGAGTTGAACGCTGTATGATTATCTTATGCTTGATCTCCACCATGGTTCAGTTGGATAAACCCCGGTATGGATCTGCACCTTTTCTCCAATTTTCGGAGTCGCGATATCGACATTTGCGCTGCTTGCTGCCTGGGTAATCCGTTCAACCGGATCCGTCCAAGCATGGTAGGCAAGGGTAAATGCTCCCCAATGAATGGGGATGAGCAGTTTTCCTTTTACATCAAGATGGGCTTGTACGGTTTCTTCCGGCATCATATGAATGTTGGCCCACCGTTCGTCATATTGTCCGCATTCCATCATCGTCAAGTCAAATGGCCCATACTTGTCTCCGATCTCCTTGAAGTGCGGTCCATACCCACTGTCTCCACTAAAAAACACCTTAGTCTCATCTCCGGAGATCACCCATGAGCACCATAACGTGGAGTTACGATCGAATAGTCCTCTCCCGGAAAAATGCCTTGCAGGCGTGCAGGCTAGTGTCAGGCCCTTGAATTGAAGCTCATCCCACCAGCCATGCTCAGTAATTTTATGCGAAGGTACACCCATTTGAATCAAACGCCGGCGTACGCCAATCGGTACGATAAACCGATCAGTTTTATTCATTAACCTTCGGATGGAGGAGTAATCCAGATGATCATAATGATCATGAGACAAGATGATGGCGTCCAGGAGCGGGAGATCTTCCGGCTGAACTGGTAAATTCACGTTGTAGCGCTTCGTACCCACCCATGATACAGGCGATGGACGGTTACCCAGCATGGGATCAAAAAGCAATCTTGTTCCTTCCACTTCAAGCAGAAAAGCCGAATGTCCGAACCATGTCACTTGTGGATGATGAGCAGCGTTTAGCTTTTCGTCAAACTCGCTCTTCACCATCGGAATATGACTCCAAGGTCTTCGTTCCTGACCACCCTTAAGGGAATCCCGAAGCATGCTCAGCATTGCCCTTAAACTCATATTCATCGATGTTGGAATCTGGTTTTCGTATTTGGTCATCTTATTACCTTCTGTTCTTCATAATGGCGCTGGCTCACTATGAAATGATGGATTCATAAAGCCGGGATTGAAATTGCTCCAGCGCTTGCCGAACTTCTGAAACTGTAAGTCCGTGCCGGTACATATAATTCTGCAATTCCTCCACTTCAGCTGCATCACCAGCGCGAACTCTATTGATCTTACGGATCATTGCTTGTTCCATACGCTCTTGCTCGGGACCGACAGGCTCACATAGCCAAAAATCGGTTCTTTTGACATCTCCCTTGCCCGTCCAGAGCAAATTTTCGTACCGTATAACATCCCAATCCCGATACCCAGACTGAATCTGCTGGAGTTCGGAATATAACATATCGTAAATCAGGTTGCATGGGATATGCCCATAATACTTTCGATACAGTCTCAGATTATATCCATCAATCCATTCGGTCAAGATAAAATGTCCCGGAGAATAGGCATATAGTTTGGGGACATGCCGGTTGCCTTGCATAGACATGATCGCTTCGCACTCGAGTTCTCCACCGAGCTTCCCACGCTTGGTATACACTTTGAGACAGTATTCCTGTACTTTATAGACAACAGACTGTTTTCCCAACAGCGAAGCCTGCATGTTTAGGTGCCCGTTCTGTTCATAACGCGTTAGCATATCCTCCATATGTGGTGCCAGCGGTTGAATGATTTTCATAAAAGAGTTCTCCTCATGTCCATATTCAAAACTAAAACGTTTTCTATTATGTGATATGTGATAATAGTGATGAGATTTACATCACTTCACTATTATTGTCTCTAATATAGAAGTTGAACATATCCAATTTCGCCAGAACATGAACTATTTGCTTTCAACTTCGTCAATGTGACTTTTGTCGCACTGACTTTTTTCCACTCTAATTGATGAAACCCGTTTCATGTCAAGGTGACAAAAAAACAAAAAAAAACGATGTCTCCCAGCAACAGCTGAAAGAACATCGTTTCATCATAAATGATATAAATTAATGCATAGGACCTTGTTGGCCCTGTTGAGATCCAACCTTCACCCGTTTAACGAAGAATGAGATCACCAGGCCGATCACCGCAAGAACCAGTGCAAAGACAAATGCATTCTGTACCCCTGACGTGAAACCTGCGAGCTGGTTTTCCGGGCTTTCCGGGTTAGATACATTGCTCAGGAAGCGAGTCTGACCCGCACTCAAAATACTTACGGCAACCGCAGTACCAATCGCACCGGATACTTGCTGCAATGTATTCATGATTGCCGTTCCGTGAGGATAGTACTCAGGCGGCAGCTGATTCAGACCGTTCGTTTGAGCAGGCATCATAATCATCGAAATCCCGATCATCATGAACACATGCATTGTAATGATTGTACCCAAAGCCGTTGTCGGCGTAATGCCTGTGTACATGAACAGAACAACGGCCACGATTGCCAGTCCAATGATAACGAGCCATTTTGGACCAAATTTATCAAACAAACGTCCCATAACCGGAGACAAGAATCCGTTCAGCAAGCTGCCCGGCAGCAAAACCAGACCTGCTGTCAGTGCTGTAACGGCCATACCTTGCTGCAGATACATTGGAAGGATCAGCATCGAAGACAACATCATCATCATACAGATGAAGATCAGGATCAAGCCGATCGTAAACATCGGATATTTGAATGCGCGCAGATCCATCATTGGCTGCTTCATTCGTAACTGGCGGATGCTGAACAGCAGCAAAGACACTACCCCGACAACCAGAGTTACTACCACGACCGGACTGGTCCAGCCTCCGCCTGTATCACCATGTCCACCCGCACTGCTGAATCCATATACAATACCGCCGAAACCGAGGGTAGACAATATAATGGAAATAACATCAATTTTGGGCTTGGTCAGTTTCGAAATATTCGGTAAGAACAACAAGCCGCACACCAGCGAGATAATGAAGAACGGCAATGAAATCCAGAAAATCCAGTGCCAGCTCAGATTAGCCAAAATCAATCCGGAAATACTCGGACCACTCGCTGGAGCAAACATGATTACGAGACCGATTAATCCCATGGCAGCACCACGTTTTTCAATCGGGAAAATAACCAAAATGGTATTAAACATCAGTGGCAGCAAGAGAGCTGTACCTACAGCCTGCAATACCCGTGCAACCAGCAAAATTTCAAAACTTGGTGCAATTGCAGCAACGATCGTTCCCGCTATCGAAAAAATCAGAGAAGTTGTAAACAACTGTCTCGTTGTAAACCATTGTAACAACATACCGGAAACCGGCACCAAAATACCCAATACGAGCAGATAACCTGTCGTCAACCATTGAATCGTAGTAGGTCCAACCTCGAGCAAGGTCATCAGCGGTGTCAATGCCACATTAAGTGCCGTTTCACCGAACAGACCAATGAATCCGCTCAATAGCATCGCGAATAATATGGGTAGTACTTTATATTGCTTTGTTTCTTGTTGGTCCTGTACAGAACCAGCTTTCATGGAAACCTCCACGATCCCATCCTCCTCAAACATTATATCTGTTTCTCTCTTTGTGCAGACCTAATGAAGCCCTCTTGCATTCTTAGCCACAATCGACAAATAATCAGCAGCCGTCAGCAGAGGCTGTTTATCCTGATTGGTCAGACTGATAATCAGTGCTCCCTCCATTAAAGAGATGACCAAAAGACCCGTTTCTCGTGCTTTCTCCTCACCAACGCCCTCCATCATCAGATGTTTCGTAATGATGTTCTGCCAATTAGCGAATACACCCTGACATGCCACACGCAGTTGATGACTGATACAGGAAGTCTCCACGGCTGCCCAAAAGCTGAATGGCAGAAAACCCGTGAAACCAGCCGCTTCCGTTTCATCAGCCATGTCATGAATAAATCGCTGAATGGCATCCCCAGTACTCTCATGAGCTGCAAAGGTATCCTCGAATTTCTGCATGATGTGTTCATTGGCTTTCTGGATGCACTCGTGTGCGAGCTCTTCCTTGCCGTGCGGAAAATAATGATATAACGATCCTTTAGGCGTACTACTCTCCTTAATAATCTGATTAAGACCGGTCGCATGATATCCTTGTGAAAAAAACAGTCTTGCCGCTGTGCTGACGATTTGTTCTTTAGCATTAGACTTTTCACTCAATGGAGCCACTTCCTTAATCTGAATTATAACAATCGGTCTACATAATTAAACCCGTTTCCAGTAGTACTGTCAATAACTTTATCAAATAAATGTTATGAAAACGTTAACAGTTTATTCTCTTCATATTAAACATGGATGGAGCAGCAAAATGACTTGATCATCCCTAAGAATATAAAAAGACGGCTTATCGCCGCCTTGATCTCTGAATCTAGTATGACTGCTCGTATACAATCTCTGAAACATCAACATTCCGCTTACTTGCCCACACGTCCTGTACATACCATCCCTCAGCTTGAAGCCGCCTAAGCCATGATTTCATTTGATTGAGAACAAAATCAGACCTACCTCTATTCTCTTACAGCATTTATAACTTGCCTGCATTATTCCAAGCCTCGGCGTTCAGCTCGCTATTCATGCTAACTGCCGCCAACGCGCCCAGGGACGCAGCCGTGATCGCCTGATACATCTCCGATGCAGCATCTCCCGAACTAAAGACACCGGGTACGGACGTTTTGGCGAACTCATCCACAATAACTGTCCCCGACTCGGTTACTTCACATCCCAGTTTTTGAGCCAGATCCGAACCGATAACAAGCTTGGGTGCAAAGAAAATGCCTGTACACTCCACTTTATTGCCGTCTTCCAGCACAATTTGCCGAACCATTCCGTCCTCCGATTCAATGGACTGAATAGGTGAGTCCATTACAGGCACCTGATGCAGCTTCAACTCTTCCCGCTGTTCATCCGTCAATCCATCCGGTCCATTCGTGCATATCGTGAATCGGTTCGTCCAACCCGATATTATTTTGGCCATGTGTACAGCTCTGTCGCCACTCACGATGATGCCAAGTGATTGATCCCTTAACTCCCAGCCATCACAGTACGGGCATACAAAGGCACTCTTGCCATATACCTCGGACAGTCCGGGAATGTCGAGAGGCTGGTCTTTTTTACCGACTGCAAAAAGAAGCTTCCTACCTATTACTACCTGGCCTTCTGCCGTTGTCACTTCAAATGAACCTTCCGTTCCTGTGACGGCAGCAGCTGTGTCCTCCATGATATGTACAGAAGGATAGGCGAGGATCTGCTCTTTGGCAATTTGGCGAAATTCACTTGGTGTTGCACCGTCTCTTGTCAAGAAACCGTGAGTTTCACGAGTCACTTTATTACGCGGTCGCCCATCATCGATAACTACAACATCTTTTCTGGCTCTTCCGAGTACCAGTGCAGCATTTAAACCGGATGGTCCCCCGCCTATAATAATTACATCTACTACTTTCTTCATTTTAAACATCCTTTCCAGATACTTAAAGTCTTTAATTAACTTAAAAAAATGGTCCTTCTCTTCATACCATATCGATTAAAACAATCTAACCTGACAACAACAAACCAGATAGGCTATAATAAAGAGACTGAAATTAAAATCAATTAAAATCAATTAAAGATCCCTTATGTCTACAATAAACCCTCACTTCCAAATACGCAAGCATATTTTTCACATTTTTTATCGTATTTTTGTTTTTTTCATGACTTCTGTAGCACAGAAATTCAATTTTAACAATTAAAAAAAACCTTGTTTTTAAATTGTTCACAATCAATTGACAGTATTTTTAAACTAAAACGTGTTTTAATTCACATAGTAAACTAAATGCTATAATAAGGTACGAGATATATAAGTATAGATATAGGAAGTGAGCATTTGAAAACATTGAATAAGGGTTCTCAACCCAAAATTGAACTAGAGTATAGCTCCATTCCGAAAGTATTCTTCGATACGATCAAAGTCGGAATCATCAAGTCCAATCTGATCGCCATGCTCGCTGGTTTGTGTCTAGCATTGTATGTATTTGATGCATCATTCATAGCCAACATTGTGCCGATCATACTGTCTGTAATCGGTTCCTCCCTGATCATCGGGGCTGCTGGCGTGTTCAACAACTTGTACGATCGGGATATTGACGCCATTATGGAACGCACAAGAACGCGTCCGACCGTTACGGGTCAGGTCGATACCAAGACCGGACTGATTCTGGGGATCACCATTACGGTGCTTGGGGGCATTCTATTGTATATTGCCTCACCTTCAGCAGCAGTATTTGGTATCCTGGGGTTACTGCTTTATGTGTTCCCATATACCATGTGGACGAAACGTACTACGATATACAATACAGAAGTAGGCAGCTTGTCCGGCGCCGTTCCTCCGCTGATTGGTTGGGCAGCAATCTCACCTGAACTCGGACATTTTGAAATCTGGGCTTTGGTGGTTACCATGCTCTTATGGCAGATGCCACACTTCTACGGTATTGCGATCCGCCGATTTGACGAATATAAGGCTGCTGGTGTCCCCATGCTTCCTGTCGTTAAAGGCATCAGACGCACGTATATTCAAACGAATGTCTATCTGGTATTGTTACTGCTCTCCAGCTTTTTATTCTGGCCGCTGAGCCCGTTTGTGGCGATTGTAGCCTTCTTGGTCAGCTTGGCATGGCTCATTCTTAGCGTGGCAACCTTTGATCGCCAAGAAACCAAGAAATGGTCACATAAAATGTTCATTTTCTCCATTAATCACATCACGATTGTTTTTCTGGTGATCATCGCCTATTCCCTGATTGCGCAGCTGCTCAGATAAAGAGAATAAACAATCAATCATGAATACAACAAGAACAAGCCGTACAGATAAACTCTTATTGAGAGTTACACTGTACGGCTTGTTTATTGTTTATTCGGAATTCATCCCACTTTCACAGGTGCCTGCTCTCCCTGCCATAGCAATTGCATTTCTTCATTGGTCGCAAGCAGCTCGTTCAGGCTTCCTTCGGCTTCTATTCGTCCTTCTTTTAATACAATGATATGATCAGCCTTGGCAAGTGCTGCGCGTCGGTGTGAAACAGCAATACATGTCACATTTTGCTCGTTGGATAACCCTTCCCATACCAGCTGTTCCGTTTCCACATCCAGTGCACTGGACAGATCATCGAAGATAAACAGATCCGCTTCAGTCATTAGCATCCGTGCCGTAGCTGCACGCTGAATCTGTCCACCTGACAGCATTACACCTCTTGGACCAACGGCTGTCTCCAGTCCCTGACCGAGATGTTCAATATCCTTTTTCATAACAGCAAGGCGAATGGCACGCGCGAGCGATTCGCCTACTCTGCCCTTTTTGCCTTGTACAATGTTTTCCTTCAATGTATCACTGAACAATCGGGGGACCTGGGGAGTGTAAGCCGCACGAGGCGGCATCAAGAAGGTCGCCGGATCAACCTCTTCCCCGTTCCATCGAATACACCCCTCCTGTTTCGGCAATAATCCAAGCAGTGTTCTCACCAGCGTTGATTTCCCCGATCCGATTCGTCCGGTAATCACAATAAATTGTCCGCGTTTCAGCCTGAGGTTAATTTTTTGAATCCCATTTAGAGAATTAGGATATTGGTATGTCAGATTGCTGACTTCCAGTTCCCTAAGTTTATCATCCTTGCCTCTCTGTAATTCAACTGGTTCCGGCGGGTCCTCATACAGATAGATCTGTCTGGATTCGATAATGCAATCTTCCTCACCAGGACGAAACAGCTTTCGCATGCGGTCAAAGGAGACCTTAAGCCGTTTATGCTGGAATACCATGTACCCAAATAAGGAAATGCTAAAGCCTATATTTGCAAGATACGATGTAAACAAGGCAAAGTCACCTACCGTGAATTGTCCGGTTCTCATTTCGGCTGCACACATCAACAGGATTAGCCCCGTACAGATACTGAGCACATGCTGATTCAGGGATCTCATCCACTGTTTGAACAGATTATCCCGCAACGCTGCTTGACGTCGATCCTCATTCAGTTGATTAAACCGTGCCGAAACATGCTGCTCCGCCTGCCCCAGTTTCAAAGCCTGCACAGCACCAAATGTTTCTGCAATAAAACTGGTAATACGCCCTGTCGCTTCCCGATTTTTCTGGGCATATTTACGCGCGCGATTCCCTGACAGATTATTAAGCAGAGTGACCACAAGTAATGGCATAACAGCAACCAGTGTGATTTTCCAGTTGATGCTCGCCATAATGGCGATGGATACAATCGCAAATACGAGCCTTCCCCAGAAGTCTACCCAGGATTCAACATACTCGACAACTTCGTCCACATCATCACGAAAGCGACTCATCGCTTCTCCGGGTGAAGCCGGAAGGTTACGCCCAGGCCAGCGCATAATGCCAGCCAGCATATTGGTACGAAGAATGGCCTGAATGTGAAAGACATATGTAATCCATGCATAGAAAGCGGCGAAGAATGTTCCCACTCTGGCTAACCTTATTAGTGCAATAAATATTAGCGGAACTGCCAGCCAGAGGTAATCACTGGAGCCGATCGTGGCCCGGTCAAAAAACCACTGCATCCCAATGCCAATAGCTAATGGCAAAGAGTGAAATATGCACCACAACAAGCCGTTAATCATGAATAATACAGATCTGAACCGAAACAGCCGTCCAATAAATCCTGCTACATTCATGCAAGTTCCTCCTCTCTGCCAGTCATTCGCAGCCGTGCATAATGTGAATTTGGATTATTGGCCAGTTCTTCCCTAACACCAAATTCCAATATCCGGCCATCTCCGAGTACCATGATCTGGTCTACCTGTTCAAGCGTAGCCAGGCGATGGGCAATAATAATTCCGGTGCATTGTTTCATCAACTGGTTAACAGCCGACTGGAGCAACTGTTCTGTAGCCGCATCCAGACGTGAGGATGGTTCATCTAGAATGACCAGACTCGGCTCGGTCAGAAATACTCGGGTTAAGGCAAACAACTGCGCTTCCCCAGCGGACAAGGACGAACCACCCGCAGTCAAATGAGTATCCAGCCCTCCTGGCTGGGTATCAATCCATTGACGCAGACCAAGCCGTTCCGTCGTTTCCAGAATCATGTCATCCGACACCTCTGGATTGAACAGCGTCAGGTTATCCCGCAGCGTGCCATCGAACAGCTGAACATCCTGCGTAACCATGCCTACCCGTCTGTATAGCGCCTTCATGCTAAGCTCGGAAATATCCTTGCCGCCAACGCGGATAACACCGTGATCCAGATTATACAAACGAAGCAGTACCCGACTCAGACTTGACTTCCCGCTGCCTGTGCGACCGATAATACCAAGCCTCTGTCCAGGCTTAATCTCAAAGTTGATATCCCGTAAAACAGGCTTATCGTGGTTATAGCTAAAGTGTACATGTTCAAATTCCAGACCAAGCGCTCCATCGGGCAGCTGATCTTCATCTCCGTCTTTGATTTCGCTGCTCAGAGCAAGCAGCTCCCTCGAACGAAGCATACCGGATTTCGCTTTTTGAAACTCCTGCACCTGATCGCCCAGCATCTCAATCGGATCATTCAGCATCTGGGTATATTGATAGATCAGAAATAAGGTACCAAGGCTGATTGCCCCTTGCATAAAATAATGAACCCCCAGCAAGAGGACTGCTGTAACAGCAATGGCAAACAAAATTACGGTGGTATTCCACGGAATTACGCGGAGCATCCAGGCTCTCCGGCCTTTCAGGAATACAGTCCGCATTAATTTGTAGAACCGATTCATAACATACGGCACGTGCCCGTTCGCCTGTACATCCTCAATTCCGGCAATACGCTCTTCGATCATGCCGAACAGGGATGCACTTGCTTCACGCTCATTTTTGGAAGATTGTACGCCAAGGTTACGGATAAATACCATAAATAAAATCGATAATAACGTAAACACGGTCATGACGATTGCAATGGGTAAATTCACTGTGAACATAAACCCAAGTATGCCGGCAAGCAATACAAAACTCCCGATAACCTGAACAATAAACATGGCGAAGAAGTTTGAAATGCTCGTTACATCTCCATCGACACGTTCAATCATCTCCCCGGGTGTTTTCACATTGTGGAAACGCATATCCAAATGAAGACAATGTTTCAGCAGATCTCCCCGCAGCTGGTTGGTTGCCCGCCACGATACATCATTTCCAAAATAACTGACCGCCACCGTGATCAACTGATTACATACAGCAACGACCAGAAAGATGCCTGAGAGCTGAATCAGACTTGTGAGCATTCCGCCACTAGCGGCTGTATCGATAAACCGCTTGATGATCTGCGGATTCAGCAGCTGTAGGCCGGTCGAAGTCAGCAGCATCACCAGCAGCAAAACAAGCCGCCCTTTTACAGGTTTCAGGTAACGCAAGAGCCAGGTCATGGACCTTTTTTCATGTTTAGGCATGCTGCCCACCCCTTTACGTCTATTTAAATTCTTTTTTCAATGAACTGGTCATCTTGCTTTTCATGGCTAAGACGAATCATGCAGCACAGCATAAACAACCCTATTCTGAACCCGAACATCTTTTTCAACATGATTTTTTACCATCTTGTGTTTTCCCAACCCTTCTGGCAATCTTCCCGGAACCGTTGTACCCATTGCTCGGATATCTCGTCTGCAATGGGGTCAAAAGCCGGAGGCGAAATGGTAACGTCAACAGATGAAACATCCAAGTACTCCAGCACCTCCCGGACGGTCTCCTCGTAATGTTGTATAAAATCCTCGTATACAATCGTTAAAGGAACGATGCCCGACTCAGAAAGAAAATCTTCTATTGCAGCTTCACACATACTGCTCTCAACAAGCAGATGTTTAATAGCATCAAAATGGTATTGGTCTGCAATATTTTGCTGTCCAGCCTGAGCACCATGCTGTCGATGCCACTCACCTGAAACAATGGCCCGCCACCAGGACACAGCCAATCTCACTTTGTTCCGACGTGTCATGTAAATATGCTTCGTGCAGTTAGGGAAACCGGTACTCCATACTTCCGCCCTCGGCGTTTCGGGTGGCAAGTGATACAGGCAGCGAATGGCATCGATCCAACGTTGTTCAAAATTGATCTTGATACCGAATACGCCATTCGGCGTTGTTCCCATCTCCCAGATCTGCTCCAGATCTGCACATTTCAATGTTTCTGGACTCTTCTGTTGAAAATGCAGCCATTCACCGGGTTTGCCTGCTATGCCTGTTGAACTTAATGCTTCACTGAGCAGTGTACTGCCTGTGCGTTGGGAAAACCAAATCGTATAACTTTGAGATGGTTGCTTCATACGTTTACCTCTCTTTCTTCCCTCAGGATATAAAATGAATAGAAGCTAATAGCCTATAAGATCTCCTTTCCATGTGAACCAATGGGCGGAATGCATGCAAAAAAGCCATAGATGAACTGATGTTCATCTACAGCTTTGTATCAACAAGAGAACCATATGAAATCAAAATCGTTTCCCGGATTTCTCCTCTGCATCGCAATAATGAATAGCGTCCACAACAGGGGCTGCACAAGCACGACTGTCCACACGCTGACATTATTCCTTCGGGCAGTACCTATGCACATGCTTATTCAGTTATTGATCTCAAATCCCCTAATGGCATGAACATCGTTATCTACCCACCCGTTACACATATTTGTTGTTTATTGTATTCGCTCAACCCTATAACGTCAAGAACATTTTTACTGAACTGTTATTTCCTACATATTGATCATCATATGCGTTCAGATTAACGATCATCCCCCAGATTAGGAATCGTTCTGAACACAAACGTATCCATTCTTCCTGGAATAGTTAACGTTATCTAACCATTGAAAGTTGCCGTTTCTCAAAAAAAGACGCTGGTAAGGACACCAAAAAAAACCGCTAACTTATCTATAATAAGTAGCGGCGTCAACATTTTTTTAGACAAATCACGAACGATGGATTTGTTTCTTAATGTAAAACGTCTCCATCACTTGCATAATCGACTCGCTTTTAATAGGTTTGCTTACATAGGCATCCATGCCGGCCTTCAAGCAATTATCCATGTCCCCTCTTACGGCATTTGCAGTAACCGCGATAATGTATGGGCATGCTTCAGGGTCCACAAGTTCCTTAATTGCTTTGGTTGCTTCAAATCCATCAAGCCGCGGCATATGCACATCCATAAATACGATATCATATGCATTGCGTTTGACAGCTTCAACAGCCTCCACGCCGTCCACGACATGATCTACAAAATGTCCCTTTTTCTCAATCATCCGGCTAAGGACAAGCTGATTGACCTCATTGTCTTCCGCAATCAGAATGCGTAGGGGAGTACTTCTGTTCTTTTTTTGAAGTTGATCAAAAGAGTTGCCACTTTCATCGTTGTTTAATTTGAAAGAGGCTGTAAAAATAAATGTTGTACCAGGTTCATCCGATTCCTCGATCCAGATATCACCCTGCATTAACTCTACCAGCTTCTTGCTGATTGCCAGCCCCAGACCGGTCCCTTGAGGTTTACGGGTCATAAAGTTATCCAACTGGTAGAACGGCTCAAACAATTGCTGTCTTTTCTCTGCTGGAATCCCTATACCCGAATCCTTCACCTTAAAATGCAGAAGCATAGTATTGCTGCACTGCTCCTTAACCCCGACTTCAATTTCCACGCTGCCCTCTGGCGTAAATTTGACCGCATTGCCGATGATGTTGGTAAGTACTTGTTTCAAACGGTAAGCATCGCCATAGAGCGGAGTCGGGATGGCCTCATCCAGACATAAACGAATATCAAGCTCCTTTTCACGAGCAAGTGGTTTCACGATCTGCACGGTCTCTGTCACGATTTCTCCAAGATCAAAAGGATCGTCTACCAGATCGGTTTTACCTGATTCAATTTTCGAGAAATCCAGAATGTCATTAATGATGGCCAATAAGGAATCTCCGCTCTTCTGAATAATATGAATATATTCCTTTTGCTCCCCGCTAAGTCCTGGGGTATCCAGAAGTAAGTCCGTCATACCGATGACCCCGTTCATGGGTGTACGAATTTCATGGCTCATCATCGCCAAAAATTCACTTTTGGCCTTGTTCATTCGCTCGGCTGTCTCTTTGGCTACCAGCAGCTTTTTCTGTTCCGTAATATCTTTTGCAATCAGATAGAACCCGACATTGGTCTTGTTGATAATGATCGGAGCAAGCGTAGCGAGCACTTCTGTCTCACTACCATCCGTGTGGCGCACGGCGTTAATTTCCTTTTCAGCCAGCTCGTAGTTGCTGCGTAGGATCAAACCTAGATTAACAACCCCAATAAACCTGCTTATGCTTGTACCAATCATATCTGCCACAGGACAACCCGTCATCTTCACCGCAACAGGATTGGCATTCATGATGTGGCCGTCCATGTTAAATGAGATAATGGCATCATGATTGTATTTCTTAAGGGAAGTGTAACGTTCCACGGATTCCTGCAGCTTAAATTCGATGAGTTTCCGTTCGGTGATGTCCTGCAATGTGCCATTTAACTGTACCGGCTGGTGATGTTCATCAAACGTAAGCAGCCCGCGCAAATGAAGATATTTCTCACTTCCATCAGAGCGTATGTGTTTGTATTCGAAATCAAGGGGTTCCCCTTGCTTAACCCAACTGATTCTTTCTTGCAAGGCTGCTGCTTCCGCGGGATTCATCACCCTAAGAACATCCCTTGCCCGGTAGCGTTTATGTGTGCGTTCAAGCTCAAAAATCTCATGCACCTGATCTGAAATGGCAATTTGGTCGTTGACCATATCCCATTCCCAACTGCCAATCATCGCAATGCGTTCAGCCTCTGCACTGATGTCTTCATGTTTCTTTCGTTCAGATATGTCTCGTCCAACGGCTAGTATCTGCCGTTCTTGCTCAGCATCCTCAATAATCTTGTATGTGGTCTCGAACCATAGATAATGTCCATCCTTATGGCGAACTCTGACATTCAGCATATTCCCTTTAGTCAAATCCATGTGTGAGATCCCTTCCAGATCTACCGGATGGAAATATGCATTGTTATTCTGCCCAATGATGTCTTCTGGAGAGTAACCCAGCAGATCTTGAACCGAAGGAGAGCAGAATCGGCAAACCCCTTCGAAATTGGCAATGTAGATGATCTCCTGCGCATTATCCGAAATCAGTTTGAACATCTCTTCACTGTGCAGAAGTTTTTGTTCAGACATTTTACGATCCGTGATATCTACGATATGACAAATGAAATATAACGGCTCTTCTGTTGTTTCATCCCGAGCCAAGGATATATGCAATGAAATCCAGAGTACATCACCACTTTTTTTGATGTAGCGCTTTTCGTATTTGTACTCTTTGGACCTGCCTTCAAACAAGTCGCAAGCATAGATTACATCCTGCGGGGAGTCATCCGGATGGGTAATATCCTGGTAACTGAGATTCATTAACTCCTCACTGGTATAGCCCATCATGCAGCAAAATGAAGGGTTTACTTTCATCCATTGACCTGACGGAGCAACGAGTGCAATTCCAATAGGTGCTTGATTATAAATCTGCTCGAACAATTCATGATGGTCGACCTTTTGAACCTGCATTTTAAGCTCTCCTTTTGAAATATATACTCAAGTGATAGATTGTCGAAATTTCAAAGTTTACTGAATAGTATCCGTTCAACAAGGAATAGTCGGTTTAAAACCACAATACCTGCTTAATACCCAGTATTTTAGTTGCTGAAACATCTCTTTTCAAGAGATTTGTGTCTTCTAAAATCAAACAAGGCCTGAATTCCATGCACATGGAATTCCCGACCTTTGTCGTTAAGTATCATTATAAGTCATATGCTGCACCGGAGCCTTGAGTAAAATCTGTCAGTGCTCGCGCCCAACAATATAATCCAACAGATGCTTCAGAAAAGGAATACGCTTCGGCATTTCGGCAAGTGCATCGGTTGCGAGACAATAATGTTCCCACATTGCCTTTTTCGCTCCATTCTCCCCAAGTATGGAAACGAAGGTTGAATTGTTGTTGCGTACATCCTGCCCGGCTGGTTTGCCAAGCACAAGATTATCCCCTTCGAGATCCAGCAGGTCATCCTTGATTTGAAAAGCGATGCCCGCATGATAGGCAAATTTCTTCAAGGAGGCGATTTCCGAATCCTTGACCTGTGCCAGAATAGCTGGCATGACGAGTGCTGCCTCAAAGGCAATGCCTGTTTTGTAGAAACAGATCATATTCAACTGCTCCAATGTCAATGCTTTCCCTTTGGAGCTCAGGTCCATTGCCTGCCCCATACACATGTCTTCAGCTTTTTCAGCCGAATATCGAATCAGGCTCAGCACCGTTGCGGAATCGAATTGACTGAGTGAGGATTGTTCTCCAATGGCTTTCTGGATAAGAAATAGACCTGTCAATTCAGCTGTGGCACTGTTATGCACCTGATGCAAGGTTGAACGCCCCCGCCTGGTTGAAGCATTATCCTGTGTGGGCAGATCATCAAAAATGAGGGAAGCGGTATGCATATATTCCAGTGATCTTAATAGCGGAACGATCGACGCTTCTGTCAGCCCATACTCTCGCACACCCATAACCCAGGTTAAAATGGGCCTCAGCCGCTTACCGCTCCCCTGCAGGCTGTAATTGGCTGCTTCAATCAGCGTTTCTTTCATTTCCGGAATATCATTCGGTTTGGAAATTTGAATTTCCATGTTAATCTGCTCACGAACCGTTCGAACGGTTTGAATAAAATCTTCTTTTTCCTTTTTGTCATTTTGCAGATGGACAATAACCTGATCTCTAAGCAACTTATCGAGAAAATCCACGTCATCCGCTTTTCGAACCATTTGTTGAATGAGATGGTTAAATTCGGGCTGGTCCGAAGCAAAGATGTCCATAATTTCATTATATTTCACTGGGCCCAGTCGTTCCCTGCTGCGCTTAAGGCCGTTAATTGCACGATCCAATATGACTTCACGTGTCTTCGCATCCGAATCATATACGCCATGGATCAAGTGAGAGATTACTGTCCAGTACAGCTCATACGGATTAATTAAATCAGGACGCAGATCCCGGTACTTCAAATAATACGTATATGGGGTCACTGCCCCCTCTTCCATGTCGTCAAACATATCAGCAAAATCATCTGCCAGTTGATTGTAAATGCCATAATAGAACGTGCGGAGATCAAAGCCTTCATCCTCTGAAGCGCTCAGAACGGAACGAACGATGAGCCTCGATGAAGATGACTTGATAATAATTGGGATATAGAGCTCTTCATTGGTATAGTTCGCATTGGTGAGTTTCTTCGCCCGGTCCAGCTCCTGGGATTGAAAAAACACATAGGATTGCTCGAAAAAGGTTCGCTGCATCTCAGGACGCTGATAATTCTTGATATATTCAAATGCCTCCCGCAGCTCCGAGTGAACATACCGAATGACGTCCTGGTTCTCTCCGTCCCACTCACCAATGTCAGGTACAATTCCTGTGAGCAGTGCCTCCCGAATCATCAGGGAATACTGTCCCTTCTCCTGCGTAGTCAGTGCCTGTGAATCCAACAGGTCGTCAATAAATGGATAGGTTAACCCGTATGAATACCCCAATCTGATGGCTGCATCAAATCTCTTCGAGCGTTCCGGGATGGGCGTCGTCTCATCCAATTCATCATTCACATGCAGAACAACACCAAGAATGATCTTAATAAGCTTGCGTTGTGCCTGCTCTGCGTCCAACTCCTTCGGAATATTTGAAGCGACGTTCTTAAGTTTCTGAATCAGCCAGATTACGGCAGTTTCCACGTTTTCCTTCTGAGCCCAGCGATACAGTGCCGCCAAGCTGATAAAATCGGGCTGTTCTTTACGCTTGGCTCCATCCGTACGCATGAAGTACTTCTTCGTATCTTGCGCAACACGCTGTATGCGGGCCTGCGTCTCGGGCGCATCCAGCGCCTTGCCAAGATCTCTCATGTAAATATAGGAGATACTGCGATCCAGGTAATCATCCAGTTTACCTGTTACGTTAAGCCAGTGGATATATCTATACACATCCCGGGAATCGGGTTTTCTTTTGCTTCGTGATATCAAGGGTAACCATGAAAATCGATGAATGTGTTTCTTTTGCCATAGATGAATATCCTGTGTAAGAACCGTTGTATAAGTATTATTTACTAGCTGCTCATGAAGAGTTGTAAAATACTCGGCTGCCTTATGCTCGGCTAACTGATATCCTGCCTCGGCATGATCTATAAGTGCGTTATTCATAGGATGGATACCTCAACTTCTATTAATGTTAAACATGTATCCATGAGAGGAGTATGAGGGTGCTCCATGGACGAAAACTGTTGGAATTCATGCTGTATCAAATTCGCCAGCTCATGTTCATAACCTATATACGGTGATTAGACCATTTGGTTACGAAATGTCACGGTCACTCCACTGACCCTTGCTTTATAGAATAGAAGCCCACACTTTCACGGCTGTCACGGCAATGAGAACAATTAAACCATAACGGAGTACACTTACATTAATCATTGAACTGACCCTCGAACCAAGTGACGCCCCAATCAGACTCCCCATAACGGTATAGATGACTGGCTCGATCGGAATGTCTCCGCCACTGATTTTTCCAATTACTCCACCAATCGCGGATATAAACACGATGGCCAGGGACGAGGCAATCGTTGTTCTCGTAGGAATACGGAGCACCGTCAACATGATCGGAATCATAATGAATGCACCGCCTGCGCCAACAATACCCGAGACAATGCCCACTGCAAAGGCCGCGCCAGCAGCAATCCATCGATTAAATTCCACAACATCAGAATAATCTTCTGTACCTCTTCCTGGAATCAACATGAGGACAATCGCTATAATCGCCAATATGCCGTAGATCAAGTTAATGACATCTCCATCCAGATGACCGGATATGATACCTCCGATCAGGCTGCCGATGAGAATGCTGGTGCCCATGTAAGCCACAAGCGCTCTATTCACCAGAGCGTGACCATCTCTTGCCTTCTTCTTCTTTCTCTGAAATGCAACTACACCTGCCAATGAGGCAAAGAATACCTGAAACATGCTGATGGCCGAAACCTCATGTGCAGTAAATGGCTCGAGTCCCATTAGTGAGGGAACATACAGCAGCAGCGGGTAGTTAATAATAGCTCCACCAATACCCAGTAAACCGGAGAAGAAGGAACCGACCAGACCCAGTATAAACATGATGATAAAAAGCAGAACATCCATCGGTAATTCTTCCTTTCTTGCATTAAAAAAACCTTGTCAAAAAACTGTATACGCAGCAAAATTTATCGGCTATAATAAAACCAAGTAAATTAATCAGAAATGAGTGATTAAGCATGCTTAATCTGTTCAAGACTCTTTTTGAAAATAAATGCCCTCACTGCAACGAAAAATTGCATGTGTGCAGTGATTCGCTCTGCTCCACCAAGACTTGTACCCAGTGCAATTACAAAGAAGAAAGCTACGGATCTCTCGGTGTACGCATCGTGTATGACACCACAAAATGATAAAAACGTCCCTGCTCATTGTACCACGTCTCCGCTGGATCGATAAGCGGTAAGCGCCTGGGAGCAAGTAAAATTGAATAATTCCATAAAGCTGAAATATAAAAAGGTGCTAAACGAATTACATCGTTGGCACCTTTTTTGCTGAACATTTAAATTTCGGCTCATTAATTTCCTAGTCCGCTTAACGGATCTTTTAAATTATTGATATTATTAATCAGTTCCGGAATTCCGGTCTTTTCCCAGTTCTCCGCCGTAAAGCCCTGCTCTGCTATGGTGGTCTCGAAACGATCCACGACTTCGGTTAACTGATTGTTGTAGCTGACCAAATTTTCATGAATGCTCTCACCGATGGCCGGTGCGGTAAGCTGCGAGAATTCACTCGCTTCCGCTTGGATCTGATCAATTTTCGTCTGGATCTGCTCGGTTATCTGAGGATTGTTTACGGCTTCCGATGCAAGCTGCTGAAGTTCTGCGCCAGCACTGGAAACCTGCTCGATATAGTTCGTTGCTCCGCTGACGTAGTTCAAACTTTCGTTTGCCTGCTCTACAACAGAACAAGCCGAAATGATAGAAACACTTGCAGCAATAAAGCCTGCCATGAACAGCGTTTGCCTTCGTTTACGTAAAATCATGAGCATCTTCCCTTCCTGATATCAGAAGTAATTTACCTAATTGAATGATAGCTGTTCCGCATACCCGAATGCAAATCGGTCTGCACTCATAGGATTGAACATGTATAATGGAAGAATCACACGGTAAAGGGATGTCATGAATATGCTTCAGGCTTTGAATCAGCGCTTGAACCGCATCATGCCACTGATTACTCCAATCAGCATTATCATTGGCGTACTTTGCGGAACTTTTCTTTCTTCGTATACTTTTTTATCACCCTGGCTTTTTGCATTTATGACGTTCGCAGGAAGCATCAGTCTCGGATTTAGGGATTTTCTGAATGTTCTGAAAAAGCCTTTTCCCCTGTTTGTTTGTCTGTTCATATTGCATTTGGCGATGCCTCTGATCGCACTGGGTATGGGACATCTGATTTTTCCGATGGACGCTTATACGATAACCGGACTTGTTCTAGCAGCCGTGATTCCGACAGGTGTAAGCAGCTTCATCTGGGTTAGCATTTACCGCGGCAATATCGCTCTAACGTTATCCATTATCCTGATCGATACCATGCTGGCCCCATTTGTCGTTCCGGGTGTTCTTTCACTGCTGATCGGGACCAGCGTTACGCTGGATATGGGAGCTATTATGAGCAGTCTGTTTTGGATGATCGTCGTGCCATCTTTGGTCGGCATGCTGCTGAATGAATGGACCAAAGGAGCCATTGTTCCGGTGTGGGGACCAAGACTCAATCCATTCTCCAAGTTGTTTATGGCAGTAGTTGTTGCTATTAATGGATCGGTTGTTGCTCCTTATCTCGCCGATTTCAACTGGAGACTGGCAGGTCTTGCGGCGATCATCATTTTCCTGGCTTCCTTTGGCTATGCACTTAGTTATTTCATTGCAAGATTGCTGGGCTGGAGTGAGGCTGACCAAGTGGCACTCGTTTTCAATGGAGGCATGCGCAATATCAGCGCGGGAGCGGTGCTTGCTGTATCCTATTTCCCACCTCCCGTCGCTGTGCCAGTTGTTCTCGGGATGGTTTTCCAGCAAATGCTGGCTTCCCTGACGGGCTATCTGCTCGGACGTCACTCGCAGCTGCTGCAAAATGCAGATAAAACGTCAGCAGCCTAAGAACGTAAACAAAGAAAAACGCCAACAACCGTTGGCGTTTTTCTTTGTTTCAATATGATGTTTTTATTTCGGTTGAATGTATCCTTCCGCTTTGAGCAGCTCAGCAATCAGGACAGCGCCGCCTGCAGCACCGCGCAATGTGTTATGAGACAGTCCGACGAATTTGTAATCATACAGGGAGTCTTCACGCAGTCTGCCTGTTGATACGCCCATTCCACGCTCAATGTCGCGATCGAGCTTCGTTTGCGGTCTGTTTTCTTCCTCGAAATACGTAATAAACTGTTTCGGTGCACTTGGCAGTTCCAGCTCTTGCGGACGCCCTTTGAATTGCAACCAACGCTCCAGAATTTCATCTTTGGAAGGTTTTTTCTCAAAGTTGACAAATACCGTAGCCAGATGCCCATCCGTTACCGGAACACGGATACATTGCGTCGTGATGAGTGGAGACGAAGCTTTCACAATCTCATTGTTTTGCACGCTTCCCCAGATGCGGAGTGGTTCCTGCTCACTCTTCTCTTCTTCGCCACCAATGTATGGAATCACGTTATCCAGCATTTCAGGCCAGTCTGTGAAGTTTTTCCCTGCTCCTGAAATGGCTTGGTACGTGGAAGCAACCACTTGAGTCGGGTTGAACTCACGGAGCGCATGCAGTGCTGGTACATAGCTCTGGATGGAGCAGTTTGGTTTAACTGCGATGAATCCGGTTTGGGTGCCCAGACGTTTACGCTGTGCTTCAATCACTTCCAAGTGCCCTGGGTTGATCTCTGGAATGACCATAGGTACATCGGCAGTCCAGCGGTGAGCCGAGTTGTTGGAGACAACCGGAGTGCCCGTTTTGGCGTAAGCTTCTTCCAGTGCTTGAATCTCATTTTTTTTCATATCTACGGCACAGAAAATAAAATCAACCTGGCTCGCGAACGCTTCGACCTGAGAAGCATCCTGTACTACGATTTTTTTCACCGCTTCAGGGATGGGAACAGCCAGTTTCCATCTGCCTTGAACCGATTCTTCGTATGTTTTGCCTGCCGAGTTGGCACTTGCCGAAATAGCTGTTACTTCAAACCATGGATGACCATTCAGCAGATCTACAAAACGCTGGCCTACCATCCCTGTTCCTCCGACAATACCGACTTTCAATTTTGCTGTCATATCATCATCAATTCCTTTCGGTGTGAGTTCAACATTAGTTATTTTCATTCCTGCATTGGTTGCTGGGACTCATGATTCTTCCCTTAGTAAACACTATTCAGGTGAATCCAAAGCGTGTAGTCAACACCCCTGGAAAAACCAAAAAATCCCACCCCTAAGACAGAAGTCTCAGGGACGAGATTGAACACTCGTGGTACCACCCAGATTCGCCGGTATGTCGCCATATCAGCCTCTTCGAGTTAAGGATACAACACACCTAACCAGGGGTCATAGCCATACTCCAGCTCTGTAACAGGAGCTCCTGTCACACCATCCCTTATTTTGATAAGTTCCGATGTGCTGCTCTGAGTCTTTATTCAATAAAAATCCTTTACCCCTTTTCAGCTGCCGGGGCTCTCTGAGAAAGAATACTTTTATTTACTCATCTCTTCGTCGCATTTGATATTGCGATTATAATATCAAAGTTACCATTGCGAAGTAAACATATTTTTTATAATTTGCTGCAATTGGATATTTATTTACTACGTTTTAGTGACAAAAGCATTCGTTACCAGGAGGCCAAGCCTGCAGTATACGTAGATCACCAGATTCTACCGGATGGATTGATGCTTAAACATTCCGTAATTTACCCCCACTGCGTCGCAAGCTGCTTGAGGTATGGGGATAGTACCTGCTCCAGCTCCTTGCGCATGAGTCCAATCTCCAGAATAGCATGAATGTAACCGAACTGATTGCCAATATCATAACGGCGGCCCTCAAGCTCAAGAGCGAGCAGCTCCTCTATCTGGCTCACTTCTTTTAACGCATCCGTTAATTGATATTCTTCTCCTGCGCCCCTCTCGATCTGATCCAAAATGGGAAATATGGACGGTTTCAGAATATAACGGCCCATCACGGCAGTTCTCGATGGTGCCTCCTCCATTGCAGGCTTCTCCACGAGATTGGTAATCCGATGAACCCGGTCCTCCGCCCCCTCTGAATCGATAATCCCAAATAACCCTTTCCATCTCCTTGGAGAATGAGAAAGGGTTATTGGCTATAATACTCATTTAATTTGCAATTCTAAGCTCGTATGGTAAGTATATTGTCCAAATGCTCAATCCAATAATGTTGCTCATCTACAAGCATTGTTTCCCAACCTAGATCAACAGCAGGCTTCAGGTTTTTCATTTGATCATCTACAAATATAATACGAGTGCTAAAGTCCATATGAGATTGTACAATTTCATAAATTTCCCTATGAGGTTTGCAGAATCCGACCTGATTCGAAATGGTAATGCTCTTCGTGTACTTTTCGATCGTCAGCAATATCGGTTTAACCCACTCATGGCAATGATTACTTAGCAGATGTATATCAGCGTGCTGACTCCATCGTTCAAGATAATTCATCGCAGGTAATGTTTCTGTCGTGCGCTTCAGCAAATCATAAGCATAGGTTTTATCGACCTTGGGGTATTGCGATTGCAGCCAGATCCAGAATTGTTCCTCTTTCAATTGTCCTGTCCAGAGGTCTTTCCGAATAGCGCTCAGTTGTTCGATGAATATAGTAAAAGTCGTGCCTGCATGACCTGCAAGCTCTTGCCAAAATGAAGCGGACAGGTTCGTAATCAGAACTCCCGCTAAGTCCAACACAAGCTGAGGTTTATTTTCCATTCCTTCACCTCTGTTAAGATCGACTTTTCTCGTAAATGTTCCCGCACCACCATCCCTAACCACACTAACTTTCCGGTTTCCATGACTGTATCATCGTATGATTGGCATCGATGGCATGGACATTGCTGAACGTCTCCATGAGACCAAACTCCGATTCACTTTGAAAGGCTGCTGGCATTTTCACGATAAACGTATTAGTATTCCTTTCACAGGCTAACACTTGCACACCATTAACATGTTTCCATCCGGATCCTGAAAGTTGAACCAGTGATCATGCTCAATGGGTGTCGTTATATTAACATCCTTGGATTGCATGAACGCATAGGCTTCCTCAATATCTTCCGTATCAAAATGGAATGCCGGCGTTTTGAACGTATGCTCCTCAGCATAAATTTTGCTATCCAGCACAATCCGTGTTCCATTCATCGGAACGATGTATAAGTGCCCAAACAGTATTTCGCCATCCGCAGGCAAGCCCAAGATGTCACAATACCAATCTCTCGCGCGCTCAACGTCACGGACGGGTATAAATACTGTGCCGATTTGATTCTAGAGGACTCATGCAAGTCCCTCCTTCTCTACGAACTCATCCTTGGTCAATCCAAAAAGGATCAGGTCAAGGTACTTACCGTTCGTATAAATGACCTTTCTTCGTACACCTTCCTGAACGCAACCGAGCTTTCTCATCATGGCTGCTGAAGGCTCATTCCCTTCAAGGACATAATCGTTAAATTTGTTGAGTCTTCTCTCGAAGAAGGCATACTTCAGCAGAATCCGAATGGCTCGCGTTCCAACCCCTCTGTCCCGATGATCCCGATCGACCTGTATGCCAATACTAAATGTGCCGTTCTTTTCATCTATACTGTTGATGTTAGCGCCGCCAACGTACTCTCCATGCAAATCCTCAATCGAGAACATGATACGTCCGTGCGCAATGGAGAAATTGGAGAATGTCTCTGTAAAATGTTTGGCTTCGGCAAACGTCGGCGGCAGTTCCACTGCACATTCCAGCAGACGACGAGCAGGTGTATCAAAACGGTTATAATAATGAGCTTCCCAATCTTCCTCGCGCAGAGCACGCAGCCTGATCTGCTCGTCCTGCCAAAAGTAATGGCTATAGTCCATCTCTCTCATCTCTTCATCCCCATTTCCCGTCAGTTCGTCCTTGCCATCATCTAATGAACTAAACCAATAATAACCCAGATTGTGGAATTAGCGGTAGATTCTTTTTCACATGAAGTGAACGCCAAACAGCCCCCAAAGCAGAACATTCTGCCAGGAGGCTGCTATTTAATTTGTGTACAATGAACCGCGCGAATTATTCCGAATATTGGGGCTTAGTCACGCGATCAGGAACCGATTCATCGAAGACATCCTGACCTGGATAATCCCGCACTTCTCCTTCATGAAGCTCATGGTTCTCATAATCAAAACGATGGGCGGATCGCTGATCCACTCGCCACGGCGAACTCTTTCCAAGAGATTCTGAAAGTAACGATGAGCCGTAAGGGCCTTCCGGAAACTCCTCCAGTGCCAGGTCATTCCGCTGCGACTCCACCGTAGACAGATCAGTATATTCGCGCCGTTCTTCCTGCAAAAACTTGTCCTTCATCGTTCGTCCCTCCATATCCGCTTTGAGGTATCCAAGGCACGTCTATTTTGAGCGAAAACCATGCCATTTATGCATAATCCATGAAAAACACTGCGTTTTATGCATTGATTCATGCGATGAATCCGTGCTGTGTTCTCTCGTCATCATTTACGTATCGATATGAACAAAACAAAAACAATAAGGCCTATACCACAGATGATCGTATCCCTTTTGGACCATACCAACAGAGTGGAACGTACGCCAAGCATGGGGTTTTCCCGTACTTTCCGCATTTCCATGGCGATCGTCATCTCTTCCGCTCGCTGCAATAACGACATTAATAAGGGGATAACCATCGGACCTAGATCCCGAACCCTAACCGTGTTTGGCTTCAAGGCAGCTTTACCGCGTGACCTGACAATAAGGGAGAATCGCTGCCACTCGCTCCAGATCATGGGGATAAACCGGAAGATCAACGAAACGGCAAGCGCAAACGAAGCAACGGGCAGCCTGATCTTCTTACCCATGCCCAGCACCCAGTTTAATCCTTCCACCATTCGGCCATATGGCGTAGTTAATGAAAACCAGAGGCTCGCCAAAGTAACGATAAACAAACGATACACATTCAGGAGTGTTGCCTCTGCCTGAAGCAAGGAAAATCCGAATCGGAGACTCCCTCCTTCTGTATCAAGCGTTGTTCCGGATAAGGCTGTCGATATGATGAAAAACAGCAATAATGGTTTCATTAGCTTCACGCAGCCTGCCAGAGTCTGACGAGGCAATACACATAGAGCCAAAATGACCGGTACCAGTGTGAGGGACAAACCGAGCCAGCGGTGCTGCAGCATGGCTGCAGTCACGAGCAGAATGTACAGCAGCCATTTGAGACGCGGGTCCATATTATGATAAATGTCTTTGGATGGAAGCACCGCTTGGGCTTCAATGGAACGCTCCACTTTTATTGAATCATCCTGGCTCGCTTCACTGGTCTCTTGCACACTTCTCTGCTCCACCCGCTGGTGAAGCTTATTCGAAGCAACAAATGGGGACTGAGCAATACTTGCAGCCATCTCCTCTGGCGTCAATGCAGTGGGCAATTCGATACCAGCCGCTCTGAATTGCTGGGCAAGCCGCATGGAAGGCGGCAAACCGATCTCAGCCTCCTCCAGCAGCTCGGGTTGCAAATGAAGTTCCCTCGGTGTGAGATCCGCAATCAATCGCCCCTCTCGTAGCAAAAGAACACGATCCGCAACCGGCAAAAATGTATCCAGGTCGTGAGTGGCCACAACCGCTCCCTTGCCTGCATCCCGGTGCCGTTCAAGTACGTCAAGGAGAAGCAGCACACTCTGCGCCTCCAATCCGGCGCTGGGTTCATCAAGCAGCAGCCATTCAGGCATCGTTGCCGTCCCGAGCCCCAGGCCCAGCCTTCTTCGTTCACCCCCGCTCAGCGCAAATGGTGATCTATCCAGATTGAAACGCTGGTTCACCTCATCAGAACCCGTTGGCGGGTCCCATTGTACAAGAGCTTCGGTCATCTGATGTTTCTTTTGTTCATCCGATAATGGATAAGGGCGAAGGGAATAGGAGAACTCCCGATGTATGCTTCGGGCAAATAACTGTTGCTCCGGAAACTGGAATACCAATCCCATCTGCAGCAAAATCGATCGCGGTACCTTTCCATTTTGCCAGAAGGGTTCACCATTTAAGGTAATGTCACCTGCACTTGGCGGCTTGAGACCTGCTATCGTCTGTAAGAGGGTGGTTTTGCCGGATCCCGTGCAGCCCAGTAACAGGGTTATTTCACCGCTGTTAAACTGAATGGTAAGGTCCTGCAGGAGTGCCCGTGTTCCGGTTTCAGGTGCTGAAACGGTCAGGTGATCCAGTCCAATAGTCATCGGGCAGCCTCCTTCACCAGCTGCTCTGGTCGGAGCGGTGTGGCGGTTTGATCCAGAAAACCTTGCTGTTTGAGAAGGAGAGCGGTTTTTACGGTAAAAGGTGCATCCAGCCTCAGTCGCTCACAAGGTGTTTGTGCCCCAGCGATTGTTGCCGGAGAATCCGCGTCCGTATTTCCATAGAAAAATGACGAAGGTCCCCCATCATACACACATTGCCCCTGCTCCATAGCGATAATCCGATTGCTTAAAGTTGCTTCTTCCAAGTGATGCGTAATCCAGATGACTGCGGTTCCTTGCCGAACGACAGATTCTACAATGCTTTCTATTCGCTCTCTCGCTCCCGGATCCAGCATGGCTGTAGGTTCATCCAGAATAAGTACATCCGGCTCCGAGGCCAGGGCTACCGCAATATTAAGCAGCTGCTTCTGGCCGCCAGACAGACGAGATATTGCTGTTTCCGGGGGATGTTTAAGGCCCACCATATGTAAGGCATCTTCTCTACGCCGTAATTGTTCCTCTATGGAATCAACGAACGGCGACAGACTAAAATGAAATTCTTCCTCAATCGTATCTCCAAGCACCTGCGCATCAGGCTGCTGCAGCACTCCGCGAACGGCAAGCTCAGGAATCGTCTGTCTTGTTCCGCCTGATAGTTGTGTGAAGCCAATCAGCACTGCGGCCAGCGTGCTTTTCCCGCTGCCATTGGCTCCTACGATACTGATCCATTCTCCCGGATGCACGCTCAGGGAAACACCATCCACCGCCTTGCGAACTTGGCCGGATTCGGCCGCATAATGGACTCGTGCATGTTCCAGTTTAATTAGAGGCATAACGTCCTGCATCGAAATTTGGTCCTTTCCCTTTTGCTTCTTTTGTGGTACGATCCAAATCGTTAACCACCGTTTCTTGTTTTGGTTAACAATAAGATTACCAAAATCGAAAGGATTGTTCAATCATGAAGTTATCTTTACGCGGTATTGTATTCAGTGCACTCATGGCAGCTATACTCGTTCTTTTTGGTTACATAAGTATTCCCATCGGTTTCTCTCCCGTCCCCATTACGTTGCAGACGCTTGCCGTCATGCTGGCGGGAGGATTACTGGGCCCGTTATACGGTTTTCTAAGTATTGCTCTGGTCGTTATTTTGACTGCTCTCGGGTTCCCACTTCTGCACGGGGCCGGCGGCCTCGCCGTACTTCTGGGTCCAACAGGCGGATACGTCATGATGTGGCCATTCGCCGCCCTGCTCATTGGATTGCTGCTAGCACGAATCAAGCTGAGAGGAATCGGCGGTTATGTACTGGCATTTGTCGTGTTTGAACTGTTCGGATCACTGCTGATCTATGTCTCAGGCGTACCTTGGCTGGCTTATGCCTATAAAATGTCTCTTCCGGAAGCCATGATTCAAGGTTTCTATCCTTACATTATCGGAGATCTGATCAAAGCACTCTTTGCTGCGATCATTATCGCGCCGGTTCGTATGGTATTCCCGCCGCAGCGACTGACAGGTAATTTGAATTCGACCATTGTGAAGGCAGATTCCTAAGTAACACATAATCTAATAAATGCTCAAGCTAAAAAGTCGTTTCCGCGTGCATGAAGGTACTTACATCCACGCAGGTAACGACTTTTTAAATACAATAAGGAACTTAGCTAATGAATTGAATCATGAAGGTGATTCTTGCTCCCCAGCTCTAACGACCAGTTAGCGAACAGGAATCTTTTAACGTGATGTATATCCTGCATCCGCATGAATTGTTGTACCTGTCACATAAGAAGATGCATCGGATGCCAGCCACAGACTAGCTTGCGCAATCTCATCAGGTTGTCCGAAGCGATTTAGCAAACTGAGCTGCGGTGCATACTCTTCAGCCGTGAAGCCGAATTGATCCAGAGCACCACGCAGCATTGGCGTGTCGATCGCGCCTGGCGCAACCGTGTTGACACGGATATTGTGCGGTCCGTTCTCCATTGCAGCAACTTTGGTCATACCTACAACACCGTGTTTGGCAGCGACATAAGCGATATTGTTCGGTTGAGGACGGAATCCGCTCACAGACGAAATGTTAATAATGGATCCGCCCTTGCCTTGTTTCAACATCTGCTGAAGCTCATATTTCATGCAGAGCGCAGTACCTGTCAGGTCAACCGACATGAGGCGATGCCAGTATGCTTCGTCAAATTCCGCTGCTGGTTTATCATCCGGAGTCAGGGCGGCATTGTTCACGGCCACATCCAATTGTCCGTATGTATCCACTGCAAATTTAACCATAGCCTGTACTTCTTCGGTTTTGGAAATATCCACTTTCACGAAAGCGGATTCACCGCCTTCCGCACGGATTGCTTCCACAACAGCTTGCCCCTTTTCTTCGTTAAAATCGGCTACCACAACTTTGGCTTTGGCTGCTGCAAACAGTCTGGCTGTTGCTTCGCCCATGCCCATGGCTGCACCTGTTACGATTGCTACTTTTCCTTCCAAAACGGGAAATGTCATGATGAATACCTCCAATTTAATATGAATTCTAAACAATCCTCAATATATCGATATCATTACCCTTATTCAATCCGTAATATGCCCTTAACTGTATGTTACTGTACAGAACATGACATTCTGTTCATTAAGTTGCGTTATTATGACAATTCAACCATACTGTAAAAGAGGTGAATATAAGATGAACGTGCAGCTGGACAAGCGTATCCTGCGCTCCAAATCCGATATTAAACATACGTTTTTGCGTTTACTTCAGGATAAGCCTTTTCATCAGATCTCCATTTCGGAGATTGTAAGGGAAGCGAGTTATAATCGGGGAACATTCTATGCCAATTTTGCAACCAAAGAGGATCTGCTAGGTGAAATTATTCAGGAGGTTCTCGAAGAATTTGTTAATCAAATCAAGTATCCTTATCGGTACATAACGAGAGTAAACCTGAAAGAAATGCACACCGAGGACATCACGTTGTTTCTGTATTTGAAAGAACATGCCTCTATATATAAGCTGTTGCTTAGTGACCATATCCAGGTTGATTTTCGCTACCAACTGGCGAAGACGATCGAAGACCTGTTTGTCGCTGAATATGAATATGAGCTGGAGGAAGGATCACTGATTGATCCGAAATGGCTGTTCATCTACCGGGCTCACGGGGTTGCTGGACTGTTGATTCGCTGGATTGAAGAGGACTTCCCCACCACCCCTCAATATATGAGTACTCAAATTGTAGAATTAATGCTGCTGTCTACGGCAATTTTTCATGTAAAAAAGTAATTTCATAGATCTGCCTCAAACCGTTCAATTAGCGTCAAGATGAAAAAATAAAAAGACAGCGCCGGGGTGGCGCTGCTCATCAGGAATATACACGAACTTCAATCAGCTCGGCACAAGGAGCGCCGTTGGTCTCCTCGATTACGATACGCAAAGCCTTAGTTGATAGACAGTCCTTCAACTCAATTCGGTTAGTCCGCTTGCGATTGTCCTTCACGGATTGAACCAGAACCCGCTTGCCTCCCACCTCTGCCTCGATCCGGTACGTTTTCGCAAGTTCCGGAATGACTTCGAATGGAGTCCGGTGATGATGCAAATTAATGAGATCCTCATTCACATCATCATTCCATGTCAGAAGAATCTCTCGTATCACCACCGCATTTTCCCATTCCAACTCCACCCAGGCTTCCCTGTTCTCATTCTCATTCAGAGGAAGAGACATCCATGAATGAGGACCACCATAAGGGCGTTTATAGCCGTCGATCACTTTTCCAGGTACGTAGGAATGCGTCTCTCCTGCGATTTTAAAACAAAATGGCTTGCGATTGAGCGCCTTCATGCTCCATGCAACAACGGGCTGAGACTCATCATGATCCTCAAGTGAAGCGACGGCGTGCGGTGCTGCACCCTTCTCAAATGCCAACACACCGGATACTTGCTGACTGGACTGATGGAGTCTTATCCTGTCATTCTGCCTGACAATAACAAAAGCATTCTGCGGATGAGCAGGTTCCCATTTGATCTGAACAGGTACCCATCGTTCTTCTCCCTGAGCTACACTTATGGTCGTTTCCGCAATCTGATTTGCTGGAACATAGTTTTCTCCCCGCCCTGTATCCCAGAGTTCCACGTGGAGTTCCGTATTTTCCTCTGCCGATACCAGCAGCTCTATCCCCTGAAGCGAAGGATCAACGGGAAATAGAATTCCGATATCTCTCTCCAATGCATAGGACGCCACCGGTTGATCAATTGCAATCGTTGTACACGTCGTGGAAGCAGTTACTACAGCCTTGCGGGCCAGATCCTGGTTGTCTTCATTCCGTAATCCGATGACTGATGCATCCTGTCGCAGCAGCGTTTGCTGCAATTCCTCCAGATGCTGACTATGGATCGATCGCGGACATATCCCTTTGGTTGCACATAGCGCAGCAGCCGTTCCAGCGGCTTCACCCATTACCGCACAGGTAGCCATAACTCTTGTCGTGCCAAAGGCTACATGTGAAGCACTTACATTTCTCCCCGCAAAGAGCAGGTTCGACACATTCACCGAGTATAGTGAACGGTAAGGAATATGATAGATGCCGTCGGCATGCATATGCTTGGAACCACTGGCTTCGGCATACATGCCTTGCGGTGGATGCAGATCAATCGACCATCCGCCAAAAGCAATCCGGTCGGCAAACGGCTCTTGTGCAAGAATATCATTCTGGTTGAGTACATAATCTCCCTCAAAGCGCCTGTATTCTCTTTTCCCCGGAATGGAACCGACCCACTCCAGTGTCATCGTTTCTGCATCAAACTGTCCTGAATTTTTAATGTAATCCCAGATCCCGTAAATGACTGACCAGAGTTCGTCCCGAATTCGTTCGTTCTCGTGAACGGTGTCCAGTTCGCCACCCCATTCGATCCACCAATAATGACAGCCTGAATCACCGCTGCGAATAACACGTTTGATTGGAATGGGGGTTTCTTCAATATTCTTGGCAAAAGACGGAGGCACGAACCTGACAGGTCTGCCCGCATCCTGAGTGTAAAATAGCAGCGTGCTTCCCAGCGTTATCTGATCCGCAATCTCAGGTGCCCACTCTTCCCCATATTCATGTGCTGCCTCCCGCCCGAGACGATAGCGGGCTCCTGCCAGAAATCCGATCAAGCCGTCTCCTGAACAATCCAGAAAAACCGGACTTTCAAAGCGAATCCAGCGTTCCGACCCCATCATCCATCCTGTTACCGATCGAATATGCCGGTCTTCTTCCGTACCTTCCGCTTCCACCTCGTGTACATCTGTATTCAGAAACAGGCTGATCCGCTCTTCTGCGCGAACCGCTTCCATGAGGACCAGATCCCACAGATAGGGGTTGCCTTCCGGATTGCGGTACTGATTCTCCAGGAACAGCTCCCCCATAATACCTGTCTCACGAGCATACCGATTGGTTCCATGTGCCGTCGCTCCGCAAACCCACACCCTCACTTCGCTGCTTGAATTGCCGCCAAGTACGGGCCGGTTATTGATCAGTGACACCGTACTTCCCAATCTTGCGGCTGCAATGGCAGCACAGATGCCTGAAAGCCCGGCTCCTATGATTGTGATGTCACTGGTAATCTGTTCCCTTTTCATATCCATCACCCTTTCACGGCAGAATTGGTCAATCCCTGAATGATGTAACGCTGCCCTATAGCAAAGACAATGATCATGGGGATAATCCCTGCTGAAGCGGCAGCCATCATGCCGTTATAATCCACCGTATTTTCCAAAATGAAATTTTGCAGTCCCAGAGGAACTGTATACAGATTCTCGTCAATCAGAAACACAAGTGCATTCTCATAGTCGTTCCACTGCCAGGAAAAATCAATAATGGCCAGTGTGGCGAGTGCCGGCTTGGCAAGTGGAAGAATGAGACGAAAGAATATGCGGAAGTGTCCCGCACCATCAATAAAGGCCGACTCCGATATTTCATTCGGAATGGACAGGAAGAACTGACGAAGCATGAACACACCGAAAATGGTAAACAAACCAGGCAGAATCAATGCCAGATGGGTATTATAGATTCCCGCCCACTCAAACATGATGAACTTTGGAACAAAAAGCACTTGCGGTGGAATCATCATCATGGACAGATAGAGCAGAAACAGCGTATTCCGACCCTTGAAATCAATGCGGGCAAACCCGTATGCTGCAAAAGCGGATAGAAATGTGGCCCCTACCATGCCAATGATGGATATCTTGAGTGAATTCAAATAGTACGTACCGAAGCTTTTGGCACCAGACCATACTTTTTGATGATGCTCCCAGGTCAGATTGGATGGAATCCATTCAATGGGATATTTGAAGACTTCACTGGGTGTCTTCAGCGAGGTGCTGATCATCCACAGAAAAGGAATAATCATGACTATGGCCAGTGCCAACATGATGACGGTGATGAGCAAACTGCCAGGCTGCAAGATTGATAGACGTTTTTTGACTTCCATTTCTTCGGTCTCCCCTCATCATTTAATAATGGACCCAGCGTTTTTGGCCAACCCACTGAAGAACGGTAATCAGCAGAATAATGGCGAACAGTGCCCAGGAGACCGTTGCGGCATATCCCATGTCGTAATATCGGAACGCATTCTGGTACACATACAGGGATAGGATCGTCGTACTGTTACCAGGTCCTCCCTGCGTCGTAGCCTGGATGATTCCGAACGTTTTGATGGCCATGATCAGTCCGGTGACCAGCAGTAAAAATGTGGTCGGACTTACCAAAGGCCAAATAATTCTGCGTAAAATCTGAAGCGGTCTGGCTCCGTCGATCTTGGCTGCTTCCAGCAACTCTGACGATACTTCCTGTAAGGCAGCAAGATAAATAATCATGTTGTAGCCCAGCATAAACCAGATCCAGATGATATCGATGGCGTACATGGATGAGGTTGTCGTGGAGAGCCAGCCCGGCGGGTTATCTACGCCAATACTGCGCAAGAAACCGTTGATCGGACCCTGATTCGGTTGAAACATCAGCATCCAGACAAACGCCACGGCCACTCCGCTCGTGATATAAGGCATAAAGTACAACCCGCGCAGCAGCTTTTTTAGATAAATCTTTTGATTCAGGATGACGGCTACAATAAAACCAATCACGATCGAGACAGGCACAGCGAGCAAAAATATCAGGGTATTACGCAAGGATAAAAAGAACAGCGGGTCTTTCATCAATCGCTTGATATTGTCCAAACCTATAAACGTCATATCCGGGTTCATAAATTTGTAATCCGTGAACATGAGACCAAAAGAGTAGACGGCCGGGATCAGGAAAAAAAGCAGTACTCCCAGCATGTTTGGACCGACAAAAATATATCCCAGCATGCGCTGTCTTCTCATCCAGTTGTTATGCATTGTTCTTCGCCTCGTTTCTTCCAGGGATAACCCCAGTCTATCAACCCGGCAATGTTCCCATAAGTAACAAATCCACCTTGTTCATAAAACAGAATGATGCAAATAAAAGCCTTGCCATAGGCGGTCCGGTCAAGAAAAAACATCAATTTGTTCTATTCTGCGAATGGCTATCATTCTGATGCAAAAAAAGAGACTGCCGCCACAAACCCGGGGCAATCCCTTTTTGTTTTTTACCTTTTGTGAGTACACGTATCGTGTTGCTTTCCTTGTTGCTCTTGTTATTTGGCCGTCTTGAGAAAATCATTATGTCTGGTGACCATTGCCGAGAGGGTTGCATCCAAATCCTGTACACCCAGAAAATACTTCTCGTACTCCTGGGCACGCAAATCCATTACTTCCTGAGGCACGGTCCGAACATAGGTTGGCGTTTGATAATCAAACATAACATACATTAGTGACTCCTGATCATACGTATCTTTCTTGTCCCCAAGCATGCTCTCCATTGCTTTATCCTGATCTGCATCCTTGGAAGCAGGGAACCGGCCGCCCTCTGCCATTGGAGCCATGCCGCCATCCGCATACCATTTCAGAAATTCCCAAGCTGCTTCCTGATGTTTCGATTTTGCATTAATGGAGATGTAATCTCCCAGTCCACCCCGCATGACATAGCCATCTTTATCTTCAGACAAACGCGGCACTGGGGCGAAGGCGATGGTGAAATCACGCGGGTAATCGGTAAAATTGTTGGAGCTGCGGAGCAGCCAAGCCCCAATGTTAAGCATGGGTACTTCCCCGCTCAGAAACATCTGTTCCACAGGCATCTTCGATGTCAGCTGCTCTCCGAGCGGCGGTGTCGTCTTGTCTTCCACCATCATGGCATTCAGCGTTTCCAGCCACTTTCTCACCATGGGGTGATCCAGGTTGGACGTTCCGTCTGCTTTGGTGTATCCCTCCTGTGACAGCACGGAATCAATCGAATCAACAAACGGTTCCGTGTTCTGGATGAAGCCATATCCCTTATCCTTTTTTAACTTTTTCGCATATTCTCTCATCTCATCCCATGTCCAATCCTTCGGAACAGGCAGATTGGCCGCGTCGAGTGCGTCCTTGTTCAGTGCCACGAAATAGGTACTCTTTGTAGTAGGGACACCATAATACTTCCCATCAATTTTCCATCCTTCCGCATCAGCACCCATTTTCTCGTCGATGTTGTAGTCGGTGAATGAACTCAGATCCGCCGCTGCGCCGGATGCTACCCTTTTGGCTGTATGGGAAATCGTATAGTTCACAAACAGATCCACATCCTGCCCTGTCATGATCGCCGTATCGAGTTTAAGATTGCCTTCGTCGTCATTCACATAACGCACATATTCAATCTGTGTTTCAGGATGCTCCTTGTTCCACACATCAATGACTGCCTGCGGCCCCGCTTCCGGCGGTACGCCTCCCCACATTTTCAGCTTGACTGTATCACCGGAATTTTCAGACGCACCTGTCTGAGCATCGGTACCTGAACTGTTGGAACAACCTGCGATCATACCCACGACAAGCACAAGCGATACCATTCGTGAAACCAAGCCTTTTTTTCTCACCAAGAGACGACCCCCTCGTAAATTCTGGATTGAAGTTTGCAACTTAAGGATAGCAAATGAGTGAGAATGGTCGTAAGTAACAGAATCATGATTGCCATGGAACAGAAATACACATTTGAAACCGCTATCATTGGTTCAGGCGAATCATTTTGTTCTATTTCTGCTGACGGTACTGACTTGGCGTGGTACCCGTCATTCGCTTGAAGATTTTGATAAAATAATTATCGTTCATGAACCCGACCTGGTGGCCAATCTGGTTCACAGGCCAATCGGTATCGGTCAGGTACTCGATCGCTTTGTTAATTCGTGTTCGATGCAGATAATGAATCAGGGTCTCTCCGGTCTTCTTTTTAAACAGGGCACTCACATAGTTTTCACCCATCATGACGTAACGGGCGAGAAATTTCAGTGTTATATCCTGATCATAATGCTGTTCGATATATTGGATGATCTTATTCACTTCAGGATGCGTAATTTTTGCCTTGGGCGCTGTGGTTGCAGGGAGACTTGTTCGCTCGATTGGCACTTCCTTATGCGCTAACTCCTTGCTTATCTTCACGAGTGTTTCTCTCAAATCCGTCACACTCATCGACAGTTTCAGAATATAATTGGATGCCCCGTATTCCATGGCCTGCCGCATGGATTCAAAATCGCCCATGCATGTCAGCATCACAAATTTCGATTGTATTCCGGCCTTCCTTGTTTCCTGCAGCAGCATTAATCCATCCATTTGCGGCATGACAATGTCACACAGGACAAGATCCGGAGGGTCCTGCTTAATCATTGGTAACGCTTCCAATCCATTGCTTGCTTCCCCTGCAAGCGTGAAGCCCATGTCCTCCCAGCGAATGATCTCCTTCACGGACTCCCGGACGAACGTCTCATCTTCCACCAGCAATACTTTCCACATCGTAGTCCCTCCATTCCGTTAATCCTCGTCATTCTTGTTGCCTGGGGTTTCGTTCGCGTACGGTTCGGACAGCAGTACAGGCAGATGAATCCGGCATAGCGTGCCTTGTTCTAACGAGATCACCTCGAGTTCGCCCTTGTCCTTAAACAGAAGTCTCAGACGCTCCCTGATATTCTGCAGTCCAATACTCGGTCTCTGGCGACCCTGCTCCTTGTTATGATTCGAATGATCCATTCCTACCCCGTTATCCTCTACCTCCAGCGTCAAACGATCAGGCACGGCTGCATTTCTGAACATACGGATCTGTATCCGTCCTCCCTCAGTCATATTGCCAATCCCATGGCGAATCGCATTGTCAATCAGAGGCTGCAGACTGAGCTTGGGAACCAAGGCATACAACAATTCTTCGTCATAACTGAATTCTATATCAAACCCATTTCCATATCTGACTTGTTGAATATACAGAAAAGCTCGCGTCAGCTCCATTTCATCGCGAAGGAGAATGAGATCCACATCTGAATTAAGACTGGTCTCCAGCAGTTTACCGAGTGAAAGGCATATTTCCACCGTTTCTTCATTCCCGTTCCGCAGACCGATCCATTTCAGTGTATTGAGCGTGTTAAGCAGAAAATGAGGATTCATCTGAGCAAGAAGCATCTGAAAATGAACGGCATCCTTCTGCCTTTCTTCGATACGAAGCTGTTGAACCAAGCGGTTCATGTCTACCATCATCGTATTGAAGGTTCGGGTGAGATCCAGCACCTCTCCCCGGTGATTCTCCTCTGGCAGCCGAATGCGGAGATCCTTACCAACCGCTTCCTTCATCTTGACCTGCAATCGGGACAACGGTCTTGTGAATGTATAGGCAATCATGAATGCGATCGCAATAAAAAGGGCCGTAATGGCATAGAAAGTTGCGAAATAATGCTTCTTCAAGCTTTCAATCTCACCAAACAACAACTGCAATGGAATGCGGTTCACCATGTACCAATCCAGTGAAGGCAGATAACTGTAGTTAATGAGTGACTCACTGGACTTGTCAGTCCAGTATCCATTACTCGCCTCTCGGGAAACCTCCCGAATAACTTCATCGGATAGTTTAGACTCGGAATTGGAACGAGCAATCACTTCGCCCTGTCGGGTCATTATAAAATAGAGCTGGTCACTCTCGGACTTCTGCAATACAGACTGAAACCAGTAGGAGAAATCGATGCTGATTCTTGCCAGTCCGTAGGTATGGTTATTCCGGTCACGTAATTTGGCGTACAGGGATAATAGGGTCGGGCTCCTGGTCACATCACGGGATACGTAATTCTCATCATTCGATGTCCATACGTATGAAGTTCCGCTGTCCTGAAGGGCCAAAAAGGAACGATCCGATGCAACGGTGTCATAATCAAGCGGAACCTTGGGCTGATATGAGGTGTAGATATGCCCGTCTTCGTCGAGCAGCGTAAAATAAACGGATGGATTGTAGAGAAAAAAGCTGTTATTCAAACCTTTAAATTTGTCCTCCATACGCTCCTTGTTGTCCAGGACGGTGCGCTCACCGGGATTTTGGAGAATTCGGCGAACTTCGGAATCCTGTTCCAGGAAGATCAATGTTTTAAACGCGATACTGAGCTGATCTTCCAGCGACTGGTGGAGATTATCCAGCTGTTCGTGACTCTGTTCACTAATCTTCTGCTGCACAAGCGATTCAATTTTTTCGTAGTTGTACAGATTGAGAATGCTGAATGGAAGCAGAATGACAAGCGCGAAACCTGCAAACAAACGGTATTTGAGCTTATGGGGGATCATCCACCCCAGCCACTTCCGCATATGAACCGACTCCTTTTGCTGCCCTCTGGTGAACTTATTATATCACCGTGTAACTGCACCTGGATGGCTTACTTTTCCAACGTTATCTTCATTTTAAAGAACCAGGCACTCCAGTCATAGAAACATAATTCTCATTGCATAGAACATATCTACACATTAGGCGTATTTCCCTTCTTGAAAATCATGTTTTCATGCGCCGAATGTCCATTTATCATTTTATCCGTGAAATGGATCACTAATTTTTAACTGATTTCTTTTCCAATTGTAAGGGTACTCACTTCTTTTATTCTATGATATATTAACATCTACGAAAACGCTTTCAATACATAATCTGGATGTGATTCTTCCTTCGTATAACCTGTCTGGACTGTTTTATAATTGAGCTTTTACTCAGATCAAGCAAGCAAAATTCTTCAGTTCAACCATTTCAAGAATGAAGGAGACACTGTTAATGAAGAAAAATCGTAAAAACGTTCTATCCCTGACACTGGTTACAGCCCTGATTCTGTCTCTGTTCTCTTCTGCCATCGCCTCTGCGGCCCCTGATCACAAAGGCAAGCCAAGTAAACCTGCAGCCCCTACCAAAATTCAGTCTTACGTCAGCGCCATGGAACCAGGCTGGAATTTGGGTAATTCACTCGACGCTGTGGGCGAAGATGAGACCGCCTGGGGCAACCCTCGGATTACCAAGGAACTGATTCAGCAGATTGCAAAACAAGGTTATAAAAGCATCCGTATTCCTGTGACCTGGGAGGCACATATCGGCGAAGCACCCGATTACACCATTGACCCTGCTTACATGAACCGTGTACAGGAAGTTGTGAATTGGGCACTCGATGCCAATCTCTACGTCATGATTAATATTCACCATGATTCCTGGCGATGGATCAGTTACATGGAGAAGGATCATGATAATGTGCTTGCACGTTACAATTCTGCATGGACCCAGATTGCGAATCAATTCAAAAACGCTTCTTCCAAGCTGATGTTCGAGAGTGTAAACGAGCCCCGTTTCACGGAAGGTGGAACGACGGATACCGCAGTGGGGTACCGCATGCTCGATGAGCTTAATACTTCTTTTCATCAAATTGTAAGATCTTCCGGCGGAAACAACAAGACACGTCCACTCGTTCTCCCGACGATGCACACCTCATCCGCCCAAGCCGATCTGGATGCATTGAATGAGACCATCACGAAATTGAATGATCCGAACATTATTGCGACGGTGCACTATTACGGCTTCTGGCCATTCAGTGTGAATATCGCTGGTTATACCAAGTTTAATGAGGAAGTACAAAAAGACATCACAGACACATTCGATCGTGTATACAACGCTTTTGTAGCCAAAGGCATTCCTGTTATTGTCGGTGAGTATGGCTTGCTGGGCTTCGACCAGCATACTGGTGTCATCGAGCAAGGTGAAAAACTGAAATTCTTCGAATTCTTCGGACAATACCTGCGTCAGAAAAAGATGACCACCATGCTGTGGGATAATGGTCAGCATTTTAGCCGTACTAACTATAAATGGTCTGACCCTGAACTGTATAACACGATAAAAGCGAGCTGGAAAGGTCGTTCATCCACTGCCGAATCCGACTTGGTCCACCTCAAAAAAGGAGCTGCCATTCAAGATCAAACGATCCAATTGAACCTGAATGGAAACACCTTCAAGTCCCTTGCTCTCGGTAACAAGAAACTGGCTAAAGGCAAAGATTACACCATTAAGGGTAATGTGCTGACCCTGAAATCCAGTCTGTTGACCAGACTGACTGCCTCCGGCAATCTTGGTGTCAATGCGAAGCTTACAGCGAAATTCAACAAAGGCGCCGACTGGAACCTGAATATCATTACGTATGATACGCCTGTGCTGGGCGATGTTACAGGAACTACCGATTCTTTTGCCATTCCGACGACATTTAACGGAAACCAGCTGGCCACCATGGAAGCGACCTACGCAAGCGGAGGTAACGCCGGGCCGCAAAACTGGACATCCTTCAAGGAGTTCTCTTACACCTTTAGCCCGGATTATAGCCGCAATATCATTGAACTCAAACCGAACTTCTTCAACGAAACGAATGATGGGGAGGTTATTCTCAAATTCCACTTCTGGAGTGGAGAGGTACTCACCTACAAAATAACGAAGGACGGCACAAGTCTTGTTGGTAAAACGTCCTAACCTTGAATGCAAACGTTCTGTTCAGAGCACTGCTCTGGCAGAACGTTTTTGTTTTGACCAAAGTCCGAATAACGTACAAGTCATGCCTCATACCTTTACAGTAATTTGGCTTTGAGGAGGCAAAATCATGTTTAAACGGGTCGACCGCCTTGCGATTGAACTGCCGATCTCCAATAACCCGGACCCCAATGGAGCAAGCGCAGTTCAGGAACTGCTGGGTGGGAAGTTCGGCGAGATGTCCACGTTAAACAATTACATGTTCCAATCCTTCAATTTTCGGGGCAAAAAAAAGCTGCGTGCCTTTTATGACATTGTGGCAAGTATTACGGCTGAAGAATTCGGTCATGTGGAACTTGTCGCCAATACGATTAACTTGATGCTGGTCGGCACCACCTCTCCGGGAGATCCGGATACTACCCCGCTTCGTGCAGGCAAGGATGCTCGCATGACTTCACATTTCATTGAATCGGCCCAGACGGCACTCCCTTATGATTCCATGGGCAGACCCTGGAACGGTTCATATGTCGTCAGCAGTGGCAATCTAATCTTCGACCTGCTGCACAATTTTTTCCTCGAATGCGGTGCACGAACCCACAAGATGAGAGTGTACGAGATGACGGATCATCCGACTGCCCGGGAGATGACCGGATATTTGCTCGTGCGTGGTGGCGTACATATTCTCGCCTATGCCAAAGCCTTGCAGATTGCAACCGGTGTCGATGTGACCAAGATGTTCCCCATTCCCCGCCTCGACAACAAGGTTTTCGACACGACCCGGAAATGGGAAGCCATGGGCGAACATCGTAGGCTCTACACCTTTAGTGACAAGGATTATCAGAACATCGCCAAGATCTGGAAAGGCACACATCCAACGGATGGCGGAAAACTGGAGGCATTCGCAGGACTGCCAGGGCACAGCGGCGCCATTCCCGACCTGCCGGATCTGCCTGAAGAATTCGCCCCCGGCGTATCTGCAGAGGATCTGTTACAAATTGCAGAGCGCCTGAAGCGGCACGCAGGTTTGTAGTGCACATTAATATGCCCAAGCGGTTATCTCATTCAGATGAGATTGCCGCTTTTTTCATGAACTCCGTCCAATTACAAAACAAACGATATATCCCCGCTCCGGCTGTGTATGACATATGAGGCTCCCAGCCCGCGGTACATCAGATGAACTGGATTCAGGCTGCTCGTAACCACATAGAGCCGCTGTGGACACCAGCTGTGGCATAATTGAATATCCTGACAGCACTCCGGCAGATTCCGTTCAAATACAAACGCATGTTTTACCGCCCACTCGGAAGCCATGGGGATTCTGTCTTCCGAACCAGAGTTATAGAGGCGATGCACAGGAACTTTACCAATCAAATCAATCAGTTGCTGTTCCTCTTCAGCATTGTGGACAAGCACCATTACGCCCATTCCCCTCTTCAGCAATAAACGAACAAATTCCATTCCAGCTGAGCTCTGACCCGTTGAAACTAACATTACAGCTTCCTCCGACATCGTACTCCCTCACCTTCGTCTGCAAACCAGCAAGTACATCCACTGGCACGTTATGAGCGAATCATAGTCCTGTACCCATAGGGCTGCAAGCCACGGAGGGAACGATTATCTGCGTAAATCCCCATTTTCGGCAAAACTGCTGTTCATTTTACCTGTAATCTACTCCTGGCGTAATCTAGCTTCATTTTAATGCGGAGGAGATGTGCTAATGAAATAAACGGATGTACAGAGCCAAAACAGCAGACTGATCTTCATTTAATCGCTTACATCAAGTAATTATCTATCCGAATGCTCTTAAATGCCAACAAATGAAACTTCACAGCATTTTACTTTGTCGCCCGCGCAGCCTTAACATAAACCAAAGTATGAAGAACATCAAATGGCATTATTCCGATGGAGGTTGGTGGCGTGTTTCCAAGTTGTGAATTCATAAATCGATTAACAATAACCCATGAACAGAAGATTACTTCCATGGAAATCATTCGGTATGATATGCGAAAGTTGCCGTTACTCCCCTATGAACATGAAGATAGCTATTGTGGATTATTCAAAATCTCATGTGGAGGCATTCACGGGTTTGCGGAATTTAATGTACGAAAAGGTTCAGAGCCCGCCGATCTGGTCAAATGGGCTTCGGTATTCGGATTGTTAAAAGGGCTGAATCCGAAGCAAGCAATCAATTACATCGCTGAACACCAAACTCTGTGGGGAGAGGATCGTGTCCATTTTCTTCTCAAAGGCTTGGACAACCTCATCTGCAATCTGGAAAACAGTGAAGATTCAACTATGAGTCAGGAACAGGTACGTGCCTTCCTTATGGAGTATGCACTGACTTATTATTCGTTTTAGTGCTGTATCACTTGGCAAAAATCAAAAACAGGCAAGAGTCTGTTCGAACCACCAGCCTCTTTGCCTGCTTCTGTTTGTTAATTGAATTTCACAACAAGAATGGTCTCCCCATTCGCCTTTACATTGCCAATTTTGGCCGTCTGTACCTCTTCAATCGTTTCATTTCCGTTCGGAATCAGTACAGGAGTGATTAATGGCAGCCCCGCAGCCTGAATGGCATTCATCTCAAACTCAATCAATAATTGTCCAGCGGTGACCACATCCCCGCTTTTGACATGAGCGGTAAACCCTTCTCCCTTCAATCCAACGGTATTGATTCCAATATGAACAAGCATCTGCAGACCTGTTTCATGTTCCAGAATGACAGCATGTTTGCTCTTGTTCATCACATGGGCAATGACACCATCAAAAGGTGCGAACACTTTACCCTCGGTTGGCTCAATGGCAATGCCCTCACCCATATGTTTCTCTGAAAATGCAGGATCAGGCACGTTGGCCAAAGCAACCGCCGTACCGGTCATTGGCGAAGCAATTTCCAGCTTATCCACTTTGGAACGATGCACCGCTGTAAGGTTGGTGCGGTCTTCCATACTTGCGGTTGGAGCAGTGGAAGAATCCCTCTCATTCCCACTGTTCGTTACCTCCTCTGCATCAAGTGGCTGATCCTTGTAACCGAAGAACCAGGTTAACGCAAAGGCCACACCTATGGCAACCAGATTAACAAGGATGTACAGGGGCAGCTGACTGTTCAGATACAGCAACGTTCCGGGGATCACCGTTACGGCCATGCCCGTACCCTGCAGATGGAACAAGGACGCGAGAAAACCACCGACTCCGCCACCAACCAATCCCATAATGAACGGTTTCATGTAGCGAAGATTCACCCCAAAAAGGGCGGGCTCGCTGATTCCGAGAAAAGCGGACAAGGACGATGGCAGGGCCAGAGCCTTAAGTTTCGTATTCTTTGTTTTTAATCCTACGGCTAAACAAGCTGCTCCTTGTGCAGCCATTGCAGAGGTGACGATGGCGTTGAACGGATTAAAACCTGTTTTCTCCAGCAGCTGGATTTCCAAAAAGTTAAAGATATGATGTACGCCGGTTACGACAACTATCTGATTGAAGAAACCAATAATAATTCCAGCAATACCGAATGGGAGGTTCAGAACGGCTGTCGTTCCATGCAGCACCCACTCTTCGAGCGAATGAAAGACTGGACCGATGGCAAAGAGTCCCAATGTGATCATCACTGTCAATGTAATAAAAGGTGTGAGGATCAGGTCCAGCGCTTCCGGCACGCGTCTTCTCAAAAACTTCTCGAACTTGGCTCCAAGAAGTCCGACGAAAAATGCAGGTAAAACGGAGCCCTGATAGCCTACCACCGGTATAAATCCGAACATGTGCAATGCTTGAGCCGATCCATCTGCCACAGCATAGGCATTCGGTAGAGCTGGATTCACTAGCATCAGTCCGAGTACGATCCCGAGCACAGGGCTGCCACCAAATACGCGGAATGCAGACCAGGCAACCAGTGCAGGCAGGAATGCGAATGCGGTATCCGTCAGAACTTGAGTAAACAACAGGAAATTCGGCGAGATGTCCTCAGGCGTTGCACCGAACAAGGACAAAATTTCATTCTGGGTAAGCAGTCCGCGCAGCCCCATGAACAACCCTGTAGCCACCAGCACAGGAATAATGGGTACGAACACATCTCCGAACGTGCGGATCGCCCGTTGAAATGCATTGCCTTCCTTTTTCCCCTGATTCTTCACGTCTTCCTTGGAGGAACCTTCAATTCCAAGTTTCTCGACCTCTTCAAAGATCCGGTTTACGGTACCGGTACCGAAAATGATCTGATACTGTCCCGAATTGAAGAAGGCACCCTTGACCTTGTCTATGTTTTCGACCTTTTTTTGATCAATTTTGTTCTTGTCATTTACCATAATGCGAAGTCGTGTCGCGCAGTGGGCAAATGATGCGATATTATCTTTACCCCCAATGGCTTGAATGACTTCCTTGGCTATTTGTTGATTATCCGACATGGTATTTCATTCCCCTCACCTGATATCTAGTAATCCCATTTGGTCGCTTGGAATTCAGCCTTGCCTTCATTCGCAAAAAAACGAATCCCCGTACTTTCAGGGCTCGGGAAAATCCGGCTTGTGAAAACCTCTTCCCCATCGTTGACAAAGATTTCAACCGAAGACGTATCCACAAACAAATGTAACTTGATCACATCTCCGTTCAGTTTGCATTGGCGTACCGCACCATTCATCCCTCCCATTGGAGCACCTGATATGGAACGGTCCAGTATTAATTTCTGCTGGAGGCGGTCGTATTGCAAAACAGTCTTTTCTTCACGGCCTGTTCGAAATTCAATCCCGAAAGTTTCAGCATCAAAATGACTAATTTCACACTCCAGTTCATAGGCAATCCCGTTGAATGCAGCAACGGTTTCAGATCTGTTCTCAAGTGTCATTTGACAACTGTGCCCCGCAGAATGCTGACGCAGCTTCACCATTTCAGCGACAGGCTGTTGAATGAGTTTTCCGTCTCTCAATGACAGCTGCCGCGGGATCGTAAGGCAATGCGCCCACCCATTCTCATCGGTTGGATACTCGACATCCGGAAGTCCCATCCATCCAATCAGTATGCGTCTTCCATCCGGCGCTTCCATCGACTGAGGAGCATAGAAATCGAACCCGCGATCCAATTCCTGAAACTTGCCGTGATCAAACTCTCTCGTCTGAAGATTCAATGGCTCGCCAATCAGGTAACCCGACTGAAAAATGTTGTTATACAAATCCCCGTCACTTTCGATGCCCTGCGGCGAAAAAAGAAGCACGCCCTTGCCAGCCAGCTCGATGTAATCCGGACACTCCCACATATAGCCGAAATGTGACAGATGAGTCTGGATCTCACCCAGAAACTCCCACGCTGTGAGGTCAGATGATCGATACAGCACTGTACAGCCTGTCTCGTCCGTCCGCTGTGCTCCAATCACACAATAATAGGTATCTCCGTCTTGCCAAACTTTCGGATCCCTGAAATGTTCTGTGTACCCGGACGGTACCGAGGATATAACTGGCTGCTCGGCTTTCACCACTGAACCGCTTTCATCCATCATCGCCAAGCACTGATACGGATGTCTGACCCATTCTTCATCCCTGGTGTTGCCTGTGTAGAGCAGATGCAGCTTGTCATCCTTGACAATCGCACTTCCTGAATAGGCCCCATGCGAATCGAATGTATCACCCGGACGGATGCCGATTCCTACCTGCTCCCAGTTCACAAGATCTGTCGAGCGGACGTGATACCAATATTTCATTCCGTGCTCTGTTCCCAGAGGAAACCATTGATAGAAAAGATGATAATATCCTTGGTAATATGAAAATCCGTTAGGATCATTCAGTAAGCCCGTAACGGGTTGGATATGATAAGACTGTCTCCACGAGCACGCGGAAATCAATGCTTTCAGCTTATCGATCTCTCCTTCTTCCGCCTGTTCAATAAGTCGGTAACGCTGTTCTCTGGTCATTTTCATAACATATCTCCTATCCTTGCCCAAAATCATTGAATCGAAGAGGAACCGGTTCCAATTAAACCAAAAAAATAATTCCATACGGCATAAAGCCAAAACCGTCATCCCAATTCGAATAACTAAACACGAATGGAACCGGTTCGATGGAATTATCATAAAGGATATGTTTATACGTTGTCAACGCTTTCTCGGGGAATCAGTTCCACATCAAGTATGGTTCGCTTTTCGACCGGCTCGCCTGTAACTTGACGAATCATATGGCTCGCAGCCAGTTTACCGGCTTGCAAATAATGAAATTTCACTGTTGTCAGCGCCGGATGAATCATTTCCGTGATATCGTATCCGCCAAATCCGGCTACCGACAATTCATGGGGTATTCGAATCTTGTTAGAGAAAGCTGTCTTCATTACACCAAGTGCGATGTTATCCGTGGCACCTACAATGATGCTCGGTTTATTGTCCCGGAGAATGGCTTCTGCTGTAACGATCGCTTCGGACATTTTGAAGCTTGTCTCATAGTAGGTAACTTCACACCCACTCCCGCCATATTCGGCGATGGCACGCTGAAATCCCTGTCTGCGATGTATGCCGACGGCCTGGTCCCTCTCCGTTACTCCAATATAAACAATCTGGCGATGCCCCTTCTCCACCACATATTTGCCCATATCATATCCGGCCTGGTCATCGTTGTGAACCAGACTATGCAGACGTTCATGCTGTTGTCCCACCAATAACACCGGAATACCAATCTCTTCGACTGCCTTCAGATGTGCTTCTGTCACTTCAGCCGCAAGCAGAATAATGCCGGATACCTTCTGCCTTGCAAAATCATAAATGGCGTCTATCTCGCGGTGCATATCCTGGCTTGTGTTGGCAATCAACATCTGGTACTGATTGTTTCTTAATTCCTCATCTATGCCGATAAGCGTCTGTGAAGTTGCAAATGAGTCCAGCCGTGGGACGACCGTTCCGATAATGCTTGTCTTCTTCGCTTTGAGACTTTGTGCAAAGGTATTCGGTACATAATTGTATTGTTTGATAATACGCTCAATCTTCTGACGTGTATCTTCACTGACCGAGCCGCCATTGAGAAAACGGGAAACGGTGCTTTTGGCCACACCGGCCAATTGAGCGATATCGGAAATGGTTTTGTTCATAGTTACTCCTCTTGTCTACAGCTTGAATAAAAATGAGTGAAGCATCGTTCTTATTATACTTGGTTGATGTAGTTGTGGCGAATATCATTGTGATACAGTACAGCGTTATTGATTTGCGGCATCACTTCAATTCATTGCATGCAAAATGAGTACATGCTAGTATAACTTCAATTCATATCGTGCACGATGGAATATAAACAAAACAACAAACCATGTACAGGCTATGACGGAAAGAGTAAGCGGGATCTGGCGTTGATTACAGGGACGTGGTGCCAAAGACTGAGAGCACCCGAAGCAACCATCCGCTGAAGTTCACTCCCGAGCCGATTGCTGAAAAGCGGCTTCTTCGAGAGCCGGCTTCTAGGACAATCCGTTCCTTGCGTTAAAAGGTCAAAGTGAGAATCGGCATCCTTGCAGTCAGGCTGAACCGTTTCTAATTAGGGTGGTACCACGGCTTCTTCGTCCCTTGCGGATGAAGGGCTTTTTTTGTTTTTTAATAATAATGAATTCATAACCAACAACATAACAGAGGAGTGGTTGAACATGGATGAGAACAAAAATTTGGAATATTTACGTAGCCGACTGAATGAGATTAATCACGGTTTGCTTCACTTGTTGTCGGAGCGGGCTCAGATTACACAGGAAATCGGTCAGATCAAGGAAAAACAGGGCGTTCCCAAGTTTGATCCCGTTCGTGAAAAAGAAATGCTGGAAGAATTGACTGCAGCCAATCCCGGCCCTTTCCACGACGATGCCATCAAGCTGCTGTTCAAGCAGATTTTTCAGGCTTCCCTGCATCTGCAGGTCGACGAACACAAGAAACAGCTTCTCGTCAGCCGCAAAAACCAGCAGGAGGATACGATCGTCTCCATTGGTGACATCAAGGTTGGCGCGGGCAAACCAATTATGATTGCCGGGCCTTGTTCCGTGGAGAGTTACGAGCAAGTCCGTGAGGTTGCCAAGGCGTTGAAAGAAGCCGGAATCCCGGTTATGCGCGGTGGTGCATTTAAACCTCGTACCTCACCGTATGATTTTCAGGGGCTAGGGATTGAAGGGCTGAAAATTCTCAAGGAAGTGGCCGACGAGTTCGGGCTCAAGACGATCAGTGAGATTGTGCATCCAGGCCATATCGAGCTGGCAGGGGATTATATCGATGTGATCCAGATCGGTGCCCGAAACATGCAAAACTTTGAGTTGCTCAAAGCAGCGGGAGACGTTCATATTCCGGTTCTCCTTAAACGCGGTTTGGCGGCAACCATCGATGAATTCGTGCATGCTGCGGAGTATGTTGTGTCCCGCGGGAACAAACAAGTCATGCTGATTGAACGAGGTATTCGTACCTATGAAAAAGCCACGCGTAATACGCTCGATATCTCTGCTGTGCCTATTCTGAAACAGGAAACCCATCTTCCTGTTCTGGTGGATGTAACCCACTCTACCGGACGCAAAGATATTTTGGCACCGTGCGCCAAAGCGGCTCTGGCGGCGGGCGCCGATGGCGTTATGGTGGAAGTTCATCCGAATCCGGCGGTAGCGCTATCCGATAGTGCGCAGCAGTTGAACATTGAACAATTCCATCAGTTCCTCTCCTCTGTGAGACAATCGGGTTTATTGAACGATCAATAAACTAACGCTGAAGTGAACACGAGTTTTGATAAAAGCAAACCAAAAAGCCTGAAGGAATTGCCTCTTCATAGAAAATATGAACGGCATCCCTCAGGCATTTCTATCTAACTTTTTCTCATACCTCGATAATAATAGGCAGGATCATCGGTCTTCGTTTCGTCTGGGCGTAAATGTAATGCCCGATTTCGTCCTTGAGCTTCCTTTTGATCACATTCCACTGGTTTACTCCGGCTCCAGTCAATTCTTCCATTTTGGATAGCACCAGAGCGTGAATCTCCTGCATAAATTCTTCCGAATCCTTCACAAACACAAATCCTCTGGAAATAATCTCTGGAGATGTGACCATTTGCTTCTCCGTTTTGCTAAGGGTCGTCACAATGACCAGCATACCGTCTGATGATAGCTGTCTGCGGTCGCGAAGCACGATATTACCTACGTCACCCATAATCAAGCCGTCAACCAGACTATTGCCTGATGCAATTTTGGGTCCTGGTGATGCAACGCCGTCCTTGTACTGAATCATATCTCCATTATTCACGATGAATACGTGATCAGGGTCTATGCCAACCGATTCAGCCAGCAATCGGTGCTGATACAGCATGCGGAATTCGCCGTGGATGGGGACCAGATAATCCGGCTTCATCAGCGTCAGCATCAATTTGAGCTCTTCCTGACTTCCATGCCCCGACACATGCATGCCCCCTGACCCGCTCGAACCATATAGGACCCTTGCTCCCAGTACATACAGATTATCAATAACGTGAGCTAGATTGCGTTCGTTGCCCGGAATCGCTCCTGCCGCAATAATTACAGTGTCTCCTGCGGCCACTCTTACATGAGGGTGCTTACCTGTCGCTAACCGGGACAGGGCAGCCATAGGCTCGCCTTGGCTTCCCGTACAGAGAATGACCACTTGCTCCGGAGGAAATTGATCAACATCAATCGCTTCAATCAGCAGACCGTCAGGAACATCCAAGTATCCCAGTTCACTAGCAACAGACACGACGTTAACCATGCTTCTGCCCAGCAAGGCCAGTTTGCGGCCGGTTTCAAACGTGGCATTCACAATTTGCTGGACCCGGCTGACATTCGAAGCAAACGTGGAAATGAATATTTTTTCCTTGGCGCGAATAAATGCATCCAAAATCCGATCACCGACCACACGCTCCGAAGGAGTAAATCCAGGCCGTTCCGCGTTTGTACTCTCAGACAGCAGCAGATGAACGCCTTGTTTACCGATCTCCGCCATTCGATATAGATCAGGATATGGCCCATTTACAGGTGACATGTCAAACTTGAAATCGCCGGTATGTACCACATTTCCACCAGGTGTGCGGAAGAAGACGCCAAGGCAATCCGGGATGCTGTGGCTCGTTGCAAAAAAGGAAACGTCGATATCCCCCAGCATAACGGTGGAGTGAGCATCGATGGTATGAAGATCTGCGGTTCGCAGCATATTGTGCTCTTTCAATTTCAGTTCAATCAAACCTCGGGTAAGCCTGGATGCATATACGGGGATATTCATTTGTTTCAGAAAATAAGGTATGCCCCCAATGTGATCTTCATGTCCATGGGTAACGACAAGAGCTCTCACCTGGTCCAGATTCTCCAGCAAGTAGGAGACATCCGGAATAATCAGATCGATGCCGGGCAAGGTCTCATCCGGAAATTTGGAACCACAATCGATGACAATAATATCTTTATTGTACTGAATAATGTACATGTTCTTACCGATTTCATTTACGCCGCCAAGTGCGGCGACATACAATTTATTATTGGCGAGATTCAATTTCGATGCATCCTCCTTTTCGTTTTGCTGCTGTAAATGGGCTATTCTACAAGCCTGTTTGTGTATTTCTAGTATGCAATTTCTCGGTTCACTTATGCATCGTGTATGATAACCACGCCAAAAAGTCCGCAGGTGGAATGCTAGCTCCACTGCGGACTTTTTATCAGTCTAGGATGAAGTAATACAAGATTGCTTTACTAAGACAAGTTACACGAGCGACTTACCACGCTGCAGCAGCACATCTTCTTCATAGGTTTTGATCTCGGAGATCCATTTCTCACGAACAGGGACTCCCTGCTGAGCACAATAATAATCCCAGATTGCACCAAATGGATAGGATTTGAATTCTTCTGTTAGTGCAAGCCGTACCGTATAATCGCCCTCCAGCTCAGCCTCTTTCAATGCATCGACAGGCTCCAGCATGGCGCGCAGCAAGGCTTTGATCGTGTTGCGCGTACCTACAACCCAGGCAGCTACCCGATTGATGCTGGCATCAAAGAAATCGAGGCCAACATGCGTCGTAGGCAACAGGTTGTGACGAACAAGTTCACGTGCAATTTCCAGCAGCTCATCATCCATAATGACGACATGGTCACTGTCCCAGCGCATCGGACGGCTTACATGCAGCAGAATACCACTTGTAAACAGCGCAAGGGAAGACAGCTTGTTGGAGATGACCTCTGTAGGATGGAAGTGCCCTGCATCCAGGCAGATCAGTGTATCATTTTGCAATCCGTATCCCATGTAGAACTCATGAGATCCAACAACGTAAGCTTCCGAACCAAGGCCGAACAGTTTACTCTCCACCGCGTCCAGATTATGCTTCGGATCAAGCTTTTCCGCGAACACTTCATCCAAAGAATCCTTAAGGCGTTTGCGGGGAGTCATGCGATCAACCGGGTTATCCTTGAATCCATCTGGAACCCAAACATTGGTTACGCACGTCTGACCCAATTGTTCACCGAAATAAGCGCCGATGCGCCGAGAGGCCTTGCAGTGATCGATCCAGAACTTGCGAATCTCCGGGTCCGGATGACTGAGTGTGAAACCGTCGTTTGATTTCTCGTGGGAAAAGCAAGTCGGGTTAAAATCAAGACCCAATCCCTGCTCTTTGGCCCATTGCACCCATTTCTCATAATGCTTCGGTTCAATCTGATCCAGCTCCACTTTTTCGTCGGTATCCGTATAGATTGCATGCAGATTGACCTTATGCTTGCCGGGAATCAGCGAAAAGGCTTGTTCCAGATCGGACCGAAGTTCAGCAGGAGTAGTTGCAGCTCCCGGATATTGACCTGTAACGGAAATGCCTCCTGTCAACTCACCATCCTGGTTCAAAAAGCCTTTCACATCATCACCTTGCCAGCAATGCACAGATACTTTGATCTCTGCAAGCTTCTCCAATACCTCATCCGTATCAATTCCATGCTGGGCATATAACAATTTGGCCGCTTCATACGCTTGCTTGACTTGGTTATCCATTCGCAGACCCCTCCTCTTAACGTGTAAATGCTGCTGGTACACCGCCATCAATCGTCATCATGCATCCGGTTGTTTTCTCGGATTTGGAAGAAGCAAAGAATGCAATGCCTTCCGCAATATCTTTCGGATAAATATTCACGAGCAGTGTCGTACGCTTGCGGTAATACTCTTCCAGTTGATCGGGTTCGATACCGTACGCTGCCGCACGTTCATTTCGCCAGGAACCATTCCAGATTGCAGACCCTTGCAAAATTGCGTCAGGGAGGATCGTGTTGACACGAATGCCATATTCGCCGCCCTCAGCTGCAATACACCGGGCAAGGTGTGCTTCAAGAGCTTTGGCCGAGCTGTATGCGGAGGCACTTTTACCCGCATATACCGAGTTTTTGGACCCGATGAAGACCATACTGCCACCGATTCCCTGCTGTTTCATCAGCTTGAACGCTTCACGGGCAACGAGGAAGTACCCGGTACCCAGCACATTCATGTTGAGGTTCCATTCCTTCAGGGATGTCTCGTCAAATGGACTCGAAGTGGCAAGACCCGCATTATTAACGATAATGTCGACACCGCCATATTGTACAGCGACTTCAGCGTATGCCGACTGCACAGCTTCCTCATCCGTTACATCCATTTTCAGCGCATATGCACGATTCGCACCATATTGATCATTGATTTCCTGGGCTACTTTTTGAGCCCCTTCGAGATTCAGGTCAGCCAGAACGACGTGTGCTCCCTCGGATACCAGTCTGCGTGCAGTCTCGCTACCAATCCCGCCGGCACCGCCTGTAATAAACGCCACTTTGCGGGAAAATTCCGTCTCTGCCGGTGCGAGAGACAATTTATACAGTTCAAGCGGCCAGTATTCAACATTGTAGGATTCGTTTGCACTAAGGGATACAAATTTCCCCAAGCTTGTCGCACCTCGCATAACGGCAATGGCACGGTGATACAGTGCTCCGCTTACTTGCGACAGGGCCCAGCTCTTGCCGGTGTTGATCATGCCCACACCCGGGATGAGAATAACGCGTGGCGCTGCTTCAAACATGACATCGCCATCATTCTTGTTGCTTTCAAAATACTGTTTGTACTGCTCTTTGTAAGCAGCTACGCCTTCTGTCAGCTTGGCTTTCAGACCATCAATATCCTCAGCATCCGGCGTCCAGTCAATGAACAACGGAACGACTTTGGTATGTACCAGATGATCCGGGCAAGCCGCCCCCACCTGTGACAGCTCTGGTGAATTGGCACCACCTACAAAGGTAAGTACATCGTCCTGATCGTCATAGGACAGGATCATTTTTTTGCTATCGGATACTGCACCCCGAAGCGTTGGCATGATTTTGGCCACGATATCGCGCCGAACCTCAGCAGCAAGCGCTGGATGTTTAACGCCGCCAAACAAACTTCCTTCATCCACGCGAGCTTCAATGAACGCTTCCGCCTCATTGATAATCTTGATGGTCTGTGCGTAACATTCCTCGGATGTCTCTCCCCAAGTTACGAGTCCATGCTTCTCCATCAGTACCAGTTCTGCATTTGGATTCGCGAATACGCTTTCAGCAATCATCTTGGATAGTGTAAAGCCAGGACGAACATAAGGAACCCATACAAAACGGTCTCCATAAATTTCTCTTGCTAACTCTTTGCCGTTATCTGCGCAACACAGACTGATAATTGCATCCGGGTGTGTGTGATCCACATGTTTATATGGAAGGAACGCATGCAACAAGGTCTCGATTGAAGCACGTGGGTGCTTAGAATCAATCATGCAATGCCCCAGATATTCAACCATCTCTTCATCAGTCATTGATTCACGTTCAATCAGAGGACGAATGTCTTCCAGAGCCAGGCCCGTAAAATGCTTCGCCTGCATTGAGCCCAAGTCAGATCCGCTTCCTTTCACATACATGACTTCTACATCGCGCCCACGAAAATCCTTCACTGTCGTTTTGGTAGACGTGTTTCCTCCATAGATGTTGCATACACTTCGGTCTGCGCCAATCAGATTGGATCGGTAAACCAGCTGCTCGAGTCCTGTTGTTTTCTCAGAAGCCTGTGACGTATTCCATAAACTCTGTACCATTCGTTTCCCTCCGATAATGTTTGTTTTATTCCTAATCAGAGTTTATCATCTTTGTTTTGTTTTGAAAACAATAGATTTTAAATATAAACGGAAAAATTCAAAAGGTTAGTGTCCCTGCGAATGTTGGAACGACTGTATTACTTACTCTACTTAAGCCCCGTTACTTGAATAACTTATACCAGTATAGAGTGGTTTCAATATTAGGATTAGATGACTGCTTTAGTGTGTCAACTCCACCTAGGATGAATCCTTGTTTCACATAAAATCTGCATGCACCAAGATTATCATCTTGTGCTTCCAAGGACATTCCTATAAGTTTTCTTTGTTTTGCCCACTCTTCTGCTTTATTTATGAGCAACGTCCCCACTCCACTGCCTCTATAATCTTTTTTAATAGCAATGTTTTCAATATAACAGAATCGATTCCAATCCTTAATGATTCTAATTTGCCCGATGCAAGTATTATTCATATAAGCTAAAAACAAAGTTTTATCCTCTCGGTTTATATATTGGCTCCAATCAAGTTTGTCATCTGGAAAACGTATTTCTCTAGTTTCATCAAAAAGAACTTCTTTATAAGACCACCTTCCTGATTGTAAACTGGGGACAACTCTACCATATAACTTAAAATAATCATTTGTCGTATTAATATCCTCTATTAAGTCATTATTTAATGGAGAAATAATGAGTTTACTTTCACTACCCAATATTACACACTTCCTTTTATGATGTTTTGAAATTATTTTATTTAAGGATTTAAACCCGAGCTTATTCAACATTACTGCCCGTTAGCTGAATAAGCCTCTCTTTAAAGAATACCATAAAAAGTAAATTACTCCTTGTTATCATTAAAAGCAACATTCTTCACGAAAAAAGCCTAATAAAAAGACACTCTTACGTTGCCGTTAGAGTGTCTTAATGCAGCGGAAATGCAGTGGAATTTCAAAATGCCGCTTGAACCTCATCTATCCTTTACCTGGACAATACTGATATGAACAGGTATAGAATTAGAAGATTCCCGCTTTTTGAGAAGTGTTTTTAATTCCGTAAGTATCATTGACGACCGTATTGCCATAGCTCGTCAAGCTGCCATTAGGTCCTGTTGCCAAATCAAGATAGTTTAGTCCTGAGCTATTCCCGTACCAAGACCATGCAAGCCATCCTACCCCTTTTTCCTGACCATATTTCATTATTGCGTATTCATCGACATCTCCATTTGTATGATATCCTCCGAATTCTCCAATGATTAAGGCCAGCCCCTTGTTCAGCACACTTTCCATATTGGATTTGACGGTGGCCGCATCTTTGCCTGCATACTCATACATGTGAATGGAAAACACCGTATTTTTCTGCGAATCCGCGGGAAATACGCTTTGTCCGTAATCGACTATCGATTGAGGATACTGACCCCAGCCTGCTGCATCTACAATCAAGGTATTTTTAATACCTGCATTTCTTAATTTCGGAATAGCTTTTTTGTACCCGTCAGCCCAGGCGCTTCCATTCCATGTTCCGTACCACTCATTTGCAATATTTACGATAACCCGATCTTCCTTCCCGATCAGTGCTTCCTTGATGCTGATCCAGTAGTTGACCGCTGCATCCAACGAATTGTAATCATCTTTGCCAGTGGCATCGTGTACTTCAAGGACAGCGATCATCTTGTTCGCGTTTACGACATTAATGATGTTTTTTACGGAACTCAGATCATCTTTCGTGTACTGTGTACCGTTCGATAAAACAATTCGTACCGTATTGGCACCCGTTTTTGCGATCGCAGGGATAGCTGTGTTCAAATCATTTTTGAACCAGGAATGCCCATGATTAATTCCCCTCATGTAAAATGGTTTACCCGTAGAATCGTACAATTTGCCTCCATTCACGTAAAAACCTGAAGCTGCTGTCGCTTTGGGAGCCGCGCTCCCTAAAATGACGAGCATCAGTGCTGCAATGACGGTTAAGATTGTCCCCTTTTGCAACTTGATCATGGCATATAACCTCCTGAGTTTTTATATTTCAATTAACCCTGCACAAGGCAACAAGTTAACTAAAACCAATTTCTTAACCTAAAAAAGAAAGTTATAGAAGTATATAATAAAAAATTTGTTACTTTACCGTTTAAGTTATAAAAACATAATAAAATGAAAACGCTTACCAGTCAACATTTTCTTACTCTCTATGAAAAAAAAGAAATACCCGTCCAATGATGAAGAATTGAACGGGCATTTCTTTATTCAATGCAATTATTTTCGCCGTGCAAAATCAACAAACCTGAATTTGTCCGGACGATGCCGGGATTCCGTGAATTGAAAAGGACTTGCATCCTCCAGGTAGACCTGGCTGCGTACAACGACAACATTATGGAAACCTTCCAGATCCATCAGTCTTCGATCTTCTTCGGTAGGCTCTTCCACCAGGATTTCTTTCTTGGCAAAAGAAATGGACAATCCGAGCTGGTCCTCAATGTACTCGTAAATGGAGTCGTTGCAGATCTCTTTGCTTAATCCCGGAACGAGACGATGACTGATGTAGTCCTTGTCCAGAATGACGCGTTCTCCATCCACATTCCTTACACGAACAATTTTCCACACCTGTTCCCCCATTCCAAAATGAATGGTTTTAAACAAGGCTTGATCTACCTTTTCTTCCTCAAAGACCTCAACATGGGTCCTCGCCCGGTGTCCCATTTTCTTGGCCAGTTCCTTGAAGCTGACCAGACCCGAAATGGGAAAATCAATTTTGCGGATATCCAGTACAATGGAACCCTTGCCCTGAATTTTCTGAATATAACCTTCTTCATACAGCATTTTTAGTGCTTTGCGTATTGTCTCTCTGGACGTTTGATAGCTTTCGGATAAATCCAGTTCCGATGGCAGAAGCGAACCTGCCTTGATCTCTCCAGTCCGAATATGAGCTGCGATATCTTCATAGATTCGGATAAACTTGTTATTCATCATTCATCACCATAGTTCATTACCCTTTTTTATCATATTGGCAACCTATTATAGCATTATTAGGAGGGTTAATGCACTTGATGGCTCTATCAGCATCAGCTGATGAATGGATGTTTACAAGGAGTGACTCAGAAACCACTTGTACAGATCTGGATTACTGTATGTCTCATCCCAAGCATTATGGTTACCATCAGGATAGACTGTCAGCTTCACGTTTGCATTTAGCGCTTCAAGGGCATCAACAATCCCTTGTGATTCCGAGAGAGGAACAACATCGTCCTTGGCACCATGAAATGCCCAGATTGGCACATTACGCAAGGCTTCCGCTTTAGATGGATCTATTCCCCCGCACACAGGGGCCACAGCAGCAAATACGTCGGGATAGTCGATGGGCAGATGCCAAGCCCCGTAACCGCCCATGCTTAATCCCGTAAGATATACTCTCTTCGGATCTGCAGGATAGTTCTCCAGCACATGTTCGACAATGGCATGTAGGGCTTCCTTTTCCATGGCCCAGAATTCATCCTCCGGACATTGAGGCGATATGACGATAAACGGAAAGCTCTTGTCCTGATCAACCATATTTGGAAGCCCGTTCGCTTTCACCTTATTCAAATCACTACCGCGTTCGCCTGATCCGTGAAGAAACAGAATAATAGGCCACTTCTGGTCTGCTGATTGGTCTTCCGTATCAGGAATGTGCAGCAAGTAGTCCAATGTCAACGTTTTGGTTATTTCCTTGACTATTCGATGCCCGGTCTGGGTCATATCGGTTCCCTCACTTCTATTCTCTAATCTTCCGTAACGCTTCGTCCAGAGCACCAACTACCTTGTCACACCAAACGTCAAATTCAGGATCTTCAGTCTGTAACTCAGGGTGTGCCAGCATATACTGTATCGTTTTCCGGATTCCCTGATCTGCTCTTGTTGTTGCTACAAATTCAGGTACAAGCCTCTTGAGTTTGCTATTGTCGAATACCACCGTGTTGGCCTTATCTCCAAGCAAACCGCCGCGAAGATCCTGATCACTGCAAGCAGCCAAAAATTCCGAAGGTACGTGAACCGCATTCAGTTGGACACCAAGCACGCCTGCGATCATTTCATAGATTTGATTCCACGTCACAGACTCGTCCGAGGTGATATGTACAGACTCACCAATGGCATGAATATTTCCCATGAGACCGATAAACCCTTTGGCAAAATCACTGTTATGCGTAATGGTCCAAAGGGATGTGCCATCACCGTGAATGATGACGGGTTTGCCTTCGCGAATGCGCTTGAGAACCTGCCAGCTGCCTTTGGCTCCATGCACGCCCAGAGGTACAGACAGATCTCCATACGTATGGCTTGGACGTACAATTGTCACCGGAAATCCATGTTCCCGGTACTGCTTCATCAGATAATCTTCACAGGCGATCTTATTGCGTGAATACTCCCAGTAAGGATTGGACAATGGTGTTCCTTCCGTAATACGATAGTCGGCAAGCGGTGTCTGATAAGCGGATGCCGAGCTTATGAATATGAACTGTTTGGTTTTGTCTTTGAATAAACGATAGTCCCTCTCAAGCTGTGACGGTACAAAAGCTATAAAGTCTGCAACGACATCGAATTCCAGCTCCGCAATCAGATCCGCCACCCGTTCTTCATCGTTGATGTCGGCCTGCAGCACGTTCACTTCCGCAGGCAGAGCATCATTACGATTGCCGCGATTGATCAAATAAAGCTCACAACCCTGACTGGCGAGCTGATGCGTAATTGCTGTACTGATTGTACCCGTTCCTCCAATAAATAGCGCTTTCATATTAGGCCACCTCCAGATGGAATGTCTCACAAGTCCATGATAGCACGCATGCAAAAGAGGAGCAAAGCCAGCTTGTCACTGACCCTGCTCCTCTCGTTTTAAACGACCTTAATCGTTCCGTATATCATGTACATGCCGCAGTGAATTTCATATTCTCCAGGCTGCAAATTTTCATCAACCGTGTAGTAGTTGTCTCCTTTTTGCATGTACAAATCCATTCCCAGATCTTGTGAACCAACCGATTTCACATGGGTGACCGACCGGGTAAGAATAAAATTAATCTTGGTGGGAACTCCGGACTTAACCTCAATCACCCCAGGCTCAAATCCGTCATTACTCACATTGACATCAATGACTTCATAACCTTCCAAATCCTCAGGCGTCTCCGCTTGTGCCGTGACTGAGCTTCCTGCACCTGGAGACATGTCCTTGCCCATGAAATAAACGAGAAATGATCCGAGTAATACAATTACAGCAAGGCCCAGCGTAAGCCACGGCCACATTTTCTTGATCGAGCTATTCATATCAGCATGCCTCTTTTCCTGAAATAAAAGTACAGCCTATATCATACCTTAAGCCGCTGCAGATGAAAATGGCTCCTATGGGCCATGTCAGATCATACTTAGCAAGAGAGGAGGGTATCTCCACATTAAACTTCATTTAATAGGAAAAAGCCTGATTGCTCAGGCTTCTCTATGTTTATATTCATTTCCATAAAAACTCTTGCGCATCCCCAGCTTACTAGGTTAGTTAAGAGGAATACTGGGGTGTGCTTCGACTGCGTTTCAGCCGCATTTTATATAACTCCGGCAGTCCTACGCCGATTAGAACTACAATAACGCCAAACCATTGCAGTCCGCTGACATGCTCATGAAGTACAATGGATGATAACAGCACCGCAACCGGAAGTTCTACCGCACCCAGAATACCTGCCATATCGCCCCCAATATGAGGAACCCCTATGGCGAACAGGACTGGCGGAATGAAAGCTCCGAAGAAACCGAGCAGTAAACCGAACACCAGCAGCTGGCTCCAGATCAGTCCGTTAAACAGGAATGTCGGCGGGAACAGAATACAGAGCAGAATCAACCCGCCAGTAACCATCCACGCGCTGCGAAAAGCAGGATGTGCCGATGGAACCGCTTTGCCGCTGAACAGTACAAACAGTGAATAACTCACAGCCGCCATTAATCCAAGTGCAATGCCGAGACCGTTAAATTCGCTCAGCCCCTGTTCCAGGAATCCTGCAGCAAGGAGCGTGCCTCCGAACAGGATAATCAGTGTGAGGAAGGTTACTTTGTCTGGACGTTGGCGTTTGCTTACTGCCTGAATCAATACGCTGATCCATGTAAACTGAAACAGCAGAATAATCGCAAGCGATGCCGGAATGTAACGTAGTGACTGATAGTATACCAGGCCTGTTATAACCGTTGGTGTTCCGGCAGCCATTAACAGTAGACGCTGCTTCCATGTCAGTCGCGTAAACACACGGGTCGCAGCCGCTGATGTTTTGCTATCGGTCTGTGATCTGCGTTTTGTTTTAAATTTCGTGTATAATGCCAGCAACCAGGACAGGATGAATCCCGTGACCAGCTGTGAACCGACAACCTCTCCGAGTTGATATCCTTCACCGTATGCCAGCACAACTATGGTTGACAAGATGCCATAGCTCATTGCACCAGCGAGAACGGACAAATAGTATTTCATTATGAATAAACCTCCTGATGATCGATAATACGTCCGCATGTTTACTCCATGCCAAGGTCACAACTACCATCCAAACGCAAAAAATCCTAACTTCGAGCAAGGAATGAACGAAATTCCTTGCATCGTAGTTAGGAAGTATAGGCTTCCCGTAGAGACCCTCGCCCTGTGTACACTTTTGGCCTGCGAGGTTATACGAAATGAAGTATGCTTTTGTGATGTTACGTATGTGACGACTTTTCATATATTACATGGCAGGTGAGATGGTGTCAACCCTGAGCAATCAAATAAATGAATTAGCCAGCTTAGAGCCTCGCACAATACCCATCTTCGGCGTTATCTCATTCAGGAGATTCCCATGCCAGCGTTTGTTCCAAGCCCTTCTGCAAACCTTGCAGATCCAAGCCATCCACGGCAAAGGCTTCCCGGATCAATGGCGGAGCCACAAATTCATCATATTTGCCAAGATACGGCGCCTCGTCCTCCGCCAGCAGTCCTGAAGCATCATCAACGGTTCTGCATTCACTCATAATCTCTGTCAGCAGTGTACGTGCATCCACTTTACCGGAGACGACAAAATAATACGGCTCCATGGGCACAACTGAACGCAGCGCAAGCTTGTCAGACAGATTATGTTTCATCAAACGTTCCAGAGTTCGGAATGATTTGCTTCCCACCCAAGGGAGAACGTATAGGGAATCACCGCCAGCTGGAATAACGACCTGCTTCAGCAATCCACTTTCCCTTGCCAAACGGCGCGCCCGCTCCAATCGATTCACCGCTTGTGGAGACAGATAAGGATAGATGACTGAATCCGACAGAACCTCACGCATTTTCTGAATGACCAGCGTATGAATGTCACCCCCCGCTCCAAGCCATAGGGTATCCACTTTGCCTTTGGCTGCCTTCACATACACGGCTTTATGTTTATGATCCACTTCTTCCACTTTCCAGAGCTTTCCTGCAAGCGAAAAACAATAACCGGGTGGTGGAACCGTCGTGATTGAACCGATTTCCTCTGAACCATTCAGTACCTTGTGTTCCTCATCATCCTTGAAAACTGCGTAAAATCGATAATTATTCACCGTTTTCTCGCCAGTCAGCCCAATGATTAATGTTCGTTCTTCGGTCCATTGCAGATGATCCGTCTCGATCAGATAATTCAGGAAAGTCTGGTACTGATCGGCCCGGATCTGGCTGAACGGCGCAAGGGACAGCACGGCATATGCCAGTTCGCGAGGCTCTGCCTCCCCCATGCTTTTCAGCATGCTCATCGTCTGATGGTAGAGAACACCCATTGGCATTTTACGAGCCTCAAGCGGTTCGACCCACTTGGTCTTCACATACAGTTCTATGACTGCAATGGCACGCAGCAGCGTCCATGGCATGCGAGCCGGAAGCTGTGCTTCTTCGTCCTCTTCTTCCGGACATACGAATAACATTTCCGAAGCCATGTCATCACGTCTTCCAGATCTCCCCAGACGCTGGACAAAACTTGATGCGCTGTAAGGGGCTCCGAGCTGCACAACCCGCTCCAATTCACCAAGATCAATCCCCAGCTCCAGCGTTACAGTTGCGGCGGCTACTGCAGGCCCGACGCCAGTTCTCAGGGCAGCTTCGGTTTCCTCTCTGAGCATGGCCGAAATGCTGCCATGATGCACATGAAACACATCCCTTTCCTCTCGTCGTGCTGCGACTCTCCTCATTTCAAGGATGGTCACCTCGGCATCCGTCCGGCTGTTAGTGAAGATCAGCGCCTTTTTGCGATATGTACTCTCATAGATGAAATCGTAATAGGCTTTGCGCGCATTGTGTAGATGTTCGGCCTGCTCCTCATCCCGGGCATCAGGAAAAGAGAAATGCTCTACCCGCAAGCGCAATTTGCGGCCGCCTGGAGAAGATACAACATCCACCCCTTCCTGCGTTCCGGCTGCCAGCCATGAAGTTGCTGCCTCATAATCACTCAGTGTCGCAGATAATCCAACTCTGCGGGGTCTGCAGCCAGCCATCCGTTCAATCCGGGCCAGTTCACTCAATACCTGAATACCCCGATCTGCTCCCATGAAAGCATGGACCTCATCAATAATGACGTACCGCAAGTCATGAAACAGCGCCGGTATGGCATTCGGACGGTTCATGAGTAAACCCTCGAGCGATTCCGGTGTAATCTGGAGCACTCCAGACGGATTACGCACCAAACGTGTTTTTTCCGCTTGAGGCACATCCCCGTGCCAATGCCACACCGGTATGTTGCCCTCAGATAATAAATCCTTCAGGCGCTCAAATTGATCATTGATCAGTGCCTTTAGCGGTCCGATGTACAGAATGCCCACCGATTTGGAAGGACGTTCATACAGCTCGGTCAGTGCAGGAAAAAAAGCTGCCTCCGTCTTGCCTGAAGCCGTTCCTGCCGCAATCAGCATATGATGCGGGGTGTCGAAGCATATATGACAGGCCTCAATCTGCGCAGGGCGGAGCGAATCCCATCTTTTTTTATAAATAAATTCCTGGACAAATGGGGCCAGTCTGTAAAAAGGGTTATCACTCATAATTCAAATTCCGCCAAAAAATCGTCCATCTCATCTGGAGCAGATGATGCAGCTGTCCCTTTTCCGCCATTCTGCGACTCGGATGCCCGTTCACCAAGCAATTGGGCATAGGTCACTTCCGGATTCTGGTGGAGCGTATGCAGCACATCCATAAAATCTCTCACCACTTCACGGGTCGTTAACAGCTCATCCGCCCCGAGACGTTTCACCGCCGTTTGCATGAAATCAACCAGATCTTCATCGGTCAAGCTGGCACTATAGCCAAAATGAAGGGCATGAATCTGACGCAGCTTCTGCAGTAGGATGAGAATCTCTTCATGGGATAACATCGCAAGCTTCAGAATAGGTCCTGTATAATTCGCATATTCTCTCGCTGCATACCGCCCATCGATCAGTCTGGAACGAAGCGCCTCATAACTGAACAATCCACGTCTCTCATCCTCCACAAATTGCGGCGTACCGCCGACAAATATGCCCAGGTGCTCCGCCTTGCCCTGCATTGTGTCATTAAACATGGTCAGCAGCTTCTCATAATTGCTTTGCCGGGAGATACTGTTGGTAATTTTGTACAAATTCACCGCTTCATCAATAAAGAGCAGCAAGCCTTTATAACCAATCCGTGCCGTAAACTCCGACCATAATTTGAAATAATCATACCAGTTGTCATCATCGATGATCACACCGACAGCAAGCTCCTTTTTGGCTTCCGTCTTGGTAGCATACTCCCCTCTGAGCCAGCGAAGCGCAGCCTGTTTACGATCATCATCTCCCAGCTTGTATCCGTTCCAGTACGAAGCAAGAACTTTGGCAAAATCAAAGCCGTGCACCAGGTTCTGCATTGCGTTCGTGACCGCGTAAATCTGCTTCTCCACCTCTGACGGCAGGGCAGGATCATCAGGACGCAGACCCTGGTTCTGCATCGTTTGCTGCTGCAAGGCAGCAATCCACTTCTGCAGGATCGGTTCAAGGGCTCCGCCATCCGGGCGTGTGCGTGTGGACAGACGGGTCATCAGCTCACGGTACGTTGCGAGTCCTTGACCTTTGGTACCTACCAATCTGCGCTCTGGTGACAGGTCTGCGTCTGCTACAACGAATTCCCGGTCCATCGCATAGTTGCGAATCATTTGTAAAAGAAAGCTTTTCCCGCTGCCGTACCTTCCAGTAATAAGCTTAAACGCAGCTCCGCCTTCGGCAATGTTATCCAAATCACGCAATATCGCGTCCACTTCGGGCTTGCGGCCGACGGCAATCTGCTCCAATCCGATTCGCGGAACAACGCCAGCTGTCAATGAATTCACCAGTGCGGTGGTCAGCCGTTTCGGTATTTTTAGATCTGTCACTTGTCCTCTCACCTCTTCACATGTTCAAATACATTCATATATTCAGAAACAATCCGGTCACTGTCGATCAGCAGGTCACCGATGGTTTCCATAGCCAGATCGTTAACTTCATCAAGCAGAAGTGCAGGCATCGTTCCGTATTGTTCGGCCACACGATTCAGTTCGGTATCAGGCTCGTCACCGAGCAGAGCATGAATGGTCAGCACATGCTGAGGAGCGAGCTTCTCCGCCAAGTGGAGCCATTCCTCATCCAATTCCCCAACTGCCGCTTCCTCCCACTGCAAACGGGATAAAGTATCACTCGTCCCGCTCGCTTGAGCATTTGCAGCTAACGACTTGTCCGCCTTTAGTTCGAGAGTAAGGGCCTCTCCCAGCCCAGTCATGTCGTTTAAAGTTTCGCTTGCTTCTCCCTCAACCGCAGCTTGATAGTCAGAAGGAACCGCTTCATGTCCCGAAACGACGACATCCTCCTCAATTGTTAAAGCCTTGCGGACATATTCGCTCTCCTGCTGTAATGACGTCAATTTCTCCGCATCTATTCGAATCATTGGCCTCTCGGCAGCTTCTGCTTGTTCCGCAGCAAAAACCTTATCCAGATAACGCTCGATCAAGCCTGCCAGTTCAGGTTCCAAAGTCTTTCCGCGCAATCGGCCTCTGAAACCGAGCTGCTCACGACACTTGTTTTCGGTACATCGAAATATGCGTGTCACCAATTGTACAAAATCCGAATTTTCTCCAACGGGAACATAGGATAACGGTACTGTTTTCCCGTAGAGGGTATCGTCATATACCGCTTTGCGAAACAGCACCCGCTCCGTCGTTCTAACGTTATCCTGTATAAATTGGTCCGCGATCCCTGCCTGACGTGTACGCAGCAGATAAGCATCAGCGAGCACCATGACCTTGGGAATAACTTTTTCGAGAACTTCCTGGCCACCATCCCTGTAAAATTTGCTGAGCGTGATGTCATAGTCGTAATATCGCCGCAGCAGATTCAGCGAAACGTCGGAGATGCGATTTTGCAAAATCCGATGCATCTCCATATCCTGTATCTCGGCGGGAAGATACCCGCTTGTGATGTCCAAGATCTCGGACAAAGGCAGATCCAGATGATGAACCAGCATGTAATCCAAGAGCCATTCCTGCATATACACGTCCAGCTGCGGATTCCGGGCACGGTAATGTATCCATAACTGCTTCAGTTGATTGTAGCCTGCTTGAGGATCTTTCCATCCTACTCCGTTAATCAGCTCATACGTATGAACAAACAGGTACGACAGATCCGTATCCGGGAATCGCCCTTGCCTGACTTCCGACCTCCAGTACAAGTACCACTGACGCTGGGACTCGTTCATGACACCGTAAGTCGGCCAGTAGCTCATAAAGGGAACAAACGGAGCAGGATCTCCCTCCGTTTCTTCAAGCTGCCGTGCCTCTTCCACAAATCGCTTTTCCGAAGACAATATCCCACCGCCAGCCTGGCCTGAATGAAATTGCCTATGAGGAATTGTTGAACGTTCAGGCACCGGAACAGCCGAAGTTGGCTCTTCGGTCAGATCAATCTCCATAAATTCCAACTGTCTTGAATGGTCTTTCATTGAACTCTGTTTCACCATCCTTCATATACATCATACGAACAAGTGTATCCATATGCATCATTATAGCACTTGTCCTGTGACAATGGCGACGGGAATACATTTTTCAAAAAAAAGAAAGAATGACGCTCAAACTGATCTCCAGTTCAAACGCCACCCTAATTTATATATCTCATTTGGTATTAATCCATTGGTCAAGCAGCCGGAATGTTTCCGATGCAGTATGAACCATTACGTCTTGTTCTTCCTCGCTGTGTGCGAATTGAGCCAGCTGTTCCATGAATTCGGCCCATCTGGTTCGGGTTTCCGAACCATAAGCGTTGAAATATTCAAGCCCCCGGCCTGCTTCAATCGGCAAAAACTGTGAAAGACGTTTGGTTATGATCTGGCCTCCATTGGCAGACCCTTCAATGACGTACAGATAGCCAAACAATCGTGCAGGCGAAGATATATCCGGCAATTCCTCACATCTTGGCAGCTGCTTGAGATCGTCATCACTGGAACCTAAGTTACGCAAATCGTTTTCAAGTAAGGTAGCTTTGCCCCGAATCCCGTAGTCCAGTCCGGTGTTCTCCCAAAACGGCTGCTCTAGTGCTTGTTCTTCCAATGGTTTTAGGAAGCCGTAAAATTTCTCTAAATATTCCTTATACTCATCTAAGCTCACGGTTTGACTCATAATAGCCTTCGCATAGTCGTTCTGTTCCACTTGTCTGTGATAATGAGCTGTCTCACTCTTCAGACGTTCCATAATGGTACTGGCTGTCATGCAATCATCACCTTTCTCTTCTTCGTTCATCAAATTAAAACTAAATAAAAATCAATATGATCTGTTTAGTGTAGGTTAAATTGGATGCGCCAACAAATCCAGATAAAGACTCTATGTAAGTATACTTTTTCTCGTGAGAGAAAACTACTTGCCTCCGTCCCTTTACCAATTAAAAGGTGTATACCGTTGTTAGTGTACGTTCGTGTTCCTCATTAACTGCCTATACTACTTATTTAATAAGTAAAATGGGCCCCTTACATTATGCTTGCCGGGAGCCACCTTTAATTTAAAAACTATTCATTTCATTGGTCAAACTTAATGATGGCACATCTTCAAAATGATACACTGGGAATATATTCTGTCATTGGAGGTATCATATTCATGGAGATAACCGTTCAAGATATTATACATCATTTGACTGCTCATGTTGAATTGCGGGATAACACCGTGGATCAGTTAATTAGCGGATCGATGGATCAACTCGTCACTGGTGTTGTTGTTGCATTCATGCCTACTCAGCAGGTCATTGAACAAGCGGTACAACAGGGGGCCAATCTGATCATCGCTCATGAATCTCCCTTCTATAACCACCATAGTCATACGAAATGGTTAACCGAAGACCCTGTTTATCAGGCCAAGCGTAACCTCATTGATGAAGCCGGAATTGCCATCTATCGCTGTCATGATTCCATTCATCAAGTTCAACCCGACGGCATCAATGAAGGTCTGGTTCAGGCATTGGGATGGACATCCTTCCTTGAGCAAAGGAAGCTGGAAGCAGACATTCTTTACTTCGATCATAACTTCACGGTTCAGCAGATTGCAGAACATATCAAACGGACACTAAATATTAAATATGTGCGCGTTGCTGGCAATTTGGAGATGACATGCCAACGTGCAGCCGTATTGGTTGGTTTTCGCGGTAATGGGAATCTAACTATCCCTCTACTGCATAACGAGCGATTGGATCTTATTATCGCGGGCGAGGGCTTCGAATGGGAAACACCGGAATACATACGTGATGCTGTGCAGCAAGGCAGGCAGCAGGCCCTGATCATGATGGGACATGCCGAAAGTGAGGCTTCCGGGATGAAGCTCCTCGCAACGAGGCTTGACGAAGACTTACCTGGATTGCCTGTAACCTTTGTTGGAGAACAGCCTGTATATAACGTGCTTTAATTAATTTTTGCTTGATCTCCGCTCTCTGCGAAGAGGGCTTCTTTTAATTTTTCTCCGAAAAGAATCCTTAGTTGCTGTCTGTTTATATTTAGATTGTACGACCTCCACTTCGCTCACATGTGGATTTTTATGCTCCAATGTTGTACGCTGTTTGCTATGGTTTTGGAGTTCAGGACATTTGTCCTTGGCGATCGGGGCACTTCTATCATTTAATAGAAGTCGAAGTAACACAGTGATAAGGAGCGTACAGCATGAAAGGAATTATTTTTGCATTACTCGGCGGTGCCTGCATTACGCTGCAAGGTGTGGCCAATACCCGAATCAGTGCGGATATGGGTACGTGGCAAGCCGCCACCATTACACAACTTACCGGCTTTATCTTAGCTGCCGTCATCCTGATGTTTGTCCGTGATGTCAATCTGCAGGGATTAAAGCAAGTCAAACCACTATACCTGGCCGGAGGCGCCTTCGGTGCAGTCATTATTTTCAGCGAAGTGTCCGCCATTCAGCAAATCGGGGTAACCTTCACGATCTCCGCCCTGCTGATTGCACAGCTGTTCCTGACGTTTCTGGTCGACAGCAACGGGTGGTTTGGTGTAGTGAAGCAGAAGATGAAGCTGCCGCAATTTCTAGGCATAGCACTCATGATTACGGGTGTTGTTATTATGAAACTGTAGGTTCCTTTTTAGTTTGCACAAGAACAGGTCGGGGGCGAAGTTCTTTATGGAAGAAGTCCATGATGAAAATCAATTGTTGCACTACTTGAAGCAGTACCAGCTCGAAACCGTATTTTCCGAGCCCCTGCGTCCATTGATGACCGTATGTCATTTTGAAAAATGTGAATTGATTTGCCGCCAGGGTGGAGCATCGGAATACTTATATGTGCTGGTGGAAGGCAAAATCAAGATTTTTACCACGTCCGCCCAGGACAAAACTCTCGTGCTCTGCTTCAAAACACCACTTGAAGTTGTTGGGGACGTGGAGTATGTCCGGGAAAGCCATATCATTAATACCGTGCAGGCTGTCACGCCTGTTGTCATGCTGCGTATCCACTACCGGCACCTGGCCGAACATGCAGGCGACTATGCCCCATTGCTTAAATTTTTGCTAAAGATCATTTCTCATAAGTTCTATATCGATTCGAACTTTTCGAGCTTTAACCTGATGTATCCGGTCGAGGTCCGTTTAGCCAGCTACCTGCTGTCCATCTCCACCGAGGAAGCAGGTACAGTCGTACATGAAGGACTGGATTCGTTCAATCTGACCGACATCGCCAACCTGATCGGTACAAGCTACCGGCATCTAAACCGGGTCATTCAGAAGCTATGTACAGACGGGTTTATTGAACGCAATCAAGGATTTATTCAGGTCAAGGATCGAGCCGGTTTGCGTCACATCGCGGGTCACAACATTTATGAATAAGGAGTTTACAACCGATGATCGTTACGGGTATATTGCTCGCATTACTTGCAGGCTCACTTGTCAGTCTGCAAACCGTTTTTAATAGTAAAGTCAATGAAAAGACCGGGTCATGGTCTACGACAACGATGGTTCTTTTCACCGGATTTATTGCCTCTTTCCTGATTTCGTTGCTGGTGGAAGGCAAAAACACGTTCAGCTTCCAACACATGCAGCCATGGTACTGGGTAAGTGGTGCTATCGGTGTAGGCGTCGTATTCTGTCTCGTTCAGGGAATGAAGCTGCTCGGGCCTACCTTTGCCATATCCATTGTTCTGACCTCTCAGCTGAGTTTTGCCCTGTTGTTTGATTCGATGGGTTGGCTCGGACTGGAGAAGATCCCCTTCTCCTGGAATCAGCTGTTCGGCGTGCTTGTAATCGTCGGTGGGATCGTATTATTTAAATTTGGCGGCAGTCAGAACAAAAAATCGGAGAAAACTCGCGGGGCTCTTCGGTCCGATTCTTAATAACGCATGCAAAAAAGAGAGTGTCCAGCATCAGCAAGATGGGTTGGACACTCTCTTTTCAATAGACCCGAGCATTTGAACGTAATCTTATACGAACTCTACGTTGTGGTACACCTGCTGAACATCTTCAAGGTCTTCTAGGGCATCAATCAATTTTTCGAATTGAGCCTGTGCATCCTCGGGAAGTTCAATATGGTTTTGCGCCAGCATCGTCAGCTCGGCAACGGTGAACTCGGTCACGCCAGCAGCTTTGAAAGCTTCCTGTACCGCATGGAATTGGTCTGGCTCCGCGTATACGATCACAGCTTCATCCTCATCCACGATATCCCGTACATCCACGTCTGCTTCAAGCAGGATTTCTAGCACTTCTTCAGAGTTTTTGCCTTCTACGCCGATGACCGCCGTTGGATCGAACATGTAAGCAACAGAACCGCTGACACCCATGTTTCCGCCGTTTTTGTTAAAAGCGGAGCGAACTTCAGGAGCTGTCCGGTTCACATTGTTGGTGAGTGCATCCACGATAACCATCGCACCATTCGGTCCGAAGCCTTCATAACGCAGCTCTTCATAGTTCTCATCCCCGCTGCCTTTAGCCTTTTCCATCGCGCGATCGATAATCGCTTTTGGCACATTATACGTTTTCGCACGTTCCAGCACGACTTTCAACGCACGGTTTGCCTCCGGGTCTGGTTCACCCTTCTTGGCAGCTACATAAATCTCAACGCCGAACTTGGCATAAACCCGGCTTGTATTTGCATCTTTTGAAGCTTTTTTTTCCTTAATATTATTCCACTTACGACCCATATCGTTTCCGCTCACTTTCAACATGTAATCTGCATTCTACCTAGTTATTATATCTTGTTGAGACTGCTTCAACAAGTTCAGTATGACGAAATAATGGTAATCTTGCATGGCAAACGGCCTTCAGATGCAGGCTGTAACGTCCTCTGGCCCCTTCATTAACGTCTCAGCACACTCTACATATCTTCAGTTCCTGTAGTATGAAGGGCTTTGCCGGATGCCAGAAGATCAATGAATCTAGCACAAAGAGCACTCCCACAGGGAATGCTCTTCGAACAAACGATTAATCAGGCATGAAACTGCTGGCCGTCCAGCACTTCAGGCACATAACCGGCACGAATAACAAAATCACCGAAATGTTCACCTTCATGACGTTCTCTCGCATACTGATGCACCATTGGAGTCAACGTATCCAGGATCTCTGCTTCACCAATGTTTTCTTTATAGAGCTTGTTAAGACGATGACCCGTAAAGCTGCCACCAAGATACATATTGTATTTTCCCGGAGCCTTACCGATAAACGAAACCTCGGCCAGCATTGGACGCGCGCATCCATTGGGGCATCCAGTCATACGAATGACGATCTCTTCGTCTCTCAGCCCTGCTTCATCCAGAACTGGCTCCAGCTTGTCGATCAGGGATGGCAGATAACGTTCGGACTCCGCCATGGCAAGACCACAGGTAGGGAGTGCTACACACGCCATGGAGTTTCGGCGCAGTGCCGAATAATGAGCGCCATCCGTAAGATTATACTGCTGAATCAGCGCTTCGATTTTTTTCTTCTTTTGGCTGCTGATGTCCCCAATAATGAGGTTTTGGTTAGCAGTCAGACGAAAGTCTCCATTATGGATCTTGGCAATTTCACGCAATCCCGTCATAAGTGGATAGCCGTCGATATCTTTTACTCGTCCATTTTGGATAAACAACGTATAATGCCATCTGCCATTGCTGCCTTTGACCCAGCCGTAACGATCTCCATTATGATCAAAATGGTAAGCACGTGCGGCTTCCAAACTCCAGCCCAATCGGTTCGTCAATTCCTCCACGAACCAGGCCAGCCCGCGATCATCAAGGGTATATTTGAAACGGGCGTGCTTACGTACTGCTCGATCTCCATAGTCCCGCTGAATCGTGACCGTTTTCTCCGCCACATCAATCATTTGCTCCGGTGTACAGAAGCCGATGACTTTGGACACTTGCGGATATGTCTTCGGATCACCATGCGACATCCCCATTCCGCCGCCTACCGACACGTTGAAACCCTGCAGCTTGCCGTTCTCAACGATGGCGATAAACCCTAGATCCTGCGAAAATACATCGACATCATTCGATGGTGGAACCGCAATCCCGATCTTGAACTTCCGCGGCAAATATACTTTGCCGTAGATCGGTTCCACTTCTTCGTCACTGGCTCCAGTATCAATCACTTTCTCCCCGTCCAGCCACAACTCATGATATGCCCGAGTACGTGGATCCAGATGGTTGCTTACCTGACAAGCCCACTCATATACTTCTGCGTGCACATCGGACTGATTGGGGTTCGGGTTGCACATCACGTTCCGATTCACGTCTCCGCATGCCGCAAGTGTGCTCAGCAGGGAATCGTTCACTTCACGGATCGTATTTTTGAGATCCCATTTCAATACACCATGGAGCTGAAAAGACTGACGTGTAGTCAGGCGAATCGTTCCGTTCGCATATTTATGAGCCACACGGTCCATCATGAGCCATTGCTCAGGAGTTACAATTCCGCCAGAGGCTCGTACACGCAGCATAAACTGGTAAGCAGGCTCAAGCTTCGACTTGTTTCGTTCGTTGCGCAGGTCACGGTCATCCTGCATATAGCTTCCGTGATGTTTCATCAGCCGGTTGTCATCCTCCGGAATCGAACCGCTAATGCGGTCGGCCAGCGTTTCGGTGAGACTGCCGCGCAAGTAATCGCTTTTGATCTTTATATCTTCCACATCGCTGTTTGTGCGCTGCGGATTCAGTAAGTTATTATAAGCCATGCTGCTTTCTCCTCTCGTCTCTGCGGGATGCCTTAATCAGATATTTCCGAATTAATACACGTCCCGCTGATAACGTTTTTCCTGTTGCAACCTAGTCAGATACTCCAAGGCCTGCTCAGAAGTCAAACCGCCCTCTTGTTCAAGAATGGTAGCAAGTGCACCATGAACATCATGCGCCATCTTTTTCTCATCACCGCATACATAGATGACTGCGCCTTCCTGAAGCCATTGATACAGCTCTTTGCTGTTCTCCAGCATCCGGTGCTGAACATATACTTTGTGCTCGGTATCACGAGAGAACGCTACGTCCATCTTGGTGAGCACGCCATCTTTGAGCCAGCGCTGCCACTCGGTTTGGTAGAGGAAATCCGTAAGGAAATGCTGATCCCCATAGAACAACCACGTTTTGCCCTCGGCTCCCGTTTCCTCGCGCTCACCCAGGAACGATCTGAATGGGGCCACACCCGTTCCAGGCCCAATCATAATGATTGGTGCATCGGGGTTCTCCGGCAATTTGAAGTTCGGATTATGCTGAATGTATACGGGCAGTCTGTCTCCTGCTTCAATACGCTCTGCCAGATGCACCGAGCATACGCCGTAACGCTCTCTTCCGCGCGCTTCGTAGCGTACCGTGCGCACCGTAAGGTGTACTTCATCCGGGAATGACTTCGAACTGCTGGCGATGGAGTATAAGCGTGCAGGAATTTTGCGAAGAACGGCTACAAATTCCCCAGCGGGTATGCCCTTCAGATTATAATCCTGTACCAGATCCAGCAGATCGCAGCTGTTCATGACATTGCGGAACTCGGCGTCATTCGCCAGCAAATTCGCAAGTCCGCTGTCAGGACTTAGTTTTGCAAGCTCCTGAGCTACCGGTTTGGTTACAGCCGTAATTTCGAAATAGCGAAGCAATGCTTCATATACCGATACCTGCTCACCTGATTTGTTCACCGTTACACGTTCATCTGCATTCCATCCCATGGCTGCAATGAGCTCATTCACAAGACGAGGATGATTTTCCGGGAATACGCCCAGGCTGTCTCCTGGCTCATAGTCCAGATTGGAACCTTCCAAAGACAATTCGATATGTCGTGTCTCCCGGTCCGATCCCCTGCCGTTCAGATTGAGATTCTCCAGCACTTCTGCCTTGAATGGATTGGTCCGGTTGTACTCGGATTCCCCGCCACTTACCGCAGCGACAACAGCTTCGCTGGATATGTTACCCGCAGTTGCTGGCGTGCTGCTAAGGGAGGCAAGAACGTCATTCATCCATTCCGCTGCCGCTTCGTCAAAATCAACGTCACAGTCTACACGAGGAACAATTGGCGTACCACCAAGCTCCTGCAGACGCTGGTCGAAATCTTTGCCAGTCTGGCAGAAGAACTCATACGAAGTATCTCCCAGCGCCAGCACGGAATATTTCAATCCGTCAAGCTTCGGGGCGCGTTTGCTGTTCAGGAACTCATGAAGCGGAATCGCATTATCCGGCGGCTCGCCTTCACCGTGAGTACTGACAACAATGAGCAGATTCTCGATTTTTTTCAGTCCGTTCGGTTTGAAATCTCCCATGGCCGATAACGTCACCTGAAGGCCTTGCTCCTCCAGTTTCTTAGCCAGCTTCTTGGATAATCCGCTGGAATTTCCCGTTTGGGATCCGTAGAGTACCGTTACTTCCCGGGAAGCCGGAGGTACACTGACAGCCGATACCGCTTCCGCTTGTACGTTTGGTGCTGCGCCTGTTCCGGCCGCTACTGCTGCGTTCCCCTGAATAGCTGTTAAATATCCGCTAAGCCAAGTCTTTTGTGCATCGTTCAATGTAGGAATAAGACGGTTGAGCAGCTCAACCTGTTCCTGATTAAAAGGGCTGTTTGTCACTTGAAGTTCCACCATTTGCCACCTCGCGCATTGCTTCGATTTTAATTCCTACTAAAATGATCAAATTTATTTCTACTCTCTAGAACCTAACACACCGGGTGTTGAGGGTCAATTTCAATGATTTTATAACATTTATCAGTTTCGCTGATAAAGGAACAATATGTACGAACTCACTAGATTTATGGTCATGCAAAAAAGGCTTACTATGTCCTTCAATCCAGGTCATAGTAAGCCTTCTTTTCCTTACACTGAGCTATATTGTTTTCGTCAGTTAGGCCACACCAATTTGTCCATCATTGCGTACAAAAGCGCAGCCGATTCGGCACGGGTCGCCTCGGCAAGCGGCTTCACCTCGCTGTTGTACCCGCGGGCGATGCCTAAATCCACAAGTAAGGCCACACTGTCCCAGGCATATGAACGGATTACAGAAGCGTCGCGGAAGCGAGCAAGGCTATCCGTGGAAGCCGATTTGGGCTCGACCAGCCCAGCCACGCCCAAAGCTCTTACCGTTAGCGTCATCATTTCCTGGCGGTTGATGATGGCTTCAGGCTTAAACCGCCCATCCCCGGCACCGCTCGTGATGCCAAGCGAGCGAGCGATAGTAACCGCTTCGTAGTACGAAGCGTCCGGGCTGACATCCGAGAACGGAATATCAGGCGAAGCGTTCAAGCCAAGTGCCGTAATCAGCCACTGCACGTATTGGCCGCGCGTCATCTCCTGTTTCGGATGTAATTGACTTGCGTTGCCGCTTACCGTTGCATCAATGACGCCTCGGACAGCCAGTGCCTCCATTGCTTTTTTGGCCCATGGTACATCGGCCAGATCTGCGAATTCCTGCTGATCGAAGGCTACGGCATAACTGCCTGCTCCAGACGTCACAGGGAAGGCGACTTCCCCCTTCTCTTGATCATAACGGCTTGGTGGCAACGGGGTTGCCAAATGATTCGCATTCAGGGCAAACGCTACAATTCTATCTGACTCTGAACCTTGTATTGTTTTATAAGGCAGATGAAGCTTCAGATTATGTGTCCCTGGCCAAGGATCTCCGTCCAGATTGAGTTCAAGCCGGACTCCGTGCTGCGTTCCGAGTTTCTCGGCGGCTGTTTTTGGCAGCTCCACACGGATCAAACGTACTTTAGCCATCTCGTGGCCCGCTAAATCTTCTGTTCGAAGCGTCACAGGAAGCTCCAATGTCCCAAATTCCGTAACGATATGGAACACATGCGATTCCCCTTGATCAGCCAACGCCGAGGCTGGCAGGGACACTTCATAAGCGCTTGCCCCTGTGACTGGCTTCTGCCGAAGTTCGATCAGACGGATACCGGCACTACCTGTAGGAGGTGCAACTTTGAAGGCTTCTTGGATTACAGAAGCATTCACTTTCGTCTGCACTACCCCATCCTTGTCAACCACACCTTGTAACTCAAGGATGGAACGGTCTTTTTGCGGTTTAAGTTGTGGCGAAGAATTCCCTGCCGCCGGAGTACCGGGCCCCGGTTGTCCTCCGGATTGGCTTGAACCTCCGTTTGAATTCCCACCTGAACTGCCACCCGAACCATCGGAGCCTGAGCCACCTGGGGAAGGCGTATAAGCGGGTACGTTCACCGTTAACGGCTTGGTCATGGCTTTTCTGTCATCCGAGGTTCGAGTAACCTCCAGCTCCAGTGTTACCGTTGTTTCCTTGGATGGCGGAACGATTGTTCCATCCGTTTGAATGACAGATGGTAACGAGCTGGCAGTGATCTTTACTGTAAAACCTTGCGGTACGACCGGCAGGTTCAGCTTCTTGGCACCTGCAGATGGCTGCTCCAGTGTTGTAATGCGTGCAGCCACATCGGCAGCGGCCTCTTCGGCCGTACGCACTAGATAAGCAGAGGATAAACCACGAATGGTATGCCCTGACGCGTCAAAAGCCTCCACTTTGTAATAATAATCGGTGCCAAGATGTAGCCCGCTGTCGGTATATTCCCGCAGACTGCCGCTGTAAACGACATTATACTCGCCCTGCTCCTTGTTCGAACGGTAGAGCTTATAACTTGCCGCACCTAGCTGAGCATCCCAACGAATGGTAGCACTCGTTGCATCCGATATTTCGGCATTCAGCCCGGCGTTGTTGTCTATCGGTGGTGGTGCATCGGGTTTGGCGATTACGATCCAGCTGATCAGCGGGTCCTGTGATGCCGTATTGCGCACTGTCAGTTCAAGCTTATTCTCCGTAACTACTATACCTGTATGAGCTCTAACATTAGCAGGGGTGTACGTCACCGGCCCTGTGTTATTGCCATTAATCAGGAAGTTCGCCCTGCGGGACGTATTGGTCCATGGATCGTTGAAGCCTGCGTACACATCATAAGTTCCATTCGGTACTTCAAAAGTGTAGGTAAGATCGCTGCCCTTTGGCGAATTGCTCACATTGCCACCGTTCAAATAGCGCACGGTCGAGTAGATATCCCCGCCAGCTGAACCGGATGGTAATGCATCGGCAGTAACATAACCCCAATTTCGCCCTTCCGCCGGCGCATACATCTGATCAGCCGTTCCCGGATTGGCAAGCGAACTTTTCATATAAGAACCCATAAGCTTATAATCAGCCGTTTCATAGCCACCGCTGTTCACAAAATAGAGTGCATTCTCCGGTATGACATATACACGAACTGCTTGTTTCTTATTCCCGTACTCCGGTGTCGTTACCTGCAGCGTGACCGGTCCCGGTTTGGCAAAATCCCCTGCCGTGATGGCCCGGTTATCCACCGTCCATACCGCTGGTGTCGGCACAAGCGCCTCCCCGTCCCGCACGTTAACCGTTGTTGGTAAAGAAGGCACTTTCCCGAGAGGCACGGCTTCAGGCAGCGGGTCGGCGATGTCCACCTTGCCCATTGAATTCAGCAGATCGGGTGTCCAGCTGTCGTACCATCGAATTGCAATGTCGGAGCCTATGCCAAACTCAATCGGCAAGAATACGTACTTTGCCCCATCATTTGAGAAATCCCCACCGTTCCACGTATCTCCCACGTAAATGAATTTTCCTTTTTCCGGGTCAACCGGAATAACCGATGTGGTCTGCGTGCCGAACGCCTTGCCTGGATCAGGATCGCTCGGCAGTGTACGTATAAACGGATTTGTCATCGTGGACCATGGACCAAAAATGTTGTCCGCCACGGTCACCTTGTTTTCGTTCGGGGACCACCCTGACGCACCGGAGGTCAAAATGTAATATTTGCCCTGATACTTGAACATGGCGGGCGCCTCTCGTTGTCCACCCGGGAATACTCTCACGTAATCGACACCATATTCCGCCTGATAGGTGGAATCACGCACCGGATTGCCTTTCTCATCCGTGAGACCTTGCTTATGCCAACCTGTTACATCGCTGTAATCTTCGTTCAGTTTGGAAATATACAGTGTCAGGTTTTCCTCACTGGAGTAGATCAGGTATGCCGTACCGTCATCGTCCTTAAACAGCGTCATGTCCCGGGCCATGCCCGGATTGCCCGGCTGGTAATCCTTTTCCCCTTCCGGAGCTCTGTCCATCCGGTAGCTCTTCTGGTAAACGAACGGCCCCGTTGGGGAATCACTAATGGCATAACCAGCCTGTGCCTTTCCATAATTGGCATTATCGTTGTAGGGATCCTTATCTCCGTCCATGTGGGCCCACATAACGTACTTTTTCGTTTTGTCGTTATAGATCACCTTCGGCCGTTCAATGATCCGCCCTCTGCGGATATCGGCCCAAATGTCTACCCTATCTTCACGTCCTTCATACAACTTGGAAATCAGCGGGTCATTCTCGAAATCATCCATGGATTGAATCATCGTGAGTGCCATGCCTTCATCCGTCCAGTTCAGCAGATCTGTCGAGGAATACACGCGGACCCCAACGGCTGGCCAACCTCCCGTATGGTATTCACCATACCAGTAATACTTTTCTGTCTGCTCATCGTAGAAAAAGCCTGCTCCATGCGCGTCGATGGGCTTGCCACCCAGATCCGGCCATAACTGCCCCGGTGTAAAGCTCGTGCGGATTGTGGCAGCGCTCAGCGGTGCAGATGCAGGAGAAGGGACGCCATCCACTGTTGCCTGAAGGATATAATAATATCCTGTGCCCATCGTCAGGCCACTATCGTTAAACGTGTTATCATCACCGCTATAGACCTGCTGATACGTACCACCTGCACTGGTGGCCCTGGATACGGAATACGTTACTTCGGAACCAGGCAGCGCATTCCATCCGAGGGCAATCGACGTATCGGTCACGGCCGAAACGGTAAATTCGGCGGGAGAGTCCATCTGGTACGTTGTCACCTCTGCCGCTGTAAATTCGGACTCTCCGGCACCGTTATAGGCCGTTACGCGATAGCTGTAGCCTTGGCCTGATGCAAGACCTTGATCCATGTAAGTGAGCGCCTGGCCTTCGTACACCTGCTCATATTGCTCACTCCCCACGTCGGAGCGAACGATGCGGTAGCCGGTTGCCTTATCCACAGCTGGCCAAGACAATTTCACGCTGGATGCATTGAGAGCCGAGGCCTTCAGTTCACCTGGAGCCTGCGGTGCGGTAGCTGCCGTCCGAACCTCAAGCGGTGCCGACCATAATGATTCGGTCATTCCCCCGTATTCGTAGGCGAGCTTGTAATAATACACCGAGTCGGTACTCAGTCCCTCGTCTACATAACCTAATGATCCGGTGTCAGTCACCAGGGAATATCCCCCTTCAGGTGCGGAGGAGCGATACAGACGATAGCTTGTCGCGCCTGCTGTCTCGGTCCATTGCAGGGAGACCGAGGACGCCGTCTGACCATGGGTTGAGAGCACAACATCGTTTCCTGGCGGCGGCTCGGTGATGATCACGTCATCTGCATGAACCGACTGCCAGCGATTGCGAATACCGATGCTGCCCGCACCGTATGTAGTATCGATCAGATCGAATACTAACCGATTTGCTCCATTTTCGACGATGTACCCGCGAATGGACGTGCCTGACAGCACTATTTTTAGCGTATACCACGTATGTTTAGAAAAAGTATAGTCCACTGACTTTAAGGTTGTATCCGCTCCATTCACCCGTTTGGAGAAGACGAGTTTATTGGCGGGAACCTGCATTTGAAAATAATAAAAATTGCTTTTATCCTGAAACCTTGGCAAAATCCCTGGATATCCCTGACCATCTCCTGTGTAAAAACGCATGGATACCGTCATGTCGGACATGATGTCACCCGTGGAAATGATGCCTTCCCCGGTATCACTCTGAAAAAGCGTATAGTTGGATGCATCCGTTGGGTCCGCGCTGACCTCCCATAGACCTGAGCTTACGTTCCATGCGGGTGATGCCACGTAATCCCCGTCGGAAAAATCGTCCTGCAGCAGCGTAACGGGCATGCTGTAAGCATCAGCATATGTCTTGTCTGGCAGCATCAATGGTCCGGAAGACAACACGAGCGTAGCAGATAACATGAATATCAACGATTTTCTGAGTTTATCCAATATCCATTCTCTCCTTTGCCTTGGAAAATGAAAGCATGGTTTTTAATGGCACGGTGTTGATGTCCGGCCTATCCTGAGTAACCAGCGTGCGGTATGACGTTTCACCTCCTTCGTGTAATGAAATCGGTTTCATTAGAGCGCAAAAAAAGACCCGTCTCCCCTTCTAGTGCAATGATCCCAATACGGATTAACGTGTCTTCTTTGCCCTAAGTAGTGAAACAGGTTGCTTATGTCATATCAATGTAAGTGCTTTCTCGAATTATATTATCGCCTTATTGACGCTGTCAACCATATCTCAGATCGGACATTTTTCGCAAAAGCTACGCAAAAAAACACGCATTCTGCCTGCTTCTGCAAGCAAAATACGCGTTCTTGGTCACCGGTTCGAGCTTGTTTGCAATTCCGCTTATTCGACACCATTTAACCGGGGCCATAACGGATGGATCCTCTGGTTGCGACAAGTCTCACCTCTTCATTTCGACATCACTTTAGAATACTTTGGTTGTCCACGATTCGCAGTTCCAGGTTTCCGTCACGACGTCGCGATAGAATTCCGGTTCGTGCGAAATCAACAGAATGCTGCCTTTGTAGGCTTTGAGGGCGCGTTTCAGCTCATCCTTGGCATCCACGTCCAGATGGTTCGTAGGCTCATCGAGTACAAGCAGGTTTGTTTCGTTGTTGATCAGTTTGCAGAGACGCACTTTGGCCTTCTCTCCACCGCTCAGCACAGCTACCTTACTCTCAATGTGTTTCGTGGTCAGTCCACATTTCGCAAGTGCAGCACGAACCTCGAATTGCGTGTAGGATGGGAACTCCTGCCAGATCTCTTCGATACAGGTATTATAGTTCGCTTCCTTCATTTCTTGCTGGAAGTACCCGATCTCCAGATGCTCCCCGCGCTGAACCGTTCCTTCCAGGGCTGGAATTTCACCCAAAATGCTGCGCATCAGGGTTGTTTTACCGATTCCGTTTGCACCCACGAGTGCAATTTTCTGGCCACGCTCCATACGCAGATCCAGCGGTCTGGACAATGGTTCGTTGTATCCGATCACAAGCCCTTTGGTTTCAAAAATAAGCTTGCCGGATGTTCTTGCATCACGGAAGTTGAACTGTGGCTTCGGCTTCTCCTTGGCAAGTTCAATGACATCCATTTTATCGAGCTTCTTCTGTCTGGACATCGCCATGTTGCGTGTTGCCACACTGGCCTTATTTCGTGCAACGAAATCTTTCAGATCCGCAATTTCCTGCTGCTGACGCTTGTAGGCCGACTCCAGCTGCTGCTTTTTCATTTCATAGACTTCCTGGAAGTGATCATAATCACCCACGTAACGGGTCAGGTCCTGATTTTCCATATGGTAGATCAAGTTAATGACACTGTTCAGGAATGGAATATCATGTGAGATCAGAATAAAAGCATTCTCATATTCTTGCAAATAACGCTTCAACCATTCGATATGCTGTTCATCCAGATAGTTCGTCGGCTCGTCGAGGAGCAGAATATCCGGTTTTTCAAGCAACAGCTTGGCGAGCAGCACTTTGGTCCGTTGACCACCGCTCAGATCATTAACGTCCTTGTCGAGACCGATGTCTGTAAGACCCAGACCGCGTGCAGTCTCGTCCACTTTGGCATCAATCATATAAAAGTCCTGGTTGGTCAACGTATCCTGGATGGTTCCGACATCCTCAAGCAGCTGTTCCAGTTCCTCGGGAGTAACATCTCCCATCTTGCCATACATCTCGTTCATTTCCTGCTCCATATCGAACAGGTATTGGAACGCGCTGCGCAGGATATCACGAATCGATTGTCCTTTGTTCAGCACAGCATGCTGATCGAGATATCCCACGCGCATGCGCTTGGACCACTCGACTTTGCCTTCATCGGGCTGAAGCTTGCCTGTAATAATGTTCATGAAGGTGGATTTACCTTCACCATTGGCCCCGATCAGTCCAATGTGTTCGCCTTTCAACAGTCGGAAAGATACGTCGTTAAAGATAGCACGGTCACCAAAACCGTGACTTAATTTTTCCACATTTAATATGCTCATTCATGACACCTTTTCTATATAGACTTCATTCCTGTATATTATAATCGTTATAACCTGCACAACTCAACGCCAGATTTGCCTTATATGCATGAATCGGTTAAAATTTGGCCTTAAACTACTATAGAACGGAGCTCTCTCAGGCGAGCATCAGGTGAACATTATGATTGAAGTAAAACAATCCAAATTGGGTGATGGCGAGTTTAATCGAGGGGTTTTTGCCACTGTTGATATCCCTAAAGGCCAGTTGATCCACCAGGCCCCAGTTGTCCCTTATCCCAACGAAGATCACGAACATGTGGAAAAAACAATCCTGGAGGATTATGTATTTGAGTACGGTGCCAATCATACCGCCATTTTGCTGGGATACGGCAGCTTGATCAATCATTCGTACGAGCCCAACGCAACCTACGATATCAACTTTGAAAACCATACGTTTGACTTCTATGCTTATACAGATATCAAAGCGGGCGAAGAGGTCCTGATCAATTACAATGGCGAAGAAGACAACATGGACCCGTTATGGTTTCTGGACGATTATGAAGAACGAATGCGTGAGCTGAACGAAGCAGAAGAAAGTGACGAAGAGAACGACAACAACAACGAAACGAAATAATCCTGGTAAGATAAATTAGTAATCCGGGAAGAAGTTGAACAATTGCAGTGCACCTTGCTGAGGTTTGCTAAAACACTCTGGCTGTTCCCTTCACCACAACAAAAAACAACACAAACAAGCAAGTCTTCCTTAAACGGAAAGCTTGCTTATTTGGCGTGGAATGAACTCATTCAGGCGCTTGTCACCGTTCTTAATCAAGTACAGGCGGATCTGTGTGTAAATCCTCATCCGGTGTGGTCGTTCTCCACTTCGTAAATGCCACCTCAAACCCTGCACGCTTGGGTGAACACAGAAATGGACCCGCCTGCTTGTCTGTCGGATAAGCAAAACGCGCAACCCGAATGGTCCGCCAAGGATGTTCATCCGTACGTGCTCGAATGACTACCGCTTCGTTGTGGTAAGAAGCTCGAATGGTAACCTTCCGTCCACCCCATTCAGGAACGGGAGAAAGTGACCAGTCCGAGAAATGATCCGTCACCACAGCACCAATATGGACTACCCCATCATTCACTTCTACTCCGGCCTTGATCCACTGCTCACGACTGTGCCAGAGCATCAAACCTGCCTGATCATACAATTCAGTGAAAGAACTCAGATCAAACGTGATTTCAACAGCTTCATTGCCATCCCACGGTGTGAGAAGGGCATGTCCATTTCGATGACAGAACCCGTAGAACGTGTTCTCCCAAAAATCACTGCCTTCCTCTGCTTCCACGATGAAACGTCCTCCCTCTATACGGGTCGCAACCGGTTCAGTGGTCCATTTCACATCTGTTGTACCAAGAAATTGTGCTGCCGACATGTTTCCCACACCCTCCCATAATCAAAGAAATCAAATCAAAGATCCCAAATCCGATGCTGCCGTAGGATACGCAAAATTCATGCTGCTTAACTGATCGGTTGTCAGTTCGAACTGAATTGCCATCGCAAACAGGTTAATCAACTCTTCGCTCTCGCTGCCGAGTACATGGGCTCCCAGGATACGTCCTGAGTCGTTGTCGATCACAACTTTGGCCATAGCATACTTCTCATTTGTCCGCTTATAAGTATACCATTGTGACAAGTCATTTACCTTCACCTCGTAGCCTTCCTCCTCCGCTTGATCCACGCTAAGACCAACAGAGCCAAGAGATGGTACGGTAAACACGATGGATGGCATGACTTTATAGTTCGGCTTAGAATGGTTGCCCTTCAGTAAATTGAAGGCAACAGCCCGTGATTCCTGACCTGCCAGAGGGGTTAAGGGGAGGCCTTTCGTAGCGGCAACGTCACCGGCTGCGTATACTTTGGGGTTGCTGGTGCTTTGTAAATACCCATTCACGGTGATGCCTTTCTCACTATAATGGACATTCCCCTTTTCCAGTTCCAGTCCATCTATACTCGGGATACGGCCAGCTCCATGCACGACCAGGCCACCATGCCACTGATGATCAGCTCCATTCCGGGTACCACTGACCATATATGTCTCCCCCTGTTTCCGAATGGACTTCACTTCCGCGTTCAGGTGAACGTGTATGCCGATCTCTTCCGATTTTTGAACCAGCAAGTCAACAAGCTCCTGATCAAACTGCTCCAGCGGTCGTTCCCCCCGGTGAATAATGTGCACTTCGCTCCCTGCTCTCGCAGCGATGTGGGCAAATTCAAACGCAATGTACCCCCCGCCCACCAACACCAGTTGATCCGGAAGCTGTTCCAGTTCCAGGAAATCATCACTGAAAAGAAGATGCTCTGCACCTTCAATGGAAAGTGGAGCGGGCTGCGCACCTGTTGCAATCAAAATATGCTTTCCATGCAACACTTCATCCCCCACACGTACGTGGTCCTCGTCGACAAAAGAGGCCTTGCCATGGAAGGTATCCATTCCTGCCTGTTTGAATTTATCCTCGGTGGCTCTCGGAATGCGCATGGTAAATGTTCGTTTGAAGTCCATAAGTTCCGGCCAATTCATGATTGTTTTTCCCTGAACACCTTTCCCCAGCATCCGTTCATTCCAGTCAATAAGTTCAGCGGCTCCAGCCAACACTTTCTTCGGATCGCACCCTCGCAGGGCACAAGTTCCGCCAAATTCACGCTCGTCAATCACGGCTATTTTCCATCCGGCTTCAGCGCATCGAGTTACAACCGAATTGGCTGCACTTCCGGTTCCTATTGCGATCAGATCATATAATTGTGTCATGACTTGTTCCTCCTTTTCTTTTTCCAATTGAAATCTATAACAAACCCACTTTCTGTAAATAGTCGGACGCCACCCGCTCCGGACGGGCTCCGTTCACATTAACCTCATAATTCATCTGCCGCATCTCATCATCTGTAATGCGTCCCGCCAGCTGATTCAGTATCTCGATCAGCTGTGGATAGGCATCTGCCGTCTCCTTACGAAGCAGCGGTGCTCCCTGATAGGGCGGGAATAGCTCCTGATCATCTTCAAGCACCACGAGATTATACTGCCGGAGCTCACTGTCCGTGGAGTACGCATCAACGAGGTTAATATCCCCTCGCTGAACTGCGGCATATCGAAGTTTGGGTTCCATTGTGGCGACATTAGGAAACTGAATGCCATATTTCTTCTGTATCCCCAGATAACCGTCCTCACGGTCCGAGAATTCCAGCGTGAATCCAGCTTTTATCTGCTGCTGAGCAGACTTAAGGTCTGATATGGTTTTCAGGTTATATTGGTCGGCAGCCTCCTGCGGGACCGCCAGCGTGTAGGTGTTGTTGTAATCCATGGGATTCAATAGCACCATATTAAACTGGCTAAGCATTCCGTCTCTTGCCTGTTCATAGACTTCTGTGCGATCCGTACTAACAGCCGTTTCCTTCAAGAATTCTGATATGGCTGTCCCAGTAAATTCAGGATAGATATCAATGTCGCCGGATCGTAGAGCATTGAACAAAAACGGGGTCTTCCCCAAACCAGGTTTTAATTCAACGGTGAGATCTGTATGCTTCTCAATCAGCAGCTTGTACATGTTAATCAGGATCTCAGGTTCTGCGCCCAGCTTGCCCGCAATGATCAGATCCTTCTGTCCGCCGCGGGATAGTAGTGGAATGGTGATCACGAGGACAGCGACCATGGCCAGTGCCCCAAGTGTACCAACCGTTTTACGGAAAGACAGGCGCTGGAATTGCCGAAGCAGGACATCGAATAAAATCGCCAGCAGTGCTGCCGGTATCGCTCCCAGCATAATAAGTGCTGTATCATTACGATCGATCCCAAGCAAAATCAGATCACCGAGACCGCCTGCGCCAATTAATGCCGCAAGGGTTGCAGTCCCGACGATGAGAACCATGGCCGTACGAATCCCTGCCATAATGACAGGCATCGCAAGCGGCAGCTCCACTTGGCTCAACCGCTGACGACTGTTCATGCCCATCGCATTGGCGGCCTCAATCATGGAAGGATCCACCTCGGATATCCCTGTGTACGTATTGCGGAGTACCGGAAGAAGGGCGTACACCACCAGGGCAATAATGGCTGGAACTGTACCGATACCGAGCAGCGGAATGAGCAATCCGAGAAGAGCGAGCGATGGAATGGTCTGCAAGACAGCCGTGACACCGATGATGGGTTCAGCGACCTTCGGTTTTCGCGTTAGGTAAATGCCGAGTGGAATGGCAATAACCACGGCCAGGAACAGGGCTATAAATGAAATCTGGACATGCTCCAGAAGAGCCGTTAACAGCTGTCCTTTGCGCTCACTGAATACCTCAGAGAACCTACTCATGAGCCTCACCCCGTTCTTGCAGCTGACCAGACCAATACCTCAACAGATCCGCCCTGCTCACTTGACCAACAATCTGATGATTCTTCTCGACCAGCAGAGTGTCGTATGCATCCATGACATCCAATAAATCCGTCAATGTAATCGAAACCGGAACAGCCGTCTTGGCAGACTTTGGAACATGCCCCGGTGCAATAGGCATCATGACCGATTCAAGATCGAAATTCGTCTGAGGATGTGAAGACAAGTGCAAACTATTATCTGGATTTACATCTCTGCCAGGACTCCCGACAAAATCACGTACAAATTCATCTACGGGATGCTGTAACAGCTCCTCAGGTGTTCCCACCTGCAGTACTTGTCCGTCCTTCATGATACATATGCGATCTCCCAGCTTCATCGCTTCCTGTATGTCATGTGTAACAAATACAATCGTTTTTTTCAGCTGACGCTGGATCTCCAGAATATCGTCCTGCAATTTCTCCCGGCTCATCGGGTCAAGTGCACTGAACGGTTCATCCATAAGTACAATCTCCGGATCTGCCGCTAGCGCCCGCAGCACGCCAATTCGTTGCTGCTGTCCGCCAGACAGTTCCCCTGGTTTGCGATCACTGTAGGTCTCTCCGTTCAATCCCACCATATCGAGCAAGTTATGTACACGATCATGAATCTGGGCGGGCTTCCATTTTCTCAATTCAGGAACAACCGCGATATTTTCGGCGATCGTCATGTGTGGAAACAACGCGATCTGCTGCAGCACATACCCGATATTCCAGCGTAATTCGTGAATGTTATATTCATCGATTGGCCGCTCATGGATACGTACCGTTCCATCCGTCCGTTCAATCAGGCGATTTATCATTTTGAGCATCGTCGTTTTGCCGCAGCCGCTAGGCCCAATCATGACGAAAAGTTCGCCTTTATTTATTTTGAGGTTAACCTGACGAAGAGCCTGTGTCCCGTCAAGATATTGCTTGGATACATTTTCGAATTGAATCATCCGTACGCTTCTCTCCTTTACTAACCTTTCATTCTCATCTATTTCCCCAAAAGAACTCCCCAATAATCATCACCATGAATGAAGAGCTTCTTCCGATTCAACCAGACATGTATAATTTATATGCGTTGATTTGGAAGCAAGGTGGTATAATGATAGGAGAAGTTGGCTTCTAACATATACATTTCAGGATCATTTTCAACATATAAGGAGTGAGCACGATGCATATTCAAATTACGGATCTGGCCGCAGCAAGATTAACCGAGAGCCTTAATGACCAACCTGGCTACTTCAAAGTGTTCTATGACACTGAGGGTTGTGGCTGTAACGGAATTCTGGTCGTATTGATTGTGGATGAACCTGCAGCACTGGATGAACAGATCGAAACCAACCTGGTTCCATTCTATGTTGATCCGAAACAGCAATTAAATCTTGAACAGCATATGAAACTGGATACGGAAGAAAACTACCCCTCTTTCACGTTAAGCAGTGATTCCGGTGTACTTAGCAGCAATGTACGTGTTCGGGACACGCGTGCTGTGAATGCGGGAAAATCCAGTGCAACTGATGCATGCATGCTGTAAACTCTAAGCTTTCAATTTTTCAAACCAATGGTTGAAAAATGTTGCCCTAATAAGCAAAGACTCTGCACTAAATGCAGAGTCTTTTTTATGTTCTTTTTGGTCAGATGCATATGCCCGAAACTATGAATCTCGCATATTTGTTTACAACTCGGAAACAATTGGAGAACCTCTTGATATAATCCTCTAGTATACTCGGTATATAGAAAAAGCATGTCTGGTATGGAACAGTTGCAGCATGCGCGAGATTCATTATACCCGAGGAGGAACATCATGAAATCATTCACACGTAAATCTATCGTATCCACGCTACTTATAGGCTCTGTCGTAGCAGGTGCTGCCTTCACTGCCTTTCCCTTTGTACCATCCATGACGCCAGTCGTATCGGCTGCCAGCTCCAGCTTCACTCAATTTTTGCATGATAATGCGCCAAGTCGCACCATAAAAACAAGCAGCAGCGGTCTCGCAACGGTAACGAATCTATCGAGCACCGTGGTGTTGGTAAACAAAAAAAGAAATCTGCCTTCGTCTTACGCGCCAAAGGATTTGGTTGTACCCAACATTCCATTCAGCTTCTCCGGCTCCAGTCCGAAGAAACAAATGCGTAAGGTCGCGGCTACCGCGATCGAAAAGCTGTTTGCAGCAGCCAAAAAAGACGGCATTGACATCAAAGCCGTATCGGGTTACCGTTCCTACTCCACACAGAAATCCATTTTTGAACGCAATGCAAGTATCAAAGGTGAAGCTGTGGCCAACAAGACCAGTGCTCGCCCAGGGCAAAGTGAACATCAAACCGGGCTTGCAATGGATATCTCCAGTGCATCGGTCCGCTATGATCTGCAGCAGAGCTTCGGTAACACCAAAGAAGGCAAATGGCTGAAGGCCAATGCCCACAAGTACGGATTCATCATCCGCTATGGCAAGGATCAGGAGAAGTTGACCGGTTACTCTTATGAACCGTGGCATGTTCGTTACGTCGGGGTGTACATCGCAGGAGAAATTACAAGTCAGAAACTTACTCTGGAACAATATCTGGAACGCGCGAAATAACGAAGCGTTTGCCATCGACTAATAAAATGGAATGAACCAGGAGCCGGAGCTTGGGAACGGTCTCCGGCTCCTGCATTTTCCACAACAACGATATAGGCTTAGGCTTACGACACCAATCGTGCTGCAACAACAATTTGTTGAATCAGAAACATCAGAAACTTACCATCCTTTTGACCACGAGAGGCAGTCGCTTCAACCCTTCAGTTCCGGCCCAGGAACCTGCTCCTGCCAGGAGGGCATTATGACACAAATAAAATGCAGCATGGTAGGCAAGCGTGCCAACGATGATTTCCATCACCAAAAATCGTTTCAGTGTGGAGGATTGGATAACATATACCTTGAATTCGTGATAGGAGCTCTCCCTCTTGAATCTGGTGATGAACGTCCTCATGAATCACCTCTACTGTCTTTTTATATAAAGTTATGGTCGTTCAGTCTTGTCTTATTCAAAAATATTACTTACCAAAAGTAACTAAGCGTGTTATAGTCAGTTTATACTTTATACATAAGCGAGGTAAACCACCATGAGTGCACTGGAAAACTTGGTCAAAAACCGTAGATCAGCTGTTATTTTTGAGGAAGGTATTGAAATCCCGGAAGCGGATTTGCAGCAAATGTTCGCATTAAACAAATTTGCTCCATCAGCCTTTAACCTGCAGCACACCCACTACCTGGTCTTGACCGACCCGGCCCAAAAAGAAAAAGCATATGAAGCTTCACAGCAATACAAAGTAAAAACAGCCTCAGCAGTCATCGTCGTCCTCGGAGATATCAAAGCTCATCATCACATCCGCACGATTAACGAAGGGTTATTGCACCTGGGTGTGCTCAATCCATTTGAATATGAGCAGGAGTCCCAGAGTGTTTTTGATTTCTACGAATCCCGTGGCAGTGTTTTTCAGCGTGAAGACGCCATCCGTAATGCCAGCCTATCGGCAATGCAGCTGATGCTGATTGCACAGGATATGGGATGGGATACGTGTCCAATGATTGGTTTCGATGCCGATGAACTGCAGAGCAGTCTGGATGTTCCAGAACATTACGTTCCTGTCATGATGATTACAATCGGTAAAAAATCAGAAGCCAAACAGCGTCCACGCGGCTATCGCAAACCCATTAATGAATATGTCAGCTTCAATAAAATGCATGCAGAGTAACTCATAAAATAGATACACCAAAAAAGCCACGGTTCCGTGGCTTTTTTACATTTCATAGATCAGTTGATCGGATGATTGAAGGTTCTCGTCGAACTCCGCATATATGTACAATTGGCCTGCCTTTTAAAAAATAGTTATGTAATTTTTTTTATACCATGTTAACATCCATCAAGTAAGAGAATTCTGTTGGGAAGGGAAGATGAAAAATGGAAATGTTTATGGAACAACTGGCGGCATGCCGAATCGCTTATGTAAGGCAAGTGGGTCCTTATGGTCCTGCCAATGTCCAAGCAATGAACCAGTTAAAACAATGGGCAGACGCGAAAGATCTGCTCAATGAAGCTGCGATTTTATTTGGCATACCACAGGATAACCCAACAACGACACCCCCTCATCACTGCAGATATGATGCAGCCATTGAACTCCATGAACTTGAATTCCCTGAAGATGACTCTATTGAGATTGGAGAGCTCCATGGCGGAAACTATCTTATCTGCAAGGTTAAGCACACGGCAGAAGGTATCCAGCAGGCATGGAACGACATTATTCCTTATTTACAAAACAACAATTATGTCATCAATCACAAACCGGTTCTGGAACGATATCGATGGGAACTCCTCGAACAGCATTATTGCGAGATATGCGTGCCTGTGAAGAAGGTCTAAGCTGTTAAGCTGCACAAAAAAAGTGACTTCATCATTGAAGTCACTTTCTCTCCTTTATGCTCGGTGTAAAATTAAAATGCCCAGTTGCCTTTGCGGAATACCGGTTCAATTGTACCGTCCTGCAATTCACCGTCGATATCCAGTTCAGCTGATCCAATCATGAAGTCGACGTGAGTCAGACTGACATTACATTCGTGTTTAAGCAATTCTTCGTTCGACATCGTTGTGCCGTCCTTCATGTTAAACGGATAGGCGCTGCCTACAGCCAGGTGACAGGATGCATTCTCATCAATTCCGGTATTATAGAAAATACGATTCAGGTTTGAGATGGGTGAATCATGCGGCACCAATGCTACCTCTCCAAGATAACGTGCTCCTTCATCCGTAGCAAACAGGTTTTTCAGGTGCTCTTCACCGGAAGCCGCTGTGAAAGCCACAACTTGACCGTCCTTGAACGTTATTCTCATCTGATCTACCAGCTGTCCGTTCAAGTTCAGGGGCATCGTACTGCTGACATACCCATTAACACCGCTGCGCTTCGGCATGGTGAATACTTCTTCGGTTGGCATATTGGCAACGGTGTACACGCCGGCTTTGTTCTCACTTCCGCCGCCACCCCAGATGTGATTGTCTACCAGCTCAATTTTCAAGTCCGTTCCTGGTGCACGGTAGTGCAGGCTTTTATAGTTTTTCTGATTCAGCTGATCACTCTTCGTATTGAGGGTGTCCAGATGCTGTCTCCAGTTCTGGATGGCATCTCCGCCATCCACCCGATTCATTTTGAAGATGGTGTCCCACATCACATTGATGCGGTCTTCCTCAGGTATATCGGCAAACACCTTATTCGCCCATGCCTTGGTCGGCGCCTTGATCAGGCACCAGCTGATCTCATGGTTGCGCGTATATTTCGAATAACCGCGGCGAGCTTGAGCAGCCGCCTTGGTGGCACGCGAAACCTTGTCGGAATCAATCCCGTTATACAGTTCCGGGTCCGGTACTTTGATCGTCAAGGTAGCGCCGCCTGCTTCTGCAAATCTCTCCATCATGTCGCCTTTCCATGCCGGATAGTAATCGAAGCTGTCGTCAGAACCTTGCTGGAAACGACTGCGGGTAATCTGATCGTCCTCAAAATCAACCTGTACATACTTTGCCCCTGCAGCGTATGCCTTGGCAACGATCAGGCGGGTAAACTCAAGCGTTTCAATAGGCGCAGTGACAAGCAGATCCTGCCCTTTTTGAATGTTCACACCCACTTTGACCACCAGTTCTGCATATTGTTCCAACGATTTCTCAAACGTTTGCTCGAAATTGCTCATAGGTCCATTCACTCCTGGTTCATATTGGTTTGTTGCTTAATGATTTATGCGTTTTTCTTTTCTTGCTCGCGCAGTTCAATCCGGCGGATTTTGCCGGAATTCGTCTTCGGCAGATCCGAGACAAATTCAATTTTGCGTGGATACTTGTATGGTGCAGTCCATTCCTTGACGTGATGTTGCAGCTCACGCACCAGTTCTGGCGAAGCCAGGGATTCGTCTCTAAGCACAACAAAGGCTTTGACCACATTCCCCCGAATTTCATCCGGACTGGCAACGACAGCACATTCCTTCACACTGGCGTGTTTCATGAGCGCCTCTTCCACTTCGAACGGTCCTATCGTATAGCCCGAACTGATGATAATGTCATCACTGCGGCCTTCAAACCAGAAGTAACCCTCTTCATCCCTGCGTGCGCGGTCTCCTGTTACGAAATACTCCCCACGCTGATTCGCTTCTTTTCGTCCTGCATCCTTATAATACGTACGGAACAAGGCTGGCATATCTTCGTGAACAGCGATATCACCCACTACACCTGCGGGCTGAGGATGCCCGTCCTCGTTAACAATCTCGATCAGACCCGGTGTAATGGATTGTCCCATGGATCCAATCCGTACTGGAGCACCTTTCAGACTGCCGATCAGCAATGTACTTTCGGTCTGACCGTATCCATCACGAATGGTCAGGTCGAAGTGACGCTGGAAAATCTCAATCACTTCCTGGTTCAAGGGCTCACCCGCAGACACCGCACTGCGCAGTTTAGACAGATCATAATGCCCGAGGTCATCCGCTTTTGCCATCAGGCGGTACTCCGTAGGCGTGCAGCACAGCACGTTGATCCCATGCTCCTGCATCAGTTCCAAATAACGCTTCGGCTTGAATGATCCGTTATAAACCAGACCTGTCGCCCCTCTTCCGAGTACGGAAAGGAACGGACTCCAGATCCATTTTTGCCATCCGGGTGCGGCCGTGGCCCATACAATATCCGAAGGCTGAATATCCAGCCATAACGTGGAAGCAATACGCAGGTGGGCATATCCCCAGCCGTGGCTATGTACAACTCCTTTTGGATTTCCGGTCGTCCCGGAAGTATAAGCGAGAATAGCAATATCATCGCGGTGCGTTGCTACCGCATCCATTTCGTCCGATTGGCCCTCCATAATCTGCTGCACGTTGACCCATCCTTCAGCCGGAATGCTGGTGTCACCAGATGGTGATGCCACAATACGATGAGCCAGCGCTGGCAGATCAGCATCCATTTTTTCTACTTCTGCCGTCGTTTCGGACCACACAATGACCGCGCGCGCCTCGGCATGCCGCAGGCGATACTCCAGATCCTTGGCACGCAGCATCTCGGAAGAAGGAATAACCGCAATACCAAGTTTCAGACAAGCGATATAAATCACATAGGCAATGATACGGCGTGGTACCATGACCAGCACCCGATCTCCTTTTTCCAAACCCAAATCACGCAAACCTCCGGCAAGACGGTTGGCCTGTTTGAATAACTCGCCATACGTAATCTCTTCCAATTCGTTATGATCGCTGAGCCATCTAAGTGCAATCCGATCTGACGGGTGGTTCTCCATCTCGGATGTCAGGTTATAGGTTTCAGGCGAAATCCACTGTTCAAAATTCAAATGGAGCCTCTCCTTCATATTTCAAATGTATAGCATCTATATATTATACCCTAAATCCTAGGACCAGGTGCTATGATATGAACAGCTTTTTGAAAAAAATAAACACAGGTCAATTATAATGAACACTCATTACAACTGACTTGTGCTTATTCTCGCGATTATTCGTGATTCCTGAACATTTTCGTTCAATTTATTTTACCAAGCGTAATTTCCAATCCCGTTCAGAATGCCTTCAATCTCATTCAGTTCTTCGGTTGTCAGGCCAGGTGCCTTCAATGCGGCAACATTCTCTTCGATCTGCGAAACACGACTTGCTCCGATCAATGCGGAGGTTACGCGGTTGTCACGGAGAATCCAGTTCAGCGCCAATTGGGAAATGGTTTGTTCTCTGCGCTCGGCAACGGCCTGAAGGGCTTCAAACTTGGCAATCCGTTCGTCTGTGAAGGCTTCAGTCTTCATCTTGCCTGTCGGGTTGGCACGTTCTTCCTTGATCTTGTCCACGTATTTGTTCGTCAATTGACCACGACCCAGAGGACAGAATGCAATCGATCCCACGCCCTGCTCATCCAGGACATCCTGCAATCCGTCTTCGATCCAGCGGTTTAGCATGGAGTAGTTCGGCTGGTGGACGAGGCAAGGTGTTCCCAGATTACGCAGAATGGCGACGGCCTCTCTTGTCTGCTCCGCATCATAGTTGGATAATCCGACATACAGCGCTTTGCCTTGTCTCACGATATGATCCAGCGCAGCCATCGTTTCCTCCAGCGGTGTATTCGGATCCGGACGGTGATGATAGAAAATGTCCACATAATCAAGCCCCATCCGTCCAAGGCTCTTATCAAGGCTGGCAATCAGGTTTTTGCGTGAGCCCCACTCGCCATAGGGACCTTTCCACATGTAATATCCTGCCTTTGTTGAGATGAGAAGCTCATCCCGGTAAGGACGCAGATGTTTTTTGAACAAGACGCCAAAGTTTTCCTCGGCAGATCCCGGAGGTGGACCGTAGTTGTTCGCCAGATCAAAATGGTTGATTCCCAGATCAAATGAACGCAGAATCATCTCTTCCTGAATATCCAACGTGCGGTTGCCGCCGAAGTTTTGCCACAATCCAAGCGCAATTTGCGGCAGTCTGATTCCGGATTTGCCGGAACGTGCATATTTCATTTCATCATAACGCTGTTCATTAGCTGTATATGGCATATTATTCTCTCTCTTTTCTTGGTAAAGTTGGTGAATACCCTTTCATCTTAGACAGTTTCGGTCCATAACGATATGGCATATCGCTATAACCCTATGGAATAATACTTGTTATCTTGTCGTAGATTTATATCTGTTAATTCATATCCTCTATCTGAAAATATGTTAAAATGCAAGATGAAACGAACTCATACAGGAGTGAATGCCTTGATTACATATATGTTTAAAAACAATCCGTTCCAGGATCTGCAGCTCCTTCATTACGGAACAGAACCCTGTACGCCAGGTCACCACTTTGGTCCAGCTATGCGGGATCACTACAAAATCCATTATATTTTGGATGGCAAAGGTACTTTCGAGGTCGGTGGCAAAACCTATGAACTGCATAAAGGGCAAGGCTTCCTCATCGTCCCCCATTCCGTCGTTCACTACAAGGCTGATTTGGAAGATCCGTGGGAATATAGTTGGGTTGCTTTTCAAGGAAGTGCCTCCCACTCGTTATTACAGCAGGCCTGCCTGTCCGAGCAGCATCCCATCTTTAAAATGGACAATGATGATGAAATGCGTTCCTGTCTGCATCGCATGATCAGTTCCCGGAATACACACAAAGGATGGGAGATTAGCATGACCGGATGGTTATATCAATTTTTCTCCATTCTGATCGATCATGCAAACGAAGACATCCTTCCACCGGAGCAAGAGTTCTCCAAAGAAACGTATGTAACCCAGGTCATGGACTTTGTCGAGATGAACTATGCCAACCCGATCACGGTGCAATCCATAGCCTCTCATATCGGCTTGCAGCGCAGCTATCTGTGCTCCCTGTTCAAGGACCGGATGGGCACCAGCATTCAATCCTATTTGGTCAATTACCGGATGCGCAAGGCTGCCGAATTGACTCTGGATACCGGGCTGACCATCGGGGATATTTCCCGCTCTGTCGGGTATTCTGATCAGCTTCTCTTCTCCAAAATGTTCAAAAAGGTGATGGGCGAAGCCCCCACCCATTATCGTAAACACAAAACAGCACCTTCCCGGTTAAGCAGTTAACGGGATGGTGCTGTTCTTTTACTTACTCATAAGATCAGACAGCATAATCTGTCCATTGATAATACTCATTCAGTTTCCGGAAGCTACCACCTCAGCTACACTTGCTCCTGCATGGATACACCAACGACATGCACTTTAATTTCATTGACCAGAATGCCTGTCATCTGTTCCACGGCCTGCTGTACATTGTGCTGGAGCTCCTTGCACACCTGATGCATCTTGAACCCGTACTGCACATTAATACGCAGCTGAATGGAGGCCTGGTCATCTTTTACATCGACGTCAATGCCTTTCTGCAGACTTTTGCCGCTGATGCTCTTCGCAATGCCTTCGGTCAATCCTACCGACATGGAGGAGATGCCGGAGGTTGTCTGTGCTGCGATCCCCACGATCTTGGATACGACATCGTTAGAGATGTGAATGGCACCCATCCGGACGGATTGAGGTTCGATGTATTCAGGTTCGATATATTCTTTAGGGATGATTTCAGACATGGTTCCCACTCCTTCTATGGTTAATTGATTGATTAAGCTATAAAATGCAAATGAAATTTTTATACGTTTAACGGAGAGTGCAGTACCGATCTGGAGAAGCGAAGCGCTCGCCTTTATCACCAGAGTTTCTCCCTTATAAGGGGAATCAAAGAAACTCGGGGATAACAGCGATCGGAAGATGGTACTGCAATCGGAGTGACTGAGTGTAACAGCCCATTCATTTTATATCCTAAAATCAGGCATTCTGCCATTTCTCCTTGAAGAACAGCTGGTAGACCCTGACCAGAATAATTTTGACGATCATGTAGACAGGGATGATAATCAAAATCGCAATGATGCCGCCGAGATCTCCTGCACCCAGCACCAATATAATGGTGGTCAGCGGATGAATGTCGAGCTTTTTGCCGAATACGTACGGAGCAACCAGATTGTCCTGAATTTGCTGGGCCACCAGAATGATAATCAGCGACCAGATCGCCACCGATGGCGACTGAATCAGACCGATAATGACAATAGGTACGGACGACACGATAGCTCCGATAAACGGAACAAAGTTCATGATGACCGCAACGACGGTAAGCAGCAGTGCATAAGGCAGCCCAATGATCAGGAATCCGATATACATCAGCACACCAAGTGCCAGGTTAACCAGTACCCTGCCGACAATAAAGCCACTCAGCGCCTGATCAATCTCAAGAACAACCTCACGGCTGTCTTTTTGGAATCGTTTTGGTGCAATATGCACCAATTTACGGCCGAATTTCTCTCCCTGTTTCAGCATGTAGAACAAGATGATCGGGAACGTAAACAGAATGATCGCAAAGCTGGAAATGAGCGAGAATAATCCACTCACATAGTTGGTCACAAAGGTGAATCCTTTATTGATATAGTCCGTGAGCTGAGAAAACGGTGTGGATCCCTCTGGGAACAGTGCCTTGATTGCTCCGTTCTGCTCCAGTTCTCTCAACTGTACACTGAGTGAATTAATCAGATTCGGTGCATTATCCACCAGATTAATCAGCTGCTCCCGCAGGGACGGCCATAACCCCACGATGAACAGGACGAGCAGCACACCGACTACCAGATAGATCAGCAATATGCTGAGTGTGCGGTTCAGCTTCTTGCGTTCCATATAGTTCACAAGCGGCCTTAACAGATAATAAAAGAATACGGACAGCATCATCGGCACCGTGATGACCGTAAGCATGGTCACAAGCGGCTGAAATATAAAGCTGACGCGTGATAACAGATAGATATTAACTAGCACCAGAGCCAGCGCAATGCTGAACCGGACAAACGAACTTCCTTTAAACAAAACGTTCCCCTCCACATGACCTTTTCTTTTTTGGGATTAGATATTAGTTGAACCCATACATGTATACTGGGGCACTGCGCGGTCGAGCACAACCTTCCGATCGCTGTTATCTCCAGATTTATTCAGTATTCTCTAGAGGGTAAATCCAGGGACAAAGGCGAACACTTACTTATTCATTTGGGATGTGAATCGTAAACACGGTAGTCTCCCTACCCCGCCGGGACAGAATCAATCGTCCGCCCATCTTCTCTGTATTTCGCCGGGCAATCGCAAGTCCAAGTCCGGTTCCGCCCGTCCCGGTTCGTGCTTCATCTCCGCGCACAAATGGATCAAAAATGGTGCTCCACAGTTCCTGGGGAATACCTACCCCCGTATCTGCAACCTCGATAACCACATGCGTATCCAGCGGAATCAACTCCACCCGCAGCTCCGTTCCCTGCGGATTGTAGGACAACGCATTGGTAATCAGGTTCTGAATGACCCTGGCTAACAATTCAGGATCGTATCTGGCGTAAATCTCCTGATCAGGCACAAGCACGTGAAGCACAAATTGCTTCTGTTCAATCTCACCGTACGTATCGGCCATGACTTCTCGCACAAATTCCCCGATCTCTCTCTTCTGGATCTGCATGTGATAATCGGGAGAGTCCACCTTGAGCAGTTCGAGCATATTTTGTATCATTCGTGCCACCTGAACGGATTTGTTATAAATGTATCCCAGATAACGCTGCTGTCTTTCCTTGTTTTCTCCCCGTCCCTCCACGAGGGCCTGAGCATATCCCTGAATGGAGGTAATTGGCGTTTTCAGATCATGCGACAGATCCACGATCAGCCGCTGTTTGCTCTCTTCGGCATAGCACTTTTCTGCCGAGGTGTTCTCGATGACATCTGCCATATAATTAAACGTCTCGCCAATCTGGACAAATTCCTTCTCTGCCGAGATGGACAAACGTGTGCTGTAATTCCCCTGGATCATCTGTGTAAGACCCTGTGACAAAATACTCAGCGGTTTTTTGATTCGGCGTGCGACCCAATAGCTGTATACGAAAATCAGCAGCAGAACGAAGCCAACTCCGATCATGATATAAAATGACAGGGGATGCTTCAGGTTGGTAATCAGCTGGTTCTCATTCATGCGGATACTGACCAGATCACGGGGTATTTTCAGCAGTACATACTTCGCATCTCCCTCTGCTGTATATGGAGAAATGGAATAATAATACGTACTATCGCTCCGATTCTCCAGTCCTGTATACAACTCCGGCTCACTGTAATATGTAACCTCATCCTGCTTAACACCGATCTGGCGAATGACCGAACGATCTGCATCCAGAATCTCGATCCACCCTCCGCTGTCCATCAGGCGCTGTATTTCCGTGCTGGTGGAGTCATCTTCAAGACCTTTGTACAATTCGGCTGCATAGACATGTGCCTCGACGTTCAGATCCGGATCAACCACCTGATCCGAAATGCGGAAATCCACGACATCCAGCGAAACCATGAGATAAACAATCAGGACGAGCAGCAGCAAAAAGAAGTTAAACAGCAGGAAATCCAGTGTCAGGGATGTTTGCAAGAGTCGCTTTTCTCTAGCTTTCCGTTGGCGCTTCAATTTTGTATCCAAGTCCCCTTATCGTTTTTAAGTATTCCGGTTGTCTGGAGTCGCGTTCGATCTTCTCCCGAATGTTGCTGATGTGCACCATAATGGTACTGTCCTCATGCGCGTAATAGTCTCCCCAGACCGCCTCGTATATTTTCTTGCGTGTAAATACCCGGCCAGGCTGTTCCAGCAGCAGATCCACAATTTTGTATTCCGTGGAAGTTAGGGTCACTGGTTTGCCCGATCGGAAAAGCATACATTTGGAACGATCCAGCATAAGTTCGCCGAGAACAAGATTGGTCTCTTTCGGCGCAGCTAGTTCAGGAGCATCAAATTGATTCACGCGCCTTAACAAGGCCTCTACACGAGCAACAATCTCCAGCGGATTAAACGGCTTCGAAATATAATCATCCGCACCGAGTCCAAGTCCGAGAATCTTGTCATGATCCTGGCTTTTCGCGGATAGAAACAGAACAGGCATATGATGAGTTGCCCGAATTTGCTTGATCAATTGAAGACCATCCATTACGGGCATCATAATATCCAGAATGACGAGGTCGACCGTGGCAGATTGAATGCACAGCAGCGCCTCCGCGCCGTTCGAGGCGGTCAAGATGTCATAGTCCTTTTCCAAGTACAATTGAAGCAGCTCTACAATCTCCGGTTCATCATCTGCGATCAATACGGTGTATCTCATGTTAGTCCTCTCATTTCTTCATTATCGGCTGTGTATTCTTTTACATGTACCTCTACTATATACCACGTCTCTTAATTCAACCTAAATCAAATCTAAAGATAACCTAAATAAAAGCCCCAGTCACATGCCGGGGCTCTTGTTTCCATCCTATGTCTGCATGGTTCTGATGCTTCAATGATTACTTCATATGGAGCCAAGGTTCAACCTTTTTGCTCAGACTTTGTTTGTCGTATTGCAAATACTGGCCTGCACGGTTGCGAACCGGATCACCGGCGTAGTAACGCTCATAGAGGTCATGCCTGGCCCCGAGTGCACTTCCGGTTAGATCCCAAGCAAGCTGAAACAGACGAATTTTCTCCGGAGCTTGCAACGTGACTCCCCCAAGGTATTTGGCCATCAATGGTCCTACGGTTTCATCCAAATCAAATGTACCCGAAGGGATCTGGATCAGGCCACCGGCAGCAATGGTTTTCAATATTTCAACCGCACGCGGGTAATATCGGCTGCCCAAATTCCGGGCTGTCTCAATGTATTTGAACGACGGGAGCCAGTTGCCATGGGAATCCGGCTGCGCCTGCGCCTCAGAAGCAACGATCAGGCCTTCAATCGTCTGCATCTGGCTGATCATCTCTCCCAGTTGTTCCTGAACATTCAGGAATGAATCCACACCGATCTCCTGCGCTATGGCTGCCGTGACGGCGGTGATAAACTCCAGCTTGGAGTGCAGCCGAATAATGCTCTGATGGTAGGCCAGACTGGATGAGGCTGCGTTACAGCGGACCTGCCACACGGCTTCCGGATTGTTGTGCAGCAGCACACGCTCCCATGGCACCAATACATCATCAAAAAATAATACAGCATCCATCTCATCATAACGGGCACTGAGAGGGTGAGCATAATCCAATTGCGGAGCAGCAAAAGATTCCCGGCATATCAGATGTAACCCCGGACTTCCCACAGCAACAATCACCATATGAGCCAGTTCCGGCAGATGCCCCGGAATCCGCTGAATCGGATACGCAATGATATCATCTGCATAAGGAGCCCAGTCGCTACCATCTTGGCCCCCCGAATAATAATTCCTTCCGAGTTGGTTCTCACAATCCGCAGCATGGCATCCTCATCCTCCCCAACAGGCAGGGATCGGTTGATCTGCGGGTCACGCTGGACAATCGTCAGAAATGCATCTTTTCGTTTGGCCTCCTGATAGTAGGCTGTTATTTTATCTGCATACATGGGATCATGTAATGCCATATCTTGACGCGTGGCATACCATCCGGCTAGACGGGACCGAGCATAATCCGACAGTCTGCTCATGACTCCATAGGTACGGTCAGACCAGAGTCGAAAGGCTGCTGCTCTGCTGCTGATATCCTGAGATGAATGAGGCACCCGAAAGGCCTGATGCACATAACTTCCCGTCTGTTCATCCCAATAGGCCACCGTTTCTCTTGTATCCGGTTCATCAACCAAATCGAACAAATTCTCAATGGTCTTCAATGTTCCCTGAAAGGCGGGATGTTCGGTTACCCGGACACGCTTGCCATCCAGCCATACGTTTCGCTCATCATTCAATCGGTGTATGTAAGCTTGTCCGCGAGACATCGTGATGCTCATTATACGTCCTCCCTCTCAGGCAAAAAGCCTACTATGGCTATCAATCTCAAAATACATTTGTCATATACTGAAGTTATGTAAGATACACACTGTGATACACTTTGTATCTAACGAAATAGTACTGTTTCCCGGATAGAAAAGTCAACAAACACCGAACGGAGCGTCCGGTGTTTGCCTACGTTATGCCAGTTTAGATTAATTTGGAATACATATGACGCAAATACCGCCAGCGCACAAGTGCAAAGTATAGGATCTGCATGGAGGCAAATACGATGAAGATACGCAGACTATATCCCATAACCGAAAAATCGACCAACTGCTGCAGCGCCACAAACGCTACCGAACTATGAATCAAAGCTATGAGTAATGGTAGGAAAAACATAAGCAGCAGCTGCTGAGTTACAATTTTACGAAGTTCAGGACGACTGAGTCCCATCTTGCCAATCATGCGATACTGTGCTTCATCCCTTTCCAGATCCGCGTAGAGTCTAAAATAGGTAAAGCTTGCCGCAAAGGTAAAGAAGACAATACCGATCAGACCGCTCAGGATCAAAATGATCCCATTGGTTTGTTTCGAATTCAGCCAGTCCACAACGAGAGCACTGAACATGAAGTAGCCTTTCGTACGCGGCTGATCCTGAATCGAATTAACCAGTTCAGGGGCGAAGGCCCGCGTGCCCATCCAGTCTTCCACCACAAATTGAGTCATTTTATTGGAATAGTAATCTTCACTCAAGTCTAGGAATTCATTGTACGCTCGCTTCATCTTTTCAAACAATTCATCGGAAATGACGTAGATGTCCACTTTGAAATCAACAGGGATAACGATTTCGGTAGCTGGAGGAGACAGCTGAACCTGTTGATGATAATTTTCAACTTCAAGATCGACCTGTGTTGGTGAGAACCCCTGCTCCACTTGTTTACGCAGCTCTTTGCGTGCTGTCAGATTCGATGGAGTCATAAAGGCCCCATTTTCCGTATCCAACGTGCGTTCTTCGTAACCAAGGGCCTTGGCCAGATGGTTGTATTCACTCAATTTGATGATATTGCTGCCAGTGTTATTCTCATACAGCTGGGTGTAACTGCCTTTTACATAGGGGACCTCATGGTCAACAAGCGTTTCCTCAATCTGTCTGATATCCCCCTCTGCCTCAGGTGTATCCCATGAATTCGTGTAAGTGAATGCATACGGGTTCGTCATCGACGACAACCCTGGATCAGCGATCGCCAGCATGGTGCCAATGCCGGTAAATGCCGAGGCTGAGATGACACTTACCATGAAAAACATGACAGCATTGTCTTTCATGCGATACGTAAGCTCGGATAGAAACAGTACATTGGTTTTACGGAAAAACAAACGTTGATTTCGTTTTAGTGCCCGAATGACATACACACTGAGCTGCGTGAACAGCAGGTACGTGCCCGCGATAACCATAACGACGCTCCCCAGGAGCAGCGGGAATGAGTACGTCACCCACACAAAAGTGAACACCCCTGCATAGCCACCGCCAATCAACAACACGGATAGAAACGCGAGCAAGCGTGATGCCTTCGGTTCCGGTTTCGGCTTTTCCTCCGATTTCACCAGATCAATCAGCGTTCCCTTGCGGATAAGCAGAGAAGAAGACAGTGCAATGACAGCAAACAGAATAAGGAATGCGACAGCTGTCAGAGCAATTGCTTTTAATGGAAAATAAAATCGTAGACTGTTCTCAACAGCCAGCAGGGAACCACAGATCAGCAGGATCAATTTCCCGAAGATCATTCCCAGTCCAATACCCGCTGCAATGGCGGCGATCCCGATACACATGTTCTCCATAAACAGAAGCCGGTTCATCTGTTTACGTGTCATCCCAATGATCAGGAATATACCGAATTCCTTCTTGCGTGTTTTCAGAAAAGAACCGACCGAATAGAGCAAAAACAGAAATGAAAAGATGAAAATAATGACTTCTGCGATCATAAAGCCCTGATTGGCAAGCACAGTAACCGTCTCACTTGATCCCCTCAAGCCATCCTTCAAATCCGGGTGAAACAGTAGCAATGCATATGTGAAAAATATCATGACGGAAAATGTGCTGCTCAGAAAATGAGCTAAGTAAATCCGTTTGTTGCGAACCACATTGTTAATGGCGAACTGGCGAAAATTCATGTCCTGACCCTCCCATTAGGGATAACACATTAATAATCTTTTGATAAAAAGCCGCCCGGTTATCGCCGTAGTGAATCTCGTTATAGAGTTTGCCGTCCTTGATGAAGACGACCCGGCTGCAGTAGCTCGCTGCAACTGCATCGTGTGTAACCAGCAGCATCGTCGCCTGATCCTCCTGATTGCGAAGCTCCAGCATTTCCATGACATCACGTGCCGCCTTCGAGTCCAGGTTGCCTGTTGGCTCATCCGCCAATATCAGCTTGGGCGAGTGTATCAGTGCTCTGGCAATGGCCGTTCTCTGTGCCTGTCCACCTGAAATCTCATAGGTCCGCTTGTCCAGAATCCCCTCAATCCCCAGCTTGTTTGCGAGACGTTCCACACGAGCGTTCATCTCCCCAAGCGGTGTTCCATCGAGCGTAAGCGGCAGCACGATGTTCTCCTTGACCGTAAGGGTATTCAACAGATTGAAGGACTGAAAAACAAAACCCAGCTCTTTGCGCCGGAACAGCGCAAGCTCATCCTGGTTCAGTTCAAACGGATTTTTTTCCGCAATACGCAGTTCTCCCGATGTCGGATGGTCGATCGTGGAGATCATGTTGAGCAGTGTTGTTTTGCCGCTGCCCGAAGGGCCCATAATCCCTACAAATTCGCCTTCCTGAATGCTGAGGTCAATCCCCGATAATGCTTCATATGAGACGATCCCTTTATAGATCTTGCTGATCTGTTTTACCGAGCATATTTCCATATGTACCACTCCTTTTTTTTGAAATCGAACTAGAGCCAAGCATGACATACACGCATCTATTCATTGGCAATTCATTAGCACCTTGATGCCCTGACTTCTGACTTCAGTTTACCCGAAGTTTCGGCTATTCTCCTATGGCCTAACCTTTCACATGCATGACAAAATTGTAAGGTTGCTTTGGATAAAACAAAAAAGACGCCATTACCCGAGGGTAACAGACGTCATTAATCTTGAACACTTCTCGATGAAAACATCACAGAAGACTACCGTTCAGTCATTAGATACTGAATGTGATCCGGACTGTTGTCCCTTCACCATATACCGATTCCAGATCGATCCGATGATTCATTCGGGTCAGGACCTCTTTCACAATGTACAGCCCCATACCTGTGGACTCCTTGAAATGACGACCATTCTCTCCAGTGAAGAAAGGCTGGAATACCCTGTTCAGATCAGACTTCGGAATGCCGGCGCCGTGATCTTGAACCTCAAGAATAATGGACCGTTCTGCTTCATATGCACGCAGATAGATCTTTTGTCCGTTACCAGAGGAGTATTTGATGGCATTGGAGAGCAGTTGGACCATGACAAAGCGAATCCATTTGGCGTCAGATTGTACGACCAGCGAAGCATCCATCTGTATCTCCGGATAAACATGATTGCGAATGAAGAAACGCTTCAGCTCATGGATGGCCTCTTCGCCTGCTGTCTTGAGTGTAACCGGTTCAACACTGAAGTCCTGTTCAAATGTGTCCAATCGGGCCACATACAGCACCGTTTCCAATCCGCGCCTCATCTGATCTGCTTCCTCACGAATACTCTTGAGACGTGGGTCATCGTCCTCCTGGTCCTGAACGGTCAGTTCAATCACCGATAAAGGTGTTTTCATTTGGTGAACCCACTGATTCATAAATGTGAGATATTCCTGCTGACGCTGCTCCAGACGATGGAGATGGGCATGATAATGACCATATTGCGAATCCAGCAGTTTTTCCAGCGCCACCGATAAGGGAACGGTCTCTTCCAATGGAACAAATTCATTAAGCGAATTCATGGATTGTGTCATTCGGGTATAGAAAGACCGGTGTGACATATAACGGTACGTCAGGTAACATGCATATAAAAATAACCCCAGTGATACGGCATAGACAGCCGTCAACACATGGTCGTATCCGTCATACCAAAACACACCGACGACGGTAAGCAAGATGACAACCACCCAACAAGTCAAAGCAAGGTGTTCTCTCATAAACAGTTTCATGATGGCGAAGCTGCATTCCAGTTTGCATTCAACCGATAACCGGAACCCCTCACTGTTTCCAGTGCGTCTGTTATGCCTATTTCGGCCAATCGTTTGCGTACACGCGTTACATTGACGCTGAGTGTATTGTCGTCTACAAATGAGTCATCCCACAGTTTCTCCAGAATGGTCTCCCGGCTCACGAGCTTCGGACTGCGACGAAGCAATGTTTCAAGCAGAATTGTTTCCTTCTTGGTCAGCTGCACTTTGCGATCACCGAGCTGAATTTCCAGTCTTTCCAGGTATACCGTCAACCCTTCCAGCTCTACCTTGCGCTCTTCGTCACGCGCAGCGTAATCTCCATATACACGTCGCAGCTGGCTTTTAATTTTGGCCATCACGATTTCATGTTCGAACGGCTTCGTAATATAATCATCTGCTCCGTTCTCCAGCGCCATCACCTGATCCATCTTTCCGCTCCGGGCCGAAATAAACAAAATCGGACACGTGGACATCGTACGAATCTGACGACACCAGTAGAACCCGTCATAGCTGGGCAAATTGATATCCAGAAGAACAACATGAGGCTGGATCTGCTCAAATTGCTGTACGACCAGCTCAAAATCTTCAACCAATACGGCTCTGTCCCCGTAGCGTTCAATATGGGATTTCAGCAGTCCTGCAATTTTGGGATCATCTTCGACGATCATTATTGTATACATAAAATGGGCGCACCCCTAACCTGTAGTAATGAAATGTAGTATCTTCTCTCTCATTCCAAAATCATAACACAGGATGGATTACTCGGCATGAACCTGTTTGCGCCAATGCACAATGTCTGCGTTCAATTGCTTGAGGTCACCGGATGGTTGCTGCTCATCAGACAGCTTGTACGACTGCTTCAGTGACAAAATACGATACACGCTTTCATCAATTCGAGATTCGGTAATTTTGCCATTCTTCACCGCATTTTTCAATGTATCAAATATGGTTTTGGCACTTTCATAGCTGTGAGCCACGAGCAGAATATCACTGCCTGCCTGAACCGTTGCGATCGCAGCTTCGTTCAGCTTATAATTTTTGGCGATCGCACCCATGCTTAAATCATCCGTAATGACGACACCGTCATAATTGAATTGGCCTCTCAAATGTTCACCGATAATAACATCCGATAACGAAGCAGGATGGTCCGGATCCAGCTTGGGGAATAAAATGTGAGCCACCATTACGGCCTCCACATGATTTTTCACCGCTGCCTGAAATGGAATCCACTCCATTTCGGCCAGCTGCTTCTCCGTTTTGTTCACCACGGGCAGATCCAGATGGGAGTCCACCGATGTATCCCCATGACCGGGAAAATGCTTCACGACCGGAATCATTCCCTCGCTGCGCAGACCTTTCATCTCTGCGATGCCGAGACGAGACACAAGTTCCGCCGAACTGCCAAAGGAGCGGTCACCAATCACAGGATTGTTTGGATTGCTGTTGATGTCCAATACCGGAGCAAAATCCACATTAAAGCCTGCAAGTTGGATCTGTCTCGCCAGCAGCTTACCCATGGTTTCTGCCAGTTCGGCGTCTTTCGTCGCACCGACTTTACCGTTTGAAGGGATACTCTCCACTTCTTCCGGCATTCGGCTGACTTTGCCGCCCTCCTGATCCACGCTCATGAAGATCGGCACCGGATTGGAACGGTTGGCTTCCTTAATGGACTGTATAAAATTCGCCGTCCCCTGCAAAGTCGTCACATTATTACCATAGAAAATGATGCCGCCTACCTTTTGGTCCGCAATCATTTGTTTGGCCTGATCATCCAGCGTAGTCCCCTGGACCCCGGCCAAAATCATCTGTCCAATCTTCTCATCCAGTGAGAGCTGGTCCAGCTGCTCCTGAACCGGATCTGCCTCTTCCGGGGGGAGAGCATGATCCTGCTGATTGTTCTCTGCATCTTCTTCCGCATCGGATTCACTATTGCCTTCCGGTACAGCTGGTTGTTCCGAATTAGAGCCCGCAGAAGAATTCGTCGTGGAACCGGGCTTCTGAGATTCTCCACATGCCGTCAATAGCATAAGGACTGCAGCAAGCAGAAACAACATTTGCACCGAGTGTCTTCGTTTATTTTTCATAGGATCGTTATGTACATACAAGGAAAGTCATCCTCCTATTTCATATTGGAATGTGTACGGTAATGTTCAGGCATAACATTAACATAAGTAACTATTTTTTCAAAATCACCTGCTTTGATTAAAAGAGTGAAATAATGCGTCTAATTTGCTCAAAAAATGTTTGCATTTAAGAGGTGTAATATGGTTCCTAATGTTTTTTTCAACAAAGCGGCGTGTGCGTTGTATGGATGAATGAGGATGGTAACTGCGGCCAAGAAATGGTTTACTATTATGAATTTTTCATATGTTGAAATTATTATTATAATGAATTGAAAAAGCCGCCTTTCGGCGGCACAAGGTTGTTGATAAATGACCTCGTTTTTTTGTCTTCATACGAGGTGAATATGCAGATGAATGGGTGCTAATTCAGTGTTTTCAACACATCAGTCGTAAATGGAATGATCTCGGACTGGCGTCCTTCACGAACTTTTGCAGGCCATTCCGGATCACTAAGCAGTACACGTCCCAGAGCAATCAGCTCAAACTCATTGTTCTGTAACCTGGCATTCAATTGGTCCAGGTGAGCCTCGCCCGTTCCCTGATTCTCGGTAGAACGATCCACGAATTCGGCTTCCAGACCAACGGATCCAACCGATATCGCAGGTTTCCCGCTTAATTTTTGTGTCCAGCCTGCAAGGTTCAATTCAGATCCTTCGAATTCCGGCAGCCAGAAGCGACGCGTCGAGCAGTGAAAAATATCCACGCCTGCCGCAGTCAGGGGCGCAAGAAACTGTTCCAGTTGTTCCGGCGTCTCCACCAGCCGAGCATCGTAATTGCCCATTTTCCATTGAGAGAAGCGAAGTACAATCGGGAAATCCGGTCCCACCGCTTGGCGGCACGCTTCAATAACTTCGACTGCGAATCGTGTGCGTTTGACCAAGTCACCGCCATACTTGTCTGTACGTCGATTGGTGTGCTCCCAGAAAAACTGATCAATCAGATATCCGTGAGCGCCATGCAATTCTATGCCATCGAACCCGATCCGCTTCGCATCTGCAGCTGCTTGTGCGAATGCTTGTATCAGGCCTTGGATCTCTTCTTCAGTTAAAGGTTCCCTGTTCTCTTCCCCTGCCATGCTGATGCCTGAAGGGCTAACAGGCTCTGCTTCTGCATGAGGCAAATCACCCGTACGACGAGCCGTGCCGACATGCCACAATTGAGGCATGATTTTACCGCCTTCGTCATGCACGGCTTGGACCACATTCGACCAGCCTTGCAGGGATTCATCACCATGAAATAACGGGATGCTCGCACCGCTTACAGAGGAAGGATGGTTAATCCCTGTCCCTTCCGTAATAATGAGCCCTACACCGCCAGCTGCTCTGCGTCGGTAATATTCAGCAACTTCCCGCCCGGGTACACCCTCTGGAGAGAAACCTCGAGTCATTGGTGCCATGACGATCCGATTGGACAATGTAAGCTTGTCTGAAGTGAAGGGTGTAAACAACGCTGAAGGTATATTCATTTGTTTATCGCTCCTTTATCTTGTGGAATGTCAAAACCCAATTACCTTTCCATTTTATAGTTTGTGAGTTTTATTTTCAAATCGCTAATGAAGTGATTCCTTATGTAATAACAAAAAAATAGAGCACCTCCGCAGCAAGTGGCATTACAATTACTCTGCTGCACGCGTATGCTCTGTGTTTACGTTTTAACCATTTTACATGTTAACCAAAAATAAAAATGAAGCATAGTATATACTCCCTGCTTTTTCATCCTTTTAATCCGAATTCACAGGAATATCGTTGCGATGAACTCTGAGTATTTTGCCTGATGAAGGTGAGACTACGTCCGGGTCAGTACCCAAACCGAAATAGAAGTCCCCTTCATGCTCTTCAAATGACTTCGCATACGTATCCTGGTTGAACCGGAGAATTTCATGCCAATTGATTAGGTCCGTGGTTTGGTATACTCGGTTAATATACAGGTTTTTGTTTTGGAACGTGTACGTGAGTACATATACTTTACCGTCACGCAAAAGCAAGTCTGTTGGCAACGCTTTGGCATCTGGTAAAATCACCCGTCTAGCCTGATTAATGGCTGTCATGACATTCAAGGATTTGGGAAGCAGTTGACCGTCATTGAATACGCCGCCAGCGATATAGACTAACTTGTTATCAAAGTTAACATTTTTCCCGATTTTATTATACGGAATCGTGCCCTGCTGATAGGTCAGCCCCGGCAGTATTTTGTTGCCGTAGATTATGACATCCTTTTTCTCCAGATTAGCGTTAATCTCCAGGAAATTGGTCTTGTCATTCCAGATTTTATTGGCCGGATACATCATGCCGGACGCATACAGCTTGCCCCCCAGCTCAAACAGGGTATACGCCCTCAGCCCAAACGTATTAATGTTGGCATACTTCTGCCAGCTTACGCCCATATCATGTGAAATCAGAATCGTTGGCTTATCCTCTGTTCCAAGAGCGGCAAACATTTTGCCTTGAAACAGGGCAAGGTCATAAACGTGCACACCGAGCGGAAGGTTGCGGTATTTCGTCCATACATCCCCATCCAGCCGATAAAAGTTTCCAAGACTCCACTGCTCCCCGTCGGAATCATTCCCCGGAATATAGAGCTTGTCGTCCAGTACCTTGTAGATATCAATCTGCTCCTCGTCCACAACCATTTTGGTCGATGGAACAATTCCCGGATTGCTGTTGCTGACGGGTTGCCTATTAAACGATGAGCTTGCTGTATCATAATAAATGACCGGGATCGGACCCGAGTTCGGGGCTACCCCCATATTGCTGCTGTTTCCATGACCCAAATATATTTTGTCCCTGTACAACTGCATATCCCACACATTATTGGCGTAAGGCGTTTTGGCAAATGGTCGTCCTAGCAGCTCTATTTTGCTTGTCACATCCGCAGAAGTGATCGGTACATTGGATACTTTCGCCATAGCCCGTTCAACCGTCGGCTTGCGCTCGGCCTTGTCACTGTTTTTGGGCTTGGCACTCCCTGTAAGCATCCAGCCCACGCTTGCGACGATGGTCAAAATAAGAGCTGCCCATTTCGTGTTGTTATGCATACCCGCTTCCTCCTTCACTTTTTATAATGAATGCCTTTTCATATAAACGATACAATTTGTATCTTTTTATATTATGTAAAACAGAACAAGCATGCAATACATTCCGCCCGTTTCAACAAAAATAGACAGCTTCATCCGAAGATGAGCTGCCTACGCAGGGTATTCTATTTAGTCAAAATACTACCGTTTAAGAAAATAGAAAGATTTCCGAGTGTTTTGCTACTCGGCTTTGACCAGGATTTTCACCTGATTTTTCTCTTTCAGAAGAGCTTCAAACCCTTGATCCACCACTTCATCCAGTGAAATTTGTTTGGTCACCAGCTTGTCTGCCGGGAAGAAACCTTTATCCATCAGACTGATTACAGCCGGGAATACATCCCGATAACCAATAATACCGTTCACTGTACGTTCCTTCATGACAATGGAGTTAGGCAGGATCGGAGCCGCTTGCTCAAAAATGCTGACGATCATCAGCTCTCCGCCAATGCGTGTCGAGTCGATCGCCTGCTGAAGTACAGGTGGAACACCTGTCACTTCATAAGCAACGTTAACGCCGCCTTGCGTACGTCTATGAATCTCTTCCACGACATTGTACTGGGTTGGATCAATAACGATTGCGCCCAGCTCTTCGGCTTTTGCTTTGCGCTCCTCGGACAGCTCCACCACGTAAATGTCGGAAGCACCGGAAGCTTTCAATGCTTCAATGACCAATAGACCGATTGGACCCGCACCAAATACAGCTGCAGTATCGCCTACTTTCAGCTTGCTTTGACGAACAGCATGCAGAGCAACAGCAGAAGGTTCAACCAATGCGCCCTGTTCGTAAGAAATGGAGTCAGGGATGGCATGTACCATATATTCTTCCGCTGTTACGTATTCGGAGAAACCTCCGCCTCCTCCAGCAAGTCCAAGGAAGCCCATCTGATCACACAGATTGTATCTCCCCTGTTTGCAGGCTTCACAATGTCCGCATGCATAAATAGGTTCTACGACAACACGATCTCCAGCTTGGAAACGGGTAACACCTTCACCCACTTCAACAACTTGTCCTGAGAACTCGTGTCCCATCACTACAGGTGCTTGTTCGCCTGTTAGCGGATGCGGTGCTTGAGCTGGAATGAAAATCGGTCCTGCGGTGTATTCATGCAGGTCACTGCCGCAAATTCCGCACCATTCCACTTTTATTTTAACTTTCCCTTGTGCCGGGCTAGGTTCATCGATATTTTCGAGACGCAAATCTTTAACACCATGCCAACGTAATGCTTTCATTCATTTCATCTCCCAGATCATAGGTTTGAATATAATCGGAAACGTTTCCGTAGTTAAATATGTCACAGTTTAGATAGTCTGTCAAACACATTTTCCCATAAATAAGTCGAATTCATGAATTTTATGCGTCTGCCTGCAGTACGAATATCCCCGTCCCACTCGCCTGTAATCAAAGATTTGCAGGATGAACGTCCATGAAAGCTTGGAATAACATAACACTCGGCACTTCCATTACACATTAGGCAGCGGCTATGGACTTACTGAAAGTGTTATAATCAGAGTATACACATGAATTCAACATCAAAACACCATAGAATCGGAATCGTTTCCAACAAAGTGAGGTTACCCAAACGTGAGTAAAGATCAAAAGGTCACCATCAAGGACGTGGCAGAGTTTGCGGGAGTAGGAATTGCAACTGTATCAAGGGCCATTAATAATTCGGAAGGGATCAGCAGCAAAACCAGGGATAAGGTCATGCAAGCCATTGAGGAGCTTGGTTTTGTCCCCAACACATCCGCTCAGAGCCTTAAAATTCGTCAAACCCATCAGATTGCTCTGGTCGTACCGGATATACGAAATGCCATCATCCCGGAAATATCCTGGTCTGTGGAACAAACGGCTAAACAGCATGGTTACCACGTGGTACAGATTAATACGGCAGGAAATGCCCGCACTGAACTGGAAACCATTCGAAATATTAAAAAGCTGCATGTGGACGGCCTGATATTCATGCCGCTTGCTTATCCCAAGACGCTGCCCGGGTTGATCGACAAGGCCCCTCTCCCCATTTCCATGATTAATTACGGCAAAAAACTCGAGCCTGGCATGAAGGCAGATATTGTCTCTCTATCACAGCCAGAGGGAAAACTGGTTATGGAACATCTGATGAAAATCGGACGCACCCGGATTGCCTATGCAGGGGCCCCCAAGGACATCATTGAAGAGCGTTACCGTGCGTATGAACAGGCTCTGCCTCATGTCGATATTTCACTTGTCTATTTCGGAGAGGATTTCTCACTGAATACCGGCGCCAACGCAGCGGATTACTTTCATGGACTGACGCATATGCCGGACGCAGTCTACGCCATCAATGACATGGTTGCCATCGGATTGGTTAACCGGTTCAAAGAATTGGGTGTACGCGTACCCGAAGATGTCGCAGTGGTTGGGGTGGATAATAATCAATGGACTACCGTCTCGTCCCCGCAGATCAGCTCGGTTTCCATTATGGGCGAAGAGGTCGCCAGGCTGGCGACGGAATTGCTGCTCAAACGGATACGTGAGATGAGTACTACCGACTATGAGCACATCCAGTTTGAACCAAGACTTATCGTACGTGAATCGAGTGTAGCGATGATTCGCTCCTCGCCTCCACATTCTTAAATACGTCACCTGAGGGTGCGCTAAATTCATGCAAAAAACAAGGTGTCCTCGCAGCCTTTATTCTCGGGCTGAGGATCACCTTATTTGTTTTTCTGTATCAATTCAATGAAAACTCGCAAGAACTCTAACATCGTTTGCTATTACTTCACGAGCAACTGTCTGATCGGGTTTCCTTTTAGAAACATCTCGATGTTCTCTACCGCATGACTATAATAGATCTCATAATTCCCACGGGTCACATATCCCAAATGCGGTGTTGCCAGCACGTTGGGCAACGTTCGCATGATATGATTTACCGGCAAAGGTTCCTGTTCAAAGACATCCAGTCCTGCTCCGGCGATCAGACCACTTTGCAAAGCTTCGACCATGGCCCCCTGATCCACAATTCCCGCACGGGATGTATTGATCAGCAGTGCTGTCTTTTTCATTCGCTGGAATTCGGCTAGTCCAATCAGATGACGAGTACGTTCGCTAAGCACCAGATGAATGGAAACGATATCACTTTGCTCCAGCAGCTCTTCCTTTGTTTCACACCAGATTACGCCGTGTTCTCCGGCTTGTCCTGGTGTCAAATTCTGACTCCAGGCCATGACGTTCATGCCAAAGGCCTTGGCAATCCCGGCCATCCGGGTGCCTATCTTGCCCAATCCCAACAGACCGAGCGTCTTTCCGTACAGATCCATACCGACGGTGCTCTGCCAGTTGCGGTTGGATTTCAGGGCATTATTTTCTGTAACCAGCTGTCTGGACAGTCCCAAAATAAGAGCCCAGGTCAGTTCAGTGGGTGGATTAGAGCTGCCCTCTGTCCCACAAACCGTGACTCCATGCCGTTCTGCAGCCTTCAGATCAATCGAGGCGTTTCGCATCCCTGTTGTAATCAGCAGCTTCAGATTCGGAAGCTTGGATATGACCGATTCGGGAAACGGAGTACGCTCACGCATCAGAATAATGATGTCCACATCTTGCAATTCTTGAATGACCTTTTCCTCGGAGCCCAAATAATGGTTAAAGGTTTGAACTTCAACCCGATCCAGGACTGAGCTCCAATCAGCCAATGACAGGGCGACGTTCTGATAATCGTCCAATATGGCACAACGTAATTTCGCTTGCAATATGTACCCCTCCTTCAAAATGCGGTATATCCTACATCTACCCTTTATTGTACCCCTTCGACTCCGGTCTGCCTAATGTCCTTAGACACAAAAAGAGCCGGAAGTAAGTTCCGCCTCTGCATCTTAGATTAGCATTTTAAAGATGAGTGCCGTGATTACGATGGCAACCGTGATCTTTGACAATCCCCGAACTTTGAATACAAACCGATCTAATTTTCCCTGGTCATTGGTAAAGAGGGAAGCTTCTATTGCTGCTAGGGCCAATAATCCGAACATGATGAGACTAAATGTTATTACACCTACTCCACCAAGAGTCGTTATCAATACACCTAGGACATAAAAAATAGTAAGATACAATCTCCAATATGTAAGTGCCATGGAATTCCTCCTTGGGACTGGATTTTACTATATTTACGTTTCACTATACTTATCGTCTCATATGATCTATATTTTCCTAACGACATCCATTTCTATTTCGTGACTGACAGATAGCTCCATCCTGGATCTCAATTGATAATACCTTTCAACCAGCACATGATCCATTCCGAGTGCATGTATGATCACACCTATTATGGAATCATCCACATGCTGTGTACTCCAGCTAAACAACTGTTGATACAGGTCCATCATTGATTCTTGGTTTTCCGGAGCATATCTAAGCGGGTGTGCAACGAATTCGAGCTTCAAATGCAGCAGGTCATGGAGAACTTGAAACCGATGCTCCGCCGTCAGGCTCGAAGTTACTTCTGTTCGAGACGTCTGAACACTACTCACTTTATCTGTGAATTGGGTTACGCCCAGTTCATCCTTCAATTCGCTGATCAGTTCCGAAAATGTTAATCCAACCATAGACATAGCCACGTAAGCCCACCAATGGCTGCCTGTACCGTTGCTGCACAGCTCCCAGTCGGGATTCCACAAAATCCTTCGAATATGCTCCTTCTGAGATGTTCCATACATCGCAATACCTAATACCAGCCCACCATTACAGTCCACCGAGGCCTGTTCCCCCCACACCAGAAGCTTGGGCACCATAACATCAGCTGGAATCGATTTAGTACATAATGCAGGCAGTAATTCCGGGAATATAGCATCTCCATATACTTGCTCGAATCTTTCAAGCAAACGTCCATGTTGATCATCACTAGGCATATGCAGCAGTGCCAAACTGGCATCTTTGGACAAATACCAATCGTTCGAAATAACGCAATCAACCAGGTATTCGGTACTGAGCCCATACCCCATGTAACCCAGCACATGCAGGACGTCACTGGGCATACTGTCCTTCAGCTTTGCTTTTTCAAAACTGTACTGATGCAGCTGCACGGCAAGCTCCATATCACCGCAGCGCATGATAACTTCGAGCTGCAGCACATATCGATAATCCTCCGGATGGTCCATATATAACTGAAGCAAGACCGCTGCGTCTTCCCGGTCACCATACCTTGCAATAACTCGACTGTAGAATTGAATTACACTCGCGTCCAGAGGACGGCCCGAATGAAATAACTCCATTAATCTCTCCGTCGGCTTGATCATAATGCTTCCCCGTCAATAATGAATAACGCTGCCTCAATACTTTGCTCGATAAACGAACGCTCTGGTCCGGATTTCATTAACACGGTCAATCCAATCATTGAAATAACCAAAGACTTCGCAGCAGCACTTGCATTCAGGTTACCGGACAATTCTCCGGATCGTTGTCCCCGTTCAATCGTCTCCTGAAAAATCACTGCCAGATACATCTGGTGCTCTCGGGTGAGAACAGCGAATTTCGAATCGTGCGGAGCCAGTTCAACCATCGTATTAATGCAAAAACAACCGTGACTCGGCTCGGACACATCCCCTTCCGCCCCAATGTGCTCAAACAGCGCACGAAATGCTTGTTTGACAGAGCCTTCAGGCTGAAGCCTTGATCTAATTTGAGCAGCATGCAGAGCGGTATATCTGCGCAGTGCCGTCTCAAATAGCTCTTTTTTGTCCCCGAAGGCAGCATACAAGCTGGGACGTTGAATACCCATGCCGGATGTCAGGTCAGTCAATGACGTTGCTTCAAATCCTTTATCCCAAAATATGCGCATGGCTGCATCAAGCGCTTTATCGGTATCAAACTCCCGTTGTCTCACCATATTCTTTCTCCTTTTATGTACCAACCGATATATTATATTTTAGCTTCCATTCATTATGATGTCAATTTTGAATCTTCAGAAAAATCAATGATTAAATAACAAAAAGTTATAAAAGGAATTCTGTCATTGACATTCCGGATACAGTTAAAGTATGTTAATTCAGAATTATATTGTACCGTTCGATACATTATAAACATCAAAAATTCTCAATTGAAAGGTGACACGCATGAACACTCCTATTCAGCAATTACATCCATCTTCAAAAGCTCATCCTGGCATGTCCCGGCTCGTGGCACTCCTCTTCGCTCTGTGCAGCGGACTTTCCGTCGCCAACATTTATTTTGCTCAACCTCTTCTCGATGCCATGGCCGAGGAATTCCGTATCTCCCACTCACATATCGGCATAATTATCACGGTGACCCAAATCTGTTATGCCCTTGGACTGTTTTTTCTCGTTCCCCTGGGTGATCTTCTCAATCGGCGGAAACTCATCATTATGCAAATGCTCTTCTCTGTAGCGGCGCTGCTTGTCGTGGGTACCACATCATCCAGTTCCATTCTGTTTACGGGAATGGCACTCGTCGGATTACTGGCTGTTAACACTCAAGCCCTCGTTGCCTTTGCCGCAGCACTCGCTGTCCCTTCGGAACGGGGACGGATTGTTGGCCTCGTGACTAGCGGAATCGTAATTGGCATATTGCTGGCTCGAACGGTTGCGGGCACCATGAATGATTGGATCGGCTGGAGATCTGTTTACCTGTTCTCCGCATCGTTAACCTTGCTCGGAGTGGTCGCCTTGCTCCTTCTTCTGCCGAAGCATGAGCCTGAGCGAACGAAATTAAATTATGTACAATTGCTTATTTCGGTAGTACAACTCTACCGTGAGCTGCCTATACTTCGAATCCGGGGCGTACTGGGCATGCTGATTTTTACTGCATTCAGCATATTATGGACTGCCATGGTCCTTCCACTCAGCACACCTCCACTCTCGTTGTCACATACAGCCATTGGCGCTTTTGGTTTGGCAGGTGCCGCAGGTGCACTGGCTGCTGCCCGTGCAGGCAAGCTGGCTGATCGGGGTCTCGGGCAGCAAACAACTGGATTCTCTCTTCTGCTTCTCCTCCTGTCCTGGCTGCCGATCGGATTCGTTCATCAATCGTTATGGTTTCTGATCGTTGGTGTCATCGTTCTCGACCTTGCTGTACAGGCAGTCCACGTCACCAACCAGAGCCTAATCTATCAGGTTCGTCCTGAAGCCCAGAGCCGGCTTACTGCTGCATATATGATATTTTACTCGGTCGGCAGTGCAACCGGATCTATTACTTCAACCCTGATGTACGCCTGGTCAGGATGGACGGGGGTCTGCTGGCTGGGAGCAGGGGTGAGTGCCGCGGCCTTCCTGTTCTGGGCTATTGACCGTTACCGACAACGGAGTATAGTCCAATCCTCTTCTTTACCGACGAATATAGGAGACTGAATTATTTCTCTAACTTATTCCATACAACGATGAACAGCGTTGCAAGCGGACCACACAAGAGGGAGATCAGAAACCAGTTCAGTCCACTTCTGTTTTTCCCTTGAGCAAGTCCGGCATTAATTAACGCAAGGGTGCCCCAGCCAACAAAATATTCATTTTCCATCATTTATCATTCCTTATCATGTAATTATCGTCAGACCTGTTCGTTCATCTGTTCCAGCAATGCTTTCAGCTTCGTGTTGCGGCTATGGACAAAAGCATACATATACTTCTTCAGGACGAGCCGCTCGGCCAGCCTTCCCAATATACCGAGGGGCGCTTCAAATTTTAGCGTGTCTCTCATGCAAGTAGTCTGGTCATCGATCCTGCTGAAATGATGTTCATGGCGCATGCTCTGGAATGCCCCTTTTACCATTTGATCCACAAAAATATGCGGACGTTCATACTGAACAATCCGGGAAGTCAGTTTCTGCCTTATGCCAAAATGAGTAGCCTGAAACGTCACCGTATCCCCGGCACCTATTTTGCCGGACGTTACGCCTGATACAGCGCGTTCACGAGTATGTTTCCATACCGTCTGTGTATGGACATCAATATCCCGGGCGTAGTCATAACATTTTTCGATCGGGGCTTGTATCGTTATTTCAGTTACCACTTCAATCAAGGTTTATCGCTCCTAAAGGTAAAATGGATTCTGTGCCCAGTATACCCCTGCTCTCCCAAGAGAACAATGCACCACACCCGTTACACAAAAACGGGTCCCCTGTCATGATGCAGGAGACCCGTTGTCACTTTTAACTTTTTCAAACTTAAATAATCAGTTCTTTAATGGCGATGCTGCGTTCTTTGGACAAGTCGCGATACTGCTCGGACTCGACCTTGACCAGTGGATTGAAAATGTCTGACGTATTATTCATGATGATTACACCTTTTTCACCATTGCTCAGAAGCACTTGCTTGCCGATAAAGTTCGGAAGAAGATGCTGCATCAGGGCCTGTACCGGCTTTTCATTCAATTTGCCAAATCCCATCGCATAGATGTCACGCAGATTGTTGATCAGGTTCGGATTGCTGCCGCCATGACTGCCAGATCTCATACCGATGTATACGTCGGCCACAGACACGATCTGCGTATACGGATGGATTTCTATTTTATCAATTTGCATCGGATAGCCTGAGCCATCCTCACGTTCATGGTGCTGAAGCGCTACAAGCGCAGTCGCTTCATCCGTCATGGAACTCTTGATAATATCATGACCGTAAATGGTATGACGCTGCAATTCAAGCTGTTCATCCGCCGTTAACGGTTCCACTTTGTTACGAATCCGGTGGGACACTCTACATTTGCCTATATCATGCAGATAGCCGCCACGGCTGATCTGGTAGCTCTCTTTTTGGGAATACCCCATCCAGTTGGCAAGATAGAAGGACAGCAATCCAACCTGAATGGAATGCGTGTAGTTGTTTACATCATCACGTTCCAACATCATCAGGAGATGTACGACATCCTTTTGCTCATCCAGTCCATCCACCATTGGCTGCAGTGCATCGTCCACCATGGTAGCATTGAATTTACCCACAGTTAGTGCTTCAAGAAATGCATTTTGGTAATTATGTACAGTCTGTGTAAATTGAGATTTCATTTCTTCTTCAGGCGGTTCTTCCTTGATGCTTGAACCGGCTGCAAATTTTGCCGCAGCGGCAAAAAATTCGGCTTCTGTAATTTCTTCTTCACGTGATTCAATATCTACATAGTCCACACGGTGCTGCATGAGCAAGGAAATATCCTCACTTTTAATGACAGTCCCTTTTCCGAGAATGTGCAATCCCGCATCGCTAAACGTATCCGCAGTCAGACGGTCTCCGTCTTGCAGGTTCATAATATGGATTCTCAATCGGTATTCCCCCTGAACAATTCATTATAGTAACAGTCCCCGATGGATTGGGTCCCCAAAATACCTATACTTCTTTATATCGATTATTTTCTTGATTTTATGCATAGTTCAAACGACCTTAATCGCAAAAGGAAATACGAACGAGTAAGACTTTCTTCTCATTCAATTATTTAAAATAATCCCGGTTTTGCCGAATAAGGTACATCGAGTGTTACGTTTCATTGAGGTGGGAAAAATAACAAGCCCAAACCTCGGTTTGGGCCCATCCCTTTTTAGCTAAATCTTGACCGATGCCAGACTGGCTCCACTGACAAATAAGCGTTCAATGCTTTTCTCCACCGCAGGATCTGGTATAAGCGGCGGCGCCTGATGCGGCTTCACCCGAGCATCAATGATCATCTGGTCGCAGCCCCAGTGCTTATGCGTATAACTGCTGTTTACCCCATACATGTCGTGGGACGGATTGCTGCGTGTAAATGTAGCCCATAGGAAGTTGTTCAGGTTCGCACTCAGGAAAGAGCTGTCATCGCACAGGATGATCAACGGACAGGTATCGAGTCCTCCTTGTTCCTTCAGCATCTCTGCAAAGTGCTGCATTTCCCGCGCCGTCTCTTCATAACTCGTAAAAGCTGACGTCTGAATCGAAACGATCCCTGGCATAATCAGCTGCGCATTCGTATAACCACGAATATTCTTCAAGGTATCCGGCACTTCTGTACATAACTCCCGAATCTTCTCACCGTAGGCTGCAAAAACAACCTTACTGCCGGTATTTAGCCCCGTCCCTGAGTAATCCAGCGTATCGATGGTTGTATTGGTATGGAAGTGGATATCCCGCTGCAAATTCATGCGCTCCAGAATATAGGTCAGGAATTCAACTTCGCGGTGGGTATCCAGCGGCTGCTGATCCTCAGCTGTAATAAACAGATACTTGGCCAGACTAAGCTGCCCCGTACCCAGAATACGATTCGCAATGGTCAGCAATTCCGTCGGCTGCTTCACCGTCTGATACGGCGTATAACGCTCACTTCCAATCGCAAACAACAGAGGATGCACACCGGCAGCGTCTACGGCATGTACTTCTTTGACACCCGGAATCTCCTGTTTGATGGCATCGCCCGTAATTTCATGAATCAGATCACCAAATGCCGTATCCTCCTGCGGGGGACGACCCACAACCGTAAATGGCCAGATTGCATTAGGCTTCGCATACACTTTGTGCACCTTCATCAGCGGGAATTCATGCGTCAAGCTGTAATAGCCCAGATGATCCCCAAAGGGTCCCTCCGGTTTCGTTTCCCCTGGATATATATCTCCGGTAATGACAAAATCGGCATCATTGCTAATACAGTATCCATCCTTGTAGCTATAGCGGAAACGGCGTCCGGCGAGCAGACCGGCAAAGGTCAATTCGCTGAGACCCTCCGGTAACGGCATAACCGCAGATAGTGTATGAGCTGGAGGACCGCCGATAAAGATACTGACTTTGAGCGGCTCCCCCTTTTTGACAGCCTTCGCCTGATGTATACCAATACCACGATGAATCTGATAGTGCAGCCCAATTTCCTTGTTCAATGCATAATCGTTGCCGTTTAGCTGAACACGATACATGCCCAAATTGGAGTTCATGATGCCCGGCTTATCCGGGTCCTCCGAATAAACCTGTGGCAACGTTACAAAGGCTCCCCCGTCCATAGGCCAATGCTTGATCAGCGGCAGATCCGAGATTTGAATTTCCTGAGCTGACACGGGCAGACTGATCGACTTCTGTTTGGGCAGCGCCTGCCAGGCTGCTAGGCCTGTGCTGATGTGCTGGAAAGGCGTTTTGAGTGCCTTCATCGGATCGTCCCGCACAGCCATGACCCGTTGAACGCCTTCGAGAGTGTTGCGAAACATGAATTTGCAGCGTTCGAGCGTTCCAAACAGGTTGGATACCGCCTGAAACTTCGAACCTTTCACATTTTCAAACAGCAGCGCCGGGCCTTTCGCCTCGTGCACTCTCATATGTATTGCAGCCATTTCGAGATTCGGGTCCACTTCTTCCTTAATCCGGATTAAATGTCCATGCTGCTCCAGATCGTTGATGCAATCTTCCATATTGCGATATTTCATGGGATGGCTCCATTCTTTTTATATAATAGATACTTATGTTCATATATTCACATGGACGTGCAAAACAAGTACATCGAACAAATGCCTGAGTCCACTTCCTAATCTACTTCATCCTAAACGATCTATCTTTACGTCTCTTCTATTTTATCAAATGATCTACTAGTAAACAAAATATATATATTATTCTCGCTCATTAAGGTTAAAGATGGAAATCCTATCCCGAACATTTCCCTTCCCGATAACAGCAAGAAGCCAGCTCAGAACATCGGTTCTGGGCTAGCTTCTTATCACTCCTAACAATGACTATATTAAATTCCCTCAACGATCCGCTTCGCTCTAACCTTCACCTCACGATAAAGTTCATCCTCATCTATCGTTAAGAGCTTCCTGCCTCTCATCAGAACCTCTCCATTGACAATCGTCGTGTCTACGTCCGCACCATTAACGCTGTATGCAAGTAGCGACTCCACCTCATGTACAGGCTGAAGATGGGGCTTCTCCAGATCAATCAGAATCAGATCCGCCTTCCGCCCTACCTCAAGTATGCCTACATCCTCCTGAAGCTTAAGCAGACCCGCGCTGCCACGAGTCGCCATCTGTAGTACTTGCCTTGCCGGCAAGCGAGTCGGATCTCCGTAATCCAGCTTCTGCAGCCATGTTGCAGCCTTGATCTCTTCAAACATATCTACGGTCGTCGCGCTTCCGGCTCCATCTGTTCCAAGTCCGACATGGATCTCCTGTGCAATCATGTCCGTGATGGGAGCAATGCCACAGCCCAGTTTCAGATTGCTGACCGGATTGTGGGCGATGCCTCCACGCATGCCTTTCAACCTGCCAATATCTCTGCGATTGAGGTGCACCCCATGGGCAAGCAGCACATGTGCGTTCTCGAACATGCCAGCTTCCTCAAGGTATTCCGTTGGTGTCAACCCGTAACGTTCACGAATCTTCGCGACCTCTTCCTTGGTTTCGGCCAGATGGATATGAAGAGGAATATCATCCTGCTCAGCCAGGCCGATGACTTCCCTCAGCGGTTCTACAGGACAGGTGTATGGCGAATGAGGCCCATACATCGTTGTGATTCTTCCATCTGCCTTGCCTGACCAGCGATGAACGAGATCAATGCCTTCCTGCATTCTCCGTCCACCATCATCCTCCATGAATACCATTCCGCGCGTGAGAGATGCACGAATGCCCGTTTTCGTTACGGCTTCAGCGATCTCATTCATGTGAATGTACATATCTGCATAGGCTGTCGTGCCTGATCGAATCATCTCGGCCATGGACAATTGGGCTCCCCAATAAATGTCTTCAGGCGTCATTTGTGCTTCAGCAGGCAGCATTTTGCGGTCCAGCCAGTCCATTAACTTCAGATCATCCGAGAACCCACGCAGCAAACTCATTGGTGAATGCTGATGCGCATTCACCAGTCCAGGCATGGCAAGCATGTTTTTTCCGTTCATGATGTCGTCACCCGGCTTGGCGGCAAGGTGATCCGAGATTTCGGCAATTCGGTCTCCTTCAATACGAATATCCCCCAGGAAGGGGGCCTCTCCGTCTTTCATGGATAGAATCATCACTTGCTGAATCAATATGCCCATTCGTTTCACATCTCCTCTGGATTCAAATAAATAGCTCAGATCCAAAGGATAAGCCTTCACGTAACGGAAAGGTCAAGTCATGAATATTTCTGAATCGTTATCTTTCTATAACTTAGGATGAAAGGTTTGGGGTCAACTTTCACCATGTAAGGATACACTCCGGTACTTGTATGGAGGTAAAAAAATCCCCCCTCATCTCCCATTCTTCGAAAGGACATGTCGAATACATCCTTGATATGAAACTCGCGATATTTCGTTACAATTTTGTCCGAGTACAGGATCATGGATCGTTCGTTCGACTTGATCTCTTGCGCCAGACCTGTCACTTCCCTCTGTACTTTATAGTATGGCAGTACTGCAACACAGGTCATGATCCCCCTCCGCTCTTGTCATGATTCTGGTTCCATCATAGCAGATTGGAGAGGTAAGCCAAAATAACAACTTGAATGTACGACCAAATATGTAGTTCTGCATTTTCATCATTCGATTCCACTCGCTCCGGGAAACAATATATAGAAGAATAGAACCATCTCGATCTATACATTGAAGATTGGAAGCCGCTTTTTGGATTTATGCAAATTCTCACTTGATAACGGTCACGACATTCAGCGGAGAAGGGAGCGCATTTTGAACATCTTGCAGGGTGAGACATTGTTCAATATGGAAGACGCCGTGGGGCAGTTCAGTCCGGTACATTCGTTCTGCAACCGCTGCAGCCACTGCTGCCGTCGCATCGGCTTCACGCTCACCCACTAGCAGCTGCTCTACTCGAACCGGTTTGCCTTGTTTCCATCCGGCTGCATCCACCTTGACAGCAAACATCTCTTCTCCGCCGGGAATGAGACCAAATGCCTTGACGGTCCCGCTTCGGATGGAAGGGAAACGCAGCAAGCTGAACACCCCGGCTCGCTTCGAGATCGCCATGGATCTTGTCATCCAGCGGGAATCCAGGCATAGGCGCGTTGATACCGTTGGAATACGCAACGTGCGGGCAACCGCATGTTGATCCGAGAAGTTAAACCGATAGGCTTTTCTGCGTCCCAGCTTTGGTCCAAAATCAATCCATTTGCCATCCTGGAAACTCCGAACCTCGGTTGGCTTACCATCCTTCATCACATTATAAATCGCATTCATCTGATCAACAGTCCACTCTACCGCTGCCTTTCCATGCTTCTCCCCCAGTCCCAGCATGACCGTAATATCCGCTTCATCCACCTGATTCAGTTGAGCACCAGCTTCCCGTACAAGCAGATTCGTCACGCCAGGTGACAGTCCCACACTCAGCATGGCTGTTACCTTGTGACGCTGCATTTTCTTATGTAACGTTTCTACTTGAGCAAGAAAATCAACCTTGGCCGAGATATCCATATAATCCGTCCCTGATTGTGCGCACGCCTCCACAAACCGCGTGTCTGATTGATCCACACACATGATAACCAGCTTGACCGTTTCCAGCATGGCTGGATTAACACCTTGCCTCACATCCAGCTGCAGCGGCTGCACAGTCCCTCCTGTAGAGCGACTGAATTCCTGAGCTCGATTCATATGGGTACCTGCCGCCCACACCTTGCCCGGGAACAAGCGTCCAAGTTGCGTACATATCATCTGCCCGACTTGACCATAACCGCCTACGACCCAGATCTGGTCTTTATTTGCCTTAACGTTAGATTCGACTTGCATAATATCCCTCCACCCAAAATGCTCCAAAATAGCGTGTAATATGAGTAAAACCACATTCGGAGAGCAGCGTGACGGTCTCCTCGGACGAAATCGGATCAGAATCCCTTCCCAGGGAAGCTGCAAAATAATCCCATTCTTCCCGTGTAACTCCCGCACATAACATGTGCTCCCTCCATGCATTCATCATGATCTTATGGGCAGGCGACTCCAGTTCTGCATTGACAGCAGCAAGAATCAGCGGTGCTCCGGGCTTTAGCCTCGCTGTGAGGCTGGTCATAAACTTCCTCTTCGCCTCCATGCCCTGAATGAAATGCAGCATCAGCATGCTTGTCGCCCCGTCATATAACTCATCTGGTGGCAGCTCTTCCACCGTCATGCCTTCCAATGTGACTCTTGAACCCGCTCCTGCCACACTCCTTCTGTGTTGAAGTTAGACTTGACTCCTGATTCGTCTAATTTCATTATAAAAGACTACGATAAGCCCACAATCCCAGAACAATGGGATATCCCCGTGGGGAGAGGAGACACCTTATATGAAATCAGCATTAGAACAAGGCAGAACATTCATAACTTCTCTCGAAAAGGGATCCTGGTCCTCCCGCACCTACCGGGAAGCGGTATTGAAAGCAATCCACGCCGTTGTCCCCTATGACGCATATTGTTTCACGACAGTGGACCCACAGACCCTGATATCGACCGGTGCTGTGACAGAAGAGGGCATCGAAGCGATACACGATCGGCTGTTCATTATCGAATATACGGAAGACGATGTACATAAATATGCAGACTTGATTCGCAGCAACAAGCCTGCAGCCATTCTACAGGCAGCCATTCGTGATATGCCTGATCGAAGTTTGCGATATCGTTCGATCTTGCAGCCTGCTGGTTTCGGCGATGAGCTTCGAGCTGTACTCATTTGTGACGAGACGTGTTGGGGTTACCTGACCCTCTATCGTAAGGTGGATCGGCCTTTCTTTTCGGAAGAGGAAGGGCAGTGGATTGAGGAGTGGACAACTTCCATAGCCAGGATGTTGAAAAGGACCCGTCTGACACTTATGGACGAGATCAAACAAGGAAGTCCGATCGATCCGGGAATTATGATAATATCTGATTCCATTCAGTTATTGTCGTCCAATGCCTCGGCACAATATTGGGCTAACCCAACTGCAGCAGCTTGAGTCAGTGGGCCCAGACATCCTGCCTCGTCCGGTACGAGCGGTTTGTTCTCATTTGTTAAGCCAGACGCTCTTATCGGCTGTATCTTCAGTGTCGTCCGCTAAGTCACCTTCCAAAGTCTGCATACAGCTCCTGGATGGTCGCTATCTGGTGCTGCATGCAAGTCGCATGCAGCAGTTGAATGGTCCGGATCAGATCGCCGTCAGACTTGAACAGGCCATTCCACAGGATTTGCTGCCCCTGCTTGCGGAGAGTCACGGTTTATCGGCACGCGAACGGGAATTGCTCGGATATGTGCTGCGCAGCTACTCTTCCAAAGAAATCGCTGCGGCGATGAATATATCCGCGTATACAGTCCAGGATCATTTAAAATCCATTTTCGCCAAGACAAGTGTGTATACTCACGCCGGGAGCTCATTTGGTATTTTGTATCCCGTTTCCAACTTAAGGATGATCGTGCCGTTTAAGGAATGACGGACATACCAAAAAGAAGCGTAATCCATCTAAGGATCACGCTTCTTTTGGCATATTCGCTTGAAAACACCGCTTCCTGCTCCCGTTCTCATAATGTTTCTAAATAAATACTTCTCAACTAGGATTTTGCGGGTTTGGTTCCTTTGGCGGGTTTGATCTTCTTCTCCTGCAAAATTGCTGGCTCTTGAGGATGTTCCACCGGATACAGTTTGCGGAACAATAACGTCTGAAGGACAAGGAATGAACCGCCAACCGTCCAATAGAGCGGCATGGCTGCAGGTGCTGTCAGAGAGAAAAAGGCCATCATCAGCGGTGAAATGTACCCCATGATTGCGAACTGTTTTCGCTGCTCAGGTGCCATATTGGCCTGTGAAACCTTCGCCTGGATCAGGTAGATCACCGCAACCACAACAGCAAGCACATAATCGGGTGCCCCGAGTTTGAACCACAAAAAAGAATGAGAAGACAGCTCTGGCGTTAGCCGAATCGCCGTGTATATGCCTGAAAGGATCGGCAGCTGAATCAGCAGCGGCAAGCAACCGATATTCAATGGATTGAAGTTATGCTTTTTGTACAGTTCCATCGTCTCTTGGGAGAGCTTCTGACGATCTGCAGTGTCATTTTTCCCCTCATATTTTTTCTTAAGTGCATCCATCTCGGGCTTCATGGCATTCATGATCACCCGGGTGCCCTGCTGGGATTTGGCCTGCCGCATCATTAAAGGCAGCAGCGCAAGCCGAATGACCAAAGTAATCACGATAATGGAGACGCCGTAACTGCCACCAAAGATGGTTGCAATATGCTGAATCAGATACGACAGCGGAAATACAATATAGTGATTAAAAAATCCTGGTGTAGACGCGTTAATCTCCGATACGTTGTTGCTGCATCCAGCTAGCAGCATGACTGCAAATAAAATGGCAATCAGCCCATAGATCCGTCCCTTGCCAGATGTAAAAGTGAACCCCTTGCTTGTCTTATGTTCCATATATATCCTCCTCGTTGATTAGGTTGTACAGCAATCAACGAGGTCTTACAGTCTGGCTCATCTTCATCCGGTGCTTCTCTGCGTCTGATCATCCTGGTTAAATCTTCAGGTCTATGCTGTCCAACCAGAGTCAAGGCAGGAAGTCCGGGTTCGATGCCGTCTCCCCCTCCACCTTCCATCCAGTACTCTGTCAACCCACAGTGTAAATGGGCAATGTAGGCATAGCTCACGGTGAAAATCAGCCCTATTGAGAATAAATAAGGTAATAATTCCTGAAGTTCAAACAAGGGATTCACCCCCTTTATAGGTTCATTTTTATATTATAACACTTACATATCGCTTTTGCATAAATTCATGGCTCATACGCCCTAATGATTCGCTATTCTGTTCTCAATTTGGACAATTCCTTCGCAGCCCTATATCTTGCCACGTTAAAAGAAGGCCAGGAACTGCCGTCTTTTCTCTCTTTCATATCAGCTTCACGCTCCAATAAATGTTCCTTCAGTGTCGGAAACTCCTCTTCCGCAAACTCCCGTAACAGCGGAATTGCATCCGCTGACAAATTCGCCAGGTAGGCAGCATCAATGTTGCCTGTATTATGATAACGTTCGATGTTCAGCTCGGCGATCCGGTTATCCATACCCACATAATTGACGGCTGCATAGGCTGTAAGTGACAGCACAATGTACCAACGAAGCAATGGAATGGATGTATACCGGATGCGCAAACCTGCTATGAATAGCAGCAATGCCAGAAAAATCATGAATGCATGTACCAAGAAACGAATATAGGTATACCCGTAAGCCTGTTCGTACAAATGGAGTCGCATAAACGCAGAATACAGCATAACGGCGGAGCACCCCACGAGAACAAACAGCAGCACCTGATGCATGATCGAAGCTGCTTTCCCACTTGGCCGAGTATATTGAAGTGCAATAATGAGAATGAAAAAGTTAATACCGGTGACCAACACCAGCTCGGCAAAACCACTTCGCGCATATTCTGCATAAGACAGGTCCGAGGGAAGATGTCCACTCCCAGCACCAAAAAGGTAGGAAAACTGCACGAAAACAAACAGTACATACACACAGTTAATAACGAACAGCATGGTGCCCACGATGATGGGGTCCAGTTTCACTGTCTCCCTGCCTTTATTGATGGTATGAGCATTGGTTTTAGGGTCACTTATCATTCGCGATTCGGTTTCTGGATTCATCTGGCCTGCATTGTCATGATTGGGGACTTGAACTGCAGCAGGCGTTAACAAGGTTGTATTTATCCAATGGACGTTCTCCCTCTTCTCAGCTTCGTATTCCATAGGTTGAACGAATCCCCATACATAACTAAACAGCAAAATGCCTGCAATGATAATCCAGATGATTCTCGGAAATCCAGGTGTTAGAGTCAGATGGTTCAACCATTCCGGAAAACCGGACAAGTATTGATTGAATACGCCATCTGCAGAAGTCAGCAATGCGACCACCACAATCAAGATCGGGAAGGATGCGGCCAGACCAATGAATATTTTGACCAGGACTGCTTTCTGGGACTTGCCCATTTCGCTTCCCCCTGCTTTTACCGCAATGCCTGCGATGGTCCCCCAGTGACGAATCGTTTGTGGCAGCAGATGATCCAGCGATGAACCAATGATTCGGAGGTCCCACCACTGCCTACGCTTACGTCCAGCCAAATAAGTCATATGTAATATGATCAATCCGGGGACGATCAGAAAATTGAGTACGCGCAGCAGTTCATTGTCAAAAAGCAAAAAGGTTAGCGCGAGCATCAGAACGACTGCAGCCATCCATGCGTCAATCAGGGTTAATATCCGGATTCGATCCCTTGCAAATACATACATAAATGCATAAAAAAGAAGCACAAAGAGCGGATAGGACACGCCCACCTCTTTTCCATAAAATAAATACTGATGGATAACAGCCAGCAGCAAAGCAGACAACAGCGTAATCAAAGCGCGATTCGGTGAAGCCGTTATTTTCTCAATCATGGGAAAAACCTCCATTATCTTTCTAGACTTTATTCTAGATGATAAAATAAGAAGATAAAGAGAAATTACAGGCAATTAAATTTCCTATTTTAGTTCGGTTGCATCAACAGCTCTCTTCCCGAGGAGGATTGAAATCGTGAAACTGCATCAACAATATTTGCTGCTTCATAACCGCTTTGGTGATATGGCAGAGCATGAAGCTACGCTCTCGGATCTCGCAGGACTGCTGGATTGCACACATCGAAATACGCTTACCATCGTCAAAAAAATGGCTGCCTGCGATTGGATTCGCTGGATTTCCCAGCGTGGTCGTGGTCGCAGGTCAACACTTACGCTGCTTGTACCAGCTGAGCAGATCGCAGCAGAATATATGATGCATGCCCTCAATCGCCGAGAATTGCATCAAGCCGCTGAACAGGTGCGTGCCTTCTCCACCTCGACCATGATGCGGGAGCATTTAAACCACTGGCTGCTCGGTTATTCGGGACATCATACGGAAGCAGGAGAGCATAACGAGCGAATTGATACGTTGAGACTGCCACTACAGCAGCAGCTTCATGCCCTTGACCCGCTGTATATTAATCTGCTCGCTGAGTCTTTTGTCACCAGTCATGTGTTTGATGGGCTGGTACAGCGTAACGAGCAGGGAGACATTATTCCATGTCTTGCGCATACCTGGGATGTTAGCCAGGATCGGAAAACATGGCTTTTTCATTTGCGCAAAGGTGTCTTGTTTCACAATGGGGGGCCATTGACTGCCGATGATGTGGTGTATACGTTTGCCAGGTTGAAATCAACAAAGCGACGGACATTGTATCGCGATGTGAGCAGACAGATTCTGTCTGTTGAAGCCCTGGACTCGTTAACGGTATGTTTCCGTCTCATAGCACCGCACGAATTATTTCTGTCCTTTCTATCCACCAGCCGAGCGGCTATTGTACCCTCGGACAACACCATGAGGCCTGGCGATGACAAGTCAATTGAATCCACGATCATGCAAAAGCCTGTAGGAACAGGACCCTTCAAGGTGGCGTTGTGGGATGAACACCTGTGCAGACTGGAAGCATTCCCGGCCTATTTCCAAGGAAGAGCCCATCTGGACCGGGTGGATATTCTGCAGATCCCCTGGAGCACCCAGACCGTATGGGGAGAACATGGCGAAGCGGAAACGCCTTTCTTTCACCTTGTTCAGAATCCGGTTACCGCTCAGGGTGCTGACTGGACACAAATTAGTGCTGGTGTCATGGTCAACAAGCTGCTCACGTGTAACACGCAAAAAAACGGACCGCTAAGCGATCCGGCTATACGAACTCATCTATACGAATGTATTACTGGGGTAAACCAATCCTCGGAGTATCCTTTTGCCAAGGATCTGCCCATTCCATTACAGCTGGCTACCATCCCGCAATATCGCAAGGATGCCGCTCTCATTGCAGCCAGACTGGAACGATGCGGATATGCTTGTCAGATTCATACGGCTACGATGGAACAATTCAAAGGGCAACTGCGGCTGGAGTCCGATCTCATTTTATTCTCCTTGATCCGGGACCGGGATGAAGAATTGCGCAGAACCGATCTCTATCTTACCCTGTCGGAACATCTGGATGAATCCACACAATTACGTGTGCAAATGATGCTGCAAACCGTTATCGAGTCACCATTAATGACAGATAGAACTGCAGGTCTTGACGAGATTGAACAATTTTTACTGGACCATCATCTAATGATTCATTTATCTGAGAAATCTGTAGAAACCGCCTATCTGCCTTCTGTGCGTGGACTTTCGTTTAACAGTCAGGGCTGGGTTAATTTGCGCCATATCTGGTTTCCGTCTGGAAGTACGGCGTTAGAAGATTGAAAGGGCAAATTTCATTCAGTTAATGTGTCATGATAATTGATCTGCTCATTGTGTGGGTCTTGCTGTCTGTTGGCTCTTCTCATTCCTCAGCGAAACCGTGTCTTTACGGCGATACACCCCAAGAAGCAATCCCATCATGGCATAATCAAAGATGAGATGATTGCCGTATCCTATGAAGGGAAAAACCACACTGAGGATGGGAACTCTCCCCGTGGTCATCGCCAGCGAATAAATGATCTGCAACGCAAACATGAACGTAATAATGACAATAATCATCCGACCAAAGTCATCCCGAATGCGAGGGAGCGTCTTCCCCATACTTGCAACAAACCAGATGATAGCCACCAATAGCCCTATTCCGGCTGCCCAGCCAAACACATCGATGAGCAGCACACCCGGGTAGTCAAAATAACTCGTTTTAAACCTGTCAAATGCTATGTCAAGTCCATTTCCCCACCATCCAGCTGATTGAAGGATACCCATGATGGAGCGGTTAAAGTAACCATCTCCCATTGGATCATCCTCAAGATTGAATACAACCGAGAATCTTTCCAAACGATGGTATGAATCCGTTGTAAGCAACAGCAATAGCCCGATACATGCAGTTATGACTGTTGCTATGGCTGTATAGAGCCATTTACGCGTGATCCAACCAAATAATACTAGTGAAATGATCCCGAACATCACAAGGCGTACCCAATCCGATATTTGAAACAACAGTGCTGCCGGTACTGCCACCATCGCTATATAGGATAATATGGTTTGCGCACCAAAATTGGAACGAAGCTTATTCATCAAAATAGCACCAATGGCAAGTGGTAATACCCACATTGCAGCTGTGGTCAGATCTAATACAAATCCATATCCGGTCATGAATCTGTTCGTCCCATTGATCTTTGGGGATATCATTGGATTGATCCACAACATGAGATTAAGAAGAATATAGATCCACCATGCTGCTCTTCTCCATTTACGATAATCAAAGAACATAAAGAAAGACATAAGCATCATTCCTATTATGGTGTATACCACTTGAATGTTATAGAAGTTCTGAAACCTATCATCTGTGACATTGGTTGTAAAAATCCACATCAGAAACAGGCTAACGATGGCTAAACTGATCAATCCACATAGCAGTCCCCAATGCATCCGATGACGATGCAGCCTGTGCATGCTTTTGCCTACTGCTGAGGCATCACCCATCTGCTCTATGGCATACGCGGCGGCCTCTTCTTGGGATAAGCCCTCGTGTTCTTTGTCCAGCATCATTTCTCTCATGTGGTTTCCCAATTCATCACGCAGATCGGTATGTACTTCACGAGCTTTGACCTGACTGCACATTTCGTCCAGATAACGTTTAAACTTATCATGGTGATCTGTCATGTTAAGCCTCCCTCCCCAAGTACACGATCCACAGCACGTCGGAATAAAAGCCACTCGGTCCTTTTGTGCTGTAAGGCCTCCACGCCCTTTTCGCGAATGGAATAGTATTTACGTTTTCGACCATCCACCTCCATCCAATATGATTCCACCCAACCTTCAATTTCCATAGCATGTAAGATGGGATATAAAGTGCCTTCTTTCAAATTAAATACACCTTCCGATTGACGGTGAAGTTCCTTAATCAATTCATAACCATACAGTGGCTGATTCTGCAATAACGTCAAAATTAGAGTTTCTGTACTTCCTTTAATCATTTGTTTGTTTACTTTCATGTGAACTCTCCTCCTTCCTATACCTACGACCTATTACATCGGAAACCTATGCATAGCTAAGCTAGGTATCATACTACCTTATTCTCCCTTTTCTGTCTATCCATCGTTTTGAACTGCATTGTGATAAAATAACTCTATTAAGGAGGGTGATTCTCATGAGTAAACTGATTTTCTTTCTCGGCGGTGCCGGCAGCGGCAAAACGACCCTTGCCAAAGCCCTTTCCCGCAAATATAAAGCAGCCTTTTTCGATATGGATATCCTGCTCCGCCCGGCTGCCGAGGCGATCATGACGCTTCAGGGACTTGATCCATCTGACCGGGATTCACCTGAATACAAACGCCTATGTCGTGATCTGGGATACCGGATTACGATGGATGCTGCACTGGATAACGTACAATTAGGAATCGATACCGTTGTGGTAGGACCGTTTACCAAAGAAATCGAAACAACGGGTTGGATTGAGAAAGAACTAGACCGAATCGGGCGTTCACTGGAAGACACGGATGTTCGCGTAGCCTACATTTATTTGGCGAACGAAGAGTTGTATCACAAACGGATCACGGCAAGACAATCCCCTCTTGATGAATATAAACTGGCCAACTGGGATACCTTCACCGCCTCCCTTGCCCGCAAGCAAGTGGCTTGGCCGCTGCCTGCATCTTCTGTCGTTTATATCGATAATTCAGAGGAAGATGTGAATGTGGCTCTGTCCGAAGTCGAGAGACACATCTATGGGTAAATAGAGAGTACATTTCTTTTAAACTTTTACACTCTTATTAGACGTTTATATGTTTCCGGAATCGTGACCCTTACATAGAATGAACTATCACTAGTCAGGAGGGGTTGCAATGAACAGAAAGAAGCATAGATGTCATCCACCTATTACGAGATGCTATTACAAAAAGATCACTAAAACTTGCGTGACTAAAATCAAATATGTTCCCAAAGTTAAAAAGCACTGTCATGTCACCATCAAATATGGTGTTATCAGAAAAAGAAATCATCATTAATTAAAGCCTTTAGCCCTTCTCAATAGAGAAGGGCTTTCTTGATATCAAAAAAACCGGGGCATCATGCACCCCGGTTTTCTTCCATATACATTATGTTTTGGACAATTCGATAAATCCTTCACCGAACACGTCGCGAACATCGTGAATCGTGATAAAGGCGATCTCATCCTCAGCACGTACAATCTTCTTCAACATGGGAACCTCTTGTTTGCTAATGACAATATAGAGGATCTCTTTTGGTGTTTTCGTATAATAACCGTGCCCCGACAGCACCGTTACACCACGATCCATTTTCTCGATAACCTGTTTCGCAATCGCATCCTGCTTCGTCGAAATGATCGTAACCGCCTTTTTGGGATTCAGCCCTTCAATGATAAACTCCATCGTCTTGGTCCCGATAAACAGCATGACGATTGTACACATGAGTCCCTGTGCCCCGATAATAAAGAACGAGGAGAACGCCACGATCAAGTCAAAAAACAAAAGTCCATAGCTGATGTTCCAATCCAGATACTTATTGGCGAGTCTTGCCAAGATGACGGTTCCCGCGGTTGTGCCGCCTACTCTAACAATCAAACCAATCCCGAGACCGGCAAATAATCCTCCGAAAATTGTATTGATCCACAACTCATGCGAATCAATCGTCCAACTCTCGGTCAGATGCAGGAACAAGGAGTTGAATACCACTGCAATAATGGTGTATACCGTCGTCGTTTTGTCCAGAAACCGGTAACCCGCAATTAACAAAATCCCGTTCAGAATCAAGTTCATTAACCCGGGTGACCATCCGAGCAGGTAATACAAAATAATGGTGATCCCCGTAACGCCACCTTCAGCAAGATCATTCGGAATGACGAACAGATTCACCGCCAAGGCAAATAAAAATGCCCCTGCCATAATAAATAAAATATCCGTTACACGTTTCTTCATCCTATATTCCATCCAATCCTTCAGAAATCAACCTATCCATCAGGCTCATAAGTTGTCATATGCACTCACAATGATAGATTCTACCATGTCACCAGCAAAAATTGTATACATAATACAAATTGTTGCACGAAATGTACAAAGGATTCTTGATTGGAATCATTTTTGAATGGGTAAACAAAAAAATAGCCACCCCTTTTCCACCCATGACAAATGTCATGTGTCATCCTTGATATTCATCATTACAGAAGGCTGACGTTTATGACTTACCGGATGAACCGGATTCTTTTACAATGATAAAAACGCTTCCCTTGAAGACACAATTGGGAAACACAGAGTTATAGCCTTACTTGGCCATAACCACTGAAGGAGGACTACCATTTATGAGCAGAGCAAAAGAAATGGCACTGAAAAAAGAAGTTACCCCTTACGAGAAAAATGATCTTCGATTAAGTATCCGACAAATTATGAATACAATCCTTCCACTCTTCTTATTATGGGCCGCAGCCTACTATAGCCTGTCCGTTTCGTATTGGCTGACCTTTCCGATTGCCTTGGTGGCATCCGGATTTGTACTTCGAACGTTTATCATCTTCCATGACTGCTGTCACGGTTCCTTTTTCAAAAGCAAACGTGCCAACGACATTCTGGGGACCATTACGGGCGTCTTAACCCTTACTCCCTACCAGCAATGGAAAGCTGGACATTCCATCCACCACGCCACCAGCAGTAATCTGGACAAACGTGGTGTAGGTGATATCTGGGTCATGACCGTTGAAGAGTACAAAGCAGCATCAACATGGGGACGACTTTTCTACCGCATCTATCGTAATCCAGTCGTGATGTTTGGCATTGGTCCTATCTATGTATTTCTGCTCGCTTACCGTTTTAACCGTAAAGCTGCTCGTCGCAAAGAGCGCATCAACACACATCTGACTACGGTACTGATCATTGCACTTTATGCATTCATGTGCTGGTTGGTCGGATGGCAGGCCTTTGTTATGGTGCAGGCACCGGTCTTTTTCTTCTCCGGTTTCTTCGGAATCTGGCTGTTCTACGTTCAGCATCAGTTTGAAGATACCTACTTCGAACACGAGGATGAATGGAGTTACGTCAAGGCTGCTGTCGAAGGTAGTTCATATTATAAACTGCCGAAGCTGCTGCAATGGGTCAGCGGTAATATCGGATTTCACCATGTGCATCACTTGAGTCCACGCGTACCGAACTATTATCTGGAAGAGGCTCATAATGCGACGCCACCTCTGCAAAAGGCAACGACAATCACCCTTCGTTCGAGTCTGGTAGCCCTTCGCTTCCGCCTTTGGGACGAAGAATCCAAACGATTTATCAGCTTCAAAGAAATTAAATCGTTATACCGCAAACCTTATACTCAGCCACCTATACGTGTAAGCAATCAAGCGGGTCTGACAGAGAAGCCTTAAACTCTGTCGGATTCGTTTTCTTGTATTCAGGCTGAAGTCGTGCTACAGTCAGGCTAAAGTTGGAGTACAACGCAAAGCACGTTCAAGGAGGAGAATTTTTATTCAAAAGTGGATGCAGCTCTTTTATAAAAATACAGGTTTGAATCCGTACGTATGGCTAGTCTTTTTCATTCTGCCTTTCTATTATATTTCGCAATATTCAAAACTGTGGACCATGGTGACTGGAATTGTTATCATTCTTGTCTTTTTCGTCTGTTATTTGCTTGCCTTCATCACCAAGGGCTGGCAGGTATATATGTGGATCGGTCTGCTGATTGCCATTTCCATTACCATGACGATCGCATATGATTATGCGTATTTCTCACTGTTTCTTGCTTTTTTCATTGGGAATATTAAAAATAAAGCGGGTTTTTTCACCCTCTATTCGATAAACCTGGCAGCCAGTTTTTTAACCATTAATTATGGCTTCATTATTCAGAGCTCCAGATTGCTCAGTCAGTTTCCTTTTGTATTTATCAGTCTGATGGCATCCATTCTGCTTCCAATCAGCACCTATAACAAAAACAACCGTGAGCAATTGGAGGGCCAGCTGGAGAGTGCCAATAAACGACTGGATGATCTGGTCAAAATGGAAGAACGCCAGCGTATCGCCCGTGATCTGCACGATACCCTTGGGCAGAAACTTTCCTTGATCGGCCTGAAAACCGATCTGGCGAAACGCCTGCTTCGCGTCAACCCCGAGCAGGCCGAGATGGAGCTAAACGACTTGCGTCAAACCGCAAGCACAGCACTCAAGGAAGTTAGGGAAATGGTCACCACGATGCGCGGCACACAGCTGGTTGATGAACTGTTTCGTGCAGAGCAGATTTTGAAGGCCGCTTCGATCGAGTTCAAACTGGATGGAAACCCCAAACTGCAGGATACCTCTCAGCTCAATGAAAATGTATTGGGTATGTGTCTAAAAGAGGCCGTCACGAATGTGGTCAAGCATAGCCAGGCAACAATATGTACAATCAGCCTCAAGGAAACCCCTTCAGATAACATTCTGACCGTTTATGACAACGGAATTGGAATGGAACATGGTAACAATAAAGAACGTCGTGGTACAGGAATTCTTGGTATGAAAGAACGACTGGAATTTGTTAATGGTTGTCTCGATATTCGCTCCGGAACAAGCATAGACGGAACTCAGCTTATTATTCAGGTACCGAAGCTGGTTCGCAAACCAATCAAGGAGGAATAAACATGATCAGAATCGTCATCGCCGAAGACCAACGCATGATGCTTGGTGCCCTCTCCTCCCTGCTCAATTTGGAAGTAGACATGGAAGTGGTTGGTCGGGCAAGCAACGGGCAGGAGGCACTTGAGCTCGTCCAGCAGCATGCCCCCGATATATGCCTGATGGATATTGAAATGCCTCTCAAAAGCGGTCTGGAAGCTGCAGAGGAATTAAAAGGAACGAACTGTAAGGTAATTATCTTAACGACCTTTGCTCGGACCGGTTATTTCGAACGTGCATTAAAAGGCGGGGTGAGAGGTTACCTGTTAAAGGACAGTCCAATTGAGGAATTGGCTGAAGCCATACGCCAGGTCATGAACGGACGCCGTATCTTCGCCCCTGACCTGGTAGACGAGGCTTATGTCGAGGAAAACCCGCTTACAGAGCGGGAGAATGCCGTCCTTGGCCTCATGGCTGATGGCAAGAACACGAAGGAAATTGCCAAACACCTGTTTATCACGACTGGCACGGTGCGCAACTACATCTCTATCATTCTGAACAAATTAAATGCAAGCAATCGGATTGAAGCCATCACCCGTTCCAAGGAAAAGGGCTGGTTCAAATGAAAGTACCGCTTCAACCCATTACGACACAAATAATAGCTTGGTCAGGAGCTTCCACTCCCAGCCAAGCTATTTTAGTTACTTATTTTATTTGACCGATGCAACCATCCCTAGTGCGTCATTCGGCACCTGATTCGTTTGCAGCTGATGAATCTGCTTGCCTTCCTGCCATGAGATCGTGACCTTCACCGTTTTCCCGCCACTCGGATATTCCACATTCACGAAGCCTTTGTCCTTTGGAGCAGGCAGCGTGTGAGATTCCAGGTACTCGACCATTTTCTTGGCAATCCCCGGATTGTTCATCTTGTCTTCGGAGACCGATCGGATTTGCAGCGTCCATCTGCCTTCCTTCCAGGTTAAATACTGACTCCCTGCTGCCCCTTCGGCCATGCCTTTGATCCCGTGTCCGAGGTCAACTGACATTTCCTCGGGGATGTCGTCAAGGTTCGTATCCGGGAAAATCCCCGTGCTATTCGGGTCCTTATAGGTCTTCACTTCATAGGATGCGAACACCGCCGGTGCTTGGTTTGAAGACGTCAATGATGCATCGTTGATCGGAACGGACTGATCCACGGAATAGAAATTCACCTTGAAAGCCTCTGACGTATTGGCAGAAATGGCTGCTGCCAGATGTTTTCCTTTGTCCAGAGCGAATGAAGTCGGCAGCACGGTATCCTTCATCTTCATTTGACTGCGAATTTCCTGAATGACATCGCTAACGCTGGACTGCCCCTGTGTTCCCAGGCTGCCTTCCGAACCGGAATTGTTTTTTTCACCTGCAGATGTACTTGTACCCTCTGAGGTATTTTCATTATTATCCGAGCCTGCTGCAGTATGATTTCCTTCTGAAGTGTTCGAAAAATCGGCTCCACCGCTCCCGGATTGAGTTTGCTCACCTGAGATCGAAGTAGATGTGTTGCTTGCCTGTGACGTATTGTTTTCCTGCCCCCCGCAACCTGCAAGCGCAAGTAACACAGCAGTGGTAACAGGAATGATTACCCAACGTTTTTGCTTTTTCATGATGATCGCCTCCTTGATGTCTTCTTTCAATTGGATATTGTTTTTTTAAGCTTCATAACGTGTACTATATTAACGTTTATCGTTCCAGAAGTTAACCGGCTGCACTTTTTTGGTCAAAATTTCGAACTTGTATCCTTCTGCTTTCAATGTTTTCAACAATTGCGGAAGTACTTTTAGGGTCGCTTCCTGATCATGCATTAGCACAACCGGCGTTGTACCGCTCTTTTGAACGTTGTGAATCTGTTTCATCATACTGTTGTAAACCTTCTGGTGATCTTTCTTGTATTTCCAATCTTCGGAATCCACATTCCAATCCCATAGATGGAATCCACCTTGAGCAAGCAACACATTACGATATGACGACTTGAGATAAGGCTTACTGCCGTAAGGTGTACGAACAAGACTTGTCTTCACCCCGGCAACTTTGTTCAACGTCACATTCGCCTGCTGCATTTCCTTCAGTCCACTGTATGCCGATTGATAAAATTTGCTGGGAACGTGTGTCACGCCATGGAGACCCAATCCATGTCCGTCCGCCACAATACGTTTGGTCGCTTTCTGAAATTGCTGCATTTGTGGTCCGAGCATGAAGAAAGTCGCTTTTGCATGATACTGATCCAGTATATCCAGCAGTTGACCCGTGTGGGCTGTGGGCCCATCATCAAAGGTAAGATATATGATCTTCGCATTCGTTTTTGCTCCAGCAGATTTGGAAGCACTTGGCTTCGCGGATACCGACTGAGGCAAAAGGAGTGGAATCATAAGTAAAATGGCAAGTGTGGCGATCAATGATTTGCGAATATGTAACATAAATATAAATCTCCCTTGTGTCTAGTATTTCCCCGGGTGTCTACGAATCTCTCATTGCATCCCTTGGCGATAATCCTAATACTAACAAAAAGGACACGCCTCATTCTCGCTCCAAATGCTACGTTCGAGTTACACTTTTGTCAGAATAGCCAATGAAATAAAACGAAATTGATAGATTTGCAGCGAAAATCATCCCCGTCAGGATAGATCATTTTTGACATATGTTTCATTAACCTATTTTGAATGATCTGATAGATTTATGTTCGAAGTTTGTTTCCCATTTGATAAATTGAGATTAAACAACACAGCAAAAAAGCCTGCACAAGGCAAGCTTTTCATATGTAGTACGGAATATTTGATTGACATGTATTACGTGTGATTCATGCGCAATCACTATTACTCTGCAGGAGCAGTGAACGAACGTTTCCCGAATTCAGCGTCCAGCATATAGAAGGCATTGCTGTCTTTTTCAATGCGGCGCAGCTTTTGAATGATGCTGTCAAACAATGCTTCTTCCTCTACTTGCTCATCAATGAACCATTTCAGGAAATACATCGTAGCATGCTCACGTTCATTCAAGGCAAGGTCAGCCAGGTTGTAGAATTTTTTCGTATTTTGCTGTTCATGTGCATATCCGTGCTCAAACACATCCAGCATGGAAGTATACTCATTTTTCGGTTCCGGCAAAGCCTCCAATGTCGCGCGTTGTCCACGATCGTTCAGGAACTTGTATATTTTCATTCCATGGAATCGCTCTTCTTCAGCCTGTACAATGAAAAAATTCGCGAAGCCGTCCAGACTTTCACTGGAACAGTATGCTGCCATCGCGAGATATACATGGGCAGAATAAAACTCAAAATTCATCTGTTGGTTCAATGCCTGTGTTAACTCTTTACTCATATTCGACACACCTCATGCTTTCTCTAGGAATGGTCCTATTCTATCATAATGAACGTGGAACTGACATGGATTATCTACCAAATGGGCTAATGACTTAATTTATGTTCTTCATATTAAGCGTACACGAATCTGAATAAAAGAAAGCTCTGCCGGCATGGCAGAGCTTCCTTCATTCATTTGGAGAAATGAATTATACCAAGAACGCTTTGGAGATGATAACCAACAGGATGAACAGAACCAGAATGGCACCTACAGAAGTAAAACCTCCGTATCCGTAGCCTCTTGTTTCTCCACCTAATACTTCGCTCATTGACCGTACCTCCTCTGCAACAGGTATGGGATATCTTATGCAGGAAGAACGGGTTTGACCGGGCGAATGCCCTAATATTTAAAATTGCATTTCTTAATAACGGGGGGATTCCACCCGCATAATATCGAGAAAAGGTACTTTCGCCATAAACTCCTCTTCGGTGTATTCTACATGTACCAGCCGAGTGCGGGAATCCAGCTTGACAATAACCCCTTGTACCTGCTCTTCCTTCCCCCATACCGTCAACAGTACTTCCGAACGCTCGTGATACGCTTCAACCAATTGATTCCCCAACTCTTCCAGCTCAAATTCATCCCTAGTAGGTCTTTTTGCGACTTTTGCTTTTGCCAATGTGGAGGCCTCCTCTACAGCTAATCCGACGTCCCGATTCCACGGGTTGTTTGCCGAGGGCATATTCAATTAGTATACCATTCATTTGCGTTCGTGTAATGTCATGGAAGTCATTTGGAGCAAATTTCCCAATTCATCACCGTAAGCTGGATTGCGTTATTCTTCACGGTACTCGATAACAATCGTGTACTCATTCGATCGGGCTTCACCGTTTCGTTTCTTTCCGTTCAGTTCATAGGTGTACAGAGCAGTCAGGAAACCTTTCAGGGTTCCCGTGTCCTCCGCGGACAGCTGCGCTGCATAGGAGATATTTCGCTGCGCACCTGGAACCAGTTCCCCCAGATGCAGATACCTTGGCGAAGAGTATTCGGGTATGCTCCATTGAACCTGACCTTCCTCTTGTCCTCGCCACTTGGCTCCCGGTGGAAGAACGCCTGTCAATTGTACACGGGCAGGCAGTGAGCCTATATTCTCGACCCGGACCTGAAAAGTGACTGATCCACCCTGCTCGACCAAATGAGGAGTCACTTCAACGTGAACCTTGATAATCGGGCCTTTCAGGTAGATCGTCGCTTCGTTGGAGGCGGCCATGCGCTGCACCATTCGTGAATCCGGCAATCGATACGTATACAAGAGACGCGCCTGGTTAACCAGTTTGGATGGATCAGGCATGGCAGTCCCATGTTCTATAATTTTTGCTTCAAATTGAATATTGATGACAGACCGTGCAGTCAATGTCCCCAGGCTCACTCCTTTGACCGGATTGGCCCCGGGCCGTTTGACACCATTCCAGCTGAGGCTCCCTTCCACAAAGGTCATGCCGGCCGGCAATGAATCTGATACCTTGGCATCCACCGCATAATTGCTTTCATTCGCAATGGTAATGTCATATCGTACCGTATCCCCGGCTGAGGCAATCTCTGGAAGCACCCTTTTTTGAATCGAAATAAATGGCTGGATGACTTCAAGTGTGACTTCGTTCGAGTAAACGATCTCCCGCTTGCCTGCAGAAGTGTACTCCAGCACCGCCTGAGTTGGAATACTTTCAGCATCCCTTACCGAAACCACCTGGACCCGATATTGAATACGGACAGAACTTCTGGGCTCAATGTCACCGATCTCTATTCCAGAATCCGGGGTCATCTGGGGGGCGAACATTCCGTTAATTACAACACTTGCAGGAATAAACACAAGGCCAGGAGCCAAAGCGATGGTCACCTTGGCACCTGCAGCTGTCAGAAATCCAGGATTGCTCACAACGACACTGTACAAAACAATATCCCCTGAAAAGGTCGGGATATGGTCCGACTGAAGGGCAACCTCCAGACGGGATGAGGCCAGAGTGACCTCAACCGTATTGGATAGTTCTCGGCCTGTAACCGTCCTGCCTTCCGGTGTTAGAAATTCATAGTTAACCTGTGCCTGATTGAGCAGCTTCAATGTCGGAGGTAATCGCACGATGGCAACTTGAAAGTGGTAGCGCAGTGTAGCTCCCGGCGTAACCTCTGCAGGAGGCAGCCCAAGCTGAGGTGATGCACCGGGTAATGGAACGCCATCACGAAGTACACTATTCGGAAGCAGTGACGTATCTTCCGAGAGCGGATCTACTACGTATACGATGGCAGTTCGATTACCAGAATTCGTAATCTCAATCTGATAAGTTAGCGACTGTCCCAGTGCAGCAACAGTCACATTGGATTCCTTTCTTACTTCAAGTCTGGGTCCAACCCATGGTGTGACTACGGTATTGGAGTAGGCCACTTGTTCCAGTTCAGTCGTACCCGAGCTGAATCGAACCAGTGACTGATTCTGTAGCCAGTGGGACAACGGACCGGAAGATTGGCTCATATCACCACGACCTCTACTCTGAATGTAACGGTAACCGAAGCACCAGCAGCGATCGATCCGAGCGTTATTCCCGTATTCGGATTGCCGGTTGGTCTTGGCACTCCATCTACCGTTACGCTTCCGGGTACAAACACCGTTCCTGCTGGTACAGGGTCCACCATGACCACATTATTGACCACTTCAATACCGGCATTTGTAACAACAACCGTATAAGTAATTACATCACCGACAACAGCATCAATGGCGTCTGTGCTTTTGACAACAGTGACGTTAGGTGCTGATACAGGAATCACGAGGACGTTGGAAGACACGGTACCCGTCAACTGACGGCCATCCGGCGGACTGAACGTATAAGTGGCCACGGCCTGGTTGACTAACTGCTGGTTCTGCGGCAGCGAATCCACAGTAACTTCAAGGGTGACTGTCACATTAACGGATCCCCCTGGCGGTATGGTACCCACAACAATTCCTGTCTCCGGATTGGCACCTGGTTGTGGAACACCATCAATCAATACACTGTTCGGAAGAAGCACAGCCCCATCCGGAATGTTATCCGTCAATGTCAGATTGGCAGCCAGATTTCCGCTGTTGTTAATGGAGAAAGAGTACACGATAGTATCTCCGATCGTTGCATTGGATGTACTTGCTGTCTTGGTTACGGCTATGATCGGTTGATAGATCGGTGTTACTACGATATTCGAGTATGAAGCACCCGAGAAGACACCCGATGTGAAGCTTACGGCAGACTGACTGCTCACCACAGGTGGTGCAGGCAGCGTATTAACTCGCACCGCATAGGACACTGCTGCGGAGGCTCCTGGGGCCAGAGATCCAATAGCGATGCCCAGTGCAGGGTTAGCCGAGGCACGCGGAACACCGTCCACCAGGACGCTCCCAGCGACAAATGTGGTGGCTGGATCGATTGGATCGGTTAACACCACATTGTTAACGGGATCGATTCCGTTATTGGTTATAACCATCTCATATACGATGGTATCGCCTACTACCGCATCCACTGCCGCTGTCGTTTTCGTTACACTAACATCCGGAGCAGATACCTGAATGTTAAGGGAATTGGATGTTAGACTGCCTCCCAGTGTTCTTCCGTCTGGCAGCGTATACGTAAAGGTTGCAGAAGCCTGATTCGTAATGGATTGGCTCAAAGGAAGAGTGACAATGACAACCGAGAACATGACCATGGTTGTTGTTGAAACGACGCCAAGTGGAATGCCCGAAGCCGGATCGGCACCCGGTACGGATGCACCATTGACGATAACGCTATTGGGTACAAGTTCAGTTCCGGCAGGGATTGTATCGGTCAACGTGACGGAGGCCCCGTAGTTCCCGGCATTGGAGATGGCAATGCTGTACACAACGGTATCCCCTACCGTGGCTATTGCCTGATCTCCCGTTTTGACCGCTGTCAAAATCGGCTGGTACACCGGCGTTGTAACCGTATTGGAAAAAGTTGTGGCCGAGAACACGCCTGATGTAAAGCTGACTGTGGACTGATTGTTCAAAGCTTCACTTGCCGGAAGCGAAGTAACCTGCACACTAAATACAACGGTCACGGTAGCACCAGGCGCGATGGAGCCGATGGTTATTCCGGTGGAAGGGTTGGCACCCGGGCGGAGCACACCATCTACAAATACGCCGGTTGGCGCAAGGACAGTGCTTGCCGGTACTGCATCCGTGAAGACTACATTGTTCACCGTAGCTATTCCGTTATTCGTTACTGCGACGCTGTATGTCACAATATCACCGACAGATCCCGCCGTTGACGTCGTCGATTTCACTACATCGACATCCGGAGCCGAGACCGAAATGGTCAGTACGTTGGACAGCACCGAACCTGCGATGCTCCGTCCGTCAGGCAAGGTGAAGGAAAGAGCCACCGCCGCCTGATTCACCAGCTGCTGTGGAGATGGTAAGGTATCAACGACCACAGAAAAAGTAATGGTTGTTGTTGCACCAGCAGCGACAGTCCCTGCCGAAATACCTGTGGCTGGATTCGCGGCAGGCAGCGGCTGCCCATTCACAATGACACTGTTCGGAACGAGAACGGTTCCCGCAGGGATATTGTCTGTCAGGTTAATCTGGGCCCCATAGTTACCCGTGTTGGCGACGGTAATCGTGTAACTAACAGTGTCACCTACGGTAGCGTTCTGTGTGCTTGCCGTCTTGGTTGCTGAGAGAATAGGCTGGAATACCGGTGTGACCACCGTATTGGAAAACGTCGTACTTGAGAATGCCCCTGAGGTAAAACTGACTGTGGATCGATTACTCAACTGGTCGCTTGGAGGGATCGCATCAACACGAATGCTGAAAGTTACGGTAGCTGAAGTTCCTGGAGCAAGTGTCCCGAGCGATATCCCCCCTGCCGGGTTGGCTGCGGGTTGCACTACGCCATTCACCGTCACACTGCCGGTGACAAAGGAGGCTCCGGCAGGAATCGGATCCGAAAACTGAATATTGTTTACCGGTGCTATACCGCTGTTCGTTACTTGTATGGAGTAAGTGACGGTATCACCTACGGCAGCCACAGTTGAAGGTGTACTTTTAACGACAGCAACGTTTGGAGATGAGACCGGAAACGTCAATGTATTTGAAGTGGCTGTTCCTGTTAACGTTCGTCCATCAGGAGGTGTAAAGGTAAAGGAAGATGTAGCAAAGTTGCTAAGCTGCTGCGGAGACGGAAGTGTATCCACGACAACAGCGAACGTGACAACCGCTGTTGCTCCCGCTGCTACAATGCCTACCTGAATACCTGTTCCCGGCGTCGCTCCAGGCTGCGGCACACCAGATACCACAACACTGTTGGCTACAAAAGAAGTCGCAGCAGGAATCGTATCTGTGACGGTAACATTGGCCTGCAAATTGCCAGTGTTGCTGACCGTCACCGTGTATACAACTGTATCACCTACGGTGGCATTGACAGTATTGGCCGTTTTGACAAGTGAAATCTGCGGTTGTATAACCGGAGTCTGTGTCGTATTGGACGATGATGACCCCGAAAATGAACCAGATGTGAAGCTGACCGTCGATTGATTGTTAATCTGTGAAGGGATCGGCATGGTAATCGTCACCTCAAAAGTTACGGTCACCTCAGCTCCTGGAGCCAAAGTACCGATTGGAATGCCGGCGGTCGGATTGGAGAGCGGGAATGAAGTCCCGTTCACAATGACGCTTCCGGGTACAAATGGGGTATTCGGAGGAAGAGGGTTGACATATACCACATTGTTAACGGCTACTGTGCCGTTGTTGCGAATAACAGAAGTGTACCTGATGACATCCCCGACTACGCCGTACTCTACATTATCACTGTTAACAATCGTTACATTGGGCAGAGAGACAGGAATAGTGATGGTGTTGGATGACGAGAATCCGGCAATCGTTCTTCCACTTGGAAGCGTGTAGGAGAATGAAGCGATCGCCTGGTTAGTCAACTGTCTCGAATCAGGCAAGCTGGTGACCGTTGCGACAAAGGTCACCGTTGTGCTTGAGTTAGCCGCGATTGATCCCAAACTAATCCCTGTTGCCGGACTTACACCAGGTGTAGGTACACCATTAATAATGACACTGTTCGTACTGAATACCGCTCCCGCAGGAATCGGATCCGTCAAGGTAACCGAAGCCGCGATGTTACCTGTGTTGTTAATCTGGATGCTGTAGTTATAGGTATCGCCTACCGTCAGATTGGTTGTGCTTGCCGATTTCACCACTTGAATGACGGGTTGAAATATAGGTGTGCTAACCGTAACTGATGAAGAAACGCCATTAAAACTGCCCGACGTAAACGCTGCGCTTGCACGGTTGGTAACTGAACCTGTGGAAGGAACAGACGTCACTCTGGTCTGGTAGGTCACGGTGACACTGCTTGAGCTGTTCAGGGTTCCTACAGCAATACCCGAAACCGGACTTGCACTTCCGGCAGCTGTTCCATTAATGGTGACACTGCCTGGTACAAATTCCGATCCGGTCGGTGTATCCGAAATCACCAGATTTTGGACCGCACTAATGCCCGCATTGGTTGCAATAACGGTATAGGTAAGGATGTCGCCTACCGTGGCATCTGGTGTATTTACGGTTTTGCTAATGGAGATATTGGGTGCCGATGCAGGTATGCGAACGATATTGGACTGACTGCTGCCTGAGAGATTCCGTCCGCTCGGAAGCTGGTACGTATAAGTTGCAGTACCCTGATTCTCCAGTGTTGGCGGAGATGGAAGTGTACTCAGGGTAGCGCGAAACACTACCGTTGCGGTGGCTCCTGGCTGGAGACTTCCCAGCGTTATTCCGGTTAATGGGCTGGTTCCCGGACGCGCAGTACCATTCACCGTTACTGAGTTCGGAACAAACGTCAGTCCAGCCGGAATGGTATCGGTTACCGTAACTTGAGCCGCAATGTTTCCGCTGTTTGTCACCACCAGCGTATATGCAAGCTGATCGCCCAGTGTCGCATTCGTTTGACTCGCCGACTTGTTGATGGCAATGATCGGCTGGTACACAGGGGTTGTAATCGAATTGGAGTTGGCAATGCCCGTAAATGCACCTGAACTATAGGACACAGCAGCCCGATTAAGGAGCGAACCTGATACGGGCAAGGATTGCACCGTAACCTGAAACGTCACCGTCGCGGAACTTCCGGCGGTCAGTGTTCCAATAGATATGCCACTGTTCGGGTTAGCCGATGCTACAACGGAACCTCTTACTGTCACACTCCCCGGAACAAATACAGTTCCTGCAGGGAGAGAATCCGTAAGAATCACATTGTTAATCGGTTGAATACCGCCGTTCGTGGTAACCACGGTGTAGGTAAAGGTCTCCCCTACGGCTACGTCACTGACCGAAGCCGATTTCACCGCGGTTACATTGGGTAATGTCACCGGAATCGTCAGGGTGTTTGATGCTAGTGTACCCGTTACCGTCCGTCCGTCAGGCGAGTTGAATGAATATGAAGCGGTGGCCTGATCCACAAGAGTTGGCGGTGTTGGCAAGCTTGTGACGAGGACTTGAAAGGTTACGGTATTTGCGCTCCCTGCAGCAAGACTGCCCAAATTTACACCTGTGGCAGGATTAGCACCTGCTATTACATTTCCGTTCAGACGGAAGCTGCCTGCTACATACGAGCTGCCACTTGGGATGTTGTCTGTCAATGTAACGACCGCCGCAACATTCCCTCCGTTGTTTACCTGAAGCGTGTACGTTACCGTATCACCCACCGTGGCATTGGTTGTACTCGCCGACTTCACAATGGACAGGTTTGGTGAATATACAGGAAGTGTGGAGCTGTTGGAGGGAATTACGCCTGTTATGGTCGGACCTCCGGCCACACTCTGAAACGTAAATGCCGCATTGGCCGAATTCACAAGCTGCAAAATGCTTGCATCCTGTCCGATAAGTGCCCGGTAAGTTACAACAATACTGCTGGACAGGTTTAATGAGCCCAGCGGAATGCCAGCTGTGATATCCAGTGTTGGACGCGGTACGCCTGCAACGGTGACGCTACCTGGAATAAAGGTCAGTCCTGCAGGCAAAGAGTCGGATAAAACCACGCTGGCGGCGCTGGCCGTACCTGCATTGGCAACCGTAACCGTATAGAGAATGCTATCCCCTGCTACCGCACCGGTGGCCGTTGATCCCTTCGATACGGTAATTCTTGGTGCGTTAATATCCACCTGAATGGCATTACCGTTAACGATGTACGCATCTCCCGATGTGGTTAATGTCAACACAGCTGAAGACTGATTATTAATCAGTCTGGCAGACACATCCACATTGGTTATGTCCCAACCTTGACGTCCACCGGAAATGTTGGAGCCAGGTGCTCCATTGATCTGGTTCCGGGTCCCAAAGGTTCCTGTCGTGTTGAGTGCTCCGGTATCTCCGTTGATTTGGGATGCAAAAAAGTTGGCAGCCAGGTTGTTGGGCCCCGACAAGGCAACCGAAGTCGCCGACGTTGGTCCAAATAACGCCTGATCTCCGGTCCGATTCGCGTCACCCTCCTGCGCACTGAACAGCGCTCTTCCTCCGAGGGTGCCAGAGATCGGAGTCGCAAAACCTGTCAGTGTGGTAACCACCGGTGCTGAAGTCGATTGGACAAGTACTCCGCCGGCCCGGAGTGACATGTTTCGGAAGGGCAGGTTCGGATTTTGATAAATGACGCCTAGCGTCCAGCCTGCATGGTTGGCCGTCGCATCATTGTTGATGACGATCGTTCCCACAACCGCTCCGGTGATATATGTACCCGCTCCCCCATTTTGTACCAGCGTCGTAACATTGGCCGAACGCACATAACCAGCAGCGCCGTTCCCCAGATCGAATTGATTGTATGTCGCGGGGTCAGGAGTAACGCTGGATGTCCCTGCAGGTGTGATAAAGGTGACCGGATTGTTGATGGCTGCACTCAGGTTCACATTGCCATTAATATAGCTTCCGCCCCAGATCAATTCTGCGTATAACACTGTACTCCCCGCTGGAAGGACAAGTATGGCAGCTGAGCTGTTGCTCTGATACAAATTTGTCGTACCCAGAGGATATGTCCCAAAACTTACGGCCGTATTGGTCGTCGTGAATGCGCCAATACTGTCCTGTGTTCCTGGCACCCCTGCCGTATCGGATCGACTCAAACCGAGTGTATTGCCTGTAAACGTAATTGCTCCCGTAGCGTTGACGGTTGAACGAACGACAAGAGGAATAGAGATCACCCCCTTCATCAAGGATTGTAATCATCGTATGTAACGGAGCCTTGGTTCAGTCTATGAGGTTCATTTCGATATTTGTTTGTCCCTGTGAAAAGTTTCTGCTCTGTCCTGCGCTATATGTCAACTTTGTTTTCACCCATTTAATTAACATTTGCGTTTTGCACAATCTGTTTTATAATCAACTAATACGAGAGTCATTCTGTCGTACCATTATGATGCAGTCAGCGGTGATATATGAAGAGTTTGTCTACACATAGCAACCATATTCCAACAGAATATGAATTCAAGCATTCCAAATGGATTAAAAAAATGCTTCATGCTTACTGGGTTGTCGTAATCACACATTTCGTCGTTCAGATCGGCTGTTTCCTGTTTCTGGACTATGATCGCACTCCTGAGGATTTCATCATTCATGTTATAATCTGGCCCACAGCCTCAAGTATTGCTTCCATTATGATCGCGAGCTGGATCGACCGACGCTTCAATACCTTTTCGTTCTATGCCATGTCGGCGGCCAGCACAGTTGTTGCCTGGACGATCATTCATGTCAATTATGACATTCGAATTATTCAAGCGATCAGCCTGCTGCCCATCTTCACGTCTGTTTTGTTTTTTAGCAGAAAGCGAGTCTGGACCGCATGTTTGATGCAAACGACGGGTTATGTTTTGGTTCTGTTTGATTCAGGCTATCGTTCCTATTTGACTTCCTTTGACATGGTTTCCATCCCAGCCTTTCTCATTGTCGGTACATATGTAGCCCAGGTCATTGTCACAAGCGGCGTGGAAGTACTGGATGATCTCAAGGACAGCATGTTAGCCAAGCAGGAACTGATTGTACGGAATGCCATTATGACCAAGCAGTCCAAAACCGATGGGCTTACCAATCTCTATAACCAGAGTTCATTCAAAGATTATTACGATAAAGCCTATGAATATGCCAAGAGCGGTATGAGCCTTCATTTGGCACTAATTGATATTGATGATTTTAAATCGATCAATGATACCTATGGACATCGGGTAGGCGATATTATTCTGGAGAAAGTTTCGCATGTCATTCAGGAGAACATTACTTCAAGCGATATTGCAGCCCGTTATGGCGGTGAAGAATTCGCATTGCTTATGTTTGAACAGTCTTTTGATCAGGCTTATGCTCTCGTGGAACAGATCCGTCAGAAAATAGCCCTGATGGGCCATTTGGAACTGGAGGGAAATTCCATCACCGTAAGTGTGGGACTCAAAAGTTTCAATGCCCGGCTCACCAAAGAAAAACTGTTTGAAGAGGTGGATGCCTGTCTATACGCTGCCAAACGGACAGGTAAAAACAAAACCGTGACATCCATTGACCTTGTTCAGATTTAGATGCATACAAAAGACAAAAAAGTTGTACCGCAAACCGAATTCGGTTGTGCAGTACAACTTTTTTCACATCTAAAATAGTCCTCTTACTCGGCCCATTCCCAGCGATGTGCATATTGCTCCAGCTTGGGATGAAGTGTATCTTGCTGACCATCGATAAGGAGGCGCAGTTTCGTAATCCAGTCCTTGAACGAGTCGAAGGAAGCAAACAGATTCGCCATTTCAGAGGTGAGATACAGAAAATGAGGTGCCGGATATTCAGCTGTCAGATGACGCAGAGCCGAATCAATCGGCGTGTACTTCTTCCTCTTACCTTCCAATCCCTCTACCTTGATGCGGAACCCCGTATGATCTCGCTTCCACTCATGCAGACGGTCCTCTCTTTTATAATACGGCTGCACCCCATCCTTGCTCATGCGCTTGAAGGTGCTCTCATGCAGCGGATAGAGAACCAACTGTGTAAACGCGCGCGTATCCGAAGTAACTGCTGCACGTTCAAGTTGTTCATCGGTAACATGCTCGAATGAATCGTAGAAAATCAGTGTGCCTTTCCGGCTTGCCGCAGGCGGCTCGTAACCGTACGGAACGGTCGTATAATTTCCAGACATGAACTCCCTCCAGTCCGTTATTGATGCTTAGCTGTTTTTGGTATCCTGTTCGCCATGATCCTTGTTCAAATCCACATAGAATGTCATTCTATTCTTGCCCGAACGCTTCGATTCATACAAGGCTTCATCAGCCATACGGATAATCTCGCTCGGATTGCTGCTGTTTGTCGGATACTCGGCACCACCAATACTGCAGCCAATGTGGATCCGCTCATATTCAATGATAAACGGTTTATTCAGGCTTTGGATAATATCTTCTGCATATGTGCGTGCTTCTTCTTTCGGATTATCCCCGATGGACCGGAGTACAATGAGAAATTCATCTCCGCCCAATCGAACCGTAATTCCCTTATCGTGGCTGAGAGCGATCAAACGATGAGCTACTTTTTGGAGCAGGACGTCCCCGGTTTGATGTCCACGGGTATCATTCACACTTTTGAATCCATCCAGATCCAGATAGAGGAACGTCAGTGTATGATCTGCACTCTCTGTCTCAAGGGATTCCTCCAGATAAACCTCGAGCGCTGTCCGGTTCGGCAAACCTGTCAGTTGGTCATAGTGAGCCAAATTCTGCATGAAAACGAGTTCCGAGTCTTTATTGGTAAGCGCGGTCAGCATTCCCCTGAGCGAGCGCGACAACACTTCAATTTCCTTAATCCCCCTGTTCTCCGGAATCTGTACCTGATCGCCTGCACGAAGTTGGTCTGCCACTTTCGTTAATCGTGTAATTGGAGATGAGATTCGGCGAGAAACCAGCCATCCAATGAGCGCGAACAATACGGTAACCGCAAGCCCCGCCCATACATTAAACCATAACATGTCGGATACGGACGCAAATGCCGTTGACTTGAGCTGACGAACGACAATCGTCCATCCAAGGCCCGGATAATCCAGATGCCCCTGACTGTAGGCGAGTCCGGTAACATATTCCTTTCCGTCCGCCCACTCCTCTATGGTCCAGCTTGTCTTGTTGATCTCCGCTGCCTTCATTTCGGACAATTCCAGTGGTTTACCAACCCATTCCTCCGGACCAAGCAGCACCGTGTGCTCTCTTTTGCTCACGATGAACATTTCTATGTCCTTCTCCTGATACTTCAGAGGCTCCAAAACGCCTTTTTCTACCTCTTTTGCCCACGCCCAGCTTAAATGTGCAGCCAGTACGCCTGCAACCTCCCCGTTTTTAGTCTTCAGGGGGAAGCTGATATCGACAAATTGCAGCGGTTCTCCTGAAGGGTTCGGAAGCAGCTTGGCCAGAAGGACCGCGTTATGTACGTCTCCAATAAACTTACCCTTAATTCCTTCCTGATACACAGGCCGTTCAGACAAATCTTCACCGCGCAATATACCATCCGTTGACGCCAAAACTTTTCCCTTCGGATCCATGAATCCAACCCAGGAGAATGAGGGAAAGCTATTCTGTAGCTGATTCAGCAGCATCTGGATATCAGCAGGTTCATAGCGGTCTTCAAGTCCAGCCATCTGGCCTAGTAGGTCCAGTTCCCCAGAGCGCGCCCACATGAAGCGGTCCAACTTGTCAGCTGTTTGGGAAGCCGTACTGGTCAGAGAGTGACCGATCTCGGTTTCAACAGCAACCGCTGATTTTTGACTAAAAATATAACCGATCGTTAATGTTACCAGCAAGGATAATATGGCGAAGGTCATGGTTAGTATCGTTCTGAGCATGTAAGACATGTTGGCCTCCAGTAATCGGTGAAACCATCCTACTTTTTCAACACGAAACATGCTGTAAGGGCACACGGGATGTCACCTATTCGTTTTCATCTTTATCGGAAATAATGACTTGTTTTATTATACATGCCGGTGCAAAGTTACGTCTTAGGAACGCCGTGTTTCTTCCATTCAAAGAATAGTCACGATTCTGTATATACAGACTTGGGTTATGAATATAGAGAGCAAGCATATCATCCAATGATGAGATGATGATTCAGCATTTTGCCGTACAGAGAGAACTTCAACTAGAAATTGGGGGTGTAATATTGAGCCTGCTTCATCTTGCTGTTATTTTCCCTTTTGCCATGGGGATTTTGCTTACGATGTTGAACCGCTTCTTCCGTAGAATACATATGGGATGGCCGGTTCTAATTGTTCCGGCGCTGTTGTTCGGTTATTTTGCAAGCCTCATACCTGCCGTGTCTCAGCGGAATATGGTATCCGGTTATGTGCCCTGGATTCCGTCACTGGACATTGGATTTAATCTATATCTGGATGGCTTAAGTCTGCTGTTGACACTACTCATTACCGGAATCGGGGTTCTGGTGGTGTTTTACTCCATTTATTACATGGACAAAAAAGAGGATTTGAACCGTTTCTACCTGTATTTGCTCATGTTTATGGGCGCCATGCTGGGTGTCGTACTGTCCGATAACATGATTGTATTGTACGGATTCTGGGAACTTACGAGTATCACCTCATTCCTGCTGATCGCCTTCCATTACAAACGCAAGGCCTCCACATCAGGAGCACAAAAGTCATTTTTGATTACCGTATTTGGCGGGTTCGCCATGCTGGCCGGATTCATGATGATGTACCTGATGACGGGGACGTTCAGCATCCGTGCAACCATTACGGAATGGGGACAGATTCAGGAGAGCGCACTGTTTTTGCCTGCACTTGTCCTGATTCTGATCGGCGCATTTACCAAATCTGCGCAGTTTCCATTCCATATCTGGCTGCCGGATGCAATGGAAGCTCCAACACCCGTCAGTGCATATCTGCATTCGGCCACAATGGTTAAGGCCGGACTGTACGTCATAGCCCGTTTCACCCCGATTTTTGGAGGACAGGGAACGTGGTTTTGGCTAGTTACAGGCGTAGGCCTCCTGACCTTATGTTACGGATCTTTCCTTGCTGTAAAAAAGAACGACCTCAAGGCGATTCTCGCATATTCCACGATCTCACAACTTGGATTAATCATGTCCCTGCTCGGTGTCGGCTCCGCCGCACTCTACTTTGGTTATGGAGAGTCCTCTGCCGTTTATACGGTTGCAATTACAGCTGCCCTGCTTCATCTCTTCAATCACGCGACCTTCAAGGCAGCACTATTTATGGTCGTTGGTATTGTCGATCATGAAACGGGAACACGCGATATTCGCAAGCTCGGAGGACTCGCTTCCTTTATGCCCATCACGTTCACTGTAGCGCTTGTTGGAGCTCTTGCCATGGCAGGCATACCGCCTTTCAACGGATTCCTGAGCAAGGAGCTGTTCTTCCAAGCCATGGTTGAAGTTACGCATCTCCAAATCTTCGGACTTGGTTCGTGGAGCATCCTATTGCCTGTACTCGCTTGGCTCGCCAGTGTGTTCACTTTAATCTATGCGCTGATCATCGTGTTCAAAACGTTCCTCGGTAACCGCCGCACGGAGCTTCCGCCTGAGAAGCTGCATGAGGCTCCGGTGGGTATGTTGATTCCTCCGGTTATCCTCGGTGTACTCGTCATAACATTCGGTCTCTTCCCGGATCTGCTGGCTGGATCGCTTATTGAGCCGGCGATGGCCTCCGTGCTTCCAGCCCTTTTGGAAGGCAATGAACATTTTGATGTGCATTTCGCTCTATGGCACGGAATTACACCGGAATTAATCATGACCATCGGTGTCATTATTCTTGGAGTCACATTGTATAAACTGTTACCGCGCTGGAGAAATGTGTATGAACATTACCCGCAGGGCCTGACCATTAACAATATCTATCATGTCGTTCTCGATAATGTGCAGCATTATGCCCGCAAATGGACAGAAGCGTACATGAACGGATCTGTCCGGAATTATCTGGTGTACATCTTCTCGTTCACCGTTGCGCTGCTTGGATATGCCTTTTTCCGTTCAGGGGAGAATATTACCTGGAATTTCAAGGGGCATGCTCCCTTCTCTTTCTATGAAGCGGTGCTGCTTATCGCATTGATTGCTGCGGCAGTCTCCATTCCTTTTGCGAAAAACAGACTCTCTGCAGTCATTATGACTGGCGCTGTCGGGTATCTGGTCACTCTGCTATTTGTATTGTTCCGTGCACCCGATCTGGCATTAACCCAAATGATTGTGGAGACCGTGTCGGTTGCGCTGTTCCTGCTGTGCTTCTACCATCTGCCTGAACTTCAACGTGGACGGTCCAGCCGCAAGTATCTCAGCGTCAACATGGTTGTCGCCATCGCCGTGGGCATTGTCATGACTTTCGTAGCTCTTGCCGCAAGCGGAACAGCTTCGCTTGAGAGCATCTCCAATTTCTTCATTCAGGAGAGCTATGATCTTGCAGGTGGTAAAAACGTCGTCAATGTGCTGCTCGTAGACTTCCGCGGGTTTGATACGATTCTGGAAATCATGGTGCTGGGGGTAGCCTCATTATCCATTTATTCCATGATCAATCTGAACCTTGAAGCCAAGGATCTCGGAGCACGATTGAAATTCCGCAAAAAAGAAGACAACAAAGATAATGATAATCAGGATGACGAAGCGGATAATACGAAAAAATATGGCAACCAGGAACGCAGTTCTTCCACCTGGGATACCGTCCCCTTACAGAGTAACGATGTGCTGCTGCAAACAACAACCAAAGTGGTTGTCTTTATCATCCTGACCTTTGCACTGCATTTGTTCTTCGCAGGACATCATAATCCAGGCGGCGGTTTCATTGGCGGATTAGTCACGGCCGCTGCTCTGGTTTTGATTGCTCTTGCCTTCAGTACGGATACGGTTCGCAAGGCGCTGCCGATTGATTTTCGTACGTTGACGGCTGTCGGGTTGGCCATTGCCCTGTTGACGGGCGCCGGTTCCTTTCTATTCGGCGCTCCCTTCCTCACCCAGACCTTCGGTTATTTCGAACTTCCTTTGCTGGGAGAGACCGAGCTTGCTACCGCTATGCTGTTCGATCTCGGCGTGTATATCGCTGTCCTTGGCGTCACCATGACCATCATTCTACAGATCGGGGAGGATCGCTGATATGGAAATATTGATGTGCGTTGCCGTTGGCATACTGTTTGCCGTCGCCGTCTTTTTAATCTTGTCACGGAGCCTGCTCCGGATCGTATTAGGCATGTCCATCCTTACTCATGGCGTGCATATGCTGCTGATCACAATGTCACGTCTCAAAACAGGTGCTCCTCCCTTGCTGGGAGAAAATGCAGAAAGCTATGTCGATCCGCTGCCTCAAGCGCTTATTTTGACTTCCATTGTCATCAATTTCGGGCTAACTGCTTTCTTCTTTGTTCTGTCCTATCGTTCTTACTTAAAACTTAGAACCGATGACATGGAAGAAGTAAGGGGGCGTCCATATGAATAATCTAGTCGTGCTGCCTTTGCTGCTGCCGCTGATTACAGGCGTTATTGCCATTCTGTTTTTTCGAAACATCCGCATTCAGCGCATAGTCAGCGTCATCGGAACTTTATTGACTGCTGCTGCATCAACCGTATTAATTACACAGGTGGCGGATTCAGGCGTTCAGACCCTCAATATGGGGGGCTGGGCACCGCCATACGGCATCGTTCTGGTAGCGGATATGGTATCTGCCCTGCTCGTTGTGGCTGCTTCCATCATTGCTCTGGCGTGTCTGCTGTATGCTTTTCGAAGCATAAACCAAGAGCGGGAAGAGCATCATTTTTACGTCTTCTTTCACTTTTTAATCGCAGGGGTGAACGGTTCTTTCCTGACAGGCGACATATTCAACCTCTTTGTCTGTTTTGAACTGATGCTGATCTCGTCCTATGCGCTAATCGTACTGGGAGGAACGGAGAGACAGCTTCGCGAAACGATCAAGTATGTGCTGATCAACATTGTTTCTTCCGCATTATTTGTCGCCTCCATTGGCTTCCTCTATTCGATTACAGGCACGCTGAATATGGCGGACTTGTCCAATCGGATTGCCGAGGTGGGACAGAGTGGTGTAATTACGCTGATTGCAGTCCTGTTTCTCATTGTATTCAGCATCAAGGCCGGCCTGTTCCTCTTCTTCTGGCTGTCAGGCTCCTATGCAGCTCCCCCTGCAGTGGTAACGGCTTTGTTCGCGGGATTGCTGACCAAAGTAGGACTGTATGCAATTGTGCGCACATTCACGCTCATCTTTTATCATGATCCGGATTTCTTCAATGCATTAATCGGCTGGATGGCTGGCGCAACCATGATTCTGGGTGTTATTGGCGCTATCTCGTATCGTGACGTGAACAAAATTCTGGTCTACAACGTGGTTGCAGGTGTCGGGTTTGTCGCCTTCGGCATGGCCGCAGCAAGTCGCCAGGCTCTGGAAGGCCTGCTCTTCTATATGCTGCATGATATGTTGATCAAGACGCTGCTCTTCCTGCTGGGAGGTGCCCTGATTGCCGTTGCGGGGACATCCAAACTTGAAAACATGGGCGGATTGCTCCAGCGCTATCCGCTGCTGGGTTGGATGTTCTTCATCAGTGCACTAGCACTGGCAGGCATACCGCCATTCAGTGGATTTCCGGGTAAGCTGCTGCTCTTCGAAGGTGGATTGCAGGCGGGGCTATACGGTCTTACGGGGATTGCGGTGCTCTCCAGTCTGCTGATGCTCTACTCGGTTCTGCGTATTTTCATTCAGGCCTTCTGGGGGGAACCGCCAGCAGGCATCGTTAGACGCCCTTACGCGGTCAACGGACTCTTGATACCTGCCGGCATTCTGTTCATATTTATCATCGTCATGGGCTTGGGTGCTGAAGGAATGTTTCAGCTAACCTCCCGCGCAGGCGACATTCTACTGCATCCCAATATTTATATTGATGCTGTATTGAAGGAGTAGATGCTTATGGCCTTTCAGATCATACTGAATCTTATTATTGCCTTTGTATGGATGTTTCTGAATAATAGCTGGAACGGCGTTGGTTTTCTTATTGGTTACCTGCTGGGCCTGCTGCTGATCGGCAGTATGCGGCGGTTCTTCCCCCAGCGCTTCTATATCGTACGAGTCTGGGCCATCCTTAAGCTGCTCTTCCTGCTGTTCAAGGAGTTAATACGAGCCAGTATCGAGGTCATTCGTCAGATCATCAAGCCAAGGCTTGAAATTCGGCCCGGCATTTTCACCTATCGGACTCAATTGTCCTCCGATTGGGAGGTTACCTTTTTATGCCTGCTCATCTCATTAACACCAGGGTCATTACCACTTGAGATATCGGGCAATCAACGGAAGCTTTTCATCCATGCGTTGGATATCAAGGATGAACAGAAAATGAGGGATGATATCAAAAATACGTTTGAAAAAGCCATTATGGAGGTGACGCGATAATGTTATCCTCAATGCTGTTTATCTCCCTGCTTGTACTGTCCCTGGCGATCCTGGGGTGCCTATACCGGGTGCTGCGCGGACCCTCGATGGCTGACCGGATTACCGCTCTGGATACCATCGGTATTAACGTGATTGCCATTGTGGCTGTTCTGTCCATGATGCTTCATACGCAGGCCTATTTGGATATCATCCTGCTGATTGGTATTCTTGCTTTTCTCAGTACGGTCGCATTCGCACGTTATATTGAACGGGGGGCGGTATTCAAAAATGAAGGAGATCGTTAATGGAACCGCTGAAATAGCTATCGGTCTGATCGTTCTGTGCGGAGCTTTACTAAGTGCACTCAGCGCCTTTGGACTCATACGACTACCAGACGTTTACCTGCGCGCACATGCCGCAACGAAAAGTACTACACTCGGTGTGTTTTGCGTACTTATCGGAACATTTTTCTTTTTCTGGTACTTCGACAACTACATTAGTGCACGCGTACTTCTTGGCATTGTGTTTGTCTTTATTACCGCTCCGGTTGCCGGGCACCTGAATGCCCGTGCAGCATATCGGACAGACGTTCCACTGTGGGAACAGAGCGTACAGGACGAACTTGAACCGCTGCTCAAAGGTAAAAAAGTCAACCATGAGGCCAAGGATATGATGGAATGATGAAGGTACCTTTTTTCATATTGGAAAAATCAAAAACAACCCCGCAGCATACGCACTAGATGCGTATTGTTACGGGGTTGTTTTCGGGTTCAGTGACCCGGTACTCACAAAAACGTATCCAGCCAATCATAGGCTTTAGCGCCGCTAATCTCATGTCCACCTGCAAAGAAATCCGCACCCAGAGCATCCAGTGCACCCTCTTGTGAGTAAATCTCCTCGAGCCTTGCGAACGCTTCTCTTGCCGCGGCCTGTGGAAACACCCGATCTTCCCTTCCTGCCTCTATGAATAACGGTCTTGGCACAATCAGACCGATAATATCCGGAAGCTCCGCTTCCCGCAGGATGCTTGGAACGTAATTGTCGAGACAATGGTTCCGGTCCAAAATACTTCCTTGAAAGGTACTCGCATATCCGCTGATTACAGTTGCCCGGAATCTTGTATCCAGCGCGGCAGTAAAGGCAGCAACCAGCCCTCCACCCGATATGCCCATGATCCCAATTCTCTGTGCATCGACTTCAGGACGGGTAGACAAATAATCCAGGACCCGCTTCGTCTCGTAAACACGATGTCCGGCCAGTGTCTGTCCTACCATGAGCAGATGAGCTGCAATCTTCGTGCAGGAACTGATCCCTGGCGGTTCATCCTTATCCTCATCCAGTCTTCGATCACCGAATCCGAGCAATTCGGGAGCCGCAACCATATACCCGCGCTGCACCAGGGATACGGCAAAATCCTTATGCAGCCCTGGTGCTGCCGCTCGCGGCGAGCCGTCAGGCTCCATGCCGCTTATTTCCCGGCTCCCATAACCATGACCATGACAGGCAATCATGGCGGGTACAGGTGTAGTTGTACTCCTTAACTCATTTGGAATCAATACGTATATTGGCATTCGCAAACCTGTATAGGTTGTAATTTCTACGCGTTCCCGCACGTAGCCCTCGCAGGCGACACGCTCCAGCACGACAGCATTCAGTTCTGCATCGACAGCCGGGAAACCACCCAGCCGTTCACGTATTCCCGTTCGCAGCTGTTCGCTCCATTGTTCCAGAGGCTGTCCTGCCTGATATGCGGAACGTCCGCGCTCGGTCGTTTGTTTTTGCAGATAAGATTCAATCGCAGCCATCCATGGTATACCTCCTTGTTCATTCGGGCTTCAAATCCATATGAAATAAAACATAAAAGACGAACTAAACGGGTCGAGAATAGTTACTTTTTCCAGTACATTATAGAACAAGCCCATTGCATATGAATTCAACATTAATGCCTGATTACTCCGAAACCCTGCTATTCTTATGAAAAAAGAGACATTCCCCAAGCCTGCAATGCAGACTTCAAGAATCTCCCTTTTTCATGTGGTGGCTCTCTTATCCCAACGGATTGCACGATGCGTAATCAGATGGATCTTGTTCCCAACGTTATGTTTTTTGACCTGGCAGCCACCAGTTCCATTTCCCCATCAGCTTCATTAATGCGGGCACGAGCAGCAAACGAATGACTGTGACATCAATGAGCACTGCAGCAGTAATGCCAACGCCAAGCTGCTTCACTCCTTCCACATCTCCAAACGCAAATGGTATCGTCACTGCAAGCAGAATGGCAGCCGCCGATGTAACCAGTCGACCAGTTGATGCAAGTCCTTGCATAACGGCCAGGTCACTGTCTCCTGTCAGGCGATAGATCTCCTGTATCCGGCTAATCATAAATACGCCATAGTCCATTGAAATGCCGAAGACAAGACCCGCGATAAATACCGGAATCATGATGGCAATCGCCGAAGGCTCCATCCCCAGATGACCTTGATTGAAAACCAGCACCAATACTCCAAACGAAGCTGTCAGGCTGAGCATATTCATTAGAATTGCTTTGATTGGAATCAGCAGTGAACGAAATGCCGCGAGCAGTACAATGTAATTCGATACGATTACGAAAAGCATCACCTTGGGCAGTTGTCTCAGAATTTCCTGCATAATCTCAACCTGTGAAGCGGCTTCTCCGCCATAACGGATGGGTATTCCCTGAACGCGTAGTTGCGCGTCCCGATCATTCATCTTGTTCAGCCAGTCAGCAGCTTGTTCCGATCCCGGTGCTCCCCTGATGGTAGCCACCATACGAATGGCGTCCTCCGAAACGTACATAGAGAGAAGCGACTCGTGCAAAATCAACTCGCTGCTCGCGCTTTCAGTTAGCCGTGTTCTGTCCTGGCCTGGCCTGTACTTCTGATCCACTCCCCAGACAGATTCAATCTGAAGAACATTTTCGTCCCTCTGGAGTTCTCGTACCTTGCGAAGTGCCGTATTCCAGTGTGAAGCGGTTATCCTCTCTCCCGTTCCTCCAATGAGGATGTCGACGGAAGCGATGTCCTTCTGTGCGAAAACCTTCTGCACGTCCTCTGCTGCTTGCCGGGATTCGATTGTTGCTGGAAGTGAGGTTGCATCCGGAATGGCCATCTCCAACTGCTGAACCGGAAGCACGCAGAATAGCAGAATGCCTGTACCTAGTAAGGTCATCCGTACCGGTTGTTTCATGACTGTGCCGAACCACTGAAGCCATATGGAAGGCTTACGCGGCGGTGTACTGATGGAGTTTTGCTTTTTACGTTTAAAGATCCGCTGGGCATAGAGCGTAAGGATCGCTGGCAGCAAGGTCACATTGATCAACACGGAGATTATCAGGACCGTCATCGCACCGAGCGAGACACTTAGAAACATGGGTAGTCTGATCCAGACCAGCGATAACAGGCCAAGCAGCACGCAAGCTGCAGAAAACAAAACAGCCCTCCCGGCTGTCCGCAGCGTCCTCTGGATAATCTCATCCGAGCTCTGCCCATGATCATGCTTGCATACCTGCATTTCATCCCTGTATCTGCTTAGAATGATCAGCGCAAAATCGATGCTTAGAGCCATCCCCACCATCGGTATGACATTAATAACGAAATTTGACAGTTCCACGTAATGTCCTATAAGCGAGGTTAAACCAATAGCGGTGACCACACCGATGACACCCATAATTACAGCAGCAAGTGCCGCATACAAACCTCGGAATGCAAAACATAGAATGAGCAGCGCAATCGGTAAGCCAACCATTTCTGCCCGCTCCAGATCCCGAAAGCTCAATCGATTCACATCCTGCTGAACCACAGGCTTGCCGGTTAAACGAATGTTTCCGTGATCATCTGTCGTATCCAGGGAACGAAGCTGCTCAATGGGAGCATTCATCCGGTACGCCGGAACCTTAAAATCCAGGAGCGCATAAGCCGTATCATCTCGCATCATTGTGCTTCCTTCAGCCTCAAGCGGAGAGATGATCGTTGAAAGGTCAGGAAGCGTGCGTACCTCCTGCAGATGTCTGCCGACCCAATTCCGAAATTCCGCCGGAGAGGAGCCTGTCTTTTTTTCATAAACGACAATGATCGGATCATCCGGTATTCCGAAGTTTTCCTTGAGAATAAGCTCAATATGATGGGCATCTCCATGAATCCGTTTCAACCCATGATCCTGAACAACATCAGGCAGTTTCCATGCCCATGCGGCTGATATCCCGATAATAAAAACCCAGCTGATCATGATGAACCGTGGATATCGGCCAATAAAGTAAGCAAGGCTGCGATAACCCATATCCAAGCTCCTCTTATATCAGATTGACATTCCATGTTTCATGGATGGAACAGGCTATATTATGACGATCAGATAACGTACCTGAATAGTACAAGTCTATTCACCCCAGCATCCGTTTATGTTCAGCAAACAAGCAAAGACGGACAAGACCTGCACGTTTGCACAGGTTGTCCGTCTTGATTAATCGATTCTAATATCTTATACAGGCCGAACTACCGTAAATCGCTCGCCAAGTTTAGCGTAATCATTGCCGGCAAGACGGCTTACGGGTTTAAGGTGATCCATCAATATGTAATGATGAGCAGGGTCATACACTTTTTCATTAAAGTGATATTGTACGATGCGAACGAGAAGCAGATCTGTTACCGGTTTGCCTTCGTCATTAGAAATCGGTATGTGCTGATATAGACGGCATTCCATGCGAATCAGTGCTTCCTGTATTCCGGGCACCGTCACAACTGAACTTGATACCGTCGTCAGGTTGGTCCGCTCCAACTCGCTCTCATGCGGTTCAAGCAGTGCTGCGGTCTCGTTCATCTCGTTAACGATCGATTCGTCACAGATATGTACTACTAGCTCTTGCCCTGTAATCGCATTACGGGCGGTATCTTTCATGACTCCATCCTTGCGGTTAATGGAAATGGACAACAAGGGTGGATCGGAGCTAACGACATTAAAGAAACTGAACGGAGCTGCATTTACGACGCTGCCGTCCTCTGAGAGGGTTGTGACAAAAGCAATCGGGCGCGGCACGACCGAACCACTCATCAGTTTATAATTATCCCTGCTCGTCAGATCATTTGGATTCAATGTATACATCATAGACCTATCCCCTTTCCTAATCGGGAACGAATGGTTCCCATACGGACACTGTTACTTCGTAAGTATATATCGGGTCATACTAAAAAAACAAAAAACTCCCTGATGCCCATGACACCAGAGAGTTGTACGATGATGTGCAGCACACATCATGTTCCATTCATTTTATTTAACAATACTTTTCTGAATATCTTCCAGGATTTGAGTGTTTGCTTGCACTCCGCTATACAACCAGCTGCTAGTGCTCTCAAACTCGTATACTTCTCCGTTTTTCACAGCAGGAATACTTTGCCACACTGCATCTTTCAACGCTTCTGCCCCTGTTCCCTTATCACTGTTAACCAGGAATAGATAGTCAGCATTCATATCAGCGATTCTTTCCAAGGAAACCTCGGACCAGTTACCTGTTGCCTTTGCCGATATTTCCTTCACGACTTCAGGCTGTTGCAGTCCGAGTTCATTGTACATGACTTCACCACTGGAGACATTGTTACTAACAACATAAAACTTGTTATTGAACAGCCACAATGCTGCTGCAGTTTTCGTACCACCTGTTGCCGCAGCAACTTTTTCTTTAATTTCTTTTGCTTTTGCATCGTAATCGTCAAGCGCTTTTTGAGCTTCATCGGATTTGTTCAATAGCTCGCCTATTTTCAGGAGAGCCTGACGCCAATCCTTGTTCACATCATCACCAAGTACATAAGTCGGGGCAATTTTATTGTATTGTTCATACTTCTCCCCTTCTACTGTACTTTCAGAACCCATAATGATCAGGTCCGGCGAGAAGCTGGCAACAGCTTCAAAAGGAAGTTCGCTTGCAATTGTAGGAATGCCATTCAGATTTTCTTGAAGATAATCCTGCACACTGCTGCCATCACGGGCTGACCACTGAGCAGCCGGCTTAACGCCGAGTGTTACCAGATGATCTTCCAGATAGGAAGCAATGACACGCTGCGGATTAGCTGGAATAGTCACATCATGACCCTGTGCATCTTTTACTGTTCGTTCTGTTGGAGCTTCTGTCTGTGTCTCAGTCTCCGATGATGTATTCGTCTCTCCTGCTGCAGTTCCATTATCTGCGGACTTCGTTCCGCATGCAGCCAGCCACAATGACATGACCATAATCGTAATTAGCAGCATGATCCCTTTTCGATTACTCTTCAACACGTGATTATCCCCTTTCATGATGAACACCTCAATATGAGCTGGTATGGCAAATTTAAAAGAGCCCTATACTCTCCGGTATATGATTCCTGTATGTACTTGTCCATTTCCATTGACAATGATAATTGTTATCAAATGAGTTGTCAATCCGGTTTTTCTTTTACAGCAATCGTTATCTCCAGATCCATTCACCTTTGGGCGAATGCCGCCATATGATGTTTTCAGAATACGACGACAGGAAGGATGTTCGTAGATGGATTACTTCAATAATGCGTACGCAGGTTACGGAGAAGACCGCTCTGTTCAGTTTCCTCCATTATTCCCTGGTGGCAGCCAGGGAGGGCAGCCCATTCAAGGAATCCCCGGAGGACAGGGATCTTTTCCCCCATACTTTCCAGGTGGAAGCACGGGCGGACAGCCACCGTTTTTTCCAGGAGGTGGGCATGGCACGGTTCCAGGCGTTCCCGCTCAGCTGTCGCAAGGCAATCTGCCTACCCTGTTAAGCGCCTATCCACGTCCGGTTGGGCAGCCACCAGCTGAGATGGTATTTCTCTACAATCTGATTAAAAGCAGCCCTGGGCTTCTGCCATTGTTTATCCAGCAACAACCACAGAATTTGACCCAGGCTGTGCAATTCGCCCAAACAGGCGTGACAGCGCCAAGGGATCAGAATCAGCGTGTACTGCCGAACTTTTGTTACAACCGATGGTCCCTTGTATTCACATACAATGACGTCTTTCTCATGTGGCCTGCCATCAATATATTCGGTTTTGTCGTGGGTTATTTCTATCCGTTCCTTACCCCTGGCATTTTGCTCAATACGCAAATCTTGTTCGCACTTTGCTAGAACACAAGTGCCCCACCCGAAGTTTGAACCTTCGGATGGGGCACTTGACATTTTTCATAAGATTAACGGGTCTGCTTGCGATGCCCTCGCTTACCTACCATAACCAGATAGAGCAGTAATGCTCCAAGGTCTGCACAGGCGATAACGATCCCCATCGGTACAGCCGTTCCTTCTCCTCCCAAACCAACAAGCGGAGCTACGATTCCGCCAAACAAGAACGTCATGACACCTATAAGTGCAGAGGCACTTCCTGCTGACTTCTCCTGATTGGCCATGGCCAGCGCGAAGGAAGCGGTGTTGACGAGACCAACACTGGAAACGACAAGAAATAAAGGAATCAATATGGAGATCAGATTTCCTCCCGATAGAATGGCAACGAGCAGCGATGTGCCTCCCACAGCAGCCGCAACGAGACCGGCTATGAGCAAACGCGTTTCGGACACTTTGCCCGCCAATCTCCCCGCAATCTGGCTTGCCAGAATAATTCCCAAACCATTAATGGCGAAGCAGAGACTGAACATTTGCGGAGAGACGCCGTAAATCTTTTGCAGCACGAACGGCGAACCCGATATGTACGCGAACATCCCCGCTGCTACAAATCCTTGAGTCAATGCGTAACCCATGAACAGACGATCCGCTGCGATGTGCCGGAATGTGACCAAGGTCTGCTTCAACCCTCCGCGGGATCTTCGTTCGGACGGCAGTGTCTCCCCAAGCCCAAAAATAACGGCCAGTAACGTAAGTATCCCAATAAGACTCAGCAAGATAAAGACACCACGCCATGAAGTATAAACGAGCAATTGTCCACCGATAATCGGTGCTGCGATAGGCGCTACCCCGTTAATAAGCATCAGCAGGGAGAAGAACCGGGTTAACTCCGGCCCGGAATACACATCCCTCACCACCGCCCGAGAAATAACGATGCCGGCTGCACCGGCTGCTCCCTGAATAAAACGCAGCACAACAAAAGAACCCATCGTCGGACTTACCAGACATAGTATGGAAGCGATGGTATAGAGCACAAGTCCTGCAATAAGCGGCGTACGGCGTCCTCGTACATCACTAAGGGGCCCAGCCAGCAGTTGTCCCGCAGCAAGCCCGACCATACAGGCTGTTAAGCTAAGCTGTGCATACGAAGGAGAGGAATTAAAATCCTCCGCCAGTGTAGGCAGTGCGGGCAGATACATATCCAGGGACAACGGACCGAAGGCCGACAGCGTCCCCAAGATTAAGGCCATACGCACACGTGATGATGATTGATTATTTAAGGAGGCTGATGTACTTTTCATAGTGAATAAACTGATTCCTTTCCTTACGATGTTTCCTGTTTACTTTAGTGTTCACCGTCTCCGAGCAGCCGCAGCAGATTGGATGGCAATGTAAACTGCTGATTGTTAATGATGATGCGGCGCAGCTCTTCCTCATCCCGTTCATTCTCTGCATCCTTGATCTCTTGAATCTCCCGGTGAAGTCTCTCCATCTGTTGATCGAGGGCATTGGCTGAATCTGCAGCGCATTTCAATTCTTTGGTCAAACGTTCAGGAACGTCCTTATTGTATTTATAGAAGATCTTGTGTTCAAGACTCGCCCAGAAATCCATGGCAATGGTACGGATCTGAATCTCAACACAGGCTCTCTCTTCACCATTGGACATATAGACAGGTACGTCCACCAGCAGGTGCAGGCTCTGATATCCGTTCGGTTTCGGATTCTGGATGTAGTCCTTCACTTCAAGCACACGCAGATCACTCTGGCTGCACAACATATCCTTGATCCGATAGATGTCCGAAATAAAGGAACATGTGATGCGGACGCCTGCAATGTCCTTGATATTTTTCTTGATACTTTCGAAGGTCAGCTCGTGATTTTTGCGAAACATCTTATTCATGATACTTTCAGGAGACTTCAACCTGGATTTCGTATGCTCAATCGGGCTGTAATCATGCAAGGACTGAAACTCTTCCTTTAGGACCTCTATTTTGGTTTCCATCTGATCCAGAGCAAATTTATAAATCATCATGAATCTGGTAATTTCGTATTTGAATTTCTTGAATTGGTCAATCGGATGTGGCGCGTTCATCATGGTTTTCTTCCTTTCTTTTATGCACACTTGAGTTATTTATTGGTATAAGAATTCAGGCTGATGCACCTGTCTCAAATTCATTATAAAACATATGGAGCCAATAAACGAATTTTGTGACACACGAGCAGTTAGGATTAACGGGAGGTATGGGATCGGATTTTTGACACATGCTACATGTTATTCCATGCTCTACACTTGTCGTATCCAGATCTATTGATCATGAAAGAGGCTGATTTTTTTTGCTGTATCAAGTGACGTATTCCTCCAATGAATTCCGCGTTAAAGCGTACATGTATCTGCCCGAAGGCTGCATGATTTCTTCTCCTTGCCACAAGCAAGAGACGAAGGAACGTAATGGAATAAATAGCCCAGACTCATTAAATGATGTGAAATTCCAGCTGCTGGCAAGTCGGTATCCTCCGAAGCAAACCATAAATATTATACAAGAACAGTGGCCTGTACTTATCTATTGTCGCGGAGGACTCGGCAATTATGGCGGCGTTAAAACGGCCTGGGTGGAACAGTTTGCGCACAAGGGGTACATCGTGTTCGCCCCCTCTTATCGCGGCAATGAGGGCAGCGAAGGACGGGACGAGTATGGTGGACATGATATTGAAGACGTGCGAGCCGCATACCGGCTAGTACAAGCACTTCCATATGCTGATTCAGCGCGTATCTCACTTATGGGATTTTCGCGCGGTGCAATCAATGCCGTCCATACAGCCACCTTCTTCAACGAAGGCCCCCATCATGTACACAAGCTGGTGCTTTGGAGTGGTGTGGCTGATGTCGAACGGACTTATCATGAACGAACAGACCTTAGACGTACATTGAAACGTGTTCTGGGCGGATCGCCCCGTGCATTTCCCGAGGCCTATCTCGCCCGTTCTCCGCTGTCTGCTGTTTCCAAGCTCCGCTGCCCAGTGCTGATCATGCACGGTACAGAAGATACGCAGGTCAACTATAGTCATGGAACCCGTATGTATCATTGGTTGAAACGAAGCGGAATCGAAGTGACCTTTCATGCCTATGGGGGACAAAATCATTGGTTCCAGGACAATATTCATGCAGCCGCAGTAAACAACATGTTTGATTGGCTCGCATCGCCTTAGTTTCAGATGGAACGTGAACGTGTCGTCTTTATTTTATGAGATGATGCTGTATACTTGAGGGGTTGAGCATCTATTGAAAGGACGGATTCACCATGCAACAACCTCTACAAAAGTATTCACTTCTGCTTCTATGTCTTGCGGCTGGAATGGTCGATGTCATTGGATATCTGGGACTGGGACATGTACTTACTGCGAATATGACCGGCAACATCGTACTGCTCGGAATTGCCATTGCTCGCGCGCAGGAATTTGTCGTATTGCGCTCCCTGATTGCTCTGGCTGGCTTCATCGCCGGCAATGCGATTGCCGCACGCATGATCGGTACTAATCAGTCCCAAAATGGATGGTCACCCCGAGTTACCCGTGTTTTTATCGTCGAAAGCATTCTGCTCCTGATGTTCGCCATCGTCATGATCAGCCCTTATTCAGAACAACTGTCGTACCTGCTAATCGCCATACTGGCTGCTGCTATGGGCATGCAGACGACGGCTGCGCGGCGGATCGGTATAGCCGGAATCTCCACCACAGTACTGACGAACAATCTCGCCGCAGTCGTCGAAGATGCCGTAAGCATTCTGCAGCGCCTCCGACACGCAAGGATAGGTTCACTTATGAATGCTCTATCCACTGATTCGTATTTGCGGGTGTTTGCCGTAATCATATATCTAATGGGTGTCATTGTCGCGGCACTTATGTTTCATAACATTCCTATGGTTGCTGTCTGGATACCAGTACTCGTGGTTGGAGGCGTCACTTTGCTTGCCAAATATCGGTTTAACGATGAGCAAGTTGGCACAACCGAACGTTAACATTCGATGTTTTTTATATGCAATATTAATCTTCATGTTAAACATTCAACGGCATGTGGTGTTGGTATCCACTCTCAGATATCCTCAATTTCTTTATCGGATGTCATCTCCGTTTATCCGGGATGCCTCCTGCCGAATTAGCTGTACCAGATGCTGTGCTGCAGGTGATAACACCTCACCAGCTCGGGTACACACGGCAATCGTATTTTTCAATTGAACGCCTCGAACAAATACGCGTGAAAGTCTGCCCTCACGAACATCTTCCTTCACGACCAAAGAAGATATAAAGTTTGCACCATAACCGGCCTTTACCGCACTAATCGTTTCGTTCAACCCGTTGAACTGCAGCGCAATGCGAGGAGAAGCCAGATTGTTCATGCTGCAAAGGGAGAATAGCCGCTCTCGCGTCGCACTGCCTTCTTCACGCATGATGAAGGGTTCTGCTACCATTTCGGCCAAGTCCACTTCCCGATCGGCATACGGATGCGCTGGATGCACTACAAACCACATTTCATCCTCAAACAGTTCATCCCAATGGACCCCATGATGTGTAATCCCGCTTCCACCGTATACGGCAATCTCAGCCTCATATCGCAGCAGCTGGTCAAATGCCTTCCGGGTATTGGTCGTACTGACGACCAGTTCCACATCTTCGTGTGTTTGCTTGAACTTCGCAATCCAGCCAGGCAGCAAAAAATTGGAAGGCAAGTACGTTGCTGTTATTCGAATGATGCCTTTCTTCCCTTCCCGCGTATCCTGCACAAAGTTCTCCACATCCTGTTCAAGCAAAAACAGACGTTCCGCGTATTCTTTTAATTGCACGCCCGCATCGGTAAGAACCAATCGTCTACCCTCGGAAACAAACAATCGTATGCCCAATTCACGTTCGAATTTCTTCACCTGTGAGGAAACCGCCGGCTGGCTAATATTTAATTCTTCTGCGGCGCGGGTAACGCCACCATATCTAACAATGGCATGAAAGAGTCGTAGTCCATGCAAATTCATTTCTGTCACCCTCTACTCTTCAATATATAAATTCAGTTTATGATTATATACATAATATATATTTTATTTATACATCTGCAATCATTATAGTTGAATTATGAATTTCATACTAAAGTTTTTTGGAAAGGAAGATACCTTCATGAAAAACGCTGATTGTGCCTCTCTTCAACACACCTGGAGTCAGGTAGACGACTATTTGAATAAGATGCTGATTCCCTCCGATTCCCTGCTGGAACAAACGCTCCGATCCAATACGGAAGCCGGATTGCCAGCCCATGATGTGGCTCCTAACCAGGGGAAATTCCTTCAGCTCCTGCTTCAAATCCACGGATCGGCCCGTGTGCTTGAAATTGGAACGCTGGGTGCCTACAGCACCATCTGGATGGCAAGAGCACTGCCTGAACATGGGAAAGTCGTTACGCTTGAAGCTGATCCGCATCATGCTGAAATCGCACGCACCAATCTTATGCAGGCTGGGCTTATCGACAAGGTTGATCTAAGGACTGGACCAGCATTAACAACTCTTCCTGACGTTCAAGAGGATTACAGGCAGCCTTTTGATCTGATCTTCATTGATGCAGACAAACCGAGTAATCCCGATTACCTCAGGTGGGCGCTCCGTCTATCCCGACCGGGAAGTCTGATTATCGGGGATAACATTGTCAGAGACGGTGAAGTGATAAATGCAGACAGTACAGATCCCAGAGTTCAGGGCGTACGTCAATTCCTGAAGCTGATCTCCGATAACCCACGCCTTGAAGCGACTGCACTGCAAACCGTAGGCAGCAAAGGGTATGATGGATTGGTTATCGCCCGCGTAATCGCGTAATTGAACCTTATGACAAAATAAACAGTGGTCAATTCTTCCGCAAATCCCCCTTTCCTGTTAAACTGGAATCACTGCACGGGTAACGACTGGGGGATTACACTTGAGAGTTTTACGACAGATCCATGCTGAAATTCGGGGTTGGTCCCGAAATATTCAACTCTTTTTTCTGGCAAGCATCCTGTATCAGATCGGAAATGGCATGTTCTCGGTTTTGTACAATCTGTACATTCAGGGTCTGGGCTACAATGATACAATGAACGGCCAGATCGTAAGTATACAATCGTTAGCTACAGCGATCATGTTTGTCCCTATCGGATTATGTGGCGATCGGTTCAGCCGAAAAATGCTGCTTATTACAGGGGCTTTATTCAGCGGAATTTTCCTGATCGGTCGTTCTTTTGATTATTCGGCGAGCGGCTTGATCTGGTTTGCCGTATGTTCAGGACTATTTGCGGGCGTATTTCAGGTCCTGGCCATTCCGTTTCTTGCAGAGAATGTGAAGAAGAGCCAGCGGTTGAAGATGTTCAGCTACTATTCCTCCCTTGTACTCGCCTCACAGGTGCTTGGAAGCCTTGGCGGCGGAGTGTTTGCCGACCTTCTACATACACTGGGAATCGCCAAGGTTACTGGACTGCAAACGGTATTGTTCATTGGGGGTGCAGCAACGCTGGCCGCATTTATTCCGATGTTGTTTGTATCCGAGGATAAGAATCCTGCACAGACTGTGACTACGGATCAAGCTGTTCCTACGGCGATTGCCTCTGAGGATAAGAATCTGTCAACTATCGAGCAGCCTGGGGAATTACAGGACAAAAATAAAGATTCCCGACTGATCGGTCAGTTTGTTATCACCCAATTATTGATTGGATTCGGTTCTGGTTTGGTTGTACCATATCTGAATCTGTATTTTACCAACCGTTTCTCCGTCTCGCTGAGTGCCATGAGCTTACTTATCTCGCTTGGCCAAATTATGACGATTGTCTCCATGCTGATCGGGCCGACGCTTGCCGCCAAAGTCGGAAGTGTCCGAGCCGTGGTCATATTTCAGGTGTTGTCCCTGCCATTTTTGTTATTGACCGGCTTCACTAACCTGCTGCTCATTGCTTCCGTGAGCTTCCTGTTCAGGCAAGCATTAATGAATGCAGCGAATCCGATTCAATCCGCTATTCTGGTAGACAGGGTATCCGACAAGCGTCGCGGAATCGCCAATTCCCTGATGCAAACGGCATTTATGATTGGGTGGGCAACGATGGGACCCGTTCAATCCTACCTCGTAACCACATATGGCACTTACTGGGGATACGCCATTACGTTTAGTATAACTGGCGGTTTATACGTGATTTCCTCGCTGATGTACTATATGATGTTTAAAGGACCCAAACCTTCAAGACGTGTTCAATTAAACTAATCAAGCTGTAGCAAGGTCGCTTAACATGTGGTAGTTCGTCGATAGCGAACTGTTGCGGAATACGATATTATCATCAGGAGTGATCTTACATGATTCCTACTCTTCATTCAGACTCATATTCACTGTTCATACAACCTGATACAGCCGAAAGACAAAGCGGATGGAACTGATGCATAGGCTCAGTTCCTCCGCCTTTTTCCGTTTCATTCTGAGTCTGGGCGTCTCTGTACTTGGCGGACTCGTGTTCACAGCGATCCATACACCCATTCCTTGGCTGCTCGGCCCCATGGTATTCATGCTGCTTGGATCCCAGGTGGCTAAACTCCCGCTCCAGTGGCCCTCGTCCATCCGGGATTATGGAATTCTGATCGTCGGTTACTCCATCGGGTTAACACTGACAGAAGAGGCATTGCAGGGTATTCTCCACCAGCTTCCCATGATGCTGCTGATGACCATGCTATTAATCGGATTATGTACATTAACCGCCTACATCGCTTCCAAGCTGACTGATTTTGACTTTCCTTCGCTGCTGGTCGGCAGTATTCCAGGCGGGTTGTCCCAAATGGTCTCGCTTGCGGAAGAAATGAAATCCATTAATTTGACGCTGGTGACCTTTTTACAAGTGACCCGTTTGATTATGATTGTGTTCTGTGTACCGTTCCTGCTGTTCATTCCGTGGATTGGCGGGACAACGGGTGCCGCTGCTGATCCGCAAGCTGTCGAAGCCGCTTCATGGATGAATCTCTTTCCGGAGATCCTGCTCTACGGTCCGCTCTGTGTAGCTGGTGCCTGGGTGGCCCGAAAGCTTCGTTTTCCTACAGCATTTATGCTCGGGCCGATGATTGTTATGTGTGTCATTCATCTGACTACAACGATGCATACATCCCCCCTGCCATCTTCCTTGCTGAATATTTCGCAGCTCATGATTGGCAGCCATGTAGGTCTCATGCTACGGCCCCAGCACCTGCAGCGCAAAACACAGACCATTACCCTCGCTGTGCTCAGCAGTGTTCTCCTCATTGCCGGCTCGCTTGGGCTGAGTTATGTGCTCATGCAGCTATTTTCTCTTACGGCTGCTACTTCTCTGCTCAGCATGGCGCCAGGTGGAATGGATCAGATGAGCATCATGGCTCATGAAGTGAATGCCAACTTGTCCGTGGTATCAGGGTATCAGCTGTTCCGAATCCTTTTTATTTTTTTCATTGTATCCTCCGTATTAAAGCTGCTTCTCACTCACATGCTGAGAAAAAAAGAAGAGCTGTCTCGTGCATCCGTATCCTGATTATGGACAAGCACACCAAAAAGAGTATCCCTTGGTTGTTATCCATGGATACTCTTTTGCCTTGTTTAAACTTCGAACTTGTTAGTGTATGGTTCGTTCTTTGAGAATTAAGACTATGATTACGAATACATACGATTATACATCCAGCCGACAATACCGACTGCTATAACCGCAGCAGCAACAACAAAAACATAATACCCCGTTTTGCTCTTGGATTCTGAAGTGTGTTTATCATAAAAGTCCGAGTTTCGTCGATAGAATCCCATCCACAGTTCAGCGATCATATTTGCTACAACGACCAGAAATCTTTTGACCAGATGCATTAATCTCATGCTCCTCTCTTCTCAGATAACTTCCATAATAAGTATAATTATCCTTTTCCAATAAAACAACTTCCACTCTAAAACCCGGGATTCGTTTCCGCTTCCATCCAGTGCAGAATATCAAATGCCTCCTGATCCGTGCGCCCACACATGTCAACCGAAGCCTGTAGTCCGCTGCATACAGCCGGACGATCCGGATGACCGAATATGCTGCATCGATTGTCGGCTGTCAGCTGTACACAGCGCACACCTGCCGGTTTACCACCTTCCATGCCTGGTATCGGTGACGAGATGGATATGGCGATACAACATGCGGCACAGCCTGTCCTGCATTCCAAAATAAATTCCTCCTTCCATCCGTTGTTTCCTAATGTATAGATGTCATTCACGATTCACCCAAGTCCAGGTCCGTGCAAGTCCCTGGGCAATTCTACGGTTCATGGCACTATTTCCGAAGTATCCCCCATGGCTGAGCGGATTCCAACTCCCGATCCAGCCACCCGAGTTAATCTCTATATCCTCCTTAACCGCGACTTCATAAGCCGGATCGATAGGCCTTAAGGGATATCCAAGAATATCGTCCCGATCATAAAAATTAACCCATTCCCCCTCCAGCCCGGGAAAGTACTGCTGGGCCGCCATGGAGGATGGCACCATAATCGGACTGCTAAAATCATGATAACGAAGACTCCAAAGTGGAAGCGTCGTTCCAAACGAATAGAAATTGGTTAGCGTGTCTCCCCGCTCCAAAGCAGAGGTTACATCCACGATCGATGGGACACGACTGGATGGAAACTGGAGATCATAAAAAAAATTGCTGGCAATGACAGCGCCTAGGCTGTGGGCAATCACGCAGAGCGGAGTTTCGGGTCCGTTCCGCTGTGCAAGTGCGTGCAAGGCCTGGTTGAGAGTACGGTGTACCGCGTCATAATTGTGGCCTTGATGCTCAACAGGCTGATAGGCAACGGCATCTGCCAAATAGTGAATAACAAATCTGCGCAATACCTGATAATTCAACCGTTGAGAGCTTACAAGCTGCTGGAACAGCGCTTCTTCCCTCTCTTCAAAGACGTCCGCCCAGAAGACCGGCTCAATATCCAAATAGTTCTCCGCTGCACCACGCATGACCATCACTTGATCAAATTCCTTATGCAATCGCGAAATCAGTTTATCCGCATAATCATCCTTTTGCATACCCAGCCCATGTACGACCATCACTGCCACACGAGTCATGGCTCTCCTCCTATCGTCCTCAGCACTAGGAACTCTCCTCAGAACCATATGAATATTTCATCCGTAACATGCATACACACGGAGATCAACGGTAGTCTATTTCAAATTTTAGTTATACATAGTGTATCATGACCCCAAAGAAAAACGAACCAGTTACAGGCTCACACACCTGTACTGGTCCGTCTTTAATAGAAAGAAAACGAATAATCTTATAAGCTCAATGGATTATTAGCCCTTCAAATGAACGGTTAATATACCATTGCGATTCGATGAAACGTCACCTGTAGTAACTTCCACCCGATCAACCATATCCTGACCATCCGGAATAATGATGGGTGTAATGAGCGGATATCCAGCAGCTTCAATAACATTACGATCAAATTCAAGCAGCGTCTGTCCGGCTCTTACGTGTTCACCAGCTTCGACATGCATGTTGAAGCCCTCGCCTTTCAGCGATACGGTATTGATCCCGACATGGATCAGAATTTGCAATCCACTTGCATGTTCTAAAATGACCGCATGTTTGCTTTTGATGACATGTGCAACTTGTGCATCGAACGGGGCAACCACCCGATTGCCGGAAGGTTCAATCGCTACCCCTTCACCCATCTGTTTCTCGGCAAAAGCTGGGTCCGGAACCCGGTCCAGCGGTACTGCTTTTCCTGTTAATGGAGCCATGACTTCCAGCGTGTTCACGGGTTCGTCGCCCACTTGTGCGTTTGTACGAGTACGTTCTGCTACGGCTGCATCCGCATTGGAATCAGTCGCATTGCCTGCGGAGACTGGGATTGTTTTGCTTTCGGATACAGCTTCAGCATTATTGCTGCGGTCTTGCTTTCTCAGCTTCGCTCTGCCGAAAATCACCGTCAGGACGAATGGAACGATGAGCACAATTGCCATGCCGATGAAGAATACGCCCCATTTGTTCGGGAAGATGGACAGGAATCCGGGAACTCCGCCTACACCGATGGAGGTTGCCTGAACATTATTCATGGTCAACAGAACGCCACCAATGGCTGAACCAACCATACCGAAGATAAACGGATAGCGGTAACGGATGTTTACCCCGAAGATTGCAGGCTCCGTAACCCCGAGGAAAGCGGACACGGACGAAGTAGCCGCAAGTCCTCTCATCTTCTGTTCGCGCAGTACAAGCATCATCGCTAGCGCTGCAGAACCTTGTGCGATATTGGACAGCGCCAGCATCGGCCACAGGAAGGTACCTCCCTGACTACCAATCAACTGGACGTCAACCGCCAGGAACGTATGGTGCATACCGGTAATAACCAGCAATGCATACAAACCACCATAGATTAGACCACCAAGCGCTGCATAGGATTCATAAATATAAATCAGGCCTGATGTAATCGCATTCGCAATCGCGAATGTAACCGGTCCGATGATCGTGAACGCAAGAAATCCCGTAATAAGTAATGTTACAGGTGCAACGACAAGCAATTTGACAGAGTCATGCACTCTTTTATTCAGGAAAATCTCAAGTTTGGCCAGCAGATAGGCCGAAACCAATACCGGCAGTACTTGGCCCTGATAACCAATTTTCTCAATGTGCCAGCCGAAGAGATTCCAGGTCGGCACAGTGCCTTCGTTTACTGCATTGGCATAACTATAGGCACTCAGCAGATCAGGGTGTACCAGGATTAGCCCAAGCACAATCCCAAGCAGTGGACTTCCGCCGAATCTTTTTACCGCTGACCAACCAATCAAGGCAGGCAGGAAGGTGAACGCCGTGCTCGCAATGGTATTAATGATGGACGCGAGGTCCTTCCATGCCGGATAGACGTCAACCAGCGATTGTTCATCAAAGAATATGCCCGGCCCTGTCAAAATATTGTTGATTCCGAGCAGAAGACCTGCCGTAATAATGGCAGGCAAGATCGGAATGAAAATGTCCGAGAGCGTTTTGATTGCGCGTTGGATCGGATTTTGCTTTTTGCCGGCCGCTGCCTTCACATCGTCCTTGGACGCACGGTCGCCGCCTGTGATCTGGATCATCTCATCGTATACCTTATCGACTAGTCCAGGTCCGATCACGACCTGAAACTGTCCTTGCGATGAAAATTGTCCTTTGACCAAATCATTCTGATCCAAACCTTCCGTATCCACTTTACTCTCATCATACAAGGCGAAACGGAGTCGTGTGACGCAGTGAGTCGCAGCTTCGATGTTTTCTTTTCCCCCGACAGCCCGAACGATCTCCTCAACCTGTTTTCTATCGATTGCCATATTGTCACTTCCCATTTAGATAATGTGAATTAGTCCTGTTGTGGTACAAGCCACATATAGGATGCGTACGGACTGAGTGAGATGACCTGTTCCAATGCAGGTGCCACCTCTGTGTTGCCAATGAGTAATTCAGCTGTTTTACCGGATACGTGATCATTCCAGACAGCAGACGGTAGAGAGAAGGATACCTCTCTCTTGCTAAAGTTGGACACGACGATCAATGTTTCATTACCGTTCGTTCGTGCATAGGCGAATACTTCCGGATGTGCATCATCCAAGCGTTCATATAGACCGTCTGTCAGTACGGCAACCCGTTTGCGCAGAGCAATAAGCTTGCGGTAGTGATAATAGATGGAATTCGGATCTGCCAACTGTTCAGCTACGTTAGTCGTTGGATAACGTTCATCTACTTTGATCCAAGGGGTACCTGTTGTGAATCCGGCGTTCTTGCTGGCATCCCATTGCATTGGTGTACGGGAGTTATCTCGGGAGCGCTCTTTCACGATTGCAAAAGCTTCTTCCGCTGATTTTCCGCGTTCTTCCTGAAGTAAGCGGTACATATTGGTGGATTCAATATCCCGGAACTCGCTTACATCATTCCAGACGGGATTCGGCATTCCGATCTCTTCACCTTGATACACATAGGGTGTGCCCTGCATGCCATGGATGGTTGTTGCCAGCATTTTGGCACTCTCGGCACGGTAATCCCCATCATCTGCGAAACGGGACAGTGCTCGCGGCTGATCATGATTGTTAAGGAAGAGCGCGTTCCAGCCTCCACCAGCCTGCATTCCTGTCTGCCATTCACTGAACAAGCGTTTCATCGCTTCAAAATCATAAGGCATCAATTCCCACTTCTGTCCATTGGGATAATCCACCTTCAAGTGATGGAAATTGAACGTCATCGAAAATTCACGGGAAGCCGGATTCGAATAGCGGATGCAGTGTTCCAGCGTTGTAGAAGACATCTCTCCAACCGTTACCATGTTATAAGGGCCAAATACTTCCTCATACATCTCGGTAATATATTCATGTACGCGTGGTCCGTCCGTATAGAACTTGCGTCCATCCCCTGGTCCTTCGCTGCCGTCATCATCAGGAAAACGCTGATCCTTGGAGATCAGGTTGATGACGTCCATGCGGAAACCGTCGACACCCTTTTCTGCCCAAAACTTGATCATGTCCCGTACTGCCTTGCGAACCTGTTCATTTTCCCAGTTCAGATCGGCCTGTGTTTTGTCAAACAAAGTCAGGAAATACTGCCCTGTCTGTTCGTCGTACTGCCATGCCGGTCCACCAAACTTGGACTGCCAGTTGTTCGGTACTCCGCCGTCCGGAGCCGGATCTTTCCAAATGTAATAATCCCGGTATGGATTATCCTTAGAAGAACGCGCTTGCTTGAACCATTCATGTTCCGTTGACGAGTGGTTCACTACAATATCGATCATCAGTTTCATGTCACGGGCTTTCAAGCCCTTTAATAACTCATCAAAATCTTCCATCGTACCAAAGTCCGGATTAATCTGGTAATAGTCCGCTACGTCGTAACCATTATCATTCTGCGGAGATACATATACCGGCTGCAGCCACACAATATCGATTCCCAGATGCTGCAAATAATCCAGCTTCTCGGTCAGCCCCCGAATATCCCCGGTACCTGAACCCGTGGTGTCGTTGAAGCTCTTGGGATATACCTGATACACCGTGGAGGTTCTCCACCACGATGAGGAAGTTGTATCGTTTGAACTCATGTTAACGCCTCCAATAAATTGTAATGCTCATGATCGATATCTCAGTTAACTACATTTCTATATTACATAAGTAAACATGTATATACAAGTTGAAACTACAATATACCTAGAAAATTCCTCTTCTACACATTCCCCATTAATGTTTGCTCTGTAACAACAATTTTGAAAGAGATGTTCGCCAATTCTCTGATACGTGTATCTGAGCAACAAAAAAAGGCGAATAACACGTCGTTCAAATGACGTGTTATTCGCCTTGACCTTTGCTCATTCAGGTCGTCTATGGAGCATCGGTTGCTATGAAAAGCTCTTGTTCAAAAAGACTAAATGAAACGATGATTCAGTCAATACAATTAAAGCGTGATCGATTCGCCTGGTGCAAGTACCTGACCTTTCAGTCCTTTGGCAGCAAGCTGCTGTACAAACTTCTCCGAATCCTGACGAATAACCGGGAATGTATCATAGTGCACTGGAATGGTCAGTTTTGCGTTAAACCACTCTGCAGCTTGCAGTGCATCTTCTGGGCCCATTGTGAAATGTCCGCCAATAGGCAAAAAAGCTACGTCAATCTGATGACGGTCACCAATCATTTTCATATCGCCGAACAAGCTTGTATCTCCGGCATGAAGAATGTTTTTACCGCCTATGTTAATGATAAATCCTGCAGGCAAGCCTGCGTACATGATCCGCTGCTCCTCTTCAAGCACAATTCCCGAAGTATGAAAAGCCTGAATCATTTTGGCCTGAGCAAAATCCAGATCTACTGTTCCGCCCATATTCATACCAATCGTATCCAGCCCTTTCCAGGACATGTATGTAGCCAGCTCCACGATTGCAACCACTTTGGCATTGTTCGCTTTAGCAATCGGTTCGGCGTCGAGAATATGATCCATATGTGCATGCGTCAGCAAAACGGCATCGGTTCTAATGTCTTCCGGCTTGGTAACGGCCAGTTCATTGCCGCGCAGGAACGGATCGATAATTAAAGACTTCTCCTCCGTACCCAATTGTACGCTGGAGTGCCCGTGGTACGTAATGTTTAACATCTTAAGTCCTCCTGATCGATTCGATATGAGCATCCTCTATTCCACTGTATTCACATCCATTTTAATCGCATTTACCTATTTCATTATAAATCAAACCATTATGGGGAAGCAAAATGCTGCTTTCAGGATTGCAGTCGGTATACCCTGGCTTCATAAGGCTGGAGCAGAATGGTGCCTTCATCCGTCGAGTACCGTCTTTTCACATTGCTGATGGCCAGCTTGGCACGATCCTCTGTCCAGCCTTCCGGCCAGTGCATCTCGGGTTCATTCCCCCGAAAATTCAGGATAATAAGCATCTTTTCGTCCCCAAGTGTACGTGTATAGGCATAGATGTCCGGATCATCCGGCAGGAGGAGTTCATATTCACCATAGATCAGCACCTTGCTCTTCTTCCGGAGGGCAATCAGCTTGCGATAATAATGCAATATGGAGCCGGGGTCATTTTCAGCGGAAGCCACATTGATTTCGGTATAGTTATCGTTAACCTGAATCCATGGCTCGCCTTCCGTAAACCCTGCATGCTCACTGTCATCCCATTGCATGGGTGTACGTGCATTATCCCGGCTTTTCAGCCAGATGGCCTTCATAATGTCATTTTTATCCCGCCCTTGGGCAATATAGTGCCTGTAATAATTCATCGTTTCAATGTCTCGATACTGCTCGATATTCGGAAACGCAACATTCGTCATGCCGATCTCCTCTCCCTGATAAATGTAAGGCGTTCCTTCAAGGGTAAGCATCCATGTAGCCAGCATCTGGGCAGACCGAACCCTGTAACGGCCATCATCTCCGAAACGGGAAACCGGGCGCGGCTGATCATGATTACCCATATAGTTAGCATTCCAGCCTCTGCCGTGCAGGATCGTCTGCCAGCGACTCATGATTTCCTTGAGTTCGGTCAGCTTCCACTCCCTGTAATTCCACTTCCCAATCCCCGATGATTTGGCGTCGACAAACATATGCTCAAACTGAAACACCATGTTCAGTTCGTTACGATCTGTTCCCACATAAGCAAGGGCCTGCTCCGGGCCCAGACCTGACGTTTCCCCGACGGTCATAGGACCGTACGGCTTCAGAATCATGTCGTTTAGCTTGTTCAAAATGGAATGCACCTGTTCCAGGTTGGAGAACAGCTGGTATGCTGGAACAACCGGCAGATTGTCAGGATTATGTGCACTGGGCAGCCCTTCAGCCTTGGCAATATGCGCTACCGCATCAAAACGGAACCCGTCCACCCCTTTTTGCAGCCACCAATGCACCATCTCATACATCTCCTCGGCCATCTGTGGATTATTCCAATTCAGGTCAGGCTGATGCTCCGAGTACAAATGCAGATAATATTCATTCGTTTCGGGATCATGCTTCCACACGGACCCGCCAAAATAGGATTCCCAGTTATTCGGAACCTGACCGTTTTTACCTGACCGCCAAATGTAATAATCCCGCTTGGGGTTCACTTTGGAGGAACGGGATTCGGCAAACCAGGCATGTTCATCCGATGTGTGATTCAGCACCAGATCCATCATGATTTTGAGTCCTCTGCTGTGAGCCGCTGCGAGTAACCGGTCAAAATCCTCCATCGTGCCGAATTTGCGCATAATGGCATAGTAATCGCTGATATCATAACCATTATCGTGTCCGGGAGATTCATAAATGGGACAGATCCAGATCACGTCAATCCCCAGATCCGTCAAATAATCAAGCTTCTCATAAATGCCTTGCAAATCACCGTGACCATCACCATCCGAATCCTTGAAACTGATGGGATAGATCTGATACACAACACTCTCTTTCCACCACACGATGTGGATCACCCCGCTTCCGCTCTTCACTAAATTTCCGTCCATTACGTTAGCATGATTCCCATATCTGTCATGAGCATATGTCCTTTCAGGTGCAGAACAACCCGTTAATATGTTTTATCCGAAATGTCGTCTGTATAAACACAAACGTGCACCAAAGCACACAAAAAAGACCAGAATGAGTTCCCGCCTTAGTGGCAGACTTCTATTCTGATCTCCTTGTCTTTATGAACTGTATGAACAGACGGAATGCAATATAACCGATCCAAGCACCTAGGGTATTCAGGATGATATCATCCACATCAAACGAACCCACACGTAAAGCCAGTTGTGCCAATTCAACGGCAAGCAGCAGCAAAATAACGGTCCGTGTAAATTTCAACCCCGTTCGGCATGGACGGAACAACCACGGAATCCATATGCCTAGCGGAATAAACAATACGATATTACCGAACAGGTTTTTCACCCAGGCTTCCGTACTGTACCTTTCCCTTTCTAGTAATAAGGGTCCGATCGTCTCGAGCGGAACAAGATTGTATTGATAATGATCCCCTGAAGTCCTTCCATGGATAAATAACAAATTCCCCATTATCCATATATATGCCATTGCAAAAACGGCAACCAAGAGCATGATCCAGGGCTTGTAGATTCCCCTCCCTTTTTGCATGTACCAGTATCCTCCGGGAGTTATTGCCGCAGCGCGGCTCCCTTATTTTACCGGAATATAGATCTTCATGTCCAACTGCTCCGGTGTGGATCTCCACACATCGGTTATCTCGAAATCAGGACCTTCTCTGCGCTCATAATTGGACTGAGGCAACCAGCTGCCATAAATCATTTTGCGGATATCCTGTCCAGAACCATCCACGGTGAATTCGGCGTACAATCCACCAGGAATCTCAAACGCCGTATAACCTGGCTGAAGTGCCGGCGCATCAGATGAAGTCTCCTCACCAACAAGAAATGTGAATGCACCATCATCCTCAAAGTGGCAGGCGATGCCATAGGCCAAATCAGGACGAGTCCGTTCAGGGATATTCATAAATTTCTGTTCTGAACCAAAATCATGATAAAATCCCGGGATTTCGCTATAATGCTGGTCGTTATTCAAGTTCGTACTGTATGCGTAACCTATGATTTGGATGGCCTCCATGGTTACAAAGCGTGGTTTGTTCATGTTAAACTCTCCTCCCAGCCGGTTTCGATAGTCATTAAAGTCAATGCTCCGCTGAATCTGTGCAGAACCGGGCAGCTCATTCAGATTGCGAAAGCGGGCCGGTGTCATTCCCCAATGGGCAGTAAACGCCCTGGTGAAAGCTTCCTGGGATTGATAACCCCAGTTCAAGGCCACACGGAGGATGCCATCTGCCGAGTTCAGCAATTGCCGTGCTGCTTCAGTCAATCTGCGTTTGCGCACATATTCGAGTACGGTAAAGCCAGTGATCGCCTGGAACAAGCGCTGGAAATGAAATGCGGAAAAGCCCGCAGCTGCCGCTGCCTCCCTCATGTTGAATTCATCTTGCAAATGCTTCTCGAGATACCCAATAGCCCGTTGGATTTGCGAGTAATGATCCATAGCGAGTGATTTCCCTTTCTTGGTCGGAATAGAGATGAATGAAGTCCCCTTGATTTGATTATCACTTAACGGAAGCTTATTTTTTTGATATTGCGTGCGGTAATAAACCCTTTTCTTCAAATAAAAAAACACGACAAAGTCCCCTTTCAACAAGGGGACTCCAACTCTAAATTTATTAACCTCAGCCTTTCCAGTGTCCCGACACCGGATGAATACCCCAGATATCGGTAGCATATTCGCTAATGGTGCGATCACTGGAGAAGATACCGGATTGTGCTGTATTCAGCATGGTTTTGCGTGACCAGCCTGGTACATCACGATAAGCCTTGTCAATGGCCGCGTGAGCATCCGCATAGGCAGCAAAGTCACGTAATACAAAATACTCGTCTCCATGCGCCAGCAGTGAATCATAGATATCCCAGAATTCACCTTCCCGACAACAGAACGGTCCTGGATGAACGAGCTGTTCTACCACTTCGCGAATGCGTTCATCCTGCTGCACAATCTCGTTTGGACGATAGCTGCCTGAACGATAATAATCCAAAACTTCATCCGCTCGCAGACCGAAGATAAACATATTCTCTTCTCCAACCTGTTCAGCCATCTCCACGTTAGCCCCATCCATCGTACCAATGGTTAACGCACCGTTCATCATAAATTTCATATTGCCCGTACCCGAAGCTTCCTTCCCTGCAGTGGAGATCTGTTCACTGACGTCAGCGGCCGGAATGATTTTTTCAGCCAGAGAGACGGAATAATTTTCGAGGAAAAATACCTTCAGCCGGTCATTCACAGCCTTATCCCGATTGACGGTATCCGCGACCGTGTTGATCAGCTTGATAATTTTCTTGGCAAAATAGTAACTTGGTGCAGCCTTCGCTCCAAAGATGAACGTACGGGGCACGATATCAAATGACGAGTCATTCTTAAGACGGTTATACAAGTGCATGACATGTAAAATGTTGAGAAGCTGGCGCTTGTAGCCATGCAGCCGCTTCACCTGTACATCAAAAATGGAATCCGGATTCACGGCCGTTCCGGTATGATCCAGAATGTATGCAGCGAGCCGCTCCTTATTCTCGCGTTTGATGGACTTGAACTGCTGCTGGAAGGAGGCGTCCCCCGCAAATCCAGCGAGTTCATTCAATCTGCCTGGCTCGGTGATCCATTCACTTCCGATCGTATCGGTAATCAGGTTGGACAGTTTGGGATTTGCATGCATCAACCAGCGACGATGCGTTATCCCGTTCGTCTTGTTGTTGAAACGCTCCGGATACAAGGCATAGAACGGCGCCATCTCCCGCTCCTTCAGGATTTCGGTATGCAATGCAGCCACACCATTAATGCTATGACTGCCGACAATCGCCAGATGTGCCATCCGAACCTGATCGTTCGCAATGATAGCCAAATGTTGAATCCGCTCCTGCTCTCCCGGATAACGATCTAGAAGCATGCCGCAGAAACGTTTGTTAATCTCTTCTATGATCATATAAATGCGTGGCAGCAGCTTGCTGATCATGGATACCGGCCATTTCTCCAGAGCCTCACTCAGCGTCGTATGATTAGTATAGGAAACGGTACGCGTCGTAATATCCCAGGCTTCGTCCCAACCATAACCCTTCACATCCATGAGAATGCGCATTAATTCCGGAATGACCAGCGTAGGGTGAGTATCATTGATGTGGAATGCCACCTTGTCGGGTAACCGGTCATACGAAAGCTCCAGCTTGTTGAATGTACGCAATGCACTCTGTACGCCGGCAGAACACATGAAGTACTGCTGTTTCAAACGAAGCAGCTTGCCCTCGTACTGTGAATCGTCCGGATATAAAAACTCGGAAATCGACTCCACCGATCGACTGTAATCCAGGTAACCGTAATAGTTCGAAGGGGTATCCAGCGATGTTTCCCTCTTCGGCTCCGCACTCCACAGGCGAAGCGTGTTCACATGTGGCTGACCGTATCCGAGGACAGGAATATCGTAAGGGACCGCAACGACGGATTCGGCATCCTTGGTCACAAAATGATAATGCCCATCCTGTTCATAGGCCTCCACCCGTCCCCAGAACTGGACCTCAACCTTTTTGTCCGGGCGTCTTACTTCCCATTCATTACCCTTATCGAGCCAATTGTCCGGAAGTTCTACCTGGTTGCCACCAATGATTTTTTGCTCAAACAATCCGTATTTATACCGGATACCACAACCATGGCCAGCATAACCGAGAGATGCGAGCGAGTCCAGAAAGCACGCCGCCAGACGGCCCAATCCGCCATTGCCCAAGCCCGCATCCGATTCCTGTTCCTCGATGTCCTCCAGCGAGAAGCCCAGCTCGGCTAGACTGTCGCGAACCAGTTCCAGTTCATTCACATTTAATAAATTGTTGCCCAGCAGACGTCCAATCAGGAATTCTAGCGAGAAGTAATAGACCTGTTTATCCTGGCGCTGCTTAAATCCCTGATTCGACGCTGCCCAGTCCTGACCCGCATACTCACGAATCATGCTGCCCAGAACGTGATAGACGTCTTCCTTCGTGGCTTCTTCAAGTGGTTTGCCTAATTTGCTGACCAGATTCCGCCCAAAAATACTCTTGAATGTTTCCTTGTTGTCAAACAAAAGCAGGTTCCTCCCGGTGAAATTCTGTAGGATGGTTTATTTCATACGCTTCCCTGCTCAAATCCGGCAAGTGGCCGTTCCGGTTACGAATCGTTCTTCCGATCGCCGTTATCCCTGGATTTTTCCAACTTTTTATAAGGTGAAAATCCAGGGATAAATGCGAACGCTTTGCTTCTCCAGAATCGACTTCGTCCCCTTCACTACTTCTGCTCTTTACTGCTTGAGCATTGCAATTGCGCGTATAACCATCCTTCAGAATTTTTATTTTATTTATAGATGATATCGGTTAACAGCCGATATTAGATAATAGTACTCTTCGCCAAGATATATGGGTTCGACGGGTCCCCGATGAGCGTCTGTCCACCAGTCAGCTTCACGTCTTTGTCCAGAATGACATTCTCCAGTACCGCATCTTCACCGATATAACATTTTTGCATAATAATTGAGCCTTTAATTCTGGCTCCCTTGGCTACGTGCACCCCCCTGAACAAAATGCTGTTCTCCACTTCTCCGCCCACAATACATCCGTTGGCAAGCAGTGAATGTTTGACCTCGGCAGTGTCGAGGTATTTGGCAGGTGCCTCGTATTTAATCTTGGTCTGAACGGGTTCCTCTCTGAAAAGTTGCTCATACAATCCCGTATTCAACAGCTCCATACTGTTTCGATAATAACTATCAATGGAGTTAATCACGGCGTGGTAGCCCTCATAAGCATATGCGGCAATTTTTAATCCATCCGGATTTTTTTGAATGACATCGCGGAAGAAATGGCTCTCGCCATGATCAATGCAGCGCTGGACCTGGCGCAGGAACAAATCCTTTTTCATGATAAAAATTTCTGTATATATATTCGGGTGTTCGGCGCTTTGGTGAATGTCCACCACATTACCGTTCCCGTCATGTTCAACTTTGACACAGGCATCGTGCTCAGGCAGCAGTTGATCCACTCTTTTGCAAATCAGTGTCACGTCTGCTCCCTTATTCACATGATATTGATAGACATCCTGCAGATCTGCTTTGGTCACATGCCGACTACCGGCATGAACCACATATTCCCCCGCACCGCGGCGGAAGAAATCGAGATTATTGTGAAAATGCTGCAAATCCCCCTGTGACGTATCCGTTGGATCATTCCAGTCCGGCGGCAAGATAAACATGCCTCCATGCTTGCGATCCAGATCCCAGGGCTTGCCGTCACTCAGGTGATCCATTAACGAACGATATTTACGGCGGACAAACACACCAATACTCTCAATGCCCGCATTCATCATGTTGGATAATACAAAATCGATCAGACGATAACGCCCGGCGTAAGGCACCGCGGCTCCGCAGCGAAAGTACGTCAATTCCTTCAATTCCTCAAGTTCGTGATCAAGGTTAATAACACCGATTAATGGCTTCATCGCATGCACCGTCCTTTGGGCTCAGATTAAACTTTCGTTGTCATTCCCTGTTGAAGCTGACGTTCCAATTCTTCATGGTCCACAAGCAATACGTCACTTTCATCCTCAGGCGCAGGAGATAGATAGGCTCCATCAGGAATGACCAGCCCTTCCGCAATAATGGCTCTGTGAATACGGACATTCTTACCGATCTTCACCCGTGGCATCACGACAGAATCAATGATGGAACTCTGCTCTCCAACTTCCACCCCGTAGAACAGTATGGAGTGATTCACCTCACCATGTACAATGCTGCCTTCACTTATAATGCAATTCCGCACCTTGGCCGCAGGCGAAATATACTGCGCGGGCTGATTCGGATTGCGAGTGTAAATACGCCAATCAGGATCATTCAGGTTGAGCGGTGTTTCCTCATCCAGCAGATCCATGTTGGACTCCCACAAACTGCGGATGGTACCTACGTCTTTCCAATAGCCTTCAAAAGGATAAGCGTATAAGGATTTTTCATTTTCAAGCAATAAGGGAATGATGTCTTTGCCAAAGTCGTATGAGGTGGATGCCTGTTGTTCGTCCTGGATCAGGAAACGTTTCAGTACATCCCACTTGAAGAGATAAATACCCATGGAAGCAAGTGTGCTTTTGGGTTCTGGAGGCTTTTCTTCGAATTCGTAGATGCGGTAATCATCGTGGGTGTTAAGTAGCCCAAACCGGCTGGCTTCTTCCAGCGGAACGTCAATAACGGATATGGTGCAATCTGCGTCCTTTTCCTTGTGATACCTGAGCATTTTTTCGTAATCCATTTTGTAAATGTGGTCGCCTGAAAGTATGAGTACATGCTCTGGATCGAATTGTTCGATGAAATTCAGGTTTCGGTATATCGCATCCGCCGTGCCTCGATACCAGCTGCTCCCGTCTTCACGCTCATGTGGTGGAAGTACATATACTCCGCCATTTTTGCGGTCCAGATCCCAATCGCTGCCGATGCCGATATATGAGTGCAGTACCAGAGGTTCGTATTGTGTAAGTACACCAACGGTGTCGATGCCTGAGTTGGAGCAGTTGCTTAGAGGAAAATCAATAATCCGGTATGTCCCGCCAAAATATACAGCAGGCTTAGCGAGTGATTTGGTCAATCCTTTTAACCTTTTGCCTTGCCCTCCTGCGAGCAGCATCGCTACAACTTCTTTTTTTGCCATCATTACAGCCTCCTCCACGCGCATTCGTTCTAGTTCATTTCAGAGCCCATAATCCCATATTCTGTTGTGTGGACGCTGTTGTCATGATTAGGAGCATGCTGTACAGACAAACCGTGTACCTTGATATGAATCTCGATCGAGATTGCAACGGAACGTCATTCATTGTCATGTCTGAGTAGGATGATTATTGCAGAGTAGCCTTGACTTGCTGTGCAGAGGTGATTGGTGGAATCGAAATTAACATGTACCCCGTGATAAATGCAATCCATAATCCTAATTAACATTAAACACGAAACGGGCTGGGGAATCTTGCTGGAATCGTAAGACAAAAGTTCAGGCCGATATCACTCCTTTTTTGGATACTTCTGTGATTAGATTATTGTATTCGCTGTAGGGAATCAAAATCCTTTTGCTTTTGTACGATTGATTAAAATGGAAAAATAAGTAACCTCCCACATTGTGGCATGGCAAAAAGCCAGGACTTCGCCTGGCTCATCTGCATGCTCATTTATTGTTTCTGACATACTCTATTCGGGGTGTTGATATTCGTATCTATATAATTTTGCGGAAAAGCTCTATCACTTCTTCTCTTGAAGGCTGATACGGATTGCCGGGGGCACAGGCGTCTTTCATCGCGTTATCTGCAAGCAGCTCAAGATCGGGATCCGTTACGCCCAGTTCGGACAATTTCTCGGGAATGCCCACTTCCCTGGAGAGCTGGCGAATAGCGTCAATGACATATATGGAGCACTCTTCATCACTCTTATCCTTTACATTCATGCCGATGGCTTTGGCGATATGCCGGAATTTACCGGGCACATGCTTCGCGTTCATCTCCTCCACATAAGGGAGCAGCATGGCGTTACATACGCCGTGCGGCAGATCGTACACACCTCCGAGTTGATGTGCCATGGCATGCACATAGCCGAGACCCGCATTATTAAAAGCCATTCCTCCCAAGAAGCAGGCATAGGTCATGTGCTCCCTGGCTTCAAGGTCGCTCCCGTCTCTGACCGCTCGCGGCAAATATTCAAAGATCAGTTCAACCGCTGCGGCAGCGGTCGCGCTGGTGACTGTAAATCCACCAGGTGTCACCATCGCTTCCACCGCATGAGTCAGAGCATCCATGCCTGTTGCTGCGGTCAGACTGGCTGGCTTGCTGAGCATCAATTCCGGATCGTTCACTGACAGGGAAACCAGACTGTTCCGGTCCACCATCACCATTTTCACCTTGCGTTCCTCATCTGTAATCACGTAGTTAATGGTCACCTCACTCGATGTACCGGCGGTCGTATTGAACGCTACAAGCGGTACAGACTTATGATGCGATTGATGCAATCCTTCGTAGTCCCGAATATGTCCACCATTGGTAGCGACAATGCCGATGGCTTTGGCTGCGTCCTGGGGTGAGCCTCCGCCTATCGATATAATGGCATCACAGCCATGTTCCTGATACATTTTGAGGCCTTCATGCACATTATGACACGTTGGATTGGGTTGTACTTCATCATATACAACGTAGTCTAACCCTGAATTTCTTAATATAGACAGTACCTGTTCAGCTACACCGGTAGAGATCAACTGCCGATCACTAACAACTAGTGCTTTGTGAATAGCCATGCCCTGAATCATCTTGCCTGCTTCCTGTAAACATCCCCTACCCATCAAGTTCACGGGCGGAACATAATAAGCATGTGTTGCCATCTGAACCAGCCTCCTGTAACCCCTGATTTACTGTCTTTAGTGTAACTGAATCCGTTTTCAGATATAGTGAAATAAATCACATTCAATGCAAAAATGTTACATTCCACAGTGCTTGTGCTAGAATCGCTCCTTCCCTTTTAATTTCACAAATGGTAGCTGCATGCAAAAAAACGGCCTGAAACCCAAAGGTTCCAAGCCGTTTTCCCAAAAATTATTATCTTATCATCTACCGTCAGCACTGTATGGTGAGATAGGTATCATGTTTGAATAAAACTTACTTACAGAGCTTTATCGTCTACTCCATCCAGCCATGCTTCAATATCACCGATCACAGAGGAGACACAACCGTCCTCGAATGGGGATTTGAGACCTGCCAGTTCAACCAATCCTGTGAAGGAGAGGCTTCCTCCGGCTTTGCACAGCGTCAGATAATCAGCCCATGCAGACTTCATGTCCTGGTTACTGCGTTTCCAGAATTGGAAAGCACAGATCTGAGCCAGCGTATAGTCGATGTAATAAAACGGCGAGGAGAAAATGTGGCCCTGCTTGTGCCAGAATCCACCTTGCTCCAGATAGGCATTATCCTTGTAGTTGATGTGCGGCAGGTATGTTTTTTCAATGCTGCGCCATGCCTGTTTGCGCTCAGCCGGTGTTGCATCCGGGTTAGCATAGACGAAGTGCTGGAATTCATCCACGGCAACGCCATACGGAATAAAGAGCAAACCGGAGGACAAGTGATCAAACTTGTATTTGTCCGTATCTTCCTTGAAGAACAATTCCATCCATGGCCAAGTGAAAAATTCCATGCTCATGGAATGGATCTCTGCCGATTCGTAAGTCGGCCAGTTATATTCCGGCACCTCAAAGTGACGGCTCTCATACACCTGGAACGCGTGACCGGCTTCGTGTGTCAGGACATCGATATCGCCGGAAGTACCATTGAAGTTCGAGAAAATAAACGGTACTTTGTAATCATTCAGGAAGGTACAGTATCCTCCGCCCTGCTTGCCCTTTTTGCTAACCAAATCCATCAGTTCGTTCTCCGTCATCATCTGGAAGAACGTATCCGTCTCGGGTGACAGCTCAGCATACATTTTTTTACCATTTTCAATAATCCAGTCCGGATCACCTTTTGGAGTCGGGTTACCTGTCTTGAAGCTGAAACCCTGATCATAAAAATAGAGCGTATCCACACCGATCCGGCTGCGCTGACGCTCTCTGAGCTTCGTGGCAACGGGCACAATATAATCACGAACCTGCGCTCTGAAGTTGGCGACCATCTCGGCGTTATAGTCGGTCCGATTCATGCGATCGTAACCAAGCTCCACGTAGGTTGGATAGCCTAATTTTTTTGCGATCTGCGTACGCACTTTCACAAGCTCATCGTAAATGCGATCAAATTCCGCTTCGTGCTCAGCCATGAACGCATATCTTGCTTCCGAAGCACGCTCCCGCATCGAACGGTCTGTAGACAGTTCAAACGGATGCAGCTGTGGCAACGTACGTTCTTCGCCTTCAAACGGAATTTTGGCAGAAGCAATCAATTGATTGTATTCCGTGGACAGTTTGTTCTCTTTCTGAAGGTCCTCAATAATTTCCGGGCTAAATGTTTTCAGGGACTGATCTGCCAGCTGGAACAGCTGTTTTCCCCATTTTTGCTCCAGTTCCGCACGGAATTTCGAGTTAACCAGTGCCCGATAATAATCGGTGATGTATTCTTGAATAATCGGGGAGCTTTCATCCAGAAATTCGTTTTCTGCTTTGTAGAACGTATCATTCGTATCAATGGAGTGACGGATATAGACCAATTGCGCCATTGTCTCAAAATCACTGCGCAGTGCGTTAATCTGATCCATGAATCCGCTCTGCTCTTCCACCGTAGCCGCTGCTTCGAAGCCTTTCAGAAGCTCACGGAAAGATGTTTTGATTTTTTCCAGATCGGGACGTGTATACGTATATTCACTAAATTTCATTTATGTACACCCTTTCCTGTTAGGCATATTTCGGGAAATATCCCGAGTTGGACTAATCCCTATTATACAAAAGAGCAGCCTAAAAATCCCATCTTTACGAAAAATATTTGTCCATCGGTCAAATTGTGCAACACCTTTCGTTATATATATTACGCACTTATGTAAGGTACAAACATCTTATAGAAGTAACGAAATGTACAGCTCATCAGGAAAACAATCTGCCAAAAACAAATAAACCTGCCTCGCATACGCGCGAAGCAAGCTTATGGCTTGTCTCATTCCATGTAATTTATGGTTTAGCTTTTGTCTTTGTCAAGAATCTGAAAGAACCAGCCCATTCCGGCCATTCCCACAACCATTACTGCAATTAGAATAATGATGTATGTCATGAATGTACCCCTCCCTGCATCCGATTGATCAACATACTATAACCAGTTTACACGTTGAAACGCCTTTTGAATTGTCCTAACATTGACAAAAATACGACATCTTTAATTTTAATTCTAAACTAGTATTGCACAACGATCGGAACAGCATCCAAAAGATCCTATTGAAGTTCTATTCCAATGGGGGTGACTTACCAGAAGTTTCATCCGCCATATTTCCGGTGTATACTATAACTCTATGATTAATAAAAAAATGGATTTAATGCAGCATGGGCTTATGCAAATCGCTTACTTAGAAAGGTTGAAATCAATGTCGAAACGTATTCCCTTACGTCATCTATTTCTTACAATTATGCTTGGTCTCACACTGGTAATTCTATCGGCTTGTGCCGATGGAGAAGCCCATCTGACCGTCAACTTGGATGGTTCAACTGATCTGGATATCAATCTCGGCGTAACCGAATCCGCGCTCGGGAAGATTGGACAGGACAATCTGATGCCCCTGCTCGAGGATGTCCTGAAGAGAAACAACTTCCAGGCGGAGGTCGTCGACGAAGGAGAACGGAAGCAGCTCTCAGCAACAACCCATTATGAAAAAAGCAGTACAACCGCAAGCTTCGATATGTCCCAGCTTCCAGAAGGTATCCAGGTTGAGCAGACAACGGAACCAGGCTTCTTCACTTCCAGGTTTCACGTTACCGCAACCGCTGACCTGATGGAATCCATGCCGGATGGGGAGATCAAGGATCAGATCAACAAGGTGCCCAGCTTCCTTAAAAACCTGCTGCTCAAAGATGTGAACTTTGATTTCAAATTGAGTCTGCCGATCAAAGCCGAAAATTCCAACGCAGACCTGGTTGAAGATCAGGGGAAGACACTTACCTGGCACATTTCTCCCCTCCATTCGAATACACTGGATCTGACGGTACAGGTTCCCAACATTCGTAACATTATCATTACCGCAGTCATGGCTTTGATTGTTGTCGCTGCACTGCTCATCTGGTTTTTTGTCCGTCGCAAACGGACAAGACGCCGCCGCATGGGATAACTTACCCGGCAAATGTTAAAACTGGAGCATAATTGGATGTTTGACTTGCCAAACCGTGTTATGGATAGTAGAATACATCCGTACTGTGTGAACGGTTAAATTTATTATGGAATAACTAAAGAGGTGACAGGTTTCATGAATATCCGGGAATGCCCACTGCCTGGTATCGGAGTTAAGTACCAGTTTGATACAAAGAGCGGCAACCAGCTGGTTATTATTAAACACGAAGATGGACGCCGCGAATTGTTCTCCGTTGATCCTAGCGATCAGGAAGAACTTACATTAATTGCGGAACTGGAAGATGATGAATGCGTAACCCTCTCCGGGTTGATCGGAGGATGGTCCTGATCCTTTTGGACGTGGACTATGGTTATAAACCAAGAAACCTGCCCCTCTAACCGGGAGCAGGTTTCTTGGTTTTACCTCGCTTTTTCTCATCATTAATGTCCCACATTTTAGCGATGAGCCCGGATATAGGGTACCCAGGTGCGCAGTACACGGGTAATTTCGGATGAACTGAACGGCTTGCTGATAAAATCCTGCATTCCGCATTCCAGGCATGCTTCACGATCACTCGCACCCGCGAATGCCGTTATTGCAGCGATGACCGGTATCTCGGGATGACTTTGTCTTATTTTGCAGGTTGCTTCGATCCCGTCCATGATGGGCATTTTAATATCCATGAAGACGATATCGTAGGATTCCCTCTCGAGTGCGCGAACCGCTTCCTCTCCATTCTCAACGATGTCACACACGCCCCCGAGCTTACGCAGCAACTCCTCCATCAGGTGGCTGTTTACAGGCTGATCCTCAGCTATCAAAATGCGAATATTTGCTGCCAGCAGGGATGGATCATCATCGCTCCAAGTGTCATCTGCTGCCTCCATTCCATCACCAGACTCGTCCTGCCACTTCTCAAGCAGCAGTGTAAAATGAAATTCGGCTCCCTTGGAGATTTCACTATGCACCCCAATCGCACCATCCATTAATTCAACCAGCTTTTTGCTAATTGCAAGTCCAAGACCGGTTCCACCATATTTGCGATTAATGGCCGGATCAAGCTGGGAGAAGGATTGAAACAATTGATGCTGTTTTTCCATGGGGATGCCGATTCCCGTATCTTTTACGACAAAAGAAAGCTGGAGTTTGTTCGGATCACCATCTTCGGCGGCATTTGCATCCACGCGAATCTGAATGCTGCCTTTCTCCGTGAATTTAACCGCATTGCCCACCAGATTGATCAGAATCTGACGAATTCGGGTTTCGTCCCCCCTAACACGCTCAGGAATCCGGTCAGACATCTCCCAATACAGCTCTATATTTTTTTCGGCAGCTTTCAGGGCAAACAACTCTACAACATTCGCCAAGATCTCCTGGATATCCACTGCGTCGCGCGACAGATCCATTTTACCAGCTTCAATTTTGCTAAAATCGAGTATTTCATTAAGAATGTGAAGCAGCGACTCCCCACTATCGATGATGATCTCTGCGAATCCGGATTGCTCTGCATCAAGCTCTGTTTCTTTTAACAGATTGGCCATACCCATAATCCCGTTCAGTGGTGTACGCAGCTCATGACTCATAATTGCAAGAAATTCGGATTTGGCACGGTCCGCCTGCTCGGCTGCTTCCTTGGCACGAATGATGTCATTTACCGAAGTCATATCCCGGATCACCAACACCCCTCCGCGGGTATTTCCTTGATCCATAATCGGTTTCAGCTGAAATTCCGCGAGGAAGCTGGAGCCATCCTGCCTCCAAAAGATGGATTCCGACCTAGGAAGACTGCGACCTTCACGCACAGCCTTTACTATCGGTGTTTCATGGACAGGATAAGGGATGGCCTCGTTTTGCATCTGCAGAATAATCTGTTCGAAGTGTACACCTTTCATCTCGGTTGGACAGAAACCCATCATCTCGGCAGCAGCGGGGTTGGCAAATATCAGTTTCCCGTTCTGATCGAGTCCAATAACCCCTTCAGACATCGCATTAAGAATCAGGGCACGTTCATAGCTTAGATTCTCGATTTCCTCCACATATCTTTTGGACTCCGTAATATCACTTGTGATTCCGTACACGCCAACAACTCGATCCTCGAGGATAATGGGAACATTGATAACTCTGGTTTCAATTCGGCGTCCGTCTTGGTGGATCAGCCCGATCTCATAGCTTTGGGCTTCTCCTTTGACAGACTCTTCAAAATGATATCGGGTCTTGGCCAGATCCACCGGATCAATCAAATGATCAAAGGATTGACTAAGCAGCTCCTCCTTGGAATGTCCCGTCAATTGTTCCTGGCCGACGTTCGCTTTCAGCAAATTCCCTTCCAGATCAAGCGAAGCTACGCCTAATGGATTACAGTCAAAGAGTGACTGATACTCCTGTAGACTCTGCTCCTGCTTTTTGCTCGCCGTAATATCCCGGGTGACTGCAATCATCTCCTGCAGGTTTCCTTGCTGGTCATAAATATAGTGAGTTATTGTATCTGCCCACACCACAGAACCGTTCTTGTGCTGCAGACGATAACTGATACGGTCCGGTGCCAGACCTTGGATCTGTCCTGCAACATAAGCCTCAACAAGAGGAATATCGTTCGGATGAATACAGAATAATCCCGATTGGCCGACAATTTCTTCTGGCTTGTACCCCAGCATTCCAAGGCTGGCCGGTGAAACATATTTGAAGGTTCGTTCCTGATCGGCGTGATGTATAGCAATCAGATCCAAAGAAGACTCCGTAAGCATGCGAGCGATTCGGGTGCTCTCCTCCAACTGTTTGCGCTGCTCAAGCAAATGCTGCTCCGATTCCTTTTGTCTCGTAATATCCGCTGCCTGCACGAGCAGATAGAGAGGATCATTGTTCACTTCATCTCTAACTATACAAGCTCTTATGGTCGACCACAGTAGAGTACCGTCTTTACGTTTCAAACGGACTTCCGTCTCATACATCTGGCTTACTCCGTTGCTCATATCCCAGAACTTGGCCTGGAATTTCTCTATCTCCTGGTCAGCATCATGGATTATATGTGCAAACGGTGAGTCAATGAGCTCATGTTCACTGAATCCCAGCATCTCACAGAACGCAGGATTAAGTTGCAGCCAACGTCCATTTACGTGTGAAGCGACAGCAATGCCGATTGGTGCATATTTGTATAATTGCTCAAACAGAGAGCGACTCTCTGTAATTGGATTCGACACCGCTTATCCTCCTTTTTTCAAATTATTCTTTCATTCATATTATTCGTAATCAACAGCTTGTGCTGTACATAACTTCATCTATAGAGTAGTACCCCAAATGGGATGAGGATTAAACGATATTCAATGAATCTTTTGTGCATAAATCGACATTTTTTATCCCCTCATTCAACGAAACGGAGGTTGTCTTTCATGATCATCGTTGCGAATCAACCGTTTGATTTGGTACCAACCCAATGGTCTGCTTTTGAATGGCACTGGTTGCAGCAGCTTCAGAACAGACCGACTATATATTCCTATCAGACTCTGGATCATCTTCAATTCGAATGGAAACTTCGGGCCTCTCTGGTCCATGCAGCTGAGGGATTGGATGCGAGCGGGGTCAGCTTTGCTTCATTTGAGAAATCCAGATGTAACCCCGCCTACTGGAATCTCAACAAGGAGGGAGGGTTTGAACTTAAGCCGAATGTCACTCCGGCCGAGGGTATTCGGGACATTTGGAGGAATGGTTCCCTGTATGCATTTGAATGCGCAACCGCAACTGTGATTGTGCTGTACGGTGGCGTGCTTGGGAGTATTCGTGAAGAGGCATTTAATTCGCTCTTTCGGAACTTGCTGCTCTTCGATTGGCACTATGACAGCGATCTCCGCTTAACTGAGAAGAACGGCAGCCATACGGCACTTCCCGGAGATGTACTCTATTTCAAAAACCCGGATGTCTCTTCCGAAACGCCAGAGTGGCAAGGGGAAAATACGATCATGCTGCGTGAAGATCTGTATTATGGTCATGGCATTGGCATTGCCTCGGGGGGACAGATTATTCGCACATTGAATCAATTCCGTACTCCCGGAAGCAAAGTTTCAGCTTACTTAATGGATAACGTGATTTATCCCGATTTTTATTATCTATCCCGTTTCGCCGAAAATAGTGATATGAATGCACCTGCAGGAACTACACCTGTATTACCCGGACAATTATATGTACGGATTGGTGGCAGCCGGTATCTGCGAACATGAAGCTGGACTTAGGATGATCGAGATACAGAGGAAAGATAAAATGTGTGACCGTGATATATGGAAGCCCAATGAAAAAGCAGTGGATCTGTTTTTTCATTGGGCTTTTTTTAGCGGAAACACGGGTAACCTTCCACGCGGGCCATTCTTCTGCACGAACAGGCACGAATTAACCTGTTATGCGTTTGGGTCCAGCTGGACAACAACCTGCTTGCCACTTACCTGTACACCTGTTGTTTTACTGCCGTATTCAGCCAGAGACTTGCTTAGCTGCTCGGCCCACTCCTTACCTGCGGCGCCTTCTTTGCTTCCGTGAACCTGTATGACCAGCTTAACCGAGTCACCTTTTTTCAAGATACGTTCCGCCTGAGCTTGTTTCGTATCCCGGTCATGGTCTTCCATCTGCAAGTTGAGACGAATCTCCTTAACCTTGCGTTTGTCCGCCGATTTACCGGATTTTTTCTTCTCCTGTTGAGCTTCCTGTATGGCTGCTCCGGCACGGATGAGTTTGCAGGGCGGCGGGCTTGTCATCAGGGACAGGCATACCAGATCCACTTTATGCTGCTTGGCAAGTGCCAAAGCTTCTTTTGTGGACATAATACCGAGATCTTCGCCGTTTAGTCCGGTCAGTTCAATCTCGGATGCTTTGATCTTTTCGTTCATAATCATGGTGTATCCTCCTTTACAACAAAAGCCTGTCCTGACCTATGACAGATCAGAGCAGGCTTGGATTAGTCTAACGCTATGTTCGTGTTCGATGGTTCAATTACAGGTTATTGAATGCTTCCGTCAGAACAGGGACAATTTGTGATTTGCGAGACACAACGCCTTTCAGCAGTGCTTTACTATTGGAAAGTGTCACATTGTAAGCTTGTTCAACCGCTTTAGTAGACTCACCGTAAGCCAGTGCAACGGAATCGTTGTTCAGGATGTCCGTTACGACGAATAGGAACAGATCCAGACCTTTACTTGAAATTATCGCTTCGATAGCTGCTTCAAGTTCAGGTTGTTTCACAAGCACATCGTTAACGTCAACGGCGTTCACTTGTGCAATTTCCACTTTGGCTTGTCCCATGACAAATTCTTTTGCATCCAGGGAGATCAGTTCTGCGATTGTTTTTTGGCTCAGATCCGCGCCAGCTTTCAGCATATCCAAGCCGTAGCTGTCAGCATCCACACCCGCAATAGCAGCCAGCTCCCGTGCTGCTGCTACATCCTGCTCCGTGCAAGTTGGGGATTTGAACAACAAGGAATCCGAGATGATCGCGGACAACATTAGTCCTGCAATCGGTGCGCTAATTTCAACGCCGTTTTCTTTGTACAATTTATTCAAAATGGTTGCTGTGCAACCTACTGGTTCTGCACGGAAATACAGAGGCTGGCTTGTTTCGAAATTAGCGATACGGTGGTGGTCAATAACTTCAGCCACGGTCACTTCCTCAATATCACTTACACTTTGCTGACGCTCGTTGTGATCGACCAGAATAACCTTGTTTACTTCGTTCGCAGCCGTTTTGATCAGACGTGGTGCTTCCACTTTGAAATGATCCAGTGCAAACTGGGTTTCGCCGTTCACTTCACCAAGACGCACAGCTTCAACGTCCTGTCCCAGTTTTGTTTTGAGATCTGCATAAGCAATTGCAGAACATATGGTATCCGTGTCGGGATTTTTGTGACCGAAGATTAACGCTTTTTCCATATTCATAGCCCTCCGTCAATTCTGATTTAGAATAATAATGTCATATTTCAATTCATACCCTTACTGATTATAGCGTCAGTAAGACTTAATTCCAATCCCTTTACAGCGAATTGATTGAAAATCGTTCTCAGGGTTCCCCTCTTCACGGGACATGGGGGAAATCCTGCGTTCTATTTGGAAGCCACTTGAGCCACGTTCGCAATCAGGTGACTCTCCAGCTTCTCCCCTTCACAAAGTGCCTGTACCAATGCCCGGCCGGATTCCGGAGTCATTTTGCCATACCAGTCTCCCTGCGGATACACGATCGTCACACAAGCATCGTCACACCGCCCATTACAGCGTGTTCGTGTCGTGTGAATAAATCCACCGGCCTGCTGCTTAAGAATCTCATCCCGTACAGCCTGAGTGACTTCCTCGCCTTCGTTCCGCATGCAAGTACCGCCGTTGCAGAGCAGGATGTGATGCTGAAGTTGATCCAAATTATAAATAGCCAAAACTCGGTTCATTCCCCTCGACTTCTATGGTATGTATTGATAATCAAGTAACCTTTATAAAAATATAAAGTAGCATAGAGAACCTGGATACGCAATGCAAATTTTAATCGGCCGAGCCCTCTCCAGTCTCTCCCTTTTTTACATGGAACTTCTGTAAACTGCCATCCTCACCGATCTCAAGCAGGTTCAATTGTGCACCATATGCACATCCACCGTCTATACCAATCTTGTCTCCGCTTGGGTCAAACCAGATATCAGCATGATCATGCAGGTGCTTCACAGGTGTGTGTCCGAATACCACCGTACCCGGGATTGAAGTGGGCCTGGTATAAAATGCCTCCCGAATCCAGATAAAATCCCGTTCAGGCTGGCCTCGCCAATCCTCCACGTCCGGATTGATTCCTGCATGCACAAAAATATAACCGGGTACTTCATAAACAAGGGGAAGTTCACTCAGAAAACGGAGATGATGCTCGTACCTGCTGCGAATCCATTGCTTGGCTTCCGTATAGGCAGACCAATCGATCTGTTCTTCATCAAAATGGATTTCCACATAACTGCCCAGAGTCTGCAATCCGCCATTGCGAATCCAGTGCCTGTCATACTCTTCCACATCATTCATCAGGGCTTTGACCATCATCGCATCATGATTGCCCTTGATGACCACAACACCGTGCTTCTCTCTTAGCTGCATAATCTGTTCAACCACCTGCCGGCTTTTCGGTCCCCGGTCCACATAATCTCCAAGGAGAATCAGTTCATCTTGATTGAGATCAACATTCACTTGACGAAGCAGCGCATTGAATTCATCATAACAGCCATGAATATCACTGATGATACATCTGCGAATGTGAATTCCTCCTTTCTACTTACACAAGAATGCATTGGAAGCCCCGCATAGCGGGACCCCAACCCGTTAGAATATACATTCCCGTTCAACCGACTCTAATCCTTCTTGAGACCAAAAGCTTCAGCAATCAGGCTAAAAGAGCGCAGACGTGCTTCAAACGAATGAATGGCTGATGCAATAATGACTTCGTCCGCTTCGTGGCGTTCTGCCATGGCCGTAATTTTGTCCTTCACTTGATCAGGTGTACCCACAATGGAGAAGGAGCGGCGCTGACGAATCTGTTCCATTTCCATCGCTGTATAAGGGTAATTATGAACTGTTTCCAGCGAAGGAAACGAATTCTGCTCTAATCCTCGGCCCAGACGCAAAAAGAACAGCTCATTACTACGGGCCAGTTCTGCTGCTTCCTCCTCCGTCTCTGCACAGAAGGCCGCTACGGCAATCATGGAATGAGGTTTGTCATTCAGGATCGATGGTTTGAAATGTCTGCGATAGTATTTCATCGCTTCTTCTCCGCCAGGTGTTCCGAAAAACTGTGCAAATGCATATGACGTTCCCTGTGCTGCAGCAATTCGGGCACCTTCCGAACTGGAGCCCAGCAGCCACACTTCAGGCACTGTTGGTACAGACGGTCCAGCTACCAGCGATGCAAAACGGTGATCCTCCGGCAGCTGCTCGTGGAAATAACCACCCAGGTCAGCGATTTGCTGCGGGAAAAATTGTACATGTGAAGCTTTGCCTTCATTCAGTGCCCGGCTCGCAATAGGCATGCCGCCTGGCGCTCTGCCAATGCCGAGATCAATTCGTCCAGGGTGCAATGCCTCCAGCAGACGGAAGTTCTCCGCGACTTTATAGGCGCTGTAATGAGGCAGCATTACGCCACCGGAACCTACCCGTATCCGACCGGTATGAGCTGCGACATGAGCAATCATGACCTCCGGACTGGAGAAGGACAGTGCTCCGCTGCCATGATGCTCAGACATCCAGAACCTGGAGTACCCAAGTTCATCGGCATGCTTCGCTAAAGTCACTGTCTCTTGAAGCGTGTCCTGCACACTTCGCCCTTCATTGATATGTCCATGTTCGAGTACACTAAGTTTCATCTATATTCATTCCTCTCGTCGTTTGCGTTGCTGGCTGTATTTTTCTTTTGCAAAATTTACGCTCAGTTCATTGTAACATTAATAATTACAGTTTCAAAATCCTTTACTCTGCTATCTGGACAGGCGATCGAAAATAGGACCTCTCCACTCCTTTATATACACGGTGCTTTGAACACTGAATAAAAAAATGCCACCAGCATTTGCAGCTGGTGGCATTCTTATCTGAATCAGAGCTTGCCGTTCCAATTATGGTGCTCGTTTGGGCAGCAGCTTCACATACTCGTCAGATAGTCTCATGAGGCTGAGCACATGCTCGTAATCTGAACGATACGGCTCCAGATCGGTAACCGGCTCATAAGTTTTAAGCGAGTACGCTGTTCCGTCATCAAAACCTGCTCCTGGAATAAACATAATCTCATTGTTTACAAACGAGCCTGTCGGCAAGTAATAACGTATACCGAATGCATTGTGGTCCATATTCAGCAGATCATGCCCAAATGCAGTAAACTGTTCATCTTTTAATGAGACACCCATCAGATTCATGACTGTCGGCAAAATATCGAGCTGGCCACCCGGCTGTTCAATCACTTGACCTTTGGCCTGGTTTGGCGTGTGAATCAGGAGCGGGATATTAAAACGGCTCACTTTGCCATCATATGGAACCTTCAGGTTAGCCTGTATCTGTTCCGTAATCTCGCTATTTTCGGGCAAGCCGAAATGATCGCCGTAGATGACGAGTGTCGTATTTTCCCATAACCCGTTCGCTTTCAACTCATCAATAAGCTGACCGACCGCATAATCGGTGTAATTAATGGCTTGCAGATAATCGTGAAGCAATGTGTTTGTAATCGCTGCAGGAATAGTAATGCGCGCGCGATCCACTGGAACCGTGAACGGTGAGTGGCTCGATGCAGTAATGAACTGGGCATAAAACGGCTGGTTTGCCGCCTGATGTGCAGCCATTTTTTCCACACCTACACGATATAACTCCTCATCCGATGGGCCAAAATCGTTAAAGCGGTCATTCTCGAAGCTCGGCTTGTCGAAGTATCGATCAAACCCGAGGGCAGGATACATCTTGTTCCGGTTCCAGAACGACACGTCATTGACGTGAAAAGTCTCCGACTGGTAGCCTTCGTTGCGAAGCAGCTTCGGAAGACTTGGCAGTTCGCGGTCACTATATCCGGCTGACATCGGAACGACTCCTGTTGGATAGATGGATGTATTCGACATGAACTCGGCATCCGAGGTGTTTCCCTGACCGATCTGTTGGAAAAAATGAGAGAAATAATAGCTTTCTTTGGCTAAATCGTTCAGAACCGGTGTCAACACCTGGCCATCCAGGGAAGCGTTAATCGGGAAATTCTGAAAGGATTCCAATTGCAGTACAATCAGATTGCTGCCTTTGGCCTGACCAAAATATTTGGCTTTGATCGCCGATCCCTGGCTTGTTTTATCCTGATATGGATATTTGCTCACCAGTTGATTAATCTTCTCGATCGTTTCATTAATATTACCGTTTGCAATCGCTTCGTTTTCCTTGCTCGTCAGGATGGCCGAGGACACCTGATAATTCAAAAATCCGAGATTCTCAGCTCGCACCAGTTCGTTATCAATAGTTTCGCCTTTGACAATAAAACTGCCTGACAACACGATACAGAATGCTGCCGTGAGAGCTACCCCTAGCTTGCCCCAGTATCTTCTACGCATTTTTCCGAAATGCAAACCGCTATCCCGATAACTTCCGTTCCTTACACCCGAACGTCGACGGCGCATAATGAGCCAAACCGGCAGTGCGAGCACGATGTCAACAAAGAACAAAAAATGGGAAGGCCGGATCAGAGGTCCGATACTGCCACGTACCTGTGCAACCTGACCGATCTCGCTGAGTGCCGTATATGTGGGTACCGAACTGAAATGCACGTTATACAGCGTTGCAGCGAATAGTACGAGGGAAAAGAGCAGGTTAAACCCGCCGTACACGATCCGCTTCCAGCGTTTTGGCACAATGAGATCCAGGATGCACACCACGGTCAGAGCTCCCAGTGCATCAGTCACCAGACCAACTCCGGACAGCCCTTGGAAAAAGAAATACCGCAAAAGCGACAGCTTCAGCAGCATAAGAATAAACAAGACGGCAAACAAAATCCGTGAGGAGGTCCGTTCATTTTTGGAATTTAACATGGTCGCTTTCAACCCTTATCTGAAATTTTTACGTTCATTTTACAAAACGCATATTTCAGTATAACAGTTTTACTATTTGTATTCCATGAACGGACCCGAATTCCTGTAACCAGCATATTGCATCATCCATATGATTCGAGATTTGGACAAACAAGTCTACTACAATTTATAGTTTGCTGGTAGGAAGACGCTTATTGAATTTTGCCAGCTGCCTCCATTTAAGCCGTCGTCGATATATCATTATTCTGTACGTCACTGTTCTGCATCCGTGCAATGAGTACGGCTTGCGCTGCAGCAATTCGGGCCAAAGCCACCTGCTCAGGCGGACAGCTTACGTAATCCATACCCATACGTTGGCTGTAAGTAAAAGTACTCAAGTCAACATGGTCCTCCACGCAGAGACCTACGCTCAGATGGGGTTTACGGAGTCTAGCCTGAACGACAGCGCGTTCCAGCATTTGTTCCCCGCCATCCAGAAGCAGAATCTCTGTTCCAAACGACAGAAAATCAGCCTGCCTGGCTAGATGTGCCACAGTCAGAGCCATTTGAGCCCCTTCGATCATCGAGCCTACCCTGTAATGGCAGTGACGTCTCTCCTCCCCCAGAATCTGTTCAGCCACTTGATCAATCAGTTCTCTGATCATTTGGAGTTCACTACCGGGTCCTCTTGACGTTACAAGAATCTCCGGGCGAACCCATAGTCCATGGCGAATGCTTTTGAGCGCCGCACGAAAGATGGCCTCCACCTGCATTTCATATATTTCCGGGAAAACGGTTCCAAGACGACATCCATACTGCCTGCTGATCGGATGCTGCTCATGCAGCCGCTCGACAAGCTGAATCTTTCGATCGAGCTCCTCCAGATTCACATCATGTCCTCTTGCATGACCTGCCTGTGCCTGTAATACCTCTCGACGTTCCACCAATTCTTCCACATCTGGGAGCAGCTCATAAAAGAGAGGATCGAGAAGTCTTATCGTTACCGGAAATCCGTTCATTTCCTCAAAAATCTGCTGGACATCCGACTGCAGCATGGGCAGCAGACGCTCCAGACCGCGTTTGCGCTCATCGTCGGTTTCCGCCAGCACCATCTTCTGTACATACGGCATCCGTGAGGAAGACAATAACATATGATCGGTTCGGCAAATGCCAATTCCCTCAGCTCCAAGCGTGCGGGCTATGGCCGCATCACGAGGATGACTTGCATTTGCAAGCACCGTTATATTTTTCACATCATCTGCCCATGCAAGCAGCTGCTGAAGTTCAGATGTGGGAGTTACGTTAGAAGACTCGACACGCAGCAGTGCCTCTTCCCTGGTTATCAGACCTTCGTTTGCAAAATCCACGATCGTTCTGAGTTCTGCTTCAGGAGTTAAACGTGCATCCCGGGCTTGTAAAAGGTAAAGCTTTCCCGACTCAATGACAAATTTAATTTCCTGAACAGCCGTATTCACTCTCTCCAGCTCATTGCCCGCTTGCAGCAGCAGGCCATACAACTCTGGTTCCGCATGCCTGATCTGCTCCAGTTCTTCCAGGTCAGACCCGGAGCCTGCAGAGGTCATGTATTCGCCGTAGATTCCTTTGACCCCGGTCATCGGATGACGTGAGTACATTGTACCGCTTCCACAGCGGTCCCCACACTCTCCATTCACCATCACTTGAATCAAAACCGGCATACCATGCACGATCCCAGCGGAGCTCAAGCTCCGGTTTAGCACTCCTCGATCTAGATGAGAAAACGCCTGTATGACCCTGTGCAGTTGAAGCTGTACATCCTGAGGGAACGAGGGCCCCCCCTGTTCTTCAATGACGTCTTTATATTGGGCAATAGCATACTCGAGTCTCGTTTCATCCCAACTCGTAATATCACCCAGGCGTTCATCAAAGACCTTATGCGGGATGCCATGAACCAAGCAGCCATAATTCTGCAGCAGCATCCGGTAACAGTTCAGTGCGTAGGGGCGATTGTTGATGCGCCGGGCCAAGCCTTCTACTGTGACGTCATTAAGACCTACGTTTAGCAGAACCAAGGAGTTTGCATCCTGGGGAAGCACGTCGCTGGATTGCACAGCAAGTAAAAGCGGAGCCTCCGGATCACCAAAGGCTGTGCCCATATACTGTTCCAGCTGGTGAACTGCCCTGCCAAGCTCTTCGGAACCTTCGGCATAGGGTGGTTCAGAGTAGCTAAGGAACTCGTGACAGTATTCCGTTGTAATGGTGAATCCTGCCGGAACAGGCCATCCCGCCTGGCATAACTCCGCAAGCGTGGCTCCTTTACTGCCCAATAGTCCTTTCATCTCTGCCGTGCCTTCTTCCAACAGAACTACTCGTGTCGTCATTACAGCGCTCCCATCTGCCATTCCATGGCTATGCTTAGAGGTATTCGCTTGTGGCGAATCACCCTCTTTTTAATGGTATGATGCAAACGCGCAGTCAAGGACATCTGCATACGCATTTTGTACTCGGAATGTAAACGTTTTTCCAAAGAGTTTTATGGTAATATATAGCTTGACTCACACAAATGAACTTAAGAATAGCGAACCTTATCATCTCAAGTCGGATTATTACGAAAACAGGGGAGTGGGTATCATTGTTTAGCAAAGTTGGTCAAATCATGTTGTATGTTAACGATCAGGACAAGGCCCTGCAATTTTGGACAGAAAAAGCAGGCTTTCACGTGGTCTCCGAAGTCAACGGCGAGGGTATGCGCTGGATTGAAATTGCTCCTGAAGAAGGTGCAGAGACAACCATCATCCTTCACGACAAGGAATTCGTGGCCAAAATGTCCCCTGAGTTAAATCTGGGTACACCTTCGCTCATGTTTTTCACCAAAGATCTCGATCGGCTCTATGCGGACTTGGCCAGCAAGCAGGTTACGCTTGGTGAGCTGGTAACGATTCCGGGCGGAAGAGTCTTCAACTTTGCAGATGATGAAAATAACTACTTCGCTGTGATGGAAAGAGCCTAGATTCATGGCATTCTAAAACTGCGTTCCTCCAACTAAGTGGACGCGCTGATTTCTTTTTGAATTCACACCAAAAAGGCGACTGACAATGAGTCAGCCGCCTTTTTAACTGTAATTCATAAATATGGTCTTTCAATTGATGCAGCTGGGGTACAGGCTGCTCATTTTCCGATCCTCGCGTCTAGGCCAACACGCGCAGGATATCATCAATTTTTTTCCCATGGGAGATAACACCGTAATTCATCCACGCCATAAAGTCCACTTCGTATACACATCCGTTTTTCACCGCGGAAAGCTGCTGCCATTCCCTACTGTCCAGCAACTTCCGTTCATCTCCGATCATTGCAGAATCCAGACAGTCAAACGTAATGAATAAATGGTCGGCTTGCAATTGACCCAGTTGTTCAAGTCCAATACTGACCCGCCGTTTCTGAAGTGCCCACTGCTGCACCAGAGGATGCGGCAATAACCCCAGATCCTGATACATAACAGGTCCTACATAACCCTGCTGTACACCATACAACACCATTTCAGTCGCAGAAATCCGTAAAAAGGCTACCGTCTTTCCTTGCGTGGAACGTTTTAATAAAGACTTGGCCTCACGAGCCTTTTCTTCATAGGAACCTACGACGTCCCTAACCCGATCTCCTTTTCCCAATACATCCGCTGTCGATCTTAATATGGCTCGCCAGTCCTCTCCCCTATGGTTCACATAAAACGTAGGCGCCACCTGTTCGAAACGGTCCAGATTCCACCGCTCATAGCCATCACTCAGCATAATAAAGTCCGGCTTGTGGCTCTCTTGGAACATTGCATCCTGATGAGCCACATCGAATTCAGGAACATCATCCAATCCCAAATAGTGCTGTTTACCCCACGAGTGGTGAGAGAATTGAAGCACTGGTTCCACGCCAAGCGCCAGCACAAAATCCTCCAGATACGGTGCAAATACACGAACGTCCTGACGATAATGACGTCTGTATACACCCGGTGAGATGCCTGCATATTGCTTGAATCGGCGGCTGAAATAATATTCGTTACTGAACCCAACATTCTGGGCGATGTCGTGCAGCCGATCATCTGTGAGCTGCAGCAGTTGTTTGGAACGTTCCAAGCGAATTGAATTCACATAATCCAGAGGAAGCTTGCCGGTCATCTCCTTGAATTGTCGCGTATAGCTGGACCTTGTGAGCTGTATATCCGCAGCCAGATCGTCCACCGTAATGGGTTGGTTGTAATGATCACGGATATAGCGAATGGATTGTTGTAAGCGAGTTCGATGATCCATGGAAGCATTTCTTGAATCATTTTGCAGAAGCAGGGTCCTGAACCATTCCTGGAAACGAAGCTGCCAGTCCCAATGTTTCAACCAATCCTCTGTCGCCTGCTGCTGTAACAGTTGATCCAATATTTCCAGACAGGAGCTCCAAGGGGTGTAGGACAACTCAATAGGTGATAATGATTCCGAAATGACTTGCGTTTGCTGAAAAGTAGGACTTCTCTCTTCGAGTTGAGTGATAGAAGCATTCTTGCTTGTCTCACCAGAGACCAGATTAAGTTTATAATAATGCAGCTTGGATTCTGAACCAGCTCCATATTGCAAAGGTAAGACGGGTAGATCGGAGGGGACAAACAGAATCATCCCTTGGTTTAACTTGAACATGACATCTTGCGCCATCAGCTCTCCCTGTCCTTGGGTCACTACAACGATAGAATGGCTGTCTGACGAGGTGTATTCTACGCGATTGTTAGGTTCAAGGTGAGAGGTTTGAATATATTGAATATGCTGAAGTGAACACAGCCAGGGCATAGGTAGAATTTGTTCTATGGTATGAGGCATCGTCATCGTCCTTAATTGAGAATAGTTATCATTGAGAATAGTCTAAACGAAAAAAGAAAGCTCTTCAACCCTGGTTGAAGAACTTTCTTTTTGTGGAATTACATTATCGCTGTCACTTATGGCGTCATTTTTTCCAGAAGATCATCTATTTTCATTGAGTTTGCTGTGATTGCCCCTGATTGCCAGTGTGATCTCTCCATCATATATACTTTATTGTTTTTGACGGCTGGAAGGGATTTCCACAACTTGCTATCAAGTAGCTTCAAAGCTTCCTTGTTCTCAGGAGATGACCATTCTCCATTGGATGGAAACACAATGATATGGTCCGCATCAAGCTCTGGAATAGCCTCTTCAGAAAGAATTTCCTGATATTCTTCCATCTCGCTGACCAGTGGATGCGGCGTTAAACCAAGCTCCGAATAAATAAATCCGGTAAAACGATTTTTAATACCGAACAATGCCAGTGTATTATCGCTGATATTCAGTCGGACAACCGCTACACTCTCACTGCCGACCGCTTCCTGAAGCTTCGCCTTTGCGTCTGCAATTTTGCCCTCATATGCCGCAACAACTTCTTTCCCTTTGTCCGGTTTACCTACAACCTCGGCAATGGTCGTCAAGATCTGATTGGAATCCTGCAAAATGTCCTCTGGTAGGCGGTACGTGGGTGCCACCTTTGAATACATCTCATATTTCTCCATGTCCGCTCCGCCATCCACTATGATGAGATCCGGATCATATTCCAATAAAGCTTCAATGCTGCCAGTGGTGTCAAATTGAGGCACATCCAGATCCAGATATTCCTGTACGCCCCACATCGGATTATACCATTGTACGACAGGTGTGATATCCAGAGCCTTCAGGTAATCCTCCACATAGATCCCGGCAATACGCTGCGGATGCACCGGAATCGTTACATCTCCGAATTCATCCTGTACCACTCGTGTTTCTGCTTCTTGGTTCGTCTCGGATGAATTGCTGCTGCCAGCAGTTGTGCTCTCCATTCCTGGCGACTGAGCCTGTTCCTCCGCTGCTCCGGAATTCGAACTGCATCCCGCGATAAGTGATACCGTAACCAGAACGGCGATTCCCCAACCTTTGATTCCTTTACTCAAACTTGCCATGCTACTCTCCACCCCTATGTAATCAGCTTTATAAAAGAGAATGAACATCTATAATGATTATCATTCTCAATTAATATCTAAGATGAATTGTACCTTATGGCTTACCGGACTCACAATACACATTTGAATCCATTTTTTTATACAAACGAGAGCTATGGCCATCCTTGCCCCTGCTAGAGCAGAGGCAGTTTTCCGTTATGATAACACTCAAGCAACTGACCTACGAAGGAATTTTGAACCTCACCCTGCATCAGACCTGCCCAATTAACCCCATATCATCACTCACATAACCGGCCAATTCGGGATTTCCTGTATGCTGTAGTGTCTGTTTGAATGTCTGTTCCCTCAATGCACGAAGCACTTCATCTTCAGCTATAGAACCAGCATCTTGTACCCATTTCCCATATGCCCGCATCCACTCATCTGCAAAAGCCGAATCATCACGCTTATCCAGGTAGCTGTCGATATCCAACCCTTGAAACATCTCAGTTGTAATCAGTCTGCCTTCATTGAGTTCGTTAAGGAGCTTCTCCACCTCTCTCCTACTCATCTGGAATCCCTCCATTTTCTGTGACGCTGTACATTTTAGGTATTTCGAATCTGCGTATGGAGCGGTTGGGATCGGCTGTAAAATGGTCCAGTCCCCTCTCCTCATACTCTCGTAGAAGGTGTTCAAGTATGCGGGCTATTAAACCGCAATCCGCCAAAGCATCATGCCTTTGAATGCCATCTGTATTGATGTTATAATGCCGAATCAGATAATCCGTGGATATGACTTCACGCACCTCAGGATGAATATAGGTAAACATCGCTTTGGTATCCAGCACCTTATTGCTGAACATCGACAGTCCAAATTGCTCTCAGTGGCGCTTCAGTATAGGCAGATCATATTCATACCCAGCATGGGTTACGAGAATCTTTTCACCAACAAAGCTGGAAAATAAACGATATGCTTCTGCAAATGCAGGAGCTGTCATCATATCCGCATTCGATATGCCCGTTAACTCCGCTACAGCATCCGGTATCGGTTTGCTTGCACGTGACAGAGTGGAGAAGGTTGAATTGCGAACCTCTCCACGTTTGTATTCCATCGCGCCGAATTGCGTTATGCTCTCTTGATCGGGAAGAATTCCTGTTCCCTCCAGATCAAATATGCAGTACAAATGCTCCTGCAACTTAGGAACATGCAGCTCGTCCACCACGTAACGATCAGGCTTAAACGTGATTTTCATGTGCTCTCTCCCCCTTGCCACAGACGGGTGACTTGTACCAGTTCATGCTCCATATTAAACTCCAGTTTATAGATATCCGGCATCGTCGTGCATTTCCAGAACTCATAACCGTAGGACGTATCATAATGTTGGAAAATAAGGGTCATCACATCTCCATGTGTCCCGATCGCTACTTTTTGTCCCGCGTGTGTGTCCAAAATTCGCTCAATTACGGCTGCCGCTCGTGAACCTGCCTGCTCCCCCGACTCTCCGCCAGGGTATGCGTAGGAAGGCTCAAGGTATAATAGCCGTTTGGCTTCAAGAAAATCGGCATGCTTCACACGTTCATCGGATAATTGGCGTTCCCGCAAGTCTTCCTCCGTCACTATAGCAGCCCTCGATTGATCAGCCAGTTCCTGAATCGTATCTACCGCCCGCCTGTATGGGCTGGAATAATACCATTGAATCTTCTCCTGACTCAGAAGCTCTGCAACTGCTGCCGCATCAAGCCTACCCTGATCCGTAAGTCCCCGCTCTCGTTCCTGCCCTTCCACATAGGCAGATTCCGCATGGCGCACAAAATACAGGGTGGTTCTGACCTCTATACTCATACGTCAGTCGTTCCTTTCTTCTTCTCAATGACAAGAAGACAAGTGCTGTCTGGCAAGGGTACGGGCTGTCCGTCTTCGCTCATGAACATAATGCGTTCCTCAAGTGCCTCGGTATATCCTTCCTGAAGAAAATGCTCCATTCGAATGATCTCCGCCTGCTCGCCGAGCGCTTCACGAATACAGTTCTCGTAAGCCGATGGCGTAAAAATACCGAACTGTTCCTGAATCTCGTGAACGTACGCTTCTTCGCCCCACGTATACGTATACAGGAATTCCATGGCATCATTGATGTTAAGAACAGCCTCATTCTCGGCAACCCGTTCAAACGTAATCTCCCGGCCCTGGAAGTCCTGCGCATATCGTTCCAGCCAGCGCATCCCTTCCGGTTCCAAAAACCGAATCCGCCTTTTCTGCTCCTGTGGTTCGGTCATTATGCCGTCCCTGATTAATATTCTTCCGCCCGGCGACAGTACCTGAAACGAACTCTGAAGTGCTGCAACAACCGTATCCGTGTTAAATCTCCGCCCATCCCGCTCAATATAAGAGTACAATTCATGCAGAATAGAGGAAAAAATTACCGTATCCACCGTGCCTGGCTGCACATATTGATCCAGCATGAGGGCATCTCCCTTCATCACCTGCCAGCGGTGACCTTCTCGCTGCTTCTTACGCTCCAGCGCTTCAATGACGTTGGCAGAGATATCAATGCCAATCGGCTCCACATCCGGCTTCTCCTGCTCAATGAGATCCAGCAGAACTCCGCCGCCTGGGCCGATATCGAGTACACGTTTGCCAACGATGTAGTCGAGCAGCACTTTTTTATAATCCCCCGAGCTGTTCATGTCGGCCAGATACGTTTCTTCGTTGTGAAACCGGTCATACGCATCCCGCCGCAGCCCGAACAAATCGAAGAGCAGCAATACAGCCTTCTCGTATAGCGGTGATTTCTCGGCTTCAATACAGAACGCAATCAGCTTCTCGGCCGCCGGTGAGAATTCAAAAGTCACAAAAACCGTATCCTGCAGTTCACGATGACGTACTACGCGATGGGTCAAATGGGGATAGATGACCGGCTTTCCCTCTTCAACCTGTTTCCATGACCATTGTTCCAGGTACTTTTCAATCATTCGTTTTTTGTAGATGTTCAGTTTCTTGACACCTTTATAGTCGTAATACATCGTATTCATTAACGGTTCGAAACTGATATGACGTACATCGTTTGCATCACTTGCCGTTTGGGCCATGTCCCCACTATGCAGAGCGAGAAGGAACACTTTAACCATCTCCTGCAAAGAAAAATCCTGCAGTGCAGATTCCACATACCACAGAGTACGATGCGACAGCGGGGCCAGCATCTTTTCTACATCAAGCTCTGTTTGCAGCTCAGCATACGCCTCATCCAGAGCCTCGCCTTCACGAATGGACGAGCTTCGGAGCCGGGATAAACGTTCCTTCAGAGGCCAGTCTGCATGATTCGGTTCGCTGATAATCCACCCGACAATTCGCTCTACTTCTGCTTCAACCTGCTGCCATAGCTTCGGGTCAACGCCAGCAATAATGCATTCATTAAGCGCCATCAGGACCCTGTGCAGTTCTTCAGCTGTCAACCAGCCATGAGTTATGAAAGCATGCAGCGGAGCATTCTCGGCAAAAGGAATCTCGCCACGTATGTATTGTCCAATCAGTCCATGCGTCGCAATGAGAGCATAAATCATTTGATGCCTTGGCGTAATCGCTTTTCCCTGAATTGGATTTGTATCGTTTGCCTCAGCCACTGCTTTATCGTCACTGCCCATGTTTCCTGTACTGCGATGAATAACGTACTCCCTGTATAACTGCGCGGAACCCCTATTATGTACAAACAGATTCACCCCTGCGCGCTGCCACGCCTTCCTTTGGTTCAAGGAGCCGGCCTTGGCTGTCTCCGACCAGACCAGTACTTCCTCCACGATCTCTCGAACCCAAAAGGAAACGTTCAGCTGATCCAGGACGTGCAAGCTTCGCTCCACATAGTCCAGAACGGGATTGGTTCCTTCAAGTTCAGCAATGGAATGAATGCGTTCCAGATTAATATGGGGTTGCTCGGCCGCTGCCAGCAGCTGCAGCCATGGTTGCTGCTTAGCCTCTGGGATGCTGCCTGTTCTATAGGAATGTATGGCTTCTAATGCGTGCAGCATGTTGACATTCACCTCGTTATTTTAGTTCAATTCGACTGTCCAGATGATTCAGTCGATCCTGGACAAGTTTCAGCACCTTTTCTGCTTCGTTCCCTGGCAAACTTTCTTCCAGGCGAGCAGCTGCAACGGGCAGAATCCAACTTTCGATCTCCTGCCAGGTTAAGCCTGATAGATGCATATAGTGGTTGATGTACCCTTCTACTATCGTATCGCGAAACCTCTCAAACCCTAGTCGTATTGCAGGATCAGCATCCTCCGGCAGCGAGCCGCTCGTCAATATGACCCAGCTGCGTGCCACATCACCTGCAGGATCGCCCGACATGCCTGTCATCCAATCGATAACATCGCAGGCGTTTTTCATCTCGTTCATCATGACATTATCCGGATGATAATCGCCGTGACAGATCTGTATCCGCTCCGGGAGACGGGTCAGATAATCAAGTATCCGGGTTTTGTCCTCTTCAGACAATAGCTGTGTTCGACGTATCGCGCCTGACAAGACCTGCTTCTGTGAAGGCAGGACTCTCTCATCGTCACTTTGGGCATGAAGCTCCTTATGACTGGCAGCTAATTGATGTACCCGTTCTTGAAGTCTTGGTGGCTGGTGGAACATCAATGAGAACATCGTCTGACCTTCGATTCGTTCAAACACAATCCCCTTGCGATTGCCCTCATCAATAATTTTCCGTGCCTGTGGCACAGGTAACCCCTTGTCATGCAGCAGCTGTGTAATTCTGAATTCATTCTGGATGGCTGCAAGCGGAAAGTCACTTTGGTACAGTTTCAAAATTTGATTGGACGAGTATGCGTAGATGTCCGCAGTTCTACCTTGACCAATAAGCTTCATACTTTAGCCTCCGCTTATTCGAATTCCTTGCCCCTGATTTTGCTAAACACCATGACATCAACCAGTGTACCTGTACTGTCCCGGCGCATACTTCGCAGTATGCCTTCAAGGGTGAAACCTGAACGCTCAGCGACCTTGGCACTGCGTACATTACGAGAATCACAGCGAATTTCCAGTCGGTTAGCGTTCAGATATGTCACTGCAAATTGCTCAATTCCCTGGACAGCTTCCGTCATTAAACCTTCACCTGATCGCGACGATCTGATCCAATAGCCAATCTCGAAGCAGCGTGCATTCCAATCGATACGATGTAGGCCGCTGCTGCCTACAAAATCATGGGTATGCTTATCCCGCAAATGAAGAACCAGATCGGTCCGCTCCAGGAACTGTAATCTCGCTTTGCGAACATGCGCTTCGGATTCTTCAAGCGAAGGTACCTTTTCGGCAAACGGCAGCCATGGACGCAGCTGCTCAACACTTTCGTGAATAGCCTCGTTGACTTCTGCGCCATCTCCCCACTCTGGAGCTCGGATCGTGAGACGAGCTGTGTCGAAGTGCTCGGGAAAGGAGAGCATAATTGGATTTATTGGTTCCATGTTAGACATAGTGTCCTACTCCTCTACCTGGAATATCGAATCCACAATAAGGGGGAGGTTATCCCGTACAGAAACAGCTCCAAAAACCGAACGTGCATGCACACCCTTTTCCTCAAATACATCCATCATTAGATCTGAAAACCCGTTCAACACCTTGTGGTGTTCCTGATAATAAGCCGATGCGTTAACAAAACCCTGAACTTTGACCACACGTTTCACCCGATCCAGTGAACCCAGCACATCCTGGACTACAGCGAGCACCTCAATCCCGGCATTTCGAGCAAATTCGTATCCCTGTTCGGTCGTGAAGTCCTCTCCCAATTTGCCACGCTCCACCGTATCCGGACCTTTCCCTGATACATACATTAACCCATTTACAATAACTGCATTGGCATACTTCGCAGCTGGAGCGCTTGCCTCAGGCAAAATAATCCCCAGTTCACTCAATCTCGCTGCTATCATCGCTTTCCCTCCCGAGAGACAAATGTCAAAACGCGAATCTATCAATATATTACTATTTTGGATAAACATTAATATACGCTCGATCTTAGGCTTAAGCAATGACCCGCTTGGATCATGATGACTATTCCTTTCTGTTTCCATGAAGGTCCCTTATATCTATGTGACTTAATGCTCTAGTCCAGCTTCTTATAGTTTATCAGATCCTTGGATCAACCAAAAATGCTTCTAAGATTCAATTTTGTCATAGGATTAATTATTATATTAATTCTATTTATCTGAAAACGTTATATTGTAATTCCTAACATTCTCTATTACGATAGATAGATACAAACAATCACAGAAATCATCTGTTTACTCAAAGGAGGACGTTATCTTGAATGCACCCTTATTTCGTGATCCCATCTTCGATGGAGCGGCTGATCCGGTCGTTGTATGGAACCGTGCTGAACAGACCTGGTGGATGATCTACACCAACCGCAGAGCTACCGCAGGAGGACCGAAGTTTGCCTGGGTTCATGGCACGGATCTCGGTGTTGCCTCATCGTCCGATGGAGGACAGACGTGGACCTATCGTGGTACGTTAACGGGTTTGGAGCATGAATGGGGTCATAATACGTTCTGGGCGCCGGAAATTTTTTGGCATGATAACACGTATCACATGTATGTCAGTTATATTCAAGGCGTGCCTCATGACTGGCCTGGTCATGACCGTCACATTTTGCATTACACGAGCCCGGATCTACTGACCTGGACATATCATGGCAAACTGGAGCTAAGCTCAGACCGTGTCATTGATGCCTGCATTTATCCGCTGCCGGATGGTCGCTTCCGCATGTGGTACAAGGATGAGACGAATGCTTCACATACTTATGCCGCAGACAGCACGGATCTTTACCATTGGGATGTTATCGGTCCGGTTATTACCGGCCGCGCTCATGAAGGTCCCAACGTTTTTCGCTTTCATAACAGCTACTGGATGATTGTGGATGAATGGAGAGGACAGGCTGTATACCAATCGGATGATCTTGAACACTGGGAATGGAACAGTATGATCCTGGATCAGCCCGGGACACGTGAAGACGATGGTGTAATCGGTTTGCATGCAGATGTTGTGGTTCAGGATGATACAGCCTATATTTTCTACTTTACGCATCCCGATCGCATCGAAGGGGTAGATCATGCGAGTGAGCCTGCGCGTCGTTCCTCGATTCAAGCTGCACGTCTGGAAGTTGTGAATGGGGTTATGGTCTGTAATCGGGATGAAGATTTGCAATTGAAGCTTCGTCCAGAGACAGATGAAATTCATATTTCCGTTTGAACTGCATGAGGTAGAAGATTAGCATTCTCTCGGGACGGTAAAATTAGTGTAGCAAAGACCTGAACAAGTCCCTGCTGTCGCAGGCTTTCTCAGGTCTTTTTGTACATCTGGGCATGGTCCTGTAATCGCTGGATCAATTATGAGGGCCGTGAATTTCCACAACCCTGTCTGTATGTTCGTGGAGACATCTGTACGGTTCGCTTGAACACTTTGCCAAAATGAGAAAAGTTGCTGAAGCCTGCACGCCAGGCGATCTCCGTAATGGAATCCTCACTCTCCCGCAGCAGTCGCTGCGCTTCTTTCACCCGAAGCAAATTCAAATAATCGATGAAGGTAAATCCCGTGGTTTGTTTAAACAATCGACTGAGGTAATGCGGACTGATTCGAAATTCTGCTGCGACTTCGGGCAGCGTCAGTGGGTTTTGATAATTTTCATTGAGGTAACGAACTACGGCTTGCGTCTTGGGATGAAGGACCGGCTCGCTCTCTACAGGATAGACCCTCCCCTGCTCCTGATTGCGATACGCGATCAGCAGCAATTCAATGGAGCGGTGGCGCAGCAGCAGACTGCTTCCAGCCTTAGGCTGAATCATCTCATCAATCATTTCATGAATGATCCGTTCTGCCGTTTCGCTAACAGGTGATGGAAGCCTTAACATCGGAACTTCCCATTCAAATGGCTCCTTTAACCTCTCCATCAACGCAGGGGCAATACTCATCTCTTCAAAAAGCTCCTGCTTCAGATACAGTACAATTCGTTCATGATCAGGCCTTCCACTTTCCAGCGTCTTATGTACTGCATTCCGGTCAACAAATACAAAATCCCCGGCTTTGACATGGTAGGAACGGTCTTTAATAAAATAGATGCGTTCACCCTTCAGAAGATAATAAAGCTCATAATGATCATGGAGATGATCCGCGGTCATGGAATAATAGCCCACCCTGCGATCATATTCAATAGCCAAATATCCGGTGGAATCGTGGTAATCCGCTCGAAACGGCTGTGACATGAAGCAGCCCCCTTTTCAAGGATTATAGCAAAATAAGCGGGGTTTGAAAGCGATTACGCAAAAAATGCGGCGAAAGAAGTATTCCCTTGTTATAGGCTAGAGCTATATTCAAGGAGGCGATAGATATGAGTAGCAAAAAACGCTATGTACTGGTCGGCACCGGTGGCCGTGCAGAATTTTTTTATGGAGCATTAGCGAAAAATTTCCGTGAACAATCTGAGCTCGCAGCTTTTTGTGATATTAATCAAACGCGGATGAATTATGCGAATCAACTGCTGCAAGAACGATATCAATACAATGAGGTTCCTACCTATACAGCAGACCAGTTTGACCAGATGATTGAGAACGAGAAACCCGATGCCGTCATTGTAACCAGCGTTGACCGTACGCATCACAAGTACATTATTCGAGCAATGGAGCTTGGATGTGACGTCGTGACCGAGAAACCCATGACCATCGATGAGCACAAATGCCAGGATATCCTCGATGCTGCCAAACGGACCGGGCGAAATATCCGGGTTACCTTCAACTACCGATATGCTCCCCATCATACCAAGATCCGTGAGCTGATCATGAACGATACCATCGGTAAAGTAACCTCCGTTCATTTCGAGTGGCTGCTCAATACCCGGCATGGTGCAGACTACTTCCGTCGCTGGCACCGCGACAAACGTAACAGCGGTGGTTTACTCGTCCATAAATCCACCCATCATTTTGATCTCGTCAATTTCTGGATCGGCTCCCAGCCCGAAACGGTCTTTGCCTTCGGCGATCTCATGTATTATGGGCGTGAGAATGCCGAAGAACGCGGCGTTACCCAATTTTACAGCCGTGCCACCGGCAACCCGCTTGCTAAGGAAGATCCTTTTGCCCTCCACCTGGATTCGGATGCGCACCTCAAAGCGATGTATCTGGATGCGGAGCCTGAGGACGGCTACCAGCGTGATCAGAGCGTATTCGGAGATGGCATTAACATTGAGGATACGATGGGCGTGCTTGTCCAGTATCAGAACAAAGCCATTTTGACGTATTCCCTTGTTGCCTACCAGCCGTGGGAAGGATACCGTATAGCCATTAACGGCACCAAAGGACGGATCGAGATGTCCATCGTTGAACAGTCTTATGTCAATTCACTCGGGGACAAAAGTCTCGAAGGCGCCCTGATCGGTAAAACGCTTCGTGTGCTGCCCATGTTCGATGCCCCATATGAAGTGCATGTCGAAGAGCAAAAAGGCGGCCATGGCGGAGGCGATCCTGTTCTGCTCAATGATCTGTTCGGCAAGCCTGCGGAAGATCCGTACGCACGTGCTGCCAACCATATTGATGGAGCAAGATCCATCCTGACCGGCATTGCAGCCAACCGTGCGATTTCAACCGGGATGCCTGTCCACATCAAAAGCCTGGTTCAGTTTTAATTTGGTCAAAAGTTGTTTCTGCAACTGTCATGATTCAAGGCTGCGTATTTACGCGGTCTTTTTTCCATTTGCAAACTCTTTTATGAATAAAAACGAAAATTGAATGACCACCAAGTTGAAGGAGGAAATGGATGTTCTTTTCTTTAAAAAGCCGATTAATTGCCTTAATTCTTGTCCTGTTCGTCCTCTCGTTCGGCACGCTCTCCTTCCTGTTGTTTGCGGAATCCCGGGCTGTAATCCGTTCCTATATCGAGTCCTCTGCTCTCGAGAAAATGGAGGAATACGGCTCTTACATCGATATGGTACAAATGCAAATTTATGATGTAGCCTCTCTCGTCTTCAACAGCGATATGGCGAAAAATTGGGATAATGCCATGAGTGACCCACAACTGTCCGAGGGGGAGAAAATGCTGGCTAACCTCGCCATGAGCCGCTTTCTGACGCAGGCCACAAACAGCTATACCAGCATTTCCGATGTGTCCATCTATCGGCGAAACGGGCTTCGGATTGGCGGCGAGAATCAGGTCGTGGGCGATCCTTCATTTTTGCAGGAAACATGGTATACGAACTTCTTCACATCCGGAGACCGGTGGCTGGCGGCACATACCGACGTTCATGAAAGGATCAGGGACCATGGCAACCCGGTGGTCAGCCTGCTTATGCCTCTCGGCACCTTCCATCATGCTACAGCACGGAATGTCATGAAGGTCAATGTAAGCGAGTCCTATTTTCTCGAACCCCTCAGCCGGATTCATCTGGCAAAGAACAGCACCATTTTTCTGCTCAATGAACAAGGTCAGCCCCTCCTCTCCCAACAAGCACACGAGCTTGGGGCCGGAACTCTATCCGACATCGAACATATTCGAAACCGCACACCAAAATCAGGCGTTGAATACCTGACCAATGAAGCGGGCGGACGAGACATGATGGTATACAAAAAACTCGGGCGAACAGGCTGGATGCTGGTAGGTCTGGCACCGGAAAAAGAGATGTATTCCTCTCTGCATAAACTTCAAACGACAACATTTGTGGTGACGATTGCCATAATCCTGCTGTCTCTGTGTGCTGCCGCCTGGCTGTCCTATGGCGTAACGAAGCCCTTAACCCGTCTGGTCCTGGCGATGAGACAGGTGCAGCGGGGTGCGTTTGATCAGGCCGAATCCCTGCTTCCCCCAGACCAGAATGTACAGAGCGAGATTAGTTATGTGATCTCTACCTTTCGTTACATGATCGTCCGGCTGAGACAGCATATCCAAAATGAATTTGAGCTAAAGCTGCTTCGGCAGCAGGCAGAATATAAGGCTCTCCTGATGCAGATCAATCCGCATTTTATGTTCAACACGCTGGAACTGGTCAGCAGTCTCGCGATGCAGCGCCGAACGGACGACACCGTGCAGGTCATCGAGGATCTTGGGAAAATGATGAGGTACTCCATGCATACGAATGACGATCGTGTGTCACTGGCCGAGGAACTTGCCTACGTCCGCCACTACATCTCCATTCTTCAAACCCGCTTCGGTCCGAAACTCGACATTTCTATTGAAGAATCGGACAGGTTGGATCGCCTCGTCATGGTCAAGTTTATTCTGCAGCCGCTGATCGAGAATGCAGTTAAATACGCTTTCCAACACCAAACGACCGCCCAGGTGTGTATTCGAATCTGCAGAAAGGATGAACGCCTGCAGCTCCAAATTAAGGACAATGGTCCAGGCATGCCCCCTGACATTATATCCAGACTTCAGGATCCTGAGACTGCCACATCACCACTTGAACCGATGCTTCGCAATTCAAGCTGGCATATCGGACTTGGCAATGTGGTTGCCCGGTGCCGGCTGCATTACGGTTCCCTCTTTGCCATTCATATTACGAACGGGGATACCCAGGGCACTTGTATTGAACTGGTTCTGCCCGTACAGGAGGAAAATTATGTACAACGTATTGATCGCGGATGATGAGATTGAAGTGCGAGAAGGCCTGAAGCTGAAAGCCGACTGGGATGGAATGGGTTTTGCCATCTCGGGGGAGGCCGCAAACGGAGTGGAAGCCGCTGGGTTGCTCCAATCGGGACACTATGACCTGCTCCTGACAGATATGAATATGCCGGTCATGGATGGGGTGAAGCTGCTCGATATCTGTAGAACCCACAATCCATCCATCGAAATCATTATCATCACGGGATATGAAGATTTCCAGTATGCCAGGGCCGGTGTTCGGAACCATGCCATGGACTATTTGCTCAAGCCGGTAACCCGGGAAGATCTGAGAGCAGCCTTGATCAGAATCAAGGAGGAATTGGATAAGAAACGTAAGGCTCGGGAGGACTCCGAAAGGACCCAATGGCGCCTGTCCCAATACTATCAACAGATGAAAACACACTTCATTCTGGATCTTGTCAAGGGCAGCAAGCTCCCTCCTTCTTCACTTCCTGAACGAATCCGATTGTTCCATCTGGAAGAATGGCAGCATTCCGAGGTCTGCTTCCTGACTGCAGGTCTGCGGGAAATAAACCATATATCTGCTTCCGAGACTCGTGTCCCGGAGGACTTGCACCTCCCGTTCCAGATGGTCTGTCATGAGATTGCTGAATCCTATACGGAAACTGCACTTGTATTTCAGGACACGGCCCATCCTGGAATCATGCATTTCATGATATTGGACGGAGTGCAGCATGAGTTCTCGGAAAGACTGCGTGTACAGATGATGTCCTATCTGACCATGGAAGTGCAGATTGGAATTGGGCTGACGGTGACAGGACTCGAACGATGGAAGGAAGGGTACGTCCATTCTCTTCTGGCATGGAACATGGCCGGACGTCAGGCTGAGCATGCTCAGACTATAGAGGCAACCGATCACAGTCCACTGATTCCCGAGGAGATCAACCGCGCAATGCATCGCTGTCTTACTCGAGGGGAACTGGATTCCTTTCGCAGCATGATTCGAAAAGAACTGGGCGATGCCTTCCGGCGCTCCCCTTCCCGTTTAATTCGCTGTCTTTTACAAATTTCACTGCTGATGGAATCTGCCACCGTGGACTGCATGCGACATGCTCATAGCACCCAATCCCGCTGGATTTCTCCTGAATGGGTACTGTGGCTGGAGACTCCCGAACAAGCAGAACGGCTGCTGATGCAGTGGGCACAAGATTTTGCAAACGGGCAGCAGCCAACCGAGATCGCAGAAGAGACCATGATCGAATCAGCAAAATGCTATATTGAAGAAAACTACATGCAGGAAATAACGCTCACCTCCCTCGCTGAGCAGTTTAATTACCACCCTACCTATTTCTCGGAAATGTTCAAGGAAGGCGCAGGCATCTCCTTTATTCAATATTTGACGGAAACCCGGATGAAACACGCAACACGTTTACTGAAGGAAACGCAATTGAGCGTATGGGATATCACGGAGCTTACAGGCTTCTCTTCCCCGAGCTATTTTAGCGCCCGATTTAAAAAGGTACACCACATGAGTCCTTCCGAGTACCGGGTGCTTCAATCCGAAAAAATCGCTAATGAGAATCCGAAGAAATGAGATTCCGGCCGCTTCGCTTCCCAGGTTAAGATGAGGCTATCAGGACGTTCAGTACTTGATATGTAAGCGGATTCAGTATTCGCAATCTGAACGGCCATCCACTCTTAGCCCGAAGGGAGGCAAATCATGAAAAAAATGTCCACGCCCTTATACGGCCAGCAAAATAAGACAGCCTACTTGTTCCTGCTGCCTTGGCTAATCGGACTGTTCTGTCTAACATTGGGGCCTATGGCTGCATCGCTGTACTTATCCATGACCAAATTCAATCTGTTATCGCCGCCAACGTGGACGGGGCTCAGCAACTATGTGCAAATCTTCAGTGAAGATGATACGTTTCGCAGATCGCTGGGACTTACCTTCTTTTATGTCTTCTTGTCCGTCCCACTCCGGCTCGCATTTGCGCTGCTGGTAGCGATGGCGCTAAACAAAGGTATTCGCGGCCTCGGTATCTATCGAACCGTGTATTACATCCCTTCTCTCCTGGGGGGAAGCGTAGCCATTGCCATTGTCTGGCGCCAAATCTTTGACGGTAACGGACTCGTCAATCAGTTCCTGAACTGGTTCGGCATAGCGGGGCCTTCCTGGATTGCACACCCCGACTATGTCATTTATACCATCGTAACCTTATCCGTGTGGCAATTCGGGTCGGCGATGGTGATCTTTCTGGCTGGCCTGAAGCAGATTCCTGCTGACCTCTATGAAGCATCCGATGTGGACGGTGCCAGCAAACTGCGCCAATTCTTTCGCATCACACTGCCAATGCTGTCACCGGTCATTTTTTTCAACCTGATCATGAGCATGATCAATTCCTTCCAGGCCTTCACTCCGGCATATGTCATTGGAGACGGTCGCGGAGGGCCACTGGATGCCACCATGTTTTACACCCTGTATCTGTATCTGAAAGGCTTCTCGTTCTTTGATATGGGTTATGCCTCGGCACTGGCTTGGATCATGCTGGTCATCATCGGTATATTCACTGCCTTCGTCTTTCTCACATCCAGGTTCTGGGTATTTTATGGCGACAATCAGGAGGGGAGGTAATGCATATGCCGTTCAAACGAAAGCTGATTCAAACCGGGAGACACACGGTCATTATCCTCCTTGGTCTGCTGATGCTGTACCCGGTGTTATGGCTGATCTTCAGTTCGTTTAAACCCAATCATCTGATTTTTACGAACAGCAGTCTGATTCCAACCAGCTTCACACTGGATCATTACGTGAATGGCTGGAAAGGATTACAGGGCGTTTCCTTCGGCCGTTTCTTCGGCAACTCGGCTCTCATCTCAGTCATGAGCGTGCTGGGCAATGTCATCTCCTGTTCGCTTGCCGCCTATGCATTCTCCAGACTCCGGTTTAAGTTAAAAACGCTGTGGTTCAGCGTCATGCTGGTCACAATTATGCTGCCTTACCATGTAACGCTGGTACCTCAATATATTCTGTATAACGAGCTGCAGTGGATTAATACGTATTTCCCGCTTATTTTGCCGAAATGGCTGGCACAGGACTCCTTCTTCATTCTGCTTATGGTGCAATTTATCCGTGGTATTCCGCGGGAACTCGACGAGAGTGCAACAATTGACGGGTGCGGACAATCCCAGATTTTTTTCCGAATCGTAGTACCTCTCCTTGTTCCTGCATTGATCACGACGGCGATCTTCACCTTTATCTGGAGCTGGGATGATTTCTTCAGCCAGATGATCTACCTGAGCAAGATCGATCTGTTCACCGTGCAGCTGGGCATTCGTTCCCTGTTTGATCCATCAGGACAATCCGATTGGGGAGCATTACTTGCCATGTCCACGCTGTCCCTGCTGCCTGTAACGATCATCTTTCTGGTATTTCAGCGCTATTTTCTCGAAGGCATTGCTACAACCGGTCTGAAGTAAGTACCGATTAAGGATTACAAGGCTACGGTCTGCCACTGTCCACATGCTTCACGTTTCAAGTACGGACAAATTTTCGCAATCACATATTCGTTGGGAGGATGAACGATGTTTAAACGACTCATGATTGGAATGGCAGTCTCACTCCTGCTGCTCGCAACAGCCTGTTCTGGTACGGATCATACGGGTGCTGGCGGTAATACGGATCAAGGAGGCGAATCAAACAGTCAGGTTGAACTGCGCATGATGTGGTGGGGTGATCAGAAGAGGGCAGATATTACAAATGAAGCTCTCCAAGTATTTCAGGAAAAACATCCGGACATCAAAATTGTAGGCGAATTCGCGCCTTCCTCGGGGTATTTTGACAAATTGAATACGCAGCTGGCGTCAGGCACGGCACCTGATGTGTTCTTCCTGGGTGGAAATGTGGTCGATTATGCCAAAAAGGATGTCTTGCTCAACCTCGATCCATATGTTGGAAATGAATTAAACCTGGACGGCATGGATACCACCATGGTGGAATACGGGCGTCTTGACGGGAAGCTTCAGCATATTTCAGCCGGCGCCAACGCACGCGGAATTGTGATCAACAAGGCGTTGTTCGAAAAAGCAGGCATCCCTCTGCCTGATACGGATTGGAGCTGGGAAGATTATGCGGCAATCAGCAAGGAGCTTTCTGACAAGCTCGGCGATGGCATATTTGGAACCTATAACTTCGCGGTGGACGGGATGGACATCTACCTGAAGCAGCGTGGCAAACAGCTGTACGACATGACAAACGGTACATTGGGTTTTGCACAGGAAGATATTCTCGAATGGTTTCAATACTGGGAAAAGGCATCGGCATCCGGTGGTGTAGTCACACCTGAGATGCAGGTCTCCAATCCGCATGATGACACGAGTAAATCACTGCTGATTACAGGCAAAGCGGCCATGACACTGCTTCCCTCCAACCAGCTCGCTGCATTCCAGAGCCTGACGGAGGATCCGCTCATTCTGCATCCGGTTCCGCGCGGTCCGAAAGGTACAGGTGTCGTATTTGAATCCAGTCAGGGATTGTCCGGCTATGCGAATACCAAACATCCGAAAGAGGTTGCCATGCTGATGGACTTCTGGATCAATGATCCGGATGCGGCCCGAATTCTTGGCAATGACCGCGGCGTTCCGGTTACGGAAACCAATCGTAATCTTCTTCAGGAAGAAGCCGGAGCCGTTGAAGAACTTGTATATAACTATACCAATTTCGTATCCGAAGCCACCAAAACAGAACCTTTTGATGTGAGTTATAACCCTCCAGGTTTTGCGGAATTCTCCAAGCTGGCTCAGACGACAACCCAGGAGATCGGATTCGGACGCAAAAGTGTCGAGGAGGCTGTATCAAGCTTCTACAGCGGTACTCTCCGGATCTTCGAATCCAACCAATAATAATAACCAAGTCCCATAAGGAGGCCAACATGGCAGAAGCACTATTGAACCGGCTGCGCCATATGTCCATTCAAGACCTCGTGCAGCCGGGTAAACCGGAAGATGCAGTGCTCTTGCAGGAATGGCAGGAATCGGGAGTCCGTTTTGCCGCTTCGGCTGGAGGACTGGAACAGGCATATTATGCTGCAGTAGAAAGGCTCCTTGCCTGCATCGTTCCCATGAATGGCGGAGATCCTGTTCTGCAGGAAGGAGGAATCTACCTCGGCTGCTGGCTAGAGAGCACGGGTACGATTAACGCAGAGCTGCTCTCCCGCTTCATTCCTTCGGTTTCCCTAGCAACCTACCTAAGCTTTGCCGCTCATCAGCGGGAGGATGGTTTGCTGCCTTACAAACTGACGGAGAATGGTCCCTCCTACCGGCAAATTCAACTCGTTACTCCGCTTGCACGAAGCGTTTGGAACCACTACCAGCTTCACGGTAAGGACCGGACTTTTCTGAGAACGATGTATACAGCGATGACACGTTTTGACGAATGGATTGCACGACACCGGGATACCCGGGGAACCGGATGTGTTGAGGCTTTCAGCACATTTGACACCGGACATGATCTATCACCGAGGTTCTGGCATGTGCCGGATACACCTTACCAGAATGATCCAAGTGCATACCATCCGGATTCCCCGGTATTGCCTTTCCTGGCACCGGATCTAACCGCCAATATCTATTGCCAGCGCATATATTTGTCCCGAATGGCAGAGGAGCTTGGCGAGTCCGGTTTGGAATGGAAGGCAAAAGCTGAATTCAGTCTGGACCGACTCTTTCGTTACTGTTATGACGAAGAAGATTTGTTCTTTTATGATCGTGATCGCAATAACAAGCTCGTTCGAGTTCAATCGGATGTGCTGCTGCGCGTGATGGCCTGCGAGGTGGGTGATCATCATTTGTTCGACGAGGTATTACGAAGATATCTGCTCAATACACGCAAGTTTTTTGCCCGATATCCCTTTACGTCCTTAGCCATGGATGATCCCCGGTTCGACCCTTCATCCACCTATAACAGCTGGGGCGGGCCGTCCAATTTCTTGAGTCTCATTCGGGCTCCCCATGCCTTCGAAAGCCACCATCGCTATGTGGAATTGACATGGGTGCTGCATCCGATTCTGGCTGCGTTATCCAGAGCGAAGCGTTTTGCTCAAACCTTAAGTCCTTGGACTGGTGAAGAAGGCTTTACGGAAACCTACTCCCCGGCAATCCTGTGTCTTCTCGATTATGTGGAGAGGTTATGCGGCATTATGCCCGTTGGTTCAGACCTGTTGTGGTTTACCGGGCTTCTTCCCGCAGCCATGGATCATGGTGAAGAAGTTGCCGGGAATACAGCATATAGCCGAACCGTAGATGGGCAACAGTTTGAGCTGGTGAATACCTCCGATCAAATGGTGGTCTACCGAAAAGGCAGCATTCATATTCAAGCTCCGGCTGGAATCCGGCTCGTCACCGATCGTAGAGGAAAGCTGGAACATATTATTGGAATGAGTGTGCGGACGATTAAGGGCGAGCTAACCTATCAGGGAAAATCCCTGCCAATTCAAATCAAAGGAAATGAGATGCAGTGCTTCACGGAGGATGGTTTGCAAACCGTCCGGGATATTGGCATTATTTATCCAAGCTATCAATAAATAAGTTAAAAGGCGCAGGTGCGGAGAAGTCTCCTTGCACTTGCGCCTTTGCTATTCCAAAGCATATTCATTGCCGGGGAGAAGGTGTCCAATTTGTCCGGTTTAGCATTTCTTAAAGAAAACAGACTTCCTTAAGCTTTTCGCTGCCACGAGGGGTGCCGATAAAATTCAATGGTATCAATGAAACTCACGTTGTATTCCTGCTCCACTTCCGACAAATCCAGCAGTTTTCGGTCAATTTCTTTTAGTCCCATGACCACATCATGCCGCAGCAGATCCATTGCAATTTTGCCTACAAACCCGCCCTCGATCTCCTTATGTCGGTTACGAAACTCTTCATTGTAGATTAATTCCGGCGTAAAGGATAACTCAACAAACGCATTGACAAGTGTTAACTCGTTTCCTTCCCTTTGCACCGCAATATAGTAATTTCCACGGTCATCCTTGACCAAATCCTTATTGATTTCCACGTTCACTGGATTCACTCCCTATATCTTAAATGATGGACCTATCTTACAAAACATGGGCAGCCAATTGCTCACCACCTGACCTGATCCGCTCATATAATAGGTATAAACGGAGAACGGAGGATGACTTATGAAGTGGCATCATCTCCATACAGGCATAACGCTGCAACAGCGTCTGGCGGAGCTGCAGGGACATCTGGCCGAGCTCAACACACCGCAATCAGGACTTGAACCAGGCCGGATCAAACGGGTGTATTCCCGCAATTTTATCAAAGTAAATCGACAATTGTTCATTCCGCTCAGCCTGTTGTCCATCCGTGTGTTTGATACGCCGCAAACGCGCCGGGGTGTTCGAGTGGGCATTCGTACCGTGTTCCCATCCAAAAATGTCTTTCGAAATATCAGGCTCGTCGGCGTGGGACTCGATTATCTGGAGCTTCAGGGAACGGGAAAATTCCCTTCACGCATCCTGTTTCCCCTGACCCAGATCGAATCCATCTATCGCCCAGCACTCAAGAAGAAAAAGCAGACACGTTGATCAGTCCCATGCCCTTTCAGATGTACTGCCCTTACAATTATAACGCAACTTGTATCGCTCTGCCTGCCCAGGGCTTCACGGCAAAAAAACGGTGAGCACAACATGTCTCTGTGTCTCACCGCGAAGCTCATACATGTAATACGGATTGCCATCCGTTTTACTTGGGTTATCCCTTTATAGTCCTGTCCAAACATCCTTGGCATAGCGGCCTTCCTGCTGTAAACGTTCCAGCCATGCATCTGCCTCATCTGCGGAGCAGCCGCTGATGTCGGTGTATGCTTTTTTGAGCGTCGCCTCCACATCGGGGGCCATCTTGCTGCCGTCTCCACAAATATACAAATGCCCACCCTGCTCAAGCAGAGGAATCAGCTTCTCGGCGTCATCTCTCATCAGATGCTGGACATAACATTTATCCTGTCCATCAATTCTGGAAAAGGCGGTGTGGAGCTGGACAAGTCCTTCTTGCTGTGCAGCTTCAAGCTCCTTTTTATACAAATAATCATGCTCCGGGTTGCGGCATCCAAAGTACAGATGGGCTTCGCCAACCTTCTGCCCTTGTTCCTTCAGGACCCGTCTTGCTTGCAGGAATCCACGGAATGGTGCCACTCCCGTTCCTGGACCCACCATGATAACCGGCACTTCCGCTTGAGCTGGCAGTTCAAACCCGGATTCCGGTGTCCGGATAAACATGACCACCTCTTCACCCGGTTTCAGGTTCGCCAGATAATTGGACGCTATACCTCTATACTCCCCTTGTCCGCTCCAGGCCGGAGCACGAACCACGCTGACGGTGATACTGGCCTGCTCTGGCTGCACCCGAGGTGAACTCGAGATGGAGTAATATCTCGCTTTGAGGGAAGGCAGCAGCTCCAGGAAACGTTCGAACGGCATTTCGCATGCCTCGTACTTCACGAGATAATCCAGCATCGATACCCGCTTTTCACGCACTTCTTCCATATATACGGATTCATCCAGAAGCGCTTCAAGCTCCTTCTTGTGCGGCGGACATACGGTGTACGCTGCCAGTTCTCTCAGCTGGGCACGTGTTGCCGCCTCTTGCAATTCCACGCTGTGGCTGAGCAAGTCATACAGATTAACCGGCTGATGCAGGGGCAAATGCGCGGCACTTCGACCGGATGCGTCCAACACCAGGTGCTCCGTACCCGTGAAACCATAACGCTTGAGAACACGCTCCACGAGTTCCGGTGGATTTTGCGGGAGAATCCCCAGATGATCGCCTTCCTTGTATGTCATGCCTTCGGGCAGTTGAATCTCCAGATGACGCGTGCTCCGCTCGCTGCCTGCATCATGAAGTTCCCGATTCTCCAAGATGTGAGCCACATGGGCATCGTACGTATCTGCAAGCGGCGTCACCGCATGTCCACTGACAAACTGTACGGACAATGAACTGCGCTCACTGCCTGAGCTGTTGTTCAGCTTCAGTCCCATCGCATGTGCCAGATCCGGCCACAATTGCTCACTCCAGTCCTCAACCTGCTTCTCAAAGTCTCCGCTGGCATCACTTTCGCCAAGTGGGGATAAGCGAGTCGCCCCCTTGGAAGACAGCTGTTCATCAATCAAACGCGGAATACGCTGATACGTGCTGGCCCAGTTATGATCCCCGCAACCAAGAACCGCAAAGCGCACGCCTTCAAAGGCCTTGGAATCTGCATGCTGGATCCATTCTACAAAATTCCTGGCATTGCTCGGCGGCTGACCGTTGTAGGATGCACTGACAATAATAACCGCACCTTCCTTCGGCAGGTTGCCTACCCGATTGTCCAATGCCTCTACTTCGCTGCGAAAACCATGATATCGCGCAGTATCAGCAATTTCACGTGCAATGCCTTCAGCGGTACCCAGATTGGAACCGTACAGGACCAGCATCGGGGTGTGATGGGCATTCGCCGTATCAAGCTCTTTTCGTTTGGCAGCAGGAGCTGGCTCTTCCAACGCAACACCTGGTACAGCCATGACAGGCTGCCCACCACGAGCACGAACACGGATGGTGAAATGATCCGGCTTAAGTGTCAATGTTTCTTTTACCTTCAACTGATAATCCGTATGATCAATGAGCTCAAAATGTTTCAAGACCATGCCCAGCACAAGCGTTGCCTCCTGAAGTGCGAACTGCTGCCCAATACAGGCCCGCTGACCATTGCCAAAAGGCTTATAGGCATCATGCGGTACCTTGCTTGGATCTTCGAACCGCTCGGGACGGAACTCCTCTACATCCTCACCCCAGGCATCGCGGTCCCGATGCAGCTTGGGAATGAGCACACTGACGCTGTCCCCTTTTTTCAGCGGATACTCTCCGGCGAGTACGGTATCTTCTTTGGCGTAAAGGGAAAACGCTGGAGCTGTTGGCCACAGACGCAGTGCTTCGTTCAATACCATACGGATATATTTCAGACTCCGAACCTGATTGTACGTTGGAACCGGATCTTTCAGAATCTGGTCAGCCTCGGCTTGTGCCTTAGCCAGCTTATCCGGATTTTTCATCAAGTAATAGATGGCAAAAGATAACAGCCCACTCGTTGTCTCATGCCCTGCGATCAGGAACGTAATGATCTGATAACGGATATTTTCATCATCGAGTGTTTCTCCCGTTTCCGGGTCCTTGCCGCTCAGCATATGGGATAACAGATCGTCTGCGCCTTCCTGAGGCTGCTCTTTGCGCTCTGCGATAATATGATCGACCAGCGTGAACATGGAGCGAATATCCTGCTCAAATTGTTTCTTTTTGCTGATCATCAATTTGTCCTGCAGACGAAGGCGCTGCAGTGAACTCATCGATTCATCCAGTGCGCGTACCATGCTCGTAATAAATGGATGGGGTTCTTCCCGATAAAAGCTGTTAAACCGATAATTGAATCCACATAACCCGATCGTATCCAGGGTTAAACGCGTCATATCATCGGGTACGTTCACCGTTTCATCGGGATTCAGCCGTGACCATTTCTGAACAAGCTGCACAGCCAGATCGATCATCTTATTATGATATCCCTGCATTGCACGCTGACTGAAGCTGGGCAGAAGCACGTTATGGGCTTTTTTCCAGTTGGGTTCATCGGTCCAGCTTGTGAAGAGGCCATCTCCAGCAAAAGCACGAACTTTCGCAAGAGGTGCCCACACACGCTTATCGAATTTGGATTCATCCGTTACCTCGGCGACCAGCTCATGACCTGAAATATACAGCTCGCTTCGCCCCGGGTATTCCATTCGAAAGATCGGTCCGTATTCCTCTGCAAGCTTAACCAGGGATTGCACGGGCTCATCAAAGTTTAATTGGGGCAAGTTGCCCAGTGGCCCATAGGTTTTGGGCTGGGGTACTGACTTAGGCGGCATAAATTTCCACTCCTCTTCCAATTCGTATGTTCGACCTGATCATGAATAATGACTCTGTTAACTTAACCATTCGAATGTAAAGGGTATACCATCATTTTCTGCAAGGACTCACATTGGATTCGAATAACGATAGAACTTACTAGAACCAACTGACCAAATTAGTATATTAGTCATTTTTAAGTAAAAAAAATGGAGTGACTTCGTTTTCTTACTTTTACCCTAACATTTCCAGTTCTAATCTTCAACAGTCTCAAAGTCATAGGACCATCGGGTCGCCCCTGCTCATTGGCCTAGGTGGTCCCTTGGCCTGAAACGTATTCAGGCCTTCGCCACTCTGATTTTTTACGGCCACTTCATCGAAATTTAGCGTTGCTTCAGCAGTTCCCTGATTTGCGTTTCCATCATCGAAGGTTCAACTGTAGTTTCATAGCGGTCACTGACCTCACCATCCGCTCGGATTAAAAACTTGGTAAAGTTCCACTTGATCCCGTCCCCGCGGTACAATGCAGGATAGTTTTCCCTTACAAAATGATCCATCCGCCGACCTTCTTCTGTTTCAAGATCATATCCGTGGAATGCTGCCTTTTCAATCAGATAATGAAATAGCGGGTGTATGGATGTTCCGGTAACCTCAATCTTATCAAACATTGGAAAGGTCACATGAAATTTGCTTTTGCAATATTTCGTGATCTCCGCGTTATTACCCGGTTCTTTATGATTGAATTGATCACAGGGAAATGCCAAAATTTCCAGTCCTTGCTTGCCATACTTGTCATAGAGCTGCTGCAGCTCCGAAAATTGCCTGGAATAGCTGCACTTGCTGGCAGTGTTTACAATAAGCAGTACCTTTCCTTCAAACTTTGATAAGTCAGCAATACGCCCATCCTCCGAAGAAACTTGATAAGAATAAATTTGATTCACGAATAGCGCCCCCTATAACATGTATACAAAAATAAGCTCTTTAGATAGATTATATCTGCATTTGCGTTATAGGTTAAATATATAATTAATATAAACTTAATAGTTTTTACCTATTAAAATAACGAGAATCAGGATACCGAAAAAACAACTGTCCTGAGCAGAGAAAGGTTCTACTCCATTAGACAGTTGTTGTGCTGGGATATCAGATAATTAGAAGATTTAGAGATTTAGAGATTTAGAGATTTAAAAGATTCAGATGTTCGCTTTACCCCATAATCAGGCCGTATACCACACCCGGTCCGTGCACGCCAATCGTCAGATCGTTTTCGATATCAGAAGATCGGCTTGGACCGGAAATAAAGTGAATACCTGCAGGAAGATTCTCTCTTCCTGCTTCATCAAAGCGATTCAGCGTCTCACCCAATCGGGTATGCAATCGTTCTACCGGAATGACAATGATCAATACAGTTGGCAGAAGGCTCACAGAACGTCCCTTCTCTGGTGATGACAGCACAGTAACTGAACCTGTGTACGCTGTCGCATAATCCGCCATGACCACGCCGATATCGGCCTCTGCGGCCCGGGCTTTCCAGTTTTCATCCGGCTTGCTGTTCCATACGGAAATCTGCACTTCCGGCAGGTTTGCTTCAAGCTGCAATTCATCCAGTTCCTGTTCGTTCTGCCGGATCACATATTTTGCTCCCAGTTCATTTGCCTTGGTTGTAATAAAAGTCGATGCTTCCTCCAGATTCTTCACCCGAACAATGTGAGCACCGACACTCACAAAATTATCGGTAAATGCTTGTATCCGTTTCTCTTCATCCCACTCCAGTTCATTCCAGAATGACGGTGCACCTCGAAAAGGCTGCGTTGGCGCATGTTTTTGGCGGGGCCTTCTCAACTTGGCAGCAATGCCATTCATGAACTTTTCCTGCTTCTCACGCGATCGCTTCTCCAATTGGGCCAGCCACTCCTGATGTTCAGTGCTCATGCCTGTCGCCTCCATGCTCCCGTTCACGCAAGATTTGCTCCATCCGGTTGCGAACGTTGGTATCCATTTCTTTTGGATCCTGATTCAGTTCCTGATCCAGCTTGCTCCACTGCTGGCGGAATGAACGTCTGGCCAGGCTCGGTGCAACGCGGTATGTGTTCCATCCCTTGAGCGGACCAAGCTTGAGAGAGATTCCTTCATTGCGCACAACAGCCTTCTGGCCAATTTGACCCAGACGAATAGCTGCACTGAATCGTTTGGAGCTGGACACCACTGCGGCGAATCCCTTCATGCCCGCCCCCTCAAACTTGTTCCCGTGACCCTCTTCAACCTTACGTCTGCGTAAATACACCAGCATATCATGCAAAGGTATTTTGACAGGACAGGCCTCATAACAGGCCCCGCACAAACTCGAAGCACTGGCAATATCGTTCCACTCGTCTATATTCCCATTCAGTGCTGGCGTCAACACTGCACCAATCGGGCCGCTGTAGGTTCCACCATAGGCATGACCGCCGATATGACGGTATACCGGACAAGCGTTAAGACAGGCTCCGCAGCGTATGCAATTGAGCAGTTCCTGAAATTCAGGATCGCCCAACTGCAGGGATCTTCCATTGTCCACGATAATAATATGCATTTCATCAGGACCATCCCCGTCTGCTGTTCGGCGCGGCCCGGTTATGCCTGACATATACATGGTCAATTTCTGTCCCGTGGCTGAACGCGGCAGCAGCGTGGCCATCACTTCAAGATCGGTCCAGGATGGAATAATCCGTTCCATTCCCATCAGGGTAATCTGCGTCTTGGGTACAGTGGATACCATACGGGCATTGCCTTCATTTTCGAACAGCACCATGGAGCCTGTCTCCGCAATGGCGAAGTTACAGCCCGTCATGCCGATGTCAGCCTCGAGGAATTTTTCGCGCAGCTTTTTGCGCACAAACCCGGCGAGCACGGTTGTATCCGGTTCGAGGGTTTCCCCTGCTTCTTTTGATAATAAATCCGCAATCTGGTAACGGTTTTTGTGAATGGCCGGAATAACAATATGTGAGGGTGCTTCGCCAGCCAACTGGATGATGTATTCACCCAGATCGGTCTCAATGGCTTCAATGCCAGCAGATTCAAGCGCATGGTTCAGATGAACCTCTTCCGACACCATCGATTTGGATTTAACTACGGATACAGCTTCATGGTGGGCCGCTATATCGAGAGCGATTGCTGCTGCCTCCACCGATGTATCTGCAAAATGGATATGAACACCGTTAGCACGGGCATTGTTGACGAATTCATTCAGATAATAATCCAGATGTGCGATTGTGTGCAGTCGAATCTGGCGGCCCCGTTCCCGCCATTCATCCCAATTCCCGTGTTCTTCCGAAGCGGATTTCTTCCCGTTCCGCAGACGTTCCGTTGTGAATTTGACAGCTTTGCGCAGAAAATCATCATTGAGCGCGAGTTCCGCACGTTTCTTGACAGACACATCCATTACACCAGGCTGACTCATCCTGTTCGCACCCCCTCATACAGTAATTCGGCCAAATGCATGACACGAACCGGTTCATTCCGGTAGCGCAGGTTGCCTGCGATATTCATGAGACACGCCATATCCAGTCCAACAAGCACCTCGGCATCAGTCTCTTTGATATGATCAACCTTCTCGGTAACCATCGCGCCGGATATGTCCGACATTTTTACAGCAAACGTTCCCCCGAACCCGCAGCAGTCCTCTCCAAAAGGTAGGGGTACAAATTCCAGCCCTTTCACTGCAGACAACAGTGCCATCGGTTCGTCTTTCACCCCGAGCAGCCTGCTGCCGTGGCACGATGGATGATAGGTTACCTTGTGGGGAAAATGTGCTCCCAGATCCGTTATCCCGAGTACCTGCACCAGAAATTGCGTGAATTCATAGGCTTTTGCTTCCAACCGTTTTGCCTTTTCGAGCCATACCGGATCATCCGCAAACAGCTCAGGATAATGATGAATCATATACGTACAAGACCCTGAAGGACAGACTACAAAATCACTGTCATCAAACGCTTCCAGAATCGTTTTGGCTGCCACTCTTGTCTCATCCCAGTACCCGCTATTGTATGAAGGCTGCCCGCAGCAGGTTTGGACAGACGGAAATTCCAACCGAACTCCGTGAGCGGCAAGCAGTCTGACCATCGCTTCTCCGACACGCGGGTAGATGGCATCGCTGAGGCAGGTAATGAACAAGGAGACCTTCATAATTACACGCTCCCATAATCGATTAGTAGTTGGTCGTTGAAGTTTACTCTAGGTATCAATTCATAACTATCTGACGACAAGGCCATTTGCTTATACAGTCGTAATTTTGATGTCGTAGTCCTTCAGACGATGGATCAGATTACCTTCCAGCGGCTCATTGAGAATGACAGCATGAACAGCATTCAATCCGGTTACCCTGGCGAACGCACGAACACCAAACTTGCTTACATCTGCGAGCAAAATAACCTGGTCGGAGATCCCGACCATTTTCTGTTTCAATCTGGCCTGCAGTTCATTGGATTCGCTGATTCCGCCACCTTCCAGATGGACCCCCTTACAGGACAAGAACAGTTTATCAACATGATACGTTTCCAATGAACGTTCGGCGAGCGGCCCGACAAATGAGAGTGAACGCTGTGCCAACTGGCCACCGGTAGAGATCACCTCTATCCTGTCTTTACTGCTAAGTTCGGTCGCAACCTGAATCGAATTGGTTAACACCGTCAGCGGAATATCCGGCATGTTCGCAGCCATATAACCTGCAGTGGTGCTGGCATCCAGCAGTATCCGATCCCCAGGGTGAATCATGGCAAGGGCTGCCTGAGCAATTCGTTTTTTCTCTTCCGCATGCGTTGTTTCCCTCACGCGATAGGGGATCTCCGGCTGGTCATCCTTGATACTCACAGCTCCCCCATGGGAACGTTTTAATCGCCCGGCTTGCTCCAGCCGATCCAGATCACGGCGGATGGTCTCTTCGGTTACCCTACAGCGATCACTCAGCTCGGACACACGCATGCTGCCGCTCTCATTAACCATCTCTACAATGCGATCATACCGCTCAGCAGCCAGCATCGTTACACCTCGCTTCCGGCTTGTGATTTCGTTGAGTCCGTCAATCGAAGAAATCTGCCGTATGCCTCTTCCCAAATCAATCTGTCTTTCGGTTCATACTCGGTTACCGGGAACGAATCACGAATGACCCTGCGTGCCTCCCAGATTTCCTTGAACGCTCCACTGGCAATCCACTGGACAGCCATGTTGCCGATTGCACTGCCTTCTGCCGGACCGGCCCATACCGGCTTGCCAATAGAGCTTGCCGTCCACTGGCACAGCAACTGATTCTGGATGCCCCCGCCGACCATGTGCAATCCATTGAAAGACTGACCCGACAATTGTTCCGTCCATTCCAGCACTCTTCTGTATTTCAGCGCAAGGCTCTCCAAGATGGATCTGGCAATAGCTCCTTGATCTTGTGGTTCTTGCTGTCCCGTATCGCGGCAATACTGGCGAATCCGGATCGTCATGTCACCTGCTGGCATGAATAGATCGTCATCTGGATCAAATAAACTTGCAAAAGGAGGGGCTTGTTCCGCCTGCTTCAATAATTCAGCGTAACTGATTCCTTTTCCCTGCCGCTCCCATTCACGCATGCTCTCCTGCAAGATCCAGAGCCCCATAATGTTCTTAAGCAGACGGAATGTTCCTCCAGCCCCGCCTTCATTCGTGAAGTTCAGGGCAAGACTTTCGGGAGTAATGGCAGGATGATCAATCTCCGTTCCCATCAAGGACCAGGTTCCACAGCTCAAGTAAGCAAACGAACGATCTGTTGCCGGAACTGCAACCACTGCAGAACCTGTATCATGTTCAGCCACCGCAATAACGGGAATGGCGGATATCCCCAGATCACCCGATATACTGCTGCGGAGTTGGCCTACTCGTGTACCCGGCATTACCGCTTCCCCGAACAGCTGCTTCGAGACCCCGATGTGGGCAAGCAATTCTCCGTCCCATTGCCCGCTCACCGGGTTGTATAGCTGTGTTGTCGTTGCATTGGTAAACTCATTCACCGCTTCTCCAGTCAAAAAGTAACGAAGCAGGTCCGGTATCATCAGAAAACGATCCGCTGCAGCGAGCAGTGGGGAACCGTTCCGCTGCAGGGTTGCGAGCTGGTACAGGGTATTAAAACCAAGGAATTGGATGCCTGTTCGCTCGAAGATCCGCTGGGAGGTTAACTCCTTGCGAACCTGTTCCATCATGCCGTTAAACTGTCCATCACGATAATGATAGGGATTACCGAGCAATTCGCCATTGTGGCCCAGAAGCCCAAAGTCCACTCCCCAGGAATCGATCCCCAAACTGCCTGGTTGCTCTCCCTGCTGCTTGACCAGGTGCAGTCCCTGCAACAATTCATGATGCAAACGCAGAATGTCCCAGTGCATTCGTTCGCCTGCTTTGACCGGCTCATTCTTGAATCGATGAACTTCGGTGGCGGTTATTCCCCGGTCATCCAAATGACCCAGCAGCGCCCTCCCGCTGCCAGCCCCCAAATCATATGCCAGCACACTCACTGCTCTTCACCAACCTTCCTATACAAATGACGTTATTCCCTTTGCTTAATTGTTTGTTTATTTTTGTTTTATACTGTTTTGCTTTATTTCACGAGTATATCACTGTTGTAAGCGTTTGAATACCCTGTGTTTTGTTTCTTTTCCAACAAAAAAACGACCCGATCTCATGGACAAGTCGTTCTTCTTTTTGGATTACGTATAAAAGCGGCCATTGCTTACACCGGACTGGGGCTGCACATCTCTCTCGAAATGCTTGAACCTTGTACCCTGGTAGGTTAGCATGCCTTGATCATTTTCCACCAGCATGCCGTAGTTACTTCCGCCGACATTCAATTCCACGCGTTCTCCATTATCCAGTTGAAATGTTGCATAGTACCAGGTTGAAGCACTGCTCTCTCCGCTTCCTCCAGTAACCTTGGTTCTCTTCGCCACTACAGTACAGTGCAAGGTGAGCAGTGCTGCTGCATTATTGGAGGACCAACTCCGAACCCCTGAAATAATGGCGTATACAATCACACATGCAATGATGAGAAATATAGCCCCAATGAATATGGAACCCAATGCACTCATGGCCCCAAACTCATTGAATCCTGAAAAAAATCCCCCTTGATTCCCCTCAAATCCCGGGATACTATTCATGTCGTCAAATACACCGAAGCCGTCTGTGGTTAATCGGCCCATCGATGAGGATATGCTGATCGTCGTCATTCAACATCGTTCCTTTCCAGCTCCATAATAAGATGCACCGCCCCTTGCCAAGGAGACGGTGCACGCGGACAACCTTACTTACCTTGTCCGTATACTATATGAGCGTAATTAGGAATACAGACGTTCAAGTTCATCAACCAGACTGCCAACATACGCCACAGCAGCACGGATTGGTTCTGGTCCGGACATGTCCACACCCGCAAGTTTCATCAGCTCTTGAGGTGCGAGACTTCCGCCTGCTTTTAATGCTTCGAGCCAGCGATCCACGGCAGGCTGCCCTTCTTCGCGAATCAGTCCGGCAGCAGCTGTTGAGGCCGTCAAACCAGCGGCATAGGTGTAAGGGTAGAGTCCCATGTAGTAATGAGGCTGTCTCATCCAGGTCAGTTTGGCACCTTCATCCACAATCAAATCAGGGCCCCAGAACTCGGAGAGAATATTTCCTTTGAGCTCACTGAGCAGCTTGGCTGTAATTGGTTCATCCTTCGTGGCAAGTTCGTACACCTGGCGCTGCAATTCACCTTCTAGCAGGTGAGTTACGAAGTTATGATAATACGTGTTGAGCAATTGTAGAATCACCCAGCGGCGCATTCTTGGGTTGTCAGAACGTTTTAACAGATGATCAGCCAGCAGCATTTCATTCATGGTCGATGGTGCTTCAATGAAATACAGTGAAGGCCTTGTATTGGTAATCCGCTGATAGCGTCCGGCAAGCATGAAATGCCCGGCATGTCCGACTTCATGAGCGAGCGTAAACGCACCCCGCATATTGTTAGCCCAAGAGATCAGGATATACGAATGCGCCCCGTAAATGGATGAACAGAAAGCCCCCGTTGACTTGCCGGCATTATCCGCATAATCCACCCAACGGTCGCTGAATGCCCGCTCCACAATTTCGCCGTATTCGGGCCCAAGCACGGCAAGCGCTTCACGGATGAGCGTGCAGGCTTCTTCATACGTAATGGCAGGGCTGAATTCAGGATCCAGCGGGGCCTTGAGATCACAGAACATCAGCTTGTCCAGACCCAGCTCGCGTTTCTTGAGAGCCGCAAGTCTGCGCATATGAGGGGCAAGTTCCTGCTGAATGATATCCAGGATATTGTTATACATCTCTTTGCTTACTTGCTGCGGGCTAAGCAGCATATCGGTAACGTCGTCATAGCCGCGAAGCCTGGATAAAACAACCTGTTTCTTCACTTCGGTTGCATAACCTTCGGCAAATGTATTTTTGTAATCATTTAGCTTGGAACTAAAGGCTGCGTAGGCAGAACGGCGCAGCTTGGTATCGGAAGACATTTCATAGTTATTTTCATAGAAAGACCAGGACAGCGGGCGGGTATTGTCTTCTCCATCCAACGCATCATCAAAAGTCATGTCTGCCAGTTTACCGCGCAGGTAAATCCGGTATGGCGAATCCAATACTTCACCGAGCGAAGCCAGTACTTTCTCCGTCTCTGGTGAGAGGCGATGTGCTTTTTCCTGAAGCAGAAGATTCAGGCTGCGAGCATATGGCTCCAGTCCGGGAAGTTCTGCAATATATCGTTCCACCGTACCCTCGGGAAGATCCGTGATCTCGGAATTGACAAAAGACAAGGAAGACGACAGAGACGATAGGATATCTCCCGCTTTCGCCGAATTCTCAAGGTTAACCGGATTGGTACTATCCTCCGATTGTTTCAGTCGCGCATAGGATGCGGTCTTCACAATTCGTTCCTGAAGTGCTTCACGTGCATCCAGACAAGCCAGTAACTGTTCGGCACCTTCGCCCAGACGTCCTTTATACGTTTCAATCTGGACAGCTGCTTCCGGGAGTGATCTGAGTTCTTGCTCCCACTCGGCATCGGTCCCAAACAAATCCGTCAGATTCCAGGTTGTTTCCTGGCTTACTTCGTCACGTGTACGTATTTTTTCCATCTGTTATGTCCTCCTCCTTGCATTTCCAATATCTCTCATCGTATCATATTACGACCGTTTATACCTGACATCTCCCAAATTGGGACTTTGGGTTCAAACCGAATCAAAATAAACCGCTGAGGTGTGGAAATATTCCATACCCCGGCGGTTTTTTTGAGTTTGATTTATTCTGATTTCCAGATTACATTTTCACCGTAATTTTTACCCCAATCGTACATGGCTCGCAGGACTGGCATCAAGCTATGTCCATGGTCAGTCAAGCTGTACTCTACCCGAGGAGGGACTTCTGCATAGACCTTGCGCTCAATCAGCCGATCTTCCTCCAGCTCCCGAAGCTGGTTAGTCAGCATTTTTTGGGTGATATGAGGGATCAATCGCTTCAATTCACTGAATCGCTTGGTTCCTTCCAGTCCCAGATGCCACAATATAATGAGTTTCCATTTGCCGCCAATGACAGCAAGGGTCAGTTCCTTCTCACAGTTGATTTCTTTCAAATTAATCCGTTCCTTGACTTCGGCTGCCATGGCTCCGAGCCCCCTTAGCTTACATTCTTCGTTCAAACAGGTCACTATTCGATATAGCTTACTCTCAATTCTACTACAGCATGGCTCGAATGCATAGGAGACGTGAACGTATCACCGCATAATACATGACAGAAAGGACCGGCTCCCCCTCTTTTATATAAGGGATCCCGGTCCTGCCTATGTTTACTTCAAGATCTGCAAGAGACCATCTATTCCAGATTCGCATGACGGCCAAACATGTCCGCCCCAGTCATCTCTTTCTTTTCCATCAATGTGAGTACCAGAGCATCCATAGCCAGCAGCAATCCCTGTTCAAAAAGCGAACCCATCGGTTGAATCGTAACGGCTGCGCCTGACGTTGCCGTATCCTCTTTTGCAGATGCGGGAAGACGAACGACGGTGTTAGCCATTTGACCAATGGTGGACTCCGGCTTGATCGTGATGAGACCTACCGGTGCACCGGCTTTACTGGCCTTCTGAGCCATCGCTGCCAGACTGCCCGTTTCTCCCGAGCCCGAGCATAATAGAAGGAAGTCCTTCTGACTTATGCCCGGTGTGACAGTCTCCCCGACAACGAATACCCGGAGTCCCATCTGCATCAATCTCATGGCAAAAGCCTTTCCCATCAAACCCGAGCGTCCAGCACCTGCCACAAAAACCTGTTTAGCAGCCAGAATATGCTCAGCCATCGCCTGCATTTCCGAATCGTCGATCTGGCTTAGTGTGCGTTCCAGCTCCTTCAGAATGTCTGCTGCGTATTGTCTGCTGCTCATTCCGTTACCCTTGTTGTACAAGACGTTGCATTTCAGCCGCAACTTTGGCTTTGTCTGCTTGTCCAGTGATTCCGCCGCCTACAATAACCAGATCCGGTTGTGCTTTGATTACCTCAGGCAATGTTTCCAGCTTGATGCCACCAGCTACAGCCGTTTTTGCGTTTTTCACAGCAGCTTTGATCGTTTGCAGATCTTCGAACGGGCTTTGTCCTTCGGCTTGCAGGTCATAACCTGTGTGTACACAGATGTAATCTACGCCAAGCGAATCAACTTCACGAGCACGTTGTTCAAGGTTAGGCACGTTGATCATGTCCACAAGAACTTGTTTGTTTTGTTTCTTCGCTTCTGCTACTGCACCTTTGATCGTACTGTCATTGGTTGCCCCAAGCACAGTGATCAGATCCGCACCAGCTTCAGCTGCTTTCATGATTTCATAACCACCAGCGTCCATAATTTTCAGATCGGCCAGAACCTGCAGGTTAGGGAATGCTTCTTTCATCGCTTTAACCGCGTGCAGCCCTTCATTAATTACAATTGGCGTACCAATCTCAACGATATCGATATATTGTTCCACTTCTTTAACCAGAGCGATACCTTCAGGGATGTTTACCAGATCGAGTGCGAGTTGCAATTTCATGATTTATTTCTCCTTTGTTATTCAGATATGAGTATTGCTGTATAGGATTTCTAAATAATTAGCCTGCACCAATCAGCCTGTTCAGATGCATGCAATGTTTATCTTGGCTACTCATTCATTGTAGAGCCTGACTTTCCATCCAGGAAGTACGCACTTTGAAGTCAGGTAGTTACCTGCACGATACTATTGAGTTACTTTTGTTGTTATATGAAGCTTATTAAGAAAAATCAAATACGATTCCAATCATAGAGAGGCCAATGAGAACAAATCCCGTCCTACATCATGAAAAAATACCCCGCCAGAGGGCAGGGTATTTTAATGTATCTATACATTCAGCTGATCAATACAGCTTAGAAATAAACGGGTTTCACGCATACCGGCTTCGATGCACCAGTACTATGTCCAGTGTATTTCAGACGTCCACTTTCTTGATCTACAGTAAACGTCACGATGTTGTTGGTATCGCGGTTGGCTGCAATGAGCAATTTGCCATTCGGTGTTAATGCAAAGTGACGTGGATGTTCACCTTCTGCAGAAACGTGTTCAACCAGTTTCAGATGCCCTGTTTCAGCATCTGCTGCAAATACAACGATGCTGTCATGTCCACGGTTCGATCCGTATACAAAACGACCATCATTCGATACCGTAATTTCAGCAGTTGTATTTTCTGCGCCCTCATAGCCATCCGGCAACGTCGACACAGTGGATACTTCGGTCAACGTACCTGCTGCTGCATCATAACGGAAAGACGTAATGGAAGAATCCACTTCGTTAATCACATAAGCGAATTGACCATTGGGATGGAACGCCAAGTGACGCGGACCTGCTCCTGCATGGGTTTTGGTTTCGCTATGCAGCACAAGTTCATTGTTGTCAGCATTGATCGTGTAGATGGCAATCTTGTCAGCACCCAAATCCTGTACCATCATGTATTTGCCATCCGGGCTGAAGAAAGCAGAGTGAACGTGAGGCTTGTCCTGACGCTCAGGATGTGCGCCTTTACCCTCATGTTTTTTCTCATCCAGAAGCGCTCCGACTTCACCGTTATCACTCAACGCTTGCAGACCTACCAGTCCTCCGTGATAGCTGGAGAGGATCAGGTAACGTCCCGAAGGATCGCGCTGGATATGACATGGTGGAGCCGAGATGGAATGATTACGATTAAGCAAGGACAGTTTTCCTGTGGAAGGATCAATGTTCAGAGCAACCGCTTCAGACATTTTGTTCCCCTCTGGAGATACAGCTTCCCCAATCGCATATACTTTGTTGTTTTCGGCATTTACGTTTACAAACGTTGGGTTTTTCACACCCGAGATGCCGTCCAGCTTGCTAAGGCTGCCTGTATCCTCATTCAATTCATATGCGTAAATGCCCTCATTTTCCGCTTCGGCATAAGAGCCGACCAATACGAGCAAGCGTTTTGATTCACTCATTACAGTTTCCTCCTCTATGTGTATGTAGTCTAGTTGCACCTCTTCTATAATAAATCTGCCATATCAAAATAGCAATCCGTCCACCCCGCTCCCACTCTCCACACTCCGAGTCTCGTGCATGTATTTGTAGCATTATCATGCCAATATCCATTCACGATGCAGGACAACTTCTGCTATGATTAGATAGGTTTTTCATCATGAAAGGACTGAATTCGGTTGCTGCAATCATTTTTGCTTACGTTGTATCATGTTTTTCTGCCCATATCCCTGCCAGTCATCGGAGGTATTTTGTTAAAACGGTTCAAAAATTGGGATACCCGATCACTGTCAACCTTCTCCCTCTATATTTTGAGCCCTGCGCTTATCTTTGATACACTGCTGCATGCCGAAATTACCTGGACGGACGTCACAGGCACGTTCTGGTTTTCCATTATTAATCTGATCGCGTTATGGGCGCTGGCTGAACTGTTAAGCCGGATCTTTCACCTGGGTCCAAGCGAAAAAGCAGGACTCACCCTTGTCTCCACATTTACGAACTGTGTGAATTACGGGCTCCCACTCGTTTTGCTTGCCTTTGGACAACTGGGATTGGACAAGGCCTCGGTCTATGTGATCGGACAGATGATTATTGTAAATACGGTCGGTATCTTTTTTGCCGCCAGGTCCGAATTCACTGTCAAACACGCCATCCTGTCTGTGTTCCGTATGCCATCCATCTATGCCGCAGCTATTGCCATCGTTCTAAGGTCCACGGGCGTTCGTCTACCTGAAGCCCTGGATGGAGGTATCGCCATGCTGGCAGCGGGTTATTCTCCGGTCGTGCTTGCCATATTGGGTGCACAGATGTTACGACCGCGCGGTTCCGCTGAGCCATGGCAGCCTAATGTGCGGCGTGCATTCTGGACTGGACTTGTCGTGCGTCTCGCGGCTGCGCCGGTACTATCTTACCTGATTCTGACCGCACTTCAGGTCGAAGGTACCTTATTCAGCGTGCTGTTGATTCTGGCATCCATGCCAACAGCAGTAAACGCAGTGATTTTGGCTGAACAATTCAAGGCATCACCGCAATTTGTATCCCGCTGCATTTTATGGACAACCGCTGCATCTATGATCATTCTGCCGATTATGATTGTGATGTCTTCCGGATAAGCACTGCTGCCGATCCAGGAGACATCGCCGCTAGGCGGCGTTTCTCCAGTCTGCGCTCATAGCGCCGCTGGAGAGCTCTTACATAGAAGAATTTGACGACAAAGTACGAAATCAAACCCAGGATCACGCCAAAGACAGACATGCCCGCGAGAATATCAAGCCCACCCAGCAATAGTTCACTTAACGCGGACCAGTTGCCGCGAAACAGCTCCATGAATGCACTCTCGTGAACAGGTCCCTGTCCCATACTGTGTGCTGGCAGTATCCATGACCCAATCTGCTTGGCAAGCGGCATGAGCAAAATTGGCAGAAACGTCAGTTTTCCGATTACATTGCCCACGATGGCAGCCGGAAGCGAACCGCCAGACAAACGCACAATAGGATAGAACACAAGATAGATCAGGGATGCCGTGGAGATGACGATCAACTCGAGACCAAAACCGATTGCAAATCCGGTGGAAACCTTATGTGCTCCTCCCGGAGCACGTAACAATTTAAGAAAATTCAGCTTCAAGGCACGTGTTAAACGTGCGAATCGGTTCGCTTTGCTTTTCTGTGAATTCATACCGAACTTCCCCTTATTTACACAAATGACGGCTCACGCCGTCTCTTCATCATATATTAGACTGCATTAACATCAGCGGTGACAATGACAGGCTGCGTTTCGATGGTTACATTCCCTGCGACCGCTCTTGATATCATACAAGACTCTTCGGCCTTATGTGCAAGTCGATCCGCCTTGGTCAACTCAGCCTCTGTTGCATCAGCCTGAAGCACGATGCGTGGTCGATGTACAATTCGTTCATACGTAAATATGTTATTGGTGACATCCACCGTTGCTTCCGATTCCAGTGTCAGCTCCTTCGGTGTAATATCCGAACGTTCCAGCATCGCGGCCAGGGTGATCAGATAACAGGTGGAGGCTGCACCCAGCAGCATTTCATCCGGATTGGTTCCTGTACCAGGACCGCCCATCTCCTGCGGGATGGATATGACCGATTTTAATCCTCCTGCATCAATGGTACCCTCACTATTACGTCCGCCGTTCCATACGGCTTTCAGATGAAAAGGATGTTTCATTTCACTCATTCCTTTCTTGAAAAGTAAAAATGAATCTACACAAAGAACTCCGAAGTCAGAAAACTTTCAATCGCTGTTATCCCCAGATTTTTCAATTCCCTTTAAAGGGGAACTCCGGTGATAAGCGTATGCTTCCGATGTAGCTTTCTTTGCAGAAAGCTTGTAGCGAACGCTCCGCTTTTCCAGTTTTTCTGTCTTCTCCGTTCAGTGTAGATATTAGGTTATACTTTTCTATAACTACACTCGTTTACAAGGTATGGATTGTTCGTTCAGTGCGCTAACATGTTCTTCGTTCAGCCCCAAATCGGTAATGACCTGTGTCACGCTGCTTAATTCTGCGACTCTCGTAAAAGCCTGTATATCGAACTTGCTCGAATCTGCGAGCAAAATAACTTCATCCGCAATGCTGATCATCTTCTGTTTCACCAAAGCCTGCAATTCGTTCGATTCGCTAATGCCTTTGGTCAAATGCACCCCTTTGCAGGACAAAAATACCTTGTCCACATGGTAGGCATCCAGTGAGCGCTCCGCGAGCGGGCCTACAAAAGACAATGACTTGGAAGCAAGCTGCCCTCCAGTCGCGATAACCCTGATCTGTTCCTTGCTGCTCAGCTCGGCCGCCACCTTGATGGAGTTGGTCAGTACAGTGAGCTGGATATTCGGCAGCCCTGCAGCCATGTACCAGGCTGTTGTGCTCGCATCCAGTGCGATCCGGTCGCCTGGCTCTACCATCTTGATGGCCTCTTCGGCTATTCTTCGCTTCTCTTCCGCATGCGTAATGGCCCGTTCAGGATATGGGATTTCTCCCTGTCCTTCTTCCTTATATTTAACACTGACGGCACCGCCATGGGACCGCCTAAGCCTGCCGGCCTGCTCCAGCTTGTCCAGATCACGGCGAATCGTCTCCTCCGTCACCCCGCAGCGCTCACTAAGCTCGGTTACACGCATGCTTCCCTGCGCATCCACCCATTCCACAATTTTCTCATAACGTTCAGCCACGAGCATTATTAATTCACTCCAAACCGTTGATATCCAAGATGAATCCTGTACATCCCATCATACCACAGTGCTACCTGAAGGAGAATTTTATCGGGATGAAGAACATGCAAAAAGAGGGAGCCTGTGCTCCCTCCCTAAAATGCTGAGATGTATTATTTAACGTCTGCCAAAGGGAACCAGCCCGGTGTGTTAATAATGGCATTCCACAATCCGTCAGGGATAACCAGACGCTCCTGATCCGCTTTTGTCAAAACGGTCTCGATATCCTCCTCGCGTCCGCTCTCGATTTTCTCCACCCAGTCCGGTTCGATAATCAACTCACGTCCGATGGCTAGCAGTGGCACGCCGCTCTGAAGAGCTTCCGCTGCCTCGTCTGCCGTATGGATTGCACCTACACCAATAACCGGCAATTTGCCGCCTACGCGATCCAGGATGAACTCCATTCTGGAACGATGGTCTGCTTCGCCGCGGCGTGGTTTGGACCAGAACTCGTTCAGGGATACATGCAAGTAATCCAGATTCTTTTCTTTCAGCGCGTCAATGAGTGCGTAGGTCTCTTCCATGGTCAACCCTGGTGTTTCCGGTTCTTCAGGAGAGAAACGGTATCCGACAATAAACGGAAGCTTGGTATGTTTTGCTACAACCTTCTGCACTTCATCTACGACGGCCAGCGGGAATGTCAGGCGTTTCTCAATGCTGCCACCCCAGCGGTCTTCACGGCGATTAGAATGTGGGGAGAAGAACTGCTGGATCAAGTAACCATTCGCACCATGGATCTCAACACCGTCGAATCCGGCTTCAATGGCGCGACGTGTCGCTTCACCGAAATCGTTGATGATGGACGTAATTTCTTCGTCAGACAGCTCTCTCGGTACAGGTGAGCCTGGACGCTCACTGGCAACGGCGCTCGGCGCAACCACTTGACCAGCGGGTACAGCTTGTTCCGGAGTGAGACGTCCAGCATGGAAGATTTGAAGTACTGCTTTGGAACCTTGCTGCTTGATCGTGTCAGCGAGGCGTTTCAGGCTGGGAACGAAGCTATCGTCATACGCAGCAAATTGCGCGGGAAATCCGATACCGTTTGGTGTAACATACGTTACCGCCGTCACGGACATGCCTGCACCGCCAGTACGACGAGCATAATAAGCCAGTTCTGCATCCGAGACGGTACCGTCAGGATTAGAGGACATATGGGTCATAGGAGCGAGTACAATCCGGTTTTTGAGACTAATGCCGCTTGGTAGTGAAACTTGTTCAAACATTTGGCTATACTTTGGATTCATTTGGGGTTCCCTCCTGATTATAATATCTCTTTAAATAGATATATGAATACATATTTCGATTACTGTAACCATTATAGTTACTATTACTCCATATTTCAACTTTTCATTTTCAGACTGTGTTTAAACGATCTATTTCCTTGATTCATTAAACACATCCGAGTCTCATCAAGCTCACAGCAAAAAGGGCGAAGTGTCTTGCTGCACTCCGCCCTTGGAGACCCATCCATCAAATGCGATTAGAAATTGCGCACATATGCGAGCTTCAGGTCCATCTCTTCCACACATTCATAACAATCATGTTCATCGTTAGCTACCATGGGTGTTACAGGATACAGGTTCATTTCTGTCGTATTGTACGACTTGAGAAGAGGCAGCAGTTGTGTCACCCGTGTATTGGACGGGTCAAGCCAGGTATTGATTTCATCTTCCGAGAGAATCGCCGGCATTTTACTGCCGAATTCCCGGGTTACCATGTTGGCACCGGTCATGAGCATTGTGCAGGTGCGAAGCGGCTGCTTGCGGGTGTCTTTCCAAATTTCATATAACCCTGCGATCCCAAACAATCCCCGATCAGGCATAACCACGCGTACCGCATAACTTTTTTTGCCTTCCTGGCGCCAGTAATACAATCCGTTACACGGGATAACGCACCGTTTCGTTTCCACTAGTTTGTAGTAGGATGGGTTCTCATGAACGGTCATCAGGTTCGCATTTACGGCATCGCGCCCCCAGAACGGAATAAACCCCCAGCGAAACTCGTCCAATACCCGCTCACCGTCCTGGTGCAAAATGATCGGCGTATGCTGCGTTGGACTAATGTTATATCGGTTCTTATAGTAATACATCACACGCTCAATCTTGAAATGGTCCCTCACCTCATCCAAATCCGCTGCCAATGAAAAACGGTTGCACATGCTTAACGCTTCCTTCCCTGTGTGAATTTGATTGTATTGTTTGTTATTACAGGGAAATTATGCATGGCAACATCCAAAGAATTGATGCGCAACCAATGCGTACAGCACGGTACGTTCGAGAGAGTTATGAAAATGACAAGATCATACTAAATATCACAACATGATGTTATACTCCGCTGAAAACATCCATTATACAATGAGTTAGAGTACCTTATGTTCACAAGAATGATGTTGTTGATATGACCGTCCCAAGCATATGAAATTGATTCATATGCGGTTTATTATTTCGCTGATAAAGGAGCTAATTCATATGGAATTCAATCGTCCCGTTCGAATGGGCGTCGATTATTATCCCGAGCATTGGGACCCTGCTCTGTGGGAACAGGATGCCCGTTTGATGTCTGATAGCGGTGTACATATTGTGCGTGTGGGTGAATTTGCGTGGAGCCGCATGGAGCCTGCAGATGGGCAGTTTGATTGGAAGTGGCTTGATCAGGCTCTGGATATTCTGCACAGTCATGGATTAGAGATCATGATCGGAACCCCTACCATGACACCACCACGCTGGCTTACTGAGAAATGTCCGGATATCCTGCCCGTACTGCCAAGTGGTCAACGATACCACGAGGGTGTCCGTGGGCACCGCTGCTATAATAGTCCGAGCATAAGAACGTACAGTGCACGTATCGTACAGAAACTGTCTGAACGTTATGCCGAGCACCCGGGTGTGGTGGGCTGGCAAACAGACAATGAATTCAGCTTCACGGATTGCCAGTGTACCGCCTGTGCAGAAGCATTTCGCGAATGGGTTCGTGCGCGTTATTCCACGCTGGAACAAGTTAATCAACGTTGGGGCACTGTTGTGTGGAGCGGAGAATACAGTGATTGGGAACAGATCAACCCGCCTTATGGGGGTTCCACGTTTCAGAATCCTTCTTTTCTGCTGGACTATTCCCGTTTTCAGTCGGATTCCATCGTCGAATTTCAACAGATTCAGGTAGACATCATTCGCCGCAATTGTCCTGACCATGTGGTCACGCACAATTTCCATAGTTATCCCCAAAAGGCAGATCAATATAAGATTGCAGCAGAGCTTGATTTTGCGTCTTTTGATTACTATCCGAATCCGTCACCGAACAAAACCGATACGGCACCATACAGTGGTGCGCTGTCTCTGGATCTGACACGCGGCATTAAACGCCGCAATTTCTGGATTATGGAGCAGCTTAGTGGACCACCAGGATGCTGGTTTCCGATGTGGCGCGCACCACGTCCAGGGTTTCTGCGTGCTTACTCTTGGCAGACCATAGCTCGTGGAGCAGATGCGGTTGTACATTTCCGCTGGCGGAGTGCAACGGTAGGAGCAGAACAGTTCTGGCATGGCCTAATAGACCACAGCAATGTTCCCGGTCGGCGGTTCAAAGAATTCCAGCAGCTGTGCACGGAGATAAACAAACTTGGCGAACGTCTTCAAGGATCAACATTAGATAATCAAGTCGCCATCCTGCATTCGCATGAGCAATTATATGCCCTGCATATTCAACCTCAGGCAGAGGGATTGAACTACTACGAAAACATAAAAGTATGGCACCGTGCCTTGACCAAATTGGGAATCAGTACGGATGTCATCCACTCTTCCGCGCCACTGGATGGCTACAAGATCATTATTGCTCCTCATCTGTACCTCTTGGATGAGGAAACTGCAGAGCGACTTCAGGCTTTTGCAGCAGCAGGAGGAACCCTGATCCTAACACATCGTTCGGGCGTTAAGGATGACCATAATGTATGCGTGATGGCCCCGCTTCCGGGTTTGTTGTCCGCTTGTTCCGGTGTGAGAGTGACCGAATATGACCCGGTAGGCGGCGACACTATTACGATTCGAGATGATCAGGGCAATCGTTACGTCGCATCCCAATGGGCAGATGTGCTTGAACTGGACTCGGCACAACCAGTCGCTGTATATGCGGATCAATTCTACGCAGAAAGTGCGGCGGTTACGCGGAACCAATGGGGCAAGGGTGAAGTCTATTACCTAGCCACCCAGCCGGAAGAGGCGTATTTGCGCAGGCTGCTGCGAACGATTGGAGACAATCGCGAGCTTGCGGGAATTGAGGCTCTACCTGACGGGGTACAGATAACCACCCGGACCGGACCGAATGGATCGTTTCGTTTTATACTGAACTTGAGCCCCGAACCTGTTTCTATTCAGTTGAAGACTACCTATACGAGTGCACTGGATGGCACAAGTAAAGGCCCTCATCTGGAACTCGGTGCCTACGATATTGAAATTGTAGAGATTACGGAGTAAGCATCCCGTTCCTCGAATCATGTGTTCTTACAAGAAAAGGCCCGAGGTGCAAGTGAAATGCACCCGGGCCTTAACATCTAAGTGGAAACCATGCGTAAGACTTGTTCGAATTACCCTCGTTGTCCTCTGTGTTAAGCTCAATGATCCAGTTAGCCAGATCCTGTGTCTGCTTGAGCAACGCGATCGGATCACGGAACCATGACTCTTCCTCCGTCCATATGTATACCTTATTGTTCTTGATCGCAGGCAATGAACCCCATACCGGGTCTGCCCGAAGCTCTTCCAACTGTGCGCGGCTGGTCAAAACCATATAATCTCCGGCGTATTTGGAGAGCAATTCGATGGAAAATTCATGATATGCCCCTTGCATCAACTCAGAAGGAACTGTCTTAGGTGCTTGTAACCCAAGCAGTTCGTATAAGTTACGCCCCCCTCGTCCCGACTGGTTTCCAAAAATAAAGACCTATCGATCATATTCCTGCATGACAGAGAATATGGCTTCAGCTTTAAACAGTCTATCTTTCAACCGAAACTTCCTATAATTATTGGTCAGTATTTACATCCAATCAATTCCTTCAAATTATTTCTTTTAATATGTCCTCCAAGACATCAGTACAATCTGAAAATGATCTCAAGTTAATATCACGTATATTCTTATAAAGAATAACTGTAACTTCGTGAGCTTGTTCTTTTATCCAGATCTTTTCGCTGTGTAATAAGGTTCTTATTAAAAGAATTAAAACTATACTAGCAAAAACAATAGCCTGTATTTCGTTGATTTTCATACAAGTGAGACGAGACAGAGACAGAACCATATTTTACAACATGCTATATGTACTATGGTAGCTATTAAAAGTCTATCTGTAAATTATTTGAAGTGATGGGCAAGATGGGTGACAGAGAACTTTTCCCTATACACATATGTTATTGAGGTCCCACCTTGGAACCACAATGGCCATAGTCGAAGCTGTATACATCACCCGCAAAAGGAAGCAGACCCTCTGGCAGCACATACTCTTCAGCGGTTTCTAAGCTTTCAAGTATCGAACTCCTCTCCAATAACTTTCAATTTCATTTAAAATATAATGTGCCTCATCTTCATCAGAGAAACCATCGATACGTTGGCGCCCTCCATTATAGCAGAATTGAAATTAACTTGAGTTACACGCAGTCCTGTTGATTAAAGTTGATATGGATAAGAAATAAAGCATTATACAAATAAAATTAACAAAAAAGGTCCTATCGCTCAATCCAATTTGCGATAGGATCTTTTTTTAGTTTTTCATTTTATACTTAATACTCTGATAAGTATTAACCTGTCTCTTCAAGAGCTGAGAGCAATATATAGCCCCCTACATTAGCACTGTTCCAAACGTAGACCCATTCCTGTCCGTTAACAATAAATACTTCACCACCATGCTGACCAAACAATTGGTAGCCCGGATATACAGTGAGCACATGTGCTCCCGTTGGAGATGGGGTTGCTCTAATATTTGCTATAGTTTTAACAGTCCATGTATAAGCCTTAATGGAAATTTCGTCATTTCCTGGTGCGGCTGTGATATTTGAATTAATAGGAGTATTAGGTCTAATTCTATCCGTCGGATTATCCGATGCAAAAGCTCCAGTTACCGGAAGTGCCATTGCAGCCACCAAAGAAACAGCAATTAATTTTTTTAACATTTTAAAGAGTCTCCTTTTGGGTTGGATTTTTAAATATGTAATAGAATTCTCCTTTCTATTTACTATTCATCTTATATATGTAAATAAGAGGAACATACATAATATACCATATAAACATATGATATGGAAATTTTTTCTTGTAACTTTTTCCCAATAAAAAAAGACATCTGTCTCCTAAATTAAGGATTAGTGCTCTTTGTGATTATTTTAGGTGCGATCCTGTTCTAGAAACTTGCGGACTTTCTCCCTTCCCTCCCTATCCGCATAGACATAATAAAGCGGGTCGTAAATTTCCAAACTCCTACTTTATATATTGCAGACAATAAACTGACAGGTCTATCGATGACTGAATTGATCTGAAGTTTACCATCGACAACTTGATTCAGATTACAACCCTTTTTGGCAGCGGAGGCGTGATCCTACCAACGTAGGCAGCGCGTCTGACTGCTTATAATCATCTTTTAACACCGTGTAAAGGCAACAAAAGCGCCGTCCCTTTTAAATGGATCAGCGCTGTCGTATCAAATATGTCATTTTCATATTCAGTGTAAACACACCGTGAAGAACTCATTCACTAGTACCCATTCAGGATAGTGACGAGTCACGGAAGGAGTAAGTACGATATGTATTTTTCCCTTCTGCTTTGGCAAGATAAAGTGCTGCATCCGCTTTTTGGAGCAGTTCTTTTACTGTATCCTTTTCCTCATAAAAGGCAATGCCAATACTGGAAGTCGTGTAGAGCTCCTCCCCACCTAATACCCAAGGAAGCTGTAACGCTTCTAAGATATTTCCAGCCATAAGGCTTACTTCTGAGGAAGACTTGATCTCTGGAAGTACAAAGACAAATTCGTCACCCCCCATTCTGGCTAAAACATCGTGTTCTTGAAGACAAGATCCTGCCCTTTTCACAAATTGACGAAGTAATTCATCACCTGCATCATGCCCTAATGTATCATTGATCTGTTTAAAATTGTCCAGATCCGCAAACATGACAGCTAGTTGACCAACGTTTGTCCTTCCTTTACTTAAAGCATCATTCAATATTTTATTGAGATATCTCCGGTTTGGGGCACCGGTAAGTGCATCATGATAACTTAATTGTTCCAGTTGAACTTGGTGCTTTTTCCGCTCCGTAGTTTCCCTTCCGACGAGCATCATGTTTTTAAAATCACCGTTCTCGTCGAACATGGGTGTTCCTTTCATCTCGAGCCATACGGGATAGCCTTGTTCATGCTGCCGCTCTATTTCATAGGTAAAGGGCTTTCGTAAAAGCAACATGCTCATAAATACTGTACGAAACTTGTCGTCCACATCTCCATTGGGTTGGTAGAATACCCATTTACCCATATATTCTTTTGGATCGAAACCAAGCACCATTTTATGAGAAGGAGAGGCATAGTCCACAATACCATCCAGATTGATCAACTGGATTAAGTCTAGTGAGTTATCGGCTAACAATCGATAGCGCTCTTCACTTTCTTTCAAAGCCTTAAGCAACTGCCTGTACTCCGTAATGTTCTTAGCCACTCCAAAAATACCATTGACCTTCCCTTCAAAAAACAAAGGAACTTGCTTAATTTGCAAGTAAACAATATCTCCATTTTTATGGTGTGCTTCGGCAACATATTGACAGGATGCTCCTTTTAAAACCTCAGCAAAATACTGGCTGATCAACTCAAGCTGATGCTCACAAAATAGATCTTTGTAGGATGAACCCATGATTTCTTTCTTTTGAAATCCTAAACACTCCGTAACCCCTTCATTTACTTCTTCGATCGTTCCTTCATTGGATACAATAAAGGTGGCATCTGGATTGTGATTAATGATCGATCTAAATGCCTCAATGGACTGCTCGCTCAAAAATTCTTTCATACTTCCCGATCAATCCTCCGCTAGCATCGCTGAATTAGTAGAATAACTATACGATATTTTAGCAAATTTTGTCTTCGTATGATATTACTAAAATTAACCAGTACCAGTAGGATTAGTAGTTAACATTTACTTGATGAACACATTGTACAGCTGCCCTTGCCTAATTTTTCACATACGTCTATAGTCTATATCCTTTAAAAGATCAGACCTTACTAGTCACCCTTACACTTTTATTGAATCAAATTCGACTTATTTCCTCTTTATAATGATCAGATAGAATTATCATTTACCTTTTCAATTATAATTCGGTAGAATAGGTTCTTCTGAGCCTCCAATCTCTCGAGAACCAGGAATAGTTGCCTGTACTAAAATCCTCTTGAGCCAAATAAATCAAAGCTTCTTTTCGGGTCAGTATTTACATACTGAGGTTGGCCTAAATGGATTTCTCCAAACTTGTGATGTTTATAATATCACCATCCACATTTTTAGGTAACTAAAGACTTCAAGGATAGAACACCCCTGAGGTCTTATAGTCGGTTACTTTTTATCTTTAATTACTTTCATGTACTCCGTGTAAGCTTCCTGAATTTTTTGCCTACAGATACTTTCCCATAACTCCTCGACCTTTTCCTGAGCCTTTCATGTCTAATGCTCATTTTCCTTTCCTCTTACCTGTAAGCGGATGAGCGTTTAATCCTCTCCAATCCCCTCTTGATAAACTCAGTATAGCAGCATCGTAACCCTTTCTAGCTTCAGGTGACAATTTCTTTTCTGTCCTTGCCGCCGATTTTGAGATTGTGACATTACACTGCGTATTATGCACCCAAATACCAAGATCAGTAACGTAATATGTGTGATGTTCCGCAACAGTAAAATTATAAACAGTAACCCCGTATTGGCCTTGATATTAAAAAAAGAAATCATACCTGTTATTCCAAGGTATCATCTCTTTTTTAATATATAAATTTCATAATGAGTCCTTCTAAATATCATTAAAGAAAAATATATAACAAACGCAACTACGCCCAAATTGCTAACCCTTTATTACTTATCTTCCCTAGTAACATTCTCCTTATTTTATAATTATACCAGTTCACTATCCTATTAAAAATTGTAATCTCCCCCCGAAAACTTCGCTTAACAATCTATTCAAATTTGTATTTCTTAGTAGTTTAGTCATTCACCTGACTGAAAGAATAAGATCATTAAGCAAAAACAGTTTCCATAATATAAGATTATATGGTATATTATGTATGTATATTATTTGGAATATATAAGGATATAAGTAAATTACTAGATTAAAATGTATTATATCCCTCAAATACGTCCTATTATATCCTATAAGATAACTACAATCATTGAAAAAGGAGAGTTGTGATGATGTTGAAAAAATTTATTGCTGTATCCCTAGTGTCCGCGACAGCGCTGCTCCCTGCAACAGGTGCATTTGCATCGGAAGGAATTACTGATCGAATAGCTCCTTCCACCCCGGATGTCCAAATCACTGCACAACCCGGATCTGACACTGTTACAATTATGTCGACCACTTGGCAGGTAAATGCAGCTTCCAACTTCAGGAAGACACCTTCCCCTACTGGTGAGTATATCGGCTCTCTCTATGCTGGTGACTTGGTGAATGGTAATGAAACACGTGTTGTAAACGGTGTCACTTGGGTCAATGTATATAGCTACAAATTTTCACAATGGGGATGGATCCAAGCGTCTTACCTGGTTGAATACGGTTGATTCTTTCAAGCTCTAAATCGTTCTAATTGTTTATTTAAACAAACCTTAATAAGGATTACAGCACCCCAAACCCTTTAGCTGAAGGGTTTGGGGTGTGTAGTTTTGCCCCTCCATTAACAACGTGTTTTTACAAAAAGTCCACTCTCCTGTAAGGCTTTCATCCCTTATACATTTGCAACAATCTCATCAATGCATTTCATCAAGATGTACTCCACCAAAAAACCATAATTGAATAAAATTGTATGAAACCCATTTTCCTCCGCAACTTTTATGGATGATTTAGCGTTTTATTAGTGAATAGGATGATATAGTAAATTCTGGTTACCCGTAGATGGTCTCGAGTTAATAGTACAGTTTATCCAAAAAGATTTTGTTACATATATTTCAATTTCTTATACGGATTCACAGGATAAATATGTATAATTGTAGAATGGTGTCATAAGTGCGTAGTTGTCATTTCAGCTTTTGAACTAACTTGCGGGTTAATGGAGGTGATTTTGTTGTCCCCGCTAACTTGATACCTCTAAATCTCATAACAACATCAGTTCACACTCCTATTGAATTGATCAATTTAATTATTAGGTTATTTTTCCCTGTGATTCCTTCTCATAGATGTAATTTGAATTGTAACCATGTCATTCAGCTAGAAGTTTAGTATTACGCAAATAAAAACCGAGGTGTAAAATGAAGAAATCTATACTTATGTTATTGTTTAGTGCACTGCTACTCTTTCTGATTCCCATGCATACTCACGCTGCTTCAAATCAGACCAAAATTATCTTAGATGGTCAGGAACTAAGTTTACCGGATGATGTTGAAGTTGTTAATGTACGAAACAACATCATGATTCCAATTCGAGTAGTGGCAGAAAATTTAAAATTCAATGTGAAATGGGATCAAGAAACACAAAATGTCAATATCCAACAAGGTTCTAATGCCCTTCAACTGACCGTTGGAAAAGAGCAGGCTAAAGTCCAGAACAATACCGTGAAGCTTAACATTGCTCCACAGATGATCAAGAATACGGTTGTCGTTCCCATTCGTTTTGTTAGTGAAGAGATGGGTCTGAGAGTTGGCTGGAGTAACAAAGACAAGATTGTTACTCTAACTAGTAGTACATCACTCCCATCTACGCCCGCTAATGGCAGTGATGAAATTACCAACCTGGTTCATGATATAAACTATGCCAATAATCAACTTGTCGTTTCATTAGACCATGAGGTTACTCCAATCATAACAACACTAAAAAATCCTGAACGAATTATCTTGGATTTCCCTTCTACCAACTTCGGTAATATGGGACAAGTACCCTCTGGAGGAGCCATCGGAAAGTTGGATACGAGCGACTTTCCAAATGTTACTGAGGTACGCTATTCTCTTTTCAAAAATGATCCTGCTCAAGTTCGTATCGTGATTGAATTAAACAATGTAAATTCGGTTAATTATACTCCACAAACCATCGCCGGCAAATTCATTCTTGATTTGAGTATGGTAAACGATCCTGCACCTCCGACTCCTGTCAACAGTGGCAAAAAAATAGTCGTTATTGATCCAGGGCATGGAGGAAGTGATCCAGGTACAATAAGCTTCACCAAAAAACCTGAGAAGCATTTTGCCCTTGCTTTAGGCCTTAAAGTACAGGCACTTTTAGAAAAGGAACCTGATATAGAATTAATTATGACTCGTGAGACGGATATCTACCCTACACGATCGGAACGTGTGAAGCTTGCAAACGATCTTAAGGCAGATGTGTTTGTATCTATACACGGTAACAGCGTCACCTCTGCTCCTCAAGTATCAGGAACTGAAACGTTTTATTACCAACGTGAAAGTAGTAAAGAACTAGCAAACATCATTCACAAGAAATTGATCAAAGCCTTGGGATTTAAAGACCGTGGCGTAAAGAACGGAAACTACCAGGTTATCCGAGAAACAACAATGTCTGCGGTTCTCTTAGAAATCGGATTTTTAAGTAACAAGCTTGAGGAAGAGGCCATGATGTCTGAAACCAATCAAAACAAAGCTGCACAAGCCATTGTGGATGGTATCAAAGAGTATCTGAAGTTATAGAATGACGAATAATTCAAGAGGATGTGCTTCTATGAAAAAAGGAATCTATCTAGCTATTGCTATTTGTTCCATAAGCTTACTAGCGATAGGTTGTGGTAGCAAACCTACTTCTTCTGGTCCAGTGCAGGGTTCTGCTCCTGAAAATACTGCACCAGTGACAACAACTAGTCAGAAAGAGGAGAACGAAGAAACTCAAGAAATTGGTGTTTTTTATGCCGACGATCAACTATTACAACTTGAACAACGTAAGATAGAGATTGCATTCGAAGAGGACTCCGAAAAATATAGTAAGACGTACGAAGCCCTTCAAAGTAGCGATCAAACCGAACTGATTCCTTTATGGAAAAATATTGATTTACTATCAGCTGAATTTGATCAAGGAGAATTGACATTAGATGTGCATATTCCGGATGAAGCAAGGTTAGGATCTGGAGGCGAACTTTTAGCTATCGATGCTTTGAAAGAAACATTCTTTCAGTTTGATGAAGTTACAAGTATCGATCTGCTTGTTGACGGAAATGCAACTGAGAGTTTAATGGGCCATGTGGAATTAGAAAATCCACTAACCCGTAAATAACATTCCACCCTATGAAAAAACAGCCGAATCTCTAAATAGAATCGGCTGTTTTTATTTAAGGATCAAATGTAGTGGGCATAGGCACTCAAAGTACGAAGCTAGCTGAGGATGGCCACTACGGATACCATGAGTATTAAAAAGGTGACCCTGTAGAATGCAGGAAACACCTATTTTTAGTTTTATGATGTAATAACTTTAACATTATTAACATATGCTTTGAAGTTTTTATATGCATTTTCAATATCAACTACACGAATATCCTGGTTATCTGCGTCGCTTATGTCTGGGATTGGCAATGGTCCATATTCTTCAATCTCAGTCGAAATCGGTTCAATACTCGAAAAATACTCAAAAGAAACGATGCGAGCCTGAGTAAATGGTGTCTCCCCTCGATACATTGCTGCCATTTCAGCTAATAACTCGGTTAAAGATTGAGGCTGGGTTTCAGGGAATTCAATTTCTGCAACCTTACCCGCATCATCTGGTTTAATTGGACCATGTGGAGCAACATACCATTCATCTGCAGCTGCTAACAGACGTTTATAAGAAAGAGTCTCGGGAAGATCTCCTATTGATTTATAGTCGATAGAATTATTTGTTTCTTCAGAAGGCGATTGTGGCCCCTCTGTTTCGACCATTGAACTGTTCTCTGTTGTTGTTACATATCCAATAGTACCCGCCCCAACAATCAGAACTAAAACAATAACAACTATCCATTTTTTATTCATTCGTTCTCCACCCTTATGAAGTAATGATTTCTCTTGTATTTCCGTAACTTGGTCGCATCGCCCTATAGTAACACTGATGTCCTTAGCTGTAAGGTGCATAGATAGCGTAAAATGAACAGCTTAAAGTGATACTCTCGTTCTTTATTGTACGCTAATCCAGGTATTTTTTACAGTTCTTCCTGTTTATATCCCAAAAATAAATGATCGATATTGCCTATGAAGAACCACACCTCTCTTCATCAACATTTTATTGGACGTACTGTAAAACACAAGGTCAAGTCATTTCTGGTAAACGATAATTGACCCAGTAAGAGCTGTATTTGTAGCTCTTACTGGGTCATCAATGCTAGATACTAACTAATACCACTTACCAAGAACCATATAGTCCAATCGATGTCGGAGTGGACCCACCACTAATACCGATATCAATAAAACCGATGTTTGAAGGTGCGTAGGTCAAATTACCATTTGGATCTTTGTAAGCATTAAACTGAAGGTACTGTTCATTAATTTCGCCGTTCTGTGCTCCGTAAGACTTCTTAGCAAAAATCGAAGAACCAGATGGGATGTTCGTCCAGAAATTCCCCGCTTGGTTTAAGGCTCGGAGAGACCGTCTTGTCTTGTATTCAACTGCAGCGAAATTCCCCTGTCCAGGAATATACAACGAAGCATTATTATGATATGCATATTGATCAATCGGCGACTCTGCGCTTTCTGAAATCCCTAAAAGACCGAGGTTAAAGATTCCGTATACGATATTACCACTCGAGTTACGGAACATGATGGGAGTATCTCCTCCCTCTGTATAACCTGTCACACAATATACCTCTCGATTATAGATTGTACCGACACGGGAGCCCTGGTTATTCTGTTGTGTATAAACAGGTATTGCAACTCCTGATTTATTTACTGCAATGTAATGTAGCGCTATTGACTTTCACTCCTTATATAAATAGATTGATAGATTTTTAGGAGATATTGTTTGCTCAGATATTTAACTTCATAGATGTATCTGGCATCAATGGAGTTAAAAGCAAATTAAATATCTTACACTTATAATATAATATAGCGTAACGTTACGCAATACTTTTTTATAAAAAAATAATCTTCTCTTCTATTATTCTTAGATTACAGAATGTATCTCATATTGTTTTAACTTGATGCAATATGGTACCTAACGTTATAAGAAATTCATCACCTGGAATTCTGTTGAATCAATTGGTGGTTAACTTTCCATTACACCCCTCCTGATCCTATCGTATTTATTTTCTCAATGGATTGTGTTCTTTATAACAACGCTTGAACTTGGCCTACCTTAATCTAAGAATTTATCCTGATATTTTTCTATCCATCTAAAATAAAATGTCAAATAATTCAAAATATATATAGCGTAACGTGACGCTATATGTTATTGTATTAATCAGGAAGTGATACTTTTTCTTGAAGGATTGTGAGAGCTTCTCCTATTCCTTACAAAAACTATTTGATGAGAGGATTGATTTTTATGGCAACTGTTAGCGGCATTTTTGAACGACATGGTGGAATTGGTATTCATATCGATGGTCTACAATATCCGACCAAGGATTACAGCAGCTTTAGAACACAAATTTCTTATCGTGGCGTAGTGCGATCTGTTCGAACATGGTCTTACTATTCTTCTGGAAACCATGCTTATTTTTTGGATGACAGTAGCACTTCTTGGCACAATGATGACGGGAATCCCGTCACTGTTGAAGCATGGGGAACCATTAATGGTACTGAATACTACATCGGTTCAGGTAACATATCTTAAGAAGTAGTACTCTTACAACGCTTAACATTCACGATCCAGGAGAAAATGTTCCTTTTTCACTTCTGTTATTGCGTAATACCACGTAATGTAATGTTTTATTTAATCAAAGTAGCTTTTTCTATTCTTTACTAAAACTATTTGATGAGAGGATTGATTTTTATGGCAACTGTTAGTGGCATTTTTGAACGACATGGTGGAATTGGTATTCATATTGATGGTCTACAATACCCGACCAAGGATTACAGCAGTTTTAGAACACAAATTTCTTATCGTGGCGTAGTGCGATCAGTTCGAAATTGGTCTTACTATTCTTCCGGAAACCATGCTTATTATTTGGATGATAATAGTACTTCTTGGCACAATGATGACGGGAACCCCGTCACTGTTGAAGCGTGGGGAACCATAAATGGTACTGAATACTATATCAGTTCAGGTAACATAAGCTAAAAATATCCAAATATCCATGTATATATTCCAATTCTAAATCCTACAAGAAATGTGTATCTTCCTTCCAAAAAACTTAATCACAATCAGAAACTGGGGAACATAGACAGTGAAAAACTGTTATGTTCTCCTTCTTTGCCATATAAATGCTATTCACATTTTTGATTCTAATACATTAAAAAGACAAAGGTGTTAAGGCTACACCTCAGAAACAGACTGAGTTCTAATGTAAGAACAACGCTTGTATAATTATATTGTATGACGACGATTCCACTAATCAAGGTATAACGTTTAAAGCTGGAAGAGCTAGCTTTTAGATAGTCTGTACGGCTAAAGCTGTGGGGTTCTTAACTTGTTATTACTTCCCCAGTCCATTTCTGGTATAGACAACGGCTAAGTCATCCCCTGAGAGAGCGTATGCTGTGCTAGGCTGATAGCTTCTTAACAGAGCTTCTGATCTATAGACATAGACTAACCTCACATTAGGGAGTTTTTTCTCTTCCAGAAATGGCTGTCCATAACTATGGTAAAATTAAGCTTTTCACATGTTTAATTTATTTTAAGTATCTAAAGGTTGGAACAACATTGTAAACTTGTTTTAGTAAATAATGTGATATAATTTAAAGAATAGAAATAAGAAATAATCCCTTGAAAGAAGGAGAGAAAATCATTGAATAAGAGTCTGATTTTATTGGGAACCACTAGTTTCCTACTTTTGGGTAGTATATTTATGTCTACTCCGACGAGCAAAGTTGATGAGAAGCAAACTCAAAGTACAATTCGAACAGGTGTCTATACTTCAGATGGCACTAAACTTGACCATATACCTTGGAAAAGCCTACTTAATGACTATCATTCTTTGGGAAATAATGATGAACTAGCTTCTCCCCCACGTTCAGACGTTTACTTACCAGACGGTACCAACGCAGAAAAGCTTCCTTGGACAAATCTGGATCTTGTGAAGTAATTGTATATAGCAAGCGTGGCAACAGCAAGTTGTTGCCTCTTTACTTTTTCTAGACTATTAACTGAAATAATATAATATTCAACAGGTATGATTTATTGGAGGGCTAGAATGGAACTAAAATTTAATCTAGAGTTTGATGATCTGGCTGATATGCAAGAGAATGTTGTTCGAAAATCCAAAGAACATAGAAAAATTAAATTGATTATGACTATAATTTTTTCTTTTCTTATTTTCTTCACAGTTCTACGGGCCTCTTTTTCCCTTATAAGTTTAGCTATCATTGTATTATTTGTTATTACTTTTCCCTTTGCGTATATCAAACTGACCATTTTTTCGTTGAAAAGGAACTTAAAAAAACAAAATCTAAGTATGATACTCGGCAAAAATGTAATGATTCTTAGTGATGAAGGAATTTCTCGGAGCACCGGAAAAAATACTTCCTTTTTAAAATGGGATGACATCTCCATTGTTAGGGAAGATACAGAGCATTACTTTTTATATATGACTGACATCCAAGGCATTATTATCCCTAAAAGGGCGATATCTAGTGAACAATTAAGTCAGGAGTTTCAACACTACTATGACATATTCCTCTTGCCTAAACTACTGGCATAAATGTTGAGGTGTTACATTGAAGTTTTGAGAACGTATTAAAAAAGAAGTGGACACCCTATTCAGATGAGGATGCCCACTTCTTTATTTCTTTTAGTTTACCTCAGTTAAACTCGTTATGCCCCCCCATCTCCATCTCCTGAGAATAGGAATGTAAAGAAAGCAATGATCGCCGATGCTGTTCCATACACTGCTCCACCTACCCCAATACTAGGTGCAAAAATAACCGCTGCGATAATAGCAGCTGCAACCCCAACTCCACCTACAAGGTATGTCAATGCATTGTAATTTGGCTCTGTTTCGGTTGGAACATGTTTAAACGTATAGACAACCGTCACTTCAAGTTTTGTCTTCGTGCCGTCAGTGAGCGGAATTTCACTCTTATACACTTTAATTTCCATAATCAGTTTATTACCTTGCGGCGTTGCTTTAATTGCGATAATACCATTCTCGACTGACAACGACACATTGTTTAAAAAGTTTTTGAAATCTTTCACTTCATCGACAGATAATTTTGTTGTCGTATCCCCTAAAATACTCTCAGCGGAAACCCCTAGCTTACCATTCACGATATTGATTTTGTGCATATCGTTTCCTGTAAACTCATACTCTGTCTGGGTTGTCACATCAATATCTACCATAAAAGATGAAAAAATTCGTTGTGTTGTGTTAAATGCAAAATTGGTAGAGTACAAGGCAGGTGTATCCTTTAAGAGTGGGAATGATGTAACCATATCCACCCATGCAGTGAAGAGAGCCTCTCTTTTCAAGTCATCAGGCGGTGTTACGGAAGAGACGCCTGTATCTCTACCAGAGTATGCTAGTTTATCAATAGCAAGTTGCCCTGCGCCTGAACCTATTGAAGTCTCAAAAAATTGATCAAATGCCCAGTTATCCGGCATCGGAAAACCTAAGTTACCACTAAAACCAGTAGACATATCAGAGACAAAACTGTAATCGGTTTTAGCTTTAAGATCATTCGCTGTTCGAATGCATGTATTACGCGCGCCATAAATACCCACTTTATATCGTGGCAATTTACTCAAGTCTGCGAGTGCATCAAACACCTCTCTAATTTCACGGAAGTACGGAATCAGCTTTTCTGTTACTTCATAATCATACGCATCATAATCTACAGCAAAGTAAATGGTAGTGCCTGAACCAAATCCCAAGTTCCTTGCTGCCAAATGGGCCTTATGTGCGTCTACCTTACCTTGACCTGTAACAAAATGTGTAGCTCGGTGTCCTCCATCTTGATAGATCGGGAAAACTCGCATGCCTCCATTGAAGATTATTTGTAGTTCTTCAGGAGTCATCGCTTTAGATCGTACTCCACCGTTACCAGTAGATACATTACCAGTTAAATAACGTCCGATCACTTTATAACCATTGCTGACCAGTGTATTTACGTGTGCAGTTGTCAGGATAGTAGAAGCATCGCATGCTGTAGCACTTCGATTAGTGTCCCCATTGCTAGTCATTAACTGTTTAATTGTTGACATGTTTGCTACCCCAGTCACTGGCAGCATCATAAAGCTTTGAAATTTCTTAACTGCATTGGCTACAGCCGAGTCATAAACTCCGTCAAATTCACCTGTATCATACTCAGATCCGTTACAAACCAAGGCGTACTGCAAAATACGCACAAACCCTCGTGGGCTATTGCTTTCACTCAACGTGGGACACAGACTAATGGTACTCGGACCAAAATTACCATTAGCCACACCTACAGCGAGTCCTTCCTCTGCTTGCAAGCCATAGATTAGCGCTTTGTTGGTATCTCTAGAATAGATACCATCTGTGGGCATTAAACCAAAATATCGATTATAATCACGATTCAAATTTTGTTGAGCTTTACGAATGGAGGCGCTACCTCCCCGAAGGGAAGCCAGTTTATAAGAACTCATGTTAAGGAGAGCTTTCATTAGAGCTGCCGTGACTACGCCATCCTGGACTGCTAGACCTACATCGCTTTGAAGTTCCTTTACAACTCTCTCTGTACCATCAAAAAAGCCTCCTGTGAATCCACCTGGGTTATAACCTTTACAAAACAAAGCTCCCTGCAGAATAAAATTGAAGTTATTAGCCGGTGCACCTGTAGTTTGTTTGCTCAAAGGTTTAAACAGGCTTTCCGTTTTAGGTCCAAAGCTATCTGAAGTTTCAGCTCCTGGGATTCCTAGTTCCAACTGCAATGCTCGGATCAAGGAGTATATTGTATTCCAACCCGTTAATCCATCTTCAACAACTGGTTTGTACCCTACTCGGTTACCATACGTATTATTAAGCCAAATTTGTGTCTGTAATACTCTTGCATCCATTCAAATGACCTTCTTTCGCTTTAATTTTTATTCTGCTGAATTCATGACATATTCCTTAGATTTATGAGGTGAATCAGTAAGAGCCAAAGTGATTCTAACCCTTACTGATGTTGATATTTTTAAGTCAAATAAATAAAGTTAGATTTCGCTCGTGTCAATTCGTTACCATTTTTATCGTACCAGATAACCAATACATAATAGGTACCACGAGGATCTGACGAAAGGATAGGAAGCGGATTTACGAATGTCGTTTTTCCTTTTAGTTCCACGACGCGATTAAGAACAATCGTACGGTTCAAAGAATCGTGAACCAGTGCTACAGTAGCGGATTCGAATTTTTCAGGATCAAATGGTACACCATTTGCAGTCGCTCTGACCTCCTTTGCATTAGGTCCATAATAAGTTGTGTCCGTATTTACGTATGCCATAATAAAATTCCTCCAATATGAGTTTGATATTTGTGGCATAAATATCGGGGATTTAAACCGAAACAAGTAAATCCCCTTTACTTGTTCAATTTAATATATTTATGACTTGGATTTATTATATAATATAGCGTATCGTTACGCAATATTTTTTATAAAAATAATTTTATTTTATTATGCCAGCCCCTTGCACTACCCACCTGTCACTGTTTTGTAGTAACATATGGAATCACTCAGAAGGTCAATTATCCACCACTTATCCCTAAGATGTATTCAGTTCAATAACCTCTATCTTGTAAAATTAGTTGTTCTCCGAGTTTTAATTACTTTCCTTCTAGACTCTGTTTCAAAATAAGCGTTAAAAGCAAACATTTCTTATCTTCACAACGTTTTTTACTAAAGACAACAAATTGGAGAAAATGCATTATGTTGCTTGCCTCCCTCTGAAGGAGTTGTAATTATGAAATATACGACTGTGCTGATATCAGGTGCAATTTTCCTTGGAAGCTTCAATGTTATATCTAATGCTCTCGTAGCACCACCAAGTAAACCCCTGACCACAGTTCCTGTCATGTTATCTTCAGTAGTTAATAAATCATGTTACCAAAGTATCGCAAAGTTTAAGAAGAATATGAGTTCAAAAAAAATTACGTGGTTTGGAAAAAGTGTTTCATTAACTGCGAATACTTTAAAACTGGATGGTAAAGCTGCCTTTGAAGATACAATTATCGATACCATAGTAGTGACTAAAGGTAAAGCTCTTTAGCTATATTTAATCCAAACACCAATAAATTTGTCTTTCTTCCGCACAACACTAATAATATAAGTACTGCTTTGATTATCTGGAGTAAAAATGGACAAACATTTGATTACATCAGTGAATTTCCGCATGACCAACAGATTCTTTTTAGATATCACATAGAGAACAATAAAGTAAAACCGTAAAAAGAATTACTCGTAACGAATTTCAAGAATGACTAAAGCTTGATAAACACACACTGAACTAAATTCCTTGTATACAAATTTTAAGGTAAAATACATCTAAAAAAAGCCCTTTCTATGTTGGCCGGGAAAGGGCTTTAATTTTACATTTACCAAAAGAGTCACCGATCTAATACATAATAATCACTTGTCTGTAACTTCTATCATTTTTCTCGATTCCTAAGAAATATTTTAGATCTCATTTACAGTAATCTTACCTTCACTTCCGTTTTTGACCAATACATCTATTAAGTCCTTCTGATCTTCATTGCACAAACGAATACAGCCATGTGTTGGTCTGAGAGGATACCAAGTCAATGATGAAGTGGTTGAAGGATCGCCACCATGTATCATAATTTCTCGTCGTCCATTTTTTTCGGCTGTCAGAAAATTACCGCTAACTGCTTCATACAGCCATATCCGTTTGTGGGGTCCATACGACGACAACGAACTCCCTTTTTCATAAACTATAGTCTTAGCTACACCTGTTGGAATGTCCGCATTTTGAAGCACCCAATTCGTATGATCATTCCTATTCTTCGGATCATTCGTTCCGCGCCCTAACGCCTCTTTTGGTTCAAAGACTAATTTGCCAGTGTCGTCATAGACTTTTAAAATTCCTTTGTAATCTCGGTTTTTAGGAAAGTTTGCAATAATGTGATAACCCATCTTTAGAATCCTCCTTTTTCGTGTTTTAATAATGACCCAATTAGTGAAGATTCCTTCTAAATTAGCTATCCCACACTCTCCTCCTGGAGTGTGAGATTTTGTGAAAATTATGTTGATCTTTATAAGAGTTAAAGCTCACCCAAGTAACAAGCTGAAACAAAATGAGCGACCTTCACCCGTAAGTATACAGAGAAAGGTCGCTATCTCAGACAGAAGATAGAACTATTTGTTTAATAATACCAGCATTCTACTTCATTAAAATGCAATAATGTCTTTTATAAGGTGTTAACTGCATAACTTGTCGGAGCATTTTTGTAAAGCTCAGAAGCATAATACTCCCCGTTAAACTTAGTTACAACACCTGTAGTCCGATTGCGATAACCATAAACACGAATTCCTACACCAGATCCCGAGATTTCAGCAGGACTACTTGCTTTGGTATACCCATAGCCATAAGCAAAAACAATATCGTAAGTGGACGAATGGATTGTAGTATGCAAATTGCCACTTGAACTATACACATTAATGGATTGACGAAGCGAATAATATGAACCTGAACCAGCCCCACTAGCATTGCACTTATTCCATACATTACAGTTCATGGAATCTAGACGAATTAATCGATGGTAGAATCCACCTGGGAGCAATTGAACCTTGGACTCATTAGAAGTAAGAACAGGGGCTTTTATTGTGGCCCAGGAGTTATTTATTCGATTCCAGGTGTACATGGTTTCTTTATTTGAATCATTTTGGAAAAACAGCTGTCCGTCATCCACTTTAATCGTTTCATTTACATCCAAAAATCCTTCATTTCCTTCGTATACATATACCCACATATTTTTTTCCTCCTAAAATTCATATTTATTTTAAAACATATTGACATGAAGTGGAGTTAAAAGGTAGGGCCATCACCCCAAGTACAATTTAGCCCTTATTGCACATGGGATTCTATTAACTCTATAAACAGAATATCATATTACGTTACGTAACGCAATATGATATGTGATAAATATACACCTTCAAAATACGGGTTCACAAATAAACTGAAACTGTTTCATATAAAACCAATTTATAATCTTAAGACCCTCATGGAGCACATCCATGAGGGTTATTTATATGGTGTATTTCCCAAAAGAAGATGTTCATCATCCATGTCAATTAATAGAGCCGAAACACATAAATAGAATCGGCTCAAATTTGATAGTCTTTGTTTATGATATATCATCTGAAAACTTACTTTGTATAATACTGCAAGCAGAGTTATCATAGAATATCCAAATACTTCATCTTACATTAAACTTCCAAATTAGATTTGTATTTTGGTTAATGATGTAAAATATTTCAATATTGTAACCCCGAATACTGAAACATCCTGCTAACATTTTACGTAAAAAATATACTACTAAGGAAATATATTCTTTATTTTCCTGTAGAATTATTCATATACACAACAAAGGGGGCTAAATCGAAATGCTAACCAGTCCGGAAAGTGTTGTAAAGAATCAACTTAAACCCTTAGAGAATGTCTTATTTCAAGAAGTTTACCATCATATCTTAGAATTGATTAACGGAAGTCCATCTTCCTTATTTTTTTGTGAAATCGACGAAGAATACCCCAACACATCTATATATTTGATTGAAAAAAACAGCTCAGAGCGGTATACAATATGTCATATGTATCACTATGATAAAATAGGGAAGGACTGTTCATATCAGTGCCTTCCCTCATATCAAATAAAATTGTTCAATAGTATTCTAACAAAACTTAAGATTGTTTGAGGTGATCTTTCCCTTTTTCACGCATTATACGTTCGTACTCTTCTTCAATAGTTCTAGATAGCAATTCTGTAGCAGTCATATTCACTTGTTTGGCAGCCTCTGCAAGTTGTTTTTTGATATATGCAGGAACATCATAGTGAAACTTTACTTTATTACCATAAGCCATATTTCACTTGCCTCCTATCCTACAATTTCTTGGTATTTTTTTTCTATGATGCGTATCAGTAGCTGTGTTGCTGATAAATCTTGCAAGGCTGCCGCTTCAATAAGTTTTTCTTTTATTTCAGGTTGAAATTCATAAGGTAATTTCAATTTTGGTTCTACCATGTGGCCTTCTAAGGTCCGTTCTGCATCTATACTTAATTGTATTAATTCCTCTAAAGTCGTATTTTCAGAAACATCTCTTCCGTATTTAGGAAGAACACGCAGTAAATATTGCCTCAATGAATTCTGGTTCTCCTCTGGAATCTCAACACGTAATATCCCATTCTCAACTTTAAATTCAGAGTCTACATTATAACCGAACAAATTAATGTTATATTTCATGTTCACCCTCCTGTTCACCTTTAGTTATTATAATGTGATTCGTTACGTCTCACAATATATCAGGAGCCATTATTTATTTTTTTATTGTAATGGATCACCTTGAGCACATTTAGTTATGTAATTTTAGACAATTTTCCATAAAATTATACCACTATTGCATAAAAACCGGTAATATTTATATTGCGTATCGTTACGTTGCATTATATAATATTCATGAAAGAATCGGCATGCCGAAATTATGACACCACTTATTTTTAGCAACCTAAAAGTTCTCGAAAGGGGTTGCTGTACTCTTTCTAATCACATTTTTTCGCTCTATATTTGCACTGGAAAGGAGGCTGTCTCATGGATAATTTATCTTTAGAAACTATAGCACAAGTAATTGGAACCGTCGGTTTTCCTAGCTTGGTTGCAATTATTCTCTTACGTTCTGTATTAGGTAACTTTAACAGTCGCTTAGACACGCTTGATAAGAGGCTGGTCCAATTAAACAAATCTATAGTTATGGTTGCAAAAACATTAAATCAAGTAAATAAGGAAGAAGCAGCGATTTTGATGGAAAACACCAATCGATCAAGCAATGTTGAATCAAACAATAAGACATGAAAGAATCGGCTATTTATAGCCGATTCTTTCATGTCTTCTCCATACCATTTCAGCTGTCCATTGTTTGATGTCATCCTGTTGGAACTCCAGCAAAGGTTATTCGACAGCTAACCAATCATCTCTAATGGTATGTGAAGAAGATGAACAGGCTTCATCCGTTTCACCAAGATGAATACTTGGACTGCACAAAATCCTGCTTTAAAATCGTCTTTTTATCGCTTAAATTGCTCTTAAATACCAGCAAAAATAACTCCTATTTTATACCAAAAACGCACAATAATAGTGTTTTTTTCACTTAACAAGGGAACTCTTGTTTGGTAAAATAGAAAACAAAGGAAATAAAAGTTGCTTCGGACTAAATTTAAAGGAGAATGACAATATGCTAAAAAACAAAGCAAAATTTTCAGCAAATAATAATTTTGATTCGCAGATACTTATCTTACCATCAAATATACGCAGACATATAACACAACTAATAGAATCTAGCCCTACTTCGGAATTCATTTGTAGGCAAGACAAAACATCCACCCCAAAATATGGTGTTTATATCATTGAGCACAATGATGCCGAATCATACACAGTTTGTCATGTCTTTTCATACGATCTTATCGGAAAAGATTATACTTATCAAAGCATTAGTCCCGAACAAGTAAATATACTTACTCATTTTATCTCTGAGCTTAAAATTAGTTAACGTCGCAATCAACCAAAGAAATGACCGATTAGGAGGCGTTTCTTTGGTTGATTGCCATTTTAGCAAATGGAATGTTTGTAGAAAAAATTATTTGTTGCACGCCTGAAAACGAGATACAGACTGCCTAAAATTTTCATTAGAAGCAGGGTCTCTTCGCTAGTGGGAAATTGTTAATCTTCATTCGCAAAGAAATATAAATATAAATAAATAATCCTGGTTTCAGTCAGATACAGCCTTACCATAATACTCCTAGATGTATTTAGAACGCTCTAAATTTCCGTCCAATTATTAAAATAAGCCACACACTCCGAACGAAAGTAACGGCTATCCTCTCCTCATTTATATGTGTTAGCCAATAAACAATCTAATGAGCTCTCACAAGGATAATGATTATCAGTTATAGCAAATCTGTATAATTCTTAGACGCATAAGTCTTTTAAGCATAAAAAATACAAAACCGTTGATTCTCCCTATAAAAGGGAGAATCAACGGTTTTAATATTAAACAACTTCTCAGTTAACCAGAATCGAAAATTACAATTTAATAAAATCAGCCATCGATCGAACCTCAATCGCACCAGCTTCCGATACTGCACCAGCATTCTGTAATCCCTCTCTGGACGTGAACTTGACCTTCACCGGAATACCAGGAATGATATCGAAGAAGTTATCAGAGAATACGCCTTCAGCTTCTGTAGAGATCCATACCTGTTTAGCCAATGTGTCACTTTCCAGAACCAAATATGAACCATCGGTTTCTTGTATTTCAGTCACCTGGATCGCAGCTTGTTTCAAGCCAATATCCTTCGACGGTGCAAAATAGTGTTCTTGCACAATATCAGCTTGACCCGTCTGCTTCAGATCCAATCGCAACAGGGTTGTTGCTGTATCCCGCCCTTGCAGCCAGTCGGCGTTATTCAGCGACAGGACCTGTTTACCTGAATTGGATTCCAGAGTGACTGCGTACTCTTCCTCCCGGTATACCGTACCATCAAACCCTATGAGCCGCACTTGCAATTGGCCTTCAACCGGCTGCAGCTGATCCGAAATCAGGTAAATATCCGTTCTATCTTCCTTCGTACCATCCACCGAGACCAGTACGTCACTGAAACTGCGTTTGGCATAATATTGCAATGCCTTCCAGTTGCCGAAGTAGTCCATGCCTGCCCAGGAAGCCACCGGCCAGCAATCATTCATCTGCCAGTAGAGTGTTCCCATACAATACGGTTTGCGGCGGCGATGCGCCTCAATAGCTGTTTTCATCGCTTCGGCCTGAAGCACTTGACTCATGTACAGAAAGGATGGGAAGTCCTTCGGTTCATGCATGTACATGTCCATGTACTGTTTGATCAGCCGGTTACCTGCACCGTTCTTCTGGTGTGCCAGCATCACTTCGGATTCTAGTGCCAGATCTTCTTCCTCAGCATATTTGCGGACCGATTTGTATTCAGGGAACGATTGGAAGCCATATTCACTCATGAAACGTCCAACGTGAACGTTATAGTTTTCAAAAGGTTCAACGTTGTGCCACACGCCCCAGTAGTGAATATCCCCTTCCGACGTCGATGGGTTAGCATGCTGCTTCTCATCACCTGTCAGCGATACGAGTGGCGAAGAAGGCCAGTAATCCACACCTGGTGCATAAGCTTCAACCACTTCCGGAAGAAGCTCGTGGAAAATGGCTTCATAATCTGCCCAGATCTTCTCGCGCTGTTCGGTATTATAATCCTTTTTCCAGCCCCAGCCGCCATCCTCGATGTAATGGGCCCAGGCAGAGTCAATTTCGTTGTTTCCGCACCACAGTACGATGCTTGGATGATTGCGCAGTCGTTTAACATTATCGATGGCTTCATGTCTCACGCTGTTCAGGAACGCTTCATCACCCGGATACATGCTGCATGCAAACATAAAGTCCTGCCACACCAGCAAGCCATACTCATCGCACAATTCATAGAACACATCTTCTTCATAGATACCGCCGCCCCATACCCGCAGCATATTCATGTTGGATTCGGCTGATGAGACAATCTCATGCCGATAACGCTCAGCCGTAATTTCAGTGATAAAGCTGTCATTTGGGATATGATTGGCGCCTTTCGCAAAGACGGCAACACCGTTCAATTCAAAATAGAAGGAAGCTCCAGCTTCATCCTTGTCCCGCACCAGGCGAATGGATCGAAGTCCTGTCTTAACCGTTGTATCGGCCACAACCTGTTCTCCCTTGAGCACTTCAGTAACGAAGGAGTACATATGCGGATCACCAAGCCCCCGGCTCCACCACAGCTTTGGCTTGTTAATCGAAACTGGAATTTCGATCGTTTGCACGCCTGCTTGCAGGGAAGCAGCCTGTTCCCAGGTCTGACCATCCGTACCGATACGAATGATGGTTTCAATCGGATTCAACGTTTCAACTTCCACGATGGCCGTCAACGAGGCCGCGGAAACGGTTACTTCATTTTGCCGGATGAATACATCATTGATTTTCACTTCGGACCAGCCTTCCAGACGCGCTTCACGCCAGATGCCACTTGTTACGAAGCGAGGACCCCAGTCCCATCCATAGTGATACGGTGCCTTCCGGGCAAAAATACTCACGCGCTTATCACCAAGTCCACCTACGTCGGATTGATCATTGGATGCAGGCAATGCATAACCCAGCTTCTCAAGCTTAGGCAGATCTTCTTGAATCGGTGACCGAAAGCGGATTCGCAGTTCGTTACCACTGGACTTCACAATGGACTTCACATCCACATTCCACACGCGGAACATGTTGTCAGCGGATAATACGTGCTGGTCATTCACATATACATCCGCATATGTATCGAGACCATCAAACACAATCTCCAAATGTTCCTGGGATAACAAGTCCTCGTTAATATCAAACGCTGTACGGTATTCCCAATCCTTCTTGTCAATCCACTGAATCTCTTTCTCGTTGGTTCCATAAAACGGGTCCGGAATCTTATCCAGTTTCAGCAGATCCGTATGTACACATCCGGGCACCTGAGCCGGCAGCCATTCTTGGTCCTCACAAGCCTTGAACGTCCAATTCTGAAAAATCTGTGATTGTATTTTACTCATAGCAGCCTCCGTTTATCAATGAAGTGTCTTAAGTGAAACATCTTGTTAGGTTTTGTTATTATAATATCGAATAACTTACAAAACAAAATTAACATGATAACCATTGCAACGTCAATCTGTTTTTCTAAAATAACAAAATAGAAAAACAAAAAAAGACATGAGCTGTTCAGTGTTCATGTCTGCTTCTATATCCGATAAGCGGTTATTCACTTTGGTCTTGCTCGCGAATGGCGTTGTATTCATCCCGTACAACGAGTTCGGAATAAATTAACTTGCGTTCATATGGCTCTTGGGGGTGTTCCATACGCCATAATAATTGATCCACTGCCCTAATGCCAAGGTTTTCCTTGTTGATATGAACGGTGGCAAGAATAGGCTCATCTACACTCGTATTATCAAACCCGGTCACCGCACAGCGTTCAGGCACCGAAACGCCTCGACTCTGTAAGGCACGCAGTACAATCACTGCCGTATGATCATTGGTACAGACGATGACTTCAGGAATATCTGCTAACGGCATCTCGGTAATCGCCTTCTGAATGAGCTTCAGATCCGGTCCCAACAAGTCGGCTTGCTGCTTTCCTGGCAACTGCATGTCTTCCAGCACCGTTCGGTATCCCAGCCATCGCTCTCTGAAACTGGCGGCATCAGGAAGCTGGCCGGCAAACTGGAACCGTCTGTACCCTTTGCTTACAAGCATCAACACCAGTTCTTTCATACATTTAATATTATCCGTAAATACGGTATCCCCGTGAATGGCCGGATCTTCATGATCCACCATTACGAGCGGTATTCGAAGTCTGTAAATCTCAAGCAATATAGGGGTGGAGATGGAACCAACGGTTATAATTCCGCTAATCGCTTCAGGATTAAGTACCGAGAACATCCGGTCCGAAGAAGGCTCGGTTAACGTTAATATATCCATCCCCTGTTCGTTAAGGCGTGCAGAAATACCGTCAAATACAGGCCCCCAGTACAGTGAGGAGCGATTTTGGGAACGAATGTTGGGGAACAAAATCAGAATTGTGCCTGACTGCACTGGCTTGCTGCTGCGTGCAGGCTGTGGATCAACAGGATAACGCTTGGATTCAGTCTTGAAATAACCCAGTTGACCTGCAGTTCTCACAATCATATCCCTGGTTTGTTCGCTCACCCCCGGTTTTCCCGTCAGAGCACGCGAGACTGCAAATTTTGACACTCCCGCAGCATCGGCGATTTGCTGCATGGTTACTTTTTTACCCATACTCCTCACTCACCCGTTCTCCCTTAATTTACATTCAGTGTAGCATAAAAAACAAAATTCAACAAAACAAGTTATAATTTTGTTTGGTTTGTTAGCCACTCGTATTGTTATTCATACCAAAAAAAAGAGTTTGGCCTCTCTTCAACGAAGAGAAGTCCAAACTCTATAGTCCCCTGCTGATTTTATATCCCGGAAGCTCCCTGCTCCCCAAGGTCTGCCGGTAATGTCGCCCGTTTCCTACGCCAATATCTGACGTCCAATGATTTGATTTCTGTAATTAATACACCCAGCAGCATCAATGCCGCTCCCGTATATCCTTGCAGCGTTAGTGTCTCTCCCTGGAAGCTGAAAGCAAATCCCGCCGCAAACAACGGTTCAAGAGAAAAAATGAGACTGGTACGGGTAGGCGATGCATGACGTTGAGCCAACGTCTGGAGGATGTATCCAATACCACTGCACAGCACGCCAAGTCCGAGAATAGCCACCCAGGATTCAGGGCTATCCGGCAGCTGCGGACTCTCAAACAGGAAAGTGGCTGCAATTCCCCAGAGGGCTGCAACTCCCAGCTGAATGCTACCAAGTGTTAAGGGATCGTGTTTCGGAATATACCGTCCAGCAATCATAATATAAATAGCATACGTTAGAGCGGCCAAAATACACAGTACATCGCCGGTATGCAGGCTAAGCTCGTGCTGGAGTGTTAGCAGACCAAGCCCAGCAACAGCCACAATAATGCTAATCATCAACCTCGTATCAGGCATGCGTCTATGTAAGATCGTACTCAAGATCGGTACAAAGATCACAGCTAAACTAATTAGAAATCCTGCCTGCGAAGTCGTCGTCCGCTGTACGCCATAAGTAATCAGCACAAAGGCTGCAAATAATGCCGTCCCCATAATGGTACCCGCCCCGAGTGCTTTCAGATCCATTCGGAACAGTCTCCGGTGGAAAATGATCGCTGCCGCAATAAAAGCGATACTGAAGCGAAAAGCAACCAAATTGAGTTCTTGCATGGACTCCAGCCCTGACTTCATGAATAAATAGGAGGAACCCCAAATAACAGTTGCGAGCAGCATCTGCAGATCTGCTCTTCTTGAAACATTGACTTGTTTTCCAATGACTCTGCCCACTCTGCTTCAACCTTCATTCTATGTATTGTTCTATGCTGAGTCCGAACAAATTAACTCGCCTTGGCAAGTATAAACGATCTCTTTCCATTATAAAAATGAATATTTATAATAGTATTTATGAAATGAATTCATGTATTACTCACCGGAAGGAACGGATTTAATCATGTCATTGGTCAAATATGAAATTATGAATGCTGTCGTAGAATATGGAAGTCTTACCAAGGCTGCAGATGCACTGAATATTACTCAGTCTGCTGTCAGTCATGCCATTGCCAGTCTGGAGTCGGAATGTGGATTCACATTGTTGAATCGAGGCCGTACAGGGGTAAAGGTTACCGCTGAAGGAGAACGGATTCTTGGTTACACTCGTGAAATTTTGCGTTGGAACGAGCTCATGAATCAGGAAATATCCCTCATTCGTGGAGCTGAGGTCGGTACAGTGCGCATTGGAACATTTGCCAGCGTCTCGACCCAATGGCTGCCTGGAATACTGAAACAATTTCGCCTGCGGCATCCTGGAATTGAGATCAAACTATGGGAGGGTGACTATGCTGAAATCGAAGCCTGGCTGGCTGGCGGGGCTATTGATCTCGGCTTTTTATCCCTTGGCGAACCGATGTCTTATGAGACCATCCCTCTGCAAAAAGACAGGTTGATGTGCATCCTGCCCCTAGGTCACCCACTTGCAGATGAGACTTCTGTATCGTTTGAATTACTGCTGGAACAGCCTTTTATCCTACCCCGCTGGGGTGGTGACAATGAGATTGAACGTTTGATTCGGCACCATACCGCCAAGCTGAATGTGGTCTATGAGGTTGCTGAGGATCAGGCCATCATGGCCATGGTTCGAAACGGTCTCGGAATCAGTCTCCTGCCTGAGATGGTATTACAAGGTCATACGAATGAACTGGCACTTGTACCACTCAGCGGAGACCCTTACCGTACCATTGGACTAGCGTGCCCTTCTCTGGCCAATTTGTCTCCAGCCACGTGCCGTTTTATTGAAGCTGTACAAGAATGGCTGGCTCATACCCGTTAGTCGGAGAATAGATATTTTAAATAACGCTCAGGATTATTCAAAAAGTCACGCGTAATTTGCACATGAGACGTGTCCTCATATTTTATTTCCCTTATATGTTCTTCTGTAAAATGATAGATGGTTGCACCCGGATAGGCCATCAGAATGGGTGAGTGGGTTGCAATAATAAACTGTGCCTTTCCACTCCCCTCCATCTCATTGATCATGCGCAAAAGGGCAAGCTGGTTTTGCGGTGACAGCGCAGATTCCGGCTCATCCAGCAGATACAACCCACTACGACTCAAACGGTTTGAGAAAAATGTCAGAAAACCTTGGCCATGAGAACGCTCATTTAAAGACTTACCGCCATAAGGTGCATAAGCACTTCCACCGACATAGGGGTCCTCTGCCAGTTCATCAATATATTTAGTGAATGTATCGAAGGTTTCTGCTCGAAAATAAAAACCCTGGCTCACTCTTGGCATCCACTGCAGTTTCAAGATGGCGGAGAGATCAGCGTTGTCCTTCTTTTGCGTAATGACAAGATCTTTGCCACCAACGATACTGAATCCACAACTAACGCCTATCGCCTCGAGGAGAGTGGACTTACCTGATCCGTTCTCTCCTACTAAGAAGGTAACATTCTGATCTAAGTTCAGTTCCTTCGTGCTACGCAGAGCAGGAATGTTATATGGGAATTCTTCTTTGCGCATAGGATTCACCTGCTCCCACTCCAGCAACACTCTTTTCAAAAAAGGCACTGCTTCTCACCTGCCCTTCACCTTAACTCCAGTTACTCACAAATTGTATAACGCCGATGCATATCATGAGTATAAAAAGGATGGCCAATACAACAGCAAAGCCAATCAGAAATCGCGTAGCGGGTGAACGCCGGTTCCCCTGAAGATGAACTGCCAAATGATCCAGCTTCTGCTCAAGCCGGTCCATTCTTTCATCCACCTGTTCCAGTTCTTTATTGGAGCTCATAATATCATCCCCTCTTTATTAATGCTGACTTAAAAAAATAATTCTACTCCCAGATGCGATCCAGTTGATCCGAATAAAAGCGAATTGCCCTACTGTAATCATGTATGCCTCGATCCGTCGATGTATCCGCCAGCTGAATCAGTAGTCGTTTCATGGCTTCCGCATGTTCCCCCATATTGTAGAGTACCATCGCATAGAACACTTCGAATTCCCGCTGCGCCGGAAATTCTTCCATCCCCACTTCCAGCCATTTCTTAGCTTGCTCATACTGACCCAGGGTCCGATATGTACTGCCGAGTCCAAGAATGGCTCCAGCTCTGTCTTCCCCCGATAATCCTTGGCTAAGCGCTTTCTCATAATACGGCACCGCTTCGCGTTCCAATCCAAGTGAATCATGTGCCCAAGCCAATTGATACCATACGCCCGCATTCCCTGGGTCCTTCTCAGCCATTTTATGCAATAACTCAATAGCTTCCTGCATCTTGCCATCCTGTCTTAAGCGTATTGCCTGCTCTAGTTGACTCATATCTCTACATCCTTTTCCTAAACTTACCTACTCAAACATACAACTTCTGTTAATTATAGCAAAAAAAACACCTTAGGTCCGTAATGAAGACAAATCATGCTTGTCCACACGCTGTTCCATAAGATGTTCGTTTTGACGTGTTACCTCCAGGTCGTGTTCACAACCATTAAGATAAAAATAAGCATTAAATAGTTAACCGAGATCAAAAAGTTGATTTTGGCCCATTTCTCGTCATCCTGCGTCTTCAACCCGCTAAGTGTATGGATGAACCAGACAGCACTGCTTAGCAGCGACACGATCAGAAACACAAGTCCAACATAATCGTAGTAGTACAACAAAAATACTGCAGGGAGTAAGAGGAGCACGTAAGGCACCATTTGAAACTTTGTCCGTTTAATCCCCTTTACAACAGGCAAAAGCGGAAAACCGGCTGCACGATATTCCTCAACCCGCCGGATCCCAAGCGACCAGAAGTGTGGCGGCTGCCATAGAAATAACAATGCGAACAGCAGCCATGCGCCCATATCAATCTGGTTGGTTACCGCACAGTAACCAATCACCGGAGGCATCGCACCGGCTATGCCTCCGAGAGAGGTGCTCCAGGTTGAGCTGCGCTTCAGCCACATCGTATATATCACGATATAAGCAAACCAACCCAGAAGCGAAAGCCAACCTGATAGCGGATTCACCCAGACGTATAACACGGCAAAACCGGCCACACCCAAAATGATACCGTACCAGAGTACAAAGGCGGGACGAAGATGGTTGATATACTCAATACGTTTTTTGGTTCGCTCCATCTTCTGATCGAGTTCTCGATCCCAGTAATTGTTGATGACACATGCCGATGCGATAACCAGAGTAGATCCAATGATCACCAGCAGTAGGGATAACCACGAGATATCCCATTTTGAAGCGACCCAGAATCCAACGGCAACCGCAAATACATTAAGCCGCAGAAGTCTGGGCTTCGTTAATGCAATCATGTCTCTAAGCATGAGAAGCCTCCTGAACTATGTAAAAACACCATTCCAATAATGATACATGTACCTACAATGAATTACAATCTTCTTTAATATTTTGTCATAATCAAAAAGCATCCCTCACCGTTCTGACGAACAGGAGGAATGCCTACACTCGTAATGTTATGGTATATATTGCTGAACGATTTTCGTAACCTTTCCATCTTGCACAGTAAGGTGATACGGGAAAACGGACAGATCTAAAATGTTTTTGTTCTCGTACAAGGATTCAAATTTGCTGAGAGCAATAGGTTCATTCCACTGAATATTTGTCCCTTGTACCGTTCCGTCGCGATCATACAGCTGCATAAAGACTTCGGCATCACTACTGACTTCAACCCTCTCCTGCTCCTTGCTGTCATTGATAATATAGTATCCATCTGGAGCTCCATCTATACCCGAATCAGGGTTGCGCTGCTCAAACACTTTATCCGCTTCTTCTCCCTGATACCATCCGATCTTGTCCACGATCAAATAGAGTTTGCCATTCTCCTGCTGCAGTTTATCTACATACGCTGTATACATCTCGGAATTGGCTGCCTGTGCTTCTTTTGCGGAGGCTTGTGAGGAACTTGTACTTTCCTCGGCATTCGCCGGTGTAAGCAAATATGTAGTGAGCACAATGATACCAAGCAATAGCGCTGCAGTACCGAGCATTTTTAATTTCCATTGTTTTGCCGCGTTCTTCATAGGCAGCATCTCTCCTTATATGAACGTTACTATTTCCTTAACCGGAAGGGTTTGGTTTCAAACGGTTATTTGTATTTTCGTTTCAACTTTTACTAAAACCATCATACCTGTTTACAATCATCTAAAAGTATCAGCGAGATGAAAAATAGTTACAATAAAAAAAAGAACCTCGAATGCTTCGCATCCAAGGTTCTTATGCTATTAGTGCGTGCGCTGTGCAAGACGCACCAGCATATGGGCCAGCATATGCCGTTCCTCTTCCTTACCCACATTCCATAGCTCCTGCAGCAATTTCTCTTCACGATTGCGCGGCTCTTCCTTGGCTGCCAAATAATCAGCTACCTTCTCAGCAATTTTGGCCATCTGCTCTTCTCCCAGGCCAATGGATTCTCCCATAGCGATGCGTTTACCCAAATATTCCTTAAATGCATTGAAGTTTTGCAAAATTTGTTCTCTTTCCTCAGGCGCAATTTTGTCGATTGCTTTTCCTACCTTCTCCGTTGCCACTTGACCATCTTTATGAATTACATGATTACTCTCATTCATTTTAAATTCCTCCTTGAGTGTAATGATTTGGCTTGTCATCTATAATATAAACGTCTCGCTGGAGATTAATCAGTCCATTTCTATCCTTCGCCTATTACTGGTTTGTCGTATGATTGGACCGCCATACGGATACACTTCCCCAAATATACAATAATGCACTTAGATAAAATAAAACATCAATCGTCAGCCAGTCGATCAGCAATCCACCGATAATCACGGCAAACCCTGAGGCAGCTGACGTCCAGAAGTGATAATTGCCGACCGGCTTACCCCGTTTGCCTGGCTCAGTATAGTCTGCAAGCAGCACCCGTTCACTCATCCGCTGCATAGCATTGCAGAGCCCCATTATGATCTGCAGCAGCAATACCCATATGTAGCTTGTAATCCAGGGAAAAGCTATCATTGCACCAGCCATGCCAAGCGAACTCATGATTAGCCACCGTTTTGCATAAGTGTCCAGCCTTGGGGCAAGCCACTGTGATGCTGCGGCTGAGCTGATAGTAAACACAGCAAAGGCAAGTCCGTATTTGGAGAAGCTGTTACCGAGGTTTTTAAGAAACAACAGATAATAGGGATAAATCATACCCGAAGCAAGGGTTACCATGCTCTGAGAGCGGACCAACCACTTCATATTCATTTACTATTCCCTCCGTATTGCTCCATAAAGTAGTTCATAAAAGTATGCTCTGGATCATACAGTTCCTTCGCAGCAAAGAATTCGTCCTGGCGAGCGTAGGCTTGCTCGAATTGTTCTGTCGTGGCATAGGCCTGATAGGGCAAATAATAGGTACCGTTCATACGGATCACTAAATCTATGATTTTCTGCAAACTTGCTTTGAACTTCGCCTGTTCTTCATCTGACAGCGAAGCATGGAATAGGCATACCAGCCCGAACATATCCTGTGTCGCATAAGACAAAACGGCTTCATCATCTTTTTCCACATAACGCACGGTTATGTTCAACAGATCCAGCTTCTCCTGCGAGACGATCTCTCCCATCTCCTCAACAAAAGCAGGAAAAGTATCCACAGGGATAAAATACTCCTGCAGCAAATCGTTATTGCCTGGCTGATGATATTCCATAAACGCAGATGGAGAAGCCATGGCATTATTTCGGCTAACCCTCGTTCCGTCCTGTGCTTCGAAATATCGCTGCTGCAGCCCCCAAAACCACTCTCGTCCCCACACCGTTCCGCGATTAAGGTTAAATAGAATCTTGGCAGGCAGCACGCCCGGTTCACGGACAGACATTTTGTTATAATCCTGAAGTGAGGCTTCTGTATCGATCGCATAATTGAGAGCATACATGTCACTAAAATATCCCTCGCCCGGCTGAAGTGAAATGCGGGCCAGATGCATCCGCATATTCGGGTCGCCTAGTACATTCTGACGGAAATACGACGGATACGCTGCGGCCTGTGTCCGGTCGACGTTAAGTCGATATAATTCATCCTCCGTCAACGCCAGCGTCACATCCAAAATCAGACCAAAGAGTCCATATCCACCTAATGCCAAAGGGAATAGTTCCGAATTGGACGTACGGCTCACTTCCCGGATCTGCCCATCTGCAGTCAGGAGACGAAAGGAGTCGACGCTCTGAATCAACGATCCGTTGCGAAGCTCCCTTCCATGGGCGTTCACACTAATCGAACCTCCGACCGTAAAAATATTTTGAGACTGCATATTTTTAAGCGACAGCCCATAAGGATTGATAGCACGCTGCACGTCAGCCCAGGTAGCTCCGGCTTGAACGGTTATCTTTTTTGCTTCCGGCTGGATGTCCAGTACCCGGTTATAGGAAGTCATATCAATGACGATGCCGTCCTGGTAATAAGTATGTCCGCCTTGACTATGGCGTTGTCCTGCTATGGATACCGTTAGTTGATTTTCCCTTGCATCCTTCAGCAGCTCCACAAACTGCTTTTCCTGCTCGGCCTGCACGACGCGTTCCACTTTTACCGGGTGTAGGCGGCTGTAGTCTGTAATAAGATATGGATTCTGATCTTCTCCTCCCGTTCTCCAATACGTCCAAATACATAAAACGAGAAGCAGCAGGAGTACACCCATTTTTTTAAACACGTTACCTCCTCCTTCCAACCAAAGCGTTTCAAACGGATTCCAGCGGTTAATCGTTTATATATACATTACAACGTTTGGAGATGTTAAGGAACACCCTAAACCTGATTGAATAAGGAGGATATACGTATGAGTGAACCCAAAAAGGAAAAGAAAAATAAAAATCTGGAGCCAGGCGTCAACACTGTCCTTCATCCGGATCCCGACAACCCAGGCCCAACAGATATGATCGAGGATGCTGTTGGAGATATCGTGGACAATATATCTGGACATTCCAAGGACAAGTCCACAACAACCGAAAAAACAAATCAAACCATTAAGCGCTCTCACTGATTACAAACAGTACAAAAAGTCCTTCAACCTAGACAGGCTGGAGGACTTTTCGTGTGTCTATGAAACGAAACCTGCTGACACAGTGCTTGTGTTTACAACTGCTTCACTTCGTTTTTCTTTTTGATCTTCTGTAACTCTTTGTGAATCCAGATGGCTGCAATAGAGCCTTCACCCATCGCAACTGTTGCTTGCTCCGCATGAAGTCCCAAATCCCCCGCAATCCAAACATTCGGGGCAGCCTGCAAACTGCGACGATCGGCTTCAACATGGTTATTATCGGCGATGACCGCACCAAGCTGCTCTGCAAGCTCAAAATGCACCCGGTTTCCGCCGAAAGCAATAAATCCGCGTTCCGATTCATAGATCTGCCCATCTTCAGTCAGAACCCCTGTAATATGCCCGTCCTCTGTTTGTTGAACTTCCTGAACCGCAGCTTCAAGATAACGCACCCCTGCCTCCTTCATGCTTCGGTGAAGTTCAGCAGAGATCGGTTTCTGTTCATGGTTGATATACAGAAGATTATCGGTACGCTCGATCAGCATCATGGCCATGTTGGCTCCTGCTTCTCCTGATCCCAGGAGTATGGTGCGACGATCCTGAATTTCATAACCATCACAGTCCGGGCATACGTAAACTGTTCTGCCCAGCGTTGGCCTGAGTCCCGGAATCGCAGGGAAACGGTCGCTAAGCCCGGTTGCCAGCAAAACAGTCCTTGCTGAATAGGTGCTGCCGGAGGAACCGATTAATTGAATCTGTTCTCCAACCCGTTCTGCTTTAATAATACGATCCTTTTCAAATGCAACTCCGGTCTTCTCGGCTTGCATTCTGCCTTTGGATCGCAATTCTTCACCTGACACACCCTCTGGAAATCCCAAAATATTATGATAGGTTCGGCACAGGGTTGACCTGCCTTCTCCAGCATCCACCACCAGCACCTGATGCGAACTGTAACGTCCCAGCTGAATGGCAGCCTGAAGTCCTGCGAGTCCGCCGCCTACGATGATGCAATCATACTCTCGCAACCTTCATCTCCTCCAGTCCATCCTTTTGTCTCGGTCTCTGTAGATCGGTTCCGATCCTTCTATACATTAAACCGCTCAATCAGACTCAAACGTCCTAACTCTAGCTTGTACAAAAAATAAATAACCCAAACCGTCCGCATGGTTCACGGTCCGGTTGGGGTTATTTATTTTTATTCCTTTCCTTATATCCCGATAAAATTAAAATAGATATGATTCAAAACGGGAAGCATTGGAGATGGCATTCCAGACATCCGCTGTTTCCCCACCCATGTACCAATAAGCCAGCCCGGCTATCTTCCGGTCTGTACTCATTCTAACTTTGGCAGTTAAGGAGCGGCTCTCCTCTGCCCAGATGTATCTTGCCAATCCGTTACTTGAATACCCGATAACATATTGCTCCAGGCTTGCATTCCACTGTCTCACAGAACCCACAGCACGTGCCCGTGCTCCCTGCTCCGCAAGGGTGATATCCCACGAGCCTGTTGCCGGGTTAGCCGATGACCAGTCTCTTGTGTAGAGCGGAAGCGCCAAAATAACTTTGGCACGCACAACATCAGTGAGCATTGTATCCAGAGCCCTTTCTACCCAAGGGAGTGAAGCAACCGACCCGGCTATTGGGTCTCCATTCCAATGTTCCTCATATCCCATAAGAACCATGTAATCGGACACCGCGCCAAGCTTGGCATAATCGAACGCTTCGGTCCAATCCGTACCCAGATCAGGAGATACATCCACCGAAACGACAGCACCAATCGTATGCAAAGAAGCAGCAAGTGACGTTACAAAAGCAGTCATGCCTGCCCGATCTGCCGGCAATACGTTCTCAAAATCCACATTAATGCCATCCAGTTTGTATTTCTTCACATATGCAGTAACCTGAGTGACTACCGATGTTCTGTTGGCTGAACTGGATAACATCTGGTGTGTCATCGCAGCATTCGAACGATTGCCAAGCAGCGGCCACACTTCCCGATTAGTAGTCGATGCCCAAGATAGCAGCGCCGAGTCCGTATGGTCTGTAATCTGCATGCTGCTGTTCAGAAAGAACCACCGGGGGACAAGTGTATTCACCTCGGATTGTTCAACCTGTTTCTTGAATTCCGCAGTAGTGGAGTTATACTGCCAGCCCAGTTGTATTCCCAAGGAATCAGCGTTCCCAAGCTGCTCCGACCATTCTTTCTTTTGCAAAATGGCATCAAGCATCACTGCAGCTTCCTCGCGAGTCACCTGTTCCTGCGGTCGGAATAAGCCATCACTTCCACGCATCAGTCCGAGCTGATATACCTTCTGCACGTAGGGCCTTGCCCATGTGGAAATATTATAAGCGTCATCATAAGTCGTAGACAGAAGCCCTGTAGATCCGGAAGACTGTTTCAACATTCTCACGAGCAGGGCAGCTGCCTCTTCTCTCGTTATGGATGCGTTCGGTTGAAACGTTCCCTGTCCTTTTCCCTCCAGAATGGAAAGATTGGTCATTGCGGCAACATTGCCATAGTACCATGCTGTCGTACGGGTATCATTATAGGGACTAATATTATTTTTAACAGGCTTCAAGCCGAGCAATCGAACTGCAAAGGTCGCAAATTCGGCTCGTGTCACCGCCTTTTTCGGTTCGAACCTGGTTTCTGACGTTCCGGCAGCAATACCTTCGTTCACCAAATGGTTTATCGCATCTTTCGCATAACTGGAGCTAATATCCTGAAACGGTTGTTTTGCTGCTGCTTCCACCGAAATGGGGAAGCCTGTTATCAGTCCAAGCATGAATAGAGCAACTAACAACACTGTTGCCACTTTTCGACCGGCATGTTTCTTTATTCTATTGGTCACATCAAAAAGCCTCGCTTCATTGGAGTACGATCTTACATCATCGTATCAAATTGAAGCGAGGCCGTATGTGGTTAAATGTTGGAAATCTGCATGATGCTTAATTCTTATTTGTGTACTTTTACGCGCTCTTCAATCGGCTGGAATTCTTTCTCGCCTGGTGTAGCTGTTGGTTTACCAAACGGCATCTGAGCGATCAGTCTCCAGTGCTCTGGAATATTCCATTCTTGCTTCACTTTCTCATCAATCAGTGGGTTATAGTGCTGCAGGGAAGCTCCCAGACCTTCCTGTTCCAGTGCAGTCCAGATCACGAGCTGCAGCATGCCGTTGGATTGGTTAGCCCAGATTGGGAAATTATCCGCATAGGATGCAAAGTTCTGTTGAAGTTGTGCAATGACATTGTTGTCTTCGAAGAACAATACTGTACCGTATCCGCTGCGGAATCCGGCCATTTTCTCAGCAGTGGATTTGAAGGCTTCTGCATCGCCAACCACTTCACGCAAGATTTCTTCCGTATGGTTCCACAGTTTATCATGTTGTTCACCGAGCAAAACCACGGCACGGGAAGTTTGTGAGTTAAAAGAAGTTGGCGTATACTTTACGGCTTCCTCAACGATTTCTTGAATTTTAGCATCCGAGATCGTGGATTCCTTGCTGATTCCGTAATAGGATCTTCTGTTTTTCAACGCGTCAAAGAAAGATTTAGACATAACGATTCGCCTCCCAAATTGGATAAATATCGTAATTTTCGTGCTAACATTAGTAACTATAATATAGTAACATACATTAGTCAACAAACTATTTTATTCTCACTAAATATGCAAATCAATCTGGATCGGTTTCCCGATAATCCGCGCGGTACTTCTCCTCCGTTGAAGAGTTGCTCTTGGTCTGATCTTTATTTTTCTCTTCTTGCTGCTCCATATTTAGGTCCTCCAATGGAATCGGGTCCACCGTCTGCTCTTCTTCATATTGATCAAGCAAACTTTCCTTCTCCGTCGGATATTGTTCGGGATTATCATGCGCATGTTCCTTATTCGATTCTTTATTCTGACCCGGAAATCGATTTTTCATTCCTAAACGCCTCCTCTGGTTTCATTACCCTTTCTTTACCTTTTCTGCCTGTCTTCTAAACATAGCAAAAAGACCACCCCCACAGATTTGGGTGGCCTTCAATCTCAACACTTTAAATAATGACCTCTTCAAGACTTATTTTTGCTTCAAAAATGATATTCTGTTCCTCTGTCCCTGATCGTCCGCGAATCCAGATCACCCCATCCATCGCTTCCGTCCGTTCCACGACGAGTTCTTCCTGCATTCGAATTTCCCGGTGATACGATATCTGCATGCGAGTCAGACGGGCAGCATGCTCCTCGGCTGTAAGTGCGTCACAGCAAACATCGGCATACCTGGCATTATTCATATGACCGTTGCTATCTGTGCTGCTGTATCGAACCCTTAGTCGATAGTCTTCCTGTGGCTCCAGTGCTGAAGGAAGCACCACTTTCTCCGGTGGTTCACCAAGGGATAATTCGGGATGTGACTTCACTTCAAATGGCAATGCCGCAGGTCGGAGAATCTTTCGTTTCTCGAGATCGACAAGCGCCCAGGAAGTACGTGCCTCCGCGATGTGATTCCCCTCTGCATCAGTAAGAACATAATCTCTCAGCCACATGACTCCTTTGTTCCCTTTATGCCAAGTCTGAAGACTTACTTCTTCCTCCAATCGAGCTTGGCGTAAAAAGGTCAAATCCGTCGTGATCAGCATCCAGCCCAGCCCCTGATTGAGCATCTCCGAAACGGTGATGCCCATCCGGGCCAAATCACGGTCTGCTGCAAGCTGCATATGTTCCAGCAAGGCGGAAGGCCGGTATAATGACTTATAGTCGGATTCGGATGATCCGATTCGGTACTGGAATACATAAGGTAGCTCCGTTGCCATAACGTTAAAACCTCCTTCGGTTTGTACCTGTTGTACGTATTGATAGGATGTTAGCGTGCCGTGACCATCACTGTGTCCGGTGTAAACGAGTACGATAGAGATCAGGTGCACAGCCCACGTTTTGTTTGAATATGCGACTGAAATGTGACAAACGCTTAAACCCCGACAATCGGCTTGCCTCGGTTACCGAGATATCAGGTTGAAACTGAAATAACAATTTGGCCTGATTAATACGGCGGTCATACAAATATTTGAATATGGTGCTGCCTGTCATTTCTTTAAATAATCCCGCTAGATAGGGCTTGGACAAATGAAGCTCGCTTGCCAGATCATCCAAACCTATATCCTTCATATAATGCGTATCTACATAACCCATGATGTGCTGGACATGTCTCTCCTTATCCGAAGAAGGGCGATGATCCACCACGATACCACGGCATATGCCAGCCACAAAATATAACAGATCGCACAAACGAACGGTCATTCGTTCCTGTCTGAACTCGCCTGAATTCGCCGAAAGCTGATCCAGGTGCAGCAGAAGGGATTCAAATTCCGCACGGATGTCACCCGTCAGATTAATCCGGCAGTTTCGCAGCTCATCAAAAGGCATAAGCACCTCGCTGATTCGATCTGGATGAAGGCTGCTGCGAATGAGTGATGGATCAAAGTGCAGTGTTGTGCGTTCATATAATCCGCCAGGTACCGGATGGGCCCGATGAAGCGTCATCCCGTGCATAAGAATTAGATCACCTGGTTCCAGGCTGTACACGCGGTCTCCTATAATGTATGTGCACTCTCCGGCATGAAAATAATAAACCTCATAATGTGGATGAGAATGAAACCCGTCTGACGCGCCGCTGGAAAAAGTGCGCGTTGAACGATAACTGTATTCCAGCGGAGCATTAAACTGATGCATACGTGTCATTTTGAGCACCCCCTATGGGAGAGGTTTTCTTGTCTAGAATAGAAGCCATGAACGTACCGCTGTTCACGGTTCAACTCATGGCCTCTTCATTCTCTATGAATTATAATAGTTGTTCAATGCTAGTCTGAACGGCATCCATGGAATCCACGGGCTCGAAGCGTTGAACCACTTGCCCTTCGGCATTGATCAAAAACTTCGTGAAATTCCACTTGATTGCATCCCCGTGCAGCCATTCCGGTGCCTTATCAGCGACCATTAACTTCAAGAGCTTGGCTTGCACATCGGACTCGTCAAACCCGGCGAAAGGCCCCGATTTTTTCAGGAAGTCATACAGGGGATGTGCCGTGTCACCATTCACGTCCATTTTGGAGAACATGGGGAATTTCACACCATAATTAATCTGGCAGAACGAAGCCGCTTCTTCACTGCTTCCGGGCTCCTGTTCAGCAAATTGATTGCATGGAAAACCGATAACCTGAAGGCCTTGATCCTTATACTTATCGTACAGCTTCTGGATATCATCGAACTGATGCGTATATTTGCATTTACTTGCCGTATTCACAATCAGCACGGGCTTTCCTTCATATTGATAGAGCGGGAATCGTTCTCCGCTAGTTTTGGTAACCGTAAAATCATAGATTGTTGCCATAAGTTTGGTGCACCTCATCGTTATGTAGTATGTAGAATGATACTTGTTCTCTATTATATACGAAATGATCTCTGCTGTATTAAAAAAGTAAGAACATCATCATTTCAGTGTGACGGTAGTTGGCAAACTACCTCACTGGATAGACCAATTGTATCGGTTCTTTGGTAAGTGCCTCTTGGAACACATAATTATGATCTGCTCCTACAATACACAGAATTCTCTTATCCTGATTCGAAAAACATGTATTTTTCACCCGCTGAATCATGATTTGATTACGCACAACCCAGCGAATGTTGTGAGCCGTTGGATTGATTTGATTTAACCATTCATATTTCAGGCGGGTCATCTCATCAAATTCCACCGAATTGAAGGGTATGCTTCCAGCTTCATATGTACTCATTTGTTTGAGAAACCATTCATCGTCGATCTGCTGCAGTTCTGCACGCTGCTCTTCGGCGTATCCGCCAAATGGATCGAATTGATTCCACACATCTAATTCAAACCAGTCAATGGGCACAAATTCAATGTTGTTGTTCTCGCACAATGGAAATATGAGCTCCCAATATTCGCTTGCCGGCTCTCCCCAGTATCCCTTATCAGTGCGATCTTTCAAGTATTTCTGCCAACTTAACGGATGCACTTCTCCGCATATGATATCCGGCTTAAATTTGGTAATTATTGATTCATACAGGGCAAGCGGACAATGATATTTCTCTCTCAATTCCGGATTATGAATGGTTCCCAGTACACCTACAACAGTCATTTCCTCACCTTCCCCTAACAAAATAAGCTGCCCTTTAAGGCAGCCATTTTTAGTTCAGCAGGATTGACGCAAGCAATCACCCCACTGCCTTCTTCTAAGAAAAAATTAAAATTGCCCTGTAGCAAGCATGCGTTCTCGGGTTATAGGTATGAGGGATAACACAACCTCTTGAGCCGCCTTATAATCATTGCTCGATAATGCATGCAGCGTATCCCGATTAATTCCGATCGCACTGTAGTGTTTGATATGCGGAGTTCGCTTGAAGCGGACGATGGAATACATGTAAAGTTTATCCCGGAATGAGTCAAATGTGTTCAGCATTACGCCATTGTTCAAAGATTCAACGATCTCCCGCATGAAAAGAAAATGATGTTCGGTGTATAAGGGATAGTCATTCCTTTTCTCGGCGGTTCGCTGGACCTCAACATGAGCTGCAAGCGACTCGAGATTTAAATAAATCTCTCTGTTCGGGTTTTTCATCATTTCAAAACAGTAAAAAAGCATGGATTGAATCTGTTCGATCAGATCGAGAAATTCCTTCCCCCCTACATCCTTGACCAATACACCGCGATTTTTGAGAGAGGTTACATATCCTTCTGATTCAAGGCGTGCAATGGCATGACGGATTGGTGTACGACTCATTTGATACTCCTCGGCCAATTCGTTCTCGGATAGCAGGGTTTCAGGCATTAATTCTCCGCAAACCATTCGCTCACGCAGCATCATGTATGCTGTATCGACAAGCGATATTTTGTTCATATCATAATCCCTTTCTTCCATTGATGAGGACTTCATTTAAATAATAAAGGTCTACATATTTCACCCTATATTACCAGTATTAGAAGAAGTTACGCAACCAGACTGAGGCAAGAAGGAGTCCGAGCACTGTATTCCAGTGTCTGGACTCCATTTTTTTATACCAGATATTTGTTTTGAAGAGCTGTCCTTTGTTCTGCACTAATGCCTAGTCCCTCTGTAAGATACTGCTCAAAAGACCCGTAGTTCTCGTCGATTGCTTCAAGTGCGGCCTCTATAAAGGCCGCTTTCATCATTTCTGGAATGCCGCCCTTAAGTTCAGGCATTTGATCCATGTACTTTTGATAATCCTTGTTGCTTCCGGAGAGGAAGCGCTGCATGAGTCCCTCCACCGCGAGATTCGTCAGCTCGTAGTCTTCAATAACCACATTTCGCGGTACACCCAAGGTGAGAAGGATTAATGCACATACCACTCCGGTCCGGTCTTTACCAGCGGCACAGTGGAATAAGGAGGTATCCCGCTCCTCATTTAATAATTCATTTAGAATGAGTGCACATTTGTCCGTATTTAAAATCATGGCTTTGTAGCCTGCATGCAGATCATGTCCGATCTTCTGCATTTCCTCAGGACTTGCTTCCGCCATAAAGGGAATATTCGTGTTAATCGCATGACCAATGGCCGGGCTTGGACGGCTGGCTACTTCAAAATCGCTGCGCAGATCACAAATCCAGTCAATACCGAGCGCGGCTGCTGTTTGCAGGTCCTGGTCACTCAGCTCATGCAGATCCGCAGATCGCAGCAGCATTCCCCAACGGGTCGTACGACCATCTTCTGTGAGGTAACCGCCCATATCCCGGAAATTAATTACGCCATCCGTGTAGATCATGCGATCGTTAATGGTAGATACCGACCCATTTGCGAATTTCACATGATAATAGTTGCGGCCAGGAGACACCGTTCTCGTAAATACCGCTCCTGCCGGGTCGATCTGAATATCTAGCAGCGTGCTGCTGGATTCAATAAATTCTGGTAGAACAGAATGATAGACTGCTTCTACCTCCATGTTCTCTGCCATATTCCAGGCTAATGTAATCCCGTTATTATTGCTGTATTTAGCCTGAACCTGAGGGCCTTGCTTCAAAAGTGAATTAGATGTTGACATGATATTCCTCCTCAAAGTGATATTCATCGTTATACATGTGAATGGATTAGTTCTGACGTGTTTTTAGCTTCATTTTGTATCGGTTTGCCACAAATTCCACGCTGAATACCATGGTGAAAACGACCAATCCGACAAACAAAGCAGCCGCAAAGTTATAGGATTTCATGGCATGAGTCATCTCATATCCAATACCACCTGCGCCAACCGCACCAAGAATAGTGGATTCGGCAATGCCGCCTTCCAGCTGAAGTACGCACCAGGCAATAAAGGCTGTTTTCACCGTAGGCAAAATGCCTTGCATGACAATCTGCAACCAGCTGGCACCCGTAGACTGCATCGCTTCTAGTACACCCTTGTCGATTTCCTCCAGTGACTGGGCAAATACTTTGACGAGCATACCTGCCGCAGACACAGCAATCGCTAGCACTCCAGGGAGTGGTCCGAGACCAACAGACACGATAAAGATGAGAGCCCACACGATCGTAGGAATCGCACGAAGCAAGGAAGCAGCACTTCGAATGATCCAAGCAACGAACGGATGAGGCGTCAAATTGCTTGCAGCCAAAAAGGAGAGAATGAACGCTACGACAATCCCCAGCACCGATCCAAGAATGGCCACTTGCAATGACTCTACAGCCGCGAGAAGGACATGGCGCCAGGCCGAGAAATCAGGTGGAAACATGGTTCCCATGTAACCGCCTAGTTTCGTAAAGCCTTGGGCAATCTTGGAATAGTCGAACTGCAGCTGTACGAGACTGAACACAAAAAGTACAGCCATAAGCGGCAGACCGATGACTAACAACTTGTTTCTCTTCGGCTTGGGTGGCTCTGGCATGGAAGTATACAGCGTAAAAGATGGCTTCGCTTCGTTCATTGGTATACTCATATGATTCGCTCCCTTACGCGATTAGTGATCGTTTCCACAACAAGGACGATAACGAGTACAAGCAGCACGGCCATGCTGGCTTCCTGATACTGAAACAACTTCAGTTTGGATTGCAGGATAAAGCCGAGACCACCGCCCCCAACCATGCCTACAATTGTGGATGCACGTACGTTGATTTCGAAGTTGTACAGGCTCCAGCCGATAAACCCGGGTAAAAATTGTGGAAATACGGCTTGGGATAACACTTGAAAATAACTTCCGCCAGCAGCACGAACAGCCTCTACCTGCCCCATATCTATCTCTTCCAACACCTCGGCAAAGGAACGGGTCAACATCCCGATCGAGATCAGGATCAGCGACATCGTACCGACTACGGCCCCAAGTCCAAACGCTGCAACAAGCAGAATCGTCCAGATAATTACCGGAATATTACGAAACAACGACGTAGCTGCACGAACAAACACTTGAAGGTAAGGATGGGGGCTTGTCGTAGCCGCGGCTAAAAAGGATAACATTCCTGCAACAACCGACCCGATGACCATTGCAACCACACTCATATAAAGGGTCTGCAGTGCAGGTTCAATGAGCTGGAAGAGCGAAGAAAGATCAGGTGGAAGAAAATCAAAAATGATAAATCGGAAGCTCTCTCCTACCCCTGCAAACATAGCTCCTAAGGAAAACTCTGCGCCGATGGAAGACCAGATGATGAGAGCCAACAGCACGATAAAGAACAATATCGTCTGCGTGCGTTTCAATTTTCGGGCAGATTGCAACTGAGCCGCATTCATGTCAGGCTGTCTCCTTCACTTTGGGATTGGTCTGGTTGTAAATGAGCCGGATCATGTCTTCCGTCAGTTCATCAGGCGTTCCATCAAACACCTTGGACCCTTTATGGATACCGATGATACGGGTTGCGTATTTCTTCGCGATATCTACCTGATGCAGATTGCACAGGCAGGCAATGCCTTCCTCTTTGCAGATCGTATACAAGTAATGCATAATCGTCTCCGAGGAAGCTGGGTCGAGACTCGCTATGGGTTCATCTGCCAATATCAAATCCGGCTTCTGCGAAAGTGCACGTGCAATGCCGACTCTCTGCTGCTGACCCCCACTGAGTTCATCTGCCCTCTTGTACATCTGTTCATGTAAACCAACACGGTGAAGCATGACCTTGGCGGCTTCCGTATCTGCTTTTGAGTAGAGACCCAGTGCCCCTTTGAATGGATTCATGTAGCCTAATCGTCCATGCAGTACGTTGTTAAGTACGGACACGCGGGTGACCAGATTGTATCCCTGGAAGATCATGCCCATATGACGGCGGAGTTCACGGAGTTTTTTACCTTTGATACCCATGGTTTCACTGCCTTTAAACTGGATCTTTCCGTTTGTTGGCTCAATCATGCGGTTCAGACTGCGCAGCAAGGTGCTCTTTCCGGCGCCGCTCGGTCCAATGACGACAACAAACTCTCCGGGATTAATTGTCAGGTTCAAATTATCAAGCGCTTTTGTTCCGTCAGGATACACCTTGGACAACCCTTCCACCTGTAAAAGTGTCATATTAGTTCCTCCTTATCTCTCAAGTTTGAATTCTACTTTTTCAGCAGTTCTTCGGGGGACATATCCAGTGCTTTGGCGACTTCCCGAATTGGGTCAAAATCACTGTCACTACCTTCTACAAAACGGGCTGCGCCTACACTTTCCAGAAATTTGGGATTCTTCGTATCGTAATTCAGCATAAGATCACGCAGCTGTGTAACCAATTCCTCTGGCAAGTCTTGACGATAAAGCAGTGGAGCTCCGCCGACGATTGGGTCCGATTCGGCAATCACGCGGAAATCTTCCTCTTTAATAAGTCCTGATTCTGCCATCATTGGCACCATGAGACTTGACGTCCCAATCCCATCTGCATTACCGTTTGCCAGTGCAAGCAGTGATTTGTCATGTCCACCGGAGAACGCTACACTGCCGAAAAAGGAATCCAGTTCCTTATTGGAAAGACCAAGCTCTTTCATTAATGTGGCACGTGGATACAGATTGCCTGATGTGGATGCCGGATCGGCAAACAAAAAGTCTTTTCCTTTAAGGTCTTGCACACTTTGATATGGAGAGTCATTACGAACAAGGATGACCGTATTCGATTGTTGATCACTTTCGGAACGAACAAGCAGCTTGGCATTGGCTCGCTCCGTAGCAATGATGTAACCAAATGGCCCAATCAGTCCCATTTCAATTTTGCCTGCACGCAGGGCTTCGATAACCATGTTATAATCTTCCGCTACAAAAATTTCAGCAGGGATGCCGGTTGCTTCAGTAATGTCTGTTGCAAGCTGTTCCTGAGAACGGTTCATCTCTCCCTCTTCGCTTGGCATAATACCGATTCGGATTACTTCCGGCATTCCGCCTTCACTGGAGCTTGAACTTGCTGAGGCTCCGCAACCGGACAGGATGACAAGCATAAATACAAGCGAGAGGATCAAGCTTTGATAACCTTTACGTTTACTATTTTTCACAATGTATACCCTCCTGAAATTTGGTTGATTCCATACAGAATTCTCTGGTACACAAGTAGGATACAACTTGAATGTAAGAAGAATGATTTGGTAAATCACCAAATTTGTAAAACATTTAAGGGTATTAGCAATCATAAAAATGCATGAATCTACTATATTATGGATTGTGTCACTATTTTCAGGGATAATAATCGTTGGATTCTGAATGGAAGGAGAAGTGTTGACTTACACATACATGAAGGATCGTTTCATATCTGAAAACTAAAAAGAGCAGAAAATGAACGGATAACCATCTACCGTCATTGCCTGCTCGTTTAATTTGATTTAATGATATGCAGCTGCAGATTTTCTGCACTTTTTTGTGAAGGTTTATAAATTGCTTTTAACATCACGTATTTTTTACAATTCCATAATAGATTAGGTCTTCGTACTGGCCTTCTTTCTTCACATGATCTTTCAATATGCCTTCCTGGGTCATGCCTATCTTTTGAAGAACTTTTCCAGATGCCGGATTGGAAGCAAAGTGTCGTCCGTACACTTTATGAAACTTTTTCACATGAAAAGCAAAGTCCAATATCGTTTTTGAAGCTTCTGTCGCATAACCATATCCCCAATAGGGCTCACCGACCCAATAAGCGATTTCGCCATGATTGTACCGATGATCATAAGATAAGGCTATCGCGCCATATAATACTCCCGTTGCTCTATCACAAATCGCAAATTCATAGTGTTTACCCGTCTCAAAATTCTGGCGATGATGCTGAATCCAGGATAACGCACAATCGAGCGTATAGGGGTAAGGTAATGTAAGCGTGCTTTTATAAATATTGTAGTTGTTACACAGCTCAGTTACAGTGGCAGCATCGGCTTCTTCGAACAATCTCAGACACAGCCTTTCCGTAGTCAACGTTTGTTGAATGTCATCATAGTCCATCGGCTCCCTCCTTTCTGTGATGCTTCACTTTTTATCTTTTGATTTCCTTCACAAAATTAAGAATCAAGTAACTCAAGATTTTTGTTATCCGTTAAGATGATCAGTTTGTGATGATACGGATGCAATCTTTTTTCGAAATCCACTCGATTTCTCTCAAAATCCCGTGTCCATTTATACATCATTTTTAACATCTGTACATCAGAGGTATAATGACTCTTTTCAATTCCTAAATTTTGTTTGATAAATCGCAAAAAAATTCTCGTTTTTCTTTTCCACAAAGGTGTATCCAAAAAGATGATCGTATCTGCTATATCCCATAAGCATCGGTAAGATTCCCGATCCGTTCCTTCGAATATCCATGGACCCAGACGGTCAATTTCCTGAATCACCGCAATTTGTTCATCCGGTGTTCGTTTATTTCTTCCATGAGGTGTCTCATGATGGACTATAGTATCCAACTCATACCACGGTATATTTAGTTTTTGAGATATTTGCTTAGCCAATGTCGTTTTTCCACTTGCCACAATACCCAGGATTAGAATCTTTTTCATCTAAGTCTCTCCTACGAACTATGCTCTGCGAATCGTTCCGAACGAAATTTTCATGCTGGGTGCATACGTTAGCCAGGACTCCTGATTGAATCTCTTGGAAAACGTTAATTCAGCTTCAAACTGCTCGCTTGCTTCCTCTGGCTGTAATGCTCTACTCACTAAGCTGTTTATGATCTCATCGGAATCACCAGGTTCCTGCCCAATCCCTTCTTCTCTCAATGAGTTGAATAAACTGCTTTTGCCTTCCATCTCCATGTTTTGATCCAAAAAGTTAACCTTATCACTCATCCTGCATTCCACGTTTTGTAATCCCAATTGACTCATTAATATAGGCAGCCTTATTCCAATGTTCCCATCCTTACCTGTACGGCTGTAATCGTTCTCGAATAACTTTTGCAGAACGCCTAACTTAACGATGCGACTTTGTTCAACACCATCCAGGTTACAGTTCGCCATATTACCAATCCAATGAGGTTCAAAACAGATAACTTTACCTTGGTCCTTTACACTCTCGATCATCTTCTGTAGGATCACAGCTGAGTTGTTCATATGTAATAAAAAAGCATGACTCACGGCAATGTCATACTTCTCTTCTACGTCCAACTGTTCAATGTCACATGACATAAATTCAGTCTGAAACGGGACATTCGAGAACATCTCCCTCGCTTCTTTTATCAATTCCTCCCCTTTTTCCACTCCCGTATAGCTTGAACCTTCAGGCAACAATGGAAGTAGTTTAAGGCCTAGATAACCGAATCCACAACCGTAGTCGATAACGCTTACAGGATTGGTGATCTTCCACACACTTTGTACAAGAAATTGCAGGTAATCATCATTATAATAAAGGCCTCTCGTATTCCTCAGATATTCGATTTTGCTATCCCAATAATATTCAGACATGATCCTATCCCCCTTTCATGTGCTATTTATAGAACTATTTGTTCATAGTCATTTACCTGTCCCTCAAATCATCTGGAAGTCTTATCATGAATCGATCACGGTTTCTATGGAATTGATACTGTTCGTATAGTTCATGTGCATCTAGTGTTCCAAGTAGTCCCATTACATTTTTGAAGCGGTCCGACTGTGTTATGACTTCTATGAGTTTCTTGCCAAGGCCCTGTCCTCGATATTTCTCATCGATAAAAACATCACAAAGCCAGAACATCGTAGCCTCATCTGTAACCACCCTCGCAAATCCCACTTGAATCTCTGCTTTGTAGATCCCATAACATATGGAAGAACTGATGGATTTCTCAATGATTTCATCTGATCGTTTGTTCGCCCAGTAGCTCCTTGCAAGAAATCCTTTTACCGTAGGAAGGTCGATCTTCTCTTTGTTGTCACTAATAAGATATTCTCCATATACGAAATTCATTGACCCAGCTCCTTATGAATGTGTTTCGTTTTTCCTACAAAAATTTTCTCCCTAAAAATAATGCCACTCTGTGTTCTTTATAAATCTTTCCGCCTGATTGATCAATTGAGTCTTTAATCTTTTCAAATAAAATATCCTTTTGTGTTTCGGGAAGCTGTCTATGCTTCGAATTCGTGTTAAGTAATGAAATATAATCGTTGCTTGAATATGTGAGAATTTGACTGTACTCTCTAACCATTATCTTGGTAAAGATTCCTGTCTCCTCCGTGATTGCTCTTCTTTCATTGATGGTTTCTTCGGGGGTTTGGAACGTTGAATCGTCCAAATGTGGTGCAAGTTCTTTATAGTGTGATCGTATTTCGTTATGGAGCTCATCAAACATGGGCACATGTATGGTCCAAAAAAAGGCAATCGAACCTGAACTCTCAAGAAGTTCCCATACTTTACGATAACCAAACTTGGGTTCGATAAAATGAAATGCTGTGCCTGAAATGGCTAACTTAAAAGGCCAACCTTCACCGTTCCATTCTTCAAAGGAGCTATTAATCACCTTGATCGTTTCATAGGATTTAAATTTCTCGGCAGTGAACTGGGCCAAACTGTCACCGTATTCAATACAGGTAATTTGTTTGTAATCTCTTTCGACCATTCCTCCCGTGGCTTGGCCTGTCCCGCAACCAATCTCCAGAATTTTATCTTCTCTATCCAGATTGGAATAATCAAATATATCGTTATACATTTCATTTGGGTAGGTAGGTCTATATTTTTCATATTCATTTGCAATTGAATTAAACGTCTCTTTATTCTCCAATTCAATAACCTCCTACGGTTCTAATTTAATATTCATCTACATGACTGAAGTGAATGGCAAGTATAATCAAAATTATTGGGTAATCCATTCCTCTCTTAATAATCCCATACGGATCGAATCATAGTATGTATTATTGTAGAAGCGGCACTTCCGAAGTCTTCCTTCCAGCTGCATGCCCAGTTTCTCTGCGACCTTCATCATTCTTTCATTTCCTGACCAGGTTGTTAATCCTACTCGGACTATAGGTAGCTTTTTGAACAAATAGTCGATCCACATCTTCAAAACAGCCGTTCCATATCCACCATTCCAATACTTGGGTTTATATATGACGATCCCTACTTCCATCCAGTTGGACGGTTTGTGCTCCCAATAATAATTCACTGTACCTACGATCTCATCATTAATTTGAATGATCATTCTATGAGCGGGCTCACCATCTTCTAGCATTTCCTTACTTGTATATTCTTGAAACACAGTATAACTGACTTGCTCCAACGGAAAATAAGGTGCGTCCCACTTTTTCCACTCCGGTTGTTCATCTTCATATATCAGCTCGTAGAGCTCAGGGATATCTTCGTGCTCTATCTCCCTAATTAGAACGTTATGATTTAACACTATGGTTTCACTTATGATCATAGAGGGTTTAACTCCTTTTCTTTTTCGATGTATTAGTTCTATGTCTATCAGTAAATCAGTTCACAATCATGATGTTCCCAAACGTCAAACAAATTCCCATCCAGATCTTCAAACACAAAGAACTTACCATACTTGCCTTCATCACTAATGTTTCTGACGTTAACACCCGCTGTTTTCAGATCGTTATGTAAAATCAAAATATCATTAGTGAAGAATGTAATTACCCATCTTTTTTGATTGTTTACTTCAAATACAGCTCTGGTATCATTATCACTCTGAATCAAATCCAAGATCGGTCTATTCTCCCTAAATAGACTCAGATAGCCTTCTCTTCGATTTCTAATATTGAACCCAAAATGTTTAACAAACCAGGTCGCGGATTGTTCCACATCGTTAACCGGAATCACGTTGTAGGCAATCCCTATTATTTTCCCAACTTCCATACATACCTCCCTTTCGTTTTTGCATGTCTAAATATTTCCCGTTGATCTCTCTCCTCTGAACCTCCTGAAATGTCTGTACTTATCTCCCACACGAGCTTCCTGCACACATGTGTTTTGCTCTAAGATTCCTAGCTTTTCAGACCCATTTTTCGTTGGTACCCTTCTTCCAGTACTTCTTTCAGCCCCTCACATTTTCTTGATATAAACGTTTCCCAAAATACTCTTCCCTTCTCGGCCATCTCTTCCTTGGTTAATTCACCCGGCACATAGTTTCCCCAACACCCGTCTTTAGTTAACTTGTCCCAGCCCATGAAATCAGCAAATGTTCTATTCCTATCTGGTATTTCAGACCCCATTGGTTGTAAAACCACTTTTTCCGGGCACAACCATAAAGCGGTACACACGGACATAAAGCCGCCATGTAATTCATCTATCCCTTCAAACGCTGCTGCTTTTACCGCTACTGACCATGCATCATGTTGATGATGAGGGTGGATTACCAGGATATCTGGATATTTATAATTGATGTGCTTAATAAATGCCCCTTCCCAATAAGCACCTCCGTGCCCCGAACAGATTAGAAATTTACAAAAACCCTGTTTGGATAAATTAAAGATGATCTCTTCCAGCATGGCGGTTAGTATATTAGGGCTTACGGTTACAGTACCTTTAAAATTCGCATGTTCTTCGGATGTGTTAAAAGGAAGTGCCGGGAGCACATAGGCATTAAGTACTTCGCCATAGGCCTTAGCATATTTTTCTGCAATTAATGTATCTAAGTGCATTGGTAAATAAGGGCCGAACTGCTCTGTTGCACCAACGGGTATAACGACGGTATCCAGGTTATGTTCAGTTAATTGTGCAGTGGTGTTCGTATAATCGAACAATATAAATCCCCTTTCTTTTTAATTCATTTCGTTACTTCATTGTCTGTTACTCTATTACGTTCATGAAGATCCAGCTTTCACATCTATAATTCCAATTCGTATTTAAGCTGTTTTTTGGTGTTTCCTCCAATTAGTTCAACCTTTTCTTCTGTTTCTTTAAATCCACACTTCTCATAAAACCCTCTTCCTATATCATTGTCTTTAGCTACCCAGGCAAACAATTGCTTTATCGGTGCTAACACTTGAATATATCTCTGAATGAAGCCTGTTCCAATTCCCAGCTTGTGATATTCTGGCCGTATATAGATTCGGATTAATTCATACTCTTCTTCATGAACTTGAGTTGTTTGGGCAAATCCAGCGATGACGTTGTTATATTCCGCTATTAAAAACTTTCGTTTGGAACTTTGCTGGTCTCTCTCTACAGAACGACTTAAGTTCTCAGTCGAATAAGCAACATTTAGAAAGTTATGAATGTAATCTTTGGAGTAAATGTCCCCATAAGTAAACATCCACGTATCACGAGCAATAGTTTGGATATGAGGGATATCCTCATTCGTAACAAATCGATATGTAATCATGTGGTCACCCTTCTTCCCGTTGAAATTGTAACTTACAAGGAAATTCATGAGTTACACTGTTTCCTCTTTTCGGTATATCTTGAACTCGTATGCCTCCCACTCCTGCCTAAGTTCGTCCCAATTCATAATTCTCCATGGATTAAAAAATAAATTGTGGCTAATATGGTAGGATGCATGCTGGACATTTCCACCGTTGTTCATCCAAACGACAACATCGCCTATATGTAATTCTTCTGTGTTTATAATAGAATAGTTAGCTCTCTTTAATCCTTCCAAAAATGTTTCGGGATGAACCCATTCATGGATGATCCATTCTTCTTGATTTACAGCAAATAATGTTGCAGACAAGCAATTGCCACCTGAAAGTAAAGGAAAAGTATTCGCATACAGTCTTAAATGTGGCGGAGCCGATCCAGGCAATTCATCACATGTCCAATCATCCCATTTGGATGCGTATTCAATTAGTAGATTTTCTTTGATCTCATAAGGGAGTGTTCGCCATATCTCCCGATGCAGCACGATATACTGCTCTTCCTGACCCTGTACTAAATACTCCTCCGGAAAAGAATAATTAGTGCGGAAAGGCGTAAGCGGCAAAATTAAGCCTCTGTTTAACTCAAATTGAATATGATTAATTTGCTTTTGTACATTCATAGGTAGATTGGTAAACCATTCTGAATTACTTATAACAACATATTGAACTTCACTTGATAAATTCCAGTACTCAAAACTGTTTACCAATTGAATTTGCTTATAAGAAGCGTGGTTAAAGAATTCTTTCTTAGGGATAATTAAAGTACGGCTAGGAGATTCATCTATTAACGATAAGTCCTCTTCCTTAAGAAACAGAAAATCTCTTTCTGGTACATATATCTCCAACCAATGATCAATCACTTCATTTGGTGGTTCTATCTTTATTTTCATTTTTCTCTCCTCCGATAACTTCCCGGAAATCCGGAAACGAGCAGCACAAATCCGATAAAAAACAGGAAGTAGACAAGCCAGCCTGATCCATTGTCATTCAGTGATACAATCTCTCTTGGATTACCACCGGACGCATAACCTGCTTCAACAATCGCTGCAGATAGTCTTACCGAGATTCGCTCCATGGCCGCAATACCTGCACTTCCTAACATCAGCGACGCACCCAAAATCTTATTTGTATTACTCATGTTCATTCTCCTATTCTGCAAATTCAATCAAAAAGGGATGCATTGCGGCATCCAAAGCGTAATGGATTCGTTCCCGGAAATTTCCCCAAGTAATCATTTCATCTGCCTGTTCCAATGTGAAGAAACCGACTGCCTCACTTTCATTACTGGTCGTGAGCGTGCCGCCTACAGGCTTCCCGGTGAAAATATGGTTACATACTCCTCGAGTGATATTTTGGTACACACCACAAAAATGGACCAGTTCGATATCAATCCCAGTTTCTTCTTTCACTTCCCGAACGGCGGCTTGCCTTATTGTTTCTCCTTTTTCCACACATCCTTGCGGCATTTCCCATCCCCTTCTCCCTTTCATAAGCAAAATCTCGTTATTTTCATTAAGTACGATTACACTTGCAGAAACGATAAATTTCATAAAAATCCCCCCTTGTGTTTGATTTTCTACCGACTCTCAATTCTAAAAACACCCTTCAAATCTATACAATCATATTTACTATTATTTTTAACAACTCACCAACTTCATCCATGATAAACCATATAATGCCATTTGCGAAGCCATCTAATAAAAAAAAGGCAACCTGGTTACAGGCTGCCCTCTCCACATTGAAGATAACTCATGAACTATTGATTCACTTGAATAACGTTTACTTCGCGCCGCTGCTCCAGACAACTCTTTCACTCATGGCTTTATGCTGGGCAATCAGGCAAAGCTCTGCCGCCTTAAATGCATGTTCCTGTGTCATAGCTGTCTCCGTCCGCTCCAGACAATCCCGGATGAGATCTCCGAAGAACGGATAGCCGACCTGTCCTTTAACACTGTAACGGTATTCACCTTCATGGTTAACCAGATAGACCTGATCTCCCACCGGCTCTCTCGCGACGTCAATATATTTCCGCAATTCAATGTACCCGTCTGTTCCCAAGATTACAGTACGCCCATCACCCCATGTCCCGAGACCGTCCGGTGTGAACCAGTCTACCCGGAAGTAACCGGATGCCCCATTGTTTCCAATGAGAGACGCTTCGCCGAAGTCCTCCAGTTCAGGGAATTGTGGATGATGGAAGTTATGCACCCGGCTGAATGCCACTTCCGCATCCGTGCATGAGGCGAACGTGAGGAACTGTTCAATCTGATGACTTCCAATGTCACAGAGGATACCGCCATATTTATCATGTTGGAAAAACCACTCTGGCCGTCCTGGAGCATTCAATCGATGCGGTCCTGTTCCCATCACCTGCACAACCTTACCGATGGCTCCTTGCTCAATCAGCTGCCCGGCATAGATTGCACTTTCGACATGCAGGCGCTCACTATAATAAACCATGTATTTCTTCCCGGTCCGTTTAACTTCTTCCCTTGCCTTAGATAATTGGTCCAATGTGGTGAATGGGGCTTTGTCCGTAAAATAATCCTTGCCTGACGCCAAAACCCTCATGCCTAGTGGCGCACGTTCCGAAGTAATGGCTGCTCCGGCCACTAACTGCACCTGATCATCTGCCAGCACTTGTTCTTCCGAAGCTGCGGCCTGTGCCTGTGGAAACTGTTTGCGAAAGGCCTCCACCTTGGCAGGATCCGGATCATATACCCATTTGAGCGTTGCCCCTGCCTCCACCAAACCTCCAACCATACCATAAATGTGCCCATGATCAAGTGCTACAGCAGCAATGGTGAACTCACCCGGACCGCATGCAACCTCTTTTTTCACACTTTTGGGCGCATAAAACATTCCATCTTTAGCCACGTCATCTCCACCTTTTCATTGGTTTCAAGTACAACGATTGATATAACAGGCCTACTTAAATGTTTGCGTCAGATCCGCAGGCTGGCTGCTGCTGTAATTTTTGTCCTTCGTGGTGTTCGAACCGGCAATTCGTTCCTGCAAATGTTCATAAAACAACTCTTCATCAATGGGCAGGTCAACCCAATTGTCCGTCCAGGTCGAGAGCAGCATCGCATTGGACAACGTTAAGCCATGTATACCTTCTTCTCCTGGAGCAATGAGCGTGGCACCGGTTCGGATCGCATCAATCCAGTTACGAATCAGTCCCGGGTGACCGGATTCGGTACCCGTAATGGGAACTTCACACTTCCAGCATTCTGGCTGCCCGAAACCTCCGGTAAAGCGTTTATTGAATTCAGGCTCGGATTCCCGAAGCCGCCAGAATGTCAGCTGACCATCTTCGATCACAATTTTACCGCGGTCTCCGTTGACCTCGAATCGGTTGGTACCTGGAGCTTCACCCGTAGTCGTTACAAATACGCCTGTCGCTCCGTTTGCGTACTCCACATATGCTGTCACATCGTCTTCCACTTCAATATTCCGGTACTTGCCGAACGAACAGAATGCACGCATTCGCACAGGCATCATGCCGATAGTCCACTGCCACAAGTCCAACTGGTGAGGATCCTGATTAATCAGTACACCGCCTCCTTCACCTGCCCAGGTTGCCCGCCAGCCGCCTGAGTCATAATAGCTCTGGGATCGGTACCAATTTGTGATAATCCAGTTCGTGCGACGTACTTCGCCGAGTTCTCCCGAAGCAATAAGATCTTTCAATTTGATATACAGAGGATTCGTCCGCTGATTGTACATCATTGAAAATACTTTGCCGCTGGCTGCAGCAGCTTCATTCATCTTGCGTACCTGTTTGGTGTATACACCGGCCGGTTTTTCGATCATGACATGCAGACCATGCTGAAAAGCCTGAATGGCCTGGTCGGGGTGATCATAATGAGGCGTTGCAATAATGACCGCATCAATTGTTCCGGATGCCATCATCTGCTCCGCATCCTGCCAGTAGATGACCGAAGCAGGAAGGTTGCTGGCTACCCAGCTCTCCATTTCCTTTCGGACATCACATACGGCGACCAACTCCGCACCAGGCACATCTCCGGCAATCAGGGTTCTGGCATGTGCCGCACCCATGTTTCCAATGCCGATTACGGCTACTCGAATCAAACTCATACCTGTACCTCCTCTTCCAGACGACGCTCGATTTCGCCGAATACCTCCGCAAAATGCTGCAGCATCGCTTGGGAATTAAACTCTCCGCTGAAGTCCTCAATGCCGTAGTATCCGTCATACCCCACTGATTTCAGGTCACGAAATACTTGCATCCAATCCACAATGCCTTCTGTCAGCGGTGACCAATGACATCTCCACTTCGCTGATACGGAATTCCCCGTATTGCCTCCGTGTTGTTCCTCCTTGGACCAAGCCGCATTCTTCACATGTACGTGGGCAAGGTAAGGACCCAATAGTTCCAGCCCCATACGATAATTTTCATATCCTTCATGCACCATGTTGCCCGGATCATACAACACACCCACATGCTGGGCATCCAGGGACTGCACCAGACGATAGGCCAGTGAAGCGGTTGGCGCGATCGTCTGGTGATGCGTCTCTACCACAGCTTTGACGTTATACTGCTGAGCCATCTCCTGCACTTCGGATAAATATCGAACGGCTTGGCTGTACAGCTCCGGATAACGGGTTTTACGATCATATCCCGGCACGCCAACACGCATCATGGACGCACCCAATTCGGCTGCTGCCTGGAACGCCTGCTCTGTGGCTTGAAGATCCCCGCAGCTCAGATACGGTACCAATGCAATGGAACGTCGTCCATGTTTTGCAGTCGCTTCACGAAAATCAGGAACCTGTTCCTCCCATTTTGCCGGATCAATCGAACTCCGATTATGTCTCCAAAAAGATGGTTCTTCAGCACGTGCATCTTCCGGTATTCCGCGGAATCTCCACTCAATTCCTTCAATACCTGCTGATGCTGCCGCAGCAGTCAGTTCTTCTGCGTTCAGGTCAGGCGTCGCCACAGTGAATACGGATAGTTTCATCTTCGTCATCTCCTTATGTAAACGCATTCAATTTTATTGGATAAACGAATTGTATCATTCCAGCGTTGACACAAATAGTGTTCTGCTCCAACAGATGAATAAGAGATAAACGTGAGGCAATATTCCCCATTCAGGGATAACTGTAACTCGGCTCCGATGGATGTTACCATACTATTTCAGGTACATCCATACACAAAAAAACATCCCTGTTCAGATGTTCATTCTGAATGGGATGCAATGGTTAGTTCATTAGTTCCGCCGTTTTCTATTTTCGATCAAAAAACACATGCTCAGCATGCAATTTTCCTTGACGGGTCGTCATGATTCCAAACGAATACTGCGGCTGACGACGCCGATCCGTCGGTGAACCCGGATTGAATACCAGCACATCATTGACGGTATGCATCAAGGGGATGTGCGAGTGACCAAATATAATGGCATCTACCTGCTGACCGGCAAATGTATGAATGGCGTTCTGTTCAGTCGTTTTCGATCCCTGATGGCCATGCACCAGACCTAGACGCAAACCGTCCGCCTCCACGATGCGGGAAAACCCCAGCCTTTTTCCGATTTCAGGCGGATCCGTATTACCTGCTACTCCCTCAACGAGGGCATACTCGCTCAGCAGCTTGTATACACTCCAATCCGACCAGTCGCCTGCATGCAAAATGAGGTCAGCCTCCGGCAGGACTTGGAGTAGCGGTTCTGGCAGCTGCTTTGCTCTTTTGGGCAAATGTGTATCCGAGATCACGATCATTTTCATATCCAAGCACACCTTCCTTGGTTCAGACAATAACCTACTCTACAGACGGAGGCACAGTCTCCATCTGTGAGCAGGAACGTTCCATATCTTCAAGCGTAATGGATGCGAAGAACTGTTCGACTTTTGCCTCTGCCACCTGATACAGATTCGTCAGCAGACTGTCTATGTGAAGACCAACATCACAATTGGGATTGCAATTACCATGAATCGGAAATAGCGGACCTTCGTCCTTGGCAGCCTGATAGATCATGGCCAAAGTAATTTCACTAGCCGGCTTGGCGAGATAAAAACCTCTCATTCCGGGAGACGAATCGACGAGACCTGCCTTTTTCAGCCCGCCCAAAATACGTCTGACGACAACAGGGTTGGTGTTGACGCTTCCTGCAATCATTGCGGAAGTGATTCGTTCAGGCGCGCTGAAGGACAACAATAACAAACAATGCACACTGACCGAAAAATGTGTACTCATGATTAACCACCTTTAACTTAATATAATCCTGGTGCTTCAATCTATTCAGGGAACAGACTCTGTTCCGGGCGTGCCTTGATTTTCAGCTGCCGCACGCTGTATTCCAGCTGCTTCACAATATCATCAAGCTGTTTGCGATCGATTTTCGTCGGATCATCCACCGGTTTCGCCGTCGACTTAAGATCCCGAATGGTGAGCTGCTGCTCCTGCCATTTGTCCATCAGATCAGCAATATTGGCATAAAAGCGTTCGTAATCCTTGATGACCAGGTCAAGATATGCATCGACTTCATCAGGGTCATAACCACGGAGCTTATAATTGAATTGTTTTTCATGAATTGATAAGGCATCGAGCTGTACGCCCAGTTGTTTAAACAATTGTCTCTGTTTATCCAATCTTCGTTTCATATGTTCATCCATCTTGACAACCTCCATTATAAGAAAAACGTCTATCGACGTATGTTCAAAAGCAGCCGGGATCGATTCCTCAAGGAGCACGGTTCAATACGACTTCGCGGGGAAATCGCGGCAGTTTCTCTCTCTATTTTTTATAACACATTATCGGCCAGATATAAAATCAAACGCCTCTTCATTCATACAAAATGATTGTTTCCCGCCAAAATCGGGTAAGGACAGACTACACACCCCAATGCGGGAAAGGAGCATGTCGTTATGAGTACATTAACCAAAGATCAACTTCAGGAACTCAAGAGCGCCTTACTGGAACAACGCGATAATCTGCAGCGTCATTTTGAATCCAGCATGGAAGACGGAGCACCAACAGAGTCCCTTAAGGATTCTACAGGCGAGTTGTCATCTTACGATAACCACCCGGCTGATGCGGGGACGGAGACGTTTGAACGCAGCCGCGATCTGGCAATAGACGATACATTAACGGATGAGTTTAACCAGGTGAACGATGCCCTGGAGCGAATGGAAAAAGGAACCTACGGAACATGTGTCACTTGTGGACAGGATATTCCGTTTGAAAGGCTTCAGGCCATTCCCTACACTGCCTACTGTATCGACGATACACCTAATCGGGAGCTCAGCAATGATCGCCCTGTAGAAGAACAGGTTATGACCATGCCTCCGAGTGGTGCCGGAGAGGTCAGACAGCGGAATGCCGGCAAGTTCGATCATGCTGAAGCCTGGGAAGCTGTCGAAGATTATGGCACATCCAATTCGCCAGCTACGGCAGCCAAACGCGAAGTTCGAGATTACGAGGAGAACATGTAGTTCTGACGCTGATTGCCCCCTTCCCATTTAAGGTAAGGTTAGGTCAGTCACCATCGGTCTTCATCACACATCAAAAAGCCGCCTTCAGGCGGCCTTTTCTTTGTGTCGCACGGGTCTACCTAGATCGATCAAGTTTCCTTTGCATCGTCATTCGGATCGGATCTCTGATCTTCCGGCTGATGCGGTGAGACTTTGCTTTTCTGAGATTTAGTCGGTTCATCCACATGTTGGGACAACGTCGCAAACAGTTGAAAAACCTCCTGAGCCTCCTTCTGTTCATTCCGCTTCGTATATGGCTCACACATTTTCGTGATATCCCTGTACAGCTTCTCTACTTCCTCCCGGCTCGCATATAACGTCATGTCCGAGATTTGTCCAAACAAGTTCTCACCATGCTCCGCCTGTCTCATAAACATCTGGCGGCTCTGCTCATACATTTCATTTAATAGTTTAAGTGTCTCTGAACGAAAAACCTGCTTCAGCGGTGAGTGGTCCTCATCTTCATGACGAAGATGGATCTCTCCCTGAAAGGGTTCGTAGTATTTGGCAATGATTCCATTAATTTCCCGAGTGGATACGATGGTAAGCAAACCAATCTTCTCCAGCTTTTTCACGTGATAATGCACTTTCGCGGGCACTTCCCCAAGCTTGTCGGCTATTTCCTTCACGGTAGAAGGCCTTCCCTGTTTATTAAACATATTCAGGATCTGGATCCGATACGGGTCGGAGTAGATCTTGATCTCTTCGATCGTTGACAGTACTTTCTGCTGCATACCTGTATCCTCATTTCCGGGGCACCTGTTGTCCTTATATATGCATATTATACCGTTCAGTCCGGTCCCCGGTCAAAACAGGTCTTACAGAAAGATACAGGACCCCGGCTATATACTACGCCGGAATGTTTTGCTCAGAAGAAGGGATGCGGCTGACATCGCAAGCAGAATGCCAAAACCAATAAACAGCACAGGCGTAGACACCCATTCGGCTGCAGCACCCGCAATCAGACTTCCAAGCGGTACAGCACTTACGCACAGCATACTCTGAAGGGCAGATACCCTGCCAAGCATACCCGGTGGCGTAACCTCCATCAGATACGAAGCAAGAGGTGTTGTCGCCAGTGGTATGCCGACGCCCATCATCAGGCAAAAGGTAGCTGCCAGCGGCAGCTGATAAGTTGACATATACGCAGGAAGTGCGGTCATTGCATAACTAAGACCTAGCATGACAATTCCACTAATAATCAATGCACTTTTCCGATAACTGCTCCCTCTATGGGTCATCCATAATCCACTCAACACCATGCCCCCCACCATCAAGCCGCTAAGCAAACTTAAACTGCCTGCTCCCGCATGCAGATTATCGATAACGTATGGAGTCCGGAGAACATTGAAGGGCATCAGACAGAAGTTCACGAAGGCAAACAATATGGAGGCAATAAGCAGCAGGGCATGTTTGCGCATAAAATGAAAGGCTTCCATCATGTCCGAAAGCAAACTTTTGGGAGCAGCAGTGGAAGAAGCATTTTCCGCTGACACTACTTCCGCGCCGGGCGTTGAAGGATATACCACCCGACTCATTAACACCCCACTTAATGCAAAGAGTCCAGCATCGATTAAAATCGTCCACGTCATTCCGGCAGTTGCAATGAGCGCCCCTGCTACAGCAAGCCCGGCAAGTTCGGCCAATCGGGTAGCTGAAGACGACATGGCATTCCCGGAAAGCAGCATCGATTGCGGCAGCAATCGCGGTACACTGGACATTTCGGCAGGTGACGAGAAGCATTCAAGCAACGAATTCAGAATCGTGACAACGAACAAATGCCATACTTGGAGTTCTCCCATGCCAAATAATAGAGCAGTAACACCAACGAGCAGTCCCCTTCCCGAATTCGTCAGAACGATGATCTTTTTGGGAGACATGCGATCCACAACCGCTCCGGCAAAAAGGCCGAGCAGAATATTGGGCAGAAAGTTGACTGCGAGAAGTGTGCCCATCAATAGTTTGGAGCCGGTCAACATGTAGACCATCCAGCTATACGCAATCGAGTCGATAGAATCGCCGAACCTGGCTACCATCTTCCCCAGCATAAACTGCATATAAGGTTTGACTTGGATTAACTCACCGATCCCTTGCTTGTTTACTGCTGTGCCATCGCTCATATTCAATTCCGCCCTTCAACGTTAAAATATTTTTAATGTTAATATTATTTTAACGAAAGAATTCAGGAAATCAATCCCTTCATGAAAATTTTTTTAACGTTTTGTCCATGTGGTTAAAACGATAAAAAACTCCATCCTGATGGATGGAGTTGGGTTTGCTCGCTATTCAAATCAATGAAACGCGCTGACGAGTCCGTGCCGATTGCAAACAGGCATCAATAACCCGCATGTTCGCTATCGTATTTTCCGGAGTAAACGGCAATGGTGTTCCTTCTAGCACAGCTGCAGCAAAAGTTTCCGCCTGCAGAACATAAGAATTGGATACGGATACCCGTTCTTCCCGACTGACCGAATCCGTATGAACGATAATCTGCGGTGGAATGTCGCTATTCTCCCAGCCGAAGACTTTTGGCAATTCAATTCGTCCGTCTGTCCCGAGGATCTCCATCTCGGCCCTGCCGGAAGCCCACATGCCGCAATCAAACGTTAACGCCACAGAACCCGGGAATTCCACCAGCCCCGATGCCATCATATCCACTCCATCATGTTCATCGGAGAATAAGGCATGTACCGTAACCGCTTCGGGTTCCTGTCCCAGGTACATGCGGGCTGCCGAAATGGGATATACACCAAGGTCAAAGAGCGAGCCGCCGCCCATTTCCCGTTTGAACCTTACATTGTCCTTATCATCCGCCGTATTACAGGTAAAATTGCCATGGATGGCACGAACGGCTCCAATCTCTCCACTCGCTATAATCTCCTGAACTCGTCGATGCTTGGGATGATAACGATACATGATCGCTTCTGCGAATAGAACGCCGTACTCCTTACATACCTGAATCATTTCGGCAGACTCGTCCGCATTCAGTGCGGCTGGCTTCTCGCAAAGTACATGCTTTCCAGCCTGAGCGGCTTTTATCGTCCATTCCTTGTGCATATGGTTAGGCAGCGGAATATAGACGGCTTCAATATCGGGATCTGCAATGAGCTCTTCGTAACTTCCATAATATCTGGCAATGTCCAGTTCTTCGGCGAGAGCTTCAGCCTTTTCCTTGCTCCGACTGGCAATGGCGAGCACTTCTCCCCGTTCGGATTGCTGGATTGCCGGAATAACCGCATTCTTTGCAATGGTGGAAGTACCAAGTACTCCCCACTGTAGCTGCCTATTCATGCTCATCTTCCTTTCGTCCCGTAATTGTCCTCTTCTGCCTTGTGTAACATGCCTAGACAACGGTCAAGATCGGCCTTGACCTGCTTTTTGTACAATTCGGCTTTTTCCGCTCCATCATCCGTAAAGTGATATAACACGATTTCCTGGAAATCCACTTTGGGATCGCTGCCCTTCAGCTTTTTCGTCCGATAAAATACACCCTGCTGTACCAGTTCATGCAGTGCCCGGTATACTTCACTCTGAGGCGGCACATAACCGTAAGCTTTAAATTCCTGCTTCATGGCCTCCAGCATTTCGTAACCATAGCCTCTATGCTGTTCAACCATTGTAATGAGATACAGCTTGATAAATGCCCGCTGGGCAATCATAAAAGCCATGCTTGTTCCCCCTATCCTCTACCGCTCTACTTCATATTATAAAACTTGTGTTCGGTTTCTGCCATCATTCTCCGTTTTTCCCGGTTATGCAGCAGGTGAGAACAAAAAACAGGATAGATACGCAAAATAGTGTGGTAGAACGGCATTGGGGTTTTTATTCTGAATTTTTCATATAATGATTTTTTAAAATGTAAACCCAGATAAGCTTCAGTTCGACAAAAGCAAACGCGAACATACATCCACAACCCTAGATCACTACCCTCAAGAATGATGACTCTTATTGTGAATATTTCATTATTGCCTCTTTCACTTTCTGAAATTGGCCTTCGGTACAGTACCCACGATCCATTTTCCCCATCTTACACGCGAAATGCACCAACTGAGCACACAGGATAGAGCTAAAGCAAGAATCCACGTCAGAATCATTCGTACGGTTGGATTTAGTCCCCATGCAACGTAAATATATTCATCTGGAATGTAACTGTAGCGCAGCATGAGCATATGCATGAGATAACCGCCGTAAGAAACGCTGCCGATCCATCCAAGCCAGCCCACAGCCAAGTGATTATGCAGTTTGCCTGCGAGCTGATACATGACCATGATCGATGCGATTAGAAAGAGAGCCATATCCGGTCTGATCAAGCTAACGGTATAAAATGTGATCTGAATACCTTCCGGCTTTTGAAATTCCAGCATTAATAGATATGTAAACCGAAGACCCATGGTTATAAACACAGTCCAATATACCCAGCGCAGCCGATGAATCCACATATTCCAGCTTTTAACAGATAATCCGGCTGCAGCACCCAGCACAAAATAAAAAAAGAAATACAGGAAATTGCGATCGGCATAGGTTGTAAATACATCGGTCAGTACTGGAATATGGAGTCGCTCCATGACTCGTGCAATATTCCCCAATTGATCGGCTAACACGAGGTATATGGCTCCCGCAATCAGGACAGCAATCAGGCGTCCCCGTGAATCGTAACGGTTATATACATATCGTATGGCCTTTAGAAACAAGGGAAACAGCAAATAAAATTGAATCAGCATGATAATGTACCAAAAATGAGATGTGGTCTTGCCGGTAAGCAGCTTCAAACCAAGCTCAGGGACATCCAGCCAACCAATGCCGGCCCACCCTTGTGGTGTCAAGGTGAAGTACACCAACGACCACACGACATATGGTGCGATCACATCCGTTAATCGTTTCTGCATGAAACGGCCGTATTTCAGCTGCTCTCCTGTGTTATAAAACAAAACCATGCCCGTGATGAAAATAAATAAAGGGACGGCAAATTTGGAAGCCATCAGCAGGATTGCAAGCAGAACCCCGTCTTCCAGTCCGGCTTCCGGAACCAGAGAAAAATGGGCAATGGAATGCTGGAGTACAACAGCTGCAAAGGCAATCCCCCTTAAACTTTCAATTTCAGCAATTCTTTCTTTTCGTGGCATAACGTCCAGCCGCCTTTCTTGGTTTTACAGTAAAAAATAAGTACAATGATAATCGTATAAAAGATGAACGGAGGGATTCCTATCGCTGATTCCGAACTAGATACCCCCACGATTGACTCTCAATACGTACAACAGCATATGGCCAATGAACGGACGTTTCTGGCCTGGGTTCGTACAGGAATAGCCATGGTCGGCGTCGGATTCCTGGCTGCCGGATTGGGGTTTAATACTTCCTCTTATGACCAGATTGCACACATTGCAGCCATTATAACCGGAGTAACCTCCCTGGTCAGCGGCATTGCCATTATTCTGTGTTCTGCTGCTTCGTATCACCGCAAACGCAAACAAATTAATCAGCAAACCTTTCAAGCCTCAACCCGATTGATTCGCTTCCTGACACTTACTCTGTTGGTCATTGGCCTGGCGCTTGCTATTCTGCTCTATGTATTGTTATTCCCTGCTCCTTAGACTTACCTTTAAACACAATCAACACTTCATCAATATTCCAGGATGGAATTACAGGGACAAAAGCCGGCTTCCTCGAAGGAAACCGGCTTTTGAGCGCCTGACGGCTCACATTAACCAAATCATGATTTATATGTGCTGCTCCTGTTTAACCTTGTATACAAAACCAGTGTACTAGCCTGAACAATCCAAGCTTACAGGAACGTGTTGTTTCCAAATCGTGCTGCTTTATCCTGAGCATCCAATCTCCGCTCTTCCATGTCGAGATCCGTTCGCTCTGCTGGCACATCCGTACCATGAGCTGCGTATCGATCACGATTCAGATAGCTCGTGTTGCTGAAAACATCATAGACATCCGAATCGCGATCGGTGGAGTCAACCAGGAGAAGGATTTTGCCGTTTTGTACATATTCCTCATACTGTTTGGCATCCTCTTCAGGAATACCCAATCCGACAAGTCCACCGACCAAACCGCCTGCACCGGCACCTACTGCCGCTCCCGTAAACGCTGCTGCAATCGGACCCGCCGCCAAAATTGGACCTATACCTGGAATGGCCAGAGCCCCGATACCAGCCAACAGTCCGGCTACGCCACCTAATACGCCACCTGTGGCTGCACCTGCTGCCACACCTTCCGGCGCCTTGGTTCCCGTCTCTTCCCGGATGGCCTTCAACTCGTCCCGATCCTGCGTCACTACCGAAATTTCGTCTGAACTGAATCCTTGCGCTTTCAAGCCCTCTATGGCTTGAGATGCCTCACGTTCTGTATCAAAAACTCCTACGATTTTCTTCTGCATAGTGAATTCCTCCTAGTCATTTAAGAGTTCGCTTCGCTATGTTATTACCCGTACAATTTTCTTTCAAACGCTTGCAGCTATTATATCGTGCGCAAATACGAATAAATACAGCTTAATTCTCTGATAAAACATACGCTTATGAAGTCATTCTTATCAAAGGGGGTCTCTGAAAAGCCAGATCAATATCCAAGCTTTTATATATGCAATGGTGAGCGAAAAAAAACATCATGCTCTCTAGGTGCGCGGCTTCGCCCGATTGGTCGCCATGGCCTCCAAAGGATTGTCTGGCCAGTAATGCTTTGGATATCGGCCTTTCAGGTCTTTTTTTACCTCGAAATAAGTCTCCCGCCAAAAGTTCGTCAAATCCCGGGTCACCTGAACAGGGCGGTGCGCAGGGGACAGCAGATGCAGGGTTAACGGCACCCGACCTCCAGCAATACGCGGTGTAACCTGCTGCCCGAACATTTCCTGAAGTCGTACCGCCAGTGTAGGATCTTCAGGTCGGCTATAATCAACCGGAATGCGTGATCCGCTGGGAACCTGAATATGAGTTGGCGCCTCCCGGTCCAATTGCTGCCGTTGTTCCCAGCTCAAACCTCCTAGCAATACGTCCTGCATGGATAGTTTCTTCAAATCGGAAGCAGAACGCATTCCTGCCAGAAAAGGTCTGAGTTGATCCTCGAGCTCCTCTGACACATGATCCGCCGCGAGATCGGGCCAGTCCGGCAAATGACGATGCAGGAAACGCAGTCTGTCGGCGAGCTGCCTTGATGACTTGGTCCAGGGCAGACAGTCCTGACCTTCGGTGCGGATTCCGGTAAGGAGCGCTTCCAGCACCTGTTCTTCCGGGGGCTGTGCGATACTGCTCTCCTTCATCAAGATTGCTCCGATTCGCAGCCTTCGATGAGCTCGCACGCTTCGTGTACTGCGATCCCATGCAATCTGCACATCCTCCTGCATGAGATCTGCACCATAATCCAGCAGAAGCTGCTCCCCCACCGGTGCAGCCAGCAGGATGCGTGCATCCGCCCCCTGGTCGTCTGCCTCAGCTGCGACCAGGTATGCTGAACGGCTCAGCGATTCTGCCTGGCTGAGCTGTACCCCGCGGCCGCTGCTCAGCAGATAGCGGCCGTCCTCCCGGCGCTGCCCGATCCGGTCCGGATAGGCGAAGGACAGCAGCAGCCCGCAGCTGTCCTCGTCCGGCCGTTCCGGATCCTTCGGCGCAGGGCCGAGAGCCGTGCGCAGCTGGCGGCTCTCCTGAAGTATGCGCCGCACGGCAGCGACGTCTGCGACCGCCGCGGCCGCTTGTGGCATTCCGCTGCGGTCCGCCGTCAGCAGCGCTTCCACGCGCGGGCGCAGATCCGTGCCCGCGCCTGCACTGCCACTGCTGCGGAGGCCGGCAGGCTCCTGCAGCAGTGCCGCCAGCATGCTGGCGTAGCTGGCCAGCCCAAGCTCCGCCGCGCGGAGCAGCATGCTGGCCAGTCGCGGATGCACGCCAAGCGCGTTCATCCGCCGCCCGAAGGGCGTGATGCGGCCTGCGTCATCCAGGCCGCCCAGCTGGCGCAGCAGCGCCTGTGCCTGGCCGTAGGCCGCGGCAGGCGGGGTGTCCAGCCACTGCAATTCTGCAGGGGACTGGACGCCCCAGGCGGCAAGCTCCAGCGCCAGCGGTGCAAGGTCCGCGGAGGCGATCTCCGGCCTTGCCGCCTCCGGCAGGCTGCCGTGAACCTCCTCGCTCCACAGCCTGTAGCACACCCCTGGTGCAATTCGCCCTGCACGGCCCCGCCGCTGATCGGCTGACGCCTTGGACACGGGCTGGGTAACAAGACGACTCATGCCAGTGCGCGGGGAAAATACCGAAGCACGACTGAGTCCAGCATCAACAACCACTCTGACACCCGGAAGCGTAAGGCTTGATTCCGCAATGGAGGTGGACAGTACAACCTTACGGCTTCCTTCCACGGCCGGACGCACTGTCTCATCCTGACGTTCCACCGGCATGCTGCCATACAGGGAGTGCACCTCGACATGAGAAGCAAGACTGCGCTTCGACAGTTCCCGTTCTGTCCGGTGAATCTCCCTGGCTCCTGGAAGAAAGACCAGTAAGTCCCCTTCCTGCTCCGCCAAAGCTTTTACAATCACGTGAGCCGTGAAATCCTCCAGCACGGCAGAAGCGGGCTTCGGTACATAACGGGTTTCCACAGGAAACGTGCGTCCCGGACAATCAATCGAGCGAGTCTCTTCGCCAAGCAATGCACAGATTGGGGCAGGGTCCAGCGTTGCCGACATAATCAGTACCTTCAGATCCGGACGCAGCATTGCCCGTGACTCCAGTGCCAATGCCAGTCCAAGATCGCCGTGCAGATGACGCTCATGAAACTCATCAAAAATAATCATCGCCGTATCTTCAAGCCCCTGATCCTGCTGAAGCATGCGTGTAAGTACCCCTTCGGTGACAACCTCGATCCGCGTTGCCTGACTGACCCGGGTATCCATGCGGACACGGTACCCTACCCTCTGTCCCACTTTTTCATTCAAAGCTGCGGCCATCCGTGCCGCGGCTGAGCGCGCAGCAAGTCTGCGAGGCTCCAGCATCATGATTTTACGTCCGTTTAACCAAGGTTCCTCCAGCAGGCATAGGGGGACTGCGGTGGTTTTACCTGCCCCCGGCTCCGCTATAAGCACCCCCGTATCCTGCTCTCGAAACAGCTGTTTCAGCTCGGGTAAAACCTGTTGTATCGGTAACTCTATATTCATATTATCGCTCCTAATTTATACGGCACCATGCAATCTATAATCGAAAGTGAATGTTAGCATTATAACAAAAAAAGCCGTTCCAGAGGAACGACTACTTCAGATCAAGCGTATTAACGCAGCAACGATTCGGCGCCATCAATGACAATCTCAGCACCCGTAATATGTTTGGATTCAGACGATGCCAGGAATGCGACCAGATTGGCTACATGCTCCGGCTGTCCAGGGCCATCTGCAAGCGGCTGCTCCCCTTCCGGAAACTCCATCGGAATAACAATTTGGTGCAGCTCATCCGTTTTAACCGTGCTTTGATCGATATTGGTTGCAATGGCTCCCGGACATATTACATTGACCCGGATTTTGAACCGGGCCAGTTCCAGTGCAGCCATCTTCGAAAATGCAACCTGTCCTGCTTTCGAAGTACTGTAAGCCGACATCCCGAAGCTGGTAAACCGTTGATTACCGTTAATGGAACTCGTAATAACAATGCTTCCCCCACCGCGTTTCTTCAGATGTGGGAGGGCGTACTTGATCGTAAAGAACGTACCATCCAGATTGGTCGTGATAATCCGCTGCCAATCCTCCACCTGAATTTCCTCAATTGGAGCCGAGACACCGTTAATGCCTGCATTCGCAAACACAATGTCCAAACCGCCAAACAACTCCACGGTTTCCAAAACTGCTTTTTCCACCCGTGCCGGATCGGAGATATCTACATCAAATGCACGTGCAGCACCTGGATGTACAGCATTAATTTCAGCTTCCGTCTGTGAAATCCGATCATTCACCAGATCAAACAGCGCAACGTGTGCACCTTCATTTGCCAATTTGACAGCTGTTGCCTTACCGATGCCAGATCCGGCTCCGGTAATGATGGCCACTTTGTTTGCAAACCGAGACTTGTCGTTATGTTGTGTCATGCTCCATTCCACTCCTTTTCAGCAATTATGTAAGAATGTACATCCAAGACTTGTGTATCCGCATGATATAACATGCTAACTAAGTAGATTCTTCACAAGATTACCCAAAAAGAGCGCCTTTTAAATCAACAACGACAAGTTTTTTCTCAGTTGATTTTACCTTTAGTTAAACGTACCTAACAATGAATGACTTCGCTAAAATTGTACATCTACCATTCCAGCTCAATGAAAGCGGCATCATCTTCAAGCCCCCCGGTATGCGTAGCATCCAGCAACACCTGAATGTGTTCATCCGGGATATATGCCTGTACGGCATCCAGATCATTCAAACCATCCGTGTACAGCTGCAGACGTATCTGTTCATTGGATAGCTTCGCCTCATAAATATGAGGCTTGCCTCCAACAGGCCCTTCCAAGGTTGACCAGCGTTCATTCGTCCGGCAGTGGTTCTGAAAAGCTCCGGACTGCTCCTGACCATTGCGCCAGAGGCGAATACGCGAATCCCCCTGCCAAGCCATCCACATACGGCTTTTTCCCAAACCACGTGACAGCTCAATTCGGCCACACACATACATCGCCTGACTGCCTCTACTCCGCTTCTCCATTAACACTTCGCGTAAAAGCAAGGGCGAGTTGTCCAATGGCTGAATTTTCTTCAGCTGCTCCGATGCCGGAACCGTCAGTTCTTGAAGCAGATGCTCTACCGCTTCTGCCGTTGGATTAGGGGTAGTTTCCAACCACTCGAGGAGCGCATTACCCAGAAAACGCGCGGCAAAATCACCAAGGTAACTCATGCCTACACCATCACACATGACGAACGTACATACATTTCCGTCCATGCGAACGGCAGCAAAGTCTTGACCCGAATCCCCCTGATGAACCGTCTCTGCAGCCCTTCCATATCCATAGCGACACTTAAAAGCGCCCTGATAACGAGTAAGCGGCTGTTCTCCGGTCTGTGCGCTAACATAACGAAAGATTCCACGACGCTGCTTCCCTTGGCTTCCTTTCTCACCAGCAGGCAATGCTGCCAATCGCATCGTTTTCAAATGATCCCCTCCTATCTCACAGGCGTAGCAGCAGACATCTGAAATCCGATGGATACCAGTTCTGCACATGTGCCTGGCAGCATCATCAATGCACCGGGTGCGAGCAAATAGTCCGCTTCGACAAGCATTTCACGGTAACTTTCAGGCAGAACCGAAGACATATTGCGCAGCTTCTCTCCGTGCTCATCCTGAAGAACGGTTTCCGGCGAAATTCCTTTCCATCTTCTCGGCTCAGGGATGGGACCTTCCAATAGATGATCGGATATAAAGATATTTTCAACGAGTACATTGCCATCTGGCACACTCATGCCCATAATCCGTTTGGCAATCGGTTCCGGATCTTCGCCCGTAGCCACTCCATCTGTCATATGACAAACCAGCGGCGCAGGACAATCCTGCATGTTCGGTATTTCGGCCTGCAGAATCTTTTCTGCTTGCAGAAAGGCTTTCGCCGAATCCGAGAATCGTTTAGGTGTCAGGTCAGGCAACGAACCAACCGCTGCTATTTCGTCAATTCCCTTGATTCCGTTTAACAAGTCATAGACATCATCACTGTACGCCAGGATGGCAATCCGGTAGCGAGGTGTCAATCGGTTTCCTTTGGTCGAGCGAAACACCATCTGGCGTATGGCCAAGGCCAGGGCATCATAGACGACATCGATCCGTCTGCGGTTTTCCAGAACCATATTCATGGAGGCACTGATATCAATGAGATAAATAATAAGTGCGGGTGTGCGCTGGGATGCTTGTATTGTATAGTTCATCTGGGCCTGAGCCACCTCCGTTGTTCACGTAATTTACAAGTTGGGCAGATTGTAGCTGGTATTGCTCAAAAATTTGTTAATCGCACTCATTCGTGCCGCCACTTTACCTACACCTTTAAAGTATGCAGCATCCGTGTTATACAAATTTTTGAAATCACGGGCATAGGACACCGCATTTTCGATCTTCTTACCTTTTTGAGCATTATACGCCTTGTTATAATGAGCAATCAGCGTAACCACGTTCTCAGCACGCTTTTTCTTGAGTGCAGCCTTTCGAGCTGCTTCCTCGGCTGCTTTCTGCGCTGCCTGTTTGCGTTCTGCTTCAGCCGCTGCCTTGCGCTCCGCTTCCTGCTTCGCTACTTGAGCATCATGCTCCTTCTTCCAGACCAGGTAGGCTTCATACTTCGCCTGCTTGTCGTACTTCTCCTGCAGTGCCTTTTTGGCTGCTTCTTTCTTCTGCTGTTCCTGCTTGGCTAGATAAGCCTCGTATTTTGCCTGTTTATCGTATTTCGCCTGAAGGGCTTTTCGTTCCTCTTCCTTTTGCTGCGCTTCCGCCTGTTTTTGCTTTTCCGCAGCTTCAAGCTTCGCCGCTTCTGCTTGCTGTTTCTTCTTCTCTTCTTCCTCCTGCTTCAACGCAGCGGCTTTTGCCGCTTCTGCTTCTTCAGCAGCCTTGATCTCTGCCAGTCTTGCTGCTTCTTGTTCTTCCTGCTGCTTGACCTCGGCCTGATCGGCCAAAATTTTAACAGTTGGCACGGTACCGGCCAACAATACAACTAGGACAGCGGAGGAGATCATGAACTTTTTGGATCTGTAAAAAGGAACACGGACAGGCTGTGCGGCTTCTTCCTTGGGATTCAGCTTGGCATCCAGCTCGTTGATTGCAGCCTCAACTTCCATCTGCATCGCACTATTAGCCGGAATGAAATGATACAGCGAACGGTATACTTCCAGTGCTGCTGCAGGCTTATCCTCATCCTCCAGTGCCCGAGCCTGCAGGAACAGCCTGTTTACAACTGCTTCCTGTCCAGGCGGCACTTCAGGACTCGACGTGGACGCATGATGTCCATTAGCTGACTTCAAATCTGCTACGCTGGTCCCTGGTGCACTTGCAACTGTCTTGCTCGTCTCTTCTACGTTTGCCGCATCTGTTACTTGGTCCTCAGGCTCCTTCACTCCAGCTGCTTCTGCCTGACTGGCGTTTGCTGAGGCCAAGGCCACAAACCATTCACCAAATGTTGGGCAGCTGCTCAGATCGTGACTCTCCCAGGCACGGATAAACAGATCGGATATTTTGGAACCCCATCGTTTCTGAAGTGAATCGCGCATAGCAAAATAGCGCTCACTCACCGTTTGCATTTCATGCTGATCAAAATAACTTTCTCCCCATGCCTTCTCTACAATGGTCGAATCGGACCAGCTTAACATCTCAGCGATAATAACTGCACCAGCAAAACGATCGGCATATGAGCTCCACAAACCGCTGTGTACTGCCCGGTGAGCTGCATAACCGGGTGAACCGGCAAGCAGAGCATCTGGACGATCCATTTTGGAACCGTACATCTGCTCTACATCGACGAGTTCAACTGCGGATAAGGCTCCCAGGTTTTCCACTTCGGAAAAAAACGGAATCATCACATTGGGTGCGGACAAATCACAATGAGCAAGTCCTCGTTGCTCCATGGCCGAACCAGTCCCTGCTAGTGCTCTCGCCAACTTCAGACTCTCTTCTGCAGTCAGCTGTTTCTGATCACTGATTACGTCAAACCAGGTCAGACCCTGCACCCACGGCATCAAAACCGCGTACAACAAATCGGGGTGTTCTCCAATGAGCGCTCCGTTTCTTTCCGGAGTGAGCACATCACGCTTGCATACCTGCAAACCTGGCAGTTCACTATAAGGTTCCATATGCTCAGATTGATAGACCATAGCCGGGATACGGAATTTAGGAAAAAATACTTTTAGTGCTTTGGCCCCACTTATTGAACCATTTCGGGGTATTAACTGGTAGACGATCCCTTGCCTTCCGGCTTGGGCGTATGCCAGACCGGGCGCAGCCGGATGCTGCCCAATGGTATAGGCAATGTCATTGATCACCACTTCATCCCCGGGATTCGGTTGAAAAGACATGCTCATCCCTCTCTCTGTCATTCTGTCATAGTGCAGCAAAAACCGGGTGTCGTAAAACGCCCGGTTTTTGCTGTAGTTATACATCTTCAGCTTGCTGCCTGCGTACGATCTAGTGCCAAGTCAGACATGACATCGGCCTGATCTATGTAAAGCAGTTTAGCGAGCTTGGTCAGCTGTACGGAATTTGTTGGCAATAGCCGTCAGTTCCGCGCTGATGCTGTTCAGCGTTTGAACGAAAGATTGCATTTGTTTGCTGGCTTCCTGGAACTCCTGGAAGAAGCGTTGTTTCGTCATACCTTCCCATTGTCCTTCCATGCTTGTGATGGATTGAGTCAATGTAGAAACGATTTGCTGACTTTGCTCACCGCTTTGTTTGAATTGGTTGGAAACCTGATCAAGTTGTTCTGGGGTAACTAAAATGCGTCCTGCCATGTGTAATTTCCTCCTTGGTTTGTGCAATTAAATTTTTGCTTGTTCAAATTGTACTATACCAGGATCGATCGAACAAAAGCCGAAGGACCTAATCCTATTTACCCCATTTTTGGTGATTGAAACTTCCCTTAACAGACTATTTACATAAATGATTCACTTTCTGCTGTCCTTATTTCGCACTTCTGTAAACTGTCTAATCAGGATACCACAGGTTCGGTTCCTCTTCTCCCCCGAAAGGTGGGATCTGTAAATCTCCACGCTACAGGTTCAGGCTGCATCGCCTGGATCAATGTAGCGGGGGAACCGTCGGGCGGCGAAGCATCCTGCACCCGGTATACTGCCGCCACCGCGGAAAGGGGATCGGATACTACAGCAGCAGCTGCGGCGTGTGTAGGCATGATTTCCCCTGCACGATTGTTTTCAAGAACGTTAAGCATATTGACCGCATTGCCATAGGCTGTGTTCACATGACTCAGCACTGTACGATACTCCATGTCTGCCTGCTGGAATAACAAGGCTTTGCGTCCCAGCTGCACGCTTAAGTCCATAAAACGACGCACCGCATCTTCGCCAATTCGCTTGCTGTGACTCCATTCACTCATCACCGCAGCGCGGGCCTCAATATCCCACTCCAGCGAATGAATCGCCTGTTCCAACACTGTCATCTTTTGCTGTATTTGCTCCGCCGCATACTGAATCTGCCTGCTCAGTGCCCGAAGCACATCCGGTTCCACACGAATGCGCATTTACCATCACCTTTCCTCTTCCCCTGCAGGCTGTTTAAGCCAGTCCAGCAGCATCTCGTGAAACTGTTCTCTCGTCGTCAGCGCCGCTACAAGCCAATCATCTGAAGCGGCTGTACTCATGCGGAACAACCAGTTGGATACAGAGCTCGCAGCGAATGCTGCAGACTGTGACTTCCAGCCTTCCCCGTTCCACACAAGCAATCGCAGTTCACCGTCTGATTCTTTGTTAACCAGACAACGCGCAAGAGCTAGCGACCCTTCCGGATCGTTCGTCTCCTGTGCCAGTTCGTCAGCAACCGCGGATTCTTGCTTGTCGTTAAGCTCGTTCATAACATCATAGAATTTTTTCTTGGAGCACATCAGTGCAGGCTTCTCCGCTGGAGAATGGCCACTCCACTTCATCCTTTGAATCAGGAAGTCAATCGCTTCACGAACGTTCCCGAGATCGGATAACCGGAAGGAATCCGGTTCGTCAGCAACACGGGAAACTTCAACGACCCGTTCGTCCGTGCAATGGATATAACTTTCATACGAAGTGCCGCTCGATGTGTAGCGAATCCAGCAGGCCCTGTCTGACAGTCCCGCAATGGCTACCCTGGAGAAAACGGTCGGTGTCATGATCAGCTCATTGCTGTCCTGATCCTGAATCAAATATCCCTTTTCGAGCAGAGAAGTTTTGACGCGCTCCCATTCCACAGCGATGTCTTCTGCCATGTAACCGCGGAAGGGATCTTCAACGCCAAGCAATCGGTCTGAACCGAGAATACCGGCCAGGAAAAAAAGTTCTTTTATTTGCAAAGTGACTACCTTTTGCTTGGAATCATGAACCGTCAACATTATGAGCCACCTCCCCTCAAACTACAACATGCCATCGGTCACGAATTTCAGAAATCCAATCTGTCATTTTCCAGCTGTCATCACAAGGAACTGCACCTTTAACCCTGGAATATTTACGTTTAACATAATAACCTTGACCTGGTGGCAGTACCTTCAGCCCAGCTGAACTGCCTCCAGATTCGGTATAAGGTATACGGAAGAACGAGAGATCGTTAGGGTCTAAAGTCCCGAACAACAATCCACTCTGGGAAGCCTTAACATCACTCACCCAGTCTGAACCAAAGGTTGGGAAATCAGCTGGAACACCCGAAAGTATAACATGTATTCCACGATCTCGTCCTTGACGAACAATCGCTCCCAATTGATCTTTCACGTTAAAATCATTCAACTGTTTAGATAGGGTATCTGCATCATCGATCACAAGCACGATTTCAGGTCCACCCTTTAACTCGCCTCTTTTTAGAACCTCATCGTACAACTGTTGGATCACAGGTGCAAGCTGTTCTTCACGAGACACATGTCCACGGACATGGGGCAAACTACTGATCTCTCCCAGTCCTCCGGAACCATATCGCATATCTACCGTGTATAATTGCACGTCTTCAGGAGAAGCATGATAAGCCAGAGATAACATCCATGTCAACAAAAATGTTGTTTTACCGCCCTCCATGGGACTTGTGACCATAAAATGCGGACCTTCACGAAGATTCAGCAAGAAAGGCTCCAAATCATCTGTCAACAAGCCTACTGGAACATTGATAGTCGAAAATTCTCCTGCTTGCGCAAACGCCCCCGTAGTCACAAGTAAATCCTTGAGCTTCACTTCTTCAGGAAGCGGAGCAATCTGCGGAGCTTCTTCTCCTGTCCAGCTATCCCGAATCTCTGCGATCATTCCGCGGAGAGCAGACGAACGTTTCCCTTCATCCTCACCGGACGATGGCAAAGCCGCTTGGAACATTAAAGGTGGTACCTGTCCTTTTACCAAGCCTCTGCCTGGCGGAAGCTGGCTTGGTGCCTTGGAAGGCCGGCCAACTGCGTAATAATAGTCACTCGGATCGGAAAGTTCAAAGGAAACCGCGTTTGGTATGTTGCTTCTGAACTTCTCGAAGACATCCGTTACCCGATTCGCAGTCAGGATGAACGTAATTCCGAGACTTCCACCTTCACGCAGAATCGTTTCCAGCAGTTCGTTCTCATCTGGATAAGCATTGCGGAAAGATAGATAACCATCGATTACAACAACAATCTGCGGAACAGCTGCATGTGCTGTCCGGCGATAAGCCGAAATCGTTTTAACCCCTGCCTCCGAGATCATATCTTTGCGCTGTGCTGACAGCTTCAGAATATACCGGAATAGACGCTTGATCCGATCCTCCTCTTCGGCCATCAGAACGCCACCGATCTGCGGCAGTCCTGTAAAGTCCTTCATCATCCGTCCCATATCGATAATGTATCCATGCCATGGATCCGTACGACGAGAACGGGCGAGGGACATCAGCAAAGTCTGGACAAACGTCGTTTTACCCAAACCAGGCATGCCGTACACAATCAAATGCCCTTGATCTACAGGGAGTGCAAGTGGCATCTGACGCTGGTTAGGCAGATCGTCAAGCAGACCAACCACCGGCTTCAAGCCACTGGCTCCGCCGTCAAGCAGCAGCTCTCTGTGCTCTTCATCCTGCCAATCCGCTAGACTGTCCCATTCCAGCGTCTCTGGAAGGGGAGGCAGCCATGGACCAGGCAATCTTTTGATTCCTGCATCTGCGGCAGACTGTGCCACATAATCGATGAAGACCTGTAGTTGTTTAGGAACATCTTCGCCTTTGAGGACTGCCCTGCGTTCTCCAGTCAAAAGTGGTTCTCTCTTACCATTAAGACGTACTTCCATGACAGGCAGTACAGTCGTTGTGTCCTCCTGCTGGTTGTAAGGCGCACCACTCCAGGCAAACTGCATCTCCTCAAATACCTCATCACTGCCGACCTGGAAGTATCCGCGGCCCGGCTTGGTAATCCATGCTGCATTAGGGATCTTGATCATATCCCGGCTGTCTCCCTCGCTCTGTACACGAAGACAGATGCGGAAACGGGAGTTACTCCATATTTTGTCATCCACTACGCCTGCCGGCTTCTGAGTTGCCAGAATCAGATGCACACCCAGTGTTCGGCCAATAGCCGCAATACTAATCAATTCATCCATGAATTCCGGCTGGTCCCGTTTCAATTGAGCGAACTCATCAATAATAATGACCAAATGAGGCAATGGCTGTTCATGTCTTGAACGTAAAATCTTGTAATATTCGTCAATGTGCTGAAGGTTACCGGCATCATTCAATATCTTCTGTCTTCTGACCAATTCAGCCCGAAGTGAGATATTGGCCCGTTCAATCAAATTGCCATCCAGGTTGGTAATCGTACCCACCACGTGAGGCAAGCCTACGAACGTATTGGACATCCCCCCGCCTTTGTAGTCAATCAACATAAAAGCCAGGTCATGGGGATGGAACTCGGCAGCCAGGGAAGCCACGATGGACTGAATGACCTCACTTTTACCTGAACCCGTCGTACCTGCGATCAATCCGTGCGGGCCGTGACCCTGACGTTCAATTTTGTCATGCAAGTTGATGGCTATTTTCTTGCCACCTGCGCGCACGCCCATGGGTACAGGCAGCGTATCCGGATATCTTGTCTGGCCCCAGCGGGTGATTACATCCAGATCTTCAACACGTGAAGTGCCAAGCATATCAAATAACGGAAGGATTTGCGGGATGTCCGAAGCGGAAGATCGCTTCAGCCGAATGGGAGACATGTAACGCGAGAGTGCCTCAGCCGTCTCTTTCGATATCACGTCCGGTGTGTACGTCTGCTGTACAACGTCAGCGTCTTCCGTTTTTTTGATGTACACGCCCTTGCCTTTGGATGCTTCCATGATCAATTGACAATGCATCGGAAGGGATTCCTTGCGGTTCGCCAAAATAATGGTGCACACATCAATCTCCTGTGCAGATTCGAGCAATAATGGAAGAAGAGGCTCTTCTTCAATAAGCTGCGTGTCCGAGAGAACAACGACATAACACGGAGTCTGCACACTTTTTTTGTACCGATCTTCTTTGTTGTTCCGACGACGGTTTAACACGGAAAACAAGCTGTCCGCCAATTGATGCGCACCGCTGTGCCTGTCGGCCATATAGCGTTGTCCTTGATCTTCATCCCAGATATGGGGTAACCAGCGCAGCCAGTCCCATTCCTTCGCTTCTTTTTCTTCATAAAAAGCCGCAATCTTCAATTCATCCGGCGAATGCCGCACCGTGAGTTGTGAAATGATGACGCGCAAGGAAGCAAGCACTTCCTCACGGTTCCCTACCAATCCCATCACTTTCGATTGGAACAGCGGAAGCGTAATGGAAGCATCGGATACCGTCTCAAATTCTGCAGCAAGTTCATGAGCGGCCTCAATTAATTCATCTTTTTCATAGCCATCCACTCGAGGAACCTGCAGTTTAATTCGAAACGGAATTTCTCCCGTACCGATCCGTACCTGTAAGAAATCGTCATCTTCCGGCGAACGCTCCCACAGGGAACTGTTGCGATTCTTCACGACTTGCAGACAAACATTGGGATCACCATGAATCTCATACAGGCTCTTGACCTGCTCGGCCTGAGCTTCCTTAAGCTCTTCGCGGTGCTTATCCAGTTGGGCACGGTACATGGCCTTACGCTCTTCAATCTTTTTTCGATACGTCTTTTTGTTACTCAGATATACGAAAAACGGAATGGTATATGACGTAAGCATCATCATAACCGTCATCATCTGAAACATCATATAATTGCTGTTGCCCATTTTGCCCGTCATGTTGATATATACGTAGAATCCGATACTGACCATCGTCATCATGATCGGTATTATAATAGAAATCATTGAAAACGTAGGTTTGCTCGGTTCTGTTGGAGGTCTGAGAATTTCCAGCCTTTCTTCCTTAAGAACCGGTGTCATTCTTGGAGAACGTTGATATAACACATTCACGAAGAGAAGACCTCCTTATAATGGGTTCGATAATGAATGTATACGTCAAGAACCCTCATTCGTTGCTGTCCTGCTGAAATAATGAACGTCTTCCGTACACTGGTGCTTCTTCCGTAGTGGTTGAGAATGCCCGCTGAACGCGTACACAGCTTCCTTGCCGCAGGCCCGTTTCCATCAGCTGCTGCGAGTTCTGCGGAGAGAACCACAAACCTTCGGGGAATTTGGCTTCAAGGATATATTGGATGCCATCACCAGGTGCCTGTCCAAAGATCCGCACCCCCAGCAATGTCTTCAGATGTTCGATCGTACACTCATCCGGGACTTCAATATCGAACCATTCACCTTCCTCCCGGCCGGAATACACGGTAAGAATCATCATAATCCCTCCCATGGTCTCATATGTAAATTGTCCTAATGTCAAATTAAATCAAATAAATGCGGATGAATCGCTATTCCAACCCTATTTTCTTACATTAACACCCTGTTTGCAATGTACAACCTGTGTTTTTGTTACATATGACCCACATAAATATTAAAATATCGTCCAATGGACTCAGAACTTTTGAGGCATTGTTCACGTTAATTGTTGCGAGGATGCGAAAACAATTTGTTTTCTTCCATATAAATGGGAGATAACATTCCGTATTTGGGATTTCTTATTCCTTGGTCCACAATCAAATTGTGAACACTTTTCAAACATTGCTCACCTTTATGTTTTCATAAGCTGATTTTAAGGTAATTTTAAGCATTGGAATTTATTATAACCAGTATGAAATAACTCTCGTGAGGTGATTTCTAGTGAGAACACTAATAACTTTTCAAAACAAATCAATCCCTGTATATTTCAATCAAGAAAACAAACAACCTATGCAAAAGACATTAAGATTGCTTAGCAGTGCCCTTGAGCATAAAATCAGCAATGGTAAGCGCGCATTGCAAAAATGTCTGCACTCTTTGATTAGTATTGAAATTGTCGGATGTGAGGCCATTCTGCACAGCCGCAGTGAAAATGACTCTCTGGCCTTGTCGCTGTATTAAAGCAGAGTCAGTAAAGAAATTGCATATGCAAACAAGGAAAAAGGAAGCTGTCCATAAAGACAAGCTTCCTTTTTTTGATGAAGGCCAGTTTCTCTATCTATTTTTAATGCACTCTGCTAACGGCATAAGTGGTCTCATGCTCCTCTGCGATCTCGGCTCTGCGAATGCGAATGACAAACAGCCGAACCAGATTGGCACGTGTATGCTCTTCCTGACAAGTGTTCAATTTTCTCAGAATAAAACGGTCAATGGACATGGAATTCAAGCCCCTTTACCTTTGGATTTACGGATCGGTACTCCCGTGTATCCATAAATAACCAGATTACGTGAACACCAAACAGCTTTTCCCTCGGATTTCTGGTCGTCCAAATTCTTGATGTAAAAACGTGCAAAAGCTCGCCAACTCAAGCCAGGCGCGGACTTTCGCATTCCATGTCGATCTTTCCCGAATGATCTATTTAGTCGTTACCAGGGAAATCCCGGTATTGATGCTGCAATAGGCCTTCTTTGATAACTGGCAAGGACTCACTCCATTTTGATGAGCTTTTTTGGGCTGACTCGTATGGCCGATCTATATCCGCCTTACTGGAAGATCGCTACGTCACTTCCCCCGGATAAGGATTTATGTTCTCCATCGTTTTCTCACCGGAGCTTTCTACCCATTCGCCATTAATATATTGTTTAGTCCAAGTTGCATGTGTTTTCTCCATTAAAGTCATCTGGAGGCGGCACCTAGTCAAGATTGGATGTTCTTCTTCTATAAGAAGTATAGTAGTTCATTAACCTGATTAAAGATGGCGCAAACGTGTCACTCAGACTCTATGATTCCAATGGAGGCGGCACCTGTCTGGCAAAATCATTCAGATTCTCCCAGCCGTAGGCGATCTCGATCAAGTTCTGCCCTCCGATTCGAATGGATTGTGTATGAACAGGCCTTCCTCCCATCTTTTCATAAAAACGGCATGCCGAATTTCGCTCTAACGCCCAGATCAACAGACGCTTCATGTCCTGAGAATGAAGATAACGAACAACATGCGTGGCCAGTTGCTGACCGAGGCCCTTTTGTTGTACCTCTTCCAGCAAATAAATGGCATATAACTCTGCATCATAAGGCAGCTTACCTTCACGCTCCCTTCCTCCACAGGCAAATCCGACAATATTCCCGCCCGGCTGTTCAGCCACCACCAGAATCTGATTTTTTTCGTCAGAGCGTATGGTTTGTTCCCATTGGGATATTCTTGATTCCGTAGTCAAATGGTCCAAAAAATCATCAGGTACAATATTGCGATATGTAGTCTTCCAACTCTCTGTATGTACACGGGCAATTCCTTCTGCATCCCCTTCACGGGCTTGTCTGATCTGTACCAACGAACGCTCACCTTCCTCTCAGATTGTAGTGATTTTACATTATTATAAGCATGATGCCCCTATATTCCAAATACATCCATAAACCAATTCAGGAGAGGGTAAAATCCGGCCCTAGGGCCGGATCGTCACTCTCGTGCCTACAGATACCTTTGAAGAGAGATCCAGCACGTCTGAATTGTACATACGGATACACCCATGTGATACAGACTTGCCGATGGACGAAGGTTCATTCGTCCCATGGATGCCATAATGAGGTTCAGATAACCCCATCCACAGCACACCAAAAGGTCCACCCGGATTTGCTTGTTTGTTTACAATGGTAAATTCCCCGCTTGGGGTCTGAGTGAGCATCTTTCCTGTTGCGACAGGATAGCCCTTAATTACCACATTGCCATCCAGAAGATATAACATGTGATCCGACAGATCCACAATAATTCTGTATTCCGGCATCGTGACATCCCTCCTGAGCTATTCTATGCTGAACTCACAAGGATGCCCGCCTGATTTTAAGCCTCTTCCCAATCACTTACTCTCCGGGCATGTTTGGGTTTACGTGAACTCGCTGGTTTGCTTGTAGCTGTTCGCCGCTTGGAAGCAACTGCTTCCTTCCGCTGCTGATATTGTAATTCCTTCTGCATCTTCAGATAATTGTTTAGCCTTTTTTCGTCCAGGGACCCATTCTGAATGGCTTCTGTAACAGCGCATCCCGCTTCCCGTGTATGACTGCAATCGACGAATCTGCATGCTGCAGCAAGTTGTTCAATTTCACCAAACGCCTGGGACAGTCCATCATTGCCTTCGTCCCACAGGTTCAGCTCACGCATGCCAGGTGTATCGATGAGCACAGCACCTTGGGGCAAAACGAACATCTCTCGATGGGTTGTCGTATGTCTTCCCCGGCTGTCATCCTCCCGGACGGATTGTGTAAGCTGCACATTCTGCCCCATCATCCAGTTTACAAGGGTGGACTTGCCACTACCTGAAGAACCGGTCAAGGCTACAGTGGTCCCTGGCTGCAGATAGGATTCTAGTGAAGCTTTTCCCTGGTCCTGAGCAGCCGACAGCGCAAGCACTTCAATGCCAGGGGCAATCCCCTCGACCATCGCCGTTTTCTCCTCTACATCAGTGCATAGATCGCTTTTGCTTAAAATAATGACCGGTCTAACCCCTCCATTCCAGGCCATCATAATATACCTTTCCAACCGTCTAAGATTAAAATCATGATTAAGCGCAGCGACGATCAGCAAGGTATCGACATTTGCAGCAATCAGCTGCTCTTTCGTTATGGCCCCGGCAGCCTGCCTGGATACCCGGCTCTGGCGTGGGAGAATACCGTGAATCGTAGCCTCTTCACCAGGCTCCCCCGTTATTGCTACCCAATCCCCCACTGCTGGAAGCGTCCCCGTCTCCAGGTTGTCATGACGCATTCGTCCCGATATCCTTCCCCAGCATTCTCCTTCGGCTGTGACGAGACGCTGCAATTGACCGTGGTCAGCAATAACTCGGGCTGGTGCTCTCATTTGCATTTCGATTCCTGATTGCTGCCACGTTTCCTGCCATTTCGCGGACCATCCGTAATTTTCGATGTGATTGTTCAAATTCCATATTCCTCCCAAATTGTGTTCTTACCTTCTTACCATTGATGCGCGCCAATACTCCGGACTAGATCAAATGCAAATAAACCACGAGTGAGAAACCACCCGCGGCAATTCGAAGTTAAAAGAATCGAGATTTTCCTGTCTGTACCTGTCAGCAGAACGAAAGTGTAAAACTCTGCCACATGCAATACAGGACATCCCTTTTCCCTGCAATCAAAAAGCCACGGGTGCGTCACCCGTGGCTTCATCTGTACATGTAATAATAACTACGTAAATGTGGACGTACCTGTCCAATTCACGTACTTTACATGTTTTGATCCGTTCCGGAGACGCTGTCCATATTCAAATTAACGTATACTGCCGTTAGGATTGTCATATAACATCGCCTCCCTTGTAGATTTATCCAACATGTTACACATTGTACTCTGCTCTTGTCAAGCCTAATTATATTTTATCTATCTGGATTAATTTAATTGCTCTGATTTCTTTTGTTGTCATCACTTATTTTACCTGATCCCAGCGGGTCCACATTTCCTTCGGATTAAGTTCGTAGATCCCATCTTCCCGGTACATAAACTGATGCATAATGAATTCCCGGCGAATTGTGGCAAAGTCCTCATGGTACGTACGTATAAATTCATTGATCTCTTTCTCCGTATACTTGCGTCCGAATTCAAGCTGTTCAACTAAATGGCCAAGCACGATGAGCTTCTTCTTGTACTGGGCAGGAATTTGACGCAAGCGTCCATCTTTGGAAAAGAAATTTCGCATGACAGATGCTTTGAGCGTTTCGTTTACATCACTCATATCAGCTACCTCCTCTCTTTTGAAAATAAAATCAACGGAAGCCTGAGCATGCTCACGTATAAAGGATGGATTGAGAGAGAAAAACACCGTATTTTTTTCTCTCCGTTCCTTGATCAATGCCGCTTCTCTCAACTTGGATGCGTGATGAGTAACTGTGGGCTGTGACAGATTTAGCTTCTCGGCAAGGGCCTGTCCATGAAGTTCACCCTGAGACAGCAATAACAGCATACGAAGCCGGGTAGGATCAGCCAGCGCTTTGTGGTATGCCACAATTTTCTCCAGTTGCATGGGCGTCGCCTCTTTCATTTAGATAAATATCTAATTTGATGTTAATCTTTTCTCACCACAAAGTCAAACCCGTTATGCGGAATTTTCTTCCGCCAATTCCTGGCGTAAACTGGCATTACATGACTATTTACGGTAGGATAATATTGCTTGAATGAAGGAGGAGTAAGAACATGGAAGATGTAATTATCATTGGCGGAGGACCTTGTGGTCTATCTGCTGCCATCGAATGTGAACGGCTGGGTCTGTCAGCTGTCATTGTAGAGAAGTATAATATTGTACAATCCATCTATCTGTATCCAACCCATATGCAGTTTTTTAGTACAGCGGAACTGCTCGAAATCGGAAATGTCCCGTTTAGTACGCCAAACGACAAGCCTTTTCGCTACGAGGCACTCGCCTATTATCGCAAAGTAGCCGAACACTTCGGCCTGCGTGTTCATAATTATGAGGAAGCCCGCGAAATCAAACGCAGAGACGATGAAACCTTTGAAGTACATACGGTCAATCGCCGCGGGGAAACCATTGTTCATCAGGGACGTAACGTCGTTGTAGCTACAGGTTACTTCGATCACCCGAACTACCTCGGTATTCCTGGAGAAGACAAAGATAAAGTTACGCACTATTTCCGAGAAGCGCATCCCTACACCCGAACACGTGTTGCAATCATCGGTGGCAGCAATTCCGCCGTGGATGCAGCGATGGAACTTGTCCGTGTAGGAGCCCACATTGACATGGTATATCGGGGTACGGGTCTGTCGGAGCATATTAAGCCATGGGTACGCCCACTATTTGAAAGCTTGGTGCAGAAAGGCCGCATTACGCTGCACCTCGGTGCACGTGTGAATGAAATTTTGGACGATTCCGTTCGCCTGCTTCATGCAGACGGATCCACAAGCGAGCTTGAAAACGATTTTGTTCTGGCTTTGACGGGTTTCCGTCCAGACCGCAAACTGCTTGCTTCCGTCGGTGTTGAAATGTCAGATGATCTGGACAAACCCGTTTACAATGTGCAAACGATGGAAAGCAGTGTTCCCGGAGTTTACGTCGGTGGAGTTATCGCTTCAGGACGCAATGCCAACGAAGTATTCATTGAGTCTGGACGCTGGCATGGAAAATATATTGCAGAGCATATCGTAAGCCGGCAACGCGGGCAGGCTGAAGGGAATTGAAATCCATGGATATGACCTCTTTGCTGCTGCTCGTGTTTGCAGCACTTGGTATTATTAGCAGCAATACACCTGTGACCGTAGCCATGGTATTTCTACTCCTGTTACGGGTATTGAATGTGAACCAGGCTTTTCCCTGGCTTGAAAAGTACGGGCTTACGCTGGGCATTATCATTTTGACAATCGGGGTCATGGCGCCACTTGCCAGCGGTAAGATGAGTCTGCAGACGATCGGGGAGTCTTTCCTTCACTGGAAGTCGCTGCTCGCCATAGGTGTGGGCTTACTGGTGGCTTATCTCGGTGGACGGGGCGCTACACTCATGAGCACTCAACCAACTGTTGTTGCAGGACTACTTATTGGAACCGTACTTGGCGTTGCCCTGTTCAAAGGTGTCCCTGTAGGACCACTGATTGCGGCAGGAATTCTGTCCCTGCTGCTCGGCAAATCCTGATTGAAGTTGGGACTTGACATTCTACTGACTGGCTGTATTTCCCACCGTTGTATGATATACTACTATTCATGCAATTCATGCATCCATGTCCATAGCAGAGAAATCAATTTCATTTGTATTCGTTTGCATTACCAAAATTGATTCACCTCGCAATTATTAATGGCCGCAGGAGGATTCAGGTACCCATGTCACGTCAGTTTATTACAGAAGCCGTGATGGTGGCAATTTACGGTCAATTGCTCGCGCCGCCCGCGCCTGTTGAATATATTGTTCCTTATACCACCGTCTTGGAGTTATATGAATTTCAAGTCAGTCCGGATCCTTTGATGGATAACCCGGCTGATGATCAGCATGTAAAATCGAAGATTAACGAGATCATCTCTTATTTTGAAGAACCACTGAATAAGAAGAAGATCGAACGGGCCCTGTCCGTTCCTTGGGCCAAAAGCCCGTCCATCCTGTTTGGTGATCAGGTGTCCATCGCCATTATCAATGCAGTGGATACGGCTCAGTATGGTGAGTATTTCGATCCTATTGAGACAGAGCTGCTGCTCACTTCACAGCGTCTGAGTATCCCGATTCTCACAGATCAGGTTGAGCTGATCGCACGAATTATAGAATCATCGGCCCCTGTGCAAGTATTTGATATTGATGACTTTGATTTTGCGATGGACGAAGAACCGCTCGATCAGGTCTAGTTGATCTGGAATTCTGCATACGGCATGTAATATCAACAAAAGAAGCCTTTCCCCGTTGGGAAGGCTTCTTTTTGTTTTGCCGTTTAATCCACCATTGTACGTTCAAGCAACATACGACTTAGGCCATTCAGCACCGGAAGCGATTCCGGGTCGAAAAACTTCAATCCTGCCTCGCTGTTGACTCGGGATTCCACCAAACGATCCTGAATGATTCGTGCTCGGAACAGGGCGATCACAAAATAATCCTCATCCCCGCTGGAATGCAGCTGTCTCAGGTCAGGACCCGAATGCAGTGTTTCAAGTGTCATGCTGCTTGCTGTCCATCCCGTCTCCTCCCACAATTCCCGATGCGCTGTATCTTCAATGGCTTCGCCAGGACGCATCTGTCCAACGGGGATACGCCAATGACCTTGCTCGGCGTGCTGGATCAACAACAATTCACCTCGTTCGTTCTCGGCCCAGACTGCAGCCTTCACCACAATATGAGAACGGTTTGCAATATACTGGGCCAGATCTCGGGCTGGCGGATTCAATTCCTATCCCTCCTGTTCGAAGCCGGCAGAAGCCTGCGGTACAATCCATGCTTAGCCGCAATTTAATCCAGTTCTTTCATCTCGTTACAGAGGCCGAACCGAAGGTATTGCCAGAACAAACCTGATTAGACCTCTGTGTAACGATATTCAATATCTTGTCCTTCTTCCACCACATCGACATGCAGCTTGTGGCCTTTCAAATACCAATAATCGTGATCTTCCATAAAAAAGTGAATACCTGATACTTCTGTTTGGTCAGCCGGATGGCGTGGTTCCTCCACAGCGATTCCCAGTGAAAACCCAGGATGGAGACCTCCGCCGGAGCTATAACGAGCGAAGAATCGGATGCTGTCTCCTTCGTTCAAGTTCAGTTCTTCCTTATACCAGCGGGCAGCGCGGTCAGATACATGTATGGTACTCATTTGATGTCAGCTCCTTCTCTATATATATGTTACATCATATCGCTTGATGGGCTTGAGTTCAAACATAACACCACAGAAATAAACAAAAATAGCTGCTCATGCAATTGTGAAAAAAGTTTGACAGATCCCAAAAGGCGGTGTTAAGATGCAAACATACGAGATCCACATTCAATTTATTTCCAAAACAGAAAGGGTGATTACGGTGTTTAACAGTCATATGGATGGTCTATTCAGCTCACAATTAAATACCGGAGCGCCCTCGAAATCGTTATTCCGTTCTAAGTCAGCACTGCAGTAACCCTGAATCAGGTTAGCTGCTGCGCACACTTACGATACTTATGTTCAGCGGTGGCTCTGCTCTCGGAGCCATGCGCCGTATGATTAATATCCAAGACATACCGCCTGCGTGCGGTATGTCTTTTTTTGTGGGTAGAAACCGGTATACATGAGTAGGTAACGTATTTCACTGACACTTGAAAGGAAGGGATACCACTTGTTCTCTGTACTCAAAAACCTGGCCTGGTTCTTCCGGCTGGAACGCAAACGATACCTGATTGGTGTCATTTTGCTCATTCTCGTGGGCGTAGCCGAACTGCTCCCCCCTCGTCTGCTCGGCAATGCCATTGACGAGATTGTGCGCGGTTCTATTACTGGCGCCTCACTCACACGTTACATTTTACTTATCCTAGGAACAGTCGTTATTATCTATCTGACCACGTACATATGGATGCACAAACTGTTTGGTGGCGCGAATCTGGTTGAACGCTTGCTACGATCACGTTTCATGGATCACCTGCTGCGGATGACCCCGCCTTTCTTTGAGAAGAACAGAACGGGAGATCTGATGGCTCGTGCTACCAACGACCTTCGTTCCATTGCCACAACAGCAGGCTTCGGCATGCTGACACTAACGGACTCAACTGCCTTTCTGGCAACCGTATTGTTCGCTATGGGTTTTCTGGTGAGCTGGAAGCTGACCCTTGCTGCAATTCTGCCGCTTCCGTTTATCGCCATTGCCATGATGATCTACGGTAAAGCCGTTCATCAGCGTTACACGTTGGCACAAGACGCATTTGGGGACATGAATGATCAGGTTCTGGAATCCATCGCAGGTATTCGTGTGGTACGCGCTTATGTTCAGGAACGTCTGGACCAGAAGCGGTTCGCTGATGTCACTGAAGACGTTTATCGCAAAAACCTGGCCGTCGCCAAGATGGATGCTCTCTTTGAACCTACGATTCGGCTGTGTGTCGGTCTCAGTTACGTTATCGCGCTGGCCTACGGGATTTATCTCGTGTTTCACAATGAAATTACCCTCGGAGATCTCGTATCGTTCAACATGTACCTGGGGATGATGATCTGGCCTATGTTCGCCATTGGCGAACTGATTAACCTGATGCAGCGTGGCAGCGCCTCTCTGGACCGGGTTAACGAAACCTTATCTGTAGAACCTGCTGTTCAGGACGTCGATCAACCTGCACATATTACGAATCCTGAAGAAATTGCGATGCAGGATGTGACGTTCCGTTATCCAAGTTCTACAGTCGATAATCTTAGTCATGTCAGCTTCTCGCTTCGCCGTGGTCAGACACTCGGTGTTGTGGGACGTACAGGAAGCGGTAAGTCCACCCTGCTCAAACAGCTGCTTCATGAATACCCTGCCGGTTCCGGTACATTAAGCATATCCGGTCATCCGATCCAGGAGATCGCCAAGGATGACTTACACAGCTGGATAGGTTATGTTCCGCAGGAGCAGGTGCTGTTCTCCAAGTCGGTTCGTCAAAACATTCAATTCGGCAGGCCCGGTGCGAGTGATGAAGTCATTATGGAAGCCATCCGTACTGCAGCCTTTGATGGGGATTTGGGCACATTATCCGATGGACTGGATACCCTTGTTGGTGAAAAAGGAATTGCCCTGTCCGGCGGACAAAAACAGCGGGTATCTCTCGCACGTGCCTTTATTGCCGAACCCGATATTCTAATCCTGGATGATGCCTTATCCGCAGTCGATGCCAGAACGGAAGCCAAAATCATTGAAAATATACGCAACAAACGCTCGGGCAAAACAACGCTGATCTCAACACACCGCCTGTCCGCCATTGAACACGCAGACCGGATCATCGTACTGGAGCACGGGAAAATTACGGAAGAAGGAACCCACCAGGAACTGCTTGCCATGAACGGCTGGTACCGTGAACAATATGAACGGCAACAGGTGGAATCCAATCTGTCCACGTAGGAGGTCAACGTTTTGAAGTCGAATACAGGCAAAAGGCTGCTTCAATATGCCCTGAAAGCCAAAGGTACGTTTATTGCAGCTTTAATCATGCTAACGATCGGTGTGGCGGCTGAGCTCGCCGGTCCGTTCATCGCCAAATCGATGATTGACAATCATCTGCTCGCCATTGAGCAGCCGTTCTATGAATCGGAGGCTTCATCCGAAGCCGCGGTCTACAATGGCAAGAATTACAAACGCGAAGGAAGATTCGAAGCCAGTGAAGTGAAGGGTGCCGAAGTCAGAGTACTGCAAGCCGGCAAAAGCTTTTATTTTGTCAATGAACCGGTAAGTGCACCCGATGGGGATCGTTCATATGAAAATGGTACCCTAACGGTTACGCGTGCTGGTGAAGTGACCGGCCAGTATGCGGCAGAGCCGCTTTCCGCTGGTGAACTCTTTGCTTTTTACAAACCTGAGATGCCAAGCATCTATCAATTAATTGTATATTACATGATCTTTCTTGTAATTTCGGTCATTATGGAGTTTGGTAAAACCTACTGGCTGCAGTCCTCTGCGAACAAAGTGATTCAAAGGCTTCGTAATGATGTCTATGCCCATATTCAAAGACTGCCCGTGCACTTTTTTGATAATCTTCCTGCAGGTAAAGTCGTTTCACGGGTCACAAACGATACAGAAGCCGTTAAGGATCTGTTCGTTGCCGTACTGTCGAACTTTTTCTCAGGAATCATTACGATTACGGGTGTATATGTCGCCCTCTTCCTGCTGGATTTCCGCCTCGGACTGATCTCATTGTTCGTTGTACCGATGCTGATTCTGTGGATTGTGCTCTACCGCAAATTCGCTACCCGTTACAATACGATTATTCGTTCACGGCTGAGTGAGATCAATGCGATTATCAATGAGTCCATTCAAGGGATGTCCATTATTCGCGTATTCCGTCACCAGAAGCAGACCAAACAGGAATTCGAAGATCTGAATGACGATTATATGAAACACCAGAACAAAATGCTGAACTTAAACGCCTTCACTTCTCACAACCTGGTAAATGTATTGCGGAATATCGCGTTTGCCGTTGTCCTGTGGTACTTCGGCTCCGGGGTACTGGATGGAACCAGTATCATCTCCTTGGGTGTTCTATATGCATTCGTCGATGTTCTGGGCCGTTTGTTCCAGCCGATCACCGGCATGGTCAACCAACTGGCGAACCTGGATTCCTCCCTCGTATCGGCTGGACGTGTCTTTGAGCTAATGGACGAACAGGGAGAACCGGTAACCGATGGCTCCATGCCAAGGTACAAGGGAAATGTTGTATTTGACGATGTATCCTTCGCTTATAAAAAGGACTACGTACTGAACAATATCTCGTTTAAAGCATCGCAAGGCCAAACTGTTGCCTTGGTCGGTCATACCGGTTCGGGTAAAAGCTCAATTATCAACCTGTTGTTCAGGTTCTATGATCCGCAAAAAGGCAAGATTACTATTGACGGTCAGGACGTCAAGGAATTGCCGAAACAGTGGATTCGGCAGCATATGGGCATCGTGCTCCAGGATCCCTATCTCTTCACCGGCACCATTGCTTCCAATGTAAGTCTTGAAGATGAACGCATCACTCGTGCCCAGATCGAACAGGCGCTGCGTGACGTGGGAGCAGAGCGGATTCTGGCACATCTGCCCCAGGGATTCGATGAACCCGTCATTGAAAAAGGAAGTACGTTATCTGCCGGTCAACGTCAATTGATCTCCTTTGCACGAGCACTTGCCTTCGATCCGGCTATTCTTATTCTCGACGAAGCAACAGCCAATATCGATACGGAAACGGAAGCTTTGATTCAAAATGCGCTGGAAGTCCTTAAAAAAGGACGGACCACATTCATCATCGCTCACCGCCTCTCCACGATCCGTTCGGCTGACCAGATTCTGGTCCTGCACCGCGGTCGTATTGTGGAACAGGGCGCGCACGATGAACTGATGGAACTCCAAGGACGATATTATCAAATGTATCAGCTTCAGCAAGGGGCACAAGCGATTGGCGGAGCAAACGCGAACAGCGGCTCTGACAAGGCCATCCGAACGTCCGCTTCCTTAGCTGGAGGTAATATGTAACGCTGCATGCCTAAGAAATTTATTGAATTCAATGTCTAAATTTTCACTTTTTACCGCCCTGTGTGTAGGCTTCCCGGTCTGCGTACAGGGCGTTTTTGTTTTATAAAAAATCAAACTGAAGTGTATTCCTTATTCGGTAGATCGCACTCTCACTTTCCTCATATTGACATTCAGGACATTTAGCCTTATCATACATACCAACGGTCGGTATCATAAATTTGGAGGTAACCATGGCTAGGAACAAACACCCTGAACAAACGGTTCAGCACATTCTAACCGTAGCAGCACAGCTATTCACTGAGAAAGGATATGAGAAGACAAGTATCCAGGATATCCTTGATGCTCTTGGCATGTCCAAAGGCGCAATATATCACCACTTTAAATCCAAGGATGAAATCCTGAATGCAGTCATGGAACAGCAATTTGCCTACTCAGCCCGCATGCTGGATCAATTGGTGGTTGATACCACTGCAGCTACAGCACGAGAAAAATTAGTTCATATTCTGGAGCATGTTCTCTCTGACCCACAGGCTCACTCCCTGGATCGGGTTCTTCAGACTCAGATCAAAAATCCTGTCTTTATTGTCAGAGGCATCCAACAGGCTGTACAACTCGACGCACCCGTTATTGCGGATATCCTGAGAGAGGGTATTGAGGATGGATCGATTAGTACATCTGATCCCGAGGCAACGGCTGAAGTATTTATGATGCTGGTTAACATCTGGATCAATCCTGCAATCTTTGGCCGCACAATCGCAGATACGAAGCAGCGCCTTATCTTTTTGCAGTCGCTGATGAGAACGCTTGGGGCTGATATCGTGAACAATGAGTTGATCGAACGAATTCTGATTCACCATAAGGAGATTGGTGCATTTGTAACTGATGAGAATGACGGTGGTTCAAAAAATGAGGGGGCTTACGATTGAAGCGTGATGGACTTATTATTTGTAAAGAAATGAAGTTGGAGAAACCTATTCATCTCCTCTCTCTGAATTGGATGCATGGGGATGTGCATATTGCCACTGGTGTGGATGAATTCGTTCGCGTTATTCAACGAGCGAGTGGCCGCTTTCCATTGTCCCGGTGTTATGAGGCTACGGTTAACAACCATACACTTCACATTATTGATGGATACAAGCAGGCTTTCCCGCTCGGCCTAAACTTTCGTCGTACATCACTGAGCATCCTGCTCCCTCCCCATACATTGGAACGAATGACCCTGAAAACCGTTGGGACACGAGTCACAATCCCCAACATCGCCTCACAACATTTGGATTGTCGCTGTACATCAAGCAAGCTGAACTTATCGGGTCATACAAAACACATGAATCTGCGTGCAATCGGCAGTCGGGTAGAAGGTATCAATCTGCATTCCAATCAGCTCAACCTTCAAGCCACCTCTTCTCCCATTCATCTACGTGGACAATTCACTCACATTCATTCCCGATCAACTGGCAGATCGCTTACGATCCAGTCTTCCTCCATGCTTCATTCATTGGACCATGTCTCTACCAGCAGCCATATAGACGTTCAAATTCCTGATAATGACGACGGATTCTACCTACACTTTAGGCAAACTGGAGGTCGCTTCAAAAGCGACTTTGAACTACAGAATCATGGCGATCAACGTATTTATGGTCTCGGCACTTATCCATTTCAAGTGAACGTTAGAGGCGGGTCATTTCGCGTTGGAAAATCTTCACCACATATATCATAAACAGGAGGATTTAAGCATGAGCATCGGCTGGATTGTAGGCAGCAGCTTCGCTACTGCCGTGTTATTAATGGGGATTATCTGTTTGATCATTGGCAGACGCAAAGGCAATATCGTGCGATGGCCCTGGTGGTTTATCGGATTTGGCGTAGCAGCACTGGTCAGCGCAGCCATTAATTATCCTGGGACATAGAACCTGCCAAGTTGTGCAATAAGAAAAGACAATCCACACTTCGCCTCAAGGCTACTGCAGATTGTCTATCCATCCTTTTACCGTATATCCCATATATAACACAGTCTCTCGCGCCAAAAATGGAATTTGGCTGCGCCAGGTCTGATAGGCTGTCGTTTGTGTTGGAGACGGAACGGCATCCATGCCGAGTTCACTTGCCAGCTTCATGGCCCGCTTCATATGCAGCGGGTCACTTATGATCGTATAATTCTGGTACCCTGCCTTATTCCCGATCGAGATGGAGTTAACCATATTCTCCTCTGTAATTCTTGATTGTGTTTCGATCAGAATATCTGCTGGATCTACGCCGTGTGCAACTGCATAATCTCTGCCCACTTCCGCTTCAGAACGCTCGCCTGCACGACCCGAACCGCCGGTAAAGATGAGGTTAGATATCGTCCCCTGACGATACATTAAAATAGCATGTTCGATCCGCTCTCGAAATACGGGTGAGGGATGATCCCCGTCCACAGCAGCACCAAGGATGATGGCGGCATCACTTTGTCTGGTCGATTGCTCAGCCGTGTATGCCGTGATCAACCAGGCCGTAACTATGGCCCAGAGAATCCCTGTGAGCATCAGAGATGTAATGGAAACGACCAGCCAGCTCCACTTCCCTCTTCTTTTCCGTTTTCGTTCCTCTACCTTGCCGTCAATCACGCTGATTCTCCTCTTCCATGCTTCGGGCATGCAAGCTTTCGGAATGCATATGTTCAAGCCGCCGCAGCGCCGCAGCCGATTCAGCATTCAATCCTAGCTGTGCGATCCAGGCACCCGCATATTGTTGAAGGCTGATCTCCAGCTCCTGAGCACGGTCTTTGAAATCCTCCAGTTCTTTGATCATGCGCGATCGTCCCTCAGCACTAAAGGTTTCGTGGATTCTTTCCTTAAAGTAATGATGCACAATGCTATTCCGCTGTTTCCATAATTCATTCAACTGACGGGTCTCTTCATCTGAAAACGTAAAGTGATGCCGAACTTCATGAATGAGCTGCCCGAGTGAACTGCTCATTTTCCGCTCATACAGATCTTCCAGGTCTTCATCGGATACAGCCTTGCCTTGAGACATTTTCATCAACAGAATCAGATTGACGAGCTGCTGCTCAAGAGCTTGTCCATAATAAACAGCCAATCCGTAGTATGCAAACAATTCTCTGGAGTGTTCGCTATCCAGCATGTCACCATTCTGCATGTCTGAGTTTTGCAAAAGCGAGCGCCCCTTTCATTCCCGTACCCATTCTATGTTCCTCTATCGTAACCAAAGAAAGAGCAACATTCAAGTCGTAGGGATTAACGGCTTCTAACTCCGTATATCCCTTCTTCCAGACAGCCATACATGAATGGACACGAGGACGAACGCATACATTACAGCCCATATGATTGATAATAAGACTGCTCCCCACTTTGCTTCTTCAAATATCATCATCTCACGCACAAGATAGAAAGCTGGGGGTAATACCTTGTTAAGCCATTGCAGCCATTCCGGTAAATGATTCGTTAGTGAACCTTGGACAAACGAAAGCAGCAGTAGAACAATTAATCCTGGCAGACTGCGACTAAACCGGGGAACATACGATTTTTGAAAGAAAAGACTTACACCTAGACCCAGCAGTGACAATGCCAAATGCCCAAACCACGCCATCATCCACTCCCCTCCAGTCGGCTGCCTCTCAAACATGCCAAACATCACAGGATACAACACGGTTATTATCACAAGCGCACACTGCATCATCCATGCACACCATAACTGCCCAAAGATAACTTTTCGTCTGCTTCCTGCATGCAGCACAAGCAATTGAATCTGCCCCGCTGGCTCTGCGTTCATTACAGATAACCCCAGCCAGGCAGACCCAAAAAAGAGAAGCATCGCCGTAACACTATAACTGTCCGCAATCGGGTTGGGCCGATATGAATAGATCAGGAGCATGGCGATGACGTACATCACCACGGGTGCAAAATACTTCTGTGAACGGATGTAATGTCTCAACAAATACAGGGTTAGATGAATCATGGTGATTCTCCTTCCATAATGCAGGGCTGAGAATGGGAAGGAGCAGATTCAGTGATGCTTTCCTTCAGATGATCTGCCGGATGATGACCTTCCAGCAAACGTTCCAAATGTACTCGGCTTTCCTCCTGCAATACAGACACAATCGAACCGCCAGCCGCAAGAATCCGACCGATCATACGGTCCGTTTTACTGCGTTCAACTTTCCAGTCCCATACTACTTCGTTGCGATCATTCCTCGCCCAATGACGATCGATCTGCAAAACGCCCTCCTGTTCAACAAGGTTCGAATATGTATGTAGCAGCTCCATATCCGATCCTTTCATTTCACTCTGGATTCGGACAATCGGCTCTCCTAACTCTTTTAGATCTGCGCGTTTCCAATGTCGTAATACACGCCCCTTCTGAAGCACATACACGTGGTCGGCCATACGCTCAATAAACAGTGCTTCATGACAAGCTGTCACAATGGAAGTCCTTTCTTTTTTCCATTGTTGCAGCAGAGATACGACCGCCTCCTGAGCAGGAATGTCCAGGCCGGATAACGGCTCATCCAGCAGCATGAGTCCGCCTGGACCTGGCAGCATCGCTTGAATCAGGTTCACCTTTTGAAGCGTTCCTTTAGATAACAGAGATAAATTCTGACCAAGCGCAGACCCAAGAAAAAGCAACTCACTCAGCTCGTTTATTCGTTGAGTCAGCAACGCAGGGCGGATGCCACGGATACGGCCCATTTCCCACAAATATTCGGCCGAAGTGAAAGGCAAACGTGGCAATCCGTCGAGCGCATACATCTTCTTTTCTTTAAAAGTTTGACACACCACGCCTTTGTCAGGAACAAGAAGGCCTGCCAACGTACGCAGCAGTGTGCTTTTACCTGAACCATTTCTGCCCACCAATACGGCGCATTCGCCAGATTCCACATGTAGATTAATCTCACTCAGTACGGGTACTCCTCCGAGGCGTTTGCTCACATGCTGAAGGGAAACGCCTGCGGGCAACCTGCCCGCTTCATCATCCTTAGGTTCATCTTCTTCACGACCAGTTCCATGCTTTCCCCATTTCACAGAACATCACATCCGTTCAGGTGCCTGTACGCCAAGCAAGTACAGACTGCGGACAATACGTTCAGCTGTGCACGTGGTTAAAGTCACCCGGAATGGCCTTATTTCAGCCGGAGCATCAGCGATCCGTTCGGCGTGATAGAAGCGGTTGAACGCCTGGGCCACATCAATCGCATACTTGGCAATCACCGAAGGTTCATTGCGCACAACGGCTTTTTCAAGGTACCCCGGATAATCCGCCAATAGTTTAAGCAGAGCCCATGTGGCGTCTCCAACGTTTGCTGTATGACTTGCGCCATCATTGATCTCTGTATCATCCGAGCTGGTCGCATGGCCATTCTTACTACTCTTGTTCGCATCCTTGACCTTGGCAAGCACACTGTTCATCCGAGCATAGGTGTACTGCACATAAGGTCCGGTCTCCCCTTCGAAACTGACCGCACTTTCCAAGGAAAAATCAACATCGTTCAGACGGTTATTGCGCAAATCACCAAAAACAATCGCTCCTACACCTACTGCTTCGGCAACATCCTGAGCGTTGTCCAGATGTGGATTTTTCTCTTCAATGATCTGTAAAGCCCGAGCAACCGCTTCATCCAGCACTTCTTGCAAAAAGACGACTTTGCCACGCCGGGTGGACATCTTCCGCCCTTCAAAACGCATCAATCCAAACGGGATATGCTCACAGTTCGCAGCCCACTCATATCCCATCCGGGACAATACGGCGAATACCTGTTTGAAATGCAGCTTTTGCTCTCCCCCAACCACATATAACAGCTTATCTGCCTTCATCACATCATGACGATAAACGGCTGTGGCCAAATCTCGGGTAGGATAGATGGTTGTTCCGTCTTTTTTGATAATCAGGCAAGGTGGCATATTTTCTTCTTCCAAACGCACGACTAACGCTCCATCACTCTCTTCTAGTAAACGCCTGGATTTGAGTTCTTCCACAACCGCTCCCATTTTGTCATTGTAAAAGCTCTCGCCAAGGGTATGGTCAAACTGTACATTCAGGCGTTCATACATCCGATCGAATTCCTTCATGCTCACTTCAACAAAGAAAGTCCATAATCGTCTGGCCTCTTCATCTCCCTGCTCGAGTTTGCGGAACCATTCGCGAGCTTCAGTCTCCAGGGTGGGGTCATTCTCTGCTTCATCGTGGAAACGCACATAGAGTTCAAGGGATGTGCGGATAGGCTCTGCCTGCAGCGCTTCGTCATTACCCCAACGTTTGTAGGCAGCAATTTGTTTTCCAAACTGGGTTCCCCAGTCACCAAGATGATTTACACTCACCGGGATATATCCCGCTTCACTATACAATCGATAGAGTGCTGCACCAATAACGGTTGAACGAAGATGTCCAATTCCAAACGGTTTCGCGATGTTGGGGGATGACATATCAATTAATACGCGTGCATCCTTACCAATCTTGAGCTTACCAAACGATGGGTGGTTCACCTGTTCCAGCAACTCCGCGGACCACTTTTCCCGGTTAAACTGGATATTCACATAAGGCCCTGCCGCCACAGCTGTAAGGTCTCCTGTTTTCAGCTCGCTTGCAATCTCCGCAGCAATCGCTGCAGGTGCTTTTTTCCGGGATTTGGCGAGTACAAAACAAGGGAATGCTGCATCCCCCAGCTCCGGTTGTGGTGGGATTTCCAAAAGTTTTAGTATCTCTTCTTCCTGCAGCCCTGTAATAGGTGCAAGATGTGCTGCCGCTTGTTTCATTAACATGCTTAACACTCCTTTGTCTGACATTGAATAATTAGATATAAAACAAAAAAAGCCCCCGTCTCTATAAAAGAGACGAGAGCTGATCTGACAGTTCCCGCGGTACCACTCTAGGTGAACAACCTCATACTCGCACATGTATTATGGCGTCCGAGGCTGCTCCGCTCGGTGCGAATAACGGCCGCATGCCGGATTACCCTCATGAAGATGCTTCGTCATTCTGCCAAAAAAGCATCACTTCGGATAACCATCTCACGGGTGCGGTTCACACAGGTCATGTCATACCGGCTTCCACCTGCCCCGGCTCGCTGTTAAGCATGATTCTGGTTACTCTCCCGATCACGGATATTCATCGTTTCAATTCATTGCCATCATTATACATATCGTTCCTGACTTTGGCAACCTGTCGTGAAAATCCTATGAGAAGGCCACTCGGATTCTTCAAGTCAGTTCTGCACTCATGATACTAACAGTGCGTGCTTCCGGTTTAATTTAATCGTAAAAATCCCCTCATCATTACAACGTATCCGCACATCTCGTTTGATGTACCTTACGTTGAATTCATGAGGGGATCACGCCATTCATATTCAAAGTCATTAGGCTGTTACATGTCATCTATGATTAGGCTACCGCTGCCATTAAACGGCAAGCTTCTGCACACTTACGGCAAGCTTCGGCGCACGCCTGACAGTGATCGTGTTCATGTTTGCTGCATTCCGCTGCACATGCTTCACAAGCTTTTACACACAGTTCGCAAATTTCGGCGATGAAATCACTTCCACGCGTCATGGCTTGAGCAGCGAAGCCACAGATTTCGGCACATTCGCGGTCCAGTCGGATACAGTCACGCAGCATGGCCAGATCGTATTCTTTCAAGCTGGATATGTAACATACGTTGCAAGCATTCATGCACTCCAGGCAAGCATCAATACATTGTTGATATTGTTGTTGTGTCATTTAAAGTTACCTCCCAGGCAAAGTTTGCTATGCTTCTTAATACCCAGTTCGGAGGAACCTTGAATCATTATGCCTGATTTATCGCTTCCATTTCCAGTAATTGCTGGCGAATGACAGCTTGGTCAAAATGCTCACCTATGAACACAGCCACGTTTGGCACGTCTCCCTGAGGCGTGATTTTCATATAATCCGATTCCCGATACGCATACTGAAACCAGAATCGGCTAGCTGTGTCACTAAAGGAAAGAATGCCCTTGGCACGGTATACATCCCGCGGCAATCCGGCTATAAATTGCTCAAAAGCTTCACTGTTCACCGGTTGGTTAAAATAATGCGTATACACCATAACATGCTCATGTGACGCATGAGGAGCGTGGTGTTCATGATGATGTTCATGACTATGGCCACATCCATGCTCTGAACATGCATCGGTATGGACGTGATCTGCTGAATCCTCCCGATGATCCGATTCCGCTGCAGCTTGATAAGCATGCACCCCATCTCCGCTTTGAAGCAGCAGGTCCATGTCCACTTCACATCGCACAGCTTGAATAACCGGGGCAAAACCGTTCCACTTCGTCAGCAGCTGCTGCAGATCGCTTATCTCCTGCTCGCCCACCCGGTCCGTTTTGTTCAGGATCAATACCGAGGCACAGCGAATCTGCTCCTGCATCAGCTTGAACGTCTGTCCCTTCTGCTCCTGATACAAACCTGACAGATGTGCTGCATCCACAACGGTAATGAGACTTTTCAGCTCTAGACGCATATATAACGATGTTTCCGTTACGGCATCCAGAATCTCCATCGGGTTGGCTGCTCCCGTGGCTTCGATGATGATGACATCCGGTGACTCCTCCTGCACAAGATCAGCAAGCTGGAGACCCAGATCCCCTCGAACCGTACAACAGATGCAGCCCCCGAGCATTTCGGTCATGGGTACTTCAGCATCTACAACCTGACCATCCAGATTTACCTCACCGAGCTCGTTCATGACCACTGCCGGACGTAAGCCTGCTTGCTGCCAATGTTCAATTAACTGCACAAGAAGCGTCGTTTTCCCGCTCCCCAAAAAGCCTGACAATATATATACAGGTATGGACTTTTCTTTTTTACTCGTTACGCTCATTGCTATACACCTCTCTGGCTGACCATTGTATGGATCATTCTAATTCTATATCTAGCGAGTGTACACCATCCTGCATTCTTTGTGCAATATGATCAATTCTTCCGCGGTGCATTGCCTGAAACTGCCGAATGGTCTATGCTATGAGGAAATGTGGATTAGGAGGATATCTCATGACCAATTCAGTGGAACAACATCGTCAGGAAGCACCGGACAAGGTCTCCTGCATGATTGTCACCGTATCGGATACCCGGACCAAGGACACGGATACCAGTGGACAACTCATGCATCAACTGCTGACCGAAGCAGGATACCAAATTGCAGAATATATCATTACGCCGGACGAAACTGAGCGCATTCGCACCATTCTGCAGGACGCGGCCGTACGAGATGATATAGAAGCCGTACTACTGAGTGGCGGAACCGGGATCGCTCCTAGAGATACCACGTATGAAGCCGTATCCTCTCTGCTCGACAAGGAGCTGCCCGGCTTCGGTGAAATCTTCCGGTTTCTCAGTTACACGGAGGATATCGGTTCAGCTGCGATTCTGAGCAGAGCTGTAGCCGGAACGATTGGACGTACGGCTGTTTTCTCCATGCCGGGCTCCAAGGGGGCGGTCAAGCTGGCAATGGAAAAGATTATTCTGCCAGAGCTGCGGCATGTGATGCGTGAAATATACAAACCCGTCTGAATGATCAGACGGGTTTGTCGTTTTCTCCAGATTTATTTAATTCATCCCATGAATGAATATGTTTCACATTGTCGCTGCTTTCCTGTCCTCTGCGATCATTTCAACTGATTAAGCACATGCTGGAACACTTGGGTTACCTTTTCTCTATAAATGTCCTTCTCCCCACCTGATGCGGTGTATACAAGTGACACATACCCTTTGCTCCGAATCGTTGTTTGACCTAGTACATTTTTGATAACGGCCTGATCATCAGAATTACCATACATTTCTTTCATACGTGCGGTTCGTGTGTCTGAATCTCCAAAAATGTGAACCTTCACAACATGTCGGCTGCTTCCATTCAGCAGGTACATGTAGGAGATTCCGCCCTCGCCATCATCTGCAGACATGTTGTTCATCAACTTGATGTCTCTGGCGGCAAAAGCTTTATCCAGCTCCTGAATTAATGGACCGTTTAACCCGTGCCCCTGACTCCGGGCTCTCATATTGCCCTCTTCCGTCGCTTGCCCGCTGTACACCTTTCGCTCCTGTTGAGCAGATTCACTTGAACAGGCAATAAGTGATCCCATACACAGCAGGATAATACAGCCAGCAATTACGGTTCTTGCACCTCGTCCTACTTCCCACTGCGCCTCTTTTCTTCCAACACGCATACGTTTCCTTCCTTTCGCACCACTTCGTGATTCGTGGCAATCTTAGGTAGGATTAGCATGTCTAGGAGTAAAGAAACTTATTCGGTTGGTACGTCTTCCGTCGTATTTACCACGGTACGACCCACCGCACCACCCTGCAAAATGTTCTCCAGCGTGTGTGGCAGCTGTGCCCAGGAAATCTCCTGAATGCCCAGCTCCAGCGCACGATCCGGCTTCCAATCCCCGCCAAGCAGGTTCCACAAGCGTTCCCGTCGCTCCATTGGACAATACACGGAATCGATCCCGATCAATTGAATGCCCCGGATGATAAACGGAAATACCGTTGACTCAAACCGTGATCCGGCGGTCAATCCAGATACTGCAACTGCACCTCCATATTGGACCTGTTTCAGACGTTCTGCCAGGGCTGGACCTGCCGCCGGGTCTACAACACCTGCCCATAGCTGTTTGCCCATCCCCCCTTTGGCCGGGGCATCCGCTTCTTCGCGTGATATAACCTGTGAGGCGCCCAGATCTATAAGCAACTTCTCCTGTTCTTTCTTTTTGCCTGTACTTGCTGTCACTTTAAAACCCAGCTTCGCCAAAATGGCCACGGCCATACTTCCAACGCCGCCGGTTGCACCTGTAACCAAAATGTTGCCCATGTCCGGTGTAACTCCTGCCTGAAGCAAAGCATCCACCGACAGGGCTGCCGTAAAACCGGCTGTGCCGATTGCCATGGCTTCCTTCTCACTGAGACCCGGTGGCAGCGGTACTAACCACTCAGTGCGCAGGCGAGCGTATCTGCTGTAGCCTCCAAAATGAGACACCCCTGGCTCAAAGCCTGTGCTGATCACCCGGTCGCCTGGTGCAAATCGTCCGCTTACGGACTCTTCTACAGTACCTGCCAGATCAATCCCCGGTACCATGGGATACTCACGAACAACGCCGCCTTTGTCGATTGTAGCGAGACCATCCTTATAATTGACACTGGAGTACTGGACTTGTACAGTCACATCTCCATTGGGCAGATCTTCTTTTCTCAACTGTTCTACGGCTGCCTTAACTCCGCCCTCTTCTAGATTCCGTACGACATATGCCGGGAATGTATTCTCCATGTATATCCTCTCCTTAAGGTTGGTGTCTTTCTGATCTCAAGCTGCTCATTTTCTATCCACTACCAAATACACGAGTGGCCCGACCAGAGGTATAACCCCTATTACCGCCCACATACGCGATCTGCGGCTGAACACAGCATCCCTGTAAATTGCAAGGACTGAGAGCAGCGTCAATACGACAAAATCAATCGTCATAATATGTACAAGGGAAGAATGTCTGAATGCTTCCGTATATACAGCCAGATGGCCTTGAGTAAAACCGTACAGTGCTGTACCCAATGTCAACAATAAAAGTATACCATGAGTCAGTTTGTGTCCTGCAATCCGCCCTACTCCAGAGTTACGACGATAACCGAAATGATGATGTTCATGTCCCGATCTACTCCGCCGTGGTGATGACAATGCGAAATAAGGAATCAGCGCAAAGGCACCCAATCCAAAAGACAACAGCACAAACGGCTAAACAGGTATACGGCTTCCACGCTCGTTTGCTGGTGTTTTTAACAGGAGACATGCGAAGACCGCAGGGAAAATGCCCAGCCATGAAAATACGGTCATTAGCCATGCTTCCTTGCTTTGCAGCGTAATCAGCTCTTTGAACACAGGATCGCTCCCCAGAGGCTTTCCTGGTGCCCAAACCCATGCATAAGCCACGAAGGCCAGCCAGATGATCCCTAAGATCCATTTCAAGATGTACACCTCCTTCATTGTTTCATCCCCCGAGGCTGCATACTTGAAACAGAAAACGCAAGATTCTAAACTACCCACGAAGTATATCCTGTCTGTGCTGTCTATAACCACTGCATAATGCTGATCTAATCCATGTCTCCAGAATGATGTAGAATTTTGATGTCTTTTGCAATTTCCCGAGAAATAATTACGCCTGTGCAAGACAAACATCGGTCACCAACCCTTAGTATACTGTGGTTCCTACCGTCTCCGTCGTGACGTTAAACACAATCGTGTCAATCCGTAAAGGCATGCGTGAAGCTGCCGAACGTTCACAAAAAAAAACAGATCTAAAACCAAAAAGGCATAACCCGGTAAATATCCTACCGACTATGCCTTCTTCATTGCTCATTCCTCTGTAGATTGTACGTGTTCAGCAATCAGCTTTTGCTTCATATTCCATGCCGCCGGGCTGATGTTAACACGGTAAATTTCCGGATTGAGCTTACGCAAATACTCTGGCCAGAACAAATCCATCTGTTCTCGATGGTATCTGCGGATTTCATCCAGTGTAGGCAGCTCATATACTTTAAACCCATTCACAAAGATCGGTTCGAGCATATTTACCGCTTCGTAGCGCGTTACGGTCTTTTTGAGATACGGGTGTAGCGGGTTGAACAGCTTGAGCGGCCCGCCCTGAAGCGGCTGTTCTTCTCCTGGATAGCAGATATAGTCTGCGATGGCCTTACCATGTTTCGGATCAATGATCCGGAAGACTTCTTTTTTGCCCGGAGTCGACACTTTCTCAGGATTAGCTGATATTTTGATCGTCGGCAGCATGGTACCATCCACTTCACGTTCTACCAGTTTGTATACCCCGCCGAGGGATGGCTGGTCGGATGCCGTTATCAGCTGTGTACCCACGCCCCATGTATCGATGCGAGCGCCCTGAGCTTTCAAGTTGAAGATCGTGTTCTCATCCAGATCATTGGACGCCACAATTTTAACATAATCCAATCCTGCTTCATCCAGCATTTGACGTGCCTGAATGGACAGGTAGGCAAGGTCACCGCTATCGAGCCGGATGGCATTCATTTTCTTGCCTTGGCTTTCGAGCATTTTGGCCGTTTTGATCGCATGAGGTACTCCACTGTTCAGCGTATCAAATGTATCTACAAGCAGGGTCACCTGATCAGGCAGCACTTTTGCGTAGACGTCAAACGCCTCCTGCTCACTCATAAAACTCTGCACCCAGGAATGTGCATGTGTCCCTGCTGTCGGTATGCCAAAACGTTCTCCTGCCAGCATGTTGGACGTTGCATGGAAACCCGCGACATACGATGCACGGGCACCCCATATGGCCGCATCTGCTTCCTGAGCCCGTCTGGTTCCGAATTCTAGCAGTGTGTCCTGGCTGGCCACCTGTTTGATCCGCGACGCTTTCGTTGCAATCAATGTCTGATAGTTCATGAAGTTAAGTATTGCCGTCTCCACCAGCTGCGTCTCCATAATGGAGCCTTCTACCCGAATGAGCGGTTCGTCAGGGAAAACGAGCGCTCCTTCTTTCATGGAATGAATTGTCCCCTGAAATGAAAACTGGAGCAACTCTTCCAGAAAGACAGGATCGTAATTTTCCTCTTGTTTGGATAAATACTTGATGTCTTCCATTGTGAATCGAAGCTGGCTGATATAGTTCACAATCCGTTCCAATCCGGCAAATACGGCATAACCGTTACCAAAAGGAAGCTTGCGGAAATAGGCCTCAAACACCGCTTTTCGTTTGTGAGTTCCATTCACCCAGTGCGCATACATCATATTAATTTGATATTTATCCGTATGTAAAGCCAGGCTAGTCGTCTGCATTTGTCTCATCCTCTCTGACTTCCGCTCGTGACACAAGTGTATCCTGTGCACACGGGTCAACATGTGGAGACTCCTCACTTTTGTTTCTGAACATTTGTAAGTATATGAGTCTCCGGATTATTCCTGCTCATCATTTTATCAACGTTATCACTGAATGCCAGGCTAAGCCCTCGCTAGTACGGTCTCACTAGCCTTAATGACCTGAGCCCCAAGGCATGATCGGAAATGTCCGAGTGCCCACTCATGTCCTGCTGAATTGAAGCTGGCAACGGCATCTTCATACACCGTGATGTGAAAACCTTTATTGTACGCATCCACTGCCGTATGCAAAACGCAGATATCCGTACATACACCAATCAGTGCGATATCTGTAATCCCGCGTTCACGCAACCTGAGTTCCAGGTCTGTACCACAGAATGCGCTGTATCTTGTTTTGTCCATCCAACGAATGTCTTCATGACGTTCCTGCATCACCTGAGCCAGACGGCCATATAGCTGTCTTCCTTCAGTACCTCTAATATTATGCGGTGGGAAAAGTGCCGTTTCCGGATGGTACGAATCACTCTCTTCGTGCAGATCAACTGCCATGATGACTTCATGCTTATTATTACAATATGCTTCCGTTATCGCGGCAACTGTCTCCTCAATCTCAACCGCCGGCTGCCCTACAGGCAAGGATCCGTCCACGAAATCACGAGTAAAATCAATCACAATCAGTGCTTTCATCGTCCACACTCCCTTTTGAGAATAGGTTGATCCAGATACACTCCTTAATGATAAACTTCCGAAATTAAGTATAGATCGACAGACGGGGTACAAGTTCCGTGAAACGATAAAGCTGCGCAGGACGCTGTGAATACTGATTGGAACTTAGCAGGTTCCCTTCTTCGTCCCGTACTTCTTCTACAATTCCTTTTCGACTGCGAGTGGAAGTGATTTTCCGAATGAAATTCGGTTCTTCAAAATCGGGCACCACACTTTGGATGACCTGGTACAGCTCGCTTAACGTAAAATCACGGGGCAAAAACTGGCGTGCAATCGTCGTTTCCAGCATCTGCTGCTGAATTCGGCGGTAAGCATCCTCAATGATTGTCCGGTGATCAAAGGCAAGCTCCAGCTCCTCCAATGCTTCCTGTATGGTAAACAGGCCCACATCTTCAGCATCATCCGCCGCTTGGCGATGTTCCAGCATCCATTCTTCTACAAGCGCGAAAAATGCATGAGAGATAATCCATCCCCTCGGATCACGCCCGGGTTGACTATATACATTCAAATATTCCAGATGTCCGCCGTCGACACCAGTCTCTTCCATTAACTCACGCTTTGCGGCATCATAAATGGACTCATTTTCCTGGCAAAATCCACCGGGCAAAGCCCAGCGACCTGCAAAAGGCCAGCCTTTGCGCTTGATCAGCATCACTTTCAGTTCGCGAATGGGAAGTGTCTTGGTTACCGTCTTGCGTTCTCTCTTGGTTAAGGTGAACATCACGATATCCGCAGGAACGCCATCGGGGGTACGATATTTCTTGGAACTATAGGCAAGAGCCGCCTGTTCATCGTTCTCTTCATTGACGTGTTCGTAGTTTTCGCTCATGGGCACCACCGACTACTTTCATTTTGATAATCTCATTATGACATAATAATATCGTTTGTCAACCTTTGGATTGCGTGCTTGGTGTTTTTGCTCGTGCTACACGGAACGTTGCTGTTGCCATACATCCCAGTGTACCTGATGCATCACGAATTTCCGATTGGGCGGTGATACTCCGTCCAGCTTGGTGCAGCACTGTCGCTGTCACCATTAATTCACCCTGTTTCATCGGTGCCAGAAAATGTACATTCAGATTGGTCGTAACACAGCTGTCTACAGCCATCGCTGCTGTAGCCACCATCCCCATCGCTTGATCCATCAGAGAGGTGAGCACGCCGCCGTGAATAATTCCCATCGAGTTCGTATGATGTTCGCCAGCCGTTAATGCGATCTGTACTTCCTTTTCATTCCCTTTGATATAACGACAACCCAGGAACCCCCAGAATCGTTCATTTCCCTCTTCGACCATTTTATCCAAAATATCCATTTTCCATTTCCCCTTTGTTGCACATTAATGTTATCGACTAAGTTGTCTAATATTTTTTAATTTTACTCGTGTCCTTGTTGCAGACTCTTTGGGATAGCATCGCCTTCGTACAAGAAGACCGTTTCTATTAAGCCTGCGCTTGCCAGCCTAGTCTTATTCCTGTATGGCGTTCATCAGCACGTACACGCGCAAAAGAACCCCACTGCGTGGAGCTTTCCTTCGAAATGTATTTCAAAGTCGATTGTGTTAGCTCCCTGTTCCTATAAGTCAAAAAAGGCGCGGACGGCGTCCGCACCCTTCTTGTCCATTAACCGCAGCTGGTCGGAGGTGAATCCGTGCCTGCCTCCACATTCACTTTCTCGGAAACCGTATCCCGAATGACGGAGATGACAAGTTGTAGCAGGTAGTTGATATCGCTTTGGCTCTGCTGGAACTCTGTTACCAATGGGATGCTGTCCAGTTCGTCCTGCAATTCTTCAATTTCCTGTTCAATTTTGCTGACCATCTCTGCATTTTTGAAGCTTTCGAAGGCAACAATCTCCTTCTGCTTCTTCTTGATGGTTGCAATCAATTGCTGGATACGCTCATGATCGCGAATTTTGGACTCAGCCTGTTGGAACTGTCTCACTTCCTCACTTGTGCCGAGCATATCAGCCAATTCTTTGGCTTTTCCCATAATGTCGTCGCGTATGACCAGATTGCGCGTATCGTAGGTAGGCATTCCATAATGGTTGTACTGCACTTCTTCCTGCGCCACTGAAATCGCTCCATTTCTATGAGATAGTATGAGATGAATCCCCGGCAAAATATTAGTCCTAAACGACCGCTAATTAGACCGCTACGGTTACGGATCGTTCTTCCGATCGCTGTTGTCCCCAAGTTTCTCTGATTAAATTTATCAAATGTTAGAACTACGGGACAAAGGCGAACGCTACCGCTTCTACAGAATCGATTCCGTCCCCTTCGCTACTTTCGCTGTAACGCCCAAAACCTAATATCATGCCACTCGGATTCATCTTATTTGGTTGTGTTCGAGTATTACTGATTGGCGGCTACCGGCTCGGTGAGCAGGTTGCCACGGATATAAAAAGTCATCGGATCGGTAATTTCCACGTTCACAAATGTACCGATCAATTCTTTGGGTCCTTCGAAATGCACCAGCTTATTACTGCGTGTACGTCCTGCAAGGACGTTGGAATTCCGCTTGCTCTCACCCTCGACGAGCACTTCAACAATCTTGCCACGCTGCTGTTCATTGCTTCTGTGGCTGTATTCGTTGATGGTTTCGTTTAGGCGTTTCAAGCGTTCCTTCTTCACTTCCATCGGCACGTTATCCTCCATCACCGCGGCAGGCGTACCTTCACGCGGGGAGTAGATAAATGTGTAGGCAAAGTCATATCCCACTTCACGCACCAGTGACAACGTATCTTCGAACTGTTCATCTGTCTCACCCGGGAAACCAACGATAATGTCCGTGGTCAGAACAACATTAGGGATAGCAGTTTTAATTTTATCCGCCAGCTGGAGATAGTGTTCACGGCTGTACTTACGACTCATGCGCTTCAGCACTTCTGTGCTGCCAGACTGTACTGGCAGGTGGATGTGTTCCACCAGGTTTCCACCTTTGGCAAGCACCTCGATCAGTCGATCATCGAAATCTCGTGGGTGACTGGTTGTAAACCGTACACGTGGAATGTCAATTTTGCGAATTTCGTCCATCAGGTCGCCGAAGGTGTATTTCAGATCTGTGAAATCCTTGCCATAAGCATTAACATTCTGTCCAAGCAACGTGATTTCCTTGAATCCCTGCCTTGCCAGATCACGAACCTCGGCGATCACATCTTCCGGTCTGCGACTGCGCTCCTTGCCCCGCGTAAACGGAACGATGCAATATGTACAGAATTTGTCACAGCCATACATGATATTCACCCAGCCGCGCATGCCTTCACGTTTCTTCGGCAGGTTCTCGATAATGTCGCCTTCCTTGGACCATACCTCAACAACCATTTCCTTGCTGAAGAGTGCTTCCTGAATCAAATGAGGCAGCCGGTGAACGTTATGTGTTCCAAAGATCATGTCCACGAAGCCATGCTTCTGCATGATCCGGTTCACGACACCTTCTTCCTGGGACATGCACCCGCATACGCCGAGAAGCAGTCCTGGACGCTCCGTCTTCAGCGTTTTGAGGTGACCCAGCTCACCAAACACCTTATCTTCTGCATTTTCCCGGATGGCGCATGTGTTCAGCAATATAATGTCCGCTTCTTTGCGGTCCTCGGTTGCCTGATAACCCATGGATTCAAGAAGTCCCTTTATCGTCTCCGAATCATGCTCGTTCATCTGACAGCCGTACGTATATACGATATAGTGCTTGCCTTTACCGATCGTTTTTAGTTCGTCCGGTACTGCGTTCTCATAGAGCACCTGAACGTCTTCCTTGCCCCGTTGTTTCTCCTGACGATGATTAGGCTCCGACTTGATGTTGATCTCACGGCCCCGAATTCGAATCTTTTTGCTGAATTCATCTTGCGAAATTACTTTGGCATCGGAGAAATCAAAATACTGGGAGTAATCCTTTTTTGAGTCTTTAGCCATTTCCTTCGGTCACTCCTTACAGCCTCTATTAATAAAAGTTTCAAGTTCTTAAGACGATACGCTGCACCTGGCAGTTGTATATTCGTTCAATATGAGCAGCAACCACATCAAAAGATCACCATCTCATATTTCCAAATCCGTTACCTCTCTTGGATTCATATCGATTTCGTACAATATGCACCAAAAGAGCATTACATCAAATTATAACATGAACTGGGCTGTAATTCCACATTCCAACCTGCCAGTCGTTTAACAATCGTAGCATACAAACTCTGCCTCATAAGTGACGTAAAATACATAAAAACCCGAGCACAACCCCTTCGCTGTGTTTAAGAACAGCTCTCCAGGATGTACTCGGGTTTCTTAAGTGGATCCAACCGAAATAACTCGGTTGAAGGTGACGTTCATTTGATTAGTCGATGATTTCAGCAGTGTCGCCGTTACGCGCGCCTGCAGCATTAGCTTCATCTGTGTCGATATGCATGTCCAGTGCGAAGGAGTCGGAAACACGAGCCAGTACATTTTCAAGTACAAGACCACGATCTCCACCGAGGCGAACTTTCAACATTTGTTTGTCCTCGATACCCCATTTAGCAGCATCGGAAGTGTGGAAGTGGATATGACGGGCAGCAACGATAACACCTTTATCGATCGTAACTTCACCAGCTGGTCCTTTGATCGTGATGCCGGGTGTACCTTCAATGCTTCCAGACTCGCGCACAGGTGCCTTAACGCCAATGGCGAAAGAATCAGTCATTGAGATTTCCAGTTGTGTTTCAGGACGCACAGGTCCAAGGATACGCACTTTATCAAACTGTCCTTTGGAACCGATTACTGCTACTGTTTCGTTCGCAGCAAATTGACCAGGTTGGGACAGAGGTTTAAACTCAGTCAATTCGTAGCCTTTACCAAACAAAATTTCAACGTGCTCTTGGGATACATGAATGTGACGGGCAGATACGCCCACAGGTACTGTTTTACTCATCGTGAATTTCACTCCTTGTTTATCTGTGGCCTACGATTAGGCTCTTAACAATCCAATGGTATTATACCCCTTTTTAACGTGAAATGAAAACGAACTGGTGAAAATTCATGAAATACACTTATTTTACAAGGAACCGTTTCCTTATTTTGTAACAAAGTCTGTATTAAATGGTTGTGCTTACGCTAAGGCAATTGGTGTTTATTTCAAATTCCCCTTAGGCAGATGATTGCCCAGATAACTCATGGCATTATCCCACATCCAGCCGCGTACCAACTTTTCGTCGTAGTGTTGGAGTAGCGTTTCAATTAACCTCGGATATTGGCCCGTGTGTTCAAGACCTTGAATGTACGTGGGTATTCCATCAAAATCGGAGCCCATCATCAGGTGCTGCTCCCCGCCAAGCGAACAGATCTGTTCGATATGAGGCAGCAAATGTTCGATTTTAACCTCGCCCTCCTGCTTCACAAACCAGGGAACAAACGTCAGTCCGATTCGCCCATCCCGTGCAATGATAGCCCGGATCTGGTCATCCTTCAGATTACGCACATTCCGACAAACCGTATAGCTGTTGGAATGGGAAGCAATAAATGGACGCTCACTCAGCTCTGCAAGCTCCCAGAACCCCTTCTCCGTCAGATGTGACACATCCAGCAGCATACCAATCCGATTACAAAGACGAACCAGCTCCCTGCCTCTCTCGGTCAGTCCGGCTCCGCGCTTCTCCAACACGCCGTCAGCTGCCCAATTGGCATAATTCCAGGTTAGCCCTACGATCCGTACCCCCATTTGGTAACAAAGCTCTAGATAAAACAGGTTCCCCTCGAGTCCGTCTACACCCTCCAGCGTCAACAGACCCCAAGGATTAATCGTTTGGCCGATCTCACTAACCTGCTCCCGCCATAATAGCTTTTGTACACCCTCAGGCCGTTCCTGGGTTTTCTCCACACGTGTGCGATAGACTTCCAGTTGACCAACGACATGTTCAAATTTGCCCCTGCCAAGCACTTCTGGCAAGTATATGGCAAATGCCTGCAGCTCTACATTCCCTTGCTTCATCCGCTCCCGATTGACATCCAGTGTTGAACCATCCTCGAAGGACAGGGCAGATTGCAACAACATCTTGCTGAGCGCATCACAGTGAAAATCGGCTACGTGCCACTTGGCCATGATTAACCCTCCCTATGTATTTCCTTTACTTAATTAGCCTATAGACAGAATGCAAAAAAACCTGTCTACTCTGTAAACAGGTTCAATGCATCATCACATGTATTATCTGGGCTCCACAATCAGCTTAATGGCCGTTCGGTCCTCACCGTCTATCACAATGTCTGTAAAAGCTGGAATACAAATCAAGTCAACTCCGCTTGGTGCTACAAATCCCCGGGCTATCGCTACCGCTTTAATGGCTTGGTTCAGTGCTCCCGCTCCAATGGCCTGCAGTTCAGCATTTCCACGTTCACGAAGAACTCCTGCAAGTGCGCCGGCTACGGAATTAGGATTGGACTTTGCTGAAACTTTTAATACTTCCATGGTAAGTACCTCCCTGGGAATGTTGAATGTTTGTTTCCACTTACTAGATGTTATTCGCGGGAGGTAAAAAAATTCCTTCTTTTTAGACGGGTTTCCTTGCAAAATGGGACGATACCCCTATTCCATGCGCCACTCGTCTTCCATCAGACGGATTTTTTCAATTTTGGTTGCTGCACCTGTGGACTCATCAATTTCAACGAAAACACCGTGGAAATGCCACTTGCCGTCATCCACTACAAAGCGTACCGGCAACTGGGTATAGAATTTTCGCAGTACCGCTTCACGCTCCATTCCCAGGATACCATCACGCGGTCCAACCATGCCCGCATCCGTTAAGTATGCTGTTCCACCAGGTAAAATACGGTCATCATTACTTTGTACATGCGTATGTGTACCTACGACCAGTGATGCACGCCCATCCAGATGCCAGCCCATGGCAATTTTCTCTGAAGTCGCCTCGGCATGCATATCGACCAATATACATTTGTGATCCTGGCGCAGCTCATCCACAATCTCATCCGCAACGCGGAACGGGCAATCGAGTGCTGGCAAAAACGTACGACCCTGCAAATTAACGATGGCTAGCTCCTTGCCTTCACCTTTGACCACCGTGTATCCTCTGCCTGGTGTTCCTGCTGGAAAGTTGGCAGGTCGGATCATCCGTGGTTCGTCATCTATAAAATCAAAAATGTCCTTATTGTCCCATGTATGGTTGCCAAGCGTAATCCCGTGCACACCCCAGTTGAAAAATTCATTGGCAATAGCCCCCGTGATTCCACGGCCAGCTGCTGCATTTTCTCCATTTACAATAACCACATGTGGTTTATATTTCGTTTTCAGGTACGGCAAGTTCTCCTTCAAAGCCTTACGTCCTACGTTACCCACAATATCACCGATAAACAGTACTTTCATTGCATTGCCTCCTTAATTCCCCGCAAGTTTTGCTTGGTGTAATCAGTCTCAAGTCTTTGCGGCGTTCCTAACCCATCAATTCTTCTTCTTAAAATGCCCCTACTGGGCTATCAACAGGAAAAGTGGCCCACTACAGCGGCCACTTTTCCGTAAAGCTCTATTTAGCGTATTCAACCGCCCTGGTTTCCCGGATGACGGTGACTTTGATATGACCCGGATAATCGAGTTCATTCTCGATCATCTTGGTGATGTCACGTGCGAGACGGAATGCTTCCGCATCGTCGATTTTCTCAGGCTGCACCATAACGCGAACTTCGCGTCCAGCTTGAATGGCATACGATTTCTCGACACCTTCGAACGATTCCGAAATCTCTTCCAGCTTCTCCAGTCGTTTGATATACGTTTCCAGTGTTTCGCGGCGTGCACCCGGTCTTGCTGCAGACAGCGCATCTGCTGCGCCAACCAGCATGGCAATGACCGAAGTGGCTTCGCAATCCCCGTGATGGGACGCGATACTGTTGATTACTACCGGATGTTCTTTGTATTTCTTCGCCAGCTCCACGCCGATTTCAACGTGTGATCCTTCCACTTCGTGATCCAGCGCTTTACCGATGTCATGCAATAGACCTGCACGTCTTGCAAGTGTAACATCTTCTCCGAGTTCGCCAGCCATCAGTCCAGCCAGATAAGCGACTTCCATCGAATGCTTCAAGACGTTCTGACCGTAGCTTGTACGGAACTTCAACCGGCCCAGTATTTTGATCAGATCTGGATGCAGACCATGTACACCCACTTCAAAGGTAGCTTGCTCACCGTATTCACGGATGCGCTCGTCCACTTCTTTGCGGGATTTCTCCACCATCTCTTCAATGCGTGCCGGGTGAATGCGTCCGTCAGCCACCAATTTCTCGAGGGCAGTACGGGCAATCTCACGACGGATCGGGTCAAAGCCCGACAGAATAACTGCTTCTGGCGTATCATCGATAATAAGGTCAATCCCCGTAAGGGTTTCAAGCGCGCGGATGTTACGTCCTTCACGACCGATAATACGGCCTTTCATTTCTTCATTAGGCAAGGTTACAACCGATACCGTTGTCTCTGCCACATGGTCAGCTGCACAACGCTGAATGGCAAGGGTAATAATTTCGCGGGATTTTTTGTCCGCCTCTTCCTTCGCCTGCTGTTCAATGTCCTTGATCATTTGAGCCGTCTCATGACGAACTTCCTGTTCTACGTTGGACAGTATGATACTGCGTGCATCTTCCATGGTGAGGTTGGATATACGCTCCAGCTCCGTCACCTGATTTTTGTAGATCATTTCGATCTGCTGCTGTGTCTCATCAATTCGTTTCTCTTTGTTGGCCACTTGCTCTTCTTTACGTTCGAGTGACTCCATCTTTTTATCCAGCGACTCTTCTTTTTGCAACAATCGTCTTTCTTGTCGTTGAATTTCATTACGACGTTCACGAGTGTCTTTTTCAGCTTCGGCCCGAATGCGATGAATTTCATCCTTCGCTTCCAGCACCGTCTCTTTTTTCTGTGCTTCTGCCTCTTTCTTCGCGTTCTCAACGATCTGTACGGCAGCTTGTTCCGCACTGGAGATTTTAGCCTCTGCAAGAGATTTGCGAATAAAATATCCGACTCCGAACCCAATAACGAGCGCGGCCACAACGAGAACGATCGTGATTGCAGGATTCATACTGTTCACCTCCTCGTTGGTTCCTCCAAGGCACTCCTTGGGTCAATTTGCTGTTTTCAGACTTACATATGTTTGGGAATAACGATACCTACGGCGATCCCCCGCCGATTTTCATTTCAAGTGTACATGTTACCACGTACTATTCGCTGTCTTCAGCGAATCCATAATCATGAAGGGTAAATCCAAAGAAACCGAAACCGCTTTTTTGGAAGGAAAAAGGGTTGTCCATTTCTTACAGACTCATGTCCATTTTAGTATTTGACGAAAGAAATTGTCAAGAGAATGCAGGCACACTGTGTAGTCTCTGTTAATCCCATGGCAATAACTCGTCATCTTCAGAATCTTCGGCTTCATCTTCTTCAATTAAACAATTCACAACTTTACGTACCATATCCATAGGAAAACCGCGTCGCATCAGGAAAGGAAGCGTTTTACGTTTTTTCTCCGCAACGTCCCCTTTGACCTGATTCCACTTCTTTCGCCCTGCGGTCAAAGCTGTCTCAAACTCCACATCCGAATCCACGCCTTCAAGCGCTTCAACGATGAGCTCATTGGCAATGCCCTTTTGACGCAGCTCTTGCCTTATCCACAGTTTTCCCTTCCTCTGGCCTGTCATACGCTGCCTTGTCCATTCCTTCGCAAACCCTTCATCGTCCACCAGCTTCTCCTGCTCAAGCCGATCCAGGACTTCTTCAATTAACGGTCCGGCGAATTCTTTCTGACGGAGCCGCTGGCTTAATTCATGCCTAGTACGCTGTTTGTGCTCTAAATAGCGCAACGCCTGCACATAGGTCTGCTGCCGCTCATCCGCTACTATGATCTCCTCGAGATCCTTCTTCACAAACGTGTTGCCCCGGGTCATTCGATACTTGATCATTACATCTTCCAGAACAGTAATCGAGTACAAACCAAACGTGATCCGGTACCGGGCCTGCCTGCTTTTTGTTCGTTCTACCCGTGTAATGGTGAGTTCTTCGTTATCCGGGAATTGAGAGATTCCCTCCAGTTCTGCTTTTTCGTACAAGTCATCATCATGTTGATCCATTCAGGTCTCCCTCCTCTTTGTTCAATTCTTTATCTCCTGATTATGAAACACCTATCTGCTTAAAGAAAACAGCAGACCAAAATGCAAAAAGCCGGGAATCCAACCCGGCTCACAGCTCTCTCAATAAATGTGCTAACAGCCCCTGTCCAATGGACAGGAGCTGTTAGACAGCACCAGAACACGAGCCATCTCCCCAAACACGATCGGATCAATTTCATTCACACCAATCCGGGAAGTCCAGTAAGTGAACACCTTCTGGAACCTCCCTGCTCGGAAGAATTACTCGTTGATTTCAAACAATTCTTGTTCTTCTGCTTCTTCTTTTTGTTGATCTTCACTCGTTGGAGCTGGAACAACCGTCGTCAGATTGCTTGCTTCACGGATTTTTTGCTCAATCACTTGTGCAATCTCTTTATGCTCTTTCATGAACTGCTTCGCATTTTCACGACCTTGGCCCAAGCGTTCGCCTTCGTAAGAATACCAAGCACCACTTTTATTAACGATATCCAGTTCTGTACCAATATCAATGATACTGCCCTCTCTGGAAATACCTTCACCATACATGATATCTACTTCTGCTTGTTTGAACGGTGGTGCAACTTTATTTTTGACAACCTTCACACGCGTACGGTTCCCGATGATGTCATTGCCTGATTTAATACTCTCAATACGACGTACATCCAGACGAACTGTAGAGTAGAATTTCAGGGCACGGCCACCAGGTGTTGTCTCAGGGTTACCAAACATTACGCCCACTTTTTCACGAAGCTGGTTGATAAAGATAGCGATAGTTTTAGATTTGCTGATTGCACCAGACAGTTTACGCAACGCCTGAGACATCAGACGTGCTTGCAAACCGACGTGGGAATCCCCCATCTCGCCTTCGATCTCAGCTTTTGGTACCAAGGCAGCTACAGAGTCGACAACGATAATGTCAACAGCACCACTGCGCACAAGTGCTTCGGCAATTTCCAATGCTTGTTCGCCCGTATCCGGTTGGGACAAAAGCAATTCATCAATGTTAACACCCAGTTTACTTGCATACGCTGGATCAAGAGCATGCTCGGCGTCGATAAATGCAGCTTGTCCACCGACTTTTTGCACTTCAGCAATTGCATGCAACGCTACAGTTGTTTTACCTGAAGATTCAGGTCCATATATTTCAACAATCCGGCCTTTTGGCAAGCCGCCTGTTCCAAGTGCTATATCCAGAGCCAAGGATCCGCTGGGTATGATTTCCACTTGCATGTGAGTTGACTCACCCAGTTTCATGATAGATCCTTTACCAAATTGCTTCTCTATTTGACGGAGCGCCATATCAAGCGCGGCACGACGGTCTGACAATATGCTCACACCCTTTACTGTTTATAAGATAATGATACCTTGTTTTAACACGTTTGCCAAGCTTTTTTTCGAACATACATTCGTTTTTTTGTAAAAGGCCGAGGCGCCTCTTCCTGGGCAAAACTTGCAATAAAACAGAAAAAAGAACCGCAAATAAGGCTGAATGCCTAATTCTACGGTTCTTCCGTCTGCTTTGATTATACTTGATTATCCCTGTAAAAGCAATTCTAGGTATGCCTAGTCACCTAGTCCATAGCAACAAGTTTCCGCCATAGACGGTATAAAATAGCCTTGGTTGAACGGATGCGGACCGTCTCCCGATTTCCATTGATACGCAATTCGTGAATCTCCGTCTCTTTTCCCCGCTCAGCGAGAGCGATAAAAACCAGACCTGGTGGCTTGCGTTCAGAGTAACCTGGACCAGCCACCCCTGTAACGGCCAGACCAAAATCGGAATCACCGATCATGCGTACCTGCTCAGCCAACACTTTCGCAACTTCAGGGCTAACAGCCCCAGGAGCATCTTCCCCCTCCAGATAGTCATGAGGAACATTCAGCAGCTTTTCCTTTATTTCGTTGGAATAACATACGATTCCGCCTTTAAGCATGGATGCACTGCCAGGAACCGAAGTCAGACTCTGCATGACAAGCCCTCCTGTACAGCTCTCAGCCGCGCTTAGAGTCAGACCCATATCAGACATCATCGTTACGATAGTGTACTCTATAGGCACATCCTCGTTCGCGTAGAGGTGTTCTGGCAACCGTTCCCGTATGAGTACCTCCATGGCATCCAGCTTCTGCTTAGCCTCATTCTCACTGGGGGCTTTGGTGGACACCCGTACCGTTACTTCTCCCTCACTTGCATAAGGTGCAATCGTAGGATCGGTTTGGCTATCAATCAAATCAAGCAGACGGTCTTCCAATGCCGACTCGCCGATCCCGGCAAATTTCAGCATTTTCGAATAGATTGGCATCTCTTTCGTAAGTACATGCTGGAACAACCAAGGTTTGACTTCTTGCTCAAACATGGGAATCAGTTCTTTTGGTGGCCCAGGCATGACAATATAATGCTTTCCGTTATCCGAGATGGCATTCCCCGCCGCAAGGCCTGTTTCATTAGCCAGCGGGGTCCCTCCTTCAACCACGATGGCTTGGCGCCGATTGTTCTCTGTCATCTCCACATTGCGATCCCTGAAGAAGCTTTCGATTTTATCCATTGCCATCCGATCGATATGTAGGCTGCGTCCCAACACTGCCGCTATGGCATCCTTGGTTAGATCATCCTGCGTGGGTCCGATACCGCCCGAAAAGAAAATGACGTCAGCTCGCCCTTGGGCAATTTGAATGGCTTCACTAAGACGATTCAGATTGTCCCCTACCACAGTTTGAAAATAAACGTCGATCCCGATAGCAGCCAATTCGCGGGATAAATATCTGGCATTCGTATTTACGATCTGTCCGAGCAGCAACTCTGTTCCGACTGCGATAATTTCTGCCTTCATTCAGCATCCTCCTGTACACAATGTGAGTGATCAAAGGGCAATAGGATGTTTTCCTATTGCCCTGAGCGCAAGCTGTTCATAAATTACCCGTTTTACCTTAAACTTTTACGCTTTTGATAAATTAAGCAAATTTTTGTTTTTGATGAAATAATCAATGCCAGACCAAATTGTAATAATCGCCGCGGCCCAAACTGCTATAACATCAACATGAACCCCGGTATAAGAGAACGGGAAGTTGTTAAGCAGAAGCAAAACGATCGCTATGATCTGCACGACGGTTTTCAGCTTGCCCCAGCTGCTGGCCGCAACAACCGATCCATCCAGCAAAGCAATTTGGCGAAGACCCGTCACCGCAAACTCCCGACTGATGATGACGACAGCAATCCATGAATCCAGCTTACCCATCTCAACAAGTGAAATGAGCACTGCAGTCACTAACAGCTTGTCAGCCAGAGGGTCAAGCAGCTTGCCCAAATTGGTGACCATATTGTTTTTTCGTGCCAGATATCCATCAATTCCATCCGTACTGGCTGCAATGATGAAGATAATGGCAGCGATCAGCTGATTATACGGAAGCGATAAACTTCCAATCTGCAAAGGCTCCGGATAAAATGGAAAGTCCACGAGCAGAAACACCATTAAAAAAGGGATTAAGCAAATTCGTGCAAGCGTAATCCGGTTGGGTAAATTCACAAGACGCCCTCCCTCTTATCCTCCAATACTCCAAACAATCATCTTAATCCCGTATCCATCATCCGGAAGGTGAACATGTAAAATTCACTGAGTACACCACTGATCTCATATGTAAAAACGCAAAAAATAAAGTCAACCGTTCAAACGCAAAATCGTTTTAAACGTTCCGGCGACCTCCAAAAGGTGTACTGCTTTTCACAAAGTCAGCAAAACGATGATGACTGGGCTTTATGCTTGATTGCTAGCAATGCACACTTAGTATAATATACGCCAATTGCAGTGTCAAAACACGTTTTTCCACAACAAAAATGGACGTAACAAACTTATTTGAAATTGGTATATTGCAAATCAAGAGGCAGATTGGCACCATTCAAAAGCTGCATAACGGCTTGCAAATCATTTTTACTCTTACCAGTTACCCGGAGCTGGTCCCCTTGAATCTGACTCTTCACCTTCATTTTGGAATCCCGAATCAGAATATTGATCTTTTTCGCGATATCCTGATCAATTCCCTGTTTAAAACTCAGACGCTGGCGTACTGTGCCGGATGAAGCTGGCTCCACTTTGCCATAGTCAATGTTTTTGAGCGGCAGATTCCGCTTAGCCATTTTGGATTGAAGTACATCAATGACAGCCTTAAGTTTGGTTTCATCATCGGATACAATTGTCAATGCATCCTTGTCCAGTTTTAAGCTGCTTTTGCTGCCCTTAAAATCGTAACGTGTGCTGATTTCCTTTTCCGTCTGTGTAACGGCATTCGTTAATTCCTGCAAGTCCATTTTGGACACGATATCGAACGAATTTTCTGAGCTCAATCTGGTCACCCTTTCAATTAATCATTTGTTCTGTGTAACATTATAGAGGATTCGCCCCGGAAAAGTCTAATTTTGAAGGGGTAAATAAACGAAAAAGCATTTTCGACCACCGCTTTTTGCAGTAGCCAAAAATGCTTTAACGCACAGCAATCTAATATCGGCTGCGGTTGGGCTGTCTGAACATATCGAGCACGCCCAAAACGACGTGTGCAAGTCCAAAGCCCAAAATTCCGTAACCCCAAGCGCTTGGAGTCAAATAATAACCCAGGAGGCTGACAATGATTCCCAAACCTGTGACGATCCAGCTGACTGTCATAGCCATCCACCTCGCTTTACCGAAAGTTAACTGCAAGTGAAGACAATCTTATTGTCTCCCGCAGTTAATACCCTTATTCGCCGCCTGTGGCAGAGCCTTCGGTTCCTGCTTCGGATCCTTCGACAGAGCTTGAGTTCGTTTCGGTAGATGTGCCTGCACTTTCATCTCCTAATTGAAGACGAATCCGGTTGGTGGCCTTACCATCCGTTACGACTTGACCTCCAACTTCAATGGTCGTAGCAGCAGCATATCCAGACTTAATGTACAAGCCGGTACTATCCAGATCAAAAGACATACTGTCTCCATCAGCTGTCATACCAAATTGCAGTTTTTCTCCGCTTGAATTTTCACCTTTATACACTTCGAGCCAGCTCTGACCCGAAGCATTAATGGTAACCTTAACCGGTTGACCTGCACTTCCATTTACTTTGAAATTCGTAATATTACCCGATTTACCATCTTCAGCAACCGTTACTGCCCCAGCATTATCTGCAGGCTCTTGATCTTCGGCGTCATTCGGGGTTTGTTCATCCGTTTGGCCTTCGGTATCCGTCTCACCAGCAGCATCGTTACCACCACCATTGCCACCTGCTTCTCCTTCTCCCTGACCGGTTTCTTGACCTGTAGAGTCGTTATCCGGTGGAGTGGACGCTTGCCCGTTGTCCGTCGTCTCATCAGGTTGGTCATTTGGCGTTTGCTGACTGTCTGTAATTTTGGTTTGATCCACACCTTGCGTATCTGCATCATCTCTGTTCATGACTACATACACGTACAGCAAGGCAACAATCAGAATCGGAAATGTCCACATTAACGCTACAGACATCCATCGATTACTGCGCTCTACTGGCCGACTCGAACGTTTTTGAATCACGGGCTCCATCGTCGCTTCCGTTTCCTCTGCCGGTACATCTTTTTTGTGTCCCTCCAGCAGCTCATCAGGGTTTAGTCCCACCGTCTCCGCATAGGTTTTAATGAAAGCTCGCACGTAAAAGCTGCCAGGCAGCACCTTATAGTCCCCAGCCTCTATAGCTTCCAGATACCTCTTGCGAATTTTAGTCATTTCCTGTACATCGTCGAGACTCATCCCTTTTTGCAGCCGGGCCTCTCTTAACTGCTGACCCAGTTCAGACATGCCATCTCCTCCTTATGTTGATCATTTCTCTTTGGTTGTTGCTATCTATTCCATGATTCCGTACGGAGCCTTACAGTTCGTCGGTGTAGCTGGCCGTAAACGTATCATAAATAATTTCCTCATTCGGACTGTTGCGAAGTTCAATAATAATATCAAAATCATTATAGTCATATTCCGATTCCTGCACAAAAATATCAGGATGCTCAATGACTTTGGTGCTCGGCATCGTCATAATATCCTGCAACAGATTATAATGCCGTTCACTTGAACGAATCGTACTTACAATGCCATCAATGATAAACACATTGTTTGGGTTCATTTCGTCCTCGGAGAGCTGGCTCCTTATGGTTTGACGAAGCAAAGTAGACGAAACAAACGTCCATCGTTTCATTGCACAAACGCTGCCAGCGATTATTGATTCCGTTTTACCGACACGAGGCATGCCCCTCAGGCCGATAACCTGATTGCCTTCCCTTTTAAATACTTCACCCAAAAAGTCCACAAGTAACCCAAGTTCATCCCGGGTGAAACGAAAAGTTTTGCGATCATCGGAATCGCGGTCAATGTATCGGCCATGACGCACAGCCAAAATGTCGACCAGTTTGGGCTGGCGCAGCGCAGAGACGGTAATGCTGTTCACTTTTGCAAGCATCTCACCCAGCAAACGAATCTTCTCATCGTCATCGGATTCAAGCAGCATTCCCCTTGTCTTGCCTTCAACACCGTTAATGGTCAATATATTCACTTCAAGCATCCCCAGCATGGAGGCAATGTCCCCCAACAAACCGGGTCTGTTCTTATGTATTTTGTATTCCATATACCATTGTTTAGATTCCATTTAAACACCCCGTAATGCAATATTCCACATTGTTCGACAGCAACAGAACGTGTCCGAAGGACACCGAACTGAGACATCTTCTAAAAATGGGTCACGTTAATGATATATAAAAAGAAAATGAATTACAAGAACAGGTCTGTAATCATTAGAGAAAAGCCCCCTTGCGGGAGCTTTCCATCGGTGCAGCTTATGCGTTTTGTTTGGCCAGTTTGACCATCAGGCGCGCAATCGTACGACGCTCTTCGGCATCGCCGACATCCCATATTTCTTTCAATGCCCGGTTGGAATGGTTCGCTGGATCCACTTTCTCATCCAGAAAGTCACCAATCTCATACGCAAGTTTGTTGATGGTATCTTCACTCATCCCCATCTTCTCGGCTTGCTGTACGCGATCACCCAAGAACTTTTTCCATGTGTCAAAACTGCTGAGCACCGTTTTATCTGTTGACATGATAAATCCTCCTTAGCTGTCGCATGAGATTTAAAATCAACAGTTGTAATATGTGCCTACCGGGCAATTAATATACAGGATAAATCATCCAGCAAGCCGGGAGCCGTCAAACTGCCACACTTCAGGTAAGCCAGCCTCCATTAGGGCTAATGATCTGGCCGTTAATATAACCAGATTCCGGTAGCGCGAGAAAATAAACAAGTGACGAAATTTCATCAGGCTGAGCAAGTCGCCCGGCTGGAATTTCCTCCTCCAGCATTTTCAGTTCATCCTGATCCAGGTGATTCAGCATTGAAGTTTGTACAGCTCCGGGGGCTACCGCATTTACGGTAACACCTGAAGGCGCAAGCTCTTTCGCAAGAGCTTTCGTAAAGGCATTTACGCCACCTTTCGTGGTGGAGTATAACACCTCACAAGATGCGCCTGATAATCCCCAGATGGAGGATACATTAATAATTCGTCCATAACGCTGCGAAATCATGTGTGGCATCATGATCTGAGTACACATAAATGTGCCTTTCAAGTTAATGGCCATCACTTCATCCCATATTTCTTCAGTCACGTCAGACAACAACCCATAATGTGAAATACCTGCGTTATTTACCAGAATGTCAGGCATCAATCCATGGGACTCCAGTTTTTCACGCATACGTTCAATCTGTTCCCGGCTGCGAAGATCTGCGGACACCGTCATTACTTTGCCGCTGCCCTTTTCCATGCACCTTCTCGCCGCCTCGTTGGCTGCCTCATGGGATTTCATATAGTGGATTACCACGTTCATGCCAACCATGGCAAACCGTTCTGCAATAGCTGCCCCTATACCTCCGCTTGCTCCAGTAACAAGTACTGTCATGTCTCCAATCGGCTTCATTTGTCCTGTTCCCCTCTCCATTTTACGGACTCACGACAAGCGATACAGCCAGTTGTTCCCAGCGAATATGCTCTTCCAGTCTGCGATTTACTTCCTCCAGTGTGATTGATTCATATATGGGAACCATGTTGAAAAAATCACCGCCACGGAACTGCTCACGGGTAAATTCATGTGCAATATTCTCCGGTGAATTAAGCATGCGCAAATATCCCCCGATTTTCTTTTTGCGGGCACGCTCAAAGTCTGAAGCTTCGAATCCCTTCTTAACAATGGCATCCACCTCTTCCCGTATGCGAGCCAGCAATAGATCCGGGTCTTTAGTATCACCACCGACGACAGAAAACGCATACTGCGGCGAACTGATGTATTCATGCCCGAAGCTGTCCGAGATGAGATCTTCGTCATACAGTTTTTGAAACAGGGCCGTGCTGGAGCCGAATAAAAGATCCAGCATTAACTTGGTCGTCATATCGCGCCGCAGCAGATTTTCCCCCGTGAATCCAACATCCGTTTCCTTAAAGCCAAACAGACACTTCGGCAATGAAACCGCGAGCCGTGCTTCTCGTCTGGCTTCCACGACCCCAGCAGGTTCCTCTTCAAATATCCGTTTGATCTCACCTTGAGGTTCGTAGTTTTTCTCCGCCTGGTTCGAACGAACCATGTCCATGACTTCTTGTGGTTCGACTCCACCTACTACAAATAAAAGCATGTTACTTGGATGATAAAAGGCATTGTAACACGTGTACAGCGTTTCTTTGGTTATCGTGCCGATTGATTCAACCGTTCCCGCAATGTCTATATGCACTGGGTGTTTTTGGTACATCGCTTCGATCAATCCAAAATAGACACGCCAGTCCGGATTATCGGCATACATATTAATTTCTTGTGCAATAATACCTTTTTCCTTGTCCACATTCTGGTCCGTAAAATAAGGGTTTTGCACAAAGTTGACTAATGTTTGTATATTTTCATTCACATGTTCTGTCGCAGAGAATAAATAAACGGTCTGGTCAAAACTCGTAAAAGCATTGGCCGACGCTCCATTGGACGCAAAAGTAGCAAAAATATCCCCTGTCGGCTCCTCAAACATTTTATGTTCCAGAAAATGAGCAATACCGTCGGGAACCTGCACTTCTTCCTGACCTTCCACCTGAAAATGATTGTCTACAGAGCCGTATTTGGTTGCAAACGTGGCAAAGGTTTTCTGGAATCCGGGTTTGGGCAATACATAGACATGAAGCCCATTATCCATGACTTCGTGGTACAGCGTTTCCTGCAAATGCTCGTAATGTATGCTCTCCACCAGTTATTCCCCCTTCTCATCCCGCAAGAAGTAGATCGTGTCCAGCCGGAATTGCTCTGCCGCCTCACGAACGTTTTCTTTGCTGATTTGCTCAACCTGAGCGAGCAGCTCGTCAGCGGTCCGCTCTTTGCCTGATAACTGACGATTAAAGTCATAAGCTATCATCTCAAAAGCAGAATCCTGCATTTCTTTGAGCAAATTGCGGATCATTGCTTTGGTCTGAGACATTTCCAGATCACTAATGTTTCCGTTTTTCATTTCATCTAACTGCTGCTTGATGATCGTAACAGCTTTTTCGTAATTGGGAATTTCAATTCCGGATTGAATCGTAGCGATGCCTTTATGTCCGTCATATCGGGAGGAAGCATAGTACGCCAGACTCTCCTTTTCACGAACATTAACGAACAATTTGGAATGCGGATACCCTCCAAGAATGCCGTTGTACATTAATGCTGCTGCATATTGCGGGTCTCCATACGTAATGGAGGTGCGAAGTCCCATATTTAGTTTGCCTTGGTTAACATTTAGTCGTTCAACGACCGTCTCCACTTCTTTGTCACCACGGACGGCCTGGTTTGTCACATAATTAGAGGAATGTGCACGATTTACATCAAAGTGTTTTTGAACTAGACTTTCTACTTCTTCGAGGGTCGTGTCGCCTACTACATACAGATCCATACTTGCCTGCTGCAGCCACGTCTGATAAGCGGTAGTTAAGGCATCGGGTTCAATTCCCGGCAAATCCTGACGTTTCCCTAATGGATGCAGGCGATACGGCTCGTTTTTACACATTTCCTCGATACTGCGCTCTGCCGCATAACGCATTTTATCATTTACAACAGACTCCAGCTGTTTGCGGACAGTCTCACGTTCTGACTGCACATAGGCTGTCCGGAAATGCCCATCTTCCAGAGCCGGCCGAGTAAGTACCTCTCCCAAAAACGCAAAGGAACGATCCAGAAGCTGTTCATCCCCGCCTACAAAGGAATCATTAATCGTGTCCATCCGGAATTGCACGATCTGGTAATCTCCGCGCTTGTATACGTCAAACCCGAAACCAGCCCCATACAAATGTTCCAATTGCTCACGAAACTCCGTTGTTTCAGGATAAGACTGGGTTCCACGACGAAGCACAAATGGCGTAAGCGCTACTTTGGTGACCGTTTCCTCTTGCAGCGGGACTCCTGCATACAACGAGATAGCAAAAGTCTTGAAACGTTTAGTGGGCATTACATGGATACGAAACTCCTTTTGGCTGCCCCGTTCAAATCCTGATGTATTCAAATGTCAAAACCCCTTTACGGCGTCATTTGTTATGCATGATCTCGGTAACTCTCAAGTGCAACAACCATTTTAACCCATGCAAAAGGCAAGAAGCAACCGAAGACACCTCTTCTGGTTGCTTCCAACATCATCACATACAAAAGATATGCTGACCGATTGTTTTCACCTGAGGACGGGTCCAGATCCATTTGGAAGTGGCCGTCTTGGGATTAAAGTAATACAGGCAACCGCCTGATGGGTCCCAGCCATTCATTGCCTGCTCAACTGCTTTACGTGCCTGAGCATTGGGTTCCAGATAGATCTGCCCATCAGCTACGGCAGTAAATGCACCTGGCTGGAAAATGACACCGGATGGTGTATTTGGAAAACTCGGTGATTTTACGCGATTCAATATGACTGCTGCTACAGCAACCTGACCTTCAAAAGGTTCTCCCCGGGATTCTCCATATACCGCGTTGGCCATAATCTTAATTTCATTCTCAGATAAGCCCATGGAGTTTGCGGAACCCATATTATCCTGCTCTTTATCCGCATTGTTGTTTTTGTCCTCACCCTGGCCTGATGATTCTTTGTGCAGTGGCGGCTCGGTCGGGGACCATTGTTTGGTGGCATTGTACAACTTCAGCTTAGTTTTAGCGCCAACCACACCATCCGCCTTCATGCCGAATTCAGATTGAAACCACTTTACGGATTTTAGCGTGCTGCTGCCAAAGTTACTGTCGATTTTACCATTGTAAAAACCTAAGTACTTCAGTCTGCCTTGGAGTTCGTATACATCCTGCCCATAGCTTCCATACTGCACGGTGTTGCTACTGAAGGTGGGCAGCGTCTTCTCTTCCACTTGGGAGATATTTGGTTTGGATTCTTGGGTTGCCGAATGATCCGGGAGCAAATAACGAATTCCCAATGCAGACATCAGCAAGATCGCAGTGAAAAGCCATATGTTCATTTTTCGCATCGACTGTGCTCTACCTTTCTCTTGTGGGATTAACAGAATCGCTAACGTTATTATGACAAGCCTGCTTGCTTCCTATGCACCAAATCACCCGATCATTGGACAACATGGCAAAACTTCAACGCCCATCAACAACAAAAAAGCCCCCAACTTATCGTTGGGGTCTGCACAGATACATATACTCGATTCTGCTTAAGAACTTATTTTATTTTGTTGATATTGTTCCAGCGAGATTAAAACCTCCCTAGGCTTACTGCCCTCATACGGGCCAATAACGCCACGAGCCTCCATAGAGTCAATCAGACGTGCAGCGCGGGTATAACCCACTCTCATTCGCCGCTGAAGCAAGGATACGGAAGCTTGCTTCGCTTCCAATATAATTTGCACAGCCTGCTCGTACAGTTCATCCTGTACTTCATCTGCCGCTTGAACGGAATCATCGACTTCAGGCACAATGGATTCATCATACTGTGCTTCACCTTGGCCACGCACATAATTAACAATATTCTCAACTTCTTCATCACTCATAAAAGCTCCCTGCACACGTACTGGCTTGGAAGCTCCCATTGGCATGAAGAGCATATCGCCACGGCCCAGCAGTTTCTCTGCTCCCCCCATATCTAAGATCGTCCGGGAGTCCACCTGTGAAGACACACCGAATGCGATCCGGGAAGGGATATTCGCTTTGATGACACCAGTAATGACATCAACGGAAGGCCGCTGCGTAGCAATAATGAGATGAATCCCCGCAGCACGTGCCATTTGGGCAAGACGCGCAATGGCATCTTCTACATCCCCTGCAGCAACCATCATCAGATCCGCAAGCTCGTCCACAATAACAACGATGTATGGCAATACAGCTGCCGGATTGTCCTTCATCAGGTTGTTGTAACCTTCGACATTCCGTGTACCCGATTTGGAGAACAGCTCATATCTCTTCTCCATCTCCACCACAATTTTTTTGAGGGCAAGCGAAGCTCTCTTGGGATCCGTCACTACCGGAGCCATCAGATGAGGAATGCCATTGTATACATTAAGCTCAACCATTTTCGGGTCGACCATCAGAAATTTCACTTCATCCGGCTTGGCTTTGTATAGAATACTGGTGATAATCCCGTTAATACATACCGATTTACCAGAACCTGTAGCACCCGCAACAAGCAAATGGGGCATACGGGCGAGGTTGCCGATGATGGTCTGACCAGAAATGTCCCGTCCAAATGCAATAGTCACTTTGGATTCTGCATCCTGGAACGTGGATGTTTCCATAACCTCACGCATCGTTACAACTGAAACTTCACCGTTAGGCACCTCGATACCGATCGCTGACTTACCAGGAATCGGTGCTTCCATCCGGATATCCTTGGCAGCTAATGCCAGTGCGATATCATCAGTCAAACTTACAATTCGGCTAACTTTCACACCAATATCCGGTTGAATTTCATATCGCGTAACCGCTGGTCCTCTAACCACTTCAAGCACTTTTGCCCGCACACCGAAGCTTTCTAGTGTGGCTTCAAGCTTACGGGCAGTCTGCATATAATCTTTTTGGTCCCCGCCCTTGCCGCCGTTGTTTGGCTTCGCAAGCAGGCGGAACGAAGGAAGCTTGTACGGCTTCGGAGGTGGAGGAGGCGGTTTAATGGGCTCCATATCCTGTCCCTCGGCACTTCCACTGTCCATCCCCGAAGATGTATCGTTTAACCCAGGTTGTCCTTCCAGGCTATTCTCCATCTCACTCAGGTGATCAGTACCGGCCTCGTTTATAGGCCAACCGGCTCCATCCACCAGTTCATCACTAACCTTGATCGGAATGTCGTCTCCTTGGCTGGAGTCTGAAATGTCCTCAGGGAATGGATACGCATCGTCCAGATCATCATCCTTGACATGATCCTCTGCTCTGACATGTTCGAAGAAATCACGGATAATTGGAGCTGAACTGGTTTTCTGTGGAGCAGCCCCTCCAACAGGAGAGGGAACATCTGAGACAAATGACGGCTCTTCATTCCAGGATTCAGCAAAATGATCCGGCTCTGCTCGATATAACACCTGCTCCGCTGCCGTTGGCTGCTCTTGCTCCATCTCTCGGTCAGATTTTATCTTCTCCCGATCCGCACCCCACTTACCAAACAATTGAAAGAAAATGGGCGCTTTTCGTTTGGGAAGCTGCATCTCTTCCAAGTCGTCCTCTTCATCATCTTCGATATCCGCGGGAATAGGAACCACTTTACGAGCAGCTCCACCTTTTTTCCCCGAGGATGTTGCAGCAGAACGCGCTGACGGTCTGGACTCCAGCTTTTTGTAGATCGAACTGCCGGCATCCCATACCTTGGTTCTGAAAATGCGTACCAGATCGACATAGGACAGATTCGTAATCAGCATAAAACTAATAATAAACATCACGATCATAATCAAACGGGCACCTAGACTGCCGAACAGCCACAGGAACAGAGCAAATTGAGCAGCCCCAATGTAGCCGCCACTTATGTCCTTATTTAACATGGAATCACGTTCACCAGGCGCGGGTTGAAGCAGTTCGGTCTGCATATCGTTATGTACTTGTGTAATAACCGCTCCAGGCTCGAGAGCTCCAACAGGGATAAGCTTCTGATGCATTGCAGATACGGTACTCATCAAGGTTAACGCAAACACCAGAAGGACAAGCCCTGTCTTGCGAGTTGTCCACCCGCTCGGCCACTTTCGGTGTATCATAACCATCAATCCGTAGTAGATCCCAACCAGCGGAATGGCAAAATAGAATTTTCCGAGCATTAATCCGAACATTTTGGATAGTGAACGCCCTACGGTTGCTTCTCCAGATAAAGCGATAACCGCAAGGGTAATGAGCACAATCCCGTAAATCTCATATTTTAAAACGCCGCTGAACGCAGCGCCTTTTTTCTTCTTCTTTTTTCTTCTGGCCAAAATCAGGTCACCCCCAGAAGAATATTATACCATACAAATATAATCCGTACATATGTTCTTTTCTTGCCCTATTTGTCTTTTTTCGTCGTGTTATGTTGGTCCCGCGTTACCTGAAAGAGGAACTTTAGAGCCAGGCATATTGGCGGGATCAAGATACGCTTCAAGCGGGCAGTCAAGCAAACGCACAATAACCGCTTCACTATCACTAACCGGTCTGATCTGCATCAATAAACCATTAATCTTGACTTCACGCGTATCTTCCCCTTCATTCCACATCCCCGACCAGAGATGCTCCGGTGGCATTACAGTATACATGGTCATTGTGTAAGTCCTCCTGCGTGCAGAGTCTGTCTCTTGTCTCCCATGAGCTTGTTCAACTGGGCAATGGCTTGACCAATGCCGCCAACCGCATCCATTAATCCGTATTTGACTGCATCAGCACTCCCAACAGCCGTACCAATATCCCGGTTCAATTCCCCTGTTTTAAACATGAGTTCTTTGAACATATCCTCTGAGATATTCGAATGTGTGGTGACAAAGCGAACAACCCGTTCCTGCATTTTCTCCATGTATTCAAATGTTTGAGGGACACCAATAACAAGTCCGTTCATACGGATGGGATGAATCGTCATTGTTGCACTTCCGGCAATTAATGAATATGTGGAAGCCACTGCGATTGGAACTCCTATGCTATGTCCTCCGCCAATAACAACGGTAACGGTAGGCTTGCTCAGAGAAGCTATCATCTCAGCGATCGCCAAACCTGCCTCCACGTCTCCTCCCACGGTGTTCAGAATGATCAGGATACCTTCAATCCGGGGATTCTGTTCTGCAGCAACCAACTGCGGAATAATATGCTCGTACTTGGTTGTTTTGTTTTGCGGGGGCAGAATCAAGTGACCTTCAACCTGTCCAATAATCGTCATACAAAAAATATTGGACTCCCCTGCAGGTGACTGAGTCTGTCCGAACTGCTGGATTGCCTCTGTAACGGGAGCGAGGCCTTTGTCCTCCTGGGCAGGCATGTTGGGTGTCTCCGTCTCGGGTTGATTCGACTTGGATGTCTGCTTGCCGTTTATATACTCACTCATTATGTTAATCCCCTTCCCCATAACCATTTTAATGTATTCCTTAGTATGGGGAATTTTCCAGCCTACTTATACCCGAAGACCTGCCAAAAATCCCTTACATCGTCCACGCCAATTCGTAAAAAGCAAAAAAAGCCCCTGATCTACGAGGAACCGTCCAATATTACTCGTAGATCAGGGGCGACTGTGTGCCTGAATATATGATTTTAGTTTATTTTAAACTTCCATGATAATTGGCAAAATCATCGGTCTGCGACGAGTTTGCTCATACAGGAAGCGTCCCAGTGCATCTTTTACATTGGTTTTGAGTGAAGCCCATTCGTTTACATTCTCACTCATCAACTTTTGCAGTGTGCTGCTGACAATACGGTTGGCTTCGTCAAGCAATCCTTCGGATTCCCGTACGTATACAAATCCGCGGGAAATGATATCCGGACCGGATACAATTTTACCATCTTGTTTGCTGAGGGTTACTACAACGACAAGAATTCCATCCTGGGATAACAGTTTGCGATCGCGCAATACGATGTTACCAACGTCGCCTACACCCAATCCGTCGATCAGTACGTTACCTGCAGTAACTTTACCAGCCTTGCGAGCTGCTCCACCTTGAATCTCAACCACTTCACCGATATCCGTGATGAAGATGTTGTCAGGATCGATACCTACAGATTCAGCAAGAACTGCGTGACGGCGCTGCATACGGAATTCCCCGTGAATTGGCAGGAAGAACTTAGGTTTCATCAGGTTAAGCATCAGCTTGAGCTCTTCCTGGCTACCGTGTCCAGATACGTGTACACCGCTGTTCGCACCACTGTAATGAACATTAGCTCCGAGACGGAACAATTCATCAATGGTACGGCCTACATACTTCTCATTACCCGGTACCGGTGTTGCTGCGATAATAACTGTGTCACCAGGAAGAATGTCTACTTTACGGTGAGTAGAACGAGCCATCCGAGTCAATGCAGACATTGGCTCGCCTTGACTTCCTGTGCAAAGAATAACAACACGGTCTGCAGCCATTTTACCTACTTCTTCAGGTTCAATGATCATACCGTCCGGAATTTCCAGATAACCCAGATCCGAAGCAATACCTACAACATTCACCATGCTGCGTCCAATAACAGCCACTTTGCGGCCAGTCACATCTGCTGCATTAATGACCTGTTGAATCCGGTGTACGTTGGAAGCAAAAGTAGCTACAACTACACGCTGGCTCGCTTTACGGAAGATATCTTCCAAAACGATCCCAACATTTTTCTCAGAAGGCGTGAAGCCTGGTTTCTCAGCATTGGTACTGTCAGACAAAAGTGCGAGAACGCCATTTGTACCGATCTGTGCCATACGCTGAAGATCTGCATATTGACCATTGACTGGTGTGTGGTCGAATTTGAAGTCACCTGTATGAACTACAGCACCTTCTGGAGTTTCAACACATACACCAACGGAATCCGGAATACTATGGTTAGTAGCAAAGAATGTTGCTTTCAATACCGATCCAAGTTGGATCTCGGAATCAGCGTCAATCAGAATGCGTTTTGTTTCACCCAGCAAATTGGCTTCTTTCAGTTTGTTTTCAACCAGTCCGAGTGTAAGCTTGGTTCCATATACAGGAACGTTAAGGTGTTTCAGAACATACGGTAATCCACCGATATGATCTTCGTGACCGTGAGTCAAAATAATTCCTCTTACTTTGTCACGGTTCTCAGTCAAGTACGAAATGTCAGGAATGACAATGTCAATTCCAAGCATATCTTCTTCAGGGAATTTAAGACCAGCATCTACGACTACAATGTCGTTAGCGTATTGGATGACGTACATATTTTTACCAATCTCGCCTACGCCGCCCAGTGCAAAAATCATCAGTTTATCGTTATTATTTTTCTTAGACAAATGAATCTGAACCTCCTATGGTAGTTGGACGTCGTACCTTATTATTTTATTTATTGTAAGTTAAAAAAGTAATCTCCACATTACAAACCAATACATAGGCATGTATGCAAAAGAACACCTTTATTCACGATATTTGGAAGAAGTTCCTCGAAGCAATTCCCCTTCTCCAACAAGTTGGATTTGAAATGATTCCTTCTTAGCCGTTCCTTCCCTTTTCACCGCAAAGCCACATCTCGAAACGATGTCGCTTTCAATTTCAAAAAAATACCGCACCCAGTCACTTGACATCATTATACATGATTAAAAACAAAAAAAACAAGTCACTCTGTCGTTAAGCCTTAGGTTTCCCTCTGACAGCAAGGATGAAACAACTCTAAAAAGCAAAAAAAGAACCGCTTCTTCTTTCTCTGAAGAGCGGTTCCTGTTTGTTTGTATATGTTATAAAAATTAATAATTTTTAGACAAGAGCATGCTTGCTATTCATTAAGCAAGGCACGGATAAAGCCCTGCTCCTCGTCGGTTGGAGCAATCAGCGGAAGACGCACTGAACCAACGTTTAATCCACGCAACGTCAGAGCGTATTTCACTGCAACCGGGTTCGGCAAAGGCTGCGGACACTCAAATAAACCTTTGAACACTGGGAAAAGTTGCTGATGCAATTGGGTTGCTTTTTGTGTGTCTCCCCCAACGAATGCATCAATCATCTGTTTCATCTCCGCACCGACTATATGACTCGCAACACTGACAATGCCATATGCTCCCACCGTGATTGCTGGTAAACCTGATGCGTCATCTCCCGAGTAAACTTTGAAGTGATCGGGTGCACCTGCAGCAACCAGTGTCACTTGCTCCAAGGGAGCACATTCCTTCGTAGCCACGATATTCGGAATCTGAGCCAGGCGAAGCGTAGTGGCAGTAGACAGGCTTGCTGCGGTACGGCCTGGTACGTTATATAGCATTACAGGCAGCTTGGTTGAGCTCGCAATGGCTTCAAAATGTTTGAACATGCCTTCTTGGCTTGGTTTGTTGTAATAAGGAACGACCAAAAGGACCCCATCCACACCGACACGTTCAGCTTCTTGTGTCAGATGGATCGAATGGGCAGTATTGTTAGACCCTGTTCCGGCAATGATTTTGCATCTTCCTGCAGCATGCTTCACTGCAAACTCAAAAAGCTGCACCTTCTCACTGTCGCTAAGTGTAGGAGATTCACCGGTCGTACCGGACACCACAAGTGCTTCAGATTTTTGATCTGCAATTAAATAGTCTATAAGCCTTGCAGTTTCCTCCCAATGAATCTCCCCCTGTTCGTTGAACGGAGTGACCATTGCTGTAATCAATCTTCCAAAGTCCAATTCGATTTCCTCCTTCAAAACAGGTCTGGCTCCGCACGCTTCAAATTACAAATGAAGTTCGAACGAGGTGTGAAGCGCCCTCAGGGCCTGAACCATATCTTCTTTTTTTACAAGTACCCAGATGGTTGTGTTCGAATCTGCCGATTGCAAGATCTGAATGTCAGCCAGTGTTAACGATTCAACGATTCTTGCCATGATACCAGGCACACCGTTAATTCCACCGCCGATCACCGAAACTTTGGCACAGCCGGACAGACTTTGAGGTTTAAGACCAATCTCTTGCAAAACTTGAATTGCTTTTTCAGAGTCACTGTCGAACACAGTATAGACGACTCCTGAAGGGGTAACATTAATAAAATCAACACTAATCGAATTTTCAGCCATTGTTTTGAAGACTTTCAGCTGCAGCCGATCCGCGCCTCCCGGCACATCTACTGTGATCTGGGTTACGTTGCTAACGTAAGCAATACCCGTCACATAACGATCTACTATGCCTGTCTGCACATCCTGGAATCCTTCCGGATGGGTAACAAGGGTTCCTTCACTGTCTGCAAAAGTGGATCGTACGCGTACAGGAATTTGGGATTGCATTGCAATTTCAACTGCTCGGGGGTGAATGACTTTGGCCCCGTGATGCGCCATATTACAGATCTCGGCATAACTCACCACAGTTAACGGACGTGCATCCTCCACAATCCGCGGATCAGCGGTCAAAATGCCGTTTACATCGGTATAGATATCCACCATCTCCGCCTGAAGAGCAGCACCCAATGCTGTAGCTGATGTATCACTGCCGCCACGGCCTAATGTGGTAAAGTCTCCGCTCTCTGTCTGCCCTTGGAAACCCGTAACAATAACAACACGGTTTTTTTGAAGCTCCTCCAGCACACGAACAGGACGGACATCCAAAATCCGGGCATTCCCGAAATTGTCGTCCGTCACAAAGCCTGCCTGCGCACCAGTCAGCACAGTTGTGGGGATGTTTTCATGTTCAAGCAGACTGCTGAGTGTTGTAGCCGATATGATCTCACCACAGCACAACAATAAATCCTTTTCACGTGCAGACAGTGAATTACCATTTTGCGCTGCCCAGTCGAGCAATGTATCCGTAGCATATGGTTCGCCCCGGCGGCCCATAGCCGACACAACAATGACAAGACTCAGTCCTGCCTCAAGTTCACGTTTAATATGACGGAGCACGTGCTCTCTCGCCTGAACCGTAGAAAGCGACGTGCCTCCAAATTTCTGTACCATGATACGCATCTTAATTCCTCCATTTGTGTACGCAAGAAGACTGGACACGGTCAAATCAACAAATGGATCAACCCAGGGAGCGTTCCGATGCAATAAATTCAGCAATGATTACGACATTATATGCCGTTTTTCCTCTGTAGATTGCTTGCTCTAAGCAATTCACTAACTGAAGGTCGGTTTATCACCGATCACGACATGCATATCTCCATGAACGCATCCCGCTTGCGATCAATTCGGTGCAAGCAGGAATGCCCTTCAACGACAGGAACGCGTACACAGGAAGCTGTTAAACTTCCGACGTATCGTCCCCCATGATTTTCTTTGTCTAACCTAACCAAGTTCATTTCTTCATGCGTATAACCGTTATCCTGGAACTTCTCCACAGCGAAATCCAACCCGTAAACAAACGTTAAACTTGGTCAATAAACGATTAAGCCTGTGCAGAGCGTTCTACGATCATCGGCTGTAACTGTTGACCTTCCAGTGCACTCCAGCATGCCTCCGGAATAAGTTCCATCTTTGCCACTAACGAGTTTGGTTTCTTCACCGGATCATCCTGCCCGAACGGTACAAAGTAAATATATTTTGCTACAAGCAGTTTGGCGATGTTCGCGGCATTCAGTCCCAGGCCATCATTTGTGGAGATGGCAAGCACTACCGGACGCTGATTCCGCATCTGGGCTTTGGCTGCCATCAGCACAGGGCTATCGGTCATCGCATTAGCCAGCTTACTCGTTGTGTTCCCTGTGCAGGGAGCAATTACGAGCACATCAAGCAATTTGGATGGCCCCAGCGGTTCCGCCTCAACAATTGTAGAAATAATATCATTCCCAGTTATATCTTTCAACTGTTTTTGCCAGTTCTGAGCCGTACCAAAGCGCGTATCCGTTGTTAAAACCGAATTGGAAATAATCGGAACGACATTCGCACCCTCAGCCACAAACCGGCTAATTACCGGCATAACCTCTTCAAACGTACAATGAGAACCTGTAATCGCATAACCTACCGTTTTACCCTTCCAGTTCATTGTTCAACCTCCCGTGCGTTTTGTTCTTCCAAAAGCAAACGGATCAACGCGTCGGCAATAATGCCGCCAGCCGTTTTGGGAGCAACAATGCCGGGGAGGCCTGGCGCTAGAAGCGCTTTAATGCCGCGTTTTTCAGCATATCTGAAATCACAGCCGCCAGGAGCGGATGCGAGGTCGATAATGACTGCTTTTTGAGGCATTCTGGACAGGATTTGTGCTGTGATTATCATAGTCGGTATCGTATTAAAAAGCAAGTCAACTGCCCCGGTTTGAGCGGCCAAATCCGTTGTCATGAAAGGCTTCCAGCCCATGATGTTAGCCCGAGCCGCATCCTCTTCCCGCCTGATTCCCACCCGTACATTTGCCCCAAGACCCTGGAGCGTTTTGGCCATTGTGAATCCTGTTCGGCCGAGCCCAAGCACAATACATTCCGAGCCGTGGATCGTGAAGTCCGTCTCCCGAATCGCCATCGCGACCGCTCCCTCAGCTGTCGGGATCGAGTTGAAGAGCGCGATGTCATCACGATCCAGCACTTCAATCAGCCGTAAGCCGTTATCCACGCACAACTCACGCAAAAATGGCTTTGCCATTCCTGTGAAAACAATACAATGCTCTGGCAATGCCGCTATCTGTTCTTTTTTCAGGAAAATCGGCTGGTCACTGAATGAGGTGCTCACTTTCCCCTGATCATCACAACCAACTACGGGGAGCACCACCACATCCGCGGATGCCAACACCTCATCCTCCAGCTCATGATATTCGATCCCCGAAATAGGACGCTCCAGCTTGTCGAAACCGACCACACTTACCGTGGCATCCAGCTCTGCGCATTTTTGAATGACTTCAAGCTGCCGCGCATCTCCGCCCAGGACTACTATCCGGACTCCGGTCAGCATCGGGACGTCACTCCTTTCACCACATGTATGCCTTATCGTATGCAGTGGCCCACAGGGGGGTGAAAACATTTCCTTTCTCTTCTCTAAACAAAAAAGCCTTCCCGTATGGGAAGGCCCTTCATCATTCGTAGCAGCTTATTATTTTCCGGTATGACCGAATCCGCCTTCGCCACGAACTGTTTCCGAGAGTTCGTTCACTTCGGTTAGTTCAACAGCAGGCACAGTCTGAAACACGATCTGAGCAATGCGTTCACCCCGTACAATCGTGAATGGCTCTTGGCCCAGATTAATCAATAGCACCTTAACCTCACCCCGGTAATCCGCATCAATGGTACCCGGTGTGTTTAAACAGGTAATGCCGTGTTTGAACGCCAGACCGCTGCGTGGGCGGATCTGTGCTTCAAGGCCAGCAGGCATAGCCATGGCCAAGCCAGTCGGAATCAGCGTGCGCTGTCCCGGCTGCAATACAACGTCCTCCTGAAGCGCAGCAACTACATCAAAGCCTGATGCAAGCTCCGACATTTTTTGAGGCAGCTTAATATCTTCATTGCCCGGTAGCTTTTGAATTTGAACGTAATGCAACAAAATCATCCCTTCTTAATCCAGCAATGGTGCGATCGGAAGCACCGACCATAGCAAGCGCAAATGGCTCCGCGAACATCAGGTCAAGTACAGCATCGATATCATCCATCGTTACTTGTTCAATTTTGGCTATCATTTCATCCAGCGTATGGTGTCTGCCCAGCATCAGTTCGTTTTTACCCAAACGATTCATCCGGCTTCCCGTACTCTCCAAACTGAGAATCAGACTTCCTTTCAGCTGTTCTTTTCCTTTGCGCAGTTCATCTTCTGTCAGACCGTTCACGGCAAGATCCTGCAGAACCTCTTTGGTCAGATCCAACACTTCTTTCGTTTGTTTCGGTGCAGTACCTGCATATATCGTGAACAATCCGCTGTCCGCATGAGAACTGTGATAGGAATATACGGAGTATGCCAGTCCGCGCTTTTCACGAATTTCCTGGAACAGTCTGGAGCTCATGCCGCCACCAATGGCATTGTTCAATACAACCATGGCAAACTGCAGGGGATCTCCGATTTTGCAGCCTGGAAACGAAATACAGATATGATTCTGTTCGGTTTTCTTCTTGTGAAAGAGCTGTCCACTTTGGAATTTGGGAACGGTAATCTGTTCAGCCGCACCGTGAACGTCAAATGATCCAAAATGTTTTTCCATCAAATCAATCACACTGTCATCAATATTGCCTGCAATACTAATGACTGTATTCTCAATGGTATAGTGCTCCTTCATGTATGCGCGCAGATCGCTGGAATCCATCGCTTTAAGCCGTTCCTCCGTACCCAGAATCGGGTACGCCAGCGGATGTTCTCCATAGGCAGCCGTAGCCATCAAATCGTGAACCATATCATCCGGTGTATCCTCGTACATTGAAATCTCTTCCAGGATGACGTTTTTCTCCTTGATGAGCTCGCCATCATCCATTTTGGAACGGAAAAACATGTCAGACAATACATCTACAGCGATAGGCAGATGCTCATCCAATACTTTAGCATAATAACACGTGTATTCTTTCGAAGTGAACGCGTTCACGTTACCGCCAATAGCATCAAACTGTTCCGCAATTGCCTTGGCGTCGTAACGATCCGTTCCCTTGAACAACATGTGTTCAATAAAATGTGATACTCCATTGTTTACAGGCTGCTCGTTACGCGATCCTGTCTTGACCCATATACCAAAAGACACGGAACGACAGGTCGGAATCTGTTCCATGACTACCCTGAGGCCATTGCCCAGCTGAATTTTTTTCACGGTTGGCCCTCCTACATCTCTATAATTGCCTTGATCTCCAAAAAAACGAAATCGACATTTGGTTCCAACTGTTTGATATTAACAAAAAAACGCCGCTCACTCAACCGCTGGAGCTTTTATGCGTTCCGAAGATAACGTCTCACTCACTGTCCCCAGAACGAGTCCTTTCGCTCGAACCGACTCAATCATGCCTTTTAGTGCTCCCGACGAGGACGCTGTGGGATGCATCAAAATTAACGTACCAGCTTCCACCTTCGCCTCAATTTTATTGACAATTGAAGCGGAACTTGGCTTTCTCCAGTCCACGGTGTCCAGTGTCCATAGGACCGTTTGCAATCCCATGCTTGAAGCAATGTCCACTGTTTTCTGATTAAAGTCACCTGACGGGGGAGCAAACCACCGGTTTTCCACCCCTAGCGTTTCCTTGAGGAGATCCTCTGTTTTGCTTATCTCCAGTCTGGCGCGTTCTGCACTCAAACGACTCATGTTTGGATGGGAGTAGGCATGGTTGGACAGTTCATGACCTCGTTTCTGAATCTCTTTGGCGAGCTCTGCATTTTTCTTTAACCAGCTTCCATCCAGAAAAAAGGTTGCCTTCACCTTCTCGGCATCGAGAGTGTCAAGCATCGGGATAATATACTCATTGCCCCAGGCCACATTAATCATGAACGAAACCATCGGCTTTGCCGGATTGCCCCGGTATATCGGGTGAGCCCCGAGATCCTTAAGCTGGATTTCCGGTTCAACCTGACGGTAAACGTATGCAATCTTGGTATTGAGGTTACCACCAAGTGCCTTGCGATACGTGGCTTCCACATCAATCTCAAGGCCGTTATACCCCGGTATTGCCTTCCATACCCGGTCCACTTTCGCATTGACCGGAGCTATTTTTGTTTCGGCCGCTTTATCCCGGATCGCCGACAACAAGGCATCCTCTCCAGTCGCCTCCTGAAACATATCGAATGCATTTTGTGTCCCCGGGCCATCCCGAATCTCCGTAATGTATGTACGTACACTGCCTACTTGTCCGACCAGTATGACAGCCGCCACACCCGCCAGAACTGCAACCAGCTTTTTAGATTGGTTTTTCACAGTTCCATCCTCCCGCCGTCTTTGTCCCCATCATATGAGGACAAGGGCAAGAATATGAACAACAAATTCAGGCGGCCTTTTGAAATCCATTAACGTTAACCGATTTTAGGCGTTAAAAAAAGAGCCAGAAATACACATTCTGTCTCTTCATTCAATGGATCTGTACAGATTTAAGCAGGATTTAGGATTGTGCCGGAGCTTCAGCCGTCAATACTGCTTTGCGGGACAAGTTGATGCGACCTTGTTGGTCAATTTCCGTTACTTTAACTGTAATGGAATCACCTATGGCTACAACATCTTCTACTTTGGCAACACGTTCTGTCGACAGTTGCGAGATGTGAACCAGACCCTCTTTGTTTGGAAGAACTTCAACAAATGCACCGAATTTCTCCACACGTTTTACTTTGCCGACATAGATCTCGCCGACCAGCACTTCACGTACGATTCCTTCGATAATCGATTTTGCCTTATCGTTCATGTCCTGGTTGGAAGAAGCGATAAATACGCGTCCGTCCTGTTCAATATCAATCTTAACACCGGTTTCTTCGATGATTTTATTGATAATCTTACCACCAGCACCGATAACATCACGGATTTTATCCGGATTAATATGCATTGTCGTAATCTTAGGAGCATATTGAGACAATTGCTCACGCGGAGTTTTCATTACTTCGGTCATTTTGCCCAAGATATGCATGCGGCCTTCTTTAGCTTGAGCCAAAGCTTCAGACAAAATTTGACGATCAATTCCATCAATTTTAATATCCATTTGGATCGCTGTTACACCTTCCGGTGTTCCTGCCACTTTGAAGTCCATGTCTCCCAAGTGATCTTCCATACCTTGAATATCACTGAGAATGGACACATGCTCTCCATCTTTGATCAGACCCATAGCTACCCCAGCAACCGGAGCCTTAATTGGCACACCTGCATCCATCATGGCAAGTGTACTTGCGCAGATACTTGCCTGTGAAGTCGAACCGTTAGATTCCAGTACTTCTGATACCAGACGAATCGTGTACGGGAAGTCAGTTTCCGATGGAATAACTTTAGCAAGAGCACGTTCACCCAATGCACCATGTCCAATTTCACGACGACCTGGAGCACGCAATGGACGAGCTTCACCCACGCTGAATGGCGGGAAGTTGTAATGATGCATGAAGCGTTTGGTTTCTTCCAAGCTGATTCCGTCCAGAATCTGAACATCACCCAATGCACCCAGGGTACAAATGCTGAGCGCTTGTGTTTGACCACGTGTGAACAAACCGGAACCATGCGTACGCGGCAGCAAAGATGTATCACACTCAATTGGACGAATCTCAGCAAGACCGCGTCCATCCGGACGAACCTTATCATGGGTGATCAAGCGGCGTACTTCTTCTTTGACGATATCATGCAGCACTTCTTTCACGTCTTTGAGCAGTTCAGGAGTCTCGATGTATTGCTCTTCAAAATGAGCAACGGTTTCGTCATTCACTGCATCAATTGCGTCTTGACGTGCATGCTTCTCGGCAATTTTAACCGCTTCTACCAAGCGAGCACTCGCAAATTCACGTACAGCACTGTTCACTTCAGCGTTTACAGCGTGCAGTTTTACAGCCATTTTTTCTTTGCCGGCCACTTGAACCAGTTGTTCAATGACAGCCACAATGTTTTTGATTTCATCATGTCCGAACATGATAGCTTCAAGCATAACTTCTTCCGGAACTTCGTTGGCTTCTGCCTCTACCATCATGATGGCATCTTTGGTTCCTGCAACAACGAGTTCAATTTCACTGACTTCAAGCTGTGCAATTGTTGGGTTAATGATGAATTCGCCATCAATACGTCCAACTTTCACGCCACCAATCGGTCCGTTGAATGGTACGTCCGAAATGCTCAGTGCAGCCGATGTACCGATCATCGCAGCAATCTGTGGTTCACAGTCCTGATCAACACTCATAACGATGTTGAGCACTTGTACATCATTACGGAAACCTTCAGGGAACAGTGGACGAATTGGACGGTCTGTCAGACGACTAGCCAGAATGGCTTTCTCGCTTGGTCTTCCTTCCCGTTTAATGAATCCGCCTGGAATTTTACCTACGGCATACAATCTTTCCTCATAGTTCACCGTCAGCGGGAAAAAGTCCAGATCCTTCGGTTCGCTTGATGCTGTAACGGTACACAAAACAACCGTATCTCCGTATGTTACTTTAACGGCAGCATTTGCCTGTTTAGCCAAACGTCCTGTTTCAAGCACAAGCGTTCTTCCACCAAGCTGCATTTCAACACGTTTTTCCATGAAATCCCTCCTTCTAATCGTTCCTTACACAATGGATTCTGCATTTTATCAGTATTTCCTGCTTGTCCTGCATTCATTAACTTGCAAAACAAAAGCCCCTTGCGGAGCTATCATCTACAAATATATGGCAACATGTTCATCTACAAAACAACCCAGCTGTAAACTCCGCTTGTCCCTCTATACAGAGGAACGACGGAAAACAGCCAGGTTGGTTTTGAAAACATGTACGATAATTAACGACGCAATCCGAGTTTCTCGATCAATGCGCTGTAACGTTTAACATCTTTGTTTTTCACGTAAGCCAAAAGCTTACGACGTTGACCTACCATTTTCAAAAGTCCACGACGTGAGTGGTGGTCTTTCTTATGCGTACGCAAGTGGTCTGTCAAACTTCTGATGTTTTCCGTAAGGATAGCAACTTGCACCTCAGGTGATCCAGTATCGGACTCATGAGTTTTGTGCTCGTCGATCAGTTGTTGTTTACGTTCTTGAGTCAATGCCATCCTATTCACCTCCTTCATTATAATCGCCATTAGCCTCGTTACCGCCGGTGAGAGCGTGCAACCAAGCCAAGGTTGTCTGTTGTCTATGACGACAACGTAGTACATTATATCATAGTTGCCTAACCAAAGTAAATGTAAACATGCATTTTACTCGGAATTTCAACCTAAGAGTCTTGCAGCAGTCAAGGCATCTTCCCGAATCTGGCGAATCAGAGCGTCGATGGAGTCAAACTTGCGTTCTTCACGAATATAGTGAACCAGCTCTACCTTCAGTTCCTCATCATAGAGATGTCCTTCAAAATCAAGTACATGTACTTCAAATGTAGGCTTCATCCCGCTATCGTGGAACGTAGGTTTCACACCGAGGTTCATTACCCCTCGTAACGACCGCTCGCCATGATATACACGTACAGCATACACACCTTTCGCAGGTGCCACATAATGATCAGTCAATTCGAGATTGGCAGTTGGGAAACCAATGGTCCGGCCGCGTTTCTCTCCGTGGATAACCGTGCCTCTAATACTGTATGGACGTCCCAGCCACTGACTCGCTTCATCCATTTCTCCACGTTTAAGCAAACCACGGATCAAAGAACTGCTGACCTTCTCGCCATTAAGCAGGAATGGAGGTACCGTTTCTACAGACATCTCATTGCTGCCCAGCGAACGAAGCATCTGCTCATCACCCGCTCCCTTGTGACCAAAACGGAAGTCAAAACCAACTACCGCCGTTCGTGTCTGAAGTGGAATCAGCAGATCATGTACAAACTGCTCCGGTGTCAACTGTGAAAATTCTTCATTAAACTCCACAACGTATAACACGTCAACGCCCATCTCTGCCAAGATATCTTCCTTATCTCTCAGGGGCGTCAGATAACCTTCGTAATCTCCTTTGCGCATGACTTCCTTCGGATGCGGATGGAAGGTCATTACCGCTGATTGCACGCCCTTTTCACGAGCAATGCGGACAGCTGACAGAATGACGCTTGCATGTCCGAGATGCATTCCGTCAAATTGGCCAATGGCCAGCACCTGGGGTTGTCTACGCAATTCATCGGAAGTTAATGTCTGCGGATACGTTAGCATTACGGTTCTCATACAATCATTCACCTGCATTTCACTTGATAGACCGAGCTTAGCATCACATCAACCTAAACTCAAGGTCTCTTTATTCCGGTAAAAAAACCTTAACAGCTCGAACTGTTGGTTTAAGTTCATCCCGTTCGAAGATACCGAGAAATGTGCCATCCTGTGCATATAACCGCAAAAGCCCTGGCTGTTCCACAGGCGGCTCCAATAAACGTGCGGACAATTTCTGTCCTTGGAGAGCTCCTTTGGTGTGGTCCTCTGGAACTTTATGTGCAGGCATGTAGTCAACGGCGTCATCTACCGGAATCAGAACTTCAGCCAGCGTACCTGCGGCCATGTGCTGTTCCACATCCTCAAATCGCAGGCACCGATCCGCTGTGATTCCTGCGGAAATCGTACGCTCGAGCCGTACCATAGTAGATGGGTATCCCAGTTCGCGGCCAATATCCACGCACAACGTTCGAATATACGTCCCTTTGGAACACAATGCCCGGAAGGAAATATCCGTGGTGTCGCCATGCGTTTCCATTCCGGTCAGTTCAATCTCGTAAATCGTAACTTCGCGGCTCTTACGCTCCACTGTTTTGCCTTCACGTGCAAGCTCATACAGACGTTTACCGTCGACTTTAACCGCAGAATACATGGGTGGAACCTGGGAAATCGTACCCTTAAACTGATTCAGGACCTGAAGTACCTGTTCTTCAGTAACGTGGACTGATTCTTCCGAACACTCAATAACCTCACCCGTCATATCTTCTGTGTCCGTGGACAGGCCCAATCGTAGTGTTGCCAAGTACTCTTTCGGAAGTTCCTGCATGTATTCGACTACCCGTGTGGCTCTTCCGAGGCATAGTGGAAGTACACCCGTAACCTGTGGATCCAATGTTCCAGTGTGACCTATACGTTTCATTTTTAGAATGCGTCGCATTTTGGCTACAACATCATGTGAGGTGAATCCCGCCGGCTTGTATACAGGTAGAATTCCTTCAAGTGGTTTTACCATTGCGCATTCACCTGCTTCAGCACCTTGGCTACAATCTCTTCTAACTCACCTTCAACACGGCACCCGGCAGCCAGTACGTGGCCCCCTCCGCCAAATGTCTGTGCAAGCGCAGCGACATCGACTTTACCAGCAGACCGGAGAGACACTTTTACAGCATTATTATTGATGACTTTGAAAAAGATCCCCACTTCTACGCCTTGAATATTCCGGGGGTAGTTTACAACCCCTTCAAGATCCTCATTGGCCGCTCCACAAGCAATCATATCTTCTGGTGTAATAACCACCCAAGCAATTTTTCCATCCGCTGTCATTTGCAGACTCGAAAGTGCCTGATTTAATATACGAACTTGGGGAAGTGTAACCTGTTCAAGCAAAATTTGCGCAAGGTACGGTCCATCCACACCATGCTCAAGCAATTTGGACGCAGTCGTCATTACATTTGGACTGGTATTCGCGTACCGAAACCCGCCTGTATCCGTCAGCAACCCTGTATATATAGCCATTGCAGCATCTTGATTCAACGTCACCGGGAACAAGTTTACAAAATCAAACAAGATTTCCGCAGTAGCTGCTGCATCCGGTTTAATGATATTTACCGTTCCATAAGCATCATTGGTGGGATGGTGATCAATATTTAGAATAACAGCATCTTCTTCGAAATAATGGCGAGTTAGGCCCACTCTTGCAAAGTCTGCACAGTCTACACAAATCACTGCTTTATATTTACGCTGCGGTGGTTGTTCGGTCATGTTCACGATTTCATCTGCTCCCCACAAAAAACGCATTCGCTGCGGGATCTCACCTTCATTAATCATCGTGAATGTCTTCCCCAGACATGACAGCAGCCAGCCCACTGTTACCGTCGAGCTGACTGCGTCACCGTCCGGCTGTACATGCGACACGACCAGGTAATCATCATGCTCCAGCAGAAATTGCTTTCCCGCCTGAAGCGCCTGTTCATAAGTGTGCATTGCCGTCTCCTTTATGCTGTTACTGGGATTCGTTCTTGTCGGTACCAATGTCGCCAAGCAGCTTCTCAATCCGGCTGCCATACGCGATCGATTCGTCGATCTTGAATATCAATTCAGGTACATGGCGAAGTCTAATTCGCTTGCCCAGCTCGGAACGCAAAAATCCATTTGCTTTATCGAGTGCTTTAAGCGAGTTATCCTTTTGCTCCTGTTCACCGAAGACACTCAGATAAACTTTGGCTTGCGACAAGTCATTAGTCACGTCGACACCTGTTACGGTAATGAAGCCGATACGTGGATCTTTCAGTTCAGACTGGATGAGCATACTCAATTCTTTCTTGATCTGCTCGCCCACTCTACCTGTACGAATCTTGGCCATAGTTGTTCACCTCATGCTTCCTTGCTTATCGTTGTACCGTCTCCATAACAAAGGCTTCAATAACGTCGCCTTCTTTGAGATCGTTATAGTTATCAAGAGTAATACCACATTCGTAGCCTTGAGCTACTTCTTTGGCATCGTCTTTGTAACGTTTCAGTGAATCAAGCTTACCTTCGTAAAGGACAATGCCATCACGAATCAAGCGTGCTTCCGCTGAACGTGTAATTTTACCAGAGGTAACCATACATCCAGCGATGGTACCCACTTTACTGATTTTGAACGTGCTGCGAACTTCAGCATGACCGATTACATTTTCTTTGTAGATCGGATCAAGCATTCCTTTCATCGCCTGTTCAATCTCTTCGATAACGCTATAGATGACACGGTGAAGACGAATGTCTACTTGCTCTTGATCTGCAGTTATTTTCGCCTGGTTATCAGGACGAACATTGAAGCCAATCACGATGGCATTGGATGCAGCAGCCAAGATGATATCGGATTCGGTAATTGCACCAGCACCGCTATGAATGATCTTCACGCGTACGCCTTCAACCTCGATTTTTGCAAGTGAACCCTTCAATGCTTCAACCGAACCTTGAACGTCACCTTTGATAATGACATTCAGATCTTTGATTTCACCATCTTTGATGTGTTGGAACAGATCGTCCAGTGTTACGCGTGTGTTGGTACCCAGATCGGACTCACGTTGCGTAATCGCACGTTTGTCAGCGATCGAACGAGCTTTACGCTCATCTTCAAATACCATGAACGGATCTCCCGCACCTGGAACTTCAGTCAAACCTGTAATTTCTACAGGAGTAGAAGGTCCAGCTTCTTTCAGACGGCGACCTTTGTCATTCACCATCGCACGAACGCGACCGAAGCAGTTACCTGCAACAAAGGCATCTCCAACTTTCAACGTACCGTGCTGTACCAAAATACGGGCAACTGGGCCGCGTCCTTTATCCAGCTCGGCTTCGATCACTGTACCACGGGCACGTTTGTCCGGGTTCGCTTTGTACTCGTTCACTTCCGCAACGAGCAGGATCATTTCAAGCAGACCTTCTAGACCCATTCTTTGTTTCGCCGAAACGTTAACAAAGATCGTGTCACCGCCCCATTCCTCCGGAACGAGTTCATAGTTGGTCAGTTCTTGTTTTACTTTGTCCGGATCTGCACCAGGCTTATCGATTTTGTTAACCGCAACGATAATTGGAAGACCCGCTGCTTTTGCGTGGTTAATGGCCTCAACAGTCTGTGGCATAACGCCGTCATCCGCAGCAACAACGATGATGGTAATATCCGTTACTTGTGCACCACGAGCACGCATCGCTGTAAACGCTTCGTGACCCGGTGTATCCAAGAATGTGATTTTTTTGTTGTTGATTTCTACCTGATACGCACCGATATGCTGTGTGATTCCGCCAGCTTCGCCGCCCGTTACATTCGTGGAACGAATAGCATCAAGCAGTGTTGTTTTACCATGGTCAACGTGACCCATAATCGTTACAACTGGAGGACGGGATTGCAGATCTGCAGGATCATCATTTTCTTCCACAGTCTCGAAACGATCGTCTTCAACTACAATCTTCACTTCGACCTCAACACCAAATTCACCTGCGAGCAGAAGAATTGTATCGATATCGAGCTCTTGGTTAATTGTAGCCATAACACCCATACCAATGAGTTTTTTGATAACTTCGGAAGCATCTTTGTGAAGAAGCTTCGCTGTTTCACCCACAGTCATATCACCACGTACAATGATTTTCTTTGGTGTATTATCAATTTTCTCGCGTTGTTGGTACTGTTGTTGGTTTCTGTTACGGTTGTTCTTGCCACCACGGTTGCCGCGGAAGTTGCCGCCACGGTTGTCGTCATAACGACGTCCGCCACCGCCACTGTTTGAACGGTTACCACTGTTGTTATTACCGGAATTTCCTTGTCCGCCTCTGCGTTGGCCTTGACCTTGACTCTGTCCTTGGCCGCCGCTGCGGTTGCCGCCATTACCAGTGTTGCTTGGTCCAGCGCTTCTCACTTGACCGCCACCACTTGTGTTAGGGCGTTGTCCCGAACCTTGTGGACGTGAAGCTGTGCTGCTTTGTCCGCCTTGTGGACGTGAAGCTGTACTACTTTGTCCGCCTTGCGAAGGTCTGGAGCGATTACCTGTTTGTCCTCCCTGGCTGGAGCCTTGGGAAGAGTTCGTTCTGTTGCGGCTATCTTGGCCGCTGGGTCTTTGGGAGCCGTTGTTATTGTTTGAATTTGGTCTATTGTTCATACCTACCTGCTTTTCCTGTTGTATTTTTGTTTGTACGGGACTACCGGATGAATTACTGTTGTTCGGCGTGTTCGCTCCGCCGGCCGGCTTACTGCTGTCCACTGTTTTTTCACTGCGCACGGAGGAAGTAGCGACTGGTTTTGCCTCGCTGTTCTGTTTGGATGCTGCAGTGGATTTTATATCTTTAAAAAATTGTTCCACCTTACCCACTGAACCATTCTCCATGACACTCATATGATTGTTTACGGGAATATCCAGTTTTTTAAGAATGGTTATAATTTCTTTACTGCTCATATTAAGGGACTTCGCATATTCATAAACTCGCAATTTATCCTTGTTTTCCTGTTTACTCAATATACTCCACCTCCGACATTATACCGACTTGCTTGGAGATCATTTTTGCAAACCCACGGTCCGTTACCGCAAGAACAACCCGCGTTTCTTTACCGATACTTGAACCCAGACTATCCCGGTCAAATCCGATCACCAGTGGAACTTTGTAGGTTCCACATTTGTCGCGAAATTTCTTCTGTGTATTGGCCGAGGCGTCACCCGCAACAATAACCATTTTAGCTTCGGAAGAACGGATCGCCTTGAGCACGATTTCTTCACCTGTCACCAGCTTGCCTGCACGCATGGAGAGTCCCAGATAAGACAATGCTTTGTTATTCATCATGATCACGCTCCTGCGCTGCGATGAAATCATCTTCAACAGAAGCGAAATCAGCAGCCAATTGCTCGTAAATTTCAGGTGAAACCTTGCCTTTGAGCGCCCGATCTAAAGACCGGTTTTTGAGTGCAAGCTTAAAACAGGATTCCTTGCCGCATAAATAAGCGCCACGTCCGGACTTTTTGCCAGTCAAATCGATCAGCACTTCATCCTCTGGCGTTTTAACGATACGGATCAGTTGCTTTTTGGGCATCATTTCTTGGCACGCCACACATTTGCGCAGCGGCACTTTTTTCTGTTTCATACGTTAGCGCCCCCCGTGCTTTACTTTAATCGACGGAGACGGAATCTTGGTGCATTTCCGAAGAAGAATCTTTTTCTCTGCCGAATTCCTGTTCCGCCTGGCTCTCGCTCTTGATGTCGATTTTCCAGCCGGTCAGCTTCGCTGCCAGGCGGGCATTTTGGCCCTTGATGCCGATAGCGAGGGACAGTTGATAGTCCGGTACGATAACCCGAGCCATCTTTTCTTCTTCAAACACTTGAACTTCCAGCACTTTGGAAGGACTCAATGCATTAGCCACATATTCGTCTACCTGTTCGGAGTAACGAACGATGTCAATCTTTTCACCGCGCAGCTCACCCACAATGGTCTGCACGCGCATGCCTTTAGGGCCTACACACGATCCAACCGGATCAACTTCCTCATTGCGGGAATGAACAGCAATTTTGGAGCGGAAGCCCGCTTCACGTGCAACAGAGCGAATCTCAACGACTCCATCAAAGATTTCAGGAACTTCCAGTTCAAAGAGACGTTTCAATAGACCCGGATGTGTACGGGACAGAATGATTTGCGGCCCTTTGGTCGTATTCTCGACCTTGGTGATGTATGCCTTAATACGGTCACCATGAACAAACTTTTCGTTCGGCATCAATTCGGTTAACGGCAATGCCGCTTCGATTTTGCCCAGATCGATGTAGATATTGCGCAAATCCTGACGCTGCACCACTCCCGTAACGATATCCTCTTCCTTGTCAACGAAAGCGTTGTAGATCAGTCCGCGTTCGGCTTCACGAATCCGCTGGGTCACTACCTGTTTGGCAGTCTGTGCGGCGATACGTCCGAAATCGCGCGGCGTAACCTCGATCTCCGCAATATCTTCCAGCTGGAAGTGTGGGTTAATCTCACGTGCAGCAGGCAACGAAATTTCGGTGCGTGAATCCAGGACTTCCTCCACGATCAATTTGCGTGCATAGACCCGAATAACTCCAGTATTGCGATTCATGTCAACACGCACATTCTGGGCGGTGTTGAAATTGCGTTTGTAACTGGAGATTAATGCCGCTTCAATCGCTTCAAACAGCACATCCTTGCTGATCCCTTTTTCCCGCTCCAATTCATTCATTGCTTCAATAAAATCCATACTCATGAATGTTGATCCCCCTTTCAAACATGGCATCTCATACGTAAAACGGCGAAAGGCTCAGAACTCATGAGCACCTTGCCGTTATCGTGAGATGTGTCTTTTTCATTAATAAAGTGAACAAGGCACTTAAAACAGAATGGCCAAGCGCGCACTGGCAACCTTATCATAAGGAACCGTGTACTGCTTCTTACCTGCTTCGATCACAAGTTCCCCGTTATCAAAGGAAAGCAGTTTGCCTTCAAATTCCTTCATTCCATTCACCGCTTCATAGGTAGTAACAAAGACGTTTTTACCTACGGATTTCGCAACATCCTCCGCTTTTTTCAGTGGACGTTCAGCTCCCGGAGAAGACACTTCAAGGAAATAGACGGTTGGAATCGGATCGTTCTCATCCAGCTTGGCGCTCAGCTGTTCGCTGATCAAGACGCAATCGTCGATGTCGATGCCACCCTCTTTGTCGACATACACCCGTAAAAACCAGTTGCTGCCTTCTTTGACGTAATCGATGTCAACCAGCTCGAAGCCTTGTTCATTCAAGTAGGGTTGGATCATTTCTTCCACGGTAGATTTAATCTTCGTTGTGCTCAAAACCGATAACCTCCAACTTAGGTTACGCCGACGTGTTAAGCCGACAATTTCGTAATACCCAAGATTCTTGTATACCAAAGACTAAAGAGTGGGTTTCCCCACTCTTTAGAAATTCGTACTATCTCGTTCACTTCAGAAATTATAACATAGTCTGGTAATAGTGACAAGTAAGCGATCTTTCAGGTCAATAGCGTACTAATGAAGAAAAAATTACGCAACCATCTGACAGGCAGTTTTTAAACCGCTAGAGCGTCCCTTAAAACAGGGATAATTGATTGCTCTCCGGCAAACCACGGAAACAACCCATGCCCGACAATAGTTCGACAATCGTTTTACTTGCCTTGGATTTTTGCTGAAAATCTTCAACGGACAGGAACTCACCATGATCTCTTGCCGCAGCGATATTACGTGCTGCGTTATCACCGATTCCGGCCAATGCAGAAAATGGAGGAATCAGTGCTTTTCCGTCTACGATAAACTTCGTAGCTTCAGAACGATACAGATCAATCGGCTTGAGTGAGAATCCGCGAGCCGTCATTTCCAGAGCCATCTCAAGCACAGGAAGCATGTTTTTTTCTTTTGGCGGTGCCTGGAAACCCAATTGCTCTATTTCAACAATTTTCCGATAGATGGCATCGTATCCCTGACATACCAGTTCAATGTCAAACTCATCTGCGCGTACTGTAAAATAGGTTGCGTAGAATTCGATGGGATGATACAGCTTAAAGAATGCAGTACGAACTGCCGAAATAACATAAGCGGCCGCGTGGGCCTTCGGGAACATATACTGGATTTTGAGACAAGAGTCAATATACCATTGTGGCACTTTGCAGTTTTTCATCTCGTCAATCCATTCCTGAGGCAACCCCCGTCCTTTACGCACACTCTCTGTAATTTTAAAGGCCAGGCTTGCATCCATACCGGCTTTATAGATGAGGAACAACATGATATCATCCCGACAACCAATTACGGTTTTAATGTTACATGTACCATTCTTGATCAACTCTTGTGCATTGCCAAGCCATACCCCTGTTCCGTGGGAAAGGCCCGAAATCTGCAATAAATCGGCAAAAGACGACGGCTGGGATTCGACAAGCATCTGGCGTACGAACTTCGTCCCCATCTCCGGCACACCAAAGGTTGCAACAGGCGAACGGATCTGTTCAGGAGTCACTCCCAGTGCATCCGTAGAGTTGAACATGCTCATGACTTTCGGATCATTCATCGGAATGGTGGTTGGATCGATCCCTGTCAGATCCTGCAGCATCCGCATCATGGTCGGATCATCATGTCCTAGGATATCCAGTTTCAACAAATTCTCTTCAAATGCGTGATAGTCAAAGTGCGTTGTCTTCCACTCCGCTGTAACGTCATCCGCAGGATATTGGACCGGAGTGACATCTTCCACTTCAATATAATCCGGCACAACGACAATACCCCCGGGATGTTGTCCCGTACTCCGCTTAACTCCGGTACAACCTGAAGCCAGACGATTCAGCTCTGCTCCGCGCCATTTCTTATGATGCTCTTCCTCATATTTCTTGGCGAAACCAAAGGCTGTCTTCTCGGCAACGGTACCGATGGTCCCTGCCCGAAACACGCTTTTCTCACTAAAGAGTACTTTCGTGTAGTTATGAGCATGCGGCTGGTAATCACCCGAAAAGTTCAAGTCGATATCGGGAACCTTGTCCCCCTTGAAACCAAGGAACGTCTCAAACGGTATATCTTGACCTTCTCCTTTCAATCTGCCGCCGCAGTCGGGACATTCCTTCTCCGGAAGGTCGAATCCACTTGGCACACTTCCGTCCAGGAACCATTCGCTGTGCTTGCACTCCGGGTTTACGCAGATATAGTGTGCAGGCAGCGGATTAACTTCCGATATGCCAAGGAATGTAGCCACGACTGATGAACCAACGGATCCCCGGGAGCCGACTAGATAACCGTCCTGATTTGATTTTTTAACCAGTCTCTCCGAGATCAAATAGTTGGCTGAAAAACCATATTTGATGATCGGGTTCAACTCTTTCTCAAGCCTTGCCACGATGACTTCAGGCAGGTCTTCACCATATATCGACTTTGCCGTATTGTAGCAGGTGTTCCGAATTTCTTCGTCCGCACCCTCCAGGATCGGCGTAAATAGCTTGTCCGGGAATAGTTTGATTTCCTCAAAACGATCGGCGAGTTCAATCGTATTGGTGACAACAACCTCATAGGCTTTATCCTGACCCAAGAACTGGAATTCCTCCAGCATTTCTGCCGTGGTTCTAAAATGAGCATCCGGCTTGCGCTGGTCTTTAAGCGGACTGAATCCGGTAATCCCGTGGATGGTAATGTCCCGATAGATTTTGTCCCTCGGCTCCAGATAGTGCACATTACCTGTAGCTATAACCGGTTTGTTCAATTTGGCTCCGATATCAACCACTTTACGAACCGCAAGTTTCAGTTCCTCCGGTGTTGCAACAAGCCCCTTGTCCACAAGATGCATATACATCGTCAGAGGTTGAATCTCCAGAATGTCGTAAAACTCAGCGATTTCTTCGGCCTCTTCCAGTGATTTATTCAGGACTGCCTCAAAGAACTCCCCTTTTTCACAGCCGGAAATAATCAACAGTCCTTCACGCAAGCCTACCAGTTTGGACTTCGGAATACATGGGACACGTTTGAAATATTCCGTATGAGACAAGGACACCAGCTTATACAGGTTCTTCTTGCCGATATCATTTAATGCGTAAATCCCGCAGTGGAAGGGACGAGTATTCGACAGATCAACTCCGACGTAATCGTTCAACCGGTCCAGCATGGTTAAACCTTTTAACTGGGCTGCATCATTTACAAGTCCATTGAGGATACCAGCGAGCGCAATCGTATCATCAATCGCCCGGTGATGGCTTTCCAGTGCGACTTTGTATTTATCAGCCAGTGTGTTGAGTCGGTGGTTTTTCATTTTTGGATACAAAAGCCGTGCCAGTTCCAACGTATCCAGCACAGGGTTTGGCAGTTCAGGCATGCCCAAATTTTTAAGCGACGCCTGGATAAAGCCCATATCGAATCGTGCATTGTGCGCGACCAATACGCCATCACCCGCAAACGCAACAAAGTCGCGAATCACCGGTTCAAGCTCTGGCGCGTCTTTGACCATCTCATCCGTAATGTTAGTCAATTGCTGAATGTTGTACGGAATCCGTTCATGCGGGTTTACAAATGTGGCAAATCGGTCGATCTCTTTGCCCTCTTGTACTTTGACCGCAGCAATCTCAATAATTTTGTTCTGAGTAACGGACAGACCCGTTGTCTCGATATCGAACACGATATAGGTTGCTTCTTTCAGATCAATCGGCTGTGGTGCCAAGACAACGGCAACGGAGTCATTTACTACATTGGCCTCTAGGCCGTATATCATTTTAATGCCGTTTTTCTTCGCTGCTTTGGCTGCCTCCGGATAGACCTGTACACCGCCGTGATCAGTAACAGCAATTGCCTTGTGTCCCCACTCTGCAGCAGTTTTCACGTATTTATCAATGGAGGTTACAGCGTCCATGGTACTCATGGTCGAATGCAGGTGGAATTCCACCCGCTTCTCCTGTGCTGTATCTTTCCGTGATGGAGGTGCTTTGATTTCGGTCAGATCCGAAGGAATCATGGCCAGTTCAGGAATTTGCATAAACCGATCGTACTCTACGCGTCCACGGACCTTAACCCATTTTCCATTGGCTAGGAGGCTCAGAATTTTAACGTCCTCTTTTGTCTTCGCAAACATCTTCATCTGCATCGAATCTGTAAAGTCAGTCAGATAGAAGGTGAACAGCGTATTTCCGTTCCGCAGCTCCTTGCGGTCCAGACCAAAGATCGATCCCTGAAGCGTAATTTTCTTCTCTTCATCCTGAACTTCCTGCATCGGTACAGCCGGCTCTTTGATCTCATAGCCCATCTGCAAGCGTACATCGCCTTGATCTTCGTCTTCCGGAGCTTCCATTTCGGTGACTTCGCTCATCATCTGTTCGATGACCTGTCGCTCCTCAACCTTCTTCTGAGCCTGAAACTGCTCCATCGCTTCCTTATTACTTCCCACTTCACCAACTTGTAGTTTGATACGCAGCGGAAGGTGGAAATACTTTTCATAGAATGTTGTAATCGCCTGGTCAATCTGTTTCTTGCGAGCCAGCTCCATCGATGTAGAATCACTCATGGTCAATTGCAGCAAGTCTGCTTCACATTCAAAGGTAGCCCGGTTCATCCACCCGTTAACGGATGGAATCTCACGAGTGACCCACTCCAGAAACAGGTTCCAATACTCACTGACGATATCACCTGCCTGAACCTGCTCTGTATATTTAAAACCAAATGTAATTTTGGCGATATGATTCATCTTCTCCTGAATATGCAAGCTGAACGTACGATAGATCGGTGCAGGGACCAACGTATCCTTACAGATCAGGATATGCCATTCCCGGTTGCTGCGATTCGTCTCTACCTGTTCAATCCATCCATCCAAAAAATAGGGATCGGTCAGACCTGCAGGAAGCTCTGCCTGTTTCATCAACAATTCAAACCGTTTTCGTTTCTCCTCGAATCCACTCATCGTGTTCCTCCTTGTACCCCCTTAAAACATGAAAAGCCTCTGCAATCAAAAATGTCCCCGATCCGAACCCGCACCGACTCATTTTATCCGACAGAAGCCTTTCATTACTTACTCATACGGTGAATAGTCCTGATCGTTAATAATGACCTAGTAGGCTCTTGCAAACACTACCGTGTTCTTCGCCTTTTCACCACAAGCCAGGCACGTATGCTTTTCTTCCGCAGGCTGGAACGGAATGTTCCGGCTTGTTGCACCTGTTACTTCTCTTACTTTATCTTCGCAAGCCTCAGAGCCGCACCAGCCAGCAAGCGTAAAGCCGCGTTTGTTTTCCATCAATTCCTTCATCTCATCAAGCGTATCAACTGAGTAGAAGTTGTCCGACATAAATGTGCGTGCACGTTCCAGCATATCAGATTGAACCTGGGTCAGCATATTCTGAATTTCTTCCACCAGATTCGCCTGCTCTACTACTTTTTTCTCGCCAGTGATCCGAGATACGAGCACACATACACCATTCTCCATATCGCGAGGGCCAATCTCGAGACGAACTGGAACTCCGCGCATCTCGTATTCATTGAATTTCCAGCCTGGACGAACGTCGCTGCGATCATCCATTTTAACACGAATGCCTGCTTTTTTCAGTTCGGCAAACAATTCGTCCGCACGACCGACAACCGCATCACGCGTTTTTGGCGGTCCAATTGGAATCATCACGACTTGGGTTGGCGCCACTTTTGGAGGAAGTGCCAGACCACGATCATCACCATGCACCATGATCAGCGCACCGATCAAGCGTGTACTTACGCCCCACGATGTCGTATACGCATGCTCAAGCACATTTTCCCGGCTGAGATACTGAATTTCAAATGCTTTTGCAAAGTTAGTACCCATGAAGTGAGAAGTTCCGGCCTGTACGGCACGTCCATCTTTCATCATCGCTTCGATGGAATATGTATCCACCGCTCCTGCAAATTTCTCTGAAGGCGTTTTTTGACCAGTGATGACCGGGATTGCCAAATACTCTTCCACGACTTCGCGATAGATCTCAAGCATGCGCATAGTTTCTTCACGTGCTTCTTCTTCCGTTTCATGAGCCGTGTGGCCTTCCTGCCAGAGGAATTCGCTGGTACGCAGGAAAGGCAATGTTCTTTTCTCCCAACGAACAACGTTAGCCCACTGATTGATCAGCACAGGCAGATCACGATAGGATTGAATCCACTTGGAATACATGTGACCAATGATCGTTTCGGAAGTCGGACGAATCGCCAAACGTTCTTCCAGCTTTTCACCGCCAGCTTCAGTAACCCAAGGCAATTCCGGATTAAATCCTTCAACATGCTCTTTTTCTTTTTGGAAAAAGCTCTCTGGAATGAACATCGGGAAGTAAGCATTCCGGTGGCCCGTTTCACGGAAGCGACGGTCAAGCTCATCCTTGATATGTTCCCAGATCTCAAATCCGTCCGGCTTGAACACGATACATCCACGAACCGGGGAATAATCCATCAGATCGGCCTTTTTAATAACATCAATGTACCAACGGGAGAAATCCTCGCCCTGTGGTGTGATTTCAGTCACGAATTGTTTATCATTTTCCTTTGACATAAGACTCCAGCGTCCTCCCATAACGACCATCTCTGCAAGTTCAGAGTGTAGTCAAACCATAATTATCCGTTAATTAAACGTAGTATATCATTATATGTTACAGCCAGCATCAGTACAAACAGCATGGCAAAGCCTATAAAATGAACCATACCTTCTCGGTTAGGATCAACAGGCCGGCCTCTTAGCGCTTCAATCCCCAGGAACACCAACCGGCTGCCGTCCAATGCAGGTATTGGCAACAGGTTGAAGATCCCAAGATACAAACTCAAAATAGCCGCCCATCTCGTAAGCTGTTCAATTCCCTGTTTGGCAATTTGACCTGTTACTTCAAATGTACGTACCGGCCCGCCAATGTCGTCCATGTTAAACTGATTAATCAGATGTTTGAAACCTTCAAAGATGACTTTCGTGGTATCCACCATGGCTATACCCGAAACTTTGAACGTTTCTGCAAATCCGACAGATCGGGTTGGCAGTGTAGGCACAATTCCTACCTTACCGCCCTCTTGTCCCTCTACAGTACGGGGCGTTATCGTTATGTTAAACGTTTCCTCTCCCCGACGCAGCGTCCATTCCATCGGCTTGTCTTTCGACTCAGCAATCATAGCCACCATTTTTTGTGAATCAATACCTATAGCTGTACCATTGATGGTCTCAATGATATCTCCTTCTTTCAGGTTGGCCTGGTCGGCAGCGCCGCCCTCAAGCACTTCACCGATTTGCAGATTTTTCGGATTTTCCACTGGAACTCCGGCCATTTGTGCGTACACTGCAAACAAAACAAAAGCCAGAATAAAGTTCATCAATGGTCCAGCAAAAATCGCCATCGCGCGTTGTCCAACCGTCTTGCTGCCAAACTGCCGGTCTTTCGGTGCAATCTGTGTTTGTTTACCACGACTTACGAGCATCGCCTGTGGATGAATGCGGTATTGTTGTACTTCTCCATCGACATCTAATTGCAATTTCAATGCATTCTCCATATCAATGGAGAGCACTTCACCACGTATTACATTTTTACGATTATCCAATTGGTCCAAATAAATCATTTTGACTTGATCATCCACCGGTCTAACCGCAATGGTTTGACCCTCTTGGATTTCAACAAGCTCGGGGTCTTCCCCTGCCATACGTGCATATCCGCCAAATGGAAGTAAACGCAATGTAAACTGAGTCTCGTTTCTTTTATATGAGAACAATTTGGGACCAAAACCGATCGCAAATTCCCTTACAAGAATACCGGCGCGTTTGGCAAAATAATAATGCCCCCATTCATGAACCGTCACGATGACAAAGAACATGAGCACCGTTAAAAATACAACTTGTATGGTTTCCAATCCCTATCCATCCTCCTTCATGGCACGAACCGAAGTCTGTCCCTTTAGATTATCATTATTCCAAGGTGCCGCACAAGAGAATCACTTCTTCCATATTTGTGATGAAAAAAGGATCACAGACTAAAAGCAAGTCTACGACTTTCCTGGTCACATCGTGCAATTTGTTCGAGATCAGGATTGTCCACATTGTGGTGTGCATCCAGCACGGAAGCAATAATATCCTCTATTTTAAGGAACGAAATCTCTTTGCGCAAGAAGCGTGCTACAGCAACCTCATTCGCGGCATTAAATGCCGTCGTTGCAGTCCCTCCCATTTTACCACACTGATAAGCCAGTCTTAAACAAGGGAACCGTTCCATATCCATCTCACGGAATTGCAGCTTGCCTGCTTGTGCCAAAGACAATCGCTGTGCTGGTGAAGGCAGCCGATCCGGATAAGTTAACGCATACTGAATCGGAACACGCATGTCCGGATTACCAAGCTGAGCAATGATGCTCGTATCTTCAAATTCAACATAGGAATGTATGATGCTCTCTGGGTGAAGCAGCACGTCAATCTGATCATACGTCAAACCGAACAGCCAATGAGCCTCAATAACTTCCAGGCCTTTATTCACCATTGTCGCCGAATCGATTGTAATTTTGGAGCCCATCGACCAATTGGGATGCTTCAGAGCATCTTCAACAGTAACATCCTGCAGTTGTTCACGTGTGAAATCACGGAAAGAACCCCCCGAGGCCGTAAGTGTAATTCCGGATACACGGCTGCGGTTTTCTCCGTTCAAACATTGAAATATGGCAGAGTGCTCGCTATCAATCGGTAACAGAGAAACTCCTTTTTCTGCAGCTCTCGCAGTAACAATATGTCCTGCCGTCACCAACGTTTCCTTATTGGCAAGTCCTATTTGTTTGCCTGCATCAATGGCAGCCAGCGTTGATTCAAGCCCTACGCTCCCCATGACAGCTGTAACCACAGTGTCCGCGTCTGTCCCGGCTGCTACTTCTACCAAGCCCTCTTTTCCATAAAAGAGCTGCGTTCCCGCAGGCAGGTGCGGAGCAACCGTCTCAGCGAGTTCTTTGGTACCCACCGACACCTTTTTAGGCCGATAACGTTTGGCTTGCTCAATTAAAAGCTCAGTATTTCCTCCGGCAGCCAGTCCCTCCACCTGAAAAAGCTCAGGATGCATGTCAACGACATCCAATGTTTGAGTTCCAATTGAACCGGTGGATCCGAGAATTGCTATTTTCTTCATGCTGCACCTCATCTTTACTTATCCATTGCGTGCATAGTTAGAAATCCATTTCTTTTTTACACACGTTTATGTTCAAAAAAATTAGTAGGGCAGAAGCATTAGTATATGTACAAATGGAAACACAACAATCCAGCTGTCGCACCGATCCAGAATACCCCCATGCCCCGGAAGAAGGCTGCCGGAATCCTTGATATTGTACACACGTTTGTAAGCGGATTGGATTAGATCACCCATTTGGCCGACTACAGCACATGCGACCCCAATCCATATTGCTCTCTGCCAAGATAACAGGCCGTCCGACAACATGGAAAACACGACAGATGTTACAACGGCTATCACAATGCCGCCCAACGCACCCTCCACCGTTTTGTTAGGACTTATCGAAGGCCATAGTTTGTTTTTACCCATAAGCTTCCCAACAAAATAGGCACCTGCATCACTGGCCCAGATGGAGCCTAATAATAGGAATGTCCAAAAGAGCCCGTGATGCAGATGTCTGGACTCAGCAATATAATAAAATCCGATGCCTATATACAGCACACCCAAAAAGAGCATGGCTATCGTATTCACAGGAATCTTGTTCTTGCTGATTACCGAGGCCGTCATTAAAACGAGCATAACCAGCCAACTGATCTGGAACAACGTTAGCGGCCTGCCCTCCCATACCATTTCCCAAGGAAAGACAAGTGCAAAAACACCTGCATACCCAACTAGGGCTACACCTGAAAAAGGCTGTACCCCCGTCATTTTCACAAATTCATAATAACCGATGAGAGCCATAAGCAGTACCAGGCCATGATACCAAGGTCCGCCCAGCATGCAAAAACCCAAAAACAACACACCTGCTACTATCCCTGTCGTTAATCGCTGTTTCAACGGCTTCATCCTCCATCTATTTCAAACCGCCGTAACGCCTTGTTCTGCGCTGATATTCGGCTACTGCTTCATGCAAGTGCTGTTTGCCAAATTCGGGCCAGTATATATCCGTAAACCATAACTCGCTATACGCAAGCTGCCAAAGCATAAAATTACTGAGCCTTAATTCTCCACTCGTCCGGATTAACAGATCCGGATCTGGCATATCCACAGTCAACATATGTTTGTCTATGAGCTCAGGTGTAATGTCTTCTGCCGAGAGTTCCCCCGACTGGACCTGCAACGCAATCTGCTTCACACAGTCCGTCATTTCTCTACGACTTCCATAATTCATTGCAAAGTTCAATACAAGCCCCGTATTGTGTTCCGTAAGACGAATCGCTTCACGTAAGGCATTAACGGTATGTGAAGGTAACTTCTCTTCCTGCCCCATCATGCGTATGCGGACATTCTTTTCTATAAGTTCATCTAACTCGATCGCCAGAAATTCTTGTGGAAGTCTCATCAGAAAATCCACTTCTTCTTTTGGACGTGTCCAGTTTTCTGTCGAAAAAGCATACATCGTCAGATATTTGATGCCCAGTTCATCCGCCGCGATGGTTGCACGTTTAACTGCCTTCATGCCATTCTGATGCCCAGCTATGCGTGGCAGACCCAGACGTTTGGCCCATCGTCCATTCCCGTCCATAATAATGGCAACGTGCTGCGGGATATTATCCTCGGATATAGTCAGCGTTTCCTGCTTTTCAGCCCCATTCCACCACGACCGAACCCGTTTGATCATTCCTGTTCCTCCAAAATCCCTGAAGTTTCTTCACCTGAAGACTAGAAAAAGAGACAAAACCCCACCGTATCGGAGGGGCTGCGCTTGTCTTACACTTCCATAATTTCTTTTTCTTTGGCAGCGAGTACCTTATCGACTTCAGCAATAAACTTATCGGTCGATTTTTGGATATCGTCCTGATGTCTCCGGGATTCGTCCTCGGAAATCTCTGACTTCTCCATTTTTTTGATATCATCATTCGCATCACGACGAATGTTACGAATCGCCACTTTGCCTTCTTCGCCGAACTTTTTCGTCAGTTTCACGAGTTCTGTTCTGCGTTCCTCCGTAAGTGGCGGAATGGACAAACGAATCATGTTACCATCGTTGGCTGGCGTTAATCCCAGATCCGATTTCATGATCGCACGTTCGATTTCGCCCATAGAAGATTTGTCCCATGGCTGAATCATCAGTGTGCGGGAATCCGGTGTGCTAATATTCGCGAGTTGATTAAGTGGTGTCATTGCTCCGTAGTACTCTACCTGAACCCGGTCCAGAAGAGCCGGAGTTGCACGTCCTGCACGCAAAGTGGCAAGATCACGACGTAACGCTTGAATTGCTTTATCCATACGTTCTTCGGCATGTTTTTTAACCGCTTGTGGCATTAATCTACACTCCCTTTAACGATTGTTCCGATGCGTTCACCAAGAACTACACGTTTGATGTTACCTTGTTCTGTAATGGCAAATACGATCAACGGAATGTTGTTGTCCATACACAGTGAGGACGCCGTCGAATCCATTACACCAAGATTTTTGTTAAGTACATCGAGGTAAGTCAATTGTTCATATTTCTCAGCCGTACTGTCCTTGAACGGATCTGCCGAGTATACGCCATCAACTTTGTTTTTAGCCATCAAGATGACTTCTGCTTCGATCTCCGCTGCGCGCAGTGCTGCTGTTGTATCCGTGGAGAAGAACGGGTTACCTGTACCTGCTGCAAAAATAACGACACGGCCTTTCTCCAGATGACGAATAGCTCTGCGACGAATATACGGCTCTGCAATTTGCTGCATGGCAATTGAAGTCTGTACACGTGTAGGCACTTCAATCTGTTCCAATGCATCTTGCAGTGCTAGCGAGTTCATTACTGTAGCTAGCATTCCCATATAATCGGCCGTTGCTCGATCGATGCCGTTTTCGCTACCGGCGATTCCACGCCAGATGTTTCCGCCACCACATACAATGGCAACCTGCACACCAAGTTCAACAACTTCTTTTACCTGCTGAGCAATCGACGAGATCGTCTCTGCATCAATACCATAGCCGTTTTGACCGGAAAGGGACTCCCCACTAACCTTTAAGACAACGCGTTTGAATACTGGCTGTTCCAATTGTTCACCCTCCACTTTAAACTTGAGCACCTTCGGTGTTCAATCAACAAAACTTCTCGCGCATGGCCTCCTGCTTAAAAAGAAAGGAACACAACTGTGTTCCACTCTTTTAGGAAAAACGATTAACCGGTAAGGAACTGTTTTCCTGAGATATAAGGGAGCTCTGCTTCGAAGTTTTATCATTCTTATATCTTCGAAAACCAATTTTTGCTTGCCGGTATAAAACCGTCTTATTTGTTCACTTGGGACATAACTTCTTCTACGAAGTTATCCACTTTTTTCTCCAAACCTTCACCCAGTTCGTAACGAACGAAACGACGGATAGAGATGTTCTCACCGATTTGGCTGATTTTTTCGTTCAGCAATTGGGAGATTGTTTTGTCTGGATCTTTAACGAAGGTTTGTTCCATCAGGCAGTACTCTTCGTAGTATTTACCGATACGGCCTTCAACCATTTTTTCAACGATTTTTTCTGGTTTGCCTTCGTTCAGAGCTTGAGCTTTCAAAATTTCTTTTTCTTTTTCCAGCTCTTCTGCAGGAACTTCTTCACGAGTCACGAATTTCGGGCTAGCTGCAGCGATTTGCATAGCGATGTCTTTAACGAAATCTTTGAACTGGTCTGTTTTACCTACGAAGTCAGTTTCGCAGTTAACTTCTACCAGGACACCGATACGGCCACCAGCGTGGATATAAGATTCTACAGTACCTTCAGTAGCTGCACGTCCTGCTTTGTTTGCAGCTGCGGAAAGACCTTTTTCACGCAGAATTTCAGCCGCTTTTGTGATATCACCATTTGCTTCTTCCAGTGCTTTTTTGCAATCGAGCATACCTGCGCCCGTTTTTTCACGAAGTTCTTTTACTGCACTCGCGTTAACTGCCATTATTAATTCCCTCCAAAATAAGTATTGTACGTACACTCTAAAAAAAGGGCAGTGAGAGGTTATCCACCTACCAACCACCCTTTTCATTTAGTTCATTCGTTATGTTCGAATCTATTAAGCGGAAGTTTCTTCGCCTTGGTTAGCTTCGATTACGGCATCAGCCATTTTACCTGTCAACAGCTTAACAGCGCGGATTGCGTCGTCGTTACCTGGGATAACATAATCGATTTCGTCCGGATCGCAGTTAGTATCAACGATACCTACAATTGGGATACCCAATTTGCGAGCTTCAGCAACAGCGATACGCTCTTTGCGTGGATCGATGATGAACAGGGCGCTTGGCAGGCCTTTCATATTTTTAATACCGCCGAGGAATTTCTCCAGACGATCTTTTTCTTTGCGAAGCAAGATAACTTCTTTTTTAGGCAATACAGCGAATGTACCGTCTTCTTCCCAAGCTTCCAGTTGTTTCAAACGATCAATACGTTTTTGAATGGTTTGGAAGTTAGTCAGAGTACCGCCGAGCCAACGTTGGTTAATGTAGAATTGACCAGCGCGTTCAGCTTCTTCTTTAACGGAATCTTGAGCTTGTTTCTTAGTACCCACGAAAAGAATTGTACCATTCTCTCCTGCGATTCCTTTAACGAAGTTGTAAGCCTCTTCGACTTTTTTCACCGTTTTTTGCAAATCGATGATGTAAATTCCGTTTCTTTCAGTGAAGATATAACGATCCATTTTTGGGTTCCAACGACGAGTTTGGTGACCGAAGTGTACCCCAGCTTCGAGAAGCTGCTTCATGGAGATTACTGCCATCTTCACACACCTCCTAATATGGTTTTTATTGTGTCCTCCGCCGGCATCATTTTTCGCCAAGACTCTCCATCAGGAAAGCACCCTCAACAAAATTAGCACATGCGTGTGTTTTAACACCGTTATCTAATATAGCATAACTGCTTGACTGATGCAACAGTCTTTCAAAGCAAAAATACCTATACGCACAACGTGTTCATGATATGTGAAAGTTACGGACTACAATAACTATCCGAATAGGCTCTAAAATAAAAGAACCGTCTTGCCTGAGTGTACTCAGCTTGACGGTTCTTTTGTAATTTTCGCGATAATAGATTCGAAGCTTTCCCCTTTTTCAAGTGCGTAGGTACCTACCTGAATTTTGGTGTTGATTCGCTCTGCCTTTCCTGCCTTAATAAAGGCTTGGGCATCATCTACTATGCCAGCCTTTTCAAGATTTCCGGCGACAATCGCCAAACTGTTTCCGGAGCGTACTCGAAAAGTGACCGCTGCCTTTTGAGGCGTATTCGGTGACGATGGCTCTGTTGCTTTTGGTTCGCTCACATTATTCGGACTCTCATTGCCGCTTGAAGCTGGTTGCTGAGGCTGCTTGGGCGCTTCCGGATCACTTGTATCCTCTGCCTTCTCCGGAGCAGCAGCCGTCTCCCCTTGCATTTCACTGCTCTCCTGCTTCTTCTTTTCCACCCATTCGGCTTCCGTATACAGTTCGTCCTCTGTACCTACAAGCTTCAAATCCATACTTTTGGCAGCCGACTCCAATTCTTCCTTGGTCATATTGGCTGTAGCCGGCTCCGTTTCCAAACTGCTGTCGGATAGAGCGTTTTGCCCCACTGTGGCAAGCTGAAGCAGCACTGCTCCAACGATCATGCCCGTTCCAATTCCGATCCATAGGGAGCGCTTGTCCATTTCTTAGCCTTCCTCCCGTTCTGCAAGCTGAAGAATCAGCTGTACTTCTCCACGCTGTATGCCTGTCTGTTTTGCGATCGTATCCACTGATTTGCCTTGATCATACAAAAGAAATAATTCTGGATATCTATCCTTGATTGACTCTCGCTTATTGACAGGCTCTTTTGCAAGTTGTGGTGGCTCGTTTTCTAAGATCTGCTTGGCAGCATCATCTCTCACACTGGCTACAAGAGCCTGAGCTTGTAATCCATTGAATTGATCCTTTGAAACATGTGAAAAATGGTTGGATTCAGAAGCTTTGTTTTTTTCAAGTTCATTGAGACGCTTCTGCAATTCTTCAAGCTGCATTTGCATGCGTTGATCTGCAGCTGCCGCCTCTCCCTTCATTTCAGCAACACGCTGAATAAGAGCATCATTATCGTTTTCAATTTCAGCCATATAGTGTTCAAGTGTAGACTCCATCTCTTGCACCAATTGTTGGCTCGGTTCCTGCGTCTTATTTTTCTTGGGCATGATGAATGCATATGCAATGGCACAGGCACCTAATATGACAATAATAACCCATGGTGACAAATTGGTTCCTCTCCTTTGGATATCGCCTTCAAAGCTCAAGTTTTCATTTTTGTAATACGGAAAGGGTTACAAAGACAGATCAACATGCTTTCCTTTGTACGGATGCTCCGCAGGTTTGACTTGCTCCTGCATCTGGATTGTCTCCTGCTCCTGAGAACCACCTTGGTGCTCTCCATCACTGGATTGACCGTCACGTACACCTGTATGTGCAGTTTCTTCCATCGCCTCACTGCGCTGTCTTGCCTCTTCTGCTTCCTTGGCCGTTTGCACCGCCAGTAAATTCTGATCCGTGACCGGCCGCTGTTGATATTCGCTCTGATATCGACCGGCCTCACTGGTTCTTGGTACTGCAATCTGCAACTCTACTGCCTTAAAACTCATACGCTCACCTCACGGTTTCGAATGGTTTTCTATCTGTGCCTCATGCTGTACTTAAACGTATGGAGTCATCGTAATATCCCCATCATGATAATAAAATGAAATTCTGCTCACAGGATCTTTAATAAATTTGGTGTATCTGCCGATAACTATCTTAGAGCCTCCATAAATCATCTTGAGAATATCCACTCGGGCTCTGCTCGTATCTTCCAATACTTTTTCAATCTCGAATATACGTAATTTGGTTTCCTCGTTAAGACGAAGTGCCGACTTCTGTGTAGCTGTAAGCTTAACTCGCATTGCCATTTTGTCTGGACTCAGTTGTCCGGCAGCCGCTAATTGATCCAGCAATACCAATGCCTTTTTCGTTTTGTCCAAGGAATCCATCTGTTCCTTGAGCCCTTTACGCAATTCACTCAGTTCGTTACGGAGCTTGGGAAGAACACCAACTTCAATCGAAGTTACTGTCGACATGCTGTTACCCACAATACGTGCTGAGACATTTTCACCGGCTTGAATGGAACCACCAACAATAAGGCCTTTGGTGCCTGCACAGATCACGCCCCTGCCTGCACGAATATTGGAATGCATAATACTTTGGGAGACGAGTACATCTTCACCTGCATCTACATTACCTTCCTGAATGAAGGTGCATTTGACATTATGACCTGCCTGAACATGCCCTTTGTTATATCCGATAATACCACCGGTGATTTCGACAGAGCCACCTGCTTCAAGCTCTGCGCCTTCAACTCCGCCGACAACGCGAATGTCACCCGCTGCTTTTATTTTAAAACCAGTCAGTACATTGCCGCGTATGACCACCGTGCCTACAAAATCGATATTGCCGATATTGTAGTCTACGTCGCCATTTATTTCATATACGGGGAATACATTCAGTTTATTTCCTTCCGTTTTGGTCACGAGTCCATCCAAAGCGGCATACATTGCAGATCCATCCGGATTAATAACTACATTCTTCCCCACTTTGAATCGTGCGTCCTTCCCTGGACGAAAAGGAATTTCCTCGCCTGTAACGGCTTGGCCTACTGTACCATCCACGGGAGGAATGCGCTCGGCAATGATTTGACCTGATCTTACATTGTTTAACCGAGTTACTTCTTTGTAGTCCACCTTGCCATCTTCCGCTTCCAGAGGTCGACGCTCACTGGCATCATCCATACCAACCAGTACTTTGATGTATCCGTCCGTTCCAGGAACAGCGGCGATGCCTTCGGCAATCTTCAACTGCGTATTTATATATGCTTCAGGTTGATTCACAAACACGAGCAGTGCTTCACGCAGCACACCATACTTAATGCCCTGACCCGCAATAAATTGTTCCAGTTCATCCAGCGTGCAGGCGAAACCTTCTTCCTGCTTGGAAAACTCAAGGTAGGCCGTACTTTTATCTTCCGATAAAACAACGCTAAGGCATTGTTCCAAAGCAATTCGCTGTGTCAATGCAGTTCTTCCTCCTTTTAGACTTTCCACTCCCCGAAATCCGTATAATCAAGTTCTCTACTAATCTTTGCGCATCAACAAATCCTTTTGTTTTTCCAACGTTCCCCGGAGCCTCAAAATGGCTTTGGAATGAAGCTGCGATATGCGCGATGGTGACAGGGACATCACTTCAGCGATCTCACTAAGCGACAAGTCTTCATAATACAAAAGGGAGACAACCGTTCTCTCTTTAACCGTCAACTTATCGAGTCCCTGAACCAAAGCATCCTTCAGATAAAACTCGTTCACCTTGTAATCAGGATTTTTGGCCTTTTCATCAACCATTAAGGAAAGACGAGTCTCAGACTCTTCTTCCCGAATCGGATCTTCAAGGGAACACAGTGACATTACAGCCACTTCCTGGAGCATATGTTGGAAGTCCTTTGTCGACACATCGAGATACTGACTCATTTCTTCATCGCTTACAGAACGTAAATAGGTTTGCTCCAACTGCTGATAAGCATCTTCGATTCGTTTCGCCTTCTCCCGCACGGAACGGGGAACCCAGTCTCCTTGACGCAAACCATCCAGGATCGCTCCTCGAACTCGCCATGAGGCATAGGTTTCAAATTGAAGGCCTCTTTCATAGTCGAATTTCTCAAGAGCATCGATTAGTCCCATGACACCGTTGCTCTCAAGATCATCTTTTGGAACATTTTTGGGTAACCCAACAGCCAAACGACCGGATACATAATTCACAATGTGAAGATATTTTTCAATTAAAGATTTTTTGGCTTCAAGATCTCCGTGTTCTTTCCACTTTTCCCACAGATCAGCATGGTTCAAATGTGAAGCTTTACGCTCGTCCAATTGCTTTCACCCTCCTTATTTGTCTGTCAGGTGACGAACGGCCTGCGCCAATTCTTCCGGATCTTTCGTCCGTACCAGTTTAGGCGGATCCAATGGGGCGAAGCCCGTTGGAGCTTTCGTCTCGGATGGCGGAATTTCTTCCCCAGAGGAGGCGTTCTGTCCATTCTTGAGCAAGTCGTTCAGCTCTTGTCCATCGTCTTCGAGTTTAATGTCCACTTGCGAACCTCTCACTTCTGGACCAATTTGGGGATCATAATCGAATCCCTTACTTCCTGCGGACGGGGTCAGCAGCAACCCCAGCCCCCAGCGAAGACCAAAAGCAAGGGCATACCAGGCTACGAATCCGATTAACCCGCGAATTAAACTGGTCATCAACAAATTGCTGCTGTATGCTACAAAAAAAGTCAGAATAAATCCGACTATGCCTGCTCCAAGATTAATGCGGTAGTTTCCTATCATCATTTTATAATTCCTTTACACCCATTTGTACACTTCTAATATTTAAAATCCCTGTTTCACAGTCCATTTCAATGGTCCGGCCATAATTCCCACCTGTATCTTCAGCAAGAAGAGGAATATTAAGCTTTTGCAACCATTCACGGCAAGATTCCGCATTCCTCGGCCCAATACGCATCGTATCCCCAGCCCCTGAAAAAGCAAACATCTGAGCACCACCTGCCATCTTGGACACGATTCGTGAGCGAGATGCACCGAGTTTCAACATCTTTTCTAATAACTCAGGCAACGCGGTGTCCGCATATTTAGCCGTGTTCAACTTTCCTTCTCTAGCAATCTCTGAAGAAGGAAGCATGACATGCGCCATTCCAGCCAGCTTCAAATGCGGATCATACATCGTTAACCCCACACAAGAACCAAGCCCTGTCGTGCGGATTATGCCAGGAAGGTGAGCAATGTTCAAATCCGCCATACCGACTTTAACGACGCTTTTTTCTTCAATCATGATCCAGAGGCACCCCTAAAGATTCAAATATCTTGGCAAATGACAATGGATCAGGAATCAGGAAAAATTGACCTTCCACCTGATCTTCTCCTTCGAAGAACGATGTGTCAATTAAAAGTGCATCGTCTCCCATTTCGCCAAATTGCAGCAGTCCATAGCTGAGTATTGCCCCTGCCATGTCAATGGCAAGTCCGGGAACCGTTGGATACATCGACAGTTTAGTAAAATCTGCAAGTGATGAAAGATATGAACCAGCCAAAATATTACCGATTTCTGATAACGCAGACTGTTCCATATCCGTAAACATGAGACCTTCCTTCAGATCAAAGCCGGCAAGCCGGTTCAGCAGCATTTTGGCGGCCTCCGGGGTCATCATGAAAAACAGATTACCTGGCGCCTCGCCTTCAACACGTAAAAAGACAGTCACCACGATTCGTTCGTCCCCGCCCACTTTTTCCGCTACTTCTTCAAAAGGGAGCATCTGTACTGTTGGCACGCCCATGTCAATCGGTCTATTTAGAAGCTGAGACAACGCCGTTGCGGCGTTGCCTGCTCCAATGTTACCGACCTCTTTGAGCACATCCATTTGGAATCCCTCAAATCGGTTGAACATCTCCACGTGTTAGCCCTCGACACTTTCCAGCTGAACAACCTCGCTTTTATTCAATACTTCATGCAGATTAAGCATGATCAACAAACGTTCATTTTCCAATTTAGCCACACCGCGCAGATATCTCGCTTTAACTCCACCAACCACTTCCGGCGGACTGTCAATGGCACTGCTCTTAATGTCAATTACGTCATTGGCTGCGTCGACGATGAATCCAACCTGCATGTCACCTACAGCTACAATTACAATTCGAGTTTGATCCGTATATTCTGTTTCTGGCAGGGAGAAGCGACCACGCAAGTCGATAACAGGGATTACAACCCCTCGTAGATTAATAACCCCTTTTACGAAGGAAAATGTCTTAGGAACACGAGTAATCGGCATCATGCGCTCAATTGTCTGAACCTTTTCAACCTCAATACCGTATTCTTCAGAACCTAATTTAAAGACAATGACTTTCAATTCTTCTTCCATGGATAAAACCTCCCTATAAAGTGTAAGGCTTACGTAATTGTTTATTTAATGAATGCGTTAGGATCAACGATGAGAGCTACTTGTCCATCACCCAGGATGGTTGCTCCGGAGATTCCTTCAATGGAAGGAAGATAGGTTCCCATCGATTTGAGAACAATCTCGCTCTGTCCAATGAATTCTTCAACGGAAACAGCTGCTAAACGATCTCCTTTGCGGATGACAACGATTTCTGTTTCCGACTCATCCTCATCATTGAAGTCAGGTACTCCAAACACTTCGTTTAGCGACAAGTACGGAATGAGGGATTCACGGAACGTGATCATTTTATTACCATGAATATTGCGAACTTGTTCACGCTGTACAATAGCTGTCTCCACGATGGATGACAACGGAACTGCATATTTCTCCGAGCCTACGCGTACAAGCATTGCAGCGATAATGGACAACGTCAATGGCAGTTGAACCGAGAAATTTGTCCCTTTGCCTGGTGTGGAATGAATGGTTACATTACCGCCAAGCGAAGTGATTTTGGATTTTACAACGTCCAATCCTACTCCGCGACCCGAGATATCCGAGATTTTGTCAGCTGTACTGAAGCCAGGAGCGAATAAAAGTTGATTCACTTCATCGTCGCTCATTTTCGCACCCTGTTCTTCCGTTACAACGCCGCGTTTAATGGCTGTTTGCAAAAGCTTCTCACGATAAATTCCTTTACCGTCATCTTCAATCTCAATGAAAACATGGTTGCCACTGTGGAAAGCCCGAAGGTTAACTGTACCCATTTCCGGTTTTCCGGCAGCAACACGTTCTGCGATGGACTCGACACCGTGGTCCACCGCGTTACGCAGCAAATGCACCAGTGGGTCACCGATCTCATCAATAACCGTACGATCCAATTCGGTTTCAGCACCGGTAATGACCAGATCAATTTTTTTATCCAATGTCTTGGCAAGGTCACGAATCATCCGCGGGAACCGGTTAAATACGGTATCCACAGGTACCATGCGCAGCTTGAGAACAATGTTTTGCAGGTCTGAGCTGACTCTGCTAAGATGAGCAACGGTATCGGATAGATCATTATTACCCGTTTCGCTTGCCAATTGCTCCAGGCGCGACCGATCAATCAGCAGTTCGCTGAATAAATTCATAAGTACATCCAGTCGCTCAATGTCCACTCGAATCGTACGCGAAGGTGCTGCTGCCTGTTTAGTTGGTGCAGCAGGCTTGGCTGCTGGTTTTTCTGCTGGTTTTTCTTCTGTTTTGACCGCAGTTGCGACCTCTTGTGATACAGCTGTAGCTATAGCGACTGTTTCAGCTTCAACTGCAGCTGCAGCCTGATTGGTCATCTGCTGAAGAGTTTCCTGATCCAGCTGAATGACTTTGGCACTTTCTATCTCTGAAATGCTTAAAATGCTTTTTTCCAGTTCCTGCGCTTCTTTGGTTGTTATGTAATACAACGAGAAACTGCGCTCAAACTTCTCTTGCTCAATATCCTGAACCGTAGGGAAAGACTTCACGACTTCACCCGAACGTTCCAAGAGATCGAATACCATGTAGGCACGAACGCCTTTCAGCTGACTATCCTCACTAACAAGCACATCAATGTAGAAGACTCGATGCCCTTCCGCGATCGACTGGTCCAGCACGGAATATTGGAATTCGTCTAGATCAACTGCTGATGAAATGCTCTCTACCGGCTTAGTAGTTGCTGCAGCAGCTGGTGTTTTGCCACCTGTCCATTCACCACTTTCAATGGCTTGAAGGGAAGCGACAATTGCGGAAACGTCAGCTTTACCTTCTCCACCACTGGTAATATCCTGAACCATGGATTCAAGCGCGTCCAAACTCTTAAACAGGGTATCAAAAATATAGTCCTGCATTTTCAACTTCTCATTACGTACAAGATCTAACACATTCTCCATTTTGTGTGTCAATGATGCCAAATCCTCAAAACCCATTGTTGCGGCCATACCTTTCAAAGTATGAGCAGAGCGGAAGATGACTTGGACTATACCGAGATCCTCCGGATTGCCTTCGAGTTGAAGCATGTTTTCGTTAAGGGATTGCAGATGATCATTAGACTCATCAATAAACATGGATAAGTATTGGTTCATGTCCATTGTGAGGCACCTCCTCCATGAGTTACACTCCGTTTATTTCACTGCTTGAACAAGTTTTGGGGCAATCTCCTGCAAAGGCAGAAGATGACGTACGCATTGCAGCTCTACAGCAGAACGCGGCATTCCATACACAACACAGGTCTCTTCATTTTCCGCAAAGGTGGACGTGACACCCGCTTCATACAGTTTTTTCATCATTCGCGCTCCATCACTGCCCATACCCGTCAATAGAACCAAATGCCGCTGAAGCGACGTAAATGGCAATAACGACTCAAACATCGTATCCACAGAAGGCCGATGACCATTCACCGGATGCTCCTCTGTAAGCTTCAGGATGTACTTTCCATCCGACGTTTTACTTACTATGATGTGATATCCACCAGGAGCGATATATGCGGAACCTTTCTTTAGAACCATACCTTCTTCCGCTTCAACGACATGCAGCGGACTGAAGGTATTCAGTCTTTGTGCCAGAGACCGGGTAAAATTGGGCGGCATGTGCTGCACAATAATGACAGGTGCAGGCAAATCAGCAGGTAGTTCCTCAAGCAAAGTTTTAAGTGCTCTTGGACCTCCTGTAGAGCAGCCAATAGCGACAATTTTGTTGAATGCGCCCTCAGTTCCCGTTACTGCTTTTGGTAACGATTGACTTGAGGTTGCAGCCACCTGCTCCACTGCCGAGCGTAATGGTTCAGAATTCCTTAACTCCTTCGGAATAGGAAGGGGCTTAATATGTTTAGGCACCTTAGTCTCTTTAGGGTTAGGAATACGATCTGGACTCTTTGCAGCTTCCCGTTTTTTGTCTGACTGATCTTTTTTCTGATCCACCAGCGGCATGTTTCGCTGCAGCACCTTGGACTGGAGTCGCTCACTTGGTTCACTGTTTGGCCGTGTAACTGGCTGTACAGGATCAATCCTTTTTTGAGCGGGTTCCTTACGAACTTGCGTAGGTGCATCTCGCTGTACCCGCTGAGATTGCCGCAAGAGATTATCTTGAATCTCTTCGCTCTTTTGCGTGGATGCCTCGCGGTCCGCTTTTCGCTTGATTTCGTTCATGGCAGCCCGCATTCGCTCGACGAGAGCCTTGCCTACCTGAGCTATATCCTGATCATGTGAAATGGAAGGCTTTCGTATAAAATCGAATGCTCCAGCCTCAAGCGCCATGATGGTTTCTTTCATACCTTGTTCATTAATACCTGATAGCATAATTACAGGTACCGATGATTGTTGCATGATTGACTTCAGTGCATCCAGCCCATTCATTTCAGGCATTTCTACATCCATCGTAATTACATCAGGCTTTAAATCCACTGCTTTTTGAATTGCTTCCTTGCCGGTTGAAGCTGTTGCCGCCACTTTGAATTCCGGATCCGCTTCAATTAAATCCGTGACAATTTTGCGCATAAAAGCGGAATCATCGACAACCAATACTTGATACACCGCCATGTTTTGTCCACCTCTGTTTCCTTTTTTCAGAAATCATGTTGTCTTCCTAAGCCACTTTTTCATAAATCCCCTGATTCCTGTCAAGGTTCCGGCTTCGTTAACCGCAGGTTCAGCCAAATAGCGAAGGGCGAGCCGCTGTATATCTCTGGAAGCTTTTGAATGGGGATAAGCCAGGCTATAGGGCACCTGTCTCTTCACCGCTTTAACGACATTCGGATCTTCAGAAACATACCCAAGCAGGGGGATATCCGTTTGCAAAAACCGCTTGGCTACTCCTGCTATTTTGTCCGCCACCTGTTCCGACTCCTGTTCATTTTCAACACGGTTAACGACCATCCGAAAAGGTGTAGCATTTTCCTGACCATGCATCACTTTGACCAGTGCATATGCATCGGTTATGGAAGTGGGTTCAGGAGTGGTTATAATCATACATTCGTCAGCTGCACCAATAAACTTCATATTTTCTCTAGAGAGCCCCGCCCCGGTATCAAATATGACATAGTCCATTTCCTGCGCAACCATTTCCACTTGCTCTGCAAAAAATTCCAAATCACGGTCCGACAACGAAAATAACTCTTTCATGCCCGATCCGCCTGCAATATAGGGTAGTCCGTTCGCCCCAAGCTGAATGATTTCCTGTATGGACTTCTGCCGATACAACAAATGATACAGATTATAGGGAGATGAAGTCCCCATAAGGACATCAATATTAGCCATGCCGATATCTGCATCAAATACGAGTACCTTCCTGCCCAGAGTTTGCAGCGCAAGTGCAAAGTTCAAAGTGAAATTGGATTTTCCTACTCCGCCTTTTCCGCTAGCAATCGTTAGGATTTTGGAAGAGCGGCCACTGCGCTGGATTTTGTCCACTCCACTCGGTGCTGACACCAAACTTCGAAGAGAGGCTGCCTGGTCCTTCATTTCGCGAGCTCTCCCAGCAATTGTTTAGTCAGTGACGCTGGATCGGGTTTGAGCAAATCATCGGGAACATTCTGTCCATTGGTCACATAGGCAAGTTTCAACGGGAAGTGATGCAGCAGATTAATCATTGGACCACAGGTACCCGTTTCGTCCATCTTGGTGAAAATGATTTTATCCAACCCATACTTGCTGAAATGTTCGGTAATTTCAAACATATCCGTACTTTTGGATGTCATGCTCATGACGAGAAAGGTTTCACTGTTCTCTACGGGTGCCAGCAGGCTTTGCAACTCAGAAACAAGTAATTCGTTTCTATAGTTTCTTCCTGCAGTATCCATGAAGATCAGATCACAATCCTGCAAACGAGATATAGCTCGTTGCGTATCTCCTGGAGACTGTACCACCTCAAGCGGAACATTCAAAATGGAAGCGTAGGTTCTAAGCTGTTCTACTGCTGATATACGGTACGTATCCGATGTAATAAATCCAACTTTACGATGATGCTTAAACATCTGCTCAGCAGCCAGTTTGGCAATGGTCGTTGTTTTCCCCACACCTGTGGGTCCAGCGACATAAACGATTCGAGTGCCAGGCAATATCCCTGCATCGATACGTTCCTCCAGAAACGTTAAAATCTGCTGCTGAACCGACTGAACAATTTCTTTTTCGTCCAGTTCTTTAGCATTCAACTGCGCCTCAACCGTTTCAAACCATGATTCGAAAACATCCGCCTGCACCTCTTGATAAATCAGCCGCTCTTTGAGAGAGAGAAACTCTTCAGGTACAGGGTCAGCAAATTCATTTTGTCTGGATAATTGAGTCATCATCTTTTTGAGCTCTTTCAGTTCAGACATCAGTTCAACCTGTTGCCCCTGTTTGTCTTGTTCCTGCATGGAAGGAGACGATGAAACCGAAAAATCCGCCCCTTCCGGTCGCGGTTTATAATCCATGCTTGACTCAAATTTACCGAGCCCTCTGTCTGAATTGATGTTCGTCGATCCAACATGAGCAGCGGTTTCCTTGCGTTTTTCATCCGCATATTGTTCAACAATCTGTGCAGCCGATTCCGATTCATTGGCTTCGTTCACAAATGAACGAGCCGTTTGCCTGTACGCTTCAGGAACATACGAACGAGGTACTGACGCAATTTGGTTCTGTACTTGCTTCTTGGCTTCTTTTTTCTCTTCCTCTTCAACTGCAGCCACAACTTCAATTCTTTTTTTGCGAAACATCCCCATCATTCCGCCCACCTTAATTTCTTTGGTGGACAGAATGACAGCATTACTTCCCAGGTCTTTCCGAATTTGAAGCATAGCTTCGGGCATGGTCTCAACAATATATTGTTTTACTCTCATAAGTTCACCACTCCGACACTTTGGATTTCAACATTCGGTTCCAACTCACTATAGGAAAGCACCGGTATGTCCTGCATGGTGCGTTCAATGACTTGACGCAGGTACATACGAATGGTTGGAGAAGTCAATACGACAGGTTGTTGGCCTGATTGAATTAATCGATTGACCTGCTCGGTCAATTTTTGATACACACTTTGTGTAGACGCAGGATCCAGTGCAAGGTAACTTCCTTGATCGGACTGCTGTACACTTTCAGCAATTTTCTTTTCCAATCCAGGTCCAACCGTAATCACTCTAAGTGTTTCACCTTTTTGGGAGAACTGTTGGGTAATTTGACGGGAAAGCGATTGTCTTACGTACTCAGTGAGGACATCCGGGTCTTTGGTATAAGTCCCATAGTCAGCCAGCGTCTCGAAAATCGTGACCATATCCCGGATGGAAATTTTCTCACGCAGAAGCTTAGCCAGCACCTTTTGTACATCCCCAATGGCCAAAACCGATGGAATCAGTTCATCCACAAGTGCAGCATAGTTCTCTCTGAGATTATCCACAAGCGCCTTCGTCTCTTGTCTGCCGAGAAGCTCATGCGCATGTTTCTTAATCAGTTCTGTCAGATGGGTAGCCACAACGGAAGGCGGATCCACAACGGTGTAACCTGCAAGTTCAGCTCGATCTTTGGTCACTTCGTCGATCCACAGAGCAGGAAGGCCAAAAGCCGGTTCCGTCGTCTCAATTCCTGTCACAGACTCCTCTTCGTACCCTGGGCTCATAGCCAGATAATGATTAAGCAGCAATTCACCGCCACCAACCACATTACCCTTGATCTTAATGACATACTCATTAGGTCTCAATTGAATATTGTCTCGAATCCGAATGACGGGGACAACGAGCCCTAATTCAAGTGCACATTGTCTACGTATCATAATAATCCGATCCAGTAGATCTCCGCCCTGCTGGTTATCCGCCAGAGGAATCAAACCGTATCCAAATTCGAACTCGATTGGATCAACCTGAAGCAAGTTAATTACACTTTCTGGACTTCTAACCTCTTCGATCTGTTGCTCCTCCTCCATCTGTTCTTCTGCCTCTTGTTTAGATTTCAGCGTATTTTGCATTCTCCAAGCGGCAAAAGCCAGTATACCTGCCAGAGGTATGGTCGTAATGGCGTGAATTGGAGTGAAGAAACCAAGCATTGCTATTACAAAAGCTACAATATATATGAGCGTCGGGTATGTAAACAACTGCCCCGTAATATCATCTGCCAAGTTTCCTTCTGATGACGCTCTAGTGACGATAAGACCCGCTGCTGTAGAAATCAGAAGCGCAGGAATCTGACTGACCAATCCATCCCCGATTGTTAATACAGAATAAGTGGACAACGCATCTGCAAACGAGAGACCATGTATGGTCATACCGATAATAAATCCACCAATGAGATTGATCAGCAAGATGATAATACTCGCGATCGCGTCTCCTTTTACGAATTTACTCGCACCATCCATTGCACCGTAGAAGTCTGCCTCTCTCTCAATTTTGGAACGACGCTCACGCGCCTGTTGCTCATTGATCAAGCCTGCATTTAAGTCCGCATCAATACTCATCTGTTTACCGGGCATCGCATCGAGTGTAAACCGTGCTGCAACCTCAGCTACACGTTCTGAACCCTTGGTGATTACGATAAACTGAACAACGACCAGTATGAGGAAGACGATAAAACCAATAGCAATTTGACCGCCTGCGATCCAGCTACCAAATGTGGCTACGACAGATCCCGCGTCTCCTTCTCCAAGGATCAGCTTAGTTGTTGAGATATTTAATGCTAAGCGAAACAGTGTAGTAATCAACAATAATGCCGGAAAAATGGAGAATTGCAACGCTTCCTTGCTGTTCATCGCGACGAGCAATATCATCAATGCAAGTGAAATGTTGACAACAAGCAGCATGTCCAACAACCAGGTTGGGATCGGGAGAATCATCATTAACACAATGCCAATGATACCCGCAAGGACAGCAATATCTTTTGTTTTCAATGAATGTACGGCCTCCGATCCCTTTTATTTCGTTCTGCCCTTTAATTTATATACATAAGCCAGCACCTCGGCTACCGCTTGAAACAAATCAGCCGGTATGGCGTCGCCAATCTCGGCCCTCTGGAACAATGCCCGTGCCAGCGGCTTGTTTTCCATTGTAATGACACCGTGCTCTTTGGCAATTTCCCTAATACGCAAGGCGACGTAATCCTGACCTTTAGCAATAATCTGAGGTGCCTCCATCTCAGACCCTTCATACTTCAGCGCCACCGCGAAGTGCGTCGGGTTTGTGATGATCACATCTGCATTAGGAACTTCTTGCATCATCCGCTGTACAGCCATACGACGCTGTCGTTCCCTGATTTTACCCTTGATCAGCGGGTCACCTTCCATTTTTTTATACTCATCCTTGATGTCCTGTTTAGACATCCGAATGTTTTTCTCGTAATCGTATTTCTGATACATATAGTCGAACACTGCGAGTACCATTAAGGCCACAGCAATTTTGACACCCAGATTCAGGGTGATTGAAGCCGAAAAGTGTAATATGGCATCCAAAGAAAAATGAGAAAGCGAAGCAATATCCGATTGATAACTTGTAATCGTACTGTAGACCAGATAACCGATAATCGACATTTTCAGAATGGATTTTGCAAACTCCACTAACGAGCGGAGTGAGAAAATGTTTTTGAATCCTTTGATCGGATCAAGCTTCTCAAGCTTTGGCTTCAATCCTTCTCCCACAAGTAGAAAACCAACCTGCATATAATTGACTATTAATGCGACCACTGCCGAACCTATCAGTACGGGTGCAAGCAACAGCATAACTTCAATGCCATAGCGCATCATGAGGGCCATCACATTCTCGCCGGTAATCTCCAAGCTCAGCCGATTCATAAAGATATCTGTAAATAAGCGAACAATGCGTTCTTTGTAAAAATCACTGAAAACCATCATGATTAAAAAGGTGAACAGGAGAATGGATGCTCCGGAGATTTCCATACTTTTGACAACCTGCCCCTTTTTACGCGTATCCTGCCTTTTTTTCGGGGTGGCTTTCTCCGTCTTCTCCCCTGCGAATAACTGAAGGTCAAGTTGAAGTTTCATTTGAATCCTGTCCTCCGTTTCCTTTAGCCCGGCCTCTGTCCGATCGTTCCAAGCAACTTCTCCATAGATCTAAACATCGCTTCGAACAATTGGCTAAATACAAAGGCGAAGCTCGGAACCATCAAAAGCAATATGGCGATTCCCACCAGTACCTTTAACGGCATACCGACAGCAAACACATTGAATTGAGGAGCAGTTTTAGCCAGAAAACCCAATCCTACATCCGTCAAAAACAAAGCCACTACAATGGGTGCCGACATTTGGAAGGCAAGCATAAAGGCCTCACCTAGCGTATGAACGAGAAACTCAGCAATACTCCCGTCGGCCAATCGTATGAAAAAGGCATTGGATAGAGGTATCCAGCGATAGCTGTACACAATGGCGTCCAGAAGGTAGTGGTGTCCATTCATCGTCAGGAAGAGCAGCATAGCAAAAGCATATTTGAAATTACCCGTCAGCGGTGCAGAAGCACCAGTCATCGGATCAAATACATTCGCCATACCAAAGCCAATCTGAAGGTCAATGAATGTTCCCGCCGTCTGAACGGCTGTCATGATTAGATAAGCTACAAAACCTAGTAGCAATCCTATTAAAATCTCCCGGATAATCAATAGAATGTAACTCAGATCAGTAGGCACTTCCTGATTCATGCCATAAACCACATAAACCGTTAATGTCACAAATGCCGAGAGACCAATCTTGATGGAATTCGGCACATTTCGAGCTGAGAACACTGGAGCAGTTACAAAAAATGATGCAATTCGACAAAACATAAGCAGAGCGACAGGAAAACTTTGCAACAATGTCTCCATCTGCGAAAGCCTACCCTATATATCTGTATAAATTATCAAGAATGTTATACGTGAAATCCACCAAAATATTTAAGATCCAAGGTCCGAATAAGAGCACTGCGAGAAGCACGGCAATAATTTTCGGTACAAAAGCTAATGTCTGCTCCTGAATTTGGGTCGTTGCTTGAAATACACTGATAATGAGACCCACAACTAGAGCAAGTATAAGCATGGGTGCGCTGGCCAGCAGAGACGTGTATACTGCTTTCCCGGCCAGACCTATAACAAATTCTGAAGTCATGACCGTCCTCCTTCAACTTTCCTGCTCATGTGTTAAAGCTCAGCAGCAGTGACTTCACTACAAGATACCAACCGTCCACAAGGACAAATAGCAATATCTTAAAAGGTAACGAGATCATGACCGGTGGGAGCATCATCATCCCCATAGCCATTAGTGTACTTGCAACCACAATGTCTATGACTAAAAACGGAATGAAAATCATAAATCCCATCTGGAATGCTGTCTTTAATTCACTGATTGCATACGCTGGCACCATGACAGTGATCGGTATATCTTGATACGTTTTTGGTTGTTCGGTCTGATTGTATTTCATAAAAAGCAGTAGATCTTTCTCCCTCGTGTGGGAGAACATGAATTTCTTTATGGGATCTTGAGCCTTTTCAAGCGCTTCCGTTTGCGTAATGTCTCCTTTGAGATAAGGTTGAAGAGCTACCTGATTAATAGAAGACAGCGTCGGTGACATGATAAACAGTGTCAGGAAGAGCGCTAAACCGACAAGCACCTGATTGGGCGGCATTTGTTGCGTCCCCAAGGATGTCCGTATAAAACCGAGAACGATAACAATTCGGGTGAAGCTGGTCATTAACACCAGTATTGCGGGTGCTATACTTAACACCGTAATTAACAGAATAATGGAAAGAGAACTCGTACTTGGTGTTCCCCCATCTCCGCTTCCGATTTGGATATCGATGTTCGGTATCGGTTCGGCAAAGGCAACCGTCACAGATGCCAGGCTGATAAGCCCCATCAAACAACATGCTAGCCAAATCTTTTTCTTCATGAATCCCTCGACCGATCTGTAGTATTGTCTTCTTCCAGGAGCTTTTCCATCTTTTCTTTTCGGTTAGGCATCTGCCGGAGTTTCGACTCGAATAACTCGTGAAAAGAGGCCGTATCCTCAAGTTCCATCTCCCTTGGTGGTTCTTTCTTACGCAAGCGGGATGCCAACTTGTTGATTAATGGTGAAAGGCTTCCTTGTTGTGAAGAAGCTTCTCTCTCAAATGAATCAACGATTCTCTGTGCCTCTTCCAGATCTGAAATTTTGTCTAGCAATTGTATATTCTCGCCAACACCGACCAGATAGACATTGCCACCAATTTCTATGATCTGGAGTGACTTGTTAGGCCCCAGCCCCACACCACCCAAAATACGGACTGTACCACTTCGGAACCATTGTTGATTCCGTTTGTTCAAAAAGCGGAGCAGGTAGACGATAAGGACCAGGATGACGGCCAGGACGACAATCACCCATACTAGCTGAAAATAATAGTTGGTCCCAATGTCAGCTCCTCCAGGAGTATCACCCTGCGCCATCATCATGTTTCTTAAACTCCCAGTGTTTTGCTGATAGCTTCGATGACTCGGTCAGACTGGAATGGCTTAACGATGAAATCTTTGGCACCAGCCTGAATCGCATCAATTACCATCGCTTGTTGTCCCATAGCTGAACACATAATGACTTTAGCGTTCGCATCGATTTTCTTAATTTCTTTTAGTGCTGCAATTCCATCCATCTCAGGCATGGTAATATCCATCGTGATCAGATCAGGACGAAGTTCCTTAAATTTCTCAATTGCTTGTGCTCCATCCTGAGCCTCGCCAACGACCTCATATCCGTTTTTGGACAAAATGTCCCGGATCATCATTCTCATAAACGCAGCGTCGTCCACGACTAAAATTCGGTTTGCCATCTTGATTCAAGTCCTCCCTAAATTGTGCTTATTGTAATTTCTGAATTCGGTCCCATTGGCTTACGATATCTATAACACGAACACCAAAGTTTTCATCGATAACGACGACTTCTCCCTTAGCGATCAGTTTGTTATTGACCAAAATATCGACAGGTTCGCCGGCCAGTTTATCCAGCTCGACAATTGAACCTTGTGAGAGTTCCAATATATCCTTAATTTGCTTCTGGGTCCTTCCTAATTCTACGGTGACCTTAAGGGGAATGTCCATCAATAAATTCAAATTATTTTCGTCCACCTGACCGTAGGCCCCGTTTTGCAAATTGGCGAACTGGACGGGTTGTACATTTACATTCCTGTTCGGCATACCGCCGTAGTGTTGTGGTGCAGCATATGGTTGCTGTGGTGGCATCCCATAAGGCTGTTGTGGTGGCATTCCTTGCGGCATACCCATTGGTGCTTGTCCATACCCGTTATAGTCTGGAGCAGGCGGTTGAGGCGCCTGTGGAGGCATTTGTTGCTGAACCGGTGGTTGCTCCGGCGTCACTGGTGGAGCTGCCGCCGCTGGTGCCGCGTGCGATGGTGTTGTTACTGGTGCATTAGCTGTTGATTCTTGTGCACCGCCAATTAACATATCCACCATATGCTTAGCGAAATCAACAGGCAAAAGCTGCATCAGATTGGAGTCAATCAGATCACCAATCAGGAGGCGAAACGATACTTGAATCAACGTTTCGTCATGCGGCAGACTGCTGACACCCTCGCCACTTTCCATATTGAGAATATCAATGCCTGGCGGAGAGATATTCACAAATCGATTGAAAATCGTAGACATGGAAGTTGCTGATGAACCCATCATTTGGTTCATCGCTTCCTGTACTGCACTAATATGGATTTCGTTCAGCTCTTCATCGGCAGGATTTCCTTCGCCTCCGAGCATAAGATCAGCAATCACTTGAGCATCGCGCTTCTTAATAACTAGTGAATTGATCCCTTCAAATCCATCCACATAATTGACATGTACAGCAACATGTGGCTTGGGAAACGCTTCTTCGAATTGTGAACGGCTGATAATGGATACCTTCGGTGTTGTAATATCTACTTTTAATCCCAATAGCGTGGACAATGCTGTCGCAGCGCTACCAAATGTAATATTACCGATCTCCCCCAGTGCATCTTGTTCCAGTTCAGTCAAAAAATCATCAACTGTTTTTTCAGCCGGTTCCGTGCTACCCATCGATTCGGATTGCCGGAGCAAAGCATCGATTTCTTCCTGGGACAAATAATCCTTACTCGTCAAATTCTTCAACTCCTTCGGTGACAATCTTGTCTATTTGCACAGCCACACGGTCTTTGATCGTTCCCGGACTGCCCATATACTTCAACCTGTCGCCAACTTTGATGGATAATCCCTCTTCAACCGGTTTGTTCAACGTAATGACATCGCCGACCGAAAGGCCAAGGAATTCCGAGATCGAAATTCTGGATTCACCCAGTTCCGCAACAACTGGCAATTTGGCTTTGTTCACACGTTCTCTAAGGGCATCGTATTCTTCCGGTGCTCTTGTTTTCTTCTCCGAAACAAACCACTGATGTGTCGACAGCCTGGACATAATAGGTTCAAGAACGACATGTGGGATACACAAATTGATCATGCCTGTAGTGTCACCGATTTTGGTACTCAGCGAGATCAGGGCAATTGTTTCGTTGGGTGATACGATCTGCATAAACTGTGGATTCGTCTCAAGTGCTTCCATTCTCGGCGATATATCCAGCACCGTCTTCCAAGCTTCCTGCAAACTTTCGAATGCTCGGCTGAAGATTCGCTCCATAATGGTCGTTTCAATTTCAGTCATTGAAGCTATTTTTGTCGGTGCACTCCCTGTACCACCTAGCAATCGATCCAACATTGCATAACCAACATTAGGATGAACTTCCATTACCATTCGTCCTTGTAACGGTTCTGCTTCAAATATGTTTAATATCGTCATTTTAGGGATTGAACGAATAAATTCATCATAAGGCAATTGTTCGACCTGAACGACATTAATCTGAACGAATGTCCGCAATTGGGCTGAAAAATAAGTGGTGAGAAAGCGTGCAAAGTTCTCGTGAATTCGAGTCAAACTTCGAATATGATCTTTGGAAAAGCGTACAGCCCGTTTAAAATCATACGATCTAATTTTTTTCTGAGTTTCTTCCTTTTTCAATTCCTCGGCATCCATCTCACCTGAGGAAAGTGCTGCTAATAGGGCATCAATCTCATTTTGTGATAATACATCCACCATGTTCTCACCCCCTTACCGTTATACAGCGTGCTCTGTTCATTACATTGATGCCATCAAAAAATAAGTAAAGTTCGTGCTGCTCAGCTTTGGTTCAGGCAATGCTTCATTGATCAGTTTTGTCAGTTTTTCATTAAACTGAGAACGTCCCTTGGCTGTTTTTAATTCTTCTGGCTGTGCATCCGCAAATGTCTGAACAATGATTGGTTTTACGGTAATTTCTTTAATTTTCTCGAAATCTTCTTTTGCTGTAGCATCAGTCAGTTTAAAAGCCAGGTTGACTTGTACAATGTGATTGGTGTCTGCCAAATTGGTTTTGATGTCGGTAATCTCGGAAGTAACCTCGACAATTTCATCAGCAGTCATCTTTTTGGCTTCAGCAGCCGAAGCTACATCTGTTTCAGCTTTATTACCCGTCTGTCCTTGCATAAATACAAACACAACCACCACAATGAGTGTTATGGCAAGCAATATCGTTGCCAGCCAGGGCATCATCTTTTTCATCAGGATTCCTCCGTTTGCTGCACTTTAATAGTGGCTGCCTGAACCCCGATTTCACGGTTGTAATCTTTGATTTTGGAAATGACTTCATCAGCCTTTTCAAGGACAATCAGTCTCTTCCCAGTTACCAGAGTAATATACGTATCCGGCGTTTCTTCTACAATCTCTACCATCAGCGCATTTAACCACATGGGAGAACCATTTAACCGCGTAACCGAAATCATGCTAAGCCCCCTCTCGATCAATGTGGAGGAGCAAGCTCCCCCACGCATTAAAAATTGCTAATCAGCCATTAACGTTTCAGGTTAACAACTTCCTGAAGCACTTCATCAGAAGTTGTGATGATCCGTGAGTTCGCCTGGAAACCACGTTGAGCGACGATCATCTCTGTAAATTCACCCGTCAAATCCACATTGGACATTTCCAGTTGGCCAGCGATCACCGCGCCTGTTCCAAATTCGGTGCTGTTGGCAGTTACTATTTCGAATTCGCCATCAGCATTGGCATTTGCAGTAATGCGGTACAAGTTACCACCGATTTTTTCCAGACCTTCCGGGTTGGTTACTTTACCAATCCCCAGTTGTGCACCAGCTTCAGTTGTACCATCATCCATCGTTTGGTTGATGATTCCATCTTGACCAATGGTGAAAGAAACTACTGTATCATCCAGAGTAATAGGCTCGCCACCACTATCCACAACGAACAAACCATCTGAAGTTACAAGGTTACGGTTAGCATCAACATGGAAATCTCCTGCACGAGTCAAGAAAGGAACTTCTTGCTCTCCGCCAAGCGTTACCAGGAAGAAACCATCACCGTTAAGACGCAGGTCGGTTGGATTGTTAGTGGTCATTGGACTGCCCGCAAGATGCAGCGTATCGATGGAACCGACGGATACACCCAAACCGATTTGCTTCGCATTTACACCACCGTTTTCATCTCCAGGCGCTGTTACTCCCGCCGTGGTTTGACTCATAATATCTTTGAACATGACACGGCTTCCCTTGAAGCCAACAGTGTTCACGTTCGCGATATTATTACCGATTACATCCAGTTTTGTTTGAAAACCCCTCATACCGGAAACGCCTGAGTACATTGATTTCAACATTTAAAAAAATCCTCCCAGCCTTAATTTGGTTACCGCGTCAGTCGGTCAGCGGTGTTCCGGCTCCCAAGAAGGGCCAGCCGGTCAAGATATGATTACTGCACTATCTATTTGTGTAAACACATTATCCTTCATGCTTTCACTATCCATAGCCGTGACTACAGTGCGATTTTTAACATTGACGATAAAGGCCATATCCTGCATCAGGATTAGAGATTCTTTTGCACCTTTGGCCGCAGCCTTGTCGAGTGCAGTTCCAATCTGCTGCATCTGCTCACTCTTCAGCTCAATTCCCCGCTGTTCCAATCTTTTGGCAGCATGGTTGCTAAGCTTCAACAGATTGTCCTCAAGCACTTGGGCAAAAGGTCTTTCAGGAGTGATTGTTGTTTCGCTCTGTTTAGCACGATTAAGCAAGTTAGGTGTTACTGGGCCAGAATATAGTTGTCCTACCGTTATTCGTTCACTCATAACGTGTTCCCACGATCTTGAACTGATGTTTCAGCTTCCTCGCTTTCATTCACTGGTGCTGAAGCATCTGCAGTACTCTGAGCCTGGGATTCTTCATCTTCGATTTGAGCAGGATTCGAAACCTGAATAATTTCATTCAGCTCAATTTCGTCTTCGCCCACTTTAGCGTACTGCACACCATCCCGTACGATAATTGAATCTACAATCCCCTGACGAAGCGTTCCGTTGTCTTCTTTATTAGAAGAAAGCCAGCTAATTTCTCGTCCGATCATGCTCGAAACCGCACCAAGAGACTGATTCAGCGTTTTGAGTTGGGACGAAATGTTAACAAGCTGTTCAACCGAACTGAACTGGGCCATTTGAGCAATAAATTCCTTATCCTCCATAGGCTGCATCGGATCCTGATTTTGAAGTTGGGTAATTAGTATTTTAAGAAACTGATCCTTCCCTAACTCCTTGGTAGCTGCACTGGTTGTTGCCGTGTTCGAAGCCGAGTAGTTCGGCCATGTATTATTAGTAGAAACAATTTCAGTAGCCAATATTTTCACCTCATTTCTAGTTAAGCTTTAGCAGTAAACGAGCCTCCTTGGAAGTCGTTTCCGTCCTCATTTTCACTACGCCAATTTCGCAGTTCTTCCTGAAGGTTTGCCGCAATTATTGCATCATCCGTTTGCTCTTCACGTTCCCGTGAACGGCGCTGATCCTGCGAGTTATTTCCTTGCTGGCGTCCGCCGTCATGATACATTTCTGAACCTAGGGAGCTGCTCTGAGTGACTTCGATTCTCTCCACTTGAATACCTTGGGATTGAAGCGAGGTACGAAGCTGGGTCATTTGCTGTTCAAGCATATCCTTCGCCATCGCATGTTCTGTCATGAAGCGTGCAACCAATTGTCCGTTCTGCAAGGTAATCTGTACATCCAGCTTACCCAGATGTTCTGGGCGAAGCGAAATCGTAGCTTCTGAAAATCCTTTTTGCTGTACGATATCCAGCTTATTCACCACAAATTGCGTCATTTCTTTTGCAAACTGTGAGGCTTGCATTACAGGTTCAGCTGGCTTAGCTACCGTTGTACCCGAAGTACGCATGGATAACTCCCCGGCTGTAATGACTTTCGAATGATCCATTTCTCCACCTTCACTTGCAGTCAACGAGGTATCGGCATCTGCTTCACCTGTCACTTTAAGCCCGTTATTAGAAGACGAAATTGCAGTCAACTCTTTTTCCGTAGATGGAGTAGCCTTGCTCTGTACAACTTGATCTTTTGATGTATCCATGGAATCAACGATTGTTTTAAGATCTGTCCATCCTTTGTTGTTGCTCAGATCAACTCCAGCCTCCTGTAACTGATTCTGAAGGGTTTGAAGCAACTGCTTAAACTCAGCTGTATTTTTGGCTATAGGACTATCTGGTTCAGTCATACTTGCAACCATCTGAGTAAGTACATCCTGTAACACAAAGCGAACTGCAGCTGGGTGTTCGGTAAGATCCATCACCGCAGTAGCGTTAACGGTTGTTTGCGCATTTACGGTTTCACCCGCATTTTCAGTTTCAACAGAAGCACCTTTTAATTGGGCATACATCTGTTGAATCAGATTTTGCAATTCTGCCAGTAATGTCGGGTCATTTTCCAGAGCTTCATCCAGTGAATCCAAGCCACCAAACAACGAGTCCAGAACAGCTGTAAGAGACGTTTCTTCCCCTTCTTCACTAGTTGCAAGGGTTATAGCTAACGGATTTACAATTAAACCTCCAGCAGTAGCCGAGTTACTTTCTTCCGAAATGGAACTATTCAATGACTGTGCCAGTGTTTGCAAAAATCCACCATTGTTCCCTGTAACCGCACCTTTAGATTGCGTTCCAGACGAAGTTTGTGCTGCTCCTGTTGTCTTTGAAGAGGATGCAGAAGTCATTTGATATACGATTGACATATGTTTCACCTCCTTTCGGATTAAGATCGTTCTACCTTACTTATTGCCCATTAACCGGTTTAAGATCTTCGCTGTTTCAGCTGAATTCTCTGTGGACATATTCTCAAGTAATTGTGAGCGTGTAGCATCGTCTACTGAATTCAAAATGGTCAATGTTTTATCTGGACTGAGTTTATATGTCTCCAGAAGCAATTTCGCCCCGCTTGAGGCTGACATTGAAGAGAACGTTTGGCTAAGCTGGGTTTTGTCCAGATTTTTCGAATTGGTAGTTGACGTAGTGGTAGTCGCTGCCGTTTCTTTCTTCAATCTGGATTGCAAAGCATCCAATGCCAAATCTCCGGATGGTTTCGCGTCCTTCATCATCATCGTGACATCTGCAGCCGTTTTCGGATCCATTTTCTCCAAAACTTTCGTACGAGCAGTCGACTGCATTGCACTCAGAAGCAGCACCATTTCTTCATTCGTCATGTTCTGTAAAATCGGCGCCGCTTTGCTAGGACTCATGTCTGCATACATTTTGGCCAAATCCTTAATCTGTTTCTGATAATCAGACTCGCTCTCTGGAACCTCAGCGGCTGCAGCTTCCGCTGCTTTTTCCGCTTCATCCAACTTCGCTTGCAGATCGCTTGCTTTTTTTGCTTCTGTTGAAGCAGCCTCTTTTGCTGTTTGAAGCTCTGTTTCTTTGGCTGCTACCTGAGACTTTAACTTTTCGATTGTTGCTTCCGCACTCTCCACTTGTTTTTCGCTTTCGTCCAGCTTTTCTTTTTCTGGATCCAGTACAGGATCAGGCACCCAATCCTTGACTACCGGAACTTTGTTAGCTAGCTCAAGCATGTTATTGCGAATATCTACATTAAATAAGGTGAGCAGCACACCGAGCAGTACGACGGTGAAGACAATGGGAATCGAAATCATTAGAAACTTTTCCCAACCGCCACCTGACTCTTTCTCGATATCTGTGTCTTTAACAGCCATTATTTGATTCCTCCTTCACGAGACAACTTCGCTTGCGAAGCACATCAGATTGCGCGTCCGGCCTTTGCAGCGAAGCGTACAGTAGCCATCTCGTCCAGATCGTTCTGTTCCCGGAGGAGCATCTCCTGCTGAAATTTGATCTTGGCTTTGTCTCTCGCTTCAAGCCACACTTTTTCATCAACCATCTTACCGTTCAAGAACGTCTGATTTCGCTGTACATTGACCTGAGCGTGTTTAACATCTGTATTCTTTTTAGTAATGCACTCATCCAGGTGATACACGTACCGCTGCATTTCTTGCAGACTGGATACAGAAGCAGTGCTCTCCGTTGCGGATTGAATGACACTAATCAGTTCGTTTTTATCATTCATAAGTTGTAAAAGGTGTTCTTCTTCTGTTTGAAGTTTGCCGATTGCTGTGGATAACATCCACTCCGCTTGTGTTTTTTCATTGCTTTTCAGGTCAACTACCTTTTGGAAATGATATCGAAATTTCATCGTTTAACCTTTCATCTCCTTGCAAATTCAAGAATCAAACGTTCCTGCACTTCACTCAGTGTTACTTTTTCATCCACTTTTTGCTTGGTAAAGTTCCATATGCTTTCGATCTGATCCATTGCTTCATCAATTGCTGCATTCGAGCCTCTTTGATACGCACCAATGTTGATCAAATCCTCGGATTCTTTGTATACGGCCATCAATCGCTTCATATTATTAACGGCTTCCAGCTGCTCTTCAGGCGCGATATCTTTCATGACGCGACTAATGCTCGCTAACACATCGATTGCAGGGAAATGTCCTTTGTTCGCGATGGATCGATTCAGTACAATATGACCGTCCAGAATACCCCTAACCGCATCCGCAATTGGTTCATTCATATCGTCACCATCAACGAGCACCGTGTAAAATGCTGTTATGGAACCAGTTGGTCCAGTTCCCGCACGCTCCAGCAATTTAGGTAAACTCGCAAATACGGAAGGTGTGTAACCTCTCATCGCTGGAGGTTCACCTACAGCAAGTCCGACTTCCCTCTGAGCCATGGCATAACGAGTAACGGAATCCATCATCAACATGACATTCATGCCTCTGTCCCTGAAATATTCCGCTATCGTGGTGGCAATGACTGCCCCCTTAATTCGAATCAATGCCGGTTGGTCAGAAGTTGCGACTATGACGACCGAGCGCTCAAGCCCTTCCGGCCCGAGATCACGTTCAATAAAATCACGAACCTCGCGTCCCCGTTCACCTACAAGTGCTATAACATTTACATCAGCGGCCGTATTGCGGGCAATCATGCCCATCAATGTACTTTTACCAACACCCGATCCGGCAAAAATACCAACCCGCTGACCTTTACCAACAGTCAACAGACCGTCAATCGCTCTGACTCCTACACTCATGGTTTCCAGTACACGCGGCCGTTCCATCGGATTCACAGGTTTATTTGATGTTGAGAACATCGGCATCCTTGAAGGCAGCAGGGAACCATCCAGAGGTTGTCCAAGCCCATCAAGCACTTTACCCAGCAGCTCTGAACCAACCTGAACTCCAAGCGGCTTCCCGGTACCTACGACATCGCACCCCGGACCAATCGATTGCAATTCACCCAAAGGCATCAGCAGCACTTTGTTATCCCGGAAACCAACGACTTCGGCTTGAATCGGTTTCTCCGATTTACCCGGGTAGATGTAGCATACGTCACCGATGCTAGCGTCAGGTCCTTCGGACTCGACCATAAGCCCGATAACCTGAGTGACCTTACCATTAACCCGAACAGGATCAAACTGGCGTAAGTGCTCAATATAACGCTGTGAACTAAGAACCTTCATGTTGATTTTTTCGCCCCTCATCCTCAAGTGCTATGCGGACCAGTTCTTTTTTAATCTCGGATAGTTGTGTATCAATACGGGCATCCACGCTGCCAAAAGACGAGCGAATGACACACCCTTTGTCTTTCACCGTTGCATCAGGCAATATTTGAAGTTCGGCCTGTGAGTCGATGGATAAGGACAACTCTTCACGCGCAGCCTGTACAAAAGCAAATTGCTCTGGAGCTACACACAAAGCAATCATTCCTTGTTCACGTTTCCGTGACAGGTTCTGACGGATCAATTCGAGAGTATGCTCCGGTTCGACAGTGAGCTGCTTATCAATAACCTTCTCTGCGATTCCGCATGCCAGATCCACAAGGAAAGGCTCTGCTTCCTGAATAATTTGATCTTTTGCTACATAAGCCTCTTGAAGTACTTCCTGAGCTTCTTTCATCATCTGTTCGATCTGCACTTGGAGATCCAGTTCAGCTTGTACTTTGCCTTCATCAAAACCCTGCTGAAAACCTTGTGAACGCATCGCTTCAATTAAATGTTCATCCTGCTGACGCTGTTCCTGCCACCAGCTATCGATCTGCTCACGGGCTTCTTTAAGCATTCGTTCGGCTTCCTCGGAAGCTTCGCGTACCTGCTTTTCTGCAAACTCCTTGGCATCCTCCAGCATCTCCGCAGTCAGACGCTTAGTTTCTTCGTCTACACGGGCCTGTAACGCCTCTGCCTCTGCGCCTTCTACTTCACTATCCGTTCCCTCGGCTTCAGCTCCACCATAATGATGATGATTTTCAAGACGTTTGCGGTCATCAACCGGCACATACTGGAAAGATTTAATCAAATTAGACAATGATATCATCTCCTCCGCCGCGAGCGATAATGATTTCACCAGCTTCTTCCAGTCTGCGGATCGTTCCTACGATACGAGTCTGGGCTTCTTCCACATCACGCAGCCGAACAGGTCCCATAAATTCCATCTCTTCCTTGAATGTCTCGGACATCCGTTTGGACATGTTGCGGAACACGGCATCCCGAACTTCTTCGCTCGCCACTTTGAGTGCAAGCTGCAAGTCCGCGTTGTCGATATCGCGGATGATACGCTGAATCGAACGATCGTCCACATTGACAATATCTTCGAATACAAACATGCGCTTTTTGATTTCTTCGGCAAGTTCCGGATCCTGAATTTCCAGAGAGTCCAGAATGGTACGCTCCGTACCCCGGTCGACTCCATTCAAAATCTGTACGATCGACTCGATACCGCCTGCATTTGTATAATCCTGTGTAACCGTTGACGACAGCTTTTGTTCCAATACACGTTCCACCTGAGAGATAACCTCAGGGGATGTGCTGTCCATGACAGCGACTCTTCGTGCAACATCAGCCTGCTTCTCCTGAGGCAACGATGATAGAATTGCTGCTGCCTGCTCAAATTGCAGATAGGATAGTACCAAGGCAATCGTCTGTGGACTTTCGTTTTGAATAAAGTTTAGTATTTGGTTTGGATCCGCTTTGCGTGCAAAATCAAATGGTCTAACCTGCAGCGTAGCTGTCAAACGATTAATAACTTCAAGTGCTTTTTGCGATCCGAGTGCTTTTTCCAAAATTTCTCTCGCGTAAGTAATACCGCCTTGAGAAATGTATTCCTGAGCAAGACAGATCTGGTGAAACTCAGCCATAATCATATCTTTTTCGGAAGCATCAACTTTGCGAACATTCGCAATTTCCAATGTTAATTGTTCAATCTCCTCATCACGCAGATGTTTGAAGATTTGTGCCGACACTTCCGGACCTAGTGTTATTAACAAAATTGCTGCTTTTTGTCTTCCAGTCAAACCTTGACTGCTTGCCTTTGCCAATGCGTTCACCTCTATTCGTCAGCCAGCCACGTACGCAGCAGATTGACGAATTCGTCTGGCTTTTTCTTCGCCAAACTCTCCAATTGTTTGCGCACTTGACTTTCATTCGTTACACTGTCCAACGTAATGGACGGGAACTCTGTTGCTACTGGGAGAGGAATCTCTTCTTCTTCCTCTTCGTTTTGTTTGCGTCGACGGCGTACGAGGAGGATAACGACTGCTGCGATTAACGCTGCCACCAATGCTCCTACGCCCCACATCATGCCTGTCGAAAGCTGGAATCCTGTGTCTGCAGCGGCTGCAGTCTGGAAACCTTGGGAGATAACCGAAACTTTCTTGGTCAGATCAGCGTCTGTAATTACATCACCTGAATCTGCAAGTGAAGCTCGAACGATATTCACCAAAATATTTTCAATTGCATCCTGGACAGGTTGTTGTAATTCTGTTTGCCCTTCAGGTGGTTCAACTGCTACGTTAATGGTTAAGTCTTTTACAGTATAAGGACTGGAAATGATATCTTTGGCAATTCGATTGACTTCATAGTTTACAGTGCTTGATGATTCCTCAGAAGTAGAATTCCCCGTTGCATCCGCTGAAGGATACCCTGGAACTTCTTCTTGACCTGTGCCTGCGACACCGCCTGTTGGAGTACTCGCACCTGTATAACTCTTTTGAATCTCCTGCACACTGATCTCGATGCCCTTCATGTTTTCTTCATCGACTGGTGTAACCAGATTCTCTTTGCTTGTCACTTTATCAAAGTTGAGCTTGGAAGCGACCAGCACATTCACTTTGTCTTCGCCTACGATTTGAGAAAGAAACTGTTTTACATTGTTGCGTACGTCATTTTCGAACTTCTTCTGCAAAGCCATGTTTTCCTGGACTTCAGAGGATAATCCACCGCTGCCCCCACGAGCAGTTGGAATCAACTCGGCTTCATCCGTGTTGGTGATCGTAATATTTTCAATCGGCAGGTTGGGAATAGCAGTTTTTACCAAGTTAAAGTATCCATCCACCGCTGCCTGATTCGGGTGATATCCCGGTTTAAACTGCAATGCTACGGAAGCGGATGCTTTGTCTTGCTCTTCCAGGCCAGCAAAGATGTTATCTTTCGGCATATTGACCAGGACTTTTGCATCTTGAATCCCTTGCATGCGCTGGAGTAACTGTTCAACTTCTCCGTTAATCGCATTGTTGTACTTCACATCGAACTCTTTGTCTGTCATCCCGATCGGGGATGAGGACTCCTCGAATGATTTATATCCTAATGAACCATTCTGAATAATTCCCTGTGATCCTATGTTGACTTTTGCAAGTGCAACATCCGTGCTCGGTACCGATATGGTTTTCCCATCTGCACTTAATTTGTAGGGAATACTTGATGAATCTAAGTAGTTAATGACTCCTGCAGAATCACTGGAATTCAAATCGGTAAATGCCACTTCATATTCTGTTTTGGACAGTTGCATGGTTAGTACAACCGCTGCCAGAATTAAAAATAAAAAGGTGGAAATCAGTAATACTTTCTGTTTTTTGCTGAAGCTATTCCAATACTGGGTTGCTTTATCCCTGTACTGGGCAATTCTCTCATTCACTCTGTCACCCCATCCGAAACTTTGCTTAGTCTGTCCCGAGCAATCAAAGTACTTCTATTACAAAAGTACAAGACTTTACTCAGGAGCAGCATCGCAGCTGCTTGTTGTAATGATCAGCGCTGTTATCGAAGCGCAAGCATGCTTTTTTTTACATTTGCGTACGCATAATCTCCTGATACGCCTCGACTACTTTGTTTCGGACTTGCGACGTGAGTTGCAGACTCAACAGGGCCTGTTCTGAAGCGATCATTACCTGATCCACGTTCACATTCCCCAATAAAAATTGATTAGACATTTCATGTGCCTGCGTCTCCTGCGCTGCCACAGACCCCAATGCCTCTTGTAAGTATGTACCGAAGCTCTGAATAGTTTCGGCTGGTGTTGATGTTTTGCTAACGGAAGCATTTTGCATCTGCAACGGTTGAACTACCTGTGTGTTAAACATGTTGTTCTGAATCATCAATGTCCCTCCCCTTTATCCCATTATTCATGTTAAAAACCTTTCTCATTACCGTTATCTATCTTCCGATCTCTAAAGCTTTTGTTATCATTGCTTTGGTTGAATTTAATGCTGTTACGTTCGCTTCGTAGGACCGAGATGCTGAGATCATGTCAACCATCTCTTTCGCAATATCCACATTCGGCATGTACACATAACCTTCGGCGTTGGCATCTGGATGAGAAGGATCGTATACAGGTTTCAGAGGAGACTGGTCTTCACGAATCTCTGACACTCTAACTCCCTCACCAGAGGCCTTATTGCCCATCTGATTTTGTAGGATACTGCTAAACGAAGTTTTGTTTGGTTCGAGCACTACCATTTTTCTTTTGTAGGGAACCGCTTCGCCATTGGATACACTGGCGCGAGTCGTCTCTGCATTAGCGATGTTTGAAGATATGACGTCCATCCTCAAGCGTTGGGCTGTCAGGGCCGAGGAGCTAATGCTAAAACTGTTACTGATATTCACCTAAGTTATCTCCCTTCCACTCCAACACGCATCATTTTAATCTGTTCATTCACTTGTTGAATATAAGCGTTGTAACGCAACTGGTTCTCCGCCAGAAGGCTCATTTCTTTGTCGATATCGACATTATTCTGGTTATTATTCATCGATGTCGAATGATCCATTGTTACTACAGGTGTAGGAACGGAAGAGGAAGGTCCTATGACAAAATGCCTTGAGTCCGTTACTTTCCCCTTGAGAACTGGCATATCTCCATCCGTTTGTTGCTTTAGGATTTCTTCAAAAGAAACGTCAGAACGCTTGTAATACGGGGTGTCCGCATTCGCAATGTTGTCTGCAATCGTTTGTTGTCTGGTGTTGGACGCATCGAGTGCACCTTGTAATCTTTTAAAGCTAATATCATTCAAAAGATTCACGATTTCCCTCCTCTCCTTAGAAATTATGGAAAAAGATTGAATCTCTTCCCCTTAAATTCGCTTATGTTTTTCGACAAAAACATTCGCCTTTTCGCGTTTTTCTAGGACTTAAGTAGAATTAACTCTGATGTTGTCGTATAACATAAGTTTCTTCGAGATTGGCATTTATTACAATAAGAAAAAAGCCCTATCTTTTCTGAAAGAGAGGGCTTTTTGTGTATTTTCTGCAAATTATGAATTTTTTCGCAAATGTTGAGTCCCAAAACAAATTTGAGTTCACATCTACAAAACACACGCTTAAACATTCTTAAAATTTACAGCTGGCTCTCCCATCTTATTCCTACCGCCACTTCATCAACTGTATTCATAATTGGGAAAATTTCTCTTAATTGTGTTAGCAATATTTGCCGTTGTAACAAGGTTTTTATCCATCATAATTCTACAGGAAACCATTCTGTTAATTAAATTATTGACAGGCTAACTTTCTTGCTTTACTTGTTTACCTTGATATGACACAACACTTTTTTAACAATTGAAAATCCCTTCACACCTGGAAGTCAACGAAAACATTTTACTGTATCAACTTAATGCTCTTCTCAAATTTTTGCGCATTTGCGCAACTTTCGTCGACAATGTAATTAAACCGATAACCAGACTTGGATAAAACAGACAACCTTATATTGGTAATTGTTCCATTCGCACACATGATCATTTTGGATTCATTCGACTTCAAATCCTGATAACTGCGGCACAAGTCCTACTTTTTCAGTGCTATAAATGCAACTTCAATCTTTTTATCGGCTTTTCTATGAAAATCCATTAGTCTGGAACAAAAAAAGGCAGTATTCATCTGCCGTAAAGATAAGCACTCGCCAACCGATCAGGAACCATTTCCTTTTATCGAGTAGTTCGTCTCACTTTTACTTAAACAGTGAATACCGCCATTAAACTTCCTTCTTATAAGATTACTGCTGTTTCCAGAGAAAAGTCTATTTACAGAATATATTGACTCAGGTCACGGTCCTGTGCAATATCGTTCAGTTTCTCACGCACATACTCCGGAGTAATGACCATTCGCTCCAGCGTGAGCTCAGGAGCCTCATAGGACAAATCCTCAAGAAGTTTCTCAAGAATCGTATGCAGTCGTCTAGCTCCAATGTTCTCCGTATTTTGGTTTACGGATTCAGCAAGCTTGGCAATCTCACGAATGGCCTCATCCGAGAACTCAATTTCAATATTTTCAGTACGCAGCAAGTCGACATACTGCTTGGTTAACGCATTTTTAGGTTCCGTCAATATAGATACAAATTCCTCCAGGGACAGGCTGTTTAACTCCACGCGAATTGGGAAACGCCCCTGAAGTTCAGGGATTAGATCCGAGGGTTTAGCCACATGGAATGCCCCAGCTGCCATAAACAGAATATAATCCGTTTTAACAGGCCCATACTTGGTCATCACAGTAGAACCTTCCACGATAGGCAAAATGTCCCGCTGAACGCCTTCACGAGAGACATCCGGGCCGCTCCCGCGTCCCTGGCTGGCTACCTTGTCGATTTCATCAATAAAAATAATACCCGTCTGTTCAGCTCTGCGAATGGACTCTTGCGTAACATCATCCATGTCGATCAGCTTACTTGCTTCTTCCTGGATCAGAACTTTACGCGCTTCCTTGATCGCCAGTTTGCGTTTCTTGGTGCGTCGCGGCAGCAGACTCCCAAACATCTCCTGCATGTTCATGCCCATCTGGTCATTCCCCTGACCTGCAAACATATCCATCATGTTCGGAGCAGTATCCTCCACATCAATCTCGATGATGTCTTCTTCCAGCTTGCCGGATAATAGATCGAACTTGATCTTGCGACGCCGCTCTGCGACATTCGTGTCCGGCTCAGGTTCTTCCTGCTCGGGTGTGTTATTTCCGTTGTTGCCAAATATCATTTCAAACGGGTTACGTTGATTTTTGGACTTGGATTGGGAAGGAGCCAGGATATGTACGATGCGTTCATTGGCAGCTTCTTCAGCCTTGTCTTTTACCTGTTCAGTCCGTTCCAGCTTGACCATACGCATGGACGTTTCAATCAGGTCACGGATCATGGATTCAACATCACGACCAACATAACCGACTTCCGTAAATTTCGTTGCCTCCACCTTTACAAAGGGGGCTCCCACCAGTTTAGCCAGACGGCGGGCAATTTCCGTTTTACCAACACCTGTCGGTCCAATCATCAGTATGTTTTTAGGCACAATATCATCCTGCGTATGCTCTGGCAAAAGGCTTCGGCGATATCGATTGCGTAAGGCAACAGCCACCGATTTTTTGGCCTGTTTCTGACCTACAATATACTTATCAAGCTCTGCAACGATTTGTCTTGGTGTTAACGCCTGTGTTTGCATTTCGCTTCCCTCCTACCAGTCTACTTAAAATCCTGCATAGAAATATGTTATCAAAATTAGGGATAACCCCGCAAATTGATAGGAATAGCCCTGACGGCCATGCTCTATGTTTCAGTTTGCGGGGTTATCTTACAGTTCTTCTACAATGATATTATTGTTGGTATACACACATAATTCTGCAGCAACCTGCAATGACTCACGAGCAATGTCCTTGGCTTCCAGGTTTGTTGCATGACGTTTCAATGCACGTGCAGCAGACAGGGCGAAGTTCCCACCAGAACCGATCGCAATGACATCGTCATCCGGCTCAATAATTTCCCCACCGCCCGAGATGAGCAGCATTCCTGTCTTATCCATAACGATGAGCAGTGCTTCAAGCTTGCGCAAAATCCGATCCTGCCGCCAGTCCTTGGCAAGCTCCACCGCAGCGCGCTGCAAATTACCGTGATGTTCCTCCAGCTTACCCTCAAACTTTTCGAACAATGTAATGGCATCTGCTACTGAACCAGCAAAACCAGCCACTACCTGGCCCCGGTACAGACGTCTTACTTTTTTGGCCGTATTTTTCATCACAACACTTTGTCCCATGGTCACCTGACCATCTCCGGCAATCGCTGCCTTGCCATTATGACGAACTGCACAGATGGTTGTAGCATGAAATGACATATCCATGATTCAGCCTCCTCCCACGAAACTAATTTATACGCGTCCCGGAACGGTTAGACCTTCTGCAACAGCAAAACGGGCAATACCATCCAAAGCGCGCTGTGCAAGAGCTTCATTTTTTTCTTTTTTGTTACGGATCTTCGTCTCCAATTTTGGCAGCAAACCAAAGTTTGCATTCATCGGTTGGAAGTGTTTGAAGTCAGCCGTAGTAATATACTGTGCCATACTGCCCAGCGTTGTCTCTACAGGCAATACTACAAGTTCCTGTCCAAGTGCCGCTTTGGCTGCATTCATACCCGCAATGAGACCTGAAGCCGCAGATTCAACATACCCTTCCACACCTGTCATTTGTCCTGCAAAGAACAGATTTGGACGTTCCTTGAACTGATACGTCGGACGCAGCAATTTTGGAGAATTAATGAACGTATTGCGGTGCATAACACCATAACGTACAAACTCCGCATTCTCCAGACCCGGAATTAGAGAAAATACCCGTTTCTGTTCTCCCCATTTCAGATGGGTCTGGAATCCAACCAGGTTATACAGGGTTCCTGCTGCGTTATCCTGTCTGAGCTGTACCACTGCGTGTGGCAACTCCCCTGTATGCGGGTTAATGAGACCAACAGGTTTCATCGGACCAAACAGAGCCGTTTGTTTACCTCGCTTCATCATGACTTCAATTGGCATGCAGCCTTCGAAGTAAATTTCCTTTTCAAACTCTTTTAATTGGGCAACCTCTGCCGTAATCAGAGCATCATAGAAGATATCAAACTCTTCTTCTGTCATCGGACAGTTCAGGTAAGCTGCCTCTCCTTTATCATAGCGGGAAGCAAGGTATACCTTGTTCATGTCAATGGAGTCTTTTTCAATAATCGGAGCAGCTGCGTCGTAGAAATAGAAGTATTCCTCGCCCATCAGCGCCTTGATTTGTTCCGATAATGCAGGTGAAGTCAGTGGGCCGGTAGCAACAACAACGATACCATCCTCTGGCAAGGATGTCAGTTCTTCATTGACCACCTCGATGAGTGGATGCTGATGAAGCGTGGAAGTGATCTCTCCCGAGAATCCATCGCGGTCAACAGCAAGTGCCCCTCCCGCCGGAACTGCATTTCGATCGGCTGCACCCAGTACCAGGGAGTTCAGCATTCTCATTTCTTCCTTCAGTACACCAACTGCATTGGTCAAACCGTTGGCACGCAGCGAATTGCTGCACACCAGTTCTGCAAATTTATCGGTATGATGAGCCGGTGTTTTTACAACCGGTCTCATCTCATATAGCTTCACACGTACACCGCGACTTGCAATTTGCCAAGCTGCTTCCGTTCCTGCCAGCCCAGCACCAATTACCGTTACTACTTGTTCATTCGTCAAAATCATTTACCCCCATATATGCTAATCCGCTGTTTCTTCTTCCGGCTCCTCGACCGGTTCCTGATGGTCACAGGATGTACATTGCAAACGTGTCCCCTGCTTGTTTCGCTTCTCAACCATGAGGGAACCACAACTTGGACAAGGTTTGGCCGACGGTTTATCCCAAGATACAAAGTCACACTCCGGATACTTGTCGCATCCATAGAAAATGCGTCCTTTTTTACTACGACGTTCGACCACATGTCCTTCCTTGCATTTCGGACAAGTTACGCCAATATCCTTAATAATCGGTTTGGTATTCCGACAATCCGGAAATCCGGAGCACGCAAGAAACTTGCCGAACCGACCCAGTTTGTACACAAGCGGCTTGCCGCATTTTTCGCAGATTTCGTCCGAGACTTCATCTTCAATCTCAATCTCTTTCATTTCTTCTTCTGCGAACTCGAGCCTTTTCTCAAATGACTCGTAAAATTCCGCTAGTACTTTGACCCAGTCTTCCGAACCTTCTTCCACATGGTCCAGATCACCTTCCATATTGGCAGTGAACTCTACATTCAGAATTTCGGGGAAAAACTCTTCCATCTGCTCGATGACCAGTTCTCCAAGCTCGGTCGGCATGAATTTTTTCTCTTCGATTGCCACATATCCACGCTTCTGAATGGTCTCCAGGGTTGGTGCATATGTACTTGGACGCCCTATGCCCAGCTCTTCCAGCGTACGTACGAGTCTTGCTTCCGTATACCGCGGCGGCGGTTGTGTGAAGTGCTGTTTCGGTTCAATCTCCTGTTTCCCTAGCAGATCTCCACTTTTTAGTGGAGGCAGCAAACGATCTTCTTCCGTAGTACCATCATCGTTTCCTTCCACATAAACCTTCATGAAGCCCTGAAAGCGAACTTTGGAGCCTGCTGCACGGAAAGTGGTATCTCCAGCTGCGATATCCACAGAAAGTGTATCGAGGACAGCGGAAGACATCTGACTGGCCACGAAGCGCTCCCATACCAGTTTATACAGTCTGAACTGATCACGGCTCATAAATGATTTTATGGAATCAGGGTCACGCAAAATGGATGTAGGACGAATAGCTTCGTGGGCATCCTGCGCATTGGCTGCTTTCTTGGAATAGTTTCTTGGCGTCTCGGGTGCAAATGCTTCACCGTACTTGCCAATAATATATTCCTTGGCTTCTTCCTGAGCAGATGCCGCGATCCGGGTGGAGTCTGTACGCATATACGTAATGAGACCCACTGTGCCTTCTTTTCCGAGGTCTACACCCTCATAGAGCTGTTGAGCAACCGACATCGTTTTGGAAGCCCTGAAATTCAATTTCCGTGCAGCCTCCTGCTGCAAAGAACTTGTCGTAAACGGAGCGGATGGATTCCGGCTGCGTTCTTTCTCTTTCACTTCTTTGACCGTAAAATCCGCACCCTCAATTTGTTTCAAAATAGCTTGTACTTCAGCTTCGCTTCCCAGTTCGGTTTTAGCACCGTTTAATTGATGGAACTTCGCTTCGAACGGATTGCCGTCTGCGGTCAGCTTCGCCGTAATACTCCAGTACTCCTCTGGAACAAAGTCGTCTATTTCATTCTCGCGATCCAAAATGATTTTGACTGCCACGGACTGAACCCGCCCAGCGGACAATCCCTTTTTGACTTTCTTCCATAATAGAGGACTGATTTTATATCCAACAAGCCGATCCAGAATACGTCTGGCCTGCTGTGCATTAACCAAGTCCATGTTGATCTTGCGCGGTGTTTTGAACGCATCCTTGACTGCCTGCTTCGTAATTTCGTTGAAAACAACTCGGCAATCCTCCGTGTCATCCAGTTCAAGTGCATGAGCTAAATGCCATGCAATAGCCTCGCCTTCGCGATCCGGGTCAGCTGCGAGGTACACTTTTTTCACTTTCTTTCGTGCATCCTTCAGTTCTTTCAATATCGAACCTTTGCCGCGGATCGTAATATATTTCGGATTAAAATCATTTTCCACCTCAACGCCGATCTGACTTTTCGGCAAATCGCGCACATGTCCCATCGAAGCCTTCACGATGAACTTGCTGCCTAAATATTTGCCTATTGTCTTCGCCTTTGAGGGCGACTCCACGATTACGAGTGAATCCGCCATAGGTTCATCCTCCTCTCAGTCATGAAACTGCTTGTTCCTTGTCATGCTTGTCAGCAATTAAATAACTTCCGTTAATAATCTATTTTCACATGCCGCATGGTCACAGCATTGTCATACCCTTGCATATTTGGTTCCAGGTAATTGGCTAATCTGTTTTTTTATGATTAAAGATAACAGAACTGAATGCAAATGTCCAAAATCCCAACCGAGCTGCTCTACAAGTTGATCCAAAGATCTCTCGTCCTGCTCCAGTATGGAGATAATCCGTTTCTCATCAGATGAGAGATTCACCTTAGGAAACATATCCGGATCGTAACCTTCTCCCTTTTCTGGGGAACGTCCTCTATTGTAAGGAAGTTGTTCGGGATTTGGCAAGTCCATTCGGTACTCTTCAAGCAGATCGTCCGCGCAAGTGACCAATTTTGCCCCCTGACGAATCAGATTATGTGACCCCCGACTCTTGGGTGATGTAATGGGGCCCGGAACAGCAAATACATCTCTCCCTGCCTCCAGCGCTGCATCTGCAGTAATAAGAGAGCCACTTCGGATATCCGCTTCAACAACCAGCGTTCCGAGGGTCAAGCCAGCAATAATTCGATTACGCTCCGGAAATAGTCCTTGATGAGCACGTGTGCCTGGCGGATATTCCGACAGTAACAGACCCGTTTCAGCAATTTGCTCAGCTAATCTCTTGTTTTCTGGTGGGTAGATCTTATCAATTCCTGTGCCAAAAACTGCGATAGTTTTACCTTTTGCGCGAAGAGCGGCCTCATGACAGGTGCTATCAATCCCTCGGGCAAGACCACTTACAATGGTCAACCCTGCATGACAGAAATCTGCCGTCAGCTTCTCTCCCACTTTGCGCCCATACACCGTTGGCATTCGGGTTCCTACCATCGCAATCGCCTTTGTATGTAACAGATCCATGTCTCCGCGGCCGTACATAACCCAAGGTGGCTGAACGGTTTCCTTCATTAATATGGGGTATTCTTCATCCAGATAGGTAATAACCTGAATTCCTTGTTTATAAACCGCTTCACGCCTTTGCTCAATCCAATCTGCATCGAAACTTTTCGCCAGCCTGTTTGCCTGATCTTTACGCATCCCGGCTTGAACCCAATCTCCTTCTTCATAATGAAGTAAATCCGGAAGATTGTGCTGCCCTGTCATCAATTTCGAGATCGTTTTCTTCCCAACACCATCCATTTCATGCAAACCAAACAGAATCCAGCTTTTTTCCACCCTATAAGCCTCCCGAACGGGAAGAACACTTCCCTCATATTGTGTAGGTTGTGACGACAGAATGCAAGCGTTTACTTTGTAGGGAGCTATTCGGCACCCTCATTTGGCAAGTAATACAACGCAAAAAAGCAACCCTTCGCCCTGTTTGAGGACAAAAGGTTGCTTACCTTTTCCGTATCACAATAGTCGGTTACGAGAGGAATAATATCTCCGCACCGTTTCTACTATTATAATGGAAAAGAATTAATGTGTCGTGCACAAATTTAAAATACCGCGCTCTTCGAGCACGCTCACCAGCGTGGAGCCCATCTCCGCTGGCGTTGGCGCAACTTTGATACCGCAGGATTCAAGCTTCGCGATTTTTTCCTTCGCTGTACCTTTACCTCCTGAGATAATGGCACCTGCATGACCCATCCGTTTGCCTGGAGGCGCTGTAACACCACCGATAAATCCAACAACCGGTTTGGTCATATTATCGCGTACCCACTCTGCAGCATCTTCCTCTGCTGTACCACCGATCTCACCGATCATGATGACAGCATGAGTCTGAGGATCCTCATTGAAACGTTTGAGAATATCAATGAATTCCGAACCTTTAACCGGGTCTCCCCCGATTCCTACAGCTGAAGACTGTCCGATACCACGTGTGGTCAATTGATGAACAGCTTCATATGTGAGGGTTCCGCTACGGGAAACGACGCCAACATGTCCAGCCATGTGGATATAGCCAGGCATGATCCCGATTTTACATTCACCCGGTGTAATAACACCAGGACAGTTCGGTCCGATCAAAACAGTCTTTTTGCCTTCCATGAAACGGTCTACCTTCACCATGTCAAGGACAGGAATACCTTCAGTAATACAGATCACGAGATCAAGCTCGGCGTCAACAGCTTCCATAATGGAATCGGCAGCAAACGCTGGTGGTACGTAGATCACGCTCGCCGTTGCACCTGTAGCTTCCTTCGCTTCTTGTACCGTATTGAATACCGGAAGACTCACGACTTGGCCATCTTCCAGCGTGATATCCACATTCGTCCCGCCTTTGCCTGGCGTAACACCGCCTACCATCTGGGTTCCGTAATCCAATGCGCCCTTCGTATGGAACATTCCCGTTGAACCCGTAATGCCTTGCGTAATGACTTTTGTATTTTTATCGATCAAAATACTCACGTTGCTTCACATCCTTACGGTTATTTTTCAAGTTCCGGACAGCTCCGGCACTAAGGAATGAACTTATTTTACGAGGGCAACGATTTTTTGTGCACCGTCGGCCATGGAATCAGCAGGTACGATATTCAGGCCGGATTCGCCCAAGATCTGTTTGCCAAGCTCCACATTCGTTCCTTCAAGACGAACAACCAGCGGCTTCGTGAGGCCAAGCTGCTTCGCTGCTTCAACGACACCGTTTGCAATGACATCACAGCGCATGATTCCGCCGAAAATGTTAACGAAGATGCCCGCCACTTTGGCGTCAGACAGAATAATTTTGAAAGCTTCTGTCACTTTCTCCGTTGTTGCACCGCCTCCAACGTCAAGGAAGTTGGCCGGGTCTCCGCCGTAGTATTTGATGATATCCATCGTAGCCATCGCAAGTCCCGCACCGTTAACCATACAGCCGATGTTGCCATCAAGTGCTATGTAGCTGAGGTCGTATTTGGAAGCTTCGATTTCCTTTTCGTCTTCTTCATCCAAGTCGCGCAGTTCCAAAATATCCTTATGACGGAACAATGCGTTGGAATCAAAATTCAGTTTCGCATCCAGCGCGATAACGTTTCCATCTCCAGTAACAACAAGAGGGTTAATCTCAGCGATGGAGCAATCTTTTTCCACAAATGCAGTGTACAATGCAAGCATAAATTTGACTGCTTTGTTCACCAGTTCATTCGGAATATTAATGCTGTAAGCCAATTTACGTGCCTGGAACACTTGCAATCCAATAGCAGGGTCAATAACTTCTTTGAAAATTTTCTCAGGAGTAGCTTCAGCCACTTCTTCGATCTCCGTACCGCCTTCTTCGGAAGCCATCATAACGACTCGGCCCGTTGCACGGTCAACAACAACACCCACGTAGTACTCTTTGCGGATATCGCAGCCTTCTTCGATTAAAAGACGCTTTACTTCCTTGCCTTCCGGTCCAGTCTGGTGTGTTACCAGGACTTTCCCCAAAATTTCGGAAGCATAGGTACGAACTTCATCTGCGCTCTTCGCTACTTTTACGCCGCCGGCTTTTCCCCGGCCACCTGCGTGAATTTGCGCTTTGACTACAGTCACCGGACTGCCCAGTGCCTCTGCGGCCGCAACCGCTTCATCGACTGTATAAGCAACCTTCCCATTAGGAACGGCAACTCCATACTGTTTCAGTACTTCTTTTCCTTGATATTCATGGATATTCATTCTCGAATCCTCCTATCAACATGACTGCAACAAGGCGGGTTGGTTGACTACCAAAAGACAAATGTTGACTATTTTCACTTAAACCCAATTCATTGTAACACGTTTTTAAAACGCTTTCCTTAAAAAAGTAATGGTTAATAGACAGCTTTTTGATATGGATATCATCCCATATTGTGAATGCTTGGATATAAATGGAAAAAAAACCTCAGACTAATACGTCCGAGGTTTCTCTCTTTCCTTGTATCCAGGTTATTTTCTAGCTTCTTTGGTATTCGTTTCATGTACCTTCTGAAGAAGCCCCTTAAACTGACCAAGCAACGATTCAAACTCCGTACTGCTCAGGCAAGCATCTCCCTGAATAGAATCCGGAATGGACAGCGCCTTGTTGCGCAGCTCCTTGCCTGAATCCGTTAACGTGATAAGCACTTTGCGTTCATCCTGTGCTGAGCGTTCACGATGAATGAGTCCGGCAGATTGCAGACGTTTCAACAACGGTGTCAAAGTACCCGAATCAAGGTATAGTGCCTCTCCGATTTCTTTTACCGTACATTCCTCTCGCTCCCACAAAACCATCAATACCAAATACTGTGAGTAGGTGACACCCAGTACCTCAAGATACGGCTGGTACATCTTCGTGATTTCACGAGAACAAGCATATATGGCAAAGCATAATTGGTTATCCAACTTCAAAGCATCCGTTTGCATGATATTGATCTCACCTGCCTATTATACATTGAATTTCTTATGACAGCTCTGAGTTACTCTGTCTTATGCATGCTTAATTTGCGCATACTAGAAACTCTCTCTCTATATAGTATCACAAATTAGAAAAAAAACAGAATAATTGAGCACAAAGGATTTTACTTTTCTATTTTATTTTGTTAAATTGAATTGTATAAAATATAATTTTAGGCATGAAGGAACGGATATCCATGATGACTATTCAAAACAAAATGTATGAAACGACTGTAAAAGCAGTTGGCGGCAGATTATGCAGCTTGTTTGATAGCGCACTGAACAGGGTTGCCCGCATGCAAAAAAATCAAGTTAGAAGGTACCGAAGTCACAGCTACAGTTATTTCGGAAAGTGGAAGACGGCGGCTTTGGCATCGCGGCAACACTGGACGTTCTCGTAAAAGGTGTAGATAAGGATACAGCAGAGAAGCTGGTACAGGAGGCTCATCAAGAATGCCCGTACTCTCGTGCAACACGTGGAAACCTTGATGTAGAACTAAACGTACTTTAAGTCATTTTGTAATATAGATTCATTTCCTGGATGTTGATATGGGCACTAATAACGATACATCCTATTCAGCCAATGAGTATCTGATGATATCTGCGAAAGTGGAATGATAAAAAATCCAGAAGTTAGGGTTAGAATTGCAGCGATGACGAAGACAGGTTGACGCCCTGATTTCTTTTATATAAAATGCTTATTAGAAGCTGAGGAAGCACCTTAATTCGCACACTGGCCCGCATTATGCGCAGCCAAGGACGAAGTGAGGTGTTTCTTTTCATTATGTACGGAAAATTGTATAGTGCATGTTTATATGGAATTGACGGGGTATTAATTGAAGTGGAAACGGATTTGTCCAACGGACTGCCCCAGACTTCCATTATCGGCCTGCCGGATTCGGCTATTCGTGAAGCGGTAGAGCGTGTTCGTGCTGCTGTCAAAAATTGCGGTTATCAATATCCTTTGCAGCGGATTACGATTAATCTGGCTCCTGCTGACCTGCGCAAAGAAGGCTCTTCATTCGATCTTGCCATTGCCGTAGCTTTGCTCATGACAAGTGGGCAGCTCGTGTTGCCTTCCCAGGAAAGAACACTTTTACTAGGCGAGCTCGCATTGGATGGCTCGGTCAGATCCGTACCAGGTGTACTCGCCATGGTCGATCTGGCCAAGCGTCAAGGCTTCACTTCTGTCCTTCTCCCGGTTGGTAATCTAGCAGAAGCTTCGTTAATTAGCGGTATTAACGTATATGGAATTGGCCATCTAAGAGACATCGCACCAGAAAAGTCGGATTACCAGACGAAAGATGGAGTACTGTCCAAAGCGGGAGCCGTTGTTTTGAATAGCTTTGCTCACCTTATTAAACCTGATGCTAATGAACAAGGTCTTTCCACCCCCCATGCTAAGACTCCGATTCCCGCTTCGTTAAGCGATGACTACAGTGACGTTCTCGGCCAACATCATGTGAAGCGTGCGCTGATGATTGCCGCAGCTGGGATGCATAATATATTGCTCGTGGGACCACCAGGGACTGGAAAAACCATGCTGATCAAACGTCTGCCCACGATTCTCCCGCCGTTGTCAGAGGAAGAGTCACTGGAAGTTACCAAAGTGCTGAGTGCTGCAGGCAAATTGAAAGAAACGTCTAACGGTTTGGTCACAGAACGCCCCTTCCGGTCACCACATCATACGATATCCACCTCCGGCCTAATCGGTGGCAGCGGTATTCCGAAGCCGGGTGAAGTCAGCCTAGCACACCGCGGTATCCTGTTCCTTGATGAACTTCCTGAGTTCCATCGTCAAGTGCTTGAAGTTTTACGGCAACCGCTGGAGGATCATACGGTCACCATAAGCCGTGCGAGAGCTGCTTTTACATTTCCTGCACAGTTTATGTTAGCTTGTTCCATGAATCCCTGCCCGTGCGGGTATTTGTCCGCTCAATCCGAGGATCAGCGCTGTATATGCAGCCCTTCACGCGTTGCAGCTTATCGTGCCAAAATCTCGGGACCTTTGCTCGATCGGATAGATCTGCAAGTTGAGGTTCCTCCACCTGGCGAATGGCGGAAGGCAGCACCTTCCCCGACTTCTGCCGAGATGCAAGCCAAAGTTGTCCATGCTCATCATATCCAGGCTAAACGCTATGCCAACAGCTCTGTGCGTTGGAATAGTCAGTTATCCGGAAGACTGCTCCGCCGAACTGCACGTCTTCCCGCGGAAGCAGACCATCTGCTCCAACACACACTGCAGGCCCTTAACTTAAGCATGCGTGCTCATGATCGCATTATCAAGATGGCACAAACGATTGCCGATCTGGATCATGACGGCGACATTTTAACTGCCCATGTGGCTGAGGCGATTCAGTATCGGCAGTTGGATCTGAATTTGTTCTAATCCCTTAGCAGCTCATAATATATAAAATCACTTTAAGGACGATCACTAAAAAACCGTTCAAGCCATCTCCTTCATTCCATTGAAAAAGGAGATCTTGAACGGTTTATTGGTTAAGGCGTGGACTGGCTTCCGGCTGCTTTAATCAAAAAGGGTAAGTTTGTCTTTGGCTGGTGTGCGCTCTTTCGCAGAAGGAATGACATCCGGATAACCCATGTAGACCATGCCGACAATTTTTTCACCAGCCTGAATGCCCAGTGGTTTGCGGAATTTCGGTGCATACAGGAACGGCTTGGTTACCCAAAAGGTCCCAATATCTTCACTCCATGCAGCCAGCATAAAGTTCTGCACAAGTGCGCTTACAGCTGCAAAGTCCTCGTCCCAAATATTTTGTCTCGGATCCTCTTCCAGAACCACAAGCATGATCGACGGTACTTGCATAATATTGGCTGAGAATTTGTTGTCTTCTCCCATCTCTGCCTCAATCGCATCTGCAAGTTTCTTCCGTCCATCTCCGGTAAATAACAAAAATCTCCACGGCTCACGCAATTTATGGTTAGGTGCCCAGACTGCGGTATCGAGCAGTTCAATAATCTGTTCTGTAGGCACAGCATCTTTCTTAAACTTTTTGACGGTGCGCCGGTTTTGAATGGCACTTCTCACTTCATTGACTGTATCGGTTTTAGTAGATTTGGTCACTGAACTTACCTCCCTATAGAAAATTTCCATTATAGCAAATTGAATTGTGATCCTAACCGACTTTTATAATAAATAAAATGCAATAAGCTTGGTTACATCCTTGATTATACAACGAACTGTTCTTCAAGTTCAAAGAATGCCAATGGAAACAGAGTTTGATTATTTTCACACAAAAAAGGTGTCTCTAAAATTGAGCCCACGAGGGGTCCATTTATTTTAGAAACACCGTAGTTTAATCGGTTTAGTTCATTCGTTCAGAACGCATTTTCAATGTGATCAACCGTTCCAATCTGACCTGCCACATCCAGCATTACAGCAACCACATCGAACCGAACTTGTAATTCTCTCTCTCTTGATTGTTGAAGATAAACCGCTGCCGTGGAACGAACCTGCTGCATTTTACGGACATCTACTGATTCCTGTGGTGTACCATAGTTTCCGGCTCCACTGCGGCTTCGTACCTCAACAAAAACGAGCAAATCACCTTGTGAAGCGATGATATCAATCTCTCCACGGCGACAACGCCAGTTTTGTTTGATAATTTGATAACCATGCTCACGCAGCCAACTGCAGGCCGCTTCTTCGCCTAACTTGCCTTTTTGCTGACGCGTAAGTTTGGAGGATGGGTCATGTCCAGGCCCAGGTAAGTGACTCACCATCTATCTTCTCCTTCTCGTCCGGAAGCCAGCCGGTCTGCCTGATAAATATAGGTTAACACTTCAGCCACCAGCTGATACAGTTCGGCCGGAATTTGCTCGTCCAAGTCCAGCTTGGACAAAACTTCCACCAGTGCAGCATCTTCCTGAACAGGTACCCCGTTTTCTTTTGCTTTATCCAGAATAGCCTCCGCCACTTTGCCGCGACCTTTGGCTACGACGACTGGAGCTTCGCTTTCTCCCGGTACGTATTTTAAGGCAACAGCCTTTTTGGAAAGAAGATCTGACTGCGGCTCATCTTTCATACTCGCATATCCACCCCTTTGTAGCGATCAGGGCTGTAATCAGATGCATTTATTTTACGCTCAGCACCCGGTTCCTGGCCGACTGGCCAAGGCTCTGTCTTAAAGGAGAGTAATTGGTATCCCAGCTTATCCAGGGCCTCATGGATCACTTCCCGCCCGCTATCCAGAAGCGGCCCCATGCCCTCCCGATCGTTGAGTACACGAAGGCTGACAATATTGTTGACGACATGCACATCGACCAGAGTAGGCCCGAGACTCTTCATGTCCAGATCAAACCACAACCTGCAATTCGATGCATCCAGTTCACCACGCTGGCCCCGCCGGGATTGTATCTGTACAGACGCGGTCTCTTCTCCGTTGGGTCCGGTAATCGGGATGAACCAGTGCATCTGGGCAAAGGTAGAGCCTCGGTCGGTTGTCAGCAGCAACTGCTGACCCGTCAGGTATTGCACAGCCTGCCCGGCGGCTTCCTTCAGGGCCGCCGGGGCACTGTCGCTGCTGGCAAGCTGCAGCAGCAAGCCCTTCAGCGAGTCCGCAGAGCCTGGACTCGCCGGCTCACCCACGCGCGGCTGCGCAGCCGCGCCGTGCACCGCCTGCTGCTCGTGCTCCGCACCGAGCAGCTTCAGCACGCGCCCCACCCACGGGTCTCCCTCGTGGGTGACAGGCGCGTGCTGTGCGGCAGCGCCCGCAGGTGCTGCCGCACTCCCCCCAGCCGGCAGCGCATCAGCGCCGGCTGGCATAGGCTGCGGCACGCCTCCGGCAGCCGCAGCCGCCTGGCCGCCCGCAGGTGCAGGGGCGGCCTGTGCTGCCGCACCAGGCTGTGCCGGTGCGGCAGTGGACGCGCTGCGCAGCGCGTCCAGCAGGGCCAGCAGCTTCGGCGCCAGCTGCGCTGCCGTTGGTGCTCCTGCCCCGGCTTGCGCTGCTGCGGGCGAAGCACTCGCAGCTGCAGGCGTCTCTGCGCGGCCTTCTGTTCGCCCAGCCGCGCCCCCTTCCTGCTGGCCGGCAATCGCTCGGCCAGCAGCCACATCCGCTGCTGCCCCAGGTATACCCTGACGGCCTGCTTCGGCTGCACGCTGGCTCTCTCCTGGGATTCCCGTCCCTGCCTGAATGCCTGATCCTGATTTTCCAGCCGTCTCCGCTTGTCCGGTTCCAGATTTCATTCCATCCTCAGGACTCCCTGTGCCTGAGCCGGTCTGTACAGCTCCGCGCACGTCAGCCGCTGCACTATTGTTCGACATCGGAACAGTTCCGGCTCCTACTGGTGCTGTAGTTGTACCTTGCGGCAATGGTGCCGTATGGCCAGAGGTTCCCGCCTGACGTCCTCCAGACGGAGACATTCCAGAATCATCCGTCTGCTGCCCTCCGGCAACTGTCATAGGCAAACCACCCGGCACTGGCAGCTTTGGCGTACCTGCCTGTTCTCCCGTCAACGCGGTTTTGCCCGCATTCTGAATAAGAAATGTTTCCAATTGCTCCGTTAACCCTTTTAGCAGCTGGTGGAGGGGTGGACCAAATACCGTCTGATGCAGACCTTTTACCGTCTCCGCCGTGATTGGTAGACCACGCTGAAAAGCAATTCCCGTCGCCTGCACCCACTCCTCCACAGGTACCTGAGCAGGTTTGGCAGTCATCATATTTTGAACCATGGCCACATTATCCTTCGTAAGCGGTAACCCGCTGCGCTGCATGGCGAGCAGCAGTTCCCGATTCCCCTTGGTATCCGGCAGCCCTACCTCTTGAAGCAAATTGTTTAAGGATGCTTGCGGCAGTTCAGACAACGTGCCTGCCAGCGGCTTCATAACGGTCACCCCATTCTCTCCGGGCGGCTGTACCTGAAGTAGTGTGGTTTCTCCTGGGCGAAGAGGTGTCTCGAGCTTGGCACGTACCTGTACGCCCTGAATTTGCAGAACAGCATCTCCACCATCCTCTGAGACACTTACGACAGATCCACGTACAACCTGACCCTCCTTAAGCTCAAGCGGCTTGGCATTCCCCGGCTTGCTGTCTCCCAGGAGACCACGAATCATGGAGCTAATATTCACGGTTCTCTCCCTCCTTCCCTTACGCTTTGGTTAAAATAAAGTATGCTGCTCGCCGAGCAGATTGCCGAGAAAGCTCCGACGGTGCATCGGCGTGGCTCCAAGAGCCATGATCTGTTCGCGATGAAACTTCGTTGCATATCCCTTATGTATCGACAGACCATATTCCGGATATAACGTCTCCCATTCGTCCTTGCAGAGCCGATCGCGGGTTACCTTCGCGATTATGGATGCTGCTGCGATGGACTGGCTGTTGGCATCCCCTTTGATAATGGAGACCTGGGGGACGTTGACGTCCACTTTTTCGGCATCAACTAATAGATAATCAGGCACACCGTCCAGAGCCTCTACCGCACGTTTCATTGCAAGTCGGGTAGCCTGTTTAATATTGAGACGATCTATTGTTTCTGCATCCGCAAAACCTACACCTACGGACAACGCCTTTTCCATAATTACGTCATACAGAGCTTCACGCTTCTTCTCTGTTAGTTTTTTGGAATCATTGACACCCTCCAGTATCAGATCACGAGGCAATATGACAGCAGCGGCCACTACATCTCCGAATAGACATCCCCTGCCCACCTCATCAATCCCCGCAATTCGCTCAAAACCACTCTCCCAATACTCCCGCTCATGAAGCAGCAGATCACGGGGTTCACTCTCTGCTTTTTTCTTCTTCGATTCAGAAGAAGGTTCCAGTGGTATCAATTCATTCATTTCATTAAGTTCTGTCATTTCTTTCATCTCCTCTACCCACGCTTGCTTCACAACGTTTCTCTCTTATAAGCCATTGATAATGCTTCAATCCACCACAATACCACACGTATAAAAGGAAGCTTCCTCAACAATTCGTTTAGCTGATGATATCTCAATCCCTGGAAACCTCTTGGGTAATCCGCCAACCGCTTGACACACTGATATGTTCAGTTCAAGAGATAATCACTTGCTCTCTTGATTACACTCTGAACTTAGTACTCTGTAATAGACGCAGATTCTCGCTCTTTGTTTTTCAGATTAGCAAATATCACATCATCTTCATGAGCAGCTGGATATGCATATATGATAATAAGTGTTGGTTTCTTCATTTATCGGTATCTGGAGATTTAAATTGAAGATATTCTGTAATAGACCAGCCCAATCGCTTTAACTCTCATCATAGCACGATTTCAACACCCCAGATATACACACAAGACAATCTCATCCTTTCCTATTTGTGGACCTCTTCTATCCCTGTTTTTATAATGGCAACTCTATCAGAGGCTTCTCATATTTTTTGTACAAATGACAAAAGCGACCGCTCCCGGTAATCCGGTAACGGCCGCTTCTTTCGGCTCAACATCGTAATGTGAAAATCAGTTTTAATATGGAGCTTCCATAGAGAAACGCCCCATCTTGCCTGCACGCAACTCACGCAGAAATGCACGTGATGCCTTTTCCAGATCCACACGTCCGCCGCTAACGATACAGCCCCGTTTACGACCAACCTGTTCCATGATGGCTATAACGCTATCCGAGTCGTCTGCATCCTTGGAGAACTCCTGAAGCTCGTAACGTTCCTCCAGAGCATCCCAGTAGTAACGCATCAGGTAACTGATTGCAAAGAATGCGATATCCTCGGCATTGAGGATCTCTTCCTTGATGGCTCCTGTAACCGCAAGTCGATAACCTACATTCTGATCCTCGAATTTGGGCCACAAAATACCTGGAGTATCGAGCAGTTCCATCTCTTTGCCCACTTTAATCCATTGTTGACCCTTTGTTACGCCAGGACGATCTCCTGTCGCCGCAATGTTTCGACCAGCGAGCCGGTTAATCAATGTGGATTTCCCAACGTTGGGAATACCTACAATGAGTGCACGAACTGCACGCGGGTTAATGCCTTTTGCCAGTTGACGATCAATCTTCTCTTTTAGCAGCAATCTTGCTTGTGCGGGAATGTCTTTTACATTGGTACCTGTAGAAGCATCCACAGGGAATGCGGTGATTCCCTCATTTTTGAAATGGGCAATCCATTCCTGCGTCACCTTAGCATCAGCAAGGTCAGACTTGTTTAACAGAATCATCCGGGGCTTACCCTGTAAAATTTCATCAATCATCGGATTTCGGCTGGAGACAGGCAGACGGGCATCCAGCAGTTCGATGACCACGTCAATCAGCTTTAACTTATCCTGAATCTGGCGTCTGGCCCGGGTCATGTGACCTGGAAACCATTGTATCGTCACCTTGTCTTCACCTCATTATTTAATGATATATACGCTAATGCTACAATTCACTTCGTCACTTTCATTGGCAAAACATGTTTCCGGTCGCGGGTATCCCCATTCTTATTTTGCCCTCTCTGGTAGCGAGTAAACGATATATTTAGCTTATATATCCTGAACTTGATTAGTGGTTAATCCACTTGATATCACCGATCGGCCAGAAAATAACATCTGCACGTCCTACGATATCTTCTAGAGACACGTATCCAATCATACGGCTATCCGTACTGTTCGGACGATTATCGCCCATTACAAATACATGACCTTCTGGTACCTTTCCATCCGGGAATTGCTCATTCGGGAAGTCCTTCACATTGTAGGTTCCACCATTCGCTTCGGCTGCATCAATCGCTCCCTGAATGTAGGTCTCATTCACTTTCTCTCCGTTTACCATAACCGTATCACCACTCACCTGAACTGTATCACCAGCTACAGCAATGACACGTTTAATGAAATCACGTCCTTCAGAAGGAACATGGAATACGATAACCTCTCCGCGCTGTGGTTCCCGGATATCGTACAGGATTTCATTCACGATGACACGTTCACCTGTATGGAAATTCGGCTGCATGGAAGGTCCGTCCACGACAAACGGTTTGAATAATAACCATCGAATTAAAATAACGAGCACCAATGCGATCACAATCGCTTTGAGCCATTCGACAATCTCATTTTTGGCTTTTTTGGATCGACTGCCTTTCTCTTCGGCAGAATTGTCCTGGTGTTGAACTTCCTGTTCCATTATTGATCTTCCTCTCTTCACGGTACATGTTATAGCAGTTTACACATCCAGCATTTTCACATCATTCATTTCATTGAATTCATGCAAAATTCTCAAATCAGTTATGTACTTCTACACGAGCATTTCATTCCGGTACAAATTATCCATATTACCTATGCCCTAACTGATTACACAAGCCTCCCGGACTCTCACGCGTGTGCCGCCATACCATTTTACTCGGAAGTGTACCTCCGGTTCAACTTTTCCCAGACAAAAACGAAAAGGGCTTGTCTCCAAGCCCTCTCCGGTATCCGTTATATTAACGAATTTCTTTAATTCTCGCTGCTTTACCGCGTAGTTCACGAAGATAATAAAGCTTCGCACGACGCACTTTACCACGGCGAGCCACATCGATTTTATCGATTTTAGGGGAATGAAGCGGGAAAGTTCTTTCCACACCTACACCGTAAGAAATTTTACGAACTGTAAAAGTCTCACTGATTCCACCACCACGGCGCTTGATCACAACACCTTCGAACAATTGGATACGCTCACGAGTTCCCTCGATAACCTTAACGTGCACTTTCAAAGTGTCACCAGGACGAAAACTCGGAATATCTTTGCGAAGTTGTTCTTGAGTAATCGCTTGAACGATATTCATCTATGACTCCCTCCTTCCGTACAGGCGTTCATACTTCTTCCGGAGAACACCCTGTCTCCTTCATTATCCATAGAGGACCGCCGTATTCCACATAACAGAATTATTGTACCATGCCATATATCAAAACACAAGAAAAAATAAACATAATATCTCAAACTACTCTTCCATCTGAAGTCAACCACATTACGGAAAAAATAATGTAACTTTCTGTCAAGAATGTTCGTCTATGATATAGCTTGGCGGATTACTGAATGACTGTCTGAAATTGCGCTAAGAAACGAAATTGTATAAGGAGAAACAACCGAGCTATGAAATATTGGAAAAGATTTATCCTTGCGGCACTAGCCGCAATCACCTGTATCATTACGCTATATGCCTATGCTGTTAATCATCCGACCAATGCACTATCACACAAAGCATGCACATCCTGGGACATGGTCAAACGTAAAGCGTTCCTGATGTCTCACACGGACTACTCAAGCAAGACCGGGCTGAATCTGGCTACCTTTCAAGTTGCGCCTGGTACGGCTACAGAAGTTCCTGTACTCATGTATCACTACATACAACCCAAAGCGAATAATCACGAAACAGGAAACAAATCGATAATTAATCTTGAAGATTTCGAAGACAATATGAAGTACTTGTATGATGAAGGGTATCATACGATTACACTGGAGCAGCTAGAAGACTACGTAAATGGTCTGATCTCACTGCCGAAGAAATCTATTGTCATCACTTTTGATGATGGATATCAGAACAATTATACACTTGCCTATCCCGTGCTCAAAAAATATAATTTTCATGCTTCCCTTTTTGTCATCGGCAGCAAGATTCAGGATCAGCCAGCTGATTTTGATCCCGCCAAGAAAACGTTTATCTCCGAACCGGAGATGAAGGCTGCAGCAGACGTGTTTGAGTTTAACAGCCACACCTACAACCTGCATCACAAGGGGTTTATGCGCTGCGGTGAGAGCGTGCCTGTAGGACTCGATACAAGCCTGCTGAACGATGACATCAAGATGATGAAGGAAAAAGGAATCGATACGCCCTATCTGGCTTACCCTTTCGGTTATACCAGCACACAGATGATTTATCACCTGCAGCAAAATGGTTATCGTATGGCCTTCTCCGTTCGTTCCGGGTTTGTTCGTCCGGGTGATAATCCGATGAAGCTACCAAGACTAACGGTGACGACCGGGACGGATTTGGCCAAATTGCTTAACCCCGAAGCCGATCAGTCAGATATACTCCCTCTGGTCGATATCAGTCAATAGAAGCTATATTAACACTTCTCCGCCTGGATATAGAGTCGAGCTGTACAGTCTTTTGGACTGCGGCTCGGCTTTTTTGGTGGTCCTTGCGGCCAGTTCAACTTTAGAGCTGGAATACAGGACAGCTTCGTTCGCATCGTAGATGATGATCTGTTCCTTCCCGGACTGACAGAGATCCGCATGTACGGCATATCCTTCTTTTCCGAATTCTGCAATCGTTTGCATCTCTCCATCCACCAAAGAAGGCAGCACACCTCCGCCTCTGCGATACGCCAATATATAATCCAGTCCGCTATCATTCCAGTCACGTACAGGCTCTATAATCGTTAGCCATCCACGTGTAGTACGATCTTCCTTCCAGAGTTCTCTTCCCTCGCAATCCAATAAAAACATGCCGTCTTTACCGTGTTCATCTCCGCGGACAATACGATCAAGACCAGCAATTTGCAAACCGCTCAACCCGTCGCAAAACCTCCCTAACGCAATGTGTTGTGATTCAATTGAATCGGCATAGCGCCATTTCTCACGGCCGTAACGGTCCATCATTACGGTTACACTGCCGCCGATAACAATTTCAATGTCACCGTCTCCGTCCACATCTCCAAACCAGATACAATCGGCATGATCGTCCAGATCTGTACAAGACCACAGCAAGGTTCCGTCATGATCCAGCATGTCATAGCCTGCCATAACCTCATCCTTCCCATCAGCATCAATATCGTATACCCATGGAAAATGTCCAACATTGCCTTCGTGCTTCCATAGAAGATTAAAATCATGATCAAGTGCCCATAAGGTTTTATAACGATCTTTCAGTATGACATCCAGCTTCTGTTTATCCCCGGTCAGATTCGCAAGAATAATGCAGTCATGTGCCTCATCACCCGGTAAAGAATGTGTACTTTTAATATCCCCGGTTTTTCCGTCCAAAACCAGAAACTGTTTATTCATAATACAAACGACTTCATTGTTCCCGTCTCCATCCCAATCCGCAATTTGAGCGGGGTAATCCGATCCTGGACCACCTGCATCCGGGTCAGGTTTTCCCACTTGCCAGAGGAGCTCTCCATCCAGATCATATGCCGTCAGACAGGTTACCTGATGCGGAACATAACGGTCATCAATTCCGCCATCGGCTTGAACCAGCAGCATCTCTAATCGACCATCTCCATTCAGGTCCCCAAGAAGCATTTTGCAGCGTTCCCCGGCTTGACTTATATCTACTCTGCCGATCTCGTAAGGCTGATGATACATAATCTTCCTCCTCCGTTTTTTCGTTATAGATTCCTCTTACTAAATTTAACATAAAGATCTCATCTATTTTTTATAACTCTTGTGCTGAAATTCTAAAAAATATACTTTCTCATTGTTTACTCATGCCGTACGTGATCTAAGCATCATCATTTAATCCATTCCAAAAACTCAAGCCGATTGCCAAAAGGATCGTTAACATAAAAGCGTTTTACCCCTTCATCCGTCCTCGCATTGTCATCTATGATATAAACCTGATTACCGTTTAGATGTTCCTTCAATGCGTCTAAGTTCTGAACGTGAAATGCTGGATGAGCTTTTGCAGCGGGTACAAAATCTTTTTGTACTCCAATATGCACCTGATGAGTTCCGCAAAGGAACCAAACGCCACCACGTTTTTTTAGAGCTTCAGGTTTAGGGATCTCTGTCCACCCCATAACGTTATGAAAAAATCTCCGGGCTTCCGCTTCGCATCCTTCTGGAGCCGCAAGTTGGACATGATCAAGACCATAGAAGTTATAAGTCATTTAAACAACGCCCTCCTGTTTCATTTAGTAAAACCGGGTTTCATAATATTATTTTATAACAGTCTGCGTGCTAAATCCATCTTTTTACATTTAAAGTCGTTACGAGAAGTTCAGCATACGCGTCCCCCACAACACAAAAAGACCAACCTTTGTTGCCAAAGGATGGCCTTTATACCTTGTGATCGTAGCAACACTACTTATCATGCTATCTTAAAATATTTGCATCTACTCGGAAGTCCGTTCCATCTCAGAACGAAGTTTGTCGAGCCATATCCGTTCTTTCTCGGTCAATTCGGCGGTATCCAGCATATCGGGTCTGCGCTCGAGCGTACGGATCAGGGACTGTTCTCTGCGCCATGCATCAATATTCAGATGATGGCCAGATAACAACACATCCGGTACCTTCATGCCTCTGAATTCAGGCGGTCGTGTATAATGCGGATATTCGAGCAGCCCTGTGCTGAACGAATCCGTTACAGCACTCGTCTCGTTTCCGAGGACACCCGGGATAAGACGAGCAATGCTGTCAATGGCCACCATTGCAGGCAGCTCACCTCCGGTTAATACATAGTCCCCAATGGACAACTCGTCGGTGACCAGAAATTCGCGTATACGCTCATCATAGCCTTCATAATGTCCACAAATAAAAATCAGATGATCTTCCTGTACCAGTTCTTCCGCTTTTTTCTGTGTAAATGTCTCGCCTTGCGGACACATTAGGATGATACGAGGAGCTTTGGTGGATAACGATGTTGACTCTTCATTACGCTTTTCAAGCACATCCTCAACAGCAGCAAAGATCGGATCAGGCTTTAAGACCATCCCCCCGCCTCCACCATAAGGTGTATCATCAACCGTATTGTGTTTATTCGTAGCATAGTTCCGGAAGTTTACTGCATTCAGAGACACAAGACCCTTGGCCTGTGCTTTGCCAAGAATGCTTGTCCCGAATACACCTTCGAACATTTCTGGAAATAGCGTTAATACATCCACTCTCATGTTAAAGCAATCCTTCCATCAGATGAACCTTAACCAGTTTCTCATTAACATCAACATCAAGCACCACATCATCAATAACGGGTAGCAAGATTTCCTTGCCTGCCGCTGTTTTAACAACCCATACGTCATTTGCTCCAGGCGTCAGAATCTCGGAGATCGTTCCGAGGTTTTCACCTTCTTCAGTCACGACAGTACATCCAACGATTTGGTGGAAGTAGTACTCATTCTCCTCCAGTTCAGCCAAGTTCTCTTTAGATACTTTAGCTATGCCGCCTTTGAACTTTTCCACTTCATTGATGTTTCCGTACTCTTTCAATCGAACGATATACATATTTTTATGCAATCGAGCTGATTCCACATGAACCAGCACAGGGTGGTTATCGGGCGTAAACAAATACAGCTCCGCATCCTTCGCAAAGCGCACTTCCGGGAAATCGGTTAAAGGCATGATTCTCAACTCGCCACGAATTCCGTGCGTATTGACGATTTTACCTACATTCATAAACTCTGCCATACGTTCCTCCTGCATTTGATTCTATAGAATTCAATCCTTATTACACTGCACACTACGCGGTCAGAACAATCTTCCGATCACTGTTACCCCAGATTTCTTTGGTCTTCATATCAAAGGTTAAAAATCCGGTGGTAAAGGTGAGTTAATGCTTACGAAGTAGCTTTCTTCCAGAAAGCTTTTAGCTATACTTCTTCAGATTTGTTCTGCCCTCTCCGTTATTGTGTAATTCTAAAATCAATTTATATAATGGGTTTTATTGATAAGTTCAGCATGCACGAAAAGGGGCTAGGACATGCATCCTAACCCCCTTTCGTATATCTTTAAGATATGATATCGACGGTAACCCGTTTATCCATCTTAACTGCTGCTGATGTGACGACCGTACGAAGAGATTTTGCGATTCGCCCTTGTTTACCAATAACCTTCCCGACATCGTCAGGATGAACAGTTAACTCGTAAACGACAAGCCGGTCTTTCTCAACCGTCCGAACCGCCACATCTTCCGGATGATCGACCAAAGCCTTAGCAATTATGCTTACTAATTCTTCCATAGATGACCCTCCGAATCAGCACCTTATTTAGTCAATTTAGACTCGTGGAACTTCTTCATCACGCCCGCTTTGCTCAGCAAGTTGCGGACAGTGTCGGATGCTTGCGCACCGTTTTGAAGCCATTGCAATGCTTTATCTTCATCGATCTTAACAACAGCCGGTTGTTCAACCGGGTTGTAGTAACCGATCTCCTCGATAAAACGACCGTCACGTGGGGAACGGGAATCCGATACCACTACGCGGTAGAAAGGAGCTTTGTGAGCACCCATACGTTTCAGACGAATACGAACTGCCATTTGAAAATTCACCTCCTTCAATGAAATCTGTATATTCCTTAGCAACCCTTGCAATCAACGGAAAGGAAACTTCATTCCTTTGCCAAGACCCTTCAGCTGCTTCATTGCCTTGTTCTTGCCGCCTTTAGGTCCCATCATATCCGAGAACTGTTTCATCATGCGGCGCATTTCATCAAACTGCTTGATCAGACGATTTACCTCTGCGAGGGATGTACCGCTACCTGTAGCAATCCGTTTCCGGCGACTATGATTGATCATGTCGGGGTTGCGCTTCTCCTCGGTAGTCATGGAGTACACAATCGCTTCGATCCGGCCCATTTGCTTGTCGTCGACTTTCAGGTCCTTGGCTTGCTTCATCTTGCCCATGCCGGGAATCATATCCATAATCTGATCGATTGGTCCTAGCTTCTTCACCTGATCCATTTGCTCCAGGAAATCCTCGAACGTAAATTCTGCATTACGCATTTTGCGTTCCATTTCCTTGGCTTTTTCGGTATCAATGTTGGATTGTGCTTTCTCAATCAGAGAGAGCATATCCCCCATCCCGAGAATCCGTGAAGCCATCCGTTCCGGATGGAAAGGTTCAAGAGCATCAAGCTTCTCACCGAGTGAAGCAAACTTGATTGGACAGCCGGTAACTGCTTTTACCGAAAGTGCAGCACCACCGCGCGTATCGCCATCCAGTTTGGTCAAAACGACCCCGGTCAAGTCAAGCTGCTGGTTAAAGTGTTCCGCCACATTAACAGCATCCTGACCGGTCATGCTATCGACCACAAGCAGGACTTCGTCTGGATTCACTACGCTGTGAATCTGGCGCAGTTCTTCCATCAATTCCTCATCAACGTGCAAACGTCCCGCGGTATCGATGATGACATAGTCATTGCCGTTATCCTTGGCATGCTGCAGACCCTGACGTGCGATCTCCACCGGGCTTGTCTGATCTCCCAATGTAAACACCGGAGCCTTGATCTGCTCACCCAGTACTTGCAATTGCTTAATCGCTGCAGGACGATAAATATCCCCCGCGACCAGCAATGGCCGACTGTTTTGCTTCTGCAGCATTTTAGCCAGCTTACCGGATGTCGTCGTTTTACCAGCACCCTGCAAACCAACCATCATCAGTACCGTAGGCGGTTTGTTCGCTTTAGCCAGTTTCGACTGGCTTCCGCCCATCAAATCCGTCAGTTCCTTGTTTACGATGTCGATAATAACCATGCCTGGCGTGAAGCTTTCCATGACTTCCTTGCCGACAGCTTTCTCTTTCACCTTGGCGATGAATTCCTTGACCACTTTGAAGTTTACATCCGCTTCGAGCAATGCCAGACGTACCTCGCGCATAGCTTCGGCAACATCTTCATCCGACACCTTGCCTTTGCCGCGCAGCTTGCTGAACACATTCTGCAATCGGGTCGTTAATCCTTCAAATGCCATGATCCCACCTCCTTAAGCTGTAATACTGTTTTTAGAACCGATACGTTCCGTTCAATTCCTATTCCCGGAGCTGGTGAACAATATCGTTTATTTGTTTGTTGTTATCAATGGAGACACCTGCGCGCTCCAGTGCATTTTGCAAATCTTCAAGATTGCGGCTGCGTCGTTCGTGCTTCTCCAGCAAGCCAAGCTTACTTTCGTAATTTTCCAGCACCTGTTCAGCACGCTTGATATGCTCGTATACCGCCTGGCGGCTGATCTCAAACTCGGCTGCAATCTCACCAAGCGAGAAATCATCATGAAAGTAATATTTCAGGAATGTTTGCTGTTTCTCAGTAAGCAAACGTTCGTAGAAAGCAAACAGCAAGTTAATCCGGTTTGTCTTCTCAAGCCGGTTTTCTTGACTCATATCAGGGCACTCCCTTCGTCAAGGAAAAACACTTTACACTCTTGCAACGTTCCTAATAATACCGAAAACAAATCAGGATGTCAAGCAAAAATACTTGTCACAATAAAAACGTTCATTTTGCACTCATTTTTCGTGCCTATACGGTTGATCTTAGCCATTCCTATACAGTAGAATACGACTTGCTGCATCCCTTATATAGAACAAAAAAACGAATGGGTCTCCACAGATGGAGCCGATTCGTTTTACACTATCTACCGTGTTCTAGCGAAGTGGTGTCAGGTACAGCAGTACCATAAAGAAATGAAGAATACTGCCTGCCAACACAAAGAGATGCCAAATCGCATGGTGATACGGAAATCCACGCCACACATAAAAAAGCGTACCCAGTGTATACATCAGACCTCCAGCAACCAGCAGCACGATTCCGCCTGTAGGAATGGCAGCCATAAGCGGTTGCCAGGCAATAACGATGAGCCAGCCCATCGCAATATAGAAAATCGTGGACATGAATAGAAACCTTTTCGTAAAAAACGCCTTAAAGATCACGCCGAATAATGCGATTCCCCAGATTACACCGAACAAGGTCCAACCCAGTGTGCCGCGAACAGCAATAAACAGAAGCGGAGTGTACGATCCCGCAATAAACAAATAAATGGAAGAATGGTCGAAAATCTCAAATAAATCTTTCATTTTCCCATCTTTCCATGCATGCACGAGTGTAGAGCTCGTATAGAGCAGCAACATGGTGATCCCGTAGATCGTGAAACTGACAACATGCCAAGCCGTGCCTTTCATACTCGAAAATACAATCAACAGCACCAGTGCAGCTACACTGAGTGCAGCGCCGATCCCATGAGTCACTGCATTAGCGACTTCTTCGCGGCGGGAATAGGTATAGGTATTGGCCATATCAACCGTCCTTTCTAACCCTTTAGCCTTGCCTTCTTTATTCCCATTATACACGTATTGCCAGTGACATTACACGTGACACTTATCACGTATATCACTGGCAATACGGTTAACGCTATTAAATCATCCTATTTATTAATGGTTCTAAGAACTGGCTTCCTCATCTTCTGCGTCCTGATCCGGTTGCTCTTGGATCAGTCCGGCAAACAACGCATGCACGAATTGCTCTGAGTCGAATGGCTGCAGATCATCAATTTTCTCACCAAGACCTACCATCTTCACTGGCAGATCCAGTTCCTGACGAATGGCAACGACAATACCGCCTTTCGCCGTACCATCCAGCTTCGTCAGCACGAGTCCAGTCACGCCGCTTTTCTCCCCGAACAGTTTGGCCTGATTCAAAGCATTCTGTCCAGTTGTTGCGTCGAGAACCATCAATACTTCGTGCGGAGCTTCCGGGATTTCACGCTGAATGACACGATAGATCTTGTTAAGCTCCTCCATGAGATTGGATTTGTTCTGCAGACGACCTGCCGTATCACATAGCAAAACATCTGCGCCACGCTGTTTGGCTGCTTGCACAGCATCATACATCACCGCAGCGGGATCTGATCCCGCCTGCTGCTTAATGACTTCGACGCCGGCACGCTGTCCCCATACCTCAAGCTGCTCAATTGCACCGGCCCGGAAGGTATCACCAGCAGCCATGATGACTTTTTTGCCCTGCTGTTTGAAACGATGTGCCAGCTTGCCAATCGTGGTTGTTTTACCTACGCCGTTAACCCCGACAAACAGAATAACGGTAATGCCATCCGGATTCATCTTCAGTTCGTTATTTTGTTCGCCGCGCAGCAGGTCTGTCAATTTCTCGGACAATACAGGCTGCAATTCAGCCGCGTCTTCAATTTTGCGTTTTTTGACCTCAACACGCAGGTCTTCAATCAGGTTCATGACCGTATTGACCCCAACGTCTGCTCCAATCAGGATCTCTTCCAGTTCCTCATAGAATTCCTCATCGATCTTTTTGCGGCGAATAACGAGATCGGATACTTTCTCCACAAGCCCTTTACGTGTCTTCTCCAGTCCATCCTTAAACTGCTTCGTTACCGACTCCGTTTTGCTTGCAATGCTGTCTCTCAGCTTTTTAAAGAAACTCATAAAGCCCCTCCATCGTGTACATAATCTTAGTGCTGTTTATTTAATTAACAAGTTCTTGATTTATAGAGAATTCTTTAAGCACTAGCTATTTCGGCTTCCTCATCTTCCAGTCTAACCGAAACCAGCTTCGATACTCCGCCCTCTTCCATGGTGACACCATATAGAACATCCGCTTCTTCCATTGTGCCCTTCCGGTGAGTAACGACGATAAACTGTGTCTGTTCGGAGAATTCACGCAAATACTGGGCAAAACGTACCACATTGGCCTCATCCAGCGCAGCCTCGACCTCATCCAGAACACAGAATGGTACAGGCTTCACGTGCAAGATGGCGAACAACAGCGCCATTGCCGTTAATGCGCGTTCTCCGCCCGATAACAACTGTAGGTTCTGCAGTTTTTTGCCTGGTGGCTGGGCGACGATATCAATTCCGGTTTCCAGAAGCCGTTCCGGGTCCATCAGAACCAGATCCGCACGTCCACCGCCAAATAGCTTGGTAAATACCGTACCGAATTCACGGCGAATGGCATCAAAGGTTGTCTTGAAACGTTTAGCCATCTCATCTTCCATTTCACGGATGACTTGGTACAACGTCGTTTTGGCTTCCACCAGATCATTTTTCTGCTCACTAAGGAACTCGTATCGTTCATTGACCCGCTGGAATTCCTCAATCGCGCCAAGATTGACTTCACCCAGAGCTGAGATGCTGCGCTTAAGCTTCTGCACCTCTGTCTGAGTCGTCTCTACATCTTCCGGTACAGGATATCGCTCTTTGGCGAGCTCATAACCAAGTTCATAGTCGTCCATCAGTTTGCGCAGGATGTTTTCCAGTTCAACATCAAGCCTGTTGACGGAAATTTCCGTCTGTCGCATCTGTTCCTCTACCGCTTTTAACTGAGTACGCTGTTCCTTCGTTTCACTCTCAGCAAGTTCAAGTTTCCTCGACAGCTCACTTCGTGCAGCACGTTTCAAATCCAGCTGCTCGGAAGCTTCCGTTTTCTTCAACTTGAACTGATTCAGATCTTCAATCTGTTTGACGCTCTCCACCTGCGTTTTCTTCAGGTCTGCTTCCATGGAAGCCAGCAGTGTCCGGTTCTGACGTAAATCTTTGACCAGCGACTCCACTTCCCGCTCCAATCGGCGCAGCTGCTCCTCATTTGAAAACCGTTCCTGATCCAGCTTACCCTCTCTGACTTTCAGTTCGGTCAACTGGCTTTGCAGCTCTTCCTTCGCAGACTCATTTGCTTTGCGTGCAAACTCTGCAGCATGAATGGCACGGTGAGTCGCCTTCTCTTCCTCTTCAAGCTGCTCCAGTTTCTGCACAGCTGCTTCGCGTGCCGTATCCATCTCTTTGATTTCTTCGGTAAATCCGCTTTTCTCCTGGCCGGCTACCGCAACCTGTTCCAACACGTGGCGCAGCTCGTGCTCGACCTGTTTCATTTCCATGGATGCCTGCTGTTCAGCATTTCGTGTATCGTCACCCGACTGACGCAGCTCATCCAGCTTGTCCTGGCATTGTTCCAATTGGACTTTCACATCATCAACACTGCGGTGCAGCTTCACAATCTGGTTTTCGGTATCCAAAATATCCTGATCCAGTTGGTCCAGCTGCCGTTTCCGGCTGAGCAGACTTACATTTTTCTTATGCTGGCTCCCCCCTGTCATGGAACCGCCCGCATTGACCACATCCCCTTCAAGGGTTACAACGCGGAAACGGTACTGACAGCGTGCCGCAATTTTATTGGCGTATTCCAGCGTTTCGGCAATGATGACATTCCCGAGTAGACTTCCGATGATATTGGCATAACGGGAATCATAGTGTACGAGATCAGCACCAATCCCCACGAAGCCATCCATGCCTTCGATCATGGAACGCTCACTGGAACCAACAGTACGCGGACGAATGACATCGAGCGGCAGGAATGTGGCTCTACCGAGCTGACGCTGCTTCAGGAATGCGATGGCCTGTCTTGAGACGGACTCGTTCTCCATCACGACATGCTGCAGTGCAGCCCCCATTGCGGTTTCCACAGCCAGTTCGATCTTTTCAGGAACCTTGACCAGTTCCGCCACGGCTCCATGCACACCACTAAGAGTACCTTTGCGGGAAGCTTTGAGGACTTCTTTGACCCCAAGCATAAACCCGTCGAAATCATCCTGCATCTCTTTCATCGTATCCCGGCGGGATACCTGTGCTTCGCGCTTCTGTTCCCATTTACGAACTGTGCTGCGACTCTCTTCGAGCAGCTTCTGCAAGGATTGCAGACGTTCACTTTCAGTAATGTATCCACCGCGCAAATCGCTGATCTCTTTACCCAAACGAATCACTTTCTTCTCGATCTCCGCTTTTCGGGCTTCGAGCGTTTCCTTTTGCTCTTCCCACTTGCCGGATTCCTCGGATGCGCGGTTCATTCGACGTTCAAGCGACTCTTTCTGCTGATCGGCATACCGAATCTCGTTACGCGTCTGAGCCATCTGGTTCATCAGTTCCAGCAAATTCCCCTTGAGGCTTTCTTCCTGCTGCTGACTGATTCCGCCAGTAACGCCTATGAGCTTCGCTTCTTCCTCAGACAGGCGGTTTCTCACTTCACCCAGTTCCTGCTCCAGCTTGCCAAACTTCTCGCGTAATGCAAGCAGCTCAGCTTCACGTTCCCGATGTCGTTCTTCACTCGCAGCAAGTGTAACCGTGAGCTGCTCATGATTGGTTTGCAAATGACGAGAACGTTCTTTGAGCAATTCTCCAAGACCTTCACTTTTCTCCGTTGCTTCACTGAATTGCAGCAAGGCGGATTGCAGCTGTTCTGTCTCCGTCTCCAAGATTCGAAGTGCATTCCGGTCGCTCTCCAGCTTGGCATCATGTGTGGAAACAATTGCGGCAAGGCCAACTTCTTCTTCTTTTAACGACTGTAACCGTTCGTTCGCCTTGCTCCAGGATGCATGAATCTGCTCAATCTGGTAAACGTACATGGAGATTTCTTTTGATTTTAGCTGTCCACGCAATTCCTTGTAGTGAATCGCTTTTTCCGATTGTTCTCTCAGCGGGCCAATCTGGTCCTCCAGTTCTGTAACCAAATCATGAATACGCAGCAAGTTTTGCTCCGTCTCATCCAGTTTGCGTGTGGCGTCCCGCTTGCGGGATTTATACTTTACAATACCGGATGCCTCTTCAAAAATACCTCTGCGATCCTCGGAACGAGTACTCAAAATTTCCTCGATACGTCCCTGACCGATAATGGAGTAGGCTTCCTTCCCGATCCCGGTGTCCATAAACAATTCCGTTATATCTTTCAGCCGGCATGACTGCTTGTTGATAAAATATTCACTGTCCCCGCTGCGATGTACACGACGAGTCACTGTCACTTCACCAAAATCAAGGGCAAGCGCGTGGTCCTCATTATCCAGCGTTAACGACACTTCACCATAATTGACGGCTTTCCTTGCATCGCTGCCTGCAAAAATGATGTCTTCCATTTTGCCGCCCCGCAGTGATTTGGCACTTTGTTCCCCAAGCACCCAGCGAATCCCGTCTGAAATATTACTCTTGCCACTTCCGTTCGGACCCACTACTGCCGTAATGCCGCGAACGAATTCCATCTCTGTTTTGTCGGCGAATGACTTGAATCCACCCAGTTCAATTCGTTTCAGAAACATAGGGTATCCCGTCACCTCCTCTTGCTTATTTCAAGTGCTCCTTCAGCGCTGATCATGGATCAGGAATGAATCATTCTCCCCAATCCTCTCTTTACAAAAAAAAGAGCAAAAAGCAGTCCGGCCGATAATTTCCGCCGGGGCGGACCCGAGGGGCTGCTCTTTGCTCTTCGTTTGTCTATGCGCTACCCGGTATAGCTCAGGCTTCCGGAAGCTTCAATCGATCAAGCGCTGCGGATGCAGCCTGCTGCTCGGCTTCCTTTTTGGAACGTCCTGTACCTCTACCAAGCCGTTCTTGACCCATATGGACCTCCGAGACAAACTCACGTTCATGGGCAGGGCCCCGTTCTTCGACGATCCGATACTCAAGAGCTCCCATATTATGATGCTGAGTGAGTTCCTGCAGTTCCGTCTTGTAATCGCTCATCTGAAGCTTGCTGCCGAGAACGATCAACGGAAAAACATGCTGGTCCAGAAACGTTCGGACTGGCTCCAGTCCCTGATCCAGATACAATGCACCGATGAAAGATTCAAACACATCAGCCAGCAAAGCCGGCCGTGTTCGTCCTCCCGTCAGTTCCTCACCTTTACCAAGAAGTACATACTGACCAAAACCAAGTGCTTCTGCAAATTTGACGAGGGAAGGCTCGCAGACAATAGATGCCCGCAGCTTCGTTAATTCACCTTCCGGACGGTTAGGATACAAATGATACAAGTATTCCGATACAGTCAACTCAAGCACCGCATCGCCCAAAAACTCCAGACGCTCGTTATCCTGGTGCTGACTGAACCGGTGTTCGTTTACATAAGAAGCATGGGTAAACGCTTGTTTTAGAAGCTGCCTGTTGTCAAATTTGATTTGAAGTTTGTGTTGTAACTGCTTCAGATCTTCACTCAAACGAACTAGCCCCTTATGCTTCAAATTTTTTGAGAATAATGGTAGCATTGTGACCGCCGAATCCAAACGAGTTGGACATAACTACGTTCACATTGGTTTCACGCGGAACATTCGGAACATAATCCAGATCACATTCCGGATCCTGATTTTCCAAATTGATCGTAGGTGCGAGTGTCTGATGAGTCAGAGACAATCCGCAGATTACGGCTTCCACGCCACCGGCTGCACCCAGCATGTGACCTGTCATTGATTTGGTGGAACTTACTGCAAGCTTGTACGCGTGATCACCAAACGCCTTTTTGATCGCCAGCGTTTCGGACCGGTCACCTACAGGAGTTGATGTTCCGTGTGCATTGATGTAGTCTACTTCTTCTGGTTCAATTCCAGCATTGCGAAGAGCCATCTTCATGCAGCGTGCTGCTCCATCCGGATCCGGCTCAGTCATATGATGCGCATCGCCAGTCAGACCGTAACCGATTACTTCACCATAGATACGTGCACCACGTTTTTGAGCATGTTCCAACGATTCCAGAATCAGAATGCCTGCTCCTTCACCCATAACGAATCCGTCACGTCCAGTATCGAAAGGACGGCTTGCCTTAGCCGGTTCGTCGTTGCGTGTCGACATCGCGCGCATAGCACAGAAACCAGCCAGTCCCGTTGGTCTGATTGTCGCCTCCGCACCACCGCAGATCATTGCGTCTGCATCACCATTTGCAATCATCTTGAAAGAGTCCCCGATGGAATGCGTCCCTGTAGCGCAGGCGGTGACAACGTTGGTGTTCGGACCTTTAGCTCCAAGAGAAATCGACATTTGGCCAGAAGCCATGTTAGAAATCATCATAGGGATGAAGAATGGGCTTACCCGTTTTGGACCTTTTTGCAGCAATGCATTGTGCTGGTCCTCCCACGTTCCCAATCCGCCAATACCTGATCCGATGGATACGCCAAAGCGCTCTGCTTCGATGTTCTCATTGATCTTCAAACCACTATCCTCTACAGCTTTGAAACCTGCTGCTACAGCAAATTGAACAAAACGGTCCATTCTGCGAGCATCTTTACGATCCATATATTCATCCGGGTTGAAATCCTTAATTTCGGCAGCAATTTGTGTCGTGTATTCACTCACATCAAAGGCCTCAATCTGAGAGATTCCGGACTTGCCTGCCATTAAACTTCCCCAGAACGTTTCCAAATCTTTTCCGAGCGATGTCATTACGCCCATTCCGGTAATTACTACTCTTTGTTTCAAACCGACTCACCTCTATATCGACTGCTTACGCAATTATTTTGTGGGAATATCCGCAAGCGGATGCTAAACCGTCCCGATCCAAAAATCAAGCTGGATCAGCATCGCTGCGGAATGAGAAAAACCAATGAATGATGAGAAGTCCCGCCTATTCGAAAACAGGTGCGGGACTGAAATTGACTTTAGGTATGAGATTGTATGTAGTTTACAACTTCACCTACGGTCGTGATTTTTTCTGCATCTTCATCAGAGATTTCCAAATCGAATTCATCTTCCAATTCCATGACCAATTCTACTACATCCAAAGAATCAGCACCCAAATCTTCTTTGAAAGATGCTTCAAGTGTAACTTCAGCTTCGTCTGCGCCCAAGCGGTCGACGACGATGCGTTTTACACGCTCCAATACATCGGACATCCGGTTCACCTCCTCCTTGGTATTATACGAGAATCGCAGGCAAAATGCCATAGAAGACATATGCGGCTCCCGGCCGGGGAATCCGGCCTTTTTCCGGCATTTCGGATCGTCCAGCGCCTGTTCCCCGACTATTATTTTAAGTCCGGGAAGTTTTACATGTACATGCCGCCATCGACGTGCAATGTCTGCCCTGTCATATACGATGAGGCTTCCGATGCCAGGAATGTAACAACCCCAGCAATTTCATCCGGCTGACCCAGTCGGGACAGTGGAATGCCACTCAGCATACCATCAACGAGTTCCTGTGACAATTCCTTGGTCATATCCGTCTCAATGAACCCCGGTGCTACACAGTTAACCGTGATGCCACGAGAAGCCAGTTCACGAGCGGAAGCCTTGGTCAGACCGATTACCCCTGCCTTGGCAGCAACATAGTTGGCTTGTCCGGCATTACCCAGAACACCAACAACAGAAGAGATATTGATAATTCTGCCCGAGCGTTGTTTCATCATTGGACGAGTTACGGCTTTAAGGCAGTTAAATACCCCTTTGAGATTGGTCTCAATAACCTGGTCAAACTCTTCCTCTTTCATGCGCATGATCAGATTGTCACGTGTAATCCCTGCATTGTTAATCAGAATGTCGACATTTCCCCAAGCTTCAAGAGTAGCTTTGACCATTTGTTCAGCTTCATCCATTATTCCAACATTCGCTTGAATGGTGATCGCCTGAACTCCCTTGGCACGAATTGCTTCCGCAACTTCTTCAGCAGCAGCCTGACTGCCTGCATAGTTTACGGCCACATTGGCACCGGCTTCAGCCAAAGCGAGTGCGATGCTGCGGCCAATTCCGCGGGATGCGCCGGTTACCAGTGCGTTTTTGCCTTCTAACGGTTTAGACAACATAATTCCTCCTTTCCCCAAATAACCTGTCATTTAATCACTTCAACGCAGCTGCAGTAGCTTCAAGCGTTTCAAGACTGTTCACATTGTACAATTTTACGGATTTATCTGTTTTTTTAATCAATCCGGTCAATACACTTCCAGAACCAATCTCAACGAAGGTATCTACACCCTGCTCAATAAGCCATGTCACACTGTCTTCCCATAAAACCGGAGAATAGACCTGTTCTGTCAACAATTGTTGAACCTGTCCATTTTCAACGGGTCTTGCGGTCACGTTGGCGACCACAGGAACCTTGGCTGGCGAGAATGTTACGGTTTCCAGTTTCTCTGCCAGTTTTCCGGCGGCTTCCTTCATCAATGAGGAATGGAAAGGCCCGCTCACTTCCAGTGGAATAGCACGCTTGCCGCCAGCTTCCTTCACCCGTTCCGCTACGGCAGCCACACCTTCCTTGACACCGGAGATAACAATTTGACCCGGACAGTTCATATTAGCAAGTTCAACCGCATGACCAGTTTCAGATACGTCCCGGCAAAGCACCCCCAGCGCTTCCCGATCCGCACCCAGTACAGCAGCCATTGCTCCCTGCCCACCTGGTACTGCTTGTTCCATAAACTGACCACGTGCCCGTACAATGCTCACAGCGTCAGCAAACGACAGAACGCCCGCTGCAACGAGAGCACTGTATTCACCCAGACTGTGTCCAGCCGTATAGTCGGGCGTAATCCCTTTTTCTTTAAACGCCTCAAGTAGTGCAATACTTGCAGTGAGCAGCGCCGGTTGTGTATTTGATGTCTGTTTCAACTCGGCCTCTGGTCCTTCAAATACGAGATTGCTCAACGAAAAGCCTAGCTCCTCATCCGCTGTACGGAAAATTTCTGTTGCCGCAGGCACGGACTCATACGCGTCCTTGGCCATGCCTACAGCCTGTGATCCCTGTCCGGGAAATACAAATGCGATTTTGCTCATTAGATTTATCTCTCCCAGCTATCTAATTTACCAAACGAGTACAGATGCACCCCAAGTCAGTCCGCCTCCGAACCCAACCATCAAGATGGTGTCGCCGGCTTTCATGCGTCCTTCTTCAGCAGCCTCCACCAGTGCAAGCGGGATCGATGCAGCGGAAGTATTGGCGTATTTGTCTACGTTGACAACTACCTTCTCTTCCGGAAGCTCAAGTCGCTGCATGGCGGATTGAATGATACGAATATTGGCCTGGTGAGGAACAAACAGATCCACGTCTGTGCGTTCCAAACCTGCTTTACGAAGAACCTCATCCGTTGCTGTTCCCATAACACGCACGGCAAATTTGAACACTTCACGACCATTCATGTAAATGTAATGCTTTTTATTTTCGACAGTCTCTGCGGATGCAGGCAGACGGGAACCGCCACCTTCCAGTTGAAGCAGGCCGCCACCTGCACCTTCGGCTCCAAGGTCAAACGACTTGAATCCACGACCCTCAGGAACTTCGCCAATAACCACTGCGCCTGCTCCGTCACCAAACAATACGCATGTGTTACGGTCTGTATAGTCCGTGATCCGGGATAGACAATCCGCACCAATAACAAGCGCGTTGTTATACATGCCACTTTGGATAAAGCTGGTTGCTGTCGCAAGGCCATATACAAACCCTGAACATGCAGCAGACAAATCAAACGCCGCAGCGCCTTTGGCACCGAGCTTATCCTGCAGAATGCAGGCCGTAGACGGAAATGCCGAATCCGGCGTAATTGTTGCTACGATAATCAAATCCAGATCACTGCCTGTCATTCCAGCAGACTCAAGTGCCTTAATAGCTGCTTCGTATGCCAGGTCCGAAGTCGCCTGCTCTGGAGCTGCGATATGACGTTCCTTGATTCCAGTGCGGCTGACGATCCACTCGTCATTGGTATCCACCATTTTTTCAAGGTCACTGTTTGTCAATATTTTCTCAGGCACATATTTTCCTGTACCGATAACCCCTACCGGGCGCAAATTATTCATGTCGTCACTCACTTCCCGCTAATTTCCTTAGATATGCTCTCTACCAGTTGGTTCTGCACTGCAATTCTCGCTTGGCGAACAGCGTTTTTGATCGCATTGCCATCCGCTGATCCATGGCTCTTCACAACCAGTCTGCTCAAACCGAGAAGCGGCGCACCGCCATGCTCGGTATAATCCAATTTCCGTTTCAGACCGCGCAGCTCAGGCATGAGCACAGCAGCAGCCAGTTTGCTTTTCAGCGACGATGAGAACTGTTCCTTAAGCAATGCGAAGATGGCCCCCGCTGTGCCTTCCAGTGATTTCAGCAATATATTGCCGGCAAACCCGTCACAGACAAGAACGTCACAAGCACCTGTAAGTACATCGCGTGCTTCCACGTTACCGACGAATCGAATCGGCAGCTGCTCCAGGAGCGGGTAAGCGTGCTTCGTTAGTTCATTCCCTTTGCCTGGCTCCGTTCCGACATTGAGCAACCCCACTCTGGGTGAGTCTACGCCTTGCACTTTCTGCCGATATAAGCTACCCATAAGTCCATATTGTGCCAAATGTTCGGGCTTGGCATCCATATTCGCACCCAAGTCAAGCGCAAGCACGCCAACATCATCTATCGTTGGAATCATTGGCGCAAGCGCCGGGCGTTCAATGCCTTCCATGCGGCCCACCACGAGCAGCCCTGTTGTCATGAGTGCTCCGGTATTGCCCGCAGAGATCATCGCATCCGCTTCGCCTTCCTTAAGCATGCGGCCCGCGACCACCATGGAGGCATCCTTTTTGCGACGAACCGCCTTAACGGGTTCATCATCTGAACCGATCACTTCCGAAGCGTGACGAACAGACAGGTTAGCCGGCTTCGCAGCTGACTGATTCAAAAGTGGTTCCAGTTTAGCTTCATCGCCAACAAGCACGATCTGTGTATCTGCCCATTCCGCGGCGGCAGCAATTGCACCTTCTACCGTTGCCTGGGGTGCATGGTCGCCTCCCATAGCATCAATGACGATTTTCATTCCAGATGACCTCCCTCTAGGCTGTCTTCTCCACCAGAACGGTAGATGACAAAGTTGCCTTGAAACACCATTTCCTCACCCACATAGGTGAACACTTCAACTTTCGCTTTCCCCTTCTGACCCGAGATCGATCTCACATACGCTTTCGCAATACATTTCTCGGCTAGATGAACCGAACGGACAAATCGAATGTCGGCCGAAGCCGTCAATGCGATCTCGTCATTAATGACAGCGACTGCCAGGGAGTTAGCCTGGGCAAACACATAGTGACCACGAGCAATTCCCGTTCTCGAAAATACATGCTCTTCCTTGATCTCAAACAAGGAGATCCCGCTTTTGTCCAGCTGCAAATCTACAATATCACCGATTATCTCATGCAGAGGAAGCGAGCGTACCTGGTCATACGAACGCTCTGCCATCAGTTTCATTCGTTCACGAAGCTCAGGAATCCCCAGCTCCAGCCGGTCGAGGCGAATCGTTTGAATACTCACCTTCAACTGCCGTGTAAGCTCCTGATCCGTTACAAACGGATTGTCTTCGATCATTTTGGTCAATTGCTGCTGCCTCTGTCTCTTCGGTACACGTTCGATGCCTGACACCCCCCGCTGTATCGTTTAAGAAAGCGTCCCATGCCGGTCCGTTCTATATGTTTCACTTCGTTCTCTATAATTGAACCTCTGACCTCCAGAGGTTTTTCATCACACGAATTTATGGTTCTTGTCTATGTAACCCCAAATCTTAGAACCTGGTACTAAAGCATAGTATATCTCATCCTGTGTCAAAAAGAAAGACTGGGCGGGCAAAAACCATTCTGTGCTGAACAGCCACTCTCCTGCATTCTACTAATCTTTCTTCCTGAAACAGTTACCGAAGTCAGCCGATCCTTAATACGAACACCAATTTGAATATTCAAAAAAAGTAGTACCTCATCGAAATGAAGTACTACTTGATGTCTAACTATTATTGAGAGATGATCTCTCTTGCTTTGTACGTTCCGCACACTTTGCACACGTGGTGAGCAAGCTTCAATTCGCCGCATTGTTCACATTTCACCATGCCCGGTACAGCCAATTTAAAGTGAGTGCGACGTTTGTCGCGACGCGTCTTGGACGTTCTCCGTTGAGGTACTGCCATTATTCCCACCTCCTTATCAAAATCAACCTTTGCAGGTAGTTTGTTACACTAGATTTTCATTTTGCTCATTTAAAAAAATCCTTGAGCCCTGCAAGCCGCGGGTCGATAACTTCGTTATCGCAACCGCAGTCACCCTCGTTCAGCTCATGGCCACACTTTGGACATAGCCCTTTGCATGTATCGCTGCATAGCGGTATAAACGGTAGGTGCAGCAGAAAAGCTTCCTCGGCATATAGCTTCAGATCGATGTCCTCTCCATCCACATAGACAGTATCATCATCTTCAGGCAAGTCCTCCGGCTGTTTTCCCTGCTTGAATTGCTCATGAAAATCAATATGAAGATGTTCACTAATCGGCTTGAGACAACGTGAGCACAACATGTCCACTCCTGCTGACACTTTGCCATGAACATCCACCACGCCCCCCGTTGCTTGTTCTGCAGATAAATCCGCAGTCAGCGGGGTAACGGCTGTGATATCTTGTCGGTTAGAAATCAGTTCCTTAATATCCCACTGTTCATTAAACTGCAGGGGCCGGTCACTGATAGCCACTTTGCGAAATGGCAATAACATTTCCCATCACTCCAAACGAAACCAATTTCATAATTCATGTTAAATGCTTTACGGCAGTTATACAGATCAAGTCTGATGGTTATGCACTTCATATCTTGACTGTATGTATTCTGACGCTTCATCGTTAAAAGTATTATGAAATTGACTTAACAAACAAAAATCATTATACCGATTTTCCAAGACGTTTGTCAACACTTTTAACTTTACACCCTTTTGAAAGAGAAAGATACCCGAACGACAAAAACACTCTACAGCATTATAAACTTTCTCTCCGCCATACGACAAGTTAATCCTTTTGCTTGCATGACAGACACATTTCTTTAATTTTTCGTGTGATGTAGATCACACGTCCCCCTTTTGACCCTATCTATACTTGCTATATGCCACGCACAACAGTTAATGGCGCAAGGTTCTCCATCTAATTTGTCAATCCATTTATGGGAGGAAAAATCCATGTTAAGCGAAAATACCATTCAAGTAATCAAATCTACAGTACCTGTACTTGAGGTCCACGGTGAGGCCATTACCAGCCATTTCTATAAAACAATGTTTACACACCATCCTGAACTGCTGAATATTTTCAATCACGCTAACCAAAAACAGGGACGTCAACAGGCCGCTCTTGCCAATATGGTGTACGCTGCTGCCCTGCATATTGATAATCTCGCCGCGGTCCTACCAGCCGTGCGCCAGGTCGCGCACAAACACCGCAGTCTCGGCATTGCCCCGGAACAATACGAAATCGTGGGCACGTATCTGCTGAAAGCGATCAAGGATGTGCTCGGTGATGCTGCGACTGAGGAGATTATTGCTGCTTGGGCTGACGCTTACAATGTCATTGCAGGTGTCTTTATCGGATTGGAGAAGGATCTGTACGCAGCGAGCGAAAACCAGAACGGTGGCTGGGAAGGTTTCCGAACTTTCCAAGTGGCCAAAAAAGTAAAAGAAAGCGACCTGATTACTTCATTTTATTTGATACCAACGGACGGCAATTCCATAGCGACATATCAACCCGGACAGTATATTAGCCTTCGGATGAAACCTGAGGGAAACACGTATGCACAAATCAGACAATACAGCCTTTCGGACGCTCCCGGAAAACCGTATTACCGTATCTCAGTTAAACGTGAGAGCGCTCGGAATGAACGACCGGACGGTGTTATATCGACGTATCTGCATGATCATATCACCGAAGGGGACTTGGTCGAATTGTCTGCTCCTGCAGGCGATTTCACACTGAACACGGAGGATACACGCGATGTGGTGTTATTAAGTGGTGGGGTCGGACTCACGCCGATGATCAGCATGTTAAATACATTGGTTGACAGCCATGTCCGGCGTTCAGTCATTTTTGTTCATGCTGCACTAAATGGCGAAGTCCATGCTTTCCGGGATCATGTAAATGCAATGGCAGAACTGCATGAGGACATACGCGCATTTTATTGTTATGCACAGCCAACGCCAGAAGACCGTGCACAATCACGTTTTCACAGAGAAGGTTATGTGGATGCGTCCTGGCTGTCACAGATTATCCGCGAGCCGCTGGGATCCCATTACTATTTGACCGGTTCTGTCCCCTTTATGCAGACGATTTATGCGGCACTATGCGAGATTGGCGTTTCACCTGAGAATATTCATTATGAGTTCTTTGGTCCCAAAACAAACCTGATTCCGGCATCCGAAGTTATTTAATTTTTCAAGAAGAAGAACAATAAAAGATTAGCAGAGTCTCACCGAAGGCATGGGCCGTATTCATTTGAATGCGACACCGTGCTTTTTTCCATTTTCTTAAAGCTTTTCATTTGAATAAGAACGCTCGTATCCCCTATTATTAAACAAGACGTTCTGCTCAGCGAAGCAGCAATGATAATCATCCACCATTTCGAATGAAATTCCAGTCAGGACTTGAAGATATACCATTGTCATTGAAAGGAGTACCCGCTGATGAAAGCTGTAGGTGTTATTGTTGAATATAATCCGCTGCATAACGGACATGTCTATCACTTGATGGAGGCCAAGCGACTTAGCGGAGCAGATGCCGTTGTGGCCGTCATGAGCGGCCCTTTTCTCCAGCGCGGGGAACCCGCCATTGTGGGGAAAAGGGCTCGTACGGAGATGGCGCTGCACGCAGGCGCCGATCTGGTGATTGAGCTGCCGGTTGCTTATGCCGTACAACCGGCCGAATGGTTTGCCTTCGGTGCAGTCTCGCTGCTGCACCGTACCGGGGTCGTGGACTCGCTCTGCTTCGGCAGCGAGTCCGGCGACCTGGACAGCCTGCAGCGCATTGCGCGCGTGCTGGCTGTGGAACCCGCAGGGCTGGGCGAGGACATCGCGCGCCGCCTGCGGGAAGGCGCCAGCTACCCCGCCGCGTACGCAGGCGCGGCGGCAGCGCTGGCGCCCGGCGGCGTGGACGAGGACGCCGCCGCTGCACTGCTCGGGCAGCCCAACAATTCGCTTGGGCTGCACTACCTGATCGCGCTGGAACGACTCGGCAGCGCGATCCGGCCCTTGACGACGGCACGTACAGGTGCCGCGTATCATGAGGCGACGCCCGGACCGGGGGCGATCGCCAGTGCAACAGCCGTCCGCCGCCTGCTGATGGCGGACGGTCCCCAAGCCGCCGCACCATATGTGCCGGCGGCAACCCTTGCCATTCTGCAGCGCGAATGGCAAGCGGGACGCGCTCCCGTGCACTGGGAGCGCTTTACCCAGCCGCTGCTGCACATCGCGGCAACCCGTCGTGCCTCCGAGCTGGCAAATATCGCCGAAGTCACGGAAGGATTGGAGCACAGGCTGCTCCGCGCACTCGCTCAGCTTCCGGAGCCATCGGTCGAATCGCTGCTGGACGCGCTCAAAACAAGACGGTACACGCGCACCAAGCTGCAGCGTATGCTGACCCATATTTTGTTGAATCATGCCAAAGCGGAGTTCACCCCCGAGCTACTAGCCGAAGGCCCGGGTTATCTTCGTGTCCTTGGATTTAACGCACAGGGCCAACATCTGCTGAAACATATGAGAACGGCTTCGTCCCTGCCTGTTGTCATGAAGCCATCTACCTTCACTCACAATCAGCTGGAGCTTGATGTGCAGGCACAAGCAGCGTATGCGCTCTCCTATGAGCGGACGGACACACGGGCCATGTACAGCGACTATTATGAACCGCCAGTTCGATGCTAAGCTTTGTACAATAACATGCTAAAAGCTTCTTATCAAAAAATCCCCTATGTCTTGTCGTTTATTCAAACGATCGCATAGGGGATTTCCGTTTGTTTACTCTGATTCTTCCTTGATAATGCGCTTGTTCCAGATCATTCTCAATTACAACCTTATGATTTGGCAGACAATGTTTTCAGATAAGCCAAAGCATCGTCAACCGTACTCACTGGAACCAACTTCATTTTGGTCCCAATCTGTTCCGCTTTGGCTTCGGCTTCCTGATAATTCTGTTTCGGAACGAAGAAAATCTCCGCCTCTTTTCGATCCGCAGCTACGATTTTATGCACCACACCACCAATTGCACCGACTACGCCTTCCTTGGTGATGGTGCCCGTGCCCGCAATTCGGTGACCTTGAGTAAGGTCTCCCGGAGTAAGCTGATTATAAATTTCCAGTGTAAACATCAACCCGGCCGAAGGACCACCCACCTGAGTATCCGTGAAAGTAATTTGTTTATTCGAATCCTCGGGCTTCACTTTCTGAACGGTCCCGATCATTACACCCAAGCCTGGCCGGGTTTCACCCGTTTTGCTGTCTTTTACTTCAATCAGCTTCACATCACGGCTAATCGTCTCGCCTCCGCGTTCCAATTGCATTTCTACCGTATCTCCCACTTGTTTATCCTTCAACTGGGCAGATAATACCGTGTTATCCGGTGTAGCTGTTCCGTCCACGCCCAGGATAATATCGCCAGGAGCAATATCTCCCTGTGGCTTCGGATCCTCTGACAAACCAAACACGAAGATATGCTCAGGAACGATGGAATACTTTACCCCCGCCTGCTCATAAGCCGCTTCCATGGCGGAAGATTGGGAATCACTCATGAACCATACCTGTTCGGCGGAGTACTCTGCTTCCGTTTTGCCTTGCAGGCGATCTTCCTTTTTGTCAATTTGCATATTTCGGTTAAACAGGGACGTACCTAGCAAAAACACATTGGCATATGTTGCCGACACCGTCGTCATCATGAATACACCGCGTTCTTCCTGGTCCCCATCCTTTACCGTAACCATCGGTTTTACTTCATCCGCGCTGCCAGGCATATAGATAATATATGGCGTTGGCATATACACTGCAACATAAACAACCAGAGCTACCACGATCACAAAGATCGAAGCTCTGAAGCCGCCAGATTTTCGAATCCGATTCATCGCATGAGCCCCCGTTCTTTGCGTTTCTTCCATAATTATAAGTCTAACATCCTCATTCTCACGCATACAATGGTACAGGCCGGATAGGCCGCAGGTTTCTGTCGCTTGTCCGGTCAAGGCCGAACCGTCCCCTGGACGTCATTCGGCCGTCCAATCCGATTACTGCAGCCGAATGAATCGGCGCTATTTCATATGAGGTGAAACGATGACAATGCAGACCGAGGTTACAGGATCCAACCCAATAAGGTCGGTACTACTTAGTACCGGCGCTTTGTTACTGGTCGTCGCTGTAGTGGTATCTCCGAAAGATGCCTTCGATGCCTCCATTCAAGGATTGGACATCTGGTGGAAAATTATTTTTCCGGCCATGCTTCCATTTTTGATGCTGTCGCAAATGCTCACTGCATTTGGGTTTACGGACGCTCTCGGCGTCTTGCTGGGACCACTGATGCAGCGTTGGTTTCGCCTTCCCGGCGAAGCTGGACTAGCCCTTGCCGTCGGCATGTGCGGAGGATTTCCTGCAGGAGCGGACACGGCGTCGCGTTTGGTTCGGGATCAACAAATAACCGGCAAACAGGCCATTATTCTGGTCGCAGCAGCTCATTTCGCCAATCCGATGATGATCATTTTGGTCATAGGTGCCGCTTTTCTTCACCAGCCTGGTGCCGGATACTTTCTGCTTATGATTCATTGGCTCAGCGGCTGGATAGCCGCCATCGTTGCCATTCGGTTTAATCCCGGTCGGCAAAAACAGGAGAACAGCTCCAGCCCCCCCAAGCTCAACCCGGATCATGGGCTTTGGTTTCAAATGATGAGCGCCGCCCGTGAAGCCCAAGCACGAGACGGTCGTGGATTCGGCAAACTGCTGGGTGACACCGTGTCTCATGCAGTACAAACGCTGATGATGACCGGTGGTTACATGATCGGTTTTGCCGTATTTATACGACTTCTGGGTCTTTATCTCACGCCCGGCAGTTCGGTTGCCCTCTGGCCTTCTGTGTTGGAGCTGCATTTGGGCACATACCAATTAAGTCAAACGCCTTGGGCACCCGTGCTTACGATTTCCCTGATTGCTGCTGTTCTTGGTTGGGGAGGATTGTGCTCCCATTTACAAGTCTCCGCTGTGATGAAATCCGCCGGAATGGCAGCCAAGAGCATGATCTATTTTGCTGCGGTACGTTTAATTCATGCGTTGATTGCCTTCACCCTAAGTGTCTTCCTCTGGATCCCCTTCAGCCGCTACAGCACAGAGGCATGGGCTCCGTTCTGGTCTTCAGCGCGCCCGGATGAGACCACTCTGCTACCAATGCAATCTCAGCTTGAAGGCAACAACGCTGCGGCGGAAATTTTATGGAGCAGCTTCCCCTCAGTCTGTATCGGACTTGCGATTATTCTTGCCGTTATGATCAGCCTGTCCGGCTTGACCCACTGGGTTAACCGCCGTTTTTCTCGCTGATTTTCCGGCGAAGTGCCGTTTCCACTTCCGGGGACACCAGATCGGTTACATCTCCATGGTAATGAGCAATTTCCTTGACGATACTGGAGCTTAAATACGAATATTTCGGATTGGTCATCATAAAGATGGTTTCCGCATCCGGGTTCAGCTTGCTGTTGGTGGAAGCAAGCTGCAGCTCGTATTCAAAATCAGTCACGGAGCGTATGCCACGTACGATAACCTGAGCTTCCTTTTGCCGAACATAATTGGCTGTCAGATCACGGAAGCTATCCACTTCCACATTAGACAGATGGCCTGTAACTTCTGTAATGAGCGCTTTACGCTCTTCCACCGTGAACAGTGGATTTTTGCTCATATTATTCAGTACAGCCACGATGACGCGGTCAAATTGCTTGGACGCCCTGGCGATAATGTCCAGATGGCCCATCGTTACAGGATCAAAACTCCCGGGATATACGGCAATCCGTTCCTGCCTGTGTATCATTTCAGTCATGAGGAGCCTCCTCTTCTGCTATGCTGTTTTCTCCATCAATCGATGCCTCAGGTGCATAATCATAGATGGACACAGCTGTCTCCCCATACACAGCCTTGCGCGTTTGTTCAAACGGGCCGAATTGCTCAGGGTAACTATATTTGGATTCATATTCAAGCACGATCGTCGCTTCCGGCTTAAGCAGTTCAAGTTCATGCATCGTAAGCATCAGCTCATCCCCGTTTTTCATCCGGTAAGGCGGATCGAGAAACACCAGATCAAATTGTGTCGTTCGCTTGGCAAGCGCCTTTAACGCACGACCTGCATCATTACGGTATATAGCTGCCTGATCCTCCAGCTTGGTTGCCTTCAGATTGGCGCGGATCACTTCAATACTTTTGGATTCCAAATCAACAAAAACAGCCTTGTCCATGCCGCGGCTCAGCGCCTCAATTCCGAGACCACCACTACCCGCAAACAAATCCAATGCTGTACCGCCCTCAAAATAAGGGCCAATCATGCTAAACAGCGCTTCCTTCACCTTGTCGGTGGTCGGACGTGTTCCATTGCCAGGAACAGCCTTCAGCGGTCTGCCTTTCGCACTCCCGGATACCACTCTCACTGATGAGTCACCTTTTCTCTCTATGTAAGTTTATTGATACAGCTATCGTACCACACTCGGGTTCAGTTTGAAAAATAGTCTAACTTCATTCATTTCAAAAAATTGTTGACCCGTTGTTGACGCATATGTATAAAAAGGAAACATTTCGGCCATTCTATAATTATCGACATCACAAGTGTCGTAGACAACCGCGGAGAAGACTTACGTTTCCCCATAAGCTCTTCGTCCGGTTTCTCCTCTCCCATGAAAAATAGGCCCTCGAAAGAGGGCCTGTTTTTATTTGCTTTCAAATATGTATAGAAACATTAGTAAGACTGTATGCCTTCTTCAATAAGGTGTTACGACTTCTTCCACTTCAACATCTGTTTCCGGCACCAACCAGCCGATTTCTTTGAGCCAAACTTCCATGTCATTCAGAAACGCTGCATGATCCAAATTTGCTATTTTGTATTTCTTTATCTTCTCACTCAAAAAAGCATAAAAGGAATGACCTAACTCAACCCGTTGCCTTCTTTTACTGAACTCTTTGTAACGGTCCTCGCTGACCGTCATGTCAAAATAAATCACCTGCTCCTTTTTGGCATATCTGACCGAAGATTTTCGTTCATATTCTTCCGGCAGGCAGCGAAAAACAAAGAACAGCTCGATATCACATGCCGGATACTTCATTTCAGCTTGTTCAAAAACAGGCTGTAATTCGTCAGATAGTGAGGCAACGGATGTTAAACCAGACGTGTCGGATGTTTTGCCCAGTTTCAAATTCCCCCACCTCCTTGATGCTCCGGTTTTCCATTGTCGTTCATCTCCCGGTATTTCCGATTGGAGCGCCGCAAGTTAACCATGGAGACCAGCAGAAGAACTACCGGTAAGAATAAATTCCAATTCTGCTTGATTATCATCACAATACTGAAGAACACAATCGCGAGCCAAACCAATATTTCAATAGCCTCAGCCTTGGTTAGCGTAAGCTTAAACGCTTTTTTGGAGATGAGACGAACGAGGTAATACACAAGCACAGCATAGAACACACCCATACCTAGGATTGCGACTAGAGCAATTAACATTTCCATGAACATGCCCCTCTCACCTCCAAATTTGTTTTACCTTAAGTTCCTTTATTTTACCATATAAGAAAATGTGTGTCTCAAGTTAGACTCCAAGACATATTTTGCGTTTCCATGTTATTTCTCTTCCGTAATAACCGTTGCGTTGTAGATCACAACACGTTTCCCATCCAGGTCAAACAGCACTTTATTTCCGTATTCCGTATCCTGCACATCGATTTTCCCCTCATACGTCTGAATCAGTTCCCCAGAGTCACTGTATACCTTAACTACGCGTTCCAGACCACCGGAATTATTGGATCTCATCGTTTTCAGCGCCCGCTCCCCCGAAGCCGTATTAAAATACCAGATAAAACACCCCACAATGATGCCAAGCACAGCCAGTACGGTAACCCAAACACCTGCTTTTGCCTTTCTGCTCATATTGATGCCCCTCCTTCAATCCATGTCTCCTACAGTACGAAGCAGCTTCGACAGCGGTTTCACGAAATACGATTCTCCACTCTCTTTCTATAACAAAAACAGAGGCCATCCGATATACGGAGACCCCTGTTCTGTATTTATTTGATCAGACTTTTACAGTGCGCGAATGACAAATTCAAATTCCAATTCGCCGTCCGAGGCAATGCGATATTCCGGATGAACCGGCGCACCCCAGCTATCATCACCGCCAACACCCATTTGTTTACCGGCTACAGTAACCACCGTATAATGCACTGGCGGCAGTTCGTATGCATGCTGTGCGTTCTCCAGTTCGAATGCCGTATATGGCGATACGTTCAGCTCAACGGGAGCTGCAGAAGCTTCAATTTTGAAGCCGCGTCCTGCATCATCGGTCAACTTCGCCCAGCGTACTCCTGTACGGTTACCCGATTCCTGTGGCACCAGGTATGGCGCAACAGTATCCGCCACTGTGCTGCCGTGAATGCCCAAACGTGCACCAAATGCACGATCCGCATAGTTTTCTTCAGGTCCCATCGCCAGCCATTCCACGTTACCGTATTCCGGTGACGTTTTGAAAGTCAAGGCATGAATCGGAAGATCCGGCAATCCTGCTGTTCCTTTGTAAGCGTTATGAACATGCACGCTTCCATCTGCACGCACCGTATAAGCCACTTTCACTTGCACATCTGCCGAAATGTTGAGCTTGTATGTGAATTCAATTCGATATTGATCCGGTTTCTGTTCTGCCTTCCACTCTACACATCTTGGCAGCAGACTAGCGGCATACCATGCACCTAATTCGAAGCCCATTGCTGTCCCTTTATCATTATCTGTCGTTGCCCGCCAGAACAATGGTGCAGGAGGCTGAGCAATCGTCTCGCGGCCTGACAGTTTGAGGGATACCAATGTTCCGAAGGCTTTGGAGAACAGCACATGAGTATGACCTACACGGACACCAATATTCACGTCGCCTTCAACCACTTGAATATCATTCGTCAGATTCGAATCATCTGCAGCTGTTTCATCTGAATTAACCTGATCCTGTGTGAAAATATATTGGCCAAACGCGACTTCGTCACCTTTATCTGCCCAGAGCGTAGCCGCTTTTAGAACAAATGCAGTATTAACTGCATATTCGCCGCCGGCCAGAGTGTCTGCATCCAGTGGAAGACTCACTGTCTTTTCGCTTTGTGCCGGAACATTGACTTCCAATGTTCCGCGCAGCACTTCATGTCCCTCGCGTTCCAGGCTGTACACCAGCTCCAATGCAGATGTATCTGCGAACAGGTTGCCGTTCACGATTTTGACGCCTTCCCGATCCGGGAACAGCTTGATATTTTGATACAGGAATTTCACTTCCTGCATTTTGGCCGTTACTTTGCGATCCGCATGCACGATGCCGTTTCCACAGAACGAGTAGTCCGAAGGACGATCTCCGAAGTCACCGCCGTAAGCGAGGAATTCCTTGCCGTAACGATCTTTCTTGTAAATGGATTGATCGATGTAATCCCAGATGAATCCACCCTGATACATCGGGTATTTATCTTCCAATTCCGTATACTTGTGCATGCCACCGATGGAGTTCCCCATGGCGTGCATGTACTCACAGCTGATGTAAGGCTTAGTCGGATTCGCATTCAGGAATTCCTCAATGTCTGCCGGCTTGGCATACATGCGAGTCTCCATATCACTTGTCTCATCAAAACGACGATCATGGAAAACTCCCTCATAATGCACCAGACGTGTTGGATCAGCCGACTTGAAGTATTGGGATACTTTATAGATGACCTCACCACCATGTGACTCGTTACCGCAGGACCAGATCAGAATGGACGGGTGGTTTTTGTCACGCTCCACCATGGATACAGCGCGGTCCATGACAATGTCATGCCACTCTGGTTTATCTCCGGGAATTACCCAGGAAGGCTCAACGGCGCCAAGCTTTTGCCAGGAACCATGTGTCTCCAGGTTCATCTCATCAATAACATACAACCCGTATTCGTCACACAATTCATACCACAGGCTTTGGTTCGGATAGTGTGATGTACGAACCGCATTCATATTGTTCTGTTTGATAGTACGCACATCCCAGAGCATATCCTCTTTGGTAATGGCACGACCACGGCGCGGGTTGAACTCGTGACGGTTGACTCCTTTGAACACAATGCGCTTACCGTTGATATGCATCACTTTATCAATCATTTCAAACTTGCGGAAACCAACAGACTGAGGCACAACCTCAACCAGCTGACCTGCAGCATCATATACACGAATGTATAAACGATACAAATACGGTATTTCCGCACTCCAAAGGTTTACCTTACCGATCTCTTCCTGAAGACTAACAAGACCATTAGTAACTTCCACACCACCAAATGTTCTCCATGTGTTTCCTTCAGCATCGCGCAGCTCAGCCTCTACTCGTGCTCCGGCAGAAGCTTTACCTTCCAGCTTCAAATCGAGGTTCAGCGTACCGTTTGTGTAGGACTTGTCCAGATCCGTTACCACACGCAGATCCCGAATGTGTGCTGCAGGTACGGTATAGAGATACACGTCTCTAAAAATGCCGGAGAAGCGCCAGAAGTCCTGATCTTCCAGCCAGCTGCCCGTGCTGCGTTGATATACTTCCACAGCCAGTCTGTTCTCTCCATCCTGAAGGAATGGCGTCAGATCGAAGTCTGATGGAGTGAAGCTATCTTCCCCGTATCCTACAAATTGTCCATTCAGCCACACATAGAATGCTGACTCTACTCCCTGAAAGGAGATGTATACCGGATTGTTCTGCCATCCTGATGGCAGGTGGAACGTCCGAATGTAGCTTCCTACTGCATTTTTGTCCTGTGGCAGTGCTGGCGGGCGCAGTTCATTCAACCCATCCCAAGGATATTGCGTATTCACATATTGAATTTGGCCATACCCCTGAAGCTGAATGTGCCCTGGCACTTCGATGTCATCCCAGCCTTCATAGGAGAAATCTGATTTGTAGAACAGCTCGGGCCGGCAATCCGGACGAACGGCATAATTGAATTTCCAGGTTCCGTTCAGGTCATAACGCATCTTCATGGTACCTGAAGCCTGCGCCTCTTCCATAGTGCTGTAGTAACGATGATCCGAGTAAGCGTTTAAACGGTTAACCTCAAAAACGCTTACATCTCCCAACCAGTTGATATCTGCTTGTGTTGCTTTCATCGGCTCTCTCTCCCTCTAGTACGAAATGTATAGTATGAATTATTCAAGATTCAATCCGTATTTCCTCTTCCAATAATAAACAGAAAGACAGAGGTACACCATTGCTGGTGTCCTCTGCGTCTCTTTCTACATCGATCTTTTCAGATGACATCCACTATTCCATTATTTCACGGAACCAACCATACCAGCGACAAAGTGTTTCTGCATAATGAAGAATACTAAGGCTGTTGGCAGCGTGGCAATGACAATCGCTGTCATGATAACCCCATAATCCGGTGAGTAACTGGAGCCGAGATTGGAGATCAGCAATGGAATCGTTTGTTGATCCGGTGTCTGCAGCACAACGAGTGGCCACAGGTAGTTGTTCCAGCTGCTCATGAAAGTAATGATCGCAGCTGCCGCATATGTTGTTTTCATTGTAGGCATGTAGATTTTCAGGAAGATCCCCAGTTCGCTAAGACCGTCGATCCGGCCAGCTTCAAGCATCTCTTTCGGGAACATTTTCGTGTTCTGACGGAAGAAGAAGATCAGGAATGCCGTGGTGATGGTTGGCAGAATGACTGCTGCCATCGTGTTGATTCCCATAAACGGTGCAATTCCCGAGATGGTTGCAAACATCCGATAGAGCGGTACCATCAATGCCGCGAACGGAATCATCATGGAAAGCAGCAGGATATTGAAGACAATGTCACGTGATTTCGTCCGGTACACTTCAAAACCGTAACCAGCCAAGGAACCAATCAACAGAGCAAGCACTGTGGAAATAACGGACACAATGGCTGAGTTGCCTAGTGCCTGTACCAGATTGGTCGTATCCAGCAGCTTAGTGAAGTTATCAATAAAAGCCGAACCTGGTAACAATCTGCCTCTGGTTACATCTACCGAAGCATTCGTGGAGCTGACGAGCATCCAGAAAAATGGGAAGATCGATATGAAGGCCACGAGGGACAGGAATACATAGGTGAAAATGCGTTTCACTTTGTTCTTAGCCATTTTTATCACCTGCCACTTTAAACTGGATGATGGACAATACGATAATCATCAGCACGATGGAATACGAAACGGTTGCCGCATATCCGAAGTCCGGTGAATATTTGAACGAAAGGTTATAGATGTATTGCGAGATGGACATGGTTGCATTACCCGGTCCACCCTTGGTGATGTTCATGATCTCATCGAAGATTTGCAAGGTACCAATCGTTGATGTGATGGACGTGAACAGGATAATCGGTTTGAGCAACGGTACTGTAATTTTGAAAAATTGAGTAAATGCGTTCGCACCATCAATCCGTGCTGCTTCGTAGATGGATTGATCGATATTTTGCAGGGAAGACAGATAGAAAATCATGTTATATCCGGTCCAACGCCAAGTAACGGCGATTATGATCGTAATTTTAGCCCAAAACGGGTCGGTGATCCATTGAATCGGTTCAGCAATGACATGCAGATTCATCAGGAATTGATTGACCATTCCATCTGCAGAGAACAAATACTTGAATACTACAGAGTATGCAACCAGTGAGGTTACGCAAGGCAAAAAGATTGCAGTACGGAAAAAGCTGCGGAAGCGCAGTGTGCTGTCATTCAATAGCACGGAAATAAACAATCCGAGAATGATCATGACGGGCACTTGAATGATCAGATACAAAAATGTATTTGATACGGCAGTACGGAACGTTGTATCAATAAACAACCTTTTATAGTTATCGAGCCCCGTAAATTCAAGATTGGCACCCACGCCAGACTTGAAAGATAAGAGCAGTGCCTGCAGCATCGGATAGAAGTAAAATGCAACGATCCCGATGACAGCGAGCGAAATAAAAGCCCATCCAGTCAAATTATTTTTCTTTTGGAGACTGTCTCCTGTATTCATGGCTTTCACAGTATGGCTCCTCTCTCTCCATGCAACATGGATAGAACCCATGGAGCCTTTCACCATGTCCGGTCGGCTGTTTGCTTCGCCAGACGGTGGAACGGCTCCGATGCTTCCTTGGGTTCTATAAGTTACCGTGGATCATCTTAGTTTAATTGAGCTTCAGCTTGTTTTTGTGCATCAGCCAGAACGTCGTCAATCGCTTTGCCGTTCAGGAAGTTTTGCATTTCAACAACCAGAATGTCTTCAATTGCATATGTGTTGATACCGTAATTTACGCTAGGAATTTCTTCAGTCCATTTTGCGAAGTCTGCAAACACTTTTTGTCCACCGAAGAACTCATCTTCTTTGCTAAACGCTTCACCTTCAGCAGCCGGTTTGTATGTTCCGATTGCGCCGATACCGTTAAGCAGGTCTTGATACAATTGTTTGTCAGAACCAAACGTGCTGCCGAGGAAATCTGCAGCTTGATCTGCACCAGGAACGTTGTTCATTACATACCAGGAGCTGCCTCCGAGGTTGGATGCATGTACAGAGTTTGGTTGACCAGCCATTTTAGGAAGCGGAGCTACCGCCCATTGACCGGATTGGGATGCTTCTTGACGAACAGATGGTGTAATCCAGTTTCCTGTTGGAATGGTGGATACGTCACCGTTGTTAAAGGCTGCCACGAACTGGCTCCAGTCGGAGTTCAGTTTAACCACATTTGCATCCATCATGGCTTTGTAAGTTACAAATGCTTCTTTCAGTGCTGCATTGCCAGCCAGGTCTGGTGTTTTACCATCTTCTTTGGAATACCATGAACCTGCGGATTGAATCATCATACGGATCAGACCCAGATCATTCGGATCAAGCGTGATCAGATCTTTACCTGTTTTTGCTTTGACATCTTTACCAATTTGGATGTAATCATCCCAAGTGATATCTTGCAGATCTTCAGCTTTGTAACCAGCTTGCTCCAGCAGGTCTGTTCTGTAGTAGAGACCCGTTACACCAGAGTCAAATGGAACACCGTATTGTTTGCCGTCATAAGCTGTCGGTCCCAATTTGTAATCGGCAAAGTCAGAAGCCGTGAAGTTGGAAGACAGATCCTTGAAGGCATCAGGGTAAGCGTTCAGGAAGCTTTGTGCACGGTAGTCTTCAATCAGTACGATGTTTGGAAGACCGTTGCTTGTTCCGGAGTTCAAACCTGTGTTGAGTTTTTGGATAATATCATTTTGTGCGTATTCAACAACGTTGATTTTTACGTCAGGGTGATCCTTAGCGTACGCTTCTTTTGCTGTATTCAATGCAGCAATGTTGAACGATGGGTCCCAAGCCCAGATCGTAATCTCATTGGATGCTTGCTCACCCTCGCTTGCCGTGTTGCCTCCTCCACCGGAAGAACATGCGGACAACAGCAGGACAGTAACGAGCATCAATACCCACATTTTTTTCAAATCATTCAACTCCCCTTCAACCTCTTTGTGTGTAATTTGTTTGCGTTTTCTGAAAGCGGTTGCTTTCGATGTATTCATCTTATCATTCCCAAATCGGCATTCGTTAGTAATAATTTTGTACGGATTTGTCATCTTATTGCCACAATGAAAACCTTTACAGAAACCGTTTGCATTAAATTTGGCTTTTTGTAATTCCTTTTGATTTTGGAGTTTATTGAGCCAAAAATATTACCAATGAAGCAAAACACCGCTTTCTTTTCCAAACAAAAAAGTCCTTCTTGTGGAGAAAACTCCACTGAAAGACTTTTTGTTAGTTTAGGATGTGAGATTCATTTTTTTGCATCTGTTACCGTGGTTTCTTCAGCCTGTAATCAGCGGAAGTGTAACGGTCACTCTTGTGCCCTCTCCTGGCGTACTCATAATCGTCACACCATAGGGGGCGCCATATAACAGTTCGATCCGGTCATGCACATTACGAATACCGATACCGCTAAACAGCTGCCGATTATTTTTCGGATTAGGCAAAGATTCACCCATGGCAAACCCTTCAATGCCATCTCCGTTATCCATGATCTCGCATATGAGCGTTTCTCCTGCCCGTGAAACGAGAACATGAATGGTGCCGGTCTCTTTTCGGTTAAAGGCGTGGAAAAAGGCATTTTCAATAAACGGCTGGATGACAAGTTTGGGTACATGGTAGTGATTACAATCAGGTGCTACATAGAAGGCCGCTTTGATCCGCCCCCCGTAACGGACATGATTAATGAAGACATAGTTCTTCAGATTCTCCACTTCCTGCTCTACCATGACCGTTTCACTTACGTCGCTGATCGTATTTTGCAGTAAGGCAATCAATGCGTTAATGGTCTCTGCTGCCCGGTCCTTATTCCCCTGCTGTACCAGTACTTTCACCGAAGCCAGTGTGTTATAGAGAAAATGAGGATTGATCTGGCTTTGCAATGCAGCAAGTTCTGCATTCCGCTGTTCCCGCTGCGTTAACACAAGCTGATCGACATAATCATGAAGCTCATCCAGCATGTAATTATACGCATGACCAATCTGCCTGCTTTCGTAGCTTCCACTAACCGGAATGTAATTATCGAGATCGCTTTTCGTAATATTGGACATCTGCTTCACGAGCCTGCGCAGTGACTTTGTAATCTGGTTGGTAATTAGAAACACCAGTACAAGTGCACCAGCTACAATGGCTGCACAAATCAGGGCGATGGTTTTCAAATCAAGCAATTGCCCCGCAGCCTGATCCTTGTCAACGACATTAATAATATAGAAACGGTAAAACGGCAGATATTCGGACAGGACTACGCTGTCCTGCTCCATTACCTTGGCGTTTATCCCATTATTATCGCTTTTCGTGGCCATCTGTCTGGCATAGGAAAGAAGATCCAGCTGCTTCGTACCAATCCATTCCTCCCGGTTGGAGGACACGATTTCCCCATTTTCATTAAGGATGACCACATCGTTGCCTCTGCTTGTGAAACTGCTGTAGAACTGTCGGAACACACTCTCTCTCATGGTTACGTAGAGCGTTCCGTAGATCCGGCTCTGAGTCCGATCCGCCAGTGCCTTGGTCGCCGAAATCATCTGCTGTGTGCCTACATCGGTATCTGTTCGGTAATCATCAAAGATCAGTCGATTGGGCGTTTTCACAGCTTCTATTGTTATCGGCAGTTCTTTTAGCTCCTCTACCGACATCTTCAGATGGGATCGATCTGTTGAATAGGTTCGTCCGTTAATCCCGCTGATCGTAATGCCGACCTCATAGGATTCCATAATGGACTGGATGCGATCCATTGATTCTCTCATGTTGTAGTAGGATTTTGCCATCGTGAGAGAGTCTCCCTCTCCTTCAGACAGATATCCACGAATGGACCCGCTTTGGCTTACGTTGTTGGAGACTGCCGCAATCGCATCATTAAAGGATTCGAAGGTGGTCTTAATCTGACTGAGCACCTTGGAGTTCGTAATGCTAAATGTCTCAGTAAACAGCTTCGTCGACATATGAACGGTAGTCCACAAAATAAGTACGGAAACGAGAATGATACTAACCACCATGACGAGAAACAGCTTGGGAAACAATCCGAGCCGTGATAATCCGTTCATCCATTTCTTCATGATCTTTTCCTTCTGACTTTATGCCCAAAATTTCCGACGATATCGGCTTGGTGACAGTCCGGTAAATTTTTTGAACACTTTGCAGAAATAGCTGTGATCCGAATAACCTACCATGCTGCTGATTTCGGAAATGGTAACATCATCTGATCGCAAGAGTTCTTCTGCCTTCTCAATGCGAATTTTGTTCAGATATTCGTTGAATCCTTCTTTTTTGTGTGATGAGAAATAACTGGATAAATACGACGGATTAAAATGAAAATGCTTCGCAACTTCAGCGAGACCGAGTGGCTGGTCAAAATGCTCATGCATATATTCAAGCAGCATTTTCATATTCGGGTCACTGCGTTTCCCTCCATCTCCAGCCGTACATTCCTGAACCTCAAGCATGAACTGGTCCAGCACTTGCATGGCCTCATTCAGGCTCGAAGCTCCGTCCACGTTTTTGAAATAAGTATACTTGCTCTCTTCCAGTGCCGAAGATTGTACGTCCATATCCGCGAGGGTAATCGTTACATTGAAGATCAGATTGCCCAGGAAGGATTTAATTTCGAACACATCTGCAATATAATCACGTCCCAGGGTAAGCGCATGCTCTTTCAGATACTCCCTAGCGGACTCGGTGCGATTCCGTTTCACGTGCTGCAAAAACATATTGACATTAAACTGGTAACCTGCCGTATGCAGTGGTGGAAGCTCACTGTAGACAAGAATAGAACGATCTCCATAATAAAAGCGATATTCCATGAGTTTAATGAGATGATTACGGTACACATCACCCATCTGATCGAATGATGTAAAGCTGTCACTTAGAACCCAGCTGGGTCCTTTCATGCCTGCTTCATTTTTAAGTGCAAGCTGCTTGATCTGCCCAACCATCCAGTCATCCTTGGCAGGGTCTACATTCAGAAGGAATATCGGCATTTCACTCTCTACGGGTACCATGGCACATTCCACGCCCGCAAGGTAACTCAGCAGCTTATTTTCCGTATCCTTCTGGCTCGAGTTCGATTGCTTCCCGCACACGAGGAGGCGAAAACAGTCATGTGGAAACGTGTCCCTGACCATAGCCATATCTTTTTCGTCTTCCAATGCAAAACCGGATATCATCTTTTCCATCAACTGTCCCAGCTTCCACCCTTCGTTTGAGGGCTCATACTGCAATTCAGGAATTTTGCCGGCCGTTCGCTGAAGTACCTGCAGCAGCTCGTCGGTGTCCAGCTTCGGTTTCAAAATGTAATCCGCTGCTCCGTGCTGAAGCGTCGAACGTACATACTCGAATTCACTGAAACTGCTGAGCACAATGACTTCTATCTGTGGCTGACTGGCTTTTAGCGTACGCACAAATGCTTCACCGTCCATGATTGGCATCACAATGTCGGTAATAACGATGTCAGGCTTCAGCAAACGTACCTGTTCCAGGCCTTCTTCTCCATTGGACGCTTCTCCGACAATCTGGAATCCTTCCGATTCCCAATTCATATGATGCTTGATCCCCTGGCGTACCAGAAACTCATCGTCAACAATCAGCACCTTACACAACCGGTTCATGATCGCGACCCCCTTGTCTAATCTTTCCTCTATGTCTGTACAGGTTATACCTTTTTTATATCGGATATAACGGGACCCCAGTGTTAGCGGTTACAACAATTTTAAAGTTTGGTTCTCTCTTTATATCCCAAAATCATTGTTAAATCAATGGAAATAGAAAGTCATACGTATATTGAAGCACAATCCACTCATTCATTTTACACTATTATTCGACAAAAAAAGAAGCCACGGTTCACCTAAAAACAATCGGCGTTCCAAGACTTCTTATCATATCTTACGATCCACTTAAAGTTCAATCATTACTTGAACATTCCAAGCCACTTTGCAGTACGCTACAGTCTCCGCTGTGATTTACTTTACCTGAGTCACCCTGCCATATGCATGGGTCTTCTGCCCTTTAACACCGGGCCTAATCACAAAGACAGAACCGGCACTTGGCGTCTCCACCAAACGTTCCTCACGGATACCTGTTCGTGCGGTAGTAATATAAAGATCCTCCAAGTCAGGCCCGCCGAAACAACAGGAGGTTACCTGGTCTGCAGGCACTTCAATCTGCTGCAGCAATTCACCGTTCTGCGGGTTCCAACGTGTCACTCTTCCGCCGCCCCAGTGAGCAACCCACAACATTCCCTCGCTGTCCACCGTCATGCCGTCCGGAAAACCAAAATCCTCCGGCACCGAAATAACGCTTGTCCGGTTTGTGATTTCACCTGCTGAAAGGTCAAAATCAAATCGGTCAATGGAACGTGTAGGCGTATCGATATAGTACATGATTTGTTCATCCGGGCTCCAGCCTAACCCATTGGAGGTAGATATATCTTGAACCATGGTTCGAACCGGTTTGCCTTCCTCCAGACAATACAGTGAGCCTGCTTTACTTTCGTTATTCATACTCATTGTACCCGCCCACAACCGACCATAAGAGTCACATTTCCCATCGTTGAAGCGATTGGTGGTTTTGTCGCTTTCGGGATCTTCGATTGCCTTCAATTCTCCCGTGCTCAGATGATAGGTATGGAACCCGCTGCGGAGTGCAACAACGACTTCATCGCCGCGATAAGGAACGACTGCACCCACATGTTCACCTACATCGTAGGCCTGATCTTGCCCCGTTACAGGATCATAGACATGTACCTTGTAGTTTTCGATATCTACCCATAACAAACGATTGTGTTCCGCATCCCAGCTGGGACCTTCCCCCAGCAGTGCCGGAGTATGTACTGCAATGTTGAGCTTGCTCAAGCGATCACATCCTTTTATGATTTGACGCTGCCTGACCATTCAAAACCGATGGCATCCAGAAATGCTTTGGACAAAATCATATGGCCTGTTGCATCTGGATGAACACGGTCATGAGTCAGGACAGACGTATAGAAATGATCCCAGAACGGGACAAAGGCTGCCTGCGTATCCACGAAAATGGCATCAAACTCATTCGCTACCCTACGCACGACTTCTCCATAGATATCCATCGTTGCCCGCATGGGATCTTCGGGATTGGCTTCGAGGTAAAATGGAGTCATCAGAACGAGTCCTTTCAACTGGGGACGAACGGATGCCACGAGTTCCCTCAGAGTGGATTCGTACTCTTCCAAAAACACATGGGATTCCGTCGACAATGGATGGTCGAACTGCCGCCACACATCATTGATGCCAATCATCATCGTTAACCAATCCGGCTTCAGATCAATCACGTCCCGATCCCAGCGCTGTTTCAAATCACGAATCGTATTCCCGCTAGTACCCACGTTCTGAATGCGCAGCATCAATTCCGGATAAATGGCACGCAAAAGTGCATACACCTGTGCAACGTAACCGTGTCCAAGTCCGGAGCTTCCTTCACCCACTGGATGCACCCGACCGCAATCTGTGATGGAATCGCCGATAAAAAGTAGCTTGTCATTCTTTTGCAATTTCATAGTCGTATCTCCTTCGCCCTATAGCGCATTTGAAATGAGGGGTAAACGGTTACCATCCTTGGTTTTTGAGCCAAGTCAGACACAGATCCGACCACGCCCGGACGGCATGATCATCTTCAGCAAGTCCCAGACCATGTGATCCTTTTTCGAATACATGCAGATCATAAGGAATACCGTGGGCGCCCAGTGCAAGCGCGTAACGCAAGCTATTTTCGACAGGTACCGCCTGATCATCACTCGTATGCCAGATAAATGCTTCAGGCGCATCGGCCTTAACCTGCTGCTCTGCACTGAAAGCTCTGATCTGTTCGGGAGAAGCATCAGCACCTAGCAAGTTTTCGCGTGACCCTGCATGTCCATAGGATTCCATCGTAATGACCGGATAGCAGAGAATAACCCGATCCGGGCGTGAGCTCTCACGTTCAATCGGATCTTCATGATCTGGTTGCCCTTTATCATACAAGGTGCCGAGTGTTGCTGTAAGATGCCCGCCTGCCGAGAAGCCGAGCACAGCAATTTTGGAAGGATTGATGCCAAATTCCTGGGCATGAGCACGCACATAGCGGATGGCACGCTGACCATCAGATAATGGAGCTGGATGCTGATGGGGTGCTACCCGGTATTTCAGTACAAATGCACTAATACCTGCACGGTTGAGCAATTCGGCAATTGGAGCTCCTTCGTGATCTGCGAGAAACCCGTAACCACCGCCGGGACACACAATGACAGCGCTCTCGGAACCAGGTTGAATAAAAGGTATGAGATGTGGCATGTCTGCCTCATGACCTTTGGCCGCATGAGGTGCTGCATGATCCCATAATGGAATGGTTGTTGTTGTCAACTTCTATCATCCTCTCTAAGTAGAACGGATAGGATCATCCGCTTTCGTTTTCCAATTGAAGGAATCGATATCATCATAACGGCAACTGCCCCCATGCATCAATACCTTCCTGGCATCACTTTTTGTTCAGCTTGTTACATATGTCGGAAAAGGAGGCCACAAACCGTAATCACGTTGCATTCCTCTCAACTCCGCTATAAATATAACGTTCGAAACTGCTCAGGTGTTACACCTTCAATTCGCCGAAATGTGGCCACAAAATGGCTCGCATCACGAAAACCGACGCGCGCTGCCGTTTCCTTCACGGTCAATTTGCTGTTCCCTGTCATCCATTCTTTGGATTTGCGAATCCGCAGAAGAATGAAATAGCTGTACGCAGTCATGCCGAATGATTGTTTAAACAGGGTATTCAAATGTCTTGGTGTAATCCCTGGAACGGCTGCCATCTGTTCAAGACCAATATCGGGATCCGCATAATGCTGATCCATGAATGCAATTAGCGGTGCCAGCCGTTCCACGGCATGCGAGATGGATGACCGGCTGCCGGTCATGCCGTGTTTTTTGAGCAGGATCAGAAACCGGTACATATCTGCGGAAGCTTCCAGACCGGACAAATCCTGGTCGCTGCTGATGGAACCCAGCACCTCCCTGCCGTAGTTCTCCAGCGGGCTTCCTGCATCCCATTGATGAAGTGCCGCCTCTCCCAGTCCGAGTGCCTCGGTGATGGCCGGACACTGGGATCCGCCGAACGTAATATAGAGCGTCTCCCACTCCCCTAAGGAAGGCACATATTCATGTGGTTCATTCGGAGGCAGCAGAATTCCGGAGCCTTCACCGAGGACCACGGTTGAACCGGCAAAATGGAATTCCCCTGCACCTTTTACCGTCTGAAGCCAGTGATAACAAGGATAGCCTGCAGGTCTGAGTACGTTCTCCTGGTTGCCGTTATAACCAATGCTTTCAATATACAGCGGGAGCGGCTCTTCGCGTGGCGTCATGAAATATCTTCGATGTTTTGGTGAGATTAGCATGAGGTTCTCCTCTCGGTGTATAAACGTTCAGACAATGCGCAAACGCTTTTCTCATTTCCATATTCTTATATGAATCATTACTTTTCTTATATTTTAAAAGCTATTTGAATCATATAATATACAATTATTCTTATACAAGAGGTGAACATATTGATTAGCAGCAAATTACCCAAAATGTTCTATGGCGGTGACTACAACCCCGAACAATGGGATCACGAGACCCATCTTGAAGACCTGCGCATGTTTAAACTGGCAGGTATTGATATAGCCACGATTAATGTTTTCTCCTGGGCTCTGATTCAGCCTGATGAGGTAACCTATAAATTCGAAGAATTGGATCAATTAATTGACAGTCTCTATGAAAACGGTGTCTACGTTTGTCTTGCCACCAGCACAGCTGCTCATCCGGCGTGGATGGCCAAAAAATATCCGGATGTACTTCGTGTGGATGCTGACGGACGCAAACGCAAATTCGGCGGACGTCATAATTCCTGTCCAAACAGCCCGACCTATCGTAAATACTCCGAGAAAATTGCTGATAAACTGGCGGAACGATACAAAGATCATCCCGCTGTCCTGGTATGGCACATCTCCAACGAATACGGCGGAGACTGCTATTGCGACAATTGTGAGAAAGCCTTCCGTGTGTATCTGAAAGAACGTTACAAGACTCTGGATCAGCTCAATCAAGCGTGGAATACCAACTTCTGGGGCCATACATTTTATGATTGGGACGAAATTGTTCTGCCAAGCAATCTGAGTGAGCACTGGGGTAACAATAACTCGACGTTCCAGGGCATCTCGCTTGATTACTCCCGCTTCAACTCCGATAGCATGCTTGATTGTTACCGGTTGGAATATGATGCGATCAAGAAGCATGTCCCTGATTCCGTCGTAACGACTAACCTGATGGGATTCTTCAAGCAGCTTGATTATTTCAAATGGGCCAAATATATGGACATCATCTCTTGGGACAGCTACCCGGGTCTTGCCACACCATTCAGCTTCACTGCCATGGCACATGATCTGATGCGCGGGCTGAAAGATGGCCAGCCATTCATGCTTATGGAACAGACACCAAGCCAGCAAAACTGGCAGCCGTACAACTCGCTGAAGCGTCCTGGGGTTATGCGACTGTGGAGCTATCAGACAATTGCGCATGGCGCAGATACCATTATGTTCTTCCAGCTTCGCCGCTCCATCGGTGCATGTGAGAAGTATCATGGTGCAGTTATCGAGCACGTTGGACACGAGAATACACGTGTATTCCGCGAAGTCGCCCAGCTTGGCAAAGAGCTGCAATTGCTCGGTGACAAAACACTCGATGCCACTGTGGAATCCAAAGTGGCGATTGTATTTGACTGGGATAACTGGTGGGCTATTGAGAAATCCAGCGGTCCTACCGTTGCTCTGAATTACGTGGATCAAATTCACAAATATTACGCTGCCTTTTTCCGCCGCAATATCCAGGTGGATATCGTCAGCGTGGATACCGATCTCAGTAAGTATGATATTGTTCTTGCTCCGGTACTTTATATGGTCAAACCCGGATTTGCAGCCAAACTGGAGAAGTTTGTTGCAGCCGGCGGTACGTTCCTGACCACGTTCTTCAGCGGCATTGTCAATGAGAGTGATCTCGTGACCACAGGTGGTTACCCGGGTGAGCTTCGTAAGCTGCTTGGGATCTGGGTTGAAGAGATCGATGCCCTGCTCCCTGAGCAAAAGAACAGTATCGTGCTAAAAGATGCCTATGGTGATCTTCACGGCAAATATGAATGCGGCATGCTGTGTGACCTGCTGCACAGCGAAGGTGCTGAAGTTATCGCCGAGTACGGAGACGATTTCTATCATGGCATGCCTGTCGTAACTCGCAACACGTTCGGTCAGGGTGAAGCATGGTATGTAGCTTCCGATCCGGAAGAGCGCTTCCTGGATGGCCTGCTGGGACAGCTTGCGGCAGCCAAAAGCATCCATCCATTGCTCGAAACACCAGATGGGGTGGAAGTAAGCGCACGGACAAAAGACGGCAAGCAGTATCTCTTTGTCATGAATCACAATGCAACCACTCAATCATATGACCTGGGGGTTGGCAAAGCACAGGATCTCTTAACGGATCGCGAACTCTCTGGTAGCGTGGAGATTGAGGGCCGTGGTGTGCAGCTGCTCGAGATGAAGTGAGCCCTACCTGTTTGAATAAAACGAAAAGCAGAACGATAGATAACCACTTGATACAAAGTGTTACGAATAACTCTGAACAATCAAGCTTCATACTTGAATAATTCGTTAAATTCCAATCTATTAATGTAGATATAAGTTTTCACCATACTAACTGCTACTTACCGTATCCGTATAACCGGGTACGGTTTTTTTGCCATCCTTTGTGGTAATTTGGTGAGAAGGAAATAATACCCCATAGGGCGAATTTGGACGAGACCCATATTATAAAGGCACTTAGCCGGAAAAGCGCTCTCTCAGCCACCATTACACAGCAAAAAATAATTCGTACATATTATTGGTGACACCCAAGATGTCACTAATCGGCTGTTACAATGGCTTTAGCACTCCGCATCCTTTCCGGCGGCCTAACTCTCGAAACGGAGTGGCTGACATGAATAAAATAAATCGGCTTGCCGCCATCGTCATGGCATTACAGCATGGTCTTGAAACAGCACATTCACTGGCAGACAAGTTTGAAGTGTCCCGCCGTACGATTTTGCGAGATATTCAGTCCCTATCCGAGATGAATGTGCCGATTATTGCTATTTCTGGTCCGGGTGGTGGCTTTCGGCTTATGGATGGGTATGTGCTGCCTCCGCTGCAGCTGGATCCGGTGGAAGCCGCAACTCTCATTTTCGCTCTTGAGGGAATCAGCCATTATGCAGATACACCTTTTCAAGAGAAACGCTGGACGGTTATGGATAAAATTAAAGGCATTATTCCGGATGACGTCATGGCTCGAATCGATCCCATGCTCAAACAGCTGAATCACTATATCCCGGAGCGCAACTATATTCTTCATCATCTGGAACCGCTGCTTGCATGCATTCCTGAACAAGGTTGGTTGCGTATCCTGTATCGGTCGGCAGCATGTCAGCGCTGGATTCAGATCCGTCCGATTCGCATTTATGCCTCTGCTGGATTTTGGTACTGTGATGCATATTCGGCGGAACATGGGGAACAGCGCGTGTTTCGAGTGGACCGGATTTTGGAGGCGGAGCCTATTGATGCTTCAAAAACAAGACAGTTGACGACAGCCGCCGAGCGAGAACTCAGCCAGCCCCGCCCTATGGAAAGACCACCCGTTCGTATCCAAGCCCGTTTAAGCTACTGTGCCATGGTAGAGGCTGAACAGGACAGGCACATTGGTGAGAAAATGACGGAAATTGCCCCAGATCTCTGGGAACTGTCCTTCCTTTGTCCAGCAGACCAATGGGAGTGGGCTGTTCGTTTCTTTTATCGTCTGGGCCGCGAAGCAGAAGTGATTGAACCTGAGGAACTCCGGAGCGAAATCAGGCAGCATGCCGTGGATGTGTACCGACTGTATGGAAGTACTACCCCTGATTCTTGTACAACCACTTAAAAGGAGATGCCTTAACCATGATTACTGAGCCGATTGTAACCTATAAAGAAGCTGTACAGCGTATACAGACTGCTGGATTGCTTCCACTGGCACCGCTATTTCCCGACTTCCCTTCCCTCTCTTCGTTAACGCCACAGGAAAATTGGCATACCGATTCTCCTCTGGATCCCTGGCTGTGGCGTTCGCGACTTGCTGAGGATGGCACTGCTGCCTACGGTAAATTTGTCAAAAAGAAAGCCATCCTCATCTCCCGTGAATGTTTCCCGTGGGTGCATCGGCTGCTGTCTGACAGCAGAACCATTCAGGTGCAATATGACGCCGGGCTGCTCTCCCGTGACGCCTTCAAGCTATATGAGCAAATTGAAGAACAAGAAGGCATCGATGGGCGGGCTTTACGTGCACAGGCTGGATTTGGTGCCAAAGAAGAGAAGAAGGCGTTCGATCAAGGACTTCTGGATCTCCAGAGCAGTACAGCCATTGTCATTAGCGGCACCAAAGAAAAGGAAGGTCTCGCGGAAGGCAAGGTGGCCTGGAATAGTTCTTCCTATGAGACTGCAGGTCACTGGATGAACCGTCAAGGGATTAAACCCTTTAACGGCAGCATCACAGAAGCACGTGACCTTTTGCTGGACAAGCTTGTGGAACACACGACGGAAGCTGGATTGGTAAAAATCAAAAAGGCGCTTGGCATCGTTTAAGCCGAATCCATGTGACATGGATACATTCCGCGATCATAAGCAGATCATTTTTAAACTTTGATTTCATATCTGTTTACAACAAAAATCCCGGAGGCCACATCAGTATTGGCTACCGGGATTTTTAATGAGTCGTAAGAACATGCCATGCCTGAGAGTGTACAACTTATAGAATTACACCATCTTTAAATATGGCGATTTCTCGAAACCCATGCTGCTCGCTGAGTGTCTGAGTACGTCCTGAGGCAATGTCGATCAACTGGCTAAAGAGTTGAATTTTCACGTCATCCATCGTCCGGCCTTCCAGCAGTTGACCTGCGTTGAAGTCGATCCAGTGTTTTTTTCGATTCGCCAGATCCGATTGCGTTGCAATCTTGATGGTAGGTACCGGACCTCCGAACGGAGTTCCCCTTCCCGTAGTAAACAGTACAATGTGAGCTCCTGCAGCTGACAATGCCGTGACCGACACCAAATCATTGCCGGGCGCCTCAACAATGTTTAAGCCAGTTTGGGTTACACGTTTTCCATAACGAAGCACATCAACGACGGAAGAACGGCCGCCTTTTTGAGTACAGCCCAGCGATTTCTCTTCAAGAGTCGTAATGCCACCGGCTTTGTTGCCAGGAGACGGATTCTCATAGATGTTCTGACCATGATTTACAAAATATTGCTTGAATCCGTTGATTAAATCCACCAAATCCCTGAAAACCTGTTCATTCGCAGCCCGATTCATCAAAATGGTTTCTGCCCCAAACATTTCCGGCACTTCGGTCAGAATGGCGGTTCCTCCTGCGGCAACCAGCATATCGGCAACCGAACCCACTAACGGATTGGCTGTGATGCCGGATAAACCGTCTGAACCACCACACTTCAATCCGATTTTGAGCTTGCTTAGTGGAAGCGGCTGGCGCCGTTCCACCTCGGCAATCTCCACTAGCTCTTCCATTAGGCGCAAACCCTCTTCAAGTTCATCATCTGCTTCCTGAGCCTTGAGAAAACGGACTTTCCCCTGATATTCAGGTGCGATGCATTCGCGGAACTGGTCGACCTGATTATTTTCACAGCCCAGTCCAATGACCAATACACCACCTGCATTCGGATGTTCGACGAGGGAAGCCAGCAGTTGTTGGGTATATTTCAGATCATCGCCAAGCTGCGAGCAGCCGAATGGATGAGGAAAGTGATACACGCCGTCCACTCTGCTACCGAACTGGGACTGACCCATGCGAGCCAGTGCTTCGCATACCTTGTTGATGCATCCTACCGTATTAACGATCCAGATTTCATTACGTATACCTGCCTCCCCGTTAGGGCGCAAGTAGCCTTCAAAAGTCCGCAAGTGTTCCGGGGGCATATCTGTCTGAACGGATACACCAGGCTGATATTCATATTCCAGCAAGCCATGCAGTCCCGTCTTCAGATTATGGCTATGAATCCAGTTCCCCTGCTCAATCCGTTCCTTGGCAATACCGATGGAGAAACCATATTTCAGGACATCATCACCTGGTTCGATCCCATGTACAGCGATCTTATGCCCTTTGGGCACATCATCTAGCAGTGCAAATGAAACCCCGTCAGAGAGCGTAAGCGTCTCTCCCTTTGTGTAATCGCGAAGAGCTATGATCACATCATCCTGCGGCTGTATGGCAATCCAGTCATGCGTTGTACTTGTTGTATTCATTTCGTCTCACCTTCCAGTAAAACCATCTCATCCAGAAGTGCTTCGCGCAGCCCTCTTCGCTCGTTCAGATTCTCTCCCCAGATGGTTGAGTCCGCCAATACGGCAGCCAGTCTGTCGTTCAACTGTTGTCGGTCTTTTCTGAGTGAATCATAGTTGTCCCAGTGTGCAGTCAAGGCCGCAAGAATATCCGGGTCATCCCTGAGCACAACGGATTCACCGTTGAACCGATGCCCTTTGTATCCGTCTAACGTATTCACCGGGCGGTACAATAACAACAAACCAGCGAATCCCCGAATAAGACGTGTCGGCCAGCTGTTCCGGGTTTGTTCATAGGACAATAAGGTAGGCAGAACACGCACCTTGAATTTGCCAATGGTATTTAAGGCAATATCCTGAAGCTTGTGATTGATATAGGGATTAAGGAATCGTTCAAACACTTCTTCAGCATACTGGTCAAGATGATGATCCGGCATATCAAGCGCAGGCACGATTTCCTCATGAACGGCTTCCCTGATCCAGGGCCCGAATTGCAAATCTTCCATTGTCTCTCTCACATACTGTTTGCCTTGAAGAATGCCAAGAGAAGACATCAAGGTATGCGCGCCATTCAAAATGCGAACCTTGCGCAGTTGGTAGGGCTTTAGGTCTTTGACCCAATGAACATTAAGTCCAGCCTGCTTCAGCGGCAATTTCTTGTCCAGTCCCTCATCCCCCTGAATGGCCCAGAAATGATAAGGCTCTGCCGTATTAATCAGTTGATCCTCATAACCCCAGCGCCCTGCCAGGGAGTCCGCTTCTTCCTTGGTCGGCGCACCCGTCACGATCCGGTCCACCAAATTGTTCAGAAACAGGTTATGGTCTCTAATCCATGAGCGAAATCCATCGGAATAACCAAAATCCTCACTGTGACGCAATACACAGCTGCGCAGTACATCACCATTTCCTTCAAGCAGTTCACACGGCAGATGGATCAACCCTCTGGAAGGATCGCCCTCATACCGTACATAACGTTGATGGAGAAAAACGGTTAGCTTGCCCGGAAACGAAGATACAGGCTCTCCTTCCACGTAATCCGATTGAATATATCTTAATCCCGACTCCGTCGTATTGGAGACAACAAACTCCAGTGAAGGGAGCTCGGCCAGTTCAAGAAATGCCTGCCATTCTTCATAAGGATTTATGCACCGGGAAAAGATCGAAATCATCTCCGTACGCTCTACGGCTTTACCTTGAGAGAGACCTCGGGTAATCATGGTATACAATCCATCCTGATCCCGGATCTGCTCCAGCTTTGCCTTGCCTCCTGGCCGGGGCTGGGTAACTACCACACTGCCATGGAATTTGCCTTGTCTGGCGCTCTCATGGAGCATCCAGTCCACAAATCCCCGCAAAAAGTTACCTTCTCCAATCTGCAGTACCTTTACGGGACGATCCATGATTTCCTTGCACTTGCGCTGCCCGTCGTTTCCCAACAGATTCAGCTTCAGTTTTGGTCGTTTGGTGCTCGCCGACATACCCACTCACCTCATCGTTTATTTGTCATTATACGAGTCAGACTTCATCCGTTACCTTCATAATTGAAAACGCTTTAAATTCATTGTATCATCAAAAAAAGGAAATTAAATTGCATATATTGCGTTAAATATACTCTTTCATGACTAGGCAAGGTCTCCCTTGCATTTAATATGTTTAGAAAGGAGTTTTTATGGCACGATCGCCCGTTCGCACAACGATCCAGTCGGAATCAGGCATTCCCTTTCGACTGGTATATGCAGATACGAAAGCTCCCCAGAATGAACTGCCGGATCATCTGCATGATTGGCATGAAATCATTTACGTATATCGCGGTCAAGGAACCATATTTATTGATACGGGTCTTGAAGACATGCAGGCAGGGGACTTATTCATCATTCCAGGCAGCACGGTACACCGGGCGTTGCCGGATGAGATTAATCCCGTAACCTCTTCAGCTCTGTTTTTTAGTCCCGGATTACTGACAGCAGCTGCGGGAGGGAGCGCTTCAGTCCTGCTCTCCCTGTTTGAGCGATGCCGCAGACGCAGGGTTTACAAAAGACACCTGATCCCCGAGGAACAAGTTAAAGTGACTGCATTTATTGAGGAAATTCATGACGAGTTCCAGCTGGGTAACCAGCTGAGCGCCCATGCTGCCCTGCTTCGGCTTCAATTGCTGCTCATATTTCTCGAACGTCTAGAGGATGCCGGTCCTGCCCGCTCTGTTCATTCCAATTCAGGTCCGAGCTGGCTGTCAGCCACCCTGTCCAATATTGACGATAAATTGCGCAGCGGGCTTTCCTTGTCTGAGCTCGCTCTGCAGGCAGCGGTATCCCCTGCACATTTCAGCCGGGCGTTCAAAAAATATACAGGCATGACCCTAACCGACTACGCTCTAGCCCGCCGTGTGATCATGGCGAAGGAGCATCTGCTTCGGAACGATGACACCATGGCATCTGTAGCCGATGCCTGCGGCTTTGAGAGCCTGCCTCATTTTTATCGGCAATTCAAAAAAATCACAGGTACCACCCCTGCGGCTTACCGCAGAACGATGAATGGTTGATTAGCCAAAGTGTAACATATTCTTCCATACAGCCCTTGTGGTATGATAATACGGAATAACAATGTCAGAAACGATACGTTTCTTCGGTCAGAGGAGCTTTAATTCCCATGCAAAACGAATTCAATCGCCGAAATATCGGTATCTTTGCTCACGTAGATGCAGGCAAAACAACCACAACAGAACATATGCTATATCATGGCGGCATTGTTCGCAGTCCCGGCCGGGTAGATGACGGGACGGCAGCTACGGACTCTCTGGACATCGAGAAAGAACGCGGAATTTCCGTACAGGCAGCCATGACCTCACTTACTTGGAACAATACCGTGATCGACCTCGTCGATACCCCGGGACATATCGATTTCAGCTCCGAAGTGGAACGTTCCCTGCGTGTAATGGACGGTGCCATTCTGATTTTGTCAGCCGTGGAAGGGATTCAGTCGCAGAGCGAGACCATCTGGCATGCCTTGCGTTCCCTTCGCATCCCCACCATCATTTATATCAATAAAATGGATCGGATCGGCGCATCTGCACCAGCCATTCTGGAACAGATTCGCTCCACGTTATCTCCCTTTGCATGCCCGGTACAGTCCTGCGTGATGGAGGAAGATTCATTCATCGGTGTTCATTCCTTATGGCATGATCACATGCATACGAATCAGCAAACGGTTCCCGAACTCGTGGAGATCCTTGCTGAGCTGGATGAAGACATCATGGAATCCTACATTAATGAAGTTCCCCTGCCACCAGAGCAGATCGATACGTCATTCCGCAAGCTGGTGCATCAGGGAGAAATATTTCCGGTTTGTTTTGGTGCTTCCGGGAAAGGGATCGGGGTATCTGAACTTCTTGATACGGTCACCCAGTTTCTCCCGCCTCCTGCAATCCCAGAGGATCCTGCGGTCTCGGGGGTCGTGTTCAAAATTGAACGGAACAAATCAATGGGACGAACCGCTTACGTACGTATGTACGGAGGCAGCATTCATAACCGGGACACGATCTATAACACGACCAGGGAACTGGAGGAAAAAGTGACTCAAATCCGCCAGATGGATGGTCGCAAATGGGCGGATACCGGTGCGGTACACAGCGGGCAGATTGCTGCTCTTTACGGTCTCAGCGAGACGCATGTGGGTGACATTATAGGGAGTCCGGACGCCGTTCCTCCCATGCCCCAAATGGCGGTGCCTCTGCTGACAGTACAGGTACATGGCCAGGATCCAGCACGTTATCCAGACCTTGTCGCTGCATTGCAGGAGTTAACCGATGAAGATCCGCTTCTTGACCTGCAATGGCTTCCAGAAGACCGGGAACTGCACCTCAAAGTTATGGGAACCATTCAGCTTGAGATCCTGTCGAGTTTGTTAAGCAGTCGTTTTGGACTCGATGTTGTTTTTGACCCGCCTTCTGTTATTTACAAAGAAACGCTGAGCGCTCCAGGTGAAGGATTCATTGCCTATACGATGCCTAAGCCTTGCTGGGCCATTCTTCGCTTCAAGATGGAGCCGCTGCCTCGCGGAAGCGGTCTGATCTATGAATCGACCGTTCGAACAGACCAGCTGCTGCTGCGGTATCAAAATGAAGTGCAGCGCCGGGTACCAGCGGCCCTGTCTCAGGGCATGTTCGGCTGGGAAGTCACCGACCTGCGGGTCACGCTTATTGAAGGAGAGCACCATGTCTGGCACACGCATCCACTGGACTTTGTCGTTGCCACGCCAATGGGAATCATGGATGGCCTGGCTCGTACAGGTACTACACTGCTGGAACCGCTGCTGCAATTCCGCCTGACGGTACCCGAAGAATATGGCGGCAAGGCACTAAGTGACCTCGTACATATGCGTGCAACGTTCGAAGCGCCTGTTATTGGCGGCGGGAGATGCATTGTGGAAGGACAGATTCCGCTGGCCTCCTCCATGGATTATCCGGTGAAGCTCCGCTCCGAAACCGGGGGACGCGGTGTGCTCGTCACCTCTTTTGCCGGATATCAGGATTGCCCTCCAGACGTGAAGCCCATGCGCAAGCGCAGGGGCGTGAATCCACTGGATCAATCCAAATATATTTTAAGCGTTCGTAATGCGATAACATCATAAACGGAGTTGAGCTTGTTGTGCTGATTAAATTTCTGATATTCGGACTTCTATGGCGGATTGTTGGCAATCCGTTTCTCGCTGTCCTGATTCTTCTCATTATTTTGTATTTCCTGGATCGGCGCTATGTTGGGGTCTTTCCCAGCTTCATGAAACCGATCAAACGGCTGCGCGCAATCTCACGTCTGCGTCAGCAGATTGCGATGAGTCCCAATGAAGTCTCTTCCAAGCTTGATCTCGCCAGACTTCTGATTGAACGCAAACGTTATAGCGAAGCTTATGAATTGCTCCTGGAGCTTGAACGCCCATATGAGCAATCAGCCGAATATTGGGAGGCATTGGGGACGACCGAACTTCACCTTGGCAAAACCGAAGCAGGTGAGCGTCATATCCTTCAGGCACTCGACATCAATCCAAGGGTTAAGTATGGTCAGCCTTATCTCACCCTCGCCAATGCTTTTAAGGAATCGGATCGAGACAAGGCGCTGGCATACGTACAACAATTCCAGGATATCCACTCATCCTCGAGTGAAGCTTATTATTTGCTGGGTTCAGTCTACCGTTCGCTTGAACGCACAGCAGATGCCAAGCAAGCCTATGAGCAGTCCCTGAACGTCTACCGTTCCCTGCCCAAATACAAGAAGCGCCAGGAACGCCGCTGGGCTGTCCGCAGTTGGTTCCGCAAACGCGGATTATAGAGAACCCGACTCGTGTCCGCCGGCTCTCGGGTAAAGTCCATGCCATCACAAAAGAACGCCGATTCTGTTTCAAAACAGAAATCGGCGTTCTTTTGTGTCTAATGTCAAACCAGGCACCATGCCTGTTCACGTTAATAATTTGCGTAACCGCTCCTCATTGCGATTCATCCAAAGGATCCGCTCTCTAAGCTTAATGATCTGGTTAACAGCAACATCAGGTTCATCCGTTCCTTGGAACATTCGGCTGATAAAATGCATCACCACGTCGAGACTGCGCAGCAGAATAAGCTGCGGAATGGCCAGCAATTCATCCGGCTCCAGATTCACCTGTTTTCGGAATCCGCGGATCAGTCCTTCCAGTGCATCCCACATCCATTCATCACTCTTGTCCATAGTTAGCAGGTCCGACATAGGAACAGCAAGCTCCATGACCCGCAAATCCCATGTAGCAAACTCAAAATCCAGAATAGCACAAATTCGGCCATCGTCATCCGACAATACGTTGGATGCATTCACATCCCCGTGAACCAGTTGATGAGGCAGATTGTCCATACCGTTTAGAGCATCGAACAAAGCTGGAAGCACAGGCAGCAGTTCCTGCATTTCTTCTGCACACGCCTGGAGCTCGCCCGGTGGTGATTCACACAGCTGTATCAATCGGTCTGGTGGACAGAGTGGATACGCCTGTTGAATTTGATAATAAGGCGGGTATACAGGCTCAAGAGATATTTCCAGTCCGGCTAGAGCAAAAGACAACAAACCCGCCGCATGTCCCAGTTCAACAAGCTGATCCGGCGTATTCAAGACCGGATTCTTGCCCGCACTGTACGTAAAGATAGCTGCGATTTTGTTCTGCCCCGTATTCGTATCGTGAATGGAGAGAAACGTGTGCCCATTCCCCTTCATAGCTTTGACTGGAGCAGGTACCCTTAGTTCAAAGTCCGACTCTCTCAGTGCTGATAATACATGATGCTCAAAAGCTATTTTCACAAGATCCGTATGTGTTTCGTATACTCTGAGAACGTAACGCTCGCCATCCAGTTTAAGCATGTACGTTGTGTTGTTCATCCCGCCGTATCCGCGTTCTGCTTCCCAATGGGACTGAGGCGAAAATACAGATATCACCTCCTGTATCAGCTGCCGTTCCGCATCATCTTGAGGACGTAAATAAATGTTGTGCACCGATCAAAACTCCTTCATCTGCAATATCTATATGGATCGACCAGATAAATCCTTCATTACTCCCCATCTTAACGGAAGCCCATATTGGGGTCCAGTCTAAATCAGGTATATCCATACCCAAGTCGTAATGTCCTATTGAGGTTTTTAGTTAGTCAAAAGGTTTATAACCCATACGATTGAGTTGATCTGCAATGACACGATACCCTCTTGCATTGGGATGGACCCGATCCCAGAATAACAATTCCCGTTCATGCCCTTCAAACCGGTCGTATACCTGAGCACAGGCATAGTTCCCCGCCCCTGCACCATTCAGAAAAGAATTGTACTGACGAACCCAATAAGCAGCCTCTGCGGCTTGAGGATACGGGTTGTACAATCCGATCGTTCGGACCAAATAGGCACTGTTTCCTTTTAACTGACGGATATGTCTCATGATCTGTGACACGTTACTCCGGGTATCTCCCAGCACCTGTGTCATTTTACTGGCACTTGGAATGCCTCCGCTCGCCTTAAATGTGCGAATTAGATCATTTCCGCCAATGGATATCGTAATCATGTCTGCTTCGCGCAAAGACTGTCGTACCCTCGCGTTAGAAGATACCATTTGCAACAGCTCACCTGAGGTGAGTCCGTTGACCCCCATATTATCCATGGACACAAATGTGCGAACATTCATTTCTGCCATCCTACGGTACAAAGGAACAAAACCGGTGCCCAGCAGCGCGCCTGTGCCTACCGTTAACGAGTCTCCAATGGCCGCATATCGATATACCATCACCGTCGCCCCTCTCTGCTAACTTATGACTGACTGCTATATCTATATGAAAGAACCGGAGACAAGGCGCGGGATGGTGTCCGTAGGCGCATACCTTTATTTTATGAGATGCATGTAGTCACCCAATATTAAAAACCCCCTACGAAAATATGCAACTTTTCGTAGGGGGCAATATATGATTCAGCTACATGCTAATTGTACGGTCAGATTCCGCCGAATCACTCTGATTCTTGTTGGGGAAAGGCCACCAGTTGGCACGGCCGAACATCTTCACCATGACAGGCACGAAGAAGGGCAGGAACAACAGTGAATACAGGACCAAACCACTAAGAACTACGGTAGCGATCTGCATCATGGAGAGAACACCGGATGGATACATGGCAGCAAAAGTTCCACTCAGAATAACGGCTGCCGACAGAATGACCGTACCCATGTTTTTCATAGCGTACAGCATCGCATCCTGAACCCTCATGCCTTTATTTTCATTGAAGCGATCCATTAAGAAAATACTGTAATCCACACCAAGCGCAATCAGCATCACGAATCCGAAGAATGGCGTAACCCAGCTAATGCCCGCAAAACCAAGAATATTGACGAAGATTGCTTCGGTTAAAGCCATGGATGTGAAATATGCCAGCAACAGGGAAACGATCAAATACAGCGGCATGATCACGGACCTTAAGAGCAGGACAAGAATTATAAATGTACCTGCAAGCATGAGCATAACTGTGCGGGAATAGTCGTTGTTGGAGATCTCCTGCAAATCCGCGAACGTACTTGTGACCCCGCCTACGGCAATGTCTGCTTTTTCGAGCGCACTTCCCTGTACAGCACGGTGAACCGCAGCTTCGATATCCGGTACGCGGTCAATCGCTTCAATACCATACGGGTTTTCGGCGAAAATAACATCTACCGTCATGGTCTTCCGATCTTGTGACAGATACGTATCGAATACCTGTGCGAAGTCTTCATTGCTCAATGCTTCTTCAGGTACATACCAGCCGGCCAGGTCGGAATCCGGTGATTGTTGCAGCTGTGTCAGATAATCCTGTGCGGAATCGAGACCACCGGACACCTGCTCGATTCCATCCACACTCTGATTCAGACCATCCGTTAATTGGGTCAGCTGACCACTCAGGTCCGAGAAGCCCTGCCTAATCTTCTCCTGACCTCCCTGAAGCTGGCCGAGTCCATCCTGGATGGAAGGAATCTCGCTGATCACTTTACCCTGACCATCAGCCGCCTGCTTCAGCCCCGCTTCGAGCTGTCCAATTCCTGTTACAATCTGACCCAGCCCACTAGCCAAAGCCTGTTGTCCGGATGCAGCGGAGGTGAAGCCTTCGTTGGCCTGGCTGATTCCTGCAGCAGCTTGACTCAGATTACTTTGAATCTGACCCAGCGCCCCGGCAAGCTGGGCTGTGCCTGTTCCGGTTTCGCCAAGAGTACCTTTGACACGCTGATAGTCTGCGTCCTGCAGCAGCTCAGGGTACCGTTCTTCAAGAGCAGCAAATGATTCATTCAGACTGGTCAGCGCCGTGGATATGCCTGTGAGCTGCTGTTGAAGTTCGCCGGTACCATCGCCAAGTGCAGCTACGCCTGCACCAGCCTGACGGTAAGCCTCAAGCAGCTGATTACTCGCCTGAGCCAGCTGATCAGCACTTGTTTTCGCTTGCTGCAGGCCTACTTTTAGATCACCGGCGCCTGCTGATCCGTCACGAATTCCCTTCTCAATCTGCTGGAGTCCTTCGGACAACTGGCCAATTCCCGATTGCAGCTGGGACGTACCTTTACTCAGTTCTCCCGCTCCATTTGCAGCTTCTTTGATCTGGGGTTCGTTTTTGCTTAGTTGACTGCTGGCCTCACTCAGACCATCACGAATTTTATCCAGACCCGTCTTGCCTTCACCGAGTCCGTCCGATAATGTCCCCACTTGCTGAGTCACTTCGAAATCCTTAATCTCGTCACCCGTCGGACGCGTCATGCTGCGTACCCCGGAGATTCCTGGAACCTTCTCCACTTCGCGACTGATTTTCTCGGCTACGGCCATATATTTGGCATTGTCCATCGCTTCGTCGTTCTGTATAACGATCTGACCCGGCAGGGATTCACCCGGACCGAAGCTTTCCGAGATAATATTGAACGCTTTTACCGAATCATACTTCTCACCAATCTCATCCAGACTGTTAAACGATAGTTTACCATCGTAAGTGGCCAGAAGCGGCACACAGACAGCTGCAACGATAAGTAGCGCAGCCCATGGACGTTTTAGAGAGAAGCGACCCGCTGCACCATAGATCTTGCTCTCCGCATGTTCGAGTGAACCTTTGGAAGGCCAGAACAGCTTCTTGCCCAGCACCGCCATGAAGAACGGAACAATGGTCACCAGAGCGAGCATCATTACGGCTATGCCGACAGCGACTGCCACTGCAGAGCGGTACAGCATAAACTGCGCAAAACCAATGGCGACAAAACCAACCAGCACGGCAAGAGCAGAGAAGAATACCGTTTTTCCTGCGGTCCGATAGGTTGCAATAATCGCTTCCCACGTCGTTTCATGATGTGCCAATTCTTCCTTGAACCGGCTGATGAGCAGGATACAGTAATCGGTACCAATCCCGAACATGACGGCCACCATGAAAATCTGTGTAAAGGTAGAGATCGGGAAATTCACTCCATCTACCAGGAATGCAACAATTTGCTGTGAAACAATATAGCTGATGCCCACGGTAAGCAGAGGGACAAACGGTGCTACAAACGAACGGAATACAAGGAACAAAATAAGCAAAATAAATACGACCGTAATATATTCCGATTTCTTGAGCCCCTCCTGGGAACTCTCTACCGTGTCTTCATCAATTAATCCTTTACCGGTTATGTAGTGTTCCACATTGACCGAGTCCAGCGTTGCATTAAGATCCTCTCGCATTTCCTTGACGGTACGATCCCCCTGATCAATGGAGAGGGATGTCAGGATCGTTTTTCCGTCAGCAGAGATCATTTTGTCTGACAGTTCAGGCTGTGAGAAGGGCTCCAAAATGGACAAAATGCCGAGTTCTTCTTTGTTCGACTCCAGCTGCTTCACAGCCTTTTCTGCCTCTTGTGTGCCTGTCGTACCCAAGCCATCTGCGTTGTAAAATACAAGCGCCAGCTGACTGCCCTGCTGTTCGCCTTTTTGTGCAGCGGCTTCGTCAAGGATAGCTGCTGCCTGGGTGGATGAGTACCCTTCCGGGACCGAAAACTGTCCTTTTTCCCGAATCAGTTCACTCATGTTTGGAGCTGTGAACATTAATACGGCGGCTACAACAACCCATAGCCCCATCAACCACCATCTTGCCTTCAGAATCGTTCTCATTCGTTCTCCTGTCCTCCCTCATTCGTTAGCAAGGTTGCCAGCTTCTCAAAGGATTCAATAAAATTCTGCACTTCTTCCGGCTTAAAATGAACCAGATAAGGCTCAAGAAGCTGCTGTATTTCCCGTTCAGTCTCGCGGTATACCTGACGGCCAGTATCTGTCAATGTCAGATACACCACTCTGCGATCCCGCTCATCCCCGGCCCGATGGACCAGATCCCGATCAACCAGCTTGTTGACCAGTGCCGTGATGCTGCTTTTGCCGACGCAGAGGAGCTCTGACAGATCTGATGGTGTGCAGGATGGTTTCTCCTCAATCAAACGGAGAGCACAGAACTGGTCTGTTGTCATGGTCTGCCCCACCTGTTCACGAATCCGCGTATCAAACTGTTTCGTCACCAGGAACGAGGCATCCAGATAACGGTTCACCAAACTTTTGGCATCCGGTGTATTCATGTTCTATCTCCTTTCCGTTCATATAGTTCACTTAACGAACTATTCTTCAATGAAACTATTCTATATTGAAACTATAATGCAAAGCAATACTTTATTCCTGTTATTTTCTGTTTTCACGACAAAAAAACAGGGCGTAAGGCTTAGCTCTCGGCCAAGTCATTACACCCTGTTATTTGTTTGCGTTAAGGATCTCACCATGGATGAAGCGATCCATCTCTATTCTTCGATAGAATCCTCGTCTTTTTCCAGTACACAACGGAATCGTTCCACACCTGGATATAACTCACCCAGGCTGTATACGACAAAGCCGGTATTACGATAAAATTCTACAGCTTCCTGGTCCGTTTCCGCGATCAGCTTGTCGGGATTAAACTTCTCCAGCAGCTGTGCAATCATGCCACGGCCATAGTTTTTGAATCGGTTCTCAGGCAATACCGCAATATGCTGGATCGTAATCTCGCTGTTCCCCGTTTTCTCATATCCAACCAAGCCGACTAACTGTCCTTCATCCTCATATCCATTTAGAAAAAGCTCGTCCTTATCCGCATATTGTTGCAGTACACCCCCGACTTGCTCCGGGTCCGGAAAAACCGAGTAGGACAGCAATTCCTGCACTTCCGGCTCCTGTATGCGTGATTTCAGATTAATTAACACTCCTATTCCCCCTATAGCTTGCTTGATTCCGTTATCGTATTGTAGTCGTTAGCCTGTCAAAGTTCAAGCTTCGTACCGTTTTAACTGTTCCTGAAGCGCAGAAGGGGTGCCCTGATTCACCTCAATACCAGCCATTTGATAAGCCTCCAGCAATGCGCCGCCAATGGCTGGCAGTTCGCTGGTTATGTAATGGAACTCTCTTCCTGTAGCTGAATTGTTTTGACCTAAGCCTTTCTGAACGGCAGCCTCTATATAAGAGGAAGTCAGGCAGCTTCCAGTCAGTGTGTAAGGGACCAGCTTTGATTGAAAACAGCTTCCCAGCATACGAATACCTACAACTGCTGTATCTGCTGCCGAGTCACATACTCTCATCGCTAATGGAATTTGCTGAATGGCAGCTTCAGTCACCAGAGGTGCCATCTGGCTGAATTTCCGGTTCATCGCCTGTTTATGTTCTGCAAACCCTGCTGCTCCAAGCGCTGCGAGCTCTGACACTGAACGCACATTCCAATGTGCAAGGATCTGTTCAATAAAGGATTGGTCCTCCTGCTCATATCGGCCTGCCAGAACAGAATGCACCGTATCGTAAGACAGAAAACGCGCTGCCGTCGGGGCATAATGTCCAAATTGGTCGTTTCGGAGCCAGTTTTCTTGCTCTGTTCTGGCAAGGATCAGAGACCCGGTACCACCAATCGCCACAATTCCAGGCCTACCGTTAAAGGCAGCTGTATGAGCAATATGTGTATCGTTTACGGCACTTCTTCTCCCGGAGATGCCCGTTTGGGCAAGAACACCATCGGCCCACGCGAATTCTTCATCCCGGTCCAGACCTGCCATACCCGCTTGAATGGCAGCCACTTGTTCTACCTTAATACCAGCCTGCTCCAGAGCTTCAGCAATGCCTCCGAGCACATGCTGCTCAGCATTGGAATCGTGATAACGATTGCAACCTCCTTTTTGTACATAGGACAGCAGCTGTCCATCCCCATCGGCAACAGCCACCCTAGTATGGCTCCCCCCACCATCGATGCCTATCACATATGTATTCATGCTCATCCCCCGTACTCTCATAATGAACTGCAATAACGACGGTTCCTTCTTGTAGAAGCGAGCAGTACTGCCGGGCAGCGTAACTTCATACCTCCCGGCAAGTTCTGCTATTGTTTCTGTACGGCAAAACGAAGCAGTTCGCAGCGGAACTGTGTCGGTTCTTCGTACTTTTCCTCTTCAATGGTCTGAGTTACGTGTTCCTGAAGCAGGATGTTCCAGCCGGCATATGCTTTTTCAAGCAATTCGGTGGCCTTGGCTGTAGGCAGGTTTAGTTCAATTAAAGGCTCAATTCGCCGTCCGGTGCGGATCTCCTGCTCCTCTACACTTGTGCTCATCGTGATGCAATGAATACCTCCTGTACGAGTCCCGACCTGAAGACGATTCAGCGCTTCCAGAAAAGCCTTTTCATCGGATACATGCTCTAGGCAGGAACACGCTGCAATGAAATCAAAAGTATTCGGCCTGATATCATAATGCTCCACGTCTGCCTTCTCTGCTTTCACCATATGATCCACCTGATATTTCTTCGCATATTTCCGAAGGCCTTCTACTGCTTCGTCCAGCAGATCCACACCAATAACCTCGCTGTCCGTTTGTTGCAGACGCTGTGCAATGGGAATGGTATGTCGCCCTACACCACATCCCAGATCAAGCACTCGCAGTTCCGATTTGTGAGCAAGCAAACGTTCCAGCATCTCCATCACCATCGGCATCGGTCTGGCCATCCATGTTCCGGCTGCGAATAGCTCATTATTCTGATAAAAGTTGGAATGGTAACCTGCCTCCGCTTTGCGCGCGGCCTCGAATTGTTCATTTCCCATAAGTGGCACCTCCATAATATTTAGAATTGGATTGTCAGCGTTCCTGAGACCGAAATTAGAATGATGACCCAGATGACTAACACGAGCAGGGCACCTGTGACAAGCATTTTTCCGGTGTCCCTTTTGTAAGAATCGTCATTAAATAACATTACCCCGCCAATAGCAATCGCTATCGGGGGAAGAATAATTGCGATCAGAATAAGCAGAGCTATTGAGTAGCGATCCAATAGTGCCTCTTCGTATTCTTCCATCTGTGTTGTCTCCGCAGGAACGGTCTTCATCGTAACCAGATTGCCACAGGCTTTGCATTTGAACTCGTCTTCACCCATCTCCTTTTGACAGTAAGAGCACACTCTTCGTGAACGCGGCATGCTGCACCTCCTTGTTATAAGCACCTACCTATAACTACCCAGCATCTCTAATATCTAATTCGCTCGCTGCATCGTTACCTTGTTCAGGAAGGCTTCAAGGACTTCGACATAACGGGACCGATCCACCTGAAAAGCTGTACCGTGACCTGCACGGGGAATGGTCAGCAGTTCTTTCTCCGTAGGACAAGCTTCATAAAGCCGATACACCATTTCCGTAGGGACAAAGGTATCTGCCTCCCCGTGAATAAATAAAACAGGAACCTGAACCTTGGCGAGTTGTTTGAGAGCCGATGCTTCCTCGAAGGAGTATCCTGCCTTCCATCTGGAGATTAGACTTGTCACAGGGATAAAAGGAAAAGCTGGCAATTTGTACAATTGTTTGAGCTGAAACGTAAGTTCATCCTTCACCGATGTATAGGAACAGTCCGACACGATGGCTTTTACCTGATCTGGCAGGGGCTCACCACCTGTCATAAGAACCGTTGCTCCGCCCATGGAGATCCCATGCAGCACAATGTCAGTTTTTTCCCCCGTCTGGTTGATGACCCAATGGATCCAATCAACGTAATCCTTCCGATCCAGCCAGCCGAAGCCGATGACGTCCCCTTCACTTTGACCATGAGCGCGATCATCAGGCATGAGCACGTTGCAGCCTCTTTTCTCGACATAGTACCTTGCAAAACCAGCCATTTCTCTGCCTCTCCCCGAATACCCATGCGCCAGAATTACCGTCTGACGTGATTTATCGGTTGAAGGAATCCACGTTCCCTGCAATTTTAACCCATCGTGAGATATGATGCTTACCGTTTCCCCATTCTGCATATCCAACCATTCCAGGTCTGATGCACTGCTGATCAACTCATTATCCGGTTCAGGCATTAGATTTGGATTGTCGATCAGAAATGGCTTTGGTGCTCGGCGAATAGCCGTTTTGAAAAAGTATAGTCCTCCGACCCAAGTCGAAATAAGAATGATTAGAATGAATGCCGTAATCCCGTATAGTAACATGAATGCTTCTCTCTCCTTCTCACCATCTTTTACTTCTAACACAGTTAAGATTACATGTTCTTATGTACACCCGTTTTCAGGCGAAAAAACAGGCTTGCTGCCCTAACCTATTTCGTTAAGACAGCAAACCATTTAAATGATCACTTTTTCCAAAGCTTCACAGGCTTCCTGATATGCTGGCATCAATGCATCGAGCAATGGCTCAGCCTTCCTCACCTGGCCTGTTTTGGCAAGCTCTTCAATTCTGGCAAAAAGCGTTGAACAATATTCTATTCCGAGACTCAAACTGCCGGATTTCAGATCATGGGCACATTCTGCAGCTGCAATATGATCCCCAGAGACAACGTGCCTCCGAAGCACTTCAATTTTACCAGGTGTTTCGTTACGGTACATGTCCAGCAGCATTTCAAGTATCGTCTGTTCGTCATCACTGTTCAGTTCGCCAATCTCTTTTACGATGCTCATATTCAGCACTTCTCGAGGTTCCGAGGGATGCTGCCATTTCTGTATTACATTTTTTAAGGATTCCAACGTAAACGGCTTGCCAATGAAATCATTCATGCCTGCTTCAAGGCATTTTTCTTTCTCTCCATCCAGGACATTGCCAGTCATCGCAATAATCGGAATGGCATGACGCATTTCGTCCTGCTCCATGGCCCTTATTTTACGTGTCGCTTCAAGCCCATCCATAACTGGCATCATGTTATCCATCAGAATGATTCCGTATCTTTTGCTTAGAAAGGCAGCAACAGCCTCTTCTCCGTTGGAAACAGAATCAACCTCGGTTAACCCCAGTTTCTTAAGCTGCATCAGAACAACTTGACGATTAATCAGATTATCATCTGCCAACAGGATTGGCCGCGAATAAGGTTCCTGGAGTAGAGACCCCAAGTCATGCGAGGGGCCTTCTGTCAGCGGAACTGTGGATGTAACAGGTTCGGACTTGCGGCCCAATGGGATTTCAAACCAGAACGTCGAGCCTTGTCCCTCTTGGCTATTGACTCCAATTTGTCCGCCCATTAACATGACGAGAGATTGGCATATGGACAACCCCAATCCTGTTCCCTCATACTCCTTGGAGCGTCCTTTTTCCGTCTGAACGTAAGGTTGGAATAAGGTTTTCTGATCTTCTTCGGCGATACCGATTCCCGTATCCTCTACCTCAAATCGGATCCATTGGGAGGCCTCATCTTCCTTAACAAGGACAACTCGGACGCTTATTGACCCGTCTTTAGTAAATTTGTTGGCATTTTGAATCAGGTTCATTAAAACCTGCGTAATTCGTGTGGAGTCACCTTCAAGAACCGCGAAGATTCGCGAATCACAATCCACAGACAGCTGGTTCCCATTTTGGATCACCTTGGGCTCCAGCAAACGAACAATATATTTAAGCGTAGGCTCGAGTTCTACATCTCCCATTTCAAGACGCATCTGACCTGCTTCCAGTTTGGAAAAGTCCAGTAGGTCCTGAATCAGCTTCAGCAGAAGTCTCGCTGCCTCTTGAATCACTTGAACCGAATTTTGCTGTTCTTCGGACAAGGAAGAATGTTGCAGCAGTTCCGCCATGCCCAATATTCCATTCAAGGGTGTACGAAAATCATGACTGATCACGGCTATAAACGAACTCTTGGATTCACCTGCGGATACCGCTTCTTTTCGAGCAGCCTCCAGACTTGCGTTATTTTTAGCAAGCAGACGCTGAAGTGTCACCAGTTCATTGTTCATTTCGGAGAATTCGCCAAGAATTCGCTCTTCCTGTTCCTTGCTGCGAATAATCTGATCAGATAAATGCTCAATCGTTTTGCGCAGCTTTTCGATCTCTCCAGTTTCATTAGACATTGCGTCATTCCTCTCTATTCGCGAATCATACCAACGTTGCAGTTGGCAGATTGCTGAGCCAGCAGACTTTCTGCAACGGCAATAGCCTCATCAGCTCCGGGAGCATAACCATCTGCCCCAACGGTCCTCCACAAGTCCGGATCAATGTTGAATGGATAACCTCCTACCATGATTTTCACATGCGAGGTTGGCGGGTGATTACGAATCATTTGGATAAGTTCTTTGGCAAGATGAAGATGAAATGTCATGGTCACTGAAATAGCGACCACATCTCCCTGATGGCGCTCGATCGCCTCAAGCAGGCTGCCATTGGGGACATTTGCCCCCAAATAATACGTATCCCAACCTTCCATCTCAAACACGTCAGCAAGCATACGCAAACCGATCTCATGCTGTTCACTGCCTACACATGCTGCCACCAGCTTTTTCTGCTGCGGCTCATGAATTAACCAGCGGGGATAGAGCCGTGAGATGATGGCCTGTGTGGCAGCCGTACAGAAGTGCTCCTGTGCGACACTAATCTGGCTAAGCTGCCACAAACGGCCAATCTCGTACTGGGTAGGTTGAAATATATAACGGTAAATATCACGAATGCTTGCTCCGCCTTCCAGCTCGGCTTCAATGATGCTGAATGCTTCTTGGCGTCTGCTATCCAGAAGAGCCTGCAAATAAGACTTCGCAGCTTGGCCGTATGGAAAAGATTCATTAACGAATCCTTGCGTTACCTCCAGATGCTGAGTTTGATAGATTCCCATTTCCAAATAATCTAGAACAAGTGACTTGGATGCATCGTCAAATTCTTCTTCCAACGTCTCTTTGATTAAATTCAAATTAATGGCCAGATCGTCCGCCGAAACGTTGTAACCTGCCAATAGCGTTTTTAGCCAGGATATATAATGAGTAAAAAGATTAGGACTCTTAACCAGAACACTCTCTGCCAGGTAATTCAAACTATATTGCGAATCCTGTTGGGTACGCATTCTGCCATTTTCACCAAAACGTTCAATCAAATCCGGCTGCAGCATATACTGCTTTTCCGTTATTTTATCAGCTAGCCCACCTGCTGCTTTCAGCAAGTGTTCCCCTGCTTCCTGATGGGTCATTACGTTATCCCTCCTCTTGCTGTGCAATCGTCTCAACCATCATGGAATATCCACGATATGAGTCAATTCGATCTAAGTCAGCTATTGATCGGGAAATCCTTTTATTATTCATGAACTCCAACAAGAAACGTTTCAATTGAAGCTTCATATTGAACAATTTTCCTATATTACGAGCAATACTGCAAGCCATCTAGCCAGTTTATACACCTATTTTCAAACAAAAAAAACAACCGGCCTGCGTTATGGACGCAAGTCGGTTTTCCCTTCAGCGGCAAGTCCTAGTTTCTTCAATAAGCGAATGGCATCAGCTTTCTCCGATGGCTCTAAACCTTCCATCGCATCAATAATAACCTGATGATGTCCAGGGAATATTTGGGTAAATAAATTCCTTCCCTTTTCCGTCAGTTCCGCATAGATGACACGGCGGTCTTCCTTCGATGCACGTCTAAACAGCAAATCCTTGTTTTGCAGCTTATCCACTACATAGGTAATGTTCCCGCTGGACATTAGAACTTTCTCTCCGATTTTTTGCAAGGCCTGCGGGCCTTTATGATATAACAAATCAAGTACCCCGAATTCTGTCGTATTCAGTCCATGACTCTGGATGTCACGATTGGACCTTGATGTAACGGAATTGTAAGCTCGGGCGAGAACCACGAATAATTGCAATGATAGTTCCCGATTGTCCTCCGTATTCGGCATTTCCTTAATCCTCCGTCAATTGTTTGCAAATTAAGACTGCGCTTCGAGCGAAACAACGGTTTCACTCCTCACGCAGCAGTTCCCAAAAACATGTTATTACAAATAATGCGCCACTTGCGCATATATCCTTCAACCCAATGATTAATCTCAGGAACGATGGCGCTCATCAATACTACCGTCATCTTTGGCCAGAATCACCGTATCAGCCATGTCCACAAACAAACCGTTATCGACTACACCTGGCAGCATGTTTAGTTGTACGTTGAGTTCAGCCACGTTGGTTATGGATTCCATTCTGCAGTCCGCAATCAGGTTTCCATTGTCCGTAAGGTAGCGTTCATCCCCATTCATGCGCCATTCTGGTCGGCAACCCAGGTTCTCCAGGGCCTGGAAGGTCCATTCCGATGCAAAAGGAACCACTTCTACCGGCAGTGGAAACTGCCCCAATTGCTGAACCGCTTTGCTGCCATCAGCAACAATGATGAGTTTATCACTATTCGCTGCCACGATTTTTTCACGCAAAAGAGCACCGCCGCCGCCCTTAATCAGATTGAAATCAGGATCAACCTCATCTGCGCCATCAATCGTAATATCCAGCCTTCCAATCTGGTCGAATGGGATAATCGGAATTCCCCACTCGCGAGCCAGCTTGTCCGAAGCTTCCGAAGTAGCCACTGCCTGGATTTGCAGTCCGTCACGCACACGCTCTCCCAATCTGCATATCGCGAAATATGCCGTTGAACCTGTACCGAGTCCAACCTTCATTCCATCCTGAATGTATTCTGCCGCCCGCTCTGCTGCAATTTTTTTCAGATTCATCTAAAATAAACCCCCGCCTGCTTATGATTTGAAAAATGCACACTGTCTTTATTATAGATAAAACCGCTTCCGATGTATATCCATGCCTTCTGCCATGCAGCAGGAAATTTGATCTAACGACAAATCCCGGATTTCGCCATTTTCTGCTATGTAAGTTTATCGTTAGTTAAAATGGTATTAGAGGGCTAGCCTATTACTCTCCCCTTACAAGACAAACGAAAATCTCTCAATAATACACTTACTTTCAAGCATGGCGTCATTTTTAAGGTTTAAAGGTGTTTTTTGTATCATCCTGTTATAAAATACAGATGAGGACTAGAAACTGGAAAATTCTCCAAATAAACAGTTCTAAATACCTATGTAATAAGTGTCATGTCCGCAAATACGTAAATTATTAAAAAAGTTTTAACAAAACTATTCAATTTAACGACATTTCATACGACATATTAAGTATAGATGTGTTTTAATAATTAGACACCTATGGATTATGAGGTACAAAAGTCTCTGCATTACGACTGCGAACCCAAGACCATGGTCGCATACATAAGCTCTGGAGGGGGATCAACAAATGACTTAATTGGCTGCATTCATGCAAGCAAATAAAAGGTTTGTTAATTACAAGAAGATCAGGAGTGGAATTTAGTGAAATCATTTAGTTGGAAAAGCATGTCCTTTTTCTCGAAAAACTTATTACTTTCATTCACGAACATCATTATTATCGGGGTTGCACTGATTGCGAGCAGCTATTACTTCCAGAAGACGGTTCTCGTAGACCAGCTGCATGGACAAGTAGAACAAATTACGAAGAAGTGGGCTGAGGGAATCAACGCAGCCGACGTAGAGGCAGCTATTGCGGAAGGCAGCTATGACGGAAAAGTACAAACCCAGTTGCGTGCTTATTTCGACGAAATGCAAGAGTACTACCCGAATATCGCCCAAGCTTATATCTTTGGTGTAGAACTAGGCGGAGATACGAAAAGAGAAACTTCACTCGTAGCCATGCCAACCAACCTGAGAGAAGCATTCCAGAGCGACAATGTTAATATTGGCGACATGTATGAGCAGCCTGTTGTTGTAGCCAATGCATTGAAAGAAATGCTTAATACGGACCGTCCAACCTTCACGACTTTCTATTCAGACGATTTTGGTACGTGGACAACCATCGCTTATCCGATCAAGGACAGCAACGGCAAAATCTTCTCTTACTTTGCAGTCGATGCAGATGCATCAGCAGTACCTGCCGGACTGAAATCACTGCTTAAAAACGGTATCATCATTCTGGTTGCATTCCTGCTGTTGTTCCTGATTATCCAATACCTGGTAGTTAAAAACACCCTATCCCCAATTCGTCACCTGATCAAAGGCATCGATGACGTTAGCCGGGGTAATTTGAATGTCAGCATACCGACAGGAAAAGATGACCTTGGACTTGTAAATGAGAAGTTCAACACAATGGTTCGCAAAATTAATGACACGATCGTTAAAGTGCAAGTCACTTCTCAAGAGGTTAACCAATCTGCCAAAGAGTTGTACGAGGTATCTGAGAAAAACAGTGAGAACGCAGATTCCATTAACAGTAATGTAACCCAAATCACCTCCAACATCCGTGGGCAGGAACAGGCAAGTATTGATAGTGCCCGGGCTATGGCCGAGATGGCGACTGTGATTCAAACCATTGCCAGCAGTTCCGCTAATGTGGCTGATGAAGCTTATGAGATGGAGCGTCGTTCCCAGCAGGGTAACACGGTTGTTCGCCAGGTGTCTCAGCAAATGACGCTGATTACCGAATCCGTGAAGAACACAGCTTCCGCAATCCAGGTTCTCGAGAGCCGTTCACAAGAAATTGGAGATATCCTGAACATCATCTCTGGCATCTCCAGCCAAACCAACCTGCTTGCACTGAATGCATCCATTGAAGCAGCCCGTGTTGGTGAAGAAGGCCGAGGATTTGCCGTTGTTGCTGGTGAAGTTCGTAAGCTTGCGGAACAATCCGAACAATCCACAAGCCAGATTGCAGTATTGATTGACGAGATTCAAACCGAGATCAAACAAGCTGTCCGCGCAATGGAAAAAGGTACGGCAGAAGTCGATACCGGACTTGACGTTGCTGATCAGACAGGAAAGTTGTTTGAAGATATTCTGGAAGCTGCGAAGAAAGTATCGAATCAAATCCAGGAAGTTTCCAGTGCTACAGAAGAAATCTCTGCAAGTACAGAGGAAATGACTGCAACTGCGGATGATCTGTCTGCCAGCGTTAGCAAAACAGCAGACAGCAGTGAGCGAATTGCCGCTTCCGTAGACGAACAAAAGGCTTCCCTGATCACCCTTGTTGATTCCTCCACCCGTTTGAACAGCATGTCCGAAGAATTACAGGAATTGATCTCTCACTTTAATGTAAGCAAGTCCTAAACAATTGATAAAACAAACGTTATAAATAAGGAGGAAAATAGACGTGATCGATCATCACTCTTCATCTTCCCAGACAGTGGAATCTGAGTTGCCAGTTCTCCAGATTCCACTGGATTTTGGGCGCCGTCAACAATCATTTTCGTATGAATCAGCTCATATACAGCTGCAGCCAATACAGAGCCGTGAACTCACGCAGAAATATGGCTCTACGTCTATTTATAACGCGCTTTTGTCCGCATATGCTGCCTTGTTGTTCCGGTTATCAGGAGAACAGGAATTAGGCGTTGGCACCCTTGATCCGGATCGGTCTGCATCTGTTCTGCTGCTGCAGGTACATGGCAAGATGAGCTTCCGTGAGCTAATTCGTCAAATTACCCTTTTGCAAGAAAAAGGAGATTCTGTGTCGCCGGGCGCGTACCCGGAAACCTTGTTTATGTTTAACAGTGTTCAGCTTCCTCAGGCTCCGCAGGTGCTCAATTGGAATATCCGTGAAGAGCAGAATGTATTCACTCTGGATTTGTTCTTTGATGCATCCCTCCTGAAAGAAGCTACAGTGATGAGATATGCAGAGTACTACCAAACCCTGCTTTTCTCCATGCTTCGTGATGAAGACATGCCCATTGGCTCCGTGGATATTTTATCGGCCTCTGATCGGACGCTGTACCGCGAGATGAATGATACCTGTGTGACTGAACCTGAGCATCAGACCATCCATGGGTGGTTCGAAGCTACGGCAGCCGAGTATCCTGATTCACCTGCGATCACTTCCCCATTTGGCAGGTATAGCTACAGAGAATTGAACGAACGTGCCAACCAAGTCGCACGTGTACTGCTATCGAACGGATTACAAAAGGGTGAATTTGTCAGCATCTTCATGGAACGTAGTCTGGAAACGATTATTTCCTTGCTCGGCATTCTGAAAGCAGGCGGTGTTTATGTTCCGGTCGATCCCGAGCATCCGCAGGAACGAAACAGTTATATCGTGGAGGATACCGCTTCTTCTTTTGTCCTAACCAAGGAGTCCTCTTTCACTGAAGCTTCACGGTTATTCTCTGGCATTCCAACCGTACGGCAGATTCTGGCTGTAGACGGACGCCTCGCTGGTTTTGCAGCAAGTAATCCTAATCTTGATATTCAGCCGGACGATCTCGCTTACATCATCTACACCTCCGGATCCACAGGCAAACCCAAAGGAGCACTCGTGGCCCATCGCGGGGTTGTCAACCTTGGAAGTGTTGTGCAGCGCGATTGTGACATTCAGGCCGGCGACGTATTGACTCAGTTTGCTACATACAGCTTCGATGCTTCCGTGTGGGATACGATCGGTGCACTGTTCTATGGAGCCGAATTGTATCTGTTATCTGCCGAGGAACGTGTGTCTGTAGAGGAGTTCGCCACAGCAATCGAGCGCACGGGCACAACGATCATTACGATCCTGCCTACGATCTTCTTTAATCAGCTTGCATCCTATCTGTCAGACGAAGGGTTCCACAAGCTGGCCAAAGTTAGAATTATCACCGTTGCAGGCGAAGCCCTCTACGGAGAACAGGTTCGCGCCTTCCAGCGCAAATTTGGTAACCAGATTGATATCGTCAATGTGTACGGGCCGACCGAATGTACCGTGGCGACAACGACATACCGGATCAGTGAACAAGTCCCCGATCATGTCGTTAATATTCCAATTGGTAAACCGATTCATAACTACAAAGTGTATATCGTTAATGAAGAGCAGCAGCTATGTCCTGTAGGCGTGCCTGGTGAAGTATATATTGCCACTCCAGCGCTGGCGAAAGGGTACTTGAATCAACCCGAACGTACAGAGCAAGCCTTTATTGATAACCCTTTTGCGATCGATGAGAAAATCTACAAATCCGGTGATATTGCCAAGCTGCTTGATACCGGTTTGCTGGAATACGTCGGACGTAGTGATTCGCAGCTGAAGATCCGCGGTCATCGGATTGAAATCGGTGAGATCGAAGATCATTTTGCCCGCCTTGAAGGAGTTCAGGATGTCGCGGTCATTCCCAAGAAAGAATCCGACGGTCAGAACATGCTTGTGGGATATTTCACTTCCAAAGATGGCACTACGCTGTCCGTTGACGATATCAAAGCCCAATTGGCAGACAAGCTCCCATCCTATTTTGTACCGAAATGGATCTGTCAGCTTGATGAAATGCCCATTGCACCAACCGGCAAAATCCACCGGAAAGCTATGGTATCTCTACCAAACGAAGAGAGACATGAAAATCGCCCGGATCGTGTGATGCCTGAGACAGAGACCGAGGCTATCATATTCAATGCCTGGAAAGAGATTCTCGGCCACAGCGACTTTGGAATCGAAGACAGCTTCTTCACGATCGGTGGCGACTCCTTGCGAGTAATCCATGTCCTGGTTATTCTGAAGCCGCACTATCCACAGCTGAAGATTGCTGACTTCTTTGCAGAGAAAACCATTCGCTCCCTAGCACTTCGGGTACAGTCCCTTGCGCAGATTACCGAGCAGACTGCACCATCCGCTGAGCAAACCGGCGTGATCACCCAACTGGCTGAGCATCCGGTCGAATTGGCATCTCAACTGGGGTACCCCGAGATTCGCAAGCCGGAACATGTCCTGCTAACAGGTGCTACAGGTTATCTTGGCTCACATGTGCTGCAGCAGCTCCTTATTCATTCGGATGCGACAATTCATACACTTGTTCGTCGTCCATCTGACGGCAATACAGCCATGCAGCGTTTGAGCAAGGTTATGGACGGTTACTTCGGTCCTGAGATCAGTGCGCTTCTTGGTTCACGAGTGGAGATTATCGAGGGAGATCTGGAGCAGCCTAACCTGGGTTTAACTGCAGAGCAGACCAGCAATGTGCAAGCCCGGATTGACCGTGTAATCCACTGTGCGGCAGACGTACGACACTTTGGGGATGCTGAACAGTTTGCCAAAACCAATGTAGAAGGTACGGTTGCCCTGCTAAATCTGATTCGCAGCAAACCAGGTGCTTCCTTCCATCATGTCTCCACCATGGGTATACCGGAAGATCTTGCACTCAGTGGACAATGGGAATCATCCCTTCAGTATGATCGTTTCCCGGCAGATCTGCATGTAGAGAATCTGTACTCTGACAGTAAACTTGAAGCAGAGAAAGTGCTGATGATCGCGGCAGAGGAAGGTGTGCCTGTAAGTATCTACCGTGCAGGTAACCTGACATGTCATTCGGAAACGGGACGCTTCCAGTCCAACATCGACAGCAATGCCTTCTACCGCATGATCAAGGCGATGCTCCTTCTCGGCAAGGCCCCTGCTGCCGATTGGATGGTCGATTTTACACCCATTGATTATGCAAGCCAGGCCATCGTTCATTTGGCTCTGCGTGATGACACGGCTGGACGGGTATTCCACATTTGTAATCCGGAGTCGATCAGTTACGATTCCTTGATTGCTTCCGTCAATCGTGCCGGATATGCAGTCGAAACGCTGCCTTTTGACGAATATACCAGCTGGTTATTCGACTCATCCATTAGCAAGGATCCGGAGGCCCTGCAGCTCGCCATTGCCCAATTGGAAGGTGACGGTGCGAAGGATTCTGCATATGTATATGCATGCCCGGTAACAACAGCGTATGTGGAGCCAGCCGGAATTCACTGTGCAAAAGCAGATGATCAATTCATCTCCAGCATGTTGCAATATGCAGTTAACATTGGATATTTCCCTGCTGCTAATCAGCCGCAGCTTGAATCTTCCACATCGCATATTGTGGAGTAATCAATTTACCTATGAATAACAAACAAGCCACCTAGCCGTCATTTCTGACAGCAAGGTGGCTTGTTTATTGTTAAATCCAGCGAATAATCGCAATAACGGCAAGATGAGCCGGGTAAAAGTAACGCCAGATCCACCTTGGCCCTTTTAAACGAAAACCCGCTCCGTAGTACTGCGCAATCGCAATACCTAATGTAGCCACTACACTGTACATCTGCACCGAACTGCTATAGAGCTGGATATAGAGAGCCGTTAACAAAACATGCCCCAGCACAAGTACAGGTCCCTGAAAGTATCGGAATAACATTACAAGAAGCAATCCATACATGCCGTAATCCATGGCCGTCATCTCCATGACAATCCCTGAGCCAATAACAATGGGGATACCCAGTAACCGGTTGGGTAGTTTGTCCAGTGCCAGCAAAACCAGCAGTGACGACCACAAGGTCCACACGACGTTTAAGGACAAGTGATTAAATGCTGCCATGAAAGGGATTTGGGAGATCACTGCGATCCAAAAAAGACGCCAGATATATTTTTGTACATTGCGTGTATGCTTGTACCCGATATAAACAGCGAATGCATATATAGGAAAAGCAATCCGGCCAATGATTCTCAGCTCCTCTACCTGCGGATAAAAGACGGCCCCTATATGATCGATCAACATCGTGATCATGGCGATCCACTGCATCATTTTGCGTTAATCCCTCCCTTGTCTATCTCGGTTTCGAATTTACCTATGCAAGATTATTCACACATTACGTTCATAATACAGGAAGTGATCATCTTTCGCATATCCCTCAGATTCATATAACGCCTTTGCCTGTTTATTGCTTATCGCTGTAGATAAGGTAACTCGAATGGCCCCTGTTTCACTGGCGAAGGTTTGTGCCGCCTGCAGCAGTTTGCGTGCTATGCCTTTCCGTCGGTAGTCCGTATGTACGTAGAGATCATTCAGGACCCATATGGAACCCATGGACACTGAACTGAAGCTTGGATATAACTGAACAAATCCACCTAAATTCCCTTGAGCCGACTCCAATTCCGATTCGGTTTCTGCAATCCATATAACAGATTCATTCTTTTTCAAACGCTCCTGAATGTATTTCATGGCTCCCTCCGTATCAGAAACCTGGTTGTAAAACATTCTGTATTGGTTGAATAGTTCGCCTATCCGCTGGGCATCATCTAACTCTGCCCGTCTAACCCGGTACACCATTTGTTCCATCCCCCTTTAAACGGATTGATTCCTTCATATGTTCATATTTAGTTTAAGGCATTTACAACCATCTACCCATTCATCATCTGCATCAAAGTTTGCAATATAATTCGCCGGTTTGACCATAGCAGCTACATACGCACACATTCCCCTTGCTTCAAGCAGAACAATTGGATAAACAAAAAGGCGAACTGGAGCGTAACTAGCTCCGTCGCCATGACTAAACACTTCACTGGAAATCACTTTAATTCCACACGTTGGTTTTGCGGATTAGGGCTTGTATCTGGGAAAATTACTCCTTTTTTCAGGATCAGATTGGCATATTGGGCACGTTCACCGGTAGCTACAATGGCATAGGCGCGGGAAGCTCTCTCATAGAACGAAAATCGTTCCTCATGATCGAAGGCGTCTGTGATGCCTTCATGCTCCAAGATCAGCCTGCGGTAATCCTCCCAGATAATCGGAACGACCTGATCTCCCTCAACAACCTGCATGACGGCTGCAGGCCGTTCTGCATACGTATCGAGTGGATACAAACTCAAGATGGCTTCCAATAACTCTACGGTTCCCAGCGCGTCACAACGGATGAGATGCCTAGCATGGCTGGCTGCGGGGAAATTGCCATCAGCGAGAACCAATTCGTCCCCATGACCCATCTCGGACATAATCTTAAGCAGTTCTGGAGAAATTATTGCAGGAATGTTTTTCAGCATACTCAGCTCTCCTTGTTAGCTCCACATCGAATGAAGCAGAATGGCCTTCGGTATTCTAAGATGACATCCTTAACTTTCCACCTATGCAGTTCACTTCCATTCTATCAGTATTTTCTAACTTCGCACAATCCAATTTGGAAGCGGATTATATCCAATTATCTTTGACAAAATTGATTGCATAACATATAGTTGTTATAACAAGTAACTAGTTTGAAGTTGATTCATACAGGAAAGTGAGGAATTACGTTCGTATGGAATATTCGCTGGAGCAATCGGTCGGATTTATGCTGGGCTTCACATATCGCAAAGCAGCCGCTTTACTTGCGACCCGCTTCAAACCTTACGATATAACAACCGAGCAATTCTCTGTTCTGTTCAATATCGATAAGGGAGAAGGCGTGAACCAGAAAGAAGTTGCGAGTCGCGTCCTGAAGGATCAACCTACCACTGCACGCATTATTGATCTACTCGAAAAAAAAGGATGGGTTGAACGCCGGACCAGTGAACAGGATCGAAGAGCTTATCTCCTCTACTTGACTGCGGAAGGTAAAGCGTTGATCGATATTCTGGTTCCCATTGAAAGAGAAATGAATAAAGAACTTGCTGAAGGTATACCCGAAGACCAGATGGAAGCATTTAAACATACTCTTTCCCTCATCAATCGCAACTTGTAATGAACTGAACATCAAGGGGGAATGTATTAATATGAAAGACCGATCTACACAGGTTAAACTTTGGACCACCGATTTTATTTTACTCATGCTTTGCAACTTCCTGCTTTTTCTACAGCTGCATATGATTGTTTCTCCTCTTCCTTCCTATGTACAGGAGCGTTTCCACGCTAATGCTTTTGAAGTCAGCCTATTTACCTGTCTTTTTGCACTTAGTGCAATTGCAGCACGCTTGTACTCCGCCAAAGCACTCGAGAAAGGTCTCCGTAATGCCATGATCTACATTGGCCTGTCTGTAGCCCTTCTGGCAACACTCGGGTATTATTTTGCTGCCGGCATAGCTGTACTGTTGCTGCTGCGCATGATTTTTGGTGTTGGTTTTGGATTGAGCAGTACCGCGTTCCCAACCATGGCCTCTGACATTATCCCCGTTAAACGAATGGGCGAAGGAATGGGCTATTTCGGATTATCCACGAGTCTCGCCATGTCCATGGGTCCCATTATCGGGGTCACGTTGCTGCAGGGTTCGGGATTCGTAACACTTATGCTGTGTACAGCCGGCGTAATCGTCGTCATCTATCCGCTCAGTTATTCGTTAACACGTAAGAAAGCAGCACGTTCGCATGCTGGTTCCGCTCAAGCTTCAACCGGGCCCGTAGCGAACGTTTCCGGAACTAGGGAGAAAATCCCTTTTAATCGCAAATTGATCTTGCCCAGTATGTTGAATTGTCTGTTATCCATTACCTATGGTGGACTTGTCGGATTCATCGTGTTATATGGCAAAGAGGCCAATCTGGCCAATCCTGCGCTATTTTTCTTGTTTAACGCGTTAGCTGTACTGCTTGTAAGACCATTTGCAGGCAGATTGTATGATAGCAAGGGTCCCAAAGCTTTGCTTATTCCTGGAGCGATTTTTGTTGCTGTTGGACTGATTATCCTCTCTTTTGCAACGTCCATGCCGATTTTGTTTGTAGCAGCATTTATATACGGCATTGGATATGGTTCCATGCAATCTTCACTGCAGACCTGGATGATTCAAATTGTAGCTCCAACCCAGCGCGGGATGGCGAACGGTATGTTCTTGAATACACTTGATTTGGGGATTGCTATGGGAGCTCTGCTGCTTGGTGCTATCGCCTCCATGACAAGCTACACAGATATGTACCGGTATTCTGTCATATTCATGATTGTGTTCTTGCTGATCTACCTTATTCAAGGTAAACGAAGTGGAACTTTCGCCGTTTCCGTTCATCCGCTGCTTGCCCATACGCATATATCGGCCACGGAATCAGACTCCAAGGAGAAGAATTCAGACACATCGGTTGAAAAATAAATATTTCCGCATTATTAAAAAACGCGTTTGCCAGTTGAGAAGTATGTTCTCACCAGCAAACGCGTTTTTGTTAAATTTGCAGATTATTAAAAAGGACTTTTCTTTCGCCTAACGGGTACTCGCCGAGGTACATGATTCGTCTCCGCATTTTGCTCCAACTTGTCATGGGCTTCCCCTGAGTTGGGTTGTTTCCCTTTTTCCGGCTTAACCGCAAATAACGTAAGCAGACCACCTACGGCTCCAGAAGCTGCGATTACAACAAAGAGAATAAAATGCGAAGTCCCAATGAGTAGGGATACCACCGGCGGCCCCAAAGAAACGCCAATAAATCGCATACTGCTGAACAAGGCTGTAATTGTACCGCGCTGCGCTTTGTCAACGCCTTCAGTAATCAGTGCATCAAGACATGGGAGCGTGGCCCCAATCCCTACACTTCCGAGCGTGAATAATCCCACCACCAGGTAAATGTTATCCCAGAGTCCCATAATGACCAGAGCGCCGGTCAGAATCACCAGTCCCGTAAATCCTACCCATTTCATGCGAACCTTGCTCTTGCCTATCCATTTGCCTGCGAGGAATGACGACAAGCACAGGGCCGCCAGCGGTATTGCAAGCACAAGACCCTTAAGTACGCCTTTGAGCTTGTACTCCGACTCCAGCGTTTCCGACAAATAAAAAAGCACGCCAAATATAACAAACATGCAAATCCCACCGATGGCAAAGAGTGCATATAGCCAGCGGCCTTTTTCTTTAAGCACTGTGCGAACGGATGAGACAAACTCGGTGAAGGTCGGTGGCTTTTCTTTTTTCTTCGGCGTTTTCACCAGAAAAATAACGAGTACCAGTGAAAGCAAACAGAGCACCGGTATCGCCATAAACGGCAGGTACCAAAGCCATACAGCGAGTGCAGCACCCAAAATGGGGCTTATAACTTTACCGAACGTATTGGATGTTTCGATAATACCCAAACTCTTGCTGACCTGCTTCTCGTCGTCAAACATGTCGCCAACAAGTGGAATGACGATGGGAAAGGCCCCAGCTGCGCCTATTCCTTGCAGAAGCCTTCCACCAAGTATAGTCCAATACGCTATGCTTCCGTCCAGCAGTAATGCAGCTACGCCCGCTACGGCACCCCCTGCTGCAGCAATAATAAGGCTGGGGATAATGACCGCTTTACGTCCGAATCGATCCGACAGATACCCTGCAATCGGAATCAACAGTATGGCAACTACTGCGTATACCGTGATAAGCATGCTGACCTTGAAAGAAGAAACTTTCAGTTCACGCTCAATCTGGGGAAGGATCGGAATTAGCATGGAGTTACCCAAAGTCATAATCACCGGGATGGAAGCAAGTGCGACGAGGTCCCACTTTTTATCTTTCATGCCTTAACCACCTTTACGAGATCGGAAAACAACAATGTTAGTGTGGTTTGTTCGCCAATGGTTTATACGGGATATGTAAAAAAGTTCAGTTGCATGCATGTAAAAAAACCGTTCTGGATTTTGGAGTCCGGAACGGTCTATGCATATTAATGATCGTAGTGAAATATAACGTTTTCAGTTCGCTGCAAGGGCTAACATTTTAATTGGAACTGCTGAACGGCTGCGCCACCTTGGAACACAATATATAAACGATCAAGCTCCTGCTCAGGTTGGAGCGGGCATTGCACCGTTGTCCATTCGATGTCAGAACGACCTTGACCCAGTGCAGAGTCAGATATATTCATGGGCACAGAACATGTCCCAAGAACCGGTCCATCTGGAGCTCCTGAACGAATCTGCAGTTCACCATTTTTTCCAAAAGCAGCTACCCGTGCCTCAAATGCATGAGCTCCTTGTGTTCCGTTATTCAGGAAACCAATCCAGGCGGCCTGATCTTCCTTATACAATGGTTCTCCAGGAGCAACGACCCGAACTGCCGATCGCCCTTCCAGGCACTCATCCAGGAGCACACCTGCATACTCATCAAAATTTTCTGCAAATGTTGGCAAGTCCAGTCGGCGGGCTGGTATAATCTCTCCCTCGATCTCCATATCGGTTGTCTGACGAATATCCTCCGAAGAGCGTCCAGCCATAAAGGACCAGGTCGCTGTCTCCACGCAGTACCGCTCACGTGTGACATCCCAGAAGGCAAGCTTTTGCACAGGGATTTCAAAAGATACCGTCTCCACTTCGCCAGATGCAAGATGTATACGCTTAAAGCCAATTAATTGCTTCAAAGGCCGCTTCACTCGGGATGTCTGCGGGTGCCCATAGATTTGTACCACTTCATCACTTGCAACTTCTCCTGCATTTCGGACTTGCACTTCAACTTTCAACACATCCGTTCCGGATGCTACTTCTATTCGCTGAGCGCTAATTCCATCATATTCGAACGGGGAATAAGTCAAACCATGACCAAATGGATATAGTACCGGACCCTCATGGTACATATATGTCGTACCGTTATTAATAATATCGTAATCCATCATATCGGGAAGCTGAGATTCATCCTCGTACCAGGTCATATTCAGTCTACCTGCCGGAGCATACGCGCCAAGCAGCACATCTGCAACCGCATGTCCAAGCTCTTGCCCTGCATGGGTCAAGGATACGATGGCTGGAGCGATGTCCTTTAACTCCTGCAATGTAAATGGATAACTTCCTACAATCACTACAATGGTATTCGGATTTACCTTGCAAACCTCTTTGACTAGACGGATCTGCTCAGACGGGAGGGTGAGACCTGGCCGATCGATTTCTTCCTTGCCATTAATATAGGGACTATTGCCGACAACCACAACAGCTGAATCACTTGCTTTTGCAGCAGCTACTGCTCGCTGAATACCGTCTATCTCGACATGCTTCACCAGTGTAACCGGCTCCTTCGCTCCAATCACCGAGTTACTCACTTTTGATGCTTCCACTCCATCCTCCGGTGTAGCAGTAACTGGTGCCAAAACATGCTTGCCCTGATGTTCAGCAAGGCCCAATGGAATTCCATTCCACGTCCGCAACAAGCTGCTGTCATCGATCTGGGGATCAAATTGCACGACTTCCTTCACAAACCATCCACCGATCTCTGGTGCAATCGCCTGATATTTACCTTCCTCGTTTAACGTAACATAACGATTATTCTTCACGCTTCGCAGCGTATGGCTTCCCCATCCCCAATCCTGGTGAACGAACGTAGCCCCCTCGGCACTGCCTTCAGGAACGGCAACAATGATTCCTTCGTCCCCGATGGATAATACCTGCCCTTCCGTAGTCTTGAGACTGATTCGATCATTTCCGTCCTCATAGAGGATCTCTGTATCAGTCAATCGGTTCCGCAAACCATCCAGTGCCGTGATATGATACGGCAGCGTACCGCTGTACCAATCGGTGAACACCGCATCCGCGAGAGGTCCAATGACGCTCACTTTGCGAAGTGCATCAGACTTTAATGGGAGCAAACCCTCATTTTTCAGCAAAACGATGGATTCTACCGCAGCTCGATAGCTTAAATTGGCATGTTCTGGCGCACACAGGACAGACTCCGGTATAGACGCATATGGATTAAGACCCGAGCGGTCCAGTTGTCCTAGGCGCATGCGCACACCAAATATGTTGCGAATAGCCCGGTCCAGATCTTCTTCTTCCAGTAAATTTCGATCAAGGGCCTCTTCCAATGCAGAGACCACCAGATCCACTTCATCGGTCAGGCAATCCACACCTGCCTTCAAGGCACCTGCCGCAGATTCGGCGTGCGTCGCATGGTATCCATGGTAGTTTACGGTTTGGGAGAGGTCTCCTCCGTCACAGACGATAAAACCAGGCATAGCCCATTCGCCTTTGACCACATCGTTCACATAAGGACTTTCAATTGCAGGGGTCCCGTTGATGGAATTATAGGCTGTCATCATGGATAAGGCACCACCCTCAACAAACGGTGTCTCAAATGCCTTAAGATAGTACTCACGTAAATTCCGCGGATCAATGCTGGATGAACAATTTAGCCGGTCTTTTTCGTTATTATTGGCGAAAAAGTGCTTCAGGGTAGCTACCATTTTCAAATAAAATGAATGATTCCCCTGCATGCCTTGCACGAGAGCTGCCGACATCTCACCCGTTAATACAGGGTCTTCACCATAGCCTTCTTCTGTTCTTCCCCAACGTGGATCACGCTCCAGATCGACGGTTGGTGCCCATAAGGTCAAGCCGTGGCGTTCAGGTTCGCGATGGTGGTAGGCTCTGGCCTCATCTCCAATGACTGAACCAATTTCACGCATGAGTGCCGTATTCCATGTGCTGGAGAGTCCGAGAGGCTGTGGAAAAACGGTTGCTTCCCCTTTCCAGGCCACCCCATGGGCAGCTTCACCCCCAACGTTGTATGCAGGAATCCCCAGCCGCGGGACAGCTGCTTCACGAGTAGGAATCAGGCTGATCTTCTCTTCTATCGTTAAACGTTCAATCAGGTCATCCAATCGCCGTTCGAGCGGCAATGCTGCATCCCACATGGGGTATTGTTCATATTCCTTCATACTAAATCCTCCTAATTATTGATATGGTACAAGGATCATCTTCCATTGTTCCGAATAATCTGTATGCTCCAGCTGTATTCTGTAGGTTGTATTGAATAGTCCGCCCTGAAAGAGCGAATAACCCTTTACTTTGGTAGCGGTTCCAAAAGTTTCTCTACCAATTGATGTAATATTTCGGTCGTGATAACTCGGTGTAAACCTGTAGAAATGGTACTCAATTGCTTTCATACCCCTATCCATTTCTGTCTATCCTAAATCATACTATGTTTTGCTCGCTGCAACCACTTCTGCCTGTCTCCGTTGTAGACAAACAGAACGGCACCTTGCGGTACCGTCCTCTAAGTCATACATGCTAATTACAATTGAATGGAGAGCGAGCTTACGCCTGCTGCTGCAGTTACAACAACGCCCTGTTCACCAGAAGCCTGAGATCCACCCTCGACACTGGATACACTTCCGATGCCGCGCAGAACCACATTCCATGGTTTGCCTGCACCTTCAGCACGCACCTCCAGAACAGATCCATTACGGGTTACGTTAACAACCAGTTCCTGCTCAGCCTGTTGATTCACAACAACCGCTTGTGCAGTGTTGCCATCAGCAAGCTCGAACAAGTGCAGGGAAACGTCATTTGCAAAATCATAATCCGGTTTGCTATTGGTCGCACCCACTGCAACCAAACTGTTTGGTTTGATCATCATTGGCAATGTGCGGAAGTTGTGATTCTCACGTACAAAACGACCGCCTTGCACTTTATCACCTGTAAGGAAGTTTGTCCACGTTCCTTCTGGCAAGTAGTAAGTTACATCGCCTTCCTTATTAAAGATTGGCGCAACAAGGATCGAATCACCAAACATGTATTGAGTATCGAGGCTGTATGTTGCAGGATCTTCTGGGAATTCCAGCACCATGGCACGCATCATCGGAATGCCTTTCACAGTCGATTCCTGAGCAGAATTGTAAAGGTATGGCATCAGGCTGTTTTTAAGTTTGGTGAAGTCACGTACAACGTCCACGGATTCCTCGTCAAAGAGCCAAGGCACACGATACGAAGTACTTCCGTGTAAACGGCTGTGAGAAGACAACAATCCGAATTGTACCCAGCGTTTGTAAACGTCAGGGGTCGCTGTATTTTCAAATCCGCTGATATCATGACTCCAGAAGCCGAAGCCGGAAAGTCCGAGGGACAAGCCGCCGCGAAGCGATTCAGCCATGGATTCATACGTAGAAGAGCAGTCTCCGCCCCAGTGAACCGGGAACTGTTGACCACCTGCTGTTGCCGAGCGGGCAAACAGGGCTGCTTCGTTCTTGCCAATCTTCTCTTCAAGCAATTCAAATACAGCTTTGTTATAGAGATGTGTATAGTAGTTGTGCATTTTAACCGGATCAGAGCCGTCAAAGTATACAACATCGGTTGGAATTCTTTCACCGAAGTCTGTCTTGAATGAATCTACACCTTGATAAAGCAGCACTTCCAGCTTGCTCTTATACCAATTAACAGCATCCGGATTCGTGAAATCAACCAGAGCCATCCCTGCTTGCCACATATCCCATTGCCATACGCTGCCATCAGCTGTTTTTACCAGATAACCGTTCTCCATACCTTCATCAAACAAGTAGGATTTTTCTGCAATATAAGGGTTAATCCAAGCACATATTTTAAGACCTTTGTCTTTCAGACGGCGAATCATGCCTTCCGGATCCGGGAACATCTCTTTATCCCATACGAAATCAGACCATTGGTATTCCTTCATCCAGAAGCAGTCAAAATGGAATACGGAAAGTGGAAGATCACGTTCAGCCATGCCGTCCACGAAATGGTTAACCGTTGCTTCATCATAATCTGTTGTGAATGATGTTGTCAGCCACAGACCAAACGTCCATGCCGGTGGAAGCGCTGGTTTACCTGTTAATTTAGTGTAATTATCAAGTACATCCTTTGGATTGTCACCGCCGATAATAAAGTATTCCAAAGTTTCGCCTTCTACGCTGAACTGCACTTTAGATACATTCTCAGATGCAATCTCATACGATACGCGTTCAGGATGGTTTACAAATACGCCATATCCTTTGCTGGACAAATAGAAAGGAATGTTCTTGTAGGACTGCTCGCTGCTTGTACCGCCGTCTTCATTCCAAGTGTCAACCACTTGACCGTTCTTAACAAACGGTGTGAAGCGCTCGCCAAGACCGTAAACGTATTCACCTACGCCAAGATCAAGCTGCTCGCGGAAATACGCTTCTTTCGTTGGGCCTGTAATATAACCAGCCGCTCTCTGGCCACTTCCTGTAATCCGTTTTCCTCCATAAAGGAAGCTGACGTCCCAACCTTTTGTTTTGTCAATTTGAACTTCAAGATTGCCGCTTTTCAAAACAGCACCTTGTTCATCTTGCGAGATGTCAACATTCACATCTTGATGGTTGAGTTCAAATTCAGGCCCTTTATTCACTCTTCCCTTATGGTGATTCAAGGTTACACGAATAACGTTAGGCATAGGTGAGCTGTACGTTGCTTTAAGCAATGTACCGTTCAACGTGTCACCTTTGGTGCGAATATATTTAGTTGCCGCATATACGGTCAAAGAATCCCCTTTTTGCACAATATCACGAATGTCAGTCGGGTTTTGAATTTGGTATCCTTCACGAGTCATCCAGAATCCATCAGTAAATTTCATGTTTTCTTTCCCCCTTCGGTTATACTATAATAATATTGATATTAATCATGGTTTTCTTCCGATATTTTGACTAAATATATCACGATTTTGATATTTCCTGTCCGATTCTTAAACAAGATCACCAATCTATGGAAACGATTACATTAATAATAACATCAAAGGAGAACCTTCTATGGAACGTGAACAATTACGGGAGGACCGGATTCACGGTAATGCAATGTATCCCGTCAGTGTTTATCCGGATATTGAACAGTTAAATGGAGATAGCATTCTGGATTGCCACTGGCACGATGAGATGGAATTTACGATGGTTACCCAAGGCAGCGCAGTGTTCCAGATTGACATGAATACAGTGGAGGTGAAAGCGGGCGAAGCGATTTTTGTCAACCGTGGCGAAATTCATGCAGGCTATTTGAAAAGCGACCTCCCCTGCGTTTTCTCCTCCATCGTGTTCAGTCCGGAGCTGCTGGGCAGCCGTACCTTCGATGCCGTACAGGAGAAGTTCATTGGACCCCTCGTTCATAAGACGCTGATCCCTCCATTTCATATGAAGCCGGAGGATGACTGGGGGCGCGAGATCCTCCTGCATCTCCAACAGATCTTCGCTGATCATGCGAACGGTTCGGAGACCTGTGAGATGACAACCAAAGCCTATCTGTATCTCATTTTCGCCCGTATGTTTGACCACATGCGCCCTGCGCCTGTCAAAGGTACCGTCCCAACGGGCAGTCATGACAAAGTGGAGCGGCTCAAATCCGTGCTTGGCTACATTCATAAACGCTACCCTGAGCCGCTGAAGCTGAAGGAACTGGCAGATGAGGCCAATATGAGCGAAGGACACTTTTGTCGTTTTTTCAAGCAGATGGTGCAGAAAAGTCCTGTCGACTACATTAACTACTACCGTGTGCAGCAAGCCTGTTATCAGCTCGAGAACACGGATCACAAAATCGTGGATATTGCCATGGATGTCGGTTTCGAACATCTCAGCTATTTCATCACAACATTCAAAAAACACAAAAATACCACCCCCTCGCAGTATCGGAAAATGTTTTATGAGAAAGTGGCCATGGAGCCTGCACTTATATGAAAGAAAAAGGTGCCTACAGCGATTATGCTGCAAGCACCTTTTCTTTTTTGAGCTAAATAGTTTTGCCTTTGTTACCGTGTATATTACTTCAACGTTTTCCACGAAGAGTATTCATGTATGGAGAATCCGTTGAATGATGAGTGCTCTTCCGCCAACTTCTCCACCAGCTTAAGCTGAGATTCCATATACGCTGAGCCTTCCTCATAAAATGTAATGAATTCGCCTTCCTTGCTCTGCTTCGTCTCTACGGCAATGGATATTGTTTTGCCCAGCAGGGAAGCTTCTGCTAGCTCGTCTTTTGCCACGTTATAGATTGCTGCAGCCGTATCGCGGTAAGCCATAATCGTAATGGAATCAAATTTGCGGATCATCCAGCTGCTCACAGCCATCGTTGAACCCGGAATGTTGTAGTTATCCAGCCAGAAAGGCAAGTCTGCAGCCACAGGCATATTCATCAGGGCAGCGCGGTCAACAATATATTGAACATTCCCTTGCCACTGCGTAATAACACTGGCCTGATTGGTTTTCCACTCCGGATGGACATGTGGTTCAATATCGAGATGAATCCCTGCAAATTTCTCGTTAGGCTCGACCTGATTCTGATAGGCTTCGATCCAGTCGAGGAAACTTGCAATTTGTTCTCTACTTTCGGTCAGTCCCCAAGCCGCTCTTCCGTCCATTACATCGACAGCGATATTATAAGCTCTGGCCTTCCGAATGAAGTCTGTATAGTAGGGAATCTTCACATCGCGATTAATCTGCAGATAGATCGTGTTGATATCGTGATCCACGGCAAATTTCAACACCTCTTGCGGATTGTTCGCAATCTGAGTGGTATCCCAAACCCAAGTCGCCCTAAGCGGTCCTTCTACGTTGCCATGGATGGATTCATAACTTTCTACAGAACCCTGCGCAATGCTCTTGGATGAGAACGTGACACCCGCAATCAGGACCAAACAGCTGATGATTTTAATAAAATGAAACCCCCGCTTGCTTTGCATATTTGTACACTCCCCTTGTAATTTACCGCTCCATCGTCGTAATTCGGAAGAATATTTGTCGCTTTACCATTCATTTTATGAATCAGATAAACAATTCGTTTATGCATTTGCTTTCATATGCAATATCATCTTCTAGACTTACGACGAAAGAATCATATAAGATTATTTCGGGAATTCACACTTCTGTATTCATAGTTCTAAAGTCTTATTTATTCATTTTTTTTGAATTTACACGGATAATTTCCACAACTTCTGTCGTAATTTCCATATCAGAATAACCAACAGAAGGCCCAGGAAGCGTTTTCTCAAAGGAACACGAAAAAAAGCCGCCCTAAGGGCGACTTTCACTTCATCCATCCATGTTATGTTATTTTCTGTTCATCATTTGCATAAAAACCAGCGAGAGAACACTTTCTCCTATTAAGTTCCCGCAGGTGTAATGGGGCTGCTGTCCGTGATCTCATCAAATAGCGTTACCAGTTCAATTCCGTCTGCCGAGATACGTACTAACCCCTTATCCGACAAACGCAGCTCGGGAATAACAACCAGAGCAAGCAGGGAAAGTGTCATAAACGCATTATTCAGAGTACAGCCTGCAGATTGCAGTGCTTCACTGATTGCAGCGGATTGTGCAGCGACCTCTTCAAATGGCTCAGTGGACATTAATCCTGCGATCCGAAGCGGAAACTCGGTTAATCCTTCATCCGTAATCACGGCTACCCCGCCTTGCATGCAAATCACGCGATTACCTGCCTCAGCCATCAAGGCATCATCGTTACCGATAATTAGAAGATTGTGACTGTCATGAGCTACCGTCATAGCAATGGCTGCAGGACGTGTGAATCCAATGCCGCCAACGAGAGCAACTGCCTTGTTTCCGGTTCGTTTATGTCGTTCCAGTACAGCAATTTTGCAGATATCCCCCGTCGTGGACACAACCACCTGACCATTTTGCACTTGTACAGGAACATGTTTCTCTTTGGTATCCACATGGTTTTCGGTCACATGAATGATCTTCGCCCCAAGGGTCCCCTCAGTAATCGGCGCTGCCAGTTCCATGTCCTTCGGCTGAATATTGGCTTCCAGTTTCACCGTATTCAGCGCTTCTTCCGGATAAGTGAAGCTATCCCAAACGGCAGACATCTTCCCCTTCTCTGCGACAATATGCCCGGCAGCAATGGTCATGCCCACACGCACATCTGCCAGTCGGCCATCCAGCAAAATGATATCAGCTATATTGCCCGGGATAACCGCACCAATATCACGTGCCACACCGAAACGTTCAGCTGTGTTTATCGTTGCCATTTGGAACGCAGTTACAGGTTTGACACCCTGTGAAATGGCCAAACGAACGACAAAGTCCATATGTCCTTCTTTGAGCAGCGATTCAGAACTCCGATCATCGGTCACCAGCATCATTCGGCGAGTATCCAGCCCGAGTTCAGTACAGGCTTTGATGGTTTCGGCAACATCATGCCACGCCGATCCCTGGCGCATTTTGGCATACATGCCGAGTCGCAGACGCTCCAATACATCTTCCTTCGTTACACATTCATGATCTCCAGTAACACCACTTGCTGCATAGACAGGTAAACGCCAATCGTCCGCTGCCCAGGTAAAGTGACCGTCCGCCACCTTGCCGGCCCGCAGCGTAGCTTGGATTTCTCCGATCATCGATTCATCCCCGTACACGACACCCGGGAAATTCATGACTTCACCAAGCCCAATCATGTCAGGTCCCCAGGAGAGAGCCTCAGCCACTTCCTCAGGTCCAATGTAAGCCCCTGTCGTCTCCAAGCCAGGATGTGTTGAAGGCACACAGGAAGCCACCTGCATATAGGCAGCCATTGGTGTAGTTCTCGCTTCGTCCAGCATAAGCCGCAGACCCTTGAGTCCAAGAACGTTGGAAATCTCATGCGGGTCAAAAAAACCACCGGTTGTACCCGAAGGCAGCACGGCTCTCGCAAACTCAGTCACCTTCATCTGGGTGCTCTCGATGTGGCAATGTCCATCCAGCAATCCTGGAGCAATGTATCTTCCTTCTGCTTCGATGATGCGTGTATGTTCTCCGATCGTATGGCTCACATCCTTGCCAACATAGGCAATTCGCGCTCCCTGCACCGCAACCGACATATCCGGCAAAATTTCACCTGAGATGACATTGACCAGCGTCCCTCCCCGAATGACTAATGTCGCCTTCAGATCTCCCCGCGCTGTTGCTACCAGATCAGGTACACAGTCTGCCATTAATGGCCGTTCAAAAGATGGTTTGTTCATGCCACTGCCTCCTTCATTCATTAACGATCCCAAAAAAATATATTGTTACGATTATATGAGTCCGCACGGCATGTGTAAAGAAAATTCCCACCAATTGTGCATGAAGACAAATTCAAGCACAATAATTATCGACGGAGCTAAACCCATTCAGTCTGATGTCAGGAAAGGTTATCCAGCCCCAGCTCTCGCATTCAGTTTAACTCTGTCGAAACCTTGCCATACATAGAAAAACTCCCGTTCGAGGGAACGGAAGTCTTCTCTTACGTTATAAGGATCACCTTTGTTTAATCCGCTTGGGCAGCAGATACATGGTTCATGGCATATAATTGCTGCGGTTGTGAAGTTATGAACGGACTTGGTTTACCAAGGCTGTATACATGCAGCAGGTGCATCGCTCGGGTACACGCCGTATAAAACAGCTTGCGTTCGTGCTCTTGTGCATATTGTTCTGCAGAACCGTCATAGATCAGCACCGCATCAAACTCCACTCCTTTTGCAAGGTATGCAGGTATGACATGTACACCCCGTTCGAAGGCAAGTGTTGTCTTTTTGATCAATTTCGGTGCTGTAGGCAGAACGCGGCTTAACGCCTCATGCACTTCCCTGCTCTCTTCTGCCGTCTTACAGATTACCGCAACCGATTCATACTCTTCCTGAATGAGATAGCTAAGATCCGCCGTAATCCTCTTCATATGCTCCTCAGAATCGGATGACACATTGACTGCCGGCTTCTCGCCGCTGCGATTGAACGGAATGATCTCTTCCCCACCAGGAACCATTCCCCTTGTAAACTCCACAATCTCCTGTGTTGAACGGTAGCTCCGCGTAAGTTCAATCACCTCGGTATTCTCCGGCCCATACAGGTTTGTCAGTGGTCCAGTACCACTGAGCACTGAAGAATGGGCATAGATCGCCTGATTAAAATCACCCAAAGCCGTTATTTTCGCCCGTGGAAACAGTCTCTTCATGAAGGCTAGCTGAAACGCAGAATAATCCTGCGCCTCGTCAATAATCACATGCCTGATATTCGAGTTGATATGGAATCCAAGCAGAAGCTCCCGCAAATAGAGATAAGGTGTAATATCCTCATAGGCCAGTTCCTGTACCTTCATTCGGCGAAGTGTCATGCTGCAGATTTCTTCCCAGTGGGTAGGCAGTGCTTCGCCTTCCAGAAGTCGAATCATTTGTGCCTGGTCCTGGAACAGATGCGTATATAACTGGCGAACATCAACGAATCGCAGCGATTTGATCCACTTGCGCAAGGGCTTGAGCCGATCACTAACCACCATACGGGCCAAGATCTCTCTTTCCTGTGCAAAATCATCAAACGTATCCACTTTCTCTTTTTGTTTGCGTTTTAGCCGCTGATAAGCACGCTGCAGATCTTCCGGCTCCATGAGATCCAACTGCTGATCAACCCAAGGTGCCTCCAATTCGCTTTTACCAAACGCCGACAATTCCTTCAGCATCCAGTCCCTCAGCATCTCCAGACGATTCACAAGCTTCACCGATGACCCGAAGCTGTAGAATTTCTCGGCCATCGCCTCCGCTGTGACAACCGCCTGTCCCTGGAAGCGCACCGGTTTGAATTTCATGCCGTCCGACATGAGGCTGTCCTTGAATCGCGTAATCACTTTCAGAAACGATTCGGAAGACTTGAAACGGATCCCTGACATGCGCGCCGTGTAACCTGGATCTTCCGTATTGGAAAGAACATATTCGAGCTGAATGAACGGATCCTCCAGCTGATATTCGCGGCCAAGCCTGCGTTCCAGGTACTCCTGAAACGTCGTTTGCAGCATATTTTCTTCCCCAAGCTCAGGCAGTACCGTCGATACGTAACTGTTAAACATCGGGTTCGGCGAAAAAAGCACCATCTGGTCTGCCTGCAAATGCTCGCGATATTTGTATAAAAGATAGGCTACGCGCTGAAGTGCGGCTGAAGTTTTACCACTGCCGGCTGCTCCCTGTACAATCAGCATTCGTGTACGGTCATTACGGATAATTCGGTTCTGTTCCTTCTGAATGGTCGCCACAATACTCTTCATCTGTGCATCCGATGTCCGGCTCAGCACCGCCTGCAGCAGCTCATCCCCAATCGTAACCCCGGTATCAAACATAAAACGGATACGCCCGTCCCGAATGACAAACTGTCGTTTCATTTCAATATTGCCGCTGATTTCACCGCTCGGTGTATCATAAGTGATCGGTCCTGGGGCGCCATCGTAATACAGATTGGATATCGGTGCTCTCCAGTCGTAGACCAGAAAGGATTCTTCCTTCTCATCAAGCAGTGAAGCAATACCGAGATAGATCCGTTCTGCTTGCGGATAACCGTCTTCCTTAAAATCGATACGTCCAAAATACGGCGAGTGATGCAGTCGTTTCATTTTGTCCAGCGCAGCAGCCGTATTCAAATGACTGCGTTCCCGATCAGACAGGACCTGCGATTGCTGCCGCATACTGGTGGATGTTTCCCCAACATCATCCGCTTCACTGAAGTTCATGGTGACTTCATCCCAGAAGTCCTTTCTCATCTCCACAACTTCATCCCGGAAGGAACCTACCTCCTTTTCAAGGTTGGTTATTTTCCGCTCGATCTGATCGGTTACTGTATCTACCCGCCGCTGCTCCTCGCTCCATTGCTGGTCATTACTCATATGTTAATACGCCCCTCTTTCCCCGGATGGTGTCTCAAAAGCCCATTTGACAAGCCCGAAAAGGCTATGGTATAATTAATTAGAAAGTAAACATTTTAATTTTATGTTAATTAGTTCTAATTTTCTGAAAACCATTTTTTATTGTACCAGTGACAGCGTCCCGATGCAAGCGGAGGCGTTCTTTGTTGTTTCTACCTTTAAATATTATGGTCATCGATTAAACAGACCTCTTTATTATTACCCTCGAATTGGATGAATATAGATATGGTTGTCTTCTATTGACGCAATTCTGCAATCGTCTCTTTCCATCTTGATATGGATGCCACCTCGTCTTTTAATTGAAACGTGATTCCAGTGGTGATGTCAGCATAGGGAGCACGATCCACCCTTACGCCCGCCACGTGAGCCTCATACCGATCTCTAGGATGGATGGCTTCCTTCAACGGAGGAAGTGCACTGATCTCCAAGCGCACATACAACAGCCTATGCTCATGTACGGCAATCAAGGTAGCCTTGCCTGTTCTGTTCATATTCATACTTGTTTGGGTCCCTGGCCATAGTGCGAATCTAAGCGTATCCGGGTTGATGGCGATTATCTCACCCACGCTAATCATGGCCTGATGCGGCCATCCATCCTCCGACATGGTTAACAGCTGCATGGCATCATGCTGTTTCCTCTCCAATTGATTACCACTCAGCCAGTCAACCAGTTCTGGATCAAGATGTTTATCGTTCATATTATTCTCCCTCGGTTCGCTAAGATTGAAATTCATTCGTTATGTATACAAAACAACCCGGACACAGTTGTCCGGGCTACACGTTGTATTTCCATTGTATCTGATCGGGAAGCCTGTGTGCAATTGCCGCTAAGGCCATTTGAGCCAGTTCAGAATTTTATCCTGTGACTCGTTGTCTTCACTTGAACTATGCACATGTTCAGCCAGCCTGTTGAGTCGTTCCAGCTGATACCCGTAGTCATATATTGCTGCAGCAACGATGGATAGTCTCAGCATACCTTCCTGATCAACATCAAACTGGGATATGGCTTGTTCCATGAATCGATCGTTATCCAATATAAACTGCGCCGCCTCTTCACCGTTTGGCTTCAACTTATCCTCGAATTTGAGCAGTGCGTGCTCGTGAAATTTAATGACCAGCTCCAGGTGTGTATCAAAAAACTCATCCATTTCCGGCGTCCGCTGTGCCTGGAAATAATGCCGTTCCACGGAATCGAGCACATCATACCCTTTTTGCAAGCTCAGCAGCATTTGTTTATACACAACCATCTGCCGGGTCTCGCTGAATTTGGAACGTTTCATCTTCTTCTGTTCTTCCTCGAACAAATTGTATTTATCCGTCAGCGATTTAATGGAACCGCCCAGACTGCCCTTCTCATCCCTGAATACGACTTCCTTGATCTCATCGGAGATGGACGTGCGTAACAGCAATGACATGCTGTTGAACACATTCTGGATCTGCTTCACGAACTGCACCTTGGGTTTAGGCGGAAACACCGTGATGTTAATGAGAAACGCGGATACAATACCCACAAGCGTCAGCAGGAACCGGTTCAATGCAAAGTGCCAGTCACCTGAAGCTTCCATAATGGAAACAACTGTAACCAGAGTTAGCCCTACGGTCTCACCCATATTCAATTTAAGACAAATCATGATAACAAGCACAATGATCAATCCCACAGCGATTGGCTCATTGGACAATACCATACCGCCCAGGAGGGCAACAATGGCTCCCAGCGTGGTTGTCTGCAATTGATCCAGGAAATACTTCCAGGAACGATAAATCGATGGCTGCATCGCGAAGATAGCAGCTATGGCAGCCGGTACCGGTGACTGCGGATTCAAGAACATGCTTAGGTACAGAGCAAGCGTTACCGCAATTCCTGTCTTAAGCACGCGTGCTCCAAACGACACGGTAACCCCTCCTTACCTGTACTCTCATTTTGAACTAACCTATTAATAATCATTATTACCCCGTATTTCTTTTTTTGTTGAATTATTTTCATCCATTATTCCACTTTTTCATCCATTAACGATAACAGCAGCCCCTTTTAATGTTCCATAGCCATGTAACTTCATCAACAATTTTATCAGAACGACTTATTTTACCACGGACGCTCTGTGGTTACCACGTGATTCCTCATAATGTTTACTTCACATAATTCGATAACCTGTTTTTTGCAAAAAAAAGGCAAACCTTTGGAACGCGGTTTATACCACGCCAAAAGTTTGCCAGTGTATTGGTTATCGTCCGCAGCATACAATGCAGCTTAACGATCAGTTCCTTCCCACTCCCGCTTGAACTGTTCCACGAACTCCACCATAAACGCATGGCGCTGTTCTGCCAGTTCCTTGCCATAGGATGTATTCATGAGATCCTTAAGTTTAAACAGTTTCTCGTAAAAGTGATTAATAGTCGTGCTCCGTCCATTCCGGTATTCCTCCCGGGTCATCTGCTCCCGCGGCGGAAGGGCTGGATCATACATTTCACGGCCCCTGGCCCCCGCAAAAGCAAACGTGCGTGCGATGCCTATGGCTCCAAGCGCATCCAGCCGGTCTGCATCCTGCACAACTTGTGCTTCCAGCGAAGATACGACAGGACGCTGTCCTCCTGCATAGGAGATTGTGCTGATAATGTTAACGACAGCTTCCCGGGTGGATGGCTCAAGGTGCTGATGATCCAGCCACCCGTTGAGCTTCTCCATCCCGGCTTCCAGACTTTCGTTCAGTTTCTCATCCGGCACGTCATGCAGCAATGCAGCGAGCTCACAGACAAAAGGATCTGCCCCCATTCGATGGGCAAGCTCAACAGCAAGCGCCGTAACTCGTTCAATATGCTGCCAATCATGTCCGTCACTATGCTTGGCTAAATCTCCTTGAACAAAGGCTCTGGCGGCACGAAGGATGGCCTCTCCAGCAGATGTCCCATCTACATGATCAAGAGATCCGGATGAATGTATTGTCCAATTGGAGTTGTCGTCCACGTTTACTCTTCCCCGCCTTCTCGGGCCTGTTCACGCGGTACGCGCCGGGCTACACCAGTTCTCACTGCTGCTTCAACTACGCGCTTACGGATTGACTTGACCACCTTCTCATTGAATACGCTCGGAATAATATAATAGCGTGTACGCTCCTCATCCGAGATGGAAGAAGCAATGGCCTTGGCTGCTGCAAGTTTCATTTCTTCATTAATCTCCGTCGCCCGGCAATCCAGAACAGCTCTGAACATCCCCGGGAAACAAAGCACATTATTAATCTGATTCGGATAATCCGAACGGCCTGTAGCCATGACAGCCACGATATCCTCCACCACAGCTGGCATAATCTCCGGTACCGGATTCGCCATCGCAAATACGATTGGGTCGTCAGCCATGGATTGCACATCTTCGCGGGTTAACAGATTGCCACGGGATAATCCGATAAATACGTCTGCTCCTCGAATGACATCCCGCAATGAACCCGACTCCAGCTCCGGATTGGTTCGGGAAGCATAATCACTCCATACCTCATTCTCATAGGTCTGCGTCCGCACTAGCGCTCCCTCGCGGTCAACACCAATCAACCGGCCTGCTCCAGCTGACAGGAGAATATTGCTGCAAGCCACCCCCGCGGCGCCAATACCGCAGACGACGATTTTCACATCGTTAATGGATTTGCCTACAAGTTTGAGCGCGTTAATCAGGCCCGCATATAACACGACGGCCGTACCATGCTGATCATCATGAAACACCGGAATGTCCAGTTCCTCATTCAGCCGACGTTCGATTTCAAAACAACGTGGAGATGAGATATCCTCCAGATTAATACCGCCAAATGCTGGTGAAATCGCTTTCACCGTGCGAATGATCTCCTCGGTATCCTGTGTATCCAGGCAGATGGGGAAAGCATCCACACCTGCAAACTGCTTAAACAGCATGGCCTTTCCTTCCATGACCGGCATCGCTGCACGAGGTCCGATGTTCCCCAGTCCGAGTACTGCACTGCCATCAGATACGACGGCTACGGTGTTCCGCTTGATGGTCAGTGAGAACGCCTTACCGGGTTCATCAGCAATTGCCGAACAAACACGAGCTACATCCGGGGTGTAGACACGTGACAAGTCTTCCCGGTTATGAATCGGCGTTTTGGGAGTGACTTCGATCTTGCCGCCAAGGTGCAGCAAAAACGTGCGGTCAGACACATTAATAATGGACACGCCTTTGAGCTGGCGTACCGCTTCTAAAATCTTGCTGTTATCCTGTGCATCCGTTACCGCAACCGTCAAGTCGCGCACACTCACATCCTGATTGGTCGAAATCACGTCGATGGCAATGATGTCTCCCCCAGCTTCCGAGATGGCCGAGGCCACTTCGCCAAACTTGATATCTTTCGTTGTCATTTCCAGCCGAATAATAATGCTGTTGCCGTCTAGATTTCTCTGATTCATTCCAATTCCTCCCAGACTGAAAGTCTTGAGTTGCACGTTACCTGTTTCTCTTCGCTGTACATGCACTCTTTTCCTTTATCTTGTCCAGAAAAAGTGACAACCGCTGCATGACTGCAAACAAAAAAAGACCGCCCTTACGTCTGATCTGACGTGTAGGACGGCCTTTCTCATCGTTGTTAGTTTCGTTCAGCTGATCTTCTCAATACATGGATGTCATACGGCTGCAGTTCCAAATGGGCATTGACTTCATCACCACGAAGCAAATCCGTGTAAGCGTGATTGTCCAGCTCCAGTTGCTTAACTTCCGGCGTATAGTTCTGTACAAATACATAATCGGATGTACCATCGGTCCGCAGATGCGCAGTAACTCCTGCAGGAAATTTGGTTTCGAGTGCACGTTCAATTCCCAGATCTGTAATGAGCTTGCCATAGAAATCATCATAGAACGGTGCAGTGAAGCGTGTTGCGATATAATACGCTTTACCTGATCCCAATCGGTTAACGGTTAACGCAGGTCGTCCGGCATAGAAGTCTGACCGGTAGGTTGCCAGAGTCTCTGCCCCTTCCAGATGGATGAGATCACATAATTCAATTGCATCGTATTCTGCCTGCAGACCGAGCTCGTTTCCGCTCACAGGAATGGCACCATTCTGATCCCGGTCATGCAGCCCGTCGATCTCTTCGGACCAGATCCCAAGCGTTTTGCGAAGCGGTCCCGGGAAACCTCCCAGGAAGCAGAGATCATTCTCATTCACGATTCCTGACCAATAGGTTCCGACGAATGTACCGCCATTTTCAACAAATTGCTCAATCCGTTCGCCTACACCTTCCCGCACGAGATAGAGCATCGGTGCGATCAGCAGCCTATACTTGGAGAGATCGGCTTCCATGTCGATCACGTCTACAGGCACTCCTTTTTTCCAAAACGCATCATAATGCCACTCTACCGTTTCCTCATACTTCACGCCAATATTGCGTGGTCCCTGGGAATCCTTCACCGCCCAGCGGTTCTCCCAGTCGAAAATGATGGCCACTTCAGCCGGAACGGATGTGCCAACAACAGCTTCCATTCCTTCGAGAGCCGTCCCCACATCCGTCACATCCTTGAACACACGTGTGTGTTCATGTCCAACATGATCCACGACAGCGCCATGGAGTTTCTCACTGGAGCCTCTGCTCTTTCTCCATTGGAAGTACTGCACACTATCCGAACCGTGTGCTACCGCCTGAAGAGAGGACAGCAGATGCATGCCTGGACGTTTCAGCTTGCTGGTCTCCTGCCAGTTCGTGGAACTTGGCGTGCTCTCCATCAGCAGGAACGGCTGTCCGCCTTTGATCGAACGAACGATATCATGCATCATCGCTATTCGGGACGCCTGTTTATTTTCCTCATCCGCATCATGCCATGTCGGGTAACTGTCCCAGGACAGGAAGTCCAGAATATCGGCAAACTTCCAGTAGTTCAACCCTTCATAAAATTCCATCAGGTTTGTGGTGACAGGCAGATCCGGATTACTTGCCTTGAGCGGTTTCGTTTCATGCACGATGAAGTCCGCGGTCTGATCCGTAACAAATCGGCGCCAGTCCAGATTCATCGCATGCACCTGAGTTTCACCATGCGGCGAAGGAGATTCTACCTGGCTCCAGTCTGTTACCGTATGGCTCCAGAACGTGGTCCACCAGGAATGATTCAGCTCATCAAGCGTGCCGTATTTATGTTTCACCCAGCCGCGAAACGCCTCCTGACAATAATCACAATGGCAATCACCGCCAAACTCATTGGATATATGCCAGCCGATCACCGCAGGATGTTCTGAATAACGTTCAGCCAGTTTCGTATTGATCGCCGTTACTTTTTCCCGGTATACAGGAGAAGTATAGCAATGATTATGACGGAAGCCGTGCAGGTTACGAACCCGATTGGCTCCTACACGCAATACCTCCGGATACTTGGCCGACATCCAGGCAGGCCTTGCACCGCTTGGCGTAGCGAGAAAGGCGTAAATTCCATTCGCTGCAAACCTATCCAAAACACGATCCAACCATTCAAAGGTGTATACACCTTCCTCTGGTTCAAGGGATACCCACGAGAAGATGCCGATGGACATCACGTTGCACTTGGCAAGCTTCATCAGGCGGATATCTTCTTCCAGCACCTCAGGATATTTGAGCCATTGCTCCGGGTTATAATCTGCACCATGCAGCATGTGTGGCACCTTCGTACTTACAGGTGGATATTTATAAGTCATGCTTCGAGTCTCCTTTGTTCTATGTTTAGTTACTCTCTATTTGATCAATGCCGAACCCTTCGGCGTATCCGTTTCGGATTCTTCCGAAGTTGTATCCGCCTTCAACGCTGTAAACGATTCCAATTTGCGGCCTTTGAAGTCAAACATCGTCAGGTTACCCCAGTTGTTCGGATGTCCAACAGACCATTCCGGCTTACTCGGGATCCAGGCAGGTTCCCAATAGTAGAATCCTTGGCCCAATCCTCCCGGAACTTCGCGAATAATTTGCAGCAAATCCCGAAGGTAACGTGTCTGGCCTTCCACGCTTGCCGGATAGCCCGGCAGCAGCAGATCTTCCTGATTCAGAATCCACTCGTGCTCTTCAGGTTGTTCCAGTGTCCAGGGATAAGCGGTTTCAACCACATTGATGGGTTTGCCGTATCTGGCGGCCAGGTCGTGCAGATTGTCACGCAGCGCATCCAGTGTGCCATGCCACCAAGGGTAATACGAGAGTCCAATCGTATCAAACTCCACGCCAAGTGCTTCAAAACGGTCGTAAAACTTCCGGCTTTCCACGTTATCACCGCCACGATCAATATGGATCATGATGTTGATATTGGAATCAACGGATTTTACCGCGGCAATGCCGTACTTCACCAGTCCAGCAAAACGTTCCCACTGTTCGTCGGTGTCGTGCTCTTCACCACTCACGCGTCCTTCGTCCCACAACATGCCAGGCGTAATTTCGTTGCCGACCTGTACCATGTCAGGCAAAGCGTCATGATCTTTCAACGTGCGTAACACATCTGCCGTGTAAGTGCATACGGCCCGCTGAAGCTCCTCATAAGACAGATTCTCCCACGCTTTGGGCTTCCACTGATTGGCCGGATCAGCCCAGCGATCCGAGTAATGGAAGTCCAGCAGGAACTGCATCCCTTGTTCTTTGATCCGTTTGGCAACCGCTACGGTTCTCTCCAGATTGCAGAATCCCCCCACAGGATCGTTCCAGATCCGCAGCCGAATCGCGCTCGCTCCGTTCAGCTTCAGGATGGACAGCAGGTCCTCCTGCTTGCCGTCCTCGTCGCTGTAGCTCCCTCCATGCTGTTCAATTTCATCCATAAAAGACACATCCATCCCAAGAATGAATGGCTTTTTCTCCAAGTTGCTCACTTGTTCAACCTCCATCGGATTAGATTTCGTGACCAGGCTCAGCCTTTAACTGAACCCAGTGTCATGCCTTTAACAAAGAAACGCTGCAGGAACGGGTACACAATCAGAATTGGAGCGCTTCCGATAAAGATCTGTGCAGCTCTTACCGTGGTTTGCGAGAGAGCTTCCATTTCTTTGGGATTCATGCTCATACTGCTCATATCCCGTCCGATAATGACCGTTTGCATAAATGTAGCCAGTGGATAATCCTTGGCATTATTCATATATAAGAGACCGTCAAACCAGGAATTCCAGTGAAACACCATGCTAAACAAGGCAATTGTTGCAATGGATGGCATTGAGATGGGCAGGAAGATCGTGAAAAGTGTTCTGAAATGGTTGGCTCCATCCATCAGTGCCGCTTCTTCCAGCTCTTTTGGAATACCGCGGAAGAAGTTCAACATCAGAATGACCAGGAAGGTATTGACTGCTCCCGGGAGTACCAGCACCCAGAAGGAATCCATCAGACCGATCTTCTGAATAACCATGTAGAACGGAACCAGTCCCCCATTAAAGATCATACTAAAAACGAAAATCCATGAATATATCGTTCTTCCTTTAAATTCACTATTTTCTTTAGATAACGGGTACGCCGCCAAAAAGGTAATCAGCAGGGTAATCGCTGTACCAATGACGGTACGAAGCAGGGAGATCCAAAGCGAGTTCAGAAAAATTGGATTATTCATCGTTTTTTTGTAGGCCTCAAGCGAGAAGCCGACAGGCCAGAGATTAACCAGATTGGCATCGGCAGCTGCCTTCGAGCTGAAGGACACCGCCAGAACATGAATCATCGGTACGATACACATGATGGCAACCAGAATCAGAAAGCAGGTGTTGATTATGTTAAACACGCGATAAGGCAATGATTTGTGATACATCGTAGTCCCTTCTTTCTTTCGTTCATTCGATTAGAATATGCGGTATCCGGCGTATTTCTTGGCTAAGCTGTAGGATACAAGAATCAAAATCATGCTGATCACTGACTTGAACAATCCGATTGCAGTGGCGAAGCCCATCTCACCATTTTGCATGGCTGAACGATAGACGAATGTATCAATAATGTCACCCGTTTGATAGACGAGGGGATTATACAAGTTGAAAATCTGGTCAAATCCGGCATTAAGTACATTTCCGAGAGCCAGTGTTCCAACGACCATCAGCATCGGCACAAGTGAAGGAATCGTGATGTGCAGCGTTTGTTTCCATCTTCCAGCCCCGTCAATTTCTGCTGCTTCATAGAGCGCGGGATTAATCCCGGCAAGAGCAGCCAGAAACACAATCATGTTATAGCCAAATTCTTTCCACACATCCGTCAGAATGACCGTCGGACGGAACCAGCTGTTATCACCAAGGAAAAAGTATGGCCCGAGTCCGAAGCTGCCCAGCACCCGGTTAACCAAGCCACCTGTTGAGAGCAGATCGATCAAAATCCCGCCCAAGATAACCCAGGATAAAAAGTGAGGCAGGTATACCAGTGTCTGAATGGTTCGTTGTATAGCCATCTTGCGAATCTCATTCAACAAAATGGCAAAAACAAAGGGTACAAATAGATTAAATATCAGTTTAAGTACAGCAATGATCAATGTATTCCAAATCACCTGCAGGCTGTCTTGACGTTCGAACAAGAATCGAAAATTATCCAGCCCGACCCATTCCGAGCCGCTTATGCCAAGCCAAGGCTTATAGTTTTGAAATGCCATGACAATACCGCCCATAGGAATATAACTGAATATGATTAGAAAAATGATGGCTGGCAGCAGCATTACGTGGAATGGCCAAGTTCGTTTCAAAGTTCTCATGATTGCTCCCCCTGTAATTCTTCCTACTCAAGTGCTCCTGAGTGGCTTATACTGCGATTATATCAACCGTTTGCATGGGTCAAACAGCACATAAAAGCAATATAAATGGCACAAAAGCAACCACTTTGGACTTGCTATAGTTGCGGCTATTCCACCCCTGTGGACTAGCGGCCATATCAAGCAAAATGGCAGCCACAACGATCAAAAAGCGCACAGACCTATACCGTCTGTGCGCCATGAATGGATTATTTTTTTACGCTCTCATACCACTCATTGACCTCTTGTGTGATTTGATCGCCACCACCTGATTTCCATGTTTGAACAAATGTGTCAAACGCATCTACAGGGTTCTTGCCGTAAATGATTTCATTAAAGGCCTGATTCTCGATTTTGTTCAGGTAATCCAGCTTGGATTTCATCGTCGCTGTGGTCGGACCTGTGAACATGTTCTTGTACGAGATCTCTTCCTGACTCAGCAGCACTTTCGCTGCAGCAGGTGTTTCCTTACCATAGTTAACGGCAACGTCCTTCTCCAGCTTCGTTTCAGGCTCTTTGCCGTCTGCCAGATTCAAGAGCGCTTTCATCTGCGCATCCGGAATACGGGCACCATCACGAACGAGCAGGTAACGGACAACGTTGACATAACCGCCTTCAATATCATCTATCGGCATTTGTTTGCCATTGGCATCCAATTGATAGTCATACTTTTCAAACAAACCGTTATCGTACGGACTACCTGGAGCAGGATCTGCATAGTTGTCAAACAGGTAGTTCTCATACGTGAAGAATGCTTCGGGATGCTCCATATCTTTCTTGATCAGGATGACACCATTAACAAACTGTGTACCGTGACGCATCGCTTTACCTTCGGGTCCTACTGGAATTTCGATCGGTTTCCAAACGGCACTTGGAACATTTTTCACCGTATCCAACAGCGGCCATCCGCTCATCCAGTAAGGACCAGGAATAATACCGGCCGTACCCGCCACGGCAGGCTCTGCCGTTTTGTTTTCATCCCACAAGGCTGCTTCCTGTGGAATATATCCTTTTTGGAGCCACTCGCTCAATTTGGTCAAACCCTGTTTCATGCCAGGGTTGATGGAGCCATACTCCAGCTTGCCATCTGCACCCAGATTCCATTGGAACGGCAGTGTACCGTAGGCACCGAAGATCCAGGATGGATCACCCATCCAAGTATTCATGGACGTTTTGAAACCGATACTCAGTGGGATGACCTTATCTGGTGCGAGTCCATCCGGATTCTGATTTTTGAACGCTTCCATTACCGTTTCCAGCTCGTCAATGGTTTTTGGCGCTTTCAGGTTGAGCTTGTCCAGCCAGTCCTGGCGAATCCAGAGCAGGTAGTCATTGTTGTAGGCATAGTCGAGTACCGGTATACCCATTCTTTTGCCATCGCGGCTGTACTGGTTCCATACGTTCGGGTCCTGCTCCATGGCTTTCTTCCAAGTGTCGGATGCGTATTTATCGAAAAGTGGACCGACTTCCTGATACATGCCTGAGTCAATCAGATCCTGAGCGAGCAGGTTGTCTCCCACCGTTACCACGTCAGGCATCTCTTGACCGGAAGACATGGCCAGACGAAGCTTCGTTGCAAACGCACCGTTGGTGTCCGTAACGGACCACAGCGATTTGATGTTGATCCCAAACTTCTCTTTGGCCCACTTGGTTGCCACGTTATTTTCCATCGATTCACCGTTTTTAAACTTCAGCTCCGGATCTATTCCCCATGCTGTCGTAATGGTCACTTCCGGATCATATTTTTCTTTGTATTCGTTTTCAATGGCAGACGAGCTGGAACCTGCACTCTCACCGCCACTGCCTCCTCCGCATGCAGCAAGAATGACAGCCAAACACGTTGTCGTAGCCAGGAGCGGCAGCCATCTCTTTTTTGTAGATTTCGCTCTCATTGTTGTTCCCCCTTCAATCAATCGTTTTGGTTACCTTTTCATTATAGGCCTGACGGGCCTTTCAGCCTATGTCACGAAAACAAGATTTCTGCACCTTTGACAACCTATATATTGGAATGAAGGATGAATTTATGCCTGGTCACGGAATTCATTCGGCGTCATGCCGTAATGCTTTTTGAACATTTTGCTGAAATATTGCGGATTTTGATATCCAAGTTCACTCGTAATCTCATAAATCTTCTTGTTGCTGTTCTTCAGCAGATACAGTGCGCGCTCCATGCGCATGCGGATCATGTAGTCCCCAAGTCCTTCGCCGGTTTCGGCTTTGTAAATCTTCGACAGATACACGGGATGCAGGTATACCTTATCGGCAATCATCTTCACGGACAGATCCTGCCCCGTATCTCTGGTAACCATCTCCTGAACCTGCTTGATGACATGCCTGCGGCTCTGGGTTCCCGCCTGATCGGACAACTCTTCCTGAAGCTTCGCAAGCATTTCCATTGCCCAGCGCCGCAACCGTTCGGGAGATTGGATCAACTGATGTGCCAGCAGCAGGTCAAAGCCTGCATGATCGATCTCGTGCACCAGATGACCCTGCTTGTGGGCGATATACATAAACGCATTGGTCACAGACAAATACATCTCATACACATGCTCCCTGGACAAACACACCCGATCTGCCGCGTCAAAAACAGCATTAAGCTTGCTTGCTGCAGCTTCCCACTGCTTCGTTTCAAGTAACTGGGGCAAAACGGGAGGTTTATAGAGTTCCTCCAGCGCTTGCGCTGCATCATTTTCCATCCGTTGGGTCATATCCTTGTCCATAAAAATAATCTTGTTCTCTTCCGGACCCGAAAGGACAAGCGAGCCCAGACTTCTGCGATAGGCCGCTGTCATTTCATTAAAAGGAAAAGGAGGTGTGACCACCATGGACAGATCACCCTGCAAATAACGAATGACATGCTCCCGGAAGGTATCCACCGGTCCGGTCAATGTTTCCTGATTCATCGATGCTCCGTCCCCGTCCATCGATCCCTGATGTTGAAGAAACATGACCAGACATTCATGCGGTCCTCGCCCAAACCAAACTCTGAACCGGTCCCCGAGGACTTCTTCTGCAATATTGCCTACCGCAAAGTCCATCAGGTCCAGTGATTGCTGATCCATGGAAGAGAAACGGCCTGTAAGACGAATGAGGAGCATGACCACCGGTTGTTCCGGTTCAAGTCCTATCTCATACTGCTGCAGCTGTTCACGAAGCGCTCGCGTTGTGATTTCACGGCCAAGCAGCAGATCATGCATCAGATTTTCGCGCAAAATTTTATAATCCGACTTCCGGCTGTACAGAAGCCGGTGATATTTATCAAACTCATCCCACTCTCCGCGGAGAGACGTAATCGCAGCAGAGACGGATGCCATAAACTCCTCATCGTTCACGGGTTTGAGAATATAATCGGATGCCTGCAGCTGGATTGCCTTTTTGGCATAATCAAAATCACTGTGCCCGGTCAGCAGAATACAGCGGATATGAGACCATCTGCTGCTTACCTCTTCGATCAGGTCCAATCCCGTCATACCCGGCATACGAATATCAGTAACGACAATGTCTACCGCATTTTCCTCCAGAATCTCCAGGGCTTCCTTGCCAGACGCTGCACGAAGCACCGTCGTTACCCCCAGCTCTCCCCACGGAATGGTCATCTCCAGACTCTCCGTTACGTACGTTTCGTCATCCACCAACAGTATATCGATCACTTTCGTCACTCCCTGTCTGCTACATTCGCAATATATGTTCACTTTCGAAAAGTTATAAATTGCTGTCAATCGCTCTGTATCGACACTTCTTCCTCATCTATTTCATCTTCTGCAGGCCATGACAAGGCCACACAGAGTCCGCCCAGCGAGGATTCGGTGATGTGAATGCCTGCCTGCTCTCCATACCGCAGCTGCAATCGTTGATTCACATTCCACAGACCACAGCCCATATCCTGATCCATCGTGCCTCTAAGCTTGTCCAGAAGCTTATCCCTCTCCTCACCGGTCATGCCCTGTCCGTCATCTTCAACCTTCAGAATCATGACACCATCCCGTTTTTCTCCGGTCACCCTGATCTCTCCGGCTTCCGCATCGGCTTCAATGCCGTGAATTACCGCATTTTCAACCAAAGGCTGCACAATAAGCGGCGGGACCTCCTGTCTTTTCATGCTGTCTGGCAGATCAATGCTATAACGAATCCGTTCCATGCGCATCTGCTGGATTTCCAGATAACAGGTCACAAATTCGATTTCCTCGGTCAGTGGCACAACGTCACGTTCCTGTCTGGTGGTGTAGCGATAGTATCTGGATAAATTGTGTGACATCGCTACCACGGCATCAACACGCTTCAACTTCGCCATACTTGTAATAAATGAGAAACAGTTATAGAAAAAGTGCGGGTTAATCTGGGATTGCAGTTGCTTCAATCGGGCTTCACGTACATGAATCTGTTCCAGATACACATGCTCAAACAGCTGCTGAATCTGTTCCACCATGGAGTTGAATCGCTCGGACAAAAAACTGAATTCATTCCGGCCCTTCGGCTTGATCCGTACCGAATAATCTTCCTGCTTCAATCGCTGGAATCCCCGAATAAGCTGCTTCACAGGTACCTGCACCTGAACGTATAACAGATAGGCGGCCAGGAAGCTCATCACGAGCAAACAAATCATCGAAGAATAGAACAGCACATTCGATTGATGAATGGGCTTCAATATATCGGATAAAGGCATATAATCCACCAGATACCAGCCTGTCGTGCTGGATTTAACGGTGTTGACCATGTAAGGCTCGTTGTCGATGACCACAGTACGGTTATCCACATCCTGAAGTTTATGAATGGCCAACTGGTCCATCAGCCGATTGGTCAGCGTACGATCCGAGGTTCGGTTATAGATGACTCCGGTTTCCTCCCGGTAATAAAAGGGATCATGCCTTCCATCATCCTTGAACTTGTCCAGCATGTCGCGTATGTTGTCACTATCAAATTCCAGCTTGATAATGGTCTCCGCATTCACGGCGGGGTCCTTGATTCCATAGGGGGAAGCGGTAATCCAGCTGAACATGAATTTCTCGTCTTCCCCGTCCTCCATCTTGCGGACATCCCAACCGGAAACAATACTTTCCCTAAGTGCCTGTTTATCATAAAAACGTGCATCTCGTTCGGATACAACCCTGCCCATGGAAGGGGAATACAAATATAATTTCGTTGTCCAGTTAGACGAACTTTCCTGAATACTCAGCTTGTTCTGGATCCGCTTGACCAGATTGATTGCATCCAGGTCAAAATACTGGCTATCGGTATAAATCCGGCGGAAGCTCGCAATATCCGGATCATGGATAAGCAGATTAGGCCAGGACGATAACAATTCAATGTGCGAATTCACCTGATTTTGGAAAAACTCGAGCTGGTTGCTATTGGAACGATTCAATTCATCCCTGAGAACGGCCGTCGTTTTGTGATTCGAGTACCAGTACAGCAATACAACGGGGATCAGCATAATCAGGATCAAGATCACCATTTTGGAAAACAGATTGGTCCGGTATGACATTATTCATCTCACCTTGTCTAAAATTGTCGTGACATTAATTGTAATGATGTAAGCGGCAAAAACAATCACTTTTTTATCATGCTGTTCTCCGCCTTCATCATTTCACCGTTCCACACCCAACCGGCTCACTTACTAGCGTAAGCGTTACCATATTAGGGATAAAGGTCACAAAACCAATATTTCTGCACTAATTGCAACTTCCGCAATACAAAAAAGCCAGCCTATTGGCCAGCTCTTCGCGGATAACATCGCTATGGCATGCTTCTTGAATTTCCGTTTCTATATGTATGTAATCATTCCTGAATTTTTGATCGCATCGCGTAATCAAATACCATGTTCTGACCTTCTACTTCGACATCCAGCACAATATCCTTGAGCTTGCCCTTAACCTGAAGCGGCGACTGTGCAGAACCTGAAAATGCAAGTTTGCCTACGAACGTTCCATGAGGCTTGATTTCAAGATGGACCGGCTCAAGTTCGATGGACTTCAAAGCTTCGTATAATGGATCATCCTGCTGCCTGTAGCTTCTCGCCAAGTCAGGCAGAAGCACGGCTGCGACGGGTTGCCTGCTATAATTTTTAAGTGTGAGATCACAGCTTACTCTTGTATGGCCATCCAGAGCCACCTCATACATGCAGGAGCTATCATTCTGAAGATAAGATACGCCATGGATGCCAGTGGAGCCCCATTTGGCGACATACATCACCTTATCCGTAATGTAGGAATAACTTAAAATAATGACCATGACGATCAGCCAGAGCTGCCTTGCAAGCCGTGGATATGAAGACTTTATTTCTTTGCGGGTTAGATAAAAACTACATCCTAATAATCCTAATCCTATAAATAACGTAATATGTACACCGCTCATGTAAGCCGTGGTATAGGGGGATAACCCCATTTTGGATAACAACCGATCTCCCACCGAATAACCCAGGTGGTGATTAAACGTAAAAATGATAGCAAAAAGCAGCAAAATCGCAGAGAACGCTAATTTCGTCCTCGACACAGGAACACCCCCTATTTAGCCACCTGATTATATCATAAATTTCCTAATTATGATGTACAATCCATATCAAAAAAAATAAATCAAGGCATCTTCGACCTTAGCCGAAAACACCTTGATAAGAGGAAGTCTTCCGTTTACTTGGAGAGGAATGCGTCAAGCTGTTCCTGTTTGGCTGCAATGATTTTATCGATACCTGCAGCCTTCAGCTTCTCCAGATACTTGGGAATCATTTCGTTTGGATCCACTGCTCCGGATGTCATACCTGGTTTGAACTGCTTGTTTACGTTGTTGACCGCTGCAATTTCGTTTTTGACGGACTGGCTGTTAAAGGTAAAACCAAGTGCAGGCGACTTGACTCCCTTGGCATTAAACTCCTTGAATTTCTCCCATTTCTGAGGATCTTCATTATCCCAGAGGAAGTTCAGGAACTGGTTGCCAAGCTGCCATTGGGCACCTGGATTATATGTGCGGCTGTTCGCATCCACGCCTTCAGGCAGAGTAATAATATTGTCCTGACCGTCCTTTTTCACATAATGCTTGCCCTCGATCCCGAAATTCAGCAGATTGTTGATCTCCTTGTCAGAGTGGAGCAGGTTGATCACCTGCATCGCCTTCTCCGGCTGCTCGGAAGAGCGTGAGATGGCCAGCATGGCACCTGAAGCATCTCCGGTTGTGATGGTCGGCTCTGTCATCTCAATCTGAGTCAGCGGGTAACCGACGTACCCTTCTTCTTCTTTGTCCTTCCCCGGTTTCATGCCGTCTGTCCACATAAAGACCTTGCCTGCCTTCGCCTGATCTTTCGGGAAGACGTTGGAAGTTGCAGCATCACTATTGATATACCCCGCCTGATACCATTTGCGTGCCAGTGCGGCGGCCTCCTGGAATTCCGGTGTCTCCACTTCGTTCAGCACGGTTGTTGTACCAGCTGTCTTGGAGATGACTCCAGGTACAGATGCATCACCGAGATAGTCCCAATCCAGATTTTCCAGCAGCCCGTTACCGTTGGTGTTCGAGACATAAAATGGAGTAATCGCTGGTTCGTTTTCCTTGATCGTTTTTAGCAGTGGCTCAAGATCAGTCCACGTTTTTACTGTGGTCAGGTCGAGTTTGTATTTATCCGCGAGATCCTGACGCACCAGAACACCACGCGTAGCTGCTAATTCCTTGTTTGTCGGAACGCCATAATTTACACCATCAACCTGGGAACCTTCCAGAAAGGCAGGGTCCAGATTTTTTTTGATATCCTGCCCGTATTGATCAAGCAGGTCATTCAGGGGCAGGAACGCACCTTTGGCCACATTGACGGTGTAGTTCTGCCATGCCGCCGTAAAAATAATGTCTGACTTTTCTCCGGAAGAGATCATCAGGTTAAGCTTGTTATCCCACTGTCCCCAGTCGATGGCGTTAATCTTGAGAGTAGCTCCGATCTTGGGCTCCATCTTTTTGTTAATCTCGGCTTCCACCAGTGCCACATCTTTTTGTGGTGTCCCTGGGTAGTACAGCGTAACTTCATACGGTTTCGCTCCGCTTTCCCCTGACCCTCCGTTTTCTGCCCCTTGCGTCGTTCCACCTTGGTCTGATGAACATCCGGCAAGCACCAAGCTGAATGCCATCACGGCTGCCGCGAGTCGCGGCCATACCTTCATTGATTTGATCAACTGAACCCCTCCCCATAAATGTTGGACCTTGCACACGATTTCCCCAATTCGCATGAAACCCAAATGTAACTTAGATCCTTCACTTGCATTGTATATATGCCCTTTCATTCTATCTTGGGATCATCCATTACCCCGTTAACCAGACCGGAGTTATCCCTTCACAGCGCCCACCGTCAGACCTTTAATGAAGTACCTTTGGAAGAACGGATAGGCCAGCACAATCGGACCGATGCCCACGACAGCCATCGCCATTTGCAGCGTTTTGTTGGGCAGGTTCAGCAACCCGCCCTGTGATGAAATCTGTGAAGAAACATTGGAGTTGGATGTTAAATATTGAATATCGAGCAGTGTTCGGTACATGAGGTACTGAAGACTGATCGTCCGGTTATCAGAGATAAAAATCATACTGAGGTACCAATCATTCCAGTAGTTCAGTGTGCTGAACAATGCCACGGTGGCCATAACCGGTAAGGAGAGCGGCAGAACGATACGTGTAAACGTTCGGAGCTCACCAGCGCCATCAATCCGAGCCGACTCAAGAATGGATACCGGAATGGAATTGGCGAAGAATGTCCGCATCACCAGAACGAAGAACGGTGATAACAATAGCGGTAATATCAAGGCCAGAATGGAATTTTTCAGATCCAGGACATTGACGTATACGAGATACCAGGGAACGAGCCCCCCATTGAACAGCATTGTGAAGAAAATAAAGAAGGCAAACCATCCGCGGTAGGGCAAATCCCTTCTGGAAAGCGGGTAGGCATACAGTGCAGTCAACGCCACGCTGGTAATGGTACCTACCACCGTCACGATGATGGAAATGCCGTAGGAATGGATAATCTGATCCATATCCTTGAACAGAAACTCATAAGCGGTCAGGCTAAACTTCTCTGGGATCAGCTTGTATCCGTTCGCAATGACGGTTGTCTCGTCCGAGAAGGAAATGGCGAAGACTAGCAGAATCGGAACGATGCAGGCTATGGCATAGAAAATGAACATCGCGTGTATAACGGACGCGGAACGCCGCGATACAGCAAGTGGGTCACGTGATTTCACAGCAGACTTGCCTCCTCTCAAAATAATGCATTATCTTTATCCATTCTTCGGACGATCGTATTGGATACAAGTACAAGTACAAATCCGACAACCGCCTGATACAGTCCAGCCGCAGAAGACATCCCGATGTCGCCCCCAATGAGGAACGTGCGATAGACATAGGTATCCAGTACGTTCGTTACAGGGAACAAAGCCCCCGATTCCAATGGAACCTGATAGAACAGACTAAAGTCTGCATAGAAGATTCGGCCGATCTGAAGCAAGGTCATGATAACAATGAGCGGGACGAGGAACGGAACCGTAATAAACCGGATCTGATGCCACTTGCTTGCTCCGTCCAGCACAGCGGCTTCGTAGTATTCTTCATCAATGCCCACAACAGCTGCCAGATAAATGACGGCATAATATCCAATGTTTTTCCAGGTGTTTACAATCGGCAAAATGTACGGCCAATACTTCGGCTCCGAGTACCAGTCAATGGGCTGTCCGCCAAAGAGCTGCAGGATCGTCGAGTTCATAAAACCCGAATCCTTGCCGAGAAAGGCCAGCACCAGATAACTAACCACAATCATGGACAGAAAGTAAGGCAGGAGCATTAGGGATTGATAGAGTTTGGACATGGCTTTGTTCTTCACTTCATTGAGCAGGATGGCAAGCCCTACCCCTACAAACAGATTCAGCGCAATAAATACGGTGTTATACGCCAGTGTGTTGCGTGTGATCTCCCAGGCATCACTCGTTGAGAACAGATACTTGAAGTTATCCCAGCCGCTCCAGGGACTGCCCCAAATACCGTCGGCGTAATTCACATTTTTGAACGCAATCAGGACGCCGAACATCGGCATATAATTGTTTACCAGCAGAAACAGGATCCCTGGCAAAAACATGAGATACAAGACTTTGAACTTGCCAAGATTGTATAATACAGACTTTCGCTTGCGGACCGATCTCTCCGGTATATCCGCTACCCGTACACCCTTACCCGCCTGGGGTTGTGTCTTCATAACCTCTTCTCCCTCACTCCTCTTGATTTCCTTCCTCAGGATGAAGCACCGCTGTATATCCTGTGGTTCAAGTATAACCGCGGGGAGTGATGGCCCAATATCTGCTGTGGTGACCTCTTCACTTATCAAATGATGACATTTGCAGGATACAAAACAAAAGACGCAGCATGCTGCGTCAACGCTAGACCGTCCTGGACTGTTTGCGGAACTCCTGTGGCGTAATGCCCGTGCACTTCTTGAACATTTTCGTAAAATGGGAGTAGTTATAGTAACCCACCTTGCCGGCAATATCCGTGACCTTTACGGTGGACTCAGACAACAAGGTTTTGGCTTTGGCTACCCGTCGCTGCAGTATAAATTCAGAGAGAGACATTCCTTTCTCCTTCCGGAACAGGCGGGACAGGTATGCAGGATTGAAGCCGGCAAAGGATGCCAGTTCCTCTCGCATCAGATCCTCACCGATATGATTTTCGATATAAATGCACAGTTGGTCTACAATCGTCATCGGGCTGTGATCATCCGGATACAAGATCGGAATGGCACGGTTGATGAGATCCAATGTCCAAAGCTTTAATTGCGGCAAGGAGCGAGTAACCATACTTTCTTCAGGCTCCCGCTCACCAGGATACAGACTGCGTACAGATACACTTTTCTGATGAAGCAGGGGATAGACGACATGCAGCATGGCATGATAGAACAGGCGCAGAATCTCAGGAGATAACTGTTCCTGGGCAGCCAGCAGCTCGAATATTTCTTCCACGCGTTCCCGAAGATCGTCAACTTTGCCGGTTTCAAACAAAATGGACAGCTCGGAGAACCAGGGGATCGGCAGAAATCGATCCTCCGGTTCCCTGCCCTGCTCGTCATATACGAAGACTCCCTCAAGCTCCCTGATGTTGCGGCGCTCCATATCCATCAGTTCGTTCAGCAACCCCTGCAATTCGGTTACGGCCACGGGAGCACCTACGTAACAGGACAAGCGGCAATAGAAATACATCCCACACTCCCGAATGTACACCTGACAATCCTGTGCCACCTGGCTTGCAATGGGTACGACTCCATCCTGTTCATACGCAAGTACGATATTCAGACCGCTATGGTCCTGAAATACTTCTCCTGGCCGATCGCCAAGCAGCATCTCCCTCGCTGCATTCCGAAGGGCATATTCCAGTACCTCCTCATCACGCAAATCGAACTCCCTTACCCACTCCTCTACCGATATGACAATCGGCAGAATCCGTGCGTGCGGGTCGATTTCCGCTCCATACACTTCGGCCAGCTCCTGCAGTCGTGGCTTGGTCAGGGCGACGCGTTGAGAGATCGCATCCTTCCAGAACCGCTCCGTCAGCAGCGGTTTGTGCGTTTGCCAGCGCTTGTACACGGACTCATATATCTCATTGGTACGCGAACGCTGCTCTCCGGCTTTGAGTTTGTCCACGGCCTGCGTGACGACCTTAAGAAGTTGATCGGCCTGGGCAGGCTTTAGCACATAGTCGAAACTGTTTAACTTGATCGCTGTCTGGGCGTAATCAAACAGAGCATGACCTGTCAGAAAGATCGTCAAGATGCCAGGAGCATGCTTCAATACCCAGCTCTGCAGATCCAGACCAGTCTCTCCAGGCATTTCAATATCAGAGATCAGAATGGAGATGGACTGGCTCTGGAGCACCAGTCGTGCCTCTTCGGCATCACCCGCACTGAATACCTGATCAATGCCTGCCAAACGCCAATCAATCCCTTCTACCATGGCCTGTAGGGCATAAACCTCATCATCCACGATTAACAGGTTCCGCATAAGTTCCCCCTTCTTCCTCTTCCGTATGGGCGGGCAGATACAGGATAACTGCCGCTCCGCCAGCATTCAGGTTTTGGAACTCAAGTTTGGCTGATTCATTGTATTTCACAAGCAAACGGTGAGCAACGTTCCAGATCCCGATGTGCTGTCCGCTTGGATCTTCCGCATAATTCCCCTGCTGCAAACGTGTAAGCATTTCCTGCTCAAAGCCGACTCCGTTATCCTCAACTGAAATCCTCAATGTGGCGCTGTGCCGCCCCTCTTCACCCTGTTCAGAATGTTGATCGGATAACGTTTTCGTTAATAAGGCTGAGATGCATATGACAAATGGTTCAGTACGCCGCCTAAACCCGTGAATAATTGCATTTTCCACGAAGGGCTGAAGGGTTAAAGGCGGCAGCACATAATGACCAAGACCTTCATCCACATCCAGGATAAAATCCAGCTTGTTCGGAAACCTGAGCTTTTGAATCTCCAAATAGTGACGAATGTGCTCCAGTTCCTCATCCAGCCGGATAACGCGTTTGCCTGCCCGGAGACTGAACCGGAAATAATCGGCCAAATGTCCGGCCATCTGCTGGACCAGTTCATGTTTTTGCAGTGAAGCCAAGCTATGAATAATGTTCAGGGAGTTTAGGTAAAAGTGAGGATTGATCTGCATCTGAAGCTGCTTGAATTCGGCCTCCCTGGTACGCAGCTGTTCTTCATAGACATCAATTTTCAGATGCTGAATCTGGCTTGTCATCTGATTGAAGCTGTGTGTGACGAACTCTAACTCTGATGAAGTCGGAGGATCAAGTCTCACGTCGAGCTCTCCACGACTAACTCGTCTCATCCCCCGAATCAATGTATTCATCGGTCGAAACAGTAACTGGCGCAGAAAGATCAGAGCCGTAATCAAAATGACCGCTGCACCGATAGGCAGCAAACGAATAATCTGCTGAAAGAACGGCAGATTGCGCAGCATATCCTCTTCGGGCAGTAGGACAATATAGTTCATTTTGGACATCGCCGAAGGCATGCCGAGCATCAGATATTGGCGTTCATCCCCCTTGGATGTAACCTCCGAGATGACCTGGTAGGGATTCTTCAGACCGGAGAGATGTGCTGCAGCCAGCTTGATCTGCGCCGGGCTGAGGGCCGAACCCGACAATGCTCCCCCTTTGCTGTCCACGATAACGGCACCTCCCCGTTCACCGGATTCAGTGAATTGTTCGGGATGATTCAGCGCATTCATATCCACAAGTGCACCAGCATAGAACTGCTGATTAATCCGAACGGTTTTGACCAGTGCATTCCATCCACCACCGCGAACTATACTCCATTCGGGCCGCTGGATCTCATCATCCAATTGTGTCATTTGTACAGGCATGCTCTCCCGGACAAGTGACATTTTGACGTCATAACTGCCCGAAGTCGCCAGCAGCAGATCATCATTCACTGCATCATACAGAAAGAAGGAATCAATCAGATTGTAAAATCCGATATCTGTCATGAATTTGTTCATGATCCGCTGTTTCGTAATGATATAGTCCCCGCTCCCGTATTTCAGGAAAAAAAGCGAAATAATATCCGGATCCCGCTCGCCCAGACTGTATAAGTACCGGTTGGTCTCTTGCAGTACTCGCTCATTCTGCTCCACACTCTTCGCAAGATGATTCATATTGGTAAGGGATACTTTGTCTCTCACGACTCTTATTGCATAGACATTGTTGTAATACAACAGCAGAAACAGCGGCAGCATGATCAGCGTTAGGCCAATCATGAATTTGAAGCGCAGTGAACGGATAAAATTCATGGATTCCCGCCCTCTTATTCTCTAATATTTTGTATGACTGCTCATCCTGTAAACGTTATCAAAAATAAATAACATTCTATTATGCTGCTATTCAAACCACCGCTAAAATTTCCATATTTCTTCCTTAATGGTGGCATGTTCATTGTAATCATGCTTATTACGTGCTGTCTATATGATGTAGTGACCTATCTCTGTCAGCTCTGGTGACCTGATTACTTCGTTCATTCGAGCTGTATCGTCTAACCAATTCTCCATTTGCAAAAAAAATCCTGCTGACTGTCACGCTCACACTTCTCCGCAAAAATAAAGCCTTTCTGCCCTCCTCTTCTCCATGAACGCCCGGTCCTGACATGCATACGATATAGCACGCCTTAGGACTAAGGTGGAAGGAGGTATGCGGTGTGAATATTCAATTGGTACCGCTGCATTATGTATATTTGGCTTTTATCGTACTCATTGTGGCCGTCATGATCCGGCGCCGGGATACGACAATCATCTGTGTTGCCGGGATTATGACGATTGGATTGCTGGCAACAGAGACGTTAAGCGGTGCGGTGTCAGGAATCTTCAATAGTTTTGTATATGCTGCGAAGGAACTGCTCAGCACGATCTTTATCATCTCGATCATTGTCGCCATGAGCCGGGTACTGATTCGCACAGGTATTAATGAAGTAATGGTTGCTCCACTAACCCGGTTTATCCGTTCTCCGCAGGTAGCCTATTGGGGAATTGGGCTTATCATGATGACGGTCTCCCTGTTTTTTTGGCCATCACCAGCGGTAGCACTGGTCGGGGCAGTTTTGCTTCCCGTCGCCGTTCGTGTAGGGCTTCCACCCATTGGTGCTGCCATCGCAATGAATCTGTTTGGACACGGTATTGCCCTCTCGGGAGACTATATTATTCAAGGGGCACCCAAACTGACGGCAGATGCAGCCGGCCTACCGGTTACTTCCGTCATGACGGCAAGCATTCCCCTGGTCCTTGTTATGGGCGCAGTATCCACACTGACTGCCTTTTGGATGTTACGAAACGAGATGAAACGTAGCGCCGGATCTCAGCTGCGTCCCCCTGTCCCAGGTGAATCGTTAAACGGTACTTCTCCCACCGAAGCTTCGCCCGGAGCCGGAGTTGCACCTGTGCAACAACGTCAAGCAATACCGCTACGATTACAGAAGGCATTCGCCTTATTTATTCCATTGTTATTCGCAGTGGATGTCATTCTGATGTTTGTTCTCAAGTTACAGGGCGGGGATGCTACAGCCTTAATTGGAGGTACCGCAGTACTTATCCTAATCGCGGTCACCCTCGCTGCACACCGGCATGAAGGTCCTGAGGAAACAACGAATTATTTAATTGAAGGATTTCAGTTCGGCTTCAAAGTATTCGGTCCGGTTATCCCTATCGCAGCTTTCTTTTATCTGGGGGACGCAGCCATCACCGAATTGTTCAGTCATCCTCTGCCCGATGGATCACACGGTATAGTCAATGATCTGGGCGTTGCTCTTGCGGGTCTGGTTCCCTTGAATGACACGGTAGGTGCGATCACGATGACCTTGATCGGAGCAGTTACAGGCATGGATGGTTCGGGGTTTTCAGGGATATCCCTGGTGGGGTCCATTGCATCGATGTTTGCTGGCACAGCAGATTCAGCTCCCGTATTAACAGCACTTGGGCAGGTTGCTGCCATCTGGGTCGGCGGAGGCACCTTAATCCCTTGGGCTTTGATTCCAGCTGCTGCCATCTGCGGGGTAAGTCCATTTGAACTGGCGCGTCGCAACCTGAAGCCGGTACTGCTTGGTTTGACGGTCACGACGATTGTCGCCATCTTCTTACTATAATAAGTGCAATTCTTTTATTGATTTTAAAATGAAGTACGCTGCCTTGCCCAAATCCACAGTTCATGCCGGCTCCAATCGGCTAGTTGCAGTAGCTCCACATATGGGTCGCCCTGTAAGCCCAGCACTTCCGCAAAGGCCGGCTCGGTCTTCAACCCAACCGATTTCAGTCTGCGGATCTCGGCGTGCCCTTCGGCACCCCAGAGCTGCAGCAACTCCCACTCGACTAACATATGGAGGTAAGCGTTCTGTTTATTGACCTGCACCGATTGGGCGAAAATCTCCACTGGCCAATCCTCAGCCTGGAAGGAACAGGTTATATAGGCACGTCCATCCCCAAGCCCCGTTCCGCGTTGACAGGAAAATTGCTCCATCCCGCTATAATGTTGAGTCACTATCATCTCGAACGCGTCCAGATCTGGAGCTTCACACAATATATCGAGATCACTGCCAGGTATGTCTATATCGATGGGTACGGTTCCCGCCGGATAAGGAGTATAAGCCTCCAAAACGGAGATCAGTCCACTTTGCTTAAGCACCCGGTGAACGTCCCGTTGTCGTTCGTTCCCGGATGCCAGATGTGCCAAAACCTCAGCCGTTGTCTTCATGGAGCCTGTGTCAACTGAATCATTCCGCGGCTCCTGTAATCACCTGTTTTACACGTCCGACTTGTCCACTTGTCAGACGAACCTTGATGCCATGGGGATGCGTGGGTGATTTGGTCAGCAAATCCTTGACGATCCCCCTGGTTAGTTTACCTGTGGGCTGATCTTGTTTCAGTACGATATCCACCTCCAGGCCCGGTTTAATGTTCACTCGTTGTTGTCCGTTCATCGTGCAATCCTTCTCCTTCCTCTTGCAACATCCATTCAGCTAAAATGGAGCAAAGCTTCATCTATTGTAAATCTTTTGGATTCAAAACAAAAGCTATGCCCGCTGTATGGAATCGTGGAGCAACCTTACTTCGGTTCTGAATCCGGATGGGATGATTTGCTCTTCATCTCCCGCAGAGCGGACCGGTAGATCTCATCCGCACTCTTTTCAACATCATTAGAGTTGGTTATGGCCGGTTCCTCTTGAGGTTCAGTTGGCTTGCGAAAATGAAGCAAGGCCTGACGATACGCATTATCGTTTCCTTTTGCTTCCGTTCCCTGCTCCTTGGCCTGGTGGCTCCCTTCAACCCTGTTTTCCCGCAATTCAATTTCCGTCTCTCTTGGTCCATCTGGTTCCGTATAATCCACCGGATCTGAAGAATCCAGCATGGGTCCCTCTTGCTGCTCTTCCCCCTGCAGAAGGACAGGCTCCCGATCCGCCTCAGCCGTTTGGGCAGCCTTCGCTTCTGCAGCTCTGCGGGTCGATTTTGAGTTGAAGATCATGAGAAAAATAACCCCGAGCAAAACAATTACTGCCAATATAATCAACATCTGAGCATCCTCCTTGTCATCGCCTGTGGCAACTTATCAATATATTGGTTCCCCAATCTGCGGATTATATTTCATGTTGTTTCGTATAGAGCAGCGGAGTACCGGGAATGCTCCAAACAGGATTGTCAGCAGAAGAACATATTAGGAGGAATGATCCACATGAACTCTCGTGCCATATTGATCAATATCATTGTCATTCTGGTGATTTTGGGGGCTGGTGCCGCAGGCATATACTATTACAACCAATCCACCAGCTATGTCAAAACGGATAATGCGTTAGTCACGGGTCAGCCCATATCCATCGCTTCCACCGTCAGTGGCGAACTCCAAACGTGGAAAGGCAGAGTAGGCACCTCGTATAATGAAGGGGATACCATCGGAACCGTCTCTGCAGGCGGCAAATCAACCCCAATTACCATGCCTGTTGCCGGCACCGTTGTCCAGGCGACCGCTGTGGAGAACTCATTGGTATCTGCCGGTAACCCACTGGCTAGAGCTTATGATTTTGATAACTTGTATGTGACCGCGAATGTGGAGGAAACCGTCATCGACAAAATCAAAAGCGGGCAGATCGTTGACGTATACATCGATGCATTTCCAGATACCACATTGACAGGCAAAGTGGATCAGATTGGACTGGCTACGGCTTCATCTTTTTCCCTGCTGCCGTCATCCAATACGAACGCCAATTACACTAAAGTTACGCAGGTTATTCCGATCACCATTACGATTGAGGGTTACAAAGGACTGGGTGTTGTCCCAGGCATGAGCGCCACTGTGCGCGTTCATATATAAGGTCTGCCGATGGATAATCAATTGCCGCTCGGAAGAACCATTGCCGTCCTGCTGCTCGGCGCCTTTATTGCCATTCTGAACCAGACCCTGCTTAATGTGGCGATTCCCCATCTGATGAATGACTTCAACGTCTCGGCAACAACAGTGCAATGGCTATCGACAGCCTATTTGCTCGTGAATGGTGTGCTCATTCCCATTACAGCCTATCTGATTGAATCGTTCGGGACCCGCAAACTGTTCATCACCGCGATGCTGCTGTTCACCGTTGGCTCTGCAATCTGCGCAATCAGTCCGGGGTTCACAGTCATGCTGATTGGGCGTATTGTACAAGCCAGCGGTGCCGGCATTATTATGCCGCTGGTTATGAACGTATTTCTGACCGTTTTCCCTCCCGAGAAGCGGGGAACAGCGATGGGAACCATGGGAATCGCCATGATGTTTGCTCCAGCCATTGGTCCTACCTTGTCAGGCTGGATCGTGGAGCACTACACATGGCGCATTCTGTTCTACATGGTCATTCCGCTGGCTTTGCTCGATATCCTGTTTGCTTTTCTTTGGCTGAGAAATGTGTCCAAGCTCAGTTCTCCCAAATTCGATGCGTACGGTGCTCTCTTTTCAACGATCGGATTCGGGTTCCTGCTGTATGGATTCAGCTCTGCAGGCGACAAGGGATGGAGCAGCGCAATCGTACTGCTGACCTTGATCATCGGTATTTTGTTCATTACGTTCTTCGTTCTCAGAGAAACCGCAATGAAACATCCCCTGCTGGAGTTTCGTGTGTTTAAATACGATATTTTTACCATCTCCACGCTGGTCAGTGCCACCATCAACATGGCACTTTTCGGGGGAATGCTCCTGTTACCAATCTATCTGCAAAATATAAGAGGGTTCTCCCCCCTGCAATCGGGTCTGCTGCTGCTGCCAGGTGCTCTGCTGATGGGTGTCATGTCACCCATCTCAGGAGTTCTATTCGACCGGATCGGCTCCCGACCGCTAGCCATCGTGGGCTTGCTGATCACGGCATTCTCTACCTATGAATTCAGCAAATTGACCGGGGAAACGCCTTATGGTCACATTATGATGTTGTATACGCTCCGCAGCTTCGGCATGTCCATGCTGATGATGTCCGTACAGACCGAAGGGTTAAACCAGTTACCCCCCCATCTGACCAGTCACGGTACTGCAATGTCCAACACGATCAGACAGGTAGCTGGTTCAATTGGAACAGCCCTGCTGATTACCGTTATGGCTACACGTTCAGGTATTCATTTGGCTGACTACAGCAATACAGTCACCACAACCAATGTTCCCCTGACCGAACAGGTCGGTCTGCTGGGTACGCAGATGGCTGCCATAGCAGGTGTACCAGCTGAACAAGGTTCTAGTCTGGCGTTACAGCAGTTATACGGTATCGCAGTCCAGACCTCGACGATTGAAGGCATTAACGATGCCTTTATTGTAGCCACCTGGATTTCCATTATCGGTTTGATCCTGTCGCTGTTTCTGCGGCGAGCACGAACCCGCCCCCGTGCGGTGAAGACAGAACAATAATACTCTCACGTGAACATAATTAAAAACCGCCCGGTCTCTCCTAGGAGAAACTGGCGGTTTTTAATTATGTGTTAGCGAGCGTTATTTAAAGGAAACGCCATTCTTTGCTGCTTCTTTTGCCTTCACTGCAAGCAGTTCCGATACGGTGACGAAGCGGTATCCCTCTTGCTGAAGCTTGGGTAGTATTACTTTTAGCGCAGCAACGGTCTGGCTCCTTCCTTCTACCTTGTCGTGAAACAGCACAATATCCCCGTTGCGTGCGTTTTTCAGCACCTTGTTCGTAATGGCCGCTACGCCAGGAGAAGACCAGTCCCGGGTGTCCTGATGCCAAGACCATAACACAATGGTATAGCCTTTTTGTTTTGCAACATCGATGACCATGTCATTGTAAAATCCTCCGGGCGGTCTGAACAGCAGCGGACGTGGTACGCCAGCTTCTGTAATGGATTGCTCGGCAGCCACCATATCCTGCGTAAATTTGTCCTTGGCTGTGGATTTGACTGCATACGTATGGGCGTACGTATGATTCGCCACTTCATGCCCCTCATGCTGTTCCTGCATGACCAATTCTGGATACTTTTCTGCCCATTTACCCAATACGAAAAAGGTGCCTTTTGCTTGATACTGCTTAAGCAAAGCCAAAATCTGCGGGGTCTGTACCGGATCGGGACCATCATCGAAGGTTAACGCAATGAGCTTGTCCTGCGTGGGTACCTCCCAGACAATCTCTCCTCGTTCTTCGTAATATTGACGATTCTTCTGTACCGGCTTTGCATGGGCAGAACTGGTGCCTAGCATGAGAATCAGGGTGAACAATCCGATCGTTCGGGCTGCCTTCAGGTTCATGTTTAGGTCCTCTCTTTGTCGTCAAACGTAAACTCCCTGTTAGCATTTCCCGAATTGCCGGAACTATTTAACGGAAAATCTGGTCAATCCCTTTGATCTAGCTGTTTTTCAGTACGGTCGCTTCAACGTCGTTGATGAATCGGCGCAGCTTCGCAGCCACGTCACGATTGATCTCCCCATTCTCATACAACTGCTGGACCGTGTTTCGCTGCTCCTGAATGGCTACCATTTGCAGCTCAAGCTTTTCCTGATTGAACGGATCTTCGGTCTTGCCCTGATTCCAGGTTTTCAGTCTGGCGATCACTCGCTCATACTTGGCGATCACGGATAGAGCCACAGGCCGATTGCCATCATTCATGTGAGCACGTATTGCCTTAATAGCCGCTTCTGAAGTACGTAGTTTAACCTGGCGAAACAGATCTGCATTTTCAATCATAAACGGCTGATCCGGTTTCTCCGAACGATTCGTAAAGAGATGCCCAAGTACGCGTCCAATCTCGCTAATGGAGAACATCATCTGTGTATTGGTGCGGTTTGCCAGCATCATTTCCTTACGATCCAGCCAGCTGTTACATTTAAACGCCGCTTCTGACGCTATCACATTCTCATCCATCATAGTTTCAATTTCCTTACGCTCCGCCCGCGTACCAATCAGGTTGATGGCGGTTTCCTGCTTCAATATGTCCTTGCGCTTGCCCGCAGTCATCTGTCCTGCAGCCTGCCTGATATATTTCGACAAATCGGAAACTACGGCAAGTGCAGCGGCTTTGTTCTCGTCGGTCATTTCGGACTTGACTGCCCGGATGGCCGCATTAAGCATAATGTCCTGCGCCTTTCGTTCTGTCGTTTGCTGAGTACCATCTGCTGCCTTTTCATCATTCTTGGCGAGCAGTGGCAGAAACACACTTGCGGCGATTAATGTAAACAGGATGACTCCGGCTGCCAGAAAAATGATCAAATCCCGTTCTGGAAAAGGGGATCCGTCCTGAAGTACATACGGAATGGAGAACGCACCCGCAAGGGTTACTGCGCCTCTCACTCCTGACAGAGAGATAATCGTCATCTCTTTCAGCCTCGGCTTCCCGATCGGCGACTTCTTGCGGAACCACTCATTCCCTTGCCAGAACAGATAAATCCAGACAAAACGGAGCAGTAACAACAACACGGATATAAGTCCGACATACCCTAGAACCTGCAGATTATTAAAGGTTACATTCTCAAAGATTGTACTCAGTACATCCGGAATTTGGACACCCAGAATGACAAATACCAATCCATTCAGAATAAATAAAATAACGGACCATGTGCTTGCAGAGACCACCTGCATCTTCAACTGAACCGATTCAGTACGGTCACGTTCAATGGCATGGATAATGCCTCCAGCCACAACGGCCAGAATGCCTGAGACACCAATCTCTTCACTCACCAGATAAATAACGAATGGCGTAAGGATCTGCAACAGCATATGTATGGTGACGTCCTCCATACCCAGACGCCGGATCCAGACACCAAGCCGAATAAGCAGGAAGGATAACAATGCACCTGCCAGCAGACCACCAATGGCAATGATCAAAAAGCTGAACGAAGCCTCCGCCAATGAGAAAACGCCTGTAACCGTTGCTGCTATGGCAAATTTAAATGCAACCAGGCCAGATGCATCGTTCATCAAAGCTTCGCCTTCAAGAAGTCTATGTATGCTTTTGGGCAGATGTACACGCCCTGCCATGGCGCCAACGGCTACTGCATCGGTCGGGGACAGGATGGCCGCAAGAGCAAAAGCGGCAGGCAGTGGAATGGTTGGAATCAGCCAATGAATGGCGTAACCGGCCACAACTACTGTAACAAAGACCAAGCCCAGTGCCAGCAGCAGAATGGGAGCCCTCAAATTCCACAGTTCATGCCTTGGTGTTCGTTTGCCATCGTTGTATAACAATGGAGCGATGAAGAGCACAAAAAACAGTTCCGGATTCAATGGCAGATGTACCCCTGCAGGAAGAAGCGCAATCGCAACACCCAGTACAATCTGAATAAGCGGAACCGGGATGAATGGTACAAACCGGTTCAGGATGTTCGACAGACCGATGAGTACCAGTAATACAAGTACCGCAATAAACAATTCCATAATGGTAATCCCTTTCCCTAAATAAAGTTATAAACCCAATCGGAGTAGTCTTATTTTAACATATATCCGTTTTTGCTATAAAAATATTGTCATATTCATTACCCCGATAGTGGGGACGAGAACAGCACGGAGTGAGAATTTCAGTTTGGATTTGTTTATAAGATGTTACAATATGCTCAGGACAATACCCGTTTGGAAAGGAACTTGGTAACTATGGCATTTGGAATTAATCGGCAGGAGTTGTCAGAATGGAAAGACCGTGTATCACGCGGTGAACTTGCGTATCTTACTCATTTTTGGATAGATCCACGTTTCCCCGGTGTGACAAGTGTAACCAAAGTAGGCTGCTCAAACCTGGAACGGCTCGAACACTGGTGTCTGGAACACGGTCTTGATCCGCGCTATATCCATCGACGTCAACCTTTTCCCCATTTTGACCTGCTAGGACAGAAACAAAAAGAAATTCTGATGGAGATCGGGCTGACTGAACATATCCAGCGCTTCCATCTGTAATCATCAGTTTGAAAATAAAAAACGTCAGCCTTCAACATTCGTCCCACCGGGGACGAACCTTGAAGACTGACGCTTCAATGGCATTTATCAACGATGTGTTTGCTCCAAAGCTTTCATTTTTTCCAACAGCTTCAGTTCAATTTTCTTAAGCATCCCGACCATCTGCTGCTGCTCTTCTTCCGTAAGCGCTTGTAATAGTTCCCATGTCATACGTCCACGGTTGGCATTCAGGGATTTGGCCAGTTGTTCTCCATCTTCCGTCAAGGACAGCCACACAATTCTTCGGTCCTCTTCACTGCGTACCCTCTGAATCAATCCTTCACTCTCCAGCTGATTCAAGACAATGGTAGTAGCCCCGGATGATAAGCTGAGCTGCCTTGCCACATCGACAGCCATACAGCGCTGTTCCCTTAGAAGCATGCCCAATATATGACTCTTAGTCGGATTCAGTTTGCAGTTTGTTTCTGTTTTCTGCTGCTGGTCCAATACTTTATTTTTGTATCTGAAGAAGGCCTCCAACAATTGATCAATGTTTGCCAATTGAGAGTTTCGCTCCGTATCCGGGCTCATAAACGTTCCTCCTGCCTTTCATCATAACCTTCCTTACATTGTAACATATTTGTACTTTTTTGTTTGTGAAAAATGCGCTTGCTCCATAATATCAATCGTTGTTTCTAAAGTTCATGCTTATTTTTGCGATACATGTGACAAGCTACCTCATAGCATGATAAATGATTGATCTTGAGGAGGTATTGGAGCATGAACATTTATATTGTTTTCGACAGCGAGGGCGGGCATACACAAGCGCTGGCTGAGGCGATTGCTGCAGGGGCAGCCAGTGTGCACGGGGCTACCGTTCACCTGCATTCCACCGAAGAGGCAGATGTATACAAACTCGTGGAAATGGACGCCATTATATGGGGATGTCCCGGTCATTTCGGTTCAATCAGCTCCGGTCTGAAGAAATGGATCGACAAGCTTGGTTACCTATGGGCTGAAGGTAAACTTGTGGATAAGGTAGGTGCTGTTTTCTGTACGATTGCCACCGAACACGGTGGACTTGAATCAGCCTTACTTCATCTGCTGACCCCAATGCTGCATCAAGGAATGATTATAACCGGGCTGCCAGGAAACTTTGCCGACAACGCCTTATATGGTTCCTATTATGGTGTGGGGGTTACCTGCCCGGTGGACAGTGATGTTCTGCTGAGCGATCAAGGTATTGCCCTTGGCAGGGCCCTCGGAGAACGTGTCGCCCGGATCACCAATCGTCTTATCACCTAGACCCTGTATCCTTTGACTGATGTACCTTACTTTATTGTTCTCAAGCCTGAATCCCTGCACTTCGCTTTTCCGAAGCAGAGAAACATCGCAGGCTTGAGTCCACTCCAAATGAAGTTGCAACCGCCTATTGCAAAACCGCTGCAGATTTGTTTATAATAGCTAATATCTTAAAGTTACTTTTAGTTACTTAATTATTTTTATAAATTTGTTGTCAGAAAGTAATATAATAACATAGCAAGGGAATTTTAGGTATGAATGACAATAATCCATTACAAGTAGATGTCTGTATTGTTGGAGCAGGACCAGGCGGGGCCCTCCTGTCTTACTTATTGAACCGCCAAGGAATAACAACAGCATTAATCGAGCGTCAGCCTCATCTGCACAAGTCGTTTCGCGGTGAACTGCTTAACCAGGACGGCGAAGCTGTACTGAGCAAGCATGGACTATATTCGGGTGTAGCTCAGCTTGGGGCCATGCCTTTGGAACAGATTCAATACTGGGAGAACGGACAGATTATCCACACGGTTTACCCCGCTGAGGGAGAATCGCATGTGGGCATCCATGTACCGCAGGATCACCTGCTGGATTTTATTGTGTCACAATCTCAGGCCCTGCCGCACAATCATGAGAGGCTGCTACTTAATACCGTGATGACCGGACTGCTCAGGGATAAGTCAGGAAAAACGGTTGGGATCAATGTTCGGCAAAATAGTGTTCCTGCTTCTATTGAAGCAGCCATTATTGTGGGAGCGGATGGGCGATATTCGGCTGTACGCAAACACTCCAGGCTCACCCCGGATATACGGAAACATGGGTATGATCTGCTATGGGCCCGAATTCCTGCGCCTTCAGGCTGGGAACCAGCGGTTCGCATGGCGAGCATGAACGGTCAGCAGCTGGCGCTCTTCTCCCAATACGGCGGTTTTGTACAGATTGGCTGGAATATTCCACAAGGATCCTTCACCAAGCTGCGCGAACAACCCTTCGCCCCTTTTGTGGAGCAACTTGTGGAAGCCTTCCCTTGTCTTGCAGAATCGGTCGCTGCACATATTCAGACCTGGAGCGATTTTGTACTGTTATCCGTAGAGAGCAGTTACAGCGAGTCATGGACTCAGGATAATGTGGTTCTGCTCGGTGATGCAGCACATACCATGACCCCTACGGGAGCCTTTGGACTCAATGCAGCACTTGAAGATGCCGATGTACTTGCAGAGATCATTATTCGGATGGCGTCTGATCAATTCCAATTTACGGAATCCCTGAGGCAGCTGCAAGTGATTCGCGGCGACAAAGTGAAACAGCAGCTGGCCCGTCAGGTTGAGATGGAATCATCCTTTCAACAGCGTTATGTATCCCTGCGCTAGAAACCGATCAATATCGATAGCTTATAATTAAAATCAAACAGCCGAGGGCTTCTGTTCTGAAGCCCTCGGCTGTTTTGATTCATTTTTGTTATTACACTTCGCTGCCGTTCATTGCACTAACCCGAAGCTCCTGCAGCGGCAGGGACTTTTTCTCGGGATGACGCAAATATACTGTTCGGCTCTCGCCTGGAAGCAAGTCAAAATAGTTGTCACTGAACCGGACACGTCCCAGCGGGAGTTCCAGTTTGACCAATCTGGCAATGGCACCGCTGGCTGTGACGGTTACTGACTGTTCCTCCTCATTCACATGCACACTCAGCTGGGACTGCGGCAGCACGATATCCTTCGGATCACGGAGAAAGTATCGGTTAAGCGGGGCAGCAAATCCCTCCGATACCAGTTCAATCATGACTTCTTCCGCACGTCTGCCCTGCAACACGGCTGCCTCGCTTAATGCTCCGACCTTTGAAGAAGATTGGGCTTCAACTTCCACATGTAGTGTATTTGAGTAGATGTTCTCCCCATTCAATTGATATACATTTACCCGAAGCTGTCCTCTTAACACCTCAAGTTTATCGTTCACGACCCACAATGCAAGGGGCTCACCTGGCTCATGTTCCAGAGATAGCAGGACCGGATGGAAGAAAGTCTTCCCATAATAAAAGGATGCCTTGGGCAGCAGCTCATAATCAATCATGGACCAGCTCGTTCCCGGCCAGCTGTCGTTCAGCTGCCACACAAGCGCGCCACTATTCCGGTGCTTGATCCGCCGGAAATGTTCAATTCCGTACCGTAAGCCTTCCGCCTGAGTCAGCATCGAGTAGTTCATGTACTCTTCAATATTTTGCGGAATTCCCGTGTAACCTTCCATCAGAAGAATACCCTTTTGGTGATTGGTATCCTTGTTGCGATAGGCCATCTCCGGACTGCCCCAGTAGAACTGCCCTTCAGGCATATTTTTCTCCAGCGTATAGCGGTTAGCCGAGGCATGCATGCCGAATTCACTGCTGAACAAGGCATGGTCCTTTTTATAATTTTTGAACGTCACACCTTCAATGCTGTAGTCGAGCAGCGGCGGTTCACCGTGTTTTCTTGGATAAACAGAACCATGCCATACCTGCCAGTTGTGACGGTCACCCACGTCCGGATCATTAGCATCACTGCCACCCTTGTCTCCAAACGGCGAAGACGGCCAATACGGACGGGACGGATCCAGACGTTCCAGTGCCTCAGGAATCAGCTCATGATAGATCAGTTCCCCATAGAACGGACTGGTAATGTCTCCGCTGGCAGACTTCATATCGTAAAGCCAGTCAATCTCGTTATTGCCGCACCAGAGGGCAAGTGATGCCCGGTTCCGCAGCCTGATCACATTATTTTCAACTTCGCATCTGACATTTTCCATAAAATCATGATTGAAGTCAGGAAATAATGCATTCGCAAAAGCAAAATCCTGCCACACCAGCACCCCTTGCCGATCACACTCATCGTAAAAGACATCCTTCTCATAGATGCCGCCTGCCCAGACTCGCAGCATATTCATGTTTCCTTCCACGCTTAGCTCAATAAGCTCCCGGTATCTTGAGGGGGAGATGGCTCCGATCAGATGATCAGCAGGTATCCAGTTTGCTCCCTTGGCATATATCTTGATTCCATTCAATATAAAAGCAAATGCGTCTTCTCCCTGTTCATTGTGGAGGGCAAGTTCAATGGTTCGTATTCCATAGGGCTCGCTATAACGGTCTACTTCAGTTCCATCGGCGTATAGAATGACCTCCAGCGTATATAAGTACGGTTCACCCAGATCATGTGTCCACCATAATTGCGGTGATGGCACAATCAGTGTCGTATCCGCCTGTCCACCTTGTACAGTCAGCGCATCAGCCCGAACCACTTCGTCACCGCCCGCATCCAACAACCGGACATCGCACGTCGTGATCACAGCCTGCTTCAGTTGCTGTCTGCTTCGGAAGGACATCACCGATTTTACTTCTGCCGTAACGTTGATAACCGCCTGTCCTTGGCTGACGGACTCGGTCCGGGCAAACACACTATCCAGCTTCGCCATCCTGCGTCTCTCCAACCGAACTGGGCCCCAGATGCCAACGGTAACCATGCGCGGTCCCCAGTCCCAGCCGAAATTCATTGCTGCCTTGCGCAGCCATGGCCGTTCCTTCGTATAGGATGACCAATCGAATGTCTCTTTGTCACGGTTGTGCAGAGATAACGGATCGAATCGAACTGCAATAGCGTTCCACCCATGACGGACCAGTGTCGTTACATTGAAGGTATGGGACATGAGCATGTTGGCTGTTTTCCCCACTTCATGCCCGTTCACGTAGACCGTTGCAAATGTATCCAAACCTTCGAAGACAAGTTCGAAATACTCCTGGTCTTCTTCCCCCTTCACCAGGTTAAAGGTGGAGCGGTACCACCATTCCTTTTGCTCGATCCAGCGGCTTTTGGCATCGTTATGTCCGTAGTATGGCGGATCAATGACTCTCCTCGCCACCAATGCCGAGTGAACATCCCCTGGCACTTCCGCCCCGACCCAGAAGCGGTCATCCAGCGCAGCAGCCGCAATGTCCATGGCCCGCTTTTCCCCGACTTCAAAATGCTGTATCTTCCATTGACCTGACAAATCCTGACTAGAATCATTCTTCTTCATCATATGCCTCGCTCCCCAGATCCCTGAATCATTCCGCACCGAAAACGTTTGCAGAAACAAGCGCAACCATGTGTATCTGCTAGCTTCCTGAAGGCTTGAATGCATATGCCTCTTCGCGAAATTCACTCGGGGTCTTGCCTGTATGTTTTTTGAACAGCCTGCTAAAGTATTTTACGTCTTCATATCCACTCATGGCAGCGACTTCACTGACTTTTGCAGGAGAGACTGCCAGCATCTCCATTGCCCGCCGTATACGCATATTTGTTACAAAGTCCCCAAACGTTATACCTGTTTCTTTCTTGAACAGCTCGCTGAGATGTCCCGGATGCAAATGGATTTGACCTGCCACCTGCTGAAGGCTGATTTCTTGTGCCAACCCGGATTCCATGTAGGCAATGGCCTTTTGCACATGCGTAGCCTGCCCTTGGCCCATTTGGCTATAATATGTATGCATCAGGCCATATAAATGGTGAAACAGCATATCCCGAAGGTCCGCAGCATCTGCATCGGGTTCCGGCAGCCATGGTTCATATCGCGCAGGCTCTTCCCTTCCTATTGCACGCATTGTGCGAACCAGCCAGCGGTGTCCTGCGATGACCGCAGAATGCAAACAGGCATTAAACGATTCCGGCGTTACTTCTGGGTCCATCATGAGACCTTTTACAAGCTCTCGTGTCCATGAGGTCAAGGTGACAGGGTCATTATCGAGCAAAAGCGTCCCCAGCACGGTTTCCTCTTCATGCGTGAGTAATGTTTTGCCACCCTTGCGGTGCTTTACATCCTCGATGCTCCAGATCTTATCCTCCAACAAACCCAGATATTGAAAAGCTGCGGATGCCGTTAAATAGCTTTCGTGAAGGTGTACCTCTCCACAAACCGGATGGCCTAAGGCTGCACGCAGCGTACATTTCAGCAGCCGCTCTACATGATTGACTACCGTTCCCAGTATGTTCTGTAGTTCCTGCTGCCTGCTCGTTAACTGCATAACGCCGATAATCTGTTCCTTTTGAATATGGGTAACGGCACCAGGCAGCATATCTTCCAGCATGTTTTGCACAGCAAATCTTAAAAGCGCAGCAGAAGAACGACTCCATCCTTGCGCACGAATAACGAACACCTGCTGGTAGGCCTGACACCCATCCAATGAAGAAACAGCAAGGTCTGCCGCTTCCGGCTTCAAAAATGCTGGGCACGAACCTGTATTCATATCACCTTCAATAACCCACCGTTCGAACAACCGCTGTCGATTCTCCCGTAAGAGTCGCCCTTCCTTGGATTTCTCTGCCCAGCGGTCCGTAACTCTTTGTTTGGCCTGAAGAACCGTTTTGATGATTTCTTCCGGTTTGCTCGTTTTTAACAAATAATCCGTCACGCCCTGGCGAATCGCCTGCTGAGCATAAGAGAAGTCATCGTAACCGGACAAAATAATGACCTCCAGCTCTGGCAGCAATCGCAGCCCTTCATCTGCAAGCTCAAGCCCGGTCTTGCCAGTCATACGGATGTCAGTCATCAGAATGTGCGGACGTTCCTCAGCCAACCGGGATAACGCTTCTTCTGCCGAGGCTGCAGGTGTGAGGAGATCAATCCCCAGCTCGCTCCAGGCAATAACGCTGGCAAGTCCGGTGCGGATGATAACTTCATCATCAACAATCAGTAGTCTCATGGCGATTCCTCCAGAAAGGGTATGGAAAATGAAATACGGGTCCCCCCGCCAATCCGGCTGTCCATTTCAAGTTGAGAGACCGCACCATAATGGAGCAGCAATCTCTCATTTACGTTGTGAATCCCGTAACCACCAGCAGAGGGATTCACTTCCGGCAGTCTTTCCCTCAACTGTTCCAGCCTCTCCTGTTCCATGCCGACGCCATCATCCAGCACCAGTATGTTCATTCGTGCTTCATCCTGGTCTTGACGTATCATGATGGTAATCGTTCCCGTGCCATCCTTGGGCTGAATACCATGTACCATGGCATTCTCAACAAGCGGCTGCAGCAGAAGCTTCAGCATCATCCGCTGCTCCAATGCGGGATCCACAATATAATGCACCGAAAATTTATCGGGGAAGCGGATGGACTGCACCCGCACATAATGCTGAATATGGGCAATCTCCTGTCCAACCGGACAGAAATCCTTGCCGTTATTCAAGCTAATGCGCAGGAAATCACTTAAGCCTTCTACCATATCTGCAATCCGGCTCTCTTTCGACATCAGGGCGATCCAGTGAATGGACGAAAGGGTGTTATACAGAAAATGGGGATTGATCTGTGCTTGAAGTGCTCTGAGATCTGCTTCTTTCTTGCGGGCTTCACCGCGTATGACCTCTTCCTTCAGGCTCTCGATATGTGCGCCGAGCAGATTATAACTCTCTCCCAGTCTGCCGATCTCATCATCACTTTCAGATCGGAACAAGGGCAGCGGCCGATCCGGGTCAATACGGGACAAATGCCTGGTGAGCACACGGAGCGGCCTTGTCACGCGGCGGACGGTAAACCAGACAAGTCCTGCGCAGATGACAGCCGAAGCAACTACGGCTACAGCCGTGAGTATCAGAATATAACCGTTCTCAGACTTGTACTGATCGTAAGGTACTGTTCCGGTCAACGTCCATCCCGTCAGCTGTTCCGGATAATAGAGTAGCGTCCGTTTATTATCTCCGCTGCCATACGTGGTTGTCCCGCTCTCACCTTGCTGAATCAGCGTCTTCACTCCCGGCTCGACCTGCTCCAGCGTCTGCCCAAGCCGGGATTTATCCATGGAAGACAGGATCTCTCCAGATCGTCCGATCAGCTCCAAACGGCCTTCGCCCCTGCCAAGCCCAAGCGCGGCCCAGTCTTTGGAAATCGCTTTTTCATCCAGGCTGATGGCGAGCCATCCGATGGGCCGATAATCATGAATGCTGCGGATGGGACGCAATAAGGTGATCACATTTTGTATCCCTGCATAGTTGCGGACCGGGTAGACGCCGGTCCACGTTTTGACCGCATCGCCACGAGGAGCTGGAGGATCGGAAGTACCCGGTTCATACCAGGTCGCAGTTGTCAGTACAGCATCAAACCGATCCGGATATATCGCTATATTCGCAATATATTTCTTAGATGCTGCCAGATTGGTCATCCTGCCGACAATATCCACGCGGTCCAGTTCATGATCTTCATTGCGGCTCAGATACTGCTGAATATCGCGCTCTCCAATCAGGAAAATCGAAATATTCTCGGCATCCTGCAGCATATAGCGAAGATTGGCTTCCACCTGTTTCAGTGTGTCCATACCGGACAGTTTCGTCTTCTGCTCGGTAATGCGGGAAGAGATCAGAAACGCGAACAGACCCAGCGCCAGAAGCGGCACAATCATGGAGGCAGTTACGACAACCGAGAGCTTCCTCTGCAGCGAAGATGTGAGCCAGCTTCCCAATTCTTTTCCTCCTCTGGATGCGCTTTCGTTTACCCTTTAACCGCTCCAGCCGTCATGCCTTTCATAACCTGTTCCTGAAAAACAAGGTATAGAATAATGGTCGGAATAACCGACAGCGTCATGGCGGCCAGTGTTAATCCATAATCCGTCTGGTATCCGTCTGCGAAGTTTGCAATCGCCAGCGGTAACGTTTTCAATCCTGTTTTGTTAATAAACACGAGTGCGAACGAAAAGTCATTCCAAGCATGCAAAAAACTCAAAATCGTAACGGTGGACAGCGCAGGCACTGACATCGGCAGCATGATTCGGGTAAACAGTCCCCACAGGCCTGTTCCATCGATAAAAGCTGCCTCTTCAATATCACGCGGTACACTTGTCAGATAAGCCGTCAGTACAAAGATGGCTGTTGGCAATGCAAACGCCGTATATGGCAGGATTAATGCCCAATACGTATTCAACAGGGACATCTGCTTCATTAAAATGAACAAAGGAACCAGTGTGCTATGAATGGGAATCAGCATGCCTACAACGAAAAAGGTCATGACCAGCCCTTTCCAGCGGAACTGGAATCGTGCCAGGATAAATGAAGCAAGAGCTGCAATAAACAATGTCAAAATCAATGATCCCAGAGATACAACCAGCGAGTTGCCAAACGCCGTCCCCAGTTTGGAGCTTTCCCATGCATTGCTGAAATTGGCCACATTCCATTGGGCCGGCAAGCCAAATGGTCTGCTGTAGAAATCTTCATTCGTTTTGAACGCACTAATCACCAGCCAGTAAAACGGATACAATGTTAAAATACCATACACCGTCAGCAGCGTCCAAACAATTCCGCTGCGTAGCCGGCGAACCGGATGGCTTGAGGCTCTTCCCGGCGATGGCATCGTTACAGGTGTCGTACTCATTACAGTTCCTCCTCTCTTCTAGTTCTCTTTTCTCTTGCGACTGGTCACCCACTGGCTTGTTCCGATGAGCAGCAGGGAGATCAGTACGATGGTTGTCGAGATCGCACTACCGAAACCGTAACGGTAGGTCGTAAAGGTTGAATTATACATATACGTAGCGAGCAGCTCGGTTGCATGAGCTGGACCACCTTTGGTCATGATGTACACCAGATCAAACGATTTCAGACTGCCCGAAATGCACAGAATGATCGCCACCTGCACGGTGCCCCAGATCATGGGCAGAGAGATCGACACCAGCTTACGGATACCCGATGCGCCGTCGATTTTGGCAGCATCATGAATTTCACCCGGAATGTTTTGCAGCGCAGAGATGAAAATAATAAGGTACAAACCAACGAAGCTCCACAACAGTGGCGGTACCAGAGAGAAGATCGCTATCTTGTCGTCAGATAACCATTGCAGTTTCCAGCTCTCCAGCCCGAGCGCATCCAGCAGGAAGTTCAGGATTCCGATCTGCGGATGATAGATATATTGCCAGATCATGCCGATGACCACCGTAGACAAAACCATCGGCAGGAAGACAGCGGAGCGCAGAAAGCGCTGCAGGGGATTACTTTTGTGCAATATGACTGCCAGCATCAGCGCTAATGGAATCTGCCCAAACACGGAGGCCAAGACAAAAATGACGTTGTTTTTCAGTGCTCGCCAGAATACCGGGTCATGCCAGATCTCCACGTAGTTATTCAGACCAATATACTTGGACTCCCCAATGCCGGACCAGTTGAAGAAGCCGTAATAGGCTGACCATACAACCGGCACAAATACAAACAATGCATATATGATGACTGCCGGAGCAAGCCCCAGCATGATAAAACGACGACTGCGCAGTGCGTTCATTCCTTCACTTCCCTTCATTAATGCCTTACCTATCCCCTTCGTACAATGGATCTTGCAAATGAGAACGGAAAACCCCTCCCCTGCCGGGAAGGGGCAATAACTGCTCAGCCAGTCTCATTCAGTACGAATCACTGGGCATTTCAACTCATGACCCATTTGTCATCCAGTCTGTTAGTTGCCTGTGGCATTGGCCTGGGCAGCCTGGATTTTGGCAGCGATATCTTCCGCTTTGCCGCCCATCAGCAGTTCCTGCAATCCGTTATTAATGACCTCAACCGTTGCCGACCCCAGCTTGGAATCGTAAACCGGATTAATCTTCACTTCCTGCATCAAGTCATACAACTCCACGAACAAAGGATGTGCCTTGGATTTGTCCAGGTCAATGTTGTAGCTGACAAGTGTACTGCTGTCCAGCGTAGCCTTCTGACCTTCAGGTCCTGCCAGGGCATAGAACAGCTCCATGGCTGCCTCTTTTTGGGCACCGCTCAGCTTTTTGCTTACACCAAGCCCGGTACCTACCACGCCTGAGGTTGTTCTTGGCTCTCCCTGTCCACCATCCACTGGGGGAAGAATCGTAATATGCGTGTTGTCCAATACTTCTGCAGGTGCGTTATTCACCAGGTTCGCGAGGGCCCATCCACCATTCATGACCATCGCTGCTTTCCCCTGAAAGTACAGCTGCATCATCTGTGTTTCGTCAATACTGTTGAATCCATCCTGAAATGCTTTATTGTTACCAAGCTCCTGCATTTTGTTTAACGCCTCGATAAACTGCGGATCGGTAAAACTGGCACCATCCTGAGCCGCTGCTTTCAGAAACCAATCTGTACCCGTAATCCGGTCAGCCAGCGTACTGAAGATCGTTGATTGTGCAACCCAGTTCGCCTTGTTCCCCAGCGCCATTGGAATAACCTTATTTTCATTAAACGTTGCAATGGCCTGCTCCAGCTCGGCCCATGTTTCAGGAACTTTGACGTTATACTGTTTAAACAGCGCCTCATTGTAATAAATGAAGGAACTCGGTGCCAGATTCATCGGCACAGAGTAGATGTTCCCGTCAACTGTGTATCCATCCAGTGCATTCGGGATAAAGTTGTCCTTCCACTCCGGCTTTGCATCCAGCTCTGTGTTGATGGGCTGTAGCAGATCACCTTTTACAAACTCTTTGGTCATGGCATCCGGCCACATGACAAACAGGTCCGGCATTTCGTTCGCAGCTGCTACTGTACGGAGCCTTGTTTTAAGACCGTCTGTAGGCAAGCCCTCATCCACCACTTCAATATCGGGATGTGATGACCGGAAATCTTCAATGATTTTTCGCATGGCTACTGCCTTTGCATCCTGTCCGGTCCAGTTATGCCACAGCGTAACGGTGACTTTATCGTTGCTGCCCGTTCCTTCCGAAGCATCACCGCCACTGCAGGCCGCGAGTACCATCGAAAACAAGGCAATTGCTACAAAACCCGAAAGCCATTTTCTTAACATCTCTATACTCCCCCTTGGCTGATTGAATACCCTAATTGTAAATGGTAACGTTATCATAACGTAAGGTGACGATCCACGGATGCAGGGGTGAAAAATATCGGATGCCCCACTAGCCCATCACTTGCGATTAAAACAAAAAAGCTCTCGACGTGAGAGCTCTTTACGCAAATAATCTATTTCATATGAAAAAGAATAAGTTCAGTTTATTTCAAGCTGTTTTTGATAAGTGCCGCAAAAGCTTCCGAGCCTTCCTTCGTCAAATGTACGCCGTCTTTCTCGAAGTACTCGTTATGCCCTTCGCTTGCACTGTTCCAGTCAATGAGGGAAACATTACTGTAAGATGAGGCTGCTTCGTCCAGTGCTTTGTTAACCGTTCGTTCCCAAGGACGTGGGACCCGTACAGTAACCAGATATACATGATTCTCATCCTTAAGGTAATCAAGCACTGAATTCAGGCTTTTGGAATTGAATGAACCGTTGGTTCCAAGTTCAAGTACAACCTGATTGCCCAGTTGATCGTTTCTCTTGAGCCCGTCCAGGACATCGGCTGCCTCCCACATCTGACGGCCAACATGACCGTCCACGTGTACCCCGGACATATGCTGTTCCAAGTAAGGCTTGGCGTCCAATATGACCGAATCCCCTATCACGGTATAGTGGATCTTGCCGTCTTCAGCAGGAGGAGCTGCGTCTCCATCCTCTTGCGAAGCCTCTCCCGGTTGATCAGGGTTCTCTACTGTATCGGTTCCGTCCTCATCGGCATGATCTGTATTTCCAGCAGCCTCTTCAGCAGTCTGGTTTGGCTCATCAGAAGCCGTTCCATTTCCTTCATTGGATGCCGGTTCTTCCGATGGGGAGGGCGTATCCGGCTTCGACGTCTGCTCTGCTGGCATGTCTTGCGGGTTGCCACCGGCATCTGCAGGCTTGTCGTTCTTCTGCGGTGACGGCTTCTGACCGGACCCTGCAGTATCAACGGGAGCCGGAAGAACGTCCTGTCCGATCTCCTCATGCACAGCATGTTCTCCATTCAATGTGGTAGACATCGATACAGAATGTGAATCGGAGTTCGCCGCAGATGAGATCATCATCTGTGACACGGTGAAGCACATAAACAGAACAGACATCACCAGTCCGCCCCGCTTCAACCATATCTGATGCGTACCAATACTGTTCCGCCCTCTGCCCCATAGCCGGGACCAGGTGTCACGGAATCCGTTATATCGGATTGGATTCTCAATGAACTTCAATGATAGTGAAGCCAGCACTACGGTGGCTGCCACTTGAAGAATCATTCGAACCGGATGTAGACCTCCCGTATCGACCACAGGACTTGTCAGTACAATTACAGGATAATGCCAGAGATAGAGCCCATAGGAACGCTCCCCAATCCATCGAAGCGGTTTTGCACCAATCAGGCGTCCCAGAATCGAAGAAGGGTGAGCCAGCACAGCGACCAGCAGCGTTGTGGCTATGGCTTGAAGTACCATCCCGCCTTGGTAGAGCGAAGGTTCATATTCACTGCTGTTCATCATCATGTAGACCAACAGAGCCAGCGCTGCCAAGCCCGATACATCGAGCACGGCTCGATTAAGGCTCGCAAGGGAGGAGGACAGTTTGCGGCTTGGCCACACAACAGCCAGCGCTGCCCCGGCCAGCAAGGCAAAAGCACGCGTATCCGTACCATAATATACACGGCTCGGGTCCAGATCCGGATTGTACATGATCGCCATTGCGCCCGCAGATAACTCAGCGGCTACAACAATGAAGACAACGAGCCATCCCTTTCTTTTGAACAGCTTAATTGATAGAACAAGAAGCAGCGGCCACACCAGGTAAAATTGTTCTTCCACTGCGAGCGACCAGAAATGCCCGAACGGTGATGGCGGACCAAAACTCTCAAAATAGGATACGTGGTGGAAGATATACCACCAATTGCTTATGTATAATACACCCGAAATGACGTCCCCACGCAGGGCAGCCAGACGGGAAGGATCTGTAAAGAGCAGCCAGACCATTACCACGGCAGTCATGGTAAGCATACCAGGCACCAGACGCCTGATTCGTCTCACCCAAAAATCACCGAGTGAAATGCGTCCATGTTCCTGCCATTGGGACACAAGAATATCTGTAATCAGATAACCTGATAAAACAAAGAAAATCCCGACACCGAGCAAACCGCCGGGGATAAAACTCAGATTAAGATGATATCCAATCACAGCAAGCACAGCAATGGCCCGCAAGCCATCCAGTCCGTTCATATGACGCCTGTTTTTCAACGTTTGTGACATGTGCGCCCCTCCTTGTTGCTTCGGGCCCACGTCATGGATGTCTGGGGCGGTTGCAAATCAACTTCGCTTCGCATCGTGATTCTGGTTGTCATTAACATACGTATTGCACCTTTCGTCGTTCATTTCCAATATATCGATCAACACTCACGCTTAGCATTATACGCTCCAGCGCAGCGAGATAAATTACAGTAGTAGTTACAAAGTGGTGAAACGATGTAACCTTTCCTGCCAGCATGTATAGCTGTAAAATCATACTCCAAAATTGTCGTTTAATACAGTCTTTTTCTTGGACTGGGTAATATTACCTCACTGCCATATCAATACAAAAAGACCGCCCACTTCCTCAGCAGCCACTATCCATTATAAACCTATCTCCAACCGGATTGAAAGTTTTGCCCATAAATGCTTCCAGGTGCCTAGGACCCCAGAGGTGGAAAGGCTGAATCCTCTCTTCCGTCCCGGCATCTTCTAGTTGAAAATCCTCCGAAGCTCGCTGGTTTCATTTATCATACAAAAAAAGAGCGACCAAAGTGCTGGTCACCCTTTGACTCATTATTAGGTTAAAAAACGGGCTTACGTCTATTCTCCTAATTGCATTTGCTGTATCCACATTGGCTGCACGTCTTGCAGCCTTCGATGTTAATCAATGAAGCTGAACCACAGGAAGGACACAGGTCTCTCGATGCTGTATAGGTTATGAATTCTTCATTCTCTGTACCCGCAGCATTTGAAGGTTGGTTCACATTCACCGATTCAGGAAAGCTATTCTCAGTCTGGTCTGCATCTTCGAGAGTAGAGGATGCATTCACCTGAGCTGTACTCTGTACATGACTTTCAAGCGCCTTGGCTACTGCGTCTGCGATGGACTCCACCCGGTTAACACCAAAGCCAATCGCTCCCGAACCACCGATGCCTTTCAAATGTTTGATAAGCAGCTCCACTTTATGTCCGTGGTCACCATATCGCAGGAACAGCGAGCACACTCTTCCCAGTGCTTCCGCCATGGCGAATACATCTGAACCGGCTTTACCCACGTTCAGGAAGATCTCTGCCGGAATGCCATCCAGATCGTTAATCGTAATGTAAGCCATGCCGAACGGAGTATTTATTTTGTACGTTGCTCCCCGCAGTACCTGTGGACGACTCTTGTACTGTTTATCCAGTACTTTGGCAGGAGACGAAGCTGCTACGATTACTTTGTCACTACTCTCTGTCTCCAAAGGCGCTGATGAGATAGATGTCGTTTCATTTACCGCATTTGTTTCTTTGACTGGACTCGGATCTTTAACAGGATTAGCTTCCTTTGTTTCGTTACTTCCTTCACTACTCGCTTCTTCCTTCTTCGTCGTGGACAGGACCTGTACATCGCGGCTGCCATCCCGGTAGATCGTGACTCCCTTACAACCGAGATCAAAAGCAAGCTCATACAATTGTGCTGTATCTTCTACAGTAAAATCAGCCGGACAGTTAGCCGTCTTCGAGATGGAGCTGTCCACCCATTGTTGAATTGCTGCCTGTACCCGAATATGATTTTCGGCTGACAGATCCATCGCCGTTACGTAATAGTCGGGCAGTTCCTCGCCAGGGTGCTCATCCAGCCATTCCTGGGCAATGGGGACAAACTGCTCATCGTAACCGAGCCGGCTTTGACGGAAATATTTAAAAGCAAAGTAGGGTTCAATTCCTGTCGACGTACCCACCATTGTTCCCGTGCTTCCTGTTGGGGCCTGTGTGATTAGGGTTACATTGCGAACCCCTTTCTTCCGGATGGCCTCTCCCACTTCGGGGTAAGTTCCAACCAGATTTTTCATAAATCCACTCTGTAAATATGGCTCTAATTCAAAAGCAGGAAATGCTCCCTTCTCTGCCGCAATATCTGCTGATGCGAGATATGCCTCTTTCGCAATAAAACCATACAGTTTATCCAGGAATTCCAGTGATTCCGGACTGCCGTACCTGATGCGAAGCTTGATCATCAGCTCTGCCAGGCCCATCGTGCCAAGTCCAACCCGTCGCTCCCGCTGCTGATTCTTCTGATTTTCTTCAAAATGATAAGGCGTCGCATCAATCACATTGTCCAAAAATCTTGCTGAAATGCGTGTTGTCTCTGCCAGCTCCTGCCACGCTACATCATGACTGGCTTCATCGTAAAATTTGGATAAGTTGATGGCCGACAGATTGCAGACGCCCCATCCTGGCAGACCTTGTTCTCCGCATGGATTGGTACATATAATCGGATTAAAATACCAGCTGTTGGACATCTGATTGTAGTACTCCATAAAGACAACACCCGGCTCCGCTGATTTCCAAGCCGATTCGATGATCGTACGCCATATATCCCGGGCCTTAAGCGTGCGGTAATGGATAACCTGGCGCCCTGCTTCCTTCCATTGCTGCAGATCCCCGTTCCACTCGTTGTCATAATCGGGATCGCTCGTATCCGGAAAAACAAGCTCCCAGTCCCCGTCCTGTTTGACGGCTTCCATAAACGCGTTGCTCACACATACTGACAGATTGGCATTGGTGACCTGCCCCATCGTTTGTTTGACGGTAATAAAATCCATCACATCCGGATGCCAGTCGTTCATCATCAGCATGAGTGCTCCCCGGCGGCTGCCTCCCTGTTCAATCAATCCAGTGGTATAACTGAACAAGCCACCCCACGATACCGAACCGCTGGAGGATCCGTTAACTCCTTTAACAACTGCACGACGTGGACGAAGTGACGACAGGTTGATGCCAACGCCACCACCGCGAGCCATAATCTCCGTCATCTCCGTCAACGTTTTCATAATGCCGCCCCGACTGTCCTCGGGAGAAGGAATAACATAACAATTAAAGAGTGTCAGCTCATCGCTAGCCCCCGCACCAGCAGCAATTCGTCCCCCGGGAACCAGCTTCCAATCGTCCAGTACAGCCCGGAACTTGGATTGCCACTTTTGCTGCTCTTCCGGAGTGGATTCTACAGACGCCATTGCTCTCGCGAGGCGGTCCCACATCTCTTCCGGTGTTTTTTCTATAGTAAGCGTCAGCTTCTCCACTTCCGTCTGGATCGTTTCTCCACTGCGAGTCTTCACTTTCACCGTCTGACCCTGCCGTTCGATGATTTCGCCCACTTCCTTTGTCGGAAACTTCGGGTCATCTTTCGTCAGAACGAGCACAACATCTCCTGCCTTGGCATGGTTTGGATCGGCATCCTTCCAGGCATAACGATCCAAAAATATTTTTTCACTGAGTCCTTCCAGCTTGTGCGACAATTTGTTCATAGTCATTATGATTGCAGCCTCCCCAAAAATCCCATTGCATTTCTATTATACGTTTAAAATATGCCAAAACACCATATATAGTGATTTATATCCAGTATAGTACACCATATGTTGATTTTCCATGTGACTTAAGTCACAGCTATTTTTTCTATTCGCCTTGTACTTGGACAAGCTCCCTCTTACGCCATCAAACTCTCTCATTCAAAATTTGTGAATTTTTTGGGGCATCACTATCCGAATTCGCACCTTATTGAAAGGCTGGTTATGAACTGCCTCTCATTCGTCCATACTATGACCTACGAATAAAACGTCATCATGTATGGCAGGGGAGGCATCACCATGAACCGGAAACATCCGCTTCACATGAATCAACCTGCAGCAGAACTGCCCGTTCCGCTAGAATTCGATCGCAGCTGGTTGACCCAACTGGAGTCGCGGCTCGATAAAGGCGGGCCTTGGGGGGATTACAGACTCTTTCAGCTTGGCATTCAAGCGGAGGAGACCAATCTCATTCCCAATTTTGATGAAATACAGTGTCTGAAGCATTTGCAGGGACTCACCCCGCTTCCGCACCAGATGGACACTGCTCGCAAAGTATTATTTGAAATGTCAGGCCGTGCCATTCTTGCCGATGAGGTCGGTCTGGGAAAAACAATAGAAGCAGGTCTGATTTTGAAAGAATATATGGTCCGCGGTCTCGTATCCAAGGTGCTCATTCTCGTGCCTGCATCCCTTGTGCTTCAGTGGGTACGAGAGCTGAATTCGAAGTTTGGCATTCCCGCAGTTGCGCAAAAAAAGGCCTATTCCTGGCAAAATGAAGTGGTTGTGGCTTCCATGGATACAGCGAAGCGAGATCCGCATAAGGAGATTTTGCTGAGTACGGATTATGACATGATCATTATCGACGAAGCCCACAAACTAAAAAATAAAAAAACGACCAATTATCAATTCATGCTGAAACTGCGAAAAAAATATTGTCTGCTGCTGACCGCAACACCGGTACAAAATGACATGAGCGAGCTGTTCAATCTGATTAACTTGCTCAAACCGGGCCAGTTGGGTCGTCAGGGTGACTTTGCTGCCAACTTCGTTGTGGATAAGCGAATTCCCAAAAATCAGGAACAGCTCAAGGACGAATTGTCCAAAGTCATGATCCGGAACCGCCGCGGCGAAGGTCCTGTACAGTTCACCAAACGGAATGTTTCCAACGTGAATCTGCAGCTATCGCCTGAAGAACAGGCGCTCTATGACGGGGTAACCTCCTTTGTTAAAGATCAATATCAGGAAGCTGGAGGAAATCTCAGCAGCATGCTCTCGCTTGTTACGCTGCAGCGGGAAGTGTGCAGCAGTCGGGATGCTGTATTTGTTACGCTGGTCAACCTGTCCAAAAAGCTCCCGCTTGACTCTCCGCTCCGGGACAAAATCTGGGAGCTGGTTGCCCATATCAAGGCCATTAAGGAAAATACGAAGGCCGAGAAAACGATGGAACTGATTCGAAACATGAATGAGAAAGTCATCATTTTCACCGAGTACCGGGCCACGCAGGAGTATCTTCTGAATTATTTTCGCAACAACGGACTCACCGCTGTTCCATATCGCGGCGGCATGAACCGGGGGAAAAAGGACTGGATGATGGACCTGTTCCGAGGCCGTGTCCAGGCCATGATCGCAACTGAAGCCGGTGGTGAAGGCATTAACCTTCAATTTTGCCATCACATGATTAACTTCGACCTGCCCTGGAACCCCATGCGCGTAGAGCAGCGAATTGGCCGGGTACATCGGCTGGGACAGCAAAATGACGTCAACATCTACAATCTGTCGACGACTGGCACGATTGAGGAACATATCCTGAATCTACTGCATGAAAAGATCAACATGTTCGAGATGGTCATAGGCGGACTGGATGTTATCCTGGAACGGCTGGAGAAAAAGGAATCTATCGAAAAAAGTCTCTATAAGATCATGCTCGAATCCCAAAATGAAGATGACATTCGCCGCAAAATGGATTCGCTTGGACAATCGCTGAATTCCATTCAGCGTGAAGTCGCCGATGAAGTGCCGTCTGTCTCCCTTCTGGATCTGGGCAAAGGAGGACACTGACCATGACCATGTCACCCCAAGAAGTGCAAGCCTATGTGACAACATATCTTGAAGCAATGGAATGCCAGATCATGGAGCGTTCTCCTGCACATATAACGGTAAAACTATCGCCGGAAGCGGACAAGGCGTTAACCAATCGTCCGTACTATTGGGGATTTGTGGAGCGTACCGGAGCTCCGGCTGAGACGATGTCCTTTACGTTCGTATTTGATCCGGCAGCACATCAGCAAGCCATCGAGGCTGCAGAAGCCAGAGCAGCACAAGCGTCGCCCCCGCTTTCCGCAAGTCAGAGTGGCCCTGTCGGCCCAGGTAGCGCAGGTTCCGGTTCAGGAGCAGATGCACCTAAAGAAACCATTCTTGGCCGCTATTTCGGAATTACTCCAGCTCTGCCGCAGCTCGGACCCGGCCGCATCCTGCGTGAAGATGTCGTCTATGGCAGTCGCAGACTGCAGCAGATCTTTGAGGCAGCCCGTGAAGGCGGCGCTTTTGTAAATCTGTTTGAGCAGGCCCCCAAACGTCAGCTGCGCGCTGCAGCACCAGCTGTATACGAGCCGTGGCTCGGCGTATGTTTCAAAGTGGAATTTGCCTGTGATTTGAAACGGGAGGAGCTTCATTTTCTTGGCATCTCCCTTCGCACTGGTGAAATTATTGAAAAGTTCGGTTCCAAGCTGAACCGGCGAGACCTTAGCCCAAGACTGGCTGAGAACATGCATGTCCAGACAGCCAAGGTATCGCTATCGGATGCCGGAATTGCGCTGGAGACACATCTCACAAGGCGTCTGCTGGAACTGGACTATGGATGGGCTGAGCAGGCCAGGGCACGACTGGACTTGGAACTTGCTGTGGTTGATGCGTACTATGAAGCAGTACTGAGAGAGGATACACCTGAGGTCGAGCCAGCTGATGATGTCACAGGAGCTGGTCGTGATTCTGCTTCCACCGGGCAAGAACCCATGACAAATTCCATAGGGATTCAGCCTATTGCGACGGATCACTCCCGTATTCATCCTGTGAATCGAATATCCGCAGGCACGGGTGGATTGGAGTCTCGCTCGGACACCGAACTTGCTGCTGAACAGGCCGTCCCCGTGGATGAAGAAACAGATTCCGAGCAGGAGAAGGCCCGCCAGGCGGTACTGGACCGTGAAGCGATGAAACTGCAATACGAAACCCGCCGGACAGAAATGATCTGGCAATATGAACCCAAAGTGAAGGTTACCGCCATAAGCAGCGGCATGTTTCATTTAAGATAGACGTAGACACTACTTTTCCAGCAAATGACGGCAAAAGTAGTGTTTATTCATGAGCAGCCACCCGACAGGTTGCAGCAACCTTTGCATGGCTTGTCCACTAGAATGAAGCTAGAAGCGATCATGCTGCGAATAATCGTCCCCGTTCGTCATGAGTTCGTCATGATGTACTCCAGAAAAGAAGGTGATGTTATGAACCGAAACTTTCATAGACCATGGCACATGATCCGCCGAGTTGCAGGCGTAAGTGCCATGTGCCTTTTGGGTTTAACGACTTTGTCTACATCATTGCAAGCAGAAGATATTTTAAGTTTGCATGCAAGCACTACAGAACTTTCCTTCCAATTAACGACGGCAAGAAGCGATGATTCCCATTTATCCGGCAAGCTTGCTCCTGTTGCTGTTCAGCAGTTTGCCCTTCAACAGGTTAAGGCCCTGGGGTCCTTACAAAATACGGACCAAGGCTGGAACAGTGCGCAGCTCGACTTTTCTCCTCTCGGTCCCGGAACGCACAGCTGGCTTGTAAACGCTCATATCGATGGGTCACGTGTCGGATATTTGATCATTACAGCTAACCTTAAAGGAAAATTGCAGCTTAGCGAGTACGGACAGGGAGAACACAATCCTTATGACCTCTCTCTGCTCCAGCAATCTCTTCAACGGCATCATGTGGATCTGAAGGAATTATCACGTGGAGGAAATATCCAATTACGATATGCATTCCCCCTTCTTGCGTATTGGCAAGTGGAGCAATCGGGTGCTGATATTATCTATATTGATGCAACCAACGGCGACACATTACCGAACGGTGTTGTGGAGGCCATGGAGCGTAAATCTCAGGATGAACAAACACCAACTCTATCTTCAACGCTGCCCGTGACTGTACAACTCCAATCCAGATCAGCTGAACGATCCAATGTCCCATCCTTCTCAGCTGATCCGATCTACGTGCAACCGGATTTTGATCCTGCAGATAATCTTTTATGGATTACTTCCAAAGCTGTCCCTGTAACCAGTTTGCAGCCATTGATTCAGCAGTGGACAAACCAACAGGCAATCGTCTTTTCAGCAGATGACAATATATTATATGGAGGCCCTCTTCCTGTCAGCGGATATCAGGTCTGGAGAAATGATGACCGTTCGGAGCAAATCGAATACGTAGCGATTGGGGGACATTCTTCCGTAAGACGTTTCGTTCCTATTGACACTTTGATAGAGGATGGTCATTTTTATATTTTCAAGCCATGAGATATGTTCAGACTCGAGCAAATACAAATAAGACGCCTTCCTCTGATTTTCGAATCAGGAATGCGTCTTTGTATTGTTTGCCTAAAAAAAGATTATCCTTTGCCTGAAGAGCTTCGCTTCTGCATCTCTCCACGTGGATTTAGATCTTTTTCCTTTTTTCCTACCCACAACGATACGGCAAAGGGGAGCATGCCAAACCACTTCATCGCCCAAGGCTCCTTTACTTTGGAGCGCCCTTTCCGTTCTTCCTTTGGTGTATCCATAAAATGAACAACGCGCTGCGTAATGTACTTTACCAGCTCATCACTTTTGGCCATCATTCTCTGCCTCCTTTGTACCTGAGCATATATGTCAAATTGCTCAACTGTAATGCGCAGGCTTAAGATACCTCTATTGTGTGCAGAACTGATCTCGCATAAACATTTTTTTTGCTGTTGGAAGTATGAAATAACCAGGATTGCACAGTCTAATGCCAAAGGTATCCATCAAAATACGCTATGGCATGAGATGCCTATGACAAGAAGGAGCGTGCATACTCATGGTTAAACTGCTGGCTGCATTCGCGGCATGGATGATCGGGTTTAACTCTATACTTATGTCACCTGCACAAGCCATCTCCGCGGCAATTCCATCATCCCACCCCAACCAAAAGTCTGTGAGTCCTTCTCTGCTGCCTGTAACGGATGGTGACAGTTATCGTTCAACGCACCATGCTTTTGCAGCTCCAGTAATTCTGCTGGATGTGGGACATGGCGGTATTGACGGTGGTACGTCAGATCATGGAGTGCTTGAAAAAGACGTCAATCTGGCGATCAGTCAAAAGGTATACCTCCTGCTTCGCAGCAAAGGATATGCTGTCATCATTAACCGGCTTGGTGATTATGCACTTAGTGACGAAAATCGCTGGCTGAACAGCAGATCCCGACATCGCAGGGATCTGGCGCAGCGCAAGAGCCTTAGTGAAGAAGTAAGCACGGATATTGTGGTCAGCATCCATGGGAACTGGAGTCCCAAATCGTCTACAAGGGGACCGGTTGTCCTTTACCAGAATGAAGGCCGGAGCTACCTTCTGGCAGACTCCATCCAGACCGAGCTTAATCATCTGTTTGGCACTCGGCGCGGAGTTGTTTGGGGCAAGCCTTTTTACCTGCTGAATCAGATTAAACAGCCAGCCGTTATCGTTGAAACCGGATTTCTGAGCAATGCCAAGGACCGGGCCATGATGAATGATCCCGCAGAGCAGAAACGCATTGCCCAGTCCATTGCGGAAGGCATTATTTATTATTTGTCGGTAGTGTAGGGGCAGCATGCCAGTGCCAAACTTCACGCACCAGATCACCGATGCCAACAAACTCAATCTCACCCTGCAGCCGGGTAACGGATTCGCGAACAACGCTGGATGTATTTAGCCCCGTCTGACCAACATGCCCTATGACAACGCATATATTCTTCTCGACAGCACGCTTGGCTGCCAATTCCATCTGCTGGCGAATATGCGGCTTCGAATTCCGGTCGTCCAGGAAAATATCATTGCCGACAGGAGGCATGTTTTTGGATATTGCGAGTTCACCCACAACCGAACGAAAATTGGTGCGGCTGTCTACAAAAAACAGTCCTCGCTCCCGGCAAACATCGAGCACAATAGACATGATGCGTTTGTCTGAAGTTACTTTAGAGCCCATATGATTGTTCATGCCAATGGCGTAGGGAACATCATCGATGGCTTTCTCCACTCGTTCGCGGACTTCCTCGTCCGTGAGACTGGATGTGATCGCACCCGGACCGAGCCATTCGGGTCTTCCCGATTTGGGTTCCATTGGCATGTGCACGATCACATCCATCCCTTTCTCATGTGCAGCGGCAGCGTCTTTTTTTGTGGTTGGCAAGAATGGCATGACGGCAAGTGTCAGCTTGACTGGGATGTCCAATATTTCCGCAGTACCTTTCATATCGTTGCCCGCATCATCAATAATGATCGCCATTCGTTTAGGCTGTGATTCGGACTGAGTCATTACCGCCGGCTGAGCAGGTTCTGTGACCAGTGCTTCTGCACTACGGGTAAACGAGTTCAGTCCATAAATAATAAACAGCATACTCACCAGCAATAATGCAGTTCGAATCGTCCATGTATTGGACCGACCTGTTCGTTCGCCCTTTTTCATCCATCGTTCCCTCCTTTGTTCGTTCCCCTCATTATTTGAACAATGAAGAAGGATTATGTTAGACAAAAAAAGCCTGCTCCATGCAAAAGAAGAGGCCCTCCCTTTAGGAGAGCCCCTCTGCTATATCATCAATCCGCGCGGCTTACTTGGTTCCCCATAACTCCATCCGCTGAGCGTATTTCTGGTTGATAATATCCTCCACTCTTTCATCCCCTGCCTTTTTCATATCCTCAAGCATTTTGTCGAATATGGAATTTGCTTCTGCTTCCGTCGGGGCAATAATAGCTCTCGTAATGCTCTGGTCCATAATATCCTTGACCTTTTGTGCTGTCAGAGCTTCCGGTGTTCCCCCATCAGGATTGAGGTTATCGTACTCAGCGGTATCCCATACCGAATCGCCCAGGCTCTTGATGGCCAATTCATCGACTTCGCTGCGCTGGTATTTAACAGCCATGTCATACGGCTGTCCATTCGGATCCAACCCATTTTTAATAAACCACAGCCATTTGCGAACCCCGCTTGTTTTCACCGTTTCATCCCAATTGTCCTTGAAGCTCTGCAGGAAAGCAGGATCCGGTTGGCGCTTGCCATCCACCATGGTGTATTGTTCGCCTTCCTTGCCCCATAGGAGCAGATGCTGTCCTTCATCACTCGCCAAATAATTGAACAGCTTCATCGTTTCTTCCGGGTGTTTATTATTTTTGGTAATGGCGATGGCATCCCATCCGAGCGAACTTCTCGGTCCAAAGGTTGTTTGGGCCGGATCCACACCAGGAGCTACGACTTTATAAGCGAATAACTGATTTTTCTCTCCGCCATCCTTTTTCAGTGCGGCATTGCCGTTGCCCGGGTCCCAGTACGCGCCTGGTGTGGAGAATACCGCACCTGTCGTGAGCTTCTGAATCCATGTTTGTGTTTTGCTAATGGCGAATTCCTTCTCGATCAGACCTTCTCTATATAAACGATTCATATATAACAGCATTTCACGATATTTAGGATCCTTGACATCATATTGCAATCTACCATTATTATCGTAATAGGTTTTTAAACCCCACATGCCTTTGAAGGTACCCAGATTCGCCCCCATATTCTCTCCATTCATCGTCATGGGAACCGACTCTTTGCCGTCAATCGTATTGTATTTTTGTTTGAATTGTTTAAGAAGTGCTTCAAACTCGTCCGTCGTGAGCGGCACGGATCCATCCGCTTTATCAGGCGCAAGCTCTTCCAGCAGGCTTTGCCTCATCAGCATGCCGAAGACCGGATCACTGTCAAGTCCATACCAGTTTGCCAGGTAGTAGTTTTTGCCGTCCGTATAACGTGTCTTGGTCAACGTGTCCCCGTACATTTCCTTCAAATCTGCTCCATATTCCTCGATTAACTCATCGAGCGGAATGAAGGCTCCGCTAGAAATATATTTGTCCAGAGAAGCATCTCCCCGGCTCATGACCACGACATCGGGGTAATCTCCACTCGCCAGCATCAAACTCAGCTTCTCCGTCGGGTTTCCCGTTGGCTGCTGTATGGAAATCTCTATTCCGGTTTGTTCGGTGATTTGCTGTGCAACAGCATCGGTAAATGGCTCACCTTTGGTATTTCCATCAAACCAGGTCAACGTGATGGGGCCTTGTTCAGCACCTTTTTTGTCTGTACCCGCACCCTCTGTCCCCTCACTAGAAGAACATCCCGCCAGCAACCCTACGACTAATGCTACAGTCATACCCATGACCATCCATGTTTTTTTCTTTTTCATTGACACCCTAATTCCTCCCAATGAATAAGTTACTTACCTTGTATAATGGAGCAACCAATAAGCTGTACCACCCCCTTTCAGGAGTGCGCCGAGAAGATCTCTTCCGACAACCAGACCAGGAATGATTAACTCTTTACTGCACCGAGCGTCATGCCTTTGACAAAATACTTCTGCAAAAACGGATAGACGAGAATGATCGGTAACGTTGCAACCATCGTTGCAGCCATTCGTATGGTGTCACTCGACACAGCATTCCGCTTGGCTGAGTTGGCCAGCATTTGCGTTTGCGAGACCATCCCACCGGTCTGAAACTGGCTCAGGATTTTGACAAGTACGGCTTGCAAGGTTTTTAAGTCCGAGCTGTACGTGAATGCATAAGAGTCAAACCAGGAGTTCCAGTGTCCGATGGCCTGGAATAATCCAACCGTCGCAAGCACAGGTGTGGTCAGCGGCATGACAATTCGGAAAAAAATCGTAAGATCATTAGCTCCGTCCACCTTGGCTGATTCCTCAATCTCATGAGGAAGCTGCTCCATGAACGTTCGTACAATAATCATGTAAAACACATTCATCAGACTGGGCAGAATGAAGACGGAGAACGTATCAATCATGTTCAGTGCTTTGAGCACCATGTAATAGGGAATTAATCCGCCGCCAAAATACATGGTGAATATGAAGTACAAATTCCAGCCCTTACGCCCCACCAAATTCCGCCTGCTCAGCGGATAAGCCAGCATCGTGATAACCAGCACCGAAAGCGGCGCACCAATCAGCGTTCGTTTGACTGTGACCCACAGCCCGTTCAAAATCTCACTGTCTTTCAAAATCTGGCTGTAGCTGTCCAAGGTTGGCACGCGTGGCCACAAGTAGACCCCACCCCGAACCGTATCCTCCGCGCTATTCAAGGAGAGGACAAGTATATTCCAAAAAGGCAGAAATGTAACCAGTAACACCAGAATCAGAATGAGATATACAAAAAATTTAAATATTCCATCACCGAATCGGTTCAATATCATCGTGAGCACTCCTTTCCTTCTTAATTAGAACAACGCCTGATCATTCACTTTTCTTGAGATCCGGTTCACAATGACAACGAGTATGAAAGCAACGACGGATTTGAACATCCCAACGGCAGCTCCGTATGAAAACATGCTGTTTTGTAAGCCATACTTGTAGGCATAAATATCGATGACTTCCGAATATTCAAGCACGGTGTTGTTTTGCAGGAGATACTGCTGTTCAAAGCCCGCGTTCAGAATTCCGCCGACCGCTAGAATAGCCAATATAACAATGGTTGGACGCAAGGCCGGCAGGGTAATATGCCACATTTGCTTAAATCTGCTTGCACCATCCACCCTGGCGGCTTCATAGAGCTCAGGATTAATCGAGGAAATGGCGGCCAGATACATAATTGCACTGAAACCCATCTCTTTCCACATGTTGGACAGGGCAATGATCCACCAGAACAAAGGTCCGTTTTGCATAAAGGCAATCGGATCATCCACAATTCCCAACAGCACCAGGATATTATTGAGCATACCGTCCGAAGCCAGCAGCGTAATGACAATATTGGCGGCAATAACCCATGAGATAAAATGGGGCAAATACGATACCGTCTGTACAAAGCGTTTGAAAAATCCCTGTCTGGCTTCATTCAGGACAAGCGCAAGGATGATTGGCGCAGGAAACCCGAACAACAGTGTGAGCAAGCTCGTTGCGAGTGTATTGCGCATAACCCGATAGAAATCACCTGTTGTGAAGAAATACTCGAACCATCGGAAGCCTACAAACTCTGCATGAAAAAACTGCCTAAAAAAAGACTCCCCTCCCGGCTGATAATTCGTAAATGCCATATACAGTCCGAACATGGGACCATAGGAAAACAGCAAGGTTGCAATGAAGGCAGGCAGCATAAGCACGAATAACCATTTTTGTTCTTTAAGTCTGCTGATCAGATTATTGCTCCTGACTGTTTTGATAGCGCTTACCTTATGCATCAGATGCCCTCCCCTTTCTTTATACCATCATGATTGGCCTGATTCAGATTCAGCTGATTACCTTTTTATCTTAATTTTGATAGCGCTTGCTTTCCATACTTCAATTCTCCGATAAATGCCGCTTTTTAAAGATGTTTTCGGTGAAAACCGTTATTGGATTTCAATATTTGGTCTGCTATGATGAACTCTATGTAATCACTTTCCATTGAGAGAGGGCTGCTCCATGCGTCCATTTTACAAAAAATATATTTACATGCCTTTTGTTGATTTAAGCTTCAGATCCAAGCTCTTTCTTGTTTTTGTCCTGGTCACCATTATTCCGATGATGCTGCTGGTTTATTTTTCGTTCGAACTTACCAAATCCAAGCTGACGGAACAGCTTTACATTAACATGATGAATTCAACCGCCCAGATTGCCAAAAACCTGGAGAACAAATTGGATAGCTATGAACATATTTCAGCCTCCATTTATTTGGATAATCGACTAGCCAATTACCTGACGACAGAGTATCAGGATGATCCTTCCTATCTGGATGTTTATAATTACATTGGCAATCGCATCGATACCATTATGGCTGCCTACCCTGATTTTGATAGCGCATTCATTTATTCCAACAACCCGTCTCTGCCCAAAGATAACTACTATATCAAGCCCGTTACACCTGAAGTTCAGGAAACCGAGCTGTACCAGAAGCTGCAGCAGTCGTACGGTAATATCATTCACCTCTCCTCCCCGCAAACGGAGAACGGTCCCGCCATGTTTACCCTTGCGAGGCTGCTTAACAATAACAGCAATCAATATCCGTACGGGATGCTGGTATTCCAAATTTCCGAGTCTGTCATCTATTCATTAATGGAAAAGGAAGCCGGAGGCAAAGACATCTTTATCATGAATGACAAAGGCGTCATTTTATCTTCTGCGGACAAAAAATTAATTAACACCCGGCTGCCGGAACTGCTTGATCAACACTTTAATGACTCTCTATCCGGCAGATTCGACACGACCTATCAGGGCGTCAAGGCACTTGCCGTTTATAACACGTTGAAAAATGGCTGGAAGACCGTCTCCATCTTCCCTTATGAAAGTATTATTAAAGATGCCAAATCACTGTCTCAGCTTATTATTAAAGTGTCACTTGCCTTTATTGGTGTGGCCCTGCTGCTGATTTATATTACGGCTTCTCTGTTCAGCAAACGCATCAGAACCTTAATTCGAATGATTCGCCGGATTGAACGCGGGGACTTTACTTCAACACAAGAGGAACAATTGGGCAGTGATGAGATTGGCCAGCTTCACTTCGCATTCCAGCAAATGACAACCCGGTTGAGAAGTCTCATCACGGAGGTATATCAGAAGGAGCTGCAGAGCAAGGAAGCCGAGCTCGATCTTCTGCAAGCCCAGATCAACCCCCATTTTCTGTATAACACACTGGGCTCGATCTCTTCTCTCGCGATTAAACATCAGGATCCGCAAATTCAGGAGATGGTGTTGAATCTCGCCAAGTTTTATCGGATATCCCTGAACAAAGGAAAAAGCGTTCTGACCATAAACGAGGAGTTAAAGCTAACCCAAAGCTACAATGCCATTCAGTTGATCCGCTTCAAGGGGCAGTTAAATTTTATCTATACCATTGATCAAACGATTTTACCCTACTCCACGGTTAAGCTTGCTCTGCAGCCATTTGTTGAGAATGCGATTATTCATGCCGTCTGGAATCAGGAAAGACCGCTCAATATTCATATCAAAGGGGTCGCCCGAAATGATTTGATTATTCTCTCTGTCATGGATGACGGTATGGGCATGTCCCGTGAAACCCTTCTATCTCTGCTTGAAGACAAACCAGGACGGGGGTATGGCATCTCCAACGTGGACCGGCGGATTAAGCTGAAGTTCGGCGAGAATTACGGTGTCAAGGTGTACAGCAGGTTGGGTGCGGGGACGACCGTGCAAATCATCCTTCCACAAAAAGACCATGTATAACAATCATGAATGCCATCGTTTTATACTAAAATAGGGCTGCGGAGTGATCCGCAGCCCTTGACGTTTTACTTCAAAATCAAATTATAGATGACCTGTGCAGCTTCCGCCCGGGACGTGTTCCCTTTGGGCTCAAACTTTCCATACCCGTCTCCTTGAATCAGGCTCTGATTGGCTGCTTCAGTTACTGAACGAGCTGCCCAGGGTGAAACCAGATTCATATCGGCAAATGTTGTGTTATTCGAATCAATTGGCCCCTGCTCCGTTCCCAAGGAATAACCCTTTATCAGCATGACTGCCATTTCTTCGCGGGTAATCGGCATATCTGGTTCAAATGTATCCCGACTTTTGCCGCTCACAATTCCTGCCTTATACGCAATGGAGATGGGCAAAGCATACCAGCGATCATCCACTACATCATGAAATTGCACTTCACCGGCTTCAGTCAACTCCAGTGATTGCACAAGCATTGAAGTGAATTCAGCTCGCGTGACCGCACGCCCTGGTTCAAATAGATCTCCGCGTGTACCCTGAACAAGCAGCTTAGCCGCCAATTCCTGGATGACAGGATGCGCCCAGTGGGAGGCTGGAACATCAGTAAAGGTGCGATCCAGCTCCAATACAGCGTACGTACTGAAATGGCTAATTTCTCCTGTCAGCATATTCGCTGCATATCCACCTCGAACAAAATCAAGCTTACCGTCATCCCCAATCGCATAAATGCCTCCCAGTGAAGAATTGAAATTTTCCATCGCATGCAGTCTCAACACGACGGGCTTATCAAATTTGGAAAGTGTTTCGTTTAAACCCGATTTGCTCTGAACGGACAGACTGAATTCGTAGATATCACCCTTCAATGATACCTTGGCTTGTGACATGTTTTGCGCTGCGGCAATGATCTCGTCACCTTCACTGCCAAGCGATACCATCTTGAGAGAAACGACGCTTCCTTCGCGCTGCCTTTCTGGCAGCTTATCCATAAGCTGCTGAAGCACCTCTGCAGGAATTTGGAGGCTTAGCTTGCTCGATTTCACTACCAGTGCGTAGTTTCCAAGCTGCTCGACAACAGCTGAGGACAACTGCACTTCCGGAGTGTCAGGCTCGATTTCCACGATGGCTTGACCTGACTCTTGGTCCGTTTGCAGCATATCTGCTGTGATGGACAGGATTGTAGTGACACCTTCTTGACCCCCGTTGTTCTCAGGCATGGTGCTGCCTTGATTACTGCTAGTGCTTCCCGGGTTTCCTGGAACCCCAGGGTTCCCTGGATTCCCCGGATTTCCGGGAGTCTCCTTCAGTTCCGTCAATTTCACCAATCTTGATTCAGCTGCTTCCAGCGTAACCAACCATGAACCCGAGACGGACGAAACTGTACCTGTCCAGAGGTCTTTTAGCGAATAAGATTGGGCAGCATTCAATCCGGCACGCTCCAAGTCGATCGTCCGCTCAGCGGAACTGGTCGCACTGTAGTTAAATAGGGCAAGGTAATAATCATCCCCATCCTTCAACACAAACGTATCCGCAGCATTCGCGTTTGTGTTTCCTTCAAGAGGCTTGAATACTTTTCCTTTCCTTGCAACATTCAGAACGTCCGTGTTGTTATACAGTGCAGTCATGTATTCCTGAGCCTTGGAATCGTTCACATTATCCGAAGCCATCATGACCGTTCCCGCAATAACACCCGAATTCACCCGGCTGCGGGCTTCGGCCAGACTAGAAGCACTGCCTAGGACCAGATGGTCAGGGTCTGTGTAGGAATATATGGTCCCATTTTGCCAGAAGCCGTAGGTTAGTGAATTTAACATGTATTCTGTCTCATTAATTTTTCCGTAGGAATCACAGGAGATGCGTCTGCTGTGCGCATATTGGCTTGGAAAGATGGGTGCAATGGATGCACTAATGAACATCTTTCCGTCCAACCGGTCTTCGACATAACGCATGCCTTCATTGTAGGCCTGAATGCCAGTGGTTACTTCCTCGTCGTAATGTTCCCCTTCCAGAGAACCATGGGTCAGAAAATCCAGTTTGATGTAAGTGAAACCTAGATTCTTGAACTTATCCAGAAAATAATCCATTCGCATCTTGGCTCCTGGATGGGTCACATCCAGTGGATAGGCACCGTCCAGGGTAGGCAGCGGATTGCCTGTAGCGTCCTTAAGAACGATATCGCCATACGTATATTGATTATTGGTGCCTTCCACCGTCTGGCTCATATTGTTTCCCCAATACACAAACGGTGCCCAATAGATACCCGCATGCTGACCATTGCCCTTAATTACGGATACAGCCTGTGCGAGCTCTTCATCGCTCAGATTATCCCAGTAGGAATCCATGTTAATAAACACATTGCCATCGTTATTAAAGTTCTCTAAGTGATTCTTAAAATAGTTGGAGACATCCACTACGTTCTGATAAGACAGTGTGCTGCCATACGCTCCCCAGCTATTCCAGCCAAAGGGAACGCCTTGGGGAAGTTCCGGATTCAATTCCAGCGGCGGCGTAATCACTGCATTGGCTTTACCGTATTCTTCAAGACCTGCCCGGTAATCACTGAACCCTCCCACCATAATCAACGGCGAGGACAGCTCCGTTCCCGTCAGACTGCCATGTGGCTGGGTATCTCTTGTTACTTCACTGGCTGCTCCGCCATATACGGAAAGTTCATGAATTCGGTTGCCAGATCCTTGCCAATCAATACCTGTTTTCCAAGTATCATGTGTTACCGAACCAATCACCAACCCACTCCGTGTTGCGTTATTGAAGATGGCGGTCATTTCATAACTTGTATCTGTCCGGTTCATCGTTTGGGATTTATACCGGATCCAGGCATCATTGTCAAAAGGTACGGTGAGCACACGATTGTCTGCACTATCACCGATGTCCACTCCACCTGCATTAGTCACCGTAATCGGGGACATGTAGTTCGTCTGGATCTCCGTTTCACCCATTGCATTCAAACGAGTCAGAAAATACGTTTTATCTTCATAAAAACGATAAACCTGCTTCAACGTCGGTTTACCAACGGAAGTATGGATAAATGAAAGCTCGATTCCTTTCCCGAATCCGTCTTCCCATTCCAGCGGTGCGCCAGCCATGGTATGGTTCTCATAATCTTTGCTCTGCACGAGTGACTCATCACCGAGTTTAATGCTGCTATAGACACCCCGAAGCTTCTGCCCATCATCCCAGCTGTAACCAACAAACCCTGACTGGGTATTATAAGTTACCTCATAATGTTCGTTCGTCACGAGAAATCCGTACGTATAATCCGTCACTGATATCGTTCCATATTGATGTGTATCACCTGGTGTGCCCAAGTCTTCTTCTTCACCTGGATTCCCGGGCTCCGTCTCATGGTCATCCAATCCGGCAATGACAATCTTGTCGATATCAGGTGAATACCAGTTGTTGTCATCGATCAGGATCGTGTTGCTTCCTGCGTTCAAGGGCAGCGTAACATCATATGTGCCCACGGTATCCCAATCCGCAGTCTTTGGTGGTTCTTCAAATTGTTTCGCTCCCCCGTTGGCACTTATGTTAAACGGCCGGGGATCACCCGAGATGTAATAAACGACAACTTTATAATTTCCCGATTCGCTTACTATCACGTTATTAAATTGCAGCGAACTGCCTTGGTACATACCTCCGACCTTCTTGCCCCCCGATGCAGACGGGCTATCCGATACAATCGCATTTCCAATCAGCGTATTCCCATCCGCTTCGGCTTCATAGCTGTTTGGATCACTGGCACTTACCATGCCTGCTGTTGGACCCATACCTGTCATGAGACAGAAGACCAAGAGGAACACAAATGATTTTTGCAGGACTCGTTCAAACATAACATCCCTCCAACTTCGATGATTAGGCAACGTTAGATTCACATGGGTAAATCAAGCAATGAACCGCTCTTCTGTAATCGCTTTCAATTTGTGATCTAGCTTCTCATCCTCCTTTATGTTTTGGGTATGATTAGGGCTGAGCATTGGTTACATGCCTAATTGTAAAAAGAGCGACAGGAATGATCCATATCGCAATGTTACGATTCATATTTGATTCTCTCTTATTTACAAAGAATCCGATTCCGAACGTTCAGATTGTTTTCCTGTACTCGTTCGGCGTAACTCCCTCATTCTTGAGGAAAAGGGAAATGAAATAGGACGTGCTCTCGTAACCTACTCTCTGAGCAATATCATGAATCTTGAGCGAGCCATCCGCCAGCATCTCCCTTGCTTTGCCAAGCCGGATACGTGTCAAATAATCATGGATGGTCATACCTGTCTTATCCTTGAAAATGGACCGCAAATAGTTCGGCGACAAATAAACCTGCTCAGACAGGCTGTTAATCGTAACAGGATGATTGTAATTTTGATCGATGAGGGTTCGCACCTTATGAATCAGTTTCTCATTTTTGTCCATAAATCGCTCACCCAGCAGATTCACGGCATTACCGGCTGCATCCAGGATCAGGCACTCTATCTCATGCAGTGTCAATGCATTATAAATGGAGTGATATAGCTCTGCTCGTTGAACCCCTTTCGAAAAGGACTCCTGCACCTGCTCCAGTAGTTCATCGACAAGATCGATGGACCAGTCACATATCATCTTCTTCTTGATTCGCATGGCAGCCAAGGCTTCAATATATTGATGCAGCTTCTGTGCCGCCCACTCAAAATCCAGTTGATGTATGGCTTCAAACCATTCTTTTTTCTCAAAAGGAGGCATTTGTTCGCTGAACAATTGATTCGATACAGCTTCTGCATGGATCATCGTTCCGGTACCTTCATAAAAGCGTTCGTTCAATATCACACGCATTTGCTCATATAAGCAGTGGATGTTGGACAATGCCGTTTCTTCGCCGCCTACTGCAGCAGTCACCGTGAAATCGAGTGCACTTCGCATAGCAACTGCTAAGTCCTCCCAGGCGTAATATCCTGGCTGTTGATCCGCTTCCATGAATAGTCCTGTCTCGCCTTCCTTGTAATCGACAAAGATAACGTTCGAGTTCTTCGCTTGAAAATAGTAATTCAGATAAGACACCAGCCGGGTGGTGCATTCTTCCAGACTCTGCTGCTCTCCCTCTGCTTCAATGGGGTCGATACTGAACAAGGCTAGGGCATACCGCGATGTTCCGGGCAGACGGGTCAATCGGCAAAAATCGGATGCCAGCTCCGCAGCACGAGCGGTATCTTTTTCGTAAGACAGCTCCTTCAGAATCGTGGATTTGGCCGCCTCGGTGGAACGCTTTTTAATTGCAACTTCTTCACATCGCTGTTTCACCTTCGAAATAACGCTTTCAATTTCATTCAAATCAAGTGGTTTGAGCAAATAGCCAACCGCACCTACATGAAGGGCAGATTTCACATAATGGAATTCATCATGTCCCGTCAGGAACATCACTTGAATGGAATCATACAACTCATGTATTTTTCGAGCCAGGTCAATCCCGTTCATTATGGGCATCTGAACATCGGTAAGTACTATATCAGGCTGAGTGGCCTCGATCTTCTCCAAGGCCTCTCTGCCGTTGCTCGCCGTTCCAATAATGTAGATCCCCATCTCTTCCCAGCGAATATAATCTCTCATCATTCCAAGCCCCAGTTCTTCGTCGTCTACGAGAAAAATACTGTACATCGAAGTCCCCTCCCTTTTTACTCTGTCTCTATTATATGTTTTCTCCTCCATTCGACCAGATCGGTTATGCTTAAATTACTTATATACATGAATCATTGTTCAACCAAGTCCAGCTCACCATTAAATGTGTAACTTACTCCTGCTTCGGCATGAAAGGTCGTTCTCCGCTCTCCTCTGCATACAGTGTACGTTCCGGGCGTAAAAGTACGGATTGTAGCAGACGTCAGCTCACCTCCAGCCCAGACTGCATCAACTTCGGCATTGCCTTTGGCTCTTAGCCCGGTTACCTTTCCATTACGCCAAGCCTGCGGCAGTGCTGGCAATAGATGAATTTCGCCTGCGTAACTTTGCAGCAGCATTTCCGCAATGACAGCGGTTCCACCAAAATTCCCGTCAATGACGAATATATTGGTTTCTGCACCGGCAATGCCTGACTTGGAATAGGTGAACAAATTATCGAAGCACAGTCCACTAATCAGGTGCGAAACATGCTTGTAGGCCATTTCACCGTCATGCAGCCTCGCAAAACCGAGTCCAAACAGGGCAGCCGTAAATTCCACATCCTCCAGTTCCTCTTGCAGCATCCGGTTTTGCATCGTCACTCTTGCTGCCGCACTGAGCTCAGGTGTCCGCTCAGGCGTGATCTGATGACCTGGATACAGGGCGAACAGATGGGACAGATGCCGATGCTCTGGCTGTGCTTCCTCATAGTCCTCCAGCCATTCCTGCAGCTGTCCTTTCTTCCCGATCTGCAGCGGTGGCAGCTTGTCGGCAGCTTCTCTCAGTTTTTCGCCGAACTCCTGGTCCCTATCCAGTAGTTCAACCGATTTCAAGCAAAATTCAAACAGTTCACGCACCAAAATCTGATCTAATGTCGTTCCCATGGAGAGCTGGTGTACAGCACCGTCAGCTGTACCGGGATAGAAATGATTCTCCGGAGAATTGGATGGCCCCGTCACCAGCCAGTCATATTGGGGATGAATATCCATATAGTCCAGATAGAAGGCTGCGGCTTCTTTGAGCACAGGATACGCCGTATTTTCCAGAAAAGCACGGTCCTGGCTGTATTCATAATGTTCCATCAAGTGTGTGGCGAGCCACAGTCCGCCGGTAACATTCAGCCCCCATGATGTATCCCAACCAGGAAGTGTGAATCCCCAGACGTTGGAGAAGACATGTGCAACCCAGCCTTCACTGCCATATAAGTTACGGGCCGTTGACTTCCCGGCTGCTGCCAGGTCTTCGACATACCTCATGAGCGGCAAATGGCTGTCTCCCAGGTTCGTAATCTCGATCGGATAATAATTCATCTGGGTATTGATATCGAGATGATAATCACAGCTCCAGCCCATACGGCAGGCTTCTCCGTCATTCCATATTCCCTGAAGATGAAGCGGCAGCGGAGAATTGGCGCGCGAACCGGCAATGGTCAAATACCGGCCATATTGTAGAAACAGCGCAAAAAGCTGGGGATCATCCTCCCCACCTCCAGCCAGCAGGCGGATACGCTGATCTGTTGTCAGATCACTTTTGCTTGCAGTCCCAAGCTGAATGTTAACCTTGTTATATTGCTCTGTGTAGTCCTCGATATGGTACTTTCTCAAAAGGGAGTATCCATCGCCTAGTGCCTTATCAAGTGTAACGCGGCTCTCTTGTCTCCACTCCGGTCCCGTCTTGCGATAATCGGTGCTGACCGTGAAGTAAATCGAGACCTCATCCGCTCCATGGACAGTCAACTTTCCGTCTCTCCCGGTAACCGTACCGCCAGCCACAACAACCTTCACATACCCTTCGGCCGATACACCGCATTTCCCGTTGCTGTGTACATTCTCTGTAGCTTGGCTCTTGAACTCCAGTGTACTGTCGTCCAAGGTTGTACAGCGAAAGGATCCCGTGTCTCCCTCCAGGCTGAGCGAAAAGGATACGCCCCCAGAGATATCACTCCAAACCCTTGAAACAATCAGATCGTCAGCATGCGATGCAAAAACCTCACGATACATCGTTGTATCGTTATTCCTCCAGGCAGCCTTGGCCAGCGCAAGGTTCAAATCAAGCTCGCGCCGAAAACTTCCCTCGTGGGTGCTGTCAGGGCTCTGCTCGTCAAATTGAATGACAACCTGGCATAACCCCAGATTGGTACCAAAATTCTGCTTTTTCGGCTGCAAATATTGCTTCGCAAGACGATCCCCTTCATCATAATGGCCTGAATAGAAGTGTGCCCTCATCTCCTCCAGCGCCCTTTTCCCACCTGCAAGAGCTGGCTCCGGATCTGCTTGACCCGACCAGTAGGTAACCTCGCTCATGCTCCACACTTCACGATGCGGTGCAGCCATGATCACAGCTCCCATTCTTCCGTTCCCGAGCGGCAAGCCCTGGTGCCAATTCACTGCTGGAGTTGAGTACCACAATGTAAAATCGTCCATCTCACGCCCTCCTGTTCAAATGGATTATCTGAATCTATAAACGCCAAAAACAAAATAAAGCGCGCTGTCTGTGTCCAACAAAAGCGCGCATATTATTAGGTTGATGCAGACAGTCAGCTCCCTTTAACCGTCAATCTGAATATTTTGGACTCTGCTGGTTCCAGCGTTACGCTCATATGGCCAGAGGTTTCCCCTTGTCCCCCTTCCCATAGATCCTGATAACTGTACACGGTGCTGGCATCCAGTCCGGCCCGCTCCAGGGAAATGGTTCTGCGTGCAGCATTCGCAGCATCAAAATTAAAAACAGCCAGATAAAAACTCTTTTCTTCAACGGATTCCAGTACAAATACATCTGAAGCCTGCTTCCCGCAATCTCCTTCCACCGGACGGAAGGTTTGGCCCATTCGGGCAACGTTCATGATTTCCTTGTTCGCAAGCCAGTCTTTTACCCGTTCGGCAGCCTCCGCTTGGCGGAAATCATCTCCGAGCAGCAATACAGTACCTGCTATCACCGAAGCAGTCAGGCGGCTTCTTCCTTCGTGCCAACCTGTCGCTTCCTGGTTGAAGCTCTTGTACAGCACGGAATGATCCGGATCATTGTAACGGTACAGTGTATTATTCATCCACCATCCATGGGTCAGTGAGTTTAATAGGTATTCCGTATCCTGAAGCGTGCCGAAGACATCGCAGGAAATGCGGCGGCTGTGAGCGAAGGCGTACGGGAACAGCGGTGCAATGGACAGGTTGATGAAGAATGGCCGCCCAATGGCTTCCGGTGAGAGCTTTTGCTGCAAGTAAGACATGCCGTAGTGATAGGCTGCAATCCCTGTGGTGATCTCGGAGTCGTAATGCTGCCCTTCAAGTGCACCATGTGCGAGGAAGTCCAGCTTGATATACTCGAATCCTTCCGAAATGAATTTGTTCGCGAACCAGTCCATTCTCAGCAGATTTCCGGGATGTGTCGGGTCAATAGCCAAACCGCCATCAACATCCGGCAAAACCTCGCCTTCAATGTCCCTCAGCAGAATATCTCCATAGGTATACTGGCCCTCCGTCCCTTCCACGACTTGGTTAAATTGTTCCGGGCTTCCCCAGAAGGCAAATGGTGTCCAATACGTTCCTGCTCGGTGTCCATTTTGCCTTACCCGGTCCAGCGCATCTTTCATTTGTTCAGGTGTAAAGTTGTCCCAGAAGGCATCAAAGTTAATGTATAGGGTCTCTTCGTTCTGGAACCCCAGTGGCTGTACTTCCTTCTTCAGAAAATCACTGGTCGACGTATACAAGTCATAGTCCAGTTCACTCATCGCAGCAGACCAACTGTTCCAACCGACCGGAACTCCGCCCTGCCATGGCAGCGCGGCCTCAATCCAGGTGTTGGCAAGTCCGTAAGCTTCGAGGCCATCTCTATAGTCTTCGTAAAATCCGATGAATGCGAGCGGTGATTCAATGCTCTTTCCTTTCACGTAACCATGTGGCTGGGAATCGCGGGTCAGTTCACTGACAGCACCGCCGTATAGATCCAGTTCATCGATGTGCCCGCTCCGCTCGCTTTTGAACCGAATCCCTGTCTTCCATACCTTGTGAATAAGTGATCCCATAATGATTCCCCGGCGGCTGTCCGGCTCGAACACTGCGGCAGCTTCATAGCTTTCGACCTCCACTGGTGGTTTCAGAGCCGTATATCGAACCCATTTGTCGTTATCAAACGGGATACGCAGGATGGTGAGCTCTTGTTGAGTTCCCGCCCCAAGCGATACCTGTTTGGATTGAACGACCACGAAGCGATTCACCTTGATCTCTTCATCACTTTCAATTTTGCTCTGTACTAACAGAAAGGGTATAGACTCGTATACATAGAAATGCTGTTCCATCTTGGGGAGCATGGACGACTGGTGCAGGATTACCAAATGCACTCCTTTACCGAATCCTTCCCGGACAATGGCTTCCCTACTCTTCAGCTCATGTTTCTGATAGTGTTCCGTGCTATATTCCCGACCTTGCCACCGAAAGGCGCTGCGGAATTGATTAACAAGACAAGAGTGGTTGTCATTGCACGAAGCGTCTCCGTTACCAAGATTAATCTCCAGACTTACGTAGCCATTGCTCACTTGGATCCGTGTGTCATTCTGCTGTACTTCAACGGCTGTATCGTTCGTTAGCATGATATGCCTCCTCCATGTTGCATGGTTGGTTGGCAGAGCGGTCATCCCCTCCCCCAAGTCTGCCCTCATTATAAAGACTGGACAGACCGTAATCCATGCAACGATCTTCCGATCCATATCGCGATTTAACAAACTTCCTGGCAGATCTTTACTGATGACCCTCCACTGCAATACGGTACGTTTGGCCAGCTGATGTCGGAAATTTCAGTGTCGAGGCATTGATGCGGATCGTGTCCAACCGATTGCCGTTCGAAATCACGATTAGCGGGACATCACTGCGAAGTACACAATCCGTACCCAGCTTGGAGGTGATCTGTGCTTCGACGAGCTGTCCCCTATCCCACCGGATGCTAACTTCAAAACCACCTCGGGCACAAAGCCCTGCTACGCAGCCCTTCTGCCACGCATCCGGTAGCGCCGGGAGCAATTCAAGATACGACAGGTGAGACTGCACCAGCATCTCGGCAATTCCGGCAGATGCGGCGAAATTGCCGTCAATCTGAAATGGCGGATGTGCGCCAAGCAGATTGGCATATACACCGCCGTGGTTGTATTGCTCCGTTTCCCCGTCCTTAACCAGACGGAGCATGTTGGAGAGCAGGCGCAAGGAATGGTTGCCATCCCGGAACCGACTCCAGAGAGCAACACGCCATCCCAGGCTCCAGCCTGTACTCTCGTCTCCGCGGCGTTCCAGTGAAGTTCTTGCCGCTGCAAACCATTCCGGTGTTTCCTCCTCGGACAACTGCCGCCCGGGATATACGCCCACAAGGTGCGAAGTATGCCGGTGGTATATATCCTCGTCTTCGAAATCCTGCGACCACTCTTGCAGCTGACCATACTTGCCGACTTGCAGCGGCTGTAGGCGTGTCCGGACGCTCTCCAGCTCCGCCCTGAATTCCATGTCTGTTCCAAGACGTTCCGCGGCTTCAATGCAATTGGTAAACAACTCCCAGATCAGAGAAATATCCATCGTTGAACCCGAGCTGACCGCTGCTATCCCTTTCACTGTCCGAAATTTATGCTCCGGGGAAGTAGATGGGGCTGTGGTTAAATTCCCGCTGCCGTCCTCAATGAGCCAATCCAGTGCAAAGCGAGCCGCCTCCTTCATGACAGGGTAGGCAGTTGTCTTCAAATACACTTCGTCTCCGTTAAAAGCGTAATGCTCCCATAAATGCTGAGTCAGCCATACGCCTCCCATCGGCCAATACGCCCAGCTTGGATCACCATCTCCGTAATTCCCCACCGGAGCTGTATGCGCCCAAAGATCCGAGTTATGATGAGCCGTCCAGCCACGGGTACCATAGTTGACCTGTGCAGTCTCTGCACCTTTCACTGCCAGATGACCGATCATATCCAGCAGTGGCATATGGCACTCCGCCAAATTACAGACCTCAGCGGGCCAATAGTTCATCTCGGTATTAATGTTCAATGTATAATTGCTGCTCCATGGCGGACGCGTAAATGCATTCCATATTCCCTGAAGATTGGCGGCTTGCGTACCAGGGCGAGAACTTGAGATCAGCAAGTAACGTCCATAATGAAAGAGCAGCTCCACAAGTCCCGGATCTTCGGCCGCATAGGTCGTAATTCGCTTGCTGGTAGACATGCCTTCCGGAGCGAGAGGCGTACCGAGCTGGAGTTTCACCCTGTCAAACAGGGAGTGATAATCCGAGATATGGGTGTCACGCAGACTTGTATACGACTGGGCTGTTGCAACGTTCAAGCGGGTACCAGCCATGGTCGAGACATCTTTCCCTCCCCCGCTTGGTATGTTGTCATAACCATTAAAACTTGTAGCCGCACTGAAATAGAAGGTGGCAGCCGTTGCTCCCAGCAGATGTATACCTTGACCATCCACTTCTACCTGCCCATCCTCTGCAGTTACTGCCAGTTGTCCTTCAAAAACCATGCCCTTGCTGTCTCCCGGTTCACCGTATCTAATGGGATTATCGCTCGCAACATAGCTGGGGTCCACATGATCCGGAGCGTGCCCTGATAGTACAAACCGACCTTCCTTTACGTGAAGCGTGTGCCGAAGCGGGCTGTCCAGTGTGGCATGCACATTCAGTTTCCCCTTTACACTTGCGGTCAGACGCAGCACAATCACTTGATGGGGATTCGAAGCAAACATCTCACGCTGGTAGCTAACGTTGCCAACCTGGTATTCAACGCTGTGCAGTGCCTGTTCTATATCCAGCGTCCGTTTGTAAGAATGATGGATCCCTCCGTGCTCAAAGTGTAGAAGCAAATCCCCAAAGGGCAAATACGATTGCGTATAGGGTCCCTGCATCTCTCTCGTCAGTGTGTCTGCCTCCTGGTAGCGTCTCTCCTGTATCAGCTCACGGACCTTGGGCAGAACCTCCTTCGCGTTGGGATTATTACCGTCCGTAGGATAGCCAGACCACAAGGTGTCCTCGTTCAGGCCAACTTTTTCCTGCTCCACCCCACCAAAAATCATGCCACCGAGACGGCCATTACCGATGGGAAGCCCTTCGGTCCATACACTGGCGGGTTTGTCATATTGAAGTTTCATGAGCTCTCTCCCTCATTGCGTTTTGGCATTGCTACTGACTGTATTGCCTTGAATATCAACTTCAGTGCAAGCGGTGATATGGACGAAGTCTTCAATGCAGGACCGCAGATCCACTCCGCCAGCACGAACGATTTCATTCGATCTGAAGACTAATCCGGAGGTATTCTTGGCACATAAGAGCATAACGTTGCTGCACGTCTCGAATTGATTGTTCTGAATAATCACCTGCTTGTGAACGGGTACACCCTCATCCATCACTTCGTTTTCTGGCGCAAGGGAGATAACCGGGTATTCCTGGCTCCCGCATTCAATAAAACGATTGTCTCTGATGGTCACATCTTCTACCCTTCCCGACTCATACCATGACTTGGCATCCACCGCGATCAGAATAGCATTCATGTGCATCCGTTCAAACACATTGTGTGCAATCCATACTTTGCGCCGGGTCGTTACCAGAATGCCCCGAGTCGGGACCCTGGCAAAATAGTTATTCACAATCTCTACCTCAGGTGTCCAGGTGATGTTCTCAATTACATCCTGGCTGCCTATGTCTTCCGGAATCCCATGTGCCAGGATCAAAATCAACTCGCGCGCAGTCAGACGTTTAATTCCCACCACTTGGTTCGCTGCATAGGTGGTAAGAGAACCAGCACGAACAAACTCGATTTCGTCCCCTGGGTAAAATGCAGGAAGACCATACGTCTGGGGATGCATGAAACGGACTTTTACGGAGGTCTCCCCCATACGCTCGATGATACGAAGGTAGGTCCCGTGCACATTAATGGAATCATCATGCGAACCTATAAAACGGCTGTCCTCCACCACGACTTTGCCTCCACAGCTGGACAGATGAAGAAAATCGGCGAAGCCCGCAACCGTCCGTTTGGTTTCGGTACGAGGAGTCATATTCATTCCGCGAAACGTAAGATTACGACTGAATTGGCCCACAACACCAAGTCCATGCAGGAAATGCAGACCGACATTCGCGAAGGTCACCTCTGAGCATTCAGTGATAAGTACACCCACCTGATCACGAAGCCCATCCCGGTTTTGCAGGACATGACCCAGTACGACATCAGGCGAGAAATCAAAATGAAGACGAAGCAGCATCGGCTCCATTTCCTCAACATTTTTCACCTGCTCCAGCCAGTTGTCCATTCTCCATGTTGTGTTGCACAAGGGATCATAGGTCTGCATCGGCCCGTTCATAAAGCTCCAACCTTCACCGACCCAGACCAGTTGTCCGTTAAGGATCTGATACCGGGAATCAGGATGAACCCTGGCATCAAAATAGCGGCTTCCCCTGCCAACAATCGTCATCTCGGTTACCGTTGGCCGGTCATAGTCGGTACACAGATTGCATATCTCCACATTTGTGCAACCGTCCAGTACCAGCATGGTCTGCTTCCCGTGGAAAATAAACAACGAGCCGTTGCCTTCCAGTTTCAGTCCCTCCAGACCTTTCAACAGTAAGCCAATCGTCTTGGTGATATCCGGATTCTCTTCCTCACTAGCCGTATTCGAGATGTGATAAGGAGCCTGAATGGCCTCATGTGGATAAAAATGATACCTGCCCTGGGCACAGTCCAGCACCACTGGTCCGGAGATTTGGGAAGCTGCCTGAATGGCACGAATCATGGCCGACTGAGTATCCTGTTCTGTATCCGGCTGAGCCCCGTAATCGGTCAATCGTATGATCACAGGAGCAGCCTCTACACCTTGTTTCAACCGATGAATGGTTAACCACCCTTTCTTGTTGGGATCATTGAGCGAAGACTATTCTCATCATCCTTATCCTGTGGATGCAACAAAAATCAGATGCCTGATCCAACTCAGGCACCTGATTTTCGAATCTTCACCTGCTATTTGGACGCCTCGTAAGCCTTTTGCAAAATTTCGAGATAACGGTCCAGCTTCAGATTTTCCAGACCTTTAACATACGCATCCCAGTCCTTGTTCAGATCCTTGTTACCCGTGATGAATTGAAGCTGGTTCTGCTCGATGTAGTTTCGGATATTGGTTTGCAGCAAGCTTGCTTCATCAATTTCGGAAGGATCAATCCATACGGACCAGATCGGGAACAGCTCCTCTGGCTCATGTCCTTCGTACAGCAGTGTGGCATCATACAGTCTGCGCTCATAACCGTCGGAGGCATAGATATCCGTGCCTTGAACAAAGGTATCCCGATACTCCTTAGGCATATAGAAATGAGCCATTCCGCTCCATCCCGCATTGCGCGGCGCTTCTCCCTCAGCCATTGGAATTTGTTTAACCATCGGCTTGGAATCCTTGCCCAGAGCCACGTCTCCTTCTACCGGGTCGGTCCAATCGACTCCTTTCAGACCGCTTGCCCCGTTCGTTTGACCTTCGGCAGTGAACATATAGTCCACCATTTTGATTAGAGCGATCTGCGCTTCTTCACTTGCTTTGTTGGTGATGACGAATTTGGCTCCCGGAGCTACGCCGCCTCCATCATGCGTTGCATACGATATGCCTCCTGGTCCGGAAATCGGAGGTACAGGGTTATAATGGGCCGAGCGCGTATTGCCCGGATCAATGTTGACAAAGATGGCTGGGTGCATCCCTGCACCGACGCCGAGAATTTCCGCATCTGCATTTTCCCCGATTTTTTTGAAAGCTTCGGCGTTCTGCGTAAAAGCTCCTGGATCAATCAGACCCGCGTCATACAGCGACTTGATATAGGTCAACCCTTCTTTCCACTCCGACGTAATGGCTGCGGATTGTACTTTCCCTCCGACCATTTGCAGGTAGTTGCGGTCATCATCATACACAAAGGCATTCATGAGAAAAGGGATGATGCGCACGCCGAATTCCTCGATTGAACCGCTAAGAGGTACTTCATCCGCTTTGCCATTTCCGTTCGGGTCCTGTGTTTTGAATGCCTGCAGCACATTTTTGAATTCTTCCGTCGTGGTTGGCATCTCCAGATTGAGCTTTTGGAGCCACTCCGTGTTCATCCACATCTTGCTCGGATAGGAACAGTGGAAACATTCTGTATATGCCACCAGACCATAGATATTGCCATCCGGTGCAGTGTTAAGCGTTTTCAAATTTGAGTTGCTTTCCATGGCAGCTTTGATGTTCGGAGCATATTGATCAATCAGGTCGTTCAAAGGCACGAGGACGCCCTGTTTGCCATATTTCAAGAGATCGGCTTGCGAAAATTGATCGATGTAATGAGTAAGCAGGTAGGCATCGGGATAGTCACCACTCGCCAGTGAGATCTGGCGCTTCTCCTTGGCTCCGTCCGACGGATTGATCTGCCAGTTGAATTTGATGTTGAACTTGTCTTCCACGAATTTGGTGAATTGGTTGGTGGGGATATCGATCCCCGATTCCTGTACGGAAAATACACTGATGTTTACCGGACCGTTTCCTGCGGCCGGCTCTCCTGATTCAGGGCTTGACGCGTTGTCGCTTGAACATCCGCTCAGCACAATCGTAAACGCCATGAGCAGCATGAGAAGGGTTGTCAGGCTTTTCTTCAAAATGGATCACTCCCTATAGTAATTTACCGGGTAAGAAAATGATGCTCTGATTAGAACATTAGCCCTTAATGGAACCGACCAGCATTCCCTGCACGAAATGGCGCTGTACAAACGGATAGATCACCAGCACAGGCAATGTAGCCACCACAATCAAGGAATACTTTAACAGCTCGGCAAGCTGCTGTCTCTCCACCATTTTCGCCGCATCCATCGCTCCTGCACTGTTGTTCTGAATAATAATGCTGCGCAGAATCAGCTGCAATGGGAACAGATCAGCCGATTTAAGATAAATAAGTGCATCGAAATAGGCATTCCATTGTCCAACCGCATACATGAGTACCAGCACAGCGATAATGGGCTTGGATAGAGGGAGAACGATACTCCAGATAAAGCGCATGTCACTGCATCCGTCCATCTCGCTGGCTTCCAGCAATTCTTCGGGGATGGAGGATTTGAAGAACGAGCGAGCAATGATGACTTGCCAGACCCAAATGGCGTTTGGAATCAGCAGAGCCCAGCGCGTGTCGATCAGATGAAGCTGCTTCACAACCATATACGTCGGAATTAACCCGCCGCTAAAAATCATTGTAAAGGTGATGATCATCATTAAGGCATTTCGGCCAAAAAAGCTTCTGCGTGATAGCGGATAAGCGATCATGATGGTCAGCACCACACTGATAAGCGTACCCACCACCGTATAAAAGATGGAGTTGCCGTACCCTGTTAAAATCTCAGGAGTGTTGAATAATGCCCTGTAACCACTGAATGAAATATCTACGGGCCAGAGCCATACCCGGCCGGAAGTGACGGCTGCCGGGCTGCTTAACGAGCTGCTGATAATAAAAACGAGAGGATAGATAACCGCTAGTACGACGAGACTGAGCACAATATAGATGGTGATCAGGAACGCTCTGTCGGCGGCAGATTCTCTAATCCTTTTTGGTACCGTTGCTGCCACTTGAGGACCCTCCTTTCCTACCAGATACTATTGTTGGTCACTCGTTTCGCCAAACCGTTCACGGTAACCAATAAAACGAGATTAATCAGCGAGTTGAAAAGTCCAACCGCGGTCGCAAAGCTATAGTTGGCATTCAACAGGCCGATGCTGTAAACATAGGTTGCAATGATTTCAGAGTTGGCAAGGTTAAGCGGATTCTGAAGCAGATAGACCTTCTCGAAGCCGATGGCCATGACATTCCCTACATTGAGAATCAGAATAATGACAATGGTCGGCACAAGGCCTGGTAGGTCGACGTGTCTGATCTTTTGAAATCGCGAAGCTCCGTCGACCTTGGCTGCTTCATACAGCGTCGGATCAATTCCGGCGAGAGCTGCCAAATAGATCACTGCACTGTATCCCGCTGTTTGCCATATATCCGACCAGACATAGATTGATCGGAACATCCCGGGTTCGCCGAGGAAATTGACCGATTCAAGCCCGAAAAAATTCAGGGCAATGTTGGCAAAGCCAAGCCGCGGTGCCAGAAACAGCATGATAATGGATACCATGACGACCGTCGAGATGAAATAAGGTGCGAACGATACGAGCTGTACGAATTTTTTGAACTTTGTGCTCCGCACCTCATTAATCATGAGGGCTAATAGGATTGGAATCGGGAATCCTGCCAGCAGCAAATATCCACTCAATATGATCGTGTTCTTCACCAGTGTCCAAAATAACGGATTTTCGAAGAACAGACGGAAGTTTTGCAGCCCTACCCAGGGACTTCCCCAAATGCCTTTAATGACGTTATAGTCCTTAAAAGCAAGGACCGCATTAATCATCGGGTAATACTTGAAAATGAGAAAAAACAGTAAGGGCGGAATAACCAGCAGGTGCAGTTGCCAGTGCTTCCTCATTTTCTTGCGGGCATTGCTCCATAAGCTCGTTTCTTTTCTCTGTGGCAATGACCTGTGATTCACAACGACTTCCTTCTCCAGAACAACCCCCCCTGACTTAGTCTGTGATGTGCAATGATGATAGCGCTTTCTGCAAGTTGATCATAGCGGATGGGGATGTCTTCTTAACAGGTACAATTGAGCGGTAGAGCGTACAGTTATCCTTTTTTAGGGGGCACAAACCAGCGTCAGAACGGCCATTTCTCCATTTAAACCACTAGAATGCAATAAAAAGACCGCATCGTCCCCTCGGACAACACGGCCATAAGACCAGAATGATTTCATTCGTTGGGAGTCTGTCTAAATACGCTGGGAGAAATACCGTTCAATCGTTTAAAGGCGCGCCGGAAGGAATGTGAACTGTTGTACCCACTCTTGCTGCTATTTCGTCCACGGTATAATTACTATCCCTTAACAGGATCATCGCCTGATCCATTCGCACTTTGATCAGATGATCAGAAAAATTAACCCCCGTATACTCCTTGAACAGTTGGGAAATGTATTTTTCAGGCCGCTCGACGTGTTCGGCGACGCGATACAGGGTAAGCTCGGCATCCGAATACATCTCTGCGGTATATGCTTTGATCTGTTTAACGATTTGACTATGGACATCCTTCTTCTTGTTTGCAATCAGTCCACACAGCTCTTCCATAATTGCGTACAATTCAGACTTGACGGTTTCAAGCGGCTCTGAAGCCCCAATGTCAATAACCCGCCGTTTGACGTTCTCAATGGAATCGTATTCCGTAAATGCCTTTTGATCAAGCAGCTTGATAAAGGTTCCCTTCATCTCGCCAATCAGTTGATGTTTCATTTCCATGGATAACTCTCGCTGCTCCATGTTCTGAACCATGATTGCTTCAACAATCCGCTTGGCCTCCTCAAGCTCTCCGGCCCGGATCGTCGTAATCAGCCGCTGCTCCGAGTCGAGCGGATAATAATAGGTTGTATTTTCGGTCTGGGCTTCACTGCTCCATATCATGCCCCTCTCGTTCATGTAGATGGCATATTCAAGTGCCTGATTGGCTTGGTCGAAGGAAACACTGACCTCCGTCACGGACGAGAAGTGATCGCCGAATCCCGACTGGATGGTGATCCGGTATTCATTAAACACAACCTGTGCCAGATTCTCCATGGTCTGCGTAATATCTTCTACGGTACGTTGGGTGTCCGATTCCTCATCCGTGGAGAAAAATAAAGTGGCCACTTTATCTGATCCCCAATCGGTCATCAGTACATTAACTCCAAGGTCGCTCAGGGCCTGCTTCAGCAGCAGCCGAGAAGCATTCAGCTCATTCAGGACTTCAACGTTATCCATGCTGCCATAACCTTTGATCTGAACGAGACCGGCATATCCCGCTCCCTGATGCAAACGGATATCTGCCTGTTCGGCAGCCGAAAGGATTTCGTCCCGCGATTTGAACTCACCTGATATCAGGCGCTTCAGAAACGCGTCCCTTACAAGTGGCAGCTGGCGATTCAACTCTGACTCCAGCAGCTTGTTCTTGGTGATCATATCCGCGATGTTTCCACTCAGAAAATCGAACTCATTCCTGGATGTCCCGTCATCTCTCCCGAACTGTTCCTTCATCACACTAAGCAATCGATTGATCGGTGCGCTATGACGATAGGCAAGCACAAGCCCAACGACCAGTCCGATGAATAGCGTTCCTCCAGTAATGAGCATACTCATCTTCTTGATTTTGTTCGCATTTTCGAGAAGAAGGTCACGCGGTATTCCCGCCTGGTACACCCAGCCGTTTGAATCCGATTGCGTCGTGATGACCAGATCATCCTCATAGAACTGACTAACCTTGCTTGAGTCGAAATTCGGATCAGAGATCATCTTGGCCATCTCAGGTTCTCCGCTGCCCTTCAAGGCAATTGTTTTCCCTTCTGCATCGCTGATGTGAACCCAGCCGCCATATCGATCCGTCAAACTGGACAGCAGCCCTACGATCATTTTCTCATCAATAACAACGACAGCTACCGCTGGCGAGGAATTGTTGAAGCTGTCCAGAGGCAGGGACTGCATATATGTAATGACCGAAGTTTGCTGGCCTCTGCTGACATAGGAACTGAGCGGCTTGATCTGACTCCGATGCATTTGTTTTAATACTTGATTCATCCATTCCTCCAGGGATAGATCTGTATAATGAAAATCGGCATAATAATGATTCGGCCTGTAGGAGGAACCCGGGGTAAGAATTAAATTATAATTGGCTAAATAAATATAATAATTTTGCAGGAAATCATTCGTCTGTCCAAACGTCAGCACATTCTCCATGGCTCGCCATATGCCATATACATTCGTTTCGTTATCCCTTTCATTCATTAGGACGTTCAGTTCCTGATTCACGGCAAGCTGTCTGGTAAAACCTTCGACTTCAGCCATGCGCCGTTCCAATATTTCTTGGCCCTTCTCAAGCTGAGTAATCCCATTCTCAATGGAAATGGACTGCGTTACCGAGATCGAAGTCCGATAAGACATGTAGCCACCAATGCTGGGTATGACCAAAATGATGACATATGAAATGAGAAATTTCCGAAAAACACTGGAATTCCGAATGGGCAACCCCTCCCTCGCCGAGTTATTGGTAGCGCTATCATAATCACAGATTATATCATTTTTTGGCTTAGTCAAATGTTTTCTTCCTTTGCAGCAGCTCATTCGTTACTCTTCACTGATGCAGCATAGGTTTTCACAAAATTATTCATGAAGAAGGGGACCATATGGTCCCCTTCTCACTTACACTATATTTCAGCCTATTCCACCCATTGTTCTCCGCCACCTGCAGCACGCTTCGATACATGATCAACGGACGCTTCTTCAATATCTCCGAAAGCCCAATGTGAAGGTGAAACATCCTTCCACTGAGGCTGCGAAACTCCAGTAAGCGGTCCTCTTCCCAACGCCCGGTTAATGACAACAACGGCTTCCGCTCGTGTCAACTCAGCATTCGGCCGGAAGGTGCCATCCTTGTAACCCGTCAGAATTCCCAGGCCTTGAGCTTTCAGAATGGCTTCCTTAGCCCAATGACTGCCGATATCAGAGAATCCGCCACCCGCCTTGGCGGTATCCGGAGCCAGGCTCACAGCCAGACTTGCCATCTCTGCACGGGTCAATGACTGGTTCGGTTTAAATGTACCATCCTTGTAACCTTGCATCAGTCCCATCTTCGCAGCCTTGTCGATGGCTTCTGCTGCCCAATGGGAAGAATCCACATCACTGAATGTGACACCTGATGGTGCAGCATCTTTTTCGTATACTTTGGCGAGTAGGGTTGCCATCTCTGCGCGGGTGATCTTGTTATTCGGTTTAAACAGGCCGTCCTTATAACCGTTCATATACGCCTCATGCCGAGTCGTCTGATCATCCGGGTTCCCGGCAGGTTCCTCTCCCGTACCTGTTTCCGGAGCAGGATTAACCGGAGGCTGTACAACAGGAGTTGACGGTCCACCTGGATTGGAAGGTACAGCAGGCCCTGATGGATTGGTTGGATTGGTTGGATTGGTTGGATTCGTTGGCCCGCTGTCCCCAGCAGCAATCGTGAATTTCAGTTGATCCGTGAGCATGAGCTCACCGGACTTTTTAACAGCCTTCAGCGTATGCACACCACCTGTCATACCCGATATGCTGTATATCTCCTGCCCATTTTTACGTCCCTGACTGTACGTGTCCACCGTTTGCACGAGGTTTCCATCGATGTAGATCTCCACCTCACCCTGCTGTGGCCCTGTAGGAGTAATCATACTTATGCCGGTACCTTTGAAGACATACTCAAAGGAATCACCATTTACCGCCGAATAATGAACATCATTGAGGTAATCGCCGCCAAAAACAAAACGGAGGTTCAACGTGCCGAGAGGTTGCGCAGCAAGATAGGATTTTTTGAGCATCACCTTATCCCCTGATACCTCATAGTCGGTTCCCTTAACCAGCTCGTGTGACCCATTCATAATCTTCTTGAAACTTTCCGGTTCCTGTAAAAGGGTCACTTCAATATCGGCTTTCGCAGATTCAGCTTTGTCAAAAACAGCGCTCACCGGCTCTATGATATTGGGAATCTCCACCTTAAGAAAGTCAAGCAGCATGAACCGTCCCGACTTTTTCACGGCTTTAAGTGTGTGCAGTCCATCTGGCAGCCCTGAAATACTATAAACCTTTTGCTGTGCCAAACGTCCGTCACGGTAAGCACTTACCGTTTCCTTGAACTCACCATCCACGTAAATATCCATGTCACCCTGGGACGGATCGACTTCCGTAAAAAACTGAATACCGGTTCCCCTAAATTCGTACTCAAAATAATCGCCATTCTGCTCGGCGTAATGCACATCATCCTTATAGTCGCCAAATGCCCTACCTGTGCTGCGTGACCAATTGCCGCTATACTTAATTGCGGGATCGTCGTTATTAATCATGGCAAATCGGATTCCTGAAGTATCAATAACCTTAATCGCCAGCGTCTGAGGATCACCCGCCCTAAATACCACGTTTAACTTCGTTGTCCCCACGGGCAGCTGTCTGAGGTATTGTTTCTTGATCGTTAACGTGTTGTCAACGACATCATAGTCATCTTCGCCGAGATGACCCCCATCATACTCCACACCAGTTAACGTATTGCCGTTCAGGTTTAACGTGACTTTTACATCTGTCTGCTGATCCACTGCCTTGTCGAAGTCTGCAGCAGTTGGAATTATTGTACTGTTCTGCCCAACAGCCTCTTTTTCCCTGATTACCTTGAGTGCATCCAGAAGCATGTATTGGCCCGATGCCTTAACAACCTTCAGGGTGTGTGTTCCACTTGGCAGATCTGTGTTGCTGTACAATACCTGCTGAACTTCCCTTTCTCCATCGGTATACGCACTTACCAGTTCTGCCTCTCCATTATCGAGAATAATGCTCATATCTCCCTGCTCTCGATGCTTCTCTGTCAGCAGCTCGATGCCTGTGCCTGTGAACGTGTATTCAAAATAGTCGCCGTCTTTTTCCGTATAATGCACATCATCATTGAAGTCTCCGAAACTTCTGCCGGCATTCGAATTCCATGAACCTGTGTATTGTATCTCACTGTCGTCATCGTTGACGTAGACCACCTCGGTAACCGTGGCATCGTCTCCTGAAAAGGAAGGTACAGCAGCCGGTTCATCTGCCACATTGGAATCGCTTGCTGTATCCGCATTCGCTCTCTCATTGCCTGTGGAATCTTGAATCGCTATGCTCAGGTCCTGCGAACCCTCTAATTGCTCCTTGCCTCCATTTCGCTTCCAATCTCCGTTATAGCGCATACCTGTATCATCGTCATTCACAGTCGATGTTCCGCTCAGTGCCTTGACCTTTAGCATTCGTGAAGCATGAGGCTCCAATAAACCACTGCTGAATCCTTCGTTAAAGGTACCCAGTTCGGAATGGCTCCACAGGTCACGGACGGACGCCGATCCTTCCAGACCGATATCGCTCCAATTGACGTTGACCTCAGCACTCCGGTTACCCAAGTTAAACAGAGCCACACTGTACGTTCCGTCCCCGTTATTGGCATACCATACCTGCTGCTGGGTATCAATCGATACCGGATGGGCCGGACGTCCAGCCTGATTGACAGCAATCACTTCGTCATTGGTAAGAAGTTCAAGTCCATAGCTGTCCAGCCTGGTCATGTCATTCCCTGTATACAACGGCGCAGAGGAGATCGCCCAGAATGTCATGGCCGTTTTTCGCTCATCCTTGGTGAGCCCATCCATGGAACCATTGCCAACGTTTAGTGAGTCAAAATCATTCCATCCGCCAGGCCCTGCATCACGCCACCAAAGTGCGGCGATCGGAAACAGGCGTGCAATATTAGCCCACTGTGTCAGACCCACATTGCTGTCGTACGCTTCGACATCCCAGTCGATACGCCAGCCGTTGCCGTGTTTTTTCCAGAAATCCACGTAGTTGTGGTCCAGTGCCCATGAAAGCTCGAACCAGATATTATGCCTTGCCAAAGCCTTGGACCAAGCCTCCACATCTCCCCGTGCATCCCGGCTCAGATTGTTAATTCCTGATCCTGGAGTCACGCTGTCGAATTTGACAAAGTTAATACCCCACTCGCCCAGAAGATCAGCGATGGAATCAATGTACTTCTGAGCACATGGATTTGAGAAATCAATCTTGTAGGTATACGCATTCCAAGCATCCATCACGGTAAGCGGCTGATATGCAATATCCTGCATTCGGCAAGCTCCGCCCGTCCCATAAATCTCAAGGTTTTTGTTGTATGCATCAATAGATAAACCGGGAATCAAATAGATTCCGATCTTCTGACCATTGTTATGAACATAATCAATGACCTCCTGGAATCCGTTCGGGTACAGCTCTTTGTTAGGAATCGGTCTTCCGTATTCATCATTATCTCCGTTCCATCCCGCATCAATGTTGATATATTCATAGCCATGGGCCTGTAACTTCTCTCGCATGGCATCCGATTGCTTCTTGATGCTCTCCGCGGATGTCCATTTTACGGAAGGGTCATACACCTGCATACTGTAGCTGCTCCAGCCCATGTACGGTTTCTCGGCCAATGTTGTATCTGCCGCCGCTTCAACCACACGACCTTTGGTTCCTGTAAAACCAAACTGAACTGCTGCAATGATGAACACCAGAAGAGCCATCGCCATCCTTTTACCCATTCGTTTCAAATCATCCCTACCCCCTCTGAAATAGTGAAATTAAATCCATAATGGTAGCGCTTTCCTTACGAGAAAAGAATAGTGGATGTACTATTTTCAAGATAGGTACAATTCGGAATTTTGCGTACATTTCACCTTGAAAGCAGGGGTACAACAGCCATAGAACAGGCATTTCTCCATATGGCAATGGATCTGTATCTAAAGAAAATCGGAATGGATGTCCTAGGGCTTCCACAGACGTCGCAGATTAAGCAACATTGACTGGCGGCAGAAGATGTCGCCTGTTCGAAAGATGTTCTAAAGCACAGCTTTATTAAACGCAAACAGACCACCGGTATCTAAGATACCGGTGGTCTCATGATCAAAACAGTCATTCCGAAAGTCAGCGATCCGAAGTCACAAAGCAAATATCAAGCTGGCTCCTCTGGTATCGCACCCGTGTGGTCGGCAAGTTGCACTCTACCGATTGACTGTAGAAGCGAGGTCGTTTTTGTAAAAAGTGCCAAACCCCTGGTCCTTGCCCAAGCTTCGAATCTCTTGAACAAACTACTCAAACAGTTTACTCATCAATGCACTTTTTCTTGCTTTAAGTCTTTTTTATTAAAAGGTTAAGCAAATAATCTTTTAAATCCACGATTCGTAAATATTCAGGCTTTTGATCTGTTCCACTGATAATCAAGGGAACAAGCGATTCTTTTTTACGAATGGACCCGTGGCCCCCTCCGGCCTTGTGCGTTGGTGAACTGCCGCTGGTAAATTCATATCCCGGTTTGGCCGTGACAACCAAAAATTCACCTTGGTGTGAACGAAGCGCGCTTGACAACCGTTTCAGAACATCTGGATACTCATCGTATTTCAATGCATGTTTAGCCTTGTTTAAACTTAAGTCCAGTACTTCTTCGTTCTGTTCGACCGTCCAGGATTGGTTGTATACATCGGTTAGGTTACCTCCTGATTTAAATTTGATCTGTTTGCCTGTTGATCCCTGAATTGCGTAATTCCACTCCTTTTCTTTCCAAGAAATAAAATCAATGCGTGGATCATCCTTTAACAAGTTTGCTGTATCTCTAAGGGAACGATCTGTTTTCAATGAATATACATAGGCCATCGTTTCATTGACAGCAAGAATGAGTTCAGTCTCCTTCGATACAGCATCACCCGGACGCATAATTTGGGCATCTCCGAGCAAAGAGGACAGATCAATGACGGGATTTTGATCTGCAGGCAGAATACGGGTCATTCCGCTGTCACCAGCAATGATAAAGATGGCATCTTGCACAGCTTTTTCCGGAGAACCGAATGCTTGCAATACGGATTGAAGCTGCTGATCCAACTCCTTGACCCCACGAAGTCCCGTGGGGCCTTTCTTATGTAACTCCCGGTCTAAATCCGGTAAATAGACAAACAAAAAATCCGGCAATTTATTGGATTGAACCAAATATTTTACGGCTTCAATAGCAAAATCATTATGAATGCCCATTCGATTCGTTAAGCCATCCGGCAAATCTTTAATATCTTGAAACGGATTAGACAATGCACCCAGGGACAGTAAGTCCGGCCCTTTCACATCAATCTCTTTTGGTAAAGAAGCTGCTATTTGAACCCAACGAGGGATCGACAACTTTTGATCTGACGTCCCCCTGTATATCAGGCCGTTGATCGAACCCGACTTTAATCCTTGCCGGGCTAGGTCCTCATAGATTGTGGGTAAATTCCTGTTCAAATGACTCCCGTTTAAATGGACCAGAGCATCCGTCAACACCGGATTAACTCCGTGTTTGAGCACTTCCGTCGGTCCGGTTCCGTACATGATCATTTTCTTGTTGTCCGCAGAATACCAAGTCAGACCCGGTACACGGTGAAGGTCCGAATACGCTCCGGTAAGCAATGAGCTGTCGATCGTGACGGACATCGTGGGAAAAGAACTGACCAGGTTTTTATAATATTGTCCGTGTTCGATCAGGAATTGTAAGGCAGGAAGCTCCTGCTTGCTGATTCCTTGGTCGATCGCCTGATACATTAAAGAATCCACCATCAGGAAAATGACTTTTTTCGTATTTTCACCATTAGCGGAATTTATCCGCATCAAATCCTGTTCTTTAGGTTTCGAGCTCTGACATCCGATAAGCATGTCCAATAACAAGATCGAAAGCAATATCCGAATCCCTTTTTTCCTCATAGATAATTCACCCCATTTATGTACATTCTGTCTTGAAAATCTTGGGGTTATTCGAGGTTTATTTTGCCATTCTTTCTCATTGGACAAACTGCAACTCTAGTATTTTGTTTGAAAAACAAAAAGGTTCCCAATCTGCCAGAAAAGCAGATCAGAAACCTATTGTTAATAAAATGATGCGGTCGAGAGGACTCGAACCTCCACGGGGGGTTAGCCCACACGGACCTGAACCGTGCGCGTCTGCCAATTCCGCCACGACCGCATATGGTATATCTCCGAGATAATCTATCGCGGCGACAAGAAATAATATATCATGTGGAATCCAACGAGTCAACACTTAATTTAATTATTAAAGAAGAATGACAGCCGGAAGTTTAAGATCCGGTCGAGAACTGACTTTTCCTGTTCAAAATGAAACTTGCTCTCCTCTATCTCTCCAATTTACTTATTTGTCCAGTTTGATTGCTGTTGAAACACAAATTACGTTTTTGTCATCATAAATAAACATGTAGAACTACTACTTTCTGCAAAAAGTCTTGAATTCCGTTAACATTGAAGGAGTAAGAAACGTTTGACAATTACGCATTTATGCAATATAGTTTCAAAAGGTTACAAAATATTAATTATTCATTTGCCGAGTTTCATGTTTGAAAACGGGGGAACCATTTTGGGTGAATTATTCTTATACATAGGAAATATAGGGAACCTTCTACCGAACCCTTAGCTAACTCCGTAGGCATCGAAGGGAGAACATCGATTTTGAAAAAACTGATCATTTCTATTTTTGGCGCAGCCGTTCTATTTACATCTGGTGCAGCAAGCACTGAGGCAAGCAGTATCAACACCGTTGTTAACAACATGACTGGTATACCTTACAAGTGGGGCGGCACGACGCTGGCCGGGTTTGATTGCTCTGGATTTATGAGATATATTTTCGAAAAATATAGCATTGAATTACCACGTACTTCACAGCAACAAGCCAAGGCAGGTACCCCGGTATCCAAAGCCAATCTGCGCACAGGTGATCTGGTATTCTTCAACACTTCAGGCAGTGGCATTTCGCACACAGGCGTATACATCGGGGGCGGACAATTCGCTCATGCTTCTAGCAGTAAGGGTGTCAGCATCACCAAATTGTCGAACCCATACTTCAATGACCGCTATGTAACAGCACGCCGTGTAACTGGACAGTTTATGTATAACAAAATGCTTGGAAAAATATAAATTGCATAAGAAACAGGCTCTGGATTATTCCAGAGCCTGTTTTGCTGTCTTGTTATTCAAACTCGCTTACAGGAACAACCTAGTGTAATGCTTTTTGCACACGCATTGCACCTTGAGACAGCGCGTGACCGCCGCCTACCGCTCCGGCTACGGCAACCGTCTCCATAATCTCCTGATCGGTTGCTCCCTTCGCTCGTGCCTCTTCCACGTGGTAAAACGTACATACCTCGTTATTGGCAAACAATCCGATGCCGAGGGCAATCAGCTGCTTCGTTTTGGCATCAATCGCACCTGACTGAAAACATTCCCCGGTAAATTCGTGGTACGCTTTGACCACACCAGGCAACACATCTCTTAATTCTCCAATCTGATCCTTATAGGCATGAACCTTATCATTCATCAATGTCATGGCTACCCGCACATCCTCTCGGCTGAAAAGTTTACGAATTCTCGCTGTACCTATCTTCTCTCCCGAGTGGTTGGATTATGCCAAACCATCCATGGTAATTCCATGCATCAGTCTCCAAAGGATTCTATTCATCAACCGGACTTTGACGTGGTTCGCTAAAAAGCTGATAGCGATAGCTACGATCCAGCTTGACCACACGTCTGTTCTGGCGACGGATAAGCACCTGTTCCCCATCCCATGCAACGACAATCCCGGTTACATCGTTGGATTCCAAACCATCCCGTATCACTCTTACTTTTTCACCCGATAAGCGCAGTGCATCCAGTTCTGCATCACTAATCATGTCTATGGCTCCTATGTTCCAAAATTATTTACAAAAAGAGACCTAAATGAAAAGTCATTTAGGTCTCACGTGACTGTATTGGACTGTTATGTCATTCGAAAAATGTCCCGACTGAAAGTTACCGCTGCGCGTGCTCTTTGCTGTCGTTCTTCTCGAACCAAAAATCAAGCACTTTGGCGGACATCACACGTTCTTCAAGGTACTCCACTTGATGCGGTGTAAATTGTTCTTTCCAAGCGAAGGACAACTCTTCACACAAGCCTACAATGGTCAGCAACTCTGACCAGGCAACATAGCGTTTGTACCAGAAAAATTGAGGATGTTCAATCATATAGGGATAAAGGTCATCGAATTCCGTATGTTTACAATCCAGGGCACGTTCAAAATGAACTTTCGACTCCGCCAGCTTTTCAATAAAAAATTGTTCTGATGCCGGTTGGTTCCCCATGGTGTTGCCTCCTCTCCCTAACATAACCCCATTATAAATGAAATCCGCGGTCATGCAAAGGCATTGTTCAAAAAATAGGCTTTTTCCTTTAAACTGTCACATTTGGTTATCGTCGAATTGCACGGTTCCATCATTCAGTGAACGAATGCGCACCAAGGCTTCCACCGGAATTCCCTGCTCACGGATCGTGCGTGCTCCGGCCTGAAAACATTTCTCGACCACGACACCGAATCCGACGAGTTCCGCGCCCGAACGTTCAATGATTTTGATGACACCGCGAGCAGCATCTCCGTTGGCGATAATATCATCTATGAACAAAATACGGTCGTTCTCATGAATGTATTCGCGGGATACCATAATATCGGTTACGATCCCTTTGGTAAAGGAAGGTACGCGTTCACAGTAGGCATCGGGATCTGCCAGAAGCGTCTTTTTTCGACGGGCAAATACGAGCGGCACCCCCAGCTCATGAGCTGCGGCAAAAGCAACCGGAATCCCTGAAGACTCCACGGTAATGACCCGGGTCACTCCACTTTCTCGAAAGCGAGCGGCAAACTCGCGGCCCATCTCCATCGTCAGTGCAGGATCAATCTGATGGTTTAATAATCCGTCCAGCTTCAGCACCTGATCCGAGATGACTACGCCTTCTTGTAAAATTCGTTGTTTTAGTACTTCCATGATTTGACCTCCCAAGCCTATCCTATGAGGTAAAAGTATCATAGATGAGGCTGTCAGTTCAAGCGAAATCGCCTTTCCTCCATCATTGACCGATTCTGAAGACGCAAAGCTCCTTCCAATTGTCATGAGTTACCAGAGTCAAGCATACCTTGTACCATGGCACCCGCATGTCCAAACAATTATGGGGCCTGAGAGGGGAAACGCATGAAACAGGCATTCCGGGTGCTGCAGATCGCATTCACATACATCGGAACGGTTGTAGGAGCAGGCTTCGCGACAGGGCAGGAAATATTGCAGTTTTTTACCCAGTATGGCAAATGGGCCACCATCACCATCGGCTTATCGACCATACTATTTGTCTGGCTGGGCACCAAAATGATGCTCATCGCCCATGATACCGGCTCCCGCTCTTACGAGGACCTGAACAAGCACCTATTTGGGCACAAAGCTGGAAAGTGGATTACCTGGATAACGCTACTGATTCTCATTGGTGTAAACAGTGTAATGCTTGCCGGAGCAGGCTCTGTCTTCGTGGAGCATCTTGGACTGCATTACCAGACTGGTTTGATTATTACGATTGTGGGAACGTACCTGCTTCTGGGACGAGGCATCAAAGCCATATTGCAAATGAATAGTATCGTGGTTCCCATGATGCTCCTGTTGTCCATACTTATGATTACAAGCACCATACACCATCCCGGTGCCTTACGGTTCATTACGCTGACTACTGATACTCATCCTGTACAGGTGTGGCTGTCTCCACTATTGTACTCATCCTTCAATCTCGTTTTGGCCCAAGCCGTTCTGGTGCCAGTAGGCAATCAGATCCGAGATCGTAACGTGCTGAAATGGGGCGGTGTACTCGGCGGAATCGGCGTAGGCTTCATGCTGCTTGCGGCCCACTTCGCCATGTCAGCCCAGATGCCGGGCATCATGCAATTCGAAATTCCAATGGGGAGCATCGCCTTCCAACTCGGATTCGCTGTGCAATCCGTGTATGTAACTCTAATTTTTATGGAAATATTCACAACATTCGTCGCAGATATCTATGGCATGACCCTTCAGCTGGGTCAGCACTTACAAGTACACCCCAGATTAATTACATTAACCATTATGCTGCTGTGCTACTCACTCAGCCAGTTTGGATTCAGTTCTCTTCTATCCATTCTCTATCCGATCTTTGGTAGTCTTGCCCTAGTCTGGGCCGGAAGATTGGTGATCGACCGCTGGGGCAGCTTTCGCGCAAGGCACAAAAACTTGTAAGTTGTAACAAAGGTTTGAAAACGATTGATATTTCAATACGTATTTTATCTAAAGCCAAAAGCCGCTGTTCTCACAGCGGCTTCTTCTCTTTCATTTTAGGGATGTATCTAGGCCTTGCTAGCGTATTGCAGGTACAGTTTTTTCAGTTCATTAACCGATCTGCCCAACGAATAGTGCGTCTTGGCTTTCTCACACGCTGAGCGTGCAAGTTCGTAACGATACGAAGGATCCAGCATGACCTTCTCCAACGCCTCAGCAAGTGCGGATGGATCCTCAGGGGGAACGAGCAGCCCGTTGCTGCCGTTCTCAATCTGTTCGGGGATTCCGCCTACGTCGGTACCTATGAGCGCAAGACAACTCAGTGCTGCTTCGGCAAATACGGAACCAAACGCCTCTGCACGGGAAGGAAGTACGAAGATATCGAAAAATGGCATGAACTCTTCCGGATGCAGGGTGTATCCATAAAAAATAGTCTCGTTATAAATCCCCAGACGCTGAGCCAGCTCTTCCAAATCAGGCCGAATCGGGCCATCCCCGATAATATGCAGAACATAGTCATGTCCCCGCCCCTTAAGTTCCGCGCAGGCTTTGAACAAAATATCCAGTCCTTTGGCCGGAACAAGCCGGCATACCGTAACCAGTTGCGGGACGGCATTGTCATGGGGGATGGGTTTGAAGCGTTTCTCATCAAATCCGTTCGGAATGATACCAATGACGTCAGGCCGATTCACATAGGGAGTCAAATACCGTCTAAATGAATCGGAGACGGTTAACAACCGCTCTGCCTGATGCTCCAGTTCGCCGTAAATGGCAATCAGAAACTGATGATCCAGACCACCTGGCTCAATTCGTCCATTCAGAATCAACTCACGCTCATAACTGGAGTGTATGGTTTGAATGAGTGGTGTATCTGGAAATACACTCTTCATGGCAAGACCTGCAATGGGATGGTGAGCATGAATTAAATCATAAGGCTTCTGAATCCGCAGCTTCGTCCACCATAAGTAATCACGGTATGTCTGCATATATTTTTGAACGACTGGACTTTCCTGATACCTGGTCCAATCGAACGTTTCGAACTGCACGTCCTCCCTGCCCTTGTTGCGAATTCGCTTCGGCAGTGAGAACAGGTCCATCTCCCACCTCGGAGACGTAAACCTCTCCTGCATATACGGAATCATAGAGGATACACCTCCGGGCTGCTCCGGAGGAAAGAAAAGCGCCTGCAGCAATTTCACCGTTAGTTTCCCCCTTTCTAGCTTCAGTCTTTCAGTACATCTTCAATCATGATATATTAGAACGTATGTTTCAGTAAAGAAATAACTGTTTAATCCTCACCATTTTAAACAACAAAGTTGCAGCTTACAGTACCCTACCGGTTTATCCGGTAAGGGTCATCCGGGTAAGCCAATGAAAAGGAGAGCAACAAGATGAGCAAGCCTTTACTCCCTGAGTCGTATATACATCATATTCGGGAAATGCTCGGCTCAGAAGCAGAAGCATTTATTGACAGCTATGATCAACCTCGTGTACAAGGGCTGCGTTTTAACTCCATTAAAGCTACAGCAGAGCTCAAAAAGCAGGTTATAGAGCATTTTTCCCTGACCCAGGTACCCTGGTGCGAGACGGGATACTACTACCATTCGAATGAACGTCCTGGCAAGCATGCATATCATGCTGCAGGACTGTACTATATTCAGGAACCCTCTGCGATGTCGGCCGTGGAAATGCTGCAGCCACAACCGGGTGAGATTATTTTGGATCTCGCAGCTGCACCAGGCGGCAAAACGACCCACATCGCCTCACTGATGGAAGACCAGGGGCTGCTCGTTTCCAATGAAATTCATCCGTCCCGGGCCAAAATCTTGGCAGAGAACGTGGAACGAATGGGCCTCTCTTCCGTTGTTGTTACAAGTGCAACGCCGGGAGAATTGTCGGCACGCTTTCCGGCAGCTTTTGACCGGATCATACTGGATGCCCCTTGCTCTGGCGAGGGTATGTTCCGCAAAGATCCGGATGCGGTCACCGAGTGGAGCGATGATCTGGTCACACTTTGTGTGAACAGACAATGGGACATTTTGCAGGATGCCTATATCATGCTTAAACCGGGCGGGACCTTGGCTTATTCCACCTGCACCTTCAATCGCGAAGAAAATGAAGGCATGATGGAGCGTCTGATTGCCGCTTATCCAGATCTGACCCTTGTGCGGACCGAACGAATCTGGCCTCACTTGGCTCAAGGCGAGGGACATTTTGTAGCTGTAGTGACCAAAGCGGGATCCCAAGCTTATGGATCTCAAGAACAGGAAGAACAACCACGTAAACGCAAAGACAAAAAAGGCAGGAATCCACGTCAATCTGCGTCATCCAAAGAGGTGGAAACCGCCTGGAATGCGTACGTAGCCTGGAGTTCTGACCATACAGACACTGTAGCTAACGGAACCGGAAGACCCCTGCTTTTTGGTGAAGCTTTATATGCATTGCCAGAGCATGCTGCACAGCTGCTGACAGATGATCGGTTAAACGGATTGAAGCTGCCCCGGCCAGGCCTTCATGTCGGTGACTGGAAAAAAGGACGCTTCGAACCTGCTCATGCACTGGCGCTGGCTCTGGGACAACATGAGGCTGCCAACATGCAGCATGTATCCCTGGATGCAGAGACCAGCCAAGTGGCGGCATATCTTCGCGGCGAGAGCCTTCCTGCCGAAAGCGGACTTAGCGGATGGACTCTTGTGACTGTCAACGGGCTCCCGCTGGGTTGGGGCAAAGCCAGTGCAGGACAGTTAAAGAACCGTTTGCCTAAAGGTCTTAGACGCATGCAGTAGACAAACGTGTATCATGACTTAAAGCCGGTGAGCATCATTGCACCCGGCTTTATTTTTTGTTCATTATATTGAGTTAACAAGTTGAAAAATATCTGTTTTTTTTAATTACCTCTAGGATCGTAATGGCTTCTCAAACGTACTGTACCCATCGATTTCCCCCACAAAGGTATACCCGTTCCGGGGGTAAAATTCATTCAGCCTCTCATTGTCACCAACACAATCCAATCGCATGACATGTTTGTTTTCGAATTGGATTCCACTGCTGGACCAACCCAAAATGTCCCGACCCAGTCCGGTACGGGCATACTTTCTCCGAATCGCCAGACGATGCAGATAAACGGCGCCATCCTCTTGATGAGCTTTGGGTCCCCATAGATTGGTATCCCAAGCACTTGGCTGCTGCATCAGAATAACCATCCCTGCCACATCGCCTGCTTTCTTGAAGACAAACACATCTCCGCGGCGAATTGCCCCTGCCGTATCATGGGAATCCTCGCCTTTCAAAAGCGCACCCCACTGGGAAGATCCCTGGCTGCGTAACCATTCGGCTGTCTCCCTAAGCAGGGACATCACACCCTCCGTGTCTTCCGGCTGAGCCTGCATCGCTCTGAAATCATCGTTAATATATTCTGTAATGATTTTAAATGAGTGCTTCATGGTATCCTCCACTTCCAGATCTCTATAAGAACTAATGGAACTATACCCGGAAATGAATTTTTCGTCAAAACAAATCAAAAAAGGTAAAAGGCCTAAGCCTTTTACCCGTCAATCTTCGCTTCATCAATAACTTGGTTCCGGTACAGCATGGTCAGGTGCAGTGTGTCGAATTCAAGTTCCTTGTCCAGTTCCTGAAGCAGCACCTCAACCAAATCTCGCCGCTGTGCACTGGTTCCGGGTACTTCGTAATCCATATAACCCGTCAGATCAGCATGAGAGGTATCAATGGTTGCTGTCCCCACAGGCAATCCGCCACGTTCCTGCAGAAATAGCTCATAGACCCTGAATTCACGGTCTTTGCGCACCAACATGACATAGCAGGTATCTTCTGCTTCGTCCATCTCGTCGTAAGAATTGTCCCATTCCTCGTATTCGGTATACTCCTCTTCTTCCGAGGTATCCACAAAGTCACGGTGCACCCACTCCATGGACTCCAGCTCATTCCCCTGATGCCACATACGAAGAGTAATCGTGTCGATAACTTCTTCATCGAGTTCTCTTACAAGCAGTTCTGCCGCAGCATCAAGCTGACTCTCCAGAGGTACGTCATACCAATGTATCTCGCCTTGAATGTCGGCCCCATATTGTTTCAATGAAGCTTCAGCCAGCTCATTCCCGCCAGAATCGTTAAACACATAGGTCGATATGCTTCGTCCGGCAGATATAAGCTCCATCTCCAGCACATGTTCCCGATCTTCATATGTAAAAGCTTCATCTGCTGTGTCAGGAATTACTCGTGAGTCATCCAAATCCATGTCATCCATGTATTCATCAGCCACATCGTCCATATCATCCGATTGCCGTTCCGGATCAAATTCCAGGTTTTGCAGGACCGAATGCAATGTGCCGCAGCTAACCAGCACTTCATAATAGATAGCCTCCACTGCATCCGTAAGTGATCGGATATAGGCATGAACCTGATCAATGATGTGCTTTTCCGCATCCTCTGAAACCAATTCTCGTTCCATCTGAAGACTGCCAGACAAACGGTCTCCTTCTCTGTATACCAGCAGAAGTGAACCCGCGTATTGATCATTCACCATTACATCCAGCACTTCACCACCTGATGTACGCAGATCCGGGATCAGCTCCACTTTCTGTTTCATGTGCCTGTCCTCCTCCATTTCTAATGGTATTCTCATAGGTTACCCATGAGGCCAGTAGATTATGAAGCAGGACCCTTTGAAAATGAAAAATGTGTTTTGGTTTAGACAGCTAGGACATGTTTTTGAATGGCATGCGCAACACCCTGGTCGTTGTTGGAGAGTGTCACTTCATCCGCAGCGGCTTTCACCTCTTCCGGTGAGTTGTCCATCGCGATTCCTTTGCCTGCATAAGTCAGCATCGTAATGTCATTGTAGTAATTGCCAATTGCCAAAATTTCGGAAGGCACAATACCTTTGGATTCGGCCAGTCTCTTCAGCGCCGCTCCCTTGGAGGCTTCCGGGTGCATTAGATCAATGAAAAAGTCACCACTGCGAGTCATGTAGTAAGGCAGATTCCATGTTCCCCATTCCTGCTGAACCTTGTCCATCTGCTCCAATGGTCCAAACGCGGTGAATTTGGCAAGTGGTTCTGTCAGATCCGCCCACTGCGGCAGCTTTAAGGGCTCCATCATGAAGTTGGTGTACATCTCCCGCACCTGTAATTCCAATCCTTCCGGCTGATCCACATATAATCCAAATGCCGTGTTGATGTCAAAATGCACACCGTTTGTACGGCAATACGTCACAAAGGGCTCCAATCCCTGGCCATCCATGGCAAACCTGTGCACAATCTCACGGCTCTCCACTTCGGCAGTCACCGCCCCGTTGTGTGTAATCACATAACCATCAAGCCCCATTCGCTTCATAAAAGGAATAGTATTGGCCGGGCCTCTGCCCGAACACAGGACAATCTCGGCTCCCTGGCGGGAAGCACGGATCAAAATTTCTTGGGTCCATTCGGTAAGCTCATGATGATCGTTAAGCAGTGTGCCATCTACGTCAAGCGCAATTAATTTGATTGTCATCGGGTCTTCACTCCTCATGTGTTGGGGTATCGCACCCTCCCAAACCCTCCCTTCCGAGGGAGGGCCCCAGAGGGCTCTGCCCTCTGGACTCCCGTCTGTTGATCGGCGTTTGGTCGGTTCTTGCTATGTGACGGTGGGTGTGGGAGCGCTTGTCTGCCTGAATCTCCGCTTACCGCGGAATCCAGGCCAAGCTTAAGTGCGACCATTGTGGGCAGTGCTTCGCTCTCTGCCCTGGCTCCCTGCTCCGCTCCGCGAAGGACGGGAGCTGACGCCTGCGGCGTGGGTGGGCAGGGCTTCGCCCTCCGTCCGGCTCCCTGCTTCACTTCGCGAAGGACGGGAGCTTAAGCCTGCGGCTTGGTGGGCAGCGCTTCGCCCTCTGCCCAACTCCCTGCTTCACTTCGCGAAGGACGGGAGCTTGCGCCTGCGGCTTGGTGGACAGCGCTTCGCCCTCCGCCCGGCTCCCTGCTTCACTTCGCGAAGGACGGGAGCTTACGCCTGCGGCTGGTGGGCAGCGCTTCGCCCTCTGCCCGGCTCCCTGCTCCGCTTCGCGTAGGACGGGAGCTTAAGCCTGCGGCTTGGTGGCAGTGCTTCGCCCTCTGCCCGGCTCCCTGCTCCGCTTTGCGAAGGGCGGGAGCTTGCGCCTGCGGCTTGGTGGACAGCGCTTCGCCCTCTGCCCAGCTCCCTGCTCCGCTTCGCGTAGGACGGGAGCTTAAGCCTGCGGCTTGGTGGGCAGCGCTTCGCCCTCTGCCCAACTCCCTGCTTCACTTCGCGAAGGACGGGAGCTTGCGCCTGCGGCTTGGTGGACAGCGCTTCGCCCTCCGCCCGGCTCCCTGCTTCACTTCGCGAAGGACGGGAGCTTACGCCTGCGGCTGGTGGGCAGCGCTTCGCCCTCTGCCCGGCTCCCTGCTCCGCTCTGCGAAGGGCGGGAGCTTTACTTACGCAGACAGGCAAGCTCGTCTGCGGTTAGTTCGCGGTACCTGCCAATCGGAAGCTCTGCATCAAGCTGAAGGTCGCCCATGGCTACCCGTTTCAGGTAAACCACTCGTTTGCCTACGGCCTGGAACATCCGTTTTACCTGGTGGAACTTACCCTCGTGGATAATGAGAGAGATCGAAGAGATCACTCCCTCCTCCGTCTCCTCATGATGAAGCACGGTCAGCTCGGCTGGCATGGCTTCATAACCGTCATCCAGCTGTATGCCAGCTTTGAAGCGCTCAACATCCTCATCATCCACTTTCCCCAATACACGGGCTTCGTATGTTTTGGGTACATGCTTGCGCGGGGATAACAGATCATGCGCAAGCGGACCGTCATTCGTCAGAATGAGCAGTCCCTCCGTATCTTTATCGAGTCGCCCTACAGGGAATGGATCGAATACCCGGTCCTCTTTGCGCAGGAGATCCAGAACGGTTTTATCCCTGGCGTCTTCTGTTGCTGACACAACACCCGGAGGTTTATGCAGCATCAAATAGATCGTTTCACGGTAAACGATACGCTCTCCATCGGCTTCAATTACATTTGTCTCTGGATTCACCTGCATTCCACTATCTTTCACAGCTTTGCCATCAACAAGAATTCTGCCCTGCTTCACCATTTTCTTAAGTTCACTCCGGGTGCCTACACCCATGTGACTCAATATTTTATCGAGACGCTGTGTCTTCTTTCCCTTGTCACTCATACGGATGTCCACCTCCAGCCAGCCGGGTACTCATTTTTCAGCACGCCATCCAGCCACTTCCCCCAACCGAGAGCATATCCATCCACGCATACCAGAGCGTAACCTTTGGCAGCTGCCTCTGCCGCACACTCCACGCGCGCTTCTTCAATATTCAACGTTTCGCCTTTAAGATACCTCACCGCTTCTCCATTCGCAGAAGCCAGGTTTATGACCCTCTTCGCCTCAGCGCTGTTCAACGCACAAGCCAGTGGATGAGACGGGACAAATCTTCCGTTCTTTACGGTACCCATAAACCATCCGGGCCGGATCACTTTGAGCCCTTCCAGACGCGATGCACCAACAGACGATTGATATACTCGGTCACCGTAAAAAACCGTTTCTCCAAGGAGCTCGAGTTCCACATGATCTTCAATAAATTGTTGATACACTGTTCCCGGGTCAATGTTCATCTGATCCGTTCCTCGACCTTTGCCACGATTGGATTTACGAGCATCACGCTCGTTATTTCTTCCCGCTTTCCCCTCGTGTTTGCCGCCTCGAGCTTGTCTAACATTCTGTTCTCTCGATTCGGTTCTCATCAATCGTTCGCGTTTTCGATCCGCTTTGGTGAGCGGCTGAGTGACAGCAATCGCTTGATCCTCGGGGATTTTGGTTACAGTCTCCTTCTCATCTTCAACGCTGCTGCCTGGTTCTGCAGAAGTTCCAGCACGATGCTGCAATACAGCTACATAATGCCCCTCTCCTTCCAACAAGTGAGGCCACAATCTGGCAGTACCACGTGTCTGATCCAACACAACACTCGTCTTTTCTGCCGTTTCAGGCAGCATCTGGCGTACCCAATCCGGTCTTCCGGGGGCGAACCCGGCTGCTTCCGGAATATCATTGACAGCAAAGTCCGGATTGAGATTCAGGAATTCGGCAATCATGGCCTCATTTTCCTCCGGAGCAAACGTACACGTGGAATAAACGATCGTTCCCCCCGGAGCGAGCAGCTTCGCAGCTGTCTCCAGAATATCCCGCTGCATCAGCACACATTTCTCCACTGAATGATGTTCCCATGACTTGACCATGTCTTCATCTTTACGGAACATACCCTCTCCTGAACAAGGAGCATCAATGAGCACCTTATTAAAATAATGCGGAAATGCACCGGCAATCCGCTCAGGCGACTCATTCAGCACCACAGCGTTTCGTACACCGTACAACTCCACATTCTTGGCAAGCGCCTTGGTTCGTTCGGAATGAATATCATTGGTCACCAGAACTCCCTTGCCCTGCAGCTTCACTGCGATCTGGGTAGACTTGCCGCCAGGTGCTGCACACAAATCCAGCACATGATCTCCTGGCAGCACACCCAGCAGTTCAACCGGAGCCATCGCACTTGGTTCCTGAATGTAATATAGACCTGCATGATAGTACGGATGTAGACCTGGTTTTACACCATGTGGCACATAAAAGCCCGTCCCGCACCACGGAATGGGCCGCAAATCAAAAGGAGCCAATTCATCAAATTGCTCCATGGATATTTTCAACGTATTCACTCGAAGTCCCGCATGCGGAGACTGTTCATATGATTTCATAAATTGTTCAAACTCATCTCCGAGCAAGTTTTTCATCCGCTCGGCGAAGATTGAAGGTAGCTGTACAGCCATATTCACTCATCCTGTCCTGTTAAAATGCATATTGTTCTATGTTATCATATCCCGGTGCAGCTTTCCTATTGATTCACTGCATATTCCACTACAGCGTGTAATGTTGTATAATGACAAGTAGGTTGATTCTCGTGCAAAAAACGGGTGATTATGTATTTTATCCCAAACTCTATTTTTGCCAAAACTATATTTTGATATGATCGATGGGGGATGTCCAATGAAATCGAAGAAAAAGAAAAGTGCCTCAATCCTGATTTTCCTGGGTATTTTCGTGGTCTTGATTGCAGCGCTTGTCGTAGTAAACCAACAGTCCAAGAAACAAATGGACGCTGTGGAGAATGCTTATGGTATTGCAGCTTCCAAGCTTAATCCGGCTACACGCGAATTGCTCGATGATCCTAACTATCAACAGATTATCCTGCCGGATGATCTCAAATCTAAAATTGAAAACAAGGATAGCTTTTTCGTTTATTTCTTCGCCTCTGACTGCTCGCATTGCCGTGCAACTACACCGCAGTTGATGCCGCTGGTAGACGAAGCAGGTATTGATCTGCCACAATTCAATCTGCGTGAGTTCGATTCTGGTTGGACGGATTATAATATCGAATTTACACCTACGCTGGTTTATTATCAAGATGGCGTCGAGAAGGACCGCATGGTGGGCGGACTGCAGGAGAACGGCAGTGACAACGGCTATACCCTCGATGACTACAGACAATTTTTTGACAAGTATAAGGCCAACTCAACGGCTTCGGCAAACTAAAGAGTCATCTATGACTACAAGTCAACGTCTCACTTCAAGCTGTTCAGGTGGACAAGCTTCGTACTTATCCAGAGCTTTCATATCTAAATAGACGCAGACCATAAATCACCCCGGCAAATCCTTATCCAAGGTTCTGCCGGGGTGATTTATGTTATATCCGATATGCATGCATAATGCCATCTATACTAATTCTGATTTTTGTCGAAATTGGGTTCCTGCTGTATTGCTTTCATTTTCTCTTCATAGATGCGTCCCCGCGTCGGACTGCGACGCTGTGGAATGTTGGGTTTCAGTTGCAAAGATCGTTCCCGAAATTCATCTGTCAGTGTCTCATCCCAGATCCGTATCGTGAGATCCCTGTATGGAACATCCTCCGCTCCAGGACCTGTCAGACCTCTGACCAGTTCCTTCACTTCCTCGACCAGCTGCCCAAGCTCAATGCCACGAGTGTGCTCAGAATAATGCTCCAGCAGTTCAACAGCACTCTGTAACATCATCCGGCCTCCACGAAGATTGCGGTTTCTGAAATGATACAAGCCAACTGCAATCTGCAGCAACCCTTTATAAAAGGGATCCCGATCCTGTTCCAGCCACAGCTCCTCCAATACCTCATGACATTCGAAGTAGTCCTGATCACGGTTAAAATAGATCAGATAATCTATATACAGCGGCTCATAGCTGCTCATCGGGGTTTTCGCCCTTCCTAGCCGAATTCAGAAGTGCCTTCACATCGTCCAACAAGTCTTTCAACGCTTCCATATCATGACGCTCCCAACAGTCGTTAAAGCGCTTCTGAGCCTCAATGGCCTCATTAACGAGATGGTAGAAATACAACTGATGTATGATGGACAGCGTCTTGGAGACGATGTTCGAATCATCTTCAAACTCCTTCTGCGCTTCGAGGATCTGCAGACGGATGGCTGACATCTCATTGTCCAATACAAAAGCGGCTTCAGCCGTTTTCTTCAGTCTTGCCCGCATATCATCCGGCAGACTTTCCCGATATTTATAGCTCAGCGAGTGCTCTATCGTAGCCCAGAAGTTCATGGCCAGCGTCCGGATCTGAATCTCGGCCAGCACTTTCTTCTGTCCCAGAGCCGTCTGAACAGGATATTCAATAATCATATGGAAACTGCGATAACCGCTCTCTTTGAAGTTCGTAATATAATCCTTTTCAATCAACACCGTTAAGTCCTTGCGTCCGCGAATGTATTCCGCCACTCTGCGAATATCATCCACAAATTGACACATAATACGGATTCCCGCAATATCCTCAATTCCCGTCTCTACCTGATCTAGTGGCACATTCAGACGTCTGGATTTCTCCAGAATGCTGGATATTTTTTTGACACGACCGGTAACGAATTCAATCGGGGCGTATTCTTCCCGTTTCTTCAGTTCCGCTCGCATCGTCTTGAATTTGACTTTCAATTCCTCTACCGCTTGTTCATAAGGAAGTAAAAATGTACCCCAGTCTCTACCGTCCATGCTTATGCCTCCTGTCTCTATAGCGTCCCCTGTTCTAATCTATTATACATGATGTTCAGCGGGGGGAAGAGTCCCGTACGCAATACCCTCTTCCAAGCTTCTATATTTTCGTTCCGGGGAACTTCTTATCCTTCTTGTTCTTATCTGTGTTCTGCACCGACAGCTTCGGAGATATGACGATAGCCATCTTTGCGCAGCAACTCACGCAATCCGGCATGGATACGCCGATTAACCTCTGGGCCTTCATAGATCAGAGCAGTGTATATTTCCACCAGACTTGCTCCGGCTTTAATTTTTTCGTAGGCATCTTCGCTTGTAAAAATACCACCGGAACCGATAATCGGCAGCTTCCCTTCGGTTTGACGATAGATGCGTCGAATAACCTCGGTGGAACGATCACGCAGCGGTTTGCCGCTGAGTCCACCGGTTTCCTTGGCATGCTGATGGGACAGACCATCCCGGTTAACTGTCGTGTTAGTGGCAATGATCCCGGCAACGCCGCTGTCCACAATCGTACTGACCATATATTCAAGCTCCTGGTCGTTGACATCCGGTGCGATTTTGACCAGAACCGATTTGACCGAACCACCTGTTTTTGCGCGCTGTGTTTCCATCTCATTCATCACCGCTGCAAGCAGTTCCTTCAGTTCATTCCCATGTTGCAGGTTACGCAGATCAGGCGTATTTGGTGAACTGATATTCACGACGAACAAATCAGCATAATCATATAACGCCCGGATACATTTTGCATAATCCAGGTGCGCTTCTTCATTAGGTGTAGCCTTGTTTTTACCGATGTTGACAGCAACGGGAATACGGCGTTCCTTCAGACGCGCCAATTCACCCGCCATCGCTTCTGCTCCGAGATTGTTGAAACCCATCCGGTTGACCAAAGCTTCATCTGGAGGCAGACGGAACAGACGTGGCTGATCATTGCCCGGCTGTGCAAGCGGTGTTACGGTACCGACTTCCATGAACCCGAATCCAATGGATGAGAACCCAGTTACGGCTTGTCCGTTTTTGTCCAGACCTGCTGCGAGGCCAACTGGCGTGGGAAAATGACAGCCAAACATGTCAACAGCCAGGTCTTCCGTTTCACGCACGCCATACATCACACGCAAGCCAGAAGGCACCGGGCGAATACTGCCCATACCGCTAAGGCCACCAATAATCAGATGATGGGCCTGTTCAGGGTCCATTTTGAACAACAAGGGTTTAGCAAGACTTCTGTATAACAAATCACTCACTCCGTTCTCGTCCGGTACGCCGTAAATATGCTTTCCCGTCTTTTTCATATGTAAAAAAACACTCTATACACAAGTCTATCCGTTTCTTCTTCAAAAGGAAAGTAGTTTGCGCATAGACATCCCATTTTGCCCGTGTTCTCAAGCAACTATAAACCTTACGGAAGAAATACACCCGCATACTGGAAATGGAGTGGCGAATTCTTTACAATGGGAGCAAGGCTATGTTATACCAGTCCCAATGAACGAAGGAGGAACAGCCCATGGCTCCCAAACGTAAACCACCTGCTTTGCAGCAAAAGAAAGAAGAAGTCAATCGGAAAGCCATTGCTTGGACAGCGGCCAGCGTCATCGGATTGATCATTATTATCGGCGCACTTATCATTATCGCCAACCTGTAAACGGTCAAACCGACTGCCGTCCGTACATAATGATTCAGCTGGAGTTCACGCCATCTTCACGAGTTAAAGGAACCGATTAGTTCAGCCAATGATACGTCTTGTTTGGATTGTTTTGCATCGGAACAAGCGTATGCTGATAGCGATCCTTCGCTTCCGGAACAAGGATGGTCTCTGGCAGCAGATCCGTCCCAATGCGTACCGGGGTGCCCTGAGGTGCAAGTGCAAACAATTCTTCCACATCCCCAGTACTCATTCTCACACATCCAAGGGATTCATCCAGCCCAATACTGTCAGGCTCGTTGGTCCCATGGATGGCATAATTCGTATCCGAAAGCTGCATGCCTCTCGTTCCAAATTCACCGTCAGAGCGACCATTCGGATTCACGACCTTGTCTGTTATGACAAAAGTGCCTTCTGGTGTTCGTTCTCCCCCCAGCCCGACCTCATAATTTCGGATAATGGTATTACCGCTAATTAGCGCAAGTCTGTGGTTGCTTTTATCGACCACAATCTCCAATTGATCCTGCAAAAAGAGTTCTTCTCCAAGCGTATCTGCAAAAGGACCACCCGCTTGCAGCGTAGGTGATTGCCCGTCTTGTCCCTGATCAACCTGTTGACCTGCTCCGTCCTTTCCTTGTTGCTGCATCGTAAGTAATGCCGGAAACATGTCTGTCATCCCCGGGGCTGTCTCACCCAAAATGTTGTTGGGAAAAGGCTGCGCAAGCTGATTTACGTTTTTGGGCCAGGTTTTGTTTTTCTTATGATATGTAATTATTGCACTGGACAACGTTGCCGCCGATTCTTGTTTGGCTGTCCACGCTTGCGCAAGCTGCTTGATGTCTTTTGAAACTTCTGGCGGCTCGCAATTGCACTGCTGGGCATCGTAACTTTGCGCCGTTAATCTGCCGCTGCTATTCGTTTGCACAATATATTTTACCGGCATATTCCGTTTCCATAACGCCCATTTGTCAGAGCTTTGCATGCCCAAGACAGCTGAAGTCTCCACCTTGGGTCCCGCACCTGACCATGCAGCAGCCAGCGCAGTCTCTCCCTGATGGTTGCCCCCGAAGCTCGCTGCTGTAAAAACATTCGAATTGGTCACAGGTGCCGATGCAGCTTCGGGATCACCAGATATTGGGCCATCCACAGAATCATCCCCGGCTGCCAAAGCGGATGTCAACGCTTCAGCTGCATCACGATTGAATCCCGGAGCATCAGCAGGCGGTACCAAAGCAAACACAAGCAGCATCAGCAGGGTCAGCCACATTTTGCGAATACGCTGCTTCTTCTCCTTTTGTTCTCCCATTTCAACAAGCTTGTTTTGATAATCTACCCATATGTCCGCTGGAGCCTTACTCCGTTCAAATGCTTCGTAAACTTCGCCCGCTTGCTGAAAACAATAGTTGGCCTTGCCTTCCTGACCTTCACGTACATACTCCTTACCCAGCAAATACCAGGCCATTTTATTATCAGGGTGTTTCTTAACATATGTTCTTAGATGAGTATTCTGCATCCGATCCTCCGCTTGATTTCCCGTTTTCCGTTTCTATCTATTATATCGGCATAGGAAGGAATGAAATCCATAGGACTTGAGTACCCGGATGGAACGCAACCATTCGACAAAAATCACACCCCGGTAAAATTATATGACCCGCTCCCTCATGAATTTCTATGCACTAAAAAAGCACGTCCCACTGCTCAAAGTCAGAGGAAAGTGCTTCTTCAAGGTTATATGGTGTACGATTAGCCTTCTTTGTTGAAAGGTTCATCCGCTACTTTGATGGAATCCGTTGGGCAACCATCGCAAGCATCTTGCATATCATCGAACAAATCATCGGGGATAGCCTTGATTCCTTGGTTAGCATCGCCATCAAAAATTACTTCTGCCAAACCTTCATCATCATAGTCATAAATGTCAGGCGCAGTTGCTCCGCAAGCACCACATGCAATACATGTGTCTTTTTCAACCCAAGTGTACTTACTCATTACAATCTCTCCTCCTAAAATTCAGAACGTACAGTGTTTTTATCTAGAAAACATATTAAACCAAAGTAAAAGTAATTTCAAATTATTTTAACAACATCAAGACTATATTATGCCCTATTCAATCAAGACTTTGCAAGTTATCTTTTTGCAGAGACGTGCCTCTCACCTTATGATTACGGAGCAAAACGGAAGGGTCATCCCCGAGCATACCCGCCGTTACAACGGCATTCTCCCCAAATTTGTCACGCAGCTGATCCATAATGCGAATCAGATTCTCCTTTTTCGGCTTCTGTTCGTATTCAAACAGATCCAGCTGTACGGCTGATTCCTCGCGTGGAATCAGATTTTGAAGGGTTACTCCCAGCATTCGTACGGGCTTTCCACCGCTCCAATGCTTCGCAAATAAAGCGCAGGCTTCCCGGTAGATTATCGTTGCATCCTCCGTTGGCACTTCCATCATCCGAGATCGCGTGATGGTTTTCATATCCGGTGTACGGATCGTAATCTGAATGCCCTGACTCAGCATCTCGTGCTTGCGCAGACGCCTCGCCACTTGGTCACTAATGTTGAGCAGCACCCGGTGGACGTCGTCCATCTCGCTAATATCCGCAGGAAGTGTCGTGGTGTGTCCAATGGATTTATTCGCTTCCCGCTCTGCTTGAACTATAGAATGATTGATGCCATTCGCTGAATTTTTCAGCCAGGTACCGTTAATCCCAAACACGTCCGTCAGCATCCGCTCATCAGATTTTGCAAGCTGCCCAATGGTTTCTATGCCCAGTTTCTTCAGTTTCTCAGCCGTCTTTTTGCCAATCCCAAACAGCTCATTGCAGGGTCTATGCCAGAGAATCTGAGGTACATCCCTCATTCGTAAAATGGAAATACCGTTAGGTTTCTTCAGATCAGAAGCCATCTTCGCCAGCAGTTTGTTGGGAGCAATGCCAATGGAACACGGAAGTCCCAGTTCTTCCCGAATTCGTCGCTGGATGCTCTCCGCAATTTCCATAGGTGTGCCGAACTGTTTAGAGCCAGTGATATCCAGGTAACATTCATCTATCGAAGTTGCCTCCAGCAGTGGTGTATAACTGTAGGCTATTTTCATAAACGCTCTTGAATATTGACGGTACAAGTGAAAATCAGGACGAATAACGATCAATTCCGGGCATTTTTTCATTGCCTGATGAACCACCATACCCGTTGAGATGCCTTTACTTCGAGCAGTGTATGAACATGTTACAATAACGCCTTTCCTTACTTCACTGCTGCCTGCAACAGCAGTCGCTTTACCTCTGTAGAGTTCCGGCTCTTCGGCTTCATGCACCGAGCAGTAAAATGCGTTCATGTCGACATGCAAAATGACTCTTCCGGCGGCAGGATAATATCGATCCACATTGGTGTGACGGGTTCCATCCCCAGACATGTTCCTCCGCCCTTTCCTACATCTAATTAATGAAGCATAAATAATTCAATAATCCTATTATATCAAGTTCATTATGTAAAATCAGTTACGTTTGTTATTTTCTTATTTCCGAGTGGATCGGATGATCGATCGAATAATTAGCCATCCTACACTCACAAAAAGGACTAGAGAAATCAAGGCAAGAACCGTATTCTCCCATACAATAGTCAATCCTATCCCTCCACTTTTCCATACACCACATTTACCAATTAAATTTAAATATAACATAAATTACACCTTCCATCATATATCTATTAATCGGAAATCTGAAATTTGTTACACGAAACTGCGATTTCTGTGTAGCATTTGGCTATAATGGTGCTATAATAATTAATTATACAAAATCGCGACTTTAGGACAAATCAACGCATAGAGTTTAACACAGTGTAGCGTTGCAGAACCGAAGGATTCATGTGCATCTTTATTCGTATGCTTTTCCAAAACAAAATTCAACTATTTAAAAAAGCGCTTTATCTCAAAGGAGGATCTTCATGTCAAAGGCCATTTCCATCTTCGATACGACTTTACGTGACGGCACACAAGGGGAGGGTGTCAGTTTATCGGCAGATGACAAGCTTAAAATTGCCAAGAAACTCGACGACCTGGGTGCTCATTATATTGAAGGCGGAATTCCGGGCAGCAACACCAAGGACATTGAGTTTTTCAAAAGAGTAAAAGAATTGAATCTCAATGCCAAGGTCGTTGCTTTTGGCAGCACACGTCGCAAAGGAAGCATTGCCAGCGAAGACGCCAATTTGAAGCGGATGATCGAATCCGGTGCACAGGCAGCAACATTGGTCGGTAAATCATGGGATTTCCACGTTCATACCGCCTTGCAAACCACTTTGGAAGAGAATCTATCCATGATCTATGATTCGATTGCTTATTTGAAGCAGAATGGAATGGAAGTTATTTTTGATGCCGAGCACTTCTTCGACGGATTCAAGCATAATCCGGAGTATGCTCAAGCGGTGTTAACGAAAGCTCATGAAGCTGGTGCAGACTGGCTTGTCATGTGTGATACCAATGGCGGAACCATGCCGCACGAAGTGTACGAGATTGTGTCCAGACTCTCTGGAATTCTCCCTCATGCTCATCTCGGAATTCATACACATAATGACTGTGAACTGGCTGTTGCCAATACGCTTAGCGCTGTACAAGCTGGTGCCAGACAGGTTCAAGGCACGATGAATGGTTATGGAGAACGATGCGGCAATGCCAATCTAGCCTCCATTATCCCGAACCTGCAGCTCAAGCTTGGATATGAATGTGTGTCCGAAGATTCGATGAGACAGCTTACGAACGTAGCCCGCTATGTTAGCGAGATTGCTAATGTGAACATGCCGATTAACCAACCTTATGTTGGTAATGCAGCCTTCGCACATAAAGGCGGCATTCACGTCTCTGCCATTCTGCGCGATTCCCGCACCTACGAACATATCGTGCCTGAACTTGTCGGAAACAAACAGCGTGTACTTGTCTCCGAGTTGGCTGGACAGAGCAACATCGTCTCTAAAGCACAGGAGCTTGGACTGGAGTTCGATCCAAGCAGCGCCAATTCACGCCAGATCATTGAAAAAATCAAAGATCTGGAGCATCAAGGTTATCAGTTTGAAGGCGCAGATGCCTCTCTTGAGCTGCTCATTCGTGAAGCGAACGGAGATATGAAGGAACTATTCACTTTTGAATCATTCAAAATGCTTGTGGAAAAAACAGCCGGCAAGTCCGTTGTCTCCGAAGCATTCGTGAAGCTCAATGTGGGTGGAACAAGCGTCTATACAGCTGCGGAGGGCAACGGTCCGGTCAATGCGCTTGATAATGCTCTTCGGAAAGCACTTGTCCAATACTTCCCTTCACTCGCCAACATGCACCTCTCTGACTATAAAGTTCGTGTACTTGACGAGAAGGATGCCACAGCAGCCAAAGTACGTGTTCTAATTGAATCGAAGAATACGGAAAATACATGGAATACGGTCGGCGTTTCTGAAAACGTCATTGAAGCGAGCTGGGAAGCCCTTGTTCACAGTTTCCGTTATGCCCTGCTTCAGGAAAAATTACAGGATGAGCCGAATGTAGTTCACACAGCCATTCATGGATTAAGCAACCATTAACGCTTATTTCCCGGAAAATAAATGAAGCGCCTGTCTCCAAAATGAATTGGGACAGGCGCTTATTGTTTGATTTACTAGTTGATAACTTTCTTAATTTTACGTTCCAATTCTTTTTCAGGCAAAATGCCGAGTATAACTTCCTGGATCACACCATTTTTGTCAATCAGCACATTGGTGGGAAAAGCAACACCATTGTATTTTGCATATGCCTTCCCGTCTTCATCAAGCAAAATAGGGAACGTCAGTTTGTATTCCTCTACAAAAGCTTTAGCATCCTTCAGCTTATCGTAAGGCGTCACATTGACCCCATACATATCCAATTTATCTTTGTACTTGGCCGCCAAGGTATTAAGTGCAGGCGCCTCCTCCTTGCAGGGTTCACACCAGGAAGCCCAGAAGCTGACAAATACAGCTTTTTCCTTCGCCCCTCCTGCGGTATATGTTTTTCCATCCATGCCTTTCAGGGAAAATCCCGGAGCCAGCAATCCCGCTCTTGGTCCCGTTTCTGTTGGAAGAGGCTCTTCTTGTTTAAACACTGCAGCGATTCCATTATCCGCATTTTGAGCCAGTGCAATTCCAATCAGCAATACAACACCAAGCAGTATGTATATATTCCGTTTCATGGCTAGCCACCTTCTTATAGAATCAGCATTTCAGTAAGACTTCATTGCCTTCGTTTCATTACCAGTGGTTCTAACCACTTGATTACGAATGCGCATGGGATATCACTTCGTACCTTGTTGCAAAATACTCTCTTTAATATTGTACCCTTTTCCTTTAAAATTTTACAATCAGGGATATACAAATCCAAACAAAAAAGGACCCCTGCCTAAGCAGGAGCCAAAGAGAGAGGGGTGAATACAAAATGGCAGCACTTCATGGACAGCAAAACACGTTCTTCATCTCTTCTTCCATAGAGCAAGAAATGTCGAAACACATGTATAATTCGCTGCCGCAGGAAGCCTGCGGGGTTGTGCTGGGTGAAGCTGCAGCGGGCGGCATACGAATCAGTCGGTTTCAGCCAATTCGCAACGTTGCGCCTAACCCGCTGCATCACTTCAGCCTGGATGAAGCGGAATGGATTCGTTGCATATTTAACGAGTCTCAGCTCATCGGCATCTTCCACTCGCATCCGCATACCAATCCAGTACCGTCCGATCAGGATCTCATTGCCCTTCCAGCTTACGCCGGATTAATCCAGGTGTACCTGATCGGCACTCCTGATTGGACAAGCGGATCCGAACCGCAAATGCATTTGAATGGTTATCAAATCCAGGCCAATATTGTTGATGACCCCAGCAAGGAAAATCAGCAAAAGTGCTATAACCTTCAGCCAGCACAATTACGCATGACTTAAGTGGGTATACAAGTCACCCAATGTTTCGATATTTTTACGCGTCATATCCTCCAAATAACATGACCACAGCTGCGCGGTCATCTTGGCATCTTCCAATGCATGATGGCGTCCATAGATCGGAATCCCTCTTGATTCCAGCAGTTCATCGAGACCATACCCCGGTCTTCCCGGCTCCAGCCAGCGAGCCAGCATCATGGTGTCGATCAGCCGATGTGTCAGCCGAACCTTGGAGGTGCGCCAAAGTGCTGCATTCAGAAAAGCCCGGTCATGCGCACTTGCATGCGCAACCAGCACGCTTCCTCCAACAAAAGACATGAAATCATGCAAACCCTCAAGGAGTGAGGGTGCATCAACGGTCATTTGCTGTGTAATGCCTGTAAGTTCGGTAATATGCTCAGGTACCGCAGCCTTCGATTGAACAAGTGTATAAAACTGCTCTCCTTCCAGCACTACACCACCACTGATGCGCACAGCGCCAAATGATAGGATCTCATCTCCATGCTGCGGAGCAAAGCCTGTCGTTTCCAGATCGAAAACAACAGCATCCAATTCATTCAGCGGCGTATGAAGAACTTCCGGTCTGCGCTGCTCCCTCATCATTGAGCGGATGAACGCCATGTGTTGCGCCGTTGGGGCCCCCATTATGGAAGCGATGGCAGAAGGAACCCCTCCCTGACGCAGCGAATTCCAAAATCCAGTATTGCCCCTTGCCGGCTCTCTCATGGACGTCTCCTTTCTGCAAAACGTAATTGTCTTTGCAGTGCACGGTGCACGCGTCGCACCTGTCCTAATGTATCCTTCAGTTCATAATGCATCTGTTTTTGCTTCATTTGTTTCTCATCCAGAAAACCACTGCTCTGCTGCAGCCCACCTCTAATAACTACAGGTGTACTGCGTCTAAACTTCAGTGCAATCATGAAAGCACGCCCTGCCGCATCAAGTAACGTAAGGGGAACCGCTTCAAGGGACACCAATCTCTGGATTCGCTTGAGCGTAGATGTTTCCTTGATGCCATGCTGCAGTGCCAGGAAACGCGCACTGTTTACCAGTGGGATATATAAGCCATATTTGACATCGAATCCGCCAGCATGTTCACCAAACCGTTCCGTGACCACCTGGCCGAGAATATTAAGGGTTGCCTTGTGTTTAACGGTATTACGCAGTACAGCATCAGACAGCTCGGGAACGGCTCTGAAGCCATCATAGAACGCAGTAGTCCATTCCTCCGCCAGACTTTTATCCCCTGCCACAAAACGCATATCCGAAGCAATGATCAAATTTCGCACGGGTTCCCATGCCAGATCCGACCTCCACGCCTTGAGCTGCTCCTTCCAGGATTCCAATGTTTTACGCCATAACAGCTCGGAACACATTACTTTCCCTTCACATTTGGCATAACCTAATTCTTCAAGCATATCAGCCATTCGTCGTCCGAGTTCGGCAAAATATTCTTCTTTCCCCTCGTGCGGGGTATCGCTGATAATCATGCCGTTGTCCTGATCGCTCCATAATGTAGCTTCTTCCCTGCCGGAACTGCCAAATACGATAAAGGCATAGGGGACGGGAGGCCGGCCGAAGCCTTCCTCTACCATCCCCTGGATGCATAACTCTACTGCTTTCCGGTATATCCGGTCATGCAGTTCATTTACCGTCTGGTACCACTCGATCGGCGACAAGGAAGCGGACAACAATTCCTGGAGCTCATTCTGCAAAACTACACGTGCCTGGCGCAGCTCCTCGGAAGAAGCGGCACCATCGATCCCCTGATAGGACCAAGAATGGTTTATAAACGGGATAGGTTCCATCATGTCCAGCCTCCTTGAAGCGTGATTCAGTCATCATTCACCTTAGGAGCTGAACGTACCGCCTCCATTGGATTTACCTTCAATACTTTTCATTTGCTCAGGGTACCCGTAAGTACCGTGCTCACTAAGATCCAAACCCATGGTTTCCTCTTCTTCTGTTACACGGATACCCATGATGGCTTTCATTCCACCTAGGATAATGAAGGAAACAACCAGCACGAAGGCGAATGCGCCAACCAGACCCAAGAGTTGAACACCCAGCTGGTGGAATCCACCGCCGTAGAACAGACCCGCTTGACCTACACCTGCATTTTCAGCAAGCTCCGGAGTTGCGAACAACCCTGTGGAAATTGCTCCCCACATACCAGCGATACCATGGACGGAGAAAGCGTAAATTGGATCGTCAATCCCTTTGCGATCAAAGTATTGAGCGGTGAAGAATGTGATAATACCTGCCAATGCACCGATAACCAGAGCTGCCCATGGCTCTACAAAGGCACAAGCACCTGTAATGGCAACGAGTGCTGCAAGCACACCGTTCAGCATGCTAGGAATATCGGATTTGCCAAGAACAGCCCAAGAGATCAACAGTGCAGCAACCCCACCGGCTGCAGCGGCAACGTTTGTAGTCAACGCAACATAACCGAAGAATCCATCGCCCATAGCAGACAATGTGCTACCTGGGTTGAATCCGAACCAACCAATCCACAGGATGATAACCCCGAGAACAGAGTACACTTGGTTGTGACCTGGAATGATGTTAGGTTTTCCGTCTTTGTTGTATTTACCGATACGCGGTTTCAACAGGATCGTAGCTACCAATGCAGCTGTTGCACCCGTCAAGTGAACTACAGTCGAACCTGCGAAGTCTTGCATACCCAGCTCTGCGAGCCAGCCGCCGCCCCATACCCAGTGAGCAACAACCGGATACATGATAATGGTATAAAGTGTTCCAAAAACAATATATACGCTCATTTTTGCACGTTCAGCCATACCACCGCAGGCAATGGCCAGAGATACTGCAGCAAAAGCGAGGTGGAATACAAATTTTATGGTAAGCGGAACATCGGAGAAGGCCAGTGATTCAAATGAAGCAGCCATTTGGTCACCACTCAGGAAGAATCCCGTTGTTCCAAAGAAGCTGTTACCGTTACCGAAACCAAGACCGAAGCCGAGAGCCCAGAAAGCAATAACCGAAATGCCCAATGTCAGGATCGTTTTACCCGCAATATGTCCTGCATTCTTCATTCGTGTTGAACCTGCTTCCAATAAAGCAAATCCCCCTTGCATCAAGAAAACCAGCACAACAGCCAAAAACGTAAAGGCTGAGTTCAGACCGGTTTGAAGTTCAATGTTAGTCGGCCCTTCCGCAGAAGCGAATGCGCTGACCGGGAAAGCCAGCAAAGTAAGTATTAATAACACCGAAACCAACCATTTCTTTCTCATGTACCCCACTCCCTCTTATGTTAAGTTTCTTCACATATCGTGAAACTCTTAATGTCATTATAAGCAGAAGACAGGAAAGTTGACAAGAGTATTTTAAACAAATCCAAAAAATATTTCTGGGAATAAAGTCATGCGTCTTTTTCTTGCACTTAAGTACATATTCATGCTCTATGAGCACATAGATATAGAAGCACGGTTTAGGGTGAACAAAGCATAACGTTTGACTGTATGGTTAAAGATCATGTATCATAACTATATAGTAAGAAAAGAATGGGGCGGAGTCTGTAAAGCCGCAGGTGGAATCTACAATTCCCTACATTAGAACTTGCAAGCGAGGTGAATACCATTGGGGATATGAAACTGTTTCGGATTGGCGAACTTGCCAAGACCGCTGGTGTGAGTGAACGGACGATTGATTACTACACGAAGCTTGGTCTGATCGCTCCTGAAGAGCGGACAGAAAAAAACTATCGTCTCTATAGTAATGAAACTTTAACCAGACTCGAACGTATTGTACAGATGAAACAAGAGAAATATAGTCTCGACGAGATCAAGCAATCTCTTGAGAAGTGGAGCCTGGTTAGTACAGAAGAGCAGGTTGCCAGTAAGCTGACAACGCTTGAACTCCATGTTCAGCAACTTGAGCGAGAGGTCAATGAACTCAAACCGCTGCTTGGCGAGATGAAACCTGTACAAGCACGTAAAATGATGGCAGGCCTACTCACGAAAAGTGCCGGTACGATGGAAGCTTTGAAAATCTTGCTTGAGAACACCATGATGTAGCTTATTATTAGAAAGCGGAGGAATGAATATGAGTTTTAATAACGGTATGTTCGTTTTGATCATTATCGCCTTTTTGCTCTCCTTATGGGCGCAATTTCGCGTTAAAAGTACATTCAACCGTTGGGCTGGCGTGCAAAACCTGAATGGCATGACCGGGTATGATGCAGCCCGTCATATGCTGGATGCCAACGGTCTACACGATGTTCCGATTGAACCCGTTCGCGGCGCTCTCTCAGACCACTACGATCCGATTAACCGGGTTGTACGATTGTCTGAACCTGTATATTATGAAAATTCGATATCAGCTGTTTCCGTAGCCTGTCACGAGGTCGGCCATGCGATACAGCACAAGGAAAGCTATCCGATGCTGGCACTTCGCCACCGGATCTTCCCGATTGTGAACTTCGCATCCGGACTTGCACCTTTTCTGTTGATTGCTGGTTTCATCTTCAACGCCATGAACCTTGTTGGTATCGGTATTATCTTCTTCTCCGTTACCGTTGCGTTCCAGCTCATCACGCTGCCGGTAGAGTTTAATGCCAGCAATCGAGCACGTGAAATCATGGTTTCCGAAGGCTACATTCGCAATGAAGAAGAAAAAGGCGTAGCCAAGGTGCTGAACGCCGCAGCGTTAACGTACGTTGCCGCTGCACTGATCTCACTGCTTGAATTGATCCGTTACATTGGAATTTTTAACAGTCGCGACTAAACCAAATACAATAGAAACAAAAAACAATACCCCACCGTTACTCGGATGGGGTATTGTTTTGTTGCAAACCGAAATAATGAAGTAAAAACGAACGAAATGACTGTGCTACAAGTGGCAATTTGTCATCGGCGCGATGGATTAAACCAATGGTCCGCGTTACTTTCGGATGAGAAATGGCCACATGTGCCGGTTGTAGTGGATTGGTCTGGAAAAGTGCCATTTCCGGCAGCAGACTCACCCCCATACCCGCAGCAACCAATCCGCGGATGGTATCGGTCTCTTCACCTTCAAAAGCGATTTTCGGTGTAAACCCTGCTTCCAAGCAGGCATGCCAGACTATTGGACGCAAAGAATACCCTTTGCTGAACAGAACAAATTTATCATCTTTGAGCTGTTCAAGCGCAATCTCCTCTTCGCCTGCAAGCGGGTGATTTGGAGGAAGAATTGCATGTAATTCTTCAGTTAAGACGATATCACCCGCGACCTGATCATGCTTTTCCGGAAAAGGCGATATGAAAGCCAGATCCACCTCAGCAGATAGCACGTCACGGATGAGCGTCGGAAACATGCCCTGTTTAAATCTGAATTTGACGTTGGGATAACGCTGACGAAATGCGGCCACGACCGATGGAATCAGATGAATACCCAGACTATGAGGAAAACCAATACGAATTTCACCATGTTCCGGGTCCAAAAATTCATGAACTTCTCCGACTGCTTTGTCCAGATCCTTTAGTATGCCTTCAATGCGTTTACAAAAGAGCTGCCCCACTGCGGTCAACTGTAGATTCCGCCCCTTTTGCATAAAGAGGTCAACACCCAGCTCTTCCTCCAGTTGATGAATCTGGCGACTCACCGCGGATTGTGCAACATGCAGCTCTTCAGCTGCCTGGGTCACATGCTCCTTTTGTGCCACTTTCAAAAAGTAATGCAACTGTCTTAATTCCACTCGCCTGATCTCTCCAATCTGCTATACCCTTCTTAGCCCTGCCTGCACTCCGTCTTCAGATCATTACAACAAACGCATTACTGCTTTCTAAACTTTCTTGGCTGCCATATTCGGATAAGAAGTCCGTAGATAAAGAATCCACCTAACAATCCACCCAAATGAGCCATCCAGTTAATGCCCGACATGGCAAACGAGAAAATAATACCGAACGCAAGCAGTGTGTATAACGTTTTGCGCGATGCCTCATCCATCATCGTCCGCTGGAACAAAGCAACATACAGAAACGCACCATAAATCCCGTAGATGGCTCCGGATGCCCCTACAGAGATTGTTGTATCTCCTGCAGAGTTATACCAAGCAAGTGCTAAAACATTACCCAGAACCCCGCTGCCCAAATACAATAAGCCATATCTTACCGACCCGAGCAAGCGCTCCATAGGAGGCGCAAATACAACCAGCGCAAAGCTGTTAAACAATAGATGACTGAAACCTGCGTGAAGAAAAATGGACGTAAAGTACCGCCACCATTCTCCCGAGAATAACTCATGGTTTGTCAAAGCGCCAAACTTCAGCAATGTCATCGTATTCGTCGAGCCACCATTGACAGCAAGTATAATAAACATAACGACATTGGCAACTAACAGAATCGACGTCAGCGGGAAAAACTTTAAATAACTTCTCCAATTTTCATAACGAATAAATATCATAAGCTTCCTATTTCACTCCACCCTGTTCAGTTCTTCCTTCACTTCTTATCCATTATCGTAATTACTCGCCTGAATTGGACAATGCCTTTCATAAAAGATTATAATGGATTTTGGCACGGATCACCAATTTAAGGAGGAACATTATTATGGCACAAGAACGTACAGGCGCAGCCACATTCAAAGGCAACCCTATTACATTGATCGGACCCGAATTGAAAGTGGGCGATCAAGCTCCGGATTTTACATTGAGTAAAAATCTGGTTGAAGATGCATCCCTGAAAGACTTCGCAGGCAAAATTAAACTGATCAGCGTCGTTCCTTCATTGGATACAGGAGTATGCGATGCCCAAACTCGCCGCTTCAATGTGGAAGCCGGAGACCTTGGCGACAATGTTGTCGTTTTGACGGTAAGTGTAGACCTTCCATTCGCACAAGAACGCTGGTGCGGGGCAGCCGGTGTAGACCGCGTTATAACATTGTCTGATTACAAAACACGCTCGTTCGGTGAAAACTACGGTGTTCTGATCAAGGAATTCCAATTGGACATGCGTTCCATCTTTGTAGTGGATACCGAAGACCGAATTACATATGTGGAATATCTGCCTGAGATGACAGAATCCCCTAACTTCGAGCAAGCCATTGCAGCAGTAAAAGCTTTGCTGTAAAAGGATTCCACGTCCAGAACAAAAGCGAGGGAAGGCTCACCTTCTCTCGCTTTTTTGTTTACCATCCATCTATCTCAATCGTTTGCCTTATATTTGGCGAGCTTCTTATCCAATACGGAAAACAGATTCATGATTGTTCGATAATTGGAGCCCAGATCTCCAAGCGAACCACGTGAAGCTGAATACATGTCTACCGCACTACGAACCGGACTTACCGAAATAATAGAAACCGTAATATCCATGGTCCGCCCAAACGTCGTCCGTTTCTCCAAAATAATCTCTCCGACCGAAGGAACCTCGTGAAGCACCTTATAACCCGGAATCTTTTTCAATGTCGAAGAAACTTCTTCCCAGGCTCTGTCTTTGGATAAATTATAATACCGTGTTTTTAATTTGGGATCCTTGGCTCGATCGCTGGTCCCCTCCATACTGCGGATGATACCGACGAGCGTTCTCTTTAAGGTCAAGACCCTTCCTCCTTTGAATGTAACCGTTCCATTTATGTATTCTAGTGTAACATTGTTCAGGTAGTAACAAAAGGGCGTACAGCGCTTTTAACGCAAATACACTGGTCAAAATATAAAGTTCAAATAAAAAACACCCTGAGGTTCCTGGATTAGAGGAAAGAGTCAGGGTGCTGTACTTGTAAATAGAAACCCGCCATGCCGTCCGGCTACATTGTCTTATGAACCTGCTTGGCAGGTGGGTGACCGCAAAAATGTATTTTGAAGTCCCCATGTCGTATAGACAGGGCGTTTCAGCAACATTCTGTGTAGATCTCCCGAAGACATCATCATTGGTTCAAAACAACGAATAACCGAAACGTACACCGCAGGATGTACAGTTATTATATCCCTAACCGTGTAAAAAGTAAATGGTGACGCTTGATGTTTTATTTTTGCAGATTATCGTTTTTTACGTCAGATGCTTTTACATCACCGATCGTCTCTACTCCATCGCCATTTTGAGCAGCTTCTTCCTCTTCCTTCTTCTGCTGCATTTTCTCCATCTGCTCCTGCATTTTCGTGAAGGTCGCATAAAAGTTAAAGAAGGCAAACCAGGCAATGATACTGATAATAAAGAAGACAAACAATACGGGATATCGGAATCCGATGTAAAACAATAGTCCGCTTCCGAGCAATGTGGAGAAAACACGAAACGGTCTGATCAGTGTCAAGAGTACTGCATTTTTAATAATGAGTCCGATTGACATATGATAGTGTACAACCATTGAAAAAAAGTTAAACAAGGAAACAAACAAAAGCAACAGCAGCACTAACATGATGATTCCCACAAGCTGCATATTGCGGAACTGTGTCATGTATACCGTATAGTCCAGATACATGATGGCAAACAGCACGGTGTAAAATATGCCCCCGATTAAGCTTTGTTTGTAGTTCTCTTTGTAACCTACAAAAAACGTACGGAAGATCGGCACATCCGTGTCACCCATATTCCATTTACGAACGACCGTAAAAAGGGCCGAAGTTGCCGGAAATAGTGTAAGCGGTGCCACAATAGCTATAGCCCAGTTCATTTGCAATGATTCGTTTGCGAGGTTCTGCTGCATAACGAGCAGTTTCATAATCAAGAAAAACAAGAACGGAGACGAACAAATAGCCCACAACAGATTGGTTGCGGCCAGTCTCGTAATCCACTCTGTAAGCCGGTAGATCCCACCCATAGCTCCTTTAAATTCCAAACATTTCTCCTCCTCTGCAGCCTTGCGTCTAACCTGAAGTCTAATATTAATATACCTTATTATAGATAGGAAAAGCCAGCACTTCCCGAAAACTGATCTGCAATCCTACTCTCTAAGGCTATTAAGAAGCAAAAGTTAGTATGGTTTTCTAAAATAAAAAAAATGGAGCAGTTTCCTGCCCCATTTCCCAAGTTAGTCTTGCATATTATTCAAAAGAAGAATCTTTCGCAGGACGACGTCCTTCGTTGCTGCTTGGACGCGGTTTGCGGTCACGGTTGTAACCACCTTCTCTGCTTCCACCGCCACTGCTGTTGCGATCGCGATTGTATCCTCCACGTCCGCCACCACTGCTGTTGCGGTCACGGTTGTAGCCACCGCCGCCACTGCTGCTGCGGTTACCGCTGTAACCTGATGGCTTACGTCCGCCAGAGCGAACATCCGGTTTACGACGCTTCGCACGGATTGGATCTTCCGGAGTCAGATCCACTTGAGCATCTTTTTTGTCACCTGTCAGGAGCTTCAGGGAAGCCGACAACAGTTGAACGGAATCATACTGCTCAAGCAATTGGATAGCGATACCTTTGTATTCGTTCAGTTCGCCAGATTGTACGATTTCGAGCAAACGCTCAGCTGTCAAACGTTGTTTACCTTCTACTGCTTCAGCCATTGTTGGCAGAGGCTTACGAGGGATACGATGACGCGTTACACGCTCGATGAAATGCAAGTGATCAATCTCACGTGGTGTAACGAAGGACCAAGCAGCACCCTCTTTACCAGCACGTCCTGTACGACCGATACGGTGAACATAGCTTTCCGGATCTTGTGGAAGGTCGAAGTTCACAACGTGTGTTACGCCAGATACGTCGAGACCACGTGCAGCTACGTCTGTTGCAACGAGTACGTCAATACTTCCATCACGGAATTTGCGCATTACTGTATCACGTTGATTCTGGGACAGGTCACCATGGAGACCGTCTGCAGAATATCCACGTTTTTGCAGTGCTTCAGCCAATTCGTCAACACGACGTTTCGTACGACCAAATACGATTGCGAGCTCTGGAGATTCCATATCAAGCAAACGGCTAAGTGCTTCAAACTTTTGACGCTCTGGCACTTCAATGTACGCTTGGTCAATCAAAGGTGCGCTAACTTGTTTCGGGATAACGGACACGTGCTCTGGGTTGTTCAAGAATTGCTGAGCCAATTTTTGAATGTTAGGAGGCATTGTAGCTGAGAAGAGCATCGTTTGACGGTCAGCTGGAACTTGTTTCAGGATGGATTGAATATCCTCCATGAAGCCCATGTCGAGCATTTCATCTGCTTCATCCAATACAACAGTTTGTACATCTTCAAGTTTAATCGTTTTGCGGTTAATGTGATCCAGGAGACGTCCAGGTGTACCGATGATAATCTGTGGTTTTCTTTTCAGTGCACGGATTTGACGAACAATATCTTGTCCTCCGTAAATTGGCAGGGAGCGCAAACCTTTGAAGCGGGTAAGTTTTTCGATCTCTTCGGCAACTTGGATCGCAAGTTCACGTGTAGGTGCCATAATGAGGGCGCGGATTTTTTCGTCGCTTTTCGAAATTTTGCTGATCAGCGGAATACCGAAAGCTGCTGTTTTACCGGTACCTGTTTGAGCTTGACCGATCAAATCTCTGCCTTCAAGAGCAAAAGGGATCGATTTGGATTGAATCGGTGTTGCTTCTTCAAACCCAAGTTCGGTGATCGCTTGCAGCACCAGTGGTTCAAGATTGAAATCTACGAAATTTAAATTTGTCAAAATTATTCATACTCCTTCTATAGGGTGGACATGGTGGACAATCCACTTTGTTGTCTGTATTCTTAAGTAGCGTTAATATCTATAGGGTATCCCATATGGGCAAATTATTTTCATTATCAACATAATTCGTGAATGGGTCCCCAACATAAGACTAAAACTACATACATGCGTTTGAAACATTTCAAATTTTATCGTTCCATTTGGAAAAAGTTCCCTACTCAAGAATATCCACAAATCATTATATCACAAAACAATTCAAGATTACCAGCAATCTGGTTTTAAATATAAATGAGGTGATTAAATTGCCCAAAATAATATGGCACTCTTTAGTGATCATATTGGGTGCTGCAGCTATAGCCTGTGGCTTCAATTGGTTTTTGGTCCCCCATCAGCTGTTAAGCGGCGGGGTATCCGGTATTTCCATGCTTCTTGGTTATTTTACAAATTTGAATCTTAGTATAATGTATTTTGTTCTTAACATTCCTCTGCTGATCGCGGGTTGGTTTATTCTTGGACGGCGATTCATTATATTGAGCATCGTGTCGGTAGCAGCCACATCCTGGTTTATCGGATTGCTGCCTGTTTTTGTTGTGGCAACAGACCCTCTGCTCAGCTGTGTGTTCGGCGGCGTGCTCGTAGGAATCGGTACAGGCATCTCCTTCCGCGTAGGTGGTTCGACTGGCGGACTGGACATTGTCGGTTCCATCTTTACACGATATCGGGACTTTCCGATTGGTACGGTTATGGCAGGTATGAACGGAGCTATTATTATGCTCGCAGGTTATCTGAACGATGACTGGAACATTGCACTCGCCTCCATGGTCTCGATCTACATCACAGGGAAAGTGTTGGATTTGATTCATATAAGCCATGTCAAGGTGACATTGTACATCATCACGAACGAGACGGAAGCCATGCTGAAAAAATTGCTGGTTCGTCCTCGCGGTGTCACCAAGATCAAAACCCAGGGAGCATACACCGATATTGAAAAGGATATGTTAATGACGGTGACCACTCGATATGAGCTGGTTGAGATTAAACGCATCATCAAGGAAACCGATCCAAATGCATTCGTTAATATCGTCGAAACAGTCGGTGTCATGGGTTCATTCCGCAGAAGTTAAGGCACATGTACGGTTAACAATTTATATAATTGTGGTATAATAACCGTGCATGGCTCCTAAATATGATGTATAGCAGGATCTGCCCTTCACTTTCACAGGCCATATGCTTTTCCGATTCGCGCCGAATGACTTACCATTTTGGAATTCGAGTAGGAAAGGGTGATTATTGTGGATATGGAAACGGTAAAACTGTTTGAAATCGTCAACAGATGGTGCCCGGAAATGCTCCCTTTCTTGAAACCGAATGAACTCGATTCACTTATTGTTCTCCGGGATGGGCTGGGCATTCTGGAGCAGGGAGATGCAATGGAAATCATTCAGTACAGTATTTGTGAGCATCAGAACGACATCTATATTCAATAATATTTTTTTGATTGATCACGCCGCTTCTCGGGAGGTTACCCTCACAGGAAGCGGTTTTCATTTTTTCCGGAATGTTTCATCACTTGATTAATATGGTTAAAAGCCCAGAGGCTTTGTTATATAATTCAATCATGGAATGTACATAAGGGAGTGGGAATAAAATGAACACGTTTTGGGCTTTACTTGCCATGGCCTTGGGTAGCTTCAGTGGTACACCGGCAGCAGCCGATCAGGATAACCAGCAATTTCATTCATTAACAAACAGTTTCAGCACCGCCATTATTCAATCACAAAAGGATCAGGTAGTTATTGATGCAGACAACCCGCCTGCCAAAATTGACCCTCAGCCGGATGCCCCTGTTGTCAAAGGGATTTATGTTACGGCTTATAGCGCGGGCGGAGCCCGGATGAAGGAATTGCTCGATCTGATTGATAAAACGGAGCTTAACTCCATGGTGATTGATATCAAGGACGACCTCGGATACATAACCTACCCTACAGAGAACAAATCACTTCAGGAGATGGGCAAATCCCAACCGTTTATTCGGGATATTGACGCCCTGATGAAACGACTGCAAAAACATGAGGTCTATCCGATTGCAAGGGTCGTCGTTTTCAAAGATACGATTCTTGCCAAAAAAAATCCGGAGCTTTCCTTCCGAAACAAGGATGGATCCGTATGGGCCAATGGCAAAGGCGACAGTTTCGTGAACCCGTACAGCAAGGAAGTCTGGGACTATAATATTGAAATCGCCAAGGAAGCCGCCAAGCTTGGATTCAAGGAAATTCAATTTGACTACGTGCGTTTCCCGGAAGGTTTCGAGAACCGCGCCGATACACTTAAATACACCAAAACTGACAAGTCGCGGGTCGACATTGTAGCGGAATTTGTCCAATACGCCCGCAAGGAGCTTGCACCTCTGGGTGTCCGGGTTTCAGTCGATATCTTCGGCTATGCGGCCTCCGTACCTGCAGCAGAAGGCATCGGTCAGGACTTTGTGAAAATATCCGAAAATGTGGATGTGATCTCACCGATGGTCTATCCAAGTCACTACTCCACCGGATGGTATGGCGTAAAGGATCCTGACAAAGATCCTTATACAACGATCAAAGGCTCCATGGAGGATACACATAAGAAACTCGACCCAACCGAGGATCTCAAGCCGGTAATCCGGCCTTGGATTCAGGACTTTACAGCCAGCTGGCTCGGCAGCGGACACTACATTAAATACGGCAAAAAGCAAGTTGAAGACCAAATTCGTGCAATGAAAGACATGGATGTAGATGAGTACCTGCTCTGGAATGCGTCCAATCGCTATACCTCAGGTGTGAACTATAAGTAAAGCACGAAGCACTCTTCCCTAACTATCTTCCCCCGTTCCGCTCATGCGGAGCGGGGTTTTATAATTTCGTCACGCAATTGCGGCCTTTCCCTGTTCAAATTCAGCAAAATCTACTACAATGAATAGCTGTCGATTATGACAGTTTGATGATCACTCTTATGAATAGCGAGGCACTCCAAGTGAACATGACAACCACCCGTTTTTCGCAAAAAGTAAAACAATTCCTGATCATATTTCTACCCATATTCACAACACAGATTGCCCTGTCTGCCATGTCTTTCTTCGACACGAACATGTCAGGCAAGTTTTCCCCAGCAGATCTGGCTGGCGTGGCTATTGGTACGAGTCTGTGGATGCCGGTACAAACCGGACTTAGTGGAATTCTTATCGGAATCACCCCTGTGGTATCCCATCTGCTGGGTTCCAAGCGCAATGATCAGATCGGCCACAGCGTTATCCAGGCACTCTATCTAGGCATCGCGGTGAGCCTAGCCGTTCTTGCCATCGGAGCCCTGGTACTTAACCCGATTCTGAATGGGATGCCCCTGGAGCCGCGGGTTGCCCGAGTTGCTCTTTATTTCTTAAGCGCACTGGCTTTTGGTATCATTCCCCTGTTCGGGTATACAGTGCTGCGCAGTTTCATGGATGCACTTGGACAGACACGAATAACCATGTTAATCACGTTAGTTTCGCTTCCTGTTAATATTTTGCTGAATTATTTGCTCATCTTCGGACGTTGGGGTTTCCCCCAATTAGGAGGTGTCGGTGCAGGTGTGGCTACCGCGTGTACGTACTGGATCATTTTTTTGATTAGCATTTTCTTTGTTCATCGGATTGAACCCTTCGCCCAGTATGGCGTCTTCCGCCATCTCTCCGGCATATCGCTGGGAAAATGGAAAGAATTGCTCAAAATTGGGGTACCCATCGGGTTTGCCACTTTTTTTGAAACTTCAATCTTTGCGGCCGTGACATTAATGATGAGCCGATTTGATACCATTACGATTGCTGCGCATCAGGCCGCCCTTAATTTCGCCTCTACGCTGTACATGCTGCCAGTGAGCATATGTATGGCCCTCACCATTCTGGTCGGTTATGAGGCGGGTGCTGGACGTTTGAGAGATGCTAAACAGTACAGCCTGCTTGGCATCGGCGGAGCCATCGTACTCTCGCTGCTCACTGCGGTCGTATTGATCGTATTTGGGGAACAAATTGCAGGACTTTATTCAAACGATCGCGAGGTCATTGCGTTGACTCAGCATTTCCTCATATACGCCATCTTCTTTCAAATTTCGGATGCCATTGCTACTCCGACTCAGGGTGCTCTTCGGGGATACAAAGACGTAAATCCTGCTTTGATGATTACGTTTGTGGCTTATTGGATCGTTGGTCTTCCAGTAGGATATATTACAGCTACGTATACAGCGCTCGGCGCTTTTGGATATTGGATCGGCTTGATTGCCGGCCTCGCCGTCGGTGCTGCGGCACTTCTCTGGAGGTTGTTCCTGGTTCAGCGGAAGGCCGCCGTTCGCATGATTGAGCAGCCCCGATAAACCGCTTCGAATATCATACGTAAACAGATCACTCTGGTGAGCCATATAAAAAGAGCACAGCCCGTTTAGACGGCGCTGTGCTCTTTTTGTTGTTGTTTATTGAGATAAACGTTGTGCAAGCTCGTACGTGTTCATATCGAAATCCTTTTTGGTGTGAACGACTTTATCGATGTCTGTCAGAACAAGCTCACCTTTGATAATGCCACAACCCTTGTCGGTCTCTCCCGCGATCAGGCTGCGCACAGCAAAGTCTCCCAGACGGCTGGCAAGGTTACGGTCAAACGGAGTCGGCGTACCGCCACGTTGAATGTGACCCAGTACGGTTACACGCGGCTCATATGTCGGGCAGCGTTCCATCAATTCTTTGGCCACATCTTCACCCCTGCCAACACCTTCGGCAACGATAATGATACTGTGACGTTTGCCATGTGCGAAGTTGGCTTTCATCCGGTCTGCCACTTCATCCATGTCAAAAGGAACTTCCGGCACCAGAATCGTTTCTGCACCCGAAGCCAGTCCGGCATGAAGCGCAATATCACCACAGTGACGGCCCATAACTTCAACGATGGAAGAACGTTCGTGGGAAGACATCGTATCACGCAGTTTGTTGACGGCATCTACAACAACGCTTACTGCTGTATCGAACCCGATTGTGTAATCCGTGAACGAGATATCGTTGTCGATGGTTCCCGGAAGACCCATTGTATTGATGCCCAGTTTGCTCAGTTTGTTGGCACCATTGTAAGAGCCGTCCCCACCGATTACAACCAGACCGTCGATGCCGCGTGCACGCAGGATGTCCGCTCCCTTTTGCTGACCTTCGGCCGTGTAGAACTCTTTACAACGGGCAGATTGAAGAACCGTTCCCCCGCGCTGAATGATGTCACCTACACTACGCAGATCCATTGGGAATATATCGTTGTTCAACAGACCTTGGTACCCGCGTTGAACACCGTATACTTCGAGACCGTGGAATAGTCCGCTGCGAACCACCGCACGAACAGCCGCGTTCATTCCTTGTGAGTCACCACCGCTCGTTAAAACTGCGATTTTTTTTACTGCTGTCATGATGTTTCTTCCTCCTCTAGTTTCACTTCAGGCTTCCGGAACAAAAGCGCCTGACTTACATATGCTTGCGAATCCAGCGACTGAAGATAAAGAAAAAAACTCTGGTCATTGGACTCTTCTTCATCAAACGCTTGGATATGGCGCGAACTTCCTGCTGTTCGCTGACTTTGGGATCAGACAGGTAAATGGCAAGCAGTCCTTCGATAATCATCCGGTGAAAAGCACTTCCCGGAATATTCTGCACATCACTGCGGGCCATCTCCACAATAAAAGCAATGCGGTCTAGCATCGTCTCCACATTTTCGTAATAATTGCAGAAGTTGAGATCTCCACCGATACGATCTTCATCCTGATCGATTAAATAATCGAGCATAATGTGCAATGCGCATACATGCGGAAAATAGGCAGTATGGATTGAGGCCGCCTGCTCTTCAGTCAGCTGATCATCACTCGCAGCCAGAAACAGCATGAATACGCCCAGCGTAGAGCCGGTAGCGGCGGCAAATTCGTTCCAACGGAACTGAGGTGTACGGTGGCGATGCTCTGCCCACCACTCGAGCAGTGCCGTTTCTCTCAGTTCCGGTTTGATGTGCTTATATACCTGCAGGTCCGTGTATAGGCCTGCCAGATCCTGAATTTGAGGCTTGGCGGACGCATATCCAGGCAGCTGACGTGTGAGCTCCTGACATGTCGTCACCAGATTCCGCAAGTATCCACCGTCGTCCTGCTCCTCCCGGAGCGCATAATAATTGACCGGTGTTGCTTCGGGATCTACCGCATCAAGCATGGATTGATGGAGAAGCCGAAAGTCATTCGGGTCCATCGATGTGCTGCGGTCGCACAGATTGTCCAAATAATCACTAATAGTTTGATAAGAAACGATGAGCGGAATCAAGATGTGCCTCTTTGGCATATCAGGTAAAGCATATACCGTTCCGCCTTCACAGTGAAACTGTTTGTCCTTGAGACTAGCCAGAGCCTGATTGCGCAATTCCTCATTCGGAATGTTCTCGGCCTTAGCTCTCCACGCAGCCAGTTCTTTCCGCGTTTCCGGAATGGTGTACTTGTACACCTTTCTCATCAATTCCAGCGGTCCTCGCGGATATTGATGTCGACTTTGATTAGATTGGCTCAAAATAAATGTGCCTCCACTTGGTTGAATACGTATTAGAGCGATTTTTAACCAATCCCATTATAATATGAACCCCTTAATTGTACAAATGATCTACCGCATAATCACGGGAAAAAATCGCTTCCGCCAACTAGTCTTTGTGATATACTAAGCATATTTCATCCATTAAAGGAGTCGTTGACATGACGTCAAGTGAGCCTCTCTCGTGGAGACGGTTATTTGCTTTTTTTGTACCGCTCGGCATATCCGCCTCTTTGGTTACCATTTCTCACGTAATTATTAATAGTACACTCGCCAGATCTGCACATCCGGAGACGGTCATTGCCAGCTACGCCATTGCAGGCAGCCTGTTGACACTTACGGAACGCCCCTCCACACTACTGCGGCAGACCTGTTCTGCGCTGGTCCGGGACCGCCTGTCCTTTCAGGCCCTCACTTTTGTCACCAAAATATTTCTTGCCTGCGTACTGCTAATCGGATTCCTCATTGTATACTCTCCCATTGGTACAGTGGTTTTCAAATATCTGTTCGGCGTGAGTCCCGATTTATTGACCAAAGTCATTGATGTCTATGAAATTCTGATGTACGTCAGCATTTTCTCCGTTATTCGCAATATTTATCAGGGCATTATCATTACGAATAACAGGACCAAATGGCTAACTATCGGCATGTTATTCCGTCTTGGCGGCATGTATGGCCTATCCCTGTATTTCATTTATACAGACAGTATAAACAGCGGTCGTGTAGGCGCTATCATCTTTGCGGCAGGCATGATGATCGAAGCGCTGGTCAGCTTTCTTGAAGGAAACAGCATCAAGCGGAGTATGCCAGCCAAGCTGGAGGATCACCCTGTTGAAAATAAAGGAGACGTTTTCCGCTTTTACAAGCCGCTCCTGTTATCCAGTTTTGTCGCCCTGTTCATCGGACCTGTCATTAATATCGTGCTTGGCAAAACGACGGGTATTGCGCTAGCCATCTCGTCTTTTGCCGTAGCCAGCAGTTTGATGCAGCTCATGTTAAGCTTTTTTACCTACATCCATCAAATTGTGCTGAATTTCTATGAAATCGATGCCAAACTGGTGAAGAAATTCGCACTGGTCACCGGGTTTATTCCTTTTGCCATGACTGCAGCCATAGCCTATACCCCTCTGGGTCCCTGGGTGTTGGAAAATGTAATGAGCGTTCAGGGCAACCTGCTGCAGCAAAGCTTGTGGACACTGCGGGCCTTTGTGCTATTTCCGCTGATTTCGCCTTTTCTCGATTTCAGCAACGGGCTGATCCTGCTGCGGGGACAGACCAAAACGATGTTCCGCTCTCAGACGGCCAATGCGATCTGTACCGTTATCGTATTGCTCATCCTGGTCAGCATATTCCCGGCTTGGAACGGCATGATTGGTGCCGTAGCCCAGTCCCTCGGCCTGCTGGCAGAACTCATCATTGTATGGCTTGTCATCCGGCGCACGCAGAAGGAACCTTCCATGACTGCCTTACCGTCCGGGAAGTCACCTTCACTTAAAGGCTAGGCTAGGTAATGAAATGTAATAAAGAATGGAGTCTCTCAACATGAAATTAAGTCACAACGCCCGCCCGGATCAAAACTGGCTGCGGGCACTTATGTTTACGATTTTCGGTTCTACCGTACTGGTAGTATCCTATCTCCAGCTCTACTTCAGTCATTTGGGGTTCAGCCGGGCTGAAATTGGCTACTTGTATGGAATCGGTCCACTTGTCTCCGTATTCTCCAACATGTTCTGGAGCATGGCCAGTGACCGCTATAAAACCGTCCGCAAAGTCATGATCATTCTGCTGGGCGGACAATTAATCACAGGCGTCATGCTCGCCAATGCGACGTCCTTTGGCCAGGTATTTGTCCTGGTGACGTTATTTTACTTTTTCTACTATCCGGTTTACCCGCTTGCCGATACGATGGCGATAACCACCGCAAACAAATACGGTCGAAATTTCACTTCCATTCGGGTTTTCGGCTCCATTGGCTATGCATTTTTTGCATTAAGCATCGGTTATTTTCTCGGTTCTTTTGGACCCGGATGGACGATGTGGCTGTGCATTGCACTTGCGGCCATAACACTTCTGATCGGTTTCAGGCTGCAGGATCAGAATGATCCCTCTGGCAGCACCAGTAAAATGGATCTCTCCGGTCTCTGGGCAATTCTGAAACGCAGGGATGTGCTGAGCTTTTTCGGATGTGTCTTCCTGCTCGCATTGGGACACCGAATGAATGAAGCTTTTCTTACCATCACGTTGAAGGATCTCGGTGCCAGTGAAGGGCTGATCGGTTGGTCTTTGCTCATCTCCTCCGTGAGTGAAATTCCAATATTCCTGCTGCTCAGCAAGTACGGCAATCGGTACAAGGAGCTTCCCCTGCTCACGTTTGCAGCGCTTATGTATACCCTACGTTTATTTCTGATGTCTGTATCGGATACGCCTGCCGCTGTTGTAGCCATTCAAACAATGCATAGCGTTACCTTCGGCATTTTCTACGTAACAGCCGTTCGTTATATTACCCGTCTTGTACCGGATGCGTATCGTGCGACTGGTATGGCCCTGTTCACCATCGTGTGGTCAAGCGCCTCAGGCCTGCTCAGCGGAACCTTTGGTGGGTTGATATTAGATCACGCTGGCAGACACGTCTTCTATCTTACGGCCATGGCATTCTCACTCGCGGCACTCCTTGGATTCATCCTGAAGCTGCTATCCAGCATGACCAATCGCGCACAGTAAGAGCAACACAATCTCTTTAAAAAAAGTGAACACAAAAAAGCACAGTCTCCGAGGGGACTGTGCTTGGGTTCTTTATATTCAGCTAGAAGCCAATCATTTATAAGAAATCCGTTGACCGGAAAAATCTTACAATTTAGTTACGTTAGCTGCTTGAGGACCACGGTTTCCATCAGTGATTTCGAATTCTACCGCTTGACCTTCTTCCAATGTTTTAAAGCCGTCGCCTTGGATTGCGGAGAAATGTACGAATACGTCCTCGCCGCCTTCAACTGAAATAAAGCCATAGCCTTTTTCTGCGTTAAACCATTTAACTGTACCTTTCAAATGAACAACCTCCTAAAAATATCGCCATCTATGGCGAATACCCTTATTATACTGTATGATTTTCCACTTTGCAATTTATCTTTTCAATAAACGCGGAAAAAATTTGCTTTGAACCGTAGGGTACGGTATCATTTTACCAAAACCGTAAGTTTGGAGACTATCTATGATTAAAAAACATGAAATATACAAAACCGACAAGTGGAATATGATGACAGTAGAAGTACAGGGCAAATATCTCGTACTCCGTGAAATTTCCGAGGAATGGGGCGAAGAATGCCATACGTTTCTCAGTCGCCCTGCCTTGATGCACTGGGCTGAGCGCCGTTTTCCAAAAGCCGATTTCGAGAACCGCGAGGATGAATGGCGTCAATTGATGGCTGCTTTCAAAGAGGTGTAATGAATGGCGCTTGACTCAAGCAATGTCGTCATCTTCATTATCCTTGCCTTTTCGCTCGGAGTTGTGCTTATTCTGGGACGCAATTCTATCCCGGATCGACTGCGACGGGGAATGGCTCTAATTGCCACACTGCTTATTTGTTTTGCTTTTTTCCTGATTGTCTATTTCCTGGCCAACCTGGGAGCCTAGTGCTCTCAAATATTTCAACAGGCCCGAGGCCATACTATAGCGGATTGCTCGTATAGTGAGGAGGAAGGCCGTTGAAATATCGAAAATCGTTGTTCGTTATGCTAGTACTCAGTCTGATCCCTTCGTCTCTCTCCGCACAAGCGAGCGAGACGGGAACAGCTTGGTCTATACATCAACTTCATCAAAGGAGGATTCCCATGAGTCAATTGTTGAAACGTTCCGAGGTGCCAACTGAACATACGTGGAAACTCGAAGATTTGTTCGCCGATCAGAAAGCCTGGGATCAGGAATACGAAGAAGTAACGTCACTGACCAAGAAAGCCTCCGAATTTCAAGGCAAGCTGAACAAGCCGGAATCTCTTAAAGCATGCTTTGAACTCGAAGATGAGGTAAGTCTCAAAATTGAACGCCTTTTTGTGTATGCACGCATGCACCAAGATGAAGACACAGCCAATCCTACATACCAAAACCTGTCCCAAAAAGCGCAAAAGCTGAGCGTGCGTGTGGGGGAAGCTCTTTCCTTTGTCACGCCTGAAATTCTCTCCCTGCCAGATGATCAACTGGACGCTTTCATTGCAGATGAGAAGCTGTCTGCGTTCAAGTTTACGCTGGAAGAGATGAAACGTGAAAAGGCGCATGTCCTGAGCAAAACGGAAGAAGCTCTACTTGCACAGGTGGGCAACCTGTCCCAGGCGCCGCAGACCATTTTTAGCATGCTGAACAATGCTGATCTCAAGTTTCCAAAAATCAAGGATGAACACGGCAACGAAGTGGAACTTACCCACGGAAGTTACATTCAATTCCTGGAGAACCCTAATCGCGAAGTTCGCGAACGTGCCTTCAAAGCGGTGTATGAAACGTACGCCAAACAGAAGAACACCATTGCCGCAGCCCTGAATGCCAATGTCACCAAAAACATGTTCTATGCGAATGTTCGCAAGTATCCGTCCGTAATGGAAATGTCCCTGTACGGTGACAACATTCCAACGGATGTGTATACCAACCTGGTGGACACCATTCATGAAAGCCTGCCACTGCTGCACCGTTATATGGATTTGCGCAAAAAATTGCTCGGTGTGGATCAATTGCATATGTATGATCTGTTCGCTCCTCTGGTGGATGAGTATAAAATGGACATCACCTATGAGGAAGCCAAACAGACCGTCAAAGATGGCTTGAAACCGCTGGGCGAAGATTATGCGAAAGCATTGCAGGCTGGATATGATGACCGCTGGATCGATGTATACGAGAACGAAAACAAACGTTCAGGTGCATACAGCTGGGGTGCGTACGGCACACACCCATACGTCTTGCTGAACCATAAAGACAATCTTAACAGCATGTTTACGCTGGCACATGAAATGGGTCACGCTCTGCATTCCTATTATTCGGATACTACCCTTCCGTATCGGGATGCACAGTACACCATTTTCCTGGCAGAGGTTGCCTCCACAACCAACGAGGCGCTGCTGATGGATTACCTGCTTAACAAATCCACGGATCCGAAGGAAAAACTGTATCTGTTGACGTATTATGCAGATCAATTCCGTACGACTGTGTTCCGTCAAACGATGTTTGCAGAATTTGAGAAAATCATTCATGAGCGTGCCGAACAGGGCGAAGCCCTTACGCCGCAGCTGCTGTCTGAAATTTATTACGATCTCAACGTCCAATACCATGGAGACAGCATGGCCGTGGATAAAGATATTGAGATGGAATGGGCACGTATCCCCCATTTCTATAACAGCTTCTACGTTTACAAATACGCAACCGGATTCTCTGCGGCGACGAGCTTCTCCAAACAGATTCTGGAAGAAGGTCAGCCTGCGGTAGACCGTTATCTTGGCTTCCTTAAGAGTGGTGGAAGTGACTACTCCATCAATATTCTGAAAAAAGCAGGCGTGGATATGTCTTCTCCACAGCCAATTCGCGAAGCCATGAGTGTCTTCAAAGAATTGATTGAACAGATGGAACAATTGACCAAATAAAGTTGTCTCTCTGTTCCATACGACCTGCATCCCTTGCCCATTCGGGCAAGGGATTTTATAATCAAGCCCGATGCACAGCGCCTTCTTTGGGTTAATGCATTCGTAGTCCTGAATTGTTCAACAAGGAGGCACCACCATGAAAATGCAATGGACCCTCATCGCTGGTCTTGTTTTTGCACTTCTTACCGGAATCTTCGCTGTCATTAATGTGGATTCCGTGCAGGTTAACCTGCTGTTTAACACTGTTCAAATCCCTCTGATTTTGCTGATTTTAGGCTGTACCCTGATTGGTGGAATCATCGTAGGATCGTATGGCATTTTCCGTCAATATCGATTGCAGCGCGAGAACAAGCAATTGAAATTGCGTGTAACTGAATTGGAAAATACCGCTTCGAGCTATTCGTCACCAGGTTCCAGCACGACGATGGAATCATTCGAAACCACAGTACCGGATCGTATTGCTGAGACGGATTCCATCCAGAGTGGGCGCAAGGGAAATTCTGCAGATTCGTTGTAAGAAGAACAAACAGCCTGCTGGCATAAGGAATGGATGTCCCATTCGACCAGACAGGCTGTATTCTTGTTTTTGAAACATTTATTATGAGGAGGCATCACTATATGAATTTTACAATTAATGAATCCTACGTTCTGGACTTTCTGAAAAAGCTGCTGGATACCCCAAGTCCAAGTGGTTACACACACCACATTATGGATATGATCCGGGAAGAAGCCCAATCATTGAATATTGCATTTGAATTAAATAACAAAGGCGGAGCCGTGCTCACTTTGCCTGGCCAGGATGCCTCCAAAACGATTGGACTCAGTGCACACGTGGATACACTGGGCGCCATGGTACGTTCCATCACATCTTATGGTACCCTCAAGCTGACCTCTATCGGCGGATTCTCCATGCATAGTATTGAAAATGAGTATTGCACGATCCATACCCGTGATGGCAAGACCTACACTGGTACGATTCTCTCCCTGCACCCTTCGGTTCATGTCTACCCTGATGCCCGCACCTTTGAGCGTAATGAAAGCCATATGGAAGTTCGTATTGATGAGGTCGTTTCATCCAAGGAAGATGTTCTTGAACTGGGGATCAGCGTTGGCGACTTTATTTCCTTCGATGCACGTGCGATTATTACGCCAAGCGGTTATATCAAGTCACGTCATCTGGATGACAAAGCCAGTGTAGCTGCCCTTTTCGGCATTTTGGAATCTGCTCATCGGGAAGGCTGGAAGCCTCTACATAACGTCTCTCTGCTTATCTCGAATTACGAAGAAGTTGGACATGGCGCCTCTTATATCCCGTCAGAGATCAGTGAACTGATCGCCGTAGATATGGGTGCAATGGGTGATGATCTCAGTTGTAAAGAAACAGATGTATCCATCTGTGCCAAAGATTCTTCAGGTCCGTATGACTATGACATGACGAGTCGCCTCATTGAACTTGCCAAACAAGCAAATCTCGATTATGTCGTCGATATTTATCCACAATACGGCTCCGATGGCAGTGCCGCCTTGCGAGGTGGAAATAACATTCGCGCTGCACTGATTGGTCCAGGAGTGCATGCTTCCCATTCCATGGAACGCACGCACAAGGATGCCGTTTTGAATACGGCCAGACTGCTCGCTTCTTACATCACAACCAAGTAATCTACCTCTGCATACTTCACGAATATAGAGAGATGCCAGTAACAGCTAACATCGCTGTCTGGCATCTTTTTTTATTCCTATCCTTTTCTCCTAATCGGAAATCCACCCTATTCAGCCTGCTCCACATACTGACGATATTGCTGCTCGATTTGTGTTACTTTCCTCTCATGATCACGGATTTCATTTTTTAAAACATGCAATGTACGACGGACGGTAAGACGGCCATCCTCCACCTGGGATTCGGCTTTTCGGATTTTGTCTTGCACCATCCAGTCCACGAAGAGATTGTCGAAGAAGTAATCTGCAAAGGATAACAAGCCTCCAAGCTCCAGGTCTGCATGCACAGCCATTTTTACATCTTCGAGCTCCTTCTGGAATCGTTTCAGATGTCTTCCCGCTTCAGTTAAGGCAAACTGAGCGTCATCCATGCGGCCGCGTTTGATATGAGTGGATATCATGCCTCCGCCCATCATGTCGTATACTCCCCAATTCCCCGCAGACTTGAGCGCATCCCCGGCACGGTCAAGTGCACTGAGCAGGCGTTCACCTTCACGGTCTGCTTCCTTGAGCTCCTTCATTTCTCCGCGTAAATGTTCCAGATCCTCAGCCAATTGCCTAAGTTCATCATGGTTCGCCAGCAATTGATTTTCCTTTCTACCCCACAACACCTTGTAATCATTCTCCAAGAAGCGATATTTACTTTGCTCATCCAGTTCACGCTGCACTTCTTTCCGCTGCTCATGAATGTCTTTTAACATCTGGCAAGCTGTATCGTACTCAGCCTTACTCTCCATGAGCTCCAGTTCTTCCTTCTCCAGCCGTTCCTGCTTTTTGCCAATTAAGTTATAGAAAAATGCCGATAAGGTCATGCCATTCAGCCGGTCCACATCATTCTGCTCCTTCTGGAGATGCTCCAGGCGCCGCTGCACTTTCGCTTGCCACTCGGCTTCTTCCTGGTTCAATTTCTCCAGGCGATTGTTCCATTTCTCGTAAATTCTCCCCTTTTCCTTGAGCACAGCCAGTTGTTCATTCAATTCTTTATACATAAATGTGGTGTTCTCTCCTTTCACTGGAATTATTTCCTTACCCATTACAACGTAATGGATATGGCTAACGTTTCATATAAAAAAACGCCATCCTTCAAAACAAGGCGTTAAGCCCCATTTTAAAAGATGACGATTTGTACTTTGCGATTAGGATTTGCTTTTCTCAATCTGCTCTGCAAGCTCGTTCAGGAAGGTCCAACGTTCCATCAGTTCTTCCAGATGACGCTCGGCTTCAGCCTGCTCTGCCATGAGCTCCTGCAGACGGGCTGAATCACTGAAGGCTTCCTCCATCGCCGTATTAATCCGCGCAAGGTTGGCCTCCGCTTTCTCAATATTCTCGTCGATCTGATCATACTCCCGTTGTTCCTTGAAGCTGAATTTCAGCTTCGGCTTGGCCGTGGACGCAGCAGGTTTAACCTCATCCGTTCCAACCTTTTTCGGAGCTGGGCCGGTATCACCCACCTGAGCAGCTCCCGGCGCATTCTTCAGCATCCATTCCGCGTACTCACTGTAGTCGCCTACATGTACCCGGATGGCTCCATTGCCCTCAAAGGCCAGCACTTTATCCACCGTACGGTCCAGGAAGTAGCGATCATGGGACACAACGAAAACAACGCCCGGAAAGTCATCCAGGTAATCTTCAAGTACCGCCAGCGTCTGAATATCCAGATCGTTGGTTGGCTCATCCAGCAGCAATACATTGGGCGCAGCCATCAGTACACGCAGCAAGTATAGACGACGTTTCTCTCCACCTGACAGCCGGGAGATTGGCGTCCACTGCGACGCAGGAGTAAAGAGAAACCGCTCCAGCATCTGGGCTGCCGTGATCAGGGACCCATCCGCCGTCCGTACATTCTCGGCCACTTCCTTGATATATTCAATGACACGCAGAGATTCGTTCATCTCCTGATGCTCTTGCGTGAAATAGCCCAAATTAACGGTTGGACCGAGAACGACTTCTCCAGCATCCGGTTCCAATTTGCCTGAGATCAGCTGCAGCAGAGTTGATTTACCACTGCCATTTGGACCAACGATACCTACCCGGTCACCAGGTACGGCAATATAGTTCAGGTCCTCGATTAATTTGCGATCACCTACGGATTTGGACAAGTGCTCAATCTCCAGAATCTTTTTACCCAAACGAGTAGAGCCTACCGAAACCTCCAATGAGCCAGAGCGATTAGGCCCCTGCTGATCCTTAAGCTGTTCGAAACGGTCAATCCTCGCTTTTTGCTTCGTGGTCCGTGCCTTGGCTCCGCGACGAATCCAGGCAAGCTCTGTACGGAGCAGATTTTGCCGTTTTTGCTCGGAGGCTGATTCGCGCTCTTCCCGCTCTGCCTTGAGTTCAAGGAAGCGGGTGTAGTTTGCTTCATAACGGAACAAACGTCCATGGTCCAGCTCCAGCATGACATTCGCCACACGATCCAGGAAGTAGCGATCATGCGTAATCATGAGGAGCGCACCGCGACGTTTTTGCAAATATTGCTCCAGCCAAACGACGGAATCATTATCGATATGGTTCGTAGGCTCATCCAGAATGAGAAGCTCGCAGGGATGAATTAGTGCAGACGCTAAAGCCACCCTCTTGCGTTGTCCCCCGGACAATGTTCCCATTAGCGCGTCAAATTGACGGATACCCAGTTTGGACAGAATGCTCTTGGCTTCACTTTCCATCTGCCAGATCTGAAGCTGCTCCATCTGCTGGTTTAGACGCAATAACCGCTCTTGCAAGGCAGGATCGGATGGATTCAGTTCCAACAATTCCATCGTCTCCGTATATTCACGCACTGTTTTCATCTCTGGGCCGTCGCCCTCGAATACTTGCTGCAGCACGGTATTATCAGGATTAAACTCCGGATTCTGTGCCAAAAACTGAATACGGACATCATTACCGATGGCAATCTGCCCTTCATCAGCCGGTTCCATACCTGCAATAACACGCAGAAACGTGGACTTTCCCGTTCCGTTTACGCCAACGACGCCGATCTTGTCCTGATCCCCCATGCCAAACGAGGCGTCCTTGAACAATATTTTTTCGCCATAGCTTTTTGAAATTTGCTCTACCGTCATTATGTTCATTGCTCGTTACCCACTTCTCTGTAAATTGAGATTCAACAGTCTCTTGATTCCTTGTACCTGATAATGCTTATACTTGTAAAAAAGAACGACACCCATCCAGAAACAGGGCCGCTGCAAAAGCAATTCGTTTATTCAGATCTTCCTCATTGAACTCCGGATTCAGCATGATATCCATCTTCAATCGATCCAAAATCCCGATATAGGCTTCCGCCAAAAGCACAGGCTCAGGTACACTTGCACTTTTCAGCACCTCACATACCATGCTCATGTACTCATTCATAAAGGCCTTCATGAATTTCATCAGATCCGGATCGTTGTTGGGTGCCATAAAAAACAGCTTCGTATGATTGCGCCGCTCGTAATAATAAGTCAGGTGCGTCTTGGCAATAGCGCCAAGCTTGTCACCTGTGTTCTCCTGCGATTTCAGAGCATAATCAAGCCTGCTGATAAAACTGTTACAGTCCCGCTTGGAAACGGCGACGAATAGTTGTTCCTTGCTTTTGAAATATAAATAAATGGTGCCTTTTGCAATGCCAGCTTCCTCAGCAATATCGGACATTTTCGTCTCATAAAATCCTTTTGATCCAAAAATACCATAAGCTGCATCCAAAATAGCCTCCGACTTGTCTCCCTGAACAGTGCTCACTTGCACTCCCTCCCTACAGCGCCAAAATGTTACCCAAACCGATAGCCAGACATCCTCCGATCACCGAACTCAGCACATTGACCAGATCGTTGCTCATCCATGTCCTGCCCCGCGCACGAACCGTCTTGTGTCCACAGTGTTCACTAACCTCAACTTCACGGCCGCATTCGGTGCAGCGATACATCAGCTGAACTGTTGCTCCAAGGTAGGAGTCGGCAAATGCTCCAGCCAGTCCACCTACAAGACCAACACACGTCCAGCTCAGAAGTCCCAATGTCTCAAAGTCTGCGATCCAAGAAAAGAAAAATGCCCCTGCCCCAATTAATGCTCCGCCTACTGCCGCCGCTGTTGTCCCAAGTAACGACACGCCACCCGAGGCGCCTGGGGTCAGTACCTTCCAAGTCACCACGGAACGTGGCGGCTTGCGGCTTAGGCTACCGAGTTCGGTTGCCCACGTATCAGATGTTACGGTTGCCATTACACCAATGAAAGCATAGATCCAGGCCGGGTGTGGAACGATCCAGTATCCCAAACATAGAATCATGCCCATCCCGCCATTGGCAAACACTTGCCCAGCATCCCGATTGCCTGTCTTGGCATACGATTTCTCAAGCTCCTGCTTGCGTTCCTTGCGATATTTGGACAACAGCGTTGAAGTGATGAAAAACAACAACAGTGTGCCAAACCAAAACAGATTGCCTGCCCCGTAATAGATCGTACCCATCAACACAGCTGCCAGGCAACCAGACAGGGTTAGTGACTTCTTCGCGTAGGCTGCACCCGCCACAATCAAAGCGCATACGGCGCCGATAATCCAGTCCATAATCTCTCCTGCATGTGGCAGCATCTATGGTCCACATGACGTTTATTATATTTTTGAAATTCAATTATACCACGGTTTGAGCCTTATGCCGAAACTCCCGTTGCAGGCATGGCAAAAACCTGATTCAGCAGCTTGGAAAGCTGCGAACCAGGTTTGCTGGATGAGATATAAACGAGCAAAAGCTGCCTTTTTGCAATAAGCATCACGTTGTCCGCTCCCGTACAGTGTCAGCCTCGCTTGACCCCGCCGATGACGCCATACCGATACAACACACGGCGACCAAACCAGTTGAACAAACGATCCGTGAGAAAACCCATAAATCCCAAGGAGATTAGGCCAACAAAAATCCAGTCCGTCCGGAAAAACAGCCGCGAATTCCAGATCAGATAACCCACACCTTCATTAGAGGCAATCATCTCTGCTCCGATAATGGCCATGTAGGAAGTCCCCATCGCCAAACGAATACCTGTGAAAATGTATGGGGTCGTCGCAGGGACAACAACATGCAGCAAAATCTGCCACTCATTCGCTCCCATACTGCGGGCTGAACGAATCTTATCCTCTTCAATGGACAAGACTCCCGTCAGTGTATTCAGCACAACAATGAAGAATGTCGCATACATGATCAGTGCAATCTTGGACTGTTCCCCAATGCCGAACCAGACCAGGAATAATGTAATGAAAGCAATGGGCGGTATAAATCGAATAAAATTAAGGAAGGGTTCGGCAAACAGCCGAATGATGTGAACCTTACCAATAAGAAGTCCTACCGGAATGGCAATGACACTTCCCAGTACCCATCCGGCCAGTACACGTGTGAAGCTGATCCCGATATACTGCATGAGCGTGCCATCCGCTATTAATTCGCGAGCACCCTGCACAGTATCCCATGGACCAGGAATTACGTCCGGCCCATAGAGCAATGCACCAAGCTGCCATATCAGAATGACTGTAACCCATAACAGCGGTACAGACACCCATTTTTTCTCCAACCATTTCATGGTCCAGATCACCTCAGTTATTCTTCAAAATGGCTTTGAATCTGATCGTACAGGGAGTTAAATTCAGCCGATGCAATATTTCTCGGATAAGACTGAACGTTATGGTAAATATCCGTTATATTCGACGAAGGACCCACCGACATGATCCCGATCCGTTCACCCAGCAACAAAGCCTCCTGGATGTCATGGGTGACAAAAATAACGGTCTTATGCGTTTCCCTCCAGATATTCACCAGTTCCTTCTGCATGACTCTTCGAGTCATGGCGTCCAGTGCACCGAAAGGTTCATCCATGAGCAGAATCGCCGAGTCATTGGCCAGCACTCGCGCCAGCTGGACCCGCTGCTTCATGCCTCCCGACAGCTCCTTCGGATATTTCTCTTCATGTCCTCCCAATCCCACGAGCTGAATGTATCGGTCCGAAATCGTACGGCGTTCAGATTTGGACACCTTGGACATCCGAAGCCCAAATTCAACATTTTCCCTTACGGTAAGCCACGGAAAGAGAGAAGAGTCCGCCTGTTGGAACACCATAGCACGATCTCTACCAGGTCTGTCGATCTCCTTGTTATTCACTTTAAGCTGCCCGCCCGACTTGGAGATAAAGCCCGCGATCATGTTAAGTAACGTTGACTTTCCGCATCCGCTGGGACCAAGCAGAACGAAGAATTCGCCGCCTTTGATCACCAGATCAACATCCTTGATAATGTAATGCACTTCTCCATTTGTGGGAGCGTTGTAGGTTTTTCGAAGCTGTTCAATATGAATCGTGTGACGATCTGCGGGTAAGGACATAAGGACACCTCCAGTACGTTTTAGGTTATTCGGTATATGTTACTTTATCGGGCAATGCCTGCTTCAGAAGTTCGAGGTTTAACTTGCCTTTGAGATCAAAATCCTGCTCAATGATTCCGTTATCCACCATGTATTGCTTCTGTCCCGCCAAACTTTCATAAGCCTCCTGGGTAAATCCAACCACCCAGGGATTGATGGGAAGATCCTTCAATGTAGCTTTCTTCGGTTGTTTTGTCTCCTTATACATCAGATCCGCTACCTCATCGGGATGAGCTTGGGCATAAGTCGAAGCTTCGTCGAGAGCTACAAGAAAACCCTTTATCGTTTCCGGATTAGCCTCAATGAACTCATTGCTTGCGACCAGTCCCATGCCAAGCCTTACTGGAGTCTGGGACATATCTGTCAGCTGGTGTACGCCTTTGAGCGTATCGAACTTATCGGTTAATGCTGAGCCTATGACCCAGGTGGCATCCAATTCTCCCTGCTTCAAGGCAATGTAGGATTCGTCAAAGGCCCCTTGCCCAATCTGCTTCACATCACCAAGCGCCAGCCCCTCATCCTTCAAATACTCATCCCACAGATACGGGATAAACGTACCGCGAATAAAGCTTACGCTCTTGCCCTTTAAGTCGGCACCCGTCTGGATCTCGTCCTTGGCATACAGCTTCCATGCAGCTGCTGCTTCATCCGTCGTCTGACCAGCAGATGCGATGATGGAATAATCCCCTTTGGCCAGAGCATTCAACACTGGGAAGTCAGCACCATAGGCGATGTCCACCTGCTTGATAAACAGCGCATTTACGCCTTCTGCCGGAGAACCAAACGTAATACTTTCTGCATCAATGCCCTGGCTTTCAAAAAAACCTTTGGCAATGGCTACCCTAAACGTCGGATTGGTGCTTGTATCCGCTATGCGGATCTTTACCTTGGCGGCACCACTTGCGGAGCCGCCTTTCGCTTCGGATACTGTTCCGTTTGAAGAACATCCGGAGATTATAAAAGTTATGGAGAGGAGCAATATCAATGCTCCCTTTAAAATGGCTATTTTTTTCACAACATGCACCCCGTTCGATCAATTTATCGCTCGCAACCGTTAACTGCCCTGTTTCCCCTCATCCGTTGTCGCTACGCAAGCTGCACCTTCAACAAACGGGAGTGTTGTCTCCACACTGACTACCGAGTCAGATCCTTTGGGTGCTGCTCCAGGCACTCTGTAGGTAGATACATCAATGGCTTCAATTGCCACCTCTTCCGGCTTCTCCAATTGAGGAACCCATTGATATGGAACACGATACGAACGGTATACCATATTGGTATTACGTCCATCTTTGTATGGAGAAATATACTCCCACACCAACTCGTGTTCTGCTGTAACCTCAAACAATCTGCCATTGGACCCTTCGGTGATCAGAGTGTTACCGTTAGGCAAGCGCTGGGCTGAGCTAATATATGGACTGTAAAATTTATACGAATCAGTTGGTACCGAAAATCCTGCTTCAGCAGAGGTATATTGCCATACAATCTCCAGCGTCAACGGGTCAATCTCAAGCACCCGCGAGTGATCACGAACAGCATGTTTCAAGCCGTATGGAGAAGCCGGATTCGGAAGACCATAACCTGCCCATCCTCCATTATCAAACACCAGCAGATTGCCCTCGCCCGGCAGACCTTGAGGAATGATATGTGCATGATGCTGTCCGATAATGGTGCCGATATGCTTCGCTTCGGGAGAGGCATAATCCGGGCCCAGTTTCCATACAATCTTGCCGCTCTGTCTGTCCGTTATAGCAATAATGTTGGCTTCCCTGGCATCCCATATGATGTTATCCGGGTTAAATCGCTCGTCTCCCGCTTCATAGAACCGGTTGGGGCCAACATAGGAAGCCGAGTTAATATGCAGCCAATCCCCTACACCCCCACCAAGGTGACCAAATGAACGCGTGTTCGGATCACGGTACAACACATTGCGTGCCGCCTCGTCAAAGCCCAGTTCTTCAAAGTGCTCGTTCGGAAGCCATTCCCACAACACATTCCCTTCCCAATCCACTTCAATAATGGCATCATCGAGCAAAGGTTTATCCGAAATTTGCGGATTGCTTATGTTTTTGTGAGCCAGGATCAATGTCTTGCCACCCTGCGTTTTCGGAGCAAGGCCAGGTGCATAATAACCTACGGGATTGCCCTCACGCTGATAATCATGGTGCTGACGGGCGTACCACAATGGTTCGTACCCCGGATCTTCAATATGTTCATAGCTATTGTATTTCCACACGATGTTACCATCCCAATCCACCTGAACCAGATCCACATTATCCTGAATCCCGAACTTCGGGTCTCTTCTGCCCGTGCTTCCCAGCACATAACCGCCTGGGAAAATCTTGGCCGGAAATCCGAGCAGACCTTTCCACAGGTGAACTTCCTTACCGCTCATATCAATTAATACAACGCCTTCTTCACCTGCCTGATACACGGTGTAACCACCCCAAGCTTTTTCCGGATTATACAGCGTTGCTCCCGTTGGATAAATTGTTGAGTGTCCCATCTTTCTCATCTCTCCCCTGGATTGTGTTTTTTCCATTCACTTCAGTTCAAGTATTAATAACTGAGATAGTTGTTCTTTCCGGAATTCCCCTTCTGCTTCTGTTCAAGGCCATTGTCCGCGGACGGATCTCTCTCGTCTCTCGTGTTGCTCTCCGCGAGTTCCAGCAGCGTATTCGAGAATCCTTCCAGATTCGCAATCACCCGCTCATAAAACTCGCTTTGCTGTTCTAACTCCGAGGCGGTAAATCCCTCAAACAGAAGCGTGATACATCGGGCACCGATATTGCTATTGCGGGCATACATCTCCCGACCTTTGGCGGTAATGTCGAGCAGTACTGTACGACGATCGTCTTCCTTGCGTCTGCGGATCGTAAATCCCTTTATCTCAAGCTTGTCAGTCAGAGCAGTAATGGCACCGGAAGTGAAGTCCAATTGTTCGGCTAAATCTCCTAGCCGCTGCTCCCCTTCACGAATGATTTTGTGCAGGATAAGCATACCCGGCAGGCTAATGCCTTCCACCGTTATGCGATCCCGCTCCTTAACGAATCGTCTGACCATTTTGCGAAACAGCCAATCCGTTTTCTCCAACGCATCCCAATCTCTCTCATTCATTTCATTTCCTCCTATCCAACCGAAACATTAGCCAGTACGCAAAAAGGCTCCCGAAGACATTCCATATGGAGTAGTCCCGGGAGCCTTTGGTGGTCCAATCAGCTCGCATCCGTATTCAAATTTATTTCACTGTTCATTTAATGAGTGTTAAAATAATTGAGATCATCATATAACCAACTAACCCAACCTGTCAAGTGTGATTTATATTTTATTTATTCTCTTTTACCTGTTAGGATTTATTTATTGCAATTTAAGTTTCACTTCAGCTTCGTCGGTTAAACTTATCTCAGATCAAAACATCAAGATTAAGCTACGATACCCTTCGTACTTTAAATACAGAAACGAGGATAACAAGAATGAATATAAAACGTGTAATGTTTGTGGGAACGATGATGGTAACCATGTCCTTTGCAGGAACCGCTTGGAGCAAATCAGCCATTTCGCCGATCCCCTTAACAGAGTGGTCTATCGTAAATATAAACGCCAAAGATGATAGTAAGGATAAGCTATTGAGTGCACTAAATCACTCCTCCGAGGAAGATCTGTATCAGGATCTGTATGCAGGCAAATCGCTTGAATCCATTGCTGAAGAGAATGATGGAGATTTCAGTCAGGTCGTGGCTTTGCAGGTCAATCAACTCAGTCAACAGCTGGATGATCGCCTGGCAAGCGGAAGTATCACCGAAGAACAATATGAGGCACAACAAGCGGAACTGGAAGAAATCGTATTGGAGAGTGCCCGCACCTCTTATGAATGGGCATAATTTCATACAGATGTGTGTTCATCTATTTTCTGTTATTCTATGACCACGTCAAAGAGGAGCGGTTTCCCGCCCCTAAATACATGAATGTGTAATTGATACGGAACTTACAGGATTATTCCGCTGCTGCAATGGTACATTTCCCAACGGATTGACCATCCCAGGAAAGTTCAAGCACATCTCCCTCTACGGTTGGTCCCACGCCCTCCGGTGTCCCGGTGAAGATGACATCGCCTGCGCCAAGACCATAGTGATGTCCTACATAATCAATAATGTGTTGAAGGTCAAAAATCATGTTACGAATGTTGCCTCGCTGCACTTCAACACCATTTTTGGTCAGCGTAAAGTCTTTTTCAAGCAAAGCTTCCGTACCGGAAAAGGCCTGAAAACCACTTACAGGTGCGGAATTTTTAAATCCTTTGGCCGCAGTCCAGGGGTGCCCTTTTTTCTTGATTACCGACTGCACATCACGTAACGTAAAATCGATGCCAAATGTATACGATTCGATCAAATCCTCCACAGCAACCCCTGGTTCATAACTCCGGCCGACTTGAATGACCAGTTCAGCTTCATAGTGAACTTCCCCTCGGGAAGCAGGCAGTTCAATCGCCTCTCCGTTTAGGGGTACAACCGCATGCGAAGGCTTCATGAAGATCATTGGTTCATCCGGAACCGCGTTACCCAACTCCTCCGCATGAAGTTTATAATTACGTCCTACACAGTATACGTTACGAATCGTTGAGAGCATCGGAATACGACCACCTTTATTGGATTAATTAGCGAAATGAAACCCTAACATTTATGCCCGGTTGCTCGATTTTTGCAATGCCTGATTCCAAGCGTCCGGACGATTCGTGCATAGCATGAGCTCGGGATCAATTGCAGCGAGGCGCTTCATAATGACCTTGTCATCTATGGTCCAGGCCATCACCTGAATGCCATCGTTCTTCATTTCCCGCATGAGAGATTTGTCCACATTGGTGTAACCGATCGACAGAAACCCGCACTCCAATTGACGGAGTCTGGCTAACAGATCTCCTGGGCGAGCATCAATGATGAGACCTGTAGTGATTTCAGGTGCAAGTTTTTTGGATTCAGCGAGCGCAGCAGGTTCGAATGAAGTGAAGACAACTTCATCTTGCATATTCCTTTTTCGCACTTCCTCAATAACGGCTGCGGGCAAGCCCGGATACATGTTTCCTTGTGTTTTCAGCTCAATGTTCAAACGCACCTTACCCTTGCAGCTGTCCAACACTTCGCTCAGAGCCGGTACGCGCTCCCCGGCATATTCCTTGGACTTCCAGCTCCCTGCATCCAACTTCTGGATATCAGACCAGTTCGTTTCACGTACAAGTCCTTCTCCATTCGTCGTCCGGTTGAATGAGAAGTCATGGATGACTACAGGCACGCCGTCACGGGACAATTGCACATCCAGTTCGATCCACGTAACATATGGCTGCTCCATGGCCAGCTGAAAAGCTGCCATTGTATTCTCAGGTGCTGTGGAAGAAAATCCACGGTGTGCTACACATGGGTTACTCATGTATTTCCACTCCTTAACGTAATCATTCTTGTATCAATCAGCTTGTTGAGGCTACTCCATTCGCGTCAAAACGAATGCCAGGTGAGAGCCTGGTCATCTGCTCCAATAACAGCCTATTGGCTTCACCTATCATTGGAATGGCCTGACCGAGTCCCGCCTCATATGGGATGACTTTCATGCTGCACTTCGCTTCCGCGCTGCATTCCGCCTGAAAAATAGCTGTTTTCCAGGTTTCTTCCGTCGTTGATTTAGAAAAAATAAAATTGCCCGTGCTGTATGCGATCCACTTGCCCTTGTAATACTCTACTCCTTGCAGCACGTGTGGATGTCCACCAATAACGAGATCAGCCCCTGCATCCACAAACTCATGCGCCAGTCTGGTCTGATCATCATTGGGTGTACTGACACGTTCTTCTCCCCAATGCGATACCACGATAACGAGATCCGCCTTCTGACGAGCTTCTTGAATCGCGCTTACCGCTCCAGTGGAATTGTAAGCTTCAGCAACACCAGCCCGATTCCCTTCTGCCTTCCAGGTCGCTTCCGGCACTACCCGGCTAAAGCCAAGCAGTGCAATTTTGATGCCCTTCCGTTCCAGATACGCAGGCGCATAAGCCTCATCCCTGTTCATCCCCGCCCCAGTATGGGCAATACCATATTCCTGAAGATAGGTTAGCGTGTCCACAAGCCCTTCAACACCCTGATCCAAAATATGATTGTTGGCCAGATTTACAGCGTCAAATCCGGCAGCGGCCATCGCTGCCAATGCTTTTGGTGAAGATTTGTAAACATAGGATTTGTTCTCAGCCGCCGATCCGCCCAGGGTGACGGGTGTCTCCAGGTTGCCTACGGTCAGATCATCATTCTTGAACAGACTGCCAAGCTTCGCATAAGGATAATCGTAGCCGTTTTTATCCAGCAATTCGGCTACTTTGCCAGAGAACTGAATATCACCAACAAAATTAATGGTCACGTTCTTCCCTGAACCTGTAGGCTGTGGAACCGGCGTCTTGGGTCCCGAACTTTCATTACCCTCCGGATTCGAGGGTTTGGCTGTTTCCGTTCCTTTTGCTCCTTGTTCAGATCCCTTTGCAGACTCCTTACTGCCTGTTCCTGGTGTTTCAACGCCGGATGAAACGCTCTCATCTTCAGCTGTCCCAGACTCCGGACTGTTTACTTCCGAAGAATCTTGTTCTACGTCCGGATCTGCATCTGACTCTGCTTCAGGGGAATCCAACTGATCCCCACCTTTGGCATCCTCATGATTCTCAGGTTGTTGCTCTTTCACTACAGCTTCATTTGTTCCCTGCTCCGCTTGCTGTTTCTGCACCCCTGCTGCGTAATATATGCCTACCCCTCCGATTGCAGCAATCAGAAACAGATTAATCATCCAGATGATTCGTCTGCGTGCACGTTTTTCTTTTTTCTTTTGATTACTTCGATTCGATCTTGGGGGATACATAGGCAGCTCCTCTTCTTCTACAGCAATCCTTTATCATTATATCAGGCATATCCTGGATTTCCATCACTCAATTCACTCGAAAACAAATAACCTGCATGAAGGCAGATGTTTCATCGCATGAGAAAAAAGCTGCCTCTCCCGCAAAATGAATTCATTCTGCGGAAGAGGCAGCCTTACGTTGACTGTATTAGTGCACAGCCAGCTTTTGAACCGCCTGAAGCGACATTTCTTTTGCCTGTTTGATACAGTCCGGCAATCCAACTCCTTCATAACCAGCACCTGCAATATAAACGCCCGGCAGCTTGCTGCCAAGTTCCTCACGAAGTGCTGCAATATGCTGAAGATGGCCTACGGGATACTGCGGCATAGATTTGCGAAGACGGGTAATTTCCGAGAAAATCGGAACAGCCTCCACTCCCATGGTTTCCCGCAGATCCTTGAGCACCAGATCTGTCAGCGCATCATCAGGAAGTTCGACGTTTTGTTCGTCTCCGGAGCGGCCGACGTAACAACGCAGCAGCACTTTGTCATCCGGACTGGTGTGCAGCCATTTGGTTGATGTCCAGGTACAGGCTGTGATATTCCGGCCTTCCTTGCGTGGAACCAGGAAGCCTGAACCATCAAATACATGTTCAATATCCTTTTTCTCAAAGGCAAGTACCACATTAGCTACCGATACGTAATTAATCGCATCCAGCGCAGATGTGTCCACATGAGGTTGCAGCAGTTCGGATGCCACATACGTTGGGACTGTAATAATTACATCATCAGCATCGATACGCTCGCCGTTATTGAGCTGCACACTGTACCTGGTGTGACCACCATTCTGAACATCCAGTGATTGAACAGACGTATTCATGCGTTGATCCACATCCTGCATATCGTGAACCAGAGCGTGAACAAGACTTTGCAGCCCTTGTCGGAAGTTCAAAAACGCGCTTTTTTTCGTTCCTGTATGTGTCTCCGCAGGTTTGCGACCTGTCATCATGCCGCGGATCAGACTACCATAATCCCGTTCCACTTCACCGAATTGCGGGAATGTCGCCTGAAGACTCAGACGGCGCATATCCCCGGCATAAATACCGGCAAGCAGAGGCTCTGTCAGGTTTTCCAGCACCTCCGGACCGAGACGTCGTTCAATCATGTAACCGAGGGATTCATCTTCCGCAGTGCGGCGTGGTGGAATAACGAAATCCATCAACGCCCGCAGCTTGCCTGCAGGAGAAACCAGACCGCTTTTCAGAAACGGCTTCAACTCTGTCGGTATACCCAGAACAAGTCCTGCAGGCATCGGATGAAGTTTACCGCGCTGCATAATATACGTTTTTTTCGATTCCGGATTCTGGCTAACCAGTTCATGATCGATTTCCAATTCTTTGGCCAGATCAATCATTGCGGTTTTGCGGGCCAAGAAAGAATCGGGTCCCTTTTCAATGACAAATCCATCCCGGTGCAGTGTTTCAATCATGCCACCCATAGACGAACTTTTCTCAATCAGCGTAATCTGCGGTTCAATCCCGGCTTCCCGGTAATGCTTCCGAATATAAAATGCCGCGCTGAGGCCGGTCAGACCTCCGCCAACGACAACAACACGACGTTTTCGGTCTTCCATTATACATCCGACCCTTGCTGCCACTGGCTAATAATAACGTCACTTAACGTCTCCATGTAGAGAGGATCACTGTTGAGCGAATCAATCCGCATGAGGCGCATGTCAATCTCTTTGGCAATCGATTTGGCCTCAATGTCCAGATCATAAAGTACTTCAAGATGATCAGAGACGAATCCAATCGGAGCAACCAGCACATCCTCAACCTGTTCGCGGGACAGTTCCTGAAGAGTGTCCAAAATATCCGGACCAAGCCAAGGTTCAGCCGTGCGTCCAGCACTTTGCCACGTAAACTGCCAGTTGCTGATACCTACACGGGATGCGATGACTTCAGAGGTTTCGAGCAATTGCTGCGGATAAGGATCACCCAGACCCACGATTCGCTCAGGCAAGCTGTGTGCACTGAACAGGACTCGTACATCACCGCGCTTCGCTCCAGCTTCTTCGAATTCATCCAGCTTGGCACTGACACGGGAGGAAAGAGCCTGAATCAGCTTCGGATGCAGGTGGTAACTCTCAACAAATGACATTTGAATCCCCAGTTCATCTGCTTTCTCACGAGCACGCTTAATGTAGCTGCCCACACTCATCGTGGAATAGTGCGGAGCAAGCACGACACCAATTGCCGTCTGAATTCCATCCTTGGCCATCTGTTCCACACCATCTTCAATAAATGGATGAGCATGTTTTAGTCCTTGGTAACAGCGGAACTCCACTCCGTTCGTACGTTCATCTTGGCTCAGCGTCTCCTGAAGAGCCTTAACCTGATTATCCGTATTTTCACGCAGTGGAAAAACGCCCCCAACGATGGCCTCATACCGATCCGTCAGTTCCTTCAGTTGTTCCGGCTCAGGCGGTCTGCCTCTCCGAATATGTGTGTAGTACGCTTCAATACTTTCCATATTTTCAGGTGTGCCATAAGACATCACCAGTACACCTACGGTATTAGTCATTGCTAACCGTCACCCCCGTCTTCAAAACTTCTGCAGAATATTCATGGATATATGCCGTAAGTTCTCTCAGTTTTTCAAGAGAAGCTTCCGGGAACAAGCCATGTCCCAGATTGAAAATATAACCTGGCTCCTTGATGCCTTCATCAATAATGACTTTTGCCTGCTGCTTGATCAAGTCCATGGGTGCCGTTAGCACATAAGGATCCAGATTGCCTTGCACGGCAAATTTGCCACCCAGTCTCTTGCGGCCTTCTGTGATGGAAACTCTCCAATCCAGACCGATCACATTGGCTTGCAGATCCGTCAGCGTCGGAAGCAGTTCTCCGGAGGCCACACCAGGGAAATAGATTTTCGGTACATTCAAATCCGATAATTCGGTAAAGATACGGGTAATCGTCGGCAACACATACGTTCTGAAATCATTTGGAGAAAGGGCGCCTACCCAGCTGTCGAACAGCTGAAAAGCCTTGCCTCCATTAGCAATATGTGCACGGACATATGTAATTACCATATCACCTAGTTTTTGCATGAGCTTGTGCCATACTTCAGGCTCGCTGTACATCATGGTTTTGGTCCGAATGTAGCCCTTTGAAGGACGACCTTCGATCAGATAGCTGGCAATTGTAAACGGTGCGCCCGCGAATGTAATGAGGGGAACATCCAATTCCTTGTCCAAAATCCGAATGGTTTCCAGAATATGCGACAGGTCTCCTTCGACGTCAATCGGACGCAGACGATCCACATCTGCCGCTGTACGTATAGGGTTATCGATGACAGGACCAATGTTTTTTACAATATCAAAATCAATGCCCAAAGACGCAACCGGATTCATAATATCGGAATACAAAATAGCCGCATCCACACCGAGTTTACGTACCGGCATGAGTGTAACTTCAGCTGCGAGCTCAGGTTGACGGCAAATTTCGAGCAAAGAATACTTTTCCTTAATTTTGCGATATTCAGGATCATAACGCCCAGCCTGACGCATGTACCACACAGGAACACGGTCCACTTGTTGCTTGAAGCTGGCTCGAATCAAACGATCATTATAGCTCATGTAAGAAGCCTCCAATAGTTTTTGGACTCATAACTCTCATTATGCCCTTTTTGAAGAGCAGTAACAACCACGTGCCGATCTGTTCCGATGACAATACTATGACATTCCTTACATCCCCTCATCCATATGCCAATTATGGTATAATGAAAGAATGGTGTTTTTTTCACGAATTACGGAAAGGAAGTGAAAGCACTTTGAAAACTTGGAAAGTGAACCTCATCGTGCTTTGGTTTGGACAGTTTCTGGTCAATTCGGGCATGACCATGATTACGCCTTTTTTATCCCTATACCTTGCCAAGGATTTAGGCGTCGTCGGCGAGCACGAGATTGGCATATGGGCGGGATTTATATTTGCTGCCAATTTCCTCACTTCATTTTTGTTCCAACCTTTGTGGGGCAAACTGTCCGATAAGTACGGACGTAAAATTATGCTGCTGCGCTCCGGATTCGGGATGGCGATTGTAATCGCACTAATGGGATTTGCGCAAAATCCATGGCAGCTGCTTTTATTGCGTTTGCTCAATGGCACAATCTCCGGTTTCAATCCGGCAGCCGTTTCCCTGATCTCGGGAACAACACCCAAGGATCGCATGGGTTTCGCCATGGGGATCAGCCAGTCTGGACAGGTAGCCGGAACGATTCTCGGTCCACTGATCGGTGGTTTGCTTGCGGATGCCGTAGGCTTCCGGCCCATTTTCTACATTACAGGCGGTCTGATCTTTGCTGCATCACTGCTGGCCATGTTCCTGGTGAGAGAAAAATTCGACCGCAAGGAAGCCGCTAAACTACCGGAACAATCCGTATTGTCCGGGCTGAAGGAATTGAACAAGTCCCCACAGCTGCCAGCATTGTTTGCTGTAACGTTCCTGCTGCAGTTCGCGATGATTAGTCCCATGTCACTCTTGCCGCTGTATGTACAAAAACTGCATGCATCGGATGTAAACGTGGCATTCTGGGCTGGTCTTGTCGGTGCCGTCACCGGACTATCCAACATGGCCATGTCTCCAATTCTGGGCAAGCTCAGTGACCGTATTGGTGCACATAAGGTTCTGACCTTCTCTCTTATAGGAACAGGGCTCCTGTTAATACCACAAGCCTTCGTTCAATCGGTATGGCAGCTCATTTTAGTGCGTTTTGCCATGGGTGTGTTCATGGGCGGTCTGCTGCCCAGTGTTAACGCCCTGATTCGAGCCTACACCCCAGATGGCATGGTTAGCCGTGCCTTCAGCTTCAATACCAGCACGCTCGCTCTCGGGAATATGCTTGGGGCCGTAATCGGAGGTTTTATGGCAGGATTCATCGGCATCGAGGGATTGTTTATCGTCTCTGGCGGCCTGCTATTAATCAATATGGTATGGGTCCGATTCAAACTATACAAAAAGCCTGCTCTCATCAGGGAATCCTGATCGGACCAACCTTCACATGGAACGGATCAAAAAAAGCCGCATTCATTGCCCCACCGGACAACGAATGTGGCTTTTTTGCCATCTTTTTTTAAAGCTGCACAAGGCTTTCGAATTGGATGGGATACTCTTTCACACCAAATACGAAAGCACTTTGAATCGGCTGCAGTGTCGTTCCTGGAACAAGCCGGATACCCTGCATCTGCTGCAGCATGGTATGGAGCACAACCCTCGCCTCCAGTCGAGCAAGCGGGGCCCCCAGACAGAAGTGAATGCCAAAACCAAACCCCATATGCCGGTTCGGTTTGCGATCCTCTACAAATTGTTCTGCATTGCCAAACACATCGCTATCCCGATTGGCCGAACCTACCCATGAAATAACCTGTGCCCCCTCCTGTATGGTCTGCCCGTTCAATTCGACCGTTTCTTTGGCTACGCGTCCAATCGCAACAATCGGCGGGTAATAACGCAGCGTTTCCTCAACAGCTGAAGCCATGTGCTCAGGATGTTCACGCAGCCGCTGCTGCAGCTCGGATTGTTCTGCAAGAATCCGTACCGCATTGGTGATCAGATTGGTCGTCGTTTCATTGCCGGCGGCAAGCAACAAAATGCAGAAACCGACCACTTCCTCTTCGCTCAGCTTTTTCCCTTCGATCTCTGCTGCGAGCAGCAAAGAGATTAGATCATCCTGCGGTTGTTGCCTGCGTTCTTCCATAATAGCTGTGAAATAGATCGCCAGTTCCTGTTGATTTCGCTTTTTCTCTTCCATCAGTTCCTGGAAAGCTTCATCACTGTCATCGCGTGCTCCCTTAACCAAGGCGTCAGACCAGTCCTTAAACTTCTGCCGATCTTCTGCGGGGACTCCAAGGAGTTCTGCAATCACGATGACAGGCAGCGGGGTCGCCAGATCATCGACCAGATTCATTTGACCCTGCAGGAGACGGGGAGTAATCAACTCATCGGCAATTTCCTGGATGCGTGGAGCCAGCGCCTCAATGGCTCTGGGCGTGAACGCCTGATTAACCAGATCCCTCAACTGCTTGTGTTTGGGCGGGTCTGTCGTGAGCATGCTAGTATTCGCACGATCACGCGCTGATGAGAACAGCTTTGGATTTTTCAATACATACTGTACATCTTCGTAACGAAAGATATCCCAGCATTCACGATGCTCATCGTATCGGACTGGAGTATTCGCACGAAGTTCAGCGTACACCTGGAAGGGAGATAACTGTTGCTCTACTGCTTCCAGTTCCCGGATCGGAATGTAATTAGCATACTTTCTGGGTGCTCGGTTCATCGTTTTTCCTCCAATCGATAATATATACTTATTTACATATATGAAACACCGTATATTATAGACTCTACGGTGTGGTCATACAAATATTTGGCAATAATTGAGCCTCATTTCCTAGGGAGTACCCTTTCAATCCCACAAACTTCATTTTCAAGCAGGCTCAAAGACTTATATGTTAATTTTAATAACACGTAATACCTACTAAAATTTATTCCCCGACTCAATTCCACTTTTCAGCAGTTTATATTTATTCATTTAACCTCATAAATAATCTATTTACTCTATATTCCTACCGATTAAACTATAAAACCTCTTATTTTCTTCTATTGTCATATTAGTTAACATGAAATACAATCATCTCAATTCATTTACATATTCTTCTGAACAAACATCACACGTTACTAACTTGAAGGAGAGTGCTAATTATGAGCAAACATTCAAATCTTCGTCCCTGGGCTGTATGGAGTACCGCCGCTTTAACCGCTCTGACCATCTCTTTATCCCCAATCGGAACCTATGCGGCTCAAGCCGCTACGGTAGAAGTGAGCGGAACGACAAGTGCAGTACAGAGCACTTCGTCTAGTACACCTGCCCGGAATACATCCATTCCTGCCGTGCCTCAGGCCTCGAAGCAATCCGCTTTGCCTAATGTGCTTGTGATCGGGACAGGTGGAACGATAGCAGGTCAATCCGAGGATGCGACCAGCTTCCAGAATTACAGAGCGGGCACGCTCCCGATTGAAGATATGGTTGATGCGTTACCCGACAAACAGAAGATTGCAGATGTTAGCACACTTCAATTCGGAAACTCAGGTTCAGGCTCATATACCATGGCAGATCTATACGATTTGTCTCTAACCGTAGATAAGGCACTTGATCAGTATGACAGTGTCGTGGTTACTACAGGTACGGATACCATGGAGGAAATTGCTTATTTCCTTGACATGACGGTTCAGAGCGATAAACCCGTCGTCATTACAGGCTCCATGCGACCATGGACTGTTATCGGTTCAGATGCCCAAGCGAATCTGTACAACGCCATCAAACTTGCGGGAAGCGGACGCACCACTTCGTTTGGAACGGTATTGATGCTGAACGATACGATTCAGCTTGCACGTGGTGTAACCAAAACGAATGACTATCGGACTGATACATTTGAGACCCCAATGCTTGGTGCTGTTGGTTACATCGATGAAGAGAACATTCGAATTTATCGCGCTCCTGCACGTGCACTCAAACCTGAAGGCACGGCCAAGCCGGCATTTGATTTGAGCCAAATTACGAAGGCTGATCTGGCGAAAGTCGAAATTGCAATCTCCTATCAGGAAGCTGGCGGGGAAGCGATTGAAGGTTTCGTACGCGGCGGAGCCAAAGGGATCGTAACTTCAGGTACCGGAGCAGGTGGCATCTCCAGAGCAATGGGACAAGCCCGCACAAAAGCCACCCAAGAGGGAGTCATTTTCGTAACTACTACCCGCACAGGTTCGGGAAGCGTATATGGCGGCGGAGACGGCGTCATTGCCGGGGACAACCTCAGCCCTCAACAAGCACGAATTTTGCTCATGCTTGGCCTGTCGTTCAGTGATGATTTTGAAACGATCAAAAAATGGTTTGAAACTTACGGTACACCTGAAGTTTAATAGCCCTTATACACTTAACTTAATTAAAAAAATTACAAAAAAAGAGATGAACTTCGGCCCTTTAGCGATCAGGGATGAAGTTCATCTCTTTTTAGTCCAGCATGTTTTAACTCTTTTGTTTACTTATTTCACCCACGCCAATGCCAAGCCATCATAATCCGGCAGCATCGTTGTTACAAGGCGTGGATCACTCGCCATCTGTTCATTGAACCTTCGAACAGCAAGGACAGCCGGACCCTGCTTGTCCGGATTCAGCGTACGACCACGCAGGAAACAATTATCGCCTACAATGACGGCACCCGGCCGGGCCAGCTTAATGGCATAATCGAGATATACCGGATAATTCTCCTTATCTGCGTCAATAAAGAAGAAATCGAATGTGCGACCTTCCTGTTCCAATTGCTTCAGGCTGTCTGCAGCCGGGCCAATGCGATACTCTACCTTTTCGTCGAAGCCGCCTTCCTCCAGATGAGCACGGGCCATCGCCGCATATTCCTCTTTCAACTCTAATGAAGTGAGGGTTCCGCTTTCCCCCAAACCGCGGGCAAGACAAATTCCGCTGTAACCGCCCAGCACGCCGATTTCGAGCACGGCCTCTGCCCGTGATGTTTTGGCGAGAAACGTGAGCAAACGACCATAAGCCGGTGCAACCGACACTTCCGGCATGTTGTTTGAACGGATGGCCTCTTTTACCTTTAATAACAGCTCATCCTCTTGAAATAATTGATTTACATATTCGTCAGGGGTAAGATTCACCACGTATATCCTCCTTGGACACTTGGACTGCTTTCCTTATGGATGCCAATGTTCTATAATGAATGTTTGTTATCAACACAGGCGGTTAGACTACAGTATTACCTGCTTTTTGCGAGCAGAGTGCTCACCGCATTTCTCATTGTAAGTTTTTTCGCGGAATGCGGCAAGGCCGCACCGTCACTATACAGCTGGATGAAGACACAGTCCTCTTCGGCTTGAAATGGAGTTGAAATGAAACACATGGCTCAATTGCAATTAATTGCGACCTCAGCAATGGGACTTGAGGCTGTCGTAGCCCGGGAATTGAAACAGCTGGGGTATGAGGATGTTACGGTCGAGAACGGCCGGGTTGTATTTACTGGAGATTATATCGATATTTGCCGCTGTAACCTGTGGCTGAGAAGTTCTGACCGGGTTCTGATCAAAATGGGCGAATTCCCGGCAACCACATTCGACGAATTGTTCGAAGGAACCAAGGCACTCCCTTGGGAAGAATGGATTCCCGCGAACGGTGAATTCCCTGTCGAAGGCCGCTCCCACAAATCCCAGCTGAGCAGTGTTCCTGCCTCTCAGGGTATCGTCAAAAAAGCGATCGTTGAAAAACTGAAGCTGACACATAACACTGAATGGTTCCCTGAGAACGGGGCTCGTTATGTCATTGAAGTGATTTTGCTGAATGACCGCGCCCTGCTTACGTTAGACACGACCGGACCAGGACTTCACAAACGGGGTTATCGTAAACTTGTGACTGAGGCTCCGCTGAAAGAAACACTCGCCGCTGCGCTTATTCAGCTCAGCCGTTGGAACGTATCCCGCCCCTTCTATGATCCGTGTTGCGGTTCAGGCACCATGCTGATTGAAGCAGCCATGATCGGTTGGAACATCGCACCAGGACTGCGCCGCTCCTTCAACTCCGAGAATTGGGATGTCATCCCTAAAGAACTGTGGGAACAGGCTCGTGAGGAAGCATTTGACGCTGTTCGTGACGACGTTCCATTGCAGATTGCCGGCAGCGATATTGATCCCGAAGCGATCGAGGTAGCCCAGGCAGCGATCAAAAGTGCAGGATTTGCCAAGGATATTGAAGTAAGTGTACTGCCTGCACATCGTGCCAGACCTCAAGGGGAATATGGTGTGATAATTACCAACCCGCCATACGGGGAACGATTGAGCGAAGAGAAGGAAGTTCAGAAGTTGATTCGCTCCTTAGGACGCAGTTACCTTGAAATGCCGACTTGGTCCTTTTTTGCCATCACTTCAACCAAATCTTTCGAAGATGCTTTCGGCCGCAAGGCAGACAAGCGTCGCAAATTGTTTAATGGACGAATCGAAACCCAGTACTATCAGTACCTGGGACCCTTGCCTCCGCGGAATCAGTCACCACAACAATAATTACACGGAAATCGAGTGCTCCTGCCTACACGGCTGGGGCGCTTTTTTTTGTACAGTTATACAGCCAAATTTCTGCATGAAGCACTCCCGCACTGGGCATAGTTGAAATGCCATGAAGGAGAGCTATAATGAATGGAGCCCTATTTTTACATTCCGTTAACATTAGATGAACAAAACACTGCAACTGGGAGGGAACCTAGATGGTCATCTCACAGCCTACACGCAGCATGTCGCCGCGTAGGCTTCTTAATCATCCACTTACGTTATATCTCATTTTTCTCTTGCTGATGCTGCTGAAACTCATGTGGCTGCATCACAACCTTCATGCCTACAACATCACCATGGGTCTCTTGGATAAAGTCATTGCCATCGGCTCTTTGCTGCTCCTTTCCTTCTGGACCTGGTGGCTGCCTAGGCGGGGCATGGTATTGTCTCTTGTCGTGCTCAATCTGCTCCTCACAGCGCTGATCTATGCCGATATGGTTTATTATCGATACTTTCAGGACTTTCTAACGATCCCTGTGTTAATGCAAGCCAGACAAGTTGATGCACTGGGTGACAGCATTGCTACGCTCATACACGCCAGTGACTTGTGGTTCTTCGCAGACTGGCTTGCCATCATTCCGTATGGGGCCATTCTGCTATTCAGCAGGCGAAATCGCTTCTCCCGTACGTCTACAACCATTAACGGGTTAAGAAGTTACTCCGATCACCGCGGCAAAAAAAGAGGCATGCGCAGATTTACTGCAGGCAGCATTGCCTTCGTGCTTGGACTATGCCTTGCGGTAGGGCCTATCTATTTCTACAGTAAAACATGGGCCAAGGGGCTGTTCGACAATAATTGGTGGAATGTCTCCATGTATAATGTGACCGGGCTTCTTGCTTTTCATGGATATGATCTGTACAACTATGCCAAAGACCATATCGGTTCCGGCCCAGAGGCTGACCCTGCTGATGTCGAGAAAGCCAAATCCTTTTTTGCCGACAGACAGAGTAACGCTTCGAGCGAAAACGCCATATTTGGCAAGTACAAGGATAGCAATCTCATCATCGTTCAAGGAGAAGCCTTCATGAATTTCATGATCGGGCACAGCATTGGCGGTCAGGAAATCACGCCGCATTTTAACGAACTGATGAAGGAAAGCCAATATTACAGTCATTTTTATCACCAAACAGGCCAGGGCAGAACATCAGATGCCGACTTTGGAGCCAATATTTCACTCCATCCCCTGCCTGTTGGATCAGCTTTTGTTCGGTACGCAGACCACGCGTATGATTCTCTGCCTTCAATTCTGAAAGACAATGGTTACAGTACGAATGTATTTCATGCGTACGAGAGCGGATTTTGGAACCGTTATACGATGTATCAGAACATGAACTACGACAAGTTTTACAGCAAAAATGATTTTGAACAGGATGATCCGCTTGGCTGGTCCCTGTCCGATGAGTCTTTTTTCCGGCAATCCGTTCAGAAGATGGACAGCGAGGTTACCAAGCCGTTCTATTCCTTCCTCATCACACTCAGCAGTCATCATCCGTACGCACTCCCGAAGGATAGACAGCAGCTTGATGTAGGTGAGTTCGAAGGAACCATGTTCGGCGACTATCTGCAATCTGTTCATTATGTAGACTCCGCGCTGGGCAGCATGGTAGAAGATCTGAAGAACCGGGGATTATGGGACAAAACCATCTTCATGTTCTACGGGGATCACGATAATTCGATCAAAGAACAGGCACAATATGAGCAATTTCTTGGACGATCTCTGAATGAACTGGATATGGAGCAAATCATGAACGAGGTTCCCTTACTGGTGCATTTGCCAGATGGATCCGAAGCAGGGACCATTGATCAACCCGCCGGACAACTGGATATTACTCCATCGGTGCTTCATTTGCTCGGCATAACGGATGAATCTTATTATCATATGGGGAACGACATTTATGACGGATCAGCCCGGACAGTTGTATTGCGAAGCGGTGCATTCACTGATGGTTCCGTATTTTATATCCCTTCAGACGATTATATATACGCGAACGGGTCATGTTATGACCTGTCCACCCGCAACAAGATAGACATCAACGCCTGCAATTCCGGACATGACGAGGCTTCAAAGAGATTGCACGTGTCCGATACAGTCATTACGTACGATCTAATCCGGCGTTTCCATGAAGAGAACAACAATGCAGAACCCGCATCCTAGAGGATACCTCTTCCACCGTCGGCGTGTAGTAGAGTTTGATAAAAGGAGAACTTAAATCATGAATACTCAATCAGATCCAATATCGATTGAACAAAGGTTATATGATGAAGCAGCGAACTTTGTGAAGCATCGCTATCCTCAAGGTTGGGGTGGTGCAGCGGCCGTTTATACCGATGCGGGTTCGCTGTTAATCAGCGTTGCCCCAGAAGTCATCAATGATGCCACACACCTGTGCATGGAGACGGGCGCCTATCTCGAAGCACACAAATTAAACGAGCGAGTTACGCACTCCATCTGCGTGGCACGTGATGACGAACATTCGGAATTCAAAGTGCTCACCCCTTGCGGGGTATGTCAGGAACGGTTATTTTTCTGGGGTGAAGATGTGAAAGCAGCTGTATATGATCCGGATGGAAGGTTAATCTATAAAAGATTGGACGAAATCCAGCCTTACCACTGGTCCCAGGCTTACCGTGACAAGTAATTTGTTCCTTTTCGCTTCTTTACGTATTCAGGTAGTCAGGTACTATCGAATCAAAGATTTTGTACCTTTATTTACCACCAAAGTGTTAAGCGTGCACCCTTTGCATGTTTAGCACTTCTTTTTTTGGACCGGCCTGATACCTGCCTTGCGTTAATTCGAAAGTCGCTTTATAATTGTAACTAAATTGGTTTCATTTATATGGAGGTTTTAAAACATGAATATTGAAATATGGTCCGACTTTATGTGTCCTTTCTGTTATATTGGCAAACGCCGTTTGGAAAATGTACTGGCTCAGTTCCCACACCGTGATAAAGTGACGCTGCAATTCAAAAGTTTCGAGCTGGATTCCAACGCTGAGTTGAACAGTGGTAAAACGAATGCGGAATATCTCGCTGCCAAATACAATATGAGCGTGGAGCAGGCAAAAGGCATGAATGCCCAAATGAACGCCAATGCCCGCACGGCCGGACTGGAATACAATATTGACGAGATGATCCCTACCAATTCGTTCTCCGCTCACCGCTTGACCCACTGGGCAGATACACAAGGCAAAATGCTTGAACTCAGCGAGCGTTTGTTCCAGGCCATTTTCATGGAAGGCAAACATGCTGGTGACACGGATGTACTGATTCAACTGGCCGAGGAAGTCGGTCTGGATCGTAACGCAGCTGCCGATGTGCTGGCTAGCAATCAATTCGCGGATCAGGTTCGTGCAGATCAGGCTGAAGGCGAGCAGCTAGGCATTCGCGGCGTGCCATTCTTCGTATTCGACCGCAAGTTCGCCGTATCCGGCGCGCAGCCGGACGATGTATTCCGGGATGCCATTCAGAAGGCATGGGATGAGCGTTCCCCTTTCACAATGGTTGAATCCAGCACACCTAACGCTGATGCAGGTGGTGTATGCACGGACGACGGATGCGAAGTGCCGCAATCCGATAATCAATCCAAATAACACAAAAGCAGCAGGAGCAGCAGGAGCAAGGGATACCCCCTGAATCTGCTGCTTTTTTTCAACTTATAACTTCAACTCATCCCCATTTCGTACAAGTATGAAAAAAGAACGTTCTCCATGAAGAACGTTCTTGGTGTTTACAGCTCAAATATTTAGAAGATTATAAGTTCAATAAGGAGTACTGTTCCGTAAGCAACGATTCCCACACAAGACCTTGCCTGACCTGCCTAATGCAGGAACGGACCCTATTTATACACCCTATTAGAGCAGCAGCCCTACGCACATAATCAGGCCGCAGAGCACTGATGATTGCTGGGAAGCTCCCATAAGCGGCAGATACGTCTCAGACGGATTAACTTTGCCCAGTGATTTATAAACCCTGTACATTGGAATAACAGAAAGAATCGCGACAAGACCATACACGGGCAGAGCATGAAACACCACACAAACGATCAAAAGGATGTAAGCAAGGATCGTCATCAGCTTGGATAGACGAAGCGCCCGCTCTTCCCCCCACATGACGACCAGCGTCTTCTTGCCGATTTCGCGGTCCGCACGCCAGTGCAGAAAATGATGGTTAAATAGCAGCATGGTGGTCAGCATGCCGACCGGCAAGGACAGTAGCAGCGGCGCAAGCGCAAACTCTCCTGTCTGTACATAGTAGGCACCCAGAACCGGCAGGATACCAAAGGAAATAAATATCCCGATTTCACTATAGCCTTTTCCACGGTAGCCGAATTTAATTGGCGGTGCAACATAGAAATAAGCGATCAAAGCACCGATCAGCGCAATAGCCAGGATCGGCCAACCGCTGACGATCGTAAGAATAAGACCGCAAGCCCCAGCCAGCACAAGAAATCCCCAGGTAATCGCCGCAAATTTCTTCTCGGTCATGGTTCCCGAAGTCAGAAACCCGGAGTGCGTCGAAATCGCGCCTTCTGTCTCCGTTGCTTGGGTATCCGTTCCGTTCCGATAATCCCATAAATCGTTTACCATATTGGAAAAAATATGAGCGGACACCGCGCCCACTAACGTCAGCATAAACAAAAGAAAACTAAATTCCTTCTGCATGGCGTAGGCTGCGATGGTACCTAGTATGACTGGAACAACCATTACCGTTACCGAATACAGTCGGGTCATATTTTTAAATAAAGCCCAATTACTCATGATGTATTTTAAGCCTCCTATGATGTAAAAACCTTAAAACTTTGTGACAACCTTCACATAACATTAGATTATACATCATATGGACTCTTTTGTGATAGGAAATTTTTGTTCAATGAACACAACACCCGTATGCAGGGGTAAGTCCGCCAGATGAAGTATCTCGCCATTCCTTCTCACTGTAACACAGCCTGTCTGATTAAATCCAAGTTGACAGCATTACGAAAGAGAGAAAAGGCCCTCTCCATCTGGAAGAGGACCTTTTAGTTTACGGGATAAATCGGACTATTGGTTATATGAGTGCTGACAACACGCCTAGCAGCATCTGTTTAAAACCTTCTCGATCGATCTCCTCGCATACCCGAACATTGGGCTCGTTCCCGAGACGACAAATTTGGAGACAAAAGCGATCGAAAGAACGATCCGTATCCGGAACCATCGCAAACAGAACAATGAATACTTATATTGGGATTGAGCTACACTCAATCCCAAAAGAGCTGATCCGGATGCGGCCCGGTTCTCTTGTCAGAATCCAAGGCATCAATCGATCTGAGCTCATCCGGCGTTAATTCAAAATCAAAAATGTCTGCATTCTCCCGAATACGCTCTGGTGTAACCGACTTCGGTATGGTCACAATCTGATTTTGAATATCCCAGCGCAAGATAATCTGTGCAGGTGTCTTTCCATATTTTTGAGCAAGGCCCTTCAACGTGGATTCATTGTTCAGCTTTCCTCGCATGATCGGACTCCAGGCTTCCAGCTGAATTCCCTGCTCTCCACAGAAGTCCTGCAGTTCCTGCTGAATCAAACCCGGGTGCAGTTCCACCTGATTGACCGCAGGGACCGTTCCGCCTTCATCTATGATTTCGCGCAAATGATGTATTTGGAAATTACTCACACCAATCGCCCGTACGCTTCCTTCGCTATATAGACGTTCGAATGCTCTCCACGTCTCCTTGTACTGGTCTCTTCCCGGCCAGTGAATTAAATATAGATCAATCACATTCAGTCCCAATGCCTTCTGACTGGCCTCAAATGCTCTGAGCGTCGAATCGAACCCCTGATCCTCATTCCAGAGCTTGGTTGTCACAAACAGCTCATTTCGGGCAATTCCACTGCCTGCTATGGCTTGTCCCACTTCTTCTTCATTTCCGTAGACAGATGCCGTATCAATGCTGCGATATCCTACTTCCAGTGCCGTCTCAACGGCTTGCTGCACTTCCTTACCCTTTGCTCTATATGTTCCAAATCCTAGCCAAGGCATCGTTACCCCATTATTCAGAATCGTGCAATCTGTAATATGTTTGGTCATCCTGTACCTCCCGTATGGAATTTGGCTGCTCAAGGTTTATTAACCTTCTGACAGAAATTTAAGCGTTCCCCTATCTTCCTGTTCAGAGCGACTCATTCCCGGGAGATTCGTAAAAGGTAACATGAAGCAAAGAACCCGCAAAGCCCTATGGCATGCGGGTTCTGGTGTGACAGGAACAGCTATTGATTCCCTTGCCCGTTCTGACTCTGGATGGAGTTCAACCTTCTCTTCTCCTCAGTGAACATTTCTTCTGCCAGCTCGACACCCTGTCCTCCCAGCGAAAGCTCAGCCTGACGCATGGCCTGCTCCGTATGGGCCAATCGACGCTCAGCCTGTTCAATGGTCTGCTCGGTTGGATGAGACATGGCCTGAGATACGGCAAAATGAAGTTTGTTCACTGCATTCTGCGCCTGAGATACGGTGGTATTCGCTTGCAAACTGGAATCATAACGCTTCGGCATGAGTATTCCTCCTTGGGATCATGTTCCTGTTACCCCTTTAGGATGGTTGATCAGACCCTGCCTTATTCTTCTTAGACATCAACATTGTATAAATGTTGGACCACAACTCGTTTTAAACATAATATCCGAAGATCCGTAACCTTCCACAGACTCCCTGCGTTAGTCTTAAAGAAAGCTTTCTAGAAGGAGATGGTTGTTTGAAGAACCTGTGGTCACCAGTCATTATGTTATCTGCCTTACTGTTTGCCAGCGGCTGTTCTTCCTCGACGTATCAAATAACGGGATACACGAGCTCCACCATCCATGCAGATTTTCCTGTTCCGGAGAATGCAATACTATTAGGTGTTACGACCAATTCGGCAAACCGTAATATTCAAATAAGTGCATCGTATGAATTAAAACATATTGGAGGTGAGCAAGGCCTCTACACGCCCACTGATTATTTTCAGAAGTTACACAATGAAGGATGGGTTGAGATGGAAGAAAACCGATTGGGTCATGTTCACTTTTTCCAGAAAGAAGATACGATAATCGCCATTGAAATACGTGAGGACACGTTTGACATTTACGAAATGAAAAAGGATGCACCGATATGATGTACCCTTGAATACATCATGAATCGTTAGAGTTCAACCCAAGTTATCACTTCGCACAAAAAAGAGAGGCCTCAGCCTCTCTCTTTTACTTCACGAATTTTGCCACTTTTGCCAGTACTTCTTCTTCCGTCGGCGCACTAATGTACCGACCGTTGATAAACACAAAAGCACGTTTCGCACAAGGACCACAGTACGATTTACATCCAATCTTGATCTCCGTATCCGGAGCCATTTTCTCCAGCTTGGGCACAATCGACTTCAATCTGATATGATTACACTTTTCGCATACGCGGATATCGTTAGCCATGAGTTCCCCTTCTTCGCGGCCTTAGTGATCGCCGTGGTTGCCTTTGGAAGGATTGGTGATAACAAATCCCTCTTGAGGAAGGTACAGGTAGTCAATTTTAACGCCATCCAGAAGCGGTTGATCATTCTCAAGAATTACATCGATCTCTTTGTCCGTGGACACTACTGTATCGTTTTCTTTAGGCGTGTCCAGATCAAGTCCGTAGTGAGCGTGGTCCCCGTGTGCATGCGTGATGACAACACGGAGTTTTTTCCCTTCGTTTTCGGGCTTGTCCAGCTCCAATTTCAATACTTTGGCAGCATTGCGAGTAATTTTGCAGTTCATTTCGACTTCATCTCCTATATTGTAATTGCTGGTTCCAACAATTTCAGCATTTCTAAACTCCAGCATCTATTGTAAAGAAAGTTACTCCGCTTCGCAATAACATTGATGCAAAATCAATGGTGAACAGTCCCAGTTCATGTCATATCTCCATTAGGCCCGAGATGGAAGCACCGGATATTTCCTCTCCGCACGACTGACAAACCAGTTCATGAGCAGCAAAGTAACACCAATATCATCGATAGGCATAAATGGCATGACATCGGGCAGAACCCAATACAGCAGGACCGGGATGATAAAAAGCAGTTTCTCATGCAAAGGGATCTGCGGAGCCCGCAATAGGCGGGGCAGTCTCTTGAACACTTCAGTCCATCGTTTGAACGACAGCAGTCTTCTCCACTTCATGTGAATCCCTCCAAATTCATCATGCGCCAGAGGAAGGCACATGTTCGTATTTTACTCATTACCCTTTCAGGAACGGTATGATAACCAAAAAAAGACGGGACACTGTTTCAGCGCCCGTTTGTTTTTATACGTCCTTGGAAGCTAGAAGTTTCATGACAGAGGTTCTGTTCCTGTCCCCCCATCCGATAGTAACTCAGCCAGCAGCATGCCCACCTCGACACAGATATCATCAAACTGTTCAACCGGTAGCGGATTGACGCCGAGTCCGACCTCCACCGTGAAGCCGGGCTTCCGAAACTGTTGAATGAACCAGTCTTTGTATCCAGCATCACTTCCGCCTAATTTAACTGCTTTGTAACCTGAGGCCCGTGCTAACCTGCGTGATAACGGCGCACTCTCTCTGGGCTCCAAATCCCGGTAGTTCCAATAGATCTCTTGCCCCTGACTGTGCAAGGAAATGACAGCAGCGAAGCTGTGCTGTTCCGTCCACGCTGCAAGTGCTTTTGCTTCCGGTTCAGACAATGGTGCCTTTCCTGCATAATCCCGGGGGCCAGGTGACGTAATGCCTCTTCGGGCTGCCTCTTCCTCCCAGTGAGCCGGAAATTGATCGTTCAGGTCGACCCCTCTGATATTAGCTTTCCAATGGGTAAAGTGCGAGCGTCCGGCATTCCAGGCAAGCAGCTGCTTGGCATGTGGATGCCTATTCACAACACCTTCCTGAACGAGCTCCACCCCATCCGGATTGACCATCGGCACGACCCACAACGTCGTTTCCCGCATCCAACGTTCTGTCCTAAATTGTTGCCATGGCACGCTGTCCGTGTATGCCCTCGCGTATTCTTCAATAAAACGCATGATTACCGCACTCGTAAGCCATTCATTAGCATGAACGGAGGCATTAACGTGAATATGCCGCGGTCCTTCGCCAATCTTCAGGTAGGGTAAGGCTTTCCCCATGACACTTGTACCGATTGAACCTGTGGAAATGAAGGGATATTTCTTCTCAAGCAGCACGATATCCCGGCTCAATTCACGGTAACCGTATTCCCCCTTTAACCTGACAATAGTTTTGCCATTTGAATCCGGAATATGAATGCAACGTCCGCACCAATCCTCAACGTTCGCAAACTCGGGATTAGCCTCGCGCAGCTCTGTTTCATTCAGGCCAAAACGTTCTGCGATCCACCCCACGTTTTCCCCAGGCTGAACAGCATATCTGCGACCGGTCCCCGGTAAGATTCGCAGCATCTGCCCAGCAAGCAAGTAGGGCTGCGCTGCTGCTTCCGGGTTCAGGGCAGCAAGCAGTCCCTTTGTCATGTGATATGCAGAAGCAACGCGGGATAAGGTATCCCCTGACTGAACAATAATCCACTGAAGCTCCATGGTGTCTCCTTTCCCGGCAGGAGAACGCAATTCTCCCCGTCCTATGCTCTTAATGGTTCTACCCTAATATGTATGCGAACCCGGTTGTCCGTCATGTGACATGAATCACGCAAGCCTTTTTTGAAGCCCTGTTTATAGTGAAAATGAAAAACCGGAGCGCTAGGGCTCCGGTATGATCGATGAGTGCAGTGGGTTAAGCAACAAACTTAACTCATATAGGAATGGGTACTGCTAAGCTACGTTAATCGGGTGACCTGCCATACGACAGGTGTTTTCGAGATTTGCTCTCCCAGCCACTGGCGGGTGATATTCTGGAACATGCGCGGGTCCCCCGTACAGAAAAATTGATGCACCGGTGTCTCATCCCCACTTGCCAGCTTTCGTTTATCATACAAAATCGTACTGATTTCCCTCGCCGTCTCATCTGCCGAACTGATCAATTTTACTTCCTGTCCCATGACTTCCTGGATCGTTTCCATGAGAAATGGATAATGGGTACAACCCAAAATAAGACAATCAATTGGTTGTTGTTTGATCTGACCCAACGATTGCTCCACCGTAAGTGTTGTTTGTTCGGAACGAAATTCACCCTGCTCCACTAGAGGCACCAATGCAGGACAAGCCTGACTGACCACATCAATATAGGGGGATAACTGCTTAAGTGCCGAAGTATATGCACCGCTTCCTATGGTTCCCACTGTACCGATCACGCCAATGCGCCCTGTGCGAGTAGCCGTAATGGCAGCACGCGCCCCGGGATGGATGACCCCGATAACGGGGACATTCACCTTCGCCCGTATATAGTCAAGCGCTGCAGCCGTGGCTGTGTTACAGGCGATAACGATAACCTTCGGATCGAACTGGATCAAGAAATCAACGATTTGTTCCGTAAATTGTTTAACTTGTTCGGACGAACGGGGTCCGTACGGTGTCCGGGCAGTATCTCCAAAATAAATGATCTTTTCCCGCGGGAGCTGACGCATCACTTCCTTGGCGACGGTCAATCCCCCTACACCGGAGTCTAATATAGCGATTGCTTGCTGCACGAACACACCGCTTCCTTCTTCATTGAATTGGTTCTGATAACGATTTGGTTCCAGAGCTTTCTTCCTACCGTATGATTATTCCGGCAAAAAGGTACCTACATCTTACCCGATTTCATCTCAGGGTTCAAATAAAACACCGCACGCTGCGGCTTCCACATCATTGTCGCACACAACAAAGCAGGCTCTCCTCATTCTTCGAGGAAAGCCTGCTTATGCCAAGCATCGCTTCAGATATTGTCTTTCGAATCATCTGCAGGCAGCTTCGCAACCACGTCAATGCCAGACTCATTTTCATTATTATTTACGGAAGAGTCTGCTGCCGAATCCGTGTCGGTAATGACGGCAGATACACGTAATTCTTTCCCTTCAGCGCAATTTCGCCAAGATTGAATATCCTGAATGACAACGTCTGCCGTTTCTTTTACTTTGGATACGATCTGTGAGCTTTGCTCGCCGACCTTAACGGCCAATTCCTGACCTTTTTCGGTGACCTGGCGCGCGCCTTCCGAAATGTCCTGACGCAGCTCACGGCCGGATTTTGGTGCCAGCAGCAACGCTGTTACAGAACCCACTACCGAACCGATCAATGCTCCCCACAACAAACCTTTGTTTGAATCCTTCACGTTGCATCTCTCCCTTTACCTTAATGAAGTACCGGATACCAAGCAACAACACCTTGAGGCTTATTGATCCGGGCGAATGCCTACTCTGTTGATGCAGTATAAGCAGCAAGGGCTTGACCTGACACTCCAGATGGCAAAAACTTTTTAAGTCCCGTATTGCGCAGTAGAATGTCAGGTATTATGAATGCCGAGAAGATTCGAGCTGCTGTGCTGCATGTGCATCCCCCGGGTCAAGATCAATGACATAACGGCCGGGCGCAATTAGTGCAGCCTGATGCTCGCAGCGCCAGCGTCTTCCTCCAGAAGAGCCCAGCGTCTGTCCATCCTGGAGAACATCCCCCTGATCGAATATGTAATAGGCCGCCCCCAGCAATGTCTGGGCTACCGTATCCGGATCCAGTCCCGTAAAATGACACTGCACATCGGGAACACCGAGCGCGGACAATCCTACCGTATCCATCACTAGTTCACGCTGTTCTTCCGTTCCACCTGCCTGATACATGCGTACATTCATAGCTGCATACAGATGTTCCTCCCGCTTCTGTGACTGAATGTAAGCTTCTGGCTCCACCAGCTTGTCACTGCCGTACCAGTACATCCCCTCACAAGGCAGAACTTCCATAACCGCCTGGAGCATATTCTGGAACAGTTCCAGACGCTGTTTGCGCGGCATGGCTGCAGCGAACATATCATGAAGCCGGATGGAATACTGCGCCGACTTGACTGCCTCTCCTGCTTCCGGCCAGTGCCAGGCTTGCTGCACTGCCCCACCGAAGCGTGAACGATCCTTGATCTCGTTCACGGGAAGCATGCAGGTCTGTGCCGGTATATTCCCTTCCTCAAATGAAACCGGATGTTCCGTATGATAGAAAACAAGCATGTCACGGTTATGCTCTGGAGCATCGCTTTTCCCGTTCTGCGTCCCAGCTTCATCCGTCGTATTCTGTGAGGAATGTTGGTCATTGACCTGCTTCACAGCCAGACGGACTTGTCCGGTATAGCGGCTAAGTGCATTCTGCAACCGAATTCGATCTACTCTAGGTTGCTCTCGAAATAATAGCTCCACCATATAAACAGGATGAAACCCCGAAGGAATTTCATTCGCTTCATTCTTTTCTATTTCATCTTGCCTTTCATTTGTCATGCTGGTTCCCCTCATTCCTTACTCTGTCCCTCAATCTGAGCTTGCTGAAATGGACCAAGTTCTTTTTCCACATAGACACTAACCTGCTCAGCAAACTGTTCCAGAATATGTGGCACCTCTACGCTTAGTGGGTGCAGTTCTCCCCGCTCCCAGCTAAAATAATCCTGTACCAACGGCTTGCGCAGCGAAACGAGACCCTTCAGCACCTCGTACGTCGAAGCATCAAACACCTTCTCTTCGTGATTGATCTGAATGATATCATCATAGCTGCTGGCATCCCGCATAATGAAACCATCGATAAGATAGCTTCCCACATCCGTTACAATCTCAATAGCCAGGTGAAGGCAGCGCTCCTGGACCAAACCCAGCATGAGACTGCCATCCCAATCCTGTGATACTCGGCGAAGCCCTTCGGCAACTTCCGGCACGGCAGCAAGTCTGCGGGCAATCTGTTCTCTGTTTACGTAATACAATGCGGTCACTTCCCGTTCAGTGAATTATCGGTTCCGTTTTCCTCTTCGCTTAAGCCAGAAAAGCATCACCGGGCAAGCAATCAAAAACACGATAAAAATATATAAAAATTCCATAACGTCTCTTAAATCGCTCATGCCCAGTCTCCTTTAACACTGCAGAATGAAATAATTGATTAGATCTCGTAATCCACTGCAATCGACTGTTCTCTGACCTCGTTCATATACTTGATGACTTCCTGATGAAGCGGGTGGACCTGGTAGGCCTGCAGATCTTCCAGTGATGCAAATTCAGCCGTCAATGAGATGTCGAAAGATCTGTCAGAGCGAAGCACATCCACGCCAACTTCCAACGAAATCAGAACATCAATTTTGCCTTGCAAGTTGCGAAGAACGTCTGCAGCAGCCTCAATGGTTTCTGGAGAACGGTCTTTCATTTTAAAAAGAACAATATGTTTAATCATCGAACAAGCACCCCGTTTGCCTATATTAGTGGAAATGAATGAATTTTCGTGTAACCAAAATATATCATAACGTCACTTATTGCGAAAGGATACTTGTAAACGTTCTCTAAACGATAAAAGAATGCTATGCTGAACTGTTCTTTTTTGCAGTATCATCATCCTGTGAGGGAGTTGTCTCTTCTGACGGGCTCTTCAAATCAGCTTCGGGTGCTTTAACTTGCGGTTTAGACCATTCCCGATCAGAAAGCTCCTCCTGTTTCTTCAGCACGGCAATGGCTTGTCTGATCTTATCAGGCAGCGGGAGACCAATCCTGGCATAGTTTTCTGTAATGGAAATCAACTCGTTAACCAAGTAGAAGTAGATGGCCCCTCCCTTGATGATATCTGTTCCCATAAGCAGATCAATACGGTGAGCAAGAAGGATAACAGTCAGCATCAGCCCCTTGCGGGCAAGTCCCCAAAACCCGATGTTGCTATTTAACCCTGTACCCGACCTTACAGCTGCAGCGAGACCCGTAACATAGTCCACAGCCATCGCAATAACAAGCAAGCTCAGCAATTCATCCCACACGCCAAAAGCAAACGTTATGAAAGCTCCAGAAATTGCAGCAAAGGTATTTATGGCTGGACTCACGTTTTTCACTCCTCTCGCTGAATTGATCACTATACAAGATATGTAAGAGTCATAGATTTTGACAGAGCAATCGCCCGGTTGAACTTGCGGATTTTATTTTCGGATTTATGCACATTATCGCGGGATAATGATCATGTCCTGCCCATGCTATTGGTGGAATTTAGGTAATAATCCGCATCACATCAACTAAAATCAGAGAAAAGTAAAATAGTCCTATGCATAGTCTTAAAGACCTAATTTATTGTTGTCCATGTTCTCTTTGATCCCTGAAATTTAGTGAAACATTGTAATCTAGGAATATACTAGGAAGTGAATTGCGTATACCCTAGTCCATAATTCCCTCCTTCCACGTTCTCCCGGACTTGAGCCTAATCCAAACCAGTGCACCCGGCACTTGAAAGTACCCCGGTTCTTATTGTAGTATTTGGTTAAAAAAATCGGAGGAAATATGCCTAATCAACCAGAACAACATTCCATCCAGGCGTGGTCTCTGATCAACCGTAAATACTTGGGAAAAGGCGTCCGTGTTAAACGATTCCGTAAACCGACACGCTGTCAAATCCGAAACCGCGTTCTTCTAGCCGTGCTGATGGCCAATGATATCAAGTTGTCCCAGCTTGCCGAAGATCTATCCATCTCATCACGCAGCGTGAGCGCGTGGGTGTATGAGGGGCGGATACCCGGCAGTACCAATTTGGACAAAGCGTGCCAATTGCTTGGCTACCCGCGCCACATCCTCTTTAATGAAGAAGTGGTACGCAAAAGCCCGGTCATTTGTCAGCCCGAGCCTTCCCGTTTCATGAAGCGTACGGTGACCCGATCTCCGGTTAGCAACCGTATTCTGACAGGCTTGTGTATGGTCCATGATTTGTCGGTGACAGATGTCAGCCACTGGATCGGGGTTCATCCCGGCACCTTCCGCAAATGGCTGCATCAGGGAACGCTGCCTTCTGCCGCGTTTCAGGAACAAGCGGAACAATTTTTCCGCATCCCGAAAACCATCTTGTTCGCAGATGTCATCCTGAAAGACCGTCGCAACAACTAAATAAGCGAACAGACAAAAGGCTCTGTTCTTCCCATACGGGAAGACAGAGTCTTTTTAAATGGAATCTATTCTGTATACCTGTTATGTGGATTTCCTTCACTTCGCTCCGTCAACTTGTTCGAACCTATAATACATTATTGTATAAGTTGTACGTACAAAATAGTGCAAACCATGAAGCCATTCCGACATCTCTATCTGATGGTCAGGCTGGTATCAATTAACTTACGTTCAGCGTTTCATTAATATATTTGAGTCCGGTATATCGTTCTCTAAGTGTATGTGCCGTTGCAAATGCATGTTCCACCATTTCCGGTGTAACCCCAAGCTGTTCCGTTGTCGTCGGCCCACCCACCTGCTCGAGCCAAGCCGTAAGCTGTGACGCAACAGGCAATGTATTATACACATCAAAAACGGGTTCTCGGGCGAGACGTGCAAGTTCCTGGTATCGCTCTGTAAGAAGCGCGCAAGCTACGCCTACCTTGGCCCCATGCAGGACAGGTTTCCGGCCCGCTACCATCAAATCCATCTCCCAACGATGAGAAATATGATGCTCACCGCCGGATGCCGGACGGGAATGATCAATAATTAACATGGAGGCACCGGAAATGATTAGCGCATCCATTAATGCGGTTATACCTTCAGATCTTCCTTCGGCAATGGCGTGCACGTTTTGGATACAGGCATTCAGCGCTTCTTCCGTCATCCGATAAGCTACCGGACAGAACGGTTCACCGCCCAGATCACGCGAGACAATCCAATCTGCCAGAGATGTATATTTGCCCAACATATCACCGAATCCCGCTGCCGTCATTGCTTGGGGAGCCTGCTCGATAATGTCAATATCCGCAAAGATGGCTTCAGGCGGAACAGCCTGAAACGTCTGCTTGATGCCGCTTACTATGAGCGGAGCACCTGCAGAAGTGAATCCGTCAACTGATGCTGCTGTTGGAACAGACAGAAAAGGTTTGTTCATTTTGGCACACACAAATCTCACCAGATCATGTATGGTCCCCGATCCCACTGCGATGATGGCCTGACTTATTTGTTTTACACCAAGCAGTACCTGCACAATCCCCGCTTCATCGGCAATAATATCTCCCGCACTGTTCTCCGGCATCCGGAATTCATCTGCTATGAGCCCCGCATCCCGTAACCTTTGTACCACTTCATATCCAGCCGCTGGACCTGTCTGGTCATCATATACCACAGTAACCTGGTTGTACCCCTGTGCCAACAGGTACCCTGGCAATCTGCGGATTGCCCCATGCTCCAAAAAGACCTGCATTTGAACCAACCGATGATCATGTCCACAGGTACACCGCTGTGCTTCCGCATTCCAAGCTGCAATGCGTTCGTTCATATTCATGTGATCGTAACCTCCCGTTTCTGAGTTCATGCATATTTGCACTGGAAAAACCACACAATGAGTATAGGAAAAACTTCAATGATTTTCCTGATCACACTTTACTTCTTGTACCCACATTTTGCAAATGTTTTGACAAATTCTCTGAAGCAGGTGATTCAAATGCAGCTCGGCAAAGACACAGGCCTATCTCTCGGTTTTCTCGCAGGAACGACCCTGGGCAGCGGAATTGCGTTTTTGTTCCAATTTCAAGCGTATGAAGTGATCAGCAGCGTTGCCTTTTTCGGTATTGTCGGTGCCTTGTCCGGATTAGGGACAGCGGTTTTTCTACGCCAGCGTCAGCGCCAGCACTAACAGCCCAACCAAGAGAACAGTAAAAACCAAAGCTTTCTTCGTGGCTTTTAAATCCGTAAATAAAATAAGAAAAAGGTTCGAAGATTGCCAAAAGCAATCTTCGAACCTTTTTCTCTTCGATGCGGTCGAGAGGACTCGAACCTCCACGGGGGGTTAGCCCACACGGACCTGAACCGTGCGCGTCTGCCAATTCCGCCACGACCGCATAATATGTATCTTCTCATCCTTGATGAAAAGCATCCGGTTAAGCAATTTCTCGTTTCACCGTAATTTAGAGTATACAGGCTCTGGAAGAAGAATGCAATACTTTTTTATGATCTATATTTATAGGACATATGTCCTTTTAAAGAAATTAAAAACCTCCTATCGTTAGCTCTAAGCAGCTGTCCTCAAGGACAGACCATCTATAGATAGAGAGGAACATGAGCAAGCCTATGAACGTGACACCTGAAATTATTGAAGAAGGCAAACGACATATTCATTGGACAGAAATGCATATGCCCCTTCTCGCTGAACTAAAATCCCGATTGTCCAAAGAACACCCCTTCGCTGGCCTTACCATTGGAATCTGTATTCATGTAGAGCCCAAGACTGCCGTTCTATGCCGAACCCTACAGGCTGGCGGAGCCCATGTTGTATTAACAGGAAGCCCAGGTACAACCAAGGACGCAGTTGCTGCTGCACTTATGTCAGAAGGCATTACCGTGTATGGACAACGTTCAGATGGACGCAGTCAGCATATGCACAATATTCATCGCGTGCTTGAACATCAGCCGCATCTTCTTATGGATAATGGAGCCGATCTGGCTCGTACTCTCATTCAGCACTTTGACTATAGCACGCTCATTGGCGGAACAGAAGAAACAACAACTGGAGCCAATCTGCTGCGTGAGGAAACAAGGGCGGAAATCACTTTCCCGATTATTGTCATTAATGATAGTCCCCTCAAGCGCATCATGGAAAATGAACATGGCGTGGGTCAGACCATTATTGAAGGATTCATGCGCACCACGAATCTGATTCTACCTACAAGACGCTTCGTCATCGTAGGATATGGTTCGTGCGGACGCGGGATTGCTAGATATCTGCGCAACCTAGGCAGCCAGGTCATCGTGGTTGAAAAAGATCCTATTGCGGGGCTCGAAGCTGCCCTGGATGGATTTCGCGTAGCGAAGCTTGAAGAAACGTTCGCTTTTGCCCAGGTTTACATTACGGTTACAGGTCGCCCCAATGCCATCACAGTAAAACATTTCAGTCAGATGAACGATGGTACGATTCTTGCTAACGCTGGACATTTCTCCTGGGAAATGGACCTAGCCGGTCTTCGGCAGGAATCTGCACATACCGAACGTCTTACATCAGATATTGAACAGTTCACCCTAACGAACGGCCGACGGCTCATGCTTCTTACCCAAGGTGAGATGCTTAATCTCGCAGGCGGAAGTGGAAATCCTGCCGAGACGATGGATCTGGGCTTGTCCCTTCAGGCCGCTTCCCTGCTCTATCTTGTCCAGCAGCGTCAGCATTTGGTGAATGGACCACAACCTGTTCCTCACCTCGTCAATTCGGAGATTGCAAGCCAGATGCTGTACCATTTGAGCGAGAAGCCTGTGTCATTAACGGAAATGGCTCTATCAACAATGAAGGAGAAACGGTTATGACTCAAACGAAGCTTTGTTTCATCGGTGCCGGATTTCACGCAACGACCAATATCTACCCTTCCGCTATTGAAGCAGGGGCTACCATTCAGGCCATCTCCACTCGCAGTATTGAACGTTCTCAAGCCGCCTTGCTGCGGTACGGCAGCATGGGTTCAGCATATGATAATGTAACTCTAATGCTGCAAAACGAAGACTGCAACAATGTTGTTGTGGTAGCTCAACCACAGGATCAAACATCTCTTGCTCTGGAATGCATCAAGGCGGGCAAGAATGTCTATGTTGACAAACCCCTTGGCTGGACTGCCAGAGAAGCTGCAGAAATCGCAGATGCAGCCGAAAAGGCTGGGGTTGTACTGATGGTGGGTTTCATGAAGCGCTATGCTCCTATATATATAAAATTGAAAGAACTGATTGATGGCGGTTCAATGGGCAGAACGCGTTCATTTCAGATGAGATTTGCGGTTGACAGTACACCCTTTTGCAAGAATGAAGAACAGTTCATGAAACTCGCAGCCATCCACATGGTAGATCTGATGCGCTTCCTCTTCGGCGAAGTACAACAAGTGACGGGTACCACAGTCAAGGATGGAGAACATATCAATCAGAGCATCTCCCTGAAATTTGATAACGGAGTTGTAGGCAGTGCCTACTTTGCAGGCATGAGTGCATGGTCACGTGAAAGCGAAAGTGTACTGGTTACATTCGATCACGGTTTTGCCTCAGCAGATGAAATGAATACACTTACCGTCCACCACTCTCGCACCTCGGACAGCCTTCCCTGGAAGTCACTTGAAGAGCAGGATACGGTCTTTACTCCTTCAGGCTCTCCCATGTCTGGCGCATATCGTGATCTCTACCTTCGTGGATTTGTAGGCGAGATGGCGCATTTCATGTCATGCTGCCACAATAATACGCTTCCGCATTCAAGCGGGAAGGATAATATCGGAACGATGGCCCTGTGTGATACCATCTTGTCTTCACTGGTCTGAAGTATAGACGTTACTGCACACCCCGAATTTGATATCAACTTGTTTTAACATCAACCCGTTGTTTCGCATGACGAACCGATTTTTTTGCTATATTTTTCACATCTGAACTGATCCGGTATCCAGGGTTTATAATCCTCATCAGACATGTTATGCTTTGAAGAGATTATATACACATTATGGGTACGTAGTGCTTAAATTGATACTATATACAAGCAGCTGACGGAGGTACAGATATATGAAAAAAATATCAACCGAGACATGTCCCAAACCCTATGGCTGCGCAGTAGAAGTTACACTTAGCGTCATTGGCGGCAAATGGAAAGGGGCTATTCTGTATCACTTGTTCTCGGGTTCCTTGCGATTCAATGAACTCCGAAAGTTATTTCCGGACATTACGCAGCGAATGCTCACCTTGCAATTGAGAGAATTGGAGAGTAGCGGGATCGTGCATCGGGAAATCTACCCTCAAGTTCCACCCAAAGTGGAATACTCACTTACGCCGTTCGGGGAAACGCTCCGTCCAATCATCTACAGCATGCGGGACTGGGGAGAGACCTATACGAATGAAGTCGTCCAGGCCAAGTCACAGGAAAGTTAACGAACGAAAAAAAAGCTGATCCTTTTCACAAGGGATCAGCTTTTTTGTGTAATTCGTAGATGGTAATACCCATTTGTCTGTTACTTCTCAACGGTCTGAATGGTAACAGTTCGATTACGCCCTTCTTCCTTCGCCTGGTACAGGGCATTGTCCGCCAGATGAAACAGCTCTGTTGCTGAGGATGAATGCAGCGGATATTCGGCAATGCCTGCCGAAATCGTTACCGAACGATCCACCGGCATGACACTTTCCTCAACCGAAACGCGAATATACTCGGCGATCTGATAGGCGGTGTCAGACTCGGTGTGCCGAAGCAGGACCACAAATTCTTCCCCACCAAAGCGGGAACTTACATCCAGCGGACGAACGGCTAACTTGATCAAACCCGCAATATGTTTAAGAACCTCGTCTCCAGCGTGATGTCCGTAAGTATCGTTAATGGATTTGAACCGATCAATATCAATGACAATAATCGAAAATGTCACCTGTTCATCAATCCATTGCTGAATGACTTCTTCAAATGTCCTGCGATTCGTCATACCTGTTAACACATCGGTTCTGGCGTCATAGGTGAGCTGATCCGTTTGTTTGCGAAAATTCGCCAATGCACTGAGTACCGTGCGGGTCAGCAAATCCGCTTCCCGGTTCCAATGCGGCTTCATCGTGGGCAGGTCCACTTTACCCTGATCCACCTGATTAACGAGATCGGCCAGATATACAAAAGGACTCGCCAGCTTCCGTGCCACTCGAATGACAATCAGGGTCAGAATGAGAAATGGAACCGAAGTGTACAACAATAACATGCGAATGTGCTCATTTAACTGATCGTACACGGTCTGGGTCGGAGATACGACCACCACACCCCAATCAGTAGCAGGCACCTTCTGATACCCGGCAAGGGAATCTACGCCAGCCAGATTTTTATACTGCTCCTTACCGGTTTGATCATTAAGCAATTTCTGCACGATTTCGTTTTTACTGATATTCTCGCCAATTCGTTTGGTATCTGGATGAAATAAAAGTGTACCCTTGGCATCAACAATAAAAAAATATGAGCCATTACTCGTCTTCAATTGACTTCCAAATGATAGGTTCAAGATATTATTTTCCTGCAGAAAAATATTCCCACCGATCGTGCCCTTAAACACTCCAGCAGCATCAAAGATGGGTTCACTTACAAACACAATTCTGCGCTTCGAAAGAGGCGATTGATAGGCTTCCGAAATATAGGAGGCTCTCGATTCAAAAGCTATTTTTGCTGCATTAGAGCTTATCTGCATTCCAATGTTTTTATTAGAATAAGGTGATGTGCTGCGAATGACTCCTTTGTCGTCCACCAAAGTTATTGAATTAAAAAAATTACTGCTGCTGCGAATCAATTCCAGCGTCGAATCCAATTTTTCCGTATCCGAATAGTCCATCTGCGGAAAATAATCTGCAGCATATTTCAAGCTGTTCTGCATGGACTGAAATAGCGAATCCAATGTCTGACTCATTTGTGCTGCGCTTGAATAATTAAGAGACAAGGTATTATCAATGAGAGACTGCTTCTGGGATGTATAAGATGAAATAAACATAATGGTCAGTGTCATCAGTACTGAAATGGTGACAAGTCCACTGAGCAATGCGGTGAGGCTGATTTTTTTATGTTTTCTTGCTTTCCCCCGCCATCTGGATGCTTTGTTCTGTGCGATCATTATTGCTTCCCCCGGATTTTCATGAAAAGGCATATTCCTTCTATTCTATACGAAAGTTGTTATGAATGTATTAATTTTGTATTAATATTTTACAGTTTCTTCAATTAAAATTGACAACTCCATGACAAACTTGAAAATAAGGCGCTGTCTTAGTGTTCTTCTCCAGAATCAAAGCTCGTCCTCGATGATATATCCTTCCCCGGGCACCTGTTCAACGAAACCAGCCATAAAGCGCGATTGGAACTCAATAGGAGCATGGCTCCCCACCAGAATTCGATTCTGGATCTCTTCCTGCGTTTCTGTGGGGAGAGCGAATGAACGCGTGTAAGCAAACTGATCCGCCATCGTTGCATATACCGCGTTTACAAGCCTGTCATTACCCGCACGCCCGAATACATTCATCAGTATGCTTCCACCGGATCGCAGCTTGCTTTGAGCCATCGTGAAGAAGGATTTGGAGGTAAACTGCTTGGGCGTTCCTGTTGCGGTAAAGGCATCGACAATAATATAATCATATGTTCCAGGTGGTTCCTGCTGCAGCAGCTTCCGGCCATCTCCTATCATAACTTCACAGCCCTCATATCCAAATAGAGTCTTACTTATTTCAACCACTTCCTCGTCCAGCTCAGCGATCTTAACCTGGCGGTTTGACAGATAAGTCGAGAGAGTACCAATTCCGTGCCCAACTACAAAAACCGTTTCATAATCAGGCGTATTCCGCTCCATTAGATGAACCATCGCCCTAGGGTACTCAAGCAGCATTCGTGAAGGCTGATCGAGATCCATGGCCCCCTGAACCGCCTCGTTTGAAAACTCCAAAACACGGAAACGTCCCTTCTCTCCATAAAGCCTGGTTGTATCATATACGGTTAACGCATGCTGCTCACTCATGTTACGATATAAAACCCTCACGGACCGTTCTCCTCTCATTCCATCCACTACATGCAAATAAACTATTTTTCATTATAACAACTCTCAATAGCCGGACTCCATAAAAATGACAAAAAACCGTTCCCGGTTACCCGGAAACGGTTTAAATTGCTGGAGGCGTTCCCACAAATTTTAATAAGCCTAATTTCGAATTCGGAGTTGGAATTGGCCCGCACATTTTTGTAAAAACGCCAACTTGTCCGTACAATCAGGACTCTATAGCCTCATGCAAGGCTTTGACATATTCTACACCCAGATTGGAGAGAGAGGTGCTTTTGTGGCTGATCCAGCCCACATTGATCGATTCCTCGCACTCCAGTGGAACAGGGATAATCTCATTTCCGTTCAAATCAGCGCTGAGTACACCTGTTGAAATCGTGTAACCATTCAGACCAATCAGCAGATTAAACAACGTTGCCCGGTCATTGACCTGGATGCTCTTGGGATGGGATAACGTACTCAGAATCTCTTCGGAAAAATGAAAAGAGTTGTACTCCCCCTGATCAAATGACAGGTAAGGGTAATCCTTAAGCTGCTCAATCGCCACGGATGCTTGCTTCGCCAGCGGGTTCTTCACGCTGATGAATATATGCGGTTTGGCTGTAAAGAGGCTTGTGAACACCAGGCCGGCATCTTTTAACAATTTGTTAATTACCTTAGAATTGAACTCGTTCAAATACAGGATCCCAATTTCACTTCGCAGGCTCTTGACATCCTGGATAATTTCATATGTCTTCGTTTCCCGCAGTGCCAGCTCATATTCATCTTGACCATACTGCTGAACCAGACGTACAAAGGCATTAACGGCAAACGCATAGTGCTGGGTTGATACCGAGAAATGCTGCGGGGAGGGCTTGGCATTCAAATAACGATTCTCCAGCAATTCAGCCTGTTCCACGACCTGCCGGGCATAACTCAGAAATTCCACGCCTTCCTTGGACAGTGAAATTCCCTTGTTCGTACGTTCAAAAATGGTAATGCGCATCTCCTGTTCCAGATCGCGAATGGCGTTTGACAGGCTGGGCTGGGAAATAAACAGCCGCTTGGCCGCTTCATTCATGGAGCCGCGCGTGGCAACTTCAATCACATATTTTAATTGCTGCAGAGTCAACGTGTTATCCTCTTTTCGTATAATTGGTTCTATTATATACCAAAAGAGTCTCTGCCTTAAGCCAGACTTGCTGTTGGTCTGACGACAATTTCATTGACATCCACCTCAGCCGGCTGGCTAATAGCATACAAGATGCTCTGGGCAATGGCCGATGCTGGGATGGTTACACGCCGATAATCCTTCATGAGCTCACGCGATCCCGCATCCGAGATCGTCTCAGCAAGCTCCGATTCGGTTACCCCCGGGGAAATGAGCGTAACCCGGATATCTCCGCCCACTTCCTGACGTAAACCCTCCGTGATCGCACGGACCGCGTATTTGGTTGCACAGTATACAGATGCCGTCGGTGTTACGGCATAGGCACCAATGGAAGCGATGTTGATGAATTGGCCACCACCCTGTTTTCTCATCACTGGCAAGCCGGCCGCAATCCCGTGCAGAACTCCCCGAATATTGACATCAATCATTCGATTCCATTCATCCACTTTTAGTGCTTCAAGAGGAGACAAAGGCATCAAGCCCGCATTGTTGATGACCACATCCAGACGACCGTAGCGAGTAATCGCCAGATCTACAATGCTCTGCATTTCTTCCAACCGGGTTACATCAAGTGCCTGAAACTCCACAGTACCTCCCTCTGAACGAATCGAGGAAGCAAGTGCCTGCAAACGTTCCACGCGCCTTGCCCCAATGACCACATGTGCCCCTTGCTGTGCCAGTAAACGAGCCGTTGCCTCTCCAATTCCGCTGCTTGCCCCTGTAATAACAACCACTTTTCCTTTTACATTAAACATGTGAAATCCTCTCCTTTAGTTATGAGTTATCTTTCATTTCTCTGTACAAAACCATCCCCGCATGATACAAAATGCCGTCTACGAAGTCTCCATCGGCTGTAAAACCGGTATCGTCGACATATTCAATATGGTCTCCTTCGACCACATAACGCCCTTGATAGGCACTTTGCCTTTGACCTCTGGCTTCATCATATCGACCGTTTGAGAGCAGCTCATGCCGAATATACCCATCCTTCGTCACCCACATGCCCACATAGGGATGTTGATGCCCCTGTCTACTTTCTGATGAATTATGTTCCATCTTCCTGCCTCCTTTCTGTTCTTCAAAACTTCAATCGCTTATCCTTATTATGGAGGAGATCACATCCTACCTGATAGAAGAATCCAGCAGCAATCTTGCCTAATCCTCCAGGACATTCTAGAATAACAGAAGAAGATTCACGAAAGGAGGATGTACACTCCATGCTTCCATCATTAGAGACGGATAGCAATGTCACACGGCAGCAGCAGGAAATGGCTCATCTTATCGAGCGTTTTACTCCAAATGACGGAATTCATACGACAGCAATTCCATCGCTTTCTTTGATCCGTGCCTCGGAGATTTCAGAGCCCATATACTCCGTTCACCAACCTGCTCTCTGCATTGTTGCTCAAGGGTCCAAATTAGTCATACTCGGCCGGGAAAGCTACACCTACGACCTGACACAATATTTGGTAGCCTCTGTAAACTTGCCTATTTCAGGACAGGTTGTTCAGGCTTCTGTAGAGAAGCCTTATCTATGTATGCGACTTGATTTTGACTCTGGACAGATTTTCGATCTAATACAGGATGCCGCTTCTTTACAATCCAAACCTGACAATGCAACGCAACGAGGATTATTTGTTAGCTCCACCAAGCTTCCGCTACTCGAAGCAGCGGTTCGATTGATCCGACTGCTCGACACACCTGATGACATTCCTGTTCTTGCTCCCCTATTCATTCGTGAGATGCTATATCGGATTATTCAGGATGAACACGGACATTCCATTAAACAGTTTGCGGTTCAAAACAGTCATGCCCAGCACATTGCCAAGGTGATAGAAATCATCCAATCCGAATATGACAAACCCCTGCGGGTTGAGCAACTTGCGGACATGATCAATATGAGTTCTTCCTCCCTTCATCATCATTTCAAAGCCATCACCACCATGAGCCCTATACAATTCCAGAAACAGATCCGGTTGCAAGAAGCCAGACGCATGCTGATTGCGGGGATGACTGATGCAGCCAATGCTGCATTTCAGGTTGGATATGAGAGCCCTTCCCAATTCAGCAGGGAATATGCCCGAATGTATGGCCTGCCCCCAAAAAGCGATATCAAACGCCTTCGTCATGCCCTGCATATTGAATGTTAAAAGTAATTAAAAAACCCACGTCTGCAAGACGTGGGTTTTCCGGTTCAATGGAACATGGCGATCAGAGGAACATGTTCTTTTTCTCAAATACAGACATCTGGTTCTCCCCGGTTAGAGTACACTCGTCCGGATACATGCTCCGCTTGTCCAGCTTCTCATCGATAAAATCGACTACCTGCTGCAGCGAGGCAATCTGAGCTTCTACTTTCATTCGATGGCTCACCAGCATTTCACGCTCTTCCGGGAATTCATCAAGATCCGAATCCATGGACATGTGCAAGTATGGCTTCATCTCCTCGAGAGACATGCCTGTCTTTTTCAAACAGGTAATGAGCTTCATGATTCGAATATCCTCCTGACGGTATACCCGGTGCCTGTTCGCCTTCCGATGCGCCCGTGGCAGAAGCTCAATCTTCTCATAATATCGAATGGTATCTTCCGATAACCCCGCCTTCTCTGCTGTTTCCTTGATGGAATACAGTACCTCATCACTCACCCGCATCAGCCTCCTTCATCCTCACACCTCCATCTTACAACTTGGAGTCAGCTCCAAGTCAAGGCAGATAAACCCTACAACAAAACATCATTATCTTGCCGAAAAATGATTCGCTCCAGGTGCTTGACTTGGAGTCGACTCCAAATTATAGAATGAGCGCAGCATCAAGATTTTGTTCTGTAATTCCCAACATACTGGAGGTAACTATGCATACACAAAACAAGCTTCACACCGCTCTGATTACAGGCTCAACCTCGGGTATCGGTCTTGAACTGACCCGCAGGTTACTGGCCGAAGGATGGCTGGTTATTGGCCTCAATCGCTCACCTTTTCCGGCAGAGCAAGGCGATATCCAAAATGCATTACATGTAGGCCAGCTTCGTTGGGTTCAGGCTAACCTGACCAACTATGAAAGCCTAAGAATTGCGCTCGATCAGATTAAATCCGAGACCGATTCGATTGACGCCTTGTTTAATAATGCAGGAGGCAGTGCTTCCGAGCTTCGTTACTCTGACCAGGGACATGAAATGCATTTTGAACTGCAAACCGTGGTACCTTACATCATTTACAAGGAATTATACGAGCTGTTGCTCAGGGGACAACTGAAAACAGTCATTAATACTTCAACCAGTGCGTTCAACATGCTAAAACGATTTGATCTGAATATCCTGGAACGTCCGACCGAATTCAAGAAGCTGTTTGGTCCATATGCCACTTCGAAGCTCGGTCTTTCCTTATGGACACGCGAGGTTGCCGATGCTGCTAAACTGGATGGAATTCAGCTTCTAAGCATTGATCCCGGAGGCAACAATACATTAAGAGGCAACAAAAAATCCGGTTTGCCCTTTTACATCAAACCGATCATGAAATGGTTCTTTCCACATCCAAGTCATGGCGCTTCACTGCTCTACAATGGAGGATTTTCATCAACTGGACACGAGTCAGGTACCTTTCTGGTTAAAAACAAAGCGAAATCACTTCGTTTCAAAGAACACGGCGCTGCAGTTTTAGACAGAGTCCACGAGATCTATGAGCAAGAATTTCTATATTCAATACCTGTAGGAAGTGGAAATCAATAAAGCGATTAATACCTCGAAATATGTTACTGCGGAAGGCAACATTCTCCCCGTGTCGTCACGGGGTTCTCCCCATCAAATTTTGTTCTCTGTCGGATCACTCTCTTCCTCCAGGTCCTCAATTAAACTTCGAGTATCCAACTGCTCATAGAAACGTGTCAAATCCAGCACAAATCTCTTTAAAAATTCAAGCTCCATTTTGTTATATTCCCCCAGAAAACGGAGGAATTGATTTTCAATCTTCTCGTGCAGATCGGCATGGACATGAAACAGCTTTTTGCCTGGTGATGTTAACCGGAAATAAATTTCCTTTTTGTTGTCATTTAACTGTGTTTTACGAATCCATCCTTGCTTCAGCAGTTTATGGGCCACTTTGGAGGTGTTGCCCTTGCTCAGCTCCATTCGTTCAGCTATGGAGGTCAGATTAATGGGTTCGTGTTCCCCAATACACGCAATCACATGCACATCCGTCATGTTCATAGCTGCGTCTGATGACAGAGTCTTGCGAATAATATTCATGAAAAATAGATTTTCCTGGTCATCCTTTTGTTCTTTTTGATGCAAGAGCTTAATAAACAATCCATAAATGTAACGCAGATCCGTCTGTTCCTGATCCATAGTTTCCCCAACCTTTTCTTGTCTCGGTCTATTATGCAAGCTAGGCTTGAATAACATATATTATACACCGAAATTTGTTTCTATGGAAACAATATAATTAGAATTAATACGATATACGATATACGATATATATCAAACTCCTGTTCCGGGACTACAGCAGGGTAAGCTTGTGTTCAGCGGAAGTGCGCGACTTGGGTTTTGGTGTTTTGTCGAAGTACCCCATATGCAAAACACCAACTATTCGCTCATCTGTCTTCACGCTCAAACCCTCGCAAAAAATGGGGGAATGAATGTATTCCATCGTGGACCAAATCATACCTAGGCCCTGTTCCCAGGCAAGGAGTTGAAAATTCTGAATAACACAGCTTACAGCCGCATAGTCTTCTTCCTGCTTATGGTGATCCTTTTCATTCTTCATGACCACAATAAGGTGCGCAGGCATGCGGCTGAACTTATTTTTCAGCGCCTGCTGCAGTTTGCCGGGCATCAGCTTCATCAATTTCATGTTTTGCACCGATTCCAGCATCAGACTGGCCACATGTTCTTTTGCTTCTGCACGCTCTGCGAGAATGAAACGCCATGGTTCTCGCATGCCATGATTAGGTGCCCAGACCGCATCATTAAGCAATTCAATAATTAAGTCCGTGGACACCGGTTGTGAATTAAAGCTGCGGATACTTCGTCGAGAACGAATCGTATCGGCTATTGTCATATGAACTTCCCCATTTCCGAGTAAGTATGTATCCCAGCTTGCAGATAATTTGTTTCACACGAAACAATATTAGGGTACTATGAAATGCTATGCACGTCAATCCTTAAGTTCCAAACCACAAACGAGCAAATGCCAGAAACGTCTTCATCCCCGTCCATGTCTGGAGTGTCTGTGGCACAGAGAAGCCATTGATCCCGCCTTTACCCTGTCTTTCATAATATCCAGGCCCTGATTCATAGATGTATGAATGACGACCAGATCTGCACTGGCATGATCTGAACTGGAGGGATAAACGAATGACCAAAGGATCACAACATAACGGTAAACCCGTCATTGTTCCACAACCGATCAGGCAAGATGGGGCCGGCGGACCCGATCTGGGCCCACGTGATGTCATGAGAGACCGTGAAAATCCGGATATGCTGGTTCCTCCCGCAACGGATGCGGGGCTGCTGCCCAATCTGAAAATGTCCTTTTCCGATACACATATGCAGTTAAACCATGGCGGCTGGTCACGCGAGATTACAGTACGCGATCTGCCCATTGCCACAACGCTGGCTGGTGTCAACATGAGTTTGACTCCAGGCGGCGTACGCGAACTCCACTGGCATCAGCAATCCGAATGGGCTTATATGATCTGGGGAACGGCAAGAATCACATCCGTGGATCAGGAGGGTCGCAATTTTATTGCTGATGTCGGACCTGGAGATCTGTGGTTCTTTCCGAGAGGTCTGCCCCATTCCATTCAAGGACTGGAAGAGGGCTGTGAATTTTTGCTTGTTTTTGATGACGGATCCTTCTCCGATCTCAACACTCTTTCCATCTCCGATTGGTTTGCACACACCCCCGCAGAGGTTTTGTCTGTCAATTTTGGGGTGTCAGAGTCTGCGTTCCAATCCCGGCCGGCGGATCAGGTTTATATTTTCCAAGATCAGGTTCCAGGTTCACTCACAAGTCAGGAAGTTTCGTCTCCTTACGGTGCGGTCCCTCTTTCGTTTAAACATCGTCTGTTGGCTCAGGAACCTATCATTACACCGGGAGGAAGCGTGCGCATCGTCGATTCCACCAACTTTCCCATCTCCACAACCGTTGCCGCTGCGCTTGTTGAGATTAAACCTGGTGGCATGCGTGAATTACACTGGCATCCGAATGCGGATGAATGGCAGTATTACCTCACCGGACAAGGAAGAATGACAGTGTTCGGAGGCAATGGTACGGCACGCACATTCAATTACCGAGCCGGAGATGTAGGGTATGTTCCTGCAGCCATGGGACACTATGTTCAAAATACGGGCAGCGATACCTTATGGTTTTTGGAGATCTTCCGAAGTGACCGTTTCGAAGATATCTCATTGAACCAATGGATGGCACTTACACCTCGTGAGCTAGTCCGTGATAATTTGAATGCTCCAACAGAGCTGCTTGACGCACTTCGCAAGGTGAAGTGGCCTGTCGTTTAATTTCGTACGTACCTCTATCAAATGGCTCCTAACGGGGTAATTCTCAGAGAACTACTATATGACAGGAGGAATATGAAGATGAGAGCCGTTACTTTTCAAGGGACCAAGGATATTCAGGTGAAGCAGGTTGAAGATCCGCGACTGCAACAAAAGGATGACATTATCGTTCGTATTACTTCTACAGCCATATGTGGATCAGATCTTCATATTTATCAGGGAGCATTACCCGCGGAGAAGGATTATGTCATCGGTCACGAACCGATGGGGATCGTGGAAGAAGTCGGTCCTGAAGTAACACGCGTAAAAAAGGGGGACCGTGTGGTCCTGCCTTTTAACATTTCTTGTGGCGAATGCTTCTACTGCAATCACGACATGGAAAGCCAATGTGACAATTCCAACGGTAACCCGGATATCCACACCGGTGGTTATTTCGGGTTTACGGAACGGTACGGCAATCACCCTGGTGGTCAGGCAGAATTCTTACGTGTACCTTACGGTAATTTCATGCCGTTTGTTATTCCGGAATCCTGTGAACTGGAAGACGAAGCCTTGCTGTTTCTATCCGATGTTCTTCCTACCGCGTACTGGAGTGTCGAAAATGCCGGCGTTAAACCTGGAGATACGGTAACCGTACTGGGCAGTGGGCCCATTGGCCTGATGACACAGAAGTTCGCCTGGATGAAAGGCGCGAAGCGGGTTATCGCTGTCGACCGCCTTCCGTATCGTCTCGACAAAGCCAAACGCATGAATGATGTGGAAACCTTTAATTTTGAGAATTTTGATGATATGGGGGCACATATCCGCGAGATCACGGGCGGAGGTACCGACGTAGTAATTGACTGTGTCGGCATGGACGGCAAAAAATCCACTTTGGAGGAAATCGGACAGAAGCTGAAGCTCCACGGCGGCGCCCTGAGCGCCATTGAAATTGGCATGAAAGCCGTGCGCAAATTTGGGACACTCCAGCTTACAGGTGTGTACGGCTCGTCCTACAACATGTTCCCGCTGGGCAGTATGTTTGAACGAAACGTCAATCTTAAAATGGGACAGGCTCCTGTCATCCACTATATGCCGGAATTGTTCCGCAAGATTACAGCAGGTGAATTCGACCCGACCGAGATTGTCTCCCATCGCATTGCGCTGGAAAATGCCAGTGAGGCGTATCGGATCTTCAACGATCATGAGGACGAATGTACCAAAGTTGTGCTGAAGCCTTAATGCATAAGAATGAGCGTAAGCAAAAAGGCAGGTGCCCTTGTACAGGTCATCTGCCCTTTGTGTTGTTATGCAACTGCCAGAATGGATGAAGAGCGGTACCCTCATACATCCTTTGAGCTATCTTTCTTTTGAGGCCTGAATGAGTACACTCTCTCCCCCGAAGCTTACCAGCTTATCTGGCAATACCTCTTCGAACCTAAAAAACTTTTTAATGACCGAAGGTGCGCAGAGCATGCTAGTTTCAAGTTCTCGTCCATCCGCTTCCGGTAGGCCGGCACGCTTGCACCAATCTTCAAAGAGAAAGGTTTTCTCGAAGGAAACCATCGTTTCCACTCGATATTCCGCCACTTCCATCATTCGAATCCACTCGGACTTGCGCCATGCACGAACATGACTGGGATCACGGCGTTTCTCTACTTCATTGTAGAATTGATCATATTCATCGCGCTCTGGTGCCACGTTGTCTATCAGCAACAGTCTTCCGCCTGGCTTGGTTACCCGGAACGCCTCAGATAGAAAAGACGGAACATCGGGAAAATGGTGTGCGGCGATCCGGCAGGTGACGATATCAAAGACATCATCATCGAAGGGTAAATGCTCCGCATCTCCCGGCACATAATTCACGTTCTGATGACCACTCTCTCGAATAAAGCGTTCAGCCACCTGAAGCATCTCCTCTGTTAAATCCAAAGCCGTTACCTGCTTAACCAGAGGGGCCAGTGCACACGCCACATGTCCTCCTCCCGTTGCTATATCAAGTACATGCATATCAGGACTTGCCCCAGATGAAGCCACCAGTACATCCAGGTCCTTGCCTTTTGCATGTAGGGGACTGGTTACATACTTCTCGGCATTTTTGCCGAATTGTTGTTGCACTTGTCCCTTCTTTGTATCATGAGTCATCCTACTTCCTCCTTGCCTAATGTTCCGATAGATGAAACATCGTTTCAAAAGTTAAATTATTGTAACTATTTTAACACAGATTGAGGCTAAGCGAAAATAAAAAAGCATCTCCTGAATGAAGCCACTCAGGAAATGCCTTGTTACCGTTACATCAAAACCAATGATTATTTTACAACCGTCGGTGACTTCTTCCACAATCCCAAGATCAGTCCCGAGATTACCGCACCAATGGCAACAGCGAGCAGGAACAGCATAGCGTGGTTAGCCAGTGCCGCTACGAAGATTCCGCCATGCGGTGCTGGTACGTTAATGCTCCAGAGTTGTGTCAGTCCGCCTGCAACAGCCGAACCAATGATACAGGATGTCAGTACACGCAGCGGATCTGCCGCAGCGAATGGAATGGCGCCTTCAGTAATGAAGGATAATCCGAGTACATAGTTAGTCAAGCCGGATTTGCGTTCTTGTTCCGTAAATTTGGACTTGAAGAACGTGGAAGCCAGGGCAATGGCCAGAGGTGGAACCATACCGCCTGCCATAACGGCAGCCATCCAGGCACCGTCCGTGTTGCCGCTTGATGTGAATACACCAATCGCAAATGTATAGGCTGCTTTGTTGAACGGTCCACCCATATCAATGGACATCATGCCACCAAGCAGCAAACCAAGCAATACGGCATTTCCTGTTCCCAGATTGCCAAGTGCATCTACAAGCCAAGTGTTAAGCGAGCCAAAGATCGGATCGAAAACATAGTAACTGATTGCACCAACAATGAGTAATCCAAACACAGGATACAGCAGAATGGGTTTCAAACCGTCAATGGCTTTCGGCAAGCCTTTGAACAGCTTACGCAAACCGATAACCACATAACCAGCGAGGAAACCGGCAGCAAGTCCGCCAAGGAAACCAGCATTGGAGTTCACGGCCATCAATCCACCAACCATACCCGGCATCAAGGCTGGGCGGTCACCGATACTCATTGCAATAAATCCGGCCAGTACCGGAATCAGGAAGTGGAACGCACCCGTTCCGCCGCCAATCGTCTGCAGCAGCTGGAAGAGGGGATTATCCTCGCCTGCAAGCTGTTCGATCAGGAACGAGATCGCAAGGAGGATTCCGCCACCCACGACAAACGGAAGCATGTGTGAAATCCCGTTCATCAGATCCTTATAGATCTTGCTGCCCACGCTCATTTTGCTCGCACTCGCTCCATCTTCCTTCCCATTGCTTCCGCCTTGGCTGCGATAAATCGGAGCGTCTCCATTCACCGCTTTGCGAATTAGCTCTTCGGACTTGCGAATTCCGTCGCTTACCGGTCTTTGCAATACAGGCTTGCCGTCAAATCTTGCCATCTCCACATTTTTGTCAGCTGCAACGATAACCCCTTTGGCACGGGCAATCTCGTCAGCGGTCAAAACGTTCTGGGCTCCCTCGGAACCATTGGTTTCTACACGAATATTAATGCCCATTTCCTGAGCTTTCTTTTTGAGTGCATCCTCAGCCATAAAGGTATGTGCAATCCCGGTTGGACACGCTGTAACAGCGACGACGAAATCCTCGGAATGTTCATTTCCAACAATGACGCCAGGAGTTTGCGGCTGTGCAGAACTCGGATCGCTTGCGGTTTTTGCTGCCTTTTCAGCTTTGGCTTTCTCCTTGGCAGCTTCTTTTTCCGCTGCTTCCTCCTGCTTCGCATCAAATAATGCACTCACTTCTGCAGGTGTATCCGTACTCATCAGTTGAGCAATGAAATCGCTATCAATCAGCAACCTGGAAAGAGCAGCGAGTGTGCGCAGATGGGTATTACCTGCACCTTCAGGCGCAGCAATCATGAAAAAGATGTGAGCCGGCTCATCATCAAGCGCTGCAAAATCAAGCCCTTTTCTGCTTTTTGCAAATACCACCGTTGGTTCATTCACTGCAGATGTCTTGGCATGGGGCATGGCAATACCGCCACCAATTCCCGTGCTGGACTCTGCTTCCCTCTTGTAGATCATTTCCTTGAACAGAACCGGATCATTAATGCGTCCACTTTTGTTCAGACTTGCAATGAGTTCATCAATCGCTTCATCTTTGGTTGTGGCTTGCAGGTCCATGATCATCGTTTCCTGGATCATCAGGTCTGTTATTCTCATCTGTTACACTCCCCTTGATTTCAGTCGGCCTGCGCTCGTCAGGCCGAATTATAAATTACAATTGGCTTGCTCTGAAATGCCAACCTACAATTTGGTAATGGTGACCTCGCTTCGAAGTTCTTCAATGAATTCGCGTGTAGCGAGATCATCGGAGAAGGCAGTTGCACTTCCCGAAGCGACACCTGTACGAAATGCTTCAAGGATGTCTCCATTCAGTACATAGGTGCCTACGAATCCTCCGATCATGGAATCTCCAGCCCCAACCGAATTTTTCACATTTCCTTTTGGCACACTCGCGTGGTAAACATCCGATCCGGTAATCAACAGGGCTCCATCTCCGGCCATGGAGATTAAGACATGCTTGGCCCCTGCTTCCAGAAGTTTGCGACCATATAACACCAGTTCTTCCCGAGTTTCAATCTTTACCCCGAAAAGCTCAGCCAGCTCGTGATGATTCGGCTTCACCAGCAATGGCTTATGCACGAGTGCTTCCATTAACGCCGGTCCAGTGGTATCAATCACGAATTCTGCACCCGTCTGCTTGCAGACCTGAATGAGACGATCGTAAAAATCAGTTCCTAGGGATGGCGGAATGCTCCCCGATAGAATGACGATATCTCCCGTTTGCAGCGAGGATAGTTTTTGCAGCAGTTGTTCTGCCTCTTCTGCACGAATGGCTGGGCCCAGACCGTTAATTTCCGTCTCATCTCCATGCTTCAACTTGATATTAATCCGCGTGTCATCCGCAATAGTAACGAAATCGGTCTGTATCTGATCCGCCTGCAATTTGTCATTAATAAACCGACCTGTGAATCCACCAAGGAATCCAATAGCCGTGTTACCTGCTCCCAGTTGATTCAGCACACGTGATACATTGATGCCTTTACCACCTGGAAGCTTCAAATCCCGGTTCATGCGATTCAAACCGCCGAGCTTCAGGTCATCGACTTCCACGATGTAATCAATGGAAGGATTAAGTGTTATCGTATATATCATGGTTATCCCTCAATTATTTTAGTTTTCTGCTCAATTACGGCCCGCCAGTGCTCTGGCATCTGCTCGGTAATCAGATCTGCCTCCTCCAGCTCAAACAACTTGGCAAACGTAATTTCACCGATCTTGCTGGAATCTGCCAGCACATATGATTTCCCGGACAATTGATGAGCACGTCTCTTAATCAAGGCTTCCTCCGGATCAGGAGTCGTATACCCCATCTCGGCATCCACACCGTTGGTTCCAAGGAAACATTTATCAAAACGAAAATTGTCCATATTTTGTAAGGCAATACTTCCGATGACGGCTTTGGTATGAATTTTCATCATGCCACCAAGCAGATAGCTCCGAATCCGCTTGCTAACCAGCGCTTCCACATGAGATAAACCGTTGGTCACAACCGTTACGTCCTTCGCTTCAATATAGGGAATCATGGCCAATGTCGTCGTACCTGCATCCAGATAGATACAATCGCCATTTTCGATCTCCTGTGCAGCCAAACGAGCAATCGTCACTTTTTGTTGAATGTTTTTGGATGTTTTCTCTTCCATGCCTGGTTCCAGCGTCTTCTCGTTCATCAGTGCTGCCCCGCCATGGATGCGTTTCAGCATCTGACGGCTCTCCAAATCAATTAAATCACGTCTTATCGTGGATTCAGAAGCACCAAGCACGTCAACAAGCTCCTGTAGTTTAACAATCCCTTGTTGATGTAAGCGCTCTATAATTGCAGCATATCGTTCTTCCGTCAGCATCTTCATTCCTCCAACTGCTTCTATAGTAACATAAATCCCGCAAAAAACAATCATTTTCATTCAAAATAATTTATAAACCTTCAGAAACTCGCAACTTTCGACTTTTGCACTCCATTATCTCCCATAATATTAACTAAAACGTTCACAATCATCCAATACTAAAATCCTATATTGCTTCCAACCAGTCCCGACCTTGCCTATCTACATATCAAAAAATCCTGCTGCTGTTCATTGCATACAGGATCATCTCAACGCTTATAGGTTTATGTCTGGTTTGGGTTTAAGCCATTTTCCGTCTTCATTTATAAAAGCACCCTTGAATCGCCCCATTTCGAGCTGTTCAATCAGCTTATTCTCATCCGTAGCCAGAATCTCAGCGAGCTGTTCGGATGTGTAATAATCTCTGGGGTCATAGTCCAGCAGGAGTGGAACGGCTGTTTCATACAATTCCTTGATCATATTCTCAAACGACTGACGTCCCAGGTCCTCCATATCCTTATAAAACTGCAGAGGGTGGGACACCATATTTCGAAAAGATTTGTTCTCCAGATTCATCCAAAGTACATTACAAGCCTGTACACTCATGTAATTTTGCTCGACATCGAAAAATTGAATATCTTCAATCTTCATGTATTTCTCCTGAAAAGCAACGATCTTGATTATGGGTACACCCCGTTTGCGTGAAGCTTTTTTCAAATGGGCTCTAAACTGTTCGTAGGTCATTTCTTTCATCCACTTACACCTGCCTTTACATGTTCCATTCGACATTTTACAACAAAACCATGCAGAGTGTAAGTTCTCCTATAAAATAAACAAACCGCACAGCATAAGCTCACTGCGCGGTCTGTAGTATGGCTTGAAGAAGATTGGTTCAGCTGGGCATGCTGCTTTTTGCCCAAGATGCTGTGAATTCCGGTTCATTATAATCAAAAAATTGCTGCAGGATCGTCTCTCGATCATCCAGAAACAACTGGTCGGCTATAGCAGACACCAGCTTAGGAACTGCGCTCTTGGTACCGGAGATGGCAGAGGCGGACAGGCCACAGCTTGCCAGTGCGGAGTAATTGAAAACAAATAGCCCGTGCAGCTGTGACTCGCCTGCTTCACTTCGACTCGTCATGGCAAATCCGGAAGTAAGGAAGGGATGTGCATCCAGCAGCTCATTGCGGTGTTCAGCAGGCGCTTCATAACAATCCGCCCAACGAGCAATATGGCCTTCCACCAGTTTGAGTTCAGGCCGTAATGCGGGATCACTTCGCAGCCCCGTACTAATCACCAGAAAATCAAAAGAAAATTTTCCCTTGGGTGTTGTCACCACTGCTCCATTCTCGTTTGCTTCCACACCGAGCCAGGGTGAATTCAAATGCAGTTCAAAGCCCCGCCAGGCCGCTGCACGGTTGAACGTATCATTGGTTGGCGGTTGATTATATTGAAAAAAGTGCGATATTACCGCATATTTCTCGGCTGCCCGTAATGCATGAAAACGTTCAATCATCCCGGATTGCTCCATCTGGCGTATGGGATTAACACTTGGAAGTTGATCTCTACGCACAAACACATGGGCCTCAGTCACTCCTGCAGCGAGTGCAAAACTCGCGTTATCAAACGCGGAAGCCCCTCCCCCCAGCACGGCTATTCTTTTGCCGCGCAGCCGCTCAAAATCAATGGCCTCCGAAGTATGAGCATACAGATCTCTCGGAAGTCGTTCTGCAATCATGGGAGGTACGTGCCATTCTCCCCCTCCCTGTATGCCAGTAGCCAGCACGACCTTCCGCGCCAGCAGCGTACCCGAATCAACGCCGGAGCCCTCTACATGAAGTCGGTGAAGACCCTCAGAGGCGGGTTCAATCAATTTCAGTTTGACTTCATTGATTACAGGCAGATTCAGCACGTCCCGATACCAGCGCAAATAATTCATCCAATCCCCGCGTGGAATCTTGTCCACCGCTTCCCAGCCTTCCGACCCAAACTGCGCCTCCCACCAGGAACGAAAGGTTAACGATGGAATACCCAGATCAATCGACGTCAGATGTTTAGGAGTACGCAATGTCGTCATGCGGGCGTATGTCTCCCAGGGTCCCTCCATTCCGGCTTTATTTTCATCGATAACCAGAATATTAGAAATCCGCTCACGCAGCAGTCCAAAAGCAGCCCCCAGCCCGCTCTGTCCTCCTCCCACAATAATTACGTCATATACATGACCATCAGCATGTTCCGCAGCACGCACCCAGTTGGCACCGCCATAGGCCAAATATGCGAGATCTTCTTTTACACGTTGGTTCAAAGCTTCCAGGCTCATGACTCATCAACCCTTTCAAGGTACACTAATGGATCCGATCCACTCACGATCAAACGTTAAGTCAATGTCATATTTCCATCCTTTTTAGAGCTATCAGTGCATAAACGACATATATATTAGCGTTAGTATATGGGTTACCTTTGTTTTTTTGAATATGACGGAAGCTTTATTGTCATCCATTCTAAAAATAGCTAACATGCTTGTTGATCTTTACGAAATAAACCCAGTAATAACCTACAGCCGCTACAACGAAGTGGGATCTAATTGTCCATGACCCGCTAAGATAAAAAACAGACCCGGGTTAAAGTTTCCGAATCTGTCTATTGTCATAGGCAATGTTCTTATTTAATTTGTTAGTGATTAATCAATTACTTGTTGTCAAAAAAAATATAATCTACTTCTTCTGAAGCTGCCCAATCGTTACAGCAATTCCTTCTTCAAATGGCGTCGCCTGTACTGGACCAATGTTACGCTCATACTTTTGCCGGCTTAGAACGAGAGGCTCCTTGGTTAGATATAACATCTCTACAATTTCTCTCATGACCGGCACCCCTAGCCCGATTAGGGACAATCCTATTTTTCCTAATGCCATTACAGGTTTCGTTACACCCGCCGCCCTCTGTGCGATCCGTACGATGTCATTGCCTGCAATGATGCCTGCACCGGGTATATTCCAGTTCTGATCATATGTGTTCTCCCGGCTGGCGAGTTCTACTACCATAACAGCTGCGTCCGGCAGATAGATGTATTCCCGTGGTGTTTCCATATTGCCGATAAAAAAGGCCATTTTCCCTTTTGCAATGGATTCAAGTGTTGATCCCAGATAAGAGGCTTCGTTCGCTGTCGGGCCATAATAATCAGGCAAACGCACAATCATGACTTGAGCTCTGGACCATCTGCTGCTGAATAACATCTGCTCATAGGCGAGTCTTGTTTTTCCTTTGCGGGTATGCGGCTGCTTCGGATGTTCTTCCGTTACCTCTTTCATTTGCCTTCTCCCGTAAGGGTAGATCCCATCGATGACCACGACTTTCAGACCGAGCTGTTCTGCGGCCTCCATAACGGATTCACCCAATGGCACAAGTTTGCTCTCCATCTCGTTGTACGGCACGTTGGCACAGTGGAACATCACGTCCGCTTCCCGGGACGCAGCTACAATCTCACTCGGTTTAAAAGCATCGCCCACAGCGAGCTGAAGGTGACTTGGTGATCCCAGTTGTGCAGCAAGCTGTTCCAATTTGTGCCGTGAACGTCCATAGGCAACGGTTGCAATCCCCCGCTGAATCAATTCCTGTGTAATGGCAGCACCTGTTCCGCCTGTTGCACCAATAACGATCGCCTTTTTCATCTCCAAACATCCTCTCTCCATTTAGTTATTGATCAATTACTCACAACTCTTGAACACAATATAACGCATATTTAGTGATTGATCAATAACTATTTTGAAAAAGGGTATTTTACCCTTCCTATCTCTCTTTGAGCTCAGGCATATCCAGTGCAATCGAGACATTACATAACATGCCGATGGCCAAGAAAACCAATGTTCTTTGCTTTGCTTCAGCAATGCCGGCATTACTAAAAGCGTTCAAAACCATCGTTCTCACTTCACTAAAACCTTTTTGCATCGCCTGACGAATCACATCTTCCTGAATCGTCTGGGCTTGCATCTGAAGCAGGATTTCACTTTGATGCGATACCAAAATATTCTCGTATGCTTCAATCAATTCGTGCTCCAGCTGATCCGGTGTTGCCGTCTCCACAACAAGTCGAAACGAATCAATGACTCGCGTCCATGATACTTCCAGGGCAGACAGCAACAAGGCTTCCTTGGTTTTGAAAAAGCGAAAAATATACGGTTGCGAAATTTGCGCCCTTTCAGCCACTTGCGCTGTTGTTGCACGGTAATATCCGATTTCTGCGAATACGTCGATTGCTGCCGAGATAATGTCATTCCGCCGATTGACTGATGCAGTGCTATCTTTAGCCATGAACATTACACCTCTTATCCCTGTTATTAATTGATCAATAGCTAAAAGTATATAGGATAGCCGTAATCATTGCAAAAGTTCAACCTCTTCCCTTTTTAAGCCTGTCCGGATTATAACCATTTGGGTTTGCCTGAATCGGCTGATGAAATAACTGCTATTCACATTCCCTACCTGTTGGCAGCCTCCATGACACTTGCCTCGCCACTTGCCTAACTCATGGCTTCCTCTATCCGTTTCTGAATGCAAAGATCACTTGTCAGTCCGCCTAGTAACCATTTTTTCGTTCAAGCCCAACAAACCCGCAGACGCTGGCTCAGGCCGCTGCAGGTTGTTGAATGATGTTCAGTCGGATCATTTAGTGGAATTCCGCAATAGCATTGATTCGCCACAATGGCCCAGCCATAAATTTTATTTTTAGTGAACGAAACTGGTGCCACAGCTTCTGTGCTCTCGAAACCGAAAAAGTGTGGGTTCATATCCAGGTTGCCCTGTTTGGAATCAGCTGCACATCATTACCCTGTATCCTGAATCTCCCTTTTTATACAAAAAGATTTTGGACGGGGTGTAATGAAAGTCTAGGGTAGCCATTTTCGCGACACTAGGAGACTGAAGCAGTTCCGTACGACGCGTTACAACACCGCTAGTTCACTGCTGTAGAAGATTATTCAGTCTCATATCCGGAGTAATCTTGGGACAGCTGTTGCAATATCCATGAGAATGATCTCCATCGCCCACCTGATACGCCAGACAGCAATAACGACGAATATAAAGCAGCGGTCCCTTCCACTTCGAATGTTCGAAAGGTTGAAGCTGGATGGCAAAAGGGTTGATTTCGGAGGGCTCTAACCACAAGTCCCGATCCTGTTCGATCCGATTCAGCCTTCGCTCCGTTAACCGACCCCACTGACCCCTCATCAACCGGACATAGAGCTGTTGCACATTATGTGCAACCAAGCTCCACATGACCCTCGGGCTTGCCTCTGTCACCTCGGCTACTGATTGAAAAAGCTGGTCCAAGTGCTGCTTTAATCCATCCTTAAGAATGTCTATTTCTATTCTCCGCTGATCCGGATCTTCGCTGCCTTGCAGCGAAGCACTCTCCAATAGAGTTTTGTATCGCATCCCACCTGATCCGTTTAGTTCAAACCGCACCGTCTCGTCAACTATACTCAATCGGGCATCGTACAGACTGAAGGCAGAGATCACCGCCATCACAAATACCGAATAACGCTTGGCAAAAAGTGTACCAACGGCAATGGCCCCTTTTCCCCTCAGTTTAAGTCCCTGCTGGATGGCCTGTTCATGCAGGATTAACATCCGCTTCTCTTCGTCCAGCAAATCCTTTGCACAGAAAGGATATAGAGAATCTTCACGCATATCTCCGATTGAAGTTACGAAAAAGTTCCGTAATGTGTCCGTCATTTCCAAATGGTCAGAGTCTCGAATACTTCCCATCTACTCAATCATTTTCTCAACTTCGTCCATAATTTCACTTCGGCCCATTACTCCCCATCCCTTGAACAACCAGAAAGAGTCTGTCTCATAGACCTGATCTGCCTGAACGGCCGGAACCTGCTTCCAGAGCGAGCTCTCGTTCATGCTGTTCAGATAGTCCTGTCCGTTAGGATCAACTTCAAGAACGACGAAGTTTGCATCAATATCAGAAATTTTCTCCATGGAGAGATCTTCACGTTGTTCAGAAGGTGTCACAGCAGTAGGTTCAAACCCCAAATCATGATACAGGAGTGTGTTGGTGGGGTGTCCTTTTGACGCATAGATTTGCAGATTCTTCTCTCTTACCCGCAAGTAAGCGAGCTTTTTCTGATCCAGTTGCGCGATCTTCTCCTTTAATTGAGCAGCCCGTTGCTCCACCTCGCCCATTTTCTCTTTGGCCAGATCCACCTTGTCGTACATTTCTGCAATTGTCAACAGATCCTGAGTCCAGTATGTGGTGTCATCTTCATAATCCAGCCATTCATTGCCCAGTACCACGGTTGGAGCAATCTTCTCCAGCTGTTCATATGTATTTTCAGCCGTTCGACTCTCAATGAGAATAACATCCGGGTTGACAGCAACGATCGCCTCCAGATTCGGACTGTCCGCTGAACCTACCGTAGGAACCCCTTCCAGCTGGTCTGCAAAATAAGGCAGGTAATCTCCGCCGTAGCGTACTTCCACATTGACGCCTGCAGGTTTCTCGCCGATGGCGAGCATATGATCAATATAAGCCGCGGACAAAACAACCATGCGTTCTATCTTTTTTGGCACCACCGCTGTTCCTTTCAGATGCTCAATCGATTGTGTGTCATTCTCTTGTGCGGATGTGCCCTGATTGGATTGGGCTGCTTCCGGTGCCTTGCCACATGCGCTCAAAACAAGTATTAGAAGTACCGAAAATATAAAAATACTCTGTCTTAACATCTGTTATAGATCCCCTCTGCTATTTAATAATAATAATCATTATCACTATAATAGAAAAAGGGAATCCCTCTTACAATGGAATATCTCACCTTCCTTGCTTGCAGCATATCACCTTACCGAAATTCCAACCTGGTTGGCTACATAACGCATGGCCCACATCCGTCCGGTAGGTCCAAGTGTTTTGAAGAACATATCACCTGCATCGTAAACCCGCCCCTCTTTCACTGCATCCAGTGCCAGCCAACGTTCGGATTGTTGCAATTGTCTCCACCTGGTACTCGCTTCTGCAGTTGGATCGATCATGACAAAAATATGATCTGCCTTGTATAGTTCCAAACGGTCAAGGTCAGCTTCCATAACCCATTTCTTCATCGGGAAACCTTCAGGTAAATGGAATGGCAAATCATTATAAAGCAGAGCCCCTGTCTGGTTCGTCTTACCATACATCCGGTAGAACGCAGCGGTTATTCGTATAAACATCGCGCTCTGGGGTCCCCATCTGGACTGCATTTTCCGGTGCAGAAGTTGCCTCAAGTCGGCATGCTGCTCCCTCCAGCGTTCCGCCTGGTCCGCGCGCCCCAGAATATCTGCCATTTCCACAAGTCTTTCACCAACTTCGTTTGTGTGTTTGATCATGGCGGTCGGTGCAATATGATGCAAAGCTTCATCCGGTGCGCAGCGATCACTCGTAAGAATTAGATCCGGTTTGACCTGTTTCAATCGGTCATAGTTTCCGGTCAGTCCGTCTAGTTGAATATCTTCTGGAACATTGGTATCAAGTTCAGGAACCCTCGTGTGACGTAAAACCCTTTGATTATAGGATAAGATGATCACAGGCTTAAGCCCCAACGTAACGATATAATCGTCCAGCCCATAATATAAGGTGGCAATTCGGTTCACTCTCTTTTTCATATACATTGTCGGAGCAACACCCTCGGATTTTTTGAATATGCGACTGAAATAATGCTCATCCCTGTAACCGACCTGTTCCCCAATGTCCCTGATCTTGTCTGACGAGAACAAAAGCTGTTTGGCTTTGGACATACGCTGTTTTAGCACATACTCCATCGGAGTCATGTTGAATTGCAGTTTAAACGTCCGAATAAAATGGTTTACACTTAGTCCTGCCATCCGGGACATATGGTCAAGCCGAATTTTGTTCATATAATGACGAGTCATGTATTCTATGGCCTGCTCCATACCCGTGACGGGGGGACTTTCTTGTTTCACACTTGCCATAAGTCTGATTAACAACTGATGCAGAAGGTGTTTTCTGCGATTATTGTCCATGCTTTTCCTCAATGAAGTAACTCTCTCTGTTGTTAAGGTCTGCATCCTTTCATCAAATTCCGGCAAATCGGAAGACAGATTCAATTTGCCCGTCAACGTGAATTCAGGTTGCCTAACGAACCAGTTATTTTGGGAACGTGTCAGCTCAACACAAGAAAATAAAATGATTTCATATCGGGCTGGTTCTTCGGAGTATGTCCTAAACTCCACACGCATTTCCGGCTTCAGCAGAAACCAGTCCCCCGGTGCCGCTGTGTGTACGGCATCATCAATCATCAGAATTCCTTTTCCAGTAACTACTCTGCATATGGCATACCTTTCCCAGTTTCTTTGTTTGACCACTCCAGGGTCCACTACATATTTACACACGTGAACCGAAGAGATGAATAGCTGTTCAAGCCTTTTAAGCGACATTTTTTCTTCCATGCGATATATCTTCTCCGTTCTCATCCAAATTGCCTGATTAAAAGTGCAACCGGCACAACAATCCCTTCTATATCACTAAACTGATCCTAATTATAAATGATAATTCTCAATAACAACAAAGATTGATATGATCCAGCTATTCTGGAGACCATAAAACAGGAAAAGACATAAGGCTTAATCCACACAAATCCCTTTTTTGGTCCCATGTGTTGCAAAATAAAAATAGGCATGATATATTGATTGAGCCATCAATGATTGACTAGTCAATTTTTGAGGTATCCATTATTTTTTCAACACTGGCACTGTAAAATGGCCACAATCGGATTGTGTCAACATAAGCCGTTGTTCATGTCCAGATTCACCCGGGAGGTCTAGTCATGACACGTATCGTTTCCAAAGAAGAGCAGATCATTAATCTGCTGAATGCTCTTGGCAACAAAATCAGCCCCAAGTTCGAGCGATGCACAGGGATCAGTTCTTCCCGCTTTGAGATTTTGTACGAATTGGACCAGGTCGACGAGATCAACCAATCGATGCTGCAAAAAATGATTAATATTGATAGTGCCGCCATTACCCGCCATTTGAAGCAGCTCGAAGCTGACGGCATGGTGAGCAGACGTAAAAATCCGGAAGACAACCGGGTTACCTTTGTTCGTCTGACCGAGGATGGCCGGAGACATATTGACGGTTACAAAGTGGAGAAGAAGAATTTCATTCATCAGATATTACATGATTTCAATAAGGATGAGATTCAGGCACTTGCAAACTACCTGGAACGCATGCAGAACAATTTCTGATAATTTTTTATATAGAGGAGAGATCCATTTAATGAGCGCTTTTGAAAGCAAATTCCAGAAGACCAACGATTTTAACGAGATCACGTACGGCCGTCGTTCCGTTAAACTTTATGATCCAGAGGTTAAAATCAGCCGTGAAGAAATGACCGAGATTTTGGCCGAAGCTTCCCGTGCCCCATCCTCCATCAACCTGCAGCCTTGGCGCTTCCTGGTTGTGGACACTGCTGAAGGTAAAGAGAAGCTTGCACCTCTTGCCAGATTCAATCAAAATCAGGTGTTGACTTCTTCTGCAGTTATTGGCGTATTTGTTGACATGAACAACATCGAATACATGGAAGAAATTTTCGGCAAAGCGGTAGATCTCGGTTATATGCCTCAAGAAGTGAAAGATATGCAGCTGGCAAAAGTAATGCCTTATTACAAAGTTATGCCGGAATCCGCTCTTCGCGATGTCAATCTGATTGATGCAGGTCTGGTTTCCATGCAATTGATGCTGGTGGCCCGTGCACACGGTTATGATACAAATCCTATTGGCGGTTATGAAAAAGATCAAATTGCTGAAGCATTCGGTATGGACAAAGAACGCTATCAGCCGGTTATGCTGATCTCCATGGGTAAATCAGCCAAAGAGGGTCATCCATCCTACCGTCTGCCTGTTGATACCATTACAACTTGGGCATAATTAACTTATCACACCTTTTAAGAACTGCGTTACCCTTAACTATAGGCAACAATCAAACCATTCATATACATTAACGGAGGTAAACACACATGATTATCATTCACGCACACCTGTCAATTAAACCGGATCAAGAACAAGCTTTCCTCGCAGCTGCCAAAGAACTCGTTGCAGCAACTCGCAATGAAGAAGGCAACATCAGCTATGTTCTGAACAAAAGCACTGAACAAGAACATCAATATACCATGATCGAATTGTGGAAAGACGAAGCAGCTACAGCAGCTCACAACGCAAGCGCTCATTTCCAAGGATTTGTTCAACAAGCAGCTGCATTCATGGCAGCACCGATGAACGTGGAAGTATTCGCTGGCGAAGCAGTTAAACACTAAAATTAAAACCTCATCTGGTCATTTGCGAGCATCAAGCTCCAATGTGTCCTAATAAACAACCAAAAGCCGTCTCCGAAGTCATTTGACTTTGGGGACGGCTTTTTGCCTTGGACGAGACTATCGGAGCCGATATTCTGAACACAAGAAGAGCGAGCATCCACGTAGGTGAATATACTCGCCTTGAAATTTTTGTATATCAGAGAGATGTCTGATGTCTCCCTCTCCTGGATTTGCTGCTGTTTTCTTCACTTATTCGTTCCTGCTACAAACCCGCAGCTGCTTTAAGTTGTTTTCTCTGGGATGTAATTAATGTTCGCAGTTTTTCTGTTCCAAAGGCTCCTGCGGAGAAAGCATTGGCCTTCGGGTAGTATACCATTCTAAATGATGTACCATCTTGAAGGTGTACACGCAAAAAAATGCCGGTTTCATGCTTTGCTTTTTGGTAGACCTCATCAAAACCAACATATGTTAAAGGTAGCAGCTCGTTAACGAATTCTGCTGCTGCTTCTTGGGGAAAGTCCCCGATCACACTGCCATCATTGCCACTTTCGAGGCTAACTTTCTTTACTTTACCTTCGATATCCAAGAGACCGCCCATTGTTTTGGCATTGGGATTTTCGCTTACTTGATACATTTTATGATCCGCTACAACGCGAAAGTGAGACTTATAACCTTTTAGTTCATAGATGTCCGTCCCAATTGGAAGAAATGCAGCATCTCCATTGGCAGTCACGTGATCCGCACATGCATGTTCATTCAGCATATACGAGACTTCCCCTATCCTGTCCCCTATATTCTCTGCCGGTACGGCTTTGTCATTGTTATGGAAATATAAAATACCATCAATCTTTACAAAATCAATCCATTCGATAACCCCGGGGCATGGCTTTTTCTCTTCATTTATCACTAATTCAGGGTTAGCTTCCTGAGACTTCTCCTTATTCACGGTACCGCAGCTAACCAAAACAACCAAACTGCATAATAAGAACCAACGCATGTTCCGATTTTGAAACAGCCCCATTGATATCACCTCATCTTATTAAACAAGGAAACCGGGGCCAGAGTTACAACCTTTTTTCATATCACTTTCCCGCTACCGTTAAGAAGAGTGAGCCACAATCTCTACTTAAAGATCAAATTTTAGATTAAGCCTCATCGGTTGGTGCAAAGCGGTATTTGGTCGCTTGTTCGTAGGCGTAAGCTAGTCGGAAAAGGATCGGCTCACTGTAGGCGGTTCCGACAAACGTAATACCCTGAGGACCTTTGGTCGTATAGCCATCTTCACCAACGATACCTGTTTCGACGTACTCGCCCGGAACGGTAATTACAGGATACCCTGCGCGTGCAGACAAATCGAGTCCTTCCTCATTACCTAGGAATATCAACGCATCTAACTGATTTTCACGGATCGCGTGGTCGATGCCTTGCTCCCGGGATAACTGACGATTAAGCCGCAAGCTCTCGGCATACTCTGGTTCAGACAAGGTCCCACTTGTTTCATTTGACCAGATCAGCGTATCCTGTCCATATTGAAGCGCAGCATCATCATTTGCCTCATTATAGGCGATAAGCTCATCTAACGTTTTGACGTAAGCACCTGGTCCCGCTTTGGCCAGATAGTCATTTAACCCTTTTTTAAATTCATATCGCATCACGTCCCAATCCCACTTCGCACGTTCACAAGGTAATGACACCGGGTCGATAATGATCGCTCCCTGTTCTCTGCATACACTGATGGCTCGTTCGATAACTCCTGCTCGTGCATCATCTAGATCCTCATAGTAGAACCTCGGAACGCCAATTCTTGCGCCTCTTAGGCCATTCACATCCAGGAAGGACGTATAGTCTGTATAGGCTTTCCTTCCTTTTTCATGCATCGCTGCATCATCCGGATCAACCTCTGTTATTGCACCAAGCAAAATTGCAGCGTCCCTGACCGTACGCGTCATCGGGCCGGCCGAATCTTGGCTGTATGTAATCGGAATAATCCCTGTACGACTGACCAGACCAACTGTCGGCTTAAGGCCGACAAGACAGTTTTGCGAGGCTGGGCTAATAATTGAACCCGAAGTTTCTGTACCTATGGCGGCGGTACACAGATTGGCGGCAACAGCTGCTGCGGAGCCCGAACTCGATCCCCCCGCGAACAACTCTCCAGGACCATACGGATTCAACGTCTGTCCGCCTCTGGAGCTATATCCAGACCACATGGTACTCGACATGAAATTCGCCCATTCCGTCATGTTTGCCTTTCCAAGAAATACGGCCCCGGCAGCTCTTAACTGTGCGGCCACCGCTGAATCTTTCCGTGCAACATGTTCTGCAAGGGCAACTGAACCCGCACTGGTATGCATGTGGTCTCCTGTATCGATATTATCTTTGAGCAGGATTGGGATGCCGTGAAGCGGTCCGCGCACTCCCTGTTCCCTACGCTCTGCGTCAAGCGAAATGGCTTCCTCTATGGCGTACGGATTGACTTCGAGTACCGATTTCAGCTTAATGTCGAGCCTCGCGATCCGACCCAAATACCAACGAACGCAGATCTCCGATGATAACGATCCGGATTCCATCGCCGACTGTAGCGAAACGATGTCTGCCTCTATTAGAAGTTCATTTAACGTTCTATCCATGTTTATCGTCTCTCCTTTTGACCATCTACTACTTATGGTTCGACGAACCTGTCTGTTGTCCTCTTGCCTTGTTGCATAGAAAAGAAGCGATACACATGAAGAGATAGACATTGATACGGTGTCTTTTCCCTAAACTAAATCCTTTTCCATGATAATCCCTGCCTAATTGATATGAAGTTATGATATATTTTTAAGGGAGAAGTTTTATTAAGGGAGAATGGCTATGGTTAAACTTTCGCTTTTTGCAATTACCAAGACAATTGAGTGCTTACCACCAAGAATTGTCGATCATCTATACATGTACGTTTACAAGGAAACGACCAGCACCTCAAAAGAGACGTGGCTCTTTGAGCTAATCAAGGAACTCTTAATCCAGAATTTTGGATTTGATACGCCTCATCTGGAAGACCACGTGGAGATTCGGGATAAAAATTATCGCAAAAGACAACAGAGCAAAAAGTATTGGCTCAAGAAATTTAAAGAGGAACTGGATTCGGTGCCAAACAATCCTGTTCTGATTGAGATTAGCTCTTGGAAACTTGCGCTGGAGCAAATGAAGGCATCGAATGCGGGGCTGGATATCGTTGCTGAATCCGAAAGACTGATTGGCGTAAAAGACCTGAATGATTTACCCGCTTTACGTCTACAACAAATCAGTGAGTGGGCAACCACCAGCTCCACGTACCTCACTGACTATCGTTACTTGTCGAGTAAAAAAACCAATCAGATCAAAAAGGCCATCGACACCGATCTGCACTTTATTGTAGCTGATATTATTGATAAACACGATCTAACCAATGCAGTGGATGTGCAGCCTCATGGCTTGATCGAGGATGTCGTTTTCGCAGAAAAATCAACAAACCTGAAAATCCGAATGGAATTGGACGAAATCACCAACAAGCAAACCTACTTCGATGATTATGAGATCAGTGACAATGAGTTCCTGCGCACCATTATCAAGGTCGAAGATGGGGATTTCCTGCTCGCAGACAAGAGCCTTACGAAATCACTGGATGGTACCGATCGGGATATCATTTTCTATGTCCTTTCGCAAAAGGATGAATCTTTCTACACAGACCGGACGATAACCGTTGATATTTCCAAGCTGGTGAGCAAAGCTTATAACTCTTCTGGGGTTAAAAACTACGTTGAAATTGAGAAAAGATTGCGTAAAATCAGGTCGTTTGGCTTCCAGGCCGTGATTAAGAAGAAGTCTGAAAAAGCAAGATCCGGTTCTGCCGACTGGTCCATATTTGACTCGGTTGTCATCAACTCCAATCCCAATGGCAGACGTTATGCCGAAATTGTCATCGGTACGTACTTCCACCAGCAATACATTAATCAACAGACCGTCAAAATCTATAGAGACAGCCTAAACTCCATTGAAGGAAACATCTCGAAGATTTTGGTCCATGCATTACAGAAGGAGCGTCTGGAGCGGTATGTACAAGGGAACCAATTCATCGATATCTTCCCGCTCAGCTATTTCTTGCGTAAAGTCCGAATGGACAAAAGAAAAACGGAACAAAACATGAAAAAGATCCAGGATGCGTTAGAGGAGTTCAAAAGCCTGAATTTCCTGATTGCTGATTATAAACGACTTCATTCCTCTTTTGAGATTTCCTTTATTCCGTTGACCCACACGGAAATGCATGACTTTTTCGATCAGGCGGAACCACCTATTCAGCTTACCTTTCCTATACAGACTGAACTTATTGGAGAATGAACCTCATTCTCCAATTTTTTTTGGTTATGGATTGTCATGCGACCCGATTTAACCTGGGTTATTAGAAATACGATCTTCTTTTTTGGTGCTGCTTCATTGAATTTTTATTACTCATTTCTCGTACTGGCATTATATTATTACTTTTTTTTCGTACTTCATCTCGTAATAAAAATAAATATCCGATTACAGTACCATTAGAGCTACTACACCACATTTTTTTATTACGAAAACAACGTACCTGATCTCATTTTCTACCTTTTTCTTCGTACTTCCATTCAATAATCACTAAATAAAATGTACTGAAGGAACTGTCTCATTTTTATTACGAATAACTCGTACTTCAAATTGATGTTTCATTCTTTGCACGACAGGGTACCCGCATTGATATCAACGTAATTCTCACTTATTTCTCGTACTTTCTCATAATTATTACTCAAAACTCGTACCTAAATAAATTTATTACGATTTCCACGTACTAAAATGACCAAAAAAAATTTCTGGTTTTGTCGAATACGATATAAATTCAAGCTTGTAGCCTTATTTATAGTTTTCTAACTTTTTTCTCGTACTATATGTATGATCATAAAAATACGTTTCATTCTTCATTTCTATTTTTATTACGCATTTCTCGTACTTCCCATGGTGTTCCCAATTAATTAGACGAATGCTATAATCTATTTATAGTGAATGGAAAACTAATAATAATCTCTGTAAAAATAAAAAAAAGAACCCAACCATTATCGTTCTAATAAGTGGATAGTTTGGCGACTGGCACTTATTAAAACCACGAAAAGTCGGGGTCTTGGTCTTGCTTCTTTTTTGATGTGTTCATTATAGCATGTCTTCTAAAAAAACAAAAGCCAAAACCCTTATTTTCCATACCCATTTTCAGCGTTGGGAGTTAAGGAGAGGCGCAGATGAAACACCATCCTGATCTATTCGATGCACAGACCCTACATCATGATACTCGTTTGCTTTTCAAACTTAAACTCCTGCTGGGTACCGTTTGCGCATATGGCGGAGAAGTTCCTCTTTCTCAGACCGAACTCGCTAAACGAATGGGTACCTCCACTTATCGAATCCGAATTCTTCTCCACAAGTTGGAACACGAAAATATTATCCACTACAATGACGCTGGTACATTGTTCTTTGATCGTTACATCTTTGTTCGTGATCAGGCAGAAGTTTCACAAGAAACGCTATATGCCAAAAATTTTGCCTTTTTTACTTGTGATGAATTTCTGTCTGAAGATCGAAATGTTCAACGCTTTGTTCTTCATTATGTTGGCAAAGAGCTGATCTACATTCCAGGCAATTTCCGCTGGGGTTACATCAATGATCTCTATGGCCCAACTGGACTTCTTAACATACGTACACCAAAAGAAGCGATCACTATCCTTAGGAAGGCATCCAAATATCTGAAGATCAAAGTACATACTGAAAACTTCCAGGTCCTGAACGTTCACTCCAAATGGATTGACATGGGTGAAGTTTATTCTGAAGGTGCTGAGCTGTGGGTGACAAAACAGCTTATTAAGCATCGTTTTTGTTGTGACTTTTTATCTCGGAAAGCCGTTTGGCAAATAGCAAAAGTCATGGAAGATTACTATGCGAAATTTGGATATGATTATGCAACCGAGATTTTCGACCATGCGCTCTTTAGCATTCAAAATCATAGAAGACGGTCACAGACCTTCTTTAACATGATCTACAGAGAAGATTCATCCTATATTGTGAATGAGGAAAAGAACGAACTGAATGAGATCAGTGCATATTTTCGGTCCGTTATGGAATCAGCCGAGTTAAATTATGCTGTACAACTGTCTGTGGAGCTTGAACATATCCAACAGAAGAAACACATGGCAGAGAGCAGCCTCAATGCAAATGATGAGATCTCTGTTATTAATCATGAAGTAATCGAAGCGGCGCACAACCAACAAATTAAAGTGTGGGACAAACTTCGTCTCATCCATACGTGCTGGCTCCATCGTTTCAGACAACATCCTGAATGGTTTGTTCAACACTATTACCGTATCAAAACTCTTCCCGCTCCAATTCTGGAGATCAAGATGGAAATTGAGAAGTATATTCATAAACAACAAAATAATCAATTTCAAGCGCACATTGTCTAATTTCTATTGGATTAGATTTATTTGTGTATCCTTATAATTAGGCTTAACCTATTTTGTATTGCAGTGGTTCTACGAATGGTAGAATGACTGCTATTTGCTTTTCAATTCTAATATTATTGAGAGCCCCTTTCATTGGTCTGCCCTTAAAATAGCGGGATTGAATCGATTTCATAACTTCCTTCGGTTTCCAGTTTCATCAATTATGCTGTGGATAACGTTTTATATCATGTGGTTTTGTTATATAGGTGATGTTTATACTGATTCTACCCGTTTGGATGAATTGATCGTTGGTGTGGGCTTCTATATATGTAGTGTTGGTTTAGCGTTTCCTGATGTGTACCTTACGATTATCATGTTGCATAAAAATAAGAGCTTTCCGTATCTAATTTTATCCAGATACAGAAGCCCTTATGGATCAAGCTTTTTGAGACACTTTTTTCGCTTGTAAAAAGGTATTAATTAAAGGTGTTGATCTATGGTTTTAAGAAATGGTGTTAAACAAAGATGTTAATATAAGGTATTGATGAAGGGTTTTGAAAAGCTTATGAACATCTCCATCTTCAAAATATAGAAATCAACATTGAACGGAGTGAACTCTTTACTCTCTTCCCTAACTAGTGAGTAGTAACCTTATTCGATATTATCCGCTGTTATGCCATCCTTCAACGTACTTTCCCACCATATCGATGTATCTCCTCTGACAAGCTGTGGAATTAACTTACGGAATGGATAGGGCTGCAAATGATGCCCGGCAAGCTCATACACGGACGCCCAATAGAATTCAATATGAGCCTCAAGGGATACAGGAGGTCGTAACATATCCAGTTCAGGGACTTTCACTCTGAAAACTTGGTTCATTTCGCAGTGTAACTCCGTATTTTTCTCCCACCGATGCTCTACTGATCCTAAATATCCATCGATGTAACATGACAAACCCAGCTCCTCTTCAATCTCTCTTTTTAGTGCATCAGGTGCACTTTCACCAAATTCAATGTGACCTCCTGGCAGGAACGTATTTTGATGACCAATGGCATGGGCGAGCAGAACCTGATCCTGGATGATAATAATTCCCCTTGCCAAGTGATGAAAATTCGAAGTCATTGTTCTCACTCCTTATTTAATCGGTATCCAGATTTGTGGCGCATGATGAGGACCTGGATATACTTCTAATTCGGGTATCCCCGCATGCTCATAAGGATTAGATGGAAACCATTCAGAAACAATCTGTTTCCATAGGCTCTGTATGCTTTCAGGCATCGGGCCCTGAACTTCGAAAACACTCCATTTGGAAGCAGGAATGGTGATGGATGACAGTCCTTCAGGAGTTTTACCGTCAAACGCCGTGCCAATCCAGTATTCCATTTGCTTCTCCTCCATCTCGGTCTGATCTACACAGACTCCAAGCAATCCTCGTATAGCCCCATTATTCAGTTCCAATAAACGGTCTTCTGTCCCGCTCGAATACGCTTCTTGCCACATTTTCGGGATTTCCCGTAAATTCTCCCCATCTACATAAGAGAAAGCTTGCTTGATCCCAACTAACGTAAATGCAGCCTGTTCAACAATTTTATAATTCATCGGTTCCGCTCCTTTTAAACTTACTTGAATAACCAAGCGATTATACGATTTGACAGAGGTGCTGCTTTTTCGTGCTTCACTTGGTGCAATTCCATGCTGTCTGCGAAAAGCTTTGGAGAAAGATTCAGGGGTGTCATATCCGTACTTGTGTGCCAGATCAATAATTTTGTGATCACTCTGTAACAGTTCATGTGCTGCCAGTGTTAATCGTCTCCGCCGTATATATTCGAATACGGTAACATCTGTTAATAGCGTAAACGTACGTTGAAAATGAAAAGGCGAGCTATGTGCTTGTGCTGAGATCTGCTCTATTGTTACATTTTCGAGTAGATGCTCTTCTATATACTGAATAGCCTTCTGTAACGATTCAATCCAGTTCATACGGTTGACCACTCCTTGATTTCTATAATAGAGGAATACTTGTTTCGCGGCCTGTCATTATTTGCTTTGATCTGTCAGGTCGGGATCTTTTATGGTAACTGTTAATCTGTTCAACTCGTGACGAATCTTCCATAATGGAGTATCTTAGCAAGCTCTTCATTGCGACAGGATAAAAAAAGTGAATCATTTTCGACACTCACTTGTCTATAATATATCCCAACCAGAAAGGAGTAGCGGAAGTGACCGAGCACGAACTCTTCTATTCTTACAATAAAGATGTATATCGTACCTGCTTGTATATGCTCAAAAACATCCAGGATGCCGAGGATGTTTGCCATGATGTGTTTGTAACTGTGTTTCGGCAGGACTGGAGAAATGTTACACATCTAAAGGCCTGGATTATGCGGATCGCCATGAACCACTGCCTCAACATTATTCGTAAAAACAAAGTCAAACATGATAAGCAAGATCAACTACAGAACTTACACGAACACGAGGCTCTTGCCAAAGGTTCGGTCGATGGAATGGTTATGGCTAAGTTATCCCTCGCCGAATTGGAACAGCAATTACGACAATTGCCTGACAAGCTGCGCAGTGTTGTAACCCTGAGGTACATTGGTGATCTTTCTGTTGCTGAGATCTCGGAGATCCTCCATATACGTCAGGGTACCGTTCGATCCAGATTGCACAAGGCTCTTAAACTGATGCGGAAGAAACTGGAGTACTACGAGAAGGTTAACATGAGAGGAGAGAATCATTTTGAATACAGTAGAATCCAAAGTTAAGAATCACATGAAAAATTCAGAGCACATCGAATATCCTGATTTTGATATGATGTTTAACAGTATACAAATGGACGAGCTGCGGATCGCCGATGAGATCAAGCATAGATCACAGCGGGGGAAAACGAAAGTCGCCATGGTCCTGGGTGTATCTGTAGCCGTAATGGCAACTCCGGTATATGCGGCCTTTCAATATGACTGGAGCGATGTTCTATCCCATAAGTCTGGAATTGAGTCGGCTCTCCAAGCGGGATATGGTCAGTCTATTGAACAAAGCGTCACGGCTCACGGAGTGACATTAACGGTGCATAACGCTTTTGTGGATGGTAACCGAACAGTCCTTCTCTATACGATTAAACCCGGCATGGAGACGAATGGAGCAGAAATCAGATATGATCAAATGGTCTTGAAAGACAGTGATGGCACACCTATTGAAGGGCACTATTATCAACAATGGAACGAAGAGCAAGGTGTTTACCAGGGGTACTTCGAAACGGACTGGGTGATACCAGAGAATCAGGCTGACCTTCAATTCTCCATTACAGGTGTACGTTATCTCCAAGATATGCAGGAAGACATTACACTCAATCCCCAAGATACTAATACTCAGAAATTCAATATACAGAAGGACGGGATCGAAGCGGTAGAAGTACAATCCTTCCAGCACACGGAAGATCAAATCATGATTCGTTCCAACGTGACTTTCACGGATAAGGATTTGAAGGAACAGACTTGGGCCAGAATCACGGCTTATGATCCAAACGGGAACATGATTAAAGAAACGGAAAGCCCAGTCTACGGTACAGAAGGTGCAACCGGAGCATACTCCAGCACACAAATATTTAACGAGCAGCAGTTCAAAGAGAAAGCAGATCATTTTACCCTCACGTATACACATGAGAAAGAGCGAACAGATGGAACCTGGAACCTAGATCTTTCCTTGTCTCAAAAGCTGATGGAAACGGGTACGGTTAAGAAAGAAATGGATATTCCATTGGATTCGACGGGTGGAGAGGCTAGAATTAGTGGGCTAGTGATGACACCAACCCAGATTCGAGTAACGATTGATCACCAAGAACACTACTACAGACTGCCATACCGGACCTATCAGTTGGAAGTGGGCGGCAGAATGTTGGAAGGCTACGTTTCCCTTGAAGGCACGTTAGATCCTAATCAAACGGAACTTCGATTTGAGCAGTCCGATTCCTCGCTCATGGATGTAAGTTCTGTGGCCAACAAACCCATGACCTTGATCGCGAAGGATCGAGTAGATGAGCATGCTGGAAGCCAGGCTTCTATTCTTCTAACGGATATCTCTACTCAGCCACAAACAATAGCGAGTGATTACGAAGGATTCCGTTTGAGTTGGACGTATTATCTCAAGGATGGTAACCTGTATGTTGAGTCGTTCAGCCCGGACACTACATTTGGCGGAATTAATCAATCCTATTTCCTTGATCAGGGTGAAAAGCATTACTTAACGCCTTTATACTTCAATGACTCAGATAATAAACATACGGAAGTGTACAAAGATTTTAAGGGTGAAAATATAGGTCTGTATGTATGGAACTATACAACCAAAAAGCCGGATGAAGAATTGCGAATTCCACTCAATAACACCAAATAGTAACCAAGCCTTATCCAGATGAAATAACTATTGCGCCAAAAAATGCCCTTGTACAAGGGCATTTTTCTTATTCTTATACTAAGCTTAGTTATCGATTCCAGACCTGAGATGGCTACGGCTGATACGTCGCTCAACAGCCTCTGTCCTTTTCTGTTAAGCTGATACATCCATAACCATATTATTTTACTTTTACAGTCCCCGCTGGAATGATACTTTGTGGATTATTGAACACATTTTTTGGATCATATTTAGCTTTTACTCTCCGTAATCTGGCGTAGTTAGCTCCATAGTAAACCGACCCTGAGTTCTTAATTCCCTGATCCGGCACGTTAATATAGGACCCTACGATGAATGGCTGCAATTTTGTCCGAGTCGTGCGAACGATAGCGATGTTTTTGGCGGCTTCCGATGGCTTGATCCATGAACTGTTCCATTCTACATAGAACTTTGCTTTGCGCCAGTAAAATGCCGTTGACTTAGGAGATTTGCGGCTTACTGCTCCGCCCCAATTGAGGAAGAAGAAACCTGCATCTTCCCCTTCCACGTTCTCCAAAAATTCTCGCATGGACTTGATTGCTTTGTCCGGAAACGGACGTTTACCAAATCCCGAAGAAAATTGGTTACTGTATCTTTGGGTGAGCACCGGATCAGGAGGTAATAAGAACTTCACGGCTTCGGTGTAAGGCAACAGCCGGATGATAGAAGCAGTTGGTGTCCCAACACTTGTGATGGGCTTTAACAGGTGAAGCGCTTCTGTTTTAGAACCCAGGAATAGCCCCTCCATGCTGACATTGCCGCCCTTTTTGGGTCCGATGGTTAATTCACTGCCTAATTTGGTATTGACAGAAGGAGCCCATTTTTGCCATGTTTTTAATACCTTTTCGAATTGATTCCACGGCCATGTGATACGAAATACGGTAGCCTTGGCTGGGGCACGATGTACTTTAAATTTATATTTAGTGTATACACCGAAGTTACCGCCCCCACCCCCGCGTGAAGCCCAGAACAGGTCTGGATTGCAGTTTTTGCTCGCACGAATCACTTTCCCTTTCGCATCAACCATTTCGACTTCAAGCAGATTGTCACTGATGAGACCAATGGATCGCTGAAGAGGTCCAATTCCTCCACCCAAGGTAATGCCGCCGATTCCCACCGTAGGACTGTCACCAAAAGGAGCGATGAAGCCTTGTCGTGCCAGCATGTTGGCGATTCTTCCCACACGGTTACCGGTCCCTACAACAACCGTACCGTTCTTTTTGTCCAGCTTGACTGTATTCAAATCACTCACATCGATGACGATTCCACCGTTTACCTGTGAAAGATTCACCTCCAGAGAGTGTCTTCCACTCCTTGGCCGAATGGGTACCTTGTTTTCCCGAGCCCACTTGATGGCATTCGAGACGTCTTTCGTTTTCTGGGCAAACACAAACACTTTAGGAGATCTGTCAGTATGAGGATCCCAGTTCTTCCGGGCGGCGTCATACCCCGGTTCTCCTTTGAAAATAACTCGCCCTGTTAGCTGTGTTTTTGATTTCAAATGTTCCCACTCCCTACTTGAGCAAATGTTCTTCCGTCATACGATATTAGGCACCTTATACTGTATGAAGTACATTCGCGGAGGGAATGGGCTGGAGCCTGAATTTTGAGTTTCGTGCTTCTGATTGAATTGGTGTCATATCAACGAGGTATATGTGAAAATATCGCTTCGCTTCATTTATACAAAAAGGGAATTTTCCTTCAAACTAAATACCTTGAAAGAAAATTCCCTTTTGTTAGGGCACAATCCATTACAAGCTGACCCGAACGATGGAATCACATCGATAACTCTAGAATTTAATCGCTGCCCGGATCAATTTTAATGAGTTTGCGTGGTTCCTGTTCCTTTTCACCATACCAAACCAGCACATCAGCGAACAGATCCATAATGCGAATAAAACTCTCCTTGTCGGCTGTAGAAATTTGGTCAGCATGCCTAAAGATATCGTCAAAGCAAAGCTCACGGACAAATTCAGTATACTTTGCATATACCTCGCGCCCTTTCGCCGAAGGTTTGACGTAGATGTCTTTGCGGTTGCCGCTTAAATGATATTTTTCGAGCAAGCCTTTTTCCGTCAGATTCTTCACGTTCTTGGAAAATGTGCTGCGGCTAACGCCCAAACGTGCGGCCATTTCCGACATCTTCTCTTCCTTATCCTCTGCTTCCAGAATATATTCCAGGGTCTGGATCTGCGAGGCGGAGAACATAACGTCCGTACCATAGCTTCGCTGCAGCTTGTACGTATTCGAATATGCATTGCCGTACTTGATAATTTTCTCAATCAGTGTCCGATGGTCGCCCATCCAATCTAATTTCATGAGTAATCCCTTTCATTTTCAGATTCTCTTTCTTTTACTCTACTGAAATCAGATTTGTTTTTCAATCCATGTAATTGCTTCTTCTATGACCTCATGTCTAGTCGGTTCATTAAATATTTCATGCATGAGATGTGCATAGATCTTCAACGTTTTGTCAGTCGAGGCAATGTCACCGTAAAAGTCACGTGAATCCTGCTCGCTCACCAGCCCATCGTTTGCTCCATGCAGAACCAGCACCGGGTCTACAAACTGCTTGGCATGTTCTTTTAACCACGCCACGCCATTCCCCAGGCTATTAAACAGATCCACAGAAATTTGTTTTTCTACCAGCGGGTCAATTGCGTAAGCGGATACAACCTCAGGGTCGCTGCATACGCCGCTGCCAAGCTCATTCGGGAAATACGTCCCTGTAGGAAGATCAAGCGGCAGTTCACCAGCAACCTTCGTATTGTAACGGGTAAGTGCTCCTGATAAAACAATGCCTTTGACCTTGCCTGGATATTTCGTGCCAAATGATGCGGTTGCAAAGCCACCCATGCTATGTCCGATTACAAATACTGGGAGGTCACTGCTTTCTTGCAATGCCCTGTCAACTACGACATTCACATCCTCGATGATTTGGTGAAAATCACTATAGAACGTACGCTTTCCTTCCGATCTCGCATGACCACGATGGTCGAATCGATATACGTTAAAACGTCGTTTGTTTAATTGCTCCGTCAATTCATCATAGCGCCCGGCATGCTCACAAAGTCCATGAACAATGACCACGGCTGCCTTCGCATCATCAGCCATATCCTTGCTGAAATAAAGCTGTGTTCCGTCAAATGATTCAATCGTTGTCTCACTGCGGTTCATACTCATCCCATCCCTTTCATGTTGCTCAAGCATCCAAAAGATCACATCCTTGAGCCTTGAGCACATTTAGTCAGTATTGCCACGATTTTTAGTGTTCAGTAAAGAGTATATTGTTTCTTAGAGAAACAATATACCATCTGTCTTATGCTATTGTCTATAACAAATTAAATCGTTTACATAAAATCGAAGGGGGAATCACCGCAGTGAGCCACCTTATACCCTGTCGCACCGAACCATTATGGGAAGAGCGTCCAGTGCTCCAGCCTAAAATGCAGTCAACGGATAAAACAAATATTCGTTGGCTCCATTTCGGCACCAGACACCGAGAATAGAGACCCATAAAAAGCAAAAAACCTCTTGGTATCCAAGAGGTTTTCGAGTATGGAGCCTAGGGGGATCGAACCCCTGACCTCATCGCTGCCAGCGATGCGCTCTCCCAGCTGAGCTAAGGCCCCACATTATATATATGTACTTGTCCGCTTCTGTTCAGTTTCACAGGCGACTCCTATATCATATAAAATGCAGCTTAAGCTGTCAATATCTTTTTCAGAACGCAAAGTGTTTGGAGAAGAACAACCTCTGTACAGACAAGACACTCATAATACAAGCTCAGACTGCTCTTCTCCCATAATCCACTTCTTTAATCGTCGAGGTCTTCTTTGGACAACAACGATTTCAATTCTTTCATGAACATATTGATGTCTTTGAATTGGCGATACACGGAAGCGAAGCGCACATAGGCCACTTCATCAACCGGAAACAACTGCTCCATCAACAGCTCACCAATCTGGCGGCTTTCCACTTCAGCTTCAGCTGTGTTACGCAGTGACTTCTCCACTTCGGAAACCATCATCTCCAGCGTCTCTACTGAGACTGGACGTTTCTCACAGGCCCGTATAAGACCACGGAGGATCTTGTCGCGACTAAACTCTTCACGACTGCCATCTTTCTTGATGACGATCAGCGGTGTCTCTTCGACCATCTCAAACGTTGTAAAACGGCGACTGCACTGCTCGCACTCACGACGGCGGCGGATGGATTTCGATTCATTAGCAGGCCTAGAATCCAGCACTTTTGTGCCTAGATAGGCGCAATAAGGACATTTCAATTCAGATCACTTCCCATGTTTTTCTTTTGCCATAAATTCCCTGTTATTTCTAGTTATGAAAATTGTATTGAAGACACATAATACTTTTACCAACCGCGAGGAGGTGAACAGCAATGGCCCAAAACAGCAACGGTAACTCCAACAACTTGGTAGTAACTCGCGCTTCCGCAGCACTGGAGCAATTGAAATATGAAGTTGCTCAAGAACTCGGAATCAGCATCCCACAAGACGGATACCAAGGTAACATGACTTCTTACGAGAACGGTTCGATCGGTGGATACATCACGAAACGTCTGGTAACAATTGCAGAACAGCAATTGGCAGGTCAATACCAATAATATCTGCATCGTAATACGTTACACAGAGGAGCATGGAGCGGCCGGTGAAAACCGGCCTGCTCTGTGCTTCTACTATTAAATAAGACAAACCATATCAAAATTCATTCAAACCGATTTTACTTTAGACGACCGCATACAATCCGAGCGATCAGCCATTAGAACGTATTATAGATCTTTACATACTGATTATAATAATAAATGACTCGTTGTACATAGTGCCGGGTTTCTCCAAAAGGAATATCTTTGACCGTCTCGAAGGAGCCGTCCCACACACCATCTCTTAGCCATCCACTTACTTTGCCTGGTCCGGCATTATATGCAGCGATCATGGCCGTTTCATTGCCATCAAACTGTTCTGAGAGGTTGCGGAGGTACCATGTCCCAAGCTGAATATTCCTCTCGGGTTCATGCTTCAGTTCCTCTAATGAGGTCCCCGGAATTTTAGCCTGCTCCATGATCCAGTTGGCCGTATCCGGCATCAGCTGCATCAGCCCGATGGCACCTCTTCTGGATTCTTTGCTTGTCTTGAAGTTAGTTTCCACCTTGATGATGGAAGCGATCAGAAAAGGGTCTACTTCATAGCTCTGAGACTGCGCACGAATCTCTTCCTTGTAATGAATCGGATAAAACCACGCCATCCAGTTTGTATTCAGGAACAGCACCAATACAAATGAAACAAACATCAACAGCAGTACCCGTTTCTTGCGCAATAGCTTCATATCAGACCCTTATGATGCAAAAATGAAATAACCTGCTGCTCCGTCTCCGACCATAAGCCGCTGTTGTCAATGACTACTTCAGCACGCTGCTTCTTATGTTCAATATCCATCTGCGCATTAATACGGGCGTCAGCCTGTTCCTCTGTCATTCCATCCCGATTCATCAGCCGCTCCCGCTGCACGGATCGAGGTACGTAAACAACCACAACCTCATCAAACTCTTTTTCAAGACCGGATTCAAACAATAAAGGAATATCCGATACCACAAGCTTGTCCGGATAGGCCTCTTCATATGCAGCAGCGCGCTCCCGCATCTCCTGGCGGATAGCCGGATGTGTGATTGCTTCGAGCGCTTTGCGCTCTTCCGGATTCTGAAACACAATGCTCCCCAGCTTTTTCCGATCCAGTGTTCCATCTTCATTTAATATGGCTTGTCCAAACCGCTGTACAGCGGCAGCCAAAACGGGATGCCCGGGCATCATGACCTCCCGGGCAATCACGTCTGCGTCGACCAACAGCGCTCCCTTACTGGCAAGTAGGGCGGAAACACTGCTCTTTCCCGTTGCGATCCCGCCGGTTAAGCCAATATTCATCGTTTCACCTCATAACAGCTTCATTATTCCCATAATCATAAGCAACAACGCAGGCAGCACGGACAGTCTTTGCATCCAACGCAGAGCTGAGAAACGCAATCCGACTTTCATGCCTATTAACAGAAATGCACCACTGAACAGCGCGATGACAAGCGCAGTCCACAATGTGGGGAAACCGAGCAAAGCAGCTCCGAGTCCTGCACCGAAAGCATCCAGTGACAGAGCGATTCCCAGCCACATCGCCTCCTGCGCGGAGATACTGCCTGAATTGTCCATATCCGCCTTGGAAGGGCTGCGTAATATTTGAATGACAACGCCTAATTTCCGCAGCTCCAGTGTGAATACCATGCGTTCCAGCGAGCCGCCAGATGCAGATGGTTCAAGATCAAGTGCGAGCACTTGATTTCGACCTTTGACCAGCGTTTCGTCAATTGTTTGCTGTTTGTCCCCGATTGCTTCTGTTCCCTCTTCCGATTCAAGGCGGTCCTTTCCCTGCTTGCGAATCAACTGTATTAATGACCACGCGCCGATGGCAATCAGAATAACTGCACCAACGAATGAAGCCACATCAGGAGATACCACATGGGATAACAGAACTCCCACTTGCATGGACAATGCAATGACCAGTCCTGAACAAATGGAAATTACAGCAATGGATAACAGCGGGATCTTCGTCCTGCGCAGCCCATATGTAATCCCAACACCAAAACCATCTAAACTAAGCGCCAAAGCAAGCGCCAGCAATGAAATAAAATGATGCAGCACCCCGGATTCCTCCCCTGTGCGGGAACTTGTTTCTACCTACCGTTTCAAGTAGGTATTCGCCCGCTTATTTCTGCCATATCAGTATATGGAGGGAGTAATCCATGGGTGCTACGTTTTAATCATTTCGTTCATTTGATACAAATTCAAGCTTGCAGCTTACACTTATTACTACGAAGACAGAATAAGCTTTCGACCCTGTCCTCTCCGCTAGCGTGTAAACGACAAGTTCAATTTATATCTTCATTGGTTTAGTTTAATGGTTGGCATTTCGGACAGTAGTGCGTCCCACGTCCACCAACAACGCTTTTCTCAATCAATGTACCGCATGTTGTACAAGGCTCGGATTTGCGACCATAGATTTTCAGTTGATGCTGAAACATGCCCATCTCGCCTTGTCCATTAACATACGATTTGATGGAAGACCCGCCTGCATTCACGGCATCCTGCAGCGTAGCTACAATCGCCTCGTGCAGTACCGTCAATTGGGCTTCAGTCAACGTCTTGGCAATGGTTTCGGGGTGAATGCCTGCGCGAAAAAGGGCTTCGTCCACATAAATATTCCCGATGCCAACAACATATGCCTGATTTAACAATACAGCCTTGATTTTGGTCGTCCGCTTACCAACAGCCTCACGAAATGCGGTCACGGTAAATGCCGGATCCAGCGGCTCAAGACCAAGCTTCAACAATGGTTTGGATACAAGCTCTTCTCCAGCTGCAAATAGATGCATAGTCCCAAACTGACGTACATCCTTGTATCTCAATTCCGTACCATCCGTGAAGTGAAAAATCACATGCGTATGCTTCTCCACTTCCTCGTGCTGGTCGTATACGCCGTATCTGCCCTCCATCCGCAGATGGGAGACCAGTACCAGCCCGTCCAACAAAATTCGTAAAAACTTTCCTCTGCGCTCTACTCCGGTTATGGTGTGTCCTGCGAGTTCCAGTGCAAATGCATCTATATCGTCCGGCCGCTGAATGATGCGCGGCAAGCTAACAGTTACGCGTTCAATAGTCTTACCTACAACAAGCTGATTCAATGTTCTTCTGACTGTTTCGACTTCCGGTAATTCCGGCATGATGTTCTCACCTCCCCTATATTATAACGGAAGTTGAGCTTCAGCGGGACCCCTTCTTGTGTCGAATCATTGCAAGGATATGTTTGTAAAATAACGGAAATCCGCTCCGGATCGTTACTTGGCTTCGTACCAGTTTTCCCCGAAACTGACTTCTGCCTTGAGCGGTACAGAGAGCTCCAATGCTTTTTCCATAACGGAAGGCACAAGCTCCTTCATCAGCTCCAGCTCATCTGCAGGCACTTCGAATACAAGTTCGTCATGGACCTGAAGCAGCATGCGGCTCTTCAAATTGCGTTCACGCAGCGCTTCATCCATCTGCACCATGGCAAGCTTGATAATATCAGCAGCCGTTCCCTGGATCGGGGTATTCATGGCTGTACGCTCAGCGAAGGAACGCAGGTTAAAATTGCTTGCATTAATTTCCGGCAGGTAGCGGCGGCGTTCAAGCAGCGTTTTGACAAAGCCATCCTGGCGTGCTTCCTTCACAATATCGTCCATATATCGACGAACACCCTGGAACACTTCAAAGTACTGATCGATAAACTGGGCAGCCTCTTTTCGGGTAATGTTCAGGTTTTGGGACAACCCGTAGTCGCTGATGCCATACACGATTCCGAAGTTAACGGCCTTGGCCGAACGACGCATGTCGCTGTCCACCTCTTCGGCTTTCACTCCGAATACGTCAGACGCTGTCTTGGTATGAATATCCATGTCATGAAGAAATGCTTCCTTGAGCCGTTCGTCATCCGAGATATGGGCGAGTACACGCAGTTCAATCTGGGAATAGTCGGCCGCCAAAATGGACCAGCCTGGCTCGGAAGGAACAAACACCTTCCGGATTTTGCGGCCTTCTTCCAGACGGATCGGAATGTTCTGCAAGTTCGGAAACTGGCTGCTGAGACGCCCTGTCGCAGCAATCGTCTGCCGGTAAAATGTATGAACTTTGCCGTCCCTTTCCGAAATTTCCTTGAGGAGACCCTCTACATAGGTGGACTGCAGCTTCGCAAGCTGACGGTATTGAAGAATCAGCTGTACCACGTCATGATAAGGAGCCAGTTTCTCCAATACTTCGGCATCGGTAGAGTAACCTGTTTTGGTTTTTTTCACCACAGGAAGGCCTAGCTTATCAAATAAAATCTCACCTAATTGTCTTGGGGAATTCAGATTGAATTCCGTACCGGAAAGTCGGTAAATCTCCGCCATCAGCCTGCTGATCTGTTCCTCGAACTCACGGCCCAAGGCCTGCAGATCTGCTGTATTGGCTTTAATCCCCTGTTTCTCCATGTCTGCCAGAATGCGTGATAACGGCATCTCCAATTCGTGAAAGAGCGCGTTCATCTCATCGTTCTCAAGTGCCTGCTCCTGAAGAGGAATAATGGCAGCCACGGCAGCAGCCTTGCGGCACAGGAAATCGCCCAGTATTTCTGCATCAGGCACCTTGTATTTTGCACCTTTGCCCATAACCGTGTCGTCTTCAACCAGGGAAGGCAAACCATATTTCGAAGTCAAGCCGCTAATCGTCTGATTGGATTCCGTCGGATCAAGCAAGTAGGCAGCAAGCTGCACATCGAAGGATGCTCCTGCGAATTCAAGGCCATGTGCATGCAGAGCCAGATCGATTCGATGCAGATCATAACCACGTTTGGGCTTGTCTGGATGGCCAAGCCATTCGCGCACCGGAGCCGCAGCTTCAGCGTTTAATACTTCGGGTGACAGGTAGACATACGTCTCGCCTGATCCAATCGCTACCCCAATCAACTTCGCTTGATGCGGATTATCACCATGGGTCTCCACATGGAGTACATCAATGGATTCCAGGGAGCCAAACAGCTCCCCAATCGTTTCTTCGGTAGCAATGGTGGATTTCACTTCAGCAGCGGGTACGGCTTCTGCTGCAGAACCTGCATGACCACTGAATGACAAGCGTTCAAGCAAGGATTTGAATTCAAGCTTGGCCAGTGCTGGCCCTGCCTGCTCTTCCTTTAACCCAGCAAACTGCATGTCATCCCAGGTTTGCTCCAGTGGCACTTCGCGGTGAATGGTCGCCAGCTGTTTGCTCATCCTGGCATCTTCGGCGTGCGCTTCAATCTTCTCTTTCATTTTACCTTTCAATTCACCTGTGCCGTTCAATACTTCCTCGACAGAACCGAATTGATGCAGAAGTTTCAACGCTGTCTTCTCTCCAACTCCCGGAATACCCGGAATATTATCCGATGCATCGCCCATGAGGCCTTTGAGATCGATGATCTGTAGTGGAGTCAGACCGTAACGTTCCTTAATCTGAGCAGGGTCATACAGTTCGATTTCCGTTACCCCTTTGCGCGTGAGTCCGATGTGCACATGTTCGGAGGCTAGCTGCAGCATATCCTTGTCACCCGATACAACCAATACCTGTCTCCCGGCCTCGTCTGCGCGTTTGGTTAACGTTCCGATGATGTCGTCCGCTTCAAACCCAGCCAGCTCAAACTGGGCAATACCCAGTCCCTGAAGCAATTCCTTGAGTAATGGAAACTGTTCTGACAGCTCAGGAGGTGTTTTTTCACGGCCACCTTTATACTCCTGATACCCTTCGTGACGGAAAGTGACTTTGCCGGCATCAAATGCCACCATGACATGTGTCGGCTTATGCTCCTCCAGCAATCGGAGCAGCATAGTGGTGAAGCCATACACCGCATTGGTATGCAGTCCTTTTGAGTTGGTCAGAGGAGGCATTGCAAAAAACGCCCGGTAAATAATGCTATTTCCATCTATGAGAATAAACTTTTCCATTCCAGCACCTCACGTATCGTATGGTCAAACCCTCAAGTACATCTACTCTCATGATAACATACACACCTGTCACAACAAAAAAGATCGGGCATTTTTTTCACATTCCATCCAGCAAAAAAAGAACTCTCTCCGCAGACAGCCTGTCGCTTGCAGGCTGTCGGGAGAAAGTCCCCTATTTTCGCAGCAAATCGTCCCCAATTCCAATGATTTGCTGTTAATGATTATTGGTTCAAATCCGGACGCTTACCTGTTACCAGATAAACCGTGCTCTCCCCAATGTTGGTTGCATGATCACCTATGCGTTCAATATACCGTCCTACCAACATGAGCAGCATGGCCTGAGAGGCCTGAGTTGGATTAGAGGTCATGAAACTGTATAGGTCGCCAATCATGTGACTGTACAGTTGGTCAACCTGATCATCCGTTTGTGCCATTTTGTAAGCCAGATCCGTATTCTCTTTCAGGAATGACTCGATGGATTCATCAATCATCTCTTTGACGATTTCCGCCATCCGTGGGATATCCACTAGTGGTTTAATCAGCTCCTGGCCTTCCATACGAAGCGTAACTTTGGCAACGTCCAGGGCGAGATCGCCCATACGCTCGAGGTCACTCGAGATCTTGAACGCCACAATAATGCGACGCAAATCCTTCGCGACTGGCTGCTGGGTAATAATCAGCTTGGAGCCCAGTTCCATGATTTTGTCTTCCAGTGCATTCAGATTCGCATCATTCTTGATGATGACCTGAGCTTTCTCGGCATCCAATGTCCGTAAACTCTCAATGGCACCATCCAATGCCGTTCCTACATGCTCACCCATTTGCCGAAGCAAAATGCGTAGCTCTTCAAGCTCCTGATCAAATTCTTTCCTGCGAATCATAGGTTTCCATGTCCCCCTTGTCCATCATCTCCGGATACGCCGGGTTCGTTCGAATTCAGCTTGCTTAACCGAACCGTCCGGATATATAATCCTCGGTTCGGGAATCCTGGGGCGTGGAGAACAGCGTTTCTGTATCAGCGGCCTCCACAACTTCTCCATTCAGGAAGAATACGGTCTTACCCGATACCCGAGCAGCCTGGTGCATGTTGTGGGTTACCATGACGATGGTGTACTTATGGTGCAATTCCTTGACCAGTTCCTCTATCTTCAATGTGGAGATTGGATCCAGTGCCGAAGTTGCTTCATCCATCAGCAATACATCAGGCTGTACCGCAAGGGCTCGTGCAATACAGAGACGCTGCTGTTGTCCGCCGGACAAACTGAGTGCCGATTTCTTGAGTACATCCTTGACTTCATCCCACAATGCAGCATGTAAAAGACTTTGCTCAACCAACTGGTCCAGCTCCGCCTTCTGGGTTACACCGTGCAAGCGCGGGCCGTAAGCTACGTTATCATAGATTGATTTTGGAAAAGGGTTGGGTTGTTGAAACACCATGCCCACTCGTTTACGCAGCGTTTCAACTTCAATTTCGTTACTGTAGATATCCGACCCGTCAAGCAAAACTTGTCCTTCGACACGTACTCCCGGAATCATGTCATTCATCCGGTTTAATGTGCGGAGCAACGTGGATTTACCACAACCTGATGGTCCGATGAATGCAGTTACGGTCCGCTCCGGCAGGTCCATCGATATATTTTTAAGCGCATGATGCGTATCATAGTACAAATTAAGTCCTTCAATGTGAATGAGTTCCTTCATGGATGTTCACTTCTCCTTCGCTGGAGGGACAAACCAAGCTCCCTTTACGTTGAGGCCGAGGCCTAATCAATAATCTTATGCTTCTCGGTCATCCTTAATATCCTACCTTCTCATTGTAAAAACAGTATCACTTTCATGTTAACGGAATGTAAAAAGACATCCTTCACAAGCCATGACCTTCTCGGAACGCGATCATAGATGGTAAATGATGTCTATAGTTGTTTAAATTTCTTCCCCGGAAACCATAGCCTCCAGTTTTCTCCGTATATAATCCGCCACTTCTCCAGTCTGCTTGCCTTCCTCTGCAATATTGGCGGCGATATGCAACATGCCTTCCACGGCGATGTTTAGCCGGTTAAATGCTGCACTCCCTTCAGTAACATGTACGGAGCTGTCGTCAATTTCAGCAGCACTGGCACGAACCAGTTCAACGGTTTGTCTGGTTAGTTCGCCGATCCCCTCGAGCAAAGAGGACATATCTCCCGCAACCTCACGGGTTTGTTTGGCTAAGGCTCGAATTTCACCAGCAACCACTTGGAAGCCCCGCCCGTAGTCGCCAGCGTGAGCTGCTTCAATTGAAGCATTCATGGCAAGCAATGCACTTTGATCTGCTAGAGAACGAATGGAACGAGCCATTCCCGCTCCGGTTTCTATCGAGGTCAGCATATCATTTGCATGCTGGCGTTGTCCTCCCATGTGCTGATGTACGCGGTTATACGAAGCCTCAACCCGCATAAGACTGCTTGAGCCCTGCTCAGACAAGTGAATAATCCGTTTCGCTTCTTCTTCTGTATTTCCTGCGGATTGAACCAGTTTCGTGATCGACTCATGAATGCGGGATATCTCTTTTTGGCTCTCTGTAATGGTCTGAACGCGCTCTTCTCCAGCCGCTTGCTGCATCCTTCTGGAAAGGGACATGAGATCACGCATCGTCAGCACGCCAAGCAGCCTGTTCTCCTCCGTTATAATGATGCAATCATAGAAGTGCTCCTCACTTCGTGACAAAGCTACATCAATAACTTCTGACGCATCCGCTTGTACATCCACAACCACCGGAGATGAATCAGCAACATGCGATATGGGCTTGCGATAAAACAAATCCGCGGCGAAACGTCCATTGAGTATTCGATACAATGTCTCCCGCATTAACAACCCCTGCGGGCGATCCTGATCATCGCCCAATACAACACATGGATAAGTTTGGTCCTGACTCAGCATGCCAGCAGCCTCTCCACAGGTGGTATGCACCCCGACCATGGGAACCTGACGACAGTAGTCCCGGATGGACACCTGAGTGTTGAGGGTTAATTCTGTAAGATCATTCTGAGTCAAACGAATCGAATCATCCTCATGCTTATATGTATCTTCTGCGGGTAGATCAGGCTTCACTTCGAGCAACATGGGCATAAATGCGCAATCTCCTTTACGTATGAGCTCCGTCCTGAGATGGGTTATGTAGGTCCTAAGAATCACTCAGACAAGTTCATGCTACTCCCTCTGTGTAAAGGAAAATAAAGGTTTGTGTAAATTAAAAGTAAAATAAAACTCCCCGATCATTACGAACTTGAATGATGGGGAGTTTTTCTTTTTACAACCAGTTTATAACCTACACCTCGAATGGAATCGATGTGTACGGATTCCGGGTCCAGCTCCAGCTTTTTACGTAACGAACTGACATGCACGTCTACGGTGCGCTGGCCTCCAATATAATCAAAGCCCCAGACTGCATTCATCAGGTCATCCCTTGTAAGTACAACGCCTGGCTTCTTGGCCAAATAGAGCAGAACTTCAAATTCTTTGGGACGCAGACTTATGGATTGTCCACCTAGTGTTACTTCATACTTCAGTGGATAGATTTCAAGTTCACCCAGTACAATTCGAGAACCGTCCTTGTCCTCTGGTTGAGGCAGGTCATCGCCATTGGAATATCGTCTCAATACGGCATCCACTCTGGCAAGCAGCTCCGAAACGCCAAAGGGCTTTGTGATATAATCGTCAGCTCCGGATTTCAGACCCTGTACCACCTCGGCTTCACCGTTCTTCGCTGTAAGGATGATGACGGGTGTAGTCACACCCTGAACTCTTAATTTGTTCAGAATATCCAGACCGTTCATTCCTGGAAGCATCAAATCCAGCAGGATCAGATCAAAGTCCTGGGAAACTGCACGGTCATATCCTGAAGATCCATGATCCTCAGCGGTAACGTCATAACCTTCCTGTGTAAGGTTGTACGTAAGTAATCTCGATAATGTAGGTTCATCTTCAATAACTAGCAAACGCTGTGCCATGATACCCCTTCTCTCCTTATAGGTTGTCTGTTGCCACAACACTTTTTATATCATAGCACTTATTTGTTAACGCTGTGTAAAGCGATTTATTCGATTTTACAATTCACTTCTCCAGGCCTAGATTTCTTCATCCTGAATCAGTGGCAGGATTACCTTGAACGTGGTCCCCATCCCAAGTTCACTCTCAACCGATAACTTGCCGTGGTGCAGCTCCACCAGATGTTTCACAATGGACAATCCAAGCCCGGTACCACCAGAGTTACGCGATCTTCCCTTGTCTACCCGGTAGAAACGTTCGAAAATGCGCGGCAGATCCTTCTTCGGAATACCAATCCCGGTGTCAGATACTGCAAATACAACCTGTTCCTCGGCTTCACCATGTTCGACCGTCACCTGTAATTTGACACGTCCCCCTTCAGGGGTGTAATTAATCCCGTTCGAGAGCAGGTTAATGAAAATCTGTTTCATCTTATCCTCGTCGGCTTCGATATACAATTCCTCCGGAACAAACATCTGCAAGCGAATCTGCTTCTTCTCTGCCACTTTGGATAGTGTACCCAGAACCATCTCGAAGAAGGAGTGCACATGCACAGGAGAACATTGCAGCGGCGCCCGCTTGGATTCTATTTTGGATAACTCCAGAATATCCCCGATTAATCGGTTTAATCGATCCCCTTCATCATAGATGATCTGCAAGAATGACCGTTCCGTCTCTTTGTCCTGCACTCCCCCGCTAAGCAGGGTCTCAGCAAACCCTTTGACTGCGGCCACAGGAGTCTTCAATTCATGGGAAACATTCGCAACGAATTCACTGCGCATCGACTCTAGTCTGCGGATCGCCGTAACATCCTGCAAAAGGAACAGCATCCCGCGGTATCCGCCATCATCTTCAGTCATCGGAACACCATCAATACGAATCAGACGTTCCTCGGGGTTAAAAATACTCACTTCTTCATGCATTCGCTCCTGAACAGCTACACTTTCTTCAATCGTCCGAGTCAATTCATAATGTTTCTTCAATTCGATATAGGGTTTACCTGTCACACGCTCGGACTGAATACCCAGCATCCGCTCTGCTTCCCGGTTTACCAGTGCAATGGATTGGGACGCATCAATCATGACAATCCCGCCGGCCATGTTGGCCAGGACACTCTGAAGTAATGCCTCATTATCCCGAATCGTCTTGAGCTGGGTCTGAAGACTGTCAGCCATTCCGTTAATCGCCAGTCCGAGTTGTCCAATTTCGTCTCGGCGTGTTACCTCTACCCTGGCATCATACTCCAGCTTGGTAATCCGGTGTGCAACCTTCGTTATGTGCTCGATCGGTGAGGTTAATCCCCGGGCAACCCGATAACTAACAAGGGCCACAATCAGGAACAACAGTCCCAAGGCGACAAACATGATTAACCAGCCACGCTGCAACCCCTGGTCCACCGCAGCCAAACTCATAGATAATCGGATGTAACCATCGAATTTTCCGCCTGGCACTTCTACCATGTCACTTTGATCCGAGTTCACGGGCAGAGCGACATATAACATATCCTCCCCCAGCGTCTCACTAAAACGAATGGACTGGCCGTAACCATCTCCGACTGCACCCTTGATCTCTTCCCGGTCCAAGTGATTATCCATTGTAGCAGGATCACTCTCTGAATCACCAATGACCGTTCCATCCCGATTAATAAACGTTACTCTTGAATCGGTCAGCTTCTCCAGCTCGCCTGCCCGATCCGAATAATACTTTCTTGTTTCTGCCGAGGTTGGATCGGTCGCATCGTGGAAAGGAAACGTCGCCTTCAGCAAATTGATTTCACGCACCATCGTTTGCTCCAGTGCAGTGGTATGTGTCGTTTTAAATACTCTGCCCATCGTATATCCAGCCACAATGACGGATACACCAATCAATATCATCATGATGATGGAAAGGCGAACTCGAAACGGTCTCATTAATCTCTTCCTTTATTAGTTAATCTCAATTACAGGTCAGTTGACTCTATCCGATCGCCACGTGTACTTGGTAGTGAAACAACCAGAAACTCGACTTCATTTGCACTTGTATTTTGCATCTGATGAGGCACGCCTGGTGGAATCTCCAGTCCTTCATGCGGCTCAAGAGTATATTCCGTTCCATCCAGTTCCATACATGCGACTCCGCTAAGGATGAAGAAGAATTGGCGGCTTACGTTATGGTAGTGACGTATTTCAGATGTTCCTGCCGGCATGCGCTCATGAATAATGCTCAAACCCTCGTTCTGCACGAGATGCCATCCATCACATTGTGCACCCCATATGTAATGTGCTGCGTTATGCTTGCTAATCTTCATGATGTTGTTTGTATCCTCCCCGATGTGTATGTTCCGTCTATCATATCACAGATGCCTTCGGGACAAATCGGTTTCTATGTTAAACAAGATACGACATGAGGCTGCCTTTGCCGACGAAGTCAAAAAGTGCATTTATCAAGAATATCATGTAACTATCATTTCTGATCCTGACTTTTGTAAACACAGCATAGAAATTTGGAATCATTGTCCATAGCAAAAAGACGTAGCGTCCAGCAGCAGCCGAACGATACGTCTTCGTTATTTGATTTGAGATACTAGGTGAAACTAAACTTCAATTTATCCGTTAACCACTTCGCCGCCGTTGATGTGCATGACTTGTCCACTCACATAAGATGAATCATCTGATGCAAGATACACGTATGCAGGAGCCAGCTCATCCGGTTGACCAGGACGTTTCATCGGCTGTGTTGCACCGAACTCGCTCACTTTTTTCTCATCAAATGTCGATGGAATGAGTGGTGTCCAGATTGGACCTGGAGCTACTGCATTTACCCGAATGCCTTTCTCAATGACATTCATGGACAGGGAACGTGTGAATGACGTGATCGCTCCTTTGGTGGATGAATAATCGAGAAGGGTTGGACTTCCGCGATAGGCCGTGATGGACGTTGTGTTGATGATCGTGCTGCCTTGCTTCAGATGTGGCAGGGCTGCCTGTGTGACATAAAACATCCCGAATATATTAGTGCGGAATGTCCGCTCCAGTTGTTCAGGCGTAATATCTTCCAGCTGCTGCTGCGGGTGCTGCTCGGCCGCATTGTTAACGACAATATCCAGCTTACCCAGCTGCTCTACTGTCTGCTGAACGGCTTTCTTGGCAAATGAAACATCCCCAATGTCGCCGGCAATCAGGATACACTTGCGTCCTTCCTGCTCCACTTGACGTTTGGTCTCTTCCGCATCCTTGTGTTCACTCAGGTATACAATGGCTACATCCGCACCCTCTTTGGCATACGTAACGGCAACGGCACGTCCAATTCCACTGTCACCTCCGGTAATCAGGGCAACTTTGTCCAACAATTTGTCAGCTGCCTTATATTGCGGTTTTTCAAACTCCGGCTTAGGGTGCATCTCCGATTCAATGCCGGGACGCTGATCCTGATGCTGCGCTGGCATTGTTTTTTGCGTTTGTGTATTGGTTGACATTTCACATTCTCCTCTCAAAATGAACGGCTGTTAACTTCTCATTCTGTAGGATGGCATGAACAGTGCAGATTATTCCTCCTGCAGTTGACATCATCCAAAACTCACTACTGCTGCCTCGATACTTACTTACCACTCTCTTTTGAAGGTCAAACAGAAAATAGGTTGAATTACAGATTGCTCACAATTCGATTATTTTTCGAGAATGCCCGTTTCAAAACGGAAATTGTATTCCTATGCCGCTTGGGCTGATGTACAATGTACAGTATACAAATGTGTTTATAGTATCTTTACCCGTTATAAAGCCTGCGTTCGACCAAGCATCTCAAATAACAGATTTCCAATCTGACATGGAGACCAAACAATGGAATCGCACATTAATGCATATATATCCCTTGTAACCACTTCAGCCGTTCTGAATGTTTTTTTGTGTGTCTACACGTATTTTAGAAGAGCGGAAATTTCAAGAGCCAAAGTATTTATGCTCTATACGGCTGCATTATCCGTTTACACCTTTGGTTATGCCATTGAGCTCGCCAGCAATACACTGGAACAAATGAAATTCTGGACGGTCGTGGAGTACATGGGCATGCCTTTCTCAGCCTCCCTCGGTTTGATCCTGATGATCCAGTACACGGGTAAATCATTATCGAAAAAGGCGACTGCCGCGCTGTTTATCATTCCAACGATCACGCTCTTTATGGTTGCTACCAATGACTATCATCATCTGTTCTACAAAAAAGTATGGCTTCGAACGGATAGTTCTGTTCCTCTGATGGATATTGCCGCTGGTCAATGGTACGTTGTTCACGGAGCATTTACGTTTTCATGTCTGTTATGTGCCTGTCTGATCCTGATTGCGCAATGGAAACATACCAAGAAAATGTATCGCCGTCAGCTGCTCACATTGATCACCTCTCAATTGATTCCGATGACAGGTGCCTTTCTCTACTTAATGGGACTGACGCCAGGAGGAATGGATCCCGTTCCGGTGATCATGTGTATCACTTCATCCATGTACATCTGGGCCATCCTGTCTTCTCGTCTTTTGACCATCGTCCCTATTGCCAAAGACAGTATCTTTGAGAGTATGCGCGAGGGCGTTATTGTTCTGGATGGTTCGAATCGTCTGGTCGATTACAACAAGGCGTTGCGTGATATGCTGCCTGAACTTGAGACAAGCATGGTCGGACAGCCGCTGAACAATATCTGGCTTTCACTGGCCGGTGAAACTTTTCCTGTGGAATACGGAAGGGAAGGCCTGCAGACCGATCTGTATTGGCAGTTACATAGGCAGACGGTCTGTTATCAGGTCAGAACATCGTATGTGTATAACAAAAATGGAGAGGCCGTTGGAAGTCTGATCATGCTGATCGACATAACGGAGCAGCGGTTTCTGCAAGAACAATTGAAGCAGCTCGCTTATTTCGACGGTCTGACCAAAATATACAACCGGACGCAGTTCCTGCATAAAGGGCGGGAACTGCTGAATGAGGCGCAGCTTAGCCATCAGCCCGCATCGTTTATTTTATTTGATATCGATCATTTCAAACGGATCAACGACACCTATGGACACGAAGTTGGCGATCAAGCGCTTGTTCACGTCGTCTCTGTATGTAATCGTTATTTGAACTCTGAAATGGTATTCGCCCGATACGGCGGAGAAGAGTTTGTCATTGCCCTGCCGAATGCCACTCTTCAGGATGGGAAGCAGCTAGCCGAGCAGTTACGTGTGGCTTTGCTGAATGATCCACTTCATGTGGAGGGAAGTCTTGTCCCCATTACTTCAAGCTTCGGCGTTGCCCAATACAATAGTGACACGGATTCACTTGAATCATTGCTTCGGGATGCCGATAGTGCATTATACGAGTCCAAACGAAATGGCCGCAACACTGTATTTGCCCATTCAGTCAGCGTTTCCTAGTCCAAAACGGAGAAAAAAAGAGACAACCCTATGAGGTTGTCTTTTTCATTATGCATTGAGGACTAATATTCTTTTGTAGGCTCGTCCTATATGTTATGCAAGCGTTTTAGGTCCTGTGCTGGATCTACCTCGGACTATTCTCTTAAAGTCTAATTTTTAGATGATCGTACGATCAACCATAAGATAAACCATAATCAGCAAGAGTACTGCCAGGACTGTACTGAATGTACGAATCTTGCCCTGCTCAGGACTCACATCACGGTTGCTTTTCACACCTTCTGCTGCCAAACGCAGCGGTTTACCCATAATACCGCCAATGGCAGCGATTGCGAGCAATAAAACCACAACAACACCCATCCACAGGTGGGAATATTCGCCCTTCGTCATCAGGTAGCCCCCTGTAAGAAGCTGGATAACCAACCCATACTGGGCGATGCGGTTCAATGAACGAACCGATGTAAATGCGCCCTCTTGTGCCGAAGCATTCAAAGTACGGATTTTACCAACGACGAACGGCAAAATCAGATAGAATCCCATCGACAGCGCTCCAATAATATGGAGCAGATACATAATCATTGTCAAAACTTCCATCCTCCTCAACATTTTCAGTGTGATATACATCACATCCCATTATACTGGGGAACTTATCCAAAGAAAAGAAAACCTCCGGGTTTCCAGAGGTTTTCTCACTTTTCATGTTCAAGAAGTTTTCAAACTTATATGGTTACGACTGAAATGACGTTTCGAACGGAATCGGCAGATTTGTCGAGCCCTGCCTTTTCTTCAGGTGTGAGTTCGAGTTCAAACACCTTCTCGATCCCGTTCCCACCCAGAATGGTCGGTACACCGAGGAACAAGTCGTTATAACCATATTCGCCTTCCAGGTATGCAATCACTGGGATGATCCGTTTTTTGTCCTTCAAAATGGCTTCGGTCATCTGAACCAGTGAAGCTGCTGGTGCGTAATAGGCACTTCCGTTACCAAGCAGATTGACAATTTCACCACCGCCAACACGTGTCCGTTGAACGATGGATTCAATGCGATCTGCCGGAATCAATGTATCGATTGGAATACCGCCCACGCTCGAATAACGAACAAGTGGTACCATATCGTCCCCGTGGCCACCGAGAACGAAACCACGGACATCCTCAACGGATACATTCAGCTCTTGCGCAATGAATGTGCAATAACGAGCCGTATCTAGGACACCGGACTGGCCGATAACTCGATTTTTAGGAAATCCTAGTGTTTTATATGCTGCATAAGTCATCGCATCTACTGGGTTACTCAGAATAATGACGATAGAATCAGGGCAATACTTTTTCACATTTTCACACACGGACTTCACGATTCCTGCGTTGGTATTCACCAGATCATCACGGCTCATTCCCGGTTTGCGGGCAATACCTGCAGTGATAATCACAATGTCTGAGCCCGCCGCATCTTCGTAGTTCGAAGTTCCGATGATATTGCTGTCAAAGCCTTGAACAGGGCTTGCCTCAAGCATATCGAGTGCCTTACCTTTAGTCGGGTTTTCCAATTGAGGAATATCAACCAGTACAACATCTCCAAGCTCCTTTTGGGCAAGCATTAGAGCTGTTGTTGCTCCGGTAAATCCGGCACCGACTACTGTGATTTTTTTGCGCTGAATAGTCATGCCTCTCAACTCCCCTTACAGGTTTTTAATGATTTGATCAGCGAATTCAGAGCATTTTACTTCAGTAGCACCATCCATCAGACGTGCGAAGTCATACGTTACCGTTTTGTTGTTGATGGAAGTTTCCATACCTTTGTAGATCAGGTTTGCTGCTTCTTGCCATCCCAGGTGCTCAAGCAACATAACGCCGGACAGGATAACGGAACCAGGGTTCACGACGTCTTTGTCCGCATATTTAGGTGCTGTACCGTGTGTAGCTTCGAAGATCGCATGGCCTGTTACATAGTTGATATTAGCTCCTGGAGCAATACCGATCCCACCAACTTGTGCAGCAAGTGCGTCGGACAGGTAGTCACCGTTCAGGTTCAATGTAGCAATAACGTCGAATTCGCCCGGACGAGTCAATACTTGTTGCAGAGCAATGTCGGCAATCGCATCTTTAACGATGATTTTACCCGCATCTTCAGCTGCTTTTTGAGCAGCATTCGCTGCATCCGTACCGTCTTTTTCCTTGATGATATCGTATTGTGCCCAAGTGAACACTTTATCGCCGAACTCATCCTCAGCTACTTCATAACCCCAGTTTTTGAAGGCACCTTCAGTAAATTTCATGATGTTGCCTTTGTGTACCAATGTCACACTCTTACGGTTGTGATCGATGGCATACTGAACGGCTGCACGTACCAGACGTTTGGAACCTTCGGAAGATACTGGCTTGATACCGATACCCGAAGTTTCAGGGAAACGGATTTTGTTAACGCCCATCTCCTGTTGCAGGAACTGAATCACTTTTTTCACTTCATCCGAGCCTTCAGCGTACTCGATACCTGCGTAGATATCTTCTGTATTCTCACGGAAAATGACCATGTCTACCAGTTCAGGACGTTTAACCGGGGAAGGTACGCCGTCGAAGTAGCGTACAGGACGCAGGCAAGTGTACAGATCAAGCTCTTGACGCAAAGCTACGTTCAGGGAACGAATTCCGCCACCGATTGGCGTCGTCAGAGGTCCTTTGATGGCTACGATATACTCACGAATCGCTTCAAGCGTATCGTTTGGCAACCACTCACCGTATGTATTGAATGCTTTCTCACCAGCAAACACTTCATACCATGCAATTTTTTTGCTGCCATCGTATGCTTTTTCAACAGCTGCATCAAGTACACGCTTGGAAGCTTTCCAGATGTCGCGGCCTGTACCGTCACCTTCGATAAAAGGAATGATCGGGTTATTAGGCACTTGCAGTGTTCCGTTATCAATCTGAATTTTTTCCCCTTCAGTTGGATGAGCGAATTTTTCTAATTTCATAATCATAATTCCTCCTTGAGTGTTGGTATAATTCCGGTATCATGATACCGCTTGTCTTATCGAAGGAAGGGTCTTGATCTCTGGCCAGGCGTGCAGCCAGTTTTTCAGAACCCTTCACCTCATCCAGTTTATTATACTGGTTTTCAGCCTTTTAGCGAAGCTCAACTGAAATGTAACGTTGATCCGTTGGACCTGTATATTCCGCACGTGGACGAATAATGCGGTTATCCGCGAGCTGCTCCAGAATATGAGCTGTCCATCCGGATACCCGGCTGATGGCAAAGATCGGCGTAAACAGTTCCTGTTCAATTCCCAGTTGGGTATACACGGAAGCGGAATAGAAATCCACGTTTGGCTTCAAGCCTTTTTGCCCGGTAACCAGTTCTTCAATCTTCACAGACATCTCATAAAGGCGGGTATCATTGTTCATGGTGCCCAGCTCCTTGGACATCTTCTGCAGGTGTTTGGCACGTGGATCACCGTTTTTGTATACACGATGTCCGAAGCCCATGATTTTCTCACGGTTGTTCAGCTTCTCCTGAATCGCCGCTTCCAGACGATCCGGCGTGCCGATCTCATTCAACATTTTCATGACGGCTTCGTTGGCACCACCATGCAGGGGTCCCTTCAGCGCGCCGATAGCGGAAGTTACACCTGAATAAATGTCGGAGAGCGTCGCTACGGTTACCCGTGCTGCAAACGTCGAGGCATTCAGTTCGTGATCCGCGTGCAGAACCAGCGCTTGATCCAGCGCCTTAACTGCCGTTTCGGAAGGTTCTTCACCTGTCATCATATACAGGAAATTCTCAGCGATGGAAGCGCCTTCTTTAGGAGCCACAGGATCCTTCCCCTGACGGATGCGGGCGATGGCTGCCACAATGGTTGGCAATTGAGCTTGCAATTTGACCGCTTTATTTTCATTGGCTTCAGCTGTCATCTCGTCAGCCTGCTCATCATACAGTCCAAGTGCGGATATTGCAGAACGCAGTGCTGCCATGGTACTCATGTTTTTCGGATACAATTGGATTTGTGCAATCAACTCGCTCGGAATCGGCGCGTAATCGCTCAGGCTTTTACGAAGGGATTTCAATTCATCCGTATTGGGCAATTTGCCAAACCACAGCAAATAAGCAACTTCTTCAAAGCTTGCGTGTTCAGCCAAATCGTCAATATTGTAGCCACGGTATGTAAGTACACCGTCTACAATGGAACTGATCGAAGAGGTTGTTGCAACGATGCCTTCCAGACCTTTGGTAGCTGTCATATTACATCTCTCCTTTAATAAACGAAATCAAGAAACCACAAAGCATGATGAAGCTCTCAGAAACGCATAGTAATAGGTGTTGTAAACATTTACAATTCATAAAATAGTAAAACCGTCAAAATTCGGGTTTCTTATCTGTCAATCGGTATTTCCTTATAACATCATACTGGATTTTGTCGGTTATGTGAACATCACGGAAGGCCTTTCGCACATCAAACTTCTTTATCACGCCTATAAATCATTTTTGAAAGCCTTTACAAAAACAAGGTTGACATTTTATCCTATTTATATAATTCTGTGCGTCGGCTCCATGAATATTGCTATATATCCCTGTGTTCTGGCATACTCTAGGCAAAAGAAAATAAATGCCCCCTGGCAGGCAAATCTAACGTTTCAAAACGCTGCAATTGCTCTATATTAACTAGATAGCTTCTATGCTGTTCGAAATTATTAGAAGGAGACGTGACGTTTGGACAGAATTATTATTAAACGCCTGCTGCGCGGCTTGTGGGTCATTATTGCGACCGTTCTGATCGCCTTTGCCATATACTTGCTGTTCCCGCTTCTATATCCCTTCGTCATTGCATGGATTATCGCTTACGCGATGAATCCGCTGGTGAAGCTGCTTCAGGACAAGGCCCGCTTCCCACGCTGGTTCGCCGTGACCCTATCATTGATCGTCTATTTTGGGGCTATTGTTGTGATACTTTCTGCGGCGGTAACCCGTATGGTAAAAGAAGTCATTTCACTCACCACGAGTTTTGACCTGCATGTGGATGAGATCAAGGAAACCTTTGTCCGCTGGACCCAAAACGATACGATTCAGAACCTGATCGGCCAGATTAACGAATTTTATAAGGAAAATCCTAACTATCAGGAAACGATCAATAGCAATATCAGCAAAACAACCGAAACGGTAGGTACGGCTGTCAGCGATTTGGTTACTGGATTTTTCAATATGATTCTGGGCCTGCTGTCCTCGCTTCCCAATATGGGAGCTGTATTAATTGTCGTCCTGCTTTCCACCTTCTTTATTAGCAAAAGCTGGACCCGCCACGGCATTACGGTCTCGGGATGGGTGCCTTCTTCGATTCGCAAACCGATTATGGATATATGGAACGACCTGAAAAAGGCACTTTTCGGCTACGCCAGGGCGCAACTGATCATGATTTCCATTACGGCGGTATTTGTCATGATTGGATTGCTCATCTTACAGGTGAAATCTGCCTTTACCATCGCTCTGCTAATCGGCCTGGTTGATCTTCTGCCTTATCTTGGCGTTGGATTGGTGATGGTTCCCTGGGCGGCGTACCTGTTTATGAACGGTGACCTCTATCTGGGAATTGGTATTTCAGTCATTTATCTCATCGTCCTGATTGCCAGACAGATCATTGAACCAAAGGTGCTGGCAAGCAGTGTTGGTCTGGATCCGCTTGCGACACTTGTGGGCATGTTTGTTGGACTGAAGCTCTTTGGCGTACTCGGCTTAATCATCGGTCCTGTCAGCTTGGTCATCCTTGATGCATTCAATCGTGCGAATGTGCTGCGTGACCTAAGAACCTACATCATTAATGGCAGGGTACGATAAACATCCATACATTCGTCACCACATCAAAAAGGCTCCTTCCTGCAGAAAAAAGATCTGCGAGAAGGAGCCTTTAGATATCAATTCAATTCAATATCACCGACGGCGGTAGAACGTGATACTGCCGTTTTTCATTTTTTTCTCAAGCCAACCCAGGAAAAATAAGCGGTACACAGCACGTGTTAAAGGAAATACCAGGGTAAATCCGATGATATCCGTAACAAACCCTGGAATCAACAGCAGGAAACCACCCACAAAAATAAAAAGTCCGTCTACCATTTTCCGTCCAGGCACTTTACCTCGCTCCATCTCGGTTTTGGCATCGACGAGTACTTTTCGCCCTTCAAATTGCAGCATCGCTATACCAATCAAGGACGTGAGAATCATGAGAAGCAGTGTCTTCCCGGCTCCGATCCAGTCACTCATTAGAATGAATCCAAACAATTCAATAACCGGAACGAATAATAATATAGCCCACATCCATTTTCGCATTACCCATTACTCCTTTCCTGAGAGCCACACTTTCTCCAGTGCGCTATAGAGCTCAGGGGCGGCCTTATCCAGTCTGACCGGCTTCCAGCCTCCATTCACCCACACATGCTGGGTAGAGCCTGTAACCAGTCGTTCTCCCGGAAGCGATTCATCAGAAGCCCATACCTGTTCTCCAATGCCAAATTGTATAGCAAGGTCTTCAGTCATACGTCTTACGTCGTACTCATAATTCAATCGCAGACCGCTAAATGCAACAATTCGGGTGAATATCATAATCTCATCATCATACTTTGCTGGCTTATGGTATTTCACATCCAGTCCGGTTACGGGAAGCAGTAGCCCCTGTTCCTCCATTTTACGATATGTATACCCCATTTGGCGAATCATCTCGGTTCGACCGATTTCAAACCAATTCAAATAGTTGGCGTGATAGACCACACCCATCTGATCACTCTCTTGATAGCGCACACGCAGACGTGCCGCATACCAGTTTCCATAGCGCTGTTCTTGCATGTTACCGGCCTCCTTCGGTCTACCATTCATACGTATTCATCCCGTGAAAAGTGTCATAAAGATGGAAAAAAGCAACGGGACAATTGCCCCATTGCTTCATTCCTGTTCATGATCCATCTAAAGCTTAATGTTCAATTAAGCGTTGTTTGGAATTTGGCTTACTTTGATCAGGTTGGTGGAACCGGAGCGACCCAGAGGTACACCCGCAGTGATGACAACCAAATCGCCTTCTTTGACGATTCCGGATTTCAAACCGCCTTCGATTGCATTCTCAAACAAGGAATCCGTTGAGTCACAACGTCTGCCTTTCACCGGTGTAACACCCCAAGCCAGTGCAAGACGACGGGAAGTTCTATCTTCCGTAGTCACAGCAATGATTGGAGCTTCCGGACGGTATTTGGAAACCATACGAGCCGTATGGCCAGATTCAGTCGAAGTGATGATCGCTTTTGCGTTCAGATCCTGAGCGGACAGCGCAACGGATTGACTGATTGCTTCTGTAACGGTTGTTTGTTGTGCAACACGTTGTTTCAGATACAGCTCTTGGTATGGCAGAGCGGACTCTGCTTTTTCTGCGATACGGGACATCGTCAGAACGGATTCAACCGGGTATTTACCCGCAGCTGTCTCACCGGACAGCATGATAGCGTCTGTTCCGTCGAAGATCGCATTCGCAACGTCACTTGCTTCCGCACGTGTTGGACGCGGGTTGCGTTGCATGGAATCCAGCATTTGTGTAGCTGTAATAACCGGTTTACCTGCAACATTACATTTTTCGATCATGCGTTTTTGTACCAACGGTACTTCTTCAGCAGGAATTTCCACACCAAGGTCACCACGAGCTACCATCAGGCCATCGGACACTTCAAGGATCTCATCCAGGTTGTCTACACCTTGTTGGTTCTCAATTTTGGAGATGATTTGGATATGTCCAGCATTGTGTTTCTCAAGCAGTTCACGAATCTCAAGCACGTCACTTGCTTTACGAACAAAAGAAGCCGCGATGAAATCGATACCTTGCTCGATACCAAATACGATATCGTTCGCATCTTTTTCAGTGATACCCGGCAGAGAAATGGCAACGCCCGGAACGTTAACACCTTTTTTACTTTTGATCGTTCCGCCGTTCACGATACGGCATTTGATCTCGGTGCCTTGCACTTCCACCACAGTCAGTCCGATCAGACCGTCGTCGATCAGAATTGTAGATCCTGGCTCAACATCATTCGGAAGATCTGCATACGTAATGGAAAGACGTTCTTTGGTGCCCAGAATTTCTTCTGTTGTCAAAGTGATGTACTCGTCCTGAACCAATTCAATCGGTTCAACTTCGAGTTTACCTGTCCGAATTTCCGGTCCTTTGGTGTCCAGCAGGATTGCTACGGTTTTATTCAACTCTTCGCATGCTTGGCGAATCGCTTTGATCCGTCCGCCGTGCTCATCGAAATCACCGTGGGAGAAGTTCAGACGGGCCACGTTCATACCGGCCATAATCAATTTTTTGGTATTCTCCAGTGATTCACTGGATGGACCGATTGTACATACAATTTTCGTTTTGCGCATTTTGGGTTTCCTCCGATTTTAAAAGGTCTCTCTGTATATGTCTTTTTTCTTTTTCCAACTATTAAATTTACTATACTTTCATTCATTTGTATAGGAAATTCGTCACATCATTCTGCATTTACCGACAAATTATTCACTGCATCCACTCGAACGGGTTCCTCAGGAGCTTCAATTGGAGTCGCTGGCGTTGGCGATTCAAACGTAACGGACCCGATTTTACGGAATTTCTCGTACCGATCCTGCTTGAGCTGATCCCCGCTCCAGTCTTTCATCTCTTCCAAATGACGAACCAGAGCTTCGCTGATCGCTGCGGCAGCACCTTCATAATCCCGATGTGCGCCACCACGTGGTTCAGGTACAATTTCCTCAATAACTTCCATCTCCAGCAGATCCTTGGCTGTAATCTTCATCGCTTCAGCTGCCTGATCTGCCTTGGATGCATCCTTCCACAGGATGGATGCTGCACCATTCGGAGAGATCGCTGAATAAATGGCATGCTCCAGCATGAGTACACGATTGCCTACAGCCAAGGCGAGTGCGCCGCCGCTTCCACCCTCGCCGATAACCACAACAATTACAGGCACCGTGAGCTTCGCCATTTCAATCAGGTTACGGGCGATGGCTTCCGATTGACCTCTCTCTTCTGCAGTATTACCCGGATAGGCTCCTTTAGTATCAACAAATGTAATAATTGGACGGCCAAATTTATTGGCCTGCTTCATCAGCCGCAGTCCTTTGCGGAAACCTTCCGGATGTGCGCTCCCGAAAAAGCGGGCGATATTATCCTTCGTATCTTTCCCCCGCTGTTGTCCGATGACGGTTACCGTTCTTCCATTCAGCTTCGCAAGGCCGCCAACGACGGCCAGATCGTCACCAAACATCCGATCACCATGAAGTTCGATAAAATCGGTAAAGATCAGCTGAATCAGATCTAACGCAGTCGGACGCTGTTGATGACGCGCCAGATGCATTTTCTGAGCTGCCGTTATGCCGGAATAGATCTCTTCTTCAAGTCTATGATAACGTTCCTCCAGGCGGGCGATTTCATCCGTGAAATCAATGCCCTTCTCCTGTCCAAACTGTACAAGCTCCTCAATCTTTTTGCGCATCTCAACCAGAGGCGCTTCATATGGCAACTCACCCGCCATTTAGACCCCTCCTTTTTCACTGTGCATATCCAGAAGCTTGGCAAGGGTCGTACGAAGTTCCTTCCGGTGAATCACCAAGTCCAACTGACCATGCTGCATATTAAATTCTGCTGTCTGGAAATCCTCAGGCAGCTTCTGACGAATGGTTTGCTCAATGACAATTCGGCCGGCAAAGCCAAATACGGCACCTGGTTCAGCGATGTTGATATCGCCCAAACTCGCGAAACTCGCCGATACCCCGCCGGTGGTCGGATCCGTGATAACCGAAATATAAAGCCCTCCCTGTTCATCCAAACGAGCCAAGGCAGCACTTGTTTTGGCCATCTGCATCAAGCTGAGGATACTCTCCTGCATCCGCGCTCCACCAGAAGTTGAAAAAATAATCAGGGGCAAGTTTTTCTCAGTCGCGTGCTCAACAGCACGGGTAATTTTCTCCCCAACGACAGAACCCATGCTGCCTGTGAAGAAATCAAAACTCATGACAGCAACAACCACAGGCAAGCCTTCGATTGTCCCTTCACCTGTGATTACAGCTTCCTTCAGGCCTGACTTCAAACGCTGTTGTTCCAGCTTGCTGGCGTATCCAGGGAAACCAAGCGGATCCACCGACACCATGTCGGCATCCAGCTCAACAAAACCCTGCTCGTCCAAAACCATGGCAATTCGCTCCATGGCATTCAAGCGCATGTGGTAGCCGCAAGCAGGACATACTTTCAGATTTTTCTCCAATTCCTTGCTATATTGAATCGTGCCGCATTTGCTGCACTTGTTCATAAGCCCTTCAGGGATTTCACGCTTTGGACGTTCTACGACTTCCTGGCCTTCGCCACGAACCGCACGCTCGGAAGGTATGGTAGCGTACTTCCGTTTTTTCTGGAATATATCTTTGAACACAACTACACCTCTCCAGCCGTTGATTTGATAGCCGCACCCTGCAGTACATCGCTACAAGCGACTTCTACACAGGTACTGCGGTGAACCGCTTACGACCCACACGCTGCAATGGGCCTTGTCCAGGCATTCACAACAAAAAAATCCGCCGGCATCAGGCAAATATCAGTGGCTTCTGTCAGCACAATTGATGTTACCTGTAATACCGAAAGATTGTTGCGCGAAATACTTGAACTTGTCTCGGTAGGGTCTCCGGGAGCAGCCTGGTCAGTCCATAGCCTAACAAAAAAAGAAGGAAGGACAGCAGCATACAATACATGCAAGTCGATTCCTCTCTCCGCTTGCGCGGTTAGCCCCTTATGTACCGATGGTACTTTCTTCTTCGCCAAGGCACCTCTGATGTTGAATCAAATCAGGAATGCAGAATTGAATTCAGCACTTCCTGGACTTCTTCCAATTCCCCAGAAGGGACGCGAATCTCAAATTGCTGCTTGGATAAACTGATGGGACGGGTCTGTACCAGAAAACCTTCTTCCGAAAGCTTGGTCTTAATCTTGTCCGCAACCTTTGCTGTCGGTGCAATGTAAATCACCGTCCACATGCCATGTCCGCCCCCTAAGCTAATGTTCAGAGCCCGTATATTGGACTAATGATACCATACCTCCGTTTTTTTCTGCAAGGAAGGGTTCGGGACCTTAGGGGAGAAAACGGGATCTTGAGGGACATTTGTCCCACTAGGATAACCGATTCGCTTAACACTTCGTCCTATATTCAGGCAAGGGAGATCAGACGCTCAGGTACTTCAGGGCAGCACCAGCCGCCCTGAATGTCCTGCAGCTCGGGAGGAAATTATTAATCCGTAGGGTATTTTTTGGCATTAAGATTCTTGTGGGCAATTCGTGCTGAAGCCGCGGCAGCCAGACCAGCGACCAGATCATCCAGAAAAACATGAATGCCTGATCCATCTTCATTCAGATCGTGAATAACGCCTATTTTTTCTTTATCCAGGTAACCAAAACTGGTTAAACCAATCATGCCATACACATGGGTAATGCCAAGGGCAAGAGTCTCGTCCACTCCATACAGGGATTCATCCGCTTCCATAATGGCCTGCAGCGGCTGAGGCAAAAGACGTTTTTCAGCTAGTTCATCCAGAGCAATGCCCGTATACAAGGTATACTGAACCTCTCTTTTTTGCAGTACCGATTTTACACTCGTTACACAATCATCCATTGTCAGTTCCGGGTGGTACCCTTTTTGCAGACGATATACAATTTCAGCGATTGCATCAATCTGTACACCCCGCCGGGCCAGCATGGCTTCTACGATTTCATATGACATATCTCGACCTCCCGCATCGCTCCCCCGAGGACCGCGAGGTCCTTCGGTGTTCTCAAGTGTATGCGGTAAATCTGCAAAACGTTCATAAAAAAAACACGAATGGACCTCTGTCCAGGGTTTAAACTGGAAAGCTCGGGCAACAGATTCACCTACTCTGGCCAAAAAAAGAACCCGTCCGGCAATACCAGACAGGTTCTTCCTTTGGCTATGGGCTTCGCCAAACCATTACTTGATTTTGACCGTACCTTCGCCCAGCATCTGTTCCATCTCTGAGAACAGCGTCGGTGACGGTTTAATCCGGTAAGCATCACTTAACGCGAGCAATTTCTGCTGCTGCTCATAGAAAAGTACCGTTGCAACCGGACCTGGATGCTGCTGGAGCAGCTGCTTCAAACGTGCCAGCAGTTCCGGCTTCTCGGACTGCGGAGTGATTTTCACGAACACCCGCTGCTGTGCGGCCTGCGACCGGCGGCTCTGTTCAGCTCCAACAGCAGAAGCGTTGCTGCCTGGCGATGATCCAGGCGTCGCTTCAGCCTTGTCTGCGCCTTCCCCGCTGCGCGCTGCTGCAGGCCCTCCGCCTGCGCTGCTCCGTACAGCTCCGGCTCCCGCACCGGCTGGCTGCCGTACCGGGGCCGCCTGGCGCGAAGGACTGCCGCTGCCGGGCTTCCCGCGCCGTTCGCGGCTGCGCAGCTGCTGTTCCAGTGCTGCCTGACTAAGAGGCGCCACTTCCTCAGCCAGCAGCTTAAACCCTTCGTCCTGCTGCTGCACTTTGGCACGCACGACGAGCAGTTCGCCTTTCCCGACATGCTGCTGGCTGCGCCGCCATACTTCGGGAAAGAGAACCACTTCGCAGCGTTCAATCTGGTCTTCCAGCTCCATGAACGCCATGGCCTTGCCCTGTTTCGTCGTGATCGACTTCACAGACACCACCATCCCGGCAGCGACGGCCATCGTATCGTCGGCTGCTTCCGTCAGCTCCATAATCCGGTCCGCTCCGCTCGATTCGAGCACATCTTCATAATCATCGAGCGGATGACCCGAGAGGTAGAGTCCCAGCAGTTCTCGCTCAAGCTCCAGTTGCTGAGTGGCCGAATAGGCAGGGATCTGGGGATATTCAATTTCCCAGTTTGGCGTCTCAACAAAATCAAACAGCTGAATCTGCAGATCCTCGCGCTCCTTGCGCCACTTCAGAGCAGCTTCCACCGTCTCGTCCAGCATCGCGAGCAGTTGAGCCCGGTGTCCTGGCAAAGTGTCAAAAGCTCCCGCCTGAATCAGCGATTCAATGACACGTTTGTTGCAGACTCGCAGATCAACCCGGCGACAAAAATCGAGCAAACTGTCGAATGGACGTTCCTTGCGGACGAGCATGATACTCTCCATGGCTTGGGTGCCGACATTCTTCACAGCAGCCAGTCCAAAACGGATGGAACCAGATGTAAACACCTCAGCCTGATTCCGGTCCTGGTCCGCAATACCGGATATTGCCGTTTCATCCCGATCCAAATGTTTTGTTGCAGATGATTCATTACCGTTTCCAGAAAGCGAATCTTGATTCACGGCTTCATGCATCGCGGTCGAAGCTTGCCAGCCATATGAATCATCACCCTCTTCGGGCATTGGGCCCGGGTCATCCGGCAGTGGCGCTTCGCCATATTCATCCTGACCGGAATGGTCATACATATCATGTTCTGGATTGTTCCCATCGTTCATGTCGGACCCGTCAGTCTGATTCTTCTCCGGTTTGCCGGGTACTGCAAAGACCGGAGTAAACAGAATGCCACTCTCGTTCACGTCAGGCGGCAAGACCTCAATCCCCATACGACGACATTCCACGACGTATTCCGCAACCTTCCGGTGACTACCCATAACGGCAGTTAACATGGAAGCCATAAAATGAACCGGGTAATGAGCTTTCAAATATGCGGTCTGGAACGCCAGTACACCATATGCCGCGGCGTGGGCACGCGGGAAGCCGTAGTTGGCGAACTTCACAATCATGTCGTAGACCAGGTCCGCTTCTTCCTCGCTATAGCCTTGTTTGAGACTACCCTGTACGAAATGTCCACGTTCCAGATCGAGCACTTCCCGTTTCTTCTTGGAAACGGCACGGCGAAGCAAGTCCGCTTCTCCCAGCGAGAAACCCGCCATTCGCGAAGCAATCTGCATGATCTGTTCCTGATAGACAATGATGCCATACGTATCCTTAAGAATGGATTCCAGATCCGCATGTGGATAATCGATCTCAATTTCTCCATGCTTGCCCTGAATATACTTGGAGATGAACTCCATTGGGCCCGGACGATACAAAGCGAGAACGGAGATGATGTCTTCAAATACAGTCGGCTTAAGATCCTTCAATACACGCCGCATGCCGGCTGATTCCAGCTGGAATATGCCCATCGTGTCACCACGGCCAAGCATCTCGTACGTCGCTGCATCATCATCCGCTATGTAGCGAAAATCCGGAACCTCGCCCTCTTCTCCAATCCAGCGCAGGCAGCGTTCGATAATGGAAAGGGTTCGCAGACCGAGAAAGTCCATCTTGAGCAGCCCGATCGACTCCAGGTTTTCCATCGAGTATTGGGTTAGCGCAGTGCCTTCGCTTCCTTCCTGAAGCGGTACGGCATCGGTCAGAGGATCGCGGGATATAACGACCCCGGCAGCATGCGTGGACGCATGGCGCGGCATGCCTTCCACCTTCATGGCCATGTCCAGGAGTTCACGGGTTTTCGGCTTCGTTTCATATAAAGCCTTCAGTTCGGGTGTTGCTTCCATGGCACGGCGGATGTTGATTCCGAGCTGTGCAGGAATCAGCTTCGCCGCCTTATCCACCTCGCCATAAGGGACGTTCAGCGCTCGCCCAACGTCCCTTACTGCTGCACGCGCAGCCATCGTACCAAAAGTAATAATCTGCGCTACATGTGCTTTACCGTACTTGTCAGCGACATAGTCAATCACCTCATCCCGCCGTTCATCGCTGAAATCGATATCGATATCGGGCATGGAAATACGTTCAGGATTCAGGAAACGTTCAAAGAGCAGGTTATATTTCATCGGATCAACATCGGTAATATGCAGTGTATAGGCAACAAGGCTTCCCGCCGAGGAACCCCGGCCTGGGCCGGTAACGATCCCTTGTCTGTGGGCATAAGCGATAAAATCCCATACGATCAGGAAATAATCCGAGAAGCCCATGCTGTCGATGACTTGAAGTTCATAGTTCAATCGCTGCTCCAGTCCGGAACGAAGCTCCGAATCCGTCCAGCGTTCTGACTCGGCATATCGTTCTTCCATGCCTTTTTCACAGAGCTGTCTTAGGTAGTCCGAAGGACTCTGCCCCTCAGGCAGCGGTCTGTACTCAGGCAAGATGGACTTGCCGAATTCCAGCTGCAGTTCACAGGATTCGGCAATACGAACCGTGTTGTTCAGCGCTTCTTCCACATGAGGGAACAAGCGGGCCATCTCCTGCCCACTTTTCAAATACAACTGATTGGTCCCAATTCGAAGACGACTCTCATCATCGACGGTTTTGCCGGTGCCAATGCAAATTAATACATCCTGAAGTTCAGCGTCCGCTTCCGACAGGTAATGCACATCATTGGTCGCCACAAGCGGAATATCCAGTTCCTCTGCTAGACGAATCAGTTGGGGATTGACTCTCTTCTGTTCTGCCAAACCATGATCCTGAAGCTCCAGATAGAAATCAGGACCAAAAATATGTTTATAACGAAGCGCTGCACGCCGGGCCTCTTCATCCCGCCCATGGAGCAAATGCTGGGGAACTTCTCCTCCCAGACAAGCACTCAGGCAGATAATGCCCTCGTGATGAGCAGCCAAACTCTCCATATCAATACGTGGCTTGTAATGGAAACCTTCCAAATGCCCGATGGAGCATAATTTCATCAGGTTGCGGTAACCCGTCATGTTCTTCGCCAGCAAAATCAGGTGGTGAATCGGCTGATCCTTGCGGCTACCCCGCTCCTTGCGGGACCCTGCAGTCATGTATGCCTCACAACCGATTATCGGCTTGATGCCCCGTTCGATACAGGCTTTATAAAAGGGAACAGCGCCGTACATAACGCCGTGATCGGTCAATGCGAGTGTGGTCATTCCAAGATCTGCGGCCTGGTTCACGAGATCCGGAATACGCGCAGCGCCGTCCAGCAAACTATATTCACTATGAACGTGCAAGTGCACAAAAGAACTCATGTTCGTTACTTCCTTTCGCCGCGGATAGCTGCAGCATTAGTCTTTCGGAACCCATGCTGCCTATCTTTCTTCTATATGAATACAATAAATGAATAGAATTTCATTAGGTACAACAGTACTTTATTATTCTATTTTATCATATCGACCGGGGGCACGCCCATACAATAGGAGTACAAGCCACTCCCCCTGTTTCGGACCACTGACAGGAGGTGTGCTGCTGGGTCTGAAAGGGGTGTTTGTGGGTGAGCACATTTTTATCCAAAGCCATTCTTGATTTCTTTATTGCGTTTGGTATCGTGCTGGGCGGCGCGATGATCGGAGGAATTGGTGCTGTTATCTCTCTCCAGCCTCCGACTCAGACGATGCTTGATATTTCCGGAAAAATCAAGATATGGGCGCTTGCAGCCGCAGTTGGCGGCACCATCGATCCGATGCGTGTCATCGAGAGCAACTTTCTCGACGGCAATCTGTCGCCTGCGGTCAAGCAAATTCTGTACCTGATCTCGGCTTTTATGGGCGCTCATATGGGAACCGAACTCGTAAAATGGGTATGTGGCGGAGGCCGGGGTTAATATGACATCGGGACTGCGCCAATGAGGATTCCGCCTTTTTCACGCTACCGTCCGCTTATGCGCATGACTGCTGTGTTTGTCCTGGGAATGATCGCGGGAAGCATCGTATATAACGGTGTATTTCACCTGAGCTATAACAAGCTCTGGCTAACCAATCAGGAATTGCAGCTCCAGCTGCATCAGAATGAGGAGGATATCAAAACGCTGAAAAAATACAGTAAACGGCAAACCGTCATTAAGGAAATTAAGGTGCGAGCCGAAGAGTCTGACAAAGGACCGGACGAGGCATCGCTCAAAATCATGCTGCAGAAGCTGGGGGACGAGCTTGAGGTTCTTCGCGGACGTGATGTATTCAATATCGATGAGTACAGCAAAATGACACGCATCATGTTGAACCAGAAAGTCTACACAGTCAGAGAAAAAGAATATACCGTACAGGTCAAAACGATGCTCGTTATGGAAGGCGTACTTCAGGTTTGGGTGCAAATCCGGATGCATGTTCCGGCTTAATTACGGGGAAGCAGCTAGAAAAAACTGCCCCTTATCCGCTGCTTGCGTGGTACAATAAGGGCAGTAAATGCTTTCCAGAAAAGGAGCTGCTTTTCGTGTTGATCGATGTTCTCAAGTATGTCCTGATCGCCATTTTCGCTCTAGCCATGGTCTGTTCGGCTCTGAACAGCATTCGTTCGCATCGGGCCGCGAGTACTGCTGACGCTGGTCTTTACCGTTCGTGGACCAACATCTGGATGGGTGGCATGCTGATTGTACTATCCGTAATCCTCATGTTTGTCATCACCGGCTCGAGCCTCTCCATTGTTGTGGAAGCGCTCTTTCTGATAATCGGTGCCTACAATCTGTTCGCCGGTTTGCGAAACCGCAGCTACTTTGCCCGTCTACGGGAGCACAGCGGAAATCAGTCAGGCGGCGCGTCCAGGCAGTCTGTTTAATGCACGTGTTTGTAGTTTATCTGCAGCGAAAAGAGGATATTCCACTCCATCGATACATGTCTGAACACTGGCTGTAACAGCGGTTCGACATTACACAAGTGAGGTGAGGAATATCCTCTTTTGTTACACATATTGCAGCAGTTAATCCAAAAAAAACACCTGAACTAGCCGTGGTCAATGGATTGCAGTGTCATGATCGCTTTGCATACGACGTTTCCTTCACGGGTAATGACAATGTCCATCTTACAGGTTCGGCGGCTCGTCTCCAGAATGACCGGACGAACCAATATCTGGTCCTCGATCTGCACCGGATGGACAAAATACGTCGTTACATTATCTACGACATAATCGTTACCTGTGACATCCCAGGCAGCCCGCCGTCCCGCCTGCGTCATAACGTTCAGCAGTACCCCTTCAGAGATCGTCCCCAGATCTGTCGCCATCTGCGGAATAATGAATCCATGAAACATCAACTCATTCTGTTCACCGCGTTCCTCGGCGAAGCCGTTCCAGATCAGATGATCAAAGGTCTCGCCCAGCTGCGGCTGCTTCTGCGCGTCCCGCATTGCCTGCAGTACTTCCTTGCGCGTGATCGAGGCAATCAACTTGCGATTACGATCCACGATGGGTAGAAAGTCAATGCCTTCCCAAGTCATGATCTGCGCGGCAGAAGCCAGTGAGGTTTGCAGCGAAGCAGTGACCGGGCGGCGCACGACGCATTTCTCAATGCTCTGGTCTTCCAGAAGCTCGCTTACATCCTTCAGGCTGACAATACCGATAACACGATTCCATTCGTCAACCACGGGAAAGCGATGATCTCCCGTTTCGGCAACCAGCTTGTGAAAATCGGCAGCAGAGCTGGTGACTTTGAGTACTTGAAGACGAGGCTTCTGACCAATAATGTCTTCCACAAGCATGATTTTTTTCTTGATCAATCGGTCAAAGATTGCCCTGTTAATCATCGAAGCTACGGTGAATGTATCATGTCTGGAAGAAATAATCGGCAGTCCCAGTTCGTCTGCCAGCAATCTGACTTCACGACTTGTGCCGAATCCACCGGTGATAAGTACTCCTGCTCCCTGCTCAAGCGCAAGAGAATGGGCATTATCCCGGTTACCAACAATAAGCAGACTTCCAGCATCTATATAACGGGCCATGGCCTGCTCTTTCATCGCACCAATCACATACTTGTGGAGTGGTTTGGACAAGCCATCACTGCCTCCGAGCACATGACCTTCCACGATCGTGACCACATCGGCAAAGGTCAGCTGTTCTGACATGCCGCGCGGCCTCTTTTCGATACGTACTGTTCCAATCCGTTCCTTGGTCACCACCAGCCCAAAGTTTTCTGCTTCCTTGACAGCCCGATAAGCTGTCCCTTCACTTACGCCAAGCTCCCTTGCCAGTCCGCGAACCGATATTTTACTGCCGACTTTTAATTGTTCGATATGCTGCAGCAGCTGTTCATGCTTCGTCACGTTTTCTTCCTGTCCGTCCATCTGTACCACCCCCGAAGATGCATCTGTACTATTCTGTATCTATTATAACACGGCCTGAGGAAAATAACCCCATCCCCCACTCTTCGTTTATCAACGTAAAAAGACCGATTACCCTTCGGTTTGAAGGATAATCGGTCTAAGGATTCTGACCTGGCTTCGTGATGCAGGGTTTAAACAGACTTGCTCTGCTCCTGCTTGTCCACCAGCTTCATCTCCCACTGCCGCAGCTTGGCCCGGCGAACGGCTTCCAGCGCACGCTTCTTCTCTTCATCCACACCGAGAATGAAATGAAGGTGCGCACCAATAATTAATAGGGAGAACAGCACCCAAACGATGCCAAAAATATTAACCCAGTCCATTCCACCAGCGAAGGAAATTCGCGGCAGCGCGATAACCAACATTGCCAGAGCGATAAGCAGGTAGATCACATGTTTTGCCTTTTTCAACCTTTTCACCATACACAGCTCCTTCGTTCTTGATCGACTCTATATGTCTAGTCTATGAACGGGAACGGTGCAATATGAAAGATTCAGACAAATAACTTGTAAAACGTCTTAAGCTTCAGCGCCGCCATACAGATGGCCCAGGCTGTCAGCAATAATTTTGTTCACATCTTCAATGATTACGCTCAGACGACGCTCAGCATCGAATAGACGACGAATGTTGAGATTCAGGCTCAGTACCTCAAACAGTTTCTCCATTTTCTCCATCTCGTCCGGAGCCGGCATGTCGCCGCTCATCATGCGTTGTTGCAATTCCATTTGTTGATCACGGAAGCTGTCCAGCATGCGTTTCGCCTCCGGGTCAGCTTCAATCAGCTTCATCGCGGAAGTGATTTCTTCCACCTCGCTGCTTTCTCTCAGTGCTTTGGCCAAATCATTGGCTTTGTCATAAATATTCACTATTATTCCTCCTCAATTTGGATTGTTCTGCTGCTATCCATTCATTTCCTCATTTTTCTCGTCGCAACGTTCACCCGTGTTTATACACGCATTTCTCTTCACTCAAACACTGGCTGACCCAGACAGGTCATCGATTACGATGCCAAATCAATTGCATTTAATCCAAATGGGTCAATCACCAAGGGGTATATGTCCTCATATGATGAAGCACATGCCATGTTCAGATGCCGTTCAACTTCGAGATCAGACATCAAGTTGCCGCCCGGAAGGAGATCCGTGATGTCCACTAAAAAAGTAACGATTCAGGTTACCGGCTCGGGCATCCTGCAGGACGACGTCATCATGCTGGGCGAAGGGGTGCTCAAGGCCCTTAAAATCCCTTCGGGAAGGCCGCTTCAGCTTCATTTCGGCTCTTACCGCCGTGAAGTCACCGTTATTCCGGTTCCCAGATATGACGGCCTTCGCATCAATCAGACGGTAGCCAGCAAGACCGGCCTGGTTCCCCGTTCGGTCCTGAGTGTATCCTATCGTTCAGCCAGCCGTACGCTGCGCCTTGGACCCTTCATCAGTGTGCTGGTAAGCCAGGATTATCCCGATCAGCCCGATCGGCCCTTTGGCTCCATCACGATGTTCTGTCATGAGCTGGTGAACGCCTGCCGTAAGCAGGGCGCCTATGTATCCTTTTTCACACCAGAGGATATCGGAGCGGTAACGGGTCATATTCAGGGCTGGGTGTATGATGACGGCTGGAAAAAGACGGTTCTGCCCATTGCAGACGTCGTCAATAACAGGCTGACATCCCGTAAGCTTGAGAACAAACCTAGCGTACAGCATTTCATGAAAGAAGTAAAATCTCTCTACGGCACACAAACCTTTAATGAAAAGTTCCTGGACAAAAATGAAGTGTTTGATGCCTTGAAGTCCATTACAACGCTCAAAAGGGTCCTGCCCGAATCTCATTTGCTGAAGTCCTCTGCCACGCTCAAAACGATGTGCAGCAAGCATCCGGTTGTATTTCTCAAACCGGTGCGAGGTTCGCTTGGCAAAGGCATCATTCGGGTCTCCCGTCAAATTGACGGCAGTTTCCTAACACTCGCAACCAGTGTGGGGGGCACCCGCAAACAAACGTATGCTTCCCTGGATAAACTCTATGCCAGTCTGTCCGGAAAAATGAAAACGACGCGTTACCAGATCCAGCAAGGCCTGTCTCTCATCGACAACAGCGGCCGCCCTGTAGACTTCCGTGCCCTGGTACAAAAAAACCGGTCAGGCAAATGGAGCGTTACTTCCATCGTAGCTCGCATTGCCGGAGGAAGCCACTACGTATCGAATCTGGCTCGGGGCGGAAGCCTCAGTACCGTTAAGGAGGCCGTGGCCAAAACCCAGCTTCCCGGATCAGCCAAAGCCTCAGCTTATGCCAATCTTCATACGGCAGCGCTCGACATTGCCAAAGGAATTGAGCATGCGATTCCCGCCCATTTCGGTGAACTTGGTATCGATCTTGCGATGGATACCACTGGTCGTGTCTGGCTGCTGGAGGTTAATTCCAAACCGTCCAAGAATGACAATACGCCACTGAGCGAGAGTAAAATCCGGCCCTCTGTCAAAGCCATGCTGGAATACTCCACTTATCTGGCCGGATTCTGAAGAGTGATCCATTACAGGAGGTGCATTCCGATGCCATCATCGCCCTCAACATCAACCATAGCCATTCTGGTCCGTGGTGCAGAAGGATCACCGCCGTTCTCGGATGAACTCTTTTGCCGCCGTCTCAGTTTGGAGAGTCATCGTTATGACCTGGATATCATTGTGTTGCCCATATCCGGTGACAGAGATAATCCCCTACCCGAAAAAGGATACATTTACCGTAACGGACAATGGAAAACAGCTCCTGTCAGCAAGGTACAGATGCTGATGGATCGGTGTCTGCTGCCACTCCCAAGACGATGGAGACAGCAGCTACATGAACTTGCTTTATTTGGCAGCAGGCACAACAGACCGTATTGGTCTGCTTCCCTCCCGGGTAAATGGAAAGTCCATCGGGCATTGACTCGCGAGAAACAGCTGAGCAGACTTCTCGTCCCAACCGTACTTCTTCAGCCTCATGCTTCATGGGAGCAGTGGCTGGAACGATGGCCCAAGGGACTTTTCTTCAAGCCTGTTTCAGGAACTCATGGCAAGGAAACGTTTCGTCTCACCCAAGGAAATGAAACACACACATGGACCATTGAAGGCAGAGATAAGGACAATGAACGTTTTCAGCGTACATTTTATACGCGTCATACCCTCTCGACTTGGCTTGAAATTCAAATCGCCCATCGCCGGATGATCATGCAGCCATATTTGGACCTGAGTCATGACGGATATCCATTCGACATCCGGGCCCTGGTGCAAAAAAACGGACATGGACGCTGGACCCTGACAGGATGCATGGTTCGTGAAGGCGCAGAGGGCTCCCTTACCTCCAATTTGCATGGGGGAGGCAAGGCATATCCAGCTGACCCTTACCTGCTCGATCGATACGGGAGGATGCGTGCCAGCACCATTCTAGAAGGGATTAACCATGCTGCTGCTCTAATCCCTCCCTTGCTGGAAGGTCAATTCGGCAGACTTGCTGAATTGGGACTGGATTTTGGAGCAGATTCGACAGGTCGCCTCTGGCTGCTGGAGGTCAATTCGAAGCCAGGGCGGTCTTCATTCGCAGAGGCAGGTGACCAACACATGCAGACCCTGACTTATACCCAGCCGCTTGCCTATGCTCGTTATTTGCTGCAACAACATGTTCTCACGGACGTCGTTCGTCCAATGAAAATGCCGAATACATCCAGCACAGCTGGCCTGAAACCCATCCCGATTCACGGCGGCTAGGCCCGCAGCGCCCGCTTGCCATGGAGCCGAAGGATTTTTCAGGATAGGAGGATAAATCATGAGTTTGACCTTTTGCAATCTGCATTTTACGCAGCAACCGGATAAAGTGGTTTATGTATCCAACGCATTAATGAAAAGTCTGAATCTATCCGGCAAAAAAACGATACATCTGCGGTTTGGGCGAGACCGGGTGCCTGCAACCATCAAACCGATCAAGAAGGCAGGGAAACATCTCTATCTCGCCTCGGGCATACGCAATCTGATGAACGTACCCAAGCGGGGCAGCATCTATCTGCGCAACCTGCAAAATGATGAAGTCCAGCTCGGTCCACTGATTGGAGTATTGTCTGACGGACCTGCAACGAGCTCCAATCCGTTTGGCTCCCGTACCGGGTTTATCAAGCAATTGCTCCGGGAAGGCAGCCGCAGATCCTATATTTATGCTTTCACTCCAAGGGATATTAACTGGCAGAATGAAACGGTATCCGGTTTTTTTCTGAACGAAAACGGAAGCTTTGTTCGGAAAACGGTCCCTTTGCCAGATGTCGTTTACAACAGGCTACCCAGCCGCCGTTCCGATTTCTCGCCTGCCATCAATCAACTGCGGGAACGGTTTGTCCGCCGTAAAATACCCTTTTTCAACTGGAGTTTTTTCAATAAATCGGACATCTACAAGCTGCTGGAGAATGATCCCGAAGCAGGTCGGTATATTCCTGAATCCATTACCAATCCGACCGTCGAACAAATGAGAGAAATGCTGGAACGACACCAGTTTGTATATTATAAACCCACAGCTGGAAGTCTCGGCAACGGAATCTATCGCTTGACCTATTCGCCCAAACGCGGATATTTCGCACGTTACCGTAAAAAAGGCGGCAATGCCCTTTTGCGTTTTGGCTCATTCAACGGCTTAATGCGCATGCTTCAGGGCAGACATGGAAAACAGCTGCGAGGCTATGTCGTACAGCAGGGGATCCGGCTCATCGAGATCGATGAGTGCCCGATTGATTTCCGCTTCCATATGCACAAAAACGGGAGCAATCAATGGGTCGTCGTCGGTATCGGTGCCAAAAAGGCGGGTCGGGGCAGCGTGACTACCCACATCAAAAATGGCGGCTCCCTGATGACCCCCGAACAGGCGCTCAGCCGTAACTTCGGCGAACGTGCGGGAGAAGTGCTTCAGCAGGCCAAATCCGTCGCTATTACACTGGCCCAGGCGATTGAAACCCAGCACCAGCATCTGATTGGTGAGATTGGCTTTGATCTGGGCATTGATCAGGAGGAACATGTATGGATGTTCGAAGCGAACGCCAAACCCGGGCGCTCCATCTTCCGTCACCCTTCACTCCGGGTGGAGGGAAAATCGTCGGTGGAGCACATTTTGGAACACTGCCTGTATTTGAGCAAATTCCGGAAGAGGGACGGCATTTGATGAGCCTTCATGATGATTTCAAACCTGTCATTGCCGTGTTGACCATGCATGACGACCACCGGGGATTCAGGGGAAACCATCAAAATTTTCTGGACATTATACAGACAGGCGAAAACATGGGTTATCAGGTATATATCGTAACTGTAAGAGATCTGAACGTGAGTGGTCCTACGGTGAAGGGCTACACGTATAACAAAGGGAGCGGAAAGTGGACTTCACAGTCCTTCCCTCTCCCTCATGTGCTGTACAATCGCATTCCCTACAGGGAAGATGAGCGCAAACCCTCCGTTCAGCGGAAAATTGAGGAATGCATACAATCGGGGATTGAGCTGTATAACCCGTTTTTCTTCAATAAATGGGATCTGTTCGAATGGTTGAAGAAATCCAAATCCACCCAGCATCTGATCCCTCATACACGACGGATGCGAAGTGCTACTACGCTGGGTACAGTGCTGCGGGCATTTCCCTATCTATATCTGAAGCCCGAAAGCGGGAAAGCGGGAAAAGGCATCATGATGCTGAAGTTTCAGGAGAAGGAACGTCTGCCGTTCCGGCTCAAAATACAAAGTTCCCGAAAGAGCACCACATATAAGACAGCAACGCTTGCGAAGTTATGGTCTCGCATTCGCCGGGAAACCGGGCATACGCCTTATATCATGCAGCAAGGAATCGAACTTGCCTCCTCCCGCAAGCGTCCCTTCGATCTGCGTGTTCTTGTACAGAAGAACGGTAAAGGACAGTGGAGTGTAACAGGAATTGGTGCCAGACTGGCTGGTTCGCGAAGCATTACGACCCACGTTCCACGCGGAGGTAGTGTCGAGGATCCCGAGAAGCTTCTTACCGACCTGTTCGGGGAAGAAACAATGACAACACTAATGAAAAAGGTCAGATCAACATCATTAACCATTGCACGGCAGGTAGAACGAGGCTCTGGCCATACGCTTGGGGAGATGTCTATGGACCTTGGCATCGATGATCTCGGAGAAATCTGGTTCTTTGAAGCCAATGCGAAACCGATGAAATTTGACGAACCCCAGATTCGTAAAAAGTCATTGGAACGCATTTTCCAATACAGCGCCTATCTGGCCCGCCAGTCCAAACGATAATGGAAAGGAATAACAGCTAAAGAAGGTGATTGTTTGTGTCCTCACCTGTTCTAGGCATTATGACGTTGTACTTAAACGAACATCGCGCCTTGGAAGAACGGAGCATCTACCGCAGAATGATCCTTGAAGGACGCAAGCGGGGACTCGACATTTACGTGTTCACACCTGCGGATGTACATCCCGGAGGCAAACAGATCGAGGCGATGGTCTTTCATTCCGAAAAGGGGTGGTCCAGGGAATGGCGTCCATTTCCGGACATGATCTTCGACCGCTGCCGCATACAGCGAAACCGCAGATTTCAGCAGCTGCTCGCTTTTCGTGAGAAATACGGGCACATGCTTTTCCTAAACCGGCCGCTTCGCAATAAATGGACCATACATCAGACCCTCTCTACAAAATCTGCCTTTCGTGAACATTTGCCAGAGACCGTTCTGTTTCAGGATATGTCTGATGTTAATCGGATGCTTAAAGCCTCTTCGCTGATCTATTTGAAGCCCATAAACGGAACAGGCGGACGTGGAATCCTGCGGATCGAACGTATTAGTAGCGACGCCAACATGGTTCTGGTCCAGGGACGTGATCAGAAACGACGCATCATTACCCCGCGCAAAGTGCATTTATCACGGCTCGGTTCTCTGCTCCAGCATTGGAACATGAAGGATAAATATCTGGTTCAGGAAGGTATCCAGCTCCAGCTCCCAAATGGTCGTGTACACGATTATCGCATGCTCGTACAGAAGAATGGCGAGGGAGAATGGGAGCTGACCGGCTGTGCTGGGCGCATGGGGGCTGAGAAAAGTGTAACATCGAATCTGCATGGCGGCGGTCAGGCCGTTGCCATGCACCGATTGATGAAACAATGGATCAGCGATGAGGAACTGAGAAACGAAATTAATGCTACGGCAGAGAAACTCGGCATTTCAGTGGCCTCATTTCTGGAAGATACGTACGGTGATCTGTGTGAGCTTGCTCTGGATTTGGCGATCGACAAGGACGGCCGTATCTTCCTGCTTGAGGTGAATCCCAAACCGGCACGCGAAGTATTTGCACGGATTGGTGAGCGGAATATCTATTACAAAGCGATTACTCAGCCGTTGGAATACGCTCTATGGGTGTACCGCAACCGCACGGTTAGTACTCCGAGCAAGGTAAAAGTAACCAAACCTGTAACAGGTAAGTCCACCGCAACCCGAAGGTCCCGCAAATCAAGATTAAAGTAGCCCATTCATTTCAAAAACGGATTACTCGCTGCATCTTAATGTAGACACTCCATTGTATCTCAAAGAGCCTTTATCTCAGCGCCCATAGCAGGCATTGGAGATAAAGGCTCTTCCGTTTTCGCTCGCGGATTCAGAGCGGTTCAAGTTGTAGTTCGTCTATTCAGCTTCTCTGTATAGACGAGTGAGCTCGGTAAAATCAGAGATTAGTACATCTGATCCTGCAAGTTCTTCATCACGACCGAAGCCGGCATATGCGCAGCCGATCACAGTCTGCCCATTCATTTTTCCCGCTTCAACGTCGGACGAGCGGTCTCCTACCATCCAGGCATCCTGAATCCGGTGTTTTTCAAGCAGTATCTGCACCAAGTTTACCTTGGAAGGTGTCTTGTATTGTCCTGCACTGTATACGCCTTCGAATAAAGGCATGATCTCGTGTGCAAACGCAACCCCTTTGACATAGTCCTCCAGTCCATTACTTGCTACAAACAAACGAACGCCTTGTTCCTTTAGGGCTTCGAGCGTCTCTTTTACATGCGGGTAAAGTTGGGAACTTCCCTGATCGAGTCCCTCAATTTCCAATTGAAGCAGCAATTCATCTGCACGACGATGTGCCGCTTCAGAGCCTTCTGGCATGACCACTTTCCATATATCTTCAAGCAGCATTCCCAAACTTCCCAGCATCCGCTCCTCAGGAGGTGTCTCCCCTTCGAAATGCCCTTCGGCACGAAGTGTATCAAAAAGCTTTTGATAGGCCGGTAACAGCAGCGTTTCTGTCTGGAACAACGTTCCATCCATATCAAAAATCATTGCTTCGGGTTTTCGCAATACAGTCTCTTTATTCATTTGCAAGATTCGTTCCTTTCGGATTGAAGTATGTAATCGGCATCGTTCCCTTTCCATGATAAACACAAACGTTTGGCAGTGTAAACCGAACACTGTAAAAGGTTAAAACCATAACGTCGTATGAAACGATACATACTTTATACAAAATATAAACAATCTATGTACAAACATACTTTCTTAAAGTATAATACTGAAAAAAATAGTTCCAAAGTTCCTGATCCATAAGTCCTGCAAACTGTTTTTTTCAAGTTTTTTCGACAAATACATATACCCAAAAGAAAGGAATAGAAATCATGAAGAAACGGAGAACATTCAAAATTTTTTATAAGATCGGGCTGGGTTACCTGTTCGTACTGGCCGTCCTGGCAGGAAGCATTCTAATGATTCAGAACAGTATTGGTCAGCTGCAGCAGGAGCTGGATTATCTGGTCGATCACGACATGAAAGTGCATGCCTTGACGTATGAATTGGAGAATATGGAGAAGGGACAGCGTGGTTATGTTATTACAGGACAGGAAAATTACCTTGAGCCCTATACAAACGGGAAGGAGCAGCTTGTTGAGCTCAAGGATCAGTTAGCAGGGCTTATCTCCAATAACCCGGCGCAATTGGCATTATTGCAAGATATACATAGCGCCATGGACCATTGGATTCAAGTGGCTGGAGAGCCGGTTGTCGCTCTGCGTCAGGCTAATGATCTTGATGCAATCCGTCAGTTTTTTGCAACAGATCCAGGCAAAGCAGATATGGACGAGATCCGCAGTTCCCTTATTACTTTCCGGAACAACGAACTGGCTTTGACAGATACACGTACAGGAGCATTAAAACAGAAAAATATGATCCTGAACTGGGAACTATACGGAGCTCTTATTCTTGTTGCCCTGATTTCAATCTTTGCGGCACTGATTTTATCCCGCGCCATTGTAAAAAACATTCGCACAGTTACCCATGCGCTGAATGACATCGGTTCCTCCAATGGTGACCTGACCCTGCGCATCGCCACCCCGATGAAGGATGAAACGAGAGAACTTGCCGAGTCTGCGAATACGATGCTTTTGGGTTTGCAGCAAATGATGCTGGACATCCAGCGTAATGCCACTGTTCTAAGTACGGCATCGGATCGAATGGACAAAGGGGTGGCGGACAGCCACCTTGCCGGTAAAGAAGTAGCGGCAGCCATGGAACGTGTAGCTGAAGGGGCAGATGAGCAGGTCGCGCTTACCCAAACCATGGTTGCAGCGATGGAACAATCCCAGACCGGGCTCAGCCGGGTGGCTGCATCTGCCGCAGACGTAGCTGAACGGGCGGTACGCACCGAATCCATAGCGATGGACGGACAGCAGCGTATTGATAATGCAGTTGTCAAAATGGAAGCGATTGAGCAATCCTTCCTCTCTGTACAGGAAGCCATTAACGATATTTCCAAAATGTCCGATCAAGTCATCAACATCGCTGATGCCATGTCAGGGATTGCGAGACAAACCAATCTGCTAGCACTGAATGCCGGCATTGAGGCAGCACGCGCAGGAGAAAACGGACGTGGCTTCGCCGTTGTCGCAGCAGAGATTCGCAACCTTGCGGACCAAAGCGCCACATCAGCCAAGGAAATTACGAGCATATTGGAAACGGTGGTCGCAGGTGTTCATAGCACAGTGGATGTTGTAGATGAGAGCACGGTTCATGTTAACGAAGGACTGCGGACCATCGAGGACGCAGGTCATGCCTTTGCAAATATTACACAGCATATACATGACCTCAGCGGTCAAATGATGGATGTATCCGCGGTGGTTGAAGAACTCACATCGGGCAGCGAGGCTGTCATGAATTCCATTAACAAAGTATCCATCGTTGTGGAAGATACCGCATCTGCTACGGAGGAAGTATCTGCCATGACCGAAGAACAGCTTGCCTCCTTACAGGAAATGAGCGACACTTCCAAACAGCTGAATCAAATGTCCGATGCACTCGACGAACTGGTGAAACGGTTCAAGCTGGCTTAACCGTGTATTCACAGCATCTGAAGCAAAAGAAGCAGCTGCCACTTTAAGGCAGCTGCTTCTTTATTGTTTTTTTATTTTGCAAAAGTATAAATTGGCTAAGCTTATTGTTGGTTCCGGCATCTGATTCAAGGCAATATTACCGAATAACGGAGGCTAGCGGCTGATCTTGATCGTATTTCCCTCTGGATTGCGCAGAGCCTCCAATACCAGTTGGGCACGGTATCCGTCGTTAAAATCATATATTTTGGCTGGCTGTCCCTGAATACGAGCAATTACATGTTTGAGAACAGGCAGTTCTCCCAATGATTCATCCACCTCTACTGGTGCAAGCGGCTGTCCAACTGGCCCCATCATCAGTTCTTCCCAATTTTCCAGAGCGATCGTGCCTTCGGTTCCGTAAACGACCATAGATACCCGTTCCTCACCTGCAAAATGAGCAATTCCGTCAAGCTGAATACGGGTTCCGTTCTCCAGCTTCATCACAGCCTGTACCTCATGTTCACATTCTTCCGTATTTTCGGGGTACTGGACCTGGCTGCTCACCTCTGTGATTGGACCAAACACATGCTGTATCATATGGATCCAGTGGATGCCCACTTCAAGGATGAAGCCTCCCTGATCACGGCTTGAAATCCATGAATTCTGCTGCCATGCACGCGGCCACTGAGGGAATTGCAGAATCAGCTCTATTTTACGAATCGCACCTACTTTGCTCTGCTCCACCAGCTCCTGCAACTTCAATACGGATGGTTCATGGGGCATGGAGAAATGAATGGCATGGACTACTCCTGCCTGATTCGCTGTCTCCAGCATTTCTTTGGCCTCTTCTATACTGTTCGCCAGCGGTTTCTCGCAAAACACATGGATCTTCCGCTCTAGGGCCTCCATGACGACAGGATAATGATATTTAGGCGGAACGGCAATGTACAACAGATCCATTTCGTGCTCATCCAGCAGCTGCTTGTAATCGTTATATGCGCTAATTTCTGCATGGGAGTCAGCAAAATTCCTGAGCGTTTCTTCGTTTGCTTCACAGACAGCTATCAGCTTAATACTTCCATTCAGTTCTGCTTTCATAGCCTGTTGAATCATATGTAAACCCATTTTCCCTAACCCGATCACTGCCATTTTCAATACTGTCATTACTTCTCACTCCAATCTGATTTCCATTATAACAGAAGTTAAATATGATCCGTTTTTTTGCGTTAACATGCAAAGAATGGCATATATAGTTAGGCATATGGACAAGTAACATTTCAGTTTATATTGGGGTTCTTTGATTTACATATAATGTAAATCAAAACACTTAGGACATTTGTTTCAGGAACATATAACCATATATTTTTCCTTATATCCCTTAAGGGCTTAAGCGTTACCAACCTAAGAATCAGGTACTTTTACTTATAAAAATAAGTTGACAAAAAACCACATAAAAAGATAACCTTCGTATTAACAAGGATATATTTCCTTTTACAACCTTAGACAACCACTTGCATTCGAAAAAAATCGGATTATACCCTATGGGTCTTAAAACCTATTTTATGAAGCGAGGTGTCCCGCATGAAAACCGTTGCGGACTATTTGGCAGAAACGCTGTACAAGCTTGGTGTTACTCACGTCTTTGGTATTATCGGAAAATCGATTTGCCCTGCTGTCCTGAAGATGGTGGATCACGGCCTTGAGTTCATTCCGGGTCGCCACGAATCGAGTTCGGGGTTTGCAGCAGCAGGTTACGCTCTCCAAACCGGACGGCTGGGTGTTGCATTTGCCACTTCAGGTCCAGGTGGAACCAACCTTCTAACCGCTGCGGCACATGCCAAAGCGAACAACCTTCCGGTGTTGTTTATTACCGGGCATCAATCCATTCAGGAATTGGGCATTCCCCAGTGCCAGGATTCTTCTTCCTATCTGGCAGATCTCGCAGAGATGTTCAGACCCGCTACGTTATTCAGCAAACTGGTGGAGCGTGGCGATCATTTCGGCACACTGCTCAATCATGCCCTTTCCACTGCACTCGGCCCGAACAAAGGTCCGGTTCATCTCTGTTTACCCTTTGATGTTCAGACCGAACTGCTTGCTGAATGCCGAGTTGTCATGCCTGAACCCGAGCCTCTAATTAGCGTCTCGAACCTTAATCGAATTCTCCCCCTACTTCACAAGTCCAGTCACCCATTAATTATCGCAGGTAAAGGCGTCAATCGAGCCAGAGCCCATGATGAGCTATTGCAATTTGCAGAACAATTCCAAATTCCTGTCATCACGACTCCCGGAGGGAAAGGTGCCATCGCCTGGGACCATCCGTTATACCATGGACCTTGTGGTGTCGGTGGCTTCCCGCATGCAGATGAATTGCTCAACCGAAGTGACCTCTATATCGTGCTTGGATCGCGATTAAGCGACATGACGATCTGCAATCTCAAACCGGAAAATCATCCTGCGCATCTTATTCAGTTCGATACGGATCCTGCCTTTGTCGGTAAAATACTCAACTCTCAAACCTTACATATTACTGGCGACCTAAAAGACAATATGCAGTTTTTGCTTGGCACCCTAGCCAAATATGCTGCCCCCGCGAGAGAAAATTCAGCGATTGACTACACTGTCCCCCTGCCAACTTTGCCTAGCCTCTCACTTGCATCGATTTTAGATGAACTGAGCGATATGCTGCCGTATGATCACAAACTATTTGTTGATGACGGATCTCACGGTTTCCACGCTGTACAGCGATACAAAGTGAAGAAACCTGGCAGTTTTGTGTTTGACGCCTACTTCGCCTGCATGGGCAATGCCATTGGTATGGCTATCGGCGCCAAGGCAGCAGCACCAGACGAGACGATCGTCTGTATTACAGGGGACGGATGCTTCATGATGCTCGGAGCCGAAATCAATTCTGCCGTATGCCACAATCTGCCGGTCATCTTCATCGTAGTGAATAATAAACAGCTTGATATGGCGCTCAAAGGTATGCAGAAAACAACAGGCCGGATCGATGGGACCTTGTTTGAAGTACCTATGGACGCGTCGAAGTTTGCTGAATCTCTCGGTGCAGCTGCTTTTCGGGCAGAAACACATGCCGAGTTCACCGCTGCACTCAAGGCAGCTCAGGAACTGAACCAAGTGGCAGTAATCGAGCTGTTAACGGACCGTGACGAGATTCCGCCTACGGCCCATCGTACCGTGAATTTGAACTAGGAGGAGCAAAAAATGAGTGAACAGGTTGTTCAGGGGCTGGAGCATTTCGCGAATCTTTCTGGAGAGTACGGAGCCAAAGCCTTGGCGCCCATTAAGGAACATTTTCCCGAGTTGGCTGAATTCATTATGGGTACAGCTTACGGAGACATTTTCCAACGTACCAGCATTTCGGATCAATGGAAAGAAGTTGCCGTTATTTCCTCACTGATTACACAAGGGCAGTTCGAACAACTGGGTGTTCATTATGTGATGGCGCTTCGTGTCGGGGTTACCGTGGAACAACTCAAAGGGGTCTTGCTTCATTTGGCACCCTGCGTGGGGGCTCCCCGTGTTATTAGCGCTTTTAACGTACTGCTTGCGACACTAAATGAAATCCAATAATTCACTATTCTACATATTTATACACAATTCGACTTTATTCTTGATCTCATGACATCCGCGCCTTTATAATATGGGTAAATTATCCTCGATCTCAGCATACATCCTAGAAGCCATTAATGATGGCGATGACAGCCTTGTCCCTGGTTACAGGATAGCCTTAACTCATTTAAAGGAGAGAGAACCATTATGGGAAGCTTTATACTCAAGACTGACGTTCCAAACAAGGTGCTTAACATTGAACTGGAGGGCTCTTTCTCTCAAGAAGATGGATTGCGTTCCATCTCGGCTTATCAGGATACGATTGATCCTATTGACCCCACGGAGTATGAACTGCGTATCGACTGCAAAAAGTTGAATGTCACGGCTCCTGAAATTGTACCTCTGCTTGAAGGCTGCTTGGCGCTATTTAAAAAGGACGGCTTCAAAAAGGTTGTACTCACACTCGAAAATAATGCCATTTTGAAAATGCAGTTGTCCAGGCTTGGACGTGCTGTCGGACTGGACAACCTCGAAATTATATCTACCGTTACCACCTAATAAACCAGGCGGACAAGTTGTGGATCCACCCATCCGCTCAAGAGGAGAATGAAGATGGCCGGAATTCGTATTGTAGATATCGATATTTATCATCCAACGCACCAGGTGGACAATGACTTTTACATTGAACATTTTGATGCGAGAGGGGTAGATATTCGGGGATTGTTAAAAGCGCTCGGACGTGATAAACGTTACAAAATTAACAACGATGATGAGAACTCACTAAGCATGGCCTTTGAGGCAGCCAGCAACCTTTTGGAAAAGACCGGACTGACCGGGGCGGATATCGACCTGATTGCCTACGCTAGTCAAACGCCGGAATACATTTTCCCTACGAATTCCTTAATGATTCATCATCTGATTAATGGAGCATCCCATACGATCTGTATCGACAGCAACGCCAATTGTGCCGGGATGACGGCAGCCTTTGAACAGGTTAGCCGGCAAATGCTGGGGAATCCCAGAATCCGAAGAGCACTGATTATCGGTTCGGATTACGTGGCCCCACATGCCAGTCCTGATGATCCTGTCTACTATGCCAATTTCGGCGATGCAGCAGCAGCTGTCATCATAGAACGCGACGAACACGCAGCTGGATTTATTGATTCCATATATCAAACGGATACCTGTGTGTACGGCAACTCCCTCTTTCCTGCTCAAGGTCTGGCGAAACTGGGACAGACCGGGGTGGACGCAGGTGCTTTTCATGTAAAATTCACACCTTTCGATGATTCGATCTGCGTAGATGCGGCTTCCGAATCCATTCTTACTCTGTTAGGACGCAACGAGATTGCGGCCGATCAGATCAAAGCAGCCTGCTTCTCCCAGTTATCCATCGGTAATATTCGTGCGGTATCGGAGAACATTGGTATTGCCAATGATGTTGCCGTCTACATTGGAGATGAATTCGGTTATACTTCAACCAGCAGTCCTTTTATAGCCCTGCATCGAGCCATAACCTCAGGTCAGGTTCAGCGTGGTGATAAAGTGTTGTTCTGGACGGTTGGAGCCGGGTGGCAAAATGTTGCCATGGTGGTCGAATACTAAGTAGGTTTTTACTCAAACCAAAAGAAGGATGTCCTTTTATACTTCAAAGGGGCATCCTTCTTTTTAAGATGTTAAGGTAGGTTGCATGATCAGAAGATTTTCTTGGTTTCCCGATCATCCTTCAGGATCTCAACCGCTTCACGGAAACGCAGCGAATGCACGATCTCCCGTTCTCGCAGAAACTTCAGGCTATCCTGCAGGTCCACGTCATCCGTCAGATCAATTAACCATTGATATGTAGCCCTAGCCTTCTCTTCCGCAGCAATATCTTCATATAGATCCGCTATAGGGTCACCCTTGGCTTGAATGTAGGTTGCGGTGAAAGGTACACCTGCGGCATTATTGTAGAAAAGGGCCTTGTCATGATTCACATAGTGAGCATCCAGGCCTGCGTTCTCCAGCTGCTCAATGGTAGCATCTTTGGTAAGCTTGTAGATCATCGTTGCAATCATTTCCAAATGAGCAAATTCCTCTGTAGCAATGTCGTTAAGTAGACCAATAATTTTGTCCGGAATGGTATAACGCTGATTCAGATATCGAAGGGCAGCAGCCAGTTCCCCGTCTGCTCCACCATACTGTTCCATCAGTAATTTGGCCATATGAGGATCACATTTACTTACCCTAACAGGATATTGCAATTTTTTCTCGTATACCCACATGTTGGAATATTCCTCCTTCAACGATTTGAACTGAGTGTGATCCCATTCGGATAGTTCTTTCTTCCACTTCCCGGGTATCCCGATTCAGTTTTTCCTGGAAAACCCGGGTACGGTATACTTTCAAAATCAACTCAAACGTCCACTACACCTGCCAAGGCCAAGGTGCCTCTGACCACTGCCAAGGATACTTGGAGAATGCATGCCCAAAGTTCATGAGTGGTCCATACAACTGCTGAAACTCATGAGCTACCCTCATCCGCTCCTGGCTAAACTTGTTATACTGTTCAATACTCTGATAGTCCCCCGGGTGAGTATCCAGATACAGATTCAGCTCCACCAGCACAAAATCCAGGGCTTGCAGTTCCTCCAGCAACTCATAATATCTGGCGTCACACGCTTTCGCTTCTTCAGGCTCCATCTGTTCCTACCTCCCTCCCCTTTGTTTTTTTGGATGTATAGGGACTGTATAGCGCAGGCCACAACGTTCCGAGTCTCAGTGCTTCTGCCGGACTGTATTGGGGCCAGCCCATCGGCTGGAATGGGATAAATAACTGCGGAGGAACAAGGTATGTTTTGATTTCAATCGGTTTACACGGATCAAACGGCCCCACAAAAGGGGCATATGCGCGAAGCTGTGGATCAATCACTTCCAAACGCCTCCCTTCATTGAAATTTTGTATTCGTCAGTCAACAACCAAGCCCTTGCTTTTCCCGTCTATTATCCATATGTCATCATTCTTAAGTTAATCCCAATTCAGCCAAAACAGACCACGGAATTTCCAACCCTTCTTCATTTCAAAAAAAAAGACCCCTGGTCACTCCCCCCACGAGAAGTGTTCCAAAGGTCACATTTTCGATATGGTATTCCGCATACATCACTAATTGTCCGATTTAGGCTCGTCCTGCGCCTCTTCCAAAGCAAAAGCCTCTTCTTCAGAGACCGGGCTCTTGTACACTTTGACTCGGGTAATTCGTAACCGGGTGGATTCCTCCACTTCAAAAACATAACCGTTCTGCTCCCGTGTTTTACCTTTGGCAGGGCTGCCTTCAAGCTCTTTGAACAACCACCCGCCAATGGTATCCACTTCTTCATCATCAATGATGGCTCCAGTCCATTCATGGACCTCTTCAATAAGGGATCGTCCATCAATGGAGAAGGAGTCGCCGCTGCGTTCCATATGGGGTCGCTCATCCTCGAACTCATCGTACAGATCCCCTACGATCTCCTCCAAAATTTCCTCCGCGGTCAATAATCCGGCGGTGCCGCCGTATTCATCGACAACCAGGGTCATCTGGGAATGCTTTTTCTGCATTAGTCGGAGTACATGACTGATTTCCATAGATTCAGGAACATTCAAGATAGGGCGAACGAGTGAAGCCAGGTCCTGCTGCTGCTCCGGCGTCGCCAAAAGCAGATCCGTAATATGGATAAATCCGATAATTTCGTCTTTATCCTCAACGGCAACTGGATAACGGGAGTGCTTCGTTGCATTAATAATTTTCAGGTTCTCTTCCAAGGACAAATGGGTATACAAACAATCCATATCCGTACGTGGCAGCATGATTTCACGAGCAAGCATATCCGAGAAATCAAAGATATTATCCATCAGTTTGATTTCATCCTTGTCAATAACACCGCTCTTCGCACTCTGCTTCATCAATATCCGAAGTTCATCCTCAGAATGGGCTTCGCCTTCACTGGCAGGTTCTATCCCTGCCAGCCGCAGCAGCGCATTGGCCGACGCATTGAGAATCCAAATGAACGGGAAGAAAATTTTGTAGAACAGAAGCAGCGGTGCAGATAAAAATAGAGCCACTCCATCTGTTTTCTGAATAGCAAGCGACTTCGGTGCAAGTTCTCCAAGCACAATATGCAGAAACGTAATGATACAGAAACCGATGATTACGGACACGGTAGAGATCAGTCCTGTATCCGCAACCCCCAGTTTGAACATAAGCGGCTCTACCAGCAATTCGGATATCGCCGGTTCACCGAGCCAGCCGAGCCCCAGGGATGTCAGTGTAATGCCGAACTGGGTTGCCGACAGATAAGCATCCAGTTTGCCATTCACCTTCAGTGCATACCCAGCCAGTCGATTTCCCTCACTCTGTAATTGAGTCAAACGGGTCTGTCTGACTTTAACCAGAGAAAATTCTGCTGCGACAAACACGCCATTCAAAAATACGAGCAGAAAAACGCAAACCAAATTGAACAGCAACTGCCCGAGATGAAATTCGGTATGAATATCCAAGTCGACACTCCCCTTTTTCTATCTATTTCAGGAATATACCTGGAATATCAGCGCCTAATCAGCGCGTAATTGCTTTTCTGGATTTGAAATCCACACCTTTATAATACATGTCCGCCACCAGCAGGTTAGGGCCGCAGCAGGACGCAGCATCACAGTGACAGTTAACGGTCTGATTAAGCGGATGCTCCGCAGACCATTCATGGAACACATCATCCAGCTTCCGATCCCGAATGTTGCCAAAGGCAGGGATGTCGGCAAAATCTGTAACGTACACATTGCCTGTAAACATGTTGACGTTAACGCGATTTCGACCATCCGGATCATTGCGTACGGTCACATTAGGCTCACTGTACAGGCGATTGATCAATTCCCGATCCTGGTCTGCCGCACTGCAAGCAAAGAATGGAAGTGTTCCGAACAACATCCACATGTCTTTGTCGCGCACATCCAGCAAGCGATGGATGGCTGCACGCATATGGTCCAGAGACAGGACAGGCAATGTGGAAGCAAAATTCGAGTTATACATCGGATGTACTTCATGACGTACACAGCCCATCTCCCGAATCAGTTGATGGATCCCCTCCAACTTGTCATGAGTACGGAAATTAATCATGGATTCAGCAGAGATAAACATGCCTGCTTCACTCAGTTTGCGCGAATTTTCTATCATTTTCTCATACATTTTCACTGCGCCTTCACGCTTGACAGGTCTGCCGCTGTTAGCAAAACCAACTTGATGGAAATCATCGGCATTCAGGTAGTTGAATGAGATATGCATCACATCAAGGTATGGCAGCAGTTTCTCGTAACGACTGAGATCAAGCGTCAGGTTGGAGTTGATCTGTGATCTTATGCCGCGCTCCTTGGCGTATTTCAGCAGCGGGATGATCATTTCATCCACTGTCTTTTGACTGAAACTTGGCTCACCACCTGTCAAACTGATAGTCTGCAGATGCTCCACTTCGTCCAGCCGCTTCAGCATAAGAGGCAGTGGCAGTGCGGGAGCTTCACGCATCGTGAGCATATCCCCTACAGCACAGTGCTCGCATCGCATATTGCACAGATGAGTCACGGTCATTTCAACACTGGTTAACACGTGGCGTCCATACGTACGCAAAGAGCCGATCGGATCCCATGGATCATTAGTCGGCGATAAAGGCATCGGTTCAACCGATCCTGAGTTTAGCATGGTCATTGTTCTTCACCTTATTCCTTTTATTAACCTAAAAAGTTTAATTTACATCAGACTTCGTCATGATCTTTTTGGAGCTATCTTTTATCATAGCACAATTTTAAACGTTTCGGCATGAAGCGCTCTGTCCATTACATGACAAAAACGCCCATACAACTCCAGGGCCAGCCCGGCCCGGATATTGCTATGAGCACAGCCTCCCTGCTGGCAATAGTTAAACAGCGATCAAGAAAATTCATCACAGGAAGGAATCGGAGGTACGCCTTCATCCCCTTCAACGCCAGTGACCATAACCGATAACGCTGTAGACAAATCTATTTCATAAGGAGCCTTTAACGTCTGTCCATCGGCATCCTTCAAGACCCGGATCCGTGGACGCTGTGGAATACGCGAATCGATGGATGCAACCACTCCTACTTCACCCGTACTCAGCGTTACGGAAATACCTACGGGGTAAATGGCCACGCAGTCACGGAACTTCTCCAGCATGCGCTGCTCATACAGGGAGCCGGAGCCTGTGTACAAAACCTCTACCGCCTGATGAGGCAATAATGCCTGGCGGTACACCCGATTGCTTGTCATCGCATCATATGAGTCGGCTAGAGCGATCCACTTGGCATAATCATGAATTTGAGGACCCTTTAGACCAAACGGATAACCACTGCCGTCGATTCGTTCATGGTGCTGCAGGGCACAATGTGCAGCCAGTAATGGTATGCCGGGTTCATCTTTTAAAATACGATGTCCATATGTAGTATGCTGCTGTATGATTTTAAATTCCTCATCACTTAATCTGGAGGGTTTATGCAAAATATCTGGAGCGATCTGTGTCTTTCCAATATCATGCAGCAAGGCACCTAGTCCAATTTCCATCAGCTGCTGTCTGGAATACCCTGAGGCTACGCCCAAAACCAGTGTATAAACACATACGTTCAAGGAGTGATTGTACAGGTCAAAATCACTGGAGTTCATATCCATCAGCATAATCATGGCTTCCTTTTGACCGCCGATGTCTTCCAGAATCGTATTCATCAGACCACTCAGCGTCTTGCCAAAATGCGGAATCCGGCTCTTGGTTTTCAAACCCGACATACTCTGAAACTGCTGCTTGATTTCTACCAACGCCCTGCGTCTGGTTTCTTCCTGAAGCATATCGGGAACGATAATATCCTCCGTCGCTGCTTCCTTAATATATACGTATCCTACGCCCAAGTCTTTCAGACGTCCTATCAACCGCTCGGTCAGTTCCACATCTTCACTCAGCAGAACCAAACCCTCTTCGCTATAAATCCGTTTCCCCAGCTTCATGCCAGGCTGCAATAGGTTTATATGTACCAAACGCACAGCCTATCCTCTCCCGCTCCGTAGATGTAATTTCCACTAGCCGCCGCTTCAGCAGAAGGCAAGTACTCGTTATATTCTTTCATGCCAGCGGGATCGCAGGCTGTTATCCAGCGCCCCTGGTCTTTTTAACTCGATCTCCAGCAAATCCCGTATAAATTCAGGAAGTCGATATGCGATCTCGGTTCCCCGGGCTAACGAAGGATATCCCACATTGAACGTAAACATGTCTAGTGTTCCGACCACATATTCCTGTTCATCAGCCATTGGCTTACCCTCAACATATAATGCACAGATCTTTCTATGTGGAGCACCTTGTGGATCATACTCTACTTCCATTCCATCCACACACACCGTACCAAGTATTTTCCCGCGGAATCCGAACCCAGTGATGGGTTTGTCGAAAAACTCAGGGAGCAAGGATTGCTCCAATGCTTCACGAATCTCACTGCCTTTCAGCCTTATTGTACAAGCATTGATCGGAGAAGGACATAGGGAATGCAACATTCCCTTGCTGATATCCCCTTGAGGAAGTTCACCAAGGAGTTGACCCGCGTTAACCAGTGAGAGCTGCGCTCCCGTGAAATGCCTTACAGCCTGAGCAAGCAGTGATGCGAATGGTGACTCCCTCTCATATTTTATCGGAAGAGTTCGGTCAATTATTACAGCCGTCTGTCCAAGAGCACGCTCTGCCTCATCACGATGTGCGGCGATGGCCAATGTAACCTTCTCATCCAGCATCTGATCCTTCAATGGAAAACAGCCACTACTAACCAGTTCAAGCTTATTCGCATTGCTATCCCGTTCCAGTACGACTTTCCCAAGCCACTGGCCGAATTTTCCGGCTGCTCCCAGCACCGCATTCCCAATGACCAGAGGTTCTTCGAGCACATGGTGTGTGTGTCCGCCAAGAATAACGTCAATGCCCTCAATCTGCTCCGCCAGTTTCCGATCCGTTGATAGGCCCAGATGTGAGAGTATAATGACGACATCCACATTAGGGCGTAAGGCTTCAACTTGCTCACGAAGTGTCTCCACCGGGTCAAGCAGCTTCCATCCCAGCAAGTCGTAAAAAGCAGTAAAAGGTGCCGTAGCTCCGAGCAAACCTATCCGAAATGGACCTTTCTCCACAATGAGGGAAGGCTTCATCCAAACTGGAGGGAGACCACTGGCCTCTTCCACAACATTCCCGCATACAACTGGACATAATAGTCCTGTATATGACTGTGCCAGCTGCTCCGGCGTAAATGTCAGTCCCTCGTTATTACCAATCGTTATGGCATCATACCCCGTCAAATTAATTACATCGACGTTGGCTCCCCCAAGTGTGCCCTCCGTCTCTATTGCCATACGATCCATATGATCCCCGATATCCAGAACTAGAACGTTTTCGCTCTGTTCTCTCTCTTGTCCAATCATGGCGGCGATAGAGCTCATGGAACCAAAATGACTATGGATGTCATTGGTGTGCAGGATGGTTAATGTTTGTTTTTCCTTGGTGCTCATCACACCGCCTCCTCTCAGTCCTTGCATAACGTGCATTCCTCTAATAGATAAGCATAACATTTTCCGTGTCGTTATGATATATTGAAAGGGTTTAGAGATAAAAATGAGGTGACGCATAAGCATGATACTAACCATTCAACTGTTTGCAGGCATTGCCGAACGTCTTGGCACTTCACTGCTTGAATACGAATATACAGAGAGTCCTCTGACCGCAGCTCTTCTAAAAGAAAACCTGGCCCTCGCCTATCCCGAGGCTGCTTCACAGATTCGAACTTCCTTTCTGGCAGTAAACCAGCAGTATGCTCCTGCCGATACAATCATTCAGACCGGGGATGAACTCGCCTTAATCCCTCCAGTCTCCGGAGGAGACGGTAGCGGAGACTCCAAGGATGAGCATAGGTCTTCACTCTCCGAACATCGTACCCCGGACGGTATGTTTATGATTACCAAGTCCCCCCTGTCTGTGGAAGCAACAACGGCTCTGGTCATTACGGCAAACCACGGAGCAGCACTGACTTTTGTGGGTACAACTCGTGAAATGACCGGGGAACAGCGAACGATACATCTGGAATATGAAGCTTATGTACCTATGGCACTTTCTCAAATGGCTAACATCGGAAGTGAAATCTCCGAGCGCTGGCCAGGCGTCAGATGTGCAATCAGCCACCGGATTGGTCAAGTTGACGTGGCAGAGATTAGTGTCGTTATCGCAGTCTCCTCGCCTCACCGCAGCGATTGTTATGATGCCAGTCGCTACGCTATCGAGAGACTGAAACAAACGGTCCCGATCTGGAAAAAGGAAATATGGGAAGATGGTTCCGAGTGGAAGGGACATCAATTGGGACCCTGGAACCCCTTGGATAATTAATAATTAGTCATTACACCTCTTGCAAGGCTAATTAAATTAGTAAATAAGTCGTTGTCAACCCATTTTTTTCTTGTTATTATAAGCATATATGTCGATATAAGTCGAGGAAAAGGTGGTTTATACGTGAGAGTGCATGTTACTGATCTTAAACCTGGTGATCTGTTACAAAATGATGTATACAACAGTTCAGGTCTCCACATGCTGATGAAAGGTTCCTTACTCAGCGAAGACGATATTACCAAATTGCTGCAACATGGAATCGATTACGCAGATGTAGAACATACAACATCCAACCTACACTCTGATACGCAAACCTTGCCTTCCGATCAAATCCGTCTGCTCACGACCCTGTTTGACGATACGATCAAAGGTACCGAATCCCTGTTTCAGCAAGCGATGGAGAAAGGGTTTATTGACGAAACTCAGGTCGATGAGATTTTGATTAACCTGACGACTCAACTGGAGAAGCAAAAAGATGTCGTCTCCCTTCTACTTATGCTTGACGGGGACAATGATTATACCTATAACCATTCATTGCAAGTGGGGATGCTTGCTTTTTATATTGCTGGCTGGATGGGCTACAATCCCGATGAATGCCTGACAGTAGCAAAAGCAGGTTATCTGCACGATATTGGCAAATCCAAGATTTCTCCTGAAATGCTACATAAACCGGGAAAACTAACTCCGGAAGAATTCGAAGAAATGAAGAAGCATACGTTATACGGATATGAGATTGTTAAAGAGTCCACACAAGATGAGATTCTTGCAACGGTCGCCCTACAGCATCACGAGCGGGAAGACGGAAGTGGCTATCCCCATGGACTGAAAGGGAACGACATACATCCGTATGCCCGTATTACGGCCGTAGCTGACGTTTACAGCGCCATGACGACCAACCGGGTATATCAGACCAAGCAGGAGTTAATCTCCGTGCTGTGCGAGTTGTACAGCCTGAGCTTTGGCCAATTAAATGGAGAAGCTACCCAGGAGCTCATCAAACACATGCTGCCCAATTTTATAGGCAAAAGAGTGCTGCTCACCTCGGGGGAAACTGGCATCATCGTCTTGAATAACCAAACAGACTATTTCCGTCCACTCGTTCAGACATCCACAGCCTTTATTGATTTAGCGAAAGAAAGAGATATCGCCATCGTCGAAATTTATATTCAATAGTTCAATCGTTTGATAGCAGCACTTAGCAAAATGAATGACCTTGAAGAATTACATTACAAGAACTTATTTATTTTATGAAAGTAAAAAAGGGAAGCCGGATCTCGGCTTCCCTTTTGCTTTATTCAGACTTGTTGCGCGTATTAGACGTAGAATGCTTTAGTGATGATGACCAACAGAATGAACAATACCAAGATTGCACCTGTCGATGTGAATGGGTTGTATCCACCTACGCCGCCTACGTTGCCACCACAACCATATCCTACTTCGCTCATGTGATTGCCTCCTCTTCATCAGGTATACCCTAACATATGATCTTGCAGGGTAAGTGAACCGGGCGAAATGGCAATATTCAATAAATGGTTTCCTGCCTGCTCTATTCTTGGTTGAATCCTCATCAGCTCACACGGTCTAATTTTTCGGATCAGACGAGACCTGGATTCCTTTCTCTTTGCGATACATAATAACGAGCAGTCGCCAGAAGTCGTAACTGCCTGTATCCGTCATGATAAAAGAACGATAGTAATGATAAGCTTCAGCTGCCCAAGGCGGACAGGGCATATTGGAAAGGTTCTTCTGCTGCGCGATCCAAGACGCTTGAGCTTCCAGTGTCTTTTCCATCGCTTCAAAAGCTTTCTTCTCTTCATTTGTCATCGGCAGAGCCTCCTGCTCTTCAGATGTGGTACCGAATTCCGATTGCAAATATGCTCCCGGCTCAACCACTCCATCCACACTGGCTGTATACCCGTAAGAAGGGGCACTCGTTTTGCGAATTTCATAATGGACATGGGGGCCTGTACTCTGCCCCGTACTCCCTTGGTTGCCCAAGAGCTGACCTCGCTTCACCCGTTGACCCACTCTAACCGCAATTCGCGACAGATGGGCATAACAATGCAGATACCCACGATGATCCTGTACAGCCACTGTAAGCCCGTAACCGCCGAATCCGGAGCCCGTAGCTCCTTCAGCAGCAAACCGTATGGTCCCTTCCATAAAGGCGTACACAGGACCATTCCAAGGTTCTGTGACGAGGTCAATTCCCCGATGGAAGGTCTGTCCACCATGAATCGGATGAATGCGATAACCAAACGAACTTGTAATGCGATACCCTTCAAAAGGATTGAAGCTCATAGATTCACCATCCTTTTCTATCAATAGATGCAGCAATCTATGAAATCGCTTGTGCTGTTGAACCTATTTTATGCTAAAAACAGCAATTCAACCATCCGGTTTTCTGCTATACAAGTCCGTCTATTCGTATATATCAGATTATTTTCGTGCTCAAAAAAAAAAGGACCGGAGGAAACATCCCCCGGTCCTTGTGCATGCAGCAATTAACCAATGCTGCCTTCCATTTCGAACTTGATCAATCTGTTCATTTCTACCGCATATTCCATTGGCAATTCCTTGGTGAACGGCTCAATGAAGCCCATGATGATCATTTGTGTTGCTTCAGCTTCGGTCAGACCACGGCTCATCAGATAGAAGAGTTGGTCCTCAGATACTTTCGATACCGTAGCTTCATGCTCCAGCATAATGTTATCATTCATGATTTCATTGTAAGGAATTGTATCGGATGTGGACTCATTATCCAGAATGAGCGTATCACATTTGATATTGGACTTGGCACCTTCTGCTTGACGACCAAAGGAAGCCAGACCACGGTATGTTACTTTACCACCATGCTTACTGATGGACTTGGATACAATCGTTGAAGTAGTATCCGGAGCCAAGTGGATCATTTTCGCACCTGCATCCTGATGCTGATTTTTACCAGCTACAGCGATGGAAAGTACGGAACCTTTTGCTCCACGGCCTTTCAATACAACGGCTGGATATTTCATCGTCAGTTTGGAACCAATGTTACCATCGACCCATTCCATCGTTGCATTTTCTTCAGCAACTGCACGTTTGGTTACCAGGTTGTAGATGTTTGGTGCCCAGTTTTGAATCGTTGTGTAACGAACACGGGCATTTTTCTTACAGATGATCTCAACCACGGCACTGTGGAGTGAGTTCGTGCTGTAAATTGGAGCTGTACAGCCCTCAACATAGTGAACGAAGCTGTCTTCGTCCGCAATGATAAGTGTACGCTCGAATTGTCCCATATTCTCGGAGTTAATCCGGAAATAGGCTTGCAGAGGCACTTCACATTTAACGCCCTTAGGTACGTAGATGAAGCTTCCTCCGGACCAAACGGCACTGTTCAGTGCTGCAAATTTGTTGTCCGCTGGCGGGATTACCGTAGCGAAGTATTCACGAAGGATTTCCGGGTGCTCTCTAAGAGCCGTATCGGTATCCATGAAGATTACGCCTTGGTCTTCAAGTTCTTTTTGCATGTTGTGGTATACAACTTCAGATTCGTACTGAGCGGATACACCTGCTAGGAACTTTTGCTCTGCTTCAGGAATCCCCAGTTTATCAAATGTTTCTTTGATTTCAGAGGGAACTTCTTCCCATGTTTTCCCTTGTTTCTCCGAAGGACGGACATAGTATTGAATATCGTTGAAGTCCAAACCGTCGAGATCTCCGCCCCATTTCGGCATATCCATCTTCTCGAATTGTTTCAAGGATTTCAAACGGAATTCCAACATCCACTCCGGTTCGTTCTTAATCCGGGAAATTTCGGTAACGATTTCTGCAGTCAGACCTTTACCGGTTTTAAAGATCGATTGGTGTTCGTCGCGAAAACCATATTTATACTCTTCCATTTCTGGTGCTTTTTTAGCCATCTTGCTCTACCTCCCTATCGTTATTGTACATTGTCCTCTTCGTCAATTCCTTTGCGTAATGCATTCCAGGCCAGAGTGGCACATTTGATGCGTGCAGGGAACTTGTTCACACCGGATAGGGCTTCGAGATCTTCATAATCGTCGAAATCGACTTCTTCCCCTTTCATCAGTGAGGAAAAACGGTTAGCCATGTCGAGTGCCTGTTCCATGGATTTGCCTTTAACAGCCTCCGTCATCATCGATGCCGAGGACATGCTAATGGAACAGCCTTCTCCCGTATACTTAGCTTCCTGAACGATTCCGTCTTTTAGTAAAAGCTGCAATGAAATCCGGTCGCCGCACGTTGGATTGTTCAAATTCACCGTTACAGCGTCGTTGTCAAACGTTCCGCGATTACGCGGATTTTTGTAGTGGTCCATTATGACACGCCGGTACAGATCATCAAGTTGCATCGCCAAAATACTCCTTTGTCTGAATTAAGGCGCTGACAAGTCGGTCCACATCTTGTTCATTATTATATAGATAGAAGCTGGCACGAGCCGTTGAGCTGACTTGCAGCCAGCGCATAAGCGGCTGACAGCAGTGGTGTCCGGCACGAATGGCTACGCCACTCGCATCCAGAACCGTTGCCACATCATGTGGATGTACATCCCCCAGGTTGAAGGTGACTACGCCAACATGACGCTTCGCTGGACCATAGATGGTCAGCCCGTCAATCTCTGCCATACGTTCTGTTGCGTAAGCTGCCAATACACTTTCATGATGGGCAATCTCATCCATTCCAATCTGCTCCAGAAAATCGATGGCTGCACCCAGACCGACCGCGCCTGCGATGATTGGGGTTCCGCCTTCAAATTTCCACGGAAGCTCTTTCCAATTGGATTCGTAGAGACCGACATCATCAATCATTTCACCGCCGAACTCAACCGGTTCCATGGACTCCAGCAGCGCCTTTTTGCCGTAAAGTGCACCGATCCCGGTTGGTCCGCACATTTTGTGGCCAGACAATGCATAGAAATCACAGTCGAGATCCTGTACGTCCACCTTCATATGCGGAGTGCTCTGTGCGCCGTCTACAACCATGACAGCCCCATTGCGGTGTGCAATTTCAGCAATTTGTTTTACCGGATGTATGACACCCATGACATTGGATACATACGCGATAGCTACAATTTTTGTTTTGTTCGTAATCGTCTTCTCCACATCCGCCAAATCAATATTACCATCTGGCTGAAGAGGAATGTATTTCAATGTTGCACCTGTCGCCTTGGCTACCTGCTGCCATGGAATCAAGTTGCTGTGGTGTTCCATCGGTGTAATAACGATCTCGTCGCCTTCCTTGCAGACAGACCGGCCGTAGGACGAAGCCACCATATTAAGGGCAGTTGTTGTCCCGCGGGTGAAAATGATCTCCTGTGTACGACGTGCATTGATAAACTTGGCAACCTTCTCGCGTGCGCCTTCATAGGCATCCGTCGCCCGGCTTCCAAGTGTATGCACACCACGATGCACATTGGAGTTTTCAAATTCATAATAATGTTTCATCGCGTTGATAACAGCCAGCGGCTTCTGGGATGTCGCTGCATTATCTAAATATACGAGCGGATGTCCGTTAATTTCCTGGTGGAGGATCGGGAACTGCTCGCGAATGGATGGGTTCATTGTCCCAATTTCCGTTCAATGAGAGACTGCAATTGGGTACGCAGTGCTTCCAGAGGAATATCCGCCACCACCGGAGCCAGGAAGCCGTAGATAATCAGACGTTCAGCATCCGTACGGTTAATCCCGCGAGACATCAAGTAATGGATTTGTTCAGCATTGACTTGACCTACGGAAGCCGCGTGACCTGCCGTAACATCGTCCTCGTCGATCAGAAGGATTGGGTTGGCATCTCCGCGTGCTTTCGGGCTCAGCATCAGTACTTTCTCAGTTTGCTGACCGTCCGCTTTGGTTGCACCTTTCTCAATCTTCGTGATTCCGTTGATGATGGCAGAAGCTTCTTCACGCATAACTGCGCGAGTAATCATCTGGCTTGGCGTGTTTTTGCCGAAGTGACGAGCTTCTGTTGTATAGTTAATTTTTTGGGATCCGGAACCCACCGCGATAACTTTCGAATCCGAGCTGGAGCCATTGCCTTTCAGCACGGACATCGTGTTGCTCGCTGTATCGCCATTGTTCATTTCCCCAACGATCCACTCGATTGTTCCATCGTTCTCAACCACTGCACGGCGGAAGGAAACGTCAGTAACATTCGTAGACAGCTGATGAACAGACGCGAAACGTACTTTTGCACCGGATTTTACGAAAACTTCCACGACACCGTTATGGAATACAGGTGCGGACAGTTCGCCCGAAACATAGTTATCCACGTAAGTTACAGAGCTATTCGCCTCAGCAACGACGAGCACGTGAGGTGCAAATGTTGCAGATGCATCATCAGTGAGCAAAACAGCTTGAAGTGGAACTTCAATTTCCACATTTTTAGGAACATATAGGAATACTCCGCCGTTCCAAAGAGCCGCATGCAGTGCTGCAAGGGAATGCTCATCTGGCTTCACAGCTGTGTTCAGGTAAGGTTTTACCAGATCACCATGCTCGCGAACCGCTGTAGCCAGATCCGTGAAGATAACCCCTTTGGCTGCCAGATCAGCAGCTACCTTGGAGTATACCGTGCCGGAATTGCGCTGGATAACCAGACTGCCTTCAGCTTGCTCCTGAACGAGATCCTTGATCGAAGCAGGTACTTCTTCCAGAGAAGAAATAGCTTCACTTGCTTTGTATGTGCCATATTCGCTGACATTCCAGCGTTCAATTTTTTGTTTTTCCAGTTTCGGAAGCGCAAGACCACTTGCAAGCTTAAGGGCTTCAAGCCGCTGCTCGGTCAACCAGCCGGGTTCATTGTTACTTTCCGACAAGGCGCGAAGCGCTTCAGATTCAACCGGAAGAATTGTTTGTGTAGTCATCGATTATCCTCCTCCGTTTTGTCTTTACGCTTCTTGGCCTACAGTTTCATCCGTGATTCCCAGTTCTTCCTTAACCCAGTCATATCCTTCTGCTTCCAGACGGTGAGCCAGTTCTGGTCCGCCGGACTTCACGATACGACCTTGCATCATAACGTGTACGTAGTCAGGAGTGATGTAGTTCAACAAACGCTGATAGTGAGTGATGATGAGGAATCCACGATCTTCGCTCTTCATTGCGTTCACACCGTTTGCCACGATTTTCAGAGCGTCGATATCCAGACCGGAGTCGATCTCATCAAGTACTACGATTTTTGGATCAAGCAGCATCATTTGCAGAATTTCGTTACGTTTTTTCTCACCACCGGAGAAACCTTCGTTCAGGTAACGATGAGCAAACTCTGGATTCATGTCAAGTTCTTTCATTTTGCCTTCCATTTGACGAATGAACTTGATCAAAGAGATCTCATTGCCTTCGCCACGACGTGCATTGATTGCACTGCGCAGGAAGTCGGAGTTCGTTACGCCTGCGATCTCGCTTGGGTACTGCATGGCCAGGAATAGACCTGCACGTGCACGCTCGTCTACTGCCATGTCCAGTACATCTTCACCATCAAGGGTAACTGTACCGTCTGTTACTTCATATTTAGGGTGACCCATCAGAGCCGATGCCAATGTGGATTTACCTGTTCCGTTCGGACCCATGATTGCGTGGATTTCTCCACCTTTCATTTCCAGGTTAATGCCTTTTAGGATTTCTTTACCTTCGATCGTCGCTTTCAGACCTTCAATGACGAAATTCGTAGCCATGTGTATTGTTTCCCTCCATTGATTAAATTGATGTTTGCTGTCGAAAAAGAAAAAGCGCCTATTAAATATCTGAACAGGGCTTCCCCTGAATTTCTACAAGTACCGCAATTCCCAAAGCAATAATCACTTTAGAATAATTCTAAACTGATTCTCATTGATTATCAAGTCATTTCCGAGAATACTTGTCCTTTACAGGAAACATGATTCTACCTGATTCTATAATAAAAGCGGGTTTGAATCAAATGAGAAACCGTTATTTCTTCCAACTCACAGTGAGAAAAATCACTGTAATTCATTATTTCATTCCATATTAACCCCTGCAAAAAGGGCTTATCCATATTTTGGACAAGCCCTTCCTTATTTCATTCATATTTTGAGCATATCGTTAATCTTCTGTACCTGTTCGTCAAAATCCGCAACATCCACCACCGGCGTCATTTCGCGCGGCACCGGACCATTCGGAATGGAAATCCATGAACGGCACCCATTATATTCGGGCAGCACCGGTATTTCCATCGGTTCGTTCAAACGGTACACACGGAGTATCAATACATGTAAAGGATCTTTTCGTTTCCACTTTAAGCGGTCTTCGGCAAAATCCGATGTCCACATATGAAAGTCATGAAGTCGGTCCAGCATTTCCTGATCTCTGATCTCCAGATCCTGCGCTACTTCGGCATATGCAGTGATGCGGATTGTTGAAGCTTCGGGCACCCATTCGGCCAGTGATTCTTCAACATACGAATGATCTGAGGACTTAATCAGTTCTTTACGCTGATGTTCATAAGTCGGATACAGATAAAATGCCGGACTTTTCAGCTCAAAATGTCTGGTTTCCTCTACAATTCCGCCTTTGCGCATCACCAGAATCTGGCGACCGTTTTCCAGCGCTTTAATTGCAGAAGCCCACTCTTTTAATGCCGGTATCGTTGTGCCTAACATGCCTTTCTCCCCTCCCGTAATCAGTCTTGTCAGCAGTATAGACGCTTTGCGTGTTCCTGACAACTTAGAACAAGATCTGGGAAGCACTTCTCTATGAAAGACATTTACCTTTTACCAAGCTTTAAAGATGTGGCTTAACCCAGGAAAGAACGCAGCATCCACATGTGTTTCTCAAGATCGGCCTTGAAACCGGTCAGCATGTCGGATGTCGGTTGGTCTTCGGCAGCTTCCGCCACCTCAATACCTTCCTGGTATTCATTGGACAACGTAGCAAAGTCCTCAATCAGGTTTTGCACCATTGTTTTCGCATCTTCGCCACCTGCAGCTTCCTGGATGGAAGAGAGTTCCAGATACTCTTTCATTGTAGCTACCGGACTGCCTTTAAGCGTGAGAATACGCTCAGCGATTTCATCCATTTGAACAGTAACTTCATTATAGAACTCTTCAAATTTCACATGCAGTGTGAAAAAGTTTGGTCCTTTTACATACCAGTGATAGTTATGGATTTTGACGTACAGGACGTTCAGGTTAGCTACCTGACGATTAAGTACTTGTTCTACGGATTTCGCTTGATCTGTTTTGTTTTTTGTAGCCATGTGAATCCCATCCTTTATTATAAAATTAGTCTATTATGTAGGTTTGACAGATTAATCTGCCTTACATAACAGAGAGTTAAACAGTTCGTCACCGCTATATAGCGGCAGGCCTTATCGGGGGCATTTTGTGAACCGTCCGGCCTATTTGTTTTTACCCTGGCACATCGGGTTCGAAACAAGCCAAACAGGGCTTGTCTTAAAAAAAGGTACAAAAAACGGGTTAATTCCGATATACTGACTTATACCAAGCAAAGAAGTGGGTTTTCCTGTTTCTTCATATATATGGAGGTGGCATCCTTGTCTCAATATCACCCTTTAACCCCCCAGGAAGCAATCGAACTGGCCAAAACCTTACCGGGTCCATTTACGGCAGATGCGAACCTGGAATGTCGTGAGATCGGAGACGGTAATCTTAATTTGGTTTTCCATATCACGGATCAGGACTCCGATAAAAGTATCATTATCAAACAGGCCCTTCCTTATGCGAAAGTGGTTGGTGAATCTTGGCCTCTGTCTCTGGTACGTGCCCGAATTGAACGCGAAATTCTTCAGGAAGAGTATCGCCTATGCCCGGGGATGGTGCCAGAAGTGTATCACTATGATGACGATCTCGCATTGACGGTTATGGAAGATCTCAGTGATCATGTGATCATGCGTAAAGGCCTTATTGAAGGTGTTACTTACCCTCTCTTCGCACAGCATATTGGAGAATTCATGGCAAGAACGCTATTCTTCACATCCGATCTCGGCATGAATCAACAGTTGAAAAAGGAAAAACAAGGCCGATTTGTTAATCCGGATCAGTGTAAAATAACGGAAGATCTGATCTTTGATGAGCCTTATCGGTTCGCTGAAAAAAATAATTATGATGCATCGATTGAGGATGAAGCTGATGCTCTTCGTACAGATGGAGCACTCCACCTTGAGGTAGCTTTGCTACGGGAAAAATTTCTGACTCATGGACAAGCCTTGCTTCATGGAGACCTGCATACGGGAAGTATTTTTGTCACACCAGAATCCACAAAGGTTATTGATCCCGAGTTTGCCTTTTATGGCCCTATGGGATTTGACGTGGGTGCCGTACTCGCCAACCTTCTTTTGAACTACGCTTCTTTGCCAGGCTGGATTCAGAATGAAACTGCCCTGAGTCAGCGTGAGACACTTTTGCTGGACATGGTTCGAGATGTGTGGAATGAATTTGAAGCCCGTTTCCGTGCGCTATGGGTTACTGATCTTGTTGATCCGATGGCCAAAGCGCCAGGATATGAAGATCTGTATGTCCAACAACTATTCAGAGATTCGATCGGCTTCGCTGGTGCCAAAATGGTCCGTCGAATCGTTGGCCTTGCCCATGTAGCAGATATTGATACGATTCAGGATGCTGCTGAACGTGAACGTGCTCAGCGTAAAGCACTTGCTATCGGTAAAACGTTAATCAAGAACAATCGTCGCCTGAATACCATTGGTGAAGTGCTGGACCTTGTGTCCACGGCCATTTCCTCAATCAAAGTTTAACTTAGGAACGGAGGAACATCCATGACAACCCTTGAACATCAGCCCCTGTCCTCCCTGAACTGGAAACAGGACAAGCTCGAAATGCTTGATCAGCGTCTTCTGCCTGAAACCATTCTGATGCTTAAGCTGTATACGCCTGAAGAAGTGTGGGAAGCCATCCATTCCATGAAGGTACGCGGTGCTCCAGCCATCGGAATCGCTGCTGCGTTCGGCGTAGTATTGGGCGCCAAAGCCTATGATGGACTCTTTATTCAAGGCTGGCTCGATCATGTGAAATCCATTTGTGCCCACCTGGCCACTTCACGCCCGACAGCGGTGAATCTGTTCTGGGCCCTGGACCGCATGATGCAAAAGGCAAGTGATCTGGCCGAAGCTGGAACAAGCATTGAAGACAGCAATGATGCGCTCGAAGCAGAAGCCCTCCTGATTCAAAAAGAAGATGAAGAGGTTTGCCGGATGATCGGAGAACATGCCCTCCCGCTCTTCGAAGACGGCATGGGTGTGCTTACGCACTGCAACGCTGGTGGACTCGCCACAGCCAAATACGGCACGGCAACCGCTCCAATGTATCTCGCTCAGGAAAAGGGCATTCATCTTAAAGTCTTTGCCGACGAAACACGTCCTGTTCTCCAGGGCGCACGCTTGACAGCATTCGAACTGCAGCAAGCGGGTATCGACGTTACCCTTCTGTGCGACAATATGGCTGGCATGGTGATGTCCAAAGGCTGGATCCAAGCCGTTATCGTTGGTACAGACCGCGTTGCAGCAAATGGTGATGTGGCGAACAAAATCGGAACATACAGCGTAGCGGTGCTTGCCAAAGCACATAATATTCCGTTTTATGTGGCCAGCCCGCTGTCCACGATTGATTTGTCCACACCTTCCGGAGACCTCATCCCGATTGAGGAGCGTCCTGCCGAGGAAGTAACCGAAGGCTTTGGCAAACGTACCGCACCGCAAGGGGTAAAAGTATTTAACCCTGCATTTGATGTAACGCCTAATGAGTATGTAACTGCAATCATTACGGAAAAAGGTGTCGTTCGTGCTCCATTCAAAGAAAATCTAGCTGCCTTGTTTGCCAAGGAAGAAGCATAATTTAGCGTCACACTTAGATGCTAGACATAAAAAAGGGCTCCGATGGGGGCCCTTTTACTCTTTTCTTGTGAATTATTGTAGAGTTAGCTGTAGCCGCAATCAGCACTGTTTCGAAGCTATCTCAGCTACTCACTTCGTTTCATCGGACGTTGTCCAGAATTAAATCATCTTCAGCAATGCCTCTACTCCTGTCATACCCACCGTTATGCCCATTGCTTCAGCTTCCGTTGTAACGGACTCCATCGGCGCATGTAATAACTGTTCCAATGTGCGTACACCCACCGCCCGAGCCGCTATAATTTTGCGATCCCCAAGCTTTTCGTTAAGTAATCCGACATCAAGTGCTCCACACATGATATATCCTTTGGATGTGTTTATCGTCAACAGCGTCGTTTTGGGCAGCTTCACTTCCACCCCTACCAGCACATGCTCTCCAACTACAATCGGCTCCATGCTCACCATAATCTCACGATCCACCTCCTATTCCCGCAGGTCAGGATAATTGTATGCCCCATTCCGATTCTCGGTGTGGACACCTGCGGAAAACAAAGTAAAAGGCTAAAAAGGTCACTTTAAATTGGGTCATTTATTGCTATATTCATCATCGACATTCTAGTTATGGCCCTGCAAAGAGACTAAAAAATTTATGCTACAGCATTTTTTTTGCAAATGTGCCTTCATAAAAGATGTATTTCATATAACTTATGAATTTTTAAGATCATACTAAATTTCTCATGACACCCCATAAAATTAAGTAGATGCAGAAAATACCTCTGGTCATATGAAAACTGTATCAAACTCGCAGTGCTGCGCGTTATTTTCTATGCCTCTAGTACTATGATTATTGCCACATTAATGATATAGTGAATTGAAGCGTATTTATCGACTGACATATCTACAAACGGGGCTGGGATGAATGAAGGAAACCTTATCCAACGGAGAAGAAGTTGGCTTTTTATTTAATGTCGACATTCTTATCAAAAGCCGCTCGAATGCCTTGGCGCTACAGTCCCTGTTGGAGCTCATGAACAAAGAGGAACAAATTGCGGACTTTCGGATTCAATCCGGCTTAGAGCTTGGCAAGATTATTGAAGCAACGATCCAGTCCAAGAAAGACTCGATCACCATCCTTCACAACGAACGGAAAAAATCTCAATTGAGCGGACTGAAAACAGCTCCATCGAATCAATCAACAAATTCATCAAACTCGGCAAAACCACAAGACCAAAAGGAAACGGTTTCTTCTCAGAATTTAGCTGCACCAGAGTCGGCCAGTTCTTCTCAGAGAAATTCCTTTGATGAGTGGATTGATACCCTCATTAAGGAAAACCGGCTTACACGGATTGTGGTAAACAACAAGAACGGCAAACATCAGAGTATTCCATGCCGCATTTTGAATTTTGATCGGGATAACAGCATTGTAAGTGTCTACCATGTGGATGAAAAGCAGGTCTACTCATTCCGAACGAATGAAATTGACGAGTTTTTGTAGCTCATTTACGAATGCAAACAAAAAAGCAGCTTACGTGGAAATTTCACACTATTCCACGTAAGCTGCTTTTTTTATTTCAAATGTAAGCCAATTATACTCCCAGTGGATTTTCCTAGATAGGTAGTCACACTTAGGAGCGCTCTTTCCCTCGTTGCCACACATCTAAGGTAAATAATAGCCATCCAGCAATAAAAGCAACACCGCCAATAGGCGTAATGGCACCTAAAACTTTGATGCCCGTAATACTAAGTACATACAAGCTGCCGGAGAACACAATAATACCGATAAACAGCAGACGCGCCGCCCATTTCAGCTTGGAGGACGCCCCGAGTTGACCCGCTGTCAATCCCACAATCAGCAGGGCCAGGGCATGAATCATGTGATACTGCACTCCGGTCTCATATACGGCAATGGCATCTGCGCCAATTCGTTCCTTAAGCATATGGGCACCGAACGCGCCTATAGCTACAGACAACATTGTCATTACGGCTCCAACCGTCATCCATACTCGTTGCATTTCACTCTCTCCCCTTATGTCATGTCACACTAATGATTATTTTAGCGAATCTCTGAGCTCTTTACCAGTTTAGTGGTTTGTTATGAGCTTCCATACATATGCATTGGATCTGGTTCAAAAGGATTGGTCTATATAAGGGCACAAAGTAAAGAGAAACCTTGATTTTTATCGGTAGTTATGGAAAAGTAAAAGGGTCTGTACTCCTGCAACCATCAGGAGAATCACCATGCATACAATGAGGTTAATAACAATCAATACTGACTAAGGAGGGATATGATATTCATGGAACATCAAAATACGTATGAACATAGCGGAAGCAACAACGACCCTTTTACGACTAATCCGGCAGATCCAACAGATCCAGTACTGAACAGAATCAAACATTCCGGTCCGGGTATCGCAAGTTTTGTCATTGGACTGGTTGCACTCTTGGGTTATATTCTGACCTTCTTCCTGGCCACCATTGCACTCAGCGGTGCTATTGGAACGTTAACACAACCTATGCAGGTTGAAGAGCTTGCTTTGCATCCGGCTGTACTGCTGGCATCCTTGTTTATCCTGGTTTGCCTTGTTCTTAATCTGGCCGGCCTGATTCTTGGCGTCATCGGTCTTGTGCTTAAAAAGCGAAAAAAGGTATTCCCCATTATCGGTACTATCCTTAACGGGATCATGATCCTCGCTTTTGCAGGACTTATCCTGGCTGGCATGTACATGACGTAAACAGCCAGACCATCAACCATTTTGCCAAATTCTCGTATCCAAAGGAGATTGACATGTCAAGAATCAAAATTTTTGCAGATAGCACCAGTGATCTGAGTCCAGATTGGATTAAGACTCACGATATCGGGATCATTCCGTTGTACGTTGTATTCGGTGATGAATCGCTGAAGGATGGTGTTGAAATCACACCTGAACAGCTGTATGAGCGTGTAAGCCAGAACGGCCGACTGCCCAAAACAGCTGCTCCATCCCCTGCTGATTTCATGACGGCTTTTCAACCTTACATAGAACAAGGAGACGACATCCTGTATATCAGCTTGTCTTCTGAGCTTTCATCCACTTATCAGAATGCGCTGCTGGCAAGTTCAGAGTTTCCCGAAGGCCGCATCTCTGTGGTTGACTCACTTAATCTTTCCTCCGGAATTGGACTGCTTGTCATGAAGGCAGTGCATGCTGCGGAGAAAGGTCAGAGCCTGAAAGAAATCACTCATTTGGTTGAAGCAGTGAAGCCGAATGTACGGACTGAATTTGTTATTGATACATTGGAATATCTGCACAAAGGTGGACGCTGTTCAGGCATGCAAAACCTGATCGGAAGCCTGCTCAAGATTCGCCCCGTCATTCGGGTAACGGATGGCAAAATGTCACCTGCCTACAAAGTCCGTGGGAAAAGGGAAAAGGCTCTGGATCAAATGCTGCAAAACACACTCAGCGAAAAGCATCAGATCGACACAGACCTAATCATTGTTGTACATACCATGGCTGAAGAGGATGCACTTGAGCTGCAGAAATCCCTGCAGGAACAAACAGGTGCACGGGTTGAATTAACTACAGCTGGATGTGTCATCTGCAGCCATTGCGGACCCAAAACGATCGGTATCATTTATAATACGGTTTTGTAAGGCTTTGTAAAATGCACATTACGTTGACGTAGGTTAACGGGTATAACTGACACCATAAAGGGCATCCTGGCTGTACACAGCCAAGGATGCCCTTTTACATTGTTCCTATACCTCTAATAACTTTTTGTTTTCAGGTCATTCAAGCTTTTGAACGCATATCCCTGTTTCCGTGCTTCATCTATGATCGAGCCCAGCGCCTCTGTGTTATCTTTGGAGACCGAATGCAGGAGAATGACAGCGCCAGGATGTAATTGTTTGAGCACCTGTTGACGTGCATAATCAGCTCCGCGCTGTACATTGACATCCCAGTCCTTGTAAGCCAATGACCAGAACACATTGATGTACCCCTGAGCATGGCTCTCTGCAAGTGTGCGGTTATTAAAAATACCGCGCGGCGGACGCAAAAAGGTGGCTTGCTGGCCGGTTAAACGATTCACTTCCGATTTAACCTGTTCAAGTTCTGTTTTCAGCTTTTCATTGGATACCCGAGTCATATCCGGATGATTCCAGGAATGGTTGCCAACAATATGTCCCTCTGCTGCCATGCGCTTGACCAGTTCCGGCTGATCCTTCAGATAATGACCAGTGACGAAAAAAGCGGCAGGAACTTTCTTATCGCGCAGCACATCCAGAATGGCTGGAGTAAATCCATTCTCATATCCGTTATCAAACGTGAGATATAATTCTTTCTGTTTGGTATCCCCCAAAAAGATGGCGTCATTCTGCTGCAGGATCGATTTAAATCCTTCCTGATCAATGGAGGGCAGCTGCCCGTTCTGGCTTCTCTTGAAGCCAAAGTGATACGCTCCGGTAACGGGCGATGCTTCAGTCTGCACCGGAAATATGCTGAACGCCAATACGGCAGTCAACAGCATATATAAAACCAATCGCTTCATTTTCAACCGCTCCTGTTCCTGAATAATTGGCTGTCGCTTCCTATCACGAGCCCCTTCAGGTAATATGCCACAGGAACAGCAAATGTATGTACCTTTCAATGGCGCTTGCCATTACAGAATTAGAACCGTTTGTTGCTTTGTTCGGGTTGATGCAGCAGTTCAATTAATGTTTGCGGCTTGCCGCTGGACGATAACCATTCTCTAACCGTTTCGATGGCTCGGGTCTGTCCGTCACCACGATCACGCCAAGTCAGCAGTTCAATGACTTTAATGATAAGTGCAGACATGTTGTCATAATCCATCTCGGAACGGTCTGCCCGCATTTTATGATATAGCGCCTCTTGCTCCCAATCGAGCAATATTTCTTCACCAATCGTCGGTTTCATTAAGGTGTAAGCCCTATTACACCCCGAGCATCGTACGGTACTTACCTGCTGTGCAGCAAAACTCACATGGATGTCATGCTCACAGTCCGCACATTGAAAGCTAACCTGTATGTTCTGTATTTTTTCGTTCATATTGCTCTTCCTCCTGCTATGGGTGTACTACTTCTATACCCGAAAATGATGAAGTTCACGCTAAACCTCAGATCATTAAAGATCGTGCTATATTCTTGTAAATATGTTAAAATATATTACATATCATGAGTAGGAGAGGCGGATATCCATGTCGAAGGAAGAGCGCAATATTACCTGGCAGCAATCCAGTTTAAGCAGGCATGAACGGGAAATACATAACGGCCATCGCAGCCGTACGTTGTGGTTTACCGGATTATCGGGTGCAGGTAAATCCTCGCTTGCATTTGCCTTGGAACAGCATCTGCATGATCGAGGCGTTCGTTGTTATGTACTTGATGGTGACAATGTACGTCATGGGCTCAATCGCGATCTCAGTTTTACAGCGGAGGATCGACAAGAAAATTTACGCCGCATTGGTGAAGTAGCCAAATTGATGGTGGATGCCGGGCTGCTCGTTCTTTCGGCCTTCATTTCTCCCCATGCACAGGATCGGGAAATGGTCAGACAGTTATTTAAGCCTGATGATTTTATAGAAATATATGTTCAGTGTTCCATCGAAGAATGTGAGCGGCGCGATCCAAAAGGTTTGTACAAAAAAGCCCGCAGCGGAGATATTCCCCATTTTACTGGAATCTCAGCACCTTACGATGTGCCGGAGGATCCGTCGCTTATTATTGATACGGAACAGCTCACTTTGCACGAAGCCATTCAAGAGATTGTACAGTACCTGGAATTGACAGGAGCACTTCAGCTCCCTCTTGCCCCCACTACCCGTCAAGTTTAACCGATTGCGTGTACAGGCAGGATGAGGACTATTGCAGACAAAAGGCACAGTGACTATCCTGTGCCTTTTTGGAATGTAAGTGATTATGAATTTTTATCCAGTTATTACTGCCCTACGACATCGGCCTGCATATTCAATAACTTGCTGAAGGTCCCCACCGGATCTGTAGATAATTGTTGGTACCCACCCTGCTGAATCACTCGGCCTTCCTCCAGTACAATTACTCGATCCGCTGTACGGATCGTGGACAAACGATGGGCAATCACAACAATGGTTACATGTCCTTTGAGTCGTTCAATTGCCTCATGAATGTGCTGCTCGTTCTCACTATCCAGTGCACTTGTAGCTTCATCCAAAATGAGCACTGACGGATTACGCAGTATCGCTCTGGCCAGTACTAGACGCTGGCGTTCCCCACCGGATAAACGAATCCCCCGATCACCAATCATCGTATCCAATCCATGAGGAAGTTTGCGGACAAATGCTGCTGAGGAAGAAAACTGCAAGGCTTGCCACATCTGTTCTTCACTCGCGTCATGATCAACCAACCGCAAATTCTCACGGATGCTTGTATGGAATAGAAACGGATCCTGAGATACATATCCAATCGAACTTCTCCACGCCAATAATTGCTCCTCGGACAGTGGGACACCGTCGATGAGAATTTGCCCACTCTCTGGACGAATCAGACCCATAATAAGATCAATTAAGGTACTCTTTCCGGCACCTGATTTACCCACAATGGCTGTCATTCCTTTGGCAGGAATGGATGCATTAACGTTTGCGAGCGAGTAAGACGAACTGCCCTCGTAACGGTAATTGACATTCGTACACTCGATAGATCGCATCAGTTCAAGAGGCTGAATGATGTGGTGACCATCTCTCCAGCTATTTCGATTTAATTCTGCTGATGCATTTAGTTCACTAATTTCACGGCTCATTTCCGTCTCAGCCTGTAGCTTCCTGACCAGCTGAAATGCCGGCAGCATCGAGCTAATATACTCCAGGTTGGACTGAATGGATGTAAACCTGGGCCATAGCCGGGAGAAAATGAGAATGATCAGCAATAAACTCGCCGGGGGTACGGCAAGAACACGCAGTGACAGGTAGATGAAGGCGGCAATAATAACAGCGGAGGATACGCGGTGAATAAGCTGTGTTCCACTGTTCAACTGGCTGAATTGAATGACGTTTCGCTCGATTCGTTTGCATATTTTTTCAAACCATCCGATATGCGACTCCTCGAGCATGTTGCTTTTGATATCCTTAATACCATTAAAATGCTCTGTAATACCATTATAATAGTGCTGGGATAGTTCGGATGTCTGATCGCCGATCTGCTTGGCCCGCTGCACAAACTGCTTGAGAACGAAGAACAACAGAACCCCGAAAACAAGTACAATAACCGTTAACTTCGCGGACAGCCAAAAAGCCAGCCCAATCTGAATCGCTGTAAAAATCAAGGACGCAGCCATTTGCAGGATCAGATTCGTGCCTTGACTGACTCGTGCAAGTTCGGTCGTTAATATATGGTTAAAATCGGATTTTCGTTTTTGGAGAAAAAAAGACCATTTGGCCATAATGATGGCCCGATAAGTTTCCTGTCGCAATGTTCGGATAAACTGCTGCTGGATCCGGGTGTTTCGAATCGTCTGCAGACGCTGGAGCCATGCCTGTCCGGAGAGGATGACCACAAAAACGCCCAATACCAACACTAATTGACTATTGTCGGAGAGCTGACCTAACCATTCGGAGAGCCAGGGCAATTGTAGCCCGGTTGAGCTCATTTCAAATATACCGATTAAACTTAACATGGGGACTAGCATATAAATGCCGATTCCCTCCATTAAACTAATGCAGATCATGCCTAGCAAGTTCCAATAGAGAACAGGTCCTGTTACATCACGAAGCTTGCGCATATAAAATCGAAGTTCTGATATCATTGGTTAACCCCTTTCCGTCATCGCGTTCCTTTTCATTCGCCGCCAGAACCAGAGGAATGGACGTAACGGAAAATACAGAAAGTGCAAAGAGCGCGGAAGCGGCAATTGTTCCACATCCCAGGTACTTGGATATAATCGTTCAATGAAGAAAAACATTTTCTGTCTGGTACTTCTCAGCGCAAACAGATAGGAGCGGTAACTTCGCAAATTCGCTGGTGTGTCCAGCATATCATTCATAAATAACACGCCATGTTTAGCCAGCCGTTCTCCCGCGCGTTCTTGGGAGGATAATAAACTGCGATAGCCCGCATCCAGTGGTGTATTCATCAGTACGGATGCAAGGCGCAGCGCTTGGGCACCAATAACGAGCCGTCCTTCAGCTTTCAGGCGTCTGGTTAACAGGTTTACATCCAAAGGCATACTGCGAATCATCTGATCGATGTCCATGAGCCAGCGCAGTCTGAACCACCCATGACGGGCGCCGTGGGTCACCAGATATGCCCATAAATCTTCTCTCTCCAGCATGCGGATCGGGGTCTGCGTGTACGTACTGAACCGACTGCGCTGCCACAGCAACTCAAAATCCGTTTCTTTTCCAGAATCCGGATTAAGCCGCCAGTGAATTTCCACTTGAGTCTTCTTCATAGGATGCTTGTAACAGATATGATGCTCGCGCCATTTCCAGCTCTGCACGGTTGGGCGCCGTTTTTCTTCCTTAGATACATAACCGAGCGTTTCCAAAATCTGTTCCGCAGACTCCACATCATCAAAAGGAATGAGAATGTCCAAATCCTTGGATGTTCTTAAAGACACATCTCCGTAGAGATCGTGGGCTAGTGCTGGCCCTTTTAACGTAATACTCCGAATTCCCTGTTCATTGAAAGCCCCGCAGACCTGTTCCATCTCCGCCGTCAGGTGCAGCATGCGAAACGTATTCGCCGTATATTCCTGTCTTAAACTCTCTACAACAGACGCAGGAATGAAGGGAGATTCTAATGTTTTGAGTTTCATGTATAGAACCGAGTACAATCTGTGATGATAGACAAGACGCAAAAAGAGCTTCCAGTCTATTCCTTTGGTTAAAGCCTTAACTGCTTCTGGAGCAAGTCCCTGCAGCTCATCTTTCATGATCGTCAAAATCAGCTTGAGCTCTTGCGGAAACCCTCTTGTGTAGTCATCAAATTCAAGATTCATAGACAATTTCTCCAGTTCCCTTCTCCGGACAACGCTTGCCAAACACGCCGACAACCGTATATTGGTCCATAGTATCCGCTCCGGTTACGATGATTTTTCCACTTCGCAGCCAGGCATGAGCCATCATTTGTCCTTGCTTATTGCGCGCAGTTCCCATATACAGCGTACTCTCTATGTTGCGGCGTTCTAGCATTTTCATTGCAGCGATCGCCATGACTAGACAGCGGCTTTCCCATAATGTGTACTTGCTCGCCAGCAAAATGGCTTTGGAAACATGTCTAATCGCTATAATCTGATTTCTATCGATTCCGTTCATAGAGGTTTCATACTGTGCTGTGCCGAGCCCAGGGGCGATTTTGGCAAAAGGTCGCGCTTTGAGGATCCGTGCCCACCCCAAATGAATATACGCCTCCCATACCATAAGCCTGACTTCACGTGGCAATGAACGATAATTTTTGATTTTGCGTAACATCGCCTTAATCCTCGTGGACAACGTCGATTAATCCCTCACGGGACATATGTTCAAGAAACGGAATGACTTGTGCGTGACACGTATCTGCATCAATTTCGTACTCGGAAGCCAGCACGCCAACGAGGTCGGCGATGGTCCGTTCCTGAGACAAAAGTTCCCAAATGCGTCCGCCAGTACTGCCAAGATTATAGTATTTTCCACTTTGGATACTCATCATGACTTTTTCCCCGCCCATATCACTGACGAGATTCCCTTCCTTCTGCTTCACACGATCTTTCCAATCAAACTGTTTTGTACTTTTCATTGTTCTGTGTGCACTCCTTTGCGTACATGATCTGTAATTCGTTCAACCATCTCAAATGCAGTAAATTCAGAACCTGACCTGGTCAATCTACAAATTTCTATGCTCGCAGATAATCTTGAAACTGTTTCGAACAGCCACTGCGCAAGGCCTTGCCTTGCCACAAGAGTACTTCGGAAGGTATGTGTACACAGCAGATGAAGTCTTTCCAAGCCTTGAACCTGTGTCAATTGAATAGGCTCCCTTACGGCATCCGGTTTGGGATTCAGCTCAAAAATGCCAGCAAGCGGGACAGCTCTCTCATGAAAATAATGCTGAACCGGTATCGCATACTTCGTTATCTCGGCATGTACGGTGGCATAGTTCTCTTCTTTCATGCCAAACCCATCTAGGCTGGGCTGCCACAGTTTCTGCTGTGGATACCCTGGAGATACGATAGCTCTGCCTCCGGCGTCCCATGTTAGTGCAACGACATCATCGGTCAGAAGTGGATACCCACGTGAAGCCAGAGCTGCCGATAAAGTGGATTTCCCAGCGCCCGAATGACCCACAAATGCATAAGCCCAGCCATCAATAACTACGGCACTTCCGTGTAGTGGCAGGATGCCCCGCTGCATCATGATAACGGCCATGCAGGTACCAAGAATAAACAATCGGACTTTTTTTTCATCAGCGTTCTGCTTAGGATTAACAATTATTCTGCGTCCTTGCTCAATCAGGAAGATGCCTGTATCTTCAATTCGAAAAAAAAGACTGCCGTCACGAGATACGAAATTTTCATTCCCCACATTCCACGCTTCCCAAAGCGCGGTTAAATCGGCAGACTGGATATGTACGTCAATATCACCAGCATCCTGACTACTGTTCTGCACGATCTGGAGTTCTGGCATTTGAAATTGGCTTAGCCAACGCAATCCATATGCTTCATACTGCACAGGCAACAATGAATGACTCCTCCTTAGCAATGCTGAATGTAAAAAAGCCCTTATATTCATAGGAATCAAATATAAGGGCGGAGGCGAAAAGATCATGTTGTCTTTCCGCCCTTTAAGTATGATAGCTCTTCGTAAAACTTAATAACTTAGGAAGTTGGATCGTAGAGATCAGCGTCGTGCTCAGAGATCCAGTCAATTTGTCTGAAACCAGTTCCAGCCATAGTTTGGTTTACTTCCAACACTTCCAGTGCAGGTGCTTGCCATTCTTTCTTTTCCATTGTTGTCACCTCCTTTCAAGAGTTTACAATGCTGCCTAGTATGTAAATCTCACGTTCAAAATTTGCGGATGAAGCGGTATACGATCAGGCTGTGCATCATCAAACGCATATCCGGGTGAGAGGCGAGCTCAGGCCGTGGATGCGGAATGTTTTTAAGCGCTGATTGTATTCGTTCGGTGTTTAATATGCCGGCTACACGACTATCAGAACAAAGCGCCTGCACTTCTGCGGTAAAAGCGTCCCAATCAGGGATCATCCGATGCAGCCAATCCGCGGGCTGTATGCCCCGAACACGTTGATTGAGTCTTACCTTATCAGGCAATTCTGGTGAGGTTGCACGCCGGATTAGGGAGCGATCTGTTCCCTTGCTGACATACTGTTCGATGGGTACCGACAGGCAAAATTGAATGACGCGGGCGTCACTGGTGGGATCACGCTCCCATGCCCGGTAACGCAAGGAACATTTGGTAGCTACAGCTCCATTCTTGTTCGCAATGGCCAAATTGTTGAACTTCTCCGCTCTTACTTTCAACGCATCTGCTCTAGCGCCTCCCTGAAGCATAACCGATGATCCGAGTCGCTCAAGTACCCCTGTTCTGCTCGCAAATTCCGGATGAATGAGTTGGTTGGTCGCGACATTGGCCGCCCCTTTCGAGGCATTATGGAAACGTTCCGGATAGGCTTTTTGTGCGGTAATGCGAGCAATTCTTGAAAATTTCATTCCCGTTCGCTGAGAATATTGTCTCATCTCCTGCAGCATCAGGAGCCAGCGCCCGCGTTTCATCAGACTGGCGTAGTAGTCCAGTGCAGGTCCCCATGAAATGGTGAAATTTCCCCGGGCTCCGGTGAGCAGTACCCCTGCATCCTGCTGACTTGCCTTTTCGTAAAACCCCCGGATCCAGAATGAATTTTCGAAATACTTATATGGCATTTCCATCATGTCCAGCCAAGTATCTATCTCACTAAAAGGACTCCTGCCTTCGAAATCCAGATAGTTCTCCGATATATTTCCGATATGATCCACTGTGGAGCGAATGAAAGGTCGTTCATCAGCCAGCAGCGTTTTGGAAGTATAATCCGTAAAATCAGACACAGGCACGTAGCTGTACGCATTCAGCCTTTTCCCCTGGCTGCGCAAGGATCCCGAAGCAAAACCGACAACAGCACCCGAATCCAGTCCACCGCTTAATGCGGCGGCTACCTGCCGATGGGTTCGCAAGCGGGCACTGACCGCCTGAGAGAATACATCACGAAATGCTTCAACGTATTCCCCATCGGATTTGAGAAGCAGCGGCTCCACTTCGTCCCAGCGATGATACTGCTTCAGTTCCACTTTGAAAGTGGATGCTCGGAAGACCAGGGTATGTGCAGGGGGTAATTGGTTCACTCCACGATATGCTGTCATGTGGATATCTGCTGAGCCATGCATTTCCGGGATGGCCAGAAATTCGGATAACCAGGTCTCATTCAAATCCTTGGTTACCCCTTCGAGATCAAGCAAAGGGCCAATTAGTGTGCAAAATGAGAAACGCTTGCCGTCATGCCGGTAATACAACGTTCTCATGCCGGTAATATCCCTCGCTGCAAACAGTATCCGTTTGCGGTCGTCCCAGATTGCAAAAGCAAAGTCCCCAATCAGCTTGCTCGCTGCCTGTTCACCCCATTGCTGATAGGCTCTCAAAATCAGTTCACTGTCCGATAGGACAGACAACTGGCTTCTGGAGATGAATAACTGATCAGCGAGTTGTTCCCGGTTATCCAAAATAGCATCTGCGGTAATCGTAAGACCACTGACCTCATCAACCAGAGGCAGCTGCTCGTTGACTGATTCGGGTGTGATCCACTGGGCATGACAACTCAGGAATGCCTGGTTCCCTTTCCAAACCCCCGTTGTATCCGCCGGAATATGTCCTAGGCTTGCGTACAGGCGCCAGCTATCTTCCCAAAACGCTTCCTGACCATCGGCATGAACAATTCCCGCTATGGCACTCATGACTTTCCTCCCCGAAGTATCTTGCGCTGGGATGCCCATGCACTGATTTGGTTTCCGAATGGGATCCAGGATTTAATTCGCTGAAGCTTGCTATGAGCAGTAGCCAGCTGCTTCTTCAATCGTTCCTGCTCACTGTATCCTCGCTCCAAGCGGTTGTCTGCTGCACGGAGTGCAGCTTCCAGTTGTCTAATTGTGGCAAGCGCAGCTAAGGTGGGATCTGTATTGGACTCCGAAGGATGGGCTGCTACACTTGTTGATGGGGCTCCCTGTATGCAGTAATGCGGTTGCCATCTGCAGCCCGTTGCTTCCGCAAACTGACGGCTAAGTCGTTCAATGACTTCCTGATCCGGGGCTGCTTCATAACGGACTCCTGTCCATTGTTCCGCCTCTTGCAGCTGCTCAGAGTAACCCATACGATGGAACACGTCTGCCCCCAGAACACGGCAATATGTTTCGACTTCCGTTGTATCCAGTATTCTTTTCCAGTTGTTAACAGAATTTTTGTGTGCTTCTTGATGCGTGGACAAGAACGGGTCTCCGACCCCCATACTGTAGAACATGTTGGATTTCGAACTATCCGCATGAAGGCCATATTGCTCCATGCCTTCCTCATATCCAACGCCGAGAAACTCACATAACTTTTCGACTTCTTCTTTAGGCTTGGAGACTAGCTGTTCATAACGAAGCTCATGTGCATTTGCATGCTTTACTGCGAAATAATCATTTAAGCGAAGCAAGCCGAGCGTAAGATCAACGGCTTTCATATTCAGATGTGGGCTTTCCAGACTGCTGACCAGATTAAACCCTTCTCCTTGGTTTCGATTAACTTTCTTGTAGGAAGCTGCGATGGAGAGTGGATTACGCTGAAGGTGGATACGCTTGGACTCTGGAAAAAGTCGATCCAGCCATTCGAGCATATAGTAATAACGCGGAGATTTATCGACAACGAAATCTGCTGCATTTCCCTGCAGAAATCCGTTATATATTTCAAGAGCAAAGCTCCTGCATGCCTTTTCATATACATCATCTGAGACCATGGCACTATAAAATTGACGAATAATGGGGCTTCCTCCATAAGGACGAGCATCCGCTTTTGACAGATCCACCAGGTTCATCAGAAACCACATTTCCTGTGTTGCAAATATACGGCTGTGGTTCTGCAGCATGACGGTGGATAGTGAGCTTCCACTACGAGGGACACAGAGTAAAAAGACAAGACCGTTACCTTGAACATCTACCACCGGCATCCCCTCCTCTGTCCGAATATAATGAGCATGCAGTTGGTCATCGAATTCTCATCCTTTTTTTGACGAAACAGAAGATGTACCATCTCGATTCTATGATGTTTCGACATCTTTCAGATACGGTGTGTATTCATAGTTTTACTCTATGATACAAAATGTATCATGTCAATCTTTTATTTTCACTTTTTCATAATTTCCTTTCCCGTTCTCTCTATTCTCTCCACCCTCAACTCAGCACTCCATACTTATTCCACTGTCCCTCCCAAATATGACTGTGCACAAACATGAAAAAACTCCGAATCTGTTTCTGATGAACAGATCCGGAGCAGCTATTTGTTTATTATTTATTTTTCCGAAAAGGTTTGTGACCTATTTATCCACTATGGCTTGTACCCACTCCAGAAGAAGGTACAATCGAGTCCGAAATACGGCTGGCTTCCCGATCGGCCTCAAGCGCATCGTTCATGCCTTGCCCCACTTTTACTGTCATTAGAACGGCCATACCTGCGAGGAAGAAAAAGAGCAGGGAAAGGATGCCCCATCGGCTTGAGCCCGTAATCTGACCCACCCAGCCAAAAACAAAAGGACCGAAAATGGATGAAAATTTGCCTGTGATGTTCACAAAGCCAAAATACTCCCCTGTTCTGCCCGAAGGCATCAGGTTGCTGAACAATGAACGCGCAGTCGATTGACTGACACCTTGCACTACGCCAACCAATCCAGCAAGCATGTAAAAATGGATGGCTTCCGTCATAAAATATCCGAGTACGACAATACATACGTAGATGGACAGACTTAACATCAATACCTGCTTCGCCCCCCAGCGCTGCGCCCATGCCCCCAGCAGCAAGGTGCAAGGGAAACCGATAAATTGGGTGAGCAGCAGCGCAAGCATCAGATCGGCTGTCCCGATGCCAATACTTGTACCATAGATCGTCGCCATGAGGATGATCGTATTAATCCCGTCATTGAAAAACCAAAAAGCCACCAGCATTCGAATCAACTGGGGAAAGCGCAGCATTTGGCGAAAAGTTTGGCGCAGTCTCCGTATCCCTACCTCTGCGTATCCCTTCCACGATCCAGGCATGTCCGGTGCCGCAGGACGACGGGGAGCATGACGGAACAGCGGGATGGAGAATAACAGCCACCAAAGCGCTACAGAAATAAAGGCGAGTCTGGTACCTGCCAGCGTACTTCCCATGCCGAACCATTCAGGCTGCTGAATCATGAGCATGTTGACCGCCAGCAGTAATCCACCGCCAATGTAACCATACGCATACCCTTTGGATGAAATCATCTCCCTGCGGTCCGCAGACACCAGATCAGGCAGCATTGCATCATAGAAGGTATTCCCGCCTGCAAATCCTATGGTCGAGATCACAAGCAAGGCGGAGGCCAGCAGCCAGTCCCCTTCCCCAACCGTGCTGAAGCCAAGTGTTGCAATCATTCCCGTGATAGCAAATACGCGTAGAAAATCCCCTTTACGGCCAGACAGATCCGACAACGCTCCCAGCAGCGGGGTTAACAAGGCCACACATAACATCCCGACCGAGTGTGTATAGGCCAGGTAAGATGCCGCTGTGTCGGCATCCAGCGTTGCCGCAGCTACCGAAGCATAGAAGACGGGAAGTACGGCGGCCAGTACCGTGGTCGCGTATGCAGAATTGGCCCAGTCGTACATAATCCAAGCTTTAACGGCCCGTTTATCCAAGTAAGATCCTTCCTTTTCCTGCATTCCCGACAGAATGCCAATTCATTGCCTGTACTTATTGTAAGGGAAGTTTGTCATACTTGTTCATCGTTTCTGTAAAAAAGTTCGGGTTGCAACAGGCATTTCGAGCTGTATCCGAAAACTCGGTTACGTAAATTGTATCATTTTATCTCCTCTCGCATCACATATCGTCCCCGCCCGTGAATATACTTAATTACCGACAGGCCAAACTGTGCCGCGTAATCAATGGGGGGTGCCTACATGTCAAATTCACACCAGCCTTACTCGTTCGTCGTATCAAAGGAAGACTGGTCGCTTCACCGCAAAGGGTACCAGGACCAGCAGCGCCATCAGCAAAAGGTTAAAGATGTCATTAAGCAAAATCTGCCTGATCTGATTACGGAAGAAAACATTATCATGTCTGATGGACAACAAATCATCAAGGTACCGATCCGCAGTCTGGATGAGTACCGTTTTGTGTATAACTACCAGAAGCAAAAACATGTCGGTCAAGGTGACGGTGACAGTCAGGTCGGAGATGTCATTGGTCGTGATCCTGCCTCACAAAAACCGGGTAAGGGCGAAAAAGCCGGAGATCAGCCTGGTCATGATATCGTAGAAGCCGAAGTCAGCATTGAGGAACTGGAAGATATGCTATTCTCTGAACTGGAGCTTCCGGATCTGAAGCAGAAAGACAAGGATCAGATTGAAACACACACGGTGGTGTTCAACGATATCCGCAAAAAAGGCATGCAGTCCAACATCGACAAGAAACGAACCATCCTTGAAAATCTTCGGCGCAATGCCACAACCGGGAATCCCGGTATTCACCATATCAGTCCGGATGATCTGCGTTACAAGACATGGGAAGACAAAATTATTCCGCAGTCCAACGCCGTCATTATCGCCATGATGGATACTTCCGGGTCTATGGGTTCTTTTGAAAAATACTGCGCTCGCAGTTTCTTCTTCTGGATGACGCGTTTTCTGCGCCGCCAGTACGAGAAGGTTGAAATTGTGTTTCTGGCTCATCACACCGAAGCCAAAGAAGTGACGGAAGAAGAATTTTTCACACGCGGCGAGAGCGGAGGAACGATCTGCTCCTCTGTATATATGAAGGCTCTTGATATCATCGATCGGCGTTACCCTCCTTCCAGTTACAACATCTATCCGTTTCACTTCTCGGATGGGGATAATCTCACCTCGGATAACGAACGTTGCGTGAAACTGATTGGTGAATTGATGAAGCGCAGCAACATGTTTGGATATGGAGAGGTCAATCAATATAACCGCAGCAGCACATTAATGTCGGCTTACCGTCATATTAAGATGGATCAGTTTATGTACTATGTGATCAAAGAAAAGGGCGAAGTGTACAAAGCTTTGCGCAGCTTTTTCCAGAAACGGGAAGGAGGCAGCGTAAGATGACAGATGAAATCCGCGACCTTGAATACGCCATTGCCGAGATTATGGAGATTGCCGATGGATTCGGCCTGGATTATTATCCGATGCGTTACGAGATCTGTCCTTCAGACATCATTTATACCTTCGGAGCCTACGGGATGCCAACCCGGTTCAGTCACTGGAGCTTTGGCAAAACGTTCCACAAGATGAAGATGCAGTATGATTTTGGCCTCAGTAAAATTTATGAGCTCGTCATTAACTCCAACCCTTGCTACGCTTTCCTGCTGGATGGCAATTCCCTGATTCAGAACAAGTTGATCGTGGCACACGTGCTCGCACACTGTGACTTCTTCAAAAATAATGCCCGTTTCTCCAAATCGAACCGCAATATGGTCGAAAGCATGGCCGCCACGGCGGACCGGATCAGCAACTACGAAATGGAGTATGGAACCGAAGCAGTTGAGTCATTTATTGATGCCGTAATCGCCATTCAGGAACATGTAGACCCTCAACTCATCAAACCCCGTCATTTGGACAAACAACGTTATATGGAGATGAAAATACGGGAGCAGCGTGGTGAAAAGGCACCACGTCCAGAAGGACGATATGACGACTTATGGGCGCTTGACGATATGCAGAAAGAGGAAACTCCATCCGAAGGAATACAGGTTCATCACTTCCCACCCGAACCGGAAAAGGACATCATGTGGTTTATTCAGGAGTTCTCGGAAGTGCTGACCGATTGGCAGCGGGATATTATGAGTATGATGCGTGAAGAAATGTTGTATTTCTGGCCGCAGATGGAAACCAAGATTATGAACGAAGGCTGGGCTTCCTACTGGCATCAACGCATTATACGCGAGCTGGACCTGAGTAGTGAGGATACCATTGAATTTGCCAAATTGAACTCTTCCGTGGTACAGCCGTCCAAGCAAAGTTTGAATCCGTATTATTTGGGGCTTAAAATTTTTGAAGATATTGAACGCCGCTGGGATCATCCATCCAGGGAAGAACAGGAGCGTTGGGGCCGCAAACCCGGTCAGGGCCGCGCCAAAATGTTCGAAGTCCGGGAATTCGATTCCGACACCTCGTTCATCCGAAATTACATGACGAAGCAGCTGACTGAAGATCTGGACCTCTATGTGTTCGAGAAAAAAGGCCCGGACTGGAAAATCACCGACAAGTCCTGGGAAAACATACGTGATCAACTTGTATTTTCACGCATTAACGGAGGATCTCCGTATCTGGTCGTTCAGGACGCCGATTACCTGCGGACAGGGGAGCTTGTGCTGAAGCACCAGTATGAAGGCATTGAGCTGGACCTGAAATATATGGAGCGCACCCTCCCTTATCTGTACCGGCTCTGGGGACGAACCGTGCATGTCGAGACACGCGTCGAGGATAAACCCATCTGGTTTACGTATGACGGCAAGAAGCACCATCGCAAATTCATGTAAGTTTCTTCTATATAAATGGAGACAAAAAAAGCGGCAAGTCCCTGGCAGATGGCGGGGACTTGCCGCTTGGCATGTTCAATCTTACTTATCCAAGAATGATGGGATTTCCCGGCAGGCGCAGCGGAACAAAGAAATCATGTTCTACTTCACTTGCTGGCAGCGGACGGCTGAAGTAGTATCCCTGGATTTCCCGGCAGTCGTTCTGCATCAGAATATCCAGCTGTCCTTTGGTCTCAATGCCTTCAGCAATAACGTCCATCTTCAGATTCTGTGCCATGGTGATGATCGTCGCCACGATCGCCTGGTCACTCTGGTTCTCGGTGATGTCTGTAACAAACGAACGGTCGATCTTCAGCTTATGAATCGGAAAATGCTTCAGGTAACTCAGCGAGCTGTACCCTGTACCGAAATCATCTAGACTAATCTTGACTCCAAGTGAAGTAAGCTCATTCAGGATACCTGTCGAGACGGTGGCATCCATCATCATGCTTTCCGTAATTTCAAGTTCCAGATAGCGGGCTTCCAGTCCTGTCTCCGCCAGAGCATTCTGAACCTGCTCCACGAGATTAGACTGATGAAACTGCTGGCTGGACAGGTTTACCGATACCGGAATCAACGGACCGCCGCTGGCATGCCATTGTTTCATCTGTCTGCAGGCTTCCCGCAGCGTCCAGTTCCCAATGTCATAGATGATACCCGTTTCTTCGGCAATGGGGATGAACACATTTGGTGCCAAAATCCCTTTGTGCGGATGCTTCCAGCGAATCAGGGCTTCCACGCCGATCATCCGGCTATCCACCGTGCGAATCTGCGGCTGGTAATACAGGAGCAATTCATTGCGTTCAAGCGCTTTGCGCAGATACCCCTCCAGCTCAATCCGCTCATACAATTCGGAATCCAGTTGTGTAGTATAAAATTGAAATCCGTTCTTTCCATTTTTCTTCACTTCGTACATGGCGGTATCTGCATGCTTCAACAGGGCATCCACTTCCGTTCCATGCTCCGGGTACATGGCAATACCGATACTGGCGGTAACATAAAAATCATTCTCTTTTAACCGGTACGGCAATTGGATGGCTTCAACAATCTGTTATGCTAGACTGCCCACACGTTCCTCATTCCCCTGTTCGTTCATGACGACCAGTGTGAATTCGTCACCACCCATTCGGGCCAGCATCACGTTATCCATGCCTTTTGCATCTGATTCACGGATCGCCTTAAGAATTCTGTCGCTGACTTCCCTAAGAAAAACATCCCCGATGGAATGGCCCAGCGAATCATTGATCATCTTGAAACGATCGATATCCATCACCATCACGGCAAACGAACGATTGGATATTACGGAAGATGCAATCGTTTCAGCAAGGACCTCATCCAGTTTCCTTCTGTTCGGCAAGCCGGTAAGCGGATCATGCGTGGCTTGATGACGAATCATCTCCTGCGCCTGCTTCTCTTCTGTAATATCCTTGATTAGGATATGGCTGCCGACATCTTTGCCTTCAATCAAAACAGGCACGACGCTAATGCTTAAATCCAGATGCTGTCCATCGATCCCTGTCATACTTGCCGTATAATAACGTTGTTCAAGGCTTGCACTCGATAAGCCCAAGCTTTGAAGCTGACTCGAACTCCAGTGGATATCAATATGCTTCGATATTTCATCCAGAGAGCGATTGACTACCAGTCGCTCCGGATATCCTGTAATACGCGTAACCGCGGCATTTATCCCTTTGACAATCCCCTCGTTATTTACCGATATAATGGCGTCTGAATGGTTCTCATACAGAGCTTGGTACCATTGTTCATTTTCACGAATTCGCTGATCTTTGATGGACATTCGTTGATTGATATAGATACCAAAGAGTGTCAGTCCAAGTGTAAGGAATGTACCTGCTGCAACCAAGTATGCCAATAATCCCGGTTCAATCTGCATCATGGAATTTACCATCTGGGCATGCGAATGCTGATGAAATTGCGCAGCCGACATCCCTGTGTAATGCATGCCTGTGATTCCCAGCCCCATAATGAGCCCGCTGCCCAATTTGAAAACCCATGTGAACCGGGTCTGATGCTGGCTCAAATAATACATTAGCCATAGTGCTGCAAAGGAGGCACCTGCTGCGATGAGTACAGATAAAAGCACCATGTTTGCCTCGTAACTTATTGGAACGGACATGGCAGCCATGCCTACATAATGCATGCTGGTGATGCCCGCCGTCATGAGCAGACCGGCAATAACAATCTGGCGCAAATTGCCCGATTTCCGGCCTGCGATGTGTAACGCAATACCTGATGCAGCAACCGCTAGCAGGACGGACAGGACGACTTTGTCCATGGAATAGGACACGTTCATAGGAAGAACAAAAGCCAGCATGCCCACAAAATGCATGGACCAGATGCCAAGTCCCATGGACATGGCACCGCTGGCAAGCCATACGGTTCTGGATATTCCTTTGGCCAAGCTTACCCGGCCAGCAAGGTCAAGCGCAGCATAAGATGCAAGGGCAGCAATAATGTAAGATAAAACAACCAGTTCCAAGTTATACGTTCCATGTAGGTGCTCCACTCCGTCTTTCCTTTCAACCGGGAAGTATCTTGAATGTAGGCATAATGTAAAAAAGAAGGCAGCGCACTGTCCGGGTGACAGGCACTCCCTTCGCATCATTTTGACTCGTGACCACCCGCTTCCATAGCACGGCAGCCATACATCAGAAACCCGTTAATAGTGATGTTATATAGTCTAAACGTCCTAGGGACGAAAATCAACACTTTTTCCCAGTAAGGCGGAATATTAAGACAGATTATTATCCTTCAAAAATGAAGCGATTTGACATAAAGATTCCTTTAGGACACCTATGTACTCTTCTCACATTTTACATACCCAAAAAGCACAGCCAGCGGCTGTGCTTGGTTCGCAGACTGTCACACTTTGACAGGTGCCGTGGTCTGCCGGACAACCAGATTGGAAGGCTCCGTAACGACCGGCGGAGAATAGTCCGGGTTTTCAATCATCGCAATCAGATACTCAATCGATTTGATGCCGATCGAATAGATGTTTTGGTTAATTGTGGTTAAACCCGGCTTAAACACCTGAGCATAGTACGTGTTATCAAATCCAACGACAGAAATGTCTTCAGGCACGCTTAGGCCGTGTTTCTCAATCTCATGAATGGCACCAAATGCGGCCATGTCTGAAGCACAGACGATCCCTGTCGGTTGGTCTTTCAATGCCAGCAATCGCCGTGCAGCCTTACTTCCCTCTTCAAAGGAATAATCACATACTTCCAGATAAACAGTCGAATACGGAATACCGCATTCGCGCAGCCCTTCACGGTAGCCTTCCAGGCGAAGATTAGCTACGGCAGGCCCAAGTGTACCCGAAATATAGGCAATCTTGTGATGGCCCAGCTCATGCAAATGCTTGACGCTCATTGCAATGGCATTGGAATTATCCGTAGTAATGTATCCGGCCCGTTTGCCAAACAAATCCGTGTCAATAAACATGGTCGGAATCTCTGCTTGAACCAATTCCTCGATACTTTTGTTGTCTCTTCCTTCTCCGAACACAACAACACCATCCACATTCCGGCTGCGGCAATGTTTGATAAACGAGTATCCCGGATCGTCGAAACGTGTGGACAATCGGACAAGATCATAACCGCTATTCTCCAGTGCTGTCTTGATCCCTTCCAGCAATTCCGAAACAAACGGATTGGTAAAGGGAACCGTGAGCAGCACCCCTACCGTCCATGAACGGCGTTTTACAAGTCCGCGCGCCACCACATTCGGTTGATATTTCAATAGTTCGATGGCTATATTGACTTTTTTGCGAGTTTTGTCACTTACATCGGGATAATCGTTCAGCACTTTGGAAACGGTTGCAACAGATACGCCCGCTTCTTTGGCCACATCATGGATAGAAGCCACCTGATCACCTCAACCTCTTTCAAATCCCCTGTCTCCGGCTGCATTTACTATGACATTCGGCAGGTTTGTCTACCCATTATAGCTTAAAACAGCCAGAAACGGTATCACAGGATCCTTGGGTATTAGCAGCCTATATTTGCCTGTCCAGTTTTCTCAGATCCAGTGCAAGTTTCTCCATCGTGGTTGCGAATACCGCAAGTTCCTCCGAACGGGAAGCTTGGCGTCTCGCCCCTTGGGATGTGTTCTGGGACTCGTGTTGTACACTTCCAAGCTTCCTCATAATCTGTTCGAGATTCATCTGGATTTTCCCCTGTGCCTCACGTGAACTGGCCGCGAGCTTCCGGACTTCACTTGCAACAACCTCGAACCCCCGGCCGAATTCGCCTGCATGCGCAGCTTCGATGGCTGCATTCAGACCAACCAGATGACTTTGCTCCGAAATTTCACGAATAAGTTCCCCCATCTTGCCGATCTGATGGATCTCGTCGGTTAATGCCTCCAGCAATTCATGGGCTTGATCCTGTGAAGCTGCCGTTTCTCTCGCAACGTCCGAAATAGCCCGGGCATTCTCGTTCAATTCGCAGATCATTCCTGTCAGTTGCTGGGTAATCTGCGTCACTGCCTGCAATGTATGCTCCTGTTCTGCGGCGAGCTGATGCAATTTTTCTTTTTCCTTCTTCTCGTAAGCCTCAAGAACAAGCTGGGAATCCAGATTAAACATTTTGCTGAGTGCCTGGATGACACGATGCCAGGAATCAGGGATCACCTGCTGAAATATGCTTGTGGCAATATCAAGATAAACCATATATGTCCCCAGATAATAATCTTCGGATAATCCAATGCGTGAATGCACCAATCCAATCGCAATACGCTGTTCAATATAAGCCTCGTCCACGATGCCGTCAGTCATAGACAGCCAGTACATTTGCTGCGTTTCTTTCAAACGTTCAATGGAAGAAAACCGGGTAATCATCTCTTCGAGTTCCGGATAACTCCCGACATGATTGTAGAAGTGATCCACCACGTCATGCACAACCTTTTTAAATACCGATCTGTGGTCGGCAAGCAGTTGAAGATCTGTCCTGGTCAGTCCAATATAATCGAGTTGCTTTTGTCTTGCTGCAGTAACACTCATAACTAGTTCCGTCAACTCCTTAATAACTACTAAAAAACACCAAATTGTTAAATTACTGTACCGATTATAGACTAAATGACCTAAATTTACATATACCATTAGAACTAATTTGCCACAAATTTAACCTTTGGTGTCAGTTTATTAGCGTGTATTGTAACAATTGTTCATGTAAAAAGGCCCCTTCACCTGCCGTGAAGGAGCCTCACAGCAGGCATCAGGAGCCTGATCCGGAATGGTTTTGATACAGATTAGCGATTTAACAGACTGCCCACATAACGCAGCAGTTCATTCGCGCTGGCTGCCGTATATCCATGTTCCTCAATTAAGCGTTTGATTACTTCGTTCATGCGTTTCAATTGTGTAGCATCCGGTGTTTTGGTTGAGGTAGTAATCTTGACAATGTCTTTCAGGTCTGCGAACAGCTTCTTTTCAATCGCTTCCCGCAGTCGGTCGTGGCTGCTGTATTCAAACTTGCGCTCTTTGCGGGAGTATGCCGAGATTCGGATCAGAATCTCTTCCCGGAATGCCTTTTTCGCATTTTCGGAAATGCCGATCTGCTCCTCAATCGAACGCATTAAACGCTCATCCGGGTCCATCTCCTCATCGGTTAACGGATCACGAATTTTGGACCAGTTGCAGAAGGCCTCGATGTTATCGAGGTAATTTTCGAACAGCGTTTTGGCAGACTCTTCAAACGAGTACACAAATGCTTTTTGCACTTCCTTTTTGGCCAGTTCGTCATATTCTTTACGCGCCAGGGCAATAAAGTTCAGGTAACGCTCGCGTTCTTCTTTGGTAATGGAAGCATGCTGATCCAGACCGTCCTTGATTGCCCGCAAAATATCCAACGCGTTAATGCATTGAAGGTTTTGCTTAATCAAAGCACTGGATATCCGGTTGATGACATAACGTGGATCGATGCCGGACATGCCTTCATCCAGATACTCATTTTGCATTTCACGCAGATCGGCTTCCTTGTAACCCTCAACTTCCTCACCATCATACATCCGCATCTTTTTGACGAGATCCATGCCTTGTTTTTTCGTTTCCTTCAAGCGGGTAAGTATGGAGAAAATGGCTGCGGTCCGCAGCGCATGCGGTGCAATATGAACATGTTTCATATCACTTTGCTGAATGAGCTTTCCATAAATCTTCTCTTCTTCGGAGACCTTCAGATTATATGGAATCGGCATAACAATCATCCGGGATTGCAAGGCTTCATTCTTTTTATTCGAAATAAACGATTTGTACTCCGACTCATTGGTATGAGCAACAATCATTTCATCGGCACTGATCAAGGCAAACCGGCCTGCTTTGAAATTGCCCTCCTGCGTGAGCGATAAGAGGTTCCACAGAAACTTTTCATCACATTTCAACATCTCCTGGAACTCCATCAGTCCACGGTTCGCTTTGTTTAACTCCCCGTCAAAACGATACGCACGTGGGTCCGATTCGGAACCAAACTCGGTAATGGTCGAGAAGTCGATGCTGCCCGTGAGATCTGCGATATCCTGCGACTTCGGATCGGACGGACTGAATGTCCCGATGCCTACCCGATTGTCCTCGGAGATGATGACACGCTCTACCTTGACGCGGCTGATATCCCCGCCATATTCAGTACGAAGTCTCATCTGGCAGGATGGGCACAGGTTGCCCTCAATGCGGACACCGATTTCTTTTTCCACTTCGGGACGAAGCTCCAGAGGAATCAAGTGCAGGGGTTCCTCATGCATCGGGCATCCCTCAATGGCGTAAACGGCACCTTTTTCCGTCCGTGAGAACTGTTCAAGACCACGTTTCAGCAATGTAACGAGCGTCGACTTCCCTCCACTTACAGGACCCATAAGGAGCAAGATCCGTTTCCGAACATCCAGTCGGCGTGCTGCCGAATGGAAGTATTCCTCGACCAGCTTCTCAATGGAGCGATCCAGTCCAAAAATCTCCTGTTCAAAAAACTTGTACCGTTTATGCCCCCCGACTTCTTCCACGCCAAACGATTCAATCATCTGGTACACTCGTGCGTGAGCCGTCATTGCCGGAGTCGGATCCTCTCTCAGCAGAGCAATATAATCTTCAAATGTTCCATTCCATGACAAACGGTCACTCTCTGCCTGATATTCCGCAACGCGTTCAAAAATATTCATGCTTGGTACCTCCCATGGCTCCTTTAGTGTGATTGTCAACCATTCCGAATGGTATGAAGAAATCAATAGAATTGCAGCTCCTGCTTGAATACCAATCTGCGGTCCGGATTAGTCCCGCCACCCTCTGTCCAAACGTATTGTATTGTTGTGAAAAGTGTATTACATACCTATGCGGCAAATCGGATAAGTTGACCTCTTTTTTTTCAATTCACGGTTCACAATTTCGGCTTTTCCCTGTTCTATCAGACATCTTGTGCCTTCAGAAAAAAAAGCACGCTTATGGTATAATGAAGGTTCTAATTCAGGAAACCGGACAACGTCCCGCCACGGACAACTTCTTGGGAAAGGAGCAGGAATGATGGCAGTAAAATACGAGACCGAGTTATATTCGCCTCTAAAAGCCTTTTTCGAACAGCGAGGGTTTCTCATCAAGGCTGAAGTCAGACATTGCGACCTCGTCGGTGTCAGATCTGATCAGGACGAACCACTAATTGTGGAGATGAAGAAAACGTTCAATCTTTCGTTGTTGCTCCAGGGAATGCAGAGACTAAAACTGAGTCCATTTGTATATCTGGCTGTAGAGCGCAATCGGAGCAAACGCGGGGCTGTTAACCAGCGCTGGAGCGAACTCGCAGGACTGTGCCACCAGCTCGGGCTTGGCCTGATTACGGTGACGTTCTATAAGACAAAATCACCACTCATTGATGTGTTGTGTGAGCCTGCGGCTTTGAACCGCCCAAACCATGTCCCTTCCCGCAGAGGTGGAGTACGGCGTCAACGGTTGCTGCGGGAATTTGAAGAACGCAGCGGAGACTATAACACGGGCGGCAGTACCCGCAGGCAGTTGGTAACCGCATACCGGGAGAAGGCGCTGCGTGTTGCTTCTGCCCTGCGAACCCAAGGTGAAGCTTCCCCTGCCCTACTCGCGAGACAAACCGGAGTTGGGTCAGCTGCAGCCATTTTGCAAAAAAATTACTATGGCTGGTTCGAACGATTGTCACGCGGGAAATACGTACTTACGATCAAAGGAGCTCAAGCCCTTACCGAGCATTCTCACATGCTGGAAGACCATGATACGTTGGAACAGCATATAGTGGTGCCAGGGAGTCTGGTCTCTTCAGAGGATTTTATGGTGGAAGAGCTAGGGGAAATCGCGGAGGCAACAGAGCAGTATCTGGTACATCAAGTCGGAGCTTCTGGCCCCATGTCCAAAAACAAATAAATCGTGATGCATACAAAAGAGCCTGTTATCTCAGAGGAGATAACAGGCTCTTTATAAATGATTCTATATCATTGCAATTAGAAGCTTGCTGCTACATCAGCTGCCAATTTCAGGCCGGCATCCACGATCTCTTGGGAACGATCAGGAGAAGCGTTGTGACCTTCAACGATAACGAGCTCAGGGTTTTGGATACCCCAGAAGTTAAGTACGTTTGTTACATATTTTACGGACATTTCAGCAGATGCCATTGGCTCTACGGAGTAAACGCCGCCACGTGCATTCAGCAATGCCACTTTTTTGTCGCCAACCAAACCTACAGGGCCTTCAGCTGTGTATTTGAACATTTTTCCAGCTTGGCTCAAATAGGAAATGTAGTTTACCAGTGGTGCAGGGACTGTGAAGTTCCACAGCGGGAATGCAAATACCACTTTGTCTGCTGCCAGGAATTGATCTTGCAATTGTGCTGCGAGTGCAGCAGCTTGCTGCTCTTCAGCAGTTGCTTCGATACCGTTAGCTGCTTTATATCCACCTGTAATTACAGTATTGCCGTAGTAAGGGATATCTGTATTGTAGAGATCCAGCTCAGTGATCGTATCGCCTGGGTGGGATTCTTTGTATGCGCTCAAAAATGCATCGTACAATTTGACGCTGACTGCTTGATCTGCAGGACGGTCGTTTGCTTTTACAAATAAAATGTTGGACATGTTCGTTCCCCCGTTTGTTAAAATATATGAGTGCTTCTCCTGAAATCGTGTTGAATACAGCTTATATAAAGAAAATAACAACTCATTAATACATATTATATATAAAAATGTTAGTGGATGCAATAACGTAATTACTTTGGGTTATGATATCCTTTATTTGTTTTTCTTAATTTCAACTTTTCACTTCGAAATCGCTGTTCTCACTGTTTTTTGATGAAAGCCGTTCTCGCTCTCGTTACCCTCCTGCTAATTGCGGGCAGTGAATTCCGAGATGGCTTCACTGATCAGGTTCATGCCCAGCAGCAGCTCGTCGCGCCCAGGATGACTAAAATTCAATCGAATGTGACGCTGATCCTGAACGCCTGTGGAACAGAGAGAACCTGGCAGAAAGGACACACCTTTGGAGAGTGCCACTTTGAGCAATGCTCCGCTATCCAATCCCTCGGGAAGTTGAACCCACAAATACATGCCTCCTTTGGGGATGGAATACTGGACTCCTTTCCAGCCGGGCCTTTTGAGCAACTCAAGCATCAGCTTCAGTCTGATTTTGTACTCCCGGTTCAGCATGGAGAGATGGTCACTCCATTTAAATGGAGACTGGGCAAGCAGCTGATATAATAACCGCTGATTCATTGGACTGGATTGTCCGTCCGCAATCCGTTTGACCGAAGCCATGGCTTGTATCAAGGCAGGATGACCTGCCGCCCAGCCCGTGCGCAGCGCAGGTGCAACCGTTTTGCTGAACGAACCAATATATAGTACATGCCCGCCTTGATCAGCTGTATCGAGCGCAAATAACGAAGGAAACTTGCGGTAGAAGTCTGCCGTCTCCAGACCGTCGAAGTGGAGCTCGCCATACGAGTCATCCTCTACGAGCAGCACTCCGTAACGAGAGCACAGATCAAGCACGGCCTCTCTCCGTTCCATGGACCATAACATGCCGGTCGGATTCGAGAAGCTGGGCGCAGCAAAAAGCAGCTTTGGTCTCAGCTGCTGCATGTGGTGCTCCAATAGATCAGGCAATATACCGTCTGAATCGCCAAGGACAGGCACAATTTTGGCCCCTTGCATTTCCAGAACTTCAAGACAGCCTGGAGAGGTAGGATGTTCCACCAGTACGGAGTCCCCCGGCTCCAGCAGCAGACGCATCACCAAATCAATCGCCTGCTGGGTTCCTGTGGTCAATAAAATTTGCTCTGGCACTGTACGTATGTCTTTTCGGATATTCCAGTCCGTGTCCAGCCATTCTCTTAAAGGCCTGTAGCCTGCCAGCTCACCATACTGAAGAGCAGATGGCCCAGAACTGAATACAGACACTGCCGCTTCTTCCAGCAGCTTGAACGGAAATAATTCCTCTGCAGGTAACTCTTCGGCCAGAGAAATGAAATAATCCCGGCCAGACATTTCACGAATATCCCGGAGTGGTGAAGACAACAGCTTGTTTGTACGGGAGGCGAAGAAATATTTCATCGGTCCGTTCCCCTTTCATCAATTCCGAACTGTGCTAGCAGTCCGCAGCCACTACAACCTATTCCTGCTGAACGCCGAATATGACGATCGGACCTGCCTCCTGTTCCAAACTCTGTACCTTAATCATGAAGAAAGGTTATCAGGAAAGCGTCTTGGCCTGTCTCGCATATAAGGCATAACGTTCAATAGCTTGCGCGCGACTGCTTACATCCAGCTTCACATAGATTTTGCGCAGGTAGTTATCAATAGAACGTCGGCTGACGTTAATCTCACTGGCTATTTTATCATAGGTTACGCCCTGAACAATTCTTTCCATAATAAAAGTTTCTGTTTCTGTCAGTTCCACCAGAAATTCTTCTATCGGGGAGTCAGACGGTTGAGCCCATTCAGTACTTTTAAGCCAGGAGATCGGAATCGATACGCATCCCTCCCGCAACCCGGAAATAAGGTGAATCAGCTGGCTAGGGGAAGCCTGTTTCGACAGCATGCCGCTTGCACCAAGACCTATAAGATGACGAAACAGCTTCACATTGTCTTCATCTGTCAAAATGATGACATGACTATGCGCGGAAGCGCTTTTCATCTGGGTAATATATGGATCTGCTTGCCCTTCAGGAAGCCGATAATCCATCAAAATGAGATCGGGTTGATGGTTTTTCACCAATTCTAGTCCTTCTGTACCTGTTGATGTCATCCCCCGTACAAGTAAATCCTGCTGCTCTTCCAATATCAATTTGGTACCCAGCATGCTGGTGGGGTGGATATCTACGATGACCACCTGCCATACTTTTTTCATGATTGTTCCCCCTGGTTATGTATTGGACAAATACTTTTCTACTTTTTTGCTTTGATTCTATCACCATACTTGCGACAGTCCACGTATAGAAGAAGCAAAGTCGAATAATGTCGGAATATGGCGAATAATAAGTTGATCAGCCATACTGCTGATCTATTTCTGATTTATTGCACCATAACTGCATCATGACATTGCATTATATAAGCCTCATCTATGCAAAATATAGTATAATTTTCCTGTATCCCTAGCTAAAAAGGTCGAAAATCCTGCCCAAAGTTCCTACTTATTGCATCTATAAGAAATTGTATCCTAGGACTTCCATCCGATGCAATCTCTTTTTATCCTATTACTTAAAGAATTTCATTTTTGCGTAATCAATAGTGGCATGATAGAATGAGGATTGGAATTTTTTTTACCTATTAATAACCAGGAGTGATGATATGAAACCTTCTGCTCAACCTTCTGACATCCATCACACCCGGAGCGCCAAAGGCAAGGCCGGATCTTCAGTCAAGCTATTTCTGGTCATGTGGATTGTTCTCATTGCACTGGGAGTTGTGGGAACCTACTATTATAGTAACCACCTTCAGAAGCAGATGCTTAGTCAGATTCAGGCCCATAATCAGCAGCAGATTGCCGCGCTAAAAGCGGACTACGAAAATCAGCTAACAACGATATCGAAGGAAGTAGCCGACCTGCAGGGACAAGTTCAATCCTTTAATGAGCTACTGACGTTTACTAAGGATAATGCAAGCGACAAAACGGATAACAGCAATAAATTGTACACCCAGCTGAGCGAAGTCAAAAAGCAACTGGAAACCCTCCAGAAAAAGATGGACCTGCTCAAATGATTACACCCGTCAAACAGGTTAATCGTTTTTTTATGCTTGCACTTGCTCCTTTTATTGGATTGATCATCTGTTTGCTGCTGCTTCGCCCCCCGCTTGAACCCGGGGAATTGATTCATTCCGGACTGTCAGAGGAAACCATTACTCCCCAGACCCAGGCTATACGCCAGGAGCTTGCTGGGGCCAAGGAAGCTGCCGTTCAAACTTCTTCTTCTATTAAAAGAACTACCGAGCTGTATAATCGGACGACCAGTACGATGTCTACCATCGTACAATCGGCATCGGTACAGGCAGCACGCCCTGAAACGATATACAATCAGCGTATTTCGTCCAAGCTGGGCGTTCCTATCGAACGGGTTAACAGTGACCGGCTTACGATTGAACTCTATCGAGTGAACCCAGGCACGTATAAGGGTTACGCGATGAAAGTTAAACTAAAGGACCCTACAGCCATGAAAATGGCTCTGAGCAGCGAACCTGGAAAAGCCGAGACAACCATGCAGGCCGTTAAGCGAAACGGTGCGATCGCCGGAATCAATGCAGGCGGATTCGCAGATAGCGGTGGCAAACGTTACCCTCTAAGCACAACGGTCATGAACGGTAAATATGTGAACGGCTTCCAAGCCAGCTTCAAGGATCTGTTTTTTGTAGGACTTAACGATACGGGCAAACTGGTAGGCGGCAAATTTTTTGATAAAAACTCCCTGGACCGCCTTAAACCACAGTTCGGGGCAACTTTTGTACCTGTCCTGCTTCAGAACGGCAAGAAAACAGCCATTCCAGCCAAGTGGAAGGTGTCCCCCAAGAGGGCTCCTCGTACCGTAATTGGCAATTACAAGGATGATCAGCTGCTCATTATCGTCGTGGATGGATATAACGAAACCGGAAGCTCTGGGGCCACTCTTGAAGAGCTTCAGGGTCGATTATACAAGCTGGGCGTAGTGGATGCCTATAATCTGGATGGCGGCGGCTCCTCCTCGCTAATCCTGAACAATCGGGTTGTGAATAATCCATCAGACGGCAATCTCAGACCTGTGCCGACTCACTTTTTATTTTACAAATGATCCTGTATAGGCATTCCTTTTCTTCCTTTATTGGTTATAATAGAAGAAAGTGCTAATTGTACAGGAGGTGGCAAGTGTATGTCGTTTTCATTGACATTCTGGATTATTGCAATTGTACTCGCATTGTTTATGACAGGCATCTTCACTGCAGCCTACAACAACGACAAAACGAAGGGCCTCTAAAGGCCAAGCCTCTCTAGTGAGAGGCTTTTTTTATGTTGTTCATATACCAAGAGACAAGGCTTAAAAGAATGCTGTAATTCTTCTAAGCCTTGTCTCTCGGGGTACAGCATCAGCATAGTTGAGCTAATCGTAATGATACAATTTGTATGTCTCTTCCCTGCCATCAAGAGCTGACCGCCCGTTCATGGCGAATGGGCGATGGGATCTCTTGCGGAAGCTGACTGCAAACTGAACCGCCATCCACCAATGTCACGTAGATTCGTTCATGATCCACCGGTTCTCCGGCAATAATTTTGATTAGCTGCTCCGCAGCAAGGGAACCCCATTTTCTTTTGGAATAATCGATGGTGACCAGCCTCGGTTGAACATACTTGCTCAGTTCGATGTTGTCAAAACCGATCACATCAATATCCCGGCCAATCTGCAGCTCACTTTCCGCCAAGCGATTACACAGTCCAATGGCCATCTCGTCATTAAGACAAAATACCGCAGCCGGTCTCGTATACTCCTGAATAATCAACTCAGCTGCCTGCTCTCCGCCACTTTTCTCAAAGTCTCCCATAATCTCGACCCATTCCACACTTGCTTCCCGCTCGGTCACTTGCCTTACCGCTTTCATCCGCTGAGCCGAGTCAAATGAACCCTCCGGCCCTGTTACGACATAAATCTTCGTATGTCCCTGCTCAATGAGATGTTCCATTGCTAGTGTAGCTCCTGCCTTGTTATCCAGCAGTACCTGATTGATATTCGGGTGATTAAGCTCTCGGTCAAGAACGACAATCTTGTGTCCCCGATCAGCATATTGCAGCAGCTCCTCGCTGGCAAATGTATGATCGAGAATAACTGCGCCATCAATCATTCGCTCCGGAAGCATCCGGTGAGACTGCTTGCCACTGCAGACAATCAGATCATAACCCTGAGCGTTGCAAACCGTCTTCATGCCACTAAGCAAATCCCCGTATACATCTCCGCTAAAGTCTGTCAGAAATACCCCGAGAATTTTGGATTCCCTTTTCTTCAACGTTCTTGCAGCAGCGTTCGGAACATAGTTCAGCTCTTTAGCAATGGCCAAAATTTTGGAACTGGTCTCATCTGTCACTTTATTGCTGCCATTCAGCGCATACGACACGGTGGAGATCGAAACTCCCGCCTTTTTGGCGATATCCTTGATACTGACCACAATCTTCGCTCCCCTGTTATGTTCATCAGGCCCTCCGGGCTGGAGGACCTGACTTCTTGAATATTTGGTAAACGGACTAACCTTGATCTGATGACACTCCGGTTACAGATTGATCATCAGATCACTGTTGTCCCGAGTTCTTCTGCAATTTTTAGCTGTAAATCTCGATCACGTTACCTTCGTCCAGGCCCTGTTCGAGGGTTGCACGAGAAATACGCAGTCCACCCTGACGATAAGGCTGTTGCAGTCTCGTCGTCTCCAGTTCCTTGCCGTTCAACAGCACACGTTGTACCGTTTCTCCGCTAAGATGATAGACAAAGGTCACTTTCTTTCCGTTATATTGAAAATCAAAGTGCAGGCCATCCAGACTTGCCGGAAGGATGGGATCGAGTACGAGATCCTCTTCCTCTTGACGAATGCCCAGTGCGTTCGAGATCAGTTGGTTCATGTAAATCCCTGGTCCGCTGGAATAGATTCTCCAACCGCCTTTTACCTGAACATCACCGGTGCGAAGCTTATCAAACTGTTCCTGTGCATCATAGCGGTTGTTAAATTTACCATCAGAACTGCTGAAGTAAGCATTGCTTTGGCGAAGATCCGCATTAGGGACGACTTGCTGAATACCCACTGGATTGATGATGCCAAGACCGTTCCATACTTCCTCCGGATTACCGAGCTTCGCCATGGCTTCAATGTAGCGGATATGTGCATGCACATATTGCAGGCCAACTTCACGTCCGAAGTTGGACGCCTGTTCAGCACGTTTGAAATGGGTGCTTACCCCTCCATCGTAGTGAGCCGGGCGGTTCATAAGCCGCACGCCGTCCGGGCAGAATAATTTTTCCTTAATCAGACGATAGTGGGACGCGGCCTGTTCAGGCTCCAGGAGCTCGGCAATCATGCTGCGTGTCATCGGCAGGAGTCGGTACTGAATGCCTGTCTCGCTGTCATCCGGATGCAGCATCCGTTTAGCTTGTTCCGGGTCTTCCATATATACGAACCCAGGAATAACCTCGGTATCCAGCATATATTTGTTGAAGTCCTTTTTAACCCCTGCAGCCATGCTGCTCAATTCTGCTGCCAGTTCCGGCTTCACAGGCACAAGTGCTCTGGATAGCTGGCTCAGTGTTTGATACGTAAGAGCAACGGTCCAGCTGCTGACCATGTACTGTTTCAATTGGGCATTCGCCGGTTGAAGCGTATCATCCCAGTCTCCATCACCATATGAGGAAAGGAATGTATCATGCAGGAAGTGGCTGCGGATATATTCGAGCTCTTTCTGTGCATGCTCCAGCACCGATGCCTTGGCTTCACTGAAATGGAAACCGTGTTTAACGGTGTAAGGAACCTCTTCATCCAGAATGGAGTAATCCTTGGTAGCAATCAGGTAGTCACTCAGTACTTTAAGCGGCCATACAATGATGTCCCCATGGCTCTCTTCCTGCTGAATTTTGAAATAACGGTCAAACATGAACCATTGCGGCCAGTTGCCGTCATCCTCATACTGGTGCGAATACACCATTTTTAATATATCGCGGACCTGCTCATATTTCTGCGTAGCCATGAAATATTCGACCGGTCCCTGACATACATCCCGTGTTCCCCAAGCTGCACCACCATATTGTTCCAAACCATGCGGAACGGAGTAATGTACCAGCATATTATGGGTATACCACCATGCAAGCGCGTTGACCTTGAACAATTCTTCTGCATTCGGCTTCCCAGGACGTGACAGATGGAACCCGTTCATGACTTCCGCATAAAACGTACGATAAGCATCCACTTCCTCCTCGAAGCTGCGTGTGGACAAAACCACATTCTCGCCTTCAAGCAGGCCTTGTATCGTCATTGTCCATTCATTCGTACTGCCCAGCTGCAAGGTGAAAATGGAACCGTCCCCTGAATTCACACCACTCGCCAATCGGGTCTCATCGCCAACTTTCACGGCTGCTCCGCTTACCGACATGTGGTATTCCAGATTCGGGTATTCCTTGGCGCTGAGGGAATCCAAATTCGCCTTAATGCGTAGTTCGCCGTTCTGTTCGGTGACACGGGCAGGCAGTTCATATTCATTCGCGTTCATGGTGATCTGATTGGTGATCAGGTAGCGATAAGCTATTCCTTTTTCCGATTTCACATGCAAACGTATTTCAGGAGTATCCAGTGTTGTATAGTTCGTGACAATCAGCGTATCCTGAGCCGTTTGGTAATACCAGCGTACATAGTTGAAGCCCATCTCGAAGAGAGACGGCATGGTGAGCAAATGGAAGACTCCGTCCATCTCCACGTAGATCCGCTGACCGGAGGATTTCGCGATATTCAGCGCACTGCGGGCATTGCTCATCATTTTGTTAAAATTCGTATTGCCCACAACGATGTGTGAGTTGAAAATACCGTACATATAGGAAGTGGTCGTGATTACATTCTGACCAAGTTTCACATTGTTTCCGCTCATCAGAATATGACCGTGCGGACGCTCCACGCGCATTTCTTTTTCCTTAAGGACGATATGTTCATAGGTGTCTGTGAAAAACGCCAGCAGCTCACCTTCGGCACGTTCTTCCTGATGTCTTGTTGAAGCCGGGAAACGGGAATTCACTTCGTCTTCGGACATGGCCAAAGTACGCAGCGGCTCACCCAGAGCCGGGTTCAGGGAAACTTTAGGCAAAGCGTTACTGGATCCAGCTGCAGCAGCTTCGTTCCCTGCACGTTTCGCTTCATGCTCATTCCAGGCTTGTTCCACCACATCCGTATATTCCAGTTCCTTAATGGCTGCTGCATGGTTTGCCTGGAAAAGGCCGTAGAACACAAAGCGGGCTTCGCCATTCAAAACGACTGTTTCTGACTGAAGGGCGGTATAAGCGAATTCATACTGATATACTTCATTCGCCAGCGACCGTTTAAGCAGGCTCTCGGGAATATTTGTTTCCTTGTAACTTAAGCCAAAGAACTGGAATCCATCTGTTGAGTACCCCGTGGCACGGGTTAAAGACCCCTGCTGCACATAAGGAAATACCCCGCCCTGCGGCTGATTTTGCCGCGAAGCTACAATATAACCCCATTTGTCATCCTCAAATACGGCATGATCAATATATTGGGACAGATAAGCTTCGTTACTGCGTACCGCTCCTGGATCAGCGATGCCAATGTCTTGGCCGTAGATGACATCCACTTTTTCCCCTTGGCCGTTCACCGTAACATCCCAGAACCAGACTCCCTGGGCTGAAGGTGCAAAAACAACCTGATACGTTGCACCTTCCGCATTTCCCGTCCACACCAAACGCTCTCCGTCCTGATGAACCTGGCTGTCAGAATGGATGCCAAGCATTGGAACAAAACGAATCCTGGATTCGTCATGAAAACGCAAATAGAGATTGTTCATGGCCCCGTCCACCGGGCTCGCCATTAATTGATTGATCATGGCCTGTCCGCTTACGGCCTGGAACAGATCACCACTCCCCCAGAATGTGAAGTTCAGTTCACCGGCTTGAATGTTGATTTGCGATTTAGTCATTGTACTCATTTATCTAATCATATCCTCCTATCCTGTCTTCTTCCCCTGCCAGGCAGCAATGGAAGAAGACAGTGCAGCTTCACTGCATTTTTATGCTAAAATCCTCACGCTTGCGTTACTTGCATCCATTACACCAACTTGAACGTACGTTCCAGGGTATCGCGGCTGTTGGGTCCGACAAAAATCTGGAATGTCCCCTTGTCACTGCGATAACTCAGATCGGAATGATGGTAGCGAAGTTGTTCCTCGTTTAACGAAAATGTTGCCGTACTGCTCTCGCCTGGCGCGAGTGCAAGTTTCGTATAGCCCTTCAGCTCACGCATTGGACGTACCACTTCACCGGATACATCACGTACATAGAGTTGTACGGTCTCCACACCTGCACGTTCGCCGGTATTGGTTACACGAACCTGAATGCTGATCGGTTGATCGGCAGTCATTTCTTGGCTGGATACTTCCAGATCACCGTATTCAAATGTGGTGTATGACAAGCCATAACCAAACGGAAGCAGCGGATCATTCGGGCTGTCAATATATTTTGAAACATAACGTTCTTCCGTTTTTTCCGGGTTCAGAGGACGTCCTGTATTGAAATGGTTATAATATACAGGGATCTGACCTACGGACTGCGGGAACGACATCGTCAGACGTGCAGATGGATTCACTACGCCTGTGAGAACGTCAGCAATCGCTGCTCCGCCTTCGCTGCCTGGGAACCACGCTTCAAGTACGGCATCCGATTCTTCAAACACTCCGTTCAGATCCAAAGGACGACCATTGAAAATCACGCTGGCCATCGGTTTACCCGTCGTCTTCAACTGCTTGATGAGCTCCAGCTGAGCTGCTGGCAGACGAATATCGGTACGCGAACCACCTTCACCGCTCATTTCAGAGTCCTCACCCAGGGCCAGAACAATAAGGTCCGCCTTGCTAGCCGTTTCCATTGCTTCAGCGATCTGTTCCGATGTGATGGTGTGAACACCACTTCCTTGGGCAATGTGCACCTGTCCGTGCTGTAAACGCTCCTGCAGAGCAGCTCCCAGCTTGACAGCATCCGCCTTCACGCCTTCACAGGACCACCAGCCGAGAATGTCTTCACTTTGGGCAAACGGCCCGATCAATGCAACATTCGCTTCCGGTTGAAGCGGAAGTACACTGTTATCATTTTTCAGCAAAACAGCTGATTTGGTTGCAAGCTCGTAGGATACCTGACGATGCTCCTTCGAAAACACAACCTCGCGCTCGCGTTCCGGATCAGCGGCACGTAGTGGATTGTCGAACAATCCCAGTTTTTCTTTTAGCTGCAGAATACGGAGTACCGCTTCATCGATAAGCTTCTCTTCCACTTCACCGCTCTGGATCAGCTCAGGCAGATGACTAACATAACAAGGAGTCATCATCTCAATATCCACGCCTGCGCGAATGGCCCGATATGCCGCTTCACGATCATCTTCAGCTGCACCATGAGCAATCATCTCGCGGATGGAAGCCCAATCCGAGATCAATACCCCATCAAAGCCCCACTCGTCACGTAAAATGTCACGCATCAACTTTTCATTACCGCTCGCAGGAATACCATCTACCGTATTGAACGAAGCCATCACCATTTCGACACCTGCATCCAAGGCAGCCTTGTATGCTGGCAAATAATATTCACGCAGATTGCGCTCAGACATATCTACCGTGTTATAGTCGCGTCCACCTTCAGCAGCACCATACGCCGCAAAGTGTTTGACACAGGCAGCGAGACGATCCGGCTCATCCTTCAAACTGTCGCCTTGGTATCCACGTACAAATGCCGCAGAAAACAGGCTGTTGAGATACGGATCTTCGCCTGTCGTCTCCATAACTCTGCCCCAGCGCGGGTCACGAACCAGATCGACCATGGGCGCAAATGTTACATGCAAACCGGATACTGCTGATTCGCGTGCAGCAATCTCTGCACTTTTCTCTGCCAAATCTGTATCCCATGAACAGCCGATTGCTAGTGGGATGGGGAAAATCGTTTTAAAACCATGCACTACATCCGCCATAAACAAGAGCGGAATACCGAGACGGCTTTTTTTCAGATAGGCTTGCTGTACATCAATAATGGCCTGTGCGCCTGACAAGCCCAGGATAGAACCACTGGCAACGACAGATTGCTCTGTAATCCCCATCTCTTCCATCGGTCCAGTAATCTGGCCTTGGGCATCCGTCCCTTCGTAGAAATTGGCGGTCAATTGAAGGAGCTGGGCTGTTTTCTCCTCCAGCGTCATCTGTTTGACGAGGTCAAGCAACTGCTCATTATTCATATCCGTTATCCTCCACTGCATGTTGTTGAAATAAAGAACCCGGCTGCGTTCGGGGAGAGACCGCGCACCGGGTTCAGAATGGTGGGCCGACAGAATATTCTGTCATGTCCCATCTTGCTAACTACTGAATGATTACTTGAATTCGTTGTTCAGTTCATCCAGATAAGGTTGAACCAGGGACATCTTGCTGTTCACCCATTCTTTCCAGTTAGCTTCAAGATCTCCACTTTTGAGGATCAGGTTGGCATATTCGTTCTGGTAGTCGAATGAAGCCTGGCTCTTAGCTTTGGAATCGTACAGGTTGATATCCCAGTCGTATGTTGCGAGCGATTGGCCTTCTGTACCGAGTTTTGCTTTTTCCTCGAACAGTTTCACGGCTCTATCACGGTAATCCTTTTTAATAGCAGGGTTTACAACACTGAAGTCGTCACCCAGAAGATACAGACCTTCGAAGCGTGCTGGGTATTTGTCTTCCAGAACTGTTCCTTCTGGCAACAAGCTAACCAGTTCGTTGTTTTCATCATATTTCCAGTCCGTTCCTTCGAAGCCCATGTTAATAAGCAGCTGTCCTTCTTTTGTCGCGGAGTAGTCGATCAGATCCATAATACGTTCAAATTTCTCGTCACTGATCTCAGGGTTGAAAATCAGCGCGGACCAGAAGTTTGCTTGCTCCAAGTTGCGGTATTTTCCGTCATCGCCAAGAACAATTGCAGTGTGTACCAGCTCATCACTATCTACACCAAGGTTCTTCCTCATATCGGTGTCCAAACCTTGTCTGTACGAAGCGAGTCCACCCAGACTTGTTACTGCAGCGGTGCCTGTTACTTTAAAGTTGTTTTGACCTTCATTGTTTTTCCATGTGTAGAACTCCGGATTGAGCAGTCCATCCTTATAGGCTTTCTGCATCAATTTCAGTCCTGTCAGCGTCTCAGGATCTGCTGGTCCCCAGTGGAACTGACCATCTTCACCTTTATAGAACGGAGCATCCGTCATGGCATGCACACTGTTCGGCATAATCATGTTTGTCATAGCGTCTGCCGCATTGTAGGACAGAGGTACAAGTTTGCTGCCTACTTTGCCTGGATCTTTTTCTTTCACCAGCGCAGCATATTCATTAATTTCTGATGTTGTATACGCATCTTTCAACTCGAAACCAACCGCTTCAGCCCAGTCCTTACGGAGAGCAATAACACCGATTTGGTTTGTGAGTGGATCAGCAGGTTTGTTCTCATAATAAATCGGTCTAGGCAAGAGATAAGTTCCACCTGTAAGTTCTTCCAACTTATCACCAAGTCCCGTCAAGTTGTAGGCTGCTGCTACGTTTGGCCAGCGTTCCTTCCAGTCATCCGGGAATTTGTAGAACAGTCCTTGATCGATATTGTTCAAGGCATCACCGTGAACATAGTTCCATACGGATACATCCGGCAAATCACCTGAGTTGATCCACAGGCGAAGCTTCTCGCCCCAGGAATCCCAATCAATATAGTTGTAATCCCAAGTTACATTGAATTTGTCTGTCCAGAATTTATGGAATTCATTATCCATGTTCCCGTTTTTCACTTCTGTCAGATTGGCTACGGAGATGGTCAGGTTATCTGTATAATTTCCCTCTGCATCCTTCTCGTTGCTACCTTCAGAACTTCCGCTGGAACAAGCTGTCACCACCAACATCAACAAACAGAGCGTGATGGCAAAAATGGATCTAACAGACAACTTTTTGTTCGTCTTCATGCTTTTACCCCCATGTTTTTAGTAGAATTTTAAGTCAAAATCCTATACGTATAATCAGGTCTTGATAGCCCCTGTTAATACCCCTTTGGCAAAATGTTTTTGCAGCATTGGGAAGAAACACATAATCGGTACCATAGTGACAAATACCGCCGCCATTTTCATCCCCATTGAGAAATTGCTGACTTGGGTTGCATCCACGCTGGAAGCATTGGAGGCATTGGTTTGCGATGTAGAAATAATCGTCCTAAGTACATTCTGCAGTGGTAACTGATCCGCCTTTCGCAGGAAGATCATCGCATCATACCAACTGTTCCAGTAAGCCACACCGTAGAACAGCGTGATCGTAGCAATAATCGGTGTAGCGAGTGGTAGAACGACGTTGAACAGTATTCTCCACTCTCCTGCACCATCCAGTCGCGCTGATTCCATTAGCGATTCCGGCAAAGTGTAGAAGTAGTTCATCATCAGGATCATGTTGAATGCACTGAAGCTTCCCGCCAGAATAACGGACCATAGCGACCCGGTCAGATGAAGGGATTTCATGATCAGGTAGAGTGGTACGATACCACCATTGAAGATCATGGTGAACAACACTAAGAAAAAGATAAATTTCTTAAACGGAAAATTGCTGCGACTTAGTCCATACGCCATGCTTGTAGTCAGGAACATGCTGAGAGGCAAGCCGATCACCAGCAGGATCAGTGTATTTTTGTACCCCGAAAGAATCGTTCCGTCCGCAAACAGCGCTTTATAGGAATCCAGAGTGAACTCTTTAGGAAACATCAACAATGGATTGTCGGCATATTCTTTTTGTGTTGCGAATGAAATCATGATGACATTCCAGAACGGAATCAGAATCATCAGGGCAAGCACAAGTAAGATGGCGAAGATAACGTAATCAAGAAGCGTCATTCGTTCTGTACCAATCTTCGACTTTTTGGTAGCATTCTTGCTCATTTCATTTTTCCTCCTTTCTTATCGGAACAATCCGTCTCCGCCAAGCAGCTTCGCAAATCTGTCAGCGAGTAGCAGCAAGACCATATTCACAAGGGAACGGAACAAGCTGACCGCTGTCGAGAAGGAGAAGTCGGTTGATGATTGGAACGTAATCCGATAAATGTATACATCGAGTACTTCCGATACATTTTTGGTTGCGGCATTTGCCAAGTTGAAGATCTGATCGAATCCGGATGACATCAATCCGCCGACAGACAGGATAAACATAACGGTGATGGTCGGTAGGATGTTCGGCAGCGTAATGCGGAACATTTGCTGCAAACGTGATGCTCCGTCGATCTGTGCAGATTCGTATTGATCCTGATCGATACCCGAGATCGCAGCGAGGAAGATGATGGCACTCCAGCCGCTTGATTTCCAGATATCTGTTAACAGAAGCATCGGTACAAAGTTGGATTCGGAACCCAGGAAGTTAATCGTTGGCAATCCAAGCAATGCAAGCGTGCTATTCACCAATCCGTCATAAGCCAGTACATTGATGACAACCCCGGATACGATAATCCACGAAAGGAAGTGAGGGAATGTAAGAACCGTTTGGAACCACTTTTTCCCTCTGCGCATACGCAGTTCGTTCAGTAACAGGGCCAATATAATCGGGAATGGGAATTGGATAATCAGCTTCAAAATGTTGATATACAATGTCCGCCATACCGCGTCGATAAACGTCGGATCCCGGAAAACGTATTTGAAGTTCTCAAATCCGCTCCATGGGCTTCCCCAGATCCCCAGGTTCGCTTTGTAATCCTTAAATGCCAGAGATAGACCGCCCATTGGCATGTAAGCAAACAGGATTAGCCAGACAAGCCCCGGAATAAGCAGGGTGTACGTCATTCTGTGCTTCCAGATTTCACTCCAAAGCGAATTCCCTTTCAAGTTTCCCTTCAGCTTTTTGCTAGGTCCTTCGGCTGCAGGTTTCAATTTGCATCTCCTCACTCTACTTTGGTCTTGTCGTTATACAGAAAATCAAACATGGTTCTCAGGTGCTGCTCCCAAAATCTCCATTCATGTGCTCCAGGAGATTCGACATACCGGAAATGATACGCAGTTCCCTGCATGTACTCGGCGAACCTACGGTTCATTTCAATAAATGGATCACTTTCACCGCAGCAGCTCAGCACATCCGGTAAAGGCCGGCCCTCTTGCAACAATTTGGCTGACAGTGCGTAGATGTCCTGGTCGGGCTTTACCTGTAACCGTTCTCCAAAAACCGCTTTCATTTCCTTGATCATGCCTGGTGGCATATGGGGATCATGAAGCCGTGTCTGAATGTCGGTTACTCCGGATAAGGAAGCCACCTTGCGATAACGTTCGGGATAAGTCAGTGCACATTTCAAAGCACCGTATCCACCCATGGACAACCCCGCAATGTAAGTCTTCTCGGGATCCGTATTCAGGTTGAGCTGACGTCTGCAAAACTCAGGCAACTCCTGAGTAATGTAATGGAAGTAATTCAGGCCGTATTCCATATCGGTATAGTAGCTTCGGTTTGCCTCCGGCATGATGATGGTACAGCCATATTGTGCAGCGTACATTTCGATTGTAGTCAATCGTTGCCATGTACTCGCATTATCGCCTGCCCCATGCAGCAGATATAGCGTACCGCCTGAAGTCTCTCCGGAGTCACTGGACACTACATGTATGCTTGTGTTCATGCATAATGTAGGCGATCCGGTTTCGATCGTGATGTGCGCCATATGGGACCCCTTTCATCATCAGTTGATGCCTGTACTCTCTCTACTCTCGCTATTCTGCGACGACTTCTTGCCGTTCCCCCATTACCTACTAGGTTATCGAAACGATTTTCTCGAATCGTTTCAAAACATAGCTAACGTTGATTCACATGGACTTAAAAACAGCACTTTTTACTTGGAAGCGATTTCTTCGAATCGTTTCGAATAAATCATAATCCCGATGAGTAAATCCTGTCAATAACCTTTTTACAAATTTCGCGTTATTTTCTCAAAAAACTTCTTTTCCAAGTGTAAATTTGCGTCAAAAGGCACTTTATTTGTGAAAATATAACCTTTTGGTAACCGTTTGCACATCTTTCATTGACATCACTTTCGGATTGTACTAACATAAATCCTAATTTTGGTTCCAGATTACGGAAACGTTTCACCAACTCAAAAATGTCGTCTTTTTATGGAAAGGATGTTAATATGTCCAGCATCGTTAATAGCTTTGTTCATCATATCGAGGCACAGCAATTAAACGTATTGTCCGTCCGTGTGCTGAAGCATGGAGAAACACGTGGAGTGTGGGACCGTACTGAGGATACACGGCGCTTACAGCATTCGATCAGTAAATCGTTTACCTGTATGGCTGTAGGATTGGCACTTGAAGAAGGAATATTTACACTCGAATCCCAACTGGGAGAATACTTCACATGGCCAACACCTGCTTCGGACCTAACGGCCTTCCCTCCTGCGAATCTCACGCTGTATGATCTACTGCGGATGTCCTCAGGGCATGATGTTCCCGTACTCTGGGCGGAGGAACGGGCCACTCTTGCGGAAAAGGATTGGGCTAAATATTACATGTCACTTCCACTCGACAGAATCCCTGGCGAAGCATTTACATACAGCAGTGCCGATACTTTTATGATCTCGGCCATGTTTCAAGCAGCCTCAGGTCAGACCGTAAAAGATTATCTAATTCCCAGGCTGTTTGAACCGCTGGAGATTTTCGACGTGGAATGGGAAACCTCTCCCCTGGGCATTACATTAGGCTGTGCGGGCTTACAGCTTACGAATGAGGAATTAGGCCGATTCGGACAGTTCTTGCTTCAGAAGGGCAATTGGAAAGGCACTCAGCTGGTTCCTGCGAAATGGATAGACCTTGCAACAACTCGCCAGATCGCGACGCCGGGTGAAGGCGATTGGGGACAAGGATACGGTTATCAATTTTGGCTGTGTTCTCACAACGCATTCCGCGCCGACGGGGCTTATGGTCAACTATGCGTGGTTCTACCGGAATTGGATGCAGTGGTTGCCGTCAGTAGTGACGAATTGAACATGCAGGCCATTTTGGACCTGATATGGTCGGATATACTTCCCCATCTTGAAAGTAACCCATCAAGCTAGTTCATATGGTTGTAAGCTAATTGTATGAAGCCAAAAACATATCAAAAAAAAGAAGTATCATGTCTTTATCAGTCATGATACTTCTTTTTTTGCTTACCCGTGCTGTGGGAGCTGGGTCATCTCATCTAGACATTGTGCGCATATGTAACGCTCTTTGAATTCATTGACTTCTTCCATCGATCCGCAGAAAATACATTTTGGACGGTATCTCTCCAGAATGATATGGTCCCCTTGTACTAAGATCTCTACAGGATCTCCCTCATTCATTTGATACCTTTTACGCAAAGATTTAGGCAATACGATCCTACCCAATTGGTCAACTTTGCGAACTACTCCAGCTGGCTTCATAGCTACGGCACACCTCTCCTATCTTACTCTAAATTTCTAGGTACAATTGTACTATGTTTAAAGATTCGCCAAGATTTTGTCGAATCCTGCTGGAAATAAACATTTTTTGTCCTTTTTTTTGAAAAATGTTTTTTTAGCGAATTCTAACAAGCACTTATACGCGAGTCGAGATCAATCCAAGCCCGGGAAATTCAACTGTCGTAAAGCTTCATATACGATAATTGCCGCCGAATTGGACAAGTTTAATGAACGCACATCACCTGTCATGGGCATTCTCATACACGTTTCCGGATTGGCAGCAATTAATTCAGGAGGTAGTCCTTTGGTCTCTTTGCCAAAAACCAAAAAATCTTCATCCTGGAATGTAAAATCGCTATAGCGGTTCTTCGCCTTCGTGGTTGCGTAAAAAAAGCGACCCTCCGGATACTTTTCCTGAACCTCAGCAAATGAATCATGATATTCAATGTGAACTGCATGCCAGTAATCCAGGCCAGCCCGTTTCAAGGTAGCATCATCCGTCCGGAACCCGAGTGGCCGAACCAAGTGCAGATGCGTACCCGTAGCCGCGCAGGTACGAGAAATATTGCCGGTATTTGCGGGGATCTCCGGTTCAACCAGAACGATATGCAAAGCCATATGTGTTCAATCTCCTTTAAGTTCATGTATCTGTTGCAATCCTCTAATTCTAAAGAAAAGCCTCCCACACGTCAATGTGGAAGGCTCTGGAAGGGCTGGATCGGAACGATAAGGCCCGTCATCCATTCCCCTATGATTTATCCATTTGTCTTCTGAAAGTGGCTCATAAAGTCGGTGAGGGCTTTAACACTCTCGTAAGGAGCTGCATTGTAGATGGAAGCACGAAGACCTCCGACACTGCGGTGTCCTTTCAATCCTACGAACCCTTCCTGTTCGGAAGCTTTGATGAATTGTTTCTCCAATTCTTCCGAAGCAAGACGGAACGTCACGTTCATCAGGGAACGGTCTGCTGCATCGACACAGCCACGGTAGAAGCCGCCTGAGGAATCAATTGTGTTATAGAGCAATTCTGCTTTCTTGATGTTCTTTTGTTCGATCCCTTTCAGTCCACCTTGTTCTTCAATCCATTTCAAAACTTCATTTACCATGTAAACAGAGAAAGAAGGCGGGGTATTATATAGGGAATTGTTTTCGGTATGTGTACTGTAACGAAGCATCGTTGGGATCGTTTTTGGTGATTCGCTTACGAGCTCCTCCCGAGCAATTACCACTGTAATTCCAGATGGTCCAAGGTTTTTCTGCGCACCTGCATAAATCATGCCAAACTGATTAAGATCGAATGGTTTACAGAAAATATCACTCGACATGTCAGCAATTAGCGGTACAGATCCCGTATCCGGGAAAGACTTGAACTGCGTACCCTCGATCGTTTCATTGGATGTCAGATGTACATAAGCTGTACGGTCAGGCAAACTCAGATTCGATACATCAGGCAATTTCATGTATTTGTCAGCCTCGGAAGAAGCTGCAACGTGGGTTTCACCAATCAGCTTCGCTTCAGACAACGCCTTTTTGGCCCAGCTGCCTGTCATGACATAACTTGCGGTTTGATCTGCCCCTAGCAGGTTCATTGGCAGCATGGCGAACTGGGTGCTTGCTCCGCCCTGAAGAAACAGAACCTTGTATCCCTTCGGATTACCTAAGAGCGACAACAAACGCTCCTGTGCTTCATTATGTACGGACTCGTACACTGCCCCACGGTGAGACATCTCCATAATCGACATGCCCGTATTACGAAAATCAACAAATTCTGCTTGCGCACGCTCCAAAACCTCTAGTGGCAGTGCCGCTGGTCCTGCATTAAAATTATACGCTCTCTTTGTCATTTTTCCCCCGCCCTTTCCATCCGTAGCTTACATGTGAAGTGAATATTATCGCTATGATATCAGTATTCCCTATCCGCATCAAGGGCAATAAGCACTGAAGCTAGCAATTAGGGTCATCAAAATACTTTATCACCCTGCAAAGTTAACGTACTGCATCGTCTATTCATGGAAAAGCCTCCGAGAGCGAGTCCCGGAGGCTTAAATTGTAGGTACAGAATGTTTCGACTGGATTAGCAGTCGAAGTAGAGGCTGTATTCGTGCGGATGAATGCGGATCGCTACTGCTTTTGCTTCATCGCGTTTGAGGTTGATGTAGTTCTCGATGAATTCTTTAGTGAATACGCCGCCTTCAGTCAAGAACTCATTGTCTGCTGCCAGAGCATCAAGCGCCTCTTCCAGGGAAGCTGGAACGCTGCGGATATTTTCTTTGTCAGCATCTGACAAATCATAGATGTTCTTGTCGAGTGGACCGTAACCAAGCTCAGTTGGGTTGATTTTGCGTTTGATTCCGTCCAGACCCGCCATCAGCATTGCGGAGAATGCCAGGTAAGGGTTAGCTGTGGAGTCAGGAGTACGGAACTCGATACGACAACCTTTAGGTGTCACGGCTGCAACCGGGATCCGTACTGCTGCAGAGCGGTTACCTTTGGAGTAAACCAGGTTTACCGGTGCTTCGTAACCAGGTACAAGACGTTTGAATGAGTTTGTACTTGGGTTCGTCAATGCGATCAAAGCTGGTGCGTGATACAGAATTCCTCCGATGTAGTGCAGTGCCATTTCGCTCAGGTTTGCATATCCCGCTTTGTCGTAGAACAATGGGGAATCGCCATCGAAGATCGATTGGTGAACGTGCATTCCGCTACCATTATCACCGAACAATGGTTTCGGCATGAATGTGGCTACCTTGCCATATTGACGTGCAGTGTTATGCACGATGTATTTGTATACAAGCAGGTTATCTGCTGTTTTCTTCAACGTATCAAAACGGAAGTTGATTTCAGCTTGACCGGCAGTTGCCACTTCGTGGTGATGACGCTCGATCGACAGGCCAGCTTCTTCCAACAGACGACACATTTCACTACGGATATCTTGTTGAGTATCCACCGGTGCTACAGGTACATATCCGCCTTTTGTGCGAACTTTGAAGCCCAGGTTGCCGCCTTCTTCCTTGCGGTTCGTGTTCCATGATGCTTCTTCGGAATCAACGTAGTAAGAAGAGCTGTTCGTGCCGCTCTCATAACGTACATCGTCGAAGATGAAGAATTCGGACTCAGGTGCGAAGAATGCTGCTGTACCTACACCGCTCTCTTTCAGGAAAGCTTCGGCTTTAACAGCGATGCTGCGTGGGTCACGCTCATAGCGCTCGCCATCTGGTGTAAAGATATCACACATAACATTCAATGTAGGGTGTGCAGTGAACGGATCGACATAAGTCGCTTCAGGATCTGGCATCATAACCATATCGGACTCTTCGATTCCACGGAAACCTTGGATAGAAGAACCGTCAAAAGCTACTCCATTTACGAACGTGTCTGCATCAACAGCCGAAGCTGGCAACGAGATGTGATGTGCACGACCAGCTAAATCTACAAAACGAAAATCTACCCACTCGATGTTGTTCTCTTGAATTGATTTCAATACGTTTTCAACCGACATGTATTCGTCCTCCCAAATATTCCGAACAATAAACAACCCCACGAAAGAAAATGTCCATATTCGAATTTTTTTCTGTCGTCATTATAAATTCTTAAACATGACATCGTCAATACTTATGTAAGGTATTTTTTGCGACTATGTTAGCTATACTTACATTTTATAAATCTGCTAATTTCACTTAACAAGGGATTAAGAACATATTTAACCGAGTTAATGCGGTAAAGTAACCATAATAACATCCTAAAAAATGGAAAAAACATTACATCATAAATGTTTCTTATCACTATTGATTAATAAATGCATTCAATACCCACTTGATATGAAAAACCGGACATCCCCCCTGCTTCATTCTCAAGAACGAAACAAGGGAAATGTCCGATTGTGTTGGGATTGTGTATATGATTTATACGCCTACTCTTGCCGGGAAGAATTCAGCAGGTTGTTTGGCTGTATTAAACGTTTTGCCCACGATTGGAGCGAGTTTCTCCAGATCCTGCAGCAAGTTTGCGAATTGGTCAGGGAACAGGGATTGCACCCCGTCGCCTGTCATGGAGTTGTCTGGATCTGTGTGCATCTCGATAATCAAGCCATTGGCACCAGCAGCAACGGAAGCTTTCGTCATCGGTTCTACCAGCTCACGACGTCCTGTACCATGGCTTGGATCGGAAATGACAGGGAGATGACTAAGAGACTGCAGCACAGGAATCGCCGACAGGTCGAGCGTATTGCGAGTATAGGATTCAAACGTACGAATGCCACGCTCACAGAGCATTACATTAGGGTTACCTCCAGCAAGGATGTACTCAGCCGCGTTCAGCAGCTCATCGTACGTCGCACTGAAGCCGCGTTTCAGCAATACCGGTTTACCGCATTCACCCAGCTTACGCAGCAAATCGAAGTTTTGCATGTTCCGGGTACCGACTTGCAGAATATCCGCGTACTCCGCGCAAATATCAACGTATTCCGGAGTCATTACTTCTGTGATGGTCAGCAGATCATGTTTCTTGCCAGCTTCAGCCATCATGATGAGCCCTTCTACACCTGTCCCCTGGAAGCTGTATGGACCTGTACGAGGTTTAAATGCACCACCGCGCAGAACCTGACCACCAGCTGCTTTCACAAGACCTGCAATTTCGTCAATTTGGGCAGCAGATTCAACCGCACAGGGTCCGCCCATAACGACGAGTTCTTTTCCGCCGATATCGACTCCCTTAATAGAAATGATGGTATCTTCGGGATGGAAGTCACGGCTGGCCAGTTTGTAGGACTTCGAGATTCTTACGACATTCTCTACGCCCTTCATTTGACGAAGGTGCTCCTGCATTTTGGGTTCCACTTTACCAATCAATCCGATAATGGTACGATCCTCCCCGCGAGAGATATGCACCTGAAGCCCTTCCTTTTCAATCACAGCGACGATATCCTGAATCTGTTCCTCTGGTGTTGCTTTACCTGCAATAACGATCATAATAATTTCCCATCCTTCCTTGTATAAGAGCACCTAACTGTTTCGATGTGCGTCTGATTATAACTTAAAGTTCTGTCACGCTTAAACGCTTGTTCGCTTTTAAGCTTTTATCCGCTAAAGTAAATATATCATAGTCTGCCTTTCATGTCAAGGTGACTACGGGTCCTCTTCATACAAAAAAATCCTGCGCTGCAAACCCAAATTCGGGACTGCAACACAGGATTTCTCGTATTTGTTAAGTTGTGCGGGTCTTCTCCCGCACTGGCGGCAGCAGCTTGCTCATGTTGACCGTACGCTTAATTTCCCACGTCTCCGGTTGATCATGCTCATATTGCTCCAGATAACGGATAACTTCCTTCGTAATTGGTGTCGGCGTCGAAGCACCTGAAGTTACAGCTACCTTGTTTACACCTTTCAGCCATTCCTGCTTGATCTCGGACACATCCGATACGCGGTAGGCCGTTACACCCGCAATCTCTTCCGATACTTGTGCAAGCCGGTTCGAGTTGTTGCTGCGCGGGTCACCCACAACGATAACCAGATCAGCCTGACCTGCCTGCTCAGCCACAGCTTCCTGACGAACCTGTGTAGCTAGACATATTTCGTTATGAATTTCAGCACCAGGATATTTCTCCAGAAGACGGCTCATGATGTGTTTGATGTCCCACTGGCTCATGGTTGTCTGATTGGTAATGAGAATTCTGCCAGATGGCACATTCAGTGCATCAATTTCTTCTTCCTTCTCAATCAGGTGCACCTGGTCAGGCGCTACCCCAACAGCACCCTCGGGTTCAGGATGATTCTTTTTGCCGATATAGATGATCTGATAACCTTCAGCCGTCTTCTCCCGAATAAGGTCATGGGTCTTGGTTACATCCGGACATGTTGCGTCCACTGTAGTCAGCCCTTTGTCCCGTGCCATCTTGCGCACCTCAGGAGATACACCGTGGGCCGTAAAGATGACCGTACCGCTCTCCACCTGACTCAAGATTTCAATCCGGTTCGGACCATCCAGTGTAATGATTCCCTCATCTTCAAAGGAATCCGTCACATGTTTGTTATGCACAATCATACCCAATATATATATAGGCCGTGGTAAATCAAGATTACGTGCTGCCTGACGTGCCAATACCATGGCATCCACAACTCCGTAACAATACCCTCGCGGCGAAATTCGCAGTACTTCCACTTGGTTGCCACCCGCTTTCTTTTTCGGCATCGCTGCCGATGTAATTGCAGTCCAGTCTATTATACCTTTATTCGATAGGTGGAGCAAAGACAACCGGCATCCAGACGATGAAAGTCGTTCCTTCACCGCGTCTGGTCACGACCTCAACGGAGCCCATATGCTCCTCAATAATCCATTTAGCAATGGATAACCCCAGTCCGATACCCGGTGTAGCGCCGCGGGATTCATCCGCACGATAAAAACGATCGAAGATAAACGGTACCTCATCCTTATCCATCCCGATTCCTGTATCACTGATCCGGAGGCCAACCTGGCCTTTGTATAGGATGGCATCAAGCGTTACCGAACCGTCCGGCGTGTATTTAAATGCATTTTCAATGAAAATAAAGAGCATCTGCTGAAGATAGTCTTTGCTGCCGTTCACATAAATCCCATTCAAAATCGATAAATCGCCAACCCGCCATTCCGCCTGGTGATCCAGGAAATGCGCCCTGCGTGCCACCTCTTGCACCAAAATTTGCAGCGGAATCGGATTCAATTCTATTTTCTGTCCCGTATCGGCCCTTGCCAGTGACAGCATGTCGCTAATCAACCTGCTCATGCGTTTGCCTTCATCCGCCATGTCTTCAATTGCTTCAAGCGACATCTCCTTGACGGTCTCCTCATCCAGATTCGGTCGATCGTTGCCCTCCTGATCCCATAACTTTTTCAGGAAATCCACATTCCCCCGAATGGTAGTGAGCGGTGTACGCAGCTCATGGGAGGCATCCGACACAAATCTGCGCTGAGCAGCATTCGTTTCTTCCAAGCCGCGGAAAGACAGTTCTGTCCGCTCGAGCATGTTATTCACCGTTTCAATTAGACGGCCAATTTCGTCTTTGGGACCGGTATACTGTATCCGGACACTCAGGTCATCGCCGGACTGAATCTGATTGGCTGCATCAATGACATTGACGAGTGGACGCATCGATTTGCGGGCAAGAATGAGACCTGAAGTAATCGCCAGCGCCATAGCTACAAGCCAGCCAAAGACCAAAATGTTAAGCAGTGCCTCCAGTAATCGTTCCTGTGAACTCACATTGGCGCCGACCTGAAGAAGCCCTCTGATTTCATTGGTTCCCTGGAGAGACAGGGGCTGCTGATTGACTAAGAATGGAGTCCCATTCACGTATATCTTGGATATCCCGCGTTTTTCCAATATTTCATTCGTTTTCAAAACAGGGAATTGGATGCGAACCTTCTCCATGTTCCCAGAGATTTTGCCGGACTGGCTCTGGTAATCCCAGAGTTGAATATAAATTTGAGCTTCCTGCAGCTGACTCTCGGTAAATGGGTCCAGATCAAGCGTTTGAGATAGCGGGTTAACCCCGATCTGGTCCGTAATTCGTGCACTCTTCGACTTTAGCTGCTGTTCGACTTCCTGATACGTATTGAAATATACAAAGGCATAGATTACGACACCCCAAAAAATAAGCACAGCTGCCAAGATGCCAGAATACCATGCGGTTAGTTTTAACCGAATGGACATATCAGGAGTCACCTCTCAAAATATAACCCGCTCCACGAATCGTCTGGATTAAACGTTTACCTCCATGCTCTTCCGTTTTTTGCCGGAGCATCGCTATATATACTTCCAGTACGTTTGATTCTCCGCTATAGTCATAACCCCAGATTTTATCCATGATCAGATCACGGGAGAGTACTCTTTTCGGATTTTGCATAAATAAATTCAATAGCTCGAATTCCTTGGCTGTCAGCTCAAGACGTTTGCCGTCACGCAGCACTTCGCGAGAGTCATTGTCCAATATAATGTCTTCATAGACAAGCCGATTATCCGGCGTTTCCGCAATGTCCGATTTACGGCGTAACAAGGCGCGGACACGTGCCAGCAATTCTTCAAGTGCGAAGGGCTTCACCAGATAATCATCCGCTCCTGTATCTAGTCCGGTCACCCGGCTCTGAACCTCATCCTTCGCAGTTAACATGAGCACAGGTACTTTGCTTCCTGCTTCCCTTAAGCGGCGACACACTTCGAAACCATCGATCTGGGGCATCATGACATCCAGTACCACCACATCTGGTTCCTTATCCATCAATTTACTGAGACCCTCAGCCCCATTGGCGGCTGTCTGCACCTCATAACCTTCAAATGCCAGCCCCCGGCGGAGCATGGACACGATTTTTTCATCATCATCCACAATCAAAATAGTTGAGCGCATGGTCTTTCTCCTTTATTCTCACGTTTTAATTTCATTGTAACAGGCAGAAGCACAATCTGCATCTTGGCAGCTTTTTTCGTCTCTTCGAGCTATCCCTGGCATTTATGATCATACCTACTTTGGGACAAAAAAAGCGAAAGGGCCCTCAAACCCTTCCGCTCTTCTGAACCTCGAACTACCATTTTAGTTATGGTTGTGTTTGTTGCTGTTGATCAGATGTTTGTGAAGTATCATAGTCGTTTTTGTTACCGATTTTAATTTTGATATCCATCTTCTTGCCATCCCGTACCACATTCAATGTAACTTCGCTGCCGATTTCCTGAGTTTTGATGAAATCAATCAGGTCTTGGCTTGTGCTGTACGGCGTTCCATTTGCACCCGTGATGATATCATAGGCACGCAGATCGGCTTGATAAGCTGGAGACTGGTAGATGGTGCTGGCTACGACAGAACCTTCAGTAATATCGGTTCCCATTTGTTTCGCCACTTCAGGCGTCAGTGCCATTAGAGATGCACCAATGAACGGTACCGGCTCTTTTGGAACCTCTTTGTTTTCTTTCAGATATTTCACGGCATCCGAGATAACGCTCGAAGGAATCGCAAATCCAATACCTTGCGCGTCAGCGCTAACGGCTACGTTCATACCAATGACTTCACCATTAAGGTTAAGCAATGGGCCACCAGAGTTACCCGGGTTAATCGATGCATCGGTTTGCAGCAGGTGGCTGTATTCACGGGTTTTGCCTGTTTCTTCGTCCGGGATGCTGATTGTACGTTCTTTGGCGCTCAGAACACCGGCAGTTACGGTGTGCTCGAAGCCTTCAGGGTTACCAATGGCAACGAGCCATTCACCAACTTGCGTGCTGTTCGAGTCGCCAAGTGGAGCAACAGGGAAATCATCGTCACCGCTGTTTTTTTCGATTTTCAATACGGCAAGGTCAAGATCGAAGCTGCTTCCCAGCAGTTTGGCTTCGTAAGGTTTGCTGTTGTTCTCCAATGTAACCTGAATGACATCTGCACCTTGAATAACGTGCTGGTTTGTCAGGATATATCCTTCTTTGTCAAAAACAAATCCGGAACCAATGCCGAGCGGAACAAGTTGATTGCTTCCCTGCTGCTGCTGCTGCTGCTGGCCTTGGTTGCTATCCATTCCACCGTTACTTCCGTTACCGAAGAAGTATTGATAGAGTGGATCACTCATTGTGGATCCACCTTGACTTCCACTACGTGTGGACTGGGTAGCCAAAGTTTCAATTTTGACAACCGCAGGACTTGTGCTCGTCACTACAGAAGAGACATCCTCTTTACCTGTTGGAAGAAGTGATGCAGTCACATTGTTGCTGCTGCCTGTATTCGTAGAAGTGGATTCCTGACTTGTGCTCTGATTCTTTGCACTTGTTAAGGCTTCTTGCGGAGTAAACAGGTTCGTGCGATCTGCCGTGTACATCAATACCGTAATGACCAGCATCCCTGCAATAAAGGAAAACAATAGTGATCTGATCGAGGAGCGCGGCTTACGGTTATTGTAATTCCAGTTTCCATTTCCGTTTTTGCCACCATTTCCGCCATCTCCACCGTTCCCGGTACCGCTGCTTCCGTTGCTGCGGCCCGCCTGTTCAGAAGATCCGTTGTTGTAGTACATCGGAAGCGGCTTGACAGGCTCCGGTCTCGTAATCTGTACATTGCCTTCTTCACGGTCGCTATGATTCACATGACTGCTTGCTGTATCTTCCTGATTCACGGACTGAAAAGGTCCATAAGAATAATAATAAGAGGATTCGTCTGTTCCGGATGTATTGCGGTTATCCGCTTGCTTTGTTTGGTCTTCCTCGTCTTGACGGTTCGGTCTGTAATTACGTTCGTCCATGCTTTCTACCTCCCAATCTCTTCTTCGCAAGAGATATTCTTTAACTGTCCTTATTTTGTACTTTAAACCTTAACCGTACCTTAAAAACAATTAAAAAGGAGATAAAAGCACGCAATTATAGAACATTTTTCCCGTTAAATCAGCATTTTAATCCTTCTTCTTCACCCAACCTTGACGATGAGCATAAATGGCCAGTTGTGTACGATCATCCAATTCACACTTCATTAGCAGGTTGCTTACATGTGTTTTGACGGTTTTGATACTAATATGTAGTTCTTCTCCAATATCTTTGTTGGTTTTGCCTTCTGCAATGAGTAAAAGGACTTCCTTCTCCCGTTCGGTCAGACCGGATTCGTTCTCTCTCGCCGTGCGCTGCCTGATTCCCCGGGTTAACGCCTGGGACACATCTCCTGTCATGACAGGCATTCCCCGATAGGCTCCCTGAAGAGCATAGATTAATTCTTCAGCAGATACAGTCTTCAATACATAGCTGACGGCTCCCGCTTCAATGGCCTGCACCACCAGATCATCCTCGAGAAAACTGGTAAGCATCACTATTTTGGATCCCGGAAATTCACTCATGATGGCTTGCGTAGCCTCAGCACCGTTCATGACAGGCATCATCAGATCCATCAATATAAGATCAGGCATCTCACTCTGATCCAGCTTGCGCAGCTGGTTCAGCGCATCCTGTCCATTTCCCGCTTCTCCCATGACATGAAATGTCGGCTCAAGCATCAGGTACGTTTTTAAGCCCATTCTCACCATATCATGATCGTCCACAATCATTACATTCACTTTTCCGTTCATTCCGTTTCCCCCTCTGGTTCATCTGGGAATTTCGGGATAAGCACCCGTACTGTCGTTCCCGCTCCCGGTTTCGAAATAATCTGGACATCTCCGCCAAGCTTTTCTGCCCGTTCACGCATGGTGGACAATCCATAGGACCCTGGTCGCTCAACTTGCTGCATGAAGCCCTGACCGTCATCGCTTATGCTCATGCTGATCTGATGCTCGCTCTCCCGTATGGACAGACTGACAAGACCAGCCTCCGCATGCTTCACCACATTGGCAACGGCCTCCTGAATAACAAGAAACAGCTGGTGCTCGATGGCATCCGAGACACCGCCATCCAGTTCCAGCTCTTTTACTCCCTTTAATCCATTCTGTCTGCAATAATCCGGAAACCATCGATCCAGTGCCTCAGCCAGATCCCTGCCCTCAAGCTCCACCGGACGAAGCTGTGCAATGAGACCGCGCATCTGTCGTTGTGCGACATGCGACATCTGGATTAATTGCTCCAGTACCTTATGTCCATGTTCCGGATTCATTTCCAGCAGTCGTGGCAAGGAGGACGCTGACATATGAATGGCGAACAACTGCTGGCTGACCGTATCATGCAGGTCCCTCGCCATCCGTCTGCGTTCTTCAAGAACGGCCCTTTCGGAAGCCTGTTCTTTTTCGATGACTTCCTGCTCACCAAGGCGCTGAAGCAGTCTCATTTTTTTCTCGATCGAATCCATCATTACGTTAAACTCCTGGTATACCCGGCCGAACGAGGCATCATCTGCTTCAGGCATGCGAACGGCTAGGTTCCCCTTGGATACTTTCAGCATATTCAGATCCAGAAGATCGATTTTGCGCTGAAGCCGCAGTGCAGCAATATATCCAGTAACCACAGTCGCCAGCACGACGACAGCAACATACGTCCAAGCACGCTGCCGTCCTGTTCCCATCAGCACCTCTCCATACAGCAAGTAGAACCCGCCCAGTGTAATCAGCCCCGTCAGGGCAAAATACATCATCAGTTCCCACTTGTTGGCTTTGAGAATCGTTCGAATCATGCGTTAACCCACCTTATTTACTTTGACGTCTCCGATAAATACACTTACTACGATCCGCACCTTTTTTCCTGCTTCGCGGTAATGGGAAGTTTCAGCCTGCGCGCTGCTGAGAAATCCACCCCGTTTTTGGTTCAGCAGAGACATATCTCCGATAAACGAGTTAGTCGTGACGGTAACTCCCAGATCCATGTCTGCCGGTACAAATACCTTAACATCCCCAATAAAAGAAGAAATGTTGATTTTGGTCTCGCCATAAGGGATTTGTGCTTTCGTCAAGTCTATAACCGTATCACCGATAAACGCCGAGATATTCATTGGTTTAAGGGAAAACACTTCCTGTCCCATGTAGAGATCACCAATAAAAGCTGATTTGTTAATGGTATTTCTGCTGCCGTAATCTTCATATTCACTACCGTATCCGCCATCATTATAGTGCTTTCCATACCCGTTACCATCTGGACCATGAGAATGATGTTTTTTCTTATGATGATGTCCCTGATGCTGATGCCCCTGATGCGTTTCACCTTGAGCCCCTGTATAGAAAGGACCGGAATGATCGTCTTTTGGTTCCGGTTCAGGTTTACCAAACGTCTTTTCGAATTGTTCATCAAAAGAAGAAGGCATTTCCAAATCCTCGGAAGACAAAGGTTGATAAGGTTCGGGCGGCGGAGGTGGCTGCATTTGGTCTTGATGTTTGCGATCACGGCGACGAGGCCCGATCAGGACAAACAGTCCACCGCCAATCAACATGATTGGAATGAGATAACGAATGAACTCACCCATGGAATAGTCAATCCAGCCGAGATTTCGTGACAGGAAGTATCCGCCTATAGCCAGTACAATGACAGGTCCGATCATGGCGTAACCACCATTGCGACGAATTTCGGTCACTCCTTTGACGCCCCACCAGATTAAAAACAGCGGCCAATATGTTCTGAATATATATCCTATATCAATGTCATAACCCAATTGCCGAAATAAAATGATCGCACCAACAGCAATCAGCGGTATGCCAACCCACCAGCGGTCTCGCATAGATCGTTTCATCGCTCATGTCTCCTTCGTCTGTATTCTGTATCCAGTGTACCTCAGACAAGAGTTGGTTAACAGCGGCGGCAGATGGAATTCGTCTCGGTCTCGAGACTGAGGCGGGAGGATATTTATGTAAGATCCCAAAAATCAAAACACCCTGGAGCATTTGCCCCAGGGTGCATGAATCTTTATTTATTTTTGAAATTTGCCTGCGCGGCCTACTTGGCCTGTTTGTCCAGTGTTTTCTACACCGAACTCTGCATTGTATTTTTCATCAGGTGTTTGGAAATTTTCCTGTACTTTGTTTTGCTCGGATTGTTTCACTTTGCTTGCCGCAGTTTCTTGCCCAAACTCTGCATTGTACTTCTCGTTTGGCGTTTGATACCCTTGTCCTTGTGTTCTTTTAGCCACAACGAATCACCTCTCTCTTCATATTTACGCTGCACTGCTGCTGCGCGGGGTTCGTCCCCAGTCAGTATTATGTGAAGAGAGTACTTCAGTTATTCATCCTTAACATTCCAAATTAAACGGCCTTGTCTAACCATGAATCTGGCACGGATTTGTACACATCGATGGCTTCAGACAACTCGTCCAGCATCTTTTCCGTACACTTTCCATCACCTTGTTTGATCACCTGTACCTCGACGTCCTTCTTGCCCCATTCCTTATAAACTTGCTTCGTTGTCGGAAAATAAAGATCGATTTTATTACCCTTGATAGCTGAACCTGTGTCCGCAACGATGCCGTAACCGTACCCGGGAATATAGAGAATAGAACCAAGAGGAAATAATTTGGGATCAGCAGCGATGGTTGACACCGTCTCCTTATCTCTTCGTACCTTCACTCCAGAGTAAGTAATACCATATTGAGGATGCTTCGGACCTTTTCCGGTTGATTCTACACCCGCCGTGTAACCTGTCGCGGTCACCTTTTGCGTGCCCAGCACCTGTTCCGAGCGTGGTGCCATCACCGGCATGGATGGGTCCAGCGCGAGCTGCTTGCCAGGAACATCAGGCTTAGGAATGACAATGGGCTGTGGAGACCACAATAATGCCATATAGACCATCGTCGTGACCTGTGCCTGATCACTGTATTTATAATCATGGATCGACACCTTGGGCTGGATTCCAACTTGCTGCGCTGCTGCCTGATCCTGCCTCTTGGTTACATGCAGCACCGCATTTTCCTCTTCGAATGTATAAGCCTCTGCCTGATTCCAAGTCAAGACCAACCCGATTGATATGGCAATGCTCGAAATGAGAACCCGTAATTGTTTTGTTTTCATTGCATTTTGCTTTTTCATTTTAAAACCTCCCCCTTACTGCAAAGGTTTTCCAAAAAGCAAAATGGTTATACATGCTCCTACTCCGGTGTATCCCATTACATAGATAGCAAAAAAAACCGTCCAGAGGACATGGTTTAGGGGCCATGCTCCAGACGGTCTTTCATCACTGCGTAATATTATATGGATCTTGTGCTAATTTCTTCTTTTAATTGAGCCACGATTTCAGACACAGGTTTCATGCCGAGATCGCCTTCTCCGCGTTTACGCACGGACACGGATTCAGCACTGCGTTCATTTTCACCAACGACAAACATATATGGCATTTTTTCAAGCTGTGCCTCACGGATTTTATATCCAAGCTTCTCGTTGCGCAAGTCAGCCTCCGCAGAAATTCCCGCGCGCTTCAGTTTTGCTTCCACTTCACGTGCGTACTCGTCGAAGTTTCCGGATACTGGAATGACTTTTGCTTGAACAGGAGAGAGCCACAGTGGGAATGCGCCCGCAAAGTTTTCCAGCAAGAATGCAGTGAAGCGTTCCATCGTACTGATTACGCCGCGGTGAATAACGACCGGACGATGTTTCTGTCCGTCATCTCCAACATATTCCAGTTCGAAGCGTTCTGGCAGCAGGAAGTCCAGTTGTACAGTAGACAACGTTTCTTCCTTGCCCAGTGCTGTTTTGATCTGCACGTCCAGTTTCGGACCATAGAACGCCGCTTCACCTTCTGCTTCATAGAAAGGCAAATTGAGTTCTTCCACAACTTCACGCAGCATGCGTTGGGACATTTCCCACATCTCATCGTTTTGGAAGTATTTCTCGGTATCCTGCGGATCACGGTAAGACAGACGGAAGCGATATTCATGAATACCAAAATCCTTGTAAACCGTTTGGATCAATTCAATAACACGAGCGAACTCTTCCTTGATCTGATCCGGACGACAGAAAATGTGTGAGTCGTTTAGGGTCATCGCGCGAACGCGGTGCAGCCCTGTCAGAGCACCCGACATCTCGTATCGGTGCATCATGCCGAGCTCAGCAATCCGAATCGGCAGGTCACGGTAGCTGTGCATGCTGGACTTGTACACCATCATATGGTGCGGACAGTTCATTGGACGAAGAACGAGTTCCTCGTTATCCATAACCATTTTCGGGAACATGTCCTCTTGATAGTGCTCCCAGTGTCCAGACGTTTTGTACAATTCCACATTACCTAGAACCGGAGTATACACGTGCTGGTATCCAAGGCTTTCTTCCAAATCCACAATGTAACGTTCCAACGTACGACGCAGTTTGGCACCGTTTGGCAGCCAGATTGGCAGACCTTGTCCAACCAGTTGGGAGAACGTGAACATCTCAAGTTCTTTACCCAGCTTACGGTGATCCCGTTTACGTGCTTCCTCAAGGAAGTGCAGGTGCTCATCAAGCTGAGCCTTTTTCACAAAAGCCGTACCGTAGATACGCTGCAGCATTTTATTTTTGCTGTCCCCACGCCAGTATGCACCAGCAACATTCATCAGTTTGAACACTTTGATTTTGCCTGTGGAAGGTACGTGTGGCCCACGGCACAGATCGAAGAACTCGCCCTGCTCATAAATAGTGATAACACTTTCTTCCGGCAAATCACGAATCAATTCGAGTTTGTAAGGATCGCCCACTTCTTCAAACGTTTTGATTGCTTCAGCGCGGCTAACTTCCTTGCGTACAATCGGCAAGTTTTCACTAACAATCCGTTCCATTTCCTTCTCGATCTTTTGCAGATCTTCCGGGTTAAGTGGATGCTCCAGATCCATATCATAGTAGAATCCATCTTCGATAACAGGTCCAACACCCAGGTGAACCTCTTTGCTGCCGTATAGACGCTTCACAGCCTGAGCGAGCAAGTGAGCTGTACTGTGACGCATAACTTCAAGTCCGTCTGGTGAATCGAAAGTCACGATCTCTACCAAAGCTCCCTCATGAAGTTGTGTCGACAAGTCCACTACGATTCCATCCAATTTGCCTGCTACGGCATTTTTGCGCAATCCGCTGCTAATGGATGCTGCTACGTCCTCAATGCTGCTGCCATCGGCATACTCACGTACCGAACCATCCGGTAGTTTAATGTTAACTGCCATTTGTCTCATTCCTCCTGTAAATGTAACCTTGTCCATCAATATCATGGACTGATGATCTATTGCTGTTCCTGCTGATTGGCAAAGAACGCAAAAAACACCCGTCCCGGCAAAGGGACGAGTGTTGTATACTCGTGGTTCCACCCTAGTTCAGCTGTTTCATTCTATAATTGAAAGTACAGCCCTCATTGGCATGACGATAACGGGCATGACCCGGCATATCCTTACTCACGGAAATATCGATCCATCTCCGTTTTCAAAACTGCAGCTACAAAGGGGTAAACCAAACGTGGCATCCGGAGGAAATTTCAGCCTGGTTCCCTCTCTCTGCACCGACCGAGCGTATGGTCCTTGTCTTTGTCAACGCTTTTGCTTAATTAGTAGAGTTCATCCATAAAAACATGTTCATTAATTCATGGATCAACAGTTATTATAATTGCCGAGATCACTTGCGTCAAGGCCTGACAATAAGCCTGAACGAAGCACTTCACACTCCGGGCAATGATGGCATAATTGCACCTTGTCCTCGAAGATTTGGCGAATCGTCGATATAATCGGCAGATCGGGTGTGTTCGTATGCAGCATCACTTTTTCGGGAGATATCGATATAAGTGTGCTTACAATCATGTCTTCAATATCCATTTCCAGTTCGAGACCCGGCATCTCCACGACGACTTGCTCATCTTTTTGCACAGGCAGCAGGTTCAGCCCCGCATCAAGCACCTGAAATTCATGCGAGCCTTTGTGTACCAGATGGACTAGAGGTACTTTGGCCTCCTGAAAGAACACAAAGTACTTTAGCAGTCCCATGAACTCTTCGTATTGACGATCCATCCAGAACTCATCCAGTGCATATTCCACCAGTTCGTGCAGTTCCTGTTTGTATTGCTTCATTCGAAAATGGAGAATGCCTTCAAGGTGAAAGAAATGAACCTCCTCCAGATCATGTCTAAGACCATTTGCGAGTGTTAAACGCCGTTTTTCTCGAAGTCCCGGCTGATCCAGATCACCGTTGAATAACAAGGGCATGCAGATCCGGTTCACCTTCTCCACTTCATATTCGTCCATAACGGAACAAGCCTTGGAAATCATGTTTTCTACAATGGAGCGCTCCCGGGTATCCATAATAAAATCAGCCAGTCCTTTGGCAAGCAAATCACTGATTTGAGGCAGCCACTGCTGAAAGTCCACATGATTTTCATTCCCTCGGCAGACCCAGGCTGCTTTACCGTCATTATGTTTGAAGGTGAGCCGGAAACCTCTTTTGCTTATATGTAAACCTTTGGTTTTCTCTTTGATGCAGCGATAAAATTGATCTGCTTCCTCCTGCCCTGACACATCGGTCCATACGGCGAACAGCTCCACAAGAATCACTCCTTTCCTTCTGTTCAAAGTATATGGCAAGGCCGATGGGTATATACGAAGCGGATTGATGGAAAGCGTGTCATCATTTCTCAGTATATTTGTAAAGGGTTTGGAGTTCCGGCAAAAATGTGTTATTATTTTGATAACAGTATGTTTCACGGAAAAGGGGGGAAGCCAAAATGAGACAACAACCAAGAATGCTCCGCAGTGTTTTCATCATCATTTTGTGTTTGTTCCAAGCGTTGTGCTTCCCGATTCCGATGCAGACAGAATCCGCTGTTGGCGTATCCGTTGATGCCACTTCCAACAAGGAAGTGTTATTGCAAATACCCGAGACTCAGCAAAAACCTGCTATCCGCAAATACTCGCAAGTCATGGTCAAGCTGATTGCAGTGACAAATAACAAGCCTGTATTTCTGGTGCTTGCCTTATTGCTGATGCTGCGAATTCCTACTCCGCGTCTGCCCTTTAAACCGTTGATTTGTCTGTTTAAGCGCAGATTATTTCTGCTACCCATTAAATTCACCAGCATGTATTTGTCCCTCGCCCCTACTGCACCAAGATACGTAAACGTCCTTCGCTAGGCGTTGCACCGTATGTTTGGTTGCCATGCATAGAGACACCTCTGTCCAATAGACGGTGTACTTGTGCATAACTTATAACCCTTTAAGCAAACGTAAGATAACGACAAGTGAATAAGTGTAACGATGTTGTATTTGTTATATCCAATTTTGTTCAAAATTCAATGCATACGGCTGTGTGTCAGGAGTACCTGGCTCTGTTTGCCCGCATCATTTAATGTTCCTTCCAAATACAGATCATTCTATTTTCGGGAAATAAGCCTGTCTTCTGTGGCCAGCCCTCAATTTAAGGAGGCATACTATCCATGGATGTACGTGAAACAGATTTGCCGGGAATCGGCAAGAAATTTCAGGTTGAAACGAGCAGTGGAGATAAAATTATCATCATTATTCATGATGACGGACGGCGTGAAATGTACCATTTTGAATACGACGATCCAGATCAAAGCATCTCCATGATTACGCTCGATGATTATGAAGCCAGACAAATTGCCGCTATCGTTGGCGGATTGACCTATAAGCCGAAACAGCTTGAAAACATTGAAGTTACTTTTGACGATCTGATTATCGAATGGTACAAAATCGAATCCTCCTATGGATGCATCGGCAAGTCCATTGGTGAACTGGACGTACGTCAAAACTCTGGGGCAACGGTTATAGCCGTTGTAGAGAAAAACCACAAAAAACATATCAGCCCCGGTCCTGAGGTCGTGATTACTGCAGAGTCTACAGTTGTTGCCGTTGGCGAACGCAATCAGCAGAAACTCTTCAAATCCCTCCTCCTGACCGGAAGGGGGTGAGTCGATGGATCATCTGATTTTTGAAGTTGGTCTGGCACTCGTTCTCATTGCTGCCGCTGGCCTCTTGTCTGCCAAATTACGTTTTTCGGTCGTCCCGTTTTACATTCTGATCGGGATGGCCGTAGGTCCACATGCCATGAAAATATGGCATCTGGACTTCCGTTTTATCGAAAGCCAGCCCTTCATCGAATTTATGGGCCGGATCGGTATCCTGTTCCTGCTCTTCTATCTCGGATTGGAGTTCTCGGTTGGACGTCTAATCAAATCGGGTAAATCGATTGCCGTGGGCGGTTCGATCTATATCGCGATTAACTTCACACTTGGATTAATTTTCGGATTTGCATCGAATTTCCCACCTGCTGAGGCACTTGTTATTGCAGGGATCACCACCATTTCCTCCAGTGCCATCGTGGCCAAGGTGTTAGTGGATCTGAAACGTACAGCCAATCCGGAAACGGAAATGATTCTCGGGATAATCATGTTTGAAGACGTGTTCCTGGCTGTCTACATCTCCATCCTATCCGGATTGGTGCTCAGTGACTCATCCTCTATCGGAGGTGTCATCGTATCCGCGCTTATTGCGCTTGGATTCATGCTCATTGTCATCATACTGGGTCGCAAAGCGACACCACTGCTCAACAAGTTGCTCAAAATACGCTCCAATGAATTGTTCTCACTTGTGATTTTCGGTGCATTGTTCCTGGTCGCCGGATTCTCCGAAACCATTCACGTAGCTGAGGCCATTGGTGCATTGCTCGTTGGTCTGGTCCTGGCGGAGACAGAACATGCCAAACGGATTGAACATCTGATCCTGCCATTCCGTGACTTCTTCGGAGCCATCTTCTTCTTCAGCTTCGGATTGTCCATCGACCCTCTGTCCCTTGGCGGAGAAGCCGTATGGCTGGCTTTGATTGCTGTTGTCATTACACTATTCGGTAACTTCCTGGCAGGCATGCTGGCCGGACGCAGTGCGGGACTGTCTCCAAAAGCTTCTGCTAATATTGGTTTAACCATTGTATCCCGCGGTGAATTTTCAATCATCATGGCCAACATGGGTAAAGCCGGTGGACTTCTGCCGCTTCTCCAACCGTTTGCCGCACTGTATGTACTGATTCTGGCTATTCTTGGACCACTACTGACCAAAGAGTCCAAACATGTGTTTAGAATTTTGGATAAAATATTCAAGTTCAAAGATCCTCGGAAAAAGAAAGAGGAACCAAAGGTTTTGCAGAAAGAAGGATAAAAACCCCTGTCTGTTCAAAAACAGGCACGGGATCGAAACCGCGGCTCTTCGCCGATCTTTCTGTGAACACCCAGGGAGAATGGCTCCAGCCGCACCAAGGAGGATGACCTATGAAAGCACCTCTGATATCGGCTAATCCGGTGCCACAAACCGCCAAGACCAGAATATCATCCACGCGCCGCTTCCTGAATTTTATGCTGGTAATCGTAGGTGGAATTCTCGCCTCCGTGGGACTTGAATTATTCCTGCATCCCAATAAGATTATTATTGGAGGCATTACAGGCATATCTTCTCTGTTCGCCCATTGGACCGAGATGAGGATTGGATTGTTCCTATTTCTATTCAATGTTCCGTTTATATTTTTATCCTACAGGCTGGTGCAAAAGAAATTCGTATTGGTTACAGTACTGGGTCTGGTTGTCTTTTCGATCGGTGCCATCGTGCTTCATCCTATGCCGCCGCTGGTTGAACACCCACTAGCTGCCGCCATGTTTGGCGGATTATGTCTGGGTGTTGGAATCGGACTTGTGGTGCGGTATGGCGGGACACTGGATACGCTGGAAATCGGTGATCCGTCCTCCCGGCCACCTGAACGGGTATTTAGCGGGAAACGGATGCTTATCGAAAAAATAATCATGCTGCTCAACTTGCTGATTCTGACAGCTGCAGGTGTTGTCTTTGGTTGGGATCAAGCGATGTACTCTGTGATTGCCTATCTTATTGCATATGAAATGGTATATATTGCATTCCGTGGATTCACATCCACTCGCAAATTGTACATTTTGACTACCCAAAGCTCGCAGGTTGAAAAAGCCGTTCGCAAACGTCTGCGACGGGAACCTGGATCTCCTGTGCCATCATCTGAACTTGCTTCTTCCGTTCCTGCTGAAGGATGGATTCATAATATCCCGGGGGCATTGTACTATGAAGTTCATTTTCTGGAGATGGTGTGGTTGAAATCCATTGTGCGCCATATAGATCCGCACGCTGGAATTGTCACCTACTCGGAGAAATGACTACCACGCCTTGAACCAAAAAAAACTCTCTCTAAACGCAGTGATTAAGATATCACTTCAGCTTAGAGAGAGTTTTTTATGCTTGAATTCCTGTTTGCTCTCAACTTCGATATGTTTACAGTTCAACTATAGCTTTTATGACATGTGTATCTGGCAGCAACCACTTGTCCATGGAGGAAGGCAGCTGAGTTAAATGTTCCCGATGGGTAATATAGCCATCCATGCTGAGCTCCTTCTGCCGTAAGGTCGATATAACGTGCTCAAAATCCGCACGCGTTGCATTGCGGCTGCCCAGTATGCTCATCTCCCGTTTATGAAATTCAGGATCATGAAACGTAATATCAGCTTTGACCAAACCTACATAAATCAATTGTCCTCCATGAGCTACATATCGAATGGCCTCATTCATGGACTGTACATTGCCTGTTGCATCAAATACAGCGGTAGCGTAATCACCTTCTGTCACTTCGGCTACCCGCTCCACCACCTGATCCGTTGCCTGTATTACAACATCTGCTCCAGCCCAGGTACGGCTTAGTTCCATTCGGTCCAGGTTCCGATCAATGGCGATCACTCGGGCCCCAGCCTGTTTGGCAAACGCCATCACTCCAAGTCCGATCGGCCCTGCCCCAATTACAATAATCTGCTCCTCAGGCTGCAGACCCGCTCTTCTTACGGCATGGGCACCGATACTGAGTGGTTCAACCATCGCTGCTTCGTCCAGGGTCAGTCCTTCCGCCTTAATTAAATGGGAGACAGGGACACTGATTTTTTCGCGCATTCCTCCATCCACATGTACTCCCATGACCTGCATGGATGCACAGCAATTCGTTTTGCCTGTTCGGCAGGCTATGCAGTGACCACAGTGCAAATAGGGGATAATGCTAACCTGGTCCCCAGCTTGAAGCCCGGCTGTATTAGGACCTATGTCGTCAATGATCCCTGACAGTTCATGTCCCAGAATACGAGGATAGGTAAAAAAGGGCTGGTTGCCCTTATAGGCATGCAGATCCGTCCCGCAGATTCCAATCCGCCTTATGTCTACAATGGCCTCATGTTGGGCTCGAACAGGTTCGTCGATATCCTGTATTGTTAATCGATTGATCTCTTCACACACAACAGCCTTCATCACTGTTCCCCCTTCGCTGCTCTCTGCAATGGTTCGTTATACTCGGGACGACCACTTGCCCATGTCACGTTATGAACGGGTGCAAGAATACGTAATACCTCTGCCAAAAGCTCTTCATCGAGAGGTTCGTCCACCCACGCCGCATTATGGCGGATGTTGAGTTCACTGGCGCTGCTCACCAGTGTGGTTGGGATCTGTTCATTTGCCGTAGCAAACTGCACAGCCAGCATGGCAATATTCGTGCCTTGCTCTGCACAGAACTGCGCAGCTTCCAGACAGACTTGTTTGACGCGCTCCTCTGCAGGATGCCAGGCAGGCGTTCCTCTTGTTCCTAATAAGCCCATGGAGAGAGGCGAAGCATTAACGAGGCCAACTCCCTCTTTTTCCAACAAGGGCAACAAGGACAGCAGCGATGTATCATTCAATGCATAGTGACAATATGAAATGATGGCATCGGCATCAATCTGCGGTAGCACCTTCTCAAACATGGGTAACGGCAGGCCACAGATCCCCGCATGACGAATTACGCCCTGCTCTTTAAGGCGCAGCAAGGTTGGATAGGCTTCTTCAATAATGATCTCTGCCGGCACAAACTCAATATCATGCAGGAACAGAATATCAATATAATCGGTGTGCAATCGTTTCAAACTTTCCTGTACACTATCCCGAATGCGCTTACGGGAAAAATCAAATTCATTCTCCCCGTAACGCCCAGCCTTGGTTGATAAAATATAAGAGCTTCGCGGCTGGCTTCGTATCGCTTCTCCAAGTACCGTCTCTGCTTTGGTTAGACCATAGTAGGGGGACACATCTATATAGTTCATTCCAGCATCCAGAGCTGCATGTACCGTACGAATACCTTCTCCGCGATCAATATCGCGAAATACCGAACCCAGGGAAGATGCCCCAAAACTCAACACAGGTACGTCCAAACCGGTCCTGCCAAGGATTCTTCTTTTCATTGCCTAGCTCCTTCCCAGCATGTCTATTGCTCCATTTCTTTCATTTTAACAGTTCAATATTAATATAGAATATCGCCATATGCGTAATATGTACTCTTTCATGACCTCGGAATGTTTCCTAACGACGACAATTCAACAAAAAACCACTGATTCCCTTCTCATGGGTAACCAGTGGTCTTCAATCTCATACGTATATATGGATATATCTTTATTAGTTCTGCATGACAAAATCTTGCTGTACTGAATTCTCTTCTTCATCGAACATGCGCAAAATATCGTATCTTGTATTACGCTGTGCCGGGATATAACCCGCCTCACGAATGAGCTGAAGAATCGAGCCAATGTTGACTTTGTATGTAGCACCCGCTGCGGATACGACATTCTCTTCAATCATTGTGCTGCCGAAATCATTACAGCCAAATTCGAGTGATTTCTTACCAATTTCAGGGCCCATGGTTACCCATGAGGATTGAATGTTCTTGATGTTATCAAGCACAAGACGGCTGATCGCTACCGTCTTCAGATATTCTTCCGGAGTTTGGCGCTCCAGTTTCAGATTCGTATTATCCGGTTGGAACGTCCAAGGAATGAATGCCAGGAAGCCTTCTGAGTCATATTTGTTCGCAATGCACTCATCCTGAGCTTCACGTACACGAAGCAGGTGCAGTGCGCGCTCTTCCATCGATTCACCCAAACCAATGACCATCGTTGCCGTTGTGTTCATCCCGATCCGGTGAGCTGTTTGCATAACGTCCATCCAGTCGCGCCATGAACCTTTCAGACGGCTGATTTTGCGGCGTGTACGGTCATCCAGAATTTCAGCGCCTCCACCTGGCAAGGAATCCAATCCTGCTTCGTGAATGGCACGTACTACTTCTTCCAAAGTAAGTCCATCGGATACTTCTACCATCTTCATAATTTCTGCTGGTGAGAAGGAGTGCATGGTAATGTTCGGGAAACGTTCCTTGATTGCTTTTAACAGATCCGTGTAATAGCTGAAAGGCAGGTTCGGATTCGTTCCACCTTGCATCAGAATCTCAGTGCCGTTTACATCTTGTGTTTCCTGAATTTTCTGGAAGATCACTTCGTCCGGCAATACATATCCTTCATCTGATCCAGGTCTGCGATAGAAAGCACAAAAACGGCAGTACACATCACACACGTTGGTGTAGTTGACGTTACGCCCGATAACAAATGTTCTGTATGGCTCAGGGTGCATGCGTTTCATAACCACATTGGCAGCTGCCCCGATTTTGTCGACTTCGTTCGATTCAAACAGCTGAATCGTGTCTTCCAGGTCTAAACGTTCGCCCCGAAGGGCTTTATCTAAGATACGGTCTACCGTACTCATCGTAAAAAGCCTCCCTCATGAAGAGAAAATATGATCACGATCCGTCCCGACTTGTATATATGCCAGCCTTGTGCATGATGGGTTCCAAATGCTTGCGTAGAGGATCTAACGAATTGGAACGTTTCGATCCATATCCGGGTTATTGAAAAACAACTCATTGGATCGATGCATAAGACGCAGGGCTTGCAAGTTCTGGTGGCAACATCGCATTTCTGTACTCTGTCTATCGTAACACAGGTTACATGTGAAAAAAAGCACCTTATGAACAGGTGCTTTAAAATTAAGTAAAAATATTGACATATTCATTCTATTATAATTCCAGCTTTTTAGACGTATCTGTTGTTTTTAACTAGCCAAAAAGATGAATTAAGACTCCTGAAGTGCCTGATCCAGATCAGCAATCAGATCGTCAATGTCTTCCAACCCGACTGAGAAGCGCAGCAATCCATCGGTAATGCCTCGTTCTAGGCGTACCTCAGCAGGCATCGCAGCATGGGACATCATTGCAGGATAGGACAGAATACTTTCCACGGCACCCAGACTGACTGCTACGATTGGTAGCTTCACTCGGTTAAGCACCGCTTTGGCACGTTCACCTGATCCAACGTCAAATGAGACAACCGCTCCGTAACCCGTGGATTGACGCTCATGAGCTTCACGCCCCGGATGCTCCAGCAGTCCAGGATAGTATACTGCGGTAATATCACTGCGTCCACTGAGCCAGGCTGCCAGCTTCGCCGTGCTTTGTTCACTGTGTGCCATACGTGCTCCGAGTGTTTTCATACCGCGCATCAGAAGCCAGGATTCTTGAGCACCGAGCACGGTACCAAGCCCATTTTGAAGCTGCTTGAGTTGTCTTCCCAGCGCTTCGGTACGGGCAACGGCCAGTCCGGCAAGTACGTCACTATGTCCACCAAGAAACTTGGTTGCACTATGTACAACTATGTCCACGCCAAGCTCAATTGGGCGCTGATAATAAGGCGTCATGAATGTGTTATCAAGAATTGTGATCAGCTCATGTTCCTGTGCCCACGATGTGACGGCAGCGATATCCGTAATCCGCAGTGTCGGGTTCGAAGGTGTCTCCATATAGACTGCCTTCGTATTCGGCTTAATGGCCGCCTTCACTTCTTCAATATTGGTCATATCCACAAACGTCGTCTCAATCTGCATTCTGCTCAGAATCGACGTGAGCAGGCGGTATGTTCCCCCATACACATCTTCCGTTACGATCATGTGGTCGCCTGCCGAGAACATCAGGAACACACTGGAGATTGCAGCCATTCCTGAGGAATAGGCGAATCCGCGGGCTCCACCTTCAAGCAGGGTGATGTAATCTTCCAATGCCTGACGTGTCGGATTACCTGAACGGCTGTAATCATGCTGCGGTGGATTAAAGATGTCAAAATGATGGAATGTGGACGCCTGGTAGATCGGAACGCTGGAGGCTCCTGTTGTTTTATCCACTTCATCACCGAAATGCAGCAGCTTGGTATCAAACTTCAATTCGGATTGCTTATTGTTCTGCTCACTCATGATGTACGCCTCCTTCAACCTCGCGCTGTGCAGCTTCCAAGGCATTCCCCAAATCCGCAATCAGATCATCTGCATGCTCAATACCTACGGAGAACCGCAGCAAGCGATCATCGACCCCTACGGCATCCCGTATTTCTAGCGGGATATCCGCATGCGTCTGCACCGCCGGATACGTCATCAATGATTCCACACCGCCAAGACTTTCGGCAAAAGCAATCAGCTTGATATGGCGCAGCAGTGGTTCAACCAAACGGGCATCCTTAACTTTGAAAGAGAAGATGCCTGTATTTCCTCTGGATTGTTTCTTTTGCACCTCGTATCCTGGGTGATCGGACAAACCAGGGTGGTATACTTCGCCCACGGATGGATGTTCCAGCAAATACTTGGCAATGGTAAGTGAATTATACTCATGACGCTCCATACGAAGCGCGAGTGTCTTCATGCCTTTCATTAACTGATAGGAATCACTTGGAGACAGTACTGCACCGATGGAGTTATGCAGGAACGCCATCTCGGCTGACAATTCCTCTCCCTTGGTGATAATCAATCCGGCGAGCACATCGTTGTGTCCACCCAGATACTTGGTTGCGCTATGAATAACAATATCTGCTCCGAGTTCAATAGGACGTTGGAAGAATGGCGTCAGCAGCGTATTGTCCACAATAGTCAACAGGTTATGGTTCTTCGCCCAGGAGCTGACAGCTTCGATGTCCGTAATCATCATAAGTGGATTGGTTGGCGTCTCGATAAATACGGCTTTGGTATTCGGCTGGCGAATGCTCTCCATTGCAACCAAGTCGTTCGTGTCTACATAACTTGCAGTTACGCCAAAACGGGACAGGATACGCTCAAGCAGACGATACGTTCCCCCATACAGATCCAGTGATACAATCAGATGATCTCCCTGTCCGAACATTGCAAAGATGGTTTGCAGGGCTGCCATGCCCGAGCTACAGGCGAAGCCGGCATCACCGGATTCGAGTGCGGCTGCTGCCTCTTCCAATACCTTACGCGTTGGATTGGTCGTACGAATGTAGTCAAAGCCCGTGCTCTGTCCAAGCTTCGGATGGCGAAACGCTGTAGATTGATAGATAGGGAAATTTACGGCACCAGTCACCGGTTCATTGACGGATCCGATCTGAGCTAAGCGACTTTCGATTTTCAACTTATTGTCTTCCATTGCAGCATCCTCCTGTAATCTCGATTAGATTTGCGGGCCAATATCGTAAGGCGTCTCCTGATACACATAGTAATTGAGCCAATTAGAGAATAATAAGTTTGCATGTGCCCGCCAGGTTGCCGGAGGAACACGGGATGGATCGTCGTTTGGAAAATAGTGTCTTGGCAGCGCGATATCCAATCCCTTGGATGCATCACGGTCATATTCCCATTTCAAGGACAATGGATCATATTCCGCATGTCCTGTCACAAAAATTTGTTTGCCGTCTTTGGTTGCAACCAGAAAAATGCCGGCTTCCTCCGATTCGGCCAAAATTTCGAGGTTATCGTTCTTCTCGATATCCTCGCGCCGAACTTCGGTATGACGGGAATGCGGGACATTGAATACTTCATCAAATCCGCGAAGCAGTTGTACGTGAGATTTGTTGATCGTATGTGGAAATACGCCAAAACACTTCTCTTCCAGTGCTACCTTGGGTACACCGAAATGATGGTACAGACCAGCCTGCGAAGCCCAACAGATATGCATGGTCGAAGTCACGTTGGTTTTGGTCCAATCGAAGATCTCCTGAATTTCCTTCCAATAATTCACGTCTTCGAAATCCATCTGCTCAACAGGTGCACCTGTAATGATCATCCCGTCAAAACGACGGTGTTCAATCTCATCGAAGGTTTTGTAGAAGAGATTCAGATATTCCTGTGATGTGTTCTTCGACGTGTGGGACTTGGGATGAACCAGCACAATATCGACCTGAATAGGGGTATTCCCCACCAGACGAAGCAGTTGAGTTTCCGTTGTTTCCTTGGTAGGCATCAGGTTTAATATAGCAATGCGTAGTGGACGAATATCCTGCTGGTAAGCATGTGTCTCGTCCATTACGAAGATGTTCTCACCTGCAAGGACTTCTTTGGCAGGCAGTGCGTCTGGAATTTTAATTGGCATAATGTACAAACTCCTCCTTGTGCATAGATAGATGCAGCCATCACTGGCTTGATGTGTTCACATCAATACCGTGATAGACTGCCATGAGCTTGTCTACAGGTGCGGATTTGCAAATTGAGTGCGCTCTCACCTGACAAACTCAAGTTCCGTAGCGAAAATCAGTGCTGAGAAGTCGGTGCATATAACAAAGACCTTCCTCGGATTCCGAGAAAGGTCATATGTAAATAGATATGCGCCTCTCTCATCTCTCAGTTACAACAGTGCCTCAATGGACACTTAGTCGCTGCAAGAATTAGCACCGTGCGGTATACCGCCGGTTGCCGGGTTTCATCGGGCCAGTCCCTCCACCTACTCTTGATAAGATTTCGCCATATTCAATTGTGTATTTAGTGTGGTTCACCGTCTACTTTAAAACATTAATCCTCTCACGTCAAGCATGTAGTTTTGTGTCTGTTCATGTAGGCCGGAACCGTTTGTCTCTCGCTGTCATACACTGCTTCAGGGCGCGAAATAGACACATTTTTGCGCTTGAAAGCACCATGTACCAGCGTTATACTAAACAAGTGTTGCAAACCCTTATGTGAGAGGTGACATATTCAATGGATGGCGACCCGAGGCCTGACTGTCAGCCGTATTCCGACAAACTGCATAGAGAATTGACATCAGCATGCCGGCAGCGGGACGTTACTTCCGTTTGATTATAAAGCGAACGCAGTCCTGACTTCCAGGCTCCGCTGCCGACCGGCTGATCTGTTCTTTTTGCGCCCATATTGATGAAAATCCGCCTGTTCGGCGGGTGCAGAAGGAGTGGATGAACGATGAAAATCCGGTTGGTAAACAACGGTGTATTTATCCCGGTGGACGATATTGAGCAGGCGCTGACGCCACCAGCTGAGGGATTTTACTGGATCGATGCAGACGTTGATGATCTGGCGGTACTTCAGCCGCTGTTCATGATGCATGATCTGGCTGTAGAGGACTGTTTGAGTGATGAAGAACAGCGTCCGAAGATTGAAATTTATGAGAGCCATTATTTTATTGTCGTAAACAGCATTCGTTTTGATGACGAAGAGATCTTTTTGCGTGCGGTCAACCTGTTTCTTGGCAGACACTATATTATTAGTGTTACGAAGCAAAAAGTCAGCGAACTTCGGACCTTGAAGCCCATTCTGTGGGAACAGGAAGTCAGCACACCAGATCGTCTCCTGTATCTGCTGGTCGATTTGATTGTGGATAACTACTTTACAGTCGGAGACCGGATCGAAGCACGCATCGAGAAACTGGAAGAAGATATTTTGATGCATACGAAAAAATCCCATTTGAATGAAATCATCGGGCTGCGCAGTGAGATCTTGTGGCTCAAGAAGGTGTTGGGACCTCAAAAAGAGGTCATTAATACGCTCAACAAAAAAGATTTGCGTCTGATCGACGATCAGCTGCAGAAGTATTTCAGTGACATCTATGAGAATGCTGTGAAAATATCCGAGACGTTTGAAACCTATCGCGACCTGATGGGGAACTTGCGAGAAGCTTATCAATCCAGTATCGCCAACCGAGCGAACGAAATCATGCGCGTGTTTACCGCCATTACAACGGTGTTCATGCCCCTGACTGTCATTACGGGCATCTATGGGATGAACTTCACGAACATGCCTGAGCTGGACTGGAAGTATGGATATTTTGTTGTCATTGGTCTGATGGTGACCCTCGGCCTAAGCATGTTCTTTATTTTCCGCAAAAAAGACTGGATCTGAACGTACTCACCCAAAAAAGACGAAGCGCTCCATTCAGGGAGAAACGGCTTCGTCTTTTTTTTGCTTTCTTCAAAAACTTCTGTCTACTTTTGGGTCTACCCGGCGTTCCGTTCTGTTTCTACGTGTCTCCGGAATCGAATGCGGATCATGCGCAATCTCTCATACACTTGCTCCAGATTGCCGCTAACCGGCTTGTCTCCGCCATATACTTTATGTAATACGGGTTTAAGGAAACTGTCTCCCAGTTCCTCGTACGCACTCCAGACCGCTTCCTGCTCCTGCTCAGGCATGACCGCAAGCTCAGCATCCAAGAGGCTATCGGTATCATATCCTTCCGTATCGAGCGTCTCCAGCAGTTCAATTAGCTCTCTGCGGGATAGTCCGGAGCGATTCACGATCTCTTCAAGCGTATACCCTTCCTTCATACCCTCAAGCACCTGCTTGCGAGTGGTGAATTTGTCCAGCTCCTGCTTGTATTTCTGTTCTTTTTGCTTGTACAACCAGCTCTCATATTCATCTTCGGACAAAACAGACGGTACCCAATCAAGTGGAAAAGCGGTAGAACGCTCCACTCCGCTCGTGAGTTCCATCCACTCCTGACCGTATTCACTTGCCTTGCTCTCCCCAACACCTGGTAACTGCATGAGTTCATCCATGCTTTGTGGAACAAATGCACTGATCATGCGCAGCAAACGATTCGTTGCAATAAAGTAGGGTGCCTTTCGGTCAGACGCAGCCCTTCTCCTCCGCCAAGTGCATAGGTCAGTATATAATTCTTCATTGCCATAGCGTTCACTGTAACAATGAAGACGCTGTCCCCCATAACTGCGTGATTTCAAATCTTCTGTTTCGTTAAAAAATCCCTGAATCAGTGGACGGTATCCTTCGCTCATCTGAATTGCCAACTGGTGGCGATATATATGGAGCAGTTCTTCCCAGGAGTTCCCCTCATACCAGATGCTGTCTTCGCGATCGCCTTCCTCATAGCGGCTCCACCCGAGATGCCAGGCTCCCTCCTCCTCACCAATCCATAGCTGAGCATGTTCTTCATGTTGACCAGACATTTTGGACAATCTGTTCATGAAAATGACTTCCATTGTGTTCCCCTCCTTAATATTGCAGCCTATTCACGGTTAGATGAGCCGCCTCCAGGCAACAAAAAAAGCACCTCTCCCGCAAATTCATTGCAAGAGAGGTGCTTCCTCATTAACCGTATTATGCTGTTGCTCATATCTTACCACAATGGAAAAATTCGTCAACCATTTGATGATAAAGTGAATTACTTGTTCAAGGCCAATTTTGCCAAGGCCAGCGATCCGCACAAACCAGCATTGTCACCAAGGCCCGGTGGAACGACATACTCGTCGATCTCCGAGTGAAGGGCCGGATGCTGAACATACCCATTTAACAGCTCCTGCAATTTGCTGCGCACCATAGGGAACAGATGCTCTTGCTTCATGACCCCGCCGCCCATTACAATTTTTTCCGGAGTGAGAATCAGTACATAATTCATAAGGGCGTGAGCCAGATAATGAGCTTCAATCTCCCAGGCTTTGTGGTCTGCTGGCAGTTCGTATGCCGGCTGTTCCCAACGCTTATTGATGGCTGGTCCCGCTGCAAGCCCTTCCAGACAGTCCCCGTGGTACGGACAAAAGCCTTCATATGTATCTTCAGGGTGTCTGCGTACAATAATATGTCCCATTTCAGGATGTGACAAACCGTGAACCATTTTGCCGCCTACAACTGCACCGGCACCAATACCTGTTCCGACAGTGATATACAAACAGCTCTCCAGTCCTTGTGCGGCTCCCCAGGTTGCTTCCCCAAGCGCAGCTCCGTTTACATCCGTATCAAACGTCATCGGTACATCAAAATGCTCCTTGAGTTTGCCAATGATATCATACTGACCCCAATGAGGCTTCGGTGTAGTCGTAATATATCCATACGTAGGACTTCCTTCAATCGGGTCAATCGGTCCAAAAGAACCCACGCCCAAAGCTTCAATCCCCTTGCCTTCAAAGAAAGCAATTACCTGAGCCATCGTTTCTTCCGGTGTCGTTGTGGGAAAACTTACCCGTTCAAGCACTTCACCGTTCTCTGTTCCAATCCCACATACAAATTTGGTTCCTCCAGCTTCAATTGCGCCTAAAATCGTCAAGTTAGTCACACTCCCAAGTTAGTTTAAAGTGAAATTCATTTTTGGTTCTGGACGATGATATGTTGAAGATTTACTGCCCGCTCTCCAGGTTATCCAAACGTTTCAATAACGTTTGCCTCCAGCTATCTGACAGTGATGGAATAGCCAGTAATGAACGCATTCCGGCAGCGTCCTTCTTTCCCTGATGCATGATCCGGTTGGCCTCCAGAACGGTCATGGATGCAGGGTCCGTGCGGACTCGCCTGAACGGAGAGTCCGGAGCGACTTCTCCCTCCTCCAGTACGCGAAAATAGAAACCGGTATAGCCACTCTCTTGAAAATATACAGGCAGCTCTTTGAAATCATACCGGGCAGCGAGTTTGAAGCAGGGTTGTCTTGGCTGGCTAACCTGAACCAAGGCTCCGCCCAATTCATATACATCACCAATCCGGACTTGATCCTCGGAACAGCCCTCAACCGTCAAATTCTCTCCACAAGCTCCCAAGTCCAGCTTGCGATTCATCAATTGTTCCAGCGCAGAATACCGGCTGTAATCGTATACACAAACAGCCTTATCCGGTCCGCCGTGATGCTCCAGGTCCGCCTGGCCATCCCCTGTCATTCCAGTGAATGACAGGAAAATCGGGCCGGATACGGGATGTTTGACAATGCCGCTCAGCACTTCACGCTTCTGTCCAGGCAATGGCTGAGGCAGGCCCACATTAATGGCAAGAACAGCTGTTTCACGCTCTGCGGACTGTTGATCATGTGCGAGTGTCATGTATAATTCATACCTCCCATAACGATTAGTTCCTTAACGGACTGAGCCGCCAAAAACGAGTGTATTGCTTAGCAGCCGCCCTGGTGAAGTCAACATCTTGCCACCTGCATACATGCCTGAGGAAGCACCGCCATCCAGATTCATGGCCTGCTTGGCACCGAGCTTCTGCATGACTGCGGCCCACTCTTTGATGGTGGCTCCTGACACAGTTGCAAGCATTACTGAACCGTCGGCCATGATGGCGATCCCGCTTCTGGCACCAGAGGCATTCAAAATCTTGGTATCCTTGAATCCTTCGCTGGTCGGATTCACCGCGACTTTACCGTCTTTCACCAGACGGGGGCCAGCCCCAACGGCAGTCACCACGTCCTGCCAAGGAATCTCTTTGCCTGATGCGTTAGTATATTTATAATTCATTTCTACAGTCGAACCCACGGTGAAGCGATCTGCAGTAGATTTCTGATTGCCCGTAAAGACCAGTACAGATCCATTCTTCGGAATCGCCACATTGTTATTCGCCACTTTCTTGGTGACAACCCCCTTTTCCATCACGACCGCAGTACCACCCTTGAACCCAACTTTTGGTCCACGCTCCGGCGTGTACAGCATGGAAATGCTCGCACTCGCAGAGGGGGTACGGTTAATGAAAGTTGCGTACCAGCTGCGTGACTTACCTGCTGAATCGGTCACTTTACCTGTAAGACTTACCTGAAGTGAATCCATAATCGCTGTGCCGTCTTCCTTAAAACCTATTGTTGTTCCATATCGTCCAATATGTATGACTTTTCCATTTGCTATTAACATGCCGTAAGGATCTGGTGCTCCATTATATGCTTCAAAGAATGCCCCATTAATGGCTGCTTGGGCGCCATATGCTTTGACAATGGAAGGCAATGTTGCCGTTTGACCTACCTGCTTCTTGGCTAATCCTACGGTAACCGGTGTTCCTTTGGGAATACTCACTGTTTGTACGGTGAAATTTCGTCCTGCTGCTTTTACTTTCTGTACTTTGGTGCTAATGGCCGCTTTTGCATCGGCTGTCTGAGGAGCGCTCACTGCTCCTGATAATAACACCGGCAGAGCCAGGACGAGGGCCATAGCCCCTGTCCACCACTTTCTACCGGCACGTTTTGTCTGTATGTTGCTCACCCTATTGCCACTCCCATCCAAGAGCCCAGGCTCTTCATCTCAAGTTGTTCGAACTTGTCCATCACCATATCCGGATCCAGACGCAATTCACATACATCCAGTGCACAGGCTACCGGCACAGCGCAGTGAATTTCTGCCAGTTTACGGGACAGATGCAGCATGTCGAGATCGTTCTCGATTTTTTTTCGTACCGATGGCGTGAGTTTATCCAGGTTGTCCAGAATCCCCTCAATGGTGCCGTATTCCTGCACGAGTTTTAGAGCTGTTTTCTCACCGATTCCACGTACTCCAGGGTAATTGTCACTTGCATCCCCCATCAGACCTTTCATATCAATGACTTGACGAGGGGTCAGCTGCTTCTCTGCCATGAGAGATTCAGGCGTATACACCATGTAATTACCGTGACCTTTTTTCATGATAATAATGCTTGTCCGGTCATTGATCAGCTGCAGCATATCGTGGTCGCCGGTCAGCACCATCACGTTCATATCCGTTTGCTCCGTGTAATACTTGGCCAGTGTACCGATACAATCATCAGCTTCATAACCCTCTGCTCCAATATTCGGAATGCCCAAGCTGTCCATGACTTCACGAATCAATGCAAACTGGGGAATCAGATCATTCGGCGCTTCGGGACGATTGCCTTTGTATGCCGCATACTCTTCACCGCGAAACGTCTTGCCACCCATATCCCAGCAGCATACCACATGACTTGGTCCGAACGTCTGAACCGCATCCCAGAAATAACGGATAAATCCGTATACCGCGTTGGTTGGCAAGCCTGCCTTTGTACGTCTGATATATCCGCTTGCAGATGTCGCATAAAATGCCCGGAACAACACTGCCATACCGTCTACCAGCAACAAAGTAGGTTCATTACGTTGATTCACTTGATTTTGTTCTCTCCTATCTGTATATAGCAAATAAAATATCGAAACTAATTCTATCATTATAGCATAGTTCCGCCAAGCATCGTTCAGCCAAAAAAGCCCTGATTTTTGAACAATTCAGGGCTGTTCATCGGGCTTCATTTATGAATGGATAGACACGTCACTCAGCCTCTATTTTTAAGCGCTGTTCCATTGCTGTTCATACGTCTCTTCCTTGAATCCCACGGTCACCTGTTCCCCATCTGTCACGATCGGACGCTTAATCAGGCGGCCATTGGAGGCGAGCAGACGAATCTGTTCTTCTGCAGACATTTCCGGCAGCTTGTCCTTCAATTGCTGCTCCTTGTACACTTCTCCGCTTGTATTGAAAAACTTCTTCACTTCAAGTCCGCTCTTCTGAATGAGCTCGGTTAATTCGGCATCAGACGGCGGTGTGTCGAAAATGGGGATTAGCTCCAGCTCATGTCCCTGAGCTTCAAGCCATTTTACCGCCTTACGGCAAGTTCCGCATTTGGCGTACTGATATACTTTCAGTTTACTCATTACAATTCCCTCCTAGAGTTGCTCCGGTATCAGGTTGCTCCGGTTTCTATTTCTCGCTTTCCTTGGTTTGCTTCGCCAATCCAAAAGTCGCTCAAAATTGATACCGTCGCCATACGTTTAAAACGATTTAAAACAACATGGAACAAGGATTGCCTGCTCCTCGGATCACAGCAGCATCCTTAATAGGATTCACAAATGTTGATTCGAGACCCCTACACCTCTTCCCTTGGCTTGGCTTCGGTATCTAAACGTTTCTCCAGCGCAGCCATATCTGAAGGAAGCGGCGCATGGAACGTCATGCGTTCCTGTGTAAGTGGATGAACAAACGACAGCTCGCAGGCATGCAATGCCTGGCGGTCAATCCATAGGTCCCGTTCCTCCCGCATAACTGCTGTCTGTTCGTCAATCTCATCCGCAGGTAATGTTTTGTACATTCGATCGCCGATCAAAGGACACCCGACAGAAGTCATATGTACACGAATCTGATGCGTTCTGCCACTCTCCAGCTTCAGATTGACCGCACTTGCAGTCCCACCGTCCCAACGGGTTACCGTGGTGTACAGCGTCCTTGCTGCATAGCCGTCAGGCGTGACAATACGCCGATGAGGCTCCTCCGGGTCACGGTCGATTGGGCCATCAACGGCCCCCTGTTCGGGAGCAGGACATCCATGTACAAACGCAATGTACTTTTTATCTACGGTTCCTGCGATCATTTGTTCAGACACATGCTGATGCACATACGGATTTTTGGCAATGGCCAGTACCCCCGAGGTCTCCTGATCCAGCCGATGAATGGGTCTAAATCGGAAACGCTCTCCTTTGGACTTCCAGTAATGAACAACCCCGTTCGCCAAAGTCCCAGTATAGTGTCCATGTGTCGGATGCACAATTACGCCGGCATCCTTGTTAACAATAAGCAAATGCTCATCTTCATACAAAATGGAAAAAGGAATGGATTCCGGCAAAATTTCATCTGATTCCTCCTGTTCCATCCGAATCTCCAGTACATCCCCAGCCGATACCTTCACGCTGATATACACGCGTTCTCCATTCAACATGATACCCTGCTCCGTGAGCTTCAGCCTGGACAAGAGCTTGCGCGATACCTGCAGCCGGCGCTGAAGCACGGTTTTCAGCAGCCAGCCATCTTCATGATCGGGAACGGTGTAGACAATCGGCGAATAATAGCCGCTCATTCTTTGCGGCGGAACACTTTTTTGCTCCGTACATATTCAATATCCGACACCTGCTGTCTGGCATTGGCGGTCCGTGCTACAACGAAGAAATAATCAGACAGACGGTTCAAGTAACGGCGTACCGATGGATTAATATCCGTATGCTGTCCCAATGTTACAGCGCGGCGCTCTGCACGGCGACATACCGTGCGGCACACATGAAGCGCTGAAGACAGCGGGCTGCCTCCCGGGATAATGAACCTTTCCACTCTCGGGTTCTCCGCATCATACTGGTCAATCCATTGTTCAAGCCGGGTCACCATGTCATCCCGCACTTTATACTTGGTTTCGCTAATTTTCACAAACGCCAGGTCCGACCCGCAATCAAACAGTTCCTGCTGCACCTCCAGCAAATGTTCGCGCAAATCCTCGAATTTCCCCTCTGTATCATCAATCAGACTGATTGCCTGGCCGACAAAACAATTCAGCTCATCTATGGTGCCGTAAGCTTCAACGCGGTCGTCATCTTTGATAACCCGTCCTCCGATGACTGAAGTTTGCCCTTCATCACCTGTTCTTGTATAGATGCCCATTTGCAATCCCTCCAAATATTTAATTTCAATTCGCATGGCAGAACATCGGTTAATTCTTATATGCATGCCCCTCTAACTTCAACTTAACCAGTATACTTGACCTCCCTTGGATACGGAAATGCATTTTTTTCAGAAACCGCTTGTACCCTTTGCACGTATATATGAATTGGCGTGCTCTGCCCGAGTATACGTCAAATTCAGGTAAATCAAAAGTAGAGGAGACGATTATGCAAAACTGGATAACCGATTTCATGGAACAATACGGCTACATAGGCATCGCACTCATTATTGCTCTCGAAAATGTATTTCCTCCCATTCCTTCGGAGATTATTTTGCCTTTCGGCGGATTTATGACGACTTACACCAGCCTAACTCTTCCCGGTGTTATCATTGCAGCTACCATTGGATCTGTGCTGGGTGCAGTGATTCTCTATGGGATCGGACTCCTGATTGACGTGGAGCGTCTGGAGAAAATTGTAGATCGCTGGGGACATATTCTGCGAATCAAAAAAGAAGATATCCACCGTGTTGATGCATGGTTTGACAAATATGGAATGTGGACTGTATTATTCTGCCGCATGGTGCCTCTTGTCCGCAGTCTCATCTCCATTCCTGCAGGCATGTCCAACATGAAATTCGGTTTGTTCGTCCTCTTCACCACCATCGGGACACTCGCCTGGAACATTATTCTGGTCTCCGTTGGGGCAGCACTTGGCGCTTCCTGGGAAAATATTTTGCACTTTATGGACGTCTATTCACTGGTGGTATATGCGCTGCTCGCCATTATCCTGGTTGGGTGTGTGATCTGGTGGATCAGACGTATTAATAAACGCAAATAGAAATCGTGTATCACGCCACGGATTATACTAATACATCTCTCATATAAATAAGCCTCCGCACCACAATTCGTGGTTAAGGAGGCTTTTGTTTGTTTGCCTGTCATCTTGACCTATGATACTCAGTTATCGTTGTACCGCACTTCTTTCTCCTTCAGATCAATGGCAAGTCCTGATACCACCATGTACATGCGTTCCGAGTGAGACTGCAGTGCACGATTCACCGAAGCCATTCTTGCGGCAAAGATACGCTCCTCTTCCGAAGGATACAAGGAACCATGCATTTCATTGGTAATGACAAGCAGCTTGCCCTGATAAGATAGTAAGGCATCAAGCAGCTGTTGTGTATGTACGCGTTGTTGATCAAGATCATCCGTTGCTCTAAATCCGGCAGCCATCCACGATGTCAGGCTGTCCACAATGACTATTCGCTGATCAGCCAGAAACAGATTCGATTCCCGATTGATCTGGTGAATGACTTCCGTCAGGTGATGGCCATTCCCGGCTGAAATGGCGCGATAATGAGCGGATGGCAGTTCCGGAATCACCGGATCATGATCGCCTGTGGATAAGTAGATTCCTTCCCGGCTGATTTGAGCTGCATAACCCAGGGCAAACCTGGTTTTACCACTCCCTATCCCGCCAGTGACCGTAATCAGCAATCCGCTCCCCTCCTTCAGTTACCATACTTATACGCTATTCTGTCAGCGCCTTCAGCACTTTTTTGGATTCTTCTACATTGGCTGCCGATAGCGGAATGGTAGCAAACAGATTTTGGGCGGCATACTCCACATCCTTGAACATTTGCATATCTTCGAGTGGGATACCATAGAGATGGCTTTCTTGCTTCATATCGGTGCCATTGTCTCCTTGACCCTCTTCAACCAGAACTCCACCCTCAAACACACCACGCTTATACTTCTCAGGATCAAATGTATCATCCAACGGAATATTGGAACCATTGCTCCCGTATTGTTTCATATCTGCCTCTGGCAGAATGAAAATATCATGACTGCCTGCTGCGTACTCCACCATAATTTTCTGTACATCATACATGGCGCTTGTAATGACTTCCACTTTAGGTTCCTCACCCAGCTTTTGCTGCAGATTGGTCTGTAACTGCTCCGCGATCACAGATGGATTACCCTGATTATCAATGATGAAAATGGTAAAACCGTCTTTGCCACCACATCCGGCGAGCAAAAAAATTAATGATACGAGTGCGGTTAGCCCCCAAAATCTCTTCATTCCAGTTCCCCCTTTAGTCTCCTAAGTACAATATATCACAATTGTTCCACGCAAAAAAATAACCCTTACAAATAAGAGATTTCTTTACCCCACCAAAAAAAGAAGACCCCTCAGGGTCTCCTTAACATTCATATGGGTAACGTTTTCGTAAGTTTCAATTTATCTCCCTTTTATCGGGTTAGCTTTCATATATTCATTGATCTTCAGATCCAATAAACTGCTGATTTCAATCACAATTTCTGAAGTGAAGGATTTCTCCTCCATGAAAATCTGTTCCATCTTGCGACGAAGCATGTGGATCTCATCTTCCAAGGAAATGTCATGCAAAGATTCGTGATCTGGTCTCACCGACCATCGGTCGCCTTGATCGCCTTCTGCCAGGTAATGCCCACGATTAGTCGGTAAATCATATTCAACACAAAACAATGCTAACCCCTCCTTGGAAAATTAGTTTCCAAATATATGAAAAACATATTTCAAATTGAAATTATATCACAATATTTTGTAAATGAAAGTTATTTTTTTCTAAGTTACAAAATGTCCACATTTGCGAAAAAGAAGCTACTTCTTATTAACCCTCTTTTTGCAGTTTGTAAACAAAATTTCCGATTCGTTCCAAAGCTTCATTCAATTGGGTCACTGAAGTGGCATAAGAACAGCGTAAAAATCCTTCTCCCTGAGGGCCAAATACGTTCCCGGGCACAGCAGCAACTTTATTTTCGGTCAAGAGACGCTCGGCAAAAAGATCAGAGTTCAGGCCGGTCTTTTGAATACTCGGAAATGCGTAGAAGGCTCCCTGAGGTTCATGGCAATCCAGGCCAATATCACGGAATCCCTGTACAATAAGTCGTCTGCGCTGATTGTAGGACTCGACCATGCGGTCCTTCTCTCCCAATCCATTCGTAAGCGCCTCAAGTGCCGCGACCTGTCCCATCGCTGGAGCACACATCACGGTATACTGGTGGATTTTTAACATGGCTGCGATAAGTTCCGGATGACCGCACATGTAACCAATCCGCCAACCCGTCATGGCAAATGCTTTGGAGAAGCCGCTCACAAGAATCGTCCGATCCTTCATATCCGGGATCGAAGCGAAGCTGACATGTTTTTGAGTATACGTCAGTTCTGCATAAATTTCGTCAGCAATGACGATCAGATCATGCTTCTTAATGACTTCTGCGATCGGCAGCCAGTCTTCGTACGTCATGATCGCCCCAGTTGGATTACTCGGATAACATAGAATCACAACTTTGGACTTCGGTGTAATGCGTGCTTCCAGTGACTCGGCAGTCAATTTGAATTGATCTTTGGCATGCGTATCTACGCCCACAGGAACTCCTCCGCCAATGGAGGCAATTGGTGAATAGGCTACATAAGAAGGCTCCGGAATGAGAATCTCATCTCCTGGCACAATTAATGCACGCAGAGCAAGGTCAATGGCCTCACTGCCGCCAACCGTAACGATAATTTCATCCTTGGGATCGTACTTGGTATCAAATTGAGTGTCCAGATAATTACTGATGGCTTCTCTCAATTTGGGCATACCCGCATTCGAAGTGTAACTTGTCATGCCTCTTTCGAGAGAGTATACACAAGCTTCGCGCATATGCCAAGGTGTAACGAAGTCGGGTTCGCCGACACCCAGCGTAATAATATCCTTGTTGTCGCCAACCAGGTCGAAAAACTTCCGAATTCCGGATGGAGGTATCTGCTGAACCAGAGGTGCCAGATACGAGGTCATCTTCTTGTTGTTCCCTGTTGTCTGTTCATTCACTATCATGACACATCTTCCTTTACGGCGAGATCATGAGACGGTTATCTTCCTGATGGTCTTCGAAAATGATCCCGTCCTGTTTATATTTTTTAAGAATAAAGTTTGTTTTGGTCGAAAGCACCGAATCGATTGGAGATAGTTTCTCCGATACAAAGTTAGCGACTTCACGCAGGTTGCCGCCTTCCACTTCTACGAGCAGATCGTATGCACCTGACATGAGATAGACTGATTTCACTTGTGGATACAAATAAATACGTTCAGCAATACCCTCAAAACCACGGCCACGTTCCGGCGTGATCTGTACTTCAATCAGGGCTGTCACTTTCTCATCGTCAATTTTGCTCCAGTTAACCACTGTTGCATACTTTACAATGACGTGGTCCTGTTCGAGCTGGGCCACAGCGTCTTTGATCTTGTCTTCAGACTCCCCCAGCAGTGTAGATAACAGCGCCGGAGACCTTCTCGCGTCTTCCTTCAGCAGATCCAGAACTTTTAATTGCAGATCGTTCAAATCTTTCATGACTTTCCCTCCAGCGTCATCCAGGTTCCTGAAAATGAATTAATACTTATATTACATGAATTTAACGTCTGTGCAAAGCTAAAAACCGCCTGCCCTCAATTCAGGCAAGCGGTGGTATGGTCTGGACAAACGGTGCTTCCATCCTTATTCGCAATGATGCTTCAATCCGTTCTAAAATGTTACATGTAATAAGGGTTGCTGTAATTGGGTTGATGCTGAGGCACATTAGGTGCCTGGCTGTATGGGCTGGACAGGGTGTTCTTTTCCTGAATGAACTGATTACATTTTTGCTGCGTTTGATGTGCAGACTGAATTGTTTTGTCAAGCTCGCTCCGAGTGACTTTGGAAGAAGCGGAATACATATTGTTCTGCTGCATCAGGTTGAATAGCTCCCCTTGCAATCTAAGGGTATCGTTCGTCAGATCTGTAAACATTCTGCGGGTAACAGGGCAGGAAGATTCAGTCGTTGCTGTTGTATATTCACGGGAAGTTCGTCTTAAATCCGCAAGAATCGACTTGAGCAGATCCAGCTCCTGCATAAAATTTCCACTAGATGACAAAGATTGAGAGTACACGCGGTTTCCTCCTATACGTTTAAATTTCTAGGACTACCTAAGCTTGTGTAGGGGCCAGAGACTGGTGTTGCTGAAGGGCATTGACAAGTGTGTTTAGATGCTGTTCATGTGAGCGTACATATTGATTCAAAGCCTGCTGGATTTGCGGGTTATGTGTGATGGAAGCTGTTGCTGCACACTGTTTGATCAGCATCTCTTCATTGGAGATCGAATCCGCAATGTAGTTCAGTTCTTTGGGACTAAGCGCCTGCATCTGCGTGTTTTGCATGTGCTTTTTTCCTCCTTAACCTAAAGTTTATGCGGCTTTATTTTTACCCTGTCCTGCAAAAGTATACTCATTGAACAATTCAATCCGAGGTGATTTCTTCATTATGAAACTGATTAGTGGCAGCACGTTGTGGCCAGGTACCCTTCACCCCCGATTCAAATACCCTGTTCTTGAAGGTGAAATTTTCTGTGATTGCCTCATTATCGGTGGCGGCATGGGAGGAGCGCTATCTGCCAAGCTATTAGCGGAGAAAGGTTTGCACGCAGTCGTTATTGATAAGAGAGAGGTTGGTCGTGGCAGCAGCATGGCCAGCTTGGGACTGCTGCAATACTCCAATGATAAGACGCTTACGTCCTGCATACATACCTTTGGCGAACAACGTGGTGTACGATTTTACGAATTGTGCCGTTTGGCCATGCAACAATTAAAGGATACGATTTCAACTTTGGACATCGATCCTTGGTATATTCCTCGCACCAGTTTATATTGCGCCAGCAGCGAAGAAGATGTTGCCCTGTTGGAAGAGGAGTACCATACACTCCAAAACTATGCATTCGATGTTGAGCTGTGGAGCCGAAACAAAATTAGTACCCACTTTCCCTTCAGTAAACCGAACGCGCTGTACACCAAAGGAGATGCGGAGGTTAATCCCTATATGCTGGTGCATAGTCTGCTTCATAGTGCTTCAAAAAAGGGTGCCCAAGTGTACGAACGAACCGAAATGATCCATTGTGAATATGGTGAAGATGTTGTCCTCTGTTACACCCCTACTGGGACGATCCGAGCCAAACAAGTTATTTTCTCTACCGGCTATGAGACACAGGAGATCAAGAGAGATCGTGGGGCCTATCTGCAGAGCACCTATGCTATTGCAACGAAACCACTTAAGGATTTAAGCAGTTGGTACAACCAAAGCTTAATATGGGAAACTGCTCGGCCTTATTTATATATGCGAACCACCCCGGATGGCAGAATTGTTGCTGGAGGGCTTGATGAAGAAATTCCCCATGATGACCAGCGTGCAATACGTGCCAAACTTAGGGGGGAGACTTTATTGAAAAAAATAGCTGACCACTTTCCACTTCCGGATTTGGCAATAGACTATGCTTGGGAAGCGGTCTTCGGCAGCACCCATGATGGATTCCCCCTAATTGGCCCTCACCCTGAGTACCCAAACTGCTATTTTATCGAAGGGTATGGTGGCAATGGAACGGTATACAGCATGATTGCCGCATCCATTCTTACAGATGTCATTACCGGGGTTCAGAACGATGATATGGAGCTGTTCTCTTTGACCAGGACAAATAAACCTTCTCCCGTGTAAAACAAATAAAGGTGCAGATCAGATATGCTCTTCTGATTTTGCACCTTTTTCGGTTGTGATCAAGCGATCAGGACGCAGTCTTACCCTGTTCCGGCTCTACTAACATTTTTCGCATAAAGATCCAGCCGACTAACGGGAAGGCTCCCAAAACAACGATGAGCCAGGTTAAGGTACGAAGTGAGGGGCCGTTCGTTACGATAATTATAAACACTGCAAGACCAGATAAACGTCCTGTCATCAGGCAAAGCTCCCTTAATACGACAAGTTCAACCCTTTTCTCCACATTTTCGCCGCTCATGCCCATCAAGTCGAATCCTGACGCAATCATGGGCAGCATGTATAACGGCATGGCGAGTGCTGAACCAATTCCCATAATCAAAAGTGTGCCGTAGCTCACTTTCCAGATCAAGGGGAGCAGAACGAGGAATAATATTATGGCCCCCGTCAACATGCCTTTGGATCGATAATGCGGTTTGAACCACTTGCCTGCCATCCAATAACTGACCAAAGCTACGGCGGATGTAATCAATGAAAACTGACCCAGCTTGTACTCCTGTTCCGTGGCTACGTAAACGAGCAGCGCAATCAAAAAGGCGAATACGCCCTCCCTTACACCTTGGGCAAACAACCCCAGTCCCAGTGGTCTCCATGCACTTCCTGAACGGGATAACTGGTGCCAGGGTTCCGACCACCGGTAGGTGCCGCTGACTTTTCTCTTTTTCAGAAAAAAGCTGAAGACCACGGCAATTACGTAAATCACGAGTGAGACAGTAAAAATAAGTCGGTACCCTGAATTATCCGCCATCTTCGTAATAATCAAGCCCGAGAACCATGGACCGATGATTCCTGTCATGGAGCCCAGCAACCCGACCCATCCATTGAACAGGTCCCGGTTCTCCCGGTCTGTTACTTCAAAATACACCACATTAAAGGCGATCCAGAACAGACCCAGAGCACATCCGAGCAATATGCCGAGTGGCCATATCCAATCTACCGCTCTTGGACCGGCCCATAGGACAAGCATATAAAATATGCCAGACAATGCTGTGCCCAGACGCAGTGCGCTCATTTTATTATGTTCTTTGATCCATTTCCCGGCTAACCAGAATGTCAATCCTAATGCAAGCTGTTGACTTACAGTAAACCATCCCAGCATCGCATAGTCCGGACGACTCTTCCACAGATATACATTCAAAAACGTCCCCGACAAAGCTCCGGCTAACACAAACAATCCATTCACGCCTAGAAGCAGAATGGATTGTCGGCCCAGAGATATCTTCATCTGCTCCCTCCTTATTCCGCTTGAAGTCAGCGCTTCGCGGCAAGTCTCAGGGTTAACGTACCCCAAGCAGAGGAAAAACATGACGAATCTCCGAATATTTCATTTGAATGGCGTGGAAATTACTTCTTGGCGCTCAGATTTTGAATAAGGCGCAGACGATCATCTTCGGCCAAACTATATTGAACTTGGAAACATCCAGAGCAGACATACATTTGCACCGTAAACGGTGCATCCAGCAGGGAATCCGTTCCTGAAACCGCGTTGGCTACGGGTGTGAATGTGTCCTTCGTGGATGTTTGTGTACCTGCGAGAATCATGAATTCACGACAATGTGGGCATTCAGGTACTTCTTCCTGCAGATCCAGCTGTTTCTCCACGCCTTCTTCATATCGGATCAGATCGTTGCCTTCGTCCGCGTATTTAGTCAGTGTGCGGAGTTCAGGCAATTTCAGTTCGACTTCATCTCCCCACAATGCAGCGAGGTCAGTGGTTTGATTGCTGTCCTGAACATGATCTACATCGTAAATATCGCTTGCTTCATCTTCATTCTCTTCTTCTCCAATGTTGATGTTCAGCGTACGATAACCTTTCAGTTCATTGTGACAATAAGGACACTCTTCTTCAGGTCCCAATTCCTCATCCCATACGATTTCGGTGTGACACCACGGACATACTGTTGTTTCCAATTAAATCAACCTTTCTTTTATACAATCTTATTGTCAGGTGTTCATGACGTATATGACACCGATAGCAAAAAACACAATGGAAGCCGCAAACAAAATTCGTATCAATATTTTCATGCCAGGTCCCCCTACATGATGCTCGCGCCGATTACAAATGACAGCGAGACGGAAATAATCATTGATATCAAGCCCACTGCCCGGTTATCCCGCTCAATTTCTTTGTCAATGGAGAAGACCGGTGTCAGAAACTCAAACAGAAAGTAAGCAATAAGCAGGAGAGCAAAGCCTACTAACGACCATGTCATGGCATCATACACAGAAGACTTGGCCTGTATGCAGAAGCGAAGCACGTTGCAGATCCCGAAAATCTTGCCTCCCGTTGCCATGGCAACAGCCACATTGCCTTTCTTGATCTCATCCCAGCATTTGTATTTGGTTACAAGTTCAAAACAAGCCAGAAACACAAGCAGCTCCATTATGGCTACCGAGAAAAAACCGAGTACCATCCCCAAGGGATGCGACAGCAGTTGGTCAATCGTCCCTTTCACTCCCTGTTCCCCTCCCCCTGTTCCACTGCCCCTCTCACCACGCTGTGGAACACCGTTGTTTCAAGGTCCGGCTATTCCAATTCTGCAACGGTTACGCCGTTTCCGCCTTCTCCGTAATTGCCCAGCCGGTAACTTTTAATATGTTTATGCTTACGCAGATAATCCTGAATACCGGAACGCAAAATTCCAGTTCCTTTACCGTGAATAATGTATACTTGTCCCAAATTCGCCAGGAAGGCTTCATCGATAAAACGGTCCGTCTCCATCAATGCTTCCTCCAGATTGGTTCCTCGCAAATCCAGTTCACTCTTTACGTTGTCATCACGTGTACGCTTCATGCCAGTGACCGGTTTTTGCTTCGGTTTGGTTTCAGGCGCAGATTGTTTCAGCTCCAGATCATCCAGGGATACTTTCATTTTCATTATCCCCAGTTGCACGACAGCTTCTTTGGTGCCGGACATTTCCACGACATGCCCTTTTTGGTTCAAACTGTACACATGCACTTCATCCCCTGGGCCGATAGCCCGGGTTTTTGGTGCTGATCCTGTGCGTTTGACTGTCTTTTTACGTCTCTCCGGTTCAGCTTCATCCAGTTGTTTGCGGGCAGCAATCAGCTTATGCTCTTTCACCGATGCGCCTTCTTCCATCGCGAGCTGACGCAGGTCCGCAATAATTTTCTCTGCTTCCGCTCTCGCCTTGTCCACGATGTTACGAGCATCTTCCTCTGCTTTTTCAATCCGGCGCTCACGCTGCTGTTCCAGCTTCTCGAGCTCGGACTGATGACGGCTCCGTAATTTCTCCATATCCTGACGCAGACGTTCCGCATTTTCCCGTTCCTGCTCAGCTGTAAGCCGGTTTTCTTCCAGGGAAGCAATCATGTGTTCCACTCGCTGATCCTCTTCTTTTACTTCACCACGAGCATAGTCCAGAATGTATCCAGGCAAACCAAGGCGCTCAGCGATCGCAAACGCGTTACTTCGTCCTGGAACACCTACCAATAGACGATAGGTCGGACTCAGCGTATTTACATCAAATTCCATGCTGGCGTTAATAACACCTTTACGTTCATAAGCATAAGCTTTCAGCTCACTGTAATGCGTTGTCGCTACCATGCGGCATCCTGTCTGATGCATATGCTCCAGAATGGAGATGGCCAGTGCAGATCCTTCGGCCGGATCCGTTCCTGCGCCTAGCTCGTCAAGCAGCACCAGACTTTTGGTCGTCATATTTTTCAGAATTCGGATAATGTTCGTCATATGGCTGGAGAACGTACTTAGATTCTGCTCAATGCTCTGTTCGTCTCCAATATCGGCATAGATTGCATCAAAAACACAGAGCTGACTGCCATCTTCGGCAGGCACGAACAAGCCGGACATCGCCATGAGGCTCAGTAATCCAATGGTTTTGAGTGTTACTGTTTTGCCACCCGTATTCGGCCCCGTCACAATAATAGACGTATAGTCGTTGCCCAGTTCAATGTCGGTTGGGACCACGTTTTCGATGGCAATTAGCGGGTGACGTCCTTTTTTGAGCTTAATAAACCCTCGGTCATTCATGCGCGGCAAAGTCGCTTTTAATTCACGGGCATGCCGTGCTTTGGCAAAGATAAAGTCCAGGGAGCCCAGCAAATCGACATCATACAACAGCCACTCGCCCTGCTCACTGACAAGTGCCGTCAATTTCTGCAAAATCACTTCAATTTCGCGTTCTTCCCGGATTCGGGTCTCACGTAATTTGTTGTTCATCGCTACGATCGACTCCGGCTCGATAAAGAGCGTTGCTCCCGAACCGGACTGATCGTGTACGATCCCGCCGAAGTAAGAACGGTATTCCGCTTTTACCGGGATGACGAATCGATCTCCACGAATGGTGATCAGCTGATCCTGCAGCATTTTGGATACGGTAGAGGAACGAATCATGGAATCGAGTTTCTCACGGATTCTGGCTTCCCCTCCCCGCAGCTCACGCCGAATTTGTGCCAGCGTTACACTCGCACTGTCAGCCACTTCAGCATTGTCATCAATACAAACGCGAATTGCGTCTTCAAGTGCTTTTTGCTCTGACAGCTGATCACTGATAAAGAACAAGGACTCGATCTTCTCATCTTCATGAAGAGCGGCAATCTGGCGCTTCAAGCGGCGAGAAGCCAAGGTTGTATTGGAAATACCGAGAAGTTCATGCGGATTCAGGGTTCCTCCAATTTCGGCCCGTTTCACGGATGCCGTGATGTCCACAATGCCTCCAAACGAAGGCGAGCCCTTCAGGCGATCAAAAGTGAAGGCTTCATCGGTTTGCTGAAGCAATCGCTTTACTTCTTCCAACTCACTGATGGGTTGCAGTTGTTCCGCTTTCTTCTTACCCATGGTTGTTTGGGCATAGCTTTGCAATGTATTTAAAATTTTGCGGTATTCCAGTGTGTGTAGAATTTTCGTGTCCAAGTGTACAACTCCTTCCAAACTATATCTGTATTATAACGAAAGAAACTTTACTGCGCTATTTAACGAATCCTTCCACACATAAGTTCTGACATCATGCCGCAAACTACGGGTGTCAGGATTTTGCAACCTCTCCATGTGATGTGGACCAAATGCATAATCCGATCTGAACTTAAAGGAGGTAAACACGTTGAACTTCTTGGGACATGTCGTGCGTTTTATCATCGCTGCAATCGTATTGATGGTTGTCAGCTGGATCGTTCCCGGATTTGCAGTCGGTGGTTTCTGGAGCGCTCTGCTGCTCGCTCTGGTTATTGCACTGCTCGGCTGGATCATTGAAGGCGTCTTTGGCAAAAGGGTTACCCCTTTTGGCCGCGGAATCGTCGGCTTCATCGTCAGTGCATTGGTAATCTGGCTCGGTCAATATATCGTTGATCATGTCGAAGTTAGTTTACTTGGTGCCATTCTGGCTGCGCTGGTGATCGGGATTATCGATCTGTTCATTCCGGTATCCACACCTTTCGAAGCAGGACGAAGCTCCAAGAATAACTAAGAAGCACCTCATAATGCAGCTGTTTTGAACACCTGCGAGTTCTCCTTCAACCTCTGATGGCCAATATGCCAGATGAGGTTTTTTCATTTCCACAGCCTTTCAGCAACTCCTCTGAAGTAGAAGAATTTCTGCTTGCTAATCTTCAACAAAACGACATAGCCTTCATGTACAGGCCTTACCATTTTGCGGTATGATGACTTGAGAAATGATTAAAATTTCATCTATATCATGCTTAAGGAGGCACATGATGAAAAAGACTATGGCTTGGCTAGCAGCCTGCATGTTGATCTTGGTTCTCGCCGCTTGCGGAGGAGGCCAACAATCAGCTGACTCGGGCAGCAGTGGTGAACCTGAAGCCGACGTAACTGCAAGCGAGGAGCTCGTCATTAAGGCGAGCAACTATGAATTCGACCAACCGGAATACCATCTTAAAAAAGGAGTCCCCGTTAACATTGTTTACGAAAACGTCAATGGTAATCATGGTATCCTTGTTCCTGAGCTGAATCTTCAGCTGGACACCAAAAACAGCTCTAAAGTAATTACCCCCGACAAGGTTGGAGAATTCGAAATGTCCTGCTCCGTATTCTGTGGAAGTGGACATAGCAGCATGATCTCCAAAATTATTGTCGAAGAATAAGTCCCAAGACAATGAGCCCCCGTAACGACGGGAGCTCTTTCTGTCTTATAACAAATTGTACAATCGTACGATGCCCATGATTCCAGTTATGATCTGATGCCGTTAGGTCTGATCCTGTTCAATCAATTCGATCCATTCGTTATATTCCGTCTGCAATTTCGTATATTCATCCCGCAGCTGGCGATACTCCATGTTCAACTGCTCTGCCTTCTCCTGCTCCATTTCGCGTTCAACCTGCAGCAATCGAAGCTGATTCGCTGCGAGCTCATAGCGCTCACCAATCTCCAGCAGTTCATTTTCCATCGTTTGCTTCTCTTCTATTGCCTCGTTACGGAGCTTATCGAGCTGCTGACGTTCCTGTTCAAGCTCCTCCACCTTTTCAACACTCGCGGCACTTTCCTTCTGCCAAACATCCAATTCATTCTCAAGCAGGTTCCAGCGTTCCTGCCAGGATTGCTCCTGTACAGCCCATTCATCTGCACGACGCTGCCAGACCAGGTCCTGCTGCTCGGCTTGTTCCACCCGAGAGAGCAACCGGGTTTCCCGCTCCTTTAACTCATCCAATTGTGATGTTAGCTCTGTTTGTTTGGCAGACAATTCTTCATACTTAATCTGCCATTCAAGCGCTTCTTCCTCTGTCTGTGCAAGCAAGCTTCCTTGTTCTGCAAGCTGCTCGGATAGCTTGGCAGCATGCTCGCCGGATGTAGCAAGCGCCTGTTCCAGCGACCGCTTTTCTTGATCCAGTTCAGCGAGCTTGCGGGCCTGATTCTCTTCCCGCTGCAGTGCATCCCCATATTCGTTGCGGATTTGTTTATAGGATTCCTGAAGTTTGTTCAGTTCTTCACGGATACGCTTCAGTTCATCTTCAAGCTGTTCGCGTTCCTGCTGCAAATGACTTGCCTTCTCGTTGTAGCGATTCGCTTCTTCTCTGTACCCGCGAGCTTCTTCCTTAACCACGGATAATTCATCATGGAGTGACTGTACACCAGACTCCAGTGTTTCATTCTGTTCTGCCGCCTCAAGCACCTGAGTCTCCAGCTCTCCCATCTCGACAAGACGCTGTTCAGCCAGGTCCTTCCATGATTTTTCACTTTCGGTAAGCGTACTGATTTCATTTTGCAATGTACGAACGGCAGCATGAGCCTGCTCCAGAACCTTCTGTAGTCTGCGTTGTTCATTTTCGGACTTCTCTTCAGCCTCACGAAGCTTCTGAATATCTTTTTCAAGCAGTCCATGCTGCTCTTGAACTTTCCGAAGCTGAGCCGTAAGGGAAGTTTCTCTGTCCACGGTCTCATTGTATTGCTGTTTCCACTCTTGCTCCGTTTCACGAGACTGCTGCAAAGCAATTTCCGTTTCACGGAGCTGCTCTTGGAGCTTGGTACTGTCTTCCTTCAGCTGTGCCAACTGCTGTTCAAGTTCCGTTATGCGTCGCGCCTGAACTTCCTGGTCCTGTTTCCGCTGCGTTTGTTCCTTACGGAACATATCCAGTTGAGCGCGTTCCTGCTGAAGCTGCTGTTCTTGATCCGCAACTACTTCCTGTGCCTCTTCCAGCTGCTTGCGTATATCGCCAAGCTGCTTCTCAATTTCTGCTACGCGACCCCCAGCTTGCGTGCGCTCCTGTTCCAGCTGTTGCAGCAGTTTTCCGCGTTCTTCCTGCAGTTTGGCTTCAGCACTAGCTGCAACTTGGGTAACCTGAGTTGCTGCCACTTCTTTTGCTTGCTGCAATTGCTCCTCATAGGCTGCTTCTTTTTCCATCCATTCCAGTTCAGCCTGCTCGGACGATTCGTGGAAATCGGCTTTCAGCTTTTCGATCTCTGTTAGATGTTCCTCTTTCGTTTGTTGTAGCTGTAAGGCCTGCTCTTCCTGAACCTTGCCCAGCTGGAATCTTAATTGCTCGGCTGCCTGCTGCTTCGCCTCCTGCAAACGCTGATCCGTTTGGGACTGGAGTTCACGGTATTGAAGCTCAGCCTCTTCCTGAACCTTCTTCAATTGACTTTCTGCCTGTTCCAATTCGGACAAAATCGCGGCCTCAGCCTCCTCTTTGGCTGCCTGTACCTGCTGTACCGCCTTCGCCTCAATTTTCTGGCGTTCTGCTACAGCACGACTTTCCGCTTCCTTAATCTGGGCTGCTGTCTTATCCTGCAGCTCTTTGTACTGTCCAGCGGCCTTCGCCTGGCTCTGCTGCAATTCAGCTGCAGCGCGTGCTTTTACTTCCTTCAGCTCAGCCGCTGTCTTATCCTGCAGCTCCTTGTACTGTCCAGCGGCCTTCGCTTGGCTCTGCTGCAATTCAGCTGCAGCACGCGCTTGAACTTCTTTTAGCTGAGCCGCTGCCTGGGCCTGAGCCTGTTTCAGCTGGTTATCCGCCTTCTCTTCGGTTTCTTTCAGCCGCAATTTCATCTTCTCTTCGGCTTCCTTGAGCTGTGCAGCAGTCTGCGACTGCCATTTTTGTTCACGGGCTGCAGTCTGCGCTCGTTCCTGCTCAAGCAATGATTTCAGCTTGTTTAACTCATCCTGATTCTCGGATTGCAGCTTCGCCAGGGCCTGTTCTGCCTCGGACTTCTGCTTGGTCGCTTCAGCCAGCGCCTGGTCACGACGCTCCAGTTCCTGCTGATGTTCACTTTGAATCGCATTCAGCCTGTTTAATTCATTTCGAAGTTCTGTCCGTTCACCGGTCAGCATTTTCAGTTCATTCCGAATCTCCTGAGTCTGAAGAGACTGCTCAGCCATATGTACAGCCGCCAGTACCGCAATACGCGGAGTATCCAGACGGGAATGATGCTTGGAAATTGCGCTCATGCGCTCATCCACCAAATTAGCTACTTGTTTCATATAGTCGGCACTGCTGCCAACCAGTTTATAGGAAGTCCCGTAGATCTCTACGGTGACGCGTGTACGATCAGGTGTAGTCACAGTTGTGCCCTCCTTCAAGTCTGTATGTTGATTCTAAGCTGTAATGACAAAAAAGTCACATCGATCCTCTAATGCTAAGGATTCGATGTGACTTCAAGCAATTCCTGCTAATCGTTGTTCAAAAAATTGGCTTCTGTTCTATTTGCGCAATTCTGCTCCGAATTGCTCCTCCAGACGAGCAACCACACGAGCATGAACCTCGGTAATTTCTTCATCCGTCAGCGTACGCTCGCGGTTGCGATACACAAGCGCCATCGCCACACTTTTCTTGTCTTCACCAAGTTTGCTGCCTGTGAACACATCGAATACCTGTACCGTTTGCAGCAGCTCACCTGCAGCCTCACGAATCGAGCTGAGCATAGCTCCTGCTTCAATGTCTTTACTTACAACAACGGCAATATCACGTTCTACGGCTGGGAAACGCGGAAGCTCGCGGTAACGGATATCCACGTCCGCTTCACTGTAGATCGCTTCAAGAGCAATCTCTGCAATGTACACATCGTTCAGATCATATTGCTGCTGCAGTTCAGGATGCAATTGACCCATGGTGCCGATCAGTTTACTTTCACCGCCGTCCTTGCCTTCCAAATACACGGATGCAGAACGCCCCGGATGGAACCCTTCCGGACTGTTCGCAACTAGACGAATGCGTTGTTCCAATCCTACATAGGAGAACAGGTTTTCAAGCGCACCTTTCAGATCGAAGAAGTCCACTTTTTCTGCTCCAACGTTCCACTGCTGTGCGGCACGGTTACCGGTAAGCAGCAAGCTCAGGACCGGAATTTCATGCGGCTGCTTCGTCAGCTTTTCTTCTTCGGTGAAGAACACACTGCCTACTTCAAATACAGCAAGCGAATCCTGCTTACGATTCATATTGTAAACCGCTGCATCCAGCATTTGCGGCAGAACGCTTGTGCGAAGCACACTGCGATCCTCACTCATAGGCATAGCCAGCTTCACAGCCTTGCTTCCTTCGGTCAATGCCGGGAACAAAGACGTTTTATCCGGATGTACAAATGAATAGCTGATCATTTCCTGCCACCCACTGCCTGCGAGCAGTCCACGAATGGTACGGCGCATTGCCTGAGAGCGGGTGTAGGCACCTGGTGTTGTCGGTCCTTCAATCAATGTGGTTGGAATATTGTCATATCCATACAGGCGTGCAATTTCTTCAAAGAGATCGACGTCGCGGGTAATATCGCCTCTGCGCGTTGGCACTTCCACATCAAGCAGTCCCTGTTCAGCATCCCCGCATGCAAAGTGCAGACGAGCAAAAATGGTTTTCACCTCTAGCAGTGAGAGGTCTGTTCCCAGATAACGGTTCAGTCTGTCCAGCGACAGTTGGATAACAACCTTCTCTGCCACTTCGGCTCCAGCTTCCACGATCCCCTGGTGTACTTGGCCTTCAGCATAGCGCTGAATCAATTCAGCCGCACGGTCCAGCGCCGTGATGACAGCCCCCGGATCAACTTCCTTCTCAAAACGCATGCTTGCTTCGGAACGCAGCCCCAATTGGCGCGACGTTTTCCGAACAGTTCCGCCGTCGAACTTGGCGGACTCGAGCAGCAGATTCACTGTGCCTTCCGATACCTCGGAATTCTCGCCACCCATAACACCTGCGATAGCTACAGGCTTCACGCCATCGGTGATCAGCAGCATATGCGGTTCCAGCTTGCGCTCCTGTCCATCCAAGGTCACAATCGTTTCGCCTTCCTTCGCCATGCGCACTTCGATATGACCTTTTTCCAGTTTATCTGCATCAAATGCGTGCAGCGGTTGACCGTACTCCAGCATCACATAGTTGGTGATGTCCACGATGTTGTTAATTGGACGAACACCAGCCGCAACCAAGCGGTTTTGCATCCAGAGCGGAGAAGCTCCCAGTTTGATACCTGTTACATAACGGGCTGCATAGTGACTGCATTGTTCCGTAGCTGTGATCTCCACCGAGATATGATCCGCAGCAGCATCACCGACTTCAACCAGCTGTTCTTTGGGACTCGGAAGCTTCACTTCACGACCCAGAATGGCGCCAACTTCATACGCTGCACCGCGCATACTCAGGCAGTCGGAACGGTTGGGTGTCAGGTCCAGTTCAAGCACGTGATCATCCAGGCCAAGCACCTGGCTGATTGGCGTGCCAATCTCCGTTTGCTCCGGCAGGACAAGAATGCCTTCCTGCTGATCTTTAGGAAGCAGCTTGTCGTTCATGCCGAGCTCTTTTGCAGAGCAGATCATGCCGAGTGAAACGACGCCGCGCAGCTTGGCTTTTTTGATATCCAATCCGCCAGGGAGCCTCGCTCCAACCAGGGCTACAGCTACCTTTTGACCCGCATCCACATTTTTCGCACCACATACGATCTGAAGATCTTCTTCCTGGCCGGCGTCAATGACACATACGTTCAATTTGTCCGCATCCGGGTGCTTTTCCTTGCTCTTCACATAACCTACAACTACTTTGTTTACGCCCTGGTTGCGGTTCTCCACTACATCGATTTCGATCCCTGCACGTGTAATTTTCTCTGCCAGTTCCTGTGGCGTCACACCTTCAAGGGCAATATAATCAGACAGCCAATCTGTCGATACTCTCATGAACGTTCACTTCCTTAATCTATAAATTGGTTTATCGTATCAAGCGTTGAACGAATTTTACACTGGACCACTGCGCAGTCAGAACAATCTTTCAATCGCTGTTATCCTCAGATTTCTTTGATCCTTTCAAAGGTGTAAATCCGGGGATAAACGCGAACACTCTACTTCTCCAGATTATTTCTGCCCTCTCCGTTTTCGTGTAAATATTAGTTTCAACTTATATAGAATTTTTGTATGTTTCTTATGTTAAGTTACAGCCGTCCGAATTGCTTCAGGAACGCCATATCGCTGTTATAGAAATGACGAATATCATCGATACCGTACTTCAGCATCGCGATACGCTCTACCCCCATACCAAATGCGAAACCGCTGTATTTCTCCGGATCATAGCCACCCATTTCCAGCACTTTCGGATGCACCATTCCGCCGCCCAGAATTTCAAGCCATCCGGTTTGTTTACATACTCGGCAGCCGCTGCCACCGCATTGCACACAGGTTACATCAACCTCAGCACTCGGCTCGGTGAACGGGAAGAAGCTTGGGCGCAGACGGATTTCGGTATGAGCACCGAACATTTCACGCACGAATTGCAGCAGCGTACCCTTCAGGTCACTCATACGAATGTTTTCGCTGATGACCAAACCTTCAACCTGATTAAACTGGAAGGAATGCGTAGCATCGTCATCATCGCGGCGGTATACTTTACCCGGGCAAATAACTTTGACAGGCACTTCCCCTTTCATGCTCTGCATGGTGCGCACTTGCACCGGAGACGTATGGGTACGCATCAACAGGTCTTCTGTTACATAGAAGGAATCCTGCATGTCGCGCGCCGGGTGATTCTTCGGCAGGTTCAGCGCTTCAAAGTTGTAGTAATCCATTTCCACTTCAGGACCTTCCGCTACACGGTATCCCATGCCGATGAAAATATCTTCGATTTCCTGTACCACTTTGGTTAGTGGATGCAGACCGCCTTGACGTCCGCGACGTCCTGGCAGGGTTACATCAATGGTCTCGGATTGAAGACGCTTCGCCGTCTCTTCCTTCTGGAACTGCTCCTGCTTGCTGTCGATAACTTCCTCAATAGCGCTGCGAACGTCGTTGGCCACTTGCCCGATTACGGGACGTTCCTCTGCACTAAGTGCACCCATGCCACGCAAAATTTCGGTCAATGCACCCTTTTTCCCCAAATACTTCACACGCAGATCACCAAGCGTCTGCGGATCGTTCACGCTGGACAATTGTTCCAGCGCTTCAATCTTCAATGCTTCTAAACGTTCTTTCATGTGTAATTGCCCCCTTTATGTGGTGTTATTGCAACAAAAAAAGGCCTTTTCTCCCCAAAAGGGACGAAAAGACCGTGGTACCACCCTTGTTAGACATCCGGCGCTGACTGGGCCTTCAGCCCTGCAACACGTCTGTCTCACTCTGTACGGAATAACGACCGTTAACCGTTTGCCCCTACTGTTGACGCTCAGCAATCATTGCCAAACCAAGTTCAGGGAACCGCTTCGGAGTGAATTTCGGCAGCCTTGTTCTACAGAAACGCTCTCAATCTACGGCGCTTCCTCCCTGTCCAGAGGCACTGCTTACTTGTCTCCATCATCACGTTTGTGGATTAGTCAAACCTATATCGACGTATTTATCGATGATCGTTCATAATTATATGCAAATCCAGTCGAAATAGCAAGCGAGTCATGCATCTAATTTTTTGCCCGCATCCTTTCGCCTAAGCTGGATTAGCCGCTCCTGGATCTCCCGGATCTCAGCTGCTTCCGCAGCTCGTTCTTCAGCAGCCTCCGGATGAAAAAAGGCATCTTTGCCCGCATCGCTCATGGGAGATAACAATTCGGACAGCCGCATTTCCAGACGTAAACGTTCATCGTCCGAGTCTCGCCTGCCAAGTGAAGCATCTCGGAGTTTCATCGACTGTTCCCAATCCTCCACTCCTCCTTCGAATACCGTTACTTTCCCTCCTGGCTCCAGATCAAGCAAGCGATTCGCCAGCACCTTCATCAGCATTCGGTCATGAGAGACAAGCACCAAAGCGCCAGAAGCCTGTTTTAATACATTTTCCATCACTTCCTGGGTATCAATATCCAGATAGTTTGTAGGCTCATCCAGCACCAGCAAGTTGGCCCCGCCAAAGTACAATCTCAAAAAAGCAGCCCTGCATTTCTCTCCCATACTCAGGTTCCCAATGCGCTTGAAAACATCCTCTCTGGTAAAAAGAAAACATCCCAAAATGGTTCGTGCTGCGCTCTGAGTCATGGATGGAAGACTGAGCAAGCTGTCCAGCAGAGTTTGATGCTCGGGAAGTCCCTCAAGTTCTTGAGAAAAGTAACCGATTTTCAGTGATGGATGCCTAGTCACCATGCCCTGCTCCGGTTCAAGTTCACCAATCATCAGCTTCAGCAGGGTCGTTTTCCCCGTACCATTCGGTCCGCGAACGGCAAGCCGGTCCCCTCGCCCGACGGAAATTCCCAGATTGTGAAATAACGGCTCTCCCCCCGGGTATGCAAAGCTGACCTTGTTCAATCCAAGCAGCTGGCGTGCCGACAGCGTGTCGACTTGCAGTTCCATGTTTAGCTTGACTGCTTCGCGAGGTTTCTCTACCCGCTCATTCTCCAGCCGCTCCAACTGTTTCTGTTTTGCATGGTAACGCGAAATGTTTTTGTTGGCTTTGGCTTTGTAAAAGCTCTGCGTGATCTTAACCTCCACATCCGTTGCTGAATTGTGGGCCTTGTGGAACCATTGCTGATAATTGCGAATGGTCTCTTCAAGCGCTTTGCGCTCCAGCTCCTGTTTGCGGTATATGGTTTCCTGTTCACGGCGTTCCCTCTCCTTGTGAACTTTGTAGTCCGAATACCCGCCTTTATATTTGGTCAGCGCTTGCGGACTAAACTCAATGACACCTGTTGCTACCTGATCAATAAAAGTCCGGTCATGTGAAACAAAAAGCAGGGTGCCTGTGTAATTGGATAGCCACTCTTCGAGCCAGCGCATGCTATCCTCATCCAGATGATTCGTCGGTTCATCCAAAATAAGAAATTGGGGCTTGCTAACCAGCAGTCCTGCCAGCCTTGCCTTGGTTTTTTGTCCTCCACTCAACGAATGATATGACCTGTTCCAGTGCTCCGAGCTTAGACCCAGACGGGTCAATACCTTTTCCACCTCGGTCTCCCACATGTAACCGTTCAACTGCTCATATTGCTCCATGGCTAAGGTATAGGCTTCAAGCAGCTGCTGCTCATCTTCACTCCCGCTCATGCCCATGCGCCGTTCCAGTTCTTCCAACTCACATTTCACTTCATAGATCCGGCCACTTTCCTTCCGCACCGCATCCAGTACCTTCATGCCGGGTTCAATTAGAGAGCGCTGACGCATGAAACCCCATTCTTCTTGAGGAATGTGGCGCTCAATATATCCCCCTCCCTCCTCTTCTCCTAAGATTATGCGTAACAATGTGGTTTTCCCGCATCCATTGCGACCGAGAATCGCAAGCCGCTCACCTTCGTTAATTTCCAGATTTAATCCTGTAAACAATTCCATCCCGTTCCACTCTTTTGATACTTCATGTAGGCGTACCAATGTCATCATAAGACTTCATCCTTCCTGCGTTAAAAATCAAATCCATACCAGGCATGTTCGAGAAGCTGTTAATCTCGATCACGCCTGGAGCTGCCGCGGCTCGCAGGAAACTGTAAACATCATTTCCTGAACAAAAAAAGACCGCTGGCATCCGCCGGCGGTCTGGCAATTCAGGTTTGGATAAAGCGTCAAAAAACAAGCATAAGATACACCCAGGCATGAACAAATAGACCCCTTAGAAGGGTACACAAGCCACAATTACTCAGCTCGTCAACACACCTGATCCCATTGCTGAATTTGGACACACGAATCCCCTCATTGCTCAGCCGCTACGGCTGACTGCGTCATACATCTTCTGCAGTTACTGGGGTTCAATTCATGTGTCTTACTTCATAGGACGTGTGGTTACCTCTCATTCATGTGTAGTATCAATTCTCCGTTATTGTACCAGAAGTTGGAGTAATTGCAAAGCTTTGAATGAATGTTAAGGAATTGCTGAGCTTTAATCACTTTGAGTACAAAAAAAACCCTCTTGTGATTCACAAGAGGGTTCCTTAAACAACGTTAAGCGGGTGATGGGAATCGAACCCACGCTACCAGCTTGGAAGGCTGGAGTTCTACCATTGAACTACACCCGCGCGATTGACGATCGGGACGACACGATTTGAACATGCGACCCCCTGGTCCCAAACCAGGTGCTCTACCAAGCTGAGCTACGTCCCGTTAAGTTCCTAAGAATCTTAACATGATTTTTACAAAAACTAATATAACACGTTCATCCAATCCTTGCAACTTTTAATTTCCATTTATTCCTTATTCGCCTCAAATGAAAAAGACAGAAGCGATTCTCCGCTCCTGCCTGATGGCTATCCTGTAGGTTTATCCTCATCTCGTAAAAAACGCTGCTCAAAATCAGCTGCCACAATCGGTTTGCTGAAAAAGTACCCCTGTGCTTCATGGCAGTGCTGGTCACGTAGGAACACCAGCTGTGACTCATTCTCCACCCCTTCGGCTGTCACCTTCAATTGCAGATGATGCGCCATCGACGTAATAGTGGAGACGATCGCTGCATTATTGCGATCCTCCATGACTTCGTTCACGAATGAACGGTCAATTTTGAGCCGATCAATCGGCAGATCCTTAAGATAATGCAGTGAACTGTACCCTGTTCCAAAATCATCAATACTGATGTGCACACCAATTTCTTTAATTTTGCGCAGTTGTTCAAATGCACGATCTTTGTCAAATGTCATGCTTTCGGTGATCTCCAGTTCAAGCCAATCAGGCTCCAATCCGGTTTCCCTCAGTATGCCGCTGATGTTATCCAGCAGATGGGAATGTCTGAATTGCCTCATCGAGAGATTGACGGACACACACAGTTTGCGATATCCAGCTTCCTGCCATAGCTTGTTCTGCGCACATGCCTCCCGAAGCACCCACTCGCCCAGCGGTACAATTAACCCACTCTCTTCCGCCAGTGGAATGAATTCCGCAGGGGAAATCGGGCCACGCTGCGGATGCTGCCAACGTACCAACGCCTCCATACCAACGATTAACCCACTCGCAATATTGATCTGCGGTTGATATACAAGGTAGAACTGACCCCGATCCAGCGCTTTGCGGAGATCATTCTCCAGCTGCAGTCGTTCCTGTGCCTTCATCTGCATCGCATGAGCATACCGATTCAGCTCGATCCCCTGTTCCTTCGCGTTATGAAGGGCAGTATCCGCATTTTGAATGATTTCTTCCGGTGATCCCCCGTCATGGGGATATATGGCCATGCCAATTCCAAGCGTAATATGATAGTCGTTACCATCGACCATTACCGGCTTTTCAAACAGCTGCAAAATCGATCTTGTTCGGCGCAGAGCATTCTCTGTGGTCCAGAAGTCCGTCATCGTGACTACGAACTCATCCCGACCTAGACCATACACTTCTTCGCCCGGCAAAGACGATTGCTTGAGGCGCTGCCCCACTTGACGAAGAACGCGGTTAGCCGCCTGCTGACCGAGAGAATCGTTTATCGTTTTGAATCGGTTAATGTTCAGTACAAGCACCCCGACGAGCTCATCCTGCTTCACTGCTTCATCCATCAATCTTTTGAGTCTCTGGGTAAGGCGGCGGCGATTCGGCAGACCCGTCACATCGTCATGATGAGCAATATAGTTCATTTTGGCTTCAGCAGCCTGCTGTTTCAGAAACGGTGTATCCACAACCGTTGTGTAGAGCCCTTTTTGTACAAAGAAATATCCAAGGCAATTCATCCACAATGCAAATAACAGATTCAAGTCGCTGACCTGAGTTGCAGAGACCAAATAGCTTTCTCCATAAAAGAAGCACAGGGCTCCACACAGGATTGAAGGCAGATCCCCCTCTTTACCCTTCTTCCACTTCAGAAACAACACGAATGCAGTGATCCCATACAGAAGACCGGTCAAGAAGTGAATCCTCGTAAACGTTCCGCTGAGCACTTCTTGCTGAGTTAATTTTGGCAGCCAGCTCCATTCCTGAACACCGGCTGTGTACAATATGACAAACACGCCCAGCGTTCCGCTGAATAGTAAAAATTTACGCGGTAACGCAATTTCTTTTTCTCTCACTACATAAATGAGCAATAACCCCACTGCACAGACCACAGAGCCCAGAGTCATCATTTTCAGCGAGAATTCCGATTCCATCATCGCTCCGCTCGGCATCTCTTCCGCATATGAAACGATGTGAATCAATTCAAACAGGCCAATCAACAAAAAGAGCGTTGTAATCAAGACCCTGCGCAGGGTTAACTTTTGGGTCTGGAACAACCAGCTTTGGTTGTAAATGCCGATACAGGCTGCTGCTGCCACGAATCCGCCGAGTAGCGTCAGCACAGGGTATCCGGATATGATTAGATCAGAGCTTGCGGAGGAACGATACCATTGACTTGCGAGGAAACACAATAAGCCGCCTAACGCGACCCATATTACTTTTCTCTGATCTTGCGAATTTGCCTTCATGCCTTGTTTTTCCTTCCCGGGGTCACCTATCCTGAATAACCTTTAGCCATCGCCTGTGACGTTCAGGTTTGAAAACTTTCATAGTTACACCATTCGACAATAAATTTCTACCAACGTTCAATTCACATGCCAATACATGCTATCTGGTACATAATAACATTTAAATCTGCGGACGTGAACTAAAAAATAGTTGAAAATAGGAATATGTATTCATGTCCACGAAGGAAAACAAGGCACTAAGAACTAAAAAAAACATGAATCTCCAATTGGAGTCCATGTCCTTTTAGTTTGCAACAGTATTTCAGACTATTTTTCCACACAAAGTTCATTTGCGGGAAATCTGATAAGCCGTTATATTATGGATGTTTGCCGGAAATTATTTATCGAAATTCACTTCAGGCGTTGTTAATTTATCATAGAAATCTACGACATTATCCTTCTCAGCTGACGAACGCAGCGCCATTGCCGAACGCGGATGCTCGTCGAGTGCGCCTGTGATCATATATGGAAGGATATAGCCCCATTCTTCTTTTTCGCGAAGTGGAACCATCAACTGTTCCAATACACCAAGTACCGGACGCAAGTTGTATTTCGTTCCCTTCAGATGCGCCACAAGAAGTTCAGTCGGGCAGTTACCTGCTGCACGGCCCATGCCATATACGGAAGCATCCAGCAGTTCAACGCCAAGCTCAGCAGCCACAAGCGTATTGGAGAATGCAAGCTGCATGTTATTGTGAGTGTGAACACCAAGACGTTTGTTAGGCAAATGGGTTTTGAATTTTTCTACAAGGTACTTCACGTCGTTATGATCAAGGCTGCCATAAGAGTCAACGATGTACACAACGTCTACTGAACTTTCTTTGATCAATTCGAAGGCTTCGAGCAATTCGTTCTCCATAACGTTGGACAAAGCCATGATGTTTAGTGTGGTTTCATAACCACGGTCATGGAACGTTTGGACAAGTGCCAGAGCCTTGTCCACATCCTTGCTGTAGCAGGCTACACGAATCAGATCCAGCATGCTCTCGCTGCGTGGCAAAATGTCGTTCTCGTCCACACGTCCGACGTCAACCAGGGCAGACAATTTGGTATTTCCTTTTTGCGGGATTACTTTGCGCAGGAAGTCATCATTCAGGAAACGCCATGGCCCTGCTTCTTCGGCACCTCTCAGCAGTTTCGGCGAGTTTTTATAACCTATTTCCATATAATCAACGCCTGCCTCATTCAATCCAGCATATAACTGTTGAACGAAGTCCACGCTAAAGTCCCAATTATTTACCAATCCGCCATCACGAATTGTGCAATCTACAATTTTGCAATGATTTGTCTTCATTTGTCTGCTCCTTTTCTGACCAACTTGTGTATTCCTCTCATGATACTTGAACGTGACAAGAAAAGTAAAGGGATAAACACGTTATTGGGTCTATAGGGTCTATTAGGACTTCCAGATCCGATCAATCTCGGACATCTCGGAAGGACTCGGTGCTTTTTTTCCATAACGAACCGCGTTATATATACCGGGTAAAATGTCAGAGAGCCTCTGCTCTTCATGCTTGCCTGACGAAGGCTTGTGATGCAGAATCGTCTCTGCCGCTTCCAGTGGAGTCTGTGCTCCTTCGATTTCTATCCCCTGGCGTTTGGCATGATCGATCCATTTTCTGTAGTAGTAGCGCACACGCTCCGCTTCCTGTGATGGAGGTAGTTCTTTTTTTCGAAACCAAGGTTTTCGTGTTCGCACGGGTGTTTCCAGGGTTTCACTAATATCGATATATTCGGTACGCGGCTCGGCACTCCGTTCCTTCGGATCCATCATGTCTTTCAATCGGTCCATAAGACGGTTAATCGTCTTCCGCCCCAATTTGAAGATAAGCCATAGAATGAGGGCAGCAGTTGCTCCTAAGACGAACCATCCCAGTATGTCCCAGAAAACAGATGGTTCAGACGGTTGTGTCACTCTGCCTGGAAGTTTCGAAGGGTCAATACCAGAGATTGGTGCAATGGGCAACTGCTGATCGGAAGATGGGCCAATTAATCCCCTGATCCATGCAAGCAGACGATCCCGCAGTGGAGCGAGCCAGGCGGCAAGACTGGGGAATGCTCCAATTCCCGCAATGATTAGCAACATCCATATCAACCGCTGATGATTCGCTCTGTTGAATTCCCGAAGCACAATCTTTCTTTTGCCATCATTTAATACCGCTCTATCCAGCTGTGAACTGTACACGCTTATTAGACAGCAGGCAAAACTGATGACACCTGTTGCATACAATGTTCCTGTATATGCCTGCAATGGGTATAGTGGCTCCATCCAATGTGAGAAGCTGCTCAGTATAATGGAACCGACAACACCGAAAACCTGCCATCTCCACATCAAGATGGAGCGAAGTGACGGTTCAGGTGCCAGTCCAACAAAAGCGGATATGATTCCCAAGACAAGCCCTGTGACTAGATTCAGCATTATAAGTCCGTTGATCAAAGTTAGCAGGAGAGAGACAAGCACACCCAGGAGCAGAGCACCAACTAGCCGAAGCCCCATATGGGTTCCTAATCCTTGAAACCTGTGGTTGAGTAGCACGCCGAGTCCGCTTGCCAGAGCATAGATCATCAGTAGAACATAAGGAAAATGACCGTTTGTGTAGAATGAAGTAAGGGTCAACAAGGGAAACACATAGACGCCTGTTAGCAGCGTCGCCAACAGAGAAATCCCTAGCCTGGATTTTTCTAAAGTCGAATCACTCATGCACTCACCGCCTTGTTGTTCCTCGCTCCGGTTTGTTCCTGTTCCACAGGCAGAATGGTTACTCGGTGTCCCTGTTCATGCAGGCGAGCAATCTCAAACTCCATGGCCGAAGAAACGTAGGATGTGATCAAAAGATAACTGCGTGCCTGCTGAGCTTCCTCATTGCGTTTCACTTCCTCATTGAGGAATTGCTCCATGGGAACCATACATTTCAGCTCCGTCTCGGCCATGGCTTCCAAAAGCAGTTCCAGATGAGGACTGCCATAATCAGGCTCAATTCGAAGCGGATCACGCCCGCCGTTAACACGATAGCCATTGTGCGCAAACCCTGCAGGCAGCCCTCTTCCAATCGCATCCACTGCCGCTGTAGCAGCATAGCTCAGTGCACGTTCAATCGGCTCAGGCCGGGTTACCACACTCCACATATCCGCAGACTCTTGTATATTTACGATAATCCAGGACTGCGGATCAGCTGTCCAGCCTTGCTTGTACACCTGCAGCTCACCTGTACGTGCGCTTGCTTTCCAATGAATTCGGTTCATGGGATCGCCTGCTCCGTAAGGACGTACGCCCAGAATAAGAAATGGATCCTCTACAATCCAGCGTGATACCTCAACCTCCCCCTGCCAGACCTGATAAATGGCAGGTAGTTCTTCAGCAGCTACCAGGGAAGGATACACAATCATAGACAGATGAACAGGAATCGGTTGGGTATTTCGCCAGACGCCAAACAGATCTCCACCTGTCATGGTTACCGTGTTCAACGTGTATACCCCCCGCTCCCTGCAAACAAAAGGATGCTTGCGTGTGATCCTCGTATACGGTTTCAAAGTAAATATACTTTTATGATTCTGATAAATTTCTCCTCGGCTAATATCCATGCCTGAGCCGCTGCGAAAAATAAAAGAGCCAGGCATCATTGCCTCAAGTCTCAGCCAGGGTACCGTGACCCGTTTCTCATTCGCAATTGTCTCCACCATCTCAAGCTCATCGCCCGCGTAACAGCGCAGTTTGCTGAATTCACGTGTATACTTCAGCCTTCGCAATGCCGGACGTCCAAACCATATGCCTTGTAAGCCAATGATAATGCCCCCTACAACGACAAGCCATAACAGTGCCATAATTACCGTCCACTGCCGGTGCCAATGCTCTCCGTTGGCACTTCAGCCTGGCTCAGAATCTCCTGAATAATCCGCTCCGCAGCGCCTTCCTGTTGTCGCACCCTGTTACGGAATACGAGTCGATGAGCCAGCACAGGTTCAGCCAGAACCTTGATGTCATCTGGCAAAACATAATCTCTGCCATGCAATGCTGCCCATGCCTGACATGCCTTCAGTAAGGCTTGCGCTCCCCTCGGACTAACGCCAAGCGAAAGTTCGGGATGTCTGCGTGTCTCTTCTGTAAGACGAATAATGTATTTTAGCAGGTCCTCTTCGACCTGGACGGACGGGTATGTACGCTGTGCCTCAAGCAGCTGCTCGCGGCTAATAATAGATGTAAGATCGTTAACCGAACGACCAGCTACAGTCCTTCTCAGAATTTCCACACTTTCATCACTGCTTGGATAACCCATCCGAATTTTCATCATGAATCGATCCATTTGTGCCTCCGGCAGCGGGAAGGTCCCCTGATTATCAATGGGGTTCTGGGTTGCGATCACGATGAATGGACGCTCCAGCTGTCTCGTTGAACCATCAATACTGATCTGACGCTCTTCCATACATTCCAGCAAGCTCGATTGGGTTCGCGGTGTAGCACGATTGATCTCGTCGGCCAGCACAAGGTTCGCGAACAACGGACCGGCTCTGAATTCGAAATCGCCAGACTTTTGATTGTAGAAATGAATCCCTGTCAGGTCAGACGGCAGCAAGTCGGGGGTGAATTGTATGCGTTGAAACGTACAATCCAGAGATGAAGCTACCGATTTGGCCAGCATCGTTTTGCCTGTACCCGGTACGTCCTCTAGTAGTACGTGTCCTGAAGCGATAATTGCGGTCATGATCAGTTCTATGGTCCGCTCCTTGCCTACAATAATTTGTCCCACATGATTCGTCAGATTTTTGTTCATCTGTTCCATTCCCTGAATATTCATCATGCACCTTCCTTTCGCAAGCTATGAGTATGTATCCGCATTCATCCTAACTATAACCCGAAATGCTTCCAAAAAAAACAAAAGGAATCGGCCAACACGCCGATTCCCGCCCATACTGCTGTATTACACCAAAGGGAGCATAATCATAAACCGGGTTCCTTCACCCTTTTTACTGTCAACCGAGATTGTGCCACCATGGTTTTTGATAATGCGATAACTTACAGAAAGTCCAAGGCCTGTCCCGCTCTCTTTAGTCGTGAAGAATGGATCAAACAGACGTACAAGCGTGTTGTGGTCCATACCCTGACCGTTATCCGCAATGGAGATCTGCACATACCTGTTCTCGGTTCCTGTGGAGATTCGTATGAGGCCTGTATGCTCTTCGCCTACGCCCTCGATGGCATCCATTGCATTCTTCACCATATTCAAAATAACCTGCTTAATCTGTTTGACATCGATGGAGACGTTCATCGGCGAGTCTGCTTCATCCAGGGTAATCTCGCAGCCTTTCATCAAGCCTTCGCTTTCCGTCAGCAAGACCACCTCTTTGAGCAAGGAATCTACGGACATTATCGTCTTCTGCGGTGCTGACGGTTTGGATGAATTCAGGAATTCATAAATAATATCGTTCGCCCTGTCAATCTCCGTCAGAATGATCCTGGCGTATTCATCTTTCCCTAATTGCAGCAAATGCGGACGCAGCAGCTGTATAAACCCGCGGATCGCTGTCAAAGGATTGCGAATTTCGTGGGCGATGGAAGCTGAAATGCGCCCTAGCATGGCAAGCTTGTCATTCTGATAAGCGGTCTGTTCTATTTGTTTATAATCCGATACGTCCTTGACACTGAACAAAAAATCTCCATCCATCTGATCTCCGTAGGTTACCGTGACCAGCCAGTGTCTGCCATACTCATCGATCAGTTCATGATAGCGCTTACGGTGGAAGATGGTCTCCCGGTAGATACGTAGAATTTTCTTTTTCTTGAATCGGCTCATCTGTGGATGATGCAGCATTTGCATCAGGGTGCAGCCGCTCAACAGACTTCGGGGAAGTTCCAACAATTTTGCCATTTGAACGTTAATAAACGTCAATACACCGTTGCTGTCAAACAACATAATACCGCTATCCAAATGCTCCAGAACATTTTCATATTTGTTGTTATCCAGATGTACAGGCGGGAAACTGTTCGTTGGGTGAGGCACTGTATCCTGAAATTCACTAATCATGACAGGTTCCTCCTTTTCACGTAAATGATAAACTTGCCATTCGGACATCATATCATCACAGAAACAGGAAGGGCCGATTTATTTTTCATTACCGGTGCCCTTTCGTTAGGGGGCTGAGCCGAAAATATGGATGGCACGTCCGGAACCCTAGCTGGTCTATTCCCGGTAACCAACGATTGATCCGGAAAATCATATATGTTTGTTCCATTCTAACCTTCTCCTATTCCCAAACACGTACAAATTGATTTGCTCCGCCTCTTTTGCAAGTCTGTTTTTATCATAGACAAGTTTATAGAAGGGAGTCAATCGGAGAAAGTGTCGAATGGAAATTATTTTAAGAAAAACCTCGAAATAGCCGATTTTCAAAACACAAAAACGAAGCCTTTTCGCTACGATCGCGAATCAGCTTCGTTCGTATCCCAATATTACCTAACAATTTATAGCATGACATCAAATTAAATCTATAGCCCGCTTTTATTATGCTGAATTTTAAGTCTGCGCTGGCTCATTACGGCTAATCGACGTTTGAGTTCGCTCTCCCACTTCTCATCCTTCATTTCCTTGGCAAGTCTAAGCAGGTCGAGTGACATGTCAATCTGTCGCTGAACAATGACCATCGCATCCTCGCTCTCGCGGTTCACGCAGTTTTCGAAGATTGCATCCTCATCCTCGGTCACGTAGTCTTGAAAGTCAATCTCAGAAGCGCCATCACCATGCGCATATTCAGCCAGAATTTCATATTCGTTTTCCACTTTGTAATGCACTTCTACCCGGTGGCATACCGGACAAAACAGCAGGGGAACATTATGAACCTGGGTGCGGTAATGCTTCAGCGTGCCCTTTGTTCCCACCATACTTGCCCCACAACAGTAACTCATGTTTGTTCACCCTCCTTATTACGTGCCGGGACCTTTTATTTAGAATCGGTCTCCCTAGCACCTGCAGCTTTTCTGAAAAAGAAATCGTTCCATCAGTGTATCACATTCATTACCATATTATCATTGCAGTGACCCGAAAATATTTACGGGGTTTCCATACCCTATTCGCCTTGAAGCCCTTCAATTCCTCTTTCAGGAGATGTATAAACCTCTCATTCCTATAATACATCATTAACACGTTTCTTACTCTGTCTAAACACCCTAATACAACCTTCATATATATTTGAAAAAAGGGTGCAAAAAGCCCTCAATCCCAGATGGGATGAGGGCTTGAACAACAAACGTTCAAGTTAATCAGGCTTACAGGTTGCTGTCGCCTGGTTTCCAGTTCATTGCACACAATCCGCCGGATTGCAGAGCTTGCAGTACGCGAAGTGTTTCTTCAACACTGCGGCCTACATCGTTGTGGTTAACCACTTGGTATTTCAATTCGCCTTCTGGATCGATGATGAACAGACCGCGCAATGCAACGCCTTCTTCTTCGATCAGAACGCCGTAATCTTTAGCCACTTGCTTCGTGATATCGGAAGCCAGTGGGAAGTTCAATTGACCCAAGCCATTGCTGTCTTTAGGTGTGTTGATCCAAGCTTTGTGGCTGTGTACAGAGTCAACGCTCACGCCAAGAATTTCAGTATCCAAAGCTTTGAATTGCTCGGAAGCATCGCTCAAAGCTGTAATTTCAGTTGGGCACACAAATGTGAAGTCCAAAGGATAAAAGAAGAATACGAGCCATTTGCCACGATAATCGGACAGTTTAACGGAACCGAAATCTTGTCCGTCTCCCGATACTGTTTCCATTGCGAAATCTGGTGCTGGTCTACCAACCAAACGTTCTGCCATAACTAAAAATTCCTCCTTTGGGATTATGTAAGCATCCATATGGATTGCTCATCATCAAGAAAAACGCGGACGCTTTTCCTGTTAATAAATCGGTTTGATACTTGATAACAAGTACAAGTAAAATGTTATCATCCGGACTTCTCAAAGTCAAGATTATAAACGTTATTTTTTTATAATTATTATAAATAAGAAATTTTAGTGCCAAAATATAAAGGAACAGCCCTCAATCTTTCCTGTTGGAAAGCTAAGGGCTGCCCGATCATGATGTCTTCATTACGCCTGTTTACGGATCGCTGCAACGATCAGATCGCCCATTTCCGTAGTGCTTATGGCTTTGCTCTTATCTACTGCAATATCACTTGTACGGTGTCCGGCATTCAACACCTCGGACACAGCTGCCTCAATGGCATCCGCACCTTCTGCATAACCAAAGGTTGTACGGAACATGAGTGCTACAGACAGAATCGTCGCAATTGGATTCGCCAATCCTTGGCCAGCGATATCCGGCGCCGAACCGTGTACCGGCTCATACAGGCCGAAGCTGCCTTCGCCCAGTGATGCAGAGGCAAGCATGCCGATTGAACCTGTCAGCATGGCTGCTTCATCACTCAGGATATCTCCGAACATATTCTCCGTTACGATGACGTCAAAGCTTGCTGGACGACGCAGCAGCTGCATTGCACAGTTGTCAACGAGAACGTGCTCCACTTCCACATCCGGGTAATCCGGAGCGACCCGGTTAACCACTTCACGCCAGAGGCGGGATGTTTCCAATACATTTGCTTTATCCACAGAAGCGAGTTTTTTGCGGCGTCCTTGGGCGATTTCGAATGCCTGACGAACAATCCGCTCCACTTCCGTTACATTATATACACAGGTATCCACTGCTTCTTCACCCTGTGATCCTTCACGTCTGAATTTTTCACCAAAGTAAATGCCTCCAGTCAACTCCCGAACCACCATCAGGTCCGTGCCTTCCAGTACTTCGGGTTTCAATGTGGATGCATCCTTCAGGCAGTCAAACACAACCGCCGGACGCAAGTTGGAGAACAATCCGAGCGCTTTGCGAATTCCCAGCAAGCCCGTTTCCGGACGAAGTTCCTTGCTGTTGTTGTCCCATTTCGGACCGCCAACGGCTCCGAGCAGCACTGCATCTGCACTTTTGCATACAGAGAGTGTTTCTTCTGGAAGAGGTGTGCCTTTCTCATCAATGGCAATTCCGCCGAACAGTGCATGCTCGGTTTCAAAACGATATCCGAATACTTCCTCCGTACGTTTGAGTACTCTCTCTGCTTCTGCTACAACTTCCGGACCGATTCCGTCACCGGCGATGACTGCAATTTTTTTTACGTCTGTCATGGGTTGTCCAACTCCTTCATTCATTCTCAATTCGAACGTGTCATACTTAACTCTCTCTTTTGTATCATATTCAGTGGTCATTTGACCAAGATATACAATCTATGACTTTAATAGATTTTACCTATAAGAGGTTTGATGTCTGTTGTTCTGCTCGTCAGACTGGAGTAAAATAAACCGTGAAGTCAAATTCAGGTAACTCAGGAGGGATTGCAAACCATGCAATACACGTACTTGGGAAAATCAGGTCTTAAAGTGAGCCGGATTTGTCTCGGCACCATGAATTTTGGGCCTGCTACAGACGAAAAAGAAGCATTCCGCATTATGGATGCAGCACTCGATGCCGGCGTTAACTTTTTTGATACCGCTAACATTTACGGCTGGGGTGAGAATTCCGGCCTGACCGAGGAAATTATCGGACGCTGGTTCAGCCAGGGTGGCGGCAGACGTGAGAAAGTGGTGCTTGCGACCAAGGTGTATGGTTCCATGCATGATGAAACGGATGGTCCCAACAACGATGCCGGCCTCTCTGCCTATAAAATCAGACGTCATCTGGAGGGTTCCCTTCGCCGCTTGCAGACAGACCATGTCGAGCTGTACCAAATGCACCATGTTGACCCTGCCGTTTCTTGGGACGAGCTATGGGGTGCATTTGAAAATGCTGTCCATCAAGGTAAAATTGGTTATGTTGGATCAAGCAACTTCGCTGCATGGCAGATTGCCATTGCTCAAAGCGAAGCCAAAAACCGCCATTTCCTCGGTCTGGTTTCCGAGCAGCACAAATACAGTCTGAACTGCCGTTTGCCTGAACTCGAAGTGCTGCCTGCGGCCAAAGAGCTGGGTCTCGGCGTGATTCCTTGGAGTCCACTTGATGGTGGCTTGCTGGGACGCAATGCACTTCAGAAGCTGGAAGGCACACGCAGCGGCGGCATCGCTGAACGGATTGAACATCACAAAACCCAGCTCGAAGAATTTGCAGCACTGTGCCGCGATCTTGGCGAACCACAGGATACGATTGCTTTGGCTTGGGTTGCAGCCAATCCGGCAGTGACAGCACCAATCATCGGACCTCGTACGCTGGAGCAGTTCGAAACAGCACTCAAATGTCTGGATGTCACATTGGATGAATCTGAACTTAAACGTCTTGATGAGATCTTCCCAGGGCCGGGTGGACATGCCCCTAACGCGTATGCATGGTAATAAGGCTCTAGCTGCAACTTTCTTGATCCGTCCTAATTCATAAAGCTACCATTCAGGTAATAGCAAAAAGTCTGACCTTAGTTCTTTACCTAAGGTCAGACTTTTTTAGGTTGCACAACAAACTGCAGTGCAGTTCAAGTGCTATTGATGCTTGCTGCGCTGTTTACAAATTCACGTTAACACGGTTGGTGTATGTTTTGCGTTTCTCAATTAGTTGGTTAAGGCCATCCACATAAGCACGGGCACTTGCACCCAAAATATCGGTACTTACACCGCGTCCCTGAACGGAAACCTGGTTTTGAGTCAATACAACATGCACTTCACCGAGTGCATCTTTACCATGCGTAACGGACTTGATGGAGTAATCGGACAGCGTAACTTCTTCCCCGCTCACTTTGTCAATCGCATTGTAAATGGCATCAACGGAACCGTTACCCTCCGCTTGCTGTTCAACGGTGTTACCGTCAAGCGTAGCAATACGGACTTTTGCTGTCGGAGTCGATTCATCCCCATACGTCACGAAGATGGATTCCAGTTTGTACACCTCAGGGGCATCCTGCAATTTCTCTTCGATGACGGCGAGCAAGTCCTCATCCGTGACTTCTTTTTTCTTATCTGCCAGATCCTTAAACTGGGCAAAAGCACGATTCAGTGCTTCATCGTCCAGTTCATAACCCAGCTCAATCAAGCGCTCGCGGAACGCGTGACGTCCGGAGTGTTTACCCAGTACGAGCTTGCTTTCCTTCAAACCAATCGTCTCTGGCGTCATGATCTCGTACGTTGTTTTTTCTTTCAGCATGCCATCCTGGTGAATACCCGATTCATGTGCGAACGCGTTTGCACCAACAATGGCTTTATTTCCTGGAACGACCATTCCTGTCAAACGGCTCACGAGCCGGCTGGTACGTGCGATTTCCGAGAGCTGCAGAGAAGTTTTCGCCTGGAAGAATTCCTGACGTGTCTCCAGTGCCATGGCAATCTCTTCGATCGCCGTATTCCCTGCACGCTCACCGATTCCGTTAATTGTACCTTCGATCTGATCTGCACCATTCAGAATGGCAGCCAGTGTATTGGCTGTTGCCATGCCCAGGTCATTGTGGCAATGTGCACTCAGCTGCACTTTTTCAATACCGTGAACATTCTCTTTGAGATGCTTGAAAATGTTACCGTACTCATAGGGGCTCAGATACCCCACCGTATCCGGAATGTTAACTACCGAAGCGCCTTCCTCTACGGCCATGTTGACCATTTCAACGAGGAAATCATATTCGGTACGGCCTGCATCTTCAAGAGAGAACTCAATTTTGGAAAATGATTTCTTCGCATAACGAATGGCAGAACGAGCTGTATCCAGCACCTGTGCTTTATCCATGCGCAATTTATGTTGGCGGTGAATAGGTGAAGTTGCCAAAAACACGTGAATGCACGGGTCCTGTGCACCTTTCAGCGCTTCTTTAACCGCATCAATATCCTGCTCTCTGGAGCGGGACAAGCCGATAACCGTAATATTTTTAACCGCTTTCGCTACTGCATTCACCGCTGCCAGATCGCCTGGAGATGCTGCCGGAAAACCAGCTTCCATCCGGTCAATCCCAAGCCGCTCGAGCTGATGGGCAATTTCCACCTTTTCACGAGTGTTCAAATTGACTCCCGGGGATTGTTCTCCATCACGCAGCGTTGTGTCGAATACATAGATTTTACGCACGCCTCGCACCTCCTAGACTGAAATGTATGATTACCTCAAAACCAGCAATAGCGGCACACGCATAAGCACGGCCGCTATTTCCGGTTAAAGCTGTAAAATTGCTTACTTTATAAGTGCAAATTATTACTTCTTGATCCAGTGCATCATTTCACGCAATTGTCCGCCAACCACTTCGATTGGATGTTCAGCTTCGTTGCGGCGAGTTGCTGTCAGGAACGCACGACCGGATTGGTTTTCCAGGATGAAGTCACGTGCGAATTTACCTTGTTGGATATCGGAAAGGACTTCTTTCATCGCTTTCTTCGTATCTTCCGTTACCACGCGAGGTCCAGTTACATAGTCACCGTACTCGGCTGTGTTACTGATGGAATCGCGCATGCTTGCAAGTCCACCTTCATACATCAGGTCAACGATCAGCTTCAATTCGTGCAGACACTCGAAGTACGCCATTTCAGGAGCATAACCAGCTTCTGTCAGTGTTTCGAAACCAGCTTTTACCAGGGCACTTACACCGCCACACAGAACAGCTTGCTCACCGAACAGGTCTGTTTCTGTTTCTTCACGGAAGGAGGTTTCGATAACGCCTGCACGTGTGCAGCCAATACCTTTTGCATATGCAAGACCGATGTCTTTTGCTTTACCTGTTGCATCTTGCTCGATCGCGATCAGGCCCGGTACACCGAATCCTTCCACGTAGGTACGACGTACCATGTGGCCAGGGGACTTAGGAGCTACCAGCAGAACATCGCTGTCTTTTGGAGCAACGATTTGACCGAAATGAACGTTGAAACCGTGGGAGAAGAGCAATGCTGCGCCTTTTTTCAGGTTAGGTTCGATTTCGTTTTTGTATACAGAAGCTTGCGTTTCGTCAGGGAGCAAGATTTGAACAACATCTGCACGGCTAGTTGCTTCAGCCGGAGACAACACTTCAAATCCGTCATTTTTTGCAGTGTCAAACGATTTACCTTCACGAAGTCCGATGACTACGTTCAAACCGCTGTCACGCAAGTTTTGTGCTTGGGCGTGGCCCTGGCTACCGTAACCAATTACGGCAATCGTTTTTCCTTTCAATACGCTAAGCTCTGCATCCTGTTCATAATAAGTAGTTACTGGCATGTTTATAAGTCCTCCTTTGTATTGTAAAGAACCCTTCATTAATGAGCGGGTGTCTCAAGGGACCGGTATGCTGGCTGTTCCAGCAACTCGGGTCTGATCCGATCCGTTCAGACACCCGCCCTTTAATGCGGGTGTGTAGCTCTCTTTTCAAGCGTTACATCACTAAAATGTTGAATTGCAGCAGATGCAGGATCACGATGTCATTCAAGGATCACCTGCAGTCTGTAGTACTGCTTCTTCTCGTATCCTTCGTTGCTTACCCGATATGCATATTAGACCATAGAATTAGATCTATTGGCAATTATACGTTTCCACGTACCAGTGCAGTTACCCCTGTCCGCGAAAGTTCACGAATGCCATACGGCTTAAGCAGCTCGATCATGGCGTCGATTTTGTCGGTATCCCCAACCACCTGAACCATCAGACTGCTTGGACCAATATCCACAACCGACGCGCGGAACGTTTCAACTACTCCCATAATTTCAGGGCGCTCGGAAGGTTCTGCTTTTACTTTAATCAAGGCGAGTTCACGGGCAACCATTGGCTTGAGGCTGAAATCTACCACTTTGATTACGTCAATGATTTTGTAGAGCTGCTTCTCGATTTGTTCAAGCGTTTTGTCGTCACCGATAGTGACAATAACCATGCGGGACAAGCCCGCTTCTTCCGACTGACCTACCGTAATACTCTCAATGTTGAATCCACGTCGACCGAACAACCCCGATACCCGCTGCAGGACGCCAGGCTGATCGTTGACCAAAATCGAAATCGTATGTCTAATCATTCCTCAGCATCCCCCATCAGCATTTGATCAATTGTTGCTCCTTGCGGAACCATTGGATATACATTTTCTTCTTTGCGTACAACAAACTCTACAACGACCGGTCCAGGTGTATCCAGGGCTTCCTGCCATGCCCGTTCAGCCTCTTCCTTGTTCGTGGCACGCAGTCCTTTTACACCATATGCTTCAGCCAGTTTTACAAAATCCGGGCTTCCTGCCAGATCGATGTGACTGTAACGGTTCTCGTAGATGATTTCCTGCCACTGACGAACCATTCCAAGCACCTGGTTGTTAATGATGACAATTTTGACTGGGATATTGTTGATTGCGCAGATTGCCAATTCTTGTGAACACATCTGCATTCCGCCATCGCCATTAATTGAAATTACGAGTCTGTCCGGATTCGCCATCTGTGCACCGATTGCCGAAGGGAATCCAAAGCCCATTGTTCCGAGTCCGCCGGAGGTTACCCATGAGCGAGGTTGATTGAACTTGTAGTATTGAGCCGCCCACATCTGATGCTGACCAACGTCAGTGGTAACAATTGCCTCACCTTTGGTTGTATCATTCAACAACTCAACCACCCACTGTGGTTTCAACTCGTCTTCGGAATCCGTGTAGCTGTACGGCTTCTCTTGTTTCCATTGCTTGATCTGGTCTCTCCAAGCATCGGCGCGCTCTGCACGCTGCACTTCCTTGTTCGCTATTTCGAGTACCGTCTTCACATCCCCAACGATCGGGATATCCGTCGCAATGTTTTTGCCAATTTCCGCCGGATCAATATCGATGTGCACAATTTTGGCATGTGGTGCAAAACCGTCCAGTTTACCTGTAACACGGTCATCGAAGCGTGCTCCGATGTTGATCAGCAGGTCCGCTTGTTGAATCGCCTGGTTGGATGTGTATGTTCCGTGCATACCCGGCATCCCGGTCCAAAGTTCATGTCCGCTTGGGAAAGCACCAAGTCCAAGAAGTGTTGTCGTAATTGGAATGCCCGTTTTCTCAACAAATTCGTACAATTCTTCGTGTCCACCAGAATAAACGACCCCGCCACCTGCAAGAATCATCGGGCGCTCTGCTTCCTGAATGGCCTGTGCCAGACGATCAACCTGAAGCTTGTTGGGTACCGTCCGAGGGTTGTAGCCTCTCAGTGTAACAGGTTCAGTGATGGGTTCAAACAAGGTTTTGTTGGCAGAAACATCCTTCGGAATGTCGATTAATACTGGACCTTTACGACCTGTATTCGCAATATGGAATGCCTCATGAATGACACGCGACAGATCTTTAACGTCTTTTACCAGATAGCTGTGTTTGGTGATTGGCATTGTAATACCAGTGATATCCGCTTCCTGGAAAGCATCCGAACCAATCAGGCTGGAAATAACGTTCCCCGTAATGACAACGAGCGGTACGGAGTCCATATATGCCGTTGCAATACCGGTTACGAGATTCGTTGCTCCCGGACCGGACGTTGCGATACAAACACCAACTTTGCCGCTCGCACGTGCATAACCGTCTGCTGCGTGAATTGCACCTTGTTCATGACGAGTCAGTACATGCTTGAAGTCCTCGAAACCGTACATGGCGTCGTAAATATACAAAACCGCTCCCCCCGGATAACCGAAGACGCACTCAACACCTTCCAGCAACAAGCTTCTTAGCAGAATCTCAGAACCGCTAATGACCTCCGGCTTCATCCATTTTTCACGTAATTCATCTGTTGATCGTACTTCTGGAATTTGAGCTCCCATCAGTCATCCTCCTCTCGGAATTTACATCATTCTGACATTTGAAGTTACAAAAAAAACCTTTCATCCCTGCAAACAAGTTAATGCTTGCGAGGGACGAAAGGTTGTTGCTTCCGTGGTACCACCCAACTTTGTCCGAAATTTCGCAATAACGGACCTTACCAGGTACAAAAAACGATAGGTCAAACGGACATAGCCGTCTTCCATACCTGTTGTCTGTAACGCAGACATACGATTTTCCCTAATACGCGAGTGGAGTGACATCCAATGCTTTTCAGGAAAACAGCTCCGAGGTGAGCTCGTATATAAGGGATTATGGTGGTGGTTTCAGCAGATCCAGCCACTCTCTGAGCAAAAGAGCCCTTAAAACTTCGTCCTCTTCATAGCCGATTAAATATTCTCGTTAAATGTTAGGAACATTATATGATTCCTCCAACCGATAAGTCAATACCTGTTTTGGATAAAAATTTTAAACGTCCTTTATCACGCTACTCCGATTCATAACGTAACCCTATTCCCTTCCCTTCATTCAGTCACCTTTTATCTTGCTCCAGGCATAGGATATACGAGCAGCACGACTGGTCCTGAAAGGAGGATCCGCATGGTGATTCGGCAACGCAAATCGAGGCTGGATGATGGTGCCATCATGAGTTTAATTGACTCGCAACTTGTTCCTCTATCCCATATGAGTACCAACGAAATCAATAAAATACGCAAAGACATACCCCTGCGAATGAACAGGGGCATGACCTTCGTTGTCTCACCGGACCCGAATAAAGAAGCTGTCGCTTTTATACATTTTCTTATGCATGGCGAGCTGTTATATGTCGATATGATGGCAGTTGCTACGAAGGAACAGCGCAAAAGGTATGGTCAGACTTTGCTGCAAAAAGCCGAAAGTTTTGCCTCATCGCGAGGCTGCAAAAGATCCAAAGTGATGGTCGACGAAGGTAATACAAAAGGGCTGCAGTTTTATCAAAAAAACGGATACAGTACTATTCGTTATATTATGATAAGCCGCTGTTACGAAATGGAAAAGAATATTTAGGTTCTCCTAGAAAAATCCTGGCGGACGCGGTCCGTACGGTCCGAATCCGGGTCCCGGACCAAAGCCCGGGCCAAAGCCTGGACCATATCCGGGCCCTGGTTTTGGTCCAGGTCCGTAACCAGGTCCGAAGCCTGGACCACCAAACCCCGGTCCCGGGCCATAAGCATAAGGTAATGTGGCGATGGCTAGCAAATCAAACAATACTAGTGGAAGAATGGCCTTTGTACGCACTTTTTTGCCATTCATACGCTTTAGCACTAATTTATTGCCAGATACTTTCAACAGCTTCCCCGTAACCCGAGTGCCGTCTTTTTTCACCGCAACGATATTTTTGCCCACGAATTTCAGCGCTTCACGACGCGTAACATGTTGTTTCATACTTTCCCCTCCTCCTCGGATCATTCAAAACAGTGTATTCGTCCATCACTTGCTTCGCCTGTTTCTTTGTCCCTACTTGAAAATATGGGTCTCCACCCTGACACGCTGGAACGTGTGAATAGCTATTTGCATAACAAAAAAGAGCCCGCACGAAGCGGACTCTTTCTCTGATAAACTCATAATATTGTTTAATTGATTGCTTATTCCTACCTTTTCCCCGGATCATACGGTTCACCGAGTGCAGACGGAGCAGAAGAACGTCCAACTGCCGCAATAAGCACGATAATCGTGAGCAGGTAAGGCAGCATATAAATAATTTCCTGGGGAATACTCTGAGACCATTCGAACAGCTGCACATAGTTGCGGATTGCTTGTGAGAATCCGAAAAATACAGCAGCACCAAATGCTCCAATTGGATTCCATTTACCAAAAATCATCGCTGCAATGGCAATGTATCCTTGACCGGAAACCGTATTATGCGAGAACGTGCCTGTTGTTGTCAGTGTGATCGCAGCACCACCAATAGCAGCAAGAGCACCACTGATCATTACGCCAACATAACGGTAGCGACGAACTTTCACACCTACAGTATCAGCCGCACTCGGGTGCTCACCCACGGAGCGCAAGCGAAGTCCGAATGGCGTTTTGAACAGAATGTAATACGTCAGGAATACAAGAATGATCGCCAGATATGTTGTCGGGTAGACGTTCTTGAACAACGCTTCCCCAAGCAAAGGAATATCCTTCAGGATTGGCACATCAAATTTGCTGAAGCCCTGCACCAAAGGTGAGTCCCCTGATCCTTCGAACAACAATTTAACCAAATATAATGTGCTTCCTGCTGCCAGGAAGTTGATGACGATACCACTGATAATCTGGTCAGCCTTAAACGTAATCGATGCAACAGCGTGAATAAGAGATACGAGTACGCCCAATGCAACGGCAACCAATACACCCATCCAGGCGGACGTTGTTCCACCCATTCCAGCTTCTTGGGCATAGTGCGCCCCAATTCCAGCTGCAAACGCACCAAAGACCATAAAACCTTCAAGTCCCAGGTTGGTTACACCCGATTTTTCAGAGAAAATCCCGCCAAGGGAAGCAAAAATCAATGCCGTAGCAAAGACAAGCGTCGTATTGATAATTTGCCCAATTGTCAACAAGTCCATCTACAACACCTTCTCTTTCTTGCGCTTGGAGTAGAACGGTTTAAGTACCCAGCGCACGATGCCTTGTGCCGCAATGAAGAAGATAATCGAACCGATTACAATCCGAATAATCTCTGGCGGTACATCCGCAGCAAAGCTCATACCAGCAGATCCATAGGTAAGCGTACCAAACAGCAACGCCCCCAGGAGCACACCAAACGGATGGTTCAAACCAATCAAGGCAACGGCAATGCCGTCAAAACCTGTTCCTGGAGATCCCGACATGACTGTCTGATACTGGAATACACCAAGTACCTGGAAAGCTCCACCAAGACCCGCAAGCATACCACTGATAAACATGGCTTTTACGATGTTGCGATTAACATGCATGCCTGCATATTCAGCCGCATTCGGGTTGTAACCTACAGCACGGATTTCATACCCCTGCTTGGTTTTCCACATATAGATATAAAAGAGTACAGCCATCACCAGGGCAATCAAGGTGCCCAGGTGAACACGGGAGTTACCCATTAGTTCGGACAACCAAGTCAAGCTGATTGAAGCTGACTCACTAATATCTACCGAACGGTTTTCCCCTTGAAGCAGCAAAAACTGCCGCACAATCAGATTGGCCAAATACAGACCAATCCAGTTCAGCATGATACTGCTGATAACTTCGTTCACTCCGCGAGCGGCCTTCAGATAACCGGCAATGGCTGCCCACAAACCACCGAATACTGCTCCGGCAATTAATGCCAGTGGAGCATGAATATAAATCGGCAGACCTGCGAACTTAACCCCCACAAATGTGGCTGCTGTCATACCGACGAGAAATTGTCCTTCGCCGCCGATATTAAACAGTCCGGCACGGGATGCAAACGCAAACGCGAGGCCTGTCATGATCAAAGGCGTCATTTCACGTACAGCTTCTCCGAAGTTGTACATGTCACCAAAGACTTTTTTAAACAATGCGCCGTATGCCTCAATTGGATTGTATCCTCCGATAAGCATAACGATACCGCCCAGAATCAACCCCATGAGGATTGCAACGATAGGCAGAATAAAGGAATCACGGGTAAACCATTTCAATACTTTACTCATGTACAGTACCTCTCTTTTGGGTGCTGCCCGCCATCATCAAGCCGAGCTCCCTGTCATTCGTTTCTTCCGGCAGCACCTCACCGACAATCTGGCCCTCATAAATGACAGCAATGCGATCCGAAACGTTAATAATTTCATCGAGCTCGAAGGAGATCAGCAGCACAGCTTTCCCCTGGTCACGCTGAGCAATCAACTGTTTCTGGACAAACTCAATAGCACCTACGTCCAATCCACGCGTTGGCTGAGCTGCAATGAGCAGTTCCGGGTTCTTATCGACTTCCCGTGCAATGATTGCCTTTTGCTGGTTACCCCCTGAGAGGGAACGTGCTTTGGTTTCAATGCTAGGTGTCCGCACGTCAAACGCCTCAACAAGACGTTTAGCCTGCTTTTTGATCGCATCGAAATTAAGGAAGCCTCTGCGCGTGTAAGGAGATTTGTAGTAGGATTCCAGAACGATATTTTCACTGACAGAGAAATCCAAAACCAATCCGTGCTTATGTCTGTCTTCCGGAATATGGCCTACTCCCGACTCCGAAATATGACGCGGTGAATGGTTGGACAATTCTTTTCCTTGCAAACGGATCGATCCGCTATCAACCTTACGCAATCCGGTCAGGGCTTCAATCAGCTCACTCTGTCCATTGCCATCAACGCCTGCGATACCCAGAATTTCGCCAGCACGAACATTCAGATTCAGTTCATTCAGAACAGAAATCCCCTCTTTGTTCTTGGAAGTCAGTTTGCTGACTTCAAGTACGTTGTCTCCAGGCGTTGCCGGTTTTTTATCCACTTTAAACGTAACATTTCGACCAACCATTTTTTCGGCAAGCTCATTGGGATTCGTTTCCGACGTCTTTACAGAGTCGATTACTTTCCCGCGGCGAATAATGGTGACCGTATCGGAGATCTCCATAATTTCTTTTAACTTATGCGTAATCAAAATGATGGACTTGCCTTCTGCCACGAGTTTTTTCATGATGACCATCAGTTCCTTGATCTCCTGAGGAGTCAGAACAGCCGTTGGTTCATCAAAGATCAGGATGTCAGCACCACGGTACAATGTTTTTACAATTTCAACGCGCTGCTGCATGCCGACAGAAATGTCATGGATTTTGGCATGCGGATTCACTTTGAGTCCATATTGCTCGGATAAACGCTGCACCTCGGCAGCCGCTTTTTTATAGTTAATATTGAGACCTTTCGTTGGTTCGGATCCCAAAATAATGTTCTCTGTTACCGTGAACGGCTGAACAAGCTTAAAGTGCTGATGCACCATGCCGATCCCAAGCTCGATTGCTTTGTTCGGGCTATCGATCATGACAGGCTTGCCATTCACTTCAATGGAACCTTCATCTGGCTGATAGAGACCAAATACAATATTCATCAACGTTGACTTACCAGCGCCGTTTTCGCCCAGTAGAGCATGAATCTCGCCTTTACGAAGCTGAAGGCTGATAGCGTCGTTGGCAACAATGCCTGGAAAACGCTTCGTGATTTGTTTTAACTCAACGACGGGGGTTGCTGCACCCATGTAATCACCCTTATAACTGATATAGTGTGGTTCCGCAAACGTAAGAAAAACGTCTATCGACGTATGTTCAAGGGAAAAAACCGCTTTTTGCGGTCATTCTTCTTGAGATTATCGAATCCATTCAGCCCCTGCTGAAACGTATAAATTCCATAATCTTAAGAAAAGCTCCTTCCGGAGCGAAATTGCTAAAACATTGATTCTGCTATTGGAAGGTTTCCAGAAGGCATCTTATAAACTAGGTACAAATGTTATGATGGCTTGAGCAAATTTTCCTGTCCTGACAATCATAAGGCCGGTCAAGACCGGCCTTGTGATTATTCAATTCGCAGGCTAAGCAATTACTCTGTAGGTACTTTGATTTCGCCGTTGATGATTTTTTCTTTGTATTCGTCCACTTTAGCAAGGATTTCAGCAGAAACATTTTTTGTAGAAGTATCAGCAATACCTACACCGTTCTCTTTCAGAGTCAGGTTTTCGGAACCGCCGGCAAATGTGCCATCAATAACTTCTTGGTTTACTTTCTTAACTGCTTCGTCAACTTTTTTGATCATGGAAGTCAGTGTAACATCATCACCGAACTCCAGAGATTGGTCTTTATCCACACCGATTACCCAAACATCTTGTCCTTGTTTTTTGCGGGCAATCGCTTCGTTGAACACACCGTTACCGGTAGCACCGGAAGAGTGGAAAATGATATCCGCGCCTTGGTTGTAAATTGTAGCTGCTGCTGCTTTACCAAGGTCTGGTTTGTCAAATGCACCTGTATAGTTGGAGATCAACTCGGCATCAGGGTTAACTGCTTTAACGCCTTCTCTGAAACCAACTTCAAATTTCTTGATCAGTGGGCTGTCCATCCCGCCAACAAAACCGATTTTGTTCGTTTTTGTAGTCAGACCGGCAACAACGCCAACCAGGAAGGATCCTTGCTCTTCAGCAAATGTTACGGATTTAACGTTAGGAGAATCTACAACACTGTCGATGATCGCCAGTTTGGATTCAGGATTTTGGTCAGCAACCGTTTTGATTGCATCAGCCAATTGGAAACCGATACCCCAAGTCAGGTCATATCCACCTTTAACGAACTCGTTCAGGTTAGGAATGTACTCTTCATCGGATTTACTTTGCAGGTATTTAACAGCCGTACCTGTTTCAGTTTCAGTTGCTTGCAGGGCTTCCCAAGCGGATTGGTTAAATGATTTGTCGTTAACGCCACCCACGTCAGTAACCATACCGATCTGCAAATCGGATTTCGCTTCAGTGGATTCGCCACCTGTTGTTCCTCCGGCATTTGTTTCTTCCTTCGGTTTGCTTCCGCAACCTGCGAGCATTACCGATACTGCCAGCAACATGACCAAAGACAAGCTGAGCATCTTTTTCATTTCTCTTGTTCCCCCTTAATGATATATACCTAATTCCTACCCAGGTCGATATTGGACGATGAACAGATGCCTGATATGACTTTTATGTGGAATGTATGGTTTCTTCGACATAAAGAGCACATTCACACCTTAACTTTACCGGATCATCTGCCGAAAAACCGAACATTATGACTAGGAGAGAAAAGTTTAGGACTAGCCTACTAGAGGTGATTATACATTCAACCAGTGTTAAAATCCAGATGTTTCACGACTAAAAATCACATATTTTTAGACTTTCATTGTTGAAAACGCTTAAAAATTTAGCGGTTTAACACACTAACGTTACGACGATGTGAAGTTATATAACAAAAATATACCATCATTATCACCATTAGCCAGTAAAACCTAGTTTTCGTTTGCATTATATGATCGTTCGGTTTTTATGTATCTGCCAGCAGCCTGATAGCTGTCAACCACAACCAATCTAAGTTTGTCCTCCCGGACCTCAGTGTATTCGTCCCATGCTTTCTGGCGTGAAAAAAGCCGCCATAAGGTACGGCGGCTTGCATGTTACAATTTAAGCGTTGATTTTGCCTTTAGCTACAGTAGCCAAAGAGTTGAACGCATTGATGTCGTTAACGGCCAGATCAGCCAACATTTTGCGGTTCATGTCCACTCCAGCAAGTTTCAATCCATGGATCAGTTTGTTGTAAGACAAACCGTTTTGACGCGCTGCTGCGTTAATACGAACGATCCACAGTCTGCGGAAGTTACGTTTCGTGTTGCGACGGTCACGGTATGCGTAAACCAAGGATTTCATTACTTGCTCGTTAGCTGTTTTAAAAATGCGGTGTTTGGAACCGAAATAACCTCTAGCCAGTTTCAAAACCTTTTTATGACGACGACGTACTACAAAACCGCCTTTTACTCTTGCCATATTAAAGAACCTCCCAAATAAATATTAAATGTATCCGTGGTATGTGTAAGGCCTAAGCCGATCCCCCATACGGATGTACTATTTTAAGTTAGCCAAACCTTGTTTCAAACGTCTTACGTCCCCGGCTGCCATTACTGGGTTACCGTTCAGAACGCGCTTAGCACGTTTTGATTTGTGGGAAAGCAAGTGGTTTTTGTGTGCTTTGTAACGAAGGACTTTACCGGAACCGGTAATTTTGAAGCGTCCTTTCAAACTGCTGTGTGTTTTCATTTTAGGCATTTTGTGTTTCCTCCTTCAATGTTATCAGGCTTTAGGAGCCAGAATCATGATCATACTGCGGCCTTCCAATTTCGGTTGACGCTCGATGGTGCAGAGTTCTGCCACTTCCACCTTAACGCGCTCCAGAATCCGTTGACCAATGGCGGCATGCGCAATTTCACGTCCGCGATAACGAACAGAACATTTAACCTTGTCGCCTTCTTTCAAAAACTTGACTACATTACGAAGCTTCGTTTGATAATCGTGCTCCTCAATATTGGAACGGAACCATACTTCTTTAATGTCAACAATTTTCTGGTTCTTACGGGCTTCTTTGTCTTTCTTTTGTTGCTCATAGCGGAACTTGCCATAGTCCATGATGCGGCATACCGGCGGTTTAGCCTGTGGTGCCACATTGACCAGATCCAAGTTCAGATCAATCGCCATTTGCAGTGCTTCCCGAATGGGCTTGATCCCAATTTGTTCTCCTTCAGCTCCGACAAGGCGTACTTCCTTCGCCCGAATCTCATCATTAATCATGTGATCTTTACTAATAACCGTCCACCTCCAGGTCATTTTAAATACTGTTAAACAAAAATAAAAGGGATGCCGGTCAAGCTACCGACATCCCTGTAATCAACACAATTCTTCATGAGTATACACTTCATAAATTATTGGGATCGTTGACCAGCCAACGTTAATGTTGGTCAGGTGAGAAGTCGGACTTCTGCTTGTGATTCCATTGCTATTCATTTAACGCACTTGAATACTATAACATCATGCTCGGCTATAGTCAACACCTTTGAAACATTTTTACTAAATACTTGGTCTGCTTAGCCAGTAAACCTTCTTACCCTTGCTTGCTCTGTACCTCATCCAAGCGTACAACACGTGTATGCTGGGTATGGCTCCATTGTTTGTTGTTCTGTGTGAAGAACGCGTAGAACGTAATTGGATACCAGGATAACAGATAGATCGGGAACACAATTAGATACAGATACACTTTCGCAAAAGTGACCTTCTCCAGCGCCATCGACAGCAGGAATGTCAGAATGTTCAAACCAATGGCAACGAATCCTACCCATAACGGGAAGTATCCATAGATGTTGGCAATATGCGGACCGTTGAACACCACTGTATCCACCCACATCACAGCTGTCATCAGGAATGTCAGCAATACAACGTACACGTTGGCACCATAAATGGCAAGGTCAAACTTGACCAGGCTTCTTTCCTTAATACTTTGCCACAACAGCGGGAAGAAATATCTCCGTGCTACCGTAAAGTGACCTTGCATCCAGCGCAGACGTTGTCTGGCTGATGCTTTGAATGTCAAAGGCTTCTCATCAAATACTTTTGCATCATAGTTAAACACGGGATATACGTTACGCTGCACACTGCGCATTGTAAACTCTAAGTCCTCGACCAGGCTTGTTGCCCCCCAGCCAATTTCCTTCAGCAAATTCGTCTCAAAGCACATACCTGTACCGCCAAGGAAGTTGGCCATATTCAGATTGTGACGGGACAACTGCCACAAACGGTTAATGTACCAGTACGACACCCCGTAAGCTGCAGTAATCCAGGAATCCTCTGGATTCTTCGTATCGATATAACCCTGAATAACACGTGAACCGTTGCACAAGTCGTTATTCATCTCAAGCAAGAAGTTGCGGTCAACCAGGTTGTCGGCATCAAACATAACAACGGCGTCATATTGACGCGGCAATTTCCACAGATATTTTAGCATCCACTCAATTGCGTAACCTTTACCTCTGAGATCGGCGTTTGTACGTACACATGCATTCAAGCCATGATCTCTGACGATTTGAGCCGTGCCATCCGTACAGTTATCACAGATAACAAACACATCGTACAGATCTTCCGGATAATCGAGTTGTTTCAGGTTCTCCATCAGCGCACCGATGACCTGCTCTTCATTGTGTGCTGCAACTAGTACAGCGAAAGACTTTGTCGCAGGATAATGTTTCTTTTTCTTTTTCTTATACAGACCGAACAGCGAAAACGTGAATTGGTACACGGCTAGCAGTGCCAGTATGACCTGCATCGTGACGAATATAGCGTCCAACATCGTTCTCTGTTACCCCCTTTTTTTCAAACCCTGTTTACTTTAGCGTTTCTCTACCTGATTCTGCATCTTTGTTTTTTTTGTAATGTGCAGAATATGACCCTGGTCTTTTGTTTACTACGCAAGTATTTCAAGCATGGTTGCTTCCAATTTGGCTGCTTTATCGATTTTGGATGCTTTTCAGCCATTTGTCAAAACCGCAATTTCACTTCCTAAAGCAGAAATATGAACATTAAACGCTGAATTGGCAGTTCGTGATACTGCGCCCTCGCATTCATGCCTGTTATATCTTATTTTCAGCCGTTTGCTTGATTTTTATTTCTAAAGTCCCTGCTTTTTTCATTACACAGTACTGTCCAACCAGAGGCTTCACAACAAATAACGCAAACGGACATCAAAAAGTTCAATATAAAACTCACATTTTTTTAACCTCATTTCAGCCATGTTGAATCATTGTATCTTTTTTAGCTCGTCCGAGTCAAAAAGTTAAGTTGGATGATTAACCACTCTTTAACATGAATTTTACGTTGTTCACATGTCTTCTTCTTGAAAAGGACAACATTTAAAAATATGATAAACATATACCTGAAATAACCTGAACTTCACGAAAAACGGTTATATAGTAATCAGGACAACACCGGACACAGGAAATATACCGGAAATACTGCCGCCAATTCGCGCGGCCTGACTGGCAGGAGGCCAATATGAGCCGTTTATTCGTTAAGTTTCAAGAGTACGATCGCAATGTGTTTATGTGGATTAATGGTCGACTTCATAATCGATTTATGAATTTTTGGCTGTACTATCTCACCCATCTGGGTGGAGCAACGTTTTCTATTGCCGTATCCTTATTGATCTGGCTGCTTGCTCCAGCTCCTTGGAATACGACAGGCCTTCAGGCGTGTATTGCTCTGGCTGTAAGCCATATTCCGGTAGCAATCGCCAAAAGGATGTATCCTCGCATCCGGCCATATCTGGCCATGCCGGAGACGATCACATTCCGCAATCCCCTGACGGACCACTCATTTCCTTCAGGGCATACAACCGCCGTCTTCTCAGTAACCGTTCCGTTTATGACGATGGAACCTATTTTGCTGGCGACGCTGCTGCCGGTTGCACTGATTGTCGGATTCTCCCGAATTTACTTGGGTTTGCACTATCCTTCGGATGTGCTCGCGGGTGCCACAATCGGTACTTTAGTCGCACTTGCGACAGTTGCATTATGGACTTAAAGCGGATATGTTAGACTAAGGAAAACCTAGCAGGAACAGGTGAGCAAGCGTGGAGAAAAAACGAGTATTACTACTATCCGAAGGCTTTGGAGCGGGTCATACACAAGCCGCCTATGCACTGTCCAGCAGTTTGAGAAAGCTCTCTCCGGAAGTACAGACCAAAGTGCTTGAACTGGGTAGTTTCCTTAACCCCAGAGTCGCACCACTTATTATTACGGCATACAAGAAAACGGTAACCAACCAGCCCAAACTTGTCGGATACGTATACAGGCATCAATATAAAAAGTCTTTGAATCGATTGACTACACTTGCATTGCACAAGCTGTTTTACACGCATACACGCAGTATCGTGAGGCAGCTTCGTCCAAATGCCATTGTATGCACGCACCCCATACCAAGTGCCGTCATATCCAGATTGAAGCGCCTCGGTGTACAAGTGCCACTCTGCACGGTCATTACCGACTATGATGCGCATGGCACTTGGATCAGTCCTGAGGTTGACTTATATCTGGTATCTACGGATGAGGTAAAGTCCAAATTAATGCTGCGCGGAGTTGCTGTAGACAAAATACGAGTTACCGGCATCCCGGTGCACCCCAACTTCTGGGAACATCCTGGCCGGGATGAGATCCGTGCCAAGTTTAATCTGAAAGATATGCCAACCGTTCTTGTGATGGGAGGCGGCTGGGGAATGCTTAGCGATGAAGTGGTCAATAAACTCCTGACTCGCTGGCATAACGACATTCAGATCATCTTCTGTCTCGGACGCAATGACAAAATCCGGATCAGTATGGAACAGAATCCGGAGTATCGGAAAGAAAATATTCACATTATTGGATACACCAAAGAAGTGGATAAACTAATGGAGGTTTCCGACCTGCTGATAACCAAGCCTGGCGGGATGACATGCACGGAAGGACTCGCCAAAGGTATACCAATGTTGTTCCATAATCCCATTCCGGGACAAGAGGAAGAGAACGTTCAATACTTTACCGCCAGAGGACTGGGTGAACCGATTACTTCACTCGATGTCGTGGTTAAATGGATGAATAAATTGGTACATAAATATCCCGACATCGTCCGTAAACGCAAACGTCATTTGGCACAGATCGCCAAATATCGTCCGATGGAAAGTGCACAAAGCATCATCGATCTTCTGGACCTCGGGCCATTCCAGGCTGATCAGGCCAGATCGTGAACCAAAGTTCGATAAACAAGCCGCATACACTTATGCAGCGAAAAAGGTGCCTTCAATCTGAAGGCGCCTTTTTACTTGTCTATTAGGAAAGGAAATAAATACAAACTACTGAATGCCCGCCGATTTCAAATATTCCTGCCATTGTTTGGTGTACTCAGCTTGTATTTTCTCGAGTCCGGCCTGCTTAGCCTTTTCCATAAATGTGTTCAGGCCTGCTTCAACGTCTGCAACCAAACCGACGTTCAACGGATACAGATACTGTTTCTCCACTTGCTCAAGCGCAGCCTTCTCCGCCTGAAACGGTGTCCAATCCTCAGCAAATCCGGTAAAGATATCCGGCTTTTTGATTTTGTCCAACTCCTCGAACATGGCAAGTACATCGTCGAACGTTTTATCGTAGAGCATGAAGTCCGGATTCCGCCAAGCCCAGCCATTCATTCCTTCACGCGGGAATCCATTCGTCTGAGCATCACCGACCATTTTGTAGTAACCATCCTGCACTTCAAAGTTTTTGCCTTCTACGCCATATTCGGTAAGCCAGTTGTAACGTTTGTCTGTTACCAGCTTCTCATAAAAAGCCAGTGCCTTTTCCGGGTTTTTGCTGCTTCTCGGGATGGCGAACCCGTTATGAATCGGATGAACCGGTTGTGCAAAGCCTTTGGCGTTCGGATAAGCGAAATATCCCAGCTTCCAATCCGGATGCGTAGACTGAACCTTGATTACATCCGCATTAAACTTGTTCGGGTTCTCACCCGATAGAACAACAGCAGCTTTACCATTTTGCAGCAGTGAATTCGATGTGTCCTTCACATTCAGCACGTTTTTCGGGAAAAATCCTTTATCCATCCAGCGTTTGTACGTTTTCAGGTCTTCCAGGTGCTGGGATGATCCCCAATAGGACGTGATGGTTGACGGCGAATCGTACATAATATCAAGCCCGTAAGGGAGCTGGCCAGCCGTATTCACCAGTTTGGAGGTTAACTGACGAATGCCGTGAGTATGATTGGAATTACTGTCCGCGATCGGAATCATGCTCGGTTCATTGGCTTTGATCCCCTCAAGATAAGCTTCGAGCGTCTCCAAGGATTCCGGTTTGGGCAAATTATACTTTTCACGCAGGTCCTCACGGTACGCAATTCCTTCTGTCACATACTCGATCCAGGTCGAGGGTACGGTATAAATTTTTCCATTGATTTTAACAGCGTTCCACATGTCTTCAGGCACGTGGGATTGCAATGTTGGTGCCGCCTTCGGCAGCAGCTCGTCGAGTGGCAGAAAGGCACCTTTTTTGGCATAGGATTGATAGAATGTCCAGTCCGCAGTAAAAATCAAATCCATAGGCTGACCAGAAGACAGGAGCAGCTTATATTTTTGATCCCAGTCCGTCCAGGAGGTGTAGTTAAATTTTACGTTGACGTTCAGATCGGCCTCAGCGAGTTTATTGACCTCTGATTCAATTACAGGCAAGTCTTTGGGCGCGTCCCCAAGCATGTAAAACTGCAGGGTTACCTTCTCGCCTTTGTCAGTCGATGAGGCCCCCTCCTCACTCCCTTGCGCTGATCTCCCAGATCCGTTATTACATGCGGCGAGTACCCCGGCAAACAACATCAGGGCCAGCACCTGTGACAGGTGGCGAATTATTTTGTTGCGCATATGCATCCTCCCTTTTGTAGGAAACCTTATATGTTAGCGTAAACGGCCAGGACGTGGACAGACCTAAGACAAACTTCAGCCGGCGTCTCCAGCACATTCACGTTCTAACCTTTTACCGCACCAATCGTAAGACCTTTGACAAAATAGCGCTGTACAAACGGGTACAGGAACAAAATGGGGCCAGTCACCACAATCGCCATTGCCATTTTGGTTGATTCCGTAGGCACATCCTGGCTGAGCGTGATTCCCGTTCCGATGGCCATCTGATCAATGAAGGTGATCGTATTCATCGTGTTATATAGGTAAAACTGCAGCTGGTACATATCCGGATTGTTAATAAAGAGAGACGAAGTAAACCAGTCATTCCAGTATCCCAAGGCCAAAAACAAACCTACGGTTGCAATCCCGGGCATCGCCAGTTTCAACACAATACTGAAGTAAATGCGAAAATCATTCGCGCCATCCATTTTGGCGGATTCAACCAGCTCATCCGGAACAGCAGAGCGGATAAAGTTTTTCATCAGAATGATGAGAAATGGCGTCATCAAGCCAGGAAAAATCAGTACGGTGTACGTGTCCGTCAGGTTGAAATAATTTGCCAGCATGATGTACCAAGGCACCAACCCACCGCCAAAGAGCGTGGTGAAATAGATGAAGAACGAAAAGGTATTACGGTATTTAAAATCTTTGCGCTGCAGCACGAATCCCGCCATCGTAATGAGAAACAGTCCGAGCGCGGTCCCCACAACGGTTGTAAAAACAGTCACTCCGTAAGCCTTCAGCACTTGAGTAGGGAATTTGAACACCATTTGATAGCCTTCCAGGGAGAAGTCTGTTGGAAAGAGATGATAACCGTCTCTCACAATCGATTCATTGCTGCTAAACGATCCGGATAGGATCAGAAGAAACGGCAGCAGACACATGATGGACAACACCAGAATGACAGCATAGGCAATGATCTGAAAAAGCAAGGTAAATTCTGAATCTCTGGCACGGGTAGTATGCATGATGGTTCTCCCTTCTGCCCTGTGGGCGGTTTAGAACAAGGCGTAATCCTCATTCACTTTCCGGATAATATAGTTCACGGTCATGATCAGAATGAAGCCGAATAGAGACTGGTACAAGCCTGCGGCGGTTGCCATCCCAATATCAAAGGTCACTTTCAGGGAACGATACACGTAGGTATCAATGATGTCTGTTGCGTTGTACAACACACCGTTATTCCCAATAAGCTGATAAAAGAGATCAAATTGCCCCTTCATAATGCTCCCCAGAGAGAACAGAAGCAGAATGACAAAGGTCGGTTTCAGCATGGGAACGGTGATATACCAGATACGCTGAAAAATATTCGCTCCATCAATGCGGGCAGCTTCATAATATTCGTCACTGATTCCGGTAATGGCCGCCAGATAGATGACCATGCTGTAACCAAGATTCTTCCATAGGTAAAAGATAATGATCAGAAACACCCATATCCATGGCGTGTTATAAATATCAATGGGTCCGGCTTCAAAGCGTTTGAGCACCGTGTTCACAAAACCGGATTCATAGTTGAACATGTTGTAAGCGATTACACTTAAGAGTACAAACGAGATGAAATACGGTAAAAACATCACGGATTGAGTGATTTTCTTAAAGAGCTTCCCCCGCACTTCACTTAACATAATGGCACAGAAGATGGCGAGTCCGTTTCCCAGTATAATGAAGGCCAAGTTATAACCCACCGTGTTGGTCGTAAGCTTCAGCAGCATTCCGGACTGCCAGAGAAACTTGAAGTTTTCCAGACCTACGAACGGACTGCCGAATAGCCCTCCTTCAAAATCGTACCGAGTAAATGCATAGTAGATACCAACCATCGGAAAATACGAGTTAATCAGAAAAAAAATCAGTGTAGGCAGCAGCATGAGGAACATGATTTTATTTTTGTTCAATTCTTTGAGCATGGCTCGATCCCTCCCGAATTTCTTGCAGCGCGGATGCGCAGTGGAGCTCTGTTTTTAGTGTAGACGCCCTTCCCGCTCTCGGATACTGAAGCTTCCCGCCCGAAAATGAACGATATTGCCAAATCGAGTATGAACAATGTGAACCAAGACTGAAAAGAGCACCAGTACGTTCACAAATGTTGATATCGTGCATATCCTCGGCATAGTGAACAATTCAGCGAAAATTGAACGATATATACTGAAACAACCTTTTAAACCTTGTACAATATTGATGTAACCGCATACATAATATATAATTTGAAGGGCTATCCTCATCTAAAGCGGCCTACTGTGAAACAGAGCGTAAGGCTGTGAAATGAAGTTTTATCCACCCAAAATGCACATGTTCAGGGGGAACGGATTATGCGCAAACGTTCGGAGGACAGTCAAAACGTATTTTCTCGAATACTGATTGGTATCATTGTCAGTACCGTTGCTACCCTACTCGTAGCCTCTGCCATTCTCTACGTCAACTACAACCGCATTGCTCTCCGCCAGGTCTATCGCACCGATATGAACAGTCTCACGCAGACCAGCCGGGAAGTGTCCAAAATGACAGAAACGGCTAAATCCCTGTCTTATCAGATCTATCAGGACTACAGCATCTCAGCACTGCTCCTTTACTCCAAACCAAGCATCTATGAAATCACTCCAGCCATGGAGCAGCTTGATAACTACCGCATGTCCCTTCCTTTTATTGAATCCATCTATGTATACAACTCCAAAAGCAACGAATTTTTCATCAGTTCGGAGACGCGCAATGGTCGGCAATCTCTAGCGGAATTAGACGATCAAGGCATTAAGGATATCCTCCAGCGATTTCATGAATATAAGCCCTTTGTTCCGATCCCGCGTACATACCAGGTTGGTTCTACAGAAGAAGTTGAAGTGAACAGCTACACCTATCTCTGCTATGACACGATCAACGATAATGCCGAGTTAAACTACGCAGTCGTAGTCAATATCAAGGACGATTGGTTAAGTCCCAATATGAATACAGCGGATCAGCCGGGCAAAACATTTATTATCAACGAAAACGGACAGCTGCTATCCGATTTTGGAGATCGGACGTTAATGCAGGATCTCTCCAAGGAAAACTTCATGCATGCCATTTTGCAAAATACGGAGCATTCCGCCTACTTTACCGCAGAGGTTGACGGGGAAAATTCACTTATCACCTATACCACACCTGATAATTTGGGATGGCGTTATGTACGAATTACGCCTGATCATCTGATCACTGCTGATATTCGCAGCATGCGGACGCATACCGTCCTGTTTTGTCTGGGCTTGCTCATTGCCGGATTGCACCTCTCATACTTGGTTTCTCGGAAGTTATACCACCCCATCGACAAGGTCATTGTACGGATGCGAGTGATGGAAGCGGAGCGCCGCGGCAGTCTGCACATCTTGCGTCAGGATTTTTTGCGCGGTGCTCTTCAGGGGCGTGAGACGGTAACCGGAGGAATTCTGGAAGAGCGCATGAAGTTTTACGGCTCGTGTGTCCAGGTTCATCGTCCATCTAGGCTGGTATTACTGCGTATCGATCGTTTTGCCGATTTTTGTGATACCTACCGGGACGATATCAAGCTTGTAAAATATGCGATGATGAACATTTGCATGGAATCGGCGGAGTTTTGCTATCATACGGAAACCGTGGACATGGGCGGCGATCTGATTAGCCTTCTTTTCAATGAAAAAGATTCGGATATGCAGACTGCTCAGGATACCGAGGGGCATATGGAGGAATTGCTGCGCAAGCTGCAGGATGCGGTTATGCTTCATCTGAAATGCTCCATTTCGTTCACCGTCGGACCCGAGGAGGACTCGCTGGAGGCTGCGATAGCCGGCTATCCTCACTCCGCAGAGGCTTCCCTGCACCGATTATTCAGCGGACCGGGCTGCCTGCTGTTTACAACCGACATCATGGCGTATCAGGAGAAGGAGTATGCATTTCCTGCAAGTAAAGAGCGGCAGCTCATCGATTGCCTGATGACAGGCAAAACGTGCGAAGCCAAACAAATCTATACGGATATCGTAGATGAGACGGCAGCATATCCTTTTACCGTATTCCAATTGGCACTTTCCCATTTAACGATGACATTGAACCATGTACGCAACACGCTTAAAAAGAATAACCAGCTCACACTGAACACCATCTCGGACGCGGCAATGTTTCCTCTCCATGAAGCGGAGGAGCTCGGTGAAGTCCATGCCCACTTCTATCGTTTGTTTGATGAATTAGGATTGAAAGTGGAAGAGAAACGAACGCTGAGGCATGAAGAGCTCCTACGCAGAATTAACAGTATTATCGAACGGGACTATGCGGACACCAATCTCTGCCTCACCTCCATTGCTGATGAACTCACCATGTCACCCATCTATATTAGCAGGCTGTATAAACAACTCACGTTAAAAGGACTAACGGATGTGATTAATGAGACTCGAATCATCAAAGCCCAACATCTGCTGATTGAGACCGAGAATTCCGTTGCGGATATTGCAGAGAAAACGGGATTCACCAACAGCTCCTATTTTTATCGCATGTTCAAAAAGTTTAACGGTGTGACCCCAAATGATTATCGTCGCAAGGAACTTCGTTCCGAGCAAATGTAGTTCTACATTCTGAATGATCTAAAGAAAGACAAATCAAAAAAAGCGACACACGAGGCAATGAATCTCTCCTCCATGTGTCGCCTATTCATTTACTCTTGGTCTTCTGCGGATTCATCCGAAGCTTCGCGTACTTTATACTTGTCCAGACGCATCTGCTGATACTCACGCAGCGCCTCTTCACCGACAATGACTTCTACACGATGAATGTTCATGCCTTTGCCCATGAATTTCTGCTCGTATTCCGTCATGACATGCTCTTCATTCAATCCATCACGATGAAGGTTCAGGGACAGATTGGTCATTTGCAGACCATAGTCGGCAATCGCATTAAGCGAGAACTCGAACAATGTCTCCGAATCGGTCTTGAAGTGAATTTGGCCCTTGGCGTTAAGCAGTTCTGTGTATTTCTTCAAAAAACGCGGATGAGTCAAACGACGGCGTGCATGCTTGGCTTTTGGCCATGGGTCACTGAAGTTCAAATAGATTCGTTCCAGTTCTCCCGCTTCAAACACATCCTCGATCTGTTCAATATTCGCCAGCACAAGCTTCACATTGGGCGGAGTTTCTACGTCAGCCTCACTCCATGCATTACGGGCCTTCTCACTAGCCCGGCGCACCAATTCATCATACATATCAATACCGATAAAATTGTATTGCGGATATTTATAACTCATTTGGCTGATAAATTGACCTTTACCCATACCAAATTCAACAAAGATCGGATGGTCATTTCCAAACAGTTCAGACCATTTCCCCTTGTACTGTTTGGGATCCAGAACAACAAGATCCACTTGCTCCTCCAGATTTTCCCGAATCCCTTTTCTGCCACGTAAACGCATTTTATTCCTCCGTTTGTCCATACTTGTCTCAGACTCATTTTGCCGAAGAACCGGCCAATTGTAAAGAGCAATGAAAAAGGAATCTTCGGATCTGCCACTTGGGGCAAATCTCAAAGATTCCCTCTTCGATTTATTTGGAATTGGGGTCCAACTACTTTAATAGTTCATAGTCTACCTTATCTTGGTGTGAAAAATCAAATGTCTTTTCGAAAGCCGTGCGAACTTTTTGTCTTGCAGCCGCTTCCACTTTCGGATTGCCGTTAAAACGAACACCTGTCAAAGCCAGTGCCTCTTCTGCCGTCAGTTCAACTGAAACATGATGAAGATTATTGTTTTTAACTTGGGAATTCATTCATATCACCTCACGGTATAGTATGGTCCATGACGTCAATTTTGATTCAAATGCTATGATGAATAGTACCCATTGGATGCTGTCTGACGTTAAGTTAAATATAACACAAGGTGTAAACTATAGCAAGCAAAAAACCTTGATTCTACAGTCTATTTTTGAGTCGGCATTCCCCTTTTTTTGCGTTTTTTGATACAATGGTTAAAGTCCATGGAGACACGGATTTTCACGATCCGTTCTATCACGTGAATAGATAAACATCTGTCTCTTCCAAGAGGGAATGCGGCAGCCAAAGGAGCACCCTGAAGATGAATGCACCTGCTATACAACCTCCTCTTTCCTGGGGAGATAAACGATTCCACACATGGAATTACGAAATGCGAAACGAGTTCAATAATAAAGTGTTCAAGGTTATGCTTGACGCAGGATTCACCTGCCCGAACCGTGACGGTTCGATTGCTAAAGGCGGATGTACCTTCTGCAGTGCCCGGGGATCAGGAGATTTTGCCGGCAGCAGACGGGATGATCTCGTTACCCAATTCAATACGATTCGGGATAAACAGCACCTGAAATGGCCTACGGCACAGTACATCGGCTATTTCCAGGCTTATACGAACACATACGCTCCTGTTGAGGAGTTACGTGAGTATTTTGAAGTTATTTTACAGCAGCCTGGTGTGGTCGGTTTGTCCATTGCCACTCGTCCCGATTGTTTGCCTGATGATGTTGTGGATTACCTGGCCGAACTGAATGAACGAACCTACCTGTGGGTTGAAATGGGACTTCAAACGATTCACGAGTCCACTTCAACGCTCATCAACCGAGCACATGATACTAGATGTTATGAAGAAGCGGTAGAGAAACTGCGGAAACGGAATATACGCGTATGTACACATATCATTTATGGCTTGCCTCAGGAAACGCATGAAATGATGCTGGACACAGGACGTGCTGTAGCCAATATGGATGTGCAGGGCATTAAGATCCATCTGCTGCACCTGATGCGCAAGACGCCAATGGTTAAACAGTATGAAGCCGGGCTTCTTCGATTCCTGGAACAGGACGAGTACATCAAACTGATTGTTGATACGCTGGAGATGCTTCCACCTGAAATGATCGTGCACCGCCTCACCGGAGATGCTCCGCGCGATCTGCTGATTGGACCGATGTGGTCCATGAAAAAGTGGGAAGTGCTGAATTCCATTGACCGTGAGCTGCGTTTACGTGATTCCTGGCAGGGTAAGTATTGGAGGGGAGCATAAGATGGGTTTTCTTTCGGTTCTAAGCTGTGCCCATCAATGGGTATCCTCCCGTTTGCAGCCCGGTGATTTTGCCATTGATGCCACAGTAGGCACAGGTGCGGATACTTTGTTTCTTGCACAGCAAGTTGGCAAACGCGGTCAGGTCATCGGTTTTGATATCCAAAATGAAGCGCTGACGCTGGCTCAAGCCCGAATTCGCAAACAGGAAGACGGCACGAAGCTTGGTTCCATCTCCCTGATGGAGTTAAGCCATGACCGAATGGCTGAAGCGGTTCCGGAGCAATGGCAGGGTCAAGTTGGTGCAGTCATGTTCAACTTGGGATACCTGCCCACCGAAGGTGCAGATGCTTCTGTCATTACTCAAACGGACAGCACGATCGGGGCATTGGAAGCAGCACTGGGCTTACTGAGACCACGCGGTATTATAACAGCCGTATTGTACCCTGGCCATGACGGAGGTGCACAGGAAGCAGATGCAGTAGTAGCCTGGTGCTCGGCCTTGCCTGTAGAACAGGCACAAGTTGTCATGTACCGCCAGCTGCAGCGTTCAACCTCTCCTTTTCTGATTGGCATTGAGAAAAAGTAATTTCCTTTACTCCCCAAATGCCATAAAATAAACACATTAAATAGCACGACATCGCCGTACATGAATGTGGGCCAAGCTTTAACTTGGCTCGTTTACTATGACGATGCGTGCTTTACATACTTGTCTGCTGCAACCGTATACAACCCGGAATGCACTGGCATGAATTTGATTAAAGCGATTCACCACTTCATATACTAGAGGAGAGATAACGATGTCTAAGCCATACCCACTGCAATTTCAACCCGAGTTTAAGGAACGTGTATGGGGAGGTCGGGCGCTGGAGCAATTCGGTCTGACACCACCTGAAGGACATATTGGAGAAGGCTGGATGATTGCGGATCATCCCAACGGTACAACCAAAGTCATTAATGGCGAGCTTGCTGGCAAAGGCCTGGATGAAGTACGGGAACAGCTGGGCACTTCGTGGCTTGGAACGAAAGGCGTTTCTGAAAAAGGCGGACGTTTCCCACTCTTGATCAAACTGCTCGACTGCAATGACGATCTATCCGTGCAGGTCCATCCTACAGATGATTATGAAGCTCTTCCTCCTGGCGAACTTGGCAAAACGGAAATGTGGTATGTGCTTGACGCGAAACCGGGAGCGCACATCATCTATGGATTGAATGAAGGAGTCGATCGTGCGGTGCTGAAGGAAGCGCTGGAGAATGGTACGGTGATGGATACGCTCCGTCAAGTACCGGTTGAAGCAGGTGATACATTCTTCATCCCTGCCGGAACGGTACATGCTCTATGTGCAGGAGTCGTCGTTGCCGAGATCCAGCAAAATTCGGATACGACCTATCGGATCTACGATTATAATCGCCCAGGACTGGATGGAAAACCGCGCGAGCTGCATGTTGAAGACTCCTTGAATGTGACAGCCTATGAGGGTGCCGGTGCAACAACAATGAAAACCAATAACGCTACACCAGGCGAATGGCTGAAGCTTGCGGAATGTCCTTATTTTGTCGTAGAAAAGGGAATTGTTACGGGCCGGTGGGAACTCTCTACCCAAGCAGACAGTTTTACCATACTGGTGGTTTGTGAAGGTAGCGGGACCCTGGAATGGGACAATGATGATCAGGAAAAAATTGAATTAAGCGCTGGACAATGCTACCTGCTGCCTGCCAATCTTGGAGCTTATACGCTGGATGGCCATACGACAGTCCTTCGTTCTTATCTACCTTAATCAAACCAGTGAAGGAGGGGTTAACACGATGCAGGAATCCACTTTTGCCCTTGTGGGTAATGAAGGTACCCGTATTCATGTCTACCGCTGGCTTCCCGATCCGGAATGCGAAGTGAAAGGCGTTGTTCAAATTGCGCACGGCATGGCCGAGACTGCAGCACGATATGCGGAATTCGCCAAATGTCTCACCAGTCACGGGTATGCTGTCTACGCCAATGACCACCGAGGACATGGAAAATCCGTCGAGAATCCTAAACTGCTCGGTAATGCCGGAGCCGATGCTTTTCGCTGGATGGCAAGTGATATGATCAACCTCGGTGAGGTGGCATCCAAGGAGCACGCGGGGGTTCCCTTGTTTCTGATGGGACATAGTATGGGGTCTTTTTTGGTACAGCAGCTGATGTATGCAGGGCATGAACGTTATCATGCATTCATCTTGTCCGGAACCAATGGGAAACGCGGTCTTCTCCGATTTGGTGAAAAACTCGCACTCATGCAATGTGGCATTCAGGGTGCGGCACATCCGAGCATGCTGCTCAATGCCATTGTGTTTGGCGGATTTAACCGTTCCTTCCGTCCGGCAAGCACACCATTTGATTGGCTATCGCGTGATGCCGACGAAGTTAAACGTTTTATCGACGATCCATTATGCGGAGCCATCTGTACCGCGGGATTCTTTCGTGATTTTTTCAAACTGTTGTTGGAAATTCATATGCCTGAACACATGGAACGGATTCCAAAAGATAAAGCAGTGTATCTGTTCTCCGGAGAACTGGACCCTGTTGGACTGAATGGCAAAGGTGTGTATAACCTGGTCTCCCAGTACAGACAGCTTCAGATTCAGGATGTAGAATATCGCCTGTATCCCGAAGGACGGCACGAGATGCTGCACGAGACCAATCGTGAAGAAGTATGCTTGCATGTGGTGGACTGGTTAGAGCGCCACACACCGGGTTCTGAGCTATACAGCACGAATGTGACTCGCGAAACTCTTGCCGATACTGTCTAAGTCCTTCTCACCATGTTTATAAAAATACGAAAGCCCCTACCAAGGGACACAGTTTGCGCTGTGCTCCAGGTAGGGGCTTTCTGCTAAGTGAATCTATAATGATTGCTAGTTATGTTTTGGCCCGATTTACCCTTCGATAAGCAAGGATTCCGGATCTTCCAGCAGTTCCTTCACCGTGACGAGAAAACGTACCGCTTCGCTTCCGTCGATAATGCGGTGATCGTACGACAATGCGATATACATCATTGGACGATTTTCCATCCGCTCTGCATCGATTGCAACAGGACGAAGCTGGATCTTATGCATCCCGAGAATACCCACTTGAGGTGTATTCAGGATCGGTGTAGACAACAGGGAACCAAACGTTCCGCCATTGGTAATCGTAAATGTGCCGCCTTGCAGATCGGAAAGTGCAAGGGAGTTGGAACGAGCTTTGGAAGCCAGGTCTGCAATGCTCTTTTCGATCTCAGCGAAGCCCAGACGGTCTGCGTCACGAACGACAGGAACAACAAGACCTTCCTTCGCAGAGACCGCGATTCCGATATCGTAATATTTTTTGAGTACAACATCTTCCCCATCAATCTCAGCATTGATGGTCGGGAACTTTTTCAGTGCGCCAACCACTGCTTTGGTAAAGAAGGACATGAATCCAAGACCGATATCGTGCTTCTCTTTGAACTTGTCCTTACGACGTTTACGAACATCCATGATTGCAGTCATGTCTACTTCGTTAAAAGTTGTCAGCATTGCCGCAGTTTGCTGCGCTTCAACCAGACGCTTCGCAATGGTCGCCCGGCGACGAGACATCCGTTGACGTTCAACCGGTTTTGCATACGTAGAACCTCCAGCTGCCGGAGCGCTTGCTGATGCTGCCGGAGCTTTAGTTGCTGGAGCTGGCGTTGAAGCTGGTGCCTGAGTCTTATGACTTTTTACGTCTTCCTGATAGACACGCCCAATCGGATCTTTGCCCTGAACCTGGTCCAGCTCAATGCCGCGCTCGCGGGCAAGCTTGCGTGCAGCCGGTGACGCCGTTTTGGTTCCGTTATCGGAAGATTCCGGAGCTGCAGCTGGTGGTGCAGCTACTGCTACTGCTTCTGGTGCTGGGACCGCAGCCTGTTGCTGTTCTGCAGCCGGCTGGGAAGCGGGTGCTCCGCTTCCTCCTCCAGTTCCTGCTCCAAGCGTACCAATCGTTTCCCCAATTTCTACGGTCTCGCCTTCCTGACGGATAATTTTCTCGAGCACTCCGCTCTCCTCGGCGCTGATTTCGATATTTACCTTATCTGTTTCCAGCTCCAGAAGAACGTCGCCCTGATTTACGGTTTCGCCTTCTTTGACAAGCCATCTGGAAACCGTTCCTTCGGTAATCGATTCACCCATTGCAGGTACTTTAATTTCACTCACAGCTGTTACCTCCCCAGTGGAATATTATTCTTCGTCGTTTGCTTCAACGCGGATGTAATAATCTGTTGCTGTTCCATGCTGTGCACAGTTTGATAACCGCTGGAAGGACTCGCGTGTTCCGGGCGGCCTTCGTATCTCACGGTTGTTCCTTCCGGTGCAATAGCGCGCAAGCGAGGTTCCATGTATGTCCAGGCTCCCATGTTTTTGTTCTCTTCCTGAACCCAAACCAGTTCTTTCAGCTTGCTGAAACGTGCAAGTACGCGCTTGATTTCTTCCGCCGGGAACGGATACAGCTGTTCAACACGAATAATGTGAAGCCAGGACCAGTCTGCTTTGTCTTTCTCAAAAGCGTCCTCGAGATCAATGGCAATTTTACCACTGCACAGAATGATGCGCTCTACGCGATCCGGTTTGGTTCCAAGCCCTGCTTGTTCAAGTACAGGCTCAAACGTGCCTTCGCTAAACGCTGCAGCGGGTGACGCGACACGCGGATTGCGAATGAGACTCTTCGGCGACATTAAGACCAGAGGACGTGCATCTTCTGTTTCAGTCAATGAAGCCTGACGACGCAGCAGATGGAAATACTGGGATGCACTCGTCAAGTTGGCAACCGTCATATTATCTTCTGCACAGAGCTGCAGGAAACGTTCGAGACGGGCACTTGTATGCTCAGGTCCCTGCCCTTCATTGGCGTGAGGAAGCAGCATGACCAGACTTGATTTCTGAGACCATTTGGCACGGCCAGCGGATATGAATTGGTCAAAAATAACCTGCGCACAGTTGGCAAAGTCACCAAATTGGGCTTCCCAGATGACAAGCGTATCCGGGGAATACACATTGTATCCATACTCGAATCCAAGCACCGACTCCTCTGACAACGGGCTGTTGTAGATTGCAAACGCCGCACGTGCTTGTGGCAGATGGTGCAGCGGGCAAAATGTTGTTCCGTTCTCCGAATCATGCAATACCAGATTCCGGTGAGCGAAGGTTGCGCGCTCCGCGTCCTGTCCGCTGATCCGGATTGGCTTGCCGTCGGCCAGGATCGTAGCAAAGGCCAGTGTCTCGGCAAGACTCCAGTCCACTTTTTCTCCCTCGTTCAAGGAAGTGCTGCGGCGCTGCAGAATACGCTGCAACTTCGGATATACGTTGAAGTTCTCTGGCCATTTCAACAGATCGGCATTAATGCTCCGCAGATTCTCCAGCGGCACGGCTGTTGGAATCAGCGACACTGCTTCAGGTTCATTGGCTTTCAGTTGTGACTGTTCATGAACTTCGTTTTTCTTCATTTGTTCATAAGCTTCTTTTAGTCGGTTGGTCACCGCATCACGAATGCTGCCAATGGATGCATCATCGATAACCGATTCCTGCTTGAGTTGGTCCTGATACAGATAACTCACTGTAGGGTGACTCTTCACTTTTTCATAGACCTTCGGTTGTGTTGTCTCCGGATCGTCTGTTTCATTATGACCATAGCGGCGGTAACCGATCAGATCAATCAGGAAATCCTTCTTGAACTTGTTGCGGTACTCTGCCGCCATACGAATCGCCGCGATACATGCTTCCGGATTGTCTGCATTCACATGCACGATCGGAATCTCGTAACCTTTGGCAAGGTCACTCGCGTAATAAGTAGAACGGGAATCGCTGCTATCGGTTGTAAATCCGAGACGGTTGTTCACGATAATATGAATCGTTCCGCCGTTCTGATAGCCCGGGAGTGCTTTGAAATTGAGCGTTTCCGCCACAATGCCTTCACCAGGGAAGGCTGCATCGCCATGCATTAGAATTGTCGCTGCTTTTGTCACGTCCTGTTTCGGATATCCCGGATCACGCCGATCATCCTGCGCCGCACGTGCAAAGCCTTGAACCACAGGGTTTACGTACTCCAGATGACTCGGATTGTTAGCCAAAGTCAGACGAGCCTGTACTGCTTCGCCATCTTTCACAAAGCGATTCGCACCAAGGTGGTATTTGACATCCCCTGTCCAGCCGTAATTGATTCCTGTCGATCCTTCAGACGGAACCAGATCCTTGTTCGGGGAATGATGGAATTCAGAGAAAATTTTGCTGTATGGTTTACCAAGGACATGAGCGAGCACGTTCAGGCGACCCCGGTGAGCCATCCCCATCAGAATATGGCTTGAGCCCGAGTGTGCCATAATGCGTACTGCTTCATCCAGCATCGGTACGAGCACGTCGTTTCCTTCAATCGAGAAACGTTTTTGTCCCACAAACGTTTTGTGAAGGAAATCCTCGAACTGCTCCACCTCAACCAGACGTTCCAGCAGAGCCTTCCGTTCATCCTGATTCAGTGGTGCCGGGGATGTCCGTGATTCAGCACGGCGGTTAAGCCACTCGCGTTCATGAACTTCATGAACATGGCTGAATTCATAAGCGATTGGACCTGTATAGATCTGGCGCAGACGCTGAATGGCATCCCAGCCGTTAGCCGTCTGTCCATCTGCACCTTCCCAGATCAGGGATGCGGGCAGTGCTTTCAAATCTTCTTCATTCAATTCAAAATGCTTCGGTTCCAATAAAGATGTATCTGAATCTTCACTTATACCAAGCGGATCAATATCCGCGGCAAGGTGACCATAAGTTCGAATATTCCAAACCAGTTTCCCGGCTGTAACCGCTTTCTGTAATAATTGAATATCCACGCTCCCGGAAGCCGTTTGGGCGTTGCCGGAATAAGTGGCTGTATGTGCATCTCTGCCGGGCATCGGCGGAGCACCCCATTGTTCAAACAATTCCCGATATGCGGGTGTAACCGATTCAGGATCTTGAGAGAATAATTCATATTGTTCTTGTACGTATCCCAAATTGGGTCCATAGTAACTTTCCCAGGGCTTCTTGTTGCCTTCCTCGATCGTCATCGACGTTCCCTCCGTCTTGATTTAGTCGTGTGTTTTGACGGAAATCATTGACTAAGCCGTAATTTGCGTTCGTTCAACATTTTAAGCGAAATTTTTCATGAAGTCCAATCTTCGTGATGTTGGGGGTAAATAACGTTGTTCCGACGCTCCCGTCAAGGTTTGTCTGCGTTTTCAAAAACATAATAAACAATAATTGGATATTCCGCCGACACAGATGTCGAATAGTGTCCAGATCTGCTCGAGGGGTCCATCTAACTCAATGTAAATCGAATTCGTTTTCTAATGTCTATTCTATAAACTTTTACGCTCAGGAGCATTTCCTATTTTTAGTTCAATTGATGCATAAATTAGATGAATCAGATAAATGAAGCATAAACTCAGCATATCGCAGATGAATAAGCTCCAAAGTTTCCGCGCTAACCCCCTTTAATAAGAATTGTGGTCCATAACCAGTCAAAACAAACCGTCAATTTAAACATTAACCATTTGGGAACAGATTCAACAAAAAAAGACCGTGAATCGACAGATTCACAGCCTTCGTTTCGGTGTACAGTTTCGAATCGGAGTAGCGGGATTTGAACCCACGACCTCACCCACCCCAAGGGTGCGCGCTACCAGGCTGCGCTATACCCCGATAAATCGCAAATTAAATTCGCGAATTATAAACGTGTAGTTCTTTTCATACCATCAGATCGCTTGACCCAACTCGGGATCCCTATCCAAATATTATCCAAATTATACCGTACGCTCGCTGTACCTGGCAATATATAACATGGTGTCTAACTGTGTTTTTCTAAAAAACTTTAGCCCACCGATTTCATGTATCTATATCCAACCCTGGCGCTTAACTACGTCCATGGACCATATGTGATGCAAATGGTGTTAAGGAGAGATGTCGAACCTGCTCCAAAGTAAACCAATCTGCACCCAATGAATCTTCACCATCCGGCTCTTTCCTGATCTCACTCGCCTGCTTGTCTGACTTCAATTGTACATCATATAAAATGCCGATATGATGCAGCTCCTCCGGCATTCCCTGATACACCCAATGCACAACGTTGGATTCCGCAGACCGAATGGTCACCTGCACATCCGTGAGCCCCGTTTCTTCTTCAATCTCGCGGTGAAGAGTGGTCTCCGGCTGCTCACCGAATTCCAGCCTTCCACCAGGCAGATCCCAATAACCTTTATACGCCCCTCGTGCTTTATGGATTAACAATATCTTGTGACCCCATCGAATGAGACCGTATACCCCCAGATGTGTATGTTGATTCATAAATGACCCCTTCTTTCATCTGTAAGGTATCGGACTTGTTCCTCCAATTTTCGTATCCGCTTATTCATCTGATAAAACGTTGGAGTGAAGATTAACCCCGTTATAATGACAACCACCCAGATCATACTCAAAGGCATCATCTCCCTTTCTCCGATTCACTTGAATGCAGTGACAAACGGATATCCAGCTCACCTCCCTTACTTGTTGTTTTCCTCCGTAAGGGTGTCCACGTCAACTGCCAGACGGATCATATCCACGCAGCGAATACCATCCTCTATAATCTCTTCATCGTAATGTCTTACAAAGTAGTCTCGATCGACTCCTATGATGCGAAAACCGCAACGTTGGTACAGCTTCAACTGATGAAAGCTTGAATTGCCTGTTCCGATCTCGACAGTTCGACAGCCCAGCCTGCCTGCTGCTTCAATGGCTTCCTTGATCATGTGCTTGCCGACGCCTTGTCCCTGTAATTCTTCCTGAACGGCAATATTAACAATCTCAACGGTCTCGGGCCGGGTCTTAAGCAAAACAAACTCGCCTACCATCTCGCCTTCATATTCGGCGATAAAACATACACCACGACTTAAATATTCGTCTACTTTGGCTTTGGAAGGATCAGCCATTAGCAAAAGTTCATAGGGCTTTTCCTCTTCCCAATCCAGTATTCGGAACGTTAGTCTCATGCCAATCTCCACCTTTTCATCGTACAATATTCATTTACGGCCCGTTTGCGGAAGCCTATGTATCAGCTAAAACTCTAAACTTGGGTGATCCTCGTCACACACTGGCGCTAGGATAATAGCGAAACATTTCTTGAACTCTCTTCTAATCTGGTCATAGCGAAACATCTTATCATTCAATCTATTACAACTACGTTGCTCCATTCTGATTGGAATAATGGCGAACCATCATGCCGTTTGCTCTGCGCATGCCCTGTTTCTCATAGAAAGGCTGAGTTTCTGTGTCGCATAACAGATCGATCATGTATAAACCCTGGAGTCTATTCAACATCCGCTCTGTTAGCATTGTCCCAATTCCATTCCCTTGGAACTCCGGCACCACTTCCAGCAACGGAATGTATGCACTGAGCACCCCGTCCGAAATGGCTTGAATAAAACCTACAACCTTCTCTGTCTCGTCATCCAATGCAAGCTCAACAGCATACGATTGTTCCAACAGTCTCAGAAAAGTCGTCTTCGACGGTGGATTGGGCCAGCCATCAAAAAAATGTTCGCTCAGTTGTTCAACGCCTATTCCATCCAGCTTCGATACGAAATTGTCATCTTTCACATCTCCCTTCAAAAAAGCAAACCTCATTATATCACAATATATGGATACAGATACATAGAAATGGATGATACATTCTGTTCAAATCCCTAGTACTATCTTAACCCTACCGTATACATGATTTCTCTTATTAAGTTTCACCGTTTTTCTCCTGCGCTTAGATGCTCATGAATTAACTTCCATTCCCCATCAGGCCCGGTAGCAAACACATTCGTCGCTCGACCGTACCTGAAGCCGGTTTCCCTTGGTAGATACCTTCCCAATGATAGGTGTAGATGCAGACAGCCTGTGTCTCACTTACCGTAATCCAGGTGAGATCTTCTGCTGCATATACTTCTTCTTTTACCATGTCCCAAGCCTGTTCAAAATAGGAACGAATGGCTTCCGTTGTGGTGCAGGAGGTGCCTGTAAACCAATAGACCGCATCTGCCGAAATCCATTTGCTCACCTCATCAAAATCATGTGTATTCGTTGCTGCGATGTATGCCTCAAGCGCTTCTTGGTATCCCATTATGTCATCTCCCTATGGCAGTCATTATCATTTTTTCTGCTCTCTATCTCAATACCGTATCGCTATACACCATAAACGTTTCTTGTAATGTACGGTTTGTCGACTTTTCCCAGATCACGCTGCGTTCAAATGTACCTTCATGGAAAAATCGCGGGAATCGTTCAGCAAACCAATCCTGCATGGGCAAATCAAGCGCGTGTTCAACCGGTATCCACAACAATTCCCCTTCAGGCGGATCCTGCAATAATTCACCTTCAAATGAAGTGGCCAGATAATTAAAAACCATATAGCGCAGTCCCTGCTCCGGATCACAGAACTCATCCAATCCCTTGTATGTAATCTCATGGACCACAAGTCCCGTTTCTTCCTCAACTTCCCGCACGGCCCCGTCCACGATGCTTTCCGGAAAATCCACCTTACCTCCAGGTGCAATGTATCCCGGGAATCCTTTGCGATCAGGTCTGTTCATCAACAAAACCTTCCCATTGCACTTGTCCCACACCATACACATCGTAAATATGTCAATCCTGGTACTCATCCTAATCCTCCTACCGCTGATCTCACTTGGTTGTACCATAACATTTCTGGTTATCCCTTGAATATTCCTGCCTCTTCGCAACGATAAAAAACAAAAGCAAAACAGACCTCGAATTCATCTTCGAGGCCTGCTATTAAACCATTATGATTCAGTCCATACTTGTAATCAACACTCTGCGCTCTTTCCACTCGGCACGCCGATAGGCCTGGAGCAGGCCAAATTTGCGAATGCTCGCTTTGGGTACCGACTTGTAAGGAAGACCGACGGTGAATTCCTCAGTGAATGGAAAGAATGAAAGTCCTACCTTTTCACCCGAGATCCATTCGGCCCGAATCGGTTGTCTTCCACAAGCATCGAAGGTGCAGCTGAGTCCCTCGGCAAAAAAATCATATCGTGATGCAGGAGTTCCCGGCTCCTCCATACAGAGAAAAAGGCTCAGCTGATCACAGAATAACATGATCTCCAGATCACTTTGCAATCTGTGATTGAGCTCATCTCCACCGCCGAGCCGCTGCTTCCAATCCGTCTGGAGCTTTTGTTCTTTCTTCAGATACTCCCTGATATCATCATCATCATCATTAGGGTTAGCACCCAAGGTGTTCTGAAATAGCTCCGTGTACATCAAGCTGCACAATAGCCCGGCATACAGACTTTTTTCACGGACCTCCTCAATCCCTTTTTGGTAAAATACAAAACGCGGGCGTAACGGGAAATCACGAAATGAATATGGTGATTGGCTGTAATCATTCCAAAATGGTGCGGAATCCAGCTCGATCCAGCCACGGTCATGTTCTCTTGCTGCGAGTATAAGTTCCTCCCGGTGACGGGAATCAGCGAGCAGTTCATCTTTCCAATAGGAAGCCATCACGCCGGCTACTTGTCCATGCTCATGCTGTGCGGTCAAAACAAAATCATGCTCTCTCTCATATACGATCATTTGCTGTCACCCTTCCGCATGGTATACTTCAACTTTAACATATACTGGTATAAATTTTTCCGCTATCACTTCATTTATTCTTCTTCGCCCGGACGGCATAACCACTTTGCAAATGTAAAGGTGTTGTCAGTTGCCTGAAATTTGGTACACTAATGATTGTGTCACGGATTACATTACATACAGAAAGCGGGATCTCATGAATTTATACTCTCCTTACATCGAGTTTAACCGCAAGGAATGGGCTGAACTGAAGGAACATCAGACCACCCTTCCACTGACGGAAGCCGAATTGGAACAACTAAAGGGATTGAATGAAGAAGTATCCATTCAGGAAGTGGAAGATATTTATTTACCACTTACCCACTTTATTGACTTATATGCAAGAGTTTCACGTGAATTGAATCGATTAACGGCTTCTTTTTTGAAAAAGGAACAATATCCCGCTCCCTACATCATCGGAATCGGGGGCAGTGTTGCCGTGGGCAAAAGCACAACAGCGCGTTTGCTCCAGGCCATGCTCGCCAGAGGTAAGAGCAAACCCAAGGTCGACCTCGTTACGACCGACGGTTTCCTATATCCCAATGCCATTCTCGAAGAGAAGGGCATCATGAACCGGAAGGGATTCCCCGAAAGTTACGATATCAAATCGCTCATTCAGTTCATGGGCGATGTAAAATCCGGTAAACCCGAAGTAAAAGCGCCGGTGTATTCCCATCTTGCCTATGATGTCATTCAAGGGGAAGAGCAAACGATCTTCCAACCGGACATCCTCATTATTGAAGGCATTAACGTCCTGCAGGTGAAAAAGGAAACACCGCTGCTTGTCAGCGATTTTTTTGACTTTTCCATCTATATCGATGCAGAAGAGGAGCACATCCGTCATTGGTACATTGAACGTTTCAAGCTGCTGCGCAGCACAGCGTTTCAGAATGCCGATTCCTTTTTCCATGACCGCTTTGCGAATATTGGTGAAGAGGAAGCCGTACTGACAGCTAGTCAGATCTGGCAGGATATTAACGCCAAGAATTTGCACGAGAATATTCTGCCAACCAAGGGTCGGGCCAGACTAATTTTAAGAAAAGAAGCCGACCACTCGATTCAGCACATTCAACTGCGCAAACTGTAGGTGCTCTCAGAAAGCTATACCGAAGGTCAAACTACCCCTCTTCTAAAGGAGACAATAGCCTATGCAAACCTTAGTTGTACTCGGTAGTATCATGATGTTTCTCGCCGTAGCACTTGGAGCGTTCGGTGCTCATGCACTCAAGCGCAAATTATCTGCAGACATGATCAAAATATACGAAACCGGGGTTCAGTATCACATTGCTCACGGTCTCGGATTAATCCTCCTAGGTCTGATTGCGGACCGCCTGGAACCTTCTTCGCTCATTATGGCCGCCGGTTGGCTGCTGTTCGCAGGCATCCTTCTATTCTCTGGCAGCCTCTATGCACTTAGCATAACAGGTGTCCGTAAGCTTGGTGCCATTACGCCGCTTGGCGGAGTCGCGTTCCTGGCCGGATGGATCATGGTCATAATTGCAGTACTGTAATGCAGAACGGACTGTAAACGAAAAAGAGTGTTCTAGCCGATATAAATGATCGCTGGAGCACTCTTTGTTGTTTAATCTGTCCATATTCTGCGAATGGAAGGTGATTCCTGTTCCCCTTGCTGACGTTCCAGCACATATACATCGGGATTGGTTAGCAACCTCCACTCTTCGTAACCAAAGGACTTTTGATAATGACGAATGAGCAGAGATAGCAAGTTGCCGTGAGTTATAACAGCCGCAGATTGCTCCGGGCGGCTCCAACATTCCTCCAGCACTTCCATCCCGCGTGCGGTTGCGAAGCGCGATGACTCGCCGCCTTCTTCCATCCAGTCCTCATCCGTGTATGTCCGTTCCAGCACTTCCATCCAGTTCTCCAGATGGCGGGTGCTGAGCACCCTTTCCTGAAGGCGCTCATCGGTATGTAACTGTTGCAACGCGGCTCTGGCGAGCGGCATTGCTGTCTGGAGCGTTCTTTTCCATGGACTGGAGACGATATAGGATATGGAATGAATGGCAAGCTTCTCTGCTAATTTTTCCGCCTGACGAAGACCTTCATCTGTAAGTTCTGCATCCGGTTCCTGTCCTGTTGCCTTGGCGTGACGAATGAGGTAGATCGACTGCAGGATTCTCCCCTCCTCTGGTGCAGCTCATTTGGACATCGTATCAAGATACCGAAGAGCAGCCCTCATTTTCTCCTGGTCTTCCAATTGGCCTCCTGAACTTAAAAACGTAACCTGCTCCTCCGGTCTCATCCCATGTTGGTCCGTCAACTCAAGCAAATGCTTCAGATGGTTGACCGTGCCTGCGCTGCCATCAATAATCTGCACATGATCCGGAAGCACCGTCCGGAGAATGTGTGTATAGAAGGGATAATGCGTACAACCCAGGACAACCGTACCGTATGAATTCAGATCAAAATCAGCCAGTTTCCGGCGAAAATACGCTGCACTCTTTTCCGGATCAAAATCCAGCTGTTCACACCATTCCACAAGTTCAGGCAGCGGGATGGAATCCACACTGTGATGGTCATCCACACGGGACACCAGTTCGTTATACTTGTTCTGGCTCAAGGTTAGTGCCGTTGCAAAGACAAGAACTCTTTTCCCGCTTTCACGGTTCATCTCCACGGCCGGCTTCACCGCAGGCTCCATTCCGATAACCGGGATATCATACCTGGCACGCAAATCCTTCACGGCCAGACTTGTCGCCGTATTACAGGCAACCACGATTGCTTTTACATTTTCCCGAATGATTGCTTCGGCACAATCGAAGATATGCCCTCTTACTTCATCTGCCGATTTGGTTCCGTAGGGGACATGAAGTGTATCTGCATAATACAAAAACTGTTCTTCTGGCAGCTTCTGCAAAGCCTTGTGCAGGACGGTTAAACCGCCGATGCCCGAGTCAAAAAATGCAATTTTCTTATTCAAGGGTTTCACCTCTATAACGTATTCTTTGGGGTTCCAGGAACCTGTATTTCCTGCTCATGATGACTGGAGGTGAGGGTTGTTCGCTAGAGATCTACTATTCTTCACTCATTTTATACTGTCTGAGCCAGTCTTTGCCACTGTTCCACTCGTTCACGGGATTCCGATCCCCAAGGAGCTCCGTACTTGCCTGAGCCATGATCCATTCCTTCAGACCATTATCCGCGCTGGCCTCAAGTTCCTGTAAAAGGACATTTAGTCCTTCCTCACCCGTATTCAGGATTAATCCATACGCCTCCGGGCTGTCAGCAATATAATCGTTAAGGTTACTGCTGCTCATGATTACAGATTCACTAACCATTTCCTGCAGGCTGTGTTCAATCACCCCTGATATACTCTGTTCCCCGGTCTGGATCGAGCATGCTCCCAACATAAATACAGTACTCAGAGATACCAGGCCGCGTACCAACTGTTTACGAATCACCGGACCACACCTCTCAACAAAGAGTTTAACGAAATAGGGACCTGCCGTCCATTTCCCAGTACCGCTGCTCCACAGGTACACGATCCAGGAAATCCACATAGGATCCAATCCAGCCTTGAGGCATGTAATGTTCGAAAGAAGCAGGCTCGGGGAACATGGAGCAAAACTGCCTTTGGTCAAAATCCACAAGGAAAGACGGTACAAACTTCAGCCACTCATCACCTTCCCTGTGCCGTTTCCTAAATTGATCGAGACGGTCTCGCAGCTCTGTGACGGTTACTCGCTCGTCCTGAATGGCCTGCAGGAATGGTGCAGCGGTTTCCTCGTTCAGCACTTCAATACCGAACCGTTCCTCCATCTCCACATTCAAAAACCAGTACTCCCGCTCGGTTACATACCAGCAAAACGTTCCACGAAACCGGACTCCCGTAATGGTATTCTGCGCATATTCAGGTTCTGTCTTCAATAATTATACTCCTCCCGATAAATACGGATATGAGCTTCAATGACATGTTGCAGATCCTTTTGTACATATGTTCGAATCACTGGATTCACCCTCTATGATGAAGTCGTGACGCTGAAATCCATGCCGTATTGAAACAGCCCCAGTTTGCGGGCGACCTGCTGTGAGGAAAGATTGTCCCAGGATGTACTGTAGAGAGGAATGCGTCCGCCCTCTTGCACATGGTACTGCCAGCATTTGACCACCTCCACCCCATATCCATATCCTCTGTATGCAGGCATCGTATATAAACTCGCTTCAGCGCCCAGCACTGAAATTCGGGCAGAGCAGCATACGGCTACGGCCGAATTTTCAATAACATAAGCGACTACAGGTGCTTTCGCATGCAAGCGTCCGGTGAGATCCGGGAAATGCTCAGCCAGCAAAATCGTATTATGGTGGTCAATAAGCTGCACAAGCGAATGCCACTCATTCCATTTCTCCTGAAAGACAAATGCAGGTCCCATCCACATATCCTTGACCGGCCTAAAAGCCTCGATCTTCTCTAGCAACTTCGGAATATCAAGCGGAAGTTTCACGTCAGATGCCAGCTGATCCATAAGGTCTGGCGGCAGGTGCTCATGGTAATAAGATAGAAGACCAGCAGAAGTCATGCCAATGAATAAGGCAGGGGCCTGCCCGCCTTCCGGTTCATTAATGCCAGTAAGACGCTGCTGCATGTTCATCGTATATAAAGTTTGTACCTGTATTTTCATCAATTCGGGCAGTGCGACATTTACTATGGGTTCCATATTATTCAGCTAACCTTAGCAATAATCGTTCACCTTCACTTCGTGTGCGAGTGAACTGCTGCTCCAGAAATTCGGGCAGTTCCCGCAATTCAGCCGGACGATATCCAGCACCGCAGCCACAACTATGGTAGGTAATACCATGACGATAAAGAGTGACTACCTTCTTCCATTGTTTCAGATCGCTTTGCTTCGGGGTTCTGAAATCTTTCCCCATGCTAGCCATAGGTGACGCACACTGCGGGCATTTATTTTCAAGCTTTTCATACTCTTCAGGAGCAAGATCATGTCTGGATGTTTGTTTGAATGATTTGCGGCAGTCAAAACAGGCATAGATATCCTTGTATGGTCCTGACATGGCATATCTGCACAATGGACTGCACCTCCTTCATTAATTTCCATTATACGGGATATTTCAAGGAGATACGAATGTAAGCTGCGTAATTACGAATGGAGGATATACTGAACTGAAAACTTTTTTGGATCCATCATTCATCAACAATACATAGATCCTGCCTCACTGCCAGCCTCCAGGCTTCACCCAGCTCCCCAACGGATGCGTAACGACGGGACCGGTCAGGATCAACTGCCCGGATCACAACCTTGTACAAGGCATCTCGAGCATCCCACTTGGCATACGATCGATCCTTCTCCCCTCCAAGGAGCGCAAATGCCATTGCACCCATGTTGAATACATTGGTTACTGCATCAATGGGGGCACCGAGCTCAAACTCCTCAGGAGACATGAAGCGGGATGACCCCCACATGCGTCCCATAGTATTGGTAAAAGACCCCTTCCGATACAGATCGATATCACAAATCTTGATCGTGTTTTGCTCAAAATCATAGATCAGACTGCCATCGTAAAAATCAACCGCCTCATATCCTTTTCGTTCCATCTCGATATGAAAGTCCAAAATCTGCTCCATCGCCTGAACCCGCGCCTGGACAGGGAGCTGTCTGAAACGATAATACGGTGAACGTGGATCTTCATATTTTGCCGGAGCCGGAAAGTACCACTGCGAATGCAGACATTCTCCATCCACCCAATCAAATACGCAGACATAGCCCCGGTCCGTTGCAAAATGGTCTCTTAGTCGAATCAAAGCGTCATGCGCCAAATCCTCATAGACTGGAACAGAAAATCTCAGACTACGAATGGCTTCCGGCGGACTATTGAGTTTACTCGCATGAATGGTACGTGCTCCCGCATATTTTACGAATAACCTTGTTCCATCCTGCTGCACGATTCCGAAGGACAGATTCCCGGAATCCTGCTGATCAAATACGCGAAATACCTTGCCCAGTGGCCGTAACCATTCGAAAGAATGGGACTCTTGTAATACGAAGGCATGACCGTCCACTTCAAGATGAACCGTATCTGTCATATGGACCTCCCAGATGGATAAACGTATGTCATATGGGCTTCATCATACCCTTGTCCCTCTACTTCAAGAGCATATTTCTCTATGCCATACGTTTCGAATCCATATTTCTCGTATAATCGCCTCGCTGATTCATTTGTCGTGACCACGCTTAGATTAATTTGCCTGATGCCCTCCACTGTCTCTCCCCGCTTCAATACTTCTCGAAGCAACCTTGAAGCAAGCCCATGCCCCCTATATTGCGGGGCCACGTATACCCCCCAGATGAATCCCTTGTGCCTGAGCTTCAGGCCGTTCTCTCTTTTGAATCCCATCATTCCAGCCATTGACCCGTCTTCTGTATACGCTCCAAGGATGTAATCATCGGGTTCATTATGTATGCGATCCTGCACTTCATTCATGGGAAGCTGAACAGACAACTCGTATGATGCTCCGAAGGACTCCGGATGATTTTTCAGCGCCTCCAGACGCAAAGACCAGTATTGATCCGCTTCATCGTGCCGAATATTGCGGATAATGAATCTGCTCTGCTTGATATCTTCGCTCATTCTTCGATCACTCCTTGCATCTCGTAAGGATAGTCGATCTGCCGCTTCACATTCTCGGCTGCCTCCCGTCCGGCAAGCAATCCCAGTACGTAAATTCCGAGATCAATTGACGTCGCGACACCACCGGCCGTAATGACATTTCCGTCCTTTACAATCCGGGTCTGGATGACCTCGTCTGCGTACGGCTGAAGTAGATCATACACATTAGGGTGAGTCGTTGCCTTTTTGCCGGAGAGAAAACCTGCCGCACCCAACAGCAAAGAGCCCGTACATACCGACACCTTCATCGGAACCTTCTCCGCCTGTTTCAGCCATCCCACAAAAGCTTCATCAAACCGAAGTTTGCGCGTACCCATACCACCAGGAACAAAAACCATATCGTACTCACCCAAGTCGGGCTTCACTCGATCCACTTGGAGCGTTAATCCGGATTCGTCCGTGACCTGATCGGTCATCGCGCAAGTTTCCCATGTACTGCCCTTGGTGGGTTCAAAGAAATTCAGCCGGTTGATCACATCATAAAACCCTGCAAAATCAAGAAAAGTTAAACCATCAAACAAAACAAAAGCAATTTTCAACGTGAAAACCTCCCATGTTTTTATTTCGACGCGTCTCGTTCCATCGCTTCCTTCACCCAATCACGTTCAGGGAGCTTGCTGTTGATCCGGAATAACAGTCCTACAACGGCTAAAAGCAATACAATCACGATGACTTCAAACAAGCTCAAGCCCTCCTGACTTAAATTTATAAGGTCTGCCCTATTTCAGAGCACGTGCAATAATCCACTCCAACCACTTCCACGGAAGCAGCGTTTTGCCAACAATGAGCACACGAGATCCTTTGCCGAGTGCATAGCGGAGCCGGGGTGCACGCATCCGTGCAATGCGGGCGATCAGGTCAGCCACTTCCTGCGGATCAGGCGCAGTCTGGCCTGCATGTGCAGAATAATGAAGCACCGCATCCAGTTTATCTTTATAAGGAGAGTGATCATTGCGGTGAATTTCACCCAGTCCTTTATTCCAAATGGGCGTGCGGTACGCTCCCGGCTCAACCAGCACAACCCGTACGCCAAACGAGGACATTTCATGCCGAAGGCTCTCGGTGAAACCCTCCACGGCAAATTTGGAAGCAGCATAGGGCGCATAGCCCGGGAAACCGGACAATCCGCTAACGCTCGAGAGATTGATAATGAGTCCCTGCTTCTGCTCGCGCATGACAGGAAGAACCGCACGTGTCATTGCAATAAGACCGAAGAGATTTGTCTCCATTTGCCTCCGCCAATCGTCCATAGATACTTCCTCGATAAAACCGCCAATTGCAAACCCTGCATTGTTCACCAGCATGTCGATTCGACCATACATCTGAAGCACATTCTTGACAGCCGCCTGTACCGAATCCGAATCCGTCACATCCAGACGCATATAATGCAATCGGTCCGCAATGCCTGCTTGTTCTGCCAGCTGGACTAATTCTTCATTCCGGCTCAGATCGCGCATGGTTGCGGCAAGCCGGTATCCCTGCTTGGCAAGTGTAACTGCAGTAAGCATACCGAACCCGCTCGAGGTGCCTGTAATTAATGCTACAGGTGCATTCTCTTCCTTAGTGTTCTGTACCATCTCCCGTTCCACCTTCCTCCATTGAATCTATTAGCTCTTCGATTTGAGCATCACATGGTTAATATCCACTTCGCTCAAGTCCAAGTTCAAGTGTGCTGCCTCTCCACTCTGCGCATTTTGGTCATTCCCGGTTCAAATGTATATGGAACATAATCCGTCTGTGGCACAGCGCACTCAAGCCGCTCTCCCAGCTTCAACAGTTGACGCTGCACCTCGGCCTTTACCTGCACAGGGTCACCGCCTTCACCAAGGCGAAGAGCGATTTCCAGTGATCCGTCCCTACGCTGAACGACCCGGTAGTGCTCCAGATCAGCGGAAGCGGCAATGACCGCACGGGTGATGAAGTCGGGAAATACGGGTACGTCTTCGCGGGTATGAAGGTGTGAAAAATAAAGCGTGTCATCACAGCGTCCTTCGATTCGCTCAATGGCGGTAAAGGGAGAGCCGCAGTCACATGGGACGTCCGCCTCGGTTAGAATGTCATTCAGCCGATACCGGATTATCGGCTGTGATGTTCTGGAGAAATCCGTAATAATGGGGACAAATCGCCGGGAAGCCGGATCAATAAACTCTTTTTCGATATGGACAATATCTTCATTCAAATGTAATGTACCAAGACGGCAGGTCGCGCCCAGAAATCCCTCTGTGCACTGGTAGACCTGATGAATGGTTTGACCAAGGACGCGCTCCAGCACCTTGCGATCAAGCGGATCGAGGACTTCGGCAACAGAGATGATTTTATCGGGTATCGCGGTCAACGAACCCGCTTGATAGGCATCAGCCAGCATTCTAAGCATGGATGGAGGGGCTACCCACACAGTGGGACGATACTCTTCCATACGCTTGACCAAGCTATGCACGGGTTCCAGCAGATCAAAATACTGAAATTGCAGCTTGCCCCGCTGCACCGATTCATACAGATTACTGTTAGCCCGCAGGAAAAAGGCAATCTTGGCAGGTTTCCACAGCCCGCCAGGCAGCAGCTTGGCCAGCACCGTGCCGGTCCAGGCATCCTGCTCACGCTCACTCACGAGAAATAATCCCCGGTTCCCTGACGTCCCAGAGGAAAGACCAACCGTAATGCCTTGAACAGACGGCTTAAAATCACGTGTGTCCTCACTTTCTCCGGCGAGAGCCATGGCCTCATCCTTCGAAATCCCGACTGTGTTGAGCTGATCGAAATGCCGCATCATGATCTTTTTGTCGATTATCGGAAAGCTCCTCCACGTCGCTGCGTCGGCATCTCGCCACCACTCCCGGTAAAACGGAGACTGTACACGGACTCGCCCGATATGCCGAAGAATCTGACGTTCCTGCCAGCGTTCAAGCTCCTCACGTGTCTTCCATTTTCGCAGTCCGCGTGCCAATGCATAATGATAGACAATACGCAGTGTACTCATAGGTAATCTCCTCCCATCCCCCGAGCGCTCAGCGCTTCCAGGCAATGGCTGGGTACAATCCGAATCTCGGGAAACTGCTGGTGCAGCCGCACGAGCTTGTCAAAATTTTTTCTGTATTCGGATCGATCTGACATAATTATGCCTGCGAGCGCATGGGGTCTGCGCTGTTCACGGAAAGCCCGGCTGGACCACACGGTATCGGCGCACAGAAAATAGTCCTGTTCTCCCGTGCTAAGCAAGATTCCGATCATGCCTTCCGCATGACCGGATACCTCCACGCCAAGCAGGCTGCCATCGCCGAAGATATCGTATACCTCGGAAAAAGGGAATCCTTCTGACGCCCTCGTCCATCGCTCTGGCTGTCTCATCAGCGGCAAGGATCGGTCCGCAAAATCTCCCGGCAGAAGTCCGGATAGAAAGCCGGCCTTTACGGCAGCCAATGGCCCGAGTGATCGCACGGCGTCATACGCCTTTGGCAGATAGATGAGCTGCGCCTCCGGGAAGTCACGCACTCCAGCGATATGGTCGCCATGAAAATGGGAGAGAATGATATATCGAATATCAGATGCGTTTAACCCTAATCGGGCAAGAAATTGTACCGCACTGTCTTCTTCACGGTACACCACAGGCGTTATATGACGATACAGCGCATTGGGCAGATGTGCCGTCTCCTTGAAAAAACGGGAGCTGTACCCCGTGTCCAGCAGCATCGGACCATGCACGGGATGAATAATACAGGCAAAGCCCGCAGGAAAGGGCACTGGCCGTAACCTTCCGCCCCGTATCGTCAGAAATTCCGGATGTGTGCAGAAGCCTGCCGCCCCCAGATGAAGTTCTACCTTCGTTGTTGTCAGCATGATTCTGCCCTCCACCAATCTGCAAACTGCTGCAGACCTTCTTCAATGGTTACTCTCGGTATGTACCCTATTCGCTCTCGGGCGTCATGAATATCCAGCGTTTGCGGAATAGCTAACGAACCCACCGAGTACCTGGTCAGCTGCGGTTCGCCTAGCATTGGCAGGAGACGATGCACACCCTCCAGCAGCGCTGCTGCTCCATAAGCTGCCCGATAGGGAATATTTCGACGATGCAGCGGCATACCCAGCAATCCAAACAGGCGACTCACCAGTTCGTGGAACGGCCTCGGGTCGCCATTGGAAATATTGTACGCCCTTCCCAGCGCTTCAGACGGCGCATTCCAGCATAATAACAGCGCATCCACGACATTATCCACACAAGTGAGATCAATGACTGCCTTGCCGTCCCCAATCATGGGCACACCTGATTTACTGTTGGCTGCAACGATTCGGGGAAAAAGCGTCTGATCATACGGGCCGAAGATGGCTCTCGGGCGAATCATAATGGATGGAAGTCCGTTCGCATGGGCCTGCAGCACCACTTGCTCTGCGATTCTTTTGGTCGCTGCATAATGGTTGGCTGGTTTGGTTGGCATGGGGTCATGCTCATGAATGTCGTATCGGGGTACATAATTAAAATACACGCTCGGCGTAGATACGTGGATGAATCGCTGTACCCCTGCACGCATGCTACCCTCTACCAGATGCTGCGTTCCTTCCACATTGCTGCTGTAGAAGTCCTGGTATTTGCCCCATGGCGATGATAGTGCCGCACAGTGAAAGACGGCATCCTGGTTGGCACATGCCTCGGCTGCAGCTGCCTTGTCACGCAGATCACCTTGGTAAAATTGGATGCCTTCGGCTTCAAGCTGTACACCGTATTCTTTTTTTCGGCCCATCCCCGTCACTCTCCAACCCTGCTCTGCGAGCCTTAACGCCAGATGTCTGCCCAGACAACCCGTTGCTCCTGTAACCAATGCTCTACTCATGGTTGTTCACCGTTCCATTCTATGTCGTGAGTCAATGCTTCAGTCAGAGATAGCTTGTATTTGCGTGCAAGACGCCAGGCGGACATTACAATGGCTGCTTGCTCCAGCATGGGGCGAGTGTCATTGCGCAGATGCACAACATCTCTCGTCCCTCGCCAAGCTGTCATCCATGCCCGCCAATTATCCGGTCGTCCAATCTGCTGCAATCCGCTGCCCAGCATAGGCAGCAGGAGCATGGCCCTGCTATGCTGCCTCGGGGTTATCAGGATACCTTCCTTCGCTAGTGCCTCAGGCGCAATGATGGCATGTACCAATTCATCACCCGGGTAGAACAAATGAATTCCGCTCGTAGCCCTGGGATTACATTCAATTGCAAACACCCGACCCTCCGGTCCTTCAATAAAATCAAAACCAATCTGACCACTAAATCGAGTAGTCCCTACAAATTGCCGGACCCACTCATATGTACCCTCGTGTTCCACTTGTTCAAAAAAGACACTGGCTCCCACGCTCCCTGTCCGATAGCGACTGTCATACGTGGAATGCGCCACAATGCGCCCTTCATGCACGACGCTGTACGTGCACAATGCTCGCCCAGAAACGTAGGCCTGAGCTACCCAAGGGAGCGCGACTGATATTTCTGCCTCACCCGGAGGTACGTTCTTTGAGCCTGGCATGCGAACTCTGGCGGCAAATCGGGAATATACCGGCTTCCATACCCACTTCCCTCCCGTTTCCAGAACAGATTGTGTTCGAATCCATTCTTCCCGGCTGCTAATCAGACGTGTATCCGGTACAGCAAGGCCCATGGATTGTGCAAGCTGGATAAAATGAAATTTATGATGCAGCTTATGTAATTGCTCCAATGGAGAAACAAGAACATGGCAGTGAGGACGCAATTTCTCTGCTCCCTGCGCAATGTAGAACACTTCTTCACACATTGGAATGAGCAGGTCAATCTGCCATGCTTGAATGATCCGTTCCAGCTCAGATAGATATGCTGCTGTTTCATGACGCGGGGATGGCACAGCAAAGCAGCGCTCCACTGCACTGGACAATCTGCACAGATGACGTGAGGCACTCTCCGCAACATACACACGATAACCAGCGCGCCGGAGCATGCGTGCCAGATCAAGCGTAACGGGAGCACGTCCCCCAGTCAGTAATACATTTCGGGTTGCGGCAGCATCATCCGATTCTCTGAATCTAGTAATCAAAAATAAGTCCTCCCAAAGACAACCCAGCGGCCGTTCCGATCATGAGCACCCGATCGCCTCGCCGGATACGCTGCTGCTTGATTGCCTCATGCAGCCCCATGGGAATGGAGGCGGCAATCGTATTACCGTGGTTTCGTGTAATGTCCATAAAGCGATCTTCAGGAATATTCAATTTTTTGCGAATCAATCTCATGGCCATCGCGCTGCCCTGATGCGGAATGACCAGTTTAAAATCTTCCATCCGGTTCCTGGAGGTCTTCAGCATATCCTCCATGAATCCGGGAAGAAGCCTGGAAGCCATTCGGAAGATCGCCTGTCCATCCATATGAAAAAGGTAAGGATCCGGCTGATCAGCCATATAATTCGAGGCATGCAGCCGTGTTCCCCCACCCGCGATTTCCGAGAATCTCGCCCCGCGGCTGTACGTCTTCAGGGAAGCATGCACAATCCGGGAAGCGTCCCCTTCCTCGGAACGTTCGATAATGACCGCAGCAGCTCCATCGCCAAAGAGGGCGGCACTCTCCTTATCCGACCAATTCAAACCTGCAGAAGCGATCTCCGTTGCAACGAGCAGTACCCGGCGGTAACGACCGGCATCCACCATATAGGAGATGACGTCCAGACCGTTCAGAAAACTCAGACAGGTTGCATCCATGTCAAAAGCCGGTATGCCTGATTCATGTTCTCCCATGGCTTGTTGAATGAATACCGCAGTGCTTGGCAAAGGCTGCTCTTTCGTACCGCTGGTACACACCAGACAGTCAATGTCGGCGAATTGCAGTCCTGCGTCGGCAAGCGCAGCTTCAGCAGCTCTCGCGCCCATGAACGAAGACGTTTCTTGACCGGAAGCGTAATGGCGCACCCATACGCCCGTGGCTTTGGAGACCCAGCCAGCAGGCACGTTCAAACGGCTATCCAGCTCCTCGTCCGTTACTTTTCGCTCAGGCAGATACTTGCCCGTTCCGGCAATTCTCACTTTTCTAAGTTGCATTTCCCCTACCTCTTTCTATTTCATCTGACTGATTAAATGACTTATACACTCCACCAGAGACAGCGAAATGCCGGCGGACCCCGTCTCCAGAACATACAGCAGAAGGGCAGATCATCTGCCCTTCCGAATGGAACTTTGTATTCAATAGTGTTGTTCAGTGATCTAGACTATTTCAGAATGTCATGTAGTGCGGTGTCGAGCGTATCGTATATAAACGTGAACCCTTCCTGCTCCATCCTCTCGGGAATAACCCAGCGGCTTTTGAGCACCAGCTCCGTTTCGGTTCTTATAAACCGCGCACCCAGTTCAAGCATCCAGCGAGGAGAAGGAAGTCCAATACGAACACCCATCTGGTGTCTCAGACTCTCCATCAGTTGCCGATTGGTAACCGGATGCGGAGACGAAGCATTAAATACTCCCTCAAGTGCTGGGTGCTGCTGAAGATAAAGGACCATGCGAAACAAATCTTCAATATGAATCCAGCTGAATAGCTGTGTTCCAGCTCCCTGTGATCCGCCCAAGCCAAAACGGACCAGATTCGTTAGCGGCTCCATGACGCCGCCCTTGCCAAGCACAATCGCAATTCGTAAGGCAATCTGGCGGGTAGACGGCAAATTGAATTCGAAAAAAGCCTGTTCCCACGCCTTGGCAACATCCACCGAGAAACCGGAGCCAATCTCACCTTCTTTTTCCGTCATGGGGCGATCTTCTGCATGTCTGTATATTGTGGCCGTACTCGAATTGATCCACAGTTCAGGCGGATGGTCACAAGCAAGAACAGATTCGCCAAGAATACGTGTAGTACGGGTTCTGGACTCTAGGATAATCCTGCGATTCTCGTCTGTGTAACGACAGTTCACAGATTTTCCGGCCAGGTTAATCAACATTTCGGCACCTTCAAGTGCTTGCCTGATCCCATTGGAGTCCTCCCAGGCAATATGACCTGGCTGACGTGAGATGATAAGCACCTCATAGCCAAGTTTCTTGAATCTTTGCGCAAAATCCTGACCAACAAATCCCGTACCCCCGGCCAATACAACCTTTTTCACGGTATCCCCTCATTTCCATAAGCGATAAGACAATCCCTTATATATGGATAAACACGGTTTCTACACGTTTCGTTCGATGTTATCTGGCACCCATGGCTGTATACAGTCGATCCCGCTCTTGAATAGCCCAGGTGTTCGACGGATTCTGTTCCAGCTGATAACGGAGTTCGTCATAGAAATCATGAATCATGAACCCTTCGGGCAGTGTCCCAAGCATGCTTGCAAAATCATACGCCGGCAGGGCTCTCTGTCCTTCCCCAACCTGCTTCAACCAATTCATCCACGAAGCTAGATCAAGCACTTCTTCCTGCCACAGTTCTGCCTGTAATCCCAGTGCATCCTGAAGCTGCTCATAGGCAGCCGGATCAGGGAACTGCCGACAGGCCTTAACAGCCAATTCATACAGCTCGATTAGAGCAGGCCGTACTTCATGCTTAACTTCCATTTCCAAACCTTCAGTAAAATCCTCAACCCGGATGCTCAGGCCGTCATCATACAGCAATGGCGCGTGTGCAAGCAGGCGTACAATCTCTTCCATGTCGTTCGTTGAAATTTCCTTTTGCTCATAGAGAGCAGGTAACAGATATGCTGTAATCATTGTTCACTCCTACATCGTTCTTCTATTAATGACGTATATTATAACATGATTTGGCTTGGTATCCTTGAATTCACTTGAACAATGACAAAAAGCAGTTAAGCCAGAATTCATTCTGCTCGACTGCTTTTTGCATATTCTTGTACTATAAGACCTCGATAAACATTTAAGAGAGAATAGAGAACGTTAACTTACATAAAAGCCTTGACCACCGCAAAATATTCACGGATCATGTTGATCGGTTTCAGGTATCCCGGTGACGGGGCCGATATACCGTATTCGGCAGCGTAGCCGTTTTTGGCAGCCAGATACTTGGAACGGAACATATGGTAGTCACTGGTGACAATCATGATCTCGGGATGCTCCAGCCCCGCTTCGTCTATTATTCTTTTTGAAAAAGCCATATTCTCCTGCGTACTGGTTGACTTGTCTTCCATAATAATCTGGGCTGGCGTGATTCCCTGTTCCACAAGATAGTTCTTCATTGCGAGTGCTTCAGGAATCGACTCCCCAGGCCCCTGCCCCCCGGATACAATGACCGGCGTCTGCGGGTGGTTGCGGATATAGTCCAGGCTGGCATCCAGCCTCTGCTTCAGTGTCAGTGACAACTCTGTACCTTTGATGCCTGATCCCAGGATAATCACATAATCTGCCTGTTCCGGATCATTCGCATGAAGCTGCGTAAATACCAGTGCTTCAATAATGACAAAAGAAACTGCCCCAATACCGAACCCCGTTAACAAAATTCGCTTAAGCACCACGTGCTTCTGATAGTTAATCCGTCGAAGTACGATAAAAGCCACTGTAAGCAGCCCAAAAAACATCACCGCGAAACTCCGGCCCCAGAATATCAGAAATACAACAAAACAGGCCACAAGAACAAGATCAATGATCAGGCCTTTATCTCGAATAAACTTTATCATAAACCGGGTAACACTCCTTCTTGAACCTGCACTGCTCGCTCTCTACGGATCTCATAGTCAGGCTGTTGTATACCGAATAAACTAATCATATCAATGTTTGTTACGACCGGAAATCTGCCACCATGTTCCATTCATCGTATATGAGCAGGTTCGCTGAGAGGTCCACATCGACCTCTGGAACTTAATCCATAACAATCGTGAGCTTCGGCCATTGTTCCTGCCAGCGCTTTTTCTCTACACGCCGGGTGTACTCCTTGGTGTCCTTATATAGTGGACTTCGGCGAACGATTAACGCGTATAGATCATCCAATCCATGCGGGGCACAGATCCCAATCTGGTCCTGTTCATCCAGCTGCACGCCTATGGCCGTTACGACTTCGGGCCAGTACAGCAGGGCATCTTTTGTAGACTGGTAAGGCGCTGTACCATTGCGCAGATGCATTCTGGCCTGGTTTTTCACAGACCACTTGGGATTGCCTGTCGCCTCCCGCAGCTGCTGCTCCAGTCGTACATCGCGCTCTTCATTCAAGTCTTCGGGATCGAAGTATACCACATCAATATCGCTATGCAGTTCACGCCGAGTATATCCATGAAGGAGATCCCAAATATAATTACGAATATACCCCGCACCGATGTAACACTGAGGCAGCTCCAGGCTCCGAACTCGCCGCAAATCATGCATTAATTTCTCATGGGCCATTATGGACTGGAGGAAGCTATCCTCATGCAGCACCTGATCCTCTCCTTTACTTCTTTGTTCTTCAGTCCCTATTCTATGACTCTACCTCTTTGAACTCGTCTGACTCCAATATACCATGCTTGAGCACCTTCGATAAAATAGACAAATCCCCTCAGTCCCTACCTCGAGGAGATCATCCGGACAGATGCTCCTAAAGGTACGTCTAATACTGAGGGGATTTGAGAAATATTTATTTGGAAGCTTCAACAAGCATAAGTTCTCCATCTTTTTCCTGAATGGGAATAATAACCGGACGTTCATTCGGATGATCGTTTGGTGTATGGATGGTGAGAAACAGCCGACCTTCGAACGTACGGAATAACATGCCGTGTCCACCGTTTTCGCTAAATAGTGGTGAATCATCCTGCTTCCATGGACCTTGCGGTTTACCCGATACCGAGCGTGCCAGACCCAGCGTATAACCATCTTGTCCTGTTGTGGACCACATCATAATCAGCTCATTATTTTGCATCCGGTACAGAAAAGGACCATCCGTAACATAACGGCTACGCTGTTCTCCGCTTCCGACGGACCATGTAGCTTCAGAAGCCCGAAACAGCAGCATGGGCTCGCCAATCGTTCCTTTTAAATCCGGAGTCAGTCGAACCGCATACATCTCGCCATCCTCGACCTGCACCCATTCCTTGCAAAATATCATCCAGGGATCACCGTGATCGTCCACGTACAGCGTGCCGTCCAGGCATTCCCAACCGGGAGGAGTGAGGGAGCGGCTCCACAAATCGAACGGGCCTTCGGGCTGGTCAGCCACCAGCACACCGGTTACCCTCGGGACTCCGTCAGCCTTGAAGCTGGCAAACATATAATAACGCCCCTCCCATTCATACACTTCCGGAGCCCAATAATGATGATCAGACCAAAAATCCGCAGGCGGACGGAAACACGGAATCGGCCCATGCCAAGCCTCCAAATCATCGCTCTCATAAACATCGAAGCCGATCGCTGGGCCATTCCACACATTTTGTCCAATGGAACCGTACAAATAGTATTTCTTTCGGGACGGCAGAGCCAGTATGTAGGGATCACGAAAATGGATATCTTCCAAACGGTGCACCTTCAATGATTCATCCTCCTTGTGAAAGCGGTTCAATATTGACGAGTATACACCATATCTCCAGAAACTGGAATTATGATTATCCCCACATACCAATAAGCAGGATTCCGCCAAAAATGACGATGGAGCAGAGAATGCGCTTTTTCCCCTGCTGCTCTTTCAATAATAAAATGCCGAGAAACGCCGCAAATACCGTTCCCACTTCACGCAAAGGGCCCAGTCTCGCCATGGGAGCCTGTTGTAAAGCAAACAGAAACAACAGATACGAACCTGGGTTTAATAGTGCCCCAAGCATAATGGTAGACCGGTTTACTTTCCACTCCTGGCGCAATTGCCGGGATGCAAGAAGCGCAGGAGTCAATCCGGCGACAAATCCGATGTTCGTCACCTCAAGCAGCGACAAGGGCGAGATATGCTGCAGGTTCAATTTGTCCACAAATACATAACTGGTCGTACATAGTCCCACACATAAAGCCATCAGGACAGGTTTTAATCCCTGTTTCGAAGAGGCTTTCCTGGCATCTCCTCCTCCTACCCCGCTAAGCACCATAAATCCACCGAGCATACAGGCAATCCCAATCCATCCGAACGACGACAAGGTTTCCCCCAGGAAAATGACCCCGATTAAAGGTACGAGCAAGGTACTCGTTCCCCGCATAATCGGATAAATCTGCGACAAGTCACCGAGCTCATAGGTTTGAGATAACAGCCAGGAATAGAGCGCCTGCAAAGCCATCGACAGAACCAAGAGTGCATAAGCCGGCATGGTTAAGGGTTCACGCACCAACTCCACAATGAGTACAGGCAGCAGGATGACGGTAGGGATCATCATAATGGACCATAGAAATACACTTTTATTCAAGCTTCGCTTGGTGAACATACTCCAGACGGCATGTGCCATTCCGGATGCGAGCACCAGAACTATCGGTAAAATCATAAGTTATTAATTCCTCTCTGCTTCCCCTGCTCTTTTCAAATGGATTTTGCCGAAGCGGTGCGCTCAGGTTGATGTTCCGGCTGTTCCATGACGAGCGACCCGTCTTCGAGACGAATCCAGGTGTCGAAGCTGCGCTGCCCTGCCTGCAACCGAATGACTCTTCCCCCGCGCAGCATACCTTCTCTTCCATAGGTATTATGACCGCTCGAGCGCCCGTAACAGAGATGAATGCCGTGGAGTTCCCCGTGAAAATCATTCACGTGATCATGCCCGCAAAACGTACCCATCACATCGCCCATCTCCAGCAGCGCTGAGAAGAGCCCGGAGTTGACTTGTGCAGCACAGACGGGTTCGTGCTTGCCGCCGTAGCATGTCTGAGTGTCCCACATCACTTGATATTCCGGAATCGGGATATGGAAAAACGCCAGGGCTGGAAGCTTCTCCCCGCGGCTGCGGCCGGGATTTACGCGTGCGGATTCAGACATCAGCCATTGGATCTGATTGGGCTGAATCCAGCCATAACCGGGGATCTCCGGGAACCCCGAATAGCTTCCCGAATCAAGAAAATACAACACCGCTGCCGGAGTGCCATCCGCTCCTGCAATCTCGAGTGTGTAATTGCCCAAGCCTGCAATGTCGCAGGGACCCGGTTCCGCTACCGTATGCTCATGTTCCTGAATGACATCCATCAGACCAGCGGGGGTAATCCGATTCTCGGTATCATGGTTACCGTATACAAATGCCCACGGAATACCACATCCCTCCACAACAGATACAGCTTCACGAAAGGCCTGCTCGGGGTGTTCACACGCCTTCTTCCCCGGATCAACGGGGCCTGTGTAGATGACATCTCCCGTAAATACAACCAGATCCGGCTGCTCCGTTTCAATGACCGTTCTCATCAACTGACGGGTGCGCAGGTCTTCAGGCCGCCCATCTTTCCAATGCAGATCTGTAAACTGAACAATTTTAAACGTTTCATCTGCTTGAAATGCAAGCGGTCGTCTCATATCGATTCCCCCTAATAATTGGTTATGTACATTCACCACATCATTGTGGTTTTATGTGGTTTTATGTTGTTTGTTTGATCCGATCTTATCTCCACCACTTCATCCTGTCAATACATTATTCCGGTCATGCAGCAAGCACACTATAGCTAGAAGTATAAAAATTAACGTAGAATAGAAAAAAGAACTAAACGGAATACGGGAGGACAACTCATGTCGTTAACCTACGAAGAACGCAGACAGACCATTTTGGCTCAATTGGCAACCCAGGGAAAGGTTCAGGTGCAGCTGCTGGCTGACCTCTTTCAGGTATCCACGGAGACTATCCGGCGCGATCTGGAGCGGCTTGAAAAGGAAGGTGAATTGCGTAAAGTTTATGGCGGTGCAGTTCGTGTGCGGTCAGGAATGATTGAAGCCCCTTTTCAAAAGCGTTCATTATTGCAAATGACCGAGAAACAGCGCATCGGCGCTGCTGCAGCCTCTCTTATTGAGGATGGGGAAACCGTAATGCTGGACAATGGGACAACCACGCTGGAAATCATGCGCCAGCTGAGAAATCGGTCACAGATCACCGTTATTACCAACTCCGTGCCCATTCTTGCCTGTGCACTGGAGGATTTCGCAGGAAAAATCATTTTTGCCGGAGGCGATATTAATCCCTCTGTACAAGCCTCGACCGGACATCTTGCTCATAAATTGTTGACTCAATTCAAAGTCAACAAAGCATTCATCTCTGCCGGCGGTGTATCGTTAACGGACGGTATCACAGATTATATGCTGGAGGAAGCCCAGATCTCCCGCAAGATGATGGAACGTGCAGAGGAATCTATTCTTGTAGCGGATCACACCAAGTTTGGACGCTCCACCTTTGCACGGATTGCACCCCTGGATCAGATTTCCATGGTGATTACGGACGATGGATGTCCCGCAGAGTGGGTCGACGCTCTGCATCGAATGGAAATTGAAATGCTTCACAGAATTTGACAACAGGATCAGATTGTTATAATTTGGGGTATAATGATCGTTCTATCTGATTCATAAAGGGAGAGAGTATAGCTATGAGCAGCAAAAAGGAAATGCTGTTAAACGTGGCGGAAGAATTATTCTATCATCATGGATTTCACTCCATCGGTCTGAAGCGGATTATCACGGATGCAGATATTGCCATCATGACGTTATATAATCACTTTGATTCCAAGGATGATCTCATTGTCGAAGTCCTTCTTAGGCGAGAACAGCGGTACCTGGAACAACTAAGACAGTATGCAGATAACAAGGCACAGCCCCTGTTTCAGAATTTAGCCGAAGGGCATGCACGCTGGCTGATGGAACATGAATCCCGAGGTTGTATGTTTTTGCGTGCCAAGGAAGAGTTTGGCGGTGATCCGGAACACGTCATCGTTCAAGCCGTTCATGCGCACAAAAAACATGTGATGACCCTGATAAAAAAATTGGATGCGTCCATTACGGATCAGGACTTAATCCGATTTTCCCTACTCTTAGAGGGCTCCACCGCGCTCGCTGAGACCCAAGATGTGAACATCGTCTGCCGGGAATTGCTTGATATGACTCGAAACAGTTTCAAGTCGTCCCACACCGGGTGAGTTATAGTTCAACTCACTTTTTTATTTCAGCAGAAATATAATGATCGTTCTATCTAGAAAAAGGCGGTGGATATGTTGAAAAAAATTATTTTTCCCGGGATCGCACTTATTTCGGTATGTTATGCGTTCGGAAGATTCAGTTACGGCCTGTTTATGCCGGAAATTTCGGAATCGCTGCAGCTCAATGATACACAGTCCGGTGCAATCAATTCGGCTACTTACATAGCCTATTGTCTCTCTTTGATCATTGCACCTTTGATTATTAATCGCATCGGTCACTACTCGGTTATTCATATGGCAGGCATAAGTGCCATACTTGGTTTACTTGGCATCGCCCTTTCTCCGAATGCCTTGGTCCTAACCATAGCCGTATTTCTCGCTGGACTGAGTACAGGGCTGGCTTCTCCTGCCCTGGGTAATACCGTCTATGCGGAACTTCCGCCTGAGCAGCAGGCTAGAGGGAACAGCTGGATTAACACGGGAACAAGCTTTGGCATTATCGTTTCGGGTCCCATTTACCTATTGTTCAGTGAATACTGGCGCTGGTCGTACATCTTTTTCGCCGTTCTTGGTGTTTTGGTTCTATTTTGGAATAGACGTGTTCTTTCGACACGGAAAACCGAACCTTGCACCAAATCGCTCTGGGCATGCATGAAACCAACTAGACCCGGTGTAGCTCTGCTTATGGCTTCTCTACTGACAGGCTTCAGTTCTGCGATCTACTGGACGTTCGCACGAAGCTTTCTGACGGACGAAAAAGGGGCCTCCGATTCGGAAGCCGTATTGTTCTGGATTGTGATGGGGATCTTGGGGATTCTGGGCGGATGTGCCGGCCGAATCATTGAACGGATCGGGATCGGACGTTCCTATCATATCGGCATCCTGCTGCTCGCCATTTCACTTGGTGTTATTATTCTGCCATCCATGACTGCCAGCCTAACGTCTGCCGTCATGTTCGGGAGTACCTACATCTTCCTGACCAGCGTGTTTATCGTGTGGGCAACCAGACTATTTCGACCAAATACATCCATTGGGATCAGTCTTGCCTTTCTTGCACTGGGTGCGGGGCAGTTCTTTGGCTCATCCATTGCAGGTTACACGATTGATGCCTTCTCCAACACGACAGCATTTATCGCGTTTGCCGTTCTGGGACTGTTTGGATTGCTGATTCGGGTTAAGGTAGCCGATTAACGTCTATGCAGTTATACGGTCAATACATTCGCTGCACATCGGAAACCGATGTGTCCAGTGGATGTATCCGGCGTATTGGGAATTCTTGCTGCCACTCGATAACGATTGCAGTAGGAGCGGTGGCATAGGTATGAACCGCCTTTTAACACCTTGCGGACTTCTTCGTGAAATGCAGCTTCAGCCATTACAGGCTTCTCGTGATCTGTGACGTAGTTGTCTGCACACCACTCCCACACGTTCCCTGCCATGTTATACAATCCGTATCCGTTTGGTGGAAATGAGCGAGATGGAGCCGTACCCGCATAACCGTCGGCTGCATTGTTCTTGGTTGGGAAAACGCCCTGCCAAATGTTGCAGTAGTGCTGACCTTCAGGCCGCAAAGTGTCCCCCCAAGGGTATTTCTTCTGAATCAATCCGCCACGGGCTGCATATTCCCACTCGGCTTCGGTCGGCAGGCGTTTACCAGCCCAATGACAATAAGCGTTAGCATCGTTCCAGGAAATATGGATAACCGGATGTTCACCCCTGTCACGAATATGCGTGTCCGGTCCTTCGGGATGTGCCCAGTTCGCACCTTCAACAACCCACCACCAAGGCGTTTGCTGAACCACCGTTCGAACTTGCGCCGCCGTTTGCGAAGTGACAAACGAATGGAAAACAAAGGACCAGCCGAATTGTTCAGCTTCAGTCTGATAGCCTGTATCCTTTACAAATCGTTCAAACTCGGCATTGGTGACCGTACAGGCGTCCAGGTAAAAGGAGTCTATCTGCACCTCCCTGACAGGCCCTTCTCCGTCGGCTGCAAAGGCTTCGGGGTCATTCGTGCCCATGAGGAAACGTCCGCCTTCGATTAAGATGAGTTCCGGTTCCTTCTCCCAAGCCATATCGGTCACTTTCTGATTTGATGTCCCCTCTATGTTATTGATATAAGATATATCTGACTGAGGTGTTGGATAAACGGACGGCGTATCAAGCTCACTGGAAGCTGCATTTTCCAGTGCAGCTGTTGAGGTGATTTTCTCCTTCAAATGTCCGCCTCGGCTTGCAGCGCAGCAGCAGGATGTTGTGTTTTGGCGAAGTTGATCATGCACTCTGAAGCATCTCCCTTCCGCAGGATTATGGCTTAGTCCTTATTGTACACGGCGGGGCGAATATTCGGATACGGGGGTACCGACATTCCGTCACCCAGGTAATAATCCGTCAAGAGGGATTGCATATATCCTTTTACAGCCAGACCATTGCGATATGCCGGATTATGCGGCAGCGTGTAGATGCGAACCTCAGAAGGTATTGTTGTTGTGTACAGGCGCAGCTCCTTGAAGTCACTTGTTTCGTAGAGAATCTCTTCTCTCCAGTCTCCAAGCAGATCGCCGTACAGGACAGGGGCATTTCTGGAATTCACACGAACATCATCTGCAGTAAACAGACGTGTCACCCTGTTTTGCTCCCAGTCCCACTTTTCTACAAAATTCTTGTCCAGCAGTTCACCGAGCACATCACCATCCCACCAGATTTTGAAATTGGTCGAAGGCTGGACTGAACTGATCACTTCGCCGTCCACGTTGTAGATGTTGCCTGAGCTGGACCACATCTCAAGCCCGCTATGCCGAGGATCAATATCGGCCAGTGTTCCCCGTGCAACATCCTGCGGAATATCTCCTGTGCGAATCATCTCGCCCGCTTTCGCATCGGCATAAAACCAAGGGAATTGATTAACGTTCCCGTTCTCGGCCTGCTGGATACCAAATTGCTCTATACCTGGCCGTTTCGGATCGATATCCGTGATATGGAACCGATCACCATGGACTACACCAGGCAGACTGTATAACGTTTCTCCGTTATCATCCAGTGCCCAGCCGCCAAAGGAAACTTCGTCCTTCCCATCCCCATCGAGATCCAATATCCGAATCTGGTGGAAAAATTCCCCGTCCGCTCCTGCGTGTCTCCATCGCTCGGTCAATGCTCCGCCTGCATAGTCGTAAGCTGACGTTACATACTGAAAATTGCGGCTAAGTGCACGATTCTTAAGTGCTGTAATCAGACTGGGATGCTCCCCGTCCAGGTAGGCAATACCGAAGTGGCCACTGAGCGGACCATCGGGAGCATAATCATTGGTTATCGTTGTACGTGCTGCCTCCCTACCAGTCAGTCCATCCACAACAGATACATACTGCGCACGCTCTGCTGAAGCAGGGATGGCCTCGCCATCCGCAAAAGCTACACCTTCAAAGGTACGCAGCAGCACTTCAGCCTTCCCGTCACTATCGAGGTCAAAAACGGTAATATTGTCGTTATCCCGCCACCCGCCAAGTCCTGCAACCCCGAATTCACTGACCGAAGCAGGCGGTGCGTTATAGGTATCAATGGTTGTAACACTATAAGGACCGAGATCAATCCGCCAGAGAAAACCTTCAGTCAGGCTGTACGCCTCCACATATTTGTTGCCACCGTTGACAGGGATTCGAGTCACCACAAATTCGTATTCCCCGTCGCCATCCAGATCACCTGGCCAGCCATGCTGCACAAAATAGTCAGACGGATTAGACGTTATATCTTGCAGCGGAATACGGAAGTAATTGCGAACCTCGGGATTGGCTGCGAGCTCCACTTCGGCGCTTTTCCCCTGCAAATTCCCACTCACATAAGACTTCACAATATACGTATGACTATGGGTTACATCTACATCCTCATCTGTATAGTTCGTTCCTTGCGCTAGTGGCTGATCATTCAGCTTGATCTCTTCTGCCCCCGTACGGCGATAAATATCAAATGTAACCTGCTGCGGCTCGGTCCCCAGCAGACGCCAGCTGAGATATACTTTGTTATCACCCAAATATACAGCAGTAAGTCCTCGTCCCAGATCTTCAACCAGGCGTGGCTCAGACACTACTGCTGCATCCGCCCGAGATATATGACTTTCCGGTGAAGCTATGCCAGACAACACAATAACACCGCTTAACAGCCAGGTGAACAATACTCTATTTCTTTTCGCCACAGTCGTTATGGATTTCATCAACGGTTCCCCTCCAGCAATTGTTTTTTTGTACCACAATGCATATAAAAAAAGCAAAGCCTGCTATCTGCGCCCCAGGAACCAATCTAGTAAGATTGACTGATCTGGTTTAGCGATAGCTGCTTTGCCTCCGGCTGCCCGGTCAACATATATCCCTATCCAACCTTTTCTTACGTGCATATCGGTATGAGTTTTTATAAGAAAAACTCAGTGCGTATTAAAAGAAGATCGCTCGCTCTTATGTCTCTAACGGCTTGGTTCCCCCACGATCGTAGAAAAATGGCCCCTTCGCCCAGCTAACCGCCAGATGCATCAGCAGCTCCGTCTTCAGCTGCTCCCGGATGCTTGCATGCTGCTGATCATCATACAGATTCGTCCATTCATGCGGATCAGCAGTCAAATGATACAATTCGCCCCTCGTTTCATGAACTCTTGAAGCAGACTCCGCGACAGAACCTTCAATGTACAGAATGAGCTTCCACTCCGCTGTCCGCCACATATAAGCCGGCGCTGAATGGGGCGCCGTTACACCTTTGCCATGAAATTCGCAAAACGTCCCGCGGTGCCTTAGATCTCCAAGCAAATCTACTCCAGGCAGCATTGGATTTGCTGGAAGTCCGGCTGCTCGCGTTAACGTCGGTACCAGATCCACTAGCTCCGCGGGCCTCCGATCGATCGTTCCTCGTTTGTCAGGCGTAATAGAGGAACCAGCCAGGATGAGCGGCACTCTTACGCTGCTGTCATACAGATTATATTTGGTGAAGCGGTACTGCCTCTCCCCCAGCATCTCTCCATGGTCTGATACAAATACAATCAGTGCATGGTCCAGTCTTCCCAGCTTCTCCAGCTTCTCCAGAGCCTGTCCAAAATAATGGTCCAGCCAGGAGCAATTCGCCCAATATCTCAGCGTGGTCCTCCGCCGCTCTTCCGGACTTCGTTTCTCCCACACTCTCTTCTTGTCAAGGTACGCCTCACGACTACTCCCATTCAGATCATCCGAAGCGGCCAGATGCGTGTGAGCTTCATCCTCCCATGGCGGCTGAGGAATGTCCGGGATATCTTCCAGCCTGTAGAGTTCTTCAAACTCCTGAGGTACGTTGAACCCGGCATGCGGCTTCAGGAAGGACAGATAAAAAAACAGAGGCCTCTCGGGATCTACCCCTTCATCCAAAAATTGAAGTGCCTGCTCGGCTACCCATCCGTCTCGGTGCTGATTCATGGGAATCCGGCTTGTAAGCCCCGTGTAACCGTTGACGTTTTCCTCTCCACCGCCAAAATCCCTCGTCTCCTGATGATACGCTTCCAGCGCCTCAGGATGAGAATCCCCCATCATCGTTGCCCCTTGCTCATAATGACCGCTCTTCCGGGAAAGACCGATTGACCTCACTTCGAACCCCCGCGTGGAGGGCTCATCCACGCCTTCGCCATGATTCCAATGGGTTTTCCCAAATCCGGCTGTTTGATACCCTGCTCGCTGCATCAACGCCGGCAGCGGCTCGGACGGCAATTTGTCTTCCTCAAATAGACCGCCGTAATTCGTACGAACTCCAAGCTGTGATGGATAATACCCCATCATCATCGAACTCCGGCTTGGTGCACACATGGGGGATTGACATACCGCTTCACGGAACGTAATTCCTTCGGCAGCAAGCCGATCCAGATTTGGCGTATAAATATGTTCGTTAAATGTTCCAATACAGTCCCATCGCTGTTGATCCGTCATCAGAAAAATAATGTTGGGTTTGGCCTGTGACACGTTACATTCCACTCTCCTTTCACCGGAAGATTAAACGGAGCAGTCGCCCCGAGTATGCCCGCTCTGCTTACGAACGTCCTCCCGATACCGACTAGGTGTCGTTCCCTCGATTTTCTTGAACAAACGGTTAAAATAACTGGGCTGATAACCAATCTGCTCCGCAATTTCATTGATTTTGACGTCTGTGGATTCTAGCAGTGCCTTTGCCCGATTGAGTCTCACCTCTGTCAAATAGTCCACAAAGTTCTGCCCGAATGCCTGCTTAAATGCCCGGCTTAACGTGTAGGAGTGAATTCCGTGAATGTCTGCGAGTTCATCCAGGGATAATGCCTCTGCATACTGTTGTTCGGCATGCTCCTTGATCTGATGCACAGCCATCTGTATCTGCTTCTCCTCCTTGCCGGTGAATTCCTGTACACATACTTGCACGATTCGTTCCTTGAACCATGAGAATAGCTCTTCCAGGTCACGCAGCTGCAGCACCTCTTCATACACCGCCAAACCAAACAGTTGAACCGGATCTTCGCCTAACTGCAATAGCGTGTGTTGAATCCGGGCGAGCAGCTGAAACAACGCCTGTCTGGCCTGATTCCCTGCTACTTCTACATGGGCGTAGCTGCTAATGAACAAACGGAAGCGCTCCATGGCTGTTTCCTGATCCCCGTTACGTAAGGCCGAGATGATGTCTTGTTCCATTTCAAGCGGATAAGCTCCCTGTTCCTTCATCGCCTGTTCTGCCTCTTCACTCATATCGATAATGACTGCGCCTGAAGAAAACTGCCTCTGCCTCAAAACAGCTCTCGACTCTCTGACCAGCTGTGGAATATGAGAGGCATCGGATGTGATCTTGCTGATGGAGATCGTCATGCGTACATCCAATTCGGACTGCACGGTCTCCAACCACCGCCTCGCTATCGCAATGAATTGTTCCCGGAATGCATGAGTCTCCGGCTGGGCATCTGGAGAGATGGCGAGCAGCAGAGCGATCGACATGTCGTGGTAATTGATTGTTTCTGCGTTGTAAGGGAAGTCTGCGAGCTGTGTTTTCAAAATATCGGCCGCAGCCAAGCTGATCCATTCCGGTGATTCACTTCGATTGGGGTAGCCGCTCTCGTGAAGGGTAACAGCACTCGGACGAATATGAGCCAGCATAATCATGAACCTCTCGTCGAGCAGATTCCACCCCACTTGCGACAGACGCTCCCGCCATTCACGATCAGAGGGTAACAACAGATGCCCCAACGTAAGCTGGATCAGCAGGCTTTCCCTCGCGAGTGGAAGATGTTCCTCCAGGCGCTTCTGGAGGGATTCTCGTTCCCGATTCACGCCAATCCAGTGCTGTTCGATATGCTTGATTTCATCCAGCTGCACGGCCGGGCTCCGAAGTTGCAAAGTCGCTGCTGCTCCATTAGGGCATGAATCGCGAACAGGTTCAGCAACCTCTGCAGCTTCACCGTTTGCAGTAAACATTCTCAGCAATCTTGTGAACGGTTTGTAGAGCTGAAGCGAACCAATCCAAGACAGGAGCAGAGCTAGTAACAGTCCACTTCCGTTGATGAGCAGAACGATTCGGGGTACCGACACAATCGGAGCTACAATTTCATTCAACGGAGCCGCGGATACGTAAGCCCAGTCCGTACCCAATCTGCGAAAAGTACCGGATTGAACCGAATAAGTCATACCTTCATATTCCATCAGGAAAGAGGCGGGCTTCTCTTCAAGCTTGAGCACATGTTCACGGATGGCATGCTGTAATCCACCCAGATTTCGGTCCTCTGGAAGCAAGGGTTCCCCCTGCTCATTCAGCAAAAAGGTCGTCCCTCCCTCATACGGAGACAAGGTTTGCAGCATGCTGCCAAGCTGTTTGTTATCCAAGGTAATGGTTAACGCACCCAGAGCATCATCACTTCCACCCGGAAGCCGATTCACCATCATCAGAGACATGCCCTCCATCGAAGTTGCCCAGTACGTGGCGCGCGACTGCTCAGTCAGCCTATGGTACGCTTCAATCTCATTAGGGTCGCTCATAAAATCATACCGCTCTGAATCCATTTTCACGGCTCTCGGTTCTTCAAGATACAGTTGAACCTTGCCAATCAACGTATTGGAATTCTGAATCATCAGCAGCAATCGATAGAGCTCATGAACCTGCTTGTACCTATAGACAAAATCAAGCTCTTTCAGTCGGTTATCGAAAACCGGATCGAAGGCCCACTGTGAGAAAGTCAGTTCAAGCGCATCCAATTGTTCGCCGACCCATGCGGTACGTTGCTCAAATTGCCGCAGATGCGTTTGCTGCAAAATATGTTCCATTTTGACGGTAATCCAGCCATACAGCAGTACTCCCGTAACGACTCCCGGAATGCAGGCGATCAGCAGAATCATCATCAGACTGCGCCTGAAATAACGCCCTTTGGGCAGATGGTCTCGTGTGCGCTTGAACAACATCTGTCGTACCTCCTTTCCGGGAATCCCCGCCTGAATGCAGATTTATCCTTTGACTGAGCCGACCATGGCTCCTTTGGCAAAATGCTTCTGAATAAACGGGTAAACCACCAGCACCGGCATAATGGCCACAATGATGGCCGCCATCTTCAACATCTCTGTCGGTGGTGTCTCCATCTGCTGTCCAGGTGCAACCAGATCAATATTGGACGCGTTCAGCAGCATGTTTTGCAGCAGCACCTGGATGGGCCACTTTGCAGAATCATTCAAGTACAACAGTGCCGCGAAAAATTGGTTCCAGTACCCTACCGCAAAGAACAGACCAAATGCTGCAAGTGCAGGCATCGACAAGGGAAGCACAATGGTGTACCAGGTCCGGATCGCACTGCAACCGTCGATGGAAGCCGCTTCACTGATTTCCGCAGGCAGGCTGTCGAAGAAATTTTTCATGAGCAGCACCGTCCAGCCATTGGCCAGCGCAGGCAGAATCAATGCCCAGATGTTATTGATCAGTCCGAGTTCCCGGACAAGCAAGTAATTCGGAATAATTCCCGGGCTGAACAAAATGGTTAGTACGATCAGGAACATCAGTACTTTTCTGAAATAAAATCTCTTCTGGGACAAGGCATAGGCCAGGGAAGAGGATACAGCCAGACTACACACTGTACCCACCGTTGCCAGAAAGGCACTGTTCCCCAGCGAGCGTGCGAAGGCAGGCGTGGACAGCAGATAGGTATAAGCCTCGGCAGACCAACGCTGCGGGAAGAGTACGATTTTCTTTTGCAGATACTCTCCCGGATCTGTAAACGAAACGACAAAGACATAATACAGCGGAAAAAACATCGCCACCGCCAGCAGCCCAAGGACGATTGCATTCAGAGACTGACCGATCCTCTCACTCCATTTCAAACGTTGCATTCCAAAACCTCCTCCCACTAGTTCGTATGGACAAGGACCGGAATCAGCAGGCACTAATAGACTCCTTCTTGACCCATGCGTTTCACCAAACGGTTTGCAACCACTACGAGTACCAGTCCGACCACGGACTTGAATAGTCCAACTGCCGTACTATAACTGAAATCTCCCTGCTCAATACCCGTACGGTATACATAAGTGTCAAACACTTCAGCTACTTCAGATACAGCGCCGTTGTACATCAGGAAGATTTGCTCGAACCCCACCTCCATGATGTCCCCCAGTCTTAAAATGAGAAGCACGATGATAACACTCCGGATGGCAGGGAGCGTAATGTGCCAGATCTGACGCAGCCGCCCTGCCCCATCCATTCGTGCCGCCTCATACAGCTGGGTGTCAACACTTGCCATGGCAGCGAGAAACACGATCGTTCCCCAGCCGGCTTCCTTCCACATCGCCTGCAAGGTAACCATGATCCAGAAGCTGTCCGGGTTCGTTAGAATGTCCACCCTTGGCCAGCCCCATAAGACAAATAGCTCGTTGACCAGTCCCGTCCCCTTGGCGAACAGAAGGAGTGTCAGTCCCGCAATGATGACCCAGGAGAGGAAATGCGGCATATAGATCACCGTCTGAATCAATCGCTTGTACGTCACGTTACGCAGCTCATTGAGCCCCAGCGAGATCAGAATCGGAAATGGAAAAAACAAGATCAGATTCAGCAGGCTGATTGCCAGTGTATTTCGAAACAGCAAGGCAAAGTCCGGATTGGCAAACAGGGTGGTAAAGTGCTGTAATCCAACCCACTCACTGCCCTGAATTCCCCGGAAGGGGGAATAGTCCTGGAACGCAATGACGATGCCCCACATCGGAATATATTTGAAAACGAGAAAGAACAGGATGCCCGGCAGAGCGAGCAAATATAACGATCGATCGCGCCGCAGCGCGGAGAGCCATTTCGTCCTTTTGTTTCTTTTGGATGAAGTCTGCTTTCCCTTGTGTGTGCTAAGGTGTTGCTCGGTTACGCTCATGGGCTGCAGCTCCTCCCCTCAGATTCATTGTCCGTTTCTCTTCTTGTAAGCCTCCGTCATCTCATCACTCATGGCTTGCACATTCGGATCATTGCGCAAAGACTCCACAAAGGTATCCCAAGCTTCGATGGGCTCGCGACCCAGAATGATTTTCGCCTTGAGATCCTGTATCTTCTTGTTTAATTCGGGCAGAATCTTCTGTCCAGTTTCCGATTGAAGACCAGCAGATAGATCGGCTACACTCGTTTTGTTCCGTTCGGCCTCCACTTTTTTGAATAGTTCATTCGCCTGGGTCTCTTCTTCTGTCTCACCCGTGGTATCCCAGGGCAGATCAATAACGTTAACGATATGATTAAAATCCGAGGCGTTGTCTGCCGTTAATTTCTCGGTACTTGCTACTTTTTTGCCATCGACCAATTCATAATGGGTACCTTCAATCCCAAACTGCTGAATTTCGAACACTTCCGGGTTCATCCAGGTATCGACGAGTTGGAGAATCCGTTTCATCTTCTCTTCCGATACGCTTGCAGGAATCGCCAGAATGCCGTTGTAACCCGATCCTTTGGGGTTATAGCCATTCAGATTGGTCAGAGGGTAGAAGTCCGTATACTTAAAGGAAGGATCGACTTTCTTCAGATCATCGGCGTAGATTTTGCGCATCGTGCCTGTCTTGTCCACAATAATGCCGGCCTGATTGCGCTTGAACAATTCTCTTGCCTGCGTCAGCTTGAGCGACAGAAGATCCTCTGGCATCATACCGCTGCTGTAGGCTTTCGTCAGATATTGAAGGGACTCCCTCACCTCGGGCAGCAGCTCCCTGTATATCAGTTTCCCCTCTGTTTCATCCCACTTCCAACTGCTGTTGCTTCCGATAAAAGAATTCTCAATGGCACCTAGCACCGGGCCGAGATTGCCACCCCAACCCAGATCATCCGGACTGACATAAGCAGCAAGCGCTGTGGTATCGGGTTGTCCGTTGCCATCAGGATCCTGTTCCACGAATGCCTTCATGACCTCGAATAGTTCATCTGTCGTCTCAGGCACCCGCAGGTTTAATTTGTCGAGCCAGTCCTTGCGGATAATGAAAAAGGAATCTCCCGTCACCGGGCGAGGGCGCGGTATGCCATAATTGTTGCCGTCTGCTGACTTGGTTGTTTCCCAGGCAATATTGGGAATGCCCTTGCTCAGGTTCGGATATTCCTGGATATAGGGCGAAATATCCCAGAACGCACCTTGCTTGACCATCTTGGTAAAAGTACTTCCAAACGGATCATTAATCATGATTAGATCAGGAATATCGCCGGAAGCGAGCGTCAGGTTCAGCTTGTCGCTATAAATATTATTCGAAACCCACTGAATGCTCATTTTCGAGTTCGTTGCTTCTTCAATAGCGCGTTTGATTACATTGTCATCAGCCGCAGGAACCGCGCTGGGTGTAATCGTCATGATGCTAACTTCCAGTGGATCATCGGCATTGCTCCTGCCACTTCCACTCGTTTGTCCCGCTTCTTGACTTCCGCATGCACTAAGCACGACAGACATGACCAACACAACGGATATGATCCAGATCAAATTACGGGTGTTACGTTTCCCCACGTTTAGCATAGGCTTTCCCAACCTCCTTAGTCTCTTAAACCTATCGTATTAATCGGATTAACGATTAAAAAAGGGGCTTTGACTGACCATGGAAAAATGTCCTTCCCGGCCCACTCAAAGCTTTTTCCTCACTATAACGAACACCCGTATTTCCTGCAATTGCACTTTTTTGCAATGGTACTCATGGCAGTAAATAGACCTTAAATGCCTTGGTACGGTTGGATGATAAGCTCGTCCCACACTTGAACTTCAATATATCGTTCCGGGCCCAGATCTCCCTTCTGGTTCCATTCCTGCGGCCATCCGTAGGAATGAATGATTTCCAGGATTTCATCTTTGGTATACACCTGCTTACGGTACGGTTTATCATCCGCATAACGCATGGTTGGGAAGAGATCTCCATAGGTAAAACTTACGGATTCGGCAGGTAGATCATCCCACGGGATCGTGATCCAATCTGGTGTGGTATACCACGATTTTAGCCACTCGCATGTACCCAGGGTCATATAATGGGGATAGCAGTTAGACGGTTTCCCACCTTTGGCAGTAAACTGCTCGTATGCTTTTTGCTCAAGCACTCTGCGAATAGTCATGTAATTAGTTGATCGTTGACTGGCATAATTCCGGCCTACTAGCCTGATTTGTTGCGTAACGACTTCTGCATCCTTTTCGGACAAGCTGGAGAGATTGCGGAACGGTCCAAACCTTTTTTCAAAATAATGATATGCGTTCAGGTCTGCCATACAGATCACGCCTTTGTCAGCGATTTAATACACACTCTTTTATCAATACTTGCGTCGTCTATTCCTCGTACAGCCTGTCCTTCTGAATGATGGATTGAATAAAAGAAGCCTTAGCAGCGGTGTATCCAACACGGTCATGTCTGAACTGCTGTTCCAGCTTCTTTTTCAGCGCATAATACTCTTGCATAACTTCGGCATCTCTCCTAAGAGCATTGCGAAACAGCAAATGTTCCTTCCATTCCACGCTCTTGTACTTATACACATGAAGATGGTGCGTACCTGCTCTCCATTTTCCTTTTCGGAAAAATAGACGCGCTGGAAAATCCAGCTTAGGCACATACTCGTATCCCAGTTCTCCCAATGCTTCCATATGTACTGCTTGTACATTGTTCAAATCACGTACTCCTGCCATCATGTCGATTAATGGTTTCGCGCCCAGACCTGGCACAGACGTACTCCCGATGTGTTCGAAATCCACGCAGATCTCTGTCAGCACCCTCATGATTTTATTGCGTTCTACGTGATAATCCTCTACCCAACTTGGGTCATATTCGGATATAACCACTTCTTCTTTCATGCTATATTTACCTTTCCGTCCCTTATATTTATTAGTCATAGTGTACATCATGTGAACTTTAATGGAAATAACTGTTGTGAATCTATTCGGACTGGCCGAATTTTTTTATTTATCCTTCTATTCATTATTAACAAGGAAATATTAACCATATAGTGATAAACTAATGTAGAGGTGGTTCGGACTTAACTCATGACTAATTAGGAGGGCATATGATGCTAGGTGTAAAAGTAGAGCAGGAAACAGATCAACTGATCATCCGTTGGCAGTTTTCTAAAATCAGAATTCCGATCACAGATATCCAATCCGTTACCCTTGATGATACCTATGGTGGAAGTGAGCCTTCAGCTACCCGAATCGGCGCAGCGTATGGCGCTTCTGAAACCATTCTAATCCGCACAGCCCATCAATCTTACGTCCTGTTCACTTCCAATGAGACTTTATTTCCGAAGATCAGTGCTCTGATATCCAACACAGCAAGTTAATCCATACATTTGAGCCTCTACCATTGTTCATAAAAAACCACCATAAAAAAGTGCTGGCATCGCATCATTTCCTATGCAATGCCAACGCTTTTTTAGGTCCACGATGTAGTGAACATCTTGAACGGCTATTTCCAACTCCACTGTGGCAGCTGATCCAGAGTTACGACATAGTCGCTGTTGTACACTTCTTTTAAGAAACCCACAGTATTATGCTGTCCGCCCCTCAGAAACTCACCTGTCCAGGTACAGAACCAGCTCCAATAAATGCCCTGCTCCTCCATCTGCTGTGGATCAGGAATGGAGCCATTCTCGGCAAGTGCTATCATTTTGCTGTCATTCACCAATTTTCGCAAGTTCTCGTAACGTTCTGCAAGTGGATCATGATTCCCTGCCTCCGGGTATACATCCACGCTCACAATGTCCACGACATCATCACCCGGATACCATTCCGGCTTTTCCGAATTCCATACCCAGATGAGATTGCCCAGCTCATATTTGTTAACCAATCGATCATACAGCAGACGATACAACTGCTTGGCAGGCTCAGGTCCTTTCGCTCCCCACCAGAACCAACCCCCTTCCGCTTCATGAAGCGGGCGGAATAACACGGGCACGCCTACATCCTTAAGTTCTTGCAGATGCCCGGCGATCACATCGATATCCCTGATCAACAACGCATACTCTTCCGATTCAGGGTGAGCCAGCGCGGAGGCAAGATCAAACGTCGTGGCCTCTGTATAGAATCCCCGCCACCACTCCTTGCCGGGTTCATCGATCAGATGGGACGGTGCATTCCAGTGCCAACACAAGGTCACGATTCCGCCTTGCTGATGCCATGCAATCATATCCCGTATTTCCTCAGAAGTCGCGCCCCGCTCTGTCCTTGAAGGTGAGTATTCCATCAGATCAAACCCAATCACAGCAGGTTTCCGCCCCGTATTCTCGTTAATCCAGTTCAGGTTGCTGTATTCCTGCTGACCCGAAAGTACTGCTGTCCCATAACTCTTTACCAAGTACTTCATCAGTTCCCTGGCCTCGGAAGTCGCATCTTGATTCACCAAAGCACTGCTTATCTTTTGTTCCGTCATTGAACATCCTCCATTCCAAGGCAGGGTACATAACGACCCAAATATCAAAATCACCCGCATTACGTATCCTATATGACTGCGCCATGCCCGCTTAACCCACAACGCCAGAACGCTCAATACTCTCCACGAAATAACGCTGTACAAACAGATACAAAATAATGAGCGGCGCAATCGCCAGCAAAATGCCTGTATCCACGATCATGGCCACATAGTTCGGATCAGCCTTCATGCCGGAATTCGAGCCAAAACCCATCAGTTGAGGAATCAACTGGTTTGCCTGAGCGGGTAATGAAGCCACCTTCAGCGAGATTAGCGGACTTTCACTCATAAATAGCGCCGAATAGAACGTATCATTGTACTGCCACACAAAGGAGAACAGAATGACCGTGATCAGCGGTGAAATGGCGTTGGGCAGCATGATCCGGGCAAATGTACGGAACCCGCCCGCACCGTCGATCAGCGCAGCTTCTTCAATCTCTTTGGGCATACCCTTGAAGAACTGGCGGAAAATATAAATGAACAGCCCTGCCTTCAGCCCTCCGGCGGTCGCTGCCGTTATCATGGAAGGCCAATAGGTGTTCAGCAGATTGACCCCCTCTCTGCCCGTAAACAGCTGAATGATGCCCAGAAAGTCGAAGCTCCGGAAATGCAGATACATCGGAACCATCAGTGTGCTTGTCGGCACCAGGATCGTGAGAATCACCAGTACAAAGAGTATATTGCTGCCTGGAAAAGTAAAGCGGGCGAATCCATATCCAGCAAGCGCACAGGATATCGCCGTCAAAAGCGTTGTTATGGTCACAAACAGCAAGGTGTTCGCCAGCAAGGGCAGGTAATCCATTACCTGTGCCGCCAGCCTGATATTATCCAGCGTAAAATGCTGGGGAATCATATAAATGGTCGGATTATAGATGTCCTGTTTATCTTTGAACGCAACCGAGATTTTAAGAAATAACGGATACAAAATAATAAATGAAATACCGATGACCAATGCATATCTAAATATGGAATACAGGAGGTCCGATGTTTTGTTTCGCACCCGCTGCAGTTGATAATTCTGCTTCGGAACCACCACCATGCGATCCGTTCCCGACACAGCCATAGTCTAGTAGCCCTCCTTTTACATGAACCGTCAGTTGTAATGCACCCGCCGTGACAGTACCCACCCAACGACGAGCAGCACAAGGCCGATCACCAGCGTGTACAGCCAGGACATCGCCGAGCTTAGTCCAAAATTCTGGGTCTTAAATGCCGTCTGATAGATGGCTTGTGTGACCGGACTTCCGGCAAATGAATCAATAATTGTATAAATGACATTCGTCAATATCAACGGACTGACCATCGGAAATGTAATTTTCCAGAAGGATTCATAGGCTGTTGCCCCTTCAATTTTGGCTACTTCGTACATGGAACCGGGTACGGACTGCAGGGCGGCGAGAAAGATCAGAATCTGAACGCCCGAGCTGCTGATGATCTCGTAAATTCGCATGATGGCTTCCACGATGTAATCCACATAGGCCATCGGCAGTCCAACATTAGCCAGCATCCGGACGATGGAAACCACATTGAACGAAGCCCCTCCGTCAGCCGTCGATTCAACAGCGCTGGCGTCGCCCATCAGATTGATCAATCCTGCGGATTCAGCTGCTGCTACCGCACTGGAGGCCAGAATAACAGGCAGGAAGAAGATCGCTCGTGCCAAGGTTCTGCCCTTGAACTTCTGGTTGAGCAGTGTCGCCGTAAACAGGCTGAAAAACAAAATCATGGGCACATTCAGCACCATGGCCCCAACCGAATCAATCAGGATCCGGTTAAAGGTGGCATCAACGAGAAGTGCATCCTTAAAATTTTTCAGACCGACAAAGTCAAGAACGTATCCTCCTGGAGCCACCGACAAATTGCTGAAGCTGAACCGGATCGATTGCAGGAGCGGTGTGGCAAAGAGGAAGATGAAGCCAATCAGCCACGGCGAGATAAACGCAAGACCGAGCAGTGCTCTTCGTGATTTCAACGATAAACGCAGGGTTCTCATCGGCTCACTCCCTCCACTGCATAGTCTGCTTCGCCAACCGTTACTCCGTCTACAGTTACCGGATCGTCATTGTAGTTTACAAGGATAGACGCACCGCCGCTGTACGTGACCCGGACCACACCTTCCTGAATTCGTTCATGCCCGCTAATCTGCTGATTCCCCAACTCTTGTAACACCTCATTCGCTTCCTTGTACAGTGCAATTGCATCGTCTATCCAGTCTTCGTATGCAGCAGCATAAGCCGAATCATAATTCGTCAACTTCAGCCTGGATGATGGTTCATGAGTCCATTGGAAATGCGGTGCTGCACCAAGCTCAAGACTTCGCAGCAGCTGCTTGCGCAGATCCTGATCTCCTGACGTATTTATGGGAGACGCTGCGTAGCTCATATATCCATGAATGACCATTTCATAAAAAGGAACTTCCTCATCGGTAATGTTGAATCGACTGGAGCCCTGGGGCACATCTACCACATGACGTGCATATCGCCATGCATAGGCGTTCGCTGATGACAGCATCATGCTCGGATATTCCTGCTGCAGCTTGCCAAGCTGCTCCTTCACAATGTTCTTGGCCGTCTCCCGGTGAATTACACGGCTATCCCGATAATCGGAGGTCAAAACCTGCCCAAGATCACGGAGTGACAAGCCGCCGAGCTCCAGTTTCACGATGTTCCCGGCAAATTCGCTGACCACATAAGGAAGCTTGGCAGCCGAGAGCAGATAATAGCTGTCCTTGCTCTGATCCATTCGGTTGAGGGCAGGACTGTAAGGATACAATTCAGCCGTCTCCTTGGTTACAAACCGGGCTGCATCGGAAGATGGCGCAAAACGCCAGTCATCATGATAGATCCGCTGGAATGCCACATCAGGGAATAGTGCACCCCCGGACTGCTGCAGCTGGGCAGACAGCTCCTGTAGCTCGGAACGACTGCCTATTTCACGGTCCAGCTTCACTTGGGTCGGCGTATGATGGCTGAACCCACCACCGAACCAACCCTGAAACCGCATCATTACGCGGCTCACACCTTCCTGCTGTAACTTTGCTGCCATTTCGCCAGCCTGTTCATACGTTGTCATCGCTAGTGTGGTCCGATAAGGCACGCCAAGAAAAGAGGCTTTTTGGTCGACTGCACCGAGCACACTCACATAAAACGGCAGCTCTGTCTGTTCTTCCAGCGGCTTCAGCACTTCCCCATCCACCAACTGCTGCTGATAAAGGCGGGCCATACCGGAATAACTGGCATCTTCCCCATGCAGGAAATGATATCGGACCTGGATATCTCCGCGAAAAGGCTCCTCACTAAGGAGTTGAATCTCCTGCATTTTCTGTGAGCTATACATCTCCAGTTCATCCTCACCCCGCAGGGAGAAGGTAGCATGGACATGGTTGTAACTGTTCTGCCTGCCTCCGATATCCGCAGATATGCTGGCCATACCGTCCCCTTTTTCAATCACGGCAAACCAGGCATGCTCCCCGTTTTTGAGGCCAAATACAGGCATATGCGCAGATTCGCTGACCTGGGGCCGACTGAGCGAATTGTCGTTAGGGTCTGCTCCGTATACACGCTGTACATATTGCTCTTCCTTGACTTTTCCGTTGTTCAAATGGATCAAACTGCCTGACCCGTCAGGCACGAACATATACCCTTCGCCTTTCGTATCCGCAGCACCGAAGTAAGCGAGCAGATCCATGCTGCGAATACGGTATTGACCGCTCTCTTCGACCTGACTCAGGGGTACGGTCACCACCAGCGAGCCCTGATCCAGCCGGTATTCCACCGGGATGACGAAGCTTGGCTTATCCGATGCGCCACCGCCTGCGACTCCGTTTTCCTGATTGTCAAAAGCAAGATCGTCTGCGGTGTAACCCGCTGTTTCAAAGGCATCCAGCATCTTGTTCAGGACAAGCTGCTTCGAGATTTGTCCATCCAGCCTTTCTAGAACATCCGGGTTGTTCTTGGTTGGATAGTAACGGGCAGAAGCATATCTTGCGGCTGTTGCATCCAGTTTCGATAGAACCTTCTCCTCCAGGCGCTGTTTGCTAATCAATCTGGGCAGTGCATCGATACCGAGTGAGGTATCTCCAAGTGTGTAGGTAATCCGGATTCCCCCGTCCACATTGGCAGCAACAAATTGTTTGTTGGCGATACTGGAGCTAAAATTCGGAAAGTTCTCCAGAGTACCCATCGCATCACGGAACGAGACGTTTAGCTGGGACGACAGGACTTCTTTCTCGTAAGCCGAAGCCAGACCATCTTGCGTGCGTTCTTTTGGATTGCTGTACCAGATCTCTCCGCCAGTCCCGTCACGCACTGCGATCTCGGTCGTCTCCTCGTTATAATAAAGCGCAAGCCCCTGGTCTTCAGCGACCAATTGCATGCCTGGCACACCCTGTGAGGTGTCCGTAAGATATGTCAGGGAATCCGTTTCAGCTGGTATGGCCTCCGTTGTCGCTTCCAGATAAGCCGTTGCTTCTACAGCGGGTACGCCCCTGTTGTTGATATACAGCAGTCCGGCTGCAATCAGGATCACAGCTGCACCACTGGCCAGCACCGTATATAATCGTTGCCTTTTGATCACGGATGCCGCCTCCTTTAGGTCCGAAAAATCAACTCGCGGTATATGTTATAACCGAATTCATATAATTGCTGCAGCATACTGAACACGAGCGCTCCGAGGAATACGATAATCCCCATTACAATGAGAGTCAGCAGCATCGTAATGATCGTTTTGATCACCGTGTACTGGTGCACCGTCATCATGCCAATGAACAGGAGCAGCAGAAACCAGAAGAACGCGATGCTATTAAACAGATAATAGAACGCAGTCTCTTCCTGCACCATGAACCGGCTGATGACAATCATCGGGGCATAGATCAGAATAATCGGAACCAGCGAGTATCCTGTCGCAAGAAAGATTTCCCTGAACTTGCCTTCCCCTTCCATCAGGGTCGTTACAGCCCAGTTGGCCGTGCACCACAGGAAGAACGGCACCGCAACCGTTACGATTTCCACGATGCTGTTGATTGTCCGCGGATCGATGTAATTGACGAGAAATCCCGCGTATTGCTTTTGCAAAGTCATCATGATGATGGTGAGCGCCAGTGCCGAAAAAGCAACAAGCATCCGGCCCCGGTTATCCGACTTGAGATCCCAGTAAGCATCGATGGGATGAAAAATGAGATGCAGCGGAAACTTAATGTAATCCTGCTTCACGGTCAATCTGCCTCCTCCGTCTCCATTTAACCGCCACCCGGGTCAGGATCAGAATGAATATTAGTGCAATGCCAGCGGTCAGGAACGTACCGAAGTGTTCCTTCATCATTTCCCGCCGATATCTTTTGAACGCCACCGAATAACTCTTGCGGTCCATGCCAAGCTCGAAGTAACCGAGAGCCTCCTCATTTTTCTTCTCCATGAGCAAGGATTTGCCGATACCGATATAAGCGATATCATAATTGGCGTTCAGCTTCAGTACTTCTTGCCAAATATGCACGGCCTCCGTATCCTCACCCTGATAATGAAGAGCAACCGCCTCATTCACGTTTGTTCCGAAGCGTGTCGGCTCATAGACCACCAGATTGCTCTTCCCCCGGTCAAGAACCAGTTGGTGATCGCCGGATTGCTCAATGGCAACGGGTGTTTTGAGCGTGCCTACCTGATTGCCTTTGCCGCCATAGATGTAGAGCAAATGACCCTCATCGTCGTAAGTGAACACCCGGTTCTGCGTCGCATCCAGCACACTGTACATTCCGTTGCCCAGCACTTTCACATCAATAAGCTTGGATGGACCCGTATTGTTGCGGAACCGAATATCCCCTTTGACGTCAAAGTAACCAAACCGCTTCAGCACATCTTCTCCGGACGGATTGAGGCGCTTGATTGGCTCATTCGAGCCGGGATCGATATTTGTTGCATAGACAAATCCTTTGTGGTCGATATCCGCATTGGAAAACTCGGTCGGTACAAACAAGACCATCTGTGCCCGCTGGGCCTTGGTGGAGAACATGCGCCAGATATATTCGCCGTAGTCCCGCTCCACCTTGTTGGTGCCGACGTATCCGATGAATTTCCCCGTCTCGTCAAACTGCATAATCCCTTCATAGACACCTTGAGCCACCACATAGACCCGTCCCACATGGTCAACCGTCAACTTCAGCGGCTGGAATTGAAAGTCGGTCGCCAGAATATCCGACTCGGGCTTCGAGATGATCTGATCTAGTTGCCCCTCAGCATCCAGAACAACGACCCGACTGTTCCCCGTATCAGCGATGTAGATCCGTTCTTCTTCATCCACAAACAGTCCACCAGGAACATTAAATGTCTCCTTGCTGCCTTCTCTCGTGAATCCGTCCACAACTCGGAGCAGCTTATAATCTGGGTCCAATACAACAATCCGGCTGTTGCCGCTATCCAAAATATAGATCTGACCGGATGGAGATACGTTCACATCCCCAGGATCCTTGAACTCCCCAATGCCCAAATCGCTGCCCGAAATCGTTCGCTGAGGCAGATAGGCGTCCGGCGATGGAACAGCTTCTCTCCAGGAGTTGTAGTTATAACTTTCATACGGCGCCGGGGAGGCCGCCGCAGGCACGGCATTCACCAGCAGCAGGGATACTGCCGCCAGGAGAACAAGCCATCTTTTCACTGTGCGTGCCATATCGTTCCCCCTCAATCCTTCATGCCCGAGCTCGCCATCGTCTCAATAATGCGGCTCTGCGAGAAAATAAACAGTGTAATCGGCACACTCATTAAAATAAGCGCCACCGCAGCACCTGCTCCTGCCCGGGATATGCCGCCTTGAATAATCTGGCCTGCAGCATAATGCAGCGTCTTGAGCTGCTCGCTGTAAATATAGCCATTGCCGTCACTGCCCCATAACATCTGAAACAGCAGGATGATCAAGGTCAGCCAGGCCGGCTTCACGTTCGGCATCACAATCGACCAGAAAATCCGGTATTCACTTGCACCATCAATCTTCGCCGCTTCCAGCAGGGCATCCGGAATCTGCTCCATAAACTGTTTCATCAGATACAGACCGAGTGAGTAGGCGAATGCCGGAATGATCACGGCCCAATATGTGTCGATCCAACCGAGCCAAGACATGATCATATAATTGGGGATGGCCGTCACCGCAGGTGTGAACATGAGCGACAGCACAACCACCTGGAACATGAACACTTTGCCGGGAAATTTATGCTTGGCAAGCGGATAGGCCGCTGCAGAAGCCAAGAGCACGTGACCTACGATACCGATGCCCGTAATAAATACGGTGTTGAAAATATATCGTGAGAATGGCACCCACGAGTCACTGAGCAGATTCAGCAAATCCGTAAAGTTGCTGAACGTTGGATTTTTGACAAACAAGGTCGGCGGAAAGGTGAAAATCTCATCCAACGGTTTGAACGCATTGTTGATCGCATAGATCAGCGGCAGTACCATGAAGGCACCAAATACGAGCAGAAGGGCAAACAGGGAGAGACTACCGGATAACGAGCGATTCACCCGCTTTTTTCCAGTCGCAATTGCAGCCATAGCTATTCTCCCACCCTTCTCAGCAATTTTTGTACCAGCAGGTTGGTGCCTACCATAATCATGAAGAGCACGGTTGCAATCGCCGAGGCGTAACCCATCTCAAATCGTGTTGTACCAAAGTCGATCAGATGAGTGACCACCGTCTCTGCCGCATAGTTCACGCTTGGGAATCCAGCCAGTGCTATGGAAACGTCCGCTACGGCAAACGAGGTCGTGAGTTGTATGACCGCGCCGAACATCAGCTGCGGCCGCATCGAAGGCAAAGTAATATACCAGAGCTCCTGCCAGCGATTTTTGATCCCGTCCACCGCGCCTGCTTCATATAACGTCCGGTCAACCGTTTGGAGCCCGGCGATGAATGCCAGAAACCCTGTCCCCAAGCTCAACCACAGCTGCACCAGGATGAGGATGGGCATGATGTAAGCCTCCGACTTCAACCACTGGATCGGCTCGAGCAGGAAGCCCCATCTGATCAATAGTCCATTGGCAATGCCGTAGCGATCGCCCGAGAAGATCATCAACCAGATAAAGTAGACATTCCCCGATATGGATGGCGCGTAGAAGATCAGCGTCATGAACGCTCTCCATTTGGGCGTCAATTCATTAATGATCCAAGCAAATACGAAGCAGGCAATATAACTGATGGGCCCGGTAATAATGGCAAACAGCAGCGTATTCTTGATGGCAATCAGGAATACGTCATCCTCCAAAAACAGTCGGGTATAGTTCTGCCAGCCAATAAAGCGCGGAAACTCCAGCATGTTGAAGTAGGTGAAGCTGAGTATGATGGAGATAACAACCGGGATCACGGTAAACATGGTGAACAGAATCATATAGGGCGCCAGCAGGACATACGAATGTTTGCTGGCTTTCATCTCCTGGAGCTTCCAGTTCCACCATGATTTCATGCCCATCCTTGAAGCTTTCTCAGGAGGACTGTTTTGACCGTCTCGGAGTGATATTTGTGACACTGTTAACCCTCCCTCTGCTTACGGAAGACCAAATTCATTACGTTTGATCCGAATCTCGTCCTGAATATACTGGGTGTAGTCCATAATGGATTCTCTGGCTTCCACTTGGCCAACAACCGTTTTGTAAAAGGCATTAAACAGATGGCGTCCGGTAAAATAACCGCCAGGCACTTCGGGGATTCCCTTCACCGTTTCGAATTGCGCCTTAAGATTGGCATAATCTTCAGCAGGCCACGGCAGCGAATCAAGCGCCTTGATGTTGGCGGTTGGATAGCGCGCAGCAGCGCCCATCAGTCCTTCCATCTCACGGCCGAATTCAGCCTGTACGGGTGTGCTGGTCCACCATTTCATGAACTCCCACGCGGCTTCCTGATCCTTGGCGCTCTCGAGCATCATGACTGCGCTGCCACCGCCGGGAACGTCCCGATTGAGTGTCCCATCCGCCTGTACCGTACCCGGGACAGGAACGAAGCCCCACAGTCCACGAATTTCCGGTGCAAATACGGACAACTGGTTATACATGGTGTAATCTGTCAGACCGATCGGCATCTGCCCTGTTCTGAAGCGGTTGGCAAAATCATATTCCCTCTCCAGCTTGTAATCGGTATAGAACTCCGTCCACTGCTTAAACGTCTCGATCCCGATACGGGAATCCAGATCGGATTCCTTGCCATCATTACGATAGAAGGATCCCCCATTCTGAAGCAGCATGGTTGCGTACTGCGAGTTGGGCGGAATGTTGACGCCCTGCATATTGGCCTGAGTCACAACCGGCATGCCGAATTCCATATGATTTTTGCTCAGAATGGCCAGCAGGCTCTCGACATCTTCCCACGTTTGAGGTACTTCAAGCCCTAACTCTGCGAGCACGTCTTTCCGGTAAAACAACATGTTAAAGGTCTGTGTTTCCGGTAGGGCATACACGCCTGAATCATAGACGTAGGGGATAATGGCACTTTCCCTGAACTCCTGTTCCACCGAGGCATAGTCAGCAAACTTGGTCAGATCTACCGCTGAATTCCGCATGGCAAAGTTTACCGGCAGATCATTGCCGATCTGCATCGCTACATCCGGTCCTTCACCAGATAACGTGGCCGGCAATAGCGTACCCATGTTGACCAGCTTCAGATTGACATTAATGCCGCTCTCCGGCGTAAAGGTCTCATCAATCATTGCCTTCATCGTATTGGCCTGGTCACGTCCACTGCCGATCCAAACCGTCACCGTACGCTGGTCATCCGATGTGGCAACATTGCCGATTTGGTTATAGTCAATGAAGAACGAATGATAGAACGTCTTGGCCTCGTGACCAATCTTCGCCAGCGCTCCCATCCCTGTATCCGGAATGCTGCGGTCGATGGATGTGACATAAAGGGCGTCAATTTCAAGCGGCTGCTCCCGTGCCTGCTGCACCCATGTTCCGAGACCACCCGTATTGGTTTTGTAAGCCGCAAGCCGTCTGGGAATGGTATCCGGCTTGTCAATCATCTCGTCCAGCTGCTGGGCCATCGTTTTGATTAACGCTTCCTGATCACTGGACTGACCGGACAGAAGGCGAAGCTGTGCTGCCACGTCCTTGAGTCGTTTACTCTCTCCGGCGAATACCTCCAGCAGGTTCGGGATCTGCTTTTCCACCCGGTAATCCCGGAATTCATCCGGTTTGGTGCCTGTAATCATCAGAATTCGCCGGTACATGGAATTCAGGTTGTATAGGCTATCCTCTACATTGCGAATAAGTGGGGCGAAGTCACCAAGGCTGTTCTCCAGCCGTATGACATGTTTGCCTTTTTCCAGTTGAAACTTGTAGGGATCCTTCCCGCCCATCACATCCACACGATAGTCGCTTTGGTAACGGAAAGGTGCTTTCGCCATCTCGGCAAATGGGACCTCACCATCAATGGTCAGTTTGCGCGTGGAATAGATACCTTTGACGAAATTCTGCTGTGCAGTAAAGCCGATATGATAAAGTCCACTCTCCGGCACATCGACCTCCCACTCAATCCACTGTCCCGGCAGACGCCAGTTGTAGCCACCGATCGTATTGACCCGCACTTGGGAAGCACTATAAGGGAATACTGCCGAACTTGATCTTTCGCTGGTCGGGTACAACGTTGGTGAGGATTTGGCAATCGCCGCTTCTCCTTCAATCCGAATAAGAACATCTTTGGGCTGTCCGGAAGAATCCGTCTGCTGTGCCCCTGTGGTTTCCGCATAAGGAAGAGCATCCTTCTCGTTGAAGAGTCGCAAGGATCGAATGACCATCGGTTCACGCGTAGATTTCAGCGTTAGAGTGTGTTCCCCTTTTTCAAGATAAAACTTGAATGGAGCCTGTTCGTACCCATCCGAATCCTGGAACGTCTCTTCCATCCATCGGGGTTTCTCCACCTGTTTCGGACGGAGGTCATTCCCCTGATTATCCTGCTCAGCGGCTTCTTTCTCACTGCCCCATACCCGGTCAAACTGCAAATAGGCGGCTTCCGCAAATGGAAGTTCACCGTCAATGTACAGCGCACGCTCAATCGCGGAACTTTTGCCTTCTACGGGAAAATAAACTGCCGAGAGATTGTACATTCCGGTTTCCGGCACGTCGACAACCCAATCGACCTCTCCGGTCTCGCCGGTAAACAAGGAGACCCCTTCCTTGCCTTCATAATCCATCAATTTGTGGACCTCTTCACCCTCAGCTCGTATGTAGTCCCCCACTTCAATGGTGATATCCACCTCTGGCCGCGATGCCTCACCTGCCTGGATCAAATACTGTTCGTATCCCCTCTTCTGCCTCGTCTGCTGCAAGATCGCATCCACCTCAATAGCAGGCAGACTGCCAGGCGGAACTTCTGCACTCTCTACACCCGTACCGGAGGTGAAATACAGCATCATGATGCCGGCAGCTGCAGCTACGATTACAGTAGGCAGGATCCATTTGTTTCGTTGTAGAATTCCAGCCATTCTACGAGTCCTCCTCATCAAGGCTGATGCCAGCAATTCCCTCGTGGGAGATTCAGAAAACGGGGTTTCGTGCATGATTACAGGCACTGGAAACCCCTGTCTGAATCACTTGCTGGTGTTATTGCTTGCCAAGTTTATCAACTGCCGCTTGGGCCTGGGCCTTATATTTCTCAGCTGTCGCTGTAACGGACGCGTTGTTTTTAATGATGTCGTTCACATAATCTCCGATTGGATATCCTGTGTAGGCATCATCCAAAAGGATACGTCCCGTTCCGGCAATATGCTCGCGAATCATGGCAATGTCCTTTTCGTCGGTATAGCGGCTCTCCAGATAATCCTGACCCGGATACTCCTCAATCTGTGGGATATCATAGGTCTCTTCATAAATCTGGTAGACAATCTTAGGATCTTCTACACCTTTGGGAATGAACTTCGCAGAGGCTGCGTTGTTGGCGTACGTCACATCCTTGCTGCCCTGAGGTCCGTTCGGAATGGGAACTACACCAGCGGCGAAGGTAATATCGCCCAGCTGCCATTCAGCGGCGGTGAATAAAGCAACATCTCCATCCTTGAATGTATTGCTCTCCTCCCAGTTGGTTTTGTCGCCCGTCTTGACCTTCACGACATTCTCCACGTTATACAGTCGTTTAACGAATTCGGCAGCCTCAATGGTTTTGGGGTCGGACAACCCTTCTTTAGAATTTTCGTCATCTACAATCGTGCCGCCATTGGCAGCGGTAAAGTGACGAAGTACGTCGATCGGCCAGCCGGAGAATCCGTACACGTCAATTTTGCCGTCGTTATCCGTATCTTTGGTTGCCTGTTTGGCCAGTTCCATGAATTTTTCCCAATTCCACTCGCCTTGGTTATAGAGCTCCTGTGGATCAGGCAGCGACATTTTCTTAAACAGGTCACGGTTATAGTGGAGACCCAGACCGATGCTGATCGGATTATCGAATGAGTAGTACTCGCCGGCGATGGCGGGATATTTCGTGATCAGGTTGGCCTCCTGGTTGATGTTGTTCTCAGCTGTGGTGAATTCGGAGAGCGGGAGCAATTGCCCTTTGAGGATGGCGGGAAGTGCGGATTTGTATTCCATCTGGACGATGTCTGCGAATGGTTCGCCAGCCAGTGCAGTCGTTGTGAATTTATTCATGTATTCTTCAAATGGGACATTTACAAACTCGATTTTCACGTTATATTTCTTCTCGACTTCAGCAATCTTATCGAGACGGGCCTTATCCGAAGCTGTCTCCCCCGCTGGCTTCAGATCCCACCAGGCAGCAACCTTAATGACACGTCCACCCAAATCGGGTACATTTGTCGCAACCTCTTCTGCCTCGCCTTCTGTCTCTGTCTCGGCGGTTGCGGTCGTATTGCCCGAATTGGCCGCCCCCCCTGAGTCTGTGCCATTTTGTGCTGTCCCACCTCCACTGCAAGCGGATACAAAAAGCATTACGGCCAATAACATCAGCGGCAGAACGTTCCATTTTCTAATCATGTTTTTTACAACCTCCCCGAATGTGTATGCCTATAATGGTCATGTCAAAACGCCAGCTCTTATCCACCTAATAAAATCAGCACACCACCACCACTTGTTATTTATTCGTTTGGTTTGAACAAACAAAATTTAACATAGCGAAATGTAAGCGTCAACATTTTATTGTTAACATTTTCTATTATATCTGCTAATATGCTGATATAATACTGAAATCCGCTTTTTATAAAGCAGATTCAAAAGAATATCTCCTTCCATGTTGATTATCTCAACATCTTCAAGTTATTTGAATTTGTTATTTTATAAACATAACAAAAGAATAATAACCAAAGACATTTTTCGAGCTTTTCTCTTACCAAACTTCATCATTCCCATTTCACGTTCAGCGTACAACGATAGAATCACTAACATTTTTCATTCTGTATCCGTTATTAGATTAGAGGAAATATATCATGATATACTGGAATCAGTTTCATGCTACATGGTCAACAATACGGCAGAACTAAGAATGTAAGGATGGTATGATGAAGACGAAGGTAACAATTCAGGAAATTGCACATTTTACGGGTCTGTCAAAATTTGCGGTTTCACGTGCGCTCTCGGGTAAATCCGGTGTGAGTGATCAGACACGTGACATTATCCTCAAGGCCGCTGGCAAACTTGGATATTTCAAAGATAATAGCTTGTTATCTGGCGATATGAACAACAGCAATGAACTTCACGACCCTCAAAACATGCGGTGGAGCGGAACGATCCTCATTTTGTTTCCCAATGTCCGTTACCAGAACCAGGAATCCGTCTACTGGGGGCCTGTCTTTAACGGGATATCATCCAGACTGAACCATAAAGGGATTAATATTCTCACCCTGACGGAGCCTTCTGCGGACCAATTATTTACCCTGCTGAACCCGGATGCCATTCGGGGCATTATTACAGTCGGTTCGATATCGACACCCATTTTGCTGGAAATCAAGCGTCTGGGAATCCCTGTCGTTATGGTGGATCATCTCGATCCGGTCTTCCACAGTGACAGCATTTTTACGGACAACTTTGCTTCCATGCGTGAAATCATGCTATATCTCCTTCGCAAGGGTTTCAAAAGCTTCCAATTTGTCGGGAATATCAGCGATGCTCACAGCTTCTATGAACGATGGATCGCGTACAGTTCTGTGCTTATGGGCAACGGTATAGAAATGAATCAGATCCCGGAGTTGTGCAGCCCAGCCGTCGATGATTTCCGCAAAACGTTTACGTCGGTGGTTCATGAGGCCAACTTGCCAGAGGTGTTTGTATGTGCTAATGACTTCTCCGCGCTCTACACCATTGAAGCACTGGAGAGCATGGGAATAACCGTCCCTGATCAATGTGTTGTCACCGGTTTTGATAATTTGTACGACAATATTCCGGTACTCGCCACAGTCAACGTAAATAAGGAATTGCTTGGTGCGCGTGCAGTGGATCAGATGTTGTGGCGCATTGTAAACCCCGAAAGTAATGTGGAGAAAAAGCTGATTATGGCTGACGTCCTCATTCGGGAGCAATATAGCCGGCATAGCGGGTAGCACGCAAATGACAAAAAATCCCCACACCAGTGTTTAACTGGCTGGGGGATTTTGAAATCATGCCTACTTATCAAGTGGGCTATGCGTATTACGTATCTGTCCGTACATCGTCCCATGCCTGATCCATATAACAAATCAGCCAATTCAATGCACGGTGGCGTTCATAAGCCACTCCACTATTCAATCCTCCGGGAGGTGTTTGGTCATTAATGCGGCTGTTAACACATACCCAGTTGTAACGGTAGATCAGGTCGGCCGCATCGAGAATTTCACTCTTGCTCCGCAGGGATGCACTCGTGAGGAAATCCTCAAAGCTGTCCTTTTGCTGCAAATGACTTACGGCCTGTCCAACATTACACAGCTCTACTGGAGCTCCCAGCTCGCCGACATAGCCAAGTGCCCACAGCATGACATGGTAGGCTTCGTATCCCCACGAAAAGGTGATGACTTCCTGCTGCTGTGCTCCATGCTGCTCGATAAACCTTTTCTCTGCCGGGGAGAAAAATGAGGCAGCGTCGTACTTGTCGATGACTTCCTGAACGAGTGCTGCCGTGTCCTCTGCACTTTCCCCCGCACCGAGACATTCACCCTTGAGTGCAGCAATACATAGAGCTACCGCTCGTTGTGCCACTTCTTCCACACTTCGGATCGTTGTATGCTCGTCTCCGGCCCTTGCGGGTAAATGCACATTGAATGGAATGCCCTGTTCCGCCAGAATGGACTCGGATTTTTCTTTGCGCCGAGTGCCGGACTCGGACGGTGGTCTAACATCATCCAGAAGACTGGTGTGCGCTGTCACTTGATAATCCTCTACCTCGGATTCTCCATGAACATCCAGCAATAGCTGTCCTTGTGCACTCAGCAGGGAGCCCCCTCCCCAGAAAATAACCGCATCCAGTCCTTGAGCAAGCTTCAATAACTCATGGAAGAACTCCTCCGATATATCCTCTTCGGTCTCAATGCCAACGACCATGTTCAGGGTCGAGCATTTGATCAGTACTTTCTCCTGCAGTGCCGGATTACGTCCTTCGATCTGACTCAGAAACCCCATCATGCCCTGGATCATCGAGATGAATTCTTCGGGGTGTGTCTGACTCGTCATGATATTGAAGCCCTTGGTTTTCTTGCTGAGCCACTTTTTGCGTATAACCTGAATATGGGTCTTGTCTTCTTTACGTACGATCTGATCCTCTGGATAGATGGATTGAATAAGTTCAAACAGCTGATCCAGGTCAAACTGGGAGCTGTATAATGCGCAGTTTCTCATGGTGTTCACCTTCTTCTTTCTACTTAGGTTAATTACACGGGTACTCCGAGGACAGAACATATTTCATTAGTCCTTATATGGATCAAATTCATTGCCACCAGCCATGGCAACGCCGACAGGGCGCAGAATATGATTGATTTTCAAGGTATCTGCATGAGCATTCAAGACGTCCTGCAGATTTTTATACACAAACGGACTTTCGTCCGTGCCTGCCCCCCTCAGCTCGACACCATACGCACGAATGGCCGCATGCATCTGTTCTTCACTGATCTCCCCGCCCATGCGGGTGCGCAGCTTGTAATTCATTTTGCCGGCAGCCTGGGTACGACTCATGGTTCGTCCAGCTCCATGCACGGTGCTGCGGTAGGATTCCGTATTCCCCTCGCTGTGAATCCCCTCGACAATCACGGAGATATCTCCCATGCTGCCTCCGACAAAACCAAGCTGCCCGGGTGCCAGCGGAGTTGCTCCCTTGCGGACTACCACCACATCTTCGCCCATATGCTGTTCTTTCCAAGCAAAGTTATGATGGTTATGCACCGAGTACTCCGTACTCGCTCCAAGAATACCCAGTACCTGTTCTATGACGTAATCCCGGCCTGCATAAGCGTATCGGCCTGCAAGGGTCATTCCATCCCAATACATTTCGCCCATTTCGCTGTTCAAGTCAAACAACGTTGGCGGCTGATCCATGGATTCTCCGGGTGCTTTCCCGCTGAACTCACGCCCGGCAGCCAGATTGAGGAATCCGCTCGCGACTTTATGACCGAACCCACGACTGCCGAAATGATTCGCAATCCATACTTTGCCCGTCAATTCCTCTACGAAAATATCCACAAAGTGGTTGCCGCTGCCCACAGTACCCAGCTGGTTGCGTGCGAGTGTTATCAATTTGTGCTGCAGGCCAGGTTCAATCGAATCGAACAGCTTCCAACTCGCATCATCAAACAGTTCGTGGTCAACCGGAGTTGGATTATTGCGCCCCACGCCGAACGATACGTTTGCATTGATATCATCCATAATAACGGCAATCTGATCCTTGATATCCTCCCACATGAGATTGGTGCGTACCGCCTTGTTGCCGCAGGCAATATCGTATCCAACGCCAGAAGGACTGATCATGTTACGGTAGGCGACCACACCTCCGATCGGTTGTGAGTATCCTTTGTGATGGTCAGCCATCAGCGCAACACCAAGCACATCTCCATGCTGCGAACACGTCACTGCCTGACTTACCGCATTCTCCAACGGCTCCCCCCATACTTTGATGTTATCCACGATTCTCATGTTATGTATGACCTCCAGTCTTATCAAACACTTTGTATATATTACCAAAAACTATACCCAATGGGCAGTACATTATGCCCTATTAGATAATACACATTGCTGCTCTGATGGCAGCACCTTCTAATGATCGCTGTGTGTAATCGGAACAATATCAAGTTTTCATTTTGATCTCATGCAGCCTATATCAAACAAAATGACATATATATGTTGCAAAAAGACTCAAATAATATTATCATAAGGCCCATAGGAAATATTCCCCACATTTTCAATTCCTACAAAGGAGAGGTCTATCATGAAATGGTTCAAAAAAAAGGGCAATCAGGATGAGCGTATCGTCAATCTCAAAAACAAGGTGTACAAGGAAGCTTACATATTAATTATGTATCTATGCGGCATCTCCATCTTGGTCAAAAGTTTTTTCCAATGGGAAACGTATTCCATGTTGACGGAATTGATCGTCATTCTCGCAGGAAGTATTTATTTCGGAGTTCGATCCGTCATGCTGGGCATTTATTCGGATGAAGTTGAGGTCCACGACCAGACAAGCAAAATGTCGTACAGCCAGCGAAACGTAATTACGGGTCTCATTATCGGTATTTCGATGGCCTTGTTCCTGGGCATAAGAAGCTCCGTTTTGTTTGCCGATACGGCGCATGAGAAGTGGTGGTATTTCTTCCTCGTGTTCATATTTTCACTGCTGCTTTACATTCCGCTCTTTGCGGGATTTAATGTCATCGTTCATCACTTTGCAAACAAGGCGAGTCAAAAGGCCGCAAATAAAGATCAGTGTGATTCATAGAAAGGATACAAGGGTGAATGGGCATGAAGAATATACGATTGAAAGTCGCCAGAGTAGAAAAGGATCTATCGCAGGACGATTTGGCACGGATCGTTGGTGTATCGAGGCAAACCATTGGTCTCATCGAACTGGGAAAGTACAACCCATCCCTCAGCTTATGTATTGCCATATGCAAGGCACTCTCCAGAACACTGAATGATCTGTTCTGGGACGAAGAGCAAACATGAGCCGGATGGTTCTAATACAAATCATGATGATCACACAAAGGATGAAGGAGGCATTATTTTGAGCTATTTCAGAAAACGAAAAACGGGGGCTGTACTTGCACTGACTACAGTCATACTGGCAAATTTGCTCTATCCAACCGGGCATGCAGGTGCTGCAGCATCATCCACCATGGAAACTATCCACGGACAGGTAACCCAGGTGCACTCTGCGAAAACATCGGATGAGAAAATTGCAGAATGGAACGAATGGGCTAGGGATCACGCATATCGACTGGACAGCATTCAGCCGGAGAAGACGGGTCAGGAGCCCGATTCCTTCTCGGATCTGGAGATGCTGAAACCTCTGCTCCATGATAAACGAATTGTATTCCTGGGTGAAAGCTCCCATGGGGTTGCCGAATTTAATCTGGCAAAGACCCGGCTGATCCAGTTTTTGCATCAGGAAATGGGATACAACGTTCTTGCCTTTGAGAGCGGTCTCTCCAACACATCGCTGGCTAATGCCAAGGTCAAACAGCAGCATCCCGAGCAAACGATGAAAAACTCCATCTTCGGCGTCTGGTGGTCCAAGGAAATCATGCCCTTATTCGATTATCTCAAAACAAGTACACAGACCGACCAGCCCCTGATCCTCACTGGTATCGACATGCAGCTGCAATTCCCGTTATTGGACGGTAACTGGCTGAAGGATAAAGAACTCGCCAAGCGTCTCGCACAAACGGAACAAAAGCTCTCCAATTTCTCTGCCGGAACGGACCTGAAAGCCTATCACGCTGAGAAAAATGAAATCATCAAGGTATATAAAGACGTCCTTCGATCCCTGAAATCCGAATCGAACCAGGCCTATCTGCAAAAAGAATACCCGGATCAACCGAAACTTTCCATGCTGCTGGAGCGCAGCCTCAGTGATCGAATTCGTGTAGCGAGGGAATATGTCGATCTTTCAATCCGCGCAATGACTGACATGAATGAAGGCAAGTATGAGACGTTTATGGATTCCATGGAGTGGCGTGATCAGGCGATGCACGACAATCTCATGTGGCTTGCAACCGAAGTCTATCCAAACGAAAAATTTATTGTATGGGGTCATAATGATCACATCAGAAAGGCGCACAGCGAAGTCATGGGCTCGCCCTATCCCGTAACCATGATGGGAGAAAAACTTTCGGAAGAACTAAAAAAATCCAGTTATGTTCTGGGATTATATGCATCGAGTGGTCAAACGGCCGATAATGCCGGCGGACTTCATGACGTTGAGCCAGCAGAACCTGGTTCCATTGAAGGCATTATGTCTGCAACGAATACACCTTATAGCTTCCTGGATCTTCGATATCAGAACAGAGAGACAGGGAACTCCTGGATGTTCGAACCACGATTTGCATACAGCTGGGGCATGATCCCTGAGAGCTTGGTCCCGCGCGATCAGTATGACGGCATTTTAATGATCGACAACGTTCATCCACCGCAATATATCCGCTCCTCCTCATCAACCCCTTAGAATAAAACAAGGGATAATACAAAAAAAAGAGAGCTGGCAGCTCTCTTTTTCTTTACCATGTTAGCGGTTCTCACTTTTTGCTGATTATGAACTTGAACTCCCACGTCGCCGTGTTACCCGAATAACGGCCTCTGTTCTCTTTCACAACAACGGAAAGGGTCTTATTCGTCGATTTGGAGAATGAGGATACTTTGACATTAGCGCTTTTGCTTCCGATATCCGGAATCTTGTCCTGTTCCTCTGCATTCGCTTTTAATTTCAGCGTATCTGTTGATTTCAGATTTAATGTAACCGATGAACCTTCTTTCAGGTTTTTGCCGTTCACGCTTGCACCTACAGCCCATTCGTTGCCGACGGAGTTATTCTCTACCAGTTCGGCGCTGACCAGGGTCACCGTTACCTTAAGCGTTTTGGCAGCAGCATAGGATGTTGGGGAACATACGGCGAAGATCAAACTCACAATCATCAAGACATTAGCCCATTTTTTGAACACGAGAGTGCCTCCCTCAGATCCATGCTGTAATCATTTTGACTATGCCTTATTCGCCTTGCTCCTTAAGTAATCCTCCTGGTCAGTTAAAATGCTTCCGGTACCCTTGAACCTTTTCATCCTTGAATCCAAGCTTTTCATAAAAAAGATGTGCTTCCTTGCGCTGATCGCCAGATACCAGAATCATATACTCACACCCCAGATCCCTCGCAATCCGTTCAATCTGGAGCATCAGCTTCTGACCGATCCCCTGCCTCCGTACCAGATCCGATACGATTACATTCTCCACTACCATGAAGGGCTTGCATTGACCCACGAGGTCCATACATTCGATCCCCATGACAGATCCGGCCAGCTCGCCATTGTAAAATGCACCAAGCACATGATAATGACCATTCTGCTGTATGTACCGAAACATTTTTTGCATCTGCTGCTCATGAGTAGGGGTCCCCATCAACTCATTGTACAATTTGCTTAAAGCTGGCAAATCCTGAAGTTCAATTTCTTTAATTGTAATCATAGACCAATCCTCCTGAGTTCCTGTCTTGTTGTCCGTACTCTATATCTTACCCTACGTTAGATCCTTCTTAAAGTAATAATGACGATGCCCTGTTGGCGCATTCTCAATGGTAGTCATCAATCGGTATCCATGTTTCCTGTAAAAATCCGGTGCTTGGAACGAAAAGGTATTCAGCATGATAAAATCACAGCATTTCTCACGCGCAATGCGTTCGACTTCATGTATTAATCGGGAACCATGACCTTGGTGTCTCTGCTCCTCATCTAGCCAGAGGATATCAAGCTCCAGCCAGTTCCAGCACAGTGTGCTGAGGACGCCGGCAACGATATCCCCTGCCTCGTTTTTGATATTAAAATTCAATTCCTCATACCGATGCTTCAGATCCTCGCTCAGATGAGCCGCATTATATGCAATCAATTGATTACGTACATAGGCTGAATCTTCCGCATTACTTAAATTCAACGTACCTTGGGACATCCTTATTCTCCTCCCTGTCATTCCCGCCATTATAAGCTTAATCATTCCTATGCATTTCTTGAATATTCTAACATTATTGAACTGCTTGCAACATAAAAAACGCACCTCCAGAGGAGATGCGCTACATCTGTTATTATTCGGTTGCTTGAATTAAAAAGCCGCTAATATTAGAGCAATTCTTCTCTCGTTTTAAGCATGACCTCTACGTATCCTGTGTCCATCTTGCCCAGCACGTCTCTAGCCTGCACGTAGATCCGAATCGGGGTCTCACTTGATGCAAGAGCTTTGACATACAGCTTCTGTCCTTCGATTCTCACTTCAGCCAGCTGCGGATCAGGCGATTCTGCTGTGAGCACCAGTGTTGAGCGCTCATCATCTTCATCTTCAAACATGTACCCCAGATCAATCTCTGTCTCTTCATCACCGACATAAATCGTGTTCCCTGCTGGTGCCTCCACCAGAACTGGGGCAGCATCATCAAAATCGTACATCGGTAAACGTCCAAGCAGTCCCAGATGCATAGTCAAGTCAGGCTCGTCTCTGAGCAAAATGGAATTGTAACGGATATTTAAGTATTGCAGTAATGGTAGGTCAGCGACTCCGGTAGGGAAATGATTCAGTTGGTTATCGCCAACGTCCAACACCTGAAGGGAACTCAGTCCACTTACGTCAAGAGAACCCATCTGATTGTAGGACAATACCAACTCCTCAAGATTCGAAAGTCCGGATACATTCACCTCTGTCAGTTGGTTGCTTGATAAATTCAGCTTCTTCAATTGCGTGAACCCTTCAGCATTCACCTCACTGATGTTGTTGCCGGATAGGTCAATCTCCGTAACGTTCATGCCTTTGAAAATCTCATATCCCGACAGATCAGAGATCCCTGCATCTCGTGCATACAGTCCTCCATCCGTCTGTACCAGTGCATCCACCAGTTCCTGTTTGGTCAACGGATCACTTATATCCTTCTCAAGCCAATAGGCAATGGCTCCTGCCATATGGGGATCCGGGAATTGCCTGCTAATTGTATTCGCAAGGACCTTGATTTTGAGCTGTGCAGTAACGCTGGCCCCTTGACTATCGACAGCTTTGACTTTCAGAACCACCTCTCCTTCTGTCACTGGTGTAAACCTGATTGTCTGACCCTCTACCGTAGAAGCAACTATCGTTTCATCTCCGTCTACAATACTAAATTGCAGGGCTTCTCCATCTGGATCGCTGAAGTAAGAGGAAACCTGAAACTCCAGGGACGCATGATCCACGATAAGTTCCTGATCGGGTAACCCATCGTTGATCACCACCGGGACTTGATTCTCAGGTTCAGGGTTGGACGGGGTCTCTGGATTGGTCGGATTTGTTGGATTTGTTGGATTTGTTGGATTGGTTGGATTGGTTGGATTGCTTGGCGTTGATCCGCTGCCTCCCCCTGCACTCCCGCTTCCATTGCCGGAATTGCTTCCGGACCCATTTGTTGCGTTTCCACCAGAATTCTCTGTAATTCCACTACCTGTAGTCGTCCCCTCAACTTCCGTCACTTGCTCTGGCTTATCCGAATCAGGACCGGATGCAGCATCTTCCTGTTCTGATGATTCTTCAAGCGTCCTGATTGCATCGCTTCCACGCAAAGCAATCACAGCCATCTCTTGTCTTGTCGTAGGACGTTTCGGAACAAACTGGCCGTTCTCTCCCTTTAACAAACCCAATTCAACCGCTTGCTTCACGCTCTCTACAGCCCATGGACTGATGCTGGAAGCATCCTTGAACGATAACATCGAGCTCGTTCCTGCTGCTTCAGTAAATCCTCTAAAATGAATCATTCGGATCAGTGTCACTGCAAGTTGTTCCCGGGTCACCAATCCTTCCGGGCGAAATGTGCCATCAGGATACCCCTTCATGATTCCTGCAGAGCTTACCAATTCAATAAAAGCGAGGTTATCCGTCTGTGAATTCAGATCCTTGAACGCTTCGGGAGAATTCTGATTGTCGGACTCCGGATTCAAACCCGAAATGCGAACCAATGTATACGCCAGATCACCGCGTGTAAGACTCCCTCCCGGGTAAAACAATCCATCCTGCATCCCTGGAATCATCTGCTGTTCCGCGACGATCTCAATTGCCTGTCTCGCCCAAGGCGAGGCTTGCTGTAAGTCATTTACGCTCCCGGTTCCCGCAGCTGCGGCTGCTGTTCCAGGAACAGTAAGAGCGGATACAGATAATAGAACGGCCAGATAGGGTAAGATTCTGTTGTTTTTGTTTTGCGCTTTTCCTTTGGATAGACGTATTGACATTGTTAAGCTTTACCTCCCACATGACTAACCTTGCATCATCTTGAACAGCAAAGTTATTAATTGTCTTTATTGTAGGAGAGACTTCCAAGAGAAAATAGTCTACAAAACGATAGACATCATTGCGCACGTTCACAGCCAGCCTTGCTGCTCGGCAATCTGTACGGCATGCGCACGACTACTCGCCCCTAGCTTGGCAAATACACGCCTGATATGCGTATTTACCGTTCCTGCTGAAATTCCGAACTCAGCTGCAATTTGTTTGCTAGTGAGTCCTTCAGCGATGTAACCAAATACTCTTTGCTCCATAGGACTGAGTCGTACGGAGGGAATGCCACCCCGGTTTTCTTTTGCAAATGCAGATAGCAGTTCCTTTACATAGGCCAATTTAATGCCCGAATCTGGTATGGAGTGCGTACGACGCAAATGCAGATAGTGCTGCAAAAGGAGCTTGACGGGTTCGCCTTCGTTTATAAAAGAACGAATGTAACCTTCGGAACTGCCAATCGCTATAGCACGCAGCAGCGGAGCCATACATTCCTCCTGATGCCCTTGGCGTTGAAGAATCTGAGCCTCAAGCAGTCCGCATTCGACTTGTTCCGTTAACCAGTTCCGTTCTTCAGCTAGTGTACGTATGCGTTTCAGCTCATTCAAGGACCCTTCATTATCCCCTAACAGGATTTTAGCCCGCACACGTACAAGCGTGCTGAATACCTGATCACAGCTGATCTCAGGGTTAACGATTTCAACTATGGAGTCATTAATGGTAAGCTGTGCTGTCTCTATAGGTTGAATCTCGAGTTGCAACCGGTATTGATGTGCCTGAATGATCGGTTGCCAGTACTCCAGATCCTTGACAGATAACAGAACGCAGAGCTGATGCAGCAGCTTCACCCCTTCATTCGGTCTGCCTCGAGCCAGTTCAATTCTGGCTTTGAGTACGTAGGCAGGGACCAGAAGTGCAGCGACTTTGATCTGGAGTGCAATTTCAAGAGCACGATCCGCATAACGAATCGCTTCGGACAAGCGATTTTGTTCCAGCTTTATTTCAGCATAGCCTGTACCATAATATGAGGTCACATAAGAACTCTCAGCAAACCAACGATTCGTGATTGCACTGAAGCATTGTTCGCCTCGTTGCAGTGAACCGTTAACACCATGGAAGCTGCGCAGACGCATGCTTTCCCTCCGGTCATAATCCATATACTGAAACGCAATATCATCCGGATAACCCTGATCGATATACGAAATCAGATGGTCAGACAACCCTTGTAAATCCCTGTTTAGATACGCCATATATGCCCTCATCACACAAACAACCTGGAGCAAGTAACGGCTTATCTCAGGTGGCAATTGGTCCTGTAAATGCACCTGGATCATGTGCTCCAGTCCATCAAGCTCCTTCATCATCTCACCGTATGGTCGTTCACGAGCAACAAGAAATAAATACGACATATACAATTTGGGATAAGCCTTAACCACCTCTTGTGGCAGAACATCAAAATACCTTCGAAGTGTCCACCATTCCCCCATAATAAAATGTGCAAACAACTCTTCCAGCAACCGGGCCGCATCCTGCATATGCTGACCGTGAATATAATGATCCAGCGCTTCAGCTGCATATCCTTGCTGTTCGTACCACCGTGCAGCTTTGGCATGAAGTGCATTAACCTGTTCCGTTCCAGAACGAGCAAGCTCACGCCGCAAAAAGGAAGAGAACATATGATGATAACGAAACCAGTTCGCTCCCCGATCCATCGTAATAAGAAACAGATGCTCCTTCTCCAGGTGTCTGAGCAATTGCGGAGCTTCCCCCATATCGGTCAATGCTCTGCATAGATCGCCATTCATCCGCTGAACGATAGAGGTGCTTAGTAAGAAATGCTGCAATTCCCGGGATTGCCGATGGAACACTTCCTCCAGCAAAAATTCGGAAACTGAACGATCACCGTAGTGATGCGGATCATCCTGAGAAGATGGAGCCAGTGGATTGGCACTTTGCGCTCTTACTACTTCGGTGCTATCGGTACAGGACAGAGCCAGCAGCTTAAGCCCGGCCACCCAGCCTTCCGTCTGCTGCACCCAGTCATGTACATGGGAACGGGTAACGTTGAGCTTCATGGCATCCTGACAGAACTCTACTCCTTCTTCTGCGGTGAATGCCAGATCCTGAAGCATAATCTGCCTGAGTTCCCCGCGAAGTTTCAGCTTCTCCAGCTTCAACGGAGGGGACGTCCGACTCGACAATACGAGATGTGTGGATACAGGTATATTTTCAATAAAATACTCCATTTGTTCATGAATCACTGGTTGGGTTACAGCATGGTAATCATCCAAAATAAGTAATATCGGCTTATCTGCCAAAGCAAGGTGATTCATTAACAACACCAGTGCTGATCGCGCATCCATGCTGTAGCCTCGCAAAAAATGCGACAGGATCTCACGACAGAAACCCGGTTTAACTCGGTCCAGTGCATGAATAACATACAACCAAAATTGAAGCGGATCCTGATCTTTGTCATCCAGACAAACACAGGCTGCTTGTTCGTGCTGCACCCAATTGCCTAACAGTGTGGATTTCCCGGAGCCCGCCGGAGCAGTCAGCAGCGTGACTTTAAACTTGTATAATTGTTCTCTGGTTGAACTGAGCCTTGGACGATCCAATGTATCTGGAGGCAAGGGAGGCAGTTCCAGTTTGGTCGTTAATATCATGAATTGAATCCAGTTTTCATCTAGACCCAAGGTATGTTCTTGATGCATTAAAATCCTCCTGAATCAGCACATTTGTGCCCTTTTCCAATATGTTTCATGTGGTTTTAACTACTACTATCAAGTATACTCGGGAACGCTGCTGAGACCCTATACTTTTTTGAGTGCTGCTTGCATCACAAAGAAACGGAACCTGCATTTTTCATGCAGGTTCCGTTTCTTGCAGGATATTATTCGGGTAACTGAGATACCCATTTACGCAAAGACTCAATCTCTATGAATATACCTTCACCGTTGTCTTTCGGTCTGGATATATCGAGCCCACTTGGTATATGGTGCTCATGCAGCATCTTTTTCCATAGGAATTCAATGGATCTCAATATCTCCAATAGAAACGTACGGGCATGTACGATGAACTGTGTGAGTATATGCCGAGGAGCTAGCTCCAAACGTATAGCAAACCTTAATTGTCCATTTGGATACTGGTCCATTTCAAGCATGAAGGGATCAATCCCATAACTCACAGAGGCTTTGCCTTGCTCCATCCACTTGCGAATCGCTTTCAGATAATCGTGCCAGATATTCATGCCACTTGGGACCTCATATCCGATTAAAGCTTGTCCCCTATCATCGAATACGTGAATAGCCATCTGAAGAGCGTCAAGTCCAAATTTTCGACTCATTATCAACCGTTCTATCTGTTTACGATCATTTACATCGGCATACTGGACTTCCGGTTGTTGTGTCACAGCAATCAGCCAATTATCTATCCCTGTTTCCTCTTCTATTAATGACCCTGGTTTGACAAGCAAAACTTTAGCTTTAATCATTTGTCCTGCACCTCCTTCACCTGAAAATAGCGACCAATCTTTGCCTACTCTACTTTCCTAATTGAAGCATTTTATAGTTTACTCGTATGTAATTCATCCCCGACAAAAGAGTAACGCCCGCTGCCACCCATAGTAGAGCCATGTCAACTCGCATATCCGTCAGCAGGTTAAACGGATAATTGCCCAGCAATATTGCGATAATAGCAGCAACCTGCAAGACCATTTTGAGCTTGCCATACCGATCGGCCGCGAGAGCGATGCCCTGTTCGGTTGCAACCATTCTAATTGCCGTAATCAATATCTCACGGCCAATAATGATCACCGCGATCCATGAACCGATCATATTCTCTTGTACCATGACGAGCAGGGCCACGGAGATCAACAGTTTATCGGCAAGTGGATCCAGCAATTTCCCCAGATTGGTCACCTGGTTATACTTCCTTGCAATATATCCATCCAGCTTGTCTGTACCTGCAGCAATGACGAAAATAATTACACCAAGGGTAGTCCCATGCTGATTCAAAACATGCAGGATTCCACTCTGCCCCAGCATTGAAGGCGATAACGGAACAAAGCACAGCATAAATAACGGAATTAAAGCTATCCTTGCGAGTGTGATTCGATTAGCCAAATTCATAGTTCCTGCCCCTTCCACTTTACAATAGCAATCGAAGTACTCTACTGTACAATCATTTCGTCCAACATCCTCGCATTACCTGTTTTCCCCAAAAATTCTTTTTTAAAGATTTTAATTTTACGTTTAAACGGGGACTTATTAGCCAGTATACTTAACCTATAGCTGGACAACTCCCCCATGAAGAAGGTTGGACAACAAAGCGATATCTAACAGGCGGAAAGTGAATATTTTACAGGTTCAGAGGAGGGGTAGGGTTTAATGTTTGATGGATTAAAGCAACTCCTAGAAACAGGTAAAATCGACTATCCGTTACAATAACAAAAGGGTCAGGCTGTATTTTTTACATACAGTCTGACCTTTTTTGCACGTTTTGTTTTCACGTCCATTCATTCCGATCTACAACGCTTCCTTAATGACCCGTCTGTAATACCACACAGATAACAATCCAAAGATTGAATATAGCAATGTATACAAAATCATGACAATGATTGTTGGTGTCACCAGTTCCGTACCGAAGAAGAACCACCCGGATTTCACCGCAAAATAGCTATGACTCAATCCCACCACCAGCGGAATTCCGAAATTGAAGACCTGCTTGAGTTGAATGCCGTGCAGCAGATTGCCCTGTGTGAATCCGAGTTTGCGCAGGATGGTATAGCTCGGTTTTTCTTCTTCACTTTCATTCATTTGTTTAAAGTATAAGATACATCCAGAAGTAATCAGGAAGGTCAGACCAAGGAAACCGACAATGAACATGATCAGCCCCATACTGGTGCGTTGGTTATTTCTGAATTCGATCTGCGAGAAGCTTGGGGCTGTTAGCTGCTGTTCTTGGAAAACGCCATATGCCTCTTCTGCTTGTTTCTCGTTCACAATACGCACACCATAATAGTCCGTCGGCTCGCCTTCTTGCAGCTCAGGATCAAGATCCTTCTGAAGCTGCTGGTAGACCGTTTCATCCACAACAGCTACTGGCATGCCCTTGGTATAATAAACCGGAAGGACTCCCTGTTTGGTCGTGCCGATCAATTGTTGATCGATGGTTTGTTTCGAGCCGTGCAGCACGATTGGACCTTTTTCCTGAATGGAAATCATCTGCTTAATGGCACTTCCGTAACCCATGAAGACCACTTCACCGGGTTTCAGATCAATATCATCTACCATATTATCACTAACCACACTGCTGAACAGGAGCTCTTCCGTCAGGGAATCATCCATCACTTCTCTGGCATCCATTTCAATATAGATAGGCTGTCTGTGCTTCTCCTCATATGGAATCTGTTTCTCCTCAAGCTCCGCTACAAACCGATTTTTCACACTAGCCTGAGCAAAAGAAAAATCTTCCGGCAAACTTTCTTTCGCTTGCGCTTCAGCCGAATAGTATGAAATATAACTAAGTGACAGCATGCCGATGGCAAGCGCGGACACCGTCGTAATGATTGTAAGCAGCAGTGCATTCGATTTCATACGGAACATGATGGAGGATAGCGACAGCACTTCATGGATGGTAAGATAGCCGTTTTTGCTTTTACGAATCAGATTGAATAAAAAACTGACCGAGCCCTTATAGAACAGATATGTTCCCAGAATAACCGAAAACAAGATCAGTATCATCATGTACATTAGCTGCTGCATATCCAGCGCCTTTCCGCTGAACATCCTTGCGGACAATACGTATCCGAACACGATCAGGATAATACCCAGGATGCCGATGATGATCTGTACGATAGACATCTTCTGCACCTGCTGCTCTGCCTTAGCTGTTACCCGAAAGAGCGAGAGAATGCTCTGCGCCTTAATGAAGGCATAATTCATCAGCATAATAAGCAGGTACAGCACCGCAAACACAATTAGGGTCTGAACCAAGGCCATCGGAGAGAAATATAGTTTCGTCATGGCATCAACGCCAAGGATCTTGAACAAAATCATCAGCACCAGCTTGGAGCCAAGGAAACCGATTAAAACACCTACTGCCATGGAGCCAAAATAGAGAATGCAATTTTCCGTACTCAGAATGCCGAAAATTCTCCCTTTTGTTAGCCCAACCAGTTGAAATAAACCAATCTCCTTGCTCCGTCTCTTAATGAAGATGGTGTTGGCATAGAGCAGGAAAATGCCCACGATGGCGATCAATAACACGGAAGACGTACCAATTGCCGCTGCTCCTTTGGTCGAAGCTGCCACTTCATCCATGGAGGGATCATACTGCAGCGTCACAAATGAAAAATATAAGGCCACGCTAAAAATTAGAGCAAATACATATAAATAATAGCTTTTCAGGTTCTTTCTCAGGTTACGGAAGATGATGTAACGCAAACTCATTGCTGCACACCACCCAACACGCCCTGGGTTTTGATAATGTCGTTGAAAAAGGACTGACGGGATTCGTCTCCTTTATTCAATTGAGTATAGATCTGCCCGTCTCGAATGAAAATCACCCTGCTGCAATAACTCGCGGCAACCGGATCGTGAGTAACCATAACGATGGTAGCCTGATGTTTGATATTCATTTCGCTTAATTTGCCAAGCAGATCCGAAGCTGATTTGGAGTCCAGTGCGCCTGTCGGCTCATCCGCAAATATGATGCTCGGATCATGAACAAAGGCTCGCGCAGCCGAGGTCCGCTGTTTCTGGCCACCCGAAATTTCGGACGGATATTTGTCTTTTAATTCATAGATGCCCAGTTCACGGGCAATTTGTTCGAACTTCCGATGTGCTTCCTGTTTCGGAACGCTCGTAATGGAAAGCGGCAGAAGCACGTTCTCCTTCACGGTAAGCGTATCGAGCAAGTTATATTCCTGAAAAATAAAACCGAGATGATGCTTGCGGAATTCAGCGAGCTGCTTCTCCTTCATCCCGGTAAACTCCTTGCCTTCGATCTCAATGGAACCTTGACTTACCCGGTCAATCGAAGAGAGGACATTAAGCAGTGTTGTTTTCCCTGAACCCGAAGGTCCCATGATGCCTACGAATTCTCCTTTGCCAACCCCGAGATCAATTCCCTTCAGCACTTCCTGCTTGTTGAGTTTGTTGCCATATACTTTGCTAATTTTCTTGGCTTCCAGTATCCACATATCCCACACACTCTCCTTTGGTATATCTCTATCATAGACGGGACCTGCCAATGGTTCGTGCGATTCACCGAACAAAACGAAAAAGCATGTGACATTGTTGTCACACGCCCGCAAGATGCACCATGTCGTTTTTCCGAGGAAAGGTTAGTTGGACTGTTGTGCCTTCGCCAGGAGCAGATTCGACGTGAACATCCATATGAAGCGTTTGTGCCACCTGCCGGGTCAGGTACAGCCCCATTCCGGTTGCTGCGCCTTCCAGCCTGCCTCGAGTTGATGTGAAGCCTTTATCGAAAATCCGCGGTAAATCCTGCGCTTCAATCCCTCGCCCATGATCCTGAATCGAGAGAACGTGATGTCCTTCATGCTCCCAGCTTTCGATCATAATATCTGAGGATTCACTGTATTTCACCGCATTGCTCAGCAGCTGCCGGATTATAAAACTCAGCCATTTGCTGTCCGTCAGCACACATGTAACACTTAGAGACACATCGAAACCAATGCCTTTCGAGATGCACCAGGACTTCAAGGCACGAATCTCTGCATTCAAAATCGGTTCAAGCTCCGTAACTTCGATAAACAGATCATTATGCATAAATGGAATTCGCTTCTGGTGCAGCTGCTGATCGAGCAGTTGGTGAATTCGCAGCCATTCGTACGTCATTTGATTGCGCAGTTTCTCATCCGGCGTACGTTCTATCATTAACTGCAGCGCCGTGAGCGGCGTCTTCACTTCATGGATCCAGGATAACATCTGGTCCTTCTCTTGCTCGAGCAGAATGAGGTTGGATGAGGATTCCTTCCGATAACGCAATGTCTGGGAGGCCACGGCATCCTGTACGATAAGCTCATAGGGACTTTCGGCTATATCCAGATCTGCCAGATCATAGGTATGGTCCCATGTCGTTAACTTTTTATAGAAACGTGTCTCCCTCGGATATCTTGTCCAGATAAACACAATGCACACAACCACATTCAGGATTACGACGTATGCCAGGGATTGAAGGGGTATGGAAGAATCAATGTAGGCAACAAACAAAATGATGAGCTGCATGCCTACCAGCAACAAGATCCAGCTGACCTTTTCTCTAATGTATTTGCCGATCATGCTTCCGCCTCTTCCGTTGCCATATATCCCTGTCCCACTTTGGTTTCGATATATCCATCCAGTCCCAGTGGCTCAAGCTTCTTGCGCAGCCGATTGACGTTGACCGTCAGCGTGTTATCACTCACAAAGTGTTCATGATCCCATAAGCTTCGTATCAGTTCCTCACGGGTGACAATCTGATTTTTGTGCTCCACCAGCACTTTGAGAATAAACATCTCGTTTTTGGTCAAAAGAACCGCTTCTGATCCCAGCGTAAGTGTATTCTTCACATACTCTATCGCAGCCCCGCGCCAGGTTCGAAGTTCGATCCGTTCCGTGTTGTAATTGTATACTCTCCGTAACGTGGCCTGAATTTTGGCGATTAATACGTCGAAATGAAAGGGCTTCTGAATAAAATCATCTGCGCCCAAGTGCATGGACATGACCATATCCGTGGGATGATCCCGTGAAGACAAAAAGATAATGGGCACGTTCGAGTGAGCTCGAATCATGCGGCACCAATGAAAACCGTCATATTTGGGCAATTGTATATCAATGATGACCAGCTGCGGCTGAACGTCACTATACTCCTGCATTACTTTGCCGAAATCCTGTATGCCATATATGTCATAGGACCATTGAGATAATCGTTCCTTGATCTCGCTGAATAAGGATTCATCGTCTTCAATGAGCATAATTTTAAACAAGGTTCTTCACCACATTTCTGTTCTTCTAAGGTTGCAAAAGTTCATACACTCGGCTGTCGCGGGTTAACCGTTATGGGTACGAATCGTTCTTCTGATCGCTGTTTCTTTAGAATTGACTTCGTCCCCTCCATTACTTCCGCTGCTTATCGAAAACGAATTACTAACTTTGAAATGGCAATGTCCACTCTTGCATTATGTTGTCAGTTTACAGGGTAGTTAAAGTTATATCAAAAGGGATATACACATAGAGCATTAAAATCAAAAAAACCTACTCTATGATGTTAGCTCTCCAAGGAGTGTATCACCTTGTTTGCATCACTACTCTCTTCGATGCGTTCAATGAGCTGCTTGGCTACCTCCCGCGGCGATCTTAATTGCCCTGCTTCATACACTTGATTAAATAGACCCGAGAGCGCAAATTCATCGGTACACTTGCCTCTTGCCACGGCCTGCAGTTCCGTATCTACCATCCCAGGATCAAATGCCATGACCTCAACAGGGTTTGTCCTCTCGGACTGTTCCATCGCCACACACGCCGAAAACATGTTTATTCCAGCTTTTGAAGTACAGTATGCAGCCATGGAAGGTGCTGGATAACTACCCGAACCCGAGGTCAGATTCACAATTTTCCGCCGTGCAGACAGATGTTTGGTTTGCCGAATAAAGGATGAACTCAATATCATCGGGGCTCCCAAACTAATATTCAAATTCTTGCTTATCTCTTCTATGCTGCACTGATCTATCGGCTTCAGGGGTTCCAGCATTGCTGCATTATTAATAAGTCCTATGAACTCGGTTTCCTGCAATGGAACCATCTCCAGTATTCTTGTGACCAATGACTCTATGCCCATCAGATCACTCAGATCATATTGAAAGTGCTTATACAGGTCATGTCCATGCAGAAACTCATCAGTCCCCCGTGAAATCCCATAGACCCGGTCTCCCTGTTCCAGTAACAACTGAGCCAATTGCAGGCCAATTCCTTTAGAGGTACCAGTAACAATAAAGCTTCTGTGCCCCATGTTTATTCCCCCTTTTTTTCTTCAGACAGTGGTTTTCTCCATAGCGTCACCCACAGGATCGACAGACCGAAACAGGGATCTTCCTTACCCATCGCCTGCATCGGACGCAGCTCCACACATTCAAACGGACCTTCCAGCAAATAACGAAGCTTCTCTTCCGTAAAAACCATTCCGCCTTTCATGGATCTCTCTTGATATACTTCCCAGTCACTCATCACGCTCTCAGGTCCGCCCAACCCGCCAAAACCCGGAGCAAAACATGTCATTCCGAAATACCCCCCAGGCTTAAGTGCATCCGTAATCATCTCAATGTAGGGGATACGCTGGTGTGGCAGCAAGTGGTGCAGACAGCCGGAATCATATACGAGGTCATACGCTTGCTGCGGTTCAAGTTCAAATACGGATCGGCACTCAAAATTCACATCCAGCTGCACTTCGGCAGCTCGTTCCTTGGCCCATGCAATGGCTGTTTCCGAAAGGTCGTACGCATCCACGCTATACCCTGCTTTTGTTAGATAAAGCGCATTCCGGCCCGGCCCGCAGCCAAGCTCCATCGCTTTTCCTCCAGTCAGTAAACCTGAGTTCACTTGATCGACCAGATTCTCATCGGGCTTGTTAGGAAAAAAGGGAATAGGACGATTCCGATCTTCATAAAATGGCTCCCAGAATTGCTTCGCTGATCTAAACTCTGCATCCAGCATGTTATACAGATCCTGTACATGTTTAATCGTCTTCTCCAACGCAACACCCCTCCTCAAGTTTCTCCGAAAATGCTTCTGCCTGTTTTCTCTTATGTATGAAACTCTTCGTTAGTTATCCATGCAAACCTCATGTTATATAGCCCTTTTAACTGGTCATATTGCTTCAAAACCCCACACTCCATTATACCATTTTTGTCCAATACATCTCTATTTTTCTTGTAAATTTCCTTAGGTAAAGCCGCGTTAATATACTAAAAAAAACAGAACCAGCGCAGAAGATTAACCCCTGCTTAAGCCCTGTTTCTTCTGCCATTTTAAAATGTACGAATTTTTAAACAGACCTCAATTTCTTCGTTAAATAAAGTACGACGTCATCATCTATTATGGTTTCATCCCCTGGCATAAGGTAGCGATCATGCTTGTGAATCCCCTTGCCATCCGGAATATATCCACGGCGTGCATACAGGATCTGGGCTTTGCCATAATCGGTGAATAATCCTACCCCAATCCCTGCAGTATCCGTGCGTTCTTGAATCAATTCCTCCGCGCGGTCCATTAATCGTGAACCTATGCCTTGACGCTGATATTGGATTAACACATTGAAATCATTAATTTCCGGAATCCCCTCCTCTTTGAACGATGGATAGTCTGAGCTCCATAGGACGTTGACGTATCCCGCAAATGTTCCATCCAGCTCAGCTACCAATGTGACGCGTTTACCCTCTTCCTGTTCTACCAGATAGCGAAGGTACTGTTCTACAGGTTTGACCCAGCCTTGTTCCTGAAATGCCCGAGAGATGAAGGCTGGATCATTCACATTCAACGTTCGGATATGTATGTTCATCTTGTTTCTCCCTTACAACATCATTTAGATTTTAGTAATGCACCGGTTAAATCTATATCATGCCGGGTCGTTCCCTTAGAGGGGTACGCTGTCCATTGATCCAAAAAAGAATAGAACATTTCTCCAAAGCTCATGCCAGAAGGCAAGGCATCCACCAATTTCAGCCCTCCAATTTCATGATTCGGAAGCTCTACAGACATGAGGCTGAACTCGTCAACAGCGGCATAATAAACCATACCGAGGTTCCCATTCATTTTGTAGATACCAAAAGGCTCAAGATTGAACCTTATTGCTCCTGTCTCTTCGTAGAGTTCCCTGCCTGCAGCGTTCAGCGGAGTTTCGCCGGGTTCACAAGTGCCCCCGGGAAACTCCCAGCCTTTGCGTTTATTGTTGTAAACGATGACGTATTTATCCTGAAACTGTGTAACCATAATCACGAATGCAATTCCTCGTTCAGGCTGCTCCATTTCATTCAAATAAAACCATTTCGGCTCTGTCACAATAGCTACACCTCTCTGTTAGATCCCCAGCCGGTTTCTGAGCGAAGTTACATGAGCAACATGGTGTCTGCCATGCCAGGAGTAAACCCCCAGGTTGTAATCCAGTCTTGTCGTTTCCTGCGGACCCGGATGGTAGAATTGTTTAGCGTAATCCTCATCGGATAATGTTTGCAGCAGTGCAACCCAGCGCCGATGCAGTGCATCCAGTATTTGCAGGGAGAACTCAATATCCAAATCCCTTGAATCGTTTAGCTCTGCCCAACGCTCTTCATAATAAGGTCTTATCGTTGGTGTATCCTCGGTGAGAGCCAATTTGAAACGGATCATGCTGTTCATGTGACTGTCTGCCATATGGTGTATAACCTGCTTGAGCATCCACCCACCTTCCCGGTAGGGCAGACTTAATTGCTCTTCGCTTAATCCTTCTACAGCTTCTCTCGCACGTTCTGGAAGCTCGGCAATGTCCTGAATCCACTGCTCCCTCTGTGCTGCTGTAATTTCGCCGGTATGTTCGAATGTGCCTATCGGATACCGCAAATCCATTATCCATTCCTCCTTGTCATATTCCATCAACCAGCAGTCTCTCATTTGACCTTCGTGCAGTTCATGTTGCTTCAACAGCTTGATCTTTCTGAAACCGGATTTCTCATAGCAAGCGATGGCACGGACATTCCAAGTCTGAGGATCCATGACCACTTTCTGGGCCTGCTTCTCATCTCTTAAATAGGCTACCATAGATTGCACAAGTTTTGTGCCCATACCTTTATTCCAGTACTCAATATCACCAATGAATTGGTCTGTTCCATAGATTATCTCATTCGTCTCTCCATAGCCATATTCAATCCGTTCATCTTCTTCAAGTTCATAGAATTGAATATAGCCTATAGGCTTATCTCCAACCTCAACCAGGCAACGACTCGTGGCATCATCCTGATTATAAAAATGCTCTCTTACCCGCTCAAGATCATGCGGCTGATCACGGCCCTCGTAGTATTGCAGTACTGCCGGGTCAGACAGCCATTGAACCAGCTGAGCCTCGTCTGCTTTTTCCAACAATCGTACGGTAATCTCATTGGATCGGTATATTGGCTTCATTCCGCATTCTCCTTAATCATCACCATGTGCTCTCCCTTGACCCAATGGAGATTTTTTCCGAATACCTTCTCTTGATGCACATAATAAATCCTTGGATCCCTTACCGAAGGAACACCTTCACTCAAAGGGGAGATCGTGAAGCGCATCCTGTAAGTACCTGCTTCATCAGGGATGGAAAATCCTGTGAAATTTCCATTTTCGTTACTCGTGTTAATCCCCTTATCCTGCAATGCTTGATGAACGAGCTTGTTTTCGCAATGGTCCATCTCCCTGATCATTTAGCTATATTGATGCAAAATTTGATACTCCGTTAAGGGCTGCGTCAACCGATCCAATTCGGGAGATGCCGTCCAATCACTACCGGTGTTCATCCCGTATTTGATGGTATGTATTACACTGCCCGCAGACATGTACAGATTGTGATGAACCCCCGGTTGAACAACAATGTGCTGTCCTTCTGTAACAATCCGAAGATGTAAAATGGATTGGCCTTCATATGATGCGTAAGCAATCCAGCCGGATTGAACGAGATAATGCTCTGTCACATGCAAGTGAAGATGGCTATTCTGCCAAGCTCCTTCGGGAGAGGCAACCGTTCTACAATAATAGCTCCCGTCATCTGCTAACATCTTATATTTACATTCTCGATTGTCCATCTGCTCATAAAATGCCCTAACATCGTCCCCAAGAAGCAGTTCCGTAGTGTTTTTTCGATTCATGTCGTTGCACCTCAAACCGATAAATTGTTGTTATTGATGAGTTTTACGGCCTTCCAAATATATTTATGCTCACGCACAGCAATTCTTCCGTGCATTTGATGCTCCTGGATTTTCACTTGCAATTGTTCGCGATACTCGGGCAGTGTGTAATCCAGATTGCCTGGAACATCGGACAGAAAGAGCGCAAATTCCTTTTCATTCGGGAAAATCATGAACGCCTCGTTGAACTCCTCCATCTCGATCTGCTCATATCGGTTACGCAGTAATCGTTCCTTCACCTTGCTGATGTCTGTATGTATCCCGAAGATGATCCCACCATTACGCAGTATTCTTCCATGTTCAATGATGGAAGTAGGCCCTCTTCGGTCATAGATCAGATCAAACTGTTCGTTTTCAAAAGGGACGTCAGTCTTCGTGGTGGCGTACACAAACTCAACATTGTTCACTTCGCTTGATGCTTAAAGCGCAGTCTGTGCGATATGCAGCAGCTCCTTAGAGTTATCAAAACCCGTAATATGACGGGTATGTGCAGACATTCTCAGTGTAAAATTACCATCACCACAGCCCGCATCGAGCACGGATTGATGCTGAGAGAACAACCGGATCAACCGTTCTTCAAAAATGTCCTCCGCCGATTGACCTTCCCAGGTATATGTAGATCTCCCCTTATATCCTCCGTTTCGCAGGGCGATCATATCGTACCAATCCATTCCCATCGTTACATCTCCTTCCAGAAGGAAATCCCTAATTAAACAATATTCGACAACTGGAGTTCATTTCTCCTGTCTTTTTACTATCTTATTTTTTTGACTAAGCAAGTGCTTTGTTCGTTCTCCACAACCATTTACAACAAATTTGAAACGACTATCTCATCGATTCCGTATTAAGGTCGAAGTCGAATTATTTTCCATGTATAAACCATTATGATCTGGAGGTTGAACGGATGTCTTTTTTTAAGAAAATGTTAGCCAGTGTAGGTGTTGGAGCAGCTAAGGTCAACACGGAACTCGATACACCAGAGGTCGAGCCAGGAGGAGTCCTTTCGGGAACCGTCTATATTCAAGCTGGAGATGTGGAACAAAACGTGGACCGGATCTATCTGACCATCAACACGTATTACATAAGGGAACGTGATGATCGCAAAGTAAAGGAAACAGCCGTGGTCGCCAAATATTTGCTGACCGAAGGATTTACACTTCAACCTGGGACGAAGCTTGAGAAGAAGTTCTCGTTTGACCTGCCAGAAAATCTCCCAATCACGCTCCATAGCGCGGAGGTTTGGGTAGAGACGGGCCTCGACATCTCAAGTGCCGTTGACCCTTCCGATCGCGATAGACTTCGCGTCGTGCCCACTCAGAATATGCGTACCGTGCTGGATGCCATCGATATCCTTGGTTTCCGGCTGCGGGAAGTGACCAATGATTATGCTCCAAAACTTGGCGGCAATCTGCCCTTTGTACAGGAGTTTGAGTTTGTGCCAACAAACAAGTTCCGTGGATACCTGGATGAACTTGAAGTGCTGTTCTATCCGATGGGGGATTCCATGGAATTGCTGCTGCAGATCGACCGGAGAGCTCGCGGACTCGGTGGCATTTTCGCGGAAGCGATGGGCACGGATGAAAGCTTCGTGCGTCTGCATCTGTATGATAGACATTTGGAGCGGGGAGCTCATTCCGTAGCCCAAGGTCTTGAAGAAGTCATTTCCAAGCATCTATAAATTTTATTCTTGTAATATCAACAGCTCTCTGGCTGCATTTCATGCGGTCAGAGGGCTGTTTTTCTTGCATTTGTTGATTTGATGACTAAATAGCCTCTTACGGGATCTCTTAGCCAGCTTGCCTGCTGGAAATAATGGGTATATAAAATAAAAGCAGAGGAGGCGAATTCCATTGAGTGCACAACCTGAAAATCAGGAAAAGAACGAAGACCAAACGATTATCATTGGCGCTGGCCTGGCTGGTTTAAGCTGTGCCTTTGAACTTGTGGACCAGGGAAAGCCCGTACTGATTCTCGAAGCAGCCCCATATGTTGGAGGACGTACAGGCAATTGGAAAGAGCGCGGGATGGAAGTGGAATCCGGATTTCATAAATTCATTGGATATTATAAAGAATTGCCAAAATTACTTGAACGGGCAGGCATAGATCTGGATGAGATGCTGGCATGGGAGACAACCATGCAAGTCCGCCATCCTGATGCAGAAGAGTATGGCGAATTTGGACTGGACATTATCCATGCTCCACTTAAAACATTATCAGGCGTACTTGGCAACAATGATTTTATTACGCCTAGCGATAAGGCTTCCCTTGTTCCGTTTCTGGCTGCGGGGTTCAAGGACTGTGTCTCCCGGCCTGAGGAACTGGATGAGATATCGCTGCTTGATTTTGCGAAGCAGCACGGGGTCAATGAGCAGGCTCTGGAACGCATCGTTGAACCGTTATCTTCCGGCATTTTCTTCATGCCTCTTGAGCAATATTCCGCATACGCCTTCTTCGGCCTCTTTCTTCCGGGCATTCCCCGAATTCATAAAATGCGGATTGGTGCGTTCACCGGGGGCATGACTGATGTAATGTGCGCCCCTCTGGCAGCTGCAATCGAGCAAAAAGGAGGACGGATTCGCACCAACGCTCCTGTAACCCGATTGGTAGTTGGAGCGAATGGTCTGGAAGGTGTGGAATTAAAAGATGGCGAACGAATCAAAGCTAGTCGTGTCGTTGTCGCCGCCAATATCCGTCGTTCCCAACAATTGCTTGAGGAGCATTTCAGTGAGCATGAATGGTTCCAACCTTTCCTGACCCTGGATGCGATGCCGCATGTTACGGTACAATTCGAATCGGCACTTCCACTTCTTCCCGAAGACCGGACAACGTTTGGACCAGGTACCGATGTTGGTTCGTTCGGAGAACAATCCCGCACAACGTTTCGTGGACGACCTGGCAGAGCTTCCATCATTATGGTAAACCCGGATGAGCTGATTGATCTGCCAGATGAGGAAGTCTGGCATCGGGCTCGGAAAGGCCTTGCTGCCATCGGACTTCATGAAGGGGTTTCATCCGTAACCGAGTATCGCATTGTCCGAGGGAATGAAAACTTTTATCGAATTGCGCCAGGCAATGAACGGAAGCGTCCCGAACAGGTGACTCCGATCCGTGGGCTTTATCTTGCTGGTGATTACACCAAACAGCCGATGTTTACCACGATGGAAGGTGCCGTGTTATCTGGGCAGAAGGCCGCAGCAGGCATTCTTGAGGAAGCGACTCAATAGTGATCAGTAGCCTTCTAAATGATACAAAACCAAAATGGACAGCCTTCGCCGTCATCCTGACGAGCCGGGCTGCCCTTGGTGTATAGAAAATATGAGGTAACGTGGGCTTCTAGGAATGT